>NZ_JACCBM010000001.1:0-2400000 GCF_013409865.1 Herbiconiux flava
GTGGCGCCACCAGTCGGCCATCCTCGGGAAGAGGCGGCTGATGGTGTCCCAGCTGACGAGGGCCTCGTGAGCGCAGTAGCACTCGACGTCCCAGTCGACACGCCAGCCGTCGGCCTTCTCCTTCCAGAGGTCGGCGTACTGGATGTCGAGCGCCCAGGAGAGCTCGAACCAGATGCCGCGCTCGTGCAGGGCCTTCGACCAGGCGTCGACGTCGTCGCGGGCGTCGACCGAGAGGTCGCTGATGCCCGAGCCCGGGGTGACGCTGTCGAACTTGATGAAGTCGACGCCCCAGCTCTTCAGCTGGTCGGCGATCGAGTCGATGTACGCCTGCGAGCAGGGGTTCGTGAAGTCGATTCGGTTGCCGATGCCCCAGTAGTCGGCCTGCTGGAGGGGCTGCTTGACCACGTCGGCGGTCGTGCATCCGGGAGCCCCCTCGATGGGGTAGGCCGCGTCGGAGACCTCGGCCGAGATGCCGGGGATGAAGTAGAGGCCGAACGTCTGGCCGTTGCCGTGCACGTGGTCGATCACGCTCTGCAGGCCGTCGGGGTAGAGGCTCGTGCTCGGCACGGGGCGGCCGTGCTCGTCGACGCCGCCGTTCCAGCCGGCGTCGACGTTGATGTGGTCGTAGCCGAAGGGCTGCAGCTTCTCGTGCATCGCGTCGGACTGGGCGATGATCTGGTCGGCGGTGATCCACTGGCCGTCGTCGGAGTAGACCTGCATGCTGTAGCTGCTCCAGCCGAGGTACGGCTTCGCGGCCAGGTCGCCCTCGGGGAGGGCGGGGGCCGGGGTGGGGGCGGTCTGCGGCGGCTTCGCGCCGCTCGGCTGCTCGGTGGGGGTGGGGGTCGGAGCCGGGGTCGCGGTGCCGGTCGGGCTCGCTGCCGGGGTGGGCGTGCTCGTCGCGCTGGGCGTGCTCGTCGCGCTGGGCGTGCTCGTCGCGCTGGGCGTGCTCGTCGGGGTGGGGGTGGGGCTCGGGGTCGGGGTGGCCGAGGCGGCGGTGCCGCCGAAGGCGAGTGCTCCTGCGACGGCGAGCGCCGCGGTGGCGAGCGCCGAGCGGGTGATCCGGGACTGCGATCTCATGCGTTCCTCTCCGCGACCGCAGGCGGGAACGCCCTGACGGACCGCGATGTCCGTAATTATTTGACAACGTTAATAAAACACGGATGCCCCGCCCCGCGCAAGAGGGCCAGCCGGTCAGGGCAGCAGCAGGACCTTGCCGTTCAGCGTGCGCGACTCGGCCAGCGCGAGCGCGGCCGCCGCCTCGGTCAGGGGGAAGCGCGCGGCGATGTTGGCGGTCAGCACACCGTTCTCGAGTAGCGCGAAGACCCGCCCCAGGTCCGCCTCCAGGCGCCGGCGGAAGCGAACCGGGCGCAGCCGGTGGCCGGCCCACAGGTCGTAGAACGTCGCGCGCTTCCCGTTCGGCTGGGCACTCCACAGGACTGCCTGCCCGATCGCCCGGCCGAACGCGCCCCAGAGTCCCAGCGATCCCCCCAGGGCGGCGTCGTCGAGCACCCCGACGATGGCGTACAACACCAGCACACCACCACGCGCGAGCAGCCGGAACGACATCCGCGCCGTCTCGTCGCCGACGTTGTCGAACACCGCGTCCACTCCCCCGGGCGCCAGCTCGCGCACCCGCGCCTCGAGCTCGGGGTCGGCGTAGTCGACCGGCTCCACCCCCGCCGCCCGCAGCGCCTCGTGATGCCGCGGCGACGCGGCCCCGATGACCCTGACGCCCTGGTGCAGCGCGAGCTGACTCAGGATGCCCCCGACCCCGCCGTTCGCCCCGAACAGCAGCACCGTCCCTCCGCGACGCACCCGCGCCGAGCGGTTGAGCATCTGCCAGGCCGTGACGCCGTTGACCACGACCGTCTCGGCGTCCTCCGCGGAGACGGCGGCCGGAACGGGCACCGTGTCACGCGCCTCGACGACCGCGCGGGTCGCCCACGCGCCCGTCTTGGTCATGCTCGCGACGCGGCGGCCGAGCATCCGCTCGTCACCGCCCGCGCCGACCTCGACGACGGTGCCGACGAGGTCGTAGCCCGGCGTGAACGGGAATGCGGGCTGACCGAAGTAGCGGCCCTTGCGCATGGACTGCTCGGCGAAGCTGATGCCGGTGGCCTCAACGGCGACGAGCAGCTGGCCCTTCGCGGGGCGGGGCAGCGGGCCGGTGACGACCTCGAGGCCCGCGGGCTCGACGAGGCCGGGGAGGACGATGCGGGTGATCTGGTCGGTGCTCATGGTGTCTTCTTCCTGGTTGTGTGTGACTGAACAGTCACAATTGCGGGCTAAGCTTGGGAGGGCCGGAGTCAGCCTGGTCGGGCCGTCAGTCGTGCCGGATGCCGTGGTCGACGACCCGCGCCCACGCCGTGTCGACGTCGGCGAGGCCGGCCTGCACCACGAGGTGGCAGAGCTGGCCGTAGGCGAGGAAGCGCTGCACCGAGTCGTCGTCGGCACCCGATGTGCCGGAGACCGCCCGCACGACCGCGGCCAGGCCCCGCCGCACGGCATCCCGGATCTCGGGCACGTCGCAGGCGCTCTGCGCGTGCACCTGCAGCGCGATCAGGCTGCGGTCGCGGATGAGCTCGATGTAGGACTGCGTCATCAGCTCCAGGCGCTCGGCCGGCGTCCCCGTGTCGTCGACTCCGGCCACCAGGGCCGACGCGACCTGCGCGTAGCAGTCGTCGACGGCGGCCACGAACAGCCCGAGCTTGCCCTCGAACAGCCGGAACACGTACGCCGGCGACACCTTGGCCGCCGTCGCCACGTCGGCGACCGGGGTCGCCTTGTAGCCCGACACGGCGAACACGTCGACCGCACGGGCGACGATGCGCACCCTCTGATCCTCGGCGGTCGAGCGGATGCCCGCCCCTCGTGATCTCGTCTCGCTCATGTGACTGATCAAACACTAACAACCCGCCCCCGTCAAGAGGCCGGGCCGGATGCCGATGGCGGCGGCACCCGCGCATACTGGGACGATGGGGGCGGAGCAGACGATGGCGCCGTGGCTGACGCTCACCGAGCCGGCTGCGGGGGGCCGGCCGCGCGGGGCCGCGCCGACCCGGCGCGCGCTGGTGGTGCGGCTCGTCGCAGCGGCCGCGCTGGTGGTGTTCGTCGTCGTCGCCGTCGGCGTGCTCGTCGCCCGGCGGCTCGCCGAGGACGAGGCGGTGAACGACGCCGCCCGCTCGGCCGAGCTGCTCGCCGACGTGGTGGTCGAGCCGGCACTCGGCGCGGGCCTCCTCGACGACGAGGCCGAGCGGCGGGCGTTCGACGAGCTGATCCGCGCCCGGGTGATCGGCGACGACGTCGTGCGGGTGAAGATCTGGGACGCCGACGGCACGATCCTCTACTCCGACGAGCCGCGTCTGATCGGCGAGACTTTCGGCCTCGACGACGAGGAGCTCGAGGTGCTCACCGACGGCGGGGTCGACTCGGAGGTCTCCGACCTGAGCGCCCCCGAGAACCGCTTCGAGCGCGGCCGCGGCACCCTGCTCGAGGCCTATCACTCGGTCACCGCGGCCGACGGCGAGAAGCTGCTGTTCGAGGCGTACTTCCCCTACGACCGCGTCTCCGCGCGAACGAGCGAGCTCTGGACCGCCTTCTCCCTGCTCTCCGCCGGCAGCGTGATCGCCCTCATCGTGCTGCTCGCCCCCGTCGGCCGCCGCCTGTTCGTGCTGGTGCGCCGCGCCCAGTCCGAGCGCGAGGCGATGCTGCTGCAGGCCGTCGACGCCTCCGCGAGTGAGCGGATGCGCATCGCCGGCCGCCTGCACGACGGCGCCATCCAGGACCTCACCGCGAGCATCCTGGCCCTCCGCTCGGCCGCCTCCTCCGCTCGCGCGACCGGCGACGCCGCCCTGGCCGGCCGGCTCGACGACGCCACGGCGACGCTCCGGGCGAACCTCGGAGGCCTCCGCACCCTGCTCGTCGACCTCTACCCGCCGAGCCTCACGGCCGCCGGCATCCGCCCGGCGCTCGACGACCTCGCCACCGCGGTGCGCGGGCGGGGCGTCGAGGTGCGGGTCGTCGAGGGGCCGCACCGTGCGCTCGACCCCGACGAGGCGCGGCTGGTCTTCCGCGTCGTGCGCGAGGTGCTGGCGAACGTGGTGAAGCACGCGCGGGCCACCGAGGCGACGGTCGAGCTGTCCGCCTCCCGCGGCCGCTCCCGCTCGGAGTCCGTCGTGGTCGAGATCCGCGACGACGGGCGCGGCTTCGACCCCGAGCTCCTGCACTCCCCCGCCTCGGGTCATGTGGGCATCCCCCTCCTCGTCGACGCCGTGCAGAGCGCCGGGGCCGCCCTCTCGGTCGCCACCGCCCCCGGAGCAGGCACGAGCTGGCGCCTCGAGCTGCCCGGCACGCCACCCGCCCGGGGAGGCGCCGCGTGAGGCCGGTGGGCGTCGCCCTGATCGACGACCACCCGCTCGTGCGCGCGGGCCTCGTCGCCCTGCTCGAGGAGGCGGGCGGGATCGCCGTCGTGGGCGAGGCCTCCGACGGCGGGGACGCCCTCGCGCTGATCGAGCGCACCCGCCCCGACGTGCTGCTGATGGACCTGTCGATGCCCGGCACGGGCGGCATCGAGGCCACGGGGATCGTGCGGCGCGAGCATCCTGAACTCGCCGTCGTCATCCTGACGTCGTCGCACACGGGTGACGACCTGCGGGCCGCCCTCGCCGCCGGTGCCACCGGCTACGTGGTGAAGGATGCGGAGCCGGCCGAGATCGCCGCCGCCGTGCAGGCCGCCGCGCGGGGACATCGCCCGATCGACCCGCGCGTGACGCACGCCCTGCTGCCCGAGGCGGGCACCGCATCCGCTCGCCCGGGCGACGCCGACGAGCCGCAGCCCATCCGGGGCCGGGAGGCCGAGGTGCTGACCCTGCTCGCCCGGGGCCTGGCGAACAAGCAGATCGCGCACGAGCTGGGCATCGCCGAGCGCACGGTGAAGGTGCACGTGGGCAGCATCTTCCGCCGGCTCGGCGTCGGCGACCGCGTCAGCGCGGCGCTGTGGGCGCGCGAGAACGGGTACTAGTACCTACGTCGTATCGACGCCGGGGCGCGCGTCACCGAGGCTGAAGGCAGACGGCACCCGCCGTCGCCTCTCTCGCTCACGACCGAAGGACCAGCGATGAACACGCACCGCATCCGCCGAGCCTCCCGGGCGGCACTCGCCGCCACCGCCATCGCCGCCGCCGCTTTCACGGGCGCCTTCGCGGCGGCCTCCCCCGCTTCGGCCAAGCCCTCGGCGGGCGGCGGCGACTACGCCGTCACCGTCAACGGCACCACCTACAACCCGGCCCCCGGCAAGGACGTCAAGCTGAAGGACCTGGCGGCGTCCGGCATCGTCACCGTGAAGGGCCTGAACAACACCTTCCGCATCGACACCACGACCCTCGGCGTCTACGACTACACGCTGACGGGGGCTCCGGATGCGCTGCGAATGGTCACCCAGCCCACCGTCGTCTTCGCGTCGAAGGTGCCGACCCTCACGCCCGCCCAGATCGGCACCGTGAAGATCAAGCAGCTCGAGGTGAAGGACGACACTCTCGTCGTGATCTTCACGGCCGCGGCCGGCAAGTTCAAGATTCAGGCGAAGGACGGCGCCCAGGGCGGCATCTTCCAGATGGAGCCCGAGTTCGCCCAGCCGGTCGAGCTCGTGCACACCCTCGGCCCGGGCCTGTTCTACTTCGTGAACCAGTACACGGGCAAGATCAACTTCGGCAACGGCGTCGACGCCGTCACCCCCGCGCAGAGCGCCACCGGTTTCCACCAGATGCTGCTCGGCAAGGACAGCCCCCAGGTCGCCACGAAGACCTTCCAGAGCGGCACGGTCACCAAGTGGCTCGTGACCTCGGGCGGCCGCCTCGGCGGGGTGCTCGGCGAGGACGCGATCGAGCTCTCGCAGGGAGCCACCAACTGCACCAGCCAGTGCCAGGCGCAGAACCAGATCAAGGGCTCGCTGCCCGTGCCGCCCGATCCGACGAACCCCACCCCGATCGGCTGACGCCGCTCCGCCCCACCGCACCCCGGCCCCGGTCGCGCTCCCCGCGCGCCGGGGCCTCCCGCGTTCAGGCGACGTCGCGGTGCGGGGTGGCGGCGAGGAGCTCGCGGAAGCCGCGGCGGTGGTAGACGAGGGGTTCGGTGTTGGCGGTGGCGTCGAGGCGGTCGACGTCGAGGACCACGAGGACGTGGTCGCCGGTGTCGTGCTCGGCGCTGATTCGGCACTCGAGCCGCAGCGCCGAACCGCCCACGAAGAGGGCGCCGCCCTCCCCCTCGGTCACGTCGAGGCCGGCGAAGCGGTCGCGCGACCGCGAGGCCAGCTGCAGGCAGGCCGCCTCGTGCCCTCGGGCGAGCACCGAGACGCCGATGCGTTCGGCCCGGCGCAGCACGGGCCAGGTGCGCGAGCTCTTCTGCACCGAGAAGAGCACCTGCGGGGGCTCGAAGGAGATGCCGACGGTGAAGGAGGTCGAGACCATCCCCGTCGGGGCGCCGTCGACCATGGCGGTCAGCGCGGCCACGCCGGACGGGAAGTCCGCGAAGGCCGTTTCGATGTCGAGCCGGTCGCCCAGGGTGATGGTCCGCACGAGTTCCTCCTCTGCACCGCCCGCGGGTCGGGGGCACGTCATCAGTGAACACGGCCGCGGTTTCGTCGGCGTTAGGTCGCCGTTTCCGCACCGTTGCGCCGATGCGCCGACGCGCGGCATCACGGGGGAACGGCCGCCTCACCAGCACTTCTGATCACCGCCGCGCGCGGTTACGCCGTGCCACGCCACCGCCGGGTCAGCGAGGTGGAATCACCTGCGCCACGGCGTCGTGCTGGAGCTCCCCGTCGGTCACGACGGCGAGGAGGGATGCCCGCCGGCTGTCCAGGTAGGTGGAGTGCAGCTCGACGGGGTCGTGGTTCTGGTCGAAGTAGAGCGTCTCCCGCACGAGGAGCGGCGAGCCCTCCTCGACTCCGAGGAGCCGTGCCGTGCGGGCATCCGCCCCCGTCGCCTCGATGACGACCCGGATGTCCCCCGGAGCCGACCCGTGGATGCGCCGGTACCAGCTCAGGTCGCCGGGTTTCAGGAAGGGGCGGTCCTGCTCGAGCGCCTCGGCGCGCTCATGCCCGTAGCGGGAGAACACCCCGACGGTCTGCCCGCCGACCCGCACGAGGAACTCCGACATGTGCAGCGGCTCCGAGCCACCGCCGATGCGCGACGAGAGATAGGGCGTCGGCGGGATGCGCTGGTTCTCCAGCAGGAGCAGTGCGCCGGTGACCCCGATCGCCGGCCCGACGCACTCGAAGACGGGGAACGACTGGATCTGCGAGACGACGACCGTGCCGAGGCCCGGCCGGCGGTCGACGAGGCCGTCGGCGTCCAGCTGCTGCAGGGCGAGGCGCACGGCGTTGCGGCTGGTCTTCAGCTCGACGACGAGATCGGCCTCGTCCAGGCGGGTGTGCGCCGGCAGCTCCCCGGTGCGGATGGCCGAGCGGAGCAGGGAGTAGACACGGCGCGGTGACTGCTGCAGGGCATGGCCTTTGCGCAGCCGCTCGCTGAGCAGCGCCGCCACCGCCTCGTCGTCGACCGCCCTCAGTCGCCCTGCATTCGCTCGTGTCATCGAATCCCTCGCCGTGAGAACCGAGTAGTCACTCGGTAGTAGTTGACCACACCGCCGTTTCGGGCTCATTACGGGGTGGGGTCAGGTCCTCCCCGGCCGACGCCTCGCGTCTGGACGGCAGCGCCAGCACCGCGGCGAAGCCGACGGCCCCCACGGCGAGGCAGGCGACGAAGACGAGACGCACCCCGTCCAGCACCGCCGAGGAGGCGGGAGTCCCCGAAGCGACGAACGCCAGCAGCGCCCCGAAGCCCGACAGGCAGAGCACCGTGGCGAGGCTCCGCAGGAACAGGATCAGCGACGACCCCACGGCGAGCTGGTCCCGTCGCAGGAACCGCTGCCCGGTCGCCACCAGCTGCTGACCGACCGCCCCCACCCCGAGACTCACGGCGGCGCCGGCGATCACCGCGAAGACCATCGGGGTGTCGCGGCCGAGGAAGGCGAGCATCCCGTACCCGACGACGATGCTGGACATGCCCGCGACGAGCACCGCTCGATCGCGGCCCGTGCGGGTGACGACGTATCCGGCGAGCAGCGACGCGACGAGCGTGGCCACGGACAGCGGGATGAGCAGGAGCCCGGATTCTCCGGCGGTCGCCCCGCGGACGGTCTGGAAGTACATGGCGAGGTAGACCGACGTTCCGAACGCGGCCACGCCGCCCACCCCCGACGCGATGAGCACGAGCACGAGGTGCCGGTTCCGCACCAGGGCCCCGGGCACGAGCGGTTGAGCCGCCCGGTGCTCGACGTAGACCGCCAGGCCCAGCAGCATGAGTGACAGCACCCCGACGGCGAGCGCCAGCACGGGCATCCGCTGCAGCAGGGAAAGTGCGACCATGGCCGCCGTCACGGTCGCCGCGATGGTGAGGGTGCCGGCCATGTCGAAGCGGCCCCGGCCCGAGTACTGCGGCACGACGGACGGGGCGAACCGCCAGACCATCACCAGAGCGATGAGCGCGACCGGTGCGGTCGACCAGAACACCCACCGCCAGCCGCCGAGGTCGACGATCACACCGCCGAGCGCCGGCGCGAGGATGGCAGCGACCGAGGTGATGGAGCCGAGCGCCCCGAAGAAGGCCGGTCGCTCCTTCGGAGTGGTCAGGTCGGTCACGATCAGCTGCACCAGCGTCACGATGCCGCCGGCGCCGGCGCCGATCAGCACCCGGCACGCGACGATCGTCCACGGGTCGAGCGCCGACCCGGCTCCGATCGAGCCGACGAGGTACAGGCCGAGCGCGAGCATCAGCAGCCGGGTCCCCGGGATCCGCTCCGACAGCCGACCCCACACCGGTGTCGTGAGGGCGAGCACCAGCAGGGAGGTCGTGACGATCCAGGTGTACTGGAGCGGGCTGCCGTCGAGGTCGCCGATGATCTGCGGCAGCCCCGTGAGCACCATCGTGTTGGACGCGACGGCGAAGAAGAGCGCGATGAACAGGGCCGCCAGGGCGGGTCCGCGCCGGCGCGCGCTCACCGGCCCTTGAAGTTCTCGCGGAGCGTCGCCCCGGAGTACTCGGTGCGGAAGAGCCCCCGCCGCTGCAGCACCGGGATCACCTCGTCGACGAAGCGCTCGATGCCCGCGGGAACACCCGATCGCGGGGCGATCATGAAGCCGCCGTTGGCGCCGCTCGCGTGGAAGGCCTCCTCCATGTAGTCGGCGATCTGCTCGGGTGTGCCGATGTACTCGGCGCCGTAGACGAGCCACTCGCGGGCATAGTCCCGGATGCTCGTGGTCGGCGTCGTGGCGGTCATGGCCATGTCGAGGTAGCCCCAGTTCGGCGCGATCCCGGCGCCGCGCACCTCG
This sequence comes from Herbiconiux flava, assembly GCF_013409865.1. Classification (NCBI taxonomy): domain Bacteria; kingdom Bacillati; phylum Actinomycetota; class Actinomycetes; order Micrococcales; family Microbacteriaceae; genus Herbiconiux; species Herbiconiux flava. The sequence continues at coordinate 9,389 of NZ_JACCBM010000001.1, forward strand.
GCGATCACGTCGTGCACGTACGCGTCGGGGTCGATCTCGTACCCGTCGAGGCCCCACCACTGGCTGAGGAACACGTGCAGCAGGCGATCGGAGTACTGCTCGCGGAGCTTCCGCCGGATCTCGTCCTCCTCGGCCGGCCCGGACACGACGTCGAACGATCCCGCCCAGACGATGCCGACGTCGTCGGGATCGCGTCCGACCGACCGGCACATCTCGTCCAGGCGCGCCCGGTGCTTGCCCTTGCCCGCGTGGCCGTTGGCCCCCGCGAACTGCAGGTCGGCGTACGTCGCGGCGAGGCGCATCCCCGAGTCCGACTGTCCGGCCATCACCTGCATCGGCCGCCCCTGCGGCGAGGGCGCGACGGGCAGCGGCCCCATGACCTTGAAGTGCTCGCCCTCGTGATCGATGCGGTGCACCTTCGAGGCATCCGCGACGATGCCGGTCTCCTGGTCCCAGAGCATCGCGTCGGGCTCGATCGACGCGAACAGCTTCGTCAGCACCTGCTGGAACTCGGCCGCCCGGTCGTAGCGCCACTCGTGGTCGGGGATGGTGTCGTAGCCGTAGTTCTGGCCCTCCTGCGGGAACCCGCTGACGACGGCGTTGAAGGCGACCCGGCCCCGGGTGACGTGGTCGAGACTCGCCATCATGCGGGCCGCGTGGAAGGGGTGGTTGTAGGTCATCGACATCGTGGTGACGAAGCCGAGGCGCTCGGTGACGACCGACATGGCCGAGACCATCGGGATCGGGTCGTGGCGGGGCCACGCGACACCGAGCTCCACCGTGTCCTTCATCGAGCCGTTCACCATCGGCGTGCCGGCGACGTCGGCGAAGAAGGCGCCGTCGAACTTGCCCCGCTCGAGCATCCGCGCGATGTCGAGGTAGAGCGCGGGGTCACCGTACTTGGGGTAGTTCTCCCACGACCCGGGGTAGCGCCACTTCGCATTCGAGTGGATGAGCGAGAGGTCGCAGATGAGCTTGATGTGCTGCTGGTTCGAGGCCACGAGGGGGTCCGTTCTGGGCTGGATCAGTGGTCGGGGCTGGATCAGTGGTCGGAGCTGGATCAGTGGTCGGAGCTGCGGTTCCACCGCAGGACGACGCGGGCGGTGCCCTTCACGACGAGGTCGAAGACCACACCGAAGAGGGAGAGCAGGGTGATGATGCCGAACAGGCCGGCCATGTTGTAGGTCGAGGTGTACATCTGCACGAGTGTGCCGAGCCCGACGCTCGTGCCCGAGCCGAGCAGCTCGGCCAGCACCGCCCCTGTCAGGCAGAGCACGAAGCTCGCCTCGAAGGCCGCGAACAGGTACGGCAGCGAGCGGTACAGGCGGAGGTGCCGGAAGCGCTGCCAGCGGGTGGCGTGCGACACGCGCATCAGCTCCTCCTCCTCGCTCGTCGTGCTGCGGAGGCCCTGGTACATGTTCACCATCACCGGGAAGAAGGTGAAGGTGGCTATCAGCACGACCTTCGACCAGATGCCGAACCCGAACCACACGATGAACAGCGGCGTCAGGGCCACCTTGGGGATGGCCTGGAAGGCGACGATGTAGGGGTTGATCAGGCGGTAGAGGGTACGGCTCTCGGCGAGGGCGATCGCGATGACCATGCCGACGGCCGCCCCGATGCCGAAGCCGAAGATCGCCTCCTGGAAGGTCACCCAGGCGGCCGACCAGATCACCGGGGAGGTGAGCTGGGTGGCGAGCGCCTGCAGCACCGGGATCGGTCCGGGCACGAGGAGCGGGTCGACGTCGAAGACGCTGATGAACACCTGCCAGAGCAGCAGGGCGACCAGGATGTACGCCAGCACCGTCAGGATCCGGCGGAGCACGAACCTGGAGGTGCGCGCGGCCGATCGGGGCGGGGCGGACACGCGACGCGGCGCCGTCGTGGCGGGCTGGAGGACCTCGGTCATGGCAGAGCCTTTCGACGTCAGGGGGTTAAGGGTCAGTGGTTGATGTGCACGCGCAGCTCGCTGGCGAGCCGGGTGAACTCGGGCAGGGCCCGGGTCGACGAGTTCCGTGGTCGCGGCAGCTCGTTCACGATGTCGGCGACGATGCGGCCGGGCCGCGGTGACATCACGACGATCCGGTCGGAGAGGTAGACCGCCTCGGCGATGTCATGGGTGATGAACAGCACCGTCGCCCCCGACTCGCGCCAGATCGACAGCAGCTCGTCGTGCATGTGCTCGCGGGTGATGGCGTCGAGCGCCCCGAAGGGCTCGTCCATCAGGATGACCGCGGGGTCGGTGATGAGCGAGCGGGCGATCGCGACCCGCTGCCTCATCCCGCCCGACAGCTCACTCGGGTACTTCCCCCCGAGCGAAGCCAGCTTCACCGTGGCGAGCAGCTCCTCGACCCGTCGCTCGACCGACCGCTTGTCGGCCGGATGACGGCCCATCCGTGCCGGGAGCGCGATGTTCTCGGCGACCGTGTACCACTCGAGCAGCGACGGCGTCTGGAACGCGATGCCGACCTTCCGGCTCGGCCCGCGCACCGGCTCGCCGCCGATCGAGACCGACCCGGAGGTCGGGGCCATCAGGCCGGCGATCATCCGGAGGAGCGTCGACTTGCCGCAGCCGGAGGGCCCGAGCACCGAGACGAACTGCCCGCTGGGGATCGTGAGCGACGTCGTGTCGACGGCGAGGAGCGAGTTGCGGTCCCGTGACGTGAACTCCATCGTCACGTCCTGGAGGGAGATCGACCCCTCGAAGGTGTCGACGCGGGGCTCCGGCTCGGTGAGGGTCACTTCTGCTCCACGATCGCGTCGTGGTCGAAGTCGTTCGCGGCGGCGATGTGGTCGGCGCTGAAGAACGTGTCGGGCAGCACCTCACCGGTCGGGGCGATCATGCCCGTGTCGACGAAGTAGTCGATCTGGTTCTGCCAGCGGTCGGCGGTCTGATCGCCCCAGAGGGTGTCGTCCGGGCGGTCGTCGACGCCCATCGAGACGAGGGTCGAGTCGAGGATGGCGAGGTCGGCCTCCAGCGCGGCGGTCTCGTCCTCGCCGGGGAGCGGTGCCCGCTCGGGGTAGCCGGCCCAGAACGCCCGAACGGCGCTCTCGGGGAAACGCTTGAGGTAGACGGTCGACTTGGCGATGGCCCGCGAGACGCCCTCGACCAGCTCGGGGTCGTCGGCGACGATCGTGTCGGTCGTCAGGATGCCGATGCCGTCCATGGTGGACGACCACTCGGTGCCCTCGAGAACCCGCGTCGGGTAGCCGGCGAGCTCCCACGACGTGTACAGACCGGGCCAGTACAGCACCGCATCCACCTCGCCCGTGTCGAGCGCCTGCATCGGCGTCGTGCCGTAGCCGGTCTCGATGATGGTCACGTCAGCCAGGGTCAGACCGTAGGGTTCGAGAGAGCGCGAGACGTAGGCGTCGGCATAGGGGCCGAGACCCCAGGTGCCGATGACGGCGCCCTTCAGGTCGCCGACCGAGGTGAGGGTCGAGTCGTCCAGCACCGCGAGGCTGATGTTGAGATCGGGGATGAGGTTGTAGATCATCTCGGCACCCATGGGCGCACCGTTGCCGGCGAACAGCGATTCCGAGGGCGAGGACATGACGAAGTCGGCCTGTCCGCTCGTCAGCGACTGGAGCAGGCCGTCGGCCGCCGCGTCGATCGTCATGTCGATGCACTCCTCGGCGAAGTAGCCCAGCTCGTTCGCGAGGATGCCGTAGGGGATGTACGACACGTCCAGGTCGGCGGTGCCGATCACCAGGTGCGCGGGAGTCGTCTCCGCGCAGTCGGCACCGGCCGCCGCGGCGTCATCCGACGCGCTCGCCCCGTTCGCGCATCCGGCCAGTGCGACCGCAGCCGCGATCGCGCCGACGGCTGCGACGCCGGCCCTCAGACCCTTCGTGAGACCACTCATGTTTGCCCCGTTCCTCCGTGGATGACCACCCGGCTCGAGGGGTCATGTCGATGGAGAGGACGCTATCCACGGCGGACAGCGGGGGTGTTGCGCGGTCGGTCACCCGACGTTACGCCGTGGCCACGGGGCCTCGCAGCCCGCGATTCCGGGCGGTCGCCGCGCCACGTGCCGGGTTACGCCGTGTCGCGCCGGCCCGGATTCGGGGTTCCGCCGAGTGCGTCGCGGCCCGCGCGGTCCCGCGGCCGCTCCGGCCCACCCCGCACGAGCGACGGCAGCCGCCGGTCGATGAGCGTCAGCACCACCGCGATCACCACCGCGATCGCCAGCACCACCGCCGAGTTCCGCACCGAGTCCGCGAACCCGATCGTGTCGACGTCGAGGAACGGATACGGGTACCACCCCGTCACCGCCCCGTGCACGAAGGTGTACACGAGCCACGCCAGCGGCCACACGAACGCGAGCGCCGCGGTGGCCCACGACATCCGCGGCCGGGGCCCGAACACGAGCCAGCCCAGAACGGTGGCCCACGGCGAGATGTAGTGGAACCCGATCGTCGCCGCGAGGGCCCAGCCTTCAGGATGCACGAGCCGGGCCAGCACCGTCTCGTAGACCAGCCCCGTGATGATGATGCCGATCAGCGCGTCGAAGCGCAGCACGCGCCAGAGGCGCCCGTCCTTGTGCACGTTCAGCGCGAGAACGACGGACGTGCCGAGCACGAACAGGTTGCTCTGGATCGTGAAGAAGCTGAACAGCCGCACGAACCGCGTCGCGAGCGATTCGTCGGCGGTGTTCTCGCTCGAGTTCACGTCCTGCCCGCCCGTGAAGATCAGCACGATCTGGATGACCAACGCCACCCCGACGACCACCGCGATGGCCCCGTACCAGACCCGGGCCGCGCGGGCCCGCGCATCCGCCCCTGTCGCCGTCGTCGCCGCTGCCGTCGCCGAACCCACCATGCCGCACTCCCCCGAGCCCCCGGCAGCCACCCCGCCGCGTCGCCCCAGGCTAGCGCCCCCGCGCCCGCCGGTGCCAGGGCGTAGCGTCAGAGCATGGACAACATCGTCGTGGGCGCGCTCGTCGCGATCGCCATCCTCATAATCGTCGTGCTGGTCGTGGTGCAGACGGCCCGCGGTCGAGGGCGCGGTGACGACGGCGGAGGCTCCACGGTCGTCTACGGCGACTCGGGCAGCGCCCCCGGCCATGGCCACGACCATGACCACAGCACCGGCGGTGACGGCTGGTCCGACGGCGGCGGTGGCGACAGCGGTGGGGGCGACAGCGGAGGCGGCGGCGGCGACGGAGGAGGAGGAGGAGGAGGAGGAGGCGGCGACTGACGACTTGCCAAGGTGGAAAGTACTTGCCATACTGAACCCACGAGACAAGGAGCCCACCATGGACATCACCCCCACCGTCACCCCGCACGAGGCCCGCGAACTCCTGCACCGCGCCGAGACCCTCAGCCGCGACGCCCACAACGCCACCCGCTGGCCGTACATCGCGTTCATCCTCGCCCTCGGCGTGGCGACGTCGATGGGCACCTTCGCCATGGCCGTCACCACCGGCGACACCTTCGGCCTGGCCTACTTCGCCACCCTCACGGTCGTCTTCGCGCTGCTGGTGTTCTTCATGTTCTCGATCCGCGGCCGCTCGGCCTTCTCCCGCGGCCGCCGCTGGACCGCCTACATCGCCGCCTGGTTCGTCAGCTACGCCGCCGCCCTCGCGGTGGTCATCTGGGCCCATGGCTCGGTGCCGCTGGCCGCCGCCGCCTCGGGCCTCGTGCTCGTCGTGAGCATCGTCTGCGCCGCCCGCGAGGCCCGCGCGTGACCGCCACCGAACAGCACCCCCGCCACCGCCTCGACGACGTCTTCACCAATCCGGTGCGCTTCTCGATCGTGGCCGCGCTAGACCGCGCAGGCACCCTGAGCTTCAAAGAGGTGAGGGATGCCGTCGAGATCACCGACTCCGCCCTCAGCAAGCAGGCCTCCGCCCTCGAGGCGGCCGGCTACCTCGCCATCGGCAAGTCCTTCGCGGGCAAGATGCCCCGCACCTCCCTCACCCTCACCCGCGCGGGCCGCGCCGCCTGGCGCGCCCACCTCGACGCCCTCCGCGCCATCGCGGGCGACGCCTAGCCCCGGCCCCGAGCTGCACTCCTCCCGACCAGACACAGCACCCACCAGGCGAGCGCACCGACGAGCGGCAGCAGGAGAACCGCCGCCATCCAGAGCACCCGCTGAGCACCAGAGAGGGTCTGCGAGCGTACGACTCCGATAAGCGCTCCGACCAACAACGTCAACCAGACGACGGCGACGAGTGCGCCACCGATCTCGAAGCCCAGCGGTACGACCGGTTCGACGGAATCGTCGAGGACCGCAGATCCGATGCTCATGAGTTCGACTGGTAGGCGCGGTCGCCACCGACGTTGAGCTGGAACCACACGTTCCAGCTGCCCCAGGCCGCCGTAACATCCGACTGCCACCGCGCGAACGCCGGCCCGTCATCCTCGACGTCGTCGAACTCGACCAGGCCGGGAGACGAACAGGTCGTCGGCGCGTAGCACTTCTGGTAGCCGTAGCCGGTATCCGTGATCCGATCGGGCAGCCCGTCGACGATCGTGTAGTCCACGTTCACGGCGCCGAGCAGAACACTGCCCCAGACTCCGTCGATCTGGCAGTTGTCGGCGTTCGAGTAGCCCGACCCCGTCGTGACGGTGCACTGCGTCACCGCTCCCGGGCTCGCCGGTTGCGGATCCTCGATCCCGACCGCCCGGAACGATCCGTCCGCGAACCGGTCGACGGTGTATGTGAAGCCGTCGGCACTCCACGCCTCACGAGCCGAGGGGCCAGGCGTGTACACATCCCACGGGGTCCCGCTCTCCGCCTCGCGCAGGAGAACCTGCTGCTGCGCCTCGGGCACGCCGAACTTCTCGAACAGCTCCTCCAGCGCGTCAGTATCGACAGGGGATGCAGACACACCGGAGGGAGCCGCAATCGACACCGCCGGAGCACTCACCACAGTCATGACGAGACCGGGTGCCACCGACAAAGCGGCAACGATCTTCCTGTTGGGCAGGATGCACATGATTCTCTCCTCTCCTACCCCACCCACCAGAACCTTGCCCCCTATTCGGGGGGTGACACAAGCTTCCACCATGGGCCTGGATGTGATAAAAGCGAGATTTCATCGCTTTCTCGGCAAGGGTGAAGGGACGGGTGAAAAGTGCCGTTCACTGCCCGGGCGGCACCGCCTGGGCGCGACCATGAAGACATGCGGGGGCGCCGGGTGATCCCCATTTCACGGCTCCCCCGCACATCCCACCCAGGCCCCGAGAAGCCCTCAGAGCGGCGCACTCCACCCCCGCACCGCGTGCACCACCGCCGACTTCGGGTACGCCGACGCCCCCGACCGCGGCCCGATCTCGAACAGATCGACCATCAACTGCAGCGGGTACGCCGGCGAAGCCGAAGACGAGAACACCACCCGCCCCTCGCACCCGATCACCGTGCCCGCCGGCCCCCACTCCACCGACCACGTGTGGGCCCCGGCCGCATCCACCGGCACCGTCACCGAGCGCATGTCGGTCGCGAGCCGATCATCCCCGTGCGCCTTGAGCCCGCACCGAGCGACCACCGACCCGGCGCCTACCCCCGCCGCGTCGATCTCGAACACGCAGATCTCCCCGCAGTCCCGCGCCGACCCCTGCTCGACCCCCACGAGCCACACCGCCAGCATGCACCCCTCATCCACGCTCGCGCTGACGGTCACGTCCACCCGTCCCGACGACGGCGCCCACAGCAACCGCGTCGGCACCGCCGTGCGAACCCGCAGCTCGGGCCGATGCCGATGCGTCCCCCGCGCCGACCCCACCGGCCCCGAGAACACCGCTGTCTGCAGGTTCGACACGCGCAGCGGCGCATCCTCCTCGCGCCAGTCGAGCTGATCCTCCTCGATCAGCAGGCGAACTCCGGATGCTCCCGCCGCTGCCACCCGCGCCGCCGACCTCGAGGGCACCGTCCACTGCGGCAGATACTCGGCCACCCACAGGTCATCCCGCACCCGCCCGTCGGCGAACACGTCGTCGATGTCAGGCGCGCGTCCCGGCGCCCGAGGGAAGAGGCCATCCATGGCGAAGCGCTCAGACCGCCGGCGGGTCGCCCGCCGTGGCGAACCGCTTGCCGACGACGAACCACACGATCGGCCCCAGCAGCGGCAGGATCAGCACCACCAGCACCCAGATCACCTTCTCCGCCGTCGACGCCCGCGCCGCCTTGATGATGCTCACCAGCGCCGCGATGAAGAGGATGAAGGCCGCGAGGCCGAGGAGCAGGATCAGGGCGTGCCCGCCGTTGAGATTCGAGACCATTCCTCCATCCTGGGACACGTCCGGCCGGAACACGAGCCTCCCGCGCACAGGCACCGCGGGCACGTCCGCACCGCCCTCTAGACTTCTGCTACCGACCAGGGAGCTCGTATGGCGTTGTGGGGAGTGCCGCGCACACCCGTCGACTCGCTCCGTCGCCCCCGACTGAGCGAGCCGCTCGAGAGCGCGACTGCGGCCGTGACGCTGCTCGCCCCCGCCGGGCTCGGCAAGACGGTGGCCCTAGCCGAGTGGGCGCGCGACACGGCGGCGACCGGCCTCTGGGTGCGGGTGCGCGATCGCGACGTCGACGGGCGGGCCTTCGTGCAGCACCTGGCCGACGAGCTGATCGCCTCGGGCCTCTCCCCCGCCGACGGACCGCTCCGGCACCTCGGCGAGGCGGTCAGCGCGGGCACCGACCCCTGGGAGCTCCTGCGGCGAGCGCTCCGCGACCTCGGCGAGTGCGTGCTGGTCGTCGACGACGTCGACCGGCTGACCCCGCCCGCCGTCGAGGGCTTGATCGCCCAGTTGCACGAGCTGCCGGCCCTCCGCCTCCGGGCGACGGCCCGCAGCCGCACCGCCCTCACCGAGCCCGGCCTCGCCGTGACGCTCGACGCGCTGGTGCTCGGGGCCGACGAGCTCGCCCTCACCCGTGACGAGGCGCAAAGCATCCTCGGCGCGCAGGCCGACGAGGCGACCCTCGACGAGGTCCTGGCGTCGGGCGGCTCCCCGCTGATCGCCCGCGCGCTGGCCCAGCCTCCCGTGAGCGCACCGCCCGCAGCCGCGAGTGCGGCGGCGGCCGCCACGACCGCTCCCGCCCGCAGCCGCGGCCGCGCATCCGACGCCTTCGCCGGACTGCTCGCCCGCCGCATCGCGACCGAGCAGTGGGAATCACGACTGGTCACCTTCCTGGCCCGCACCTCGGTGGCCGACGAGCTCACCCTCGAGCTGGCGACCACGCTGTCGGGCGAGAACGCCGACGAGGCCGAACGGATGCTCGACCGAGCCGAGCGCGAAGGCCTGGGCCTGCGCACCGGCTCCCCGGCCACGGGTGCGCGCTTCCGCTACGCGCCCCTGATGCGCGAGGCGTTCGAACAGCTGCTGCGCGCCGAGCATCCCCGCGAGGTGCGCGCACTCGAGCTGGCGACCGCCCGCTGGGAGGCCGGGAACGGCTACTTCTACCGCGCCCTCGTGCGTGCCCGCGAGCAGGAGGACTGGGCGCTCGCCACCGCGATCGTGCGCGAGGGCTGGCACGTGCTGCTGCGCAACCACGGCAGCCAGGTGCGCGAGCTCTTCGCGCACGTCTCGGTGCTGACCCTGCGCAAGCTGCCGCTGGTGACGATGATGCTCGCCATCGTCTACAACGCCCGCCGCTCGAACCGGTTGCGTGCGCTCGAGTTCTTCGCTCTCGCGAGCTACGGCGCGAGCCGTCAGGCCTCGAGCGCGAGCCCGCCCGATCGCGCGCTGCTGGCCGGCGTGCAGGCCGCCGCCCTGCGGGTGAGCGGCCGGATGCCCCAGGCCCTCGTCGCGGCCGACCGCTGCTACGACACCCTCCGTTCCATGTCCGCCGCCGATCACGAGCTGCTGGGGCCGAACGAGCCCTCGCTCTGGAACCAGGCCGGCACCACTTTCCTCTACAACGGACGCACCGAGCTCGCCCTCGACTCGTTCGCCCGCTCGACGGCGGTCGGCGACGCGCGGGGTCTCACCGCGGGCATCCTGGCGCTGGGCATGACGGCCGGCGTGCACGCCATCGCGGGCGACCTCCCTGAGGCCGCGGCCACCGTCGACGAGGCGTCGCAGCGGGACTGGCCGGAGGGCTGGCTCGACGGCTACTCGGGCAGCTTCTACCAGATCGCCCGCGCGTTCATCGCTCTGGAGGCGTTCGATCTCGACGAGGCGGACCGGCGGGTGCGCATCCTCGACCCGCACCGCGAGACGATCGAGCACTGGAGCCTGCTGGCCCACCTGGACACGGTGATCGAGCTGCTGCGGGGCAACGCGGGCGAGGCGCTGCACCGGCTGCAGAGCACGGTGCGCGCGCAGCACCGCCGCCGCAACGCCTCGGGCTTCTCGACCGAGCGCCTGCGCCACACCTTCGTGCTGGCGCACCTGGCGAACGAGGACGCTCCCGCAGCGGCACGCGCGCTGGGCCCGGCGCACTCGGGCTCGGGTCGGGGCGCGGCGGTCGCCGACCAGCAACTGGCCGTCAGTCGCGCGCGCATCGCCCTCGCCCGCGGCCTGCCGGACGAGGCCCTCGCGCTCCTCGGCCCGGAGGCCGGATCGGGTGGTTCGAGCCGGAGCCGCGCCGAGTCGCTTCTGCTCGCCACGGCCGCGCTGGCGCAGGCGGGCGACGACGAGCAGACCGTGCGGGCCGCCCGCTCGGCACTCGCGTTCGCCGCGGATAGGCGCCAGCAGCTGGCGCTCGCGTTCGTTCCGCGTCCGGCTCTCACCGAGCTGGCCGCGGTGCTGCGGCGCACCGATGCTCCCGACCTGGCCGCGACGGTGAGCGCGGTGCTCGGGCACGCGTTCATCGAGGGGGCGCAGTCGGACATCCGGTTGACGCCGCGCGAGCTGGAGGTGGCCCAGCGCCTCGGGTCGGGCGCACCCCTGACGGAGATCGCCGCCCAGCTGTCGGTGTCGCCGAACACCGTGAAGTCGCAGCTGCGCTCGCTCTACCGCAAGCTCGAGGTCGGCAGCCGCGCCGAGGCCGTGACCCGTCTGACCGTGCTCGGCATCACGAGTGCGACGGAATGGACGTCTCGACCGGCACCGCGCGACGAGTGAGCACGCCTCGGAGGGCGGGCAACGGCAGCAGGGCGGTCAGGGCGACGACTGCGGCCACGAGGTAGAGAGCGAGGTAGTCGTCGGAGCGCCCGGAGATCGGGTCGGAGCCGCCGACGAGCAGGAGCGCCGTGGCGATCGCGGGTGAGACCGTGGACGGCAGCGTCTCGGCGGTGTTGAAGACACCGAGGTAGGCGCCGTGCTTCTCGGCCGGGATGGTGCGCAGCGCCAGCGCGAGGTCGACCGCGTAGTACGCGCCGAGCGCGAGCCCGCCGATCACGGCGCCGGCCACGAGTGGTGGCACGTCGGAGCTCACCGCCCGGAGTGCGGCGGCGACGGCGAGGCCGATGGCGGCGGCCACGATCCAGTTGCGGTACGCACCGCGCTTCCCGGCGAGGGACCCGGTGACGAGGGCCGAGACGACGATGGCCGAGCCTCCGGCGAGCGTGACCAGCGCCACGACGGGGCCGGCCGCTTCAGGGCTGAGGCGCATCCGGTCGCTGACGAAGAAGAGGGTGAACGACGTCGCCAGCCCGAACGCGAGGTGCATGAGGAGCCGCTGCAGCGTCACCAGGGCGAAGGGGCGGGCGGCACGGAGCTCGGCGCGGGAGGGCATCGCCGGTCGGAGTCGGACTCGGCCTTGACCAGCCGTCTCGCTCAGCGGTGGATCGCGGAGCAGCAGGCAGGCCACCAGCACCACCGCGACCGCGGCGGTGGGCATGGCCAGCACGACGATGTCGATGCGCCCCGGCAGGATGCCCGCCAGCACCAGGGGCGGGAGCGTGCCGAGGAAGGCGGCCGCCCCGAACACGCCGGACGCCATCGCGCGGCTGCGCTCGCGCACCTGGTCGCCGAGCAGAGCGGCCACCGCGGCGAGCGAGGCGTTGTACGCGGTCTGCGCGAGCACCCACGCCAGCGTCAGCCCGGCGACGGACTGCGCATTCACCACCAACAGCGACGCGACCCACCCGCCGGCCACCCCGGCCAGCAGCCACGGCCGCCGTCGCCCCCACCGCCCCCGCGTGCGATCGGACAGGAACCCGAACACAGGGTTGGCGACCAGGGAGGCGATGGCCCCGCACACGGTTACGAACGCGAGGGTCTCGGTGCGCTGATCCTCGCCCACCAGCCCGGCGATGCGCAGCGGCAGCCCGGTGATGACCGGCGCCGTGAGCGACCCGAGCAGCACGAGGTTGATGAGCGCGAAGAGCGCGATCTGCCGCTTGTCGCCCCTGCCGCCCCTGCCGCTCACTCGCGACAGGCTACCGGTTCGGGCTCGACTGAGTCGTACTCCTCACTGCGCTGATCAGAGGTGCGAATCCACAGGTCATCGGCGCAGTCGTCCGAGCAGGCGAGGAAGTTGTAGACCATCTCCTCTCGCCGCACTCGGATGCCGCAGTTGCGGCACCGTCGGAGTCGACCGCTGTACCTCAAGGCGGGTTCGCGACTCATGCCGCATGTCCCGTCAGGTATTGCTGGAGGAAGGTGATCACCATGTCGTCAAGGTCTTCGCCTCGTGCCGCGGCAATAAGACGAGCCTCGACCTCGAGCGCCTCGGGGATCCCCACTAGGCGCTCGATCTGCTGAGCTGTCATGCGGCGATCCTACTCGGTGTTACAACACCAAACAAGAGGGATGCTCACAGTCCCCGTGCCATCATGAAGCATGCCGAATCAGCCCAAGACACCCATTCGCGGCTTCCGAATTCCCGACGAGCTCTATCGGGCCGCGCAGGCGAAGGCTGCCGACGAGGGCCGCACGCTCACTGATGTCATCCGCGAGTTCCTGGAGAATTACATACACGGCGGTGCTGTAGCGGACCCTGGACAGCGGACGGCCGGTTAAACGAACACCCACCAGGCAGCTCAGACGTGAATTGGGAGCTGATCGACATTCCTGGTTCACATACCAGGGTCTCGGGCATCATCAGTGACCAGCACCGTCACTACTTCCCAGTTCCTGGAGCATCACGAGGCGCCCGGCAGCATTATTGTCGGGCCCATGGGGGAGAACGCGAAGTACGACCATGACGGCGCATGGCGGTCGTTCATCGGTCCGGCGGTTGTGTTCGGGCTGATCGCGACGGGATCGATCGTCGCTGCACTCAGCGGCGGCTCCTCGATCCGTTGGCTCTTCGCGGTGATCGCTGCGGCTGTCTCAGCCACCCTCGGAGTGATCGCCATTCGACTCTTCCGCCGCGAGGTCGCACGCCGTGGCACCGACGACACGGCAAAGCCACAGACCTTGCCCGGGGTAGCAAGTGAACGAGACTGGCTGGACCGCGTCGCTCCCATTAGCAATGGCGCCTACCGCGAGTCGGGCGGCGGCCTGATTCTGTTCGGCGTGATTGCGGTCGCCGGAGGAACCTGGATGCTCATTGCATTGCCCTTCTGGAGACAGTTGCGCCCGATGCCCGCGGGCCCTCTGGGAATCCTCTGCCTCCTCGCAGGGGTTCATTTTCTTCTCCTGGCCGTCAATGTCTTCCGAAGGACGCCCAAGTGACCGACAGCGAGGCGAAGAAGGCGAGATACGCCACTCTGCTTGTCGTAGCGCTTCTCGGGTTCGGAACCGGCGGCCTCTTCGTCGTAACGGCGTTGGATGCCCCGGAAGTCCTCGGTGGGTGGCTGCTCGCGACCGGATGGCTGCTCATCTTCGTCATCTGCTTCGTGGTGGCCTGGCGGCGGTATCAAAGAATGCCGTAAGGCGAGGTTGTTCCTGATCAGATCCGATCAGCTGATGTACTGGCTGTTGATTTCGCCGATCAGTGCTCGTGCGATCTCAGCCCTGGCGCGGAACCAACTTTCCACGACGGTGTTGGCTGTATTCGAGCCGTCCGGATTCGCGTTGGCAGCGTTGGCCGCGGCATCGTCGAACCGCTCGGCCTGTTCCTCGAGCGCTCCGACCAGCACCGAGTACCTGGCGCGGTCGTTCGAAGTCAGGTCGAGTTCCACTCGATTTGTCACGGCACCATGCTTTCAGCCATCGGAGGTCTCGCGGAAGAAGGCTGATCATGGCCGCCTCATTCTTGACGTTTAGTGGATAACTCTGATCGCTGACGTCAGTGAGTTTGACCGGGCGCGGGTACCTCCGCGCGGATCTCCTGACCGTCAACCACGGCGGTCACGCGGAAGATGCTGAAGACGTTTCCGGTTATCCGAATACCCGTCTCGGACGGATCCGCTTGAAAGATCTTGACGAAGTGACCGTCCGCAGGAAGGAAGCCCGACAGGGTGTACCCGAGCAGCACCCGTTGCCCGTAGAAGTCCTGGAATTCAACAGTGACCAGCACGCCGTCGGAGATGATCGCTGCTGCAACATCGACAGTCGGCGTAGACAACCCCGATGCGGCGAGGGCCGGCGTCGTGACGCCCGCAAGTATGACCGGCTCAACCCAGCTGGTGTTCAGTGGTGTATGGCGGATCAGAGCATCGTTGCGCATGCATGGAACTGTACGTCTCATCTCCCGGCGTAGGTCGAGGATTGAACGAAGACACAGGAAGTGCTAGTCAGCGCAAACTTCTCCCGTCATCTCGCATTACGGCTCAGGCCCTTTCGAGCAGGAGTCGATCTGTTACCGTTGCGGAAATGGGGGTGGGGGCCACATCGATACCCGGTGTGCACGGCTTTCGTCCGTCGAATCACAGACAAGGATGCAATGAAGGACATGATGATGTGGCGGAAGGTCCTGGCAGTGCCGGCCGTCGTCGCCCTGGCACTCGGTGGGGCATTGTTGACCACCGGCGCAGCCCACGCTGCAGAAGACACCCTGACGGTCACGAGCCCCACGCCGGACGCTGCCCTGACGTCCCGTACCGTGCTCTTCTCGGGTACCGGATCGGACGGATCGACCGTCAACGTCCTCGATGACGACGGCGACCGCGTGCCGGGAACGGAAGCCGCGGTCGTCGTCGACGGCACGTGGGAGACCACCGGTATCTACGAGGAGTCCGCTGACGTCTCGCAGACCGTGATGATCAATCAGGTCACCGGAGGCTCAGGTGCGGGCGAGGAGACGGTCACGTTCACCCTCCCCCCGGCGTACAACTTCGCCGTGCTGACTCCTGCAGAGGGCCAGACCGTGCTCGCGCGCACCGTGGTGTTCGGGGGTACGGGAACCGACGGTTCGACGGTCAACGTCCTCGACGAAGACGGCAACCGCGTTCCCGGTACGGAAGCGGCCGTCGTCACCGATGGCGTGTGGGCGACCACCGGCACCTACACCGAGGACGACGAGATCGATCAGACCGTCTCCGTCAACCAGGTCACCGGCGGCGCCGGCCGGGGTGAGCAGACCGTCAGCTTCAAGCTGCCTCCGACGCTCCTCCCCGCCCCTGTGATCCTGGCGCCGAAAGCAGGACAGGCTCTCACCGGCCCTGCGGTCACCTTCTCCGGCACCGGCACCCCGGGTGAGAACGTCGTGCTCGCCGTCGCACCGACCGCTCTCGTCAACCAGCCGCAGTCGCTCACTCAGGAGATGCCCGCAGACCCGGAGGACCCGATCCTCGTCGGCAGCGACGGCACCTGGACCGTGACTCTGGCGCTTGACCCGGAGGACTACACCGCCGTCGCCGTGCTCGTCGAGCTCTCCGAAGACGGTTCACTGATCACGGTGCGGTCCGACGTCTCCGACCCCGTCCAGTTCACTCTGGCCGCCGCACCGGCACCCGCTCCGACTCCCGTGACCCCTGCCAAGCCGGCAGCCAGCGGTGGCGACAAGCTCGCGGAAACCGGTCTGGAACTGAATGCACTCGGCCTTGGCGGCGTTCTGGCGCTCGCCGGAGTCGTGCTGCTGGTGGTGCGTCGGAAGGCACGACTCAGCTGACCGCCTTCCTGGAGAAGCCCCTGTCACGTCCAGACCGGACGTGACAGGGGCTTCTCTTTGGTCGGGATCGGAGGTGTCCGTGCGGTGGCGTGGAGGTGGGATGCTCGTCTCGATCGAGCGCCGACTATCATTGGGTAGACGCAAGGGGGAATGATGGGCTCACGCAGCCTGACCGGATGGTCGAGACCGGGCACGAAGAAGATCATGGTCGGAAGCGCGTTGGTCTTCGTCGTCATCGCCACCGTCGCGCTCGTCGTGGTCGCGCTGACCACGCACTCGCGGAGCGACCTCGCGGGAACAGTCCCCGCCGGTGGGCAGGCGTCGGCGTCTCCCACTCCGACTCGGACACCCACTCCGACTCCCACGGCCGCGCCCACGACGACTCCCGCGGTGCCTGCTCCATCACCCACGCCCGGCCCTCTCCCGGTGGTCGAGGGGTCGCCGGAACAGAGCACGGGCTACGTGCAGTTCTCCGACGCCATCCCGTTCGGGAATGTGACCCAAGAAGACCCTTCGCAGCCTGTGGGCGTCTCGTACGTGAGCGTCGCGGGCTCTGAAGGGGTTCTGCTCACCACGGTCGAAGTGATCTACGTCGACGGAGTCGAGACATCCCGTTCCATCATCTCGCGTGAGGTGACAGCGGCGCCGGTCGATCAGGTGACGGTTATCGGCACCGGTGTCGCCGCACCAGAGGTTCCGAGCGATCCCCCGCCCACCGACCCAACCCCGGTCGACCCGGCACCCGAGGAGCCCCCGGTCGACGCTCCGACGACGCCCCCCGTTCCAGCACCCGGGGGGTAGCAGGCCCGAAAGCGGCGCCGCTACCGGCTCTTGGTTCTGGTGATGCGGCGGAAGAGTCGACCGCCATCCCGCCGCAGGATGAACGCCGCGTATTCCAGGCGCCCCTGCCAGCCGGGTTGCCGGTCGTAGGGCAGCTCCGCCAGGTCAGGCCACCCCACGCGAGCGATGTCCCTCGGCATCTGTCCGCTCTTCACGTAGGCGATCGGCAGTCGGAGCATGTTCTCGATGTTCCGCCGGGTGTTGAGCGGGATGATGCTGAACACGAAGGGGGCCGCCCCGTACAGCTGGGTGCTCGCCCAAGCGCCCTGTCGCTGCTCCTGATAGAGCAGGTCAAGCATCTGAGGCACGTCGGCGAAGACAGCCGTCTCAAGCCACTGCTCCACGGCTTGCGTGTTCTCCGGCGTATGGTCCAGGCGCATCCGCTCGAGGAGATCATCGGTGGCCGGAATAGCATCCGAGTCCGTCTCCCGCCAGAAGTATCCGCGACCCACCTCTCCGACATACCCGGTGACCCACCCACGGTCGCTGGGCAGCTCGCCCGCGGCGAGGTAGAAGTCCCTGGCCTTGCCCTCGTTCGCGTCGTATCCGATGGCTTCCAAGTAGGTTCTGCGGTCGTCGTCATCGGGAGTCGGGATCGTCAGCAGGCGGTGACGCAAGCCATAACGGCCGACGACCGCGCGAGCATAGGCGGTGTCCGCCTTCCGAAAATCGTGGTACTCGAAAGTCACGAACTCGCAGTTCGCCAACCGGTCACGGACCGCTGACATGATGATCCGGCTGTCGCGGCCACTCGTCAGCGGCAGGATGGTGGTCGTGTGCGAAGTGAGCGCGGCCATCACGGCCGATGTGCTCGTCGCGATCTCCGTAGTCGCCGCGTCGACCTCGGACTGCTTCGTGAAGCGAGCCAGCGGCGCAGCCGGCCAGTGCCGATCCACCGCCCACGTCGATGTGTCGAGGCGATGATCAGGGAGGACACGGCCGATCGCCGGGTCGCTCGTGGCACCGGATGGGAAGAACTGGTTCTTCTTCAGCACTCTCCGGCTGTACCGGCCTTCCCCGAAGCTGTCGTCGCGGCCCCAGTTGACGATCGACGTGGTCGATGCGATCACGCTCTCCTCCTCCGAGAAGACCACTCCGAGCGAAGCGGATGGGTCGACGTACACCCGGAGGCCGCCCGCGACGACGAGGAAACAGGCCCATCGACCAGCTAGGGCGTAGAGCGTCTCCTCCACGCCGTCAGGATCACCCGGGGCCGGCTCTGAGATCTCGAACGACCCCGTCTCGTGGGCGAAGCGCCCATCCTCGAGGATCACCCATCCGAGAATCCACCCGACGGCTATCTCACCCCGTCTAACCTCCGTCACTGGGAGGCTGGGACTCACGCCACAGCGCCACCCGAAGTGCTGCGTCGTCACGAACCCTTCGGGCATCGGCCGGGGCACCCGGGTGATGATGAACTGATCGTGCATGGGCGGGCGGGCGGTGCTGTGCATGTGGTTCCTAGTCTCGTCCACCGATCGCAGAGCGACGGTGATCTCCGACCACCTTACAGTCGACGGTTGTCGAACCTCACCCCGTCAGAGCGGTCACGATATCGCCCACGACGTATGGGCTCAGAGTGCCTGCATAGGTCGCCGTGATGTGAGCGCCGCTGTCTCGGTAGACGGGAACATTGCCCACCACTGCAGGACAGAAATCGTCAGCACAGAAGAGCGAAGTCAGATCGAACAGCTGAGTGCCAGGGGCGAGAGGAGCCGCATCTGAAATGGCATCGGGTCGCGACTCGCTGAGCGGAGTTCCGCAGTCGTTGTTCCTCACGTCGAATCCGACTCTCTGATAGCAGAGGATCGACTCCTCGGATGCTCCGGGAACGTCAGCGAAGACGATGAGCCGCGTACCCGACGCGAGCACCTGACGATAAGCCTCGGCGGCCGCTTCGGGGTCATAGGTCTTGGCTCGAGAAGACGTGGTGATCACCACGTCGTAATCCCCCGACGCCACCTTCTCGAGGATCTTGGGCTGCATGTCACCGCACGTCGACGTCGCCCTGGTCGAGAGGATGCAGCCATCACCGGTGTAGGCGTTCAACGACCAGTTGTTCTTCCCGGACTCCGGGATGATGGCCGCCATCAGCGACTGCGCATGGCTGTCCCCGACGATCGCGATCTTGGTCGCGTCCTCGGGAGCATTCCCGTAGTGGCAACTCGTCAGCGAACCGGTGAGGTTGATCCAGCACAGCTCCTTGCCTCGGATCTGCAGCTTGTCGGTTGCGGCATAGGCGGGAGCGGGATCGAGCTGGTCCCCGAGGTCGACCCCTGAGCAGCCGGATTGCGGATCCATGATCGCTGCTCCGCGACACCGCACAGCATCGCTGACGATCGGGCCGTCCTCGCCTGCCGGGATGACCGGACTGCCGTCTTCCGCAACCTGAGCCTGCTGCTGCCCGCCGGGGTTCAGGGCGACCACGACGACAGCCGTCGTCGCACCGACCAGCACCGCGGCCAGGGCGATCTTCGGAAGAGTCGAGCGGAGGAACTTCTGGCGCTTCTTGCGGCGGCGGCGACGCTCCCTCGATGACAGAGTCTTCGAGGACAGCCATCCCGACCGCCGGATGGGATCCTCCACCAGGTGGTACGAGAGCACGCTGAGAGCCACGATGAGCCCAGCGGCTACGGCGTAATAAAGCACGCTGTCTCCCGGCATGACCGCGAGCAGCAGGATGAGCACGGGGAAGTGCCAGAGATAGAGCGAGTAGGAGATGTCGCCGACGTAGCGAGTCGCCGGGTTGGTCAGGGGCCACAGGTAAGGCTGGGTGCCGTGCTCGCCCGCCAGCAGCACCATCGCGGTCGCGAGGACGGGAAGCGCTGCGAGCGGAGCAGGGAATCCCGCAGCGGGATCGACGACGAAGCAGGCGGCGACGATCGTCAGGAAGCCCAGCCAGCTGAGTACGGTCCTGAGAGCGACGCTCTTCGTTCGGAAGTACGTGCCGAACACGGCGACGAGGGCTCCGACCCCGAGCTCCCACGCTCGGTCGACGGAGCTGAAGTATGCCAGGTTGACGTCGGTCGCGGTCAGGAAGAGCGCGTATCCGAACGAGGCGGCGGAGACGACTCCGATCGTCAGGCCCACCGCGAGCCGACGGCGGCCCGTACTCCATGAGAAGAGCTTGACGCCGAGCGCCAACACCCCGAGCATCAGCCACGGCCAGACCAGGTAGAACTGCTCCTCGACGGCCAGTGACCAGTAGTGCTGCACCGGCGAAGGGATCAGGTCCTGCTGGAAGTAGTCCGCGCCCTGGAGGGCGAGATTCCAGTTCGAGACGAAGAGCAGCGACCAGAACGAGTCCGTGAGGGTCTGCAGGAAACGCACGCCTGGCGTCAGGACCCAGGATGCGAGCACGGTGGCGAGCAGCACGAGAACCGCTGCCGGCATGATCCGTTTGATACGTCGTTTGTAGAATCCCGAGAAGGAGATGGTGCCCGACCGCTCGTGCTCCCGGAGCAGCAACCCGGTGATGAGGTAGCCGCTCAGCACGAAGAAGACGTCCACACCGATGAAACCACCCACGGGCCAACCGGTGAGGTGGTTCAGGATGACAGCGACGACCGCGAGAGCGCGCAATCCTTGCACATCTCGTCTGACGGGGTGGCGCGGCGGCGCCTCCGGCGTCAATTCGCGGTTCTCGCTGTTCCGTACGACGGGCTCGGGAAAGCCGTAGTGGCGTCTCATCCGCGTCTTGCTGGACGACGAGTCATGTGGACGATGGGTTCGTCGCGACGATCTGGGCATCGGGGTCGACCTTCAGGGCTCATTGCGGACGTCACCGCCCGACGCTGGGATCGTCGAACGCAAGCGGGTCGTTACGGCGTCGATTCAGCTAGTGGGATCGTACCCGACAGGTGTGCAACCACGTCAATCCTGGGATCAACCGGTCGTTCTTCGTGCCGAACGACCCATGGGTCGGCCCTCAGCGGGTCAGGACGAGAACTTTGGCTGTCGCGCTCAGCGTCTTGTCGGCTGCACGTGGGTCGGAGTTCAAGGACGCTCCGAACGACGGGATCATCTTCTTGAGCGTCCTCTCCCACCCGCCGTACTGTTCGGGGAAGCAGCGCTTGAGCAGATCGACCATGATCGGCACCGCGGTCGACGCACCCGGCGACGCTCCCAGGAGTCCCGCGATCGAGCCGTCGGCGGAGGTGACGATCTCGGTGCCGAACTGGAGCACCCCGCCGCGTTTGGAGTCCTTCTTCATCACCTGCACCCGCTGACCGGCCGTGATGAGGTACCAGTCCTCGGCTCGGGCTGTGGGCATGAACTCACGCAGCGCGTCGAGCTTCTTCTTCTTGCTGGCGAGGAGTTCGCCGATCAGATACTTCATCAGATCGAAGTTGTCTCGAGCCACTGCGAGCATCGGTCCGAGATTGTGCAGCCTGATCGAGGCCGGCAGGTCGAGCCACGATCCCTGCTTCAAGAATTTCGGGCTGAAACCCGCGTAGGGCCCGAACAGCAGAGACGACTGGCCGTCGACCACCCGGGTGTCCAGATGGGGAACCGACATGGGTGGGGCGCCCACCGCCGCCTTCCCGTACACCTTGGCCTGATGCTGGGCCACGACCTCCGGGTTGTCGGTGCGGAAGAACTGTCCGCTGATGGGGAATCCGCCGAAACCCTCGATTTCAGGAATCCCTGACTTCTGCAGCAGGGGAAGTGCATGCCCACCCGCGCCCACGAAGACGAAGCGGGCATTCATGCCGTACGGCGTCGTGCCGACACGCTCACGCAACGAGATGTCCCAGCTGCCGTCCTTCTTGACCTTCTTCAAGTTCGTCACCTGGGTCTCCAGGCGCAGGTCCGCCCCCTGGGACACCAGGTAGTCGAAGAGCTGCTGCGTGAGTGCACCGAAATCGACATCGGTGCCCGAGTCGATCCGGGTCGCAGCGATCTTCTCGTCCTTCTGCCGATCGCGCACGAGAAGAGGAGCCCACGAGTAGATGACCTTCGGGTCGTCGCTGAACTCGATGCCCTTGAACAGAGGCTCATCGCGCAGCAGCTCGTAGCGGCGGCGAAGGTAGTCCACGTTGTCGGCGCCGCGCACGAAGGTCATGTGCGGGGTGGGGTTGATGAAGGTTTCCGGATGGGGAAGAACTCCGTCGGCGACGAGGGACGCCCAGAACTGCCGGCTCACCTGGAACTGCTCATTGATCTTGACCGCGCGCGACGTCTCGAGTGATCCGTCGGACGCCTCGGGCATGTAGTTCAGCTCGGCCAGCGCGGCATGGCCGGTACCGGCGTTGTTCCACGGGTTCGAGCTCTCTTGCGCGACCGCGCTCAGCTGCTCGAAGATGACGATGGACCAATCCGGCTGCAGCCGCTTGATCATCGTTCCGAGCGTGGCACTCATGATGCCACCACCGATCAGGACGACATCCACGCTCTTTGTGCTCACGAACCCGATTCTACGCCGCTTGTATACAACCAGGGAACGAGGTTGACGATCACTGCGGGCAGTACACACTCATCGCGGCGATGACGACGTCATTGTTGTGGACATCGTCGATGACGACGATCTCATCGACAGGCGCGCCCGCGCCCGCTGCCTCGCATACGCGTTGGGCTGCCCCGACCAGATCACCGTCAGGTGGACGCCCTTCGGGCCAGCTCTGCTGCATGATTGCCAGGAACGCCTCGTCCGACGTCGCTTGGGGCTTCTCGGCCTCCGTCATCGAAGTCTCGTCGGGTGCCGGCACCGCCTCCGGTTGGGGAGGTTCGGAAGATGCAGGGGGCGCCGGGTTCGAGGTGCTGCTGGTCGGCCCAGGGATTCCCGTCGCGGCGATCGAAGAGTCGGGAGTCGGAGCGGTCGCGGATTCAGCAGTCGCACCGTCGGGCGTCGAGACGAACCCGGGTAGCGGCGAACAACCACCCAGAATCATGCCACTGGCGATCAACCCGATCGCGACCCATCTTCTCTTCATGTCCGGAGCCTATTCGTCAAGCCCTTATTTGACGATGAGACCGAGCTTCTGCAAGATCAAGCGGCTCTTGACCTGCCAGGTGGCGTCAGCCGGCACGTCTCCCGGCGCCCGCGCCACTCGTTCTCCCTGTCGGTCTAGGGCATGAATCCAGTCGACCTGGTGGTCGCGGTCGATCACAGCGACGCTCGTCAAGCCCCGACTGTTGGCGCCCTCGATCGGTGTCGTCAAGACCGGAAGGCCTGCGGCACGGTACTCGTACGTCTTGATGACGTCTCCACCCACCTCGCCGACCCCCACGTTGTGTGGCACCCAGCCGATGTCGAACCTGGTGAGCAGGCTGGGCACGTCTTCGTAGTGCACGTCGCCCAGCAACTCGACGTTGGGCATCGATTCGAGCGGCTTACGGTACTCGGCATCGAGGATCGGGCCGGCAAAGATGAATTGCATACCGGGGAACGCCGCGGCGACCTTGAGGATCAGGTCGAGGTCAAGACGTTTGCCGATTTTGCCGACATAACCGATCGTCGTGGGTCCAGCAGCTTGGGAATGAGTGTCGAAACGCTGCGGATCGACGCCGTTGGGAAGCAAGATCACGTCGTCCCTGCCGAACCGGCGCGCCAGCTCAACAGTTCCCTCAGCGTTGGCAGTGACGACCGAGGCCGCATCGAACGACGCCGCATACGCTCGTTCTACCTCAGGCTTGATCGATTGGAAAGCGAAATGAACAGTCCAGTCGTCGAGAAGATCGATTACGGTCGGCTGCCCCGAGGTGAAGGGGTTGGCACCCACGGCCGCTTGGGAGACGAACGGGTTCCAAACGACTGCGGGTGCCGCCGAGTCTTCGAGGTAAAGAGAAGGGTAGCTCTGAGCGGACCCGACCCACCACCGTCGGCGATCCCGAATCGAGGGAAGCCGCCACGTCTGAGTTTCGATTGGGCGGGTGTTCTGCGCCACGGCGCGACCGGCCGGTTGCCGGTACGGCAGAAAGGCGGGTTCCGGCCTAGACACGACACCCACCTCGCCGCGATCCTCGAGGTGCCTACCGAACCACTCGATCATGTGGCCGTCACGTGTTCGATACCCCTCGCTCAGCAGCTTGCGCTGACCATGCATGGGATAGGCGAAAAGTGCCGGAGGGCGTGATCGCGAGGACACATTCACCTAGTCCTACTTCCGTCGGGACGTGTCGATCAAGCGAAGAAGTGCCTGCTCATAGCCCTCGCACACTGCTTCCCAGCTGTAGATCTCCCGGGAGCGCACAAACGCCCCTTCACGGAGGACCTCCTGTTGGGCCGAGTCGGAGAGCAGAGCCAATACCGCGTCACGGATCGCCTCGGGGGTAGGGTCGACGAAACGTCCGAAGTCTCCGAGTACCTCGCGGTTATAGACTGTGTCGCGCGCCACGACGGGGGCTTTGCACGCCATCGCCTGCACCAGTGCCGGGTTCGTTCCACCCACGCTATGGCCGTGGAAGTACACGCCCGCATGCTGCCAGAGAGCGAACAACCTGCGGTCGTCATTGACATGACCGAGCCATCTGACGTTCTGGCGCCTCTCACTCAACGCGCGAGCACGCTCATCGAACTCGCCTCCATAACCCGAGGAACCCACGATCACGACATCCGTGTCAGATGGCATGAGTTCTACCGCGCGCAGGAACTCCTCGATCGTGTTCTCGGGCACGAACCGCGCGACCACCAAAACGTAACCCCTGCTGGTCAATCCGGGCTCGACGGGCAGGCCGCCGGGAACGTCGCCGCCGTACGGGATGAAGGTTCCCTCGACACGGAAATCGTTCCGCCAACGGCGCACTATCTCGTGAGAGTCGCAGACAAGCTCGTCAGCCCATAGCGCCGACGCGCGGGCACCCACCCTGAAGACGAATTTGGCCGCCCTTCCCCACTTTTGGCGGTCCCACTCGATCCCGTCCACGTTGAGCAGGGTAGGTATGCGTCGCACCTTGAAGAACGGAAGCCAGAAACCGTTCGCCACGTTCATGACCAGAACGACATCCGGCTTGTCCACCGCAGCCTTAAAACTCGAGGTAAGTCCGTACGACAGAGTGCTCGCCGATTTGGAGTCGATCCCACGACTGAGCGAGGTCGTGACTCTCGGGTCGCGGTCTGGATCGTCCACTCTGGTGGAGCCGACCCGGCCGAAGACCTCGACATCCCATCCGCGGTCGGCGAGGTAGGGGGCCAGTTTGCGGACCGCAGTTTCGAACCCGCCATAATAACTCGGGTACCCGCGGGTACCGACGATTGCGACCGAATTCCCCAATGTGCCTCCAAGATCAACGACTTCTTCTGGAGAAGCGTCGTTGGTCCCCGTCGTGCGCCCCAGGGCTGGCCTGGCGACTGTCCGTATAGTGTGGCATAGCTACGCCGAGGAGTTGTGCCCGTATGGACTACTGCGACGCCTAGGAACCTGCATTGAGGCGGGTCACGGAAGCTGCCGCCAGAGGCTTCCCTCCCAGAAGTAGGACACCACCTTGTCCTGTGTGAGCAAGACCGGCTGCGAACCGATGTTTCTCGTCCGTGTTGCCGTCCCGTGGGCGATTGTGGACGATCCCGTCCCGACTGCAAAAATATTCAACCGTTGTGCCCGACGCCGCCCCGGCAGGAACGGCGCCAATACTTGCGCACCTGTCGGTTTGAGTTGAATAGTGATGTTGTCGTCTTCCGAAGCCCAGACAGAAGTCAGCGCCCCGTTGACGGTGCCCTCGAAGTAATGGAAAGCCGAAGATAGATCGCTCCGGGCGATCGTAGGATCGTAGCGACACCTCCACTTCAGCGAACTGTTGCCTTCGTAGGTTCCCGGCATGATGCGGAAGGGGTAGTCGAACACGACGTCGTCCAGTGTGACTTCCTGCCCCCCACCTGTTATGAATCGATCGGCGCGGACCGCAGCGCTCTGGCTCTGCTTGAGGCCGACGTTCCGAAGAGTGAGGCGGTTCATCGATGGCTGCCCACCCGTCAACTGACTGCTGTAGCAGTACTGGATCGAACCCGCCTCATTGAGCGTGAAGTCGAAGACGGCATCGCTGACAGTGACGTCGGAGTTCTTGTTCCTCACGACGGCGTAGGTGACCCCGGTTACACCGGCCGACGAGGTGAAACGCATGTTCCGGACGTCGAGCATCGCGTTGGTGCAATCGATACCCCAGCGGGAGTTGGTCACGACCAGCCCATCGACGTAGGCATTCGGCGATGTGTATCGCTTACCGACGTCCGTGTGGCCCGTCGGGTTGACGGTCACGAAGAGCGCAGTCTTAACGATGTTGACCAGGGTCACGTTCGTGATGACATGACCCCAGGACCGGCCACCCTTCTCGCCTTCGGTGTGGACCATCACACCGATATCCATCCAGTCGGCCCTGCAGTCGGAGACCATGTGAGCCTTGCCGCGGAGGGCAAATCCGGCCGCTCCCGCCCCGCCGCTACTGGCAGAGCAGTTCGCGAAGCGGATGCTCTCGCTCGCATGGTGCGTGTCGAATGCAGATCCGGAAGTTCCAGTGGAGTGGCAGTTGATGATCTTGTTCGCGTAGCTCCGCCCGTGGTTCACGTACTCCTTGGTATTGGCCGCGATCCGAGGCGTGTCATCCGTGTATGCGTGACGGACGAAGCGCATTGAACTATTCTGGACTATTCCGCCCGTGCCGCATTGATCGATCACTCCGTACCCCAGCTGGTTCGGGGTCGTGCCCGTGTTGTTCACCGCATAGCCGATGTCGACGCTGTCGACGAGATAGTTGTAGCAGCCTTGGAGGGAGATGACCGGCCCGCCGGCTCTCGGACACTTGACGTCTGCCACGATCGGCCGGAAAAGACCCGCCAATTGGATCAGCACACCATAGCCGCCGCTCGTCGAGAGGCCGACATCGGAGGTTTGAACAGTGAAACCTCGGAACTCGAACGAATCCTTCGGCACCGCGACCAATCGGATATTGGTCGCGTACGACTCGCGCAACCGGCCGACTGTGTAGAGCGTCGTACCCGAGATGCGTTTCACGACGGCATACTCGCCAATCCGAGAGGCGACGTCACCAGACTGGCTTCGAGCGTCGTCAATCACATCGTCAGCAACGATTTTGAAAACGTCACCTTCCCTGAGATCGCTGTTCCCGGCCGTCGTGATCCGATGGACCTGAGTAGTCGCGGGTTCGCCAGGATTGCTGCTCGGCTCGTCGACCAGAGCGATGGCGGTGACACCAACCGCGGTGGCCCAGCTCGGTGAGACGGCCACCACCGGCGCTTTTGCATTCTGGACGAGCGTCGCACCGTAACCCACGAGGCGGATGTTCCCGCGACCCGCATTCAGCGGACCGCTGAGGTTGTAGGTACCTGGAGCCAGAATGGCTGTGCCATTTTCCGGCACCGTCGCAATGGCCGCAGAAATTCCCGCCGTCGAGTCCCCCGAACCGTCAGGAAAGATATTCGGAAAGTTCGCCGACGAGACGTAGAGGCCCACCTCCTCGATTCGCCGGGCGATAGCTTCGCTGTCCATCGTGACAGGAGCCGCGTGTGCTGGGCTCGCATTCGATATCGCGGTCGCACCTACGGCAGCGGAGGCCAGACCCCACCCCAATAGAGAACGACGGGTGTGCTTAAACTGCGTTTCGTTCGACATTTGCTTCCCCAAAAAGTGAATGTCTGGTTGAGGCGGTTACGCCCCGTGCCTGAACCATACATCCACTTCCGGCTCTTTGGATGCCGTCGCGGTGAGCGCGCGACTGCCGCCTCGTAAACCGGAGGGAGGTTGATGCGTCCGCAGTGGCCGCACCGCGATCACACGCCACTGACCTGTCGCGGTGATCCTGCGCTTTCGACGAGCACTGCACCGCGACCTCCGCAGAGAAGGTCCATACCGCCTGCGAGCACGATGAACGGGCCGCTCCGCCCCGTTCCGTACTGAAAAATCGGATAGCACGGGATCGTGTGCCCGAACGACAACGAGGTCGATCTTTGGGACTGCTTCGGGACAGAACGGGAGAGTGAAAGCCTCCTGATCTTCGCTCCTGCCGCGATGCGTGATCATACGCACGGCCGAGGACGGACGATGTCGCAGCCGCTCCCCGGGCCACCTATCAACTGATCAGAAGATTACCGGTGGCTGTAGCGAAGAACACGAAACCGATGCCCTTCGTCGCCCCTACGCTGGATGCCACTAACACATCGTTCACCAAAGCCCAGGTAAAGGACGGATCCTCGGTCGATTCACCTTTGATCCAACCACCGCTGCTGATCAGCACTACGGTCTCGACCGGACCTGAGTCCGAAGATGCCTTCGAAACCATCAGGATATACGTGGACGACCGCGCGTCTGTGACGGCCCTCCGTTTTGCCGTGATCACGACCAGCGCACCGTACTCCTTGCCCGCCCGCTCCACATCGCGGCAGGTGAATGTCGGTGCGGATCCGCCGGGCGAGAAACTCGCGGTGGACTGGGCCGTGGACGAACCTGCGAATTTCTCCAACCGCGAGAACGTGGCGAGACCGACGCCCGCCGTCGACGGGTAGCGGTCGCCTTCTCCGGCGCGCGGGCTGAAGCCGTCATCGACGATGGGCATGATTCCCACGGAGTCCGCGAAATGGTACCGATTGTGGGCGGTTCCGACGCCCAGTGGCTCCGCCCCCAGGTAAGTCGGCGGATGATCGTCGTAGATTACTGAGTTGAGCCCGACACTGCAGGCTTGAGCTGCGCCCTCCACGTAGATCGCATGGCGCGTGTAGTAGGTGATCTGGTTGGAGGTCGCGACGAGCCTGAGGCTCTCGCCCGTCTCATGCCCACTTATGTGGATGCCATCCGATGGGACCACCTGTCCGGGCCACGCGATATTATTTCCCGTGATGTTCGCGGTCCTCGCCGCCGAGAGCTTTATAGCCTCCGTCCCGGCCTCGAAGCAGTTGTTGTTGTGGATGTGGACCCAGTTCGATTCGCCGATGTAGATGTTGTTCTTCTTTTCCAGCACGCGAGGGCTCCCTCCCTCGCGGTTCTGGTTATGGGTTAGGAAGAAGAACGTGTTGTCCGTCACTGTCACGCCGTCGATCGAATCGCAATGAACGTGAGATTCGTAGGCGCGGTTCACGATGTTCCCGCTGAAGACGCAGTCGCTGTTCACTCCCCACGGTGCATCCTCGTGGCGGCTCGCCTTCCAGGCGTAGTCGACCTCCCCGAAGTGGTTGTTCGAGATGACGATCATGGCATTCGAGTGATCAGGCAGCGCTGAGTTCGCGGGGTGCGAGATGGCGACCTCTGCGCCATAGAAGAAGCAGTCATTGATCAGCAACTCGCGACACCCATCGATCTCGATGAAAGAGGAGCCCCGGGGTATGGCCGCGCCGTTCGCGGAGGCAAGAGTGCGGAGAAACCGGATGCCTTGGACCTGTGATTTGAACGCCCTGCGGTCGCGGCCGTTGCCGAATACCCACTTCGATGTCGGCGAGAACGAGATCGCCCCGCCCCCTCTAGCGCTGACGAAGGGTGGAAATCTGAGCACGCCGTCGAAGCGCAAGGGCAGATCGGAGAAGTCCACCGTTCCTCGTCCAAAATCTGCTACTGCCGATACGGCGGCCTGGAAAGCGGCTGCATTTTCGACGCCGGTTTTCTCCCGCCCCGCCCCGAAATCGAGCACAGAGGTGGTTTCGACTCCGGAGGGTGGCACGGCCGCCTGAGCCGGTTGAGCACCTCCGAGAACTCCGGCAGCGACGAGTGGGCTCGCGATCAGGCCCGCCCGCAAGATGTCTCGACGCTCAATGCCATGGTCTGTGACGTCGCGAGACGCCCCGGAGTTCCTCACCTTCGGAGCCGATCAGCGTGCGAGGTGATCGCGTGTCCGAAGGACCGCTGACGTAGTGATGACTTCCGGGTTCGACGTATCGGCTTTCCCGAATGCTCGACGCGCCAGATACCCCAATGTGAAGAACCACAGATAGAGCAGCGACCCTCCCAGCATGCCCCAGCTCGTGAGCCCCACAACGGAAACTGCCAGTGTCATGAGGACCAGCGCCCGAGAATAACTACCCCGCTCGTCTGTGCGGCGGAAGGCTGGAATCGCGCGCACGGAGAAGACGATCGATGGAAAAAAGAGGAGCACCGCACCCGCGAGGCCCAGCTCAGCCAGGGCCAGCAGGAACATGTTGTGCACCGGCCAGCCACTGCCGGTGAGAGCGTCGAACTGGCCGAAGTAGGGAATGTAATTGCCGGGTCCCACGCCGATGAGCAAGTTGTCGGGGATGTGCTTCAGCGCCACTGCAGCAAGGTGATCTCGAGCGCCTCCCGCCGGGTCCTCCGTGAGGCGCACGATGAACTGATCGAGGAACAAGAAACCCACTACACCAACGATTCCCAGGATCGCGAGTCGCCCTCCGAGCTTGCTGGATCGCGGCAGAAGTAGCGCCCACAGCACCAACACCATCGCCATGACGACGAAATTGGTACGACTGACGGAGAGACCCACTGGAATGAGGCAAACGATGATCGTCAGGATCGCCAGACGGCGCGCGATCGCGTCCACCGATCTCGTGACCGGCAACGCGAGGACGACTACGAAGATCATCGCTTTGCCGAGATTACCGGGGTGACCGAACGAGCCTGAAGCTCTGCCCACAGTGAATTCGGTGGTGGTCGACTCGCTAGGAAATAGCATCACGCCTTGCGTCTGCAGCACAGCCACCAGAGTCTGAAATACGGCGGCGGCGAAGCAGAAGAAGATGAACCACCGATCGAAACGCGGGCTCTCCTGATGCCGATTAGCGAGGTAGAGTCCGACGCCGAACGCCAGAGCGGCGACGACGTAACCGTTGAAGCTGCTCCAAGTCGAATCTGTGACGTTCGTCCAGCCCAAGATCATCAGAACGAGGAGGTAGGCGATCAGCGGAACGAAGGCGAATGGGAAACTCTTCCCCTTGCGCCCGAAGAGAGCCACGATCCCGACGATGACCATCGCGCTCATCGCGATCGGCGCATTGAGCCCGGCGAAACCGAGCAGATTCGACCGAGGGAGCCCGAAGAGGGCGATGACGATGATAGCGCTCAGGGTGATGGTTACACCGATCGCACTGAAGGAGAGCGCGCCAAGGAAGGCTACGACGATGGCGATGATGGTCGACACGTCTCCCCTTTTCTCAGGTCACACCCGGCTTCTTCCGACCCGGTGGCGTTGGTGTGAACTTACCAGATCGAAGGTCGGCTACTGACTGGTGAGCAGACCGCCAGCTTCGAGCTCCTGGGCCGAGGGAAAGTCGAACGCGGCGAGCCGGGTCCCGAGGTCGATCGCACCGGGCTTCGGCAGCTGCTGAACGGCGTGAAGGTCACCAGGAGTCGTCCACTCGACCCCGACTGACGCGTAGTAGTCGCGGTACTTAACCTCCGGCTCAGGATTGCTTGGCTGAACGAGCAGGCACGGACGACCCAGCGCATGAGCGAAGATGATCCCATGTAGTGATGAGGAGTAGACGAACTCCGACTTCAGGATCTCCGTCACGAGGTCTCCTGCGGTGCTGTCGATGTCGATGACCCTGAGCTTCCGCGAGCTGCGGAATCGATTGCGGTCCCGATAGTGCGGAATGAAAGAGACACGGCCCGGGACGACTGCAGTGGTGAGCCTGTCCTTGAAGACCTCACCGACCAGAAGCCCGGGGTCGAGCTCGAAGCGTACGTCCGAGATGTCGAAGCCCGCATCACGGAGCGCTGAAAGAGTGAATGGTCCACGTACGCCTCGGATGCGCACCCCATCGGTGGGCGGAATGGGCGTTCCTTTGGTGCCCACGCCGCAAATGATGTCTTCGGCGAGCATCCGGTGCACGATCGACCCGACCAGCAGGAGTCGGCGCCCCTCGTCCGACACATTCTCGGTGTCGGTCGAGTACAGGTAGCGGATCAGGTCGGTGTTGTAGATGTCCCCAGCGTTGCCAATGCGGAGCGCGCTCTTCCTCGACCGGAGTAGCCTCCTCGATCGATCTGCGCCGTCCCAGTAGAAGCTCCTCAGCGCCAAAGCGATTCCTCCGATGTCGTAGCGATTCCGAATGCGACGTCGTTGACGCCGTAACTCAACAGGATGTCGCCCCCGTGTTGACTGATGCCCGCGAAATAGGTTGCTGAGAGCAAGTTCGGGTTGTGGGCACCGCGTCTGGGCAACATGGAGCGGAGCGAATGCACGAGACGTTTTCGAGACACTCTGGCCGACACCACCCCTGCACCGTCATCCCTGATCTCCACTAACCGGCCGAAGTAGGTCCGCTTCGGCCCGATTGAGAGCTTCTCGTGGGCAATCAAGAGCATCCGGTCAGGCAATACCAGTGGCTGGGTGCCGATCGACCAGGCGCCGAGGGTATCGCCCGCGACCGGAGCGATGGGATCCCTCGTGAACACGAGCTCATCCTCGGTCCCAAGACGTCCCGATATCGCCCGGAGGAGCGTGTATGGGTGGAGCGAATAGATTGCCCTGAGTCCTTCGTCGGCTGCTTCGAAGAACGCCCAGTTCTTTTCGACGCGGCTGCGGCCCCCCTCTACCCGGCACCGCTGAAGGGGACCTGGTTCAGGGGTCAGCCGGAACAGGTAGATGTCGTTGTCCGCGTTCGACCTGTAGCCAGTATTGAAGGTGACGTACATATCGCCCTGCAGGATGAGCAACTTGGGATCCGCGACGGGCGCGACTCCGGATCGGCCGGCCAGGTTCGTGAGGTCGAGAGGGACACTCCACGTCCCGCCTCCATCGGCTGCTTTGGATGATGCGTATGCCCGAAAAGCCTTCTCGCCGTTGACTCGTGCTCGGTACGCCGCGTAGTACCTCGAGCCGTTCAGCCTCACGCTCACATTGAAAATGTTCTGCTGATCGTTCGACGCGGAGAGCGCTCGCAGTTCGTCGACCAGCCCCGACTCATTTAATTTGTGCAGCTGCACGATGCACTCCCTTCACGTCGATTTGGGCCGGCGTCGTACGAAGTCGCCCAGGACGCTCCCTACGGCTGCACGATTCTCGTCACCAGCGAAGAGCCACGCGAGAGGGAGATACAGAACAGCCGAGACTAGGGCGACAGGAACGGCGAAAGCCCAGAACGGCTGACTCACTTCAGCCCACGGAGTGAACTGCATGCCGACGATGAACGCGGCCGACGGAAGGAAGGCTGCCAGGCTCCGAAGCACCTGGCCGGAATACTTCAAAGCGGGCATCTCCACGTATCGCCTCAGAACGATCAACCGAACCGGCCAGAAAAGCAGCACTCTCACCGATCTGCTGAGGGCAACAGCCAGCACGCCGAACGGTGCTGCTGCGAGGAGCAGAAGAATGCCGAAGATGTTCTGACTGAGGGACAGAAGGAAGGACTGCCGCACGGCCCCCAGGGCAAGCAGCGCTGGACCGTCGAACGAGGTGACGGCAAGAAGCGCGGCCGAGGGAGCCAGGAGTTGGAAGATGGGGGTTGACGGGCCCCAGTCGCCCCCGACCAGGAATGGGAGGATCTGTTCCGCCAGCAGCGCGATCGTTCCGAAGACCATGATCGCAATCCCGGCCGTGACGAAGGTCATTCGCATCATCGCACGCCGGAGGCGTGGAAGGTCGTCCTGCACGCGTGAGAACGTAGTCAGGGATATCCGGCCGATCACCGAAGTAATGAGCTCACTCAGGAGGATTAACGCTCTCTGAGCGACGTAGTAGTAACCCAACGTCGTCGGTCCGAAGAGCGCGCCCACCAGGAGCTTGTCGATGTTCGCCTGCGCATAGGTCATCAGATCGATGCCCAGAGATCCAGCGCCGAACCCGACCATCGATCGGAGCGATTCCCGGGAAAACCGGAAAGCAGGCCGCCAGGTCCCACGAAGCCACAGCACGACCGCCGCGACAGCCACCGACACCAGGGTCTGCACCACGAGGGCCCATACCCCCGCACCTGCGAGCGCCAGGGGCACTGCGACGGCGGCTCCCGCGAGGGTGCCGGAGAGCTGACGCACCGACAACGCCTTGAACTTCAGTTCCCGCTCCAGCATCGCCGCAGGCACGCTCGAGACGGCGGCGATCGGGAGCGATAGCCCCATGATCTGAAGGACGAGCCCGAGCCGTGGTTCACCCAACAAGGCCCCGAGGAGGGGAGCCGTGGCTGCCAATAGTGCGTAAAGCAGGACCGAGAGGCCCACGGAGGTCCAGAAGGCTGTCGAGGAGTCCACGAGAGTCACCGTCTTCCGCTGAACCAGCACTCGGCTGATACTCGAATCGACAAAGACGAGGAGCACCCCAGTGAAGATGGTGGCAAGTGACAGCAGCCCGAAATCCTCGACGGCGATCAAGCGGGTGAGAATCGCGAAGACTAGAAAGCTCGTCACGCGAGCGCCCCATTTCTCCAACGCGACCCAGAACACCGCGTGCGATGTGCGACGCCGGAGGTCATCGGCACCGTCACCAGCGATACTCATTCACCACCGACCCAGAGGTCACTCGGGAACGCAGCCATCAGAGGAGCTGGGTCCCAATCAGGAAGCGACTCGCCACCCATCGACAGCGCTTCGTCAACCGACTCGGCTACCCCGAAGGTCTCACGTCCCGTTCCCCGGTAGTAATCCTCATACTTGAAGAGCGGCTCCGTCGACGAGCGAACCAGGCGCGCCCTGATACCGAAGCTCTCCGCGACGATGACACCGTGCAGAGAGCTTCCGACGACGAAATCGGCCGCTGCGATGCGCTTCACGACCTCCCAGAGCGGCGCGGTGGGGTCGATCACGTCACTGCGATGCTGCACCCGCGCATGGTCGTGAAGGTTGGGTATGACCACATGATCGACTTCGGCCACCCCGCGAGCCACCTCACGACGATCCCAGAGGTGCCCGACCAACAGCCCGGGATCTCCGTATACCGCCGGCGACTTGATCCCCTGTTCCGCAAGGAAGGCACGGGTCAGAGGGCCTCGAACCGCTCGTACGTCGAGCTTCGTGGCCGTGAATGGCTCTGACATCGTCTTGCCGTTGACCCCGGTGCCCCACACCACATCGCCATCGCGGGCCATCCGCATAATCGAGCCGACCGATACCAGCCGGCGATCTCTAGCTGGTGGGGTGAGAGATTGCCGCGCGACCATCTCGTCGACGATGACGGGACCCAGCAGGTCACCAAAATTATTGACGGGCCGACGGATCGGGATGAGCTTACCGACGAGCCCGGGTAGGACTCGTCGCGAGGGATTCCAGTGCACCACCTCGACTGCCATCTACCGCCCCTTGGCCATGTCGCGCGCTTTGCGGTAGACGTCACCGTGCTTCCGGCCCACACTCGCCCAATCGCGCGAGTCGAATGTCGGATGCGCGTCACCCGGTCTGTCGAGTGCCGCTACCTCCTCCAACGTCCCCTCGATGATCTCGCTCGAGAGCTCGCCAGTATAGAACCAGATCCATCCCGGGCCCACCTCCTGACTGATCGATCGGTTGACCGGGGTATCGAGGGTGAGCACCGGACGACCGAGAGAGAGAGCCACGAGCAAAATCCCGGAATTGTGCATCTCCCGGTACGGGAGCACGATCAGCTGGGCAGCTGTGACCTCCGCCACCATCTCCTTGTCCGCCACGAACTCGAGCCGAGCGCTCACGCGTGGGTCATCGGCCTCCGCCTGCAGGACGAGCCGCCGCATTGCATCTGAATTAGGTCGCCCCACGATCCGGAGGCTGAGACCGGGTGTGTCGATCTCCGCGAAGCGATCGATGAGGGTGTCGATACCTTTATATGGGCGCACTAGCCCGAAGTAGAGGACGCGCCCGGGTTGCTGAACCGCTCGCGGATGAACCGAGAAGCGTTCGACGTAATCACCGTGGAGGATCAGCTCGGGGCTTTCTCCGTTGATTGTCGTTACCGGGTTGAGCGCAATGTACTTATGCACACGACCGTCGAGCGCAGCGGTCAATCTCGCCTCCAGTGGATGACCGGATTCGTGCGGAGTGAGGTTGTGCAGCGTGCGAACCACACCAATCCGATCCCGCTTGAGCTTGCGCAGCAACCGCGGGAGACGCACCAGGGAGAGCAGAGCGTCTCGCTTGCTTACCCCTCGCACGAGGAACTCCGGCCAATGGATGTGCAACACGTCGTAGTGGCCGTGTAACGCGTTCTTCCAGTCGAAGAACGTCACGGTGACGCCCGGAGGGGCGCTGTGAAGCATCTGGGTCGCGAATGTCGTGTCGGGGCCTGGCGGCTTGATGGCATGAAGAACGGTGAGATCCTCGTCGATCGTCACGCCCATTTCGTCGGTTCCGGGCACGGTGGGATCCCCTCGAATTGACCGTTGAGATTGGCCCGGACACGCAAGCGAACGGGCACCAACTCGTTCATAGTAACGGAACGGTACATCGCCCAGGACAGCCATTACATGTGCGGGCGGAATGACCGAACAGCTAGAATGTGTCCCGTCGACAAGGAGTTAGCCGCGGCCGCATACGATTGCGGATTCCGATTGTCGACGACAGGGCCCATCGCTGCCGCCCGAACTGATCTCATCTGGATGCCCTTCGCAGGGCGGGCCGTACCCAGTGCAACCAGCTCCTACGGAAGGGCCGTGACAATGCGAGGAAAACCGGCAACCGAGGGCACTGTCTACGCGTGGCTACTCGGTCAAGACGATAACGTCGGCGACACCGTCCTCAGGCGGGAGTACGCGAATGTGTTGCGCCAACGCGGACCCGTCGTTGCGCATGTCGGAGACGCCTCGGATAGCTACATCAGCGGTCTCGGCCTGAAAGCCGGTGAGCATGTCCACCGACGCTTCCTGCCCTGGGTGAGGGAGTTGCGCCGCGCGTCGAAAGAAGGCCCGGTCACGGTAGCCATCAATTCTGGTGAGTTCGCTTTGTCACGTCTCTATGCCCTGATGGCCCTGCCTCTGCTCCCGACGCTTCGGACTGTGCACAGGCGCGGCGGTAAGGTCGTGTGGCTCGGTGCCGCCGTGCCATACAAAGGCCGATGGTGGCTCGACTGGGTGTTCACCGACCTCTTCGCCAATGTCGATCTGGTCAAGTGGCGCGACAATGCGAGCGCTCAGGTGTTCGAGGTAGCACCGTGGATGCCGGATTGGGCCTTCGCAGCCGTCCCCGGCGGGCAGGACAGGGAGCGAACCACACTCGGCGTCTCCCTCCGCTTCGATCGTCCCTATCCTTCGGCGGAGTGGCTGACAGCGGTGCGCGATCTTTCGCAACGTCTAGGACTGGATGTGGTCGCGGTCGCCCAGGTGCAGCGTGATTCGGACTGTGCGCGGCAACTCGCTGCTGACCTTGGAGGCCGTGCGGTGGTGTTCGACGGCGGAAGTCACGTGGAGCAGGAGCGGATCGTGCGAGACGAGTACCGATCCATGCAGGTCATGCTGAGTGACCGGCTGCACGGCCTGATCATGTCTGCGACGGAGGGCGTGGTCCCGCTTGCCTGGTGCGAGGCGGCTACGGAGAAGATAGACCGTCATCTTTCGCCCGTCGGGCTGGGCTTCGCCACGGTTCCACCCGGCGAGCTTCTCACCTCGATGTCCGGTCTCGACAGAGCGACCGTCGCTACGCTGGCGGAAACGACCAGATCTTCGATCTCAGCGGCCTCCGCCGAACTCTCCCTCGTCCGCTCAGAAGTAGCGACGCTCTAGCCGAGAGTGAGCTGACGGGACACTTGCGTGCCGTTACTTTCGGCCCCGCCGACGGCGCTGCTTCGACATCAATTCCCCCGCAGTACTTCCACCGTAGTAGCTGTACTCGCTTGCTCCGTAGGAATCCGGGCCTTGGCTGGGAAGCATCGTCAGCACGATCCCAATCACTCGACTCGACGTCTGGGTGAGGTTCCTCAACGCCGCAGTCAGTTCGGACTTCTTAACCTTTCCAGCAGCTGCGACGACGATCGCACCCGCGGTGATACTGCTCAAGACGACCGCGTCCGTCACCGGAAGAAGCGGGGGCGTGTCAAGGAGAACGTAATCGGCGCGGTCGTTCAGCGCTGCGAGGAGCTCCACCATGGCGTCAGACCCCAGGAGTTCGCTCGGGTTCGGCGGCAGCTGACCCGCTGGTAACACCAGCAAGTTTTTCGTTCCCCAATGCTGCAAGACGTCTTCGAGAGCGGCCTGCCCGATGAGTACGTCGGTGAGCCCCGCGGCACCTTCGATCCCCATGTAACTCGCGAGAGCGGGCAACCGGAGATCGGCATCGATGAGCACGACGCGGGCGCCCGTCTCTGCCAGCGCAAGAGCCAGGTTCGCCGTCGTCGTACTCTTACCCTCGCCCGGAATGGCAGACGTCACGACGAAGGCTCGGTTGTCTTTATTCATATTCACGAAGCGCAGGTTGGTTCGAAGGCCTCTGAATGACTCCGCACGCGGATTCCGAGGATCCGTGTGAACGATCAGCGGATGTCGGTTCGACTCCGCATCGAAAGTCGTCGCACCCAGAATCGGCACCTGAGTGAGACCCTCGACATCTTGACGTCCGTGCACGCGCGTGTCCAGGGTCGACCGAAGGACCGCTCCCGCCACACCGACCACCAACCCCACCATTCCGCCGAGGGCGATGTTGAAGGGCAGATTCGGGCTCGCAGGGGAGATTGACTGCTCCGCAGGTTGGACGGTCTGGATTTTCACCAGACTCGGGCCCCCACCGGATGGCTGCTCCAACTCGACCACCACATTCTGCAAACTGCTCGCAGTTGCGTTTGCAATCTCTGCTGCCAGCCTCGGGTCACGATCGGTCGCGGCGATCTCTATGATGACGGTGCCTACTGGTGAGGACGCCGAAATTCGTTGAGCGAGCTCTGCTGGCGTCGTGTCCAGTTGGAGCTCCTCGATGACGGGACTGAGTACCGAGCGGCTCCCGACGATCGCGAGATAGGACTGGACCTTCTGCTGCGCGTAACTGTTCCCCTGCACCAATTCGCCCGCGCTGGAAGCACCGGTGCTCTGCACGGAGACGAAGATGTTCGTCACCGACTTGAACATCGGAGTAGCAAGAATGCCTGACGCAGCCCCGACCGCGACACCAAGAAGGGCGGTCATCGCTATGATCAACCAACCTTTGCGAAGCACGCGGATATAATCCTCAAGAGTCATGCGGAACACCTCTCACCGTCAGCCAATGCGGCCAGACCGATCAGTCCACAGTTCAGACCGTGCCTGCACTTTCGCTGTCATTGTTCCACAGCAGGCCTGATCTAACCCAACGCTCGGCCCCGACCATGTCAGGCCGACCGGGGTATCGATCCGGAGGCCGCCATAGGTCATTCACGAGGCCTATAAGCACGTGCGAGGGCTTCATTGCCGTTAGGACGCAGAACGAATCTGAAGTGCCATCTGGTCGACGAGCCCGATGATCCGCGAGCCCACACGTTCGTGAGTCTCATCCGACCGTCGATAGGGGTCCTCGATGTCGTCGGAATCGGAGAGCGTTACCATGCTCCGGAACCGGGATGCATCCAGCACCGTCTCGAACAAACTGCGGCCTGCAACCTGATCGGGAAGAGCTACCTCAACCGGGTGCTCGTCCAGGATTCGGACGAACTCCGACAAAGTGAAGGTCCGCTTGAGTGCGAAAGGGAACTCTCGAGCGATCTCGGATCTCTGTTCACGCGTCATTGTGATGACGAGAGTCGACGCACGGAGAATGCTCGGGGTGATCTGGCGCGCCGCGTGGTCGGGGATCGCTCCGGCTCGTTCCGCTATCTTCTTGGGGAGAGTATCCATCGGCGCTCCGACTACCCCTTGGAGCCCGGCACTCGCGATATCGAGTCCGTCACCCGCAGTTGCCGCCAAACGGGCACGAAGCACTTTTTCAGCTAGCGGAGAACGACATATGTTGCCGGTACAGACGAAGAGAATCGCTGGGGGGCCGGGGGGAGGCGTGGGTTTTCCGAAAAGATCGTCGATCATGGCTCAAAATCCTAGAGACTTGGTTGCCTGCGGAGTTCGCGGCGGGTGAGGGGTGGCGCCGCCTCCGGGAAGGTCGATGACGCTGCAGGGACGTCGCCAGACACACCCGGGGTGGGAAGGACGGCTACCTGCGGCTCGATCGCATCCACCGGAGGATCGGCGCGCGCGTAATCGCCTCGGTACCCGTACCCGTAGATCGACCCGGCGCCTCGGCGGGGCACCCGGTTGAGGATGATTCCGAGCGGGCGACCATTGGCCCGTTTCAGGTTTTGCAGGGCCTTATTCATACCCTCGTACGAGGTCTTGCCCATGCTGGCGACTATAAGAGCACCGTCGGTGTTGTGCGAGAGGATCGCCGCGTCGGTCACGGGGATCAATGGCGGGGCATCGATCAGAACGATCGCGTGCTGCGCTAGCTCGGCGAGGAGGGTGTGCATCCTCTCGGACCCAAGGAGTTCACTCGGGTTGGGTGGAGTCTTTCCAGCAGTCAGGATCGCGAGGCGGCCTGAGGTACCCCATGACTGGAGAACATCGGAGATTCCCGAGCGACCGGACAGTACGTCTGTGAGGCCTGCGCCATCCACCAGGTTGAAAGTCTTCGAGACGGTCGGCCGGCGGAGATCGGCGTCGACGAGTACCACTCTCTGACCTCCCGCCGCGAGGGCGATGGCCAGGTTGGCGATGGTCGTCGACTTACCGTCGCCTGGGAGCGGGCTCGTTACGACAATGACTCGCGGCGGGTTGTCGACGTCCATGAACTGCAGGTTGGTCCGAACCTCGCGTAAGGCTTCGGCCACGGCCACGTCGTCGTCGGCCTTGTTCGAGTAGTCCGTCGCCCCGTCCATAGAAACGAGGCGGTCGACATCGGTGAAACGCTTGTCTATTGGAATGGAACCGATGACCGCGAGTCCGGTCTCCCGTTCCACCGCCTCCGCCGAGCGGATCCGACGGTCGAAGGTGTGACGGACAGCCGCGTATCCGATTGCCAGCGAGAGTCCAAGGAGGAGACCTATCGCGATCGCGAGCTTGGTGTTCGGCGAGGTGGGCGAGGAGGGCAGCACCGCGGAATCCAATGGCACGAGCTGCACGACGCCGTCCCCGGCGGCGGGATCCTGGTTGGGGTTCTCCAGCACCTGGATCTGCTGCGCAATGCCCCGGAGCCACGCCTCGGCCAGGTCACGCGCTTCCGTCGGAGTAGACCCTTCCGCGCTGACCTTCAGGAGCACCGTGTCGATTGGATTCGCTACGTCGATTCTGCCCACGAGCTGCTCCGGGCGAGTGTCAGTCAGACCCAGGTCATCGATGGCGAACTGAGCGACCGCACGCGAAGTACCGATATCTATGTACGACTTCACCTTCGACTGAGCGAGGTTGTCTCCGACGAGTGCGTTGCCCGTATCTGCGTTGCTCCCCGCAGAGACGAAACCGCTCGCATCGGCGGTGTAAACCTTGGGCTGCAGGAGGGCCCAGCCGAAGCCGGCAGCGCCTCCCAGGAGGATTAGCAGCGTCATCGCCACCCAATGGGCACGCAGAATCGGCAGGTACGACCGAAGCTCCATCAGTTCCTCTATCTCCGCGAGGAGCGAATCGAGCGCCCCGTGTTTCCCCACCGCTAATGGCCTCATCGGCCCAACTCGACCAGTGTACCTTTCGAGGCGCCTGAGGATCGGCGGCCTCCTGAATAACCCGATCACCAGGCCCACCCGGGTGGGATATCGTGACGCTATGACCGAAATGGGCGAGGTCGCACGAGTCGGTCAAACGGCCACCCTCACCGGCACCCACGCCATTCCTCTTGCGTGTGCGTCGGTGTCATACATCGCGCGGTCAGCAGGAGTCAGAGCGGTCGTCATTAAGGGTCTCATCGCGGAGGAGCACCGGCTGCGGCCCTCCCGCACGTCCGCCGATGTCGACGTGCTCGTCGATCCCGCGGGTTTTGAGGAGCTCATCGACGCCCTGGGCCGCCGGGGGTGGCACGAACGCGTTCATCTCTGGCTGTTCGATCGCCTCGAGGAACACTCGATGACGCTGATAAACGATCAATGGCCCGTCGACATCGACGTGCATCGCTACTTCCCCGGGTTCCTACTCCCCGCCCAAAGGGTGTTCGACGAGTTGTGGGCGCATCGCCGGGAGTTCACGGTCGCCGGCCAGCCGGTTGTCGGCACCGACGCCGCGGCTGCGTCAGCCATTGTCGCCTTGCACGCCTTGCGATGGATGCACAGCGATCGGAACGTCACGGAGTTTGACTTTCTGGCTGAGCACCTCCGTGCGCATCCGGCGGTCACGGCCGCGCTGGTACAGCTGGCCGCCCGCACGGGCAGCTCGGAAACGCTCGCGCCGCTCTTCGCGCGTCTCCGGGTCGAACAGGTCGAGGGCCCACGCACGCCGACGGGTGCTCTTGCTGCCTGGAACCGCCGGGTCGCGCATCCGTCTCGAACCGGCGAATGGTTCAGTTACTTCTTGCGCACGCCTAAGCGGGCCTGGCCGAGAGAGCTGGCGCAGGTGCTGTGGCCGGCCCGCGAGCTCTATCGACAGGATCATCCCGGCGTGCCAGACACCACCCGCGCTCTCTTCTTAGCGCGAGTCACCCGTCTGCGGAACGGAACGGGCGGGCTGCTCCGAATCGCCGTCAGCGACCTGGGCCGGCGAGCCGGGATATCTCGCCGCAAGCGATGACGCGGGGACCAGCCCCCATGATCAGCAGGTGAAGGCCAGTTCCTTCACCTCAGGCTGAGCTAGCATCGGCCCGACCAGCGTCTGGATGCTCTTCTCGGGCAGCGCCGACACATCGATGTCGATTGTGGAGGTCTGACTCTCGCCTGGTGCCGCCAGAATGACGCCTCGCGCCACCGGATACTCCTTGTCGACGCCGGTGAACGCCGCCTCCTGATCGGAGGAACCAGTGATGCTCGCGATGGTCGACCCCACGGGTGCGTAGACGTAGGTGAACACCCGCAGGTCACCCTGCGTGATCTTGAACCCGTTTCCGCCGGCGCCGGTGATGAACGGAGACAGGCCCTCGACCGCGGCAGGATCGAGGATGTTCGTGGCCGTCACGTGCACCCGGACGATTCGGTTGCCCGCCGCGCACTGCGCTTGGCCGACCTCGATCGTCGAGCGGAGGTAGTAGTCCATCTTCGATCCCAGGTAATCGCTGTAGTAGACGCCGATCTCATGGGCAGTGTCGGTGCTCTGGGGCAGACGGCCTGCGAGACCCGCGTCGCCGATCAGGCCCTGCACGGTCTCGTCGAGACTCGACGCGAGGATGCGCCGTTCCTGGCCGGCACGCTGCACGGCGGAGACGAACTTTGGCACGTCGACGTTTCCGCTCATCACTGAACTGAACATTT
The DNA here is from genome assembly GCF_013409865.1 of Herbiconiux flava. Taxonomy (NCBI): domain Bacteria; kingdom Bacillati; phylum Actinomycetota; class Actinomycetes; order Micrococcales; family Microbacteriaceae; genus Herbiconiux; species Herbiconiux flava. The sequence goes on from NZ_JACCBM010000001.1 coordinate 52,197, forward strand.
CGCCCGCAGCGCTGGCGAAGAAGGCATCCTGAGCGTCCGGGTCGTCAGAATAGGTCTGATAGACAGAATTCAGCAGCAAGTCAATGGCGTTCTCGGAGGTGAGCTTCGAGCCGTCGGCGAGATCGATCGAGCCGGTCGCCTCGAGAATGTAGGTCAGCGCGGTCGGGTCGATGAAGATGACCGTGTCAGGGGTCACGCCGCGCTGACTTCCCCACATCGAGCGGGTGAGGTCTGCGGCTACCTCCACACGAGGGGTCAAGGTGTTGTTCTGGCTCTGCAGGCCGAACGGCACGAGGAATAGCGCTCGGTCCTCTTTCGAGACGTGGCTGTTCGCGAACTCCTCCGACTCGAAGTCGAATTCACGACCCGACGTCTGTTGAGTGATGCTGACACGCCCCTGGTCGGCTGTCACCAGGATCTGCGCGCCGGCGATGCCCCCCAGCGGCCGCACCTCAGCGGAATTCTCGAAGATGAGCAGGTAGTTGCGAGGTCCGTCGGCACCGAGGAGGCCGGGAAGAACCGGTGCGAGCTCCTTCGCGGTGGCTATCGCGGGTTCGACGTCTCCGACGAGTGAATCGATCTGCGTGACGGCGTTTTTCACCGGCCCGATCAGTGCATCGGAGTCGATCGTCGAGATGTCGCTCTTCGCCTGCGTCAGAGCCGAACCGGCGCTGTCGATCACCGGGAGCACGTCCCGAATGGCCTGGAGATTCACCGCACCGTCGACCGGCTTGAACACTGCCGGCGACAGGCTGTCACCCAGAGCCACCGCCGGAACGACCGCGTCGTCGACGACGGCTGACACGCTGGTGGCCACGATCCGCACCGCCGACAGGTTCTGGCCGAAACCGGGCACAGCCTCGGCGATCGCCCAAGCCGGGTTCGCGGTGGCGTCTTTCGCCGCGGTCGTGTGCTCGGCAAGCTCGTCGACCTCGGATTGCGCCGACCCCGCCTCGCCGGCAAGCACCTTCTCCTTCACCGACGACAGGAGCGGTTGGGCCGCTTCGAGTTCGCTCTTGACCGTGAGCGCGCTCGAGGCCACCCAGGCCGCCGCGCCACCGACAACCACGAGCAGCAGCACCACACCCCCGACCACCCACGGCCAACGTCGACGCCGCTTCCGTCGCGATGGGGCGGTGCGGTCAGATCGGCGTCGGTAGGTTTCGTCGGTCACCTCGACAGTGTATTGCGCCGGGCCCGGGCGATCCTGAGCGAACCGCGAGACCCACGAGGCGAAGGGGCGACCCGTGACTCTTACGGGCGGCCCATGGCCTTGTAGTCCCATCCCGCTTCTCGCCAGACCCGGGAATCGAGCACGTTGCGGCCGTCGACGATCTTCTTGTCCGCCACGAGATCGGCAAGGTCCTCGGGGACCAGATCACGGTACTCGCGCCACTCGGTGAGCAGCAGCACGATGTCGGCATCGCGCACGGCCTCGGTGGCGTCGGCAACGAAGTGCAGCTGCGGATGCTTGCCTTGAGCGTTCTGGATGGCCTCGGGGTCAGTGGCGCTCACGATCGCACCGAGACCGTGCAGCTGCACCGTGATGTCGAGGGCGGGCGAATCGCGGATGTCGTCGGAGTCGGGCTTGAACGCCAATCCCAGCACGGCCACCTTCTTGTCGAAGGCCTGTCCGTCGAGCATCTCCACGACGAGGTCGACGACTCTCTGACGACGACGGAGGTTGATGGCGTCGATCTCCTTGAGGAAGGCGAGCGATTCGCCGCGGCCCAGCTCCTCGGCGCGAGCTCCGAAAGCGCGAATGTCCTTCGGAAGACAACCGCCCCCGAATCCGATGCCCGCGTTGAGGAATCGCCGGCCGATGCGCGCATCGAAGCCGATGGCGTCGGCCAGCTCAGTGATGTTCGCTCCGGTGACCTCCGCGATCTCGGCGATCGCGTTGATGAACGAGATCTTCGTTGCTAGAAAAGCATTCGCCGAGACCTTGACGAGCTCGGCCGTCGCGTAGTCCGTGACGACCAGCGGAGTGTCCTCGCTCAAAGCCGTCGCGTAGACCTCGTCGAGAACCGCCTGGCTCCATTGCGCCGTCTTGGGGTCGTCGGAGACGCCGTAGACGAGGCGGTCGGGTGAGATCGTGTCCTTGACGGCGAACCCCTCCCGCAAGAACTCGGGGTTCCACGCCAGGTCGGCACCCGGGACCGCTGCGCGCACCTTGGCCGCTAGGCGCGCGGCCGTGCCCACGGGAACCGTGGACTTGCCGACGACCAGGTCGCCCGCCTTCAAATACGGGAGCAGTGCGTCCAGAGCCGCATCGACGAAAGTCATGTCGGCGCTGTAGGAACCCGGCTTCTGCGGGGTTCCCACGGCGATGAAGTGCACGGTCGCCTCAGCCGCTGCCGACATCGAGGTCGAGAACGTCAGCCGGCCCGACGAGCTGGCGGATGTGAGGATCTCCGGTAGACCGGGCTCGAAGAATGGGGCCTCGCCGACCGCCAGAGCTGCGATCTTCCGCTCATCGACATCGATGCCGATGACCTCGTGCCCCAATTCCGCCATCGCAGCCGCGTGCACGGCCCCCAGGTAGCCGCAGCCGACAACGGACATCTTCATAGAGTCGTTCTCCTCATAAATGGACGGGCTTCGCAGATGCTGCCCCATCCATTCTTAGCAGGTGCACGCACGATGTCCGAAGCGACGACCAGTGGCCGGGCCAGTGCATCGGGGTAGTCTGCTCTATTGACACGACTGACATCGTGTCTATTGACACGACTGACATCGTGGAATTCTTCGCCGAGGCGCTTCACCCGAGCAGCCCGGGCGATCCGACTTGGGGAGACCGTTTGTCACAGGCGCTAGACAGTCTGCGCGGGAAGAAGCTACTGCTTGCCGCGTCGACCGGAGGCCATCTTTCGCAGCTGCACCGTTTGGCGGAGCTGATGGAACCCGCCGACGACTCATTGTGGGTCACGTTCGACAAGCCTCAGAGCAGGTCCATGCTGGCCGATCAGAGGCATCGCTTCATTCCGTACATCGCACCGCGCGATGCACGCCGCGTTCTCGGTGGAGCGAAGACCTTTCGCGAGATCCTGGCAGAGGAGGAATTCGACGCGGTCGTGAGCACCGGAGCGGCGATCGCCCTTTCCTCTCACCTCGTCGCTCAGCACCGCGGGCTGCGCACGATCTACATCGAGAGCGTCTCCCGCTTCGACGGCCCTTCGCTCACAGGACGCATCCTCCAGCGCGTCCCGCGAATCGAGCGCTACTGCCAGCACCCCGGGTACGACGCCCGGAAGTGGAAGCAGGAGTTCTCCGTTCTGGATGCCTACGCCTCGGATCCGACGTGGAAGCCGACGCAACCGCCGCGTTCCATTTTCGTCACCCTGGGGACGATCCATCCCTATCGCTTCGATCGCCTGGTCGACAGGCTGGTGTCCGTGGCCCCTCCCGAGACCAGGTTCACCTGGCAGCTCGGTTCCACGGCCCGTACTGACCTCCCGGGCGATGTCCACATCGAGATGTCGTCCACGGCGTTCGAGGCGGCCGCCACAGAGAGTGATCTCGTGATCACCCACGCTGGCGTCGGCACGATCATGGGATTGCTCGACATGCGGCGCCCGACCCTGGTGGTACCTCGCCGGCGAGGCTACCGCGAGCACGTCGACGATCATCAGCTGCAGATCACGCGGGAGGTCTCTCAGCGCGGACTGGCCGTCGCTGCTGAGGTCGACCAGATCGGAACCGGCACTCTCACTGCCGCCCTCGCGAAGAAGGTCCTCTGACACTCGCGTCGAGTGTCAGCAGTCCGGCGAGATGATCGCCTTGATCCAGGCGCCGGTCTGATACACGTATTCCGAGACCCAGCGTCCGAGGTCGTAGTCCCGGTGATCTGAGACGAATGCGACTCGATGGCCTTCATCCGAGCCCGGGATGCAGCGGTCGAAGAGCATGCGAGCTCGGCTGATGTGCGTGATGGATGTCACGACGATCATCGAGCGCCAGTCCTCTTCGGTGAGGAGCTCAGAGGCGAGCCGAGCCTCCCCCTGGGTTGTGAACGGGTCAGGTGTGATGCACTCCACGGGGTAGTCGGTGTCGCCTCGGCAGAGATCGCGCACGAGGGTGTGCTCGTCGTCATCCCGAACGTCCGCCGGCACCGAGATCACGATCTGATTCACTACGCCGTCGTCCACCAATTGCAGCGCGACACGCAGCCGCTGCACGGTCGGTGGGCCCAGGACCAGCACGGCGTCCGACCTGGTCGGTTGGTCGATGCGCGGAAACGCGTACGCCCAGGTGGTCACCGCGCCGAGCACGATCGTCAAGACGGCCGCCGCGGCGGCCACGATCAGGCCAAGACGCCGACTGGAGCGGGTGGAGGCGGTCAGGACGCGTCAGCCGTTGCTCGAGATGTCGCCGAGGCCCTCATCGTCGTAGAGCTCCTCCTCGAGGATCAGCTCTTCGATCTCGGGGTCTTCCGAGCTGTAGGCGTTCTCTTCGGGCGATTCTCTCTTCACGGGCTGCACTCCCTTTATGAGCGATCGAATGATGCCGCCGAGGTGACGGCTCGTGCGTCGAGACTATCGTCTGGCCAATGCGAGCCTGGCCTGAGCCGATGACATACTGGGGAGATGCCTGACGTCTCCGTGGTCGGCGGCGGACCGAATGGTCTCGCCGCGGCCGTGACGATGGCGCGAGCCGGGCTCTCGGTCGAACTCTACGAGCGATCCCCGACCCTGGGTGGCGGTGCCCGCACGATGGAGCTCACGCTCCCGGGCTTTCTCCACGATGTCGGTTCGGCCGTACATCCGATGGGCCTGGCATCGCCGTTCTTCAGGGCCTTCCAGCTCTCGCGCCGGATCCCGTTCCTCGTGCCAGAGGTCTCGTACGTGCATCCGCTCGCCGGTACGACTGCCGGCGTCGCCTATCGCGACCTCGACCAGACCGTCGACGAACTCGGCATAGACGGCGGCGCGTGGCGGCACCTCATGCGACCGCTGGTCGAGCACATCGACGGCGTCACGGATTTCACAGGCTCGCAGCTGCTCCGACTGCCGCGCGACCCGGTGACCGCCCTCCGTTTCGGCCTGCGAACCCTCGAGCAGGGCTCCCCCGCCTGGAACCTGCGATTCCGGGGCGACACGGCACCGGCCATGATCAGCGGCGTCTCTGCACACACGATCGGCCGGATGCCCTCGCTCGCGTCGTCCGGAGCAGGACTCGTGCTCGCCGCTCACGCCCACGCCCGGGGCTGGGCCATCCCGGTGGGCGGCAGCCAGTCGATCATCGACAGTATGCGACAGGATCTCGAAGCCCACGGTGGCGTCGTGCACACGGGCGTCGAGATCGACGACCTGCGATCCCTGCCGGAGAGCACTGCGACACTGCTCGACGTGTCGGCGGCCTCTCTGAAGAGGATCGCTGGCCCTGCCCTGCCCGACTCGTACCGGTCGCGCCTCGACCGGTTCCGGTTCGGCGACGGCATCGCGAAGGTCGACTTCGCTCTGTCCGCTCCCGTTCCTTGGGCTAACCCTGAAGCGCGTCGGACGGGGACACTCCATCTGGGCGGCACTCGAGCGGAACTCGCCCGCGCCGAGGCCGCGGTGGCGCGCGGAGAGCACGCGACGGCCCCCTACGTCCTGGTCTCCCAGCCAACAGTTCTCGACCCGAGCCGCGCACCGGCCGGCAAGCACGTGCTCTGGGCCTATATCCACGTGCCCCGCGGGTCGACCCTCGACCCGACCGCGGTGGTCACCGACGCCGTGGAGCGGTACGCCCCGGGTTTCCGGGACGTCATCGAGGCTTCGTCCGCCATGTCGGCGGCGGAGGTGGAACGCTACGATCCGAACTTCGTGGGAGGGGACATCTCGTCGGGGGCCCTGTCCATCCGGCAGATGCTGGCCCGCCCGGTGGTCTCGGCCCGACCATGGCGGACTCCCGCGCGGGGCGTCTACCTCGCCTCGTCGTCGACGCCCCCTGCTACCGGAGTCCACGGTCTCTGCGGCTATTACGCGGCCCGCACCGCCCTTCGAGACATGTTCTCTCTGCCTGTGCCGTCGCTGAGGATCGACTGACCCGCCAAACCGAATAATTCTCGACCATCGCAGTGTCGGGCAGGCTATGTTGGTAGGCATCATGAGGCTCTGGGTGCCTCACTGGAGACTTTGGGGGTCTCGACCATGCCGAATTTCTCGCGACGCATATTTCTCGGTGCAACTGGGATTGGGGCGTTCAGTCTCGTCGCCGGGGTGCCCATCGAGAAGGCGATGGCCGCCGGAGGCCCGCAGACACCCGCTTTGGCCGCGCTGTCAGGGACGACGGCCGATGCCTCCCCGGCGATCATCGAATACCTCCGATCCGCATCCGGGGCCATCGTCCTATCCGGTGACTACTTCTTGGACTCGGTCATCGAGGTGCCACCAGCGGTCACTCAACTGGAGGTGACAGCCGGCAGCCGACTGAAGGTCAGGGGCGATCATCCGGCCCTGTCTCGAACCGGCACCATCGTCTACCGGGAACAGACCCCGGCCACCATGGCCAAGGGCAAGACCGCGATCACGGTGAAGGACGCTGCGAAGTACAAGGCCAACGAGTACCTGCTCGTAGCGGGCGACGACGGACTCTCGGGCACTGGCGACCGCTACGGCTATCTTCGGCGCGTGACGAGTGCCTCCGGCACGACCGTGCAACTCGACAAAGCACTCCCCCGCGCCATCTCCATCAAACCGCGCACCGCCCTGGTCAGCCTGGCACCGAGTCTGACCATCACCGGGGCCGGCGAGATCCTGCATTCCTCGCCTCTCAGCAGCACATCACCGCTCGTGCGTTTCTTCGCCACGGACAACCCCCGTTTGATCGGCGTCGACCTCCACGACAATGGAGCCACGGGGGTGCTCGTGGCGAACTGCCGGAACGGACTCATCGACTGCACCATCCGCGACCTGGCCGACGACGAAGCGAACGGCCGCTTCGGCTACGGCGTCAACGTCGCCGGCGCCACGCGGGGCCTGACCGTCCGCGGCACCATCAGCCGGGCGCGGCACGCCGTCACCACGAACGTCGGTCCTTTCGTGAGCGTCATGGGCGCGGCCGGCGAGCCGGAGGACTGCCGCTTCGAACCGGTGGCCATCGACTGCTCCGACAAGTCCGTCGACACCCACCGGCTCGGTTGGAACACGACCATCGTTCCGCACATCACCGGGGGACGCGGTGGTGTCCAGGTGCGCGCCGACAGCACGCGGGTGATCGGCGGCACGATCACGGGCAGTGCCGGACCCGGCATCTCGGTCAATCCGCTCGTCGCCGTGGCTCCGGTCATCGACGGCACCGTCATCAGCTACCTGAAGCCGTCCGGCGTGGCTCTTCTGGCCGATGCGCCGGTGATCGCGTCCAACCTCGACATCCGCGACTGCTACGGCGTCAACATCGTACTGGCGTCAGGGTCCACCGTGACCGGTGGGTCGATCGTCGCGGGAGGGGCCACCGGTGTGCGATTCCGCGGGAGCGGGAACTCCGTCACGGGCATCCGGCTGGGCAGCAACGTCACCACTCCGTTCACGGAGGATCCTGGTGCCTCCGGCAACACATTCACGGCCTCCACGGAGGCACCGGGCGCCCTGCCCGCCCCGAAGAACACGGCGCTGCCCAAGGTGGGCGGCACCGCCCAGGTCGGACAGCGACTGACGATCGATGACGGCACCTGGGACGTGGGGCCCCTCACGTTCGCCTTCACGTGGCTTCGTAACGGGACTCCTATCTCGGGCGCGACGAACCGCACCTACCGCACGTACGACGTGGTCAGTGCCGATGCGGGCGCCGCGTTGAGCGTGCTCGTCTCTGCGAAACGCGCCGGCTACCAGGATGCCTCGGCGACCTCGGAACCGACCGCTCCGGTCGCACAGGGCGCAGCACTCGTGCCCTCGGTCGCACCGGTGGTGTCCGGCACGGCGAAGCCCGCCGGCACCTTGACCGTGACACGCGGCACCTGGACGCCGGCAGCTCAATCGACCAGCTGCGCCTGGTTCACGAACGGGGTGGCCAACGGGACGACCGGAACGAGCTACAAGGTGCGGTCGTCCGATGTCGGCAAGAAGATCACGGTGACGGTCACTGCGAAGCGCACTGGGTGGCAGACGGGCACCTACACGCCTGCGGCCACCACCATCACCGCGTGAAGCGGGTCACGCCCTGCCGTCAGGGTCGAAGCCCGCGACGATCCAGAAGTCTTTGGTCGAGCGCCCGCGCACGCTGTCGAGGATCGTCTTGGGCGATGAGTAGAACGCTCCGAGCGCCAGCTGTCTGACCTTCGCTCCCCGCGACTGCGCGGCGTGATAGCGGATGCGCGCAGCGGACAGGCGGATGAAACGCCGGTCCGCGAGGGTCAGGTGTCGCCGGTGCTTGGCGAGGTAGGCCTCGAGGCCGGCTGCCCTGAACTCGGTGCGGCCGGTCAGCTGTCCGGAGGAGTGCTTGCGCTGCAGCACCGCGGCGCGAGGATTCACCACGTAGTCGAATCCTTCGAGCAGGAAGCGGAAGAAGAAGTCGCCGTCGTTCTTCACGGGAAGCAGCTCATCGAATCCGCCGAGTCGAGCGAACGCCCCCGCCGTCACGATGAAGTTACTGCCCGTGACGCCAGGATTGTTCGAGGCGGCGGCGGCCGCGGCCAGCCCAGGGCTGACATGCAGCCCGGGCGCCGTCGCCTGGTCTCGGAACATCTCGAGCCAGGTCGCCACTCCGTCGGCGCTGGAGTTCTCGAGGAGCCGGACGGCCGTCTCGAGGTAGTCGGGCTTCCACTTGTCATCGTCATCGAGGAAGGCGAGCAGCTGCCCACTCGCTTCGGCAGCGCCCAGATTGCGAGAGCTCGACGCCCCTGACAGGCCCTCGTTGTGCACCAGCGTCACGGCCACCGGCGATGATCGGGCGATCTCGGCACACAGAGCGTCCGTCGCATCATCCTCGACATCCGTCACGACGATGATCTCGCTCGGGAGCCGGATCTGGGCGAGGACGGATTCCACGGCTTCCCGGAGGAAGTCGGTGCGCGCGTGGGTGGGGATGATGCAGCTGACGCTCTCGGTCATGACGCGATCCAGGACGTGATGGCCTTCATCGCGGCGTCCTGCTCAGCAACCTTGTGTTCGAAGAGCGATGCCATGCCGAGGCGACGCTCATCGTTTTCCGCGAGGGCGGCGAGCATCGCCGCTGAGATCCCCTCAGCGGTCGGCTCCGCGTAGACGGCGACGTCGCCGAAGTACTCCTTGAGCACGACCATGGGACTCGTGACCAGAGGTGTGTGCGCCTCGAGCGCCTCGTATCCCGCTCGCTGCATCGTGTCCTCCGCCGTCGTGATGGCGCCGATCACCGACGCGCGATGCCGAAGGATCTGGTAGTCGGAGCGGGATGCGAAACCGGAGAAGACGACGTTCGGGCTGGCGGCGTCCCGAGCGGACTGGGGAGCCTTCCCTGTGAGCACCCACTCGACGTCGGGCGTGCGGCGAGCGGCCTCGAGAATCTCCTCGATGGGCTCGTCGTACCCCCACCCCAGAGGCAGCAGCACGAAGCGACCGCGACTCGCCCCGTCCAGCGCCGGGTCGTCGAATCGTTCCGACGCAGGGGGCTCGAACTTCTTGAGGTACCCGTGCGTGATGAGCACGGTGGCGCCCGCGGCTTCAGCACGAGCCGCCAGAGCACTGTTCGTCACGATCACCCTGTTGCCGCGTCGACGTGCGATCCGGAGGATCCAGGGCGTGGCCCAGGACCACTGCGGGTCCTGGAAGGCCCCGGTGTGCATGTCGGCGGCCAACTTCGCCCCCGAGCCCAGGCTGTAGATCCACGACCGCAGCAACGAGAAGAACGGGGGCTGCATGACGATCACGGTGGCCGGCCGCTTCGCGCGGAGCATCGATCCCGTCTGCTTCCACTGCCGCCAGTAGCGCACCGGCAAGGAGATGCCGTCACCGCCGTAGATGTACACCGGCTCGATACCCAAGCCCTCGGCCATACCGGCGCTTCGACCGTTGTAGGCGACCCAGCTGAGGTACACGGCCGGCCCCTTCGCCGTGTTCCTCACCATGCAGCACCGGTGTACGCACGGGTTCCGGGACGGACGTCGCGGCTGCGGAGGAGGTTCTCCACCCTGACAGGCAGCATTCCGGACAGGTCGACCACAGCCACGGCCTCGTGGGCCAGTACTTCCTCACACACCTCCGCGTTGTTCGTTCCGAGGAGGATCACTTCCGCTCCCTCGAGGCAGTCGGTGACGGAGTCAGTGAGCATCTCCGAGAGGTGAGGCAGCGTGGCCTCGACGAAGGCGGCATTGGCACCCATCAGACGATCGACGTCGACGATCGGGTCATAGGCCTTCACGGCGATACCTTCGGCCTCCAAGGCTGCGGCCAGCTTCACGTACGGGCTCTCGCGGAGATCATCCGTCGACGGCTTGAACGACAAGCCGATCTGCGCTACGGACGTTACGCCGAACCCCTTCACCACGTCCACGATCCGCATGATGTGGCGGTCGTTGGAGTCGTTGAGGCTCTGCAGAAGGGGAACGGTCTCGGCGAGTTCGTCCGCGTGGTGCTGCAAGGCCTTCACGTCTTTCGGCAGGCAAGACCCTCCGAAAGCGAAACCCGGGCGAAGGTACTTGGCGCTGACATTGAGGTCGCGGTCCTGTACAAAGAGGCTCATCACCTCACGGCCGTCGATGTCCGATGCCTGGCAGATCCGCGCGATCTCGTTCGCGAACGTCACCTTCACCGCGTGATAGGCGTTCGACGCGTACTTGAGCCCCTCCGCGACACCGGTAGAGACGACCTGAACGGGAACCCCCAGTGATGAGAACAACTCCGCGGGGAGTTCGGCGGAGGCGGGATGCTCGGCTCCGATCACGCTGAGCGGAGGGTTCTGGAAGTCGATGATCGCCGAGGACTCACGGAGGAACTCGGGGGTGAACGTGACGAAGAAGTCCGTGCCCTCGGTCAGCCCTGAACTCGATTCCATCAGAGGGATGAACTCGTTGCGAGTGGTGCCCGGGAGCACGGTGCTCCGCAGCACCACGGTCAGCGGCTTGCTCCGACCCTGCAGTCTTGTGCCGAGGTGGGTGGCGACAGCCCGCACGTAGGTCAGGTCCAGAGCGCCCGTCTCTGCCGAGGGCGTCCCGACGCAGACGAAGACGACGTCGACGTCGTCGATGCGCGCGAAGTCAGTGCTCGCACTGAGGCGCCCGGCGGCATGGTTGGCAGCCACCATCTCGTCGAGCCCCGGCTCCACGATGGGCGTGTGCCCGGCGTTCACCGCCTCGACCTTCATCGCGACGGAGTCGATTCCGACGACCGTGTTCCCTGCGTCGGCCAGGCATGCCGCCGTGACGCATCCGACATATCCGAGCCCGATGACTGCGACCTGCAAGCGTGTTCCCCTCGTTGATGACCCTCGACCGCGGGCTGGGCCCGCCACATCACCCTACAGGCGAAAATCCACGCTTCTGAGCGCCCAGGTTCAGGTCAGGGTCGGGATGTTCGTGCGGAGTCCGGCCCCGTCGCGGGGATGCGCCACCACGTCCGTCTTGCCTCGAGCAACCACCCCGGCGATGACTTCCCGCGCCGAGGACTGCGTGAGCGCGGCTCCGGCGAGGATCCACAGCGGGCCGGCAGCATCGAGACCGCCGGCGGTCTCCGAGAACAGAGTGATCAGAACCGCGGCCGTCAATGCCACTCCGGGGATGGTGCGGCCGGCGCCCACGCCCTTCACAAGCAGCCAAGCCAGAATGATCAGACCGAGCCACCCGATCGCGGTGAGGAAGATGGCCGCGAGGCTCTCGGCAGCGCCGGAGGCGGCACCCTCGAGTTCTAGGCTGGCCACGGAGTTGCCCACCAGCCCGAAACCGCCACCGAGCGGATGCGTCAGAGCATAGGTCAACCCGAAGAGGAAGCCCTCGGCATGCCTACCGCTCTGCCCCTGAGTAGAGATCTCGGAATACGCGACGAAACCCATCACCAAGCCGACGACAGCGAAGGCGAGTCGTCCGGAGTATCGCGAGATCAGCGGCTGGACCAAGGCGAGCCCGAGCACCACGAAGCCACCCCGGCCGAGCGATGCGATCGTCATTCCGCAGAACAGGACCGCGAGCGCGTAGAACGCGACGCCCCGCTTCATTGAGGAGAAGCGGAGCCAGAGGAGTCCGCTCGCCGCGAGAATTCCGAACGAGGGCGGATTCAGCACCAACCCCCCGACCCGGGAGAGCACGACGCCGTCCGACAGGAAGTATCGGTAGGCTGCGGGCAGACCGTTCTCACGGATGCTCGACGTGGAGAAGGCGTTGAGCCCGGTTGCGGTGGCCGGGTCGATCAGGCGCAGACCGCCCAGCTCGAGAACGCCGTACAGTGCCCCGACCGCGATGAAACCGACCACGACCGGCGATGCGCGTCTGAGCGCTTCGCGGTCCACCATCATCCCGAAGAGCAAGAGGATGGCCGGAACGCCCACCTGCCGGAGTTGGTAGAAGCCGACGGACAGTTCGGTGGACCGAAGCAGCGCCACACCGAGGAACGATACGAAGACGACAAGGGTCAGCACCAGGGAGAACTTGCCCTGCAATCGGCTGGACAACCTGATGACGATGTAGACGACGAACCCGATCAGCACCGCGTCGTCGAGCCAGAGAGCCAGCGAACTGCCGGTCAGTGCGCTGAGGGCCCGCTGGCAAGCCGACGCAGCGACGAGCAGCCCGATGAGCAGCACCGGCTTGTTCGACAGTGCGGCTACGACCGAGGCGAGCGCGATCGCCACGACCAGCACAGTGACCACGCCATTGGGGCCGCCGGAGACGGCGCCGAAGGTGACGAGAGGAACTGCGATGACACCGGCGAGTAGAAATCCGGCGTCTCTCGACGTCGAGTTGTCGCGTGGATTCGATTTGGACATCAGGCCTCCCCTCACGTCAGCTTACTGAAGTCGCGACGGGAGTCGCGTCGGTCACTCGGCGGAGCCGTCGACGAGCACGTTCCTGACCGAGTTGTCCGAGCCGAGGATCCGGATGCGCACGTCGCCACCGTTCCGGATGTCGAGACCGTCGATCGACGATCCGTCGTTCATCTCGACCGCCACTCCAGGAGTGTCCATGATCACGCAGTCCTGGATGTCCGCCGGACCGCGGCAACGGATGCCTATCCCGTCCTGGACGTTCTGGATCATCACTCCGCTGACCCTCGCCGGCACGGAGACGACCTCGGCGATCGTGACGCCCGACACGCTGACGTCGCGGACGCGGCCGCCTTTCACTGTTGTGTTGTCGGCTCGGACCTGCACTCCGCCGTTGCCTCCCGAGACGTCGGGGATCATGACGATGCCCCACCCGAGGCGGTGTGTGTCGATGGCTTTGTTCGAGCAGTCCTCGGCCCGCGGCGCGAACGTGCAGTCCTCGGGCTCGCCGGCATGGCCGACCTGATCGATCAAGCCGCCGGCGTTCGTCGTCACCGCATGGCGCACACGGGTCATGAAGCCACCGACCATCACATCACGGGACGAACCCGATACGTTCACGCCGTATCCGAAGTAGTCCACGCCGTCGTCGAGCAGGTCGCGTACAGTGCAGTCGATCGTTCCCCCGTGGCAGTGGGCGACTGTGACACCGATCCCCCCATTCGAATGGACCTCGATCCCGGACACCTCGGGCTTCTCCACCGCCTTGAGGGTGACCAACGAGCTTTTTCCCTTGCGCGGATCGAGATTGTAGATCTCGCCCTCGCCATCGATACGGATCGTCGGAGCGAGCTGCACCGACGAGGTGCGCGGGTCTTTGTCGATGACCCGAGGGAGAGGCCGGTCGATGTAGACACGGTCGCCGTCGACTGACGTCACCCGCCTCAGGTAGCCGTAGCGATCACCGGAGTTCTTCACCTTGTTCGCACCCGACAGCAGCAAATACTCGTTCTTGGAATAGCGAGCAGGAGAATCGGTCACGAAGTGCTCGGCACCCTCTCGCATGGTGTGCCCGGTCCGCTCTCGGAACACGATCGAGCCCATGCGACGGATTCCGTTGTGGTCCCCGCGCACCTTGAGTGCGCTACCGGCAGCGAGCGTGACCCGCTGCACGTGGTGTGGAACGTCGATCGGAGAATCGATCGTGAACCGCCCACTCAATACGACCGCCGGCCCGGCCGAAGCCAGGAAACGCTTCAGCGCCGTCGATGCGTCGCGATCGGAGTCCGACAATGCCGTGAGCTCAGCGCTGTCGGCGGTGTCCGTGAGTTCGGCGGACAGCATCCGTCCGTTCGTGAGGGCGGAGAGGCTCAGACCGCCGATGACTCCCAACCCGACCGTCGCCAAACCGCTCGTCGCGACCAGCAGAAATGCCCTGCGGGTCGGACGGGGTGTCTCACTGGCGTTGGATTCCTCGTTCACGAACTCCTCTCCACTGCCATTCAACACAGGCAATGTTTCAGGGCGACTACCCGCGGGCTGGGAATATGGCCTGGGTCTAGTTCGACGACGAAGCCTCGATGGGCGACCGGGCTCGGCGACCCTGCAGCCACCTCACGAGCCGGATCGCTTCGAGTACCAGGAAGGCACCTCCGACGATTCCCCCGATGATGATGATGGCGAACTTGATCCCGTCCTCGACCTCGATCGGCAGCAGCACCGAGGCCGCCCACGCGGCTACTGCGAGCAATGGTGCAGCGATCCACGCCGCCCTCCGCTTGAACCGCGCACTCCAACCTGGTCCACGCAGGCCCCGTGCGCCCAGCCAAGCTGCAACGGCGCCCCAGGGCAGAAAGGCGGCGTAGGCGATGACGTTGGTGGTGAAGAGGATGTTCATCATGATGAGCACGCCGAGGTGGAACACTGCGGCGAAAGCGATCATGATCCGGAACGACCGCCAGCTGATGGCCGCGATGATGAGTCCGCCCTCGAGTGCGATGGTCAGCCAATCGAGCGGTTCCCAGAAGATCGGACTGGTGATGTGACCGAACAGCGGTGCGAAGCCGACCGTTCTCTCGTCGATCAGGAGTTCATACCAGTAGTGGCCCTCGGTCGCCTGCGTGCCCGGTCGCAACCATCCACCGAGGAACTTCGGGACGGCCGCCGTGGCGAATCCCACTCCGATCAGGACGGCGAGCAGCCGGAGGGGCCACTGCGCCACGGGCCGATCCGGCACGCGGGACGACAGAGCGTCCACCGAGTGCCGGGCCCCCCAGCCCGTCCACACCACTAGGAGCGCGATCAACGGGAGGAAGATCGTGTGGTCGATCTTGCCGAAGCTGTAGGTCAGCCCGAATACCGAGACCATGAGCAACCCTGCGGCGACCGAGGCCACGCGCGTGTGGATGCCGAAGACGACGAGTGCGAGTGCGAGTGCGAGTGCGAGCTCGAGCGCGACGAGCACCGGGAACGGCGGGAGTTCCGACAGGAGCTGGAAAGGCCCCGGCGGCGGGTCGAAGAAGGATGTCGGGTACGAACTGAGGAACTGCGCGTTCGGCAGGAGCAGCAGAGCCGCCACGGCGAAGACGATGCGGTAGATGCTCACGTCCTCTGCGGTGAATGGCCCGCGGAGCACCCATCGGTCGAAGATCTTCATTCGGCGGCTCCCCTCAGCTGGACGACGACCGTGCTCGTCACCGTGCCCGGTCGCACATCGGGGTCACGGACGTCGATCTTCTGCTGCGTCCAGTCCACGACCATCGTGGTCGGATCGGCTTCCGGGAACCTGCGGCCGAGGAGCTCGCGGAGGTACTCGACGGTGGCGGGCTCGTTGGCGTGCGCCTCGTCGAAGAACGCGGACTTGAACACCGACGTGCTCAGGAGCTTGGCGTCGGGCAGGATCTCCTCGAACGGCACCTCCTGCTCGGTGCCGTCGGCGAACGTGACGTGGACGATCGGAACCCGGGCGGTGAGCGTGTCGCCGACGAGCGGGGTCGCGGCGAAGCTGGGCTGGTAGACACCCGGATACGGCTGGCCGACGACACGCTGCACGACCAGCTCGAGCGGCAGCAGGAGTATCGCGACCGCGAAGACCACGCGAAGCGAGACGGTGCGCGCCCCGTTGACCTCCCGGGGCACCGACTGCTCACCTTTGCGGATCGATCTTCTGTCTCGCACGCGTCATTCCCCGACTGCTCGGCTTCGTCCCCCGCGGATACGGAGCATCCAGCGGACAAAGCCTAACGGGTGCCGGTCAGAGTCGCGATTCGATGGCGTCGGCGAACACACCCGCCAGCCCCGTGGTGAACGGCACCGTCAGGTGGTGCCCGTCGCGGTAGACCAGGACGTTTCCGATGATCGGCGGGCACAGGTCGGCGTCGCAGATGTACGGGTTCAGATCGAGGAGTTGAGCCCCCGTGGCTTCGGCCGCCTGACGCTCCGCGTTCAGCGCACCGTCATCGATCGCCTCCTCCGGAGCGAGACCGCAGTAGTCCGCGTCATCGAGGTGAGCCGAAAGGCAGATGGAGGGAGTGATCCCCATCACGGGCGTCTCGCCCAGAATGATGACATCCGTCGATGCCGGGAGTGAGCGGACGACGTCGACGATCCCCTCCTCCCAGTAGCTGTCGAAGTCTTCCGACCCGTGGTCCACGTCCGTCGACCGCGCGAAATTCGCGAGGATGACGACGTCTGGCGGGTCGGCCGCGAAGCGATCGATCACGTTCTGCCGCCACTGATCGCATTCCGGATACGGTTCGTTGTTCAGAGTGCTGACGACCGTGACGGAATTGCAGGAACTCTTGGTGTTGGAGTCCAGGTGGATGCGCCCCTGGTCGGCCAATTCCGCGAGCGGTGGGAACCAGTGGGCGGCATGCGAGTCGCCGAACAGCGCCACGTCCGGCGCATCATCTGGGCCGAACTGGCACCCCGTCGCATCGGTCTCGGCGAAGTCGAGGTGGCAGCCGTTGTCCGAGATGATCGGGTTGGCATCGCTGGCTTCGCGGAGTTCCGGCCGGAGATTCTCCGGCACGAAGTCGGTGCCGGATGGGTTCGCCGCCGCCGTGTAGGCCGGGGCGGACCGCTGCGAGTGCAGCGGGATCGTGCCGACCGCCACTATTCCGGCACCGCACAGCGCCGCGATGACGACCGAAGCGCTCCCGGCGATGAGAAGGCTCCGGCGCGGCCTGGCGTTCGTCAGCGCGCGTGGGTTGCGCGCCGGCGTCTCGATGAACCGGAACAGCAGCCAAGCGAGCGGGACGCACAGCACAGCGAGTCCGGCAGTGGCCCAGACGGGCAGCGGATCGCGCACACCTACCGCAGCCTGGACGATGAGCAGAACGGGCCAATGCACGAGATAGAGCGAGTAGGAGATCGCGCCGATGAAGAGGAGCGGCCGGATCGACAGGATGCGCTGCGGCAACCCTGCTCGACCTGCTCCGCCGATGATGAGCAGCGCCGTGGCCAGCACGGGGAGTGCGGCGCTGAAGCCCGGGAAGGACGTCCCGTCCGTGAACAGGAACCCAGCGGCTGCCAGTCCTGCAAGACCCGCCCAGCTGAGCAGCGGCGAGCTGACCGCCGCCCATCGCTTCGGCGCACGGGACGTCGACGCGCCCTGACCGCTCCTCGAGCCGAGCAGGAACGCGACGAGACCACCGACTCCGAGTTCCCACGCGCGAGTCGGAAGGGAGAAGAATGCCCAGGGCTGGTCGGCGGTGGTCATCAGCACGCAAGCGATGAATGAGCATCCCGTCAACACAGCGACGAAGGCGAAGAGAGCACCGCGAGAGCGACGGAACACGACGAACCCCAGCGCGAGCACCGCGGGCCAGAACAGGTAGAACTGCTCTTCGATGCCGAGCGACCAGTAGTGCTGGAACAGGGACGGCGTCTCTTCCCCGAGGTAGTCGGTGCCGATGAGAGCGAAGTAGTAGTTCGGGACGTAGAACGCCGTGGCGATCGCACCCTGGAGCATGGCCTTCAACTGCAGCGGGGGCACCCAGATGACGGACGCCACAACAGTCAGAACGAGGACTGTCAGGGCCGCCGGGAGGATGCGCCTGGCCCGCCTGGCGTAGAAGTCGGCGAAGTGGACGCGGCCCTCGACCGCCAACGATCGCAGCAGGTGACTCGTGATCAGGAAGCCGGAGATGACGAAGAACACGTCGACACCGACGTACCCGCCGGGAAGGAACGGCACACCGGCGTGGTAGATGAGAACGAACCCGACGGCAATCGCCCTCAACCCTTGGACGTCACCCCGGAAGCCCGACTGCTTCGTCGCGATCTCGGGTCTGCTCGTCGTCACGACGACACCGAAATCATCGTCGCCTCATCTCTGGCCGCGCTGCGACGCGAGATCCGACTCGATCGACGCCCACATCTCCTCCACGCGGGAGCGCACCTCTGCCCCTGCGATCCGGATGCGCTCCCCGAGCTCGGCGTTGTCGAGGATGTACTCGATCATGTCGGTGGACAGCGACGCGTCGCCGAGGGGGTCGCACAGGAGCTCCGGCACGCCGAAGTCGTCGGCGACATGGCTGTACTTGTGGCTCCAGCCATGGATGATGGTCGGGACTCCCTGCGACAGCGCGCTCACGACCGCGTGGTACCGGCCGGAGACCAGCAGCGGAGCGGTCCCGATCAGCCCCTTCAGCTCGATCCCGTTCAGCCCTTCCACGATCTCGAGGTCGATGTTCGACGTCTTCGAGACGATCGAGGCGACCCGCCGGAGCACGTCGAGGTCGCTGCGACCTTCGTGGGCGAGGCCATAGGGCTTCAGTCCGCGCTCGTGGAGATCGACGGCGATGGCTGCGAGATTCTCGATGTAGCGCTGCTTCGCCTCCGGGCCGGCGGCTCTGGCGTAGATGTTGACATTCGGCACGATGGGCGTGCCGCCGCGATGCGACTCGTGCTGGGAGGGGAACCGCCCGGCGAGCCCGGCAGTGAAGTCGGGGAACAGGCGCACCGTTCCCGAGCCGGTCGCGAAGATGCTCTCGACGTGGGCGAGCGACTCGGGGTCTCGCGCGATGATCTGCCGTGATGCTCGCAGGGCGGTCAGGGTGGGCTCTGCCGTCTTGTCGAACGGGCCGAAAGCCTGGGGCAGCATGTACACCGGAACACCTCTGGCCTTCCACGCGGCCAGCTTCCCGGCGCTCACATCCAGGCGCTGGTGCGCCCACTCGTCGCCGTATCGGAAGCCCGAGCCGTCGAACACCGCCGCGATCTCGGTGGGGAGCACCCAGGGGAATCGCTTCCACACCCGCGAGAGAGCATTGATCTTGGTCAAGCGGGTGAAAAGGCCGTAGAACCGCTGCGGGACGATCGGATAGACGCCGGCAAGCCTCTTCTTCAGGTCGGGGCCGTTCTGGAACTCAACGACGGGCACCATGCCGAACTGCTCGCGAATGCGCTCCGCGGCGGCGCGCAGCATGAGATACGCGCCCTGGTTATTGAACTCCACGCCCACGAGAAGGATGTATTTCTTGGCCAACGAGTGCACTCCCGGAATGGTCTGGCGTGATCGACGCACGCCAGCCAAGCCTACGAGACAATTGCATACGCCCGATCCAAGCGCGGGCCGACCACGAGGGCCCGGCCCGGCCGATGGTACTGTTTAGCGTCGCGAGGATGCGCCATGACGCGAGCGACTCGCACCCGGGCCGTCGCGCAATTCGCTCGGTCGAGTTCGACGGGCGCACTTCGCCCGAAGAGGAGACAGGTGGCAAGGATCACGGGCGACGCCCGCCGTTCACTCGGGAATGGCTTCTGGAACGCTGGGCAGCAGGGGCTGTCACTCGCCCTGAACGCCGTCATCGGCATTCTGCTCGTTGTCGCCGTTCCGGTCTCTGAATACGGCGTCTACAGCTACGCGGTCGCTCTATCCTCCATCGGCGTGGCCGTCATGTCGGCCGGGCTCTCGGGTCTCGCCGTGCGGGAGCTCGTCAACGAACGGGAGTCCAACGCGGCGATCGTCGCATCGTTGACGGTCATCCGGGAGTTCTTCGCCCTGGTCGGATTCGTCATCATCGGTGGCATCAGCCTGACGAGCGGTGACGAACTCGCGATCGCGGCGACGCTCCTCGCCTCATCGGCCCTGTTCGGGCGCGCTCTCAATGCACCGGAGCTATGGTTCCTCTCGCACCTCCGGAGCAAGAAGACTGCGATAACGCGCATCTCCGTCACGGCTGGGTTGTTCGGCGTGCGCCTGGCCCTTCTGGCGCTGTGGCCCAACATCTGGGTCATGCTGGTGCTGTACTCGCTCGAAGGACTCATCTCCAGCCTGATCATCATCGGCATGTACCTGAAGGACAAGGACAGCCCGGGCTTCTCGCGTCCGGGATTCGCCTCGATGTTCAAGCTCCTGCGCCGATCCTGGCCCCTCATGCTGTCGAGCCTCGCCGACCAGGCCAACCTCAAGGCGAGCATCATCGTCATCCAAGCGCTGCTCGGGTCGAAGGCTGTCGCCGTCTACGCGGCCGCCTCACGACTGAGCGAGATCTCGTTCTTCCTCCCCGTCGTCTTCATGAACTCCACCTTCCCGGTCCTGCTCAAGGTCCGGAAGGAGAAGGGCAACGACAGCCCGGAGTACCGCCGGATGCTCCAGCGGTCCTACGATCAGGCGTTCTGGATCGGCGTCGTCGTCGCGCTCGCCGTGGTCGTGCTCGGAACCGTGATCATCGACGTCATCTTCGGGCCCGACTACGAAGACGCGAAGACCGTGCTGTACATCCAGGCCGCGGCGTGTCCCTTCGTCTTCATGGGTGCGGTTTACTCGAAGTGGATCATCGCCGAGAGCTACCTGTGGTCGTCGCTCGTCCGGCATTCGTTCGGCGCAGCCGTCAACATCGGCTTGAACTTCGCTCTCATCCCCACCACCGGAGTGACGGGTGCAGCGATCGCCACCCTGGTCTCGTACATCTGCTCGTCGTTCTTCGCCAGCTTCCTCGGCGCCAAGTCGAGGGTGGCCGGCCGCCAGATGGCCACCGCCGTCATCTGGCCGGTCCGTCTGCTCCGAAACCGCCTCGCGGCTCGCTAGCCCCCACTCGAAAAGGATTGCTGTGAAGAGAAGTATCGCCGCCCGGGCCGTCTCGAAAGCTCGTAAGGAATTCGGGAAGTGGAGCCTCTCCGGAGGCGCTGTCCGCCGGAAGATCTACTACCGCCTGGTCAGCGAGGCCTTCGGCCGCGAGGAGTCGGCGGTCGACGCCGGCATCACCGCGTACCACCGCACCCTCGGGTCGGGTCGCGAGATCTACACCCTCCGGCGCAACGTCCACATGCTGGAGAAGGGCCTCACGATGAGGCCCCGCCGTGCGGAGTTCGCACTGGGCTACATCGGCACCACCGTGGGAGCCTTCGCCAATGTGCACGAGGCGCCGTACCCGCCCCTGGGCGTCGAGGAATCCCGGTGGATGCACGCCGTGCTCACGGAGTACTTCGAGGCCACGTCCGCTTCGGAGAACCCGAAGATCGTACGGCTGCGGGCCGACTTCGCCAGGCTGACACCTTTGCGTGCCACAGCGGTGTCGATCGCGTCCGGACCGCACCCCCCTCAGGCGATGCCGTCCCCGATATCGATCGAAGATCTGCAGACCCTCGCGACGAACAGGCGATCCGTGCGCTGGTTCACCGAGGAGAAGGTGGACCGGGATCTGGTCGACGCCGCCATGCTGATCGCCGCAGAATCCCCCACCGCCTGCAATCGCCAGCCCTACCGATTCCTGGTCTTCGACGACCCGGAGAGCGTGGCCCGCGTCGCCGAGATCCCCATGGGCACGGCCGGCTACGGCGAGCAGCTCACCGGGATGATCGTCATAGTCGGAGACCTCTCCGCCTTCTTCGACGAGCGGGATCGCCATCTGATCTACATCGACAGCTGCCTTGCGGCGATGGGCCTCGTTTACGGACTCGAGAGCCAGGGTGTGGCCAGCTGCTGCATCAACTGGCCCGATCTCCCTGACCGCGACCGCGCGATGGCGCAGCTTCTCGGGCTGGCGGCCCACGAGCGCGTCGTGATGCTGATCGCGTACGGTTACGCGGACCCGTCCGGCCTCGTCCCCTACTCCGCCAAGCGCCCGCTCGAGGCGGTCCGCGAGTTCAGGACCCTCTCATGATCGCTGCGGAGCACGGGTTCAGCTGCGTCATCCCGACACACCGTCGAGCGGACTTCCTAGTCGAGGCCGTCGAGTCGGTCCTGAGGCAGTCTTTGCTTCCGATCGAAGTCATCGTGGTCAGCGACACGGTGGACGGCGAGACGGAGGAGGCGTGCCGTCGACTTTCTGAGTCGTCAGCCGTGCCGGTCCAGCTGCTCGTCTACGCCGACACCCCAGGTGGGGCTTCGGAATCCCGCAACCGGGGAGCACGAGCGGCATCCGGCGAATACCTGGCGTTCCTCGACGACGATGACACCTGGGGCCCTGACTACCTTCAAGACGCGGCTGCAGCCTTCGAGTCCCGGCAAGCCGACGTCGTAGTCACGTGGATCTCCATGTTCCGCGGAGAACAGCTCAAGGACGGTCCTGCGATCCGTGATGGCCTCTCTCCACGCGACGTCGTGGCGGTGAACGCCGGCACGATCGGGAGCAACATGGTCGTCCGGCGCTCGGCCTTCGAGGCAGTCGGCGGCTTCGACCCCGCACTGCGGATGAAGAATGACACCGACTTCTTCTATCGGTTCCTCAAAGCCGGACACCGGTATGCCGTCGTGCAGAAGCGTTCGGTCTTCCAGCGCAAACACGAGTCCGGTCAGCTGACCGGCCACTCCGGGGCGCGCGCCGATCATACGGAACGCTACCTCGAGAAGCACCGGGCCGACCTGACCGCGGCCGACCGACGGCAGCTGCGCTTCGTGATCCATCGCATCCGGCGCAACTCCTCCTCGAGCCGTCCCGCCCGGGCATACCACCTCGCGATGTCGCTTCTCCACTACTCGCCGCAGCAGTACCTCAAAGACAAGGCCAACCGGAACGACCGGGACTTCTTCACGGTGCCCTCGATCGAACGCGACTGAGTCAGTAGGCGCCTTCGCTCGCCACGACTGCCTTGGCGGTGCGCCAGAGGATGACCAGGTCGCCGGTGAGTGACCAGTTCTCGACATAGAACAGATCGAGACGAACGGTGTCCTCCCACGAAAGGTTGGAACGCCCGCTCACCTGCCAGAGACCGGTGATACCGGGCTTCACCATGAATCGTCGATGGACGTGCTTCTCGTACTGATCCACTTCGCGCTCGAGGGGAGGCCGGGGACCGACGAGCGACATGGAGCCACCGAACACGTTGAAAAGCTGTGGAAGTTCGTCGATGCTGAAACGGCGCATGACCCGTCCGACCGACGTGACACGCGGATCGTCACGCATCTTGAACATGACGGCGTTGCCCTCTGCTCGACTCTCCTTCTGCAGCTCGAGCAGCCGCTCCTCCGCATCGATGACCATCGACCGGAATTTGAGCATGTGGAACTTCGTCCCGTTGTAACCGACCCGCTCCTGCCGGAAGAGCACCGGGCCAGGGCTGGTCACCTTCACCAGCAGCGCGCAGGCCAGGAGGAACGGGGATGCCAGAGCGATGAAGATGAGCGACATGCAGATGTCGAACGTGCGCTTGGCGAATCGCTTGCTCCCCTCGTAACGCGGGGTCTCGACGTGGATCAGCGGGAGCCCGGCGACCGGACGCGTGTGGATACGCGGGCCACCGATGTCGACGAGGCTCGGTGCAACGACGAGATGCTGCTTACCCGGGACGAGCGCCCAACTCAGGTCGCGCACACGCTCAGGGGGAAGTTCGTCCGCACTCGTGATCACGACGGTGTCGGCGCCGCTGACCTCCATCGCTCGGGTGATCCGTTCGAAGTTCCCGAAGACCGGGATCGAGGTGCCCGGCAGACTGTCCCCCACGAGCGAGGTCGGGACGCAGGCGCCGATCACCAGATATCCCGCATCCGGCCGACGACTGAGCTCGCGTGCTATGTAGGTGACCGACGCTGCAGAGCCCACAAGGAGGACCTTCGCAGCGTATTCGCCCTGCGCCCGCTTCGCAGCGAGCCACTTCCGCCAGATCCAGCGTGTGAACAGCAGACCGATCAGACCGACCGGGAAGGCCAGCAGAATATAGCCTCGGGCGAAATCGATCTGGAAGAGGAAGGCGATGATCGCGACCAGCCCGAACAGACGTACAGTCGCATCCGCGATCAGCTTGTATTCCTGCGTGCCGGTGCCCACTACTCTGCGCCCACGCGTGCCGTAGACGCTCAAGACCAGGAGCCAGGCAACGAAGATCGCCACCGAGATGAAGGTGTAGCTGACCACGCCCGACGCCTGACCCACCGCCAGGTTCGCGGAGTTGAACCCGAACCAGATGATCTGGACTGCCGCTACCACGACAGCCAGCACGGCTACGTCCGTCAGGAATATCCTGCGGCTGAAGTCATCGGACCAGGACTGCTTCTGGAGCGGCTTCTGCGCAGACGTGCGCCGCTCCTCCGTCTTACTCAACGTTCTTCGTCTTCCGCATGACTACTGCCGGCTTCCCCATACCTAGATCACTGCAGAACAGCGCGATTCGCGACGTGGTCGTTCAGGAAGTGATCCATGTCGCACCACCATCAGCACTTCGCGCCACAACTGTTCCGTCCCAGACCCAGACGGCCTCGTCGTCAGCTCCAACTGCCACGTTCGTCGCCGACCCGTTCACCGGAGCGCACCCGCGTACCTCTCCGCCAAATGTACTGCCGTCAAGAGCGAATCGCGACACCGTAGCGCCAGAACAGCCTTCCCGCCCGGCCTGCGCGCCGACGAGATAGGACGCATCATCGCCCTGATTGAACGTCAAGCCACTGAGACCGAGCGTCGTGACCGGTTGCCAGACCCCGAGAGACTGGAAGAGGAACGCCCCGTCGGCACAGCGGACGACCAGGCCCTGGTCTGCGGATGCAGCACCGAGAGCAGAGCCGCAGGGAGCTCCGACACGATCGCCGTCGACGACCACCGTGCTGAGACTTGCGGGGCTGGCGTAGGACGCAGTACCCAGCCGGTCTGGATAGTCCTGCCAGAACTGGCCGGCCGTGTAGCTGGTCAGCACCGTCGGCTCGCAGTCGTCTCCCGCCAGCACCACGAGGTCGACCTGCTCCGCCGACACCACGTCGAGCGAGACGATCTGAGCGACCTCGTCGTCTACGGGCAACGCCGTCGGCACCCAGGTCGCACCGTCGTCGACGGACAGTTCGACGACCGGGGCCGCGCCGCCGCACGCGCCGGCCGTTGCGCGTACGCCGATCGATGAGCCGTCGACATCGAGGAACCGAACAGTCTCCGTCGGCTCGGTCGCCGAGGCACCGGGCGCTGCAGTCGGAGTTCCTGTTGCAGGGGTGCTGGTCGAGGGGACCGGAGTCGGTATGGGACTCGGAACCGAAGTGGCATCTGGGACCGACACCGGCGAATCGGGCAGCTCCCCCGCATTGGGCACCGGAGGTGTCCGCAGAGCGAAGAAGACTGCGACGAACGCCCCTGCCGCCAGCACCAGCACGGCGACG
Organism: Herbiconiux flava; assembly: GCF_013409865.1. Lineage (NCBI taxonomy): Bacteria > Bacillati > Actinomycetota > Actinomycetes > Micrococcales > Microbacteriaceae > Herbiconiux > Herbiconiux flava. Next base: position 77,590 of record NZ_JACCBM010000001.1, read on the forward strand.
ACGATGAGGATGTCGCGACGCGACTTCGGGCTGAGACCCGTCATCGACCGACCGGTGCCTTGCTGCGCTTGGACCGCTTGCGAGGGGTGTCGTCGTCGGTGTCGACGACCACGGGTGCCGGCTCGTCGATACCGTAGCCGTAGCCGTAGCCGTAGCCGTAGCGGCCGTAGCCGTAGGAGTCCGGACCCTTCGTGGGCAGCATGGTCATGACTACGCCGGCGACCTTCGCTCCGACGTTGGCCAGGGTGCTGATCGCCCCGCGCACCTGGTTCTTGTGCGCCCGGCCCGCTGCGACCATGAGGAGTGCGCCGCCCGTCTTGGTGGCGAGGATGGCAGCATCGGTGACCGGCAGCAGGGGGGGTGCGTCGAAGAGAGCGATGTCGAAGGACTTCTCGAGCGATTCGATCAACTCGACCATCGCCGCCGAGCCCAGCAGCTCGCTGGGGTTCGGAGGAATGCGGCCAGCAGGGAGCACGTAGAGGTTGGTGTCACCCCACCGGACGATGACATCGCTGGGGTCGGCACGCCCGACCAGGACGTCGGTGAGTCCCACGGCCCCCTCGACGCCGAGGTAGTCGGCGAGACGCGGCTTCCTCATGTCGGCATCGACGATGACGACTCGCTGGCCTGAGAGCGCCATGGCGATCGCGAGGTTCGCCGACGTCGTGCTCTTGCCCTCACCGGGCACCGACGACGTCAGCACGAAGCTGTGCGACTCGTTCCCCACGCCGACGAACTGCAGATTCGTCCGAAGGGTACGGAAGGATTCCGCTCGCGGGCTGCGCGGGTCGTCACGCAGAACCAGCGGGTTCTGGGGCGTCCGCGCGTCGAAAGCGATTCCGCCCACGATCGGGGCGTCGGTGATGGCCTCGACATCGTGCTCGTTGCGGATCCTCGTGTCGAAGATGTATCGCGAGATCGCGAGGCCGAGACCAATGACCAGTCCGACCAGGGTTCCGACGGCAACGAAGAGCGGGACGTTCGGAGACGACGGGAGCGCGGGCACCGACGCGGCCTGCAGCACGGTGATCTTGACCGGCGTGACACCTTCGGCATTCGGCGGAACGAGGTTGCCCACCGCCGACTCGAAGCTGGAAGCCACGGCATTCGCGATGCGAGCAGCGTCCTCCGGATTCGGGTTCGCCGCGGTGATCTCGACGATGACGGTGTCGGACGGAGAGGTGGCGACGATGGTCGACGACAGATCGGACACCGACATGTCCAGCCCGAGGGTGTCGATCACCGGCTGGAGCACCAGCGGCGTGTTCACGACATCGGCGTACGACTGCACCTGGTTCTGGAGGAAGCTGTTGCCCTGCGTCAGGTCACTGATCGACCCCATGGACTGGACGGAGACGAACACCTTGGAGGTCGACTGGTACTCCGGTGTGCGCACGATCGACAGCACGGCCGCCGTCGCCACTCCCAGCAGTGTGAAGATGACGATGAAGATCCAACCCTTGCGGATTGCCCGAATATAGTCGTGAAACTCCACGCAGTGCCCTTTCCCCGAGGAGCTCTGCGAGCCCCATTCCAATTCATGTTCTCACATGCGAGCCCTACACCTCTGCATCCGGGCCTCGGTCGCTACGATGAAGAGGTGACAGGATCCCGGCTCGTGCTCGATGCGATCGGCGTATCCGTAGGTGTCACTCTCGATAGCTCGCTGACGTCTCGCGAACATCAGGCGCTCTGCGAGATCTGGAGCGGAGCGGTTCGTGAGGGGTCGGCTGACGTCGAGATATCGGCCGGGGTCGTCAGAGAGTCCGGCGGTGCAGGCCCGCTTCCTGACGTCTTCGCGAGTGATTTCCGAGACCTGGCCTCGAAGCTGTCCAGCCGCGTGACGCTCGCCGCGATCGAATCGCAGCGAGGCCGACTGCTGATGTTGCACGCCTGCGGCGTCGCATCCCCCGACGGCGCCGTGGTCGCCTTCGTCGGCCCGTCGGGACGCGGAAAGACAACGCTTGCCTCTTCAGTCGCCCGGGCCTGGTCCTACATCTCTGACGAGACGGTCGGGATAGCCGCAGCGGGTGTCGTGCATCCATATCGCAAGCCGCTCTCGGTCATCGTCGCCGACAGCGACACCAAGTCGCAGGTGTCCCCCGACGACCTCGGCCTGCTGCCGCTGCCGGACGCGATGCTCGAGATCGGTGCGATCGTCCTGCTGAATCGACAGCCTGACGGTCCTGATGAGCCACGGCTCTCGCCGGTGCGATTGGTGGATGCTCTCGTCGAGCTGATCCCGGAGATGAGCTACCTCCCGCTCCTGGAACGTCCCCTGCAGACGATTGCGACGATCGTCGATCGTGTCGGTGGCGTACAGCGGTTGAACTACCGGGAGGCGGGGACCGTCCCGCCACTCCTGGCGTCTTTGATCGTGGAGGACCACGCCGACGAGTCCGCATCCGACTGGGCGGTGATTCCGTTTCACAGCTTGGAGCAGCCCGATGATCGGCGCGGTGCGGTCGGCGCCGTCTATCGGCGGCGGGTTCCGCTGGATGCAATAGCCTCCGACGGCGCATACGTGCTGTTGCACGACAACCAGGTCAGGGTCATCGACGGCATCGGTCCGTTCATCTGGGACGCGCTCGCCACCGGTCGTTCGCTCCCCTCGCTCGTCGACTACGTGGTCGAGCACGTCGGGAGCCCCGCCAGCGGGGACGCCACCGAACTGGTGAGCGCCGCCGTGGGGCAGCTCCTCGAGGCCGAGGTCCTCCTCAAGGAGTGAGGCCCGGTGCCGGTCCGGATAGTCGGACAGCACCGGGCCGTCGAATCAGCTGAAAGTCAGGCCGAGCGCCGAGACGTCATCACTGTCGGAGGAGATCGAGATGGCGATGATCGGCTTAGCGCTGCCAACGGGGGCGCTCCACGTGACGCCAGGCATGGAGACGCTCTGACCGTTGCTGATCGGAGCATGGCTGAACCCGAAGACCGTGCCGTCGGGAGAAGCTGAGACGAGCGTCCAACCAGCCGCCTGATAGACGGCCGGAATGTCCGTCGACGTTGTCCAGCCGGCCCGTGTGCTGCTGACGACCAGGGTGAGGTTGCCGGAGTCCACGCCTGAAACGCCGGCGCTGTCGAAGTTCAACGAACCGCCGGAGTACGTAGCGGTTCGTGCAGTGGAACTCGTGCCGGTCGCGTTGATAGCTCCCGAGACGTAAGCGGTGGGGCTCTCGACGGGATCACTGGCCGCGGCGAGTGGAGTGGCGACCGCTAGCGCGATGACCGGTGCGGCCCAGGCCGCCGCGGTCGTGACCTGACGGCGGGTCAGGCCACGGTGGTCACCGGTGAACGTGGTGTCGGAATCGTGCGGAGGTGTGACGGTCATAAAGGTCCCCAAGATCGAAGTTCGTCGAAGCGCGCGTGCAGGGGAGCCCACACGCGCGTGTCGAAGCTAACGACGGCGACGAGTTCGATCAGCTGAGCGCCACAATATTCACCCGCCGATTCACCCTTCGGCGCACGGAAGCGGAAGAACGCGCTGGAAGAGCCGTCGGTTCTATTAGCGTGAGCACTGTGACCGAGCAGACGGACCCTCTCTCTGTATCTCGCGGACGATCATCCCTGTCGCGCCGACTTGCGCGGAATCCGCTGGTGAATCTGGTGGCGGCGTTCGTGGTGCTCGCTCTCGTGCAGACATTCCTGGTGCGCCTGTACTCGGTGCCGTCGGGTTCGATGGAATCGACGCTGGACATCGGAGACCGCATCCTGGTCAATCGGCTCGCCTACCTAGGGGATGGTCCCGCAGACGGCGACGTCATCGTGTTCAACGCCTCGACCGCCTGGGAACCTGCGCCAGCGGCGGAGACGAACCCTCTGAAGGTCGCAGCCAAGTGGGTCGGCGGGCTAGTGGGCATCGGGCCGACCAATGACCATGTGCTAGTGAAGCGGGTGATCGCCGGGCCCGGCGAAACGGTGTCCTGCTGCGACGCGGAGGGACGCATCACCGTCGACGGCACGATGGTCGACGAGCCGTACATTCTCGAGGACCTGCCGTTCGAGACCGGAATACTGGACTGCTCGACTGTTCCCGCGTCCCTGCGCTGCTTCACCCCGTTCACCGTGCCGGACGATCAGTACTTCGTGCTGGGCGATCACCGCTCGGCGTCGAGCGACTCGATAGCGCAGTGCCGGGGAGCGCCGACGACGACGACCTGCGTCCGTCTCGTCGATCGATCCGGCGTCGTCGGTCACGTCTTCAGCATCGTCTTTCCGTTCACGCGGCTCGGAGCGGTCTCATGACCGGGCCGGTTACACTCGAGCAAAACCACTAGGGGGCTTCACTCATGCTCGGAAATCTCAACGGCTGGCACCTGATCATCGTTCTCGTGGTCGTCCTGCTGCTGTTCGGCGCGACCCGGCTGCCCGCACTCTCGAAGGGGCTGGCCCAGTCGCTGCGCATCTTCAAGCAGGAGACCAAGGGCCTTCGCGACGATGGCAAGCCGGTCGATGCAGTCGACACCGCGCCGCCTGCAACCACCGCGCCGCCCGCAGCCACCGCGCCTGCCACCACGACGACGGATGTCGCGCCCCCGCTGGAGACGCCGCGCGTGACGCCGGTTCACTCCGACGCTGTGCGCAGCGAGCCAGACTCCGGCAAGAACTGACGATGGTCGCCATCGGAGCGCGGAGCTCGCGCTCGGGCGATGAGCGCGCACCGCGGACGCCTCGCACCCCACGGTCGAAGCGGCCCGCAGACGGGCGCATGTCGCTCGGCGCCCACCTGATCGAGCTGCGCAAGCGGCTCTTCCTCGCGGCGCTCGGCATCGTGGTCGGCATGGTCGTCGGCTGGATTCTGTCCGATGCCGTGCTGCAGGCGCTCACCGTCCCGATCCAGGAGCTCTCCGATGCCCAGGGGCGCACGGCGTCGCTGAACTTCACCGACATCTCGTCGGCCTTCGATCTGCGCATCCAGATCGCGTTCACCGTGGGCGTCGTCATCTCCTCGCCCGTCTGGCTCTACCAGATCTGGGCCTTCGCGGTTCCCGGTATGAAGCGCCGAGAGAAGCAGTACGCGGTCGGCTTCGTGCTCTCAGCCGTCCCGCTGTTCCTGGCTGGCTGTGCTGCCGGCTGGTTCGTGATGCCGCACATGGTCGTGCTGCTCACCGGCTTCGCGCCGCAGGACACCACGGCTCTCATCTCGGCCCGCACGTACTACGACTTCGTGCTGAAGCTGGTTCTCGCCATCGGCATCGCGTTCGTTCTCCCGGTCTTCCTGGTTTTGCTGAACTTCGCTGGGGTCCTCACGGCCAAGGCGATCCTGAAGTCGTGGCGCGTCGCGATTCTCGTCATCACTCTCTTCACCGCGATCGCTACGCCGGCGGCCGACGTCATGTCGATGTTCCTGCTCGCCATCCCGATGGTGCTGCTGTACTTCGGGGCGGCCGGGATCGCCTTCATCCACGACCGTCGGGTCGCGAAGAGGCAACGTACCATCGACGCAGAGTTCGGTCTCGACGTCATCTGACGTGCCGCCGGCCGGCTACACGGCGTAGAAGAAGCTCTCCCCACCCGTTACGTGAACTTCGATGCTGGTCGGAGCGTCGTCGCCGATGTCCGCGACGTGCGCCGTGACAGCCACCGTCTCCATCGGGGCAAGGTCCGCTGGTGAGTCCAGCTGAGCCACATGGCTCGTCGAGCCCGAGTCCTGCACGACGACCCGGATGTCCCGAGAAGGCGTCCCCGCATCGGTGCCGAGATAGGTGACGCCCCCGTTGATGCTGGCCGAATGGTCAGCTTCGGTCACAGCGACCGATCCGAGCGAGATCGCCCAGGCATCTCCATCTGCCGATGAGCAGAGAACGGTGACCCCGGGCACGTAGGGATTGGCCTCCGTCCCCGCTGGACCGTTGTCGGTCGTGCCCGTCCGGGGGTCGTTGACGTACGACTCCGGGGTGACCGGAGAGCACTCGGCCTCGATTCCGGTGATGGACAGCGCCGACGAAGCACCGATCAGGGCTCCAGCACCCAGCGCGAGCGCCGCGCACCCGGCCATGAGCACGCGGGTTCTTCGGTTCAAAGGCATGACGAGTTCTCCGGGTCTGGCCGTCGGCGACGGTGATGCGTGGGTAGCGCATAAGGCACTAGGTCAACCGGTCGGCTGGGAAGGGGGGCTTCTCCAGGTAAGGACGTGTTCCGCCTGGCAACCGCTCTCGACAACCTACGGCGGATCCACAATCGAAGGGCTGCCGTGGCGTAACAGCCAGGAAGCGCCCAGGTAGGCGATCTCGATGAGACCGTTCGCTGTGCTCTCAGCCCGAAAACGCATTTCGGAGCCGCGCGGAGATCGGTTTGGGTGAATCTCGCGTACCCCCTGGGGCCGGCTCGACCCGCCTGTCAGGTCACCCTCAACACCACCTCCCAGGGCGCTACCGCGGGCGAAGACACCCGCATAGGTTGAGGCTTTCCGCCCGCGCCGGTGACTCGAGGCCGATTCCCTACGGCCGTGCCGTGCGCCAATAGGGGCGGTCGATCCGAAAGCAGAATGCCAATGAGCAAGAACGTCAGCGCGCCCGGAATCTCCCGCCGTCAGGTCCTGGCCGGGTCCGCCTGGGCCGTCCCGGTCATCGCCGTCGCAGTCGCGACGCCCCTCGCTGCGGCCAGCGAGACACCCATCCCCAAGTACACGTTCGCCGGTATCTCGGCGACCGGCAACCCCGGCGAGACCCTGGTCGACGACGCACGGCCGGGTGCACGGGTGAGGACCGACCCCGAGGGCAACCCGGTCGCCGGGCAGGTCGTGTCGTTCGTCTACGTGTCCGGCCCGTTCACGATGAACCAGGACACCGCCACCACGGACGGGGAGGGTGCGGCACGAGTCGGCGTCACCTTCGCAGCCGACGCGCAGCCGGGCATCCTAGGTGCCATTCAGGCGTTCTGGACCGGGCCCGACGGCGTGAAGTACGACGACACCGTGGACGTGTCGGTCAACGCGGCATAGTCCGTTCGCTGCAGCGGGCCGGTTCGACAGTGGATCGGCCCGCTTCCCGCTTCCTCGGTTCGCTACGCTTCCCCCATGACGAGCGTGGATCTCGAGGGGTGGCACGACTTCGCGGCGGCGACCGTGGGGGCCGCCGGAGCGCTCGCGGGGCTGATCATCGTCGCCGTCTCGGTGAACGTGAAGCAGATCATCGCCGGGTCGGCACTGCCCGCGCGGGCCGGGGCCACGATCGCGTCGATCGCGGTCATCCTGGTGTCGTCGATGGCGATGCTCATCCCGTCGCAGAGCGCGGAGGTGCTCGGGATCGAGCTAGTGGCGTTCGCGGCGGCCGCACTGGCGTTCCAGGTGGATGCGGCGGTGCGGATGCTCCGGAGCCACGACGGGCCGCGGCTCGCCCTCAAGATTCCGACGATCGTGCTCGGGATCGGTCAGCTCTCGGGCGTGCTCGTCGGGGGCATCCTGCTCATCGCCGGCAACCCGGACGGGCTGTTCCATGTGGCGGCCGGGTTCATCGTAATCTTCATCGTGTCGATCGTGAACGCGTGGGTGCTGATGGTCGAGATCCTGCGATAGTGGCTGCCATGGAGAAGACTTCGTCAGGTCGAGCTCGGAGGTGGTTCGCCGCGGCACTGGGCATGGCGGTGATGACTCCGGCCGTGGCACTCGTCGGCGCCTCACCGGCCCTCGCATCAGAAGTGGAGTCGTTGCCGACACAAGCGGCGGCGGTGGACACGGCGGCGGTGAGTGGCCGCCTGCTCTCCCCCGAGTTCCCCAGTCGGCCGGCAGCCGGCACTCACTACGTGCAGCTGTTGACACCCGGCAATTGGCAGGGTCCCACCTATTCCGGGTACGCGGATTCGACCGGCGCCTTCTCGGTCACCGGAATCCCACCCGGGCCTTACACGATGAGAATCGGCGCCAACACGGAGTCATTCAACGTCGATGCTTCGGGCGACATCACGTACTACCCGACGACCGTCACGCTCGCCGCCGGTGACAACCTCGTGATCAATCCGCAGGTGCCCTACGAGAGCAACCCGATCCAGCCCACCATCGAACGCCTCGAGGGCTCGGACCGTTTCGAGACCGCGGTGCGCATCTCGCAGAGCGCCTATGACGGCGGGGTCCCCGTGGTCTATCTGGTGAGTGGGTCCGATTTCGCGGATGCACTGACCGCCGCTCCGGCGGCGGCGACCGATCGCGGCCCGCTGCTGCTCACCACCTCCGACTCGCTGCCCGTCACCACCCGCGACGAACTGGCTCGCCTGGCGCCGCAGAAGGTCGTGATCGTGGGAGGCCGCGCAGCGGTCGGGAACTCCGTCGAACAGCAGGTCAAGGCAGTGCTTCCCTCGACGCCCATCGATCGCCTGGCGGGCACCGACAGGTTCGCCACGTCGATGGCGATCGCGGAACGGCGCCCGGGCTTGAACTGCTCCACCGCGGCGATCGCCAGTGGCGCGTCGTTTCCGGATGCACTGTCGGTGAGTCCGCTCGTCGGGAGCTTCCACGGGCCCCTACTGCTCGTGCCTGGATCGGCAACAGCACTCCAGCCGGAAGCCGTGTCTCTTCTTCAGCGCCTCGGATGCCAGTCGGTGCTGATCGCAGGCGGCACCAACGCCGTCTCCGGCGGTATCGAACAGTCGGTGCGCTCTGTCGTCGGAGCGGGGAGCGTGACACGGTTCGCCGGCTCCACGCGCTACGACACGTCTCGACTCATCAATGAGTGGTCGGGGCCGAGCGGCCACGCGTACTTCACGTCCGGCGAGAACTTCCCGGATGCCCTTGCCGCTGCCGCCGTGGTCGGTGCCGGACGGGCGTCGATGTACATCACGCTGCGGTCGTGCATCCCTGATCCCCTTCGCGGACTGGTGAACGCGCGCAACCCCGCTCTGATCACGCTGGTAGGGGGAACCAACGTCATCGACGACACCGTCGCCTACTCGAAATACAACCCCGGCTGCGCGGCCCTGAGCGGCTGATACTCCTGGGCGGCCAGTTCAACCGAGGTTCACCACCTAGGAGTTGTCGGCAGAAAGAACGCTGACGGCTCTCTGATAGACGGTCGCTAGCTGAGCTCGTTTGAGGACGACCGTCCCCCCGAATGCCCCGCCGTGGACTCCGGCGAAGAGAGACGGAGTTCCGTCGCGGAAGGTGAGAAGCAAACCGTCGATCGTTCGACCGGATTCAGATCTTCGGGCCATCTCGATCGACTCGATCGAGTGAACTGGTTTAGAGAAGATTCTTCTATATGCACGCCACCCGCACCAGAAGTCGATTCCTTGGTTCGAGATGACTGCGGTGTAGTAGACCGGACGGATTTGTTCCGCCGGTAGGCCATCGAGTCGCTTTTGCGCCTCGAAGAAGGCCTTGGGGTGAGGGCGTGCCGCGAATCCGAAGACCACTGCCGAAGGGAACTCGGCAGAGAGTTGCTTGTCTCGCTGGCTGGCCATGATGAGAGGCGGGGCCGAGAATGCGACACACACCGCCACGATGATCAGAGATACGCCCCCGACTCCGAGCGCGTTTTGGAGAGGCAGCGGCCAGCTGGCCTGGCGGGCGGCCTGGCTCACGACCAAGACCCCGCCCAGGGCGGACGACACTGCGGTGACGTAGGTGAGGACCCATGCTCGAAGAGCTCTCGGTCTTGCGCGGAACCTGGCCACGTCTTAATAGTGACGCATGGCGTCACGGGCTCAGTCCAAGCGGCGGGCCACATGACAAAGCACGCACGCCGGACCACGTTCGGCGCCCTACAGGAAGAGGCGGGGGCCGCTGCGCATCTCGCTCGCGGTGAAGGCGTAGGCCGGGCGCGACTCGGAACCGACGTGGATGCCGTAGCGGTCGAAGCCCACGGGCACGTCGTCGATCACGATCGGGAACCCGCATCCGTTGACGTTGTTGGCGGACATCACGTCGGATTGCCAATCGCCGACCTGAACGGTGCCCGTAGCCAGGACACCGTCGGGCCCGAGAACCTGCACCTCACCACCGGCCGCGATGTCCTCGAAGCCGTCGGGTGCCACACAGCTGGAATCTCCGGAGTCGTTGACCCGGTTCCTCCGCTCCGCGACCTTCTCCGCCGTCATCCCCAGGTCGGTGATGAGGACGAAGCCGTAGACCGTGGTCGTCTTCGCCACACTTGGTGTCGGCGTCGGTGCGCTCCCTCGGTCTCCCGGGAGGAGGTCGCCCGCGCATCCGGACAAGCCCCCCAGCAGCACGGCGCTCAGCAGGCCGCAGACAGACAACTTCCTCATCGATCTCATCATCATCCCCTCGAACTCGTACAGCTTAGGGGCGCTCGCGTGGGCCGTCAGTCGGTACGATGCCGACATGACGGAGGTGGGTGTCGGGGCTGAAGCGCGAGGAACTCGCCGCAGTCGCCGGCATCAGTCGCGAGTACTACGTGCGGCTTGAACAGGGGCGCGGGCACAAGATTTCAAGTCAAGTGATCGAGAGTCTCGCACGGGCGCTTAGGCTCGGTGACGACGAGCGGGCCTACTTCCACCGGCTCGCTCGCCTCCTCTAGCGGCGGCCTCCTCCTCCTCCTCCCCCGGATGGGACTGAATGCCCGGACCAGCGTTCGAAAAGTTGTGACCCGTGAGTTCTACTAATTTGACTTAGCCGCCATCGGACGCGACTGCCGAGCCGGAAGCCGTGTTATTCACTCCCAGATGGGAAATTCGACAGCTTCCATGAGTTGAACGGGGTCCTCGGCCAAAACCCCTGCCATAGCATCAAAGGCGGTCGCACCAGACATAGCGACCTGCACGACGGCCTCTGCAGGGTCAATCCCCGTTTCCAGCCACGACCTCACCATCAGCACTAGATTCGCCGCCAAAAGCTCCCACTCTTCGGACGAGCGCCTAGCGATAACGACCTGAAGGGCGTCAGCGAGTGCGACTTGAGCGTACTCCCGCGTTCGTTCCGGCAGAGGGAATGGGTCGTCCATATGCTCAGATTAGCCATAGAAAACGGACCGCCCCGCCAGCCGCTCTCACGAGCGTCCAGAGGCTCAGCTGGTCTGCTGCTCCAACCAAGCGGCCGCGATGCTGATGAAGACGATCAAAATCACGATGGACACCGAGAGATTGATGATCTTGAAGCGTTTCGATCCCTGATATCGAGGACGACGGGCGAGGCTCTGCATCACGATCGTCGCGGCGCACAACCCGAGGATCAACAGGGTGAAGGCGGATGCGGTTCCGCTCATCAGATGGTTGGTCCGATGTCGGTCAGGCCGTGATTGCTGTCGGCGGTCACATGAAGTCGTATGCGTTGAAGAGCCGCCACACGAGGATCCCAAGTACGAACACTCCGAACCAAATGCTGGCGACGCCCGTTCTTCTGACTGCCCGTCGATTCATGGTCGCGTCTCGCAGACGCTTTGGATACATGGTCATGGTGTCGGACAGGGCCTTGTAATCGCGGTATCACCAGTCCGGCCGCTTCCAATGGCCAGTCCCTAGCGCGACGAAAGCGAGGCCGACGACGAGCATCGCGATATTGGTACCCACGGTCACATACTAGGGACGCCAGTGAAGGTACACCCCCCCTCTCATGTGGGGCTCTTGTCTTTTGCCCGTTCGAGCAATGCGACGGGCCGAAGCTAGCAGTACGTTCGGAGGGCGCGGTTGCCACCGCAGGATTCGGGGGGACTGAGATGGATACTGGACGTCGGACGCTACTGGGTGGATTGGTCGCAGCCCCGCTCGTAGCGCTTCTGGGGGCGGCGGCTCCATTGTCTGCAGGCCGCTCAGATTTGACTACTTGGGCGGGGGGTGCTCGCGAGAAGGCCGATTTTCAACGAGAATCACTTCCTGTCTTCGTCGTAGGCGGAGGCCGGACGCTTCACTTTGCGGCGACTGTGAGGAACGCGGGGCCGCTGACGGTGCGGGGAGCGCAGCTCGAGGTTTGGCCGAACGGGCACAACGTCACGGATCAGAACGGCCCGGGCATCCCGACTTTCCAAACCAACTTCCCTGGCGGGAAGTGGGGGACCGCCGTTTTTGCGACCGAGATTCGCAGCGGGTACCCCGGCCGGCGAATGGTGCTCAATGACTACCTTAAACCCGGCGAAGTCACGAAACTAGTGTTTCCTGTTCGCGTTCCGGCACTGCCGAAGAAAAACATGTACTACAAGATCGCTTTCACGAGTCATGTCATGGGCGGCGACCAAGTGGAAAGCACCTCGAGGAACAATTCAGCCGTCTCACCAGCGCTGTGGCTGATTTCTAATTGAGGCACGTCGGTGGTGCTGTTGCTTGCCCGCGAAATCAAGGACGATGACTTCTGGGTCGTGGATGAGATCGCCGGCATGCTGATCGAAACCGCTTGGCGGCCCGAGCACGAAGACGACGGGTACCACCTCGGTCATGCCAACAACGCTGATTGGTCCGAATTCGGATACCAGGTGGGTCCGTTCGCGTCCCTCATTCTGCACTCACGACGCTGCAGGCGACCGTATCGGGCTCGAGTAGTTGATCTAATGACAGTGGCCGCATGAGCAGCGTCCGTAGGTCCAAAGGCGCACTTCGCAACATTGCCTCGGTCCTCATGGCGTTGGGAGCAGGATGTCTCCTGTTGAGCTTTCGGTCGCTGCTGAGGGACCAAGGAGGAGAACTCACCTTCCTGATTGCCGGGCTCTTCCTTCTATCCGTAGGAGCCGCCCTGTTCCTTTTCGCCCCCTATAAGCAGGAAGAAGCTTCAACGCAGGACTCGTCGGCGAAGTGTGACCCCGGCCGCTTGAACACAAGGCACGAAGGTCACGACCAAGTAGGGGACCCGTCGTGACCTTCGCAGTTTCGAGCCTAACCGCCATGCAGACAGTGCCGATGACCTTGAGGGGTCAGTAGCGGTCTAGCTTCCTTTTGTCGTGGGAGGCTGGCGTGCATGGAGACGCTGAACGCACTGCGCTGGGTCGGCCTTGCCGTCTGCCTTGCGTTGACCTTCTACACGGTGTCGTGGACGACCAAGCATCCGCGAGCCAACGGCGAGCCGCTCGGTCGTCGCCGCATCCTGCTCTCTGCTCTGTGCTTCGTCTCAGCAGCGTTCGTTCTGATCAATCTCGTTGTCTCGTTCATCATCGACACCTCCCGAGGCTGACGCCGGTCGCCGCGGCTCGCCGGAACCATATGGTGACACGATGAAGCAGCTCAGCCGGTCCAAACCGTTCCTATGGTTCGCGCTCGCGTTCGGCGCACTATGCGTCGTTCTGGGTGCGATGACCTTCGTCACCCCGATGGGACAGGAGACGATGACGCGGGGCCTCTCCGGAGCCCTTCACCTGAAGGTGTGGATGGGCGGCGTCATCGCAGTTCTGCTCGGCGGTTGGTTCATCTGGCGCAGCGTCCGCCTGATGAAGCAGGCCCCATGACCCGGTTCGCCAACTCACGCGCCTTCGGATGGGCCCTCATCGGCTTCGGTGCGCTGGTGTTCGCCGCCCAGCTCGTCATCCTGATCCTGGGCCCGCAACACCCCGCCGGCCCCATCCTCAGCATGATCGCGATGGCTGCCCTCGTGACCAGCGGCATCCTGAACTTGCGTCGGATCGGCAAGGGACGAACGAAGGTCGAAGGCGACAGTGTCGACGGATTTCAGAGCAATCGCCGCTGAGTCCAAGAAACGACGGGCGGTCACCCTACTGGCACGACCGTCAGCGGAGCCTCCAAGATAAGTAGGGCCAATTTGCCCTGGTTCCCACCGTGCGCACTTAACGGCGCGCTCGGGGTGTAGCGTCACTGACGGCCGGTTTCAATGACGTCGCAGGTCGAGACGGTCGTTCTATTCAGCGAGACCCCTAGCTTTCTGAACACGGTTCGTCTGCTCCCCGCCTCGGAATGCCCCAAACATTCGCAAGGCGGGGAGCCATCTCCACACCATGACGGGCTAGCCGAAACTGATCCGCCGGGTGCCGATCAGCATAGGCCTGCGGAGCTCGAAGGCATCCCCCCAAGACAGGGGGCAACTCAGTCCCGATTCACCGTCGATCATTGCCCGAGATTCTCGCGCAAAACCGGGGCAAGGAGTGAGCGTCAGGCGTGTATCGAGGAGCGACGAGGAGTTCGACGCACAGCGCGAGCCGCGCGCTCCGTAAGAGGAGCATCGTGCCCACCTGTCATCTCGTCGACACCGTCCTGCCGCTCGCCTGGCTCCTCCCCGCCCTGAGACCGGGATCCCCATCGCGTAGACGAGTTGTGCGACACTCAGCACGCAGCCTGAACTAGCATCGAACCGATCTGCACAGATCACTGAGCCCCCACACTCGGACCTCCCCTGGTCGAGTGAGGGGGCTCTTTTGCGTTCGGGATTCTTAGCGACGGGTCTCGGACGGGATCTTCCTCTCAATCTTGCTTGCGCAACCGACCGGGGGCGTATCGCGTCGAACGATGCTTGCCAATTCAGCGTGGGGCGTCGCTGTCCTTGCGTTGGCTGCGGCTACTCCCGCGGCTTCTGCCAGCGAACTGAAATTGCTGGGTACTGGGTGGACCATCAATTCGCTGTACCCGCGGTTTTCGGATGATCCAGACGACGATCTCGTGCCACCTCGAAGGTCGACTACCCGAACCACTACACCTGATGGCGGAACGACCAGCCGTGGTGGTGCCATCGTTTTCGTGCTCGCACCACCGAGAAGACGAGTACGCGGCCGTGCTCTAGAGCAACTCTCATCCGGCTCTTCATCGATGTCGGCCGTCGTTCGTCGTCAACGGATGAGCTCGCGAGCCACGTACCTTGCGGAGCGATGCGAGACGCGCAAGCCCCACCGCCTCCGCACTCGATGTGCCCCGGCCGGAAAATGCCCGGTCCGGCGTGGAAGCGGGCACAAGAAATCGTGGCCGCTACTTGTGCCTCAGAAAGGGGGATGTTCGGGGAGCGGGTGCGGTGCGGGTCGCGTGACGGGGTGCGGGGCGGGGGCGCGGTCGGGGGGTTCGGTGGTGTGGCGGGCGCCGGAGGGTGAGGTCCAGTGGAGGGCGCGGGCGGGTGCCGCCGTGACCGTCCAGTCGGTGTGGTGCTTCAGGGTGTGGTGGCGGCGGCAGAGGGCGGCCAGGTTCGCGAGGCTCGATTCGCCGCCTTTGGCCCAGTCGAGGACGTGGTCGAGGTCGCAGCGGTCGGCGTTGCGGGTGCAACCGGGGAAGCGGCAGGTCTCGTCGTCGAGGATGACCGCGGCGCGCAGGTCGGCCGGCACCTTGTAGCGGTCGCGGCCCACCGAGAGGCGCTGGCCGGTGACGGGGTCGGTGAGGATGCGCAGGAGCGACGGGGCTCCGGCGGTGAGAGTGCGGGCGGTCTCGAGATCGATGGGGCCGTAGCCGTGCAGTTCGGCCGGGTCGGCGGAGTGGCCGAGAAGAGACAGTACCGGCACGGTGACCGCGATGTTCGCCGTGATGCCTCGCGCGCGGGTGACCGTGTTGCTGTTGCCATCGCGGTGCAGGAGGAGCTCGACGAAGGAGTCGGCTCGGAGCTGGGCGTGGGTGCGCGACTCCTCGGGCGAGCGGAGGGCGCGGCCGAGCTGGTCGAGGGTGTCGTCGATGGCCGTCGCCGCGACCGCCGGGAGGTGGCAGACCAGGGTGGCCATGCCGTCGCGCTCCTTCTCGAGCCAGACGGCTCGTTCTTCGCGGGCCTCACGGTGGCGGGTGTCGATGGATTCGGGGTGCATCCGCTCTCGCACCAGGCGCGCGTGCGACGAGAGCTGCGTCGACGTCTGGCGGTGGACGTTCGCCAGGGCGACGACCTCGAACTCGCCGCGCGCGGCCTCGGGGAGCGATCGGGCCTGCCGCACGACGGCTTGCGCGTGGCGATACGTCAGGTCGCCGCGGGTCAGTGCGTCGAGGGTGACGGGGAGGAAGTCGCAGAGCATCTCGGCGTCGTCGATGCGCTGGGCGGCCGTCGACTCCGGAAAACGCAGGGTCGTGGCGATCTCGGCGACCAGCGACCGCCGCGCATGCTCGAGCGACCCGCCGGGAAGGCTTGCCAACCAGTTCGACTTGCGGGCCGCCGCGGCCAGATGCTGCACGGCCCGCGCGTCGAGAGCGGCCTGCTCTCTCTGGATGACGGCCACCGCATCCGCATCGGCACCGATGCCCCGGAGGAGCGCTTCGCGCGTCTCGACGGCCGACGGAGTGGTGTCGGCGGGGGTGGGCGAGAAAGCTACTGAACCGTTCATGAGCGTGCCTCAATTATAGCTGGGCGCGCTGTCCGGGTCAATCAAATCAGCCGATCAGTGATTGTTTTCCACCGACCCAGCCATGATCATCCGTCGGCAAGCGCGAAGCGCGCGGCAGCATCCCGGGTGCGGGCGCTTGACCGCCTGAACCCGACGGGGCTGCCGCGCGCTCCGCGCTTGCCGACGATGGTGTGGCTGGGTCGTCGAGGTGAATGTCGTCGGCGAAACGGGTCTAGGAGAGCATCCGTCTCGAGGTCAGTTGGGGACCGCGCAGGTCTCTTCTGCCGCGTTCTGGCCGGAGAGGCCCTCGATGACTTCGGGGGTGGCGGCGGAGTCGGTGGGGGCGGCGTCGGCGGGGGGTGCGGCGTCGGTGGGAGCGGGGTCGGGGGCGGCTTCGCCCTCGTCGGCCGAGCCGGTGGGGGCCGAGTCGGGGCTGAGGGTGAAGGGCTGGTCGGCGAGGATCTTGGTGAACAGCTGGTCGGCCAGTTCGGGGACGGGCTGCACCTTGTTGATGTCGTTCACGTACTCGGCCACCGGGTAGGAGACGAAGACGACCTTGGCGAGGTCGATGTCCTTCAGGGTCAGCGCCAGCGAGACCATCGAGTCGGGGCTCTGCAGCGAGGTCGACGGCTTGATGTTCTGGGCGGCGGCCTGGGCGAGTCCGTAGACCTTGGTGATGTCCGAGAGGGTGCTCTCGCTCTTGATCTTGCGCAGCAGTGAGGAGAGGTACTGCTGCTGCGAGCCGATTCGGGACAGGTCACTGCCGTCGCCGACACCCTTGCGGTTGCGGAGGAAGGCGAGAGCATCCTGACCCTGGATGACCGTACGGCCGGCGGACAGGTAGAGACCCGAATCGGTGTCGGCGATGTCACCGGTGAGGCAGACCTCGACTCCCCCGACCGCGTTGGTGAGCTCGATGACGCCGTCGAACGAGGTGGCGGCGGCGTACTGGATGTCGACGCCCGTGAAGCCCGAGATCGTCGCCGCGGTGCAGGCGAGGCCTCCCCGGCCCCAGGCGTCGTTGAGCGCCTCGGCGTCGCTCGCCTCGTTCACGGTGCCGGTCGCGGGGTCGGTGCACTCGGGCTGCGGGATGACCAGGTCGCGCGGGAAGCTGACGACGACGGCGTTCTGGTGGTCGGCCGACACGTGCAGCAGGATGTTCACGTCGTTCAGGGTGGCGTCGCGCTCACCGAAGCTCACGCCCTGATTGGGGTCGTTGTCGGTGCCGACGACCAGCAGGTTGAAGCCGCCCTCGTAGGCGCCGAGGAAGGGCGGCGGGGCGGGCGGGGCGGCGGTCGGGTTGCCGATGTCGACCGCGTTCGAGCTGAACTGCTGGGTGACGCTGGTGACGGCGTAGGCGGTGATCGAGACGACGCTGATCAGGGCGACCGCGGCGGCGATGGCCACCCACTTCAGGACGAAGGCGACGGGCGACGGTGTCGGTCGTCTGGCGTGGTGCATCTGCATATCGTCTCCCCGGTCGATCCGGGTCATCCTGCCACATGGCCATGGTCGGTGGCTGAACCGGGGGTGGGTGGGGTGCGGCGGGCGAAGGCGAGGGTGACGTGCGGGAGGTCGGCTCGGGGGACGACTGCCGTGAGGGTGGAGGTGGGAGTGAGGGGGACGGCCAGGGCGTAGATCAAGGGGTCGGTGTCGATCTCAAGAGCCGGGCGAAGTTCGCCGTCGACGTCGACCGGTGGGCGGGGGCGGACGGCGCGTTCGGTGAGGAGATCGGCCGAGTGGGCGGGGTGGGTGGGGCGCTGGTCGGTGAGGGCAGGGGCGAGGCCCAGCTCCGCGCGGAAACGGTTCGCGAGGATGTGGTGCGCGTGGGCCACAAGGAGGGTCGGCGGGGCCGAGAACTCGGTCGGGGTTCGGTGCCAGGTGGTGCGGACGGCTTCCCAGAGGAGGGGGTAGTGCATCCGCTCGATCGTCTCGAGGAGCCAGGCCGGTCGCGAGTGCGGGGAGGGCTGCTCGAGGGAGCGGAGGGCTTCGGCGTCGAGGTCGGCGAGGTTGACCGGGTCGGAGCGGTCGGCCGGGTTGCGCCAGAGCGTGTAGCTGATGCCGACGGTCATGCTGCCGCCGCCGGTCTCGATGTTCTCGAGGTGGACGTCGTCGAGAGAGGGTTGAGGGGTGAATCCCAGGACCGGGACCGGGAGGGTGCGGGCCTGGGCCGCCTGGGCGATGCGGGGGTCGGGAGCGTCTTTGGGGAGGTAGCCGGTGACGTGCATCGGGGCTGAGGCCATGATCGATTCTGACAAGCGGGGGTCTTCACGGCCACTCACATCATGAATGACCCTGCGCCAAGTCTCGATTGCTCCGAACGCCAGATGACTTTGCGCGCCATCCAGCCGTTCGCAAAGGGTCCTGGCGCGTCGCCGTGGGTAGTCACCTGCCTCCTTCTCTACGACCGTAGGATTCTCGTGTGAACAACGACATCCCTCCGATGCCTCCACAAGACGCAGCCCCCCCACCAGCCTCAGCCGCAACATCACCAGCCGGCATATCACCAGCCGAGCTATCAGCAGCCAGCCGCACAATACCCGCCCTTGCCGTACCCGCCCCAGCAAGGTCAGCCCGTCTATGTGCAGCCCGTGTATCTTTCAGCATCTCCCCGCCTTCCGCTCCCGGGCAGCGCAATAGCGACCCTTGTGCTGGGAATCATTTCGTCGGCTCTGCTCATGACCATCCTGCTCAGCCCTGTTGGTGCCTCGATCGGAGTGATCGGTCTTATCTTCGGCTTCGTAGCGATTGATAGCGTGCGACGTCCAGGCAATCGAGGCGTAGCTCACGCGGTATGGGGGCTCGTCCTCAATGGAATTCCAGTTGGACTTTTCGCGCTCGGCTGGCTCGTCAACGCTTTCTCCTGACGTGCCCTACTGATCCCCGGCCGCATAGGCGACCTGCACTTGCCGTTCGCAACACTGCTGCTCGACGTCCGCTCCTCGTGGTGCCAGCACCTCTGGCACCGGAGCTCAGGCGACGAGTGTCGACTTGGGGATAGGGTGCGGGGATGAGGCGCGCGTGGTGGGCGGTCGCGGTGGGGTTCGTGGCGCTGATGGTGGGGTGCCTCGTGTGGGTCGGCGCGGTGTGCGTGACGCTGCACGACGGCGGGGCCACGGTGAACTGCGCGAGCGAGGGGCCCGAGTCGCCGTTGCCCCTCAACGACGTCTCCGAGGGCTCGGTGACCGGGGAGCTGACCGTTCTCCCGCTCGGGCGCTCGTGCACCTGGACCGACGGGATCGGGGGCGTCGCGACGGTGAGTGGCGGGAGTTGGCCGGTGACGATCGTCGCCTACGGACTCGGGTTCGGCGGGCTCGCGCTGCTGGTCGCGGGGGCCCTGCGGCTCGAGGATGCTCGGCCCGCTGCGGAGCGGCTCGACGGGGTGCGGGCGTGAGCCCGCGGGCGGCCGGGTGGGTGGCGGTGGGCGCGGCCGTCGGCGGGGCCGTGCTCGGAGGGTGGCTGCTCGCGATGCCGCCGTGGAGCATCCCGGGGGCGCTCGTGCTGGTGGGGGCGAGCATCCTGCTGTCGGTCGGCACGGTGTGGCTGCACCGGCGGTCGTGGGACGAGCCGTGGCCACCGGACGTCACACCATCCGTGCAGAAGCGGCTGCGGAGAGCGCGGGTGATGCAGGTCGTCGGCAGCGCGCTGATCGCGGGGATGGTCGGGATCGCGGTCTTCGCACTCGTGCGGGAGGACTGGGGACAGCTGGTCTATGCGGTCGTGCTGCTGGTCATGGGCGCGGGCAACGTCGAGCTGAACCGGCGGGTCATGCGGCAGCTGCGCGACAGCGAGGAGCGGACGCGCGGCTGAGGCCGCCGGTCAGGCGAGGAGGGTCGCGAGGGCCGTGAGGTCGGGGGCCTCCACGTCGAAGCGGTCGGTGGGGGTCGGGCGCTCGGCGCCCGGGCGGGCGAGGTAGGCGGTGCGGAAGCCGTGGCGGGCGGCGGCGCGGAGGTCCCATGGGTGGGCCGCGACGAAGAGGGTGCGGGCCGGGTCGAGGGCGAGTTCGTCGATGGCGTAGTGGTAGGCGTCCGGGTCGGGCTTGAAGGTGCGGACGGCGGACGTGGAGAGGGCGACGTCCCAGCTGATCGCGTTCGCGTTCGCGAGGCGGGCCAGGGAGTCGAGGTCGCCGTTGCTGACGCCGGCGACCAGGCGGCTGCAGCGGAGGGCCGCGGTCGCTTCGGCGACCTCGGGCCAGGCGCGGTACTCGCGGTCGACGCCCTCGGCCAGCGCGATGGTGGCGGCGTTGGCTGTGCCGCCCAGTGACGAGATCGCTGCGGAGGCGGCCTCGGCGACGAGCCGTCGGTGGGGCTGCCACGGGGCTGTGCCCGCGATCACGGCGTCCATGCGGTCGTTCAGGGCATCGGCCCAGCGGTCGGCGAGCCCGGCCGACCCGGAGACACCGGCCGACTCGGAGAGACCGGCGGCAGAGGCCAGCCGGGCGGCGGCGGCCTGCCACGCCGGCTCCTCGTCGACGAGGGTGCCGATCACGTCGAACACGATGGCGTCGATGCGGTGCGGATCGAACGGGGGCTGCTCCATGTACCGAGTCAACCGCGGCCCCGCCTCACAGAGAACGCCTCAGAGAAAAGAGGGGCGGCCCGTCAAGCCGGGACGAGCAGGCCGTGCTCCGCGATCGCCGAGAGGGAGAGCACGCGGTAGCCCTTCGTCACGAAGAACGCCGTGACGCGGTCGGGCTCGACGCTGACGATCTCGCCCGGCCCCCAGAGGCTGTGCCGCACGCGCTGCGACTTCGCGAACACGGGCAGGCCGGGCGACGCCGGTACGGGCGGGCGGTACGCACTGCCGCTGTCGCAGGTGTCGCAGTTGCCGCAGGGCTCGGCGAGGGTGTCGCCGAAGTAGGCCAGCAGCAGCTGGCGGCGGCAGCGGGTCGTCTCGGCGTACGAGCGGATCATCGCCAGCCGCGACTCCTCGATGTCCAGCCGCTGGTCGGCGAGACGCTCCACCGCGGCCACCGCGTCCGCCGGCTCGATCGGGCGAGCGAGGGCGATGCCCGCGGTGTCCTCGGTCGCCACTCCCGACTCGACGAGCAGGTTCACCAGGGTGCCGGCGGCGCGGGGCGAGAGGTTGCTGCGGGCGGCGACGGCGGCGAGCATCCGCGGGTCGTCGACGGCGAGAGAGCGGATGACCGCCTCGACGTCGGAGGGTGCGGGTCGGCCGCCCGCGAAGAAGCGGCGCAGGCCCAGGTCCTCCTCGCGATAGTGCAGGGTGGCCCGGGCGGGGGCGCCGTCGCGGCCGCTGCGGCCGACCTCCTGGTAGTAGGAGTCGAGCGAGTCCGTGATGTCGGCGTGCACCACGAAGCGCACGTTCGGCTTGTCGATGCCCATGCCGAAGGCCGAGGTGGCGACGACCGCGTCGACGCCGTCACCCTGGAACAGCTCGTGCACCGCGCGACGCCCGGTCGCGCCGAGACCGCCGTGGTACGCGGCCGAGCGGATGCCCGCCTGCGCCAGCTCGGCCGCCGTCGTCGTGGTGTCCGCCCGGGTGGCCACGTAGACCAGGCCCGGCTTCGGGGCCGCCACCACCTCGGCGAGCACGGCCCGCGCCTTCTCGTGCTCGCTCTCGTGGCGTTCGACCGCGAGGTGCACGTTCGGGCGGTCGAAGCCGCGCACGAAGAGCACCGGGTCGCGCATCCGGAGCCGCTGCACGATCTCCTCGCGCACGGGGGCCGAACCCGTCGCGGTGAGGGCGAGCACCGGAGGCCGGCCGAGGCGGTCGATCATGCCGCCGAGACGAAGGTAGTCGGGGCGGAAGTCGTGGCCCCAGGCCGAGACGCAGTGCGCCTCGTCGACCACCACGAGCCCGACTCCGAGGGTGCCGAGCTCGTCGATCACCGCGTCGCGGGCGAGCTGCTCGGGGGCGAGGAAGAGGAATTCGGCCTCCCCCGAGGAGACGGCGCTCCAGGCGGCGTGGTTCGAGCGCTTGGACTGCGAGGAGTTGACGGCGACGGCGTCGTTCGTGCCGGTGCGCTCGTCGATGTGCCGCACCTGGTCGAGCTGCAGCGAGATCAGCGGCGAGACGACGACCGTCGGGCCCTCGAGCAGGTGCCCGGCGATCTGGTAGATGGCCGACTTGCCGTACCCGGTCGACATCACGGCGAGCACGTCGGATCCGCCCGCGACGGAGGTGATCGCTTCGGTCTGACCGGGGCGCAGCTCGGTGAAGCCGAACACACGGCGGGCGACGTCGGCGATCCTCGCGGCCAGCTCGCTCTGCACGCCCTCACCCTAGCTTTCCGCCCGCGCCGCCCACCAGAGCGGGGTTCGATCGCGTCCCCCGAACAGGGGCGGGTGAGCCAAGGGTGATACTGCGGGTGATATCAGCGACACGGGGTTGGTGCACGGCGCGACACGCCTAGTGTGGAGGAGTCGGACCCGATGACGTCTGAGGATTCGACGGCGTCTCGCACCAGCGGTCACCCAATCGCTGCGAGCACGTAGAGGCCCCTTGCCGGTGAACCCCAAACGATCCGGTGAGGGGCCTTCCTCATGCCCGGGGTCGCCCGTCAGCTCGGGCGCGCGACCGGCAGCTCAGGCGCGCGACCAGGAGCTCAGGCGCGCGACCAGCCGCGGATCGTGAAGTCGCGGCAGTAGTCCGACGTACCCGAGACGCGCGCGGTGATCTCGTCGAGGCCGTCGGGGGCTCCCGCCTTCACGAGCGTGAGCGCGGGCACGGCGACCGCCGGTTCGCCCCGGCCGAGCGAGGGATGCTCGAGGTCGGCGCGGCCCGCGGCGACGGCCGAGACCGTCCAGCCGTCGATCTCGCGCCCCGGCTCGAGCCCGGCCACCTGGAAGCCCTCCGACCAGCGCACGCTGATCGTCACGACGCCCGAGGCGTCGGCGGCCCAGGGCGCGACGCCCACGGAGCCGTTCGCCATCGACACGCTGACGGCATCGGACTGGCTGTTGGCGGCGAAGTCGACGACGAACTCCAGCGGCGCGACGATGCCGGGCACCGGGTCGGCAGCACTGCGCGAGCGCGCGACGACTCCGGAGACCCAGGACGCGGTCTCGGCGACGGCCTGGTCGTGGGGAGAGCGATCGTTGGGATCGCCCGGGGCACTCGGGGTCATGATTCTCCATCGAGGATGCGCCGGAGCAGAGCAGGAGTCGGGTCTCCCGCAGGGACTACTGACGCACTACGGAACTTACACTGGCATCGATGTCATGCGGATACGCGCCACTACTGAGATCGATAGGGTTGACCCCCTGCCTCAGCGCAGGTTAATACGCTCAACCGAGACTGTGGGGGTCCAGGATGATCGAGAACGGAATGCCGACCGACGGGGCCAGAGCCGCGCGGCTCCTGCTCGACGCAGTGGTGTCGCAGAGCGGCGACGCCACGACCGACGAGAACACGCGAGCCATGACGACGGCTCTCGGCGAGCTGATCGGCGGTGCCTCGGCGCCGGATGCCGGTGACGTGGTGGGAGCATCCGTCGTCTGCCTGTCGTGGCTGGCCGGGCACCTGGCGCTCGCCACCCGGCGCTCTCCCGAGGAGGTCGTCGCCGACCTGCGGGAGTTCATCGACGCCTCGACCGCCCGGGAGGGCGTGACGGGCGTCGATAGAGTGGAGGAGTGACGAGCTACCGCATCGGGCCCGACGTCGCGTGGCATCGTTCCGACGACGACGTGGCCGAGCGCATTGCGGTGCTCGATCTGGCCGAGATCGGCGCGGTGCCGTTCGTGCTCGAGGGGTCGGCCGCAGCGATCTGGATCGCGGTCGACGAGCACGGCTCCGACGGGGCCGACGGCGTGCTGACGGCGGTGGCCGAGCGCTTCGGGCTCGAGGCGGCCGAGGTGCGCGACGACGTGCGGGCGTTCCTCGCCGAACTGGTCGAGCGGCGCCTCATCGAGTCGTCGGCAGGCCCGCTCTGAGCTCGCGCGGCGACGGGTAGCCGAAGGCGACCAGCGCCCGGCGCAGCTCGGCCGCGTCGCTGAAGCCGCTGTGGTGCGCGATCTGGGTGACGTTCAGCACGCCGAACGACTCGCTGCGCAGCATCGACACCGCCAGCTCGGCCCGCTGCCGCCGGATCTCCCGCGACGGCGTCGACCCCGTCGCCGAGAACACCCGCTGCAGCTGGCGCATCGAGACGTTCAGCGACCGCGCCACCGCCTCGGGGGTGAGCGAGCGGTCGGTGCGGTAGGCCGCGATCTGGGCCATCGCGCGGTCGAGGATGCCCGTGTTGGGCGCCTCGGCGGCACCGACGCCCTTGCCCTCGAGGTAGACCGAGGCGACCATCTCCCAGATCAGCTTCTCGGCGAAGTAGCTGGAGAGCCGGTCGAGCTCGTCGCCGCCGTCCAGCAGCGTGCCGAGGAAGGAGGTGGCCGGCTGGAGCACGGCCGAGTTCTGCACGAGCACCGGCGAGGTGCTGGAGCGGTCGATGTACTCGTCGACGGCCGAGAACGGCAGGCCGAGGGTGACGGCGCTGGCGCCCCGGAGGGCGTAGGCGGCGTAGCGGCGGCAGCCGATCAGGTAGAGCGCCTCCCCGGCGCGCACCGCCCGCTCGTCGCGGCTCTCGGGGCGCACCATGATCGTGCCACCGAGGGGCACGACCACCTCGACCGCCATCTCGTCGGGGCGGCAGATCTTGCGCACCGGAGTGCCGCCCGAGGGCACCCGCAGCACGGAGAGCTCGGTCTGCCCGAAGCGGGCGCCCCGCTCGCTGGCGGCGCGCTGCCGGCGCATCGACTCCATCGTCGAGCTGGTGCGTGCGTTCTGTGACATCTTCGCTCCCCAGTGCTTCTACACCCGTTGATCGCTAAGCCGCTCAATCAGTGAATAGGCCGCACGCCACCGGCACATCAGCAATCACTACCGAGATGTCACGGGTGGGGCGGCGGCCAGAACGTCGGCGATGGTCGCCGCCAGCGCCTCGACCTCCACGGATCCGACGGCCGGCCCCCCGGCCACCGTGCCGTCGGTGCCGACGAGCAGCGCCGACGGGTAGCCCGGGATGCCGGCCACGGTCATCAGGGCGCGGGCTCCCCGGTGCACGGGCACGTCGAGAAGCGGATGCGCGGCCGCCAGCGCCGAGGCGTCGTTCGAGCTGAGCGCGGCCACCTCGACCGCCCCGCCGAACCGCTCCCGCCAGCCGGCGAGCTGGGGCGCGACGCGCTCGCAGGCGTGGCACTCGGCCGAGAGCAGGACGACCAGCAGCGGCTTGGCGCGGGCGAGGTCGGCGAGGGGGACGAGCTCGCCGCCGGCCAGCACCTCGACGTCGGGGACGGGCCACGCGGAGCCGTCGCGCACGACCCGCGCGGCGGTCAGGTCGACGGCGGACGGCGCCCGGCGGGCGGCCGCGAGCAGCAGCGCCGTCACGGCCAGGACGGCCGTAGTGGTGGCGTAGAAGGCGGTCCAGCCGTCCGGGGCCAGGGAGGGCAGGGTGAGCACCGCCCCCTGGTGGGTGGTGACCGCGGTCACGGAGGCGGCGAGCAGCAGGGCGATGTTGCGGGCGGCGGTGACGGGCGTGACGGGTGAGCGGAGCATCCCGAAGCAGGAGCAGTCGACCCGGTCGCCGCGACGGAGCACGCCGGCCACCACGATCGTGAAGGCGAGGGTGAGCAGCACCGTCGCGGCGGCGGCGAGGGTGAACAGCGGCGCGGGGGCGAAGAGCAGGGCCAGCCCGAGCAGGAGCTCGGCCGCGGGGAGGGCCGCAGCGAACCAGGGGTGCCGGAGGGTCCGGGGAACGCCGAGGGCGGCCAGTTCGTCGACGGTGAACCGGCCGTGCGGCAGGAGCTTGAGGGTGCCGCTGACGAGCAGCACGGCGGCGAGGGTCAGGGCGAGCGCGGCGGCGGCACCGGTCATCGTGGTGACTCCCTCGGGTGCGGGCGGCGGCGGCCGCGGAGACGGCGGAGCGCCCGGCGGCGACCCGAGTGGGCCGCCGCCGGGCGCCGGGCGGGGTCGATCAGTTGGCCGAGCAGAGGATCAGCGTGCTGCTGACGTTGCCCGCGGTCTTCGCGCCCGAGCCGGAGTAGCCGGTGGGCAGCGTGGCGACCGCGTTCAGCTGGAACGCGACGCTGATCGACAGCGTGGTGCGGAACGCGATGGTGGCGCCGGCCGGGAGGGCGGCGGTCAGCGTGATCTGACGGCTCGTGTTCGAGAGCACGTTCACCGCGGCGGTGCCGCCCGAGACCGAGAACACGCCGATGTTGGTGACGCCTGAGCCGGTGATGGTGACGGTGGTGCCGACGGGCAGCGGGGTGGTGGGGCCGGCCTGCAGCGTGAAGCCGGGGCCGAGCACGCCGAGGGTGCCGCAGGAGCCACGGAGCGCGAAGGCGCCGACGTCGACGATGGAGGCGGCGTGCGCCGGGGTGGCGACGGCCAGGGCGATGACGGGAACCGACCAGGCGGCACCCTTCATGACGGTGCGGCGGTCGAGCCCCTTCTCGGCGTCGATCGGCGTGTTCTTGTTCTGCAGCATGAGTCCCCCTCGAGACGTTCTCCGGATCGCGGCGACGCTCTTCGGCGACCGCTGGATCAGCATTTCGAGGGGGTGGAGCGGGATGAAGCGGGAGGGGCCGTTCTGTCGTTCCGGTGACCTCCTTTGTCGCGCAGGTCACTTCGCGAACTGTTTACCCGCCTGAAACCGGGGTGTGTCTATCGTTGCTGCATGGGGACCATCGAATTCGAGAACGAGAAGAGCGCGCTCGTGCACACGGGTGACGTCACGCAGCCGATCGCGCGGCTCTACCGCATGAACGACGGCTGGCACGCCAAGCTGGCGCATCTGCACACGGCGAAGGCCTGGTTCGGGCCGTACGAGTCGCCCGAGGACGCACTGACCGAGATCGCGTAGCGCGCGGCGCGAGCCGGCGCCCGACCGGCGCCCGACAGCGCCGCCCGGGCGGCGCTCACAGCGGCTTGAGGCCGCCCATGTCACCCAGGTCGAGGTCGAACTCGTTGAACGACGTACCCGGCTCGGCGCTCTCGACCGGAACGGCCTTGGAGCGGTTCGGCGTGACCGATCCGATGTGGTCGCGCAGCGTCTTGGCCTCGGCCGAGAAGTCGGGCTCCTCGCCCTCCTGGTCGTCGGGTACGGCGAGCACGTCGTTGCCCATGCCGACGACGAGCTCGGCCGAGCGGTCGAGGCGGCCGGACGCCGTCACGATGGGGATCACGACCGCTTCCGCGAGCCCCCGCTTGGCGAGCGCCGCGGTCAGCTCTACGAGCGCGGTGGCGACCTCGTCCGAGGTCAGGACCGTCTCGCCGGCATAGGTGATTCGCTTCATGGCCCCAGCTTGCCCCGATCGTTCGGCGGGCGCTCGTCGAGCGCGCATAATGGGGCCGTGGGCACACTCATCTACGGCGGCGACTTCGAGATCGAGATCGACGACCGGATGCTCGCGCATCTCAAGATCGTCATCATCGGTAAACTCCGACGGGCCGAGTCCTGCGCGCTCAGCTGGACCGTGGCGAAGGCGCAGGGCAGCGGGCGCGAGACGATCTGGATCAACCCGAGCACCGCGCTCCGCTTCCGCTTCGACACCGCCGACCGGCACCCGATCAACCCGGAGTGGGTCGCGGCGATCGCCGAGACGGCCAACCGCGGCGACATCCAGCTGGTGTCGGAACCGGCGAAGGCGGCCGGCTGAGCCAGTCAGCCGGCCGCCTTCGCGGTCGTTCAGCGGGTCGCGGGCGCGACCTCAGGGGATGATCAGGCGCGGCGGCCCTTGCGGCCGAAGATGAGGCCGTAGATCAGCAGCACGATGATCGAGCCGACGATCGCGACGACCCAGGTCTGGATCGACCAGAACTCCTGCAGGTCCGCACCGAACAGCAGGCCGCCGAGCCAGCCGCCGAGCAGGGCACCGACGACGCCGAGCAGCAGGGTGACGAACCAGCCGCCGCCCTGGCGACCCGGGAGGATCAGCTTGGCGATGGCGCCGGCGATGAGGCCGAGGATGAGGAAGGCGATGAAGCTCATGATGTGATTCCTTTGTGTTCGGGGATGGTCGGGTACTCGTCCCCGGCAATGCTGTCTGCCGGTTCCGTCTGAGGGGTGACGTCGTCGACGGTCAGCAGACCGTCGGGATCCTTCGGATCACGTTCACCGGTGATGCGCTCGCCGATCGAGGACTTGTCCTCGTCGCGGGGCGACATCAGCTCGTGCGGTGCGGGATGTTGATCTCCGCACCCTCGATGTCGATCTCGCCGACGTCGTCGGGGCCGCCCGTGCCGGGCAGCGACGTCACGCGGGAGGCATCGATGTCAGGGTCGTCGAGAGCGGCGGACTCGCCGGCCTCCTGCTGCAGCTCCTCCGTCTCACGACCGCTTGAGGGGCTGTAGGTCATGTCTTTGCGGGTCAGGTCCTCGTCGCCGAGGTCGCCCTTCTGAACATCCACATCGGGCAGCGTGTCTGCTCCGAGCGCGTCGGAATCGTTGTCGCTCATGCTTCCTGCCTACTCCTGTGCGCACTCCCAGCAAAGGGGCAGGATCGCTCCCGAACCGTTCGCGGCCACTCTCCGAACACCCCACGAGGCGCACACCGGCGCCCGCCTCTCCCCGAAAGGAATCCCGATGACCGAGATCGTCGCCCATCACGGACTGCTCAAAGACATCGCCCTGCACGTCGACGACACCGGGGGCCCGGGGCGCCCCGTCGTGCTGATCCACGGCTGGCCGCTCTCGGGCGAGTCCTGGTCGGAGCAGGTGCCGGCGTTCCAGGCCGCGGGATTCCGGGTCGTCACGTACGACCGACGTGGATTCGGCCGCAGCGACAAGCCGCTCACCGGATACGGCTACGACACCCTCGCCGACGACCTGCACGCCGTGCTGACCGAGCTCGAGCTCACCGACGTGACCCTCGTCGGCTTCTCGATGGGCGGCGGCGAGGTCGCGCGCTACCTCACGAAGCACGGCCCCGAGCGCGTGCGCAGCGTGGTCTTCGCCTCGGCGGTCACCCCGTACATGCTGACCACCGGCGACAACCCGGAGGGACCGCTCTCGCCGGCCGAGGCCGCGAAGATGACCGCGGGTCTCACCGCGAACCAGGAGACGTTCTACGACGGCTTCACCCGCGACTTCTTCTCGGTCGACGGTGAACTGAAGGTCACGGAAGAGCAGCGACAGGATGCCCTCGCCCTCGCCCTGCAGTCGAGCAAGGTCGCGGCGCTGGCCTGCATGACCTCGTTCGGCACCACGGACTTCCGCGACGACCTGCCCACCGTCACCGTGCCCGCCCTGGTGATCCACGGAGACGGCGACGCCACCGTGCCGCTCGCCGGCTCCGGTGCCCGCACCCACGCGGCCCTCCCGGGCAGCGAGTACCACGTCGTCGCCGGCGCGCCGCACGGGGTGAACGTCAGCCACGCCGAGGAGTGGAACCGGGTGGTCCTGGAGTTCCTCGCGCGCTGACGCAGGAGGAACGGTGGGGCGCGGCGCCGACAGTACCCGAAACGGTCGGCGCCGCCGCCCGACCTGCGTCGAGGTTAGCGAGAATCCGATGAGACTCGTACTCCCATAATCGGACAACCGGACGATGCTGGTTCGCACAGCCCTGAATCCGCTCCGGAAGGACCACTCGTGAAGATCGTCGTCATCGGCGCGACCGGCAATCTCGGCACCGCCCTGCTCCGCCGTCTCGCCGACGCGCCCGCCGCCACCGAGGTCGTGGGCGTCGCCCGCCGCATCCCCGAGGAGGCGGAGCCCTACGCCGGGCTGCGCTGGCACGCGGTCGACGTGGGTGAGGACACCGCCCGGCGGCGGCTGGCGAGCATCCTGACCGGCGCCGACGCCGTCGTGCACCTGGCCTGGGCCCTGCAGCCCAACCATCTCGAGCACCTGCTCTGGCGCACCAACGTGCGCGGCACGGCGGCCGTGCTCGGTGCCGCGGCCGACGCGGGCGTGCCGCACGTGCTCGTGGCGTCGTCGGTCGGGGCCTACAGCCCGGGGCCGAAGTACCGCCGGGTCGACGAGGAGTGGCCGACGGGCGGTCTGCCGAGCTCGCACTACTCCCGGCACAAGGCGATCAACGAGCGCGCCCTCGACGCGTTCGAGCGGGCGAACCCGTCGACCGTCGTCACCCGGCTGCGGCCCGGTCTCGTCTTCCAGGCCGACGCGTCCTCGGAGATCGCGCGGCTGTTCGCCGGCCCCTTCGTGCCGCGGCGGCTGCTCGGGCGGCTGCGGCTGCCCGTGGTGACGCTGCCCTCGCAGCTGATCTCGCAGGTCGTGCACGCCGACGACGTGGCCGACGCCTTCTGGCGGGCGATCGAGCGGCAGGCGGGCGGGGCGTTCAACATCGCCACCGAGCCCGTGGTGTCGCCCGACGTGCTGGCGGCGGCGCTCGGCGGGCGGGCGGTGCCCGTCCGTGCGGCCGTCGTCCGGGCGCTGATGTGGGCGACGTGGAAGGCCCGTGTGCAGCCGTCGGACCCGGGCTGGCTCGACATCGCCACCACGGTGCCGCTGATGTCGACCGAGCGGGCCCGCACCGTGCTCGGCTGGGCCCCGACGGTGTCGGCTCCGGATGCACTGCAGGAGCTCCTCGGCGGGCTGGCTGGTGCACGCGGCAACGCCGGGTCGCCGCCACTCGGAGAGGGCGGCGCCCGGCGCGCGTTCTAGCAGGGAGCGGGAGGCTCTAGTCGAGCTTCTTCGCGGCCTTCTTGATCTTCTTGGCGGTGCGCTTGCGCGTCTTCTTCACCGCCGGGTCGTTCCACACGGCGAGGGCGGCCTCCTTGGCGAGGCGGCCCTTGTCGAGGCTCGACTTGCGGGTCAGCAGCCAGACGGCGGTTCCACCGACGGCGGCCCAGATGAGGACTCTCTTCATTCTCGGTTCCTTCTCTCGTGCTCAGCAGTCGTCGTGCCGAGCGCTGCGGATGCGCGGCGAGGTCACTGACCGCGGCCGGTGCTCTGCTGCAACCGGTCGATGTGCTCGGAGGCCTGCGCCTTGGTCAGGTCGGCGGGCAGCTCCTCCCCCGCCTCGCGGGCGAGGGTGTCGAGGTAGCTCTTCTGCGGGCCGGTCATCGGCTCGTCGCCGGTGACCCAGTCGCTCGGGTCCTTGCTCGCACTGTTGTCGGGGTCGGGGTGGGTGCCGCCCAGGGTCTCGCCCTCGGGCGCCGCCCCTGCCACGGATTCGTCGATGTCGTTCTGGTCGCTCATGGCCGTCACCGTACGCCTGCCCCGCCCACCCGGCACTCAATTCACGGTTGTACGGGAGCGAAGGAGCGTGAAGGAGCCGCCCGAGGCGATCAGGGTGGTGACAGGGGCGACCACCTGCTGCTCGGTGTCGCTCGAGAGGGCGAGCTCCCATTCGGCGCCGGGCGCATCCGGAACCTGGAACTCGACGCCGTTCTCGGCCGCGTTCAGCAGGAGCGCGAACGAGTCGTCGCCCTCGTGCTCGAACACCAGCGTGATCGTGCGGGCGTTCGGGTTGTCCCAGTCGTGGTCGGCGAACTCCTTGCCGTCGCTGCGCTCGAGCACGACGGTGTCGCCCGCGATCTCCTCGGGCACGTCGGCGTCGGGGGCGTGCCGGAACCACTCGGGACGGAGCGCCGGGCTCTCGCGCCGCAGCTGGAGCAGCGCCCTGGTGAACTCGAACAGCTCAAGGTCGACGGCGGCCCAGTCGTACCAGGACACCTCGTTGTCCTGGCAGTAGGCGTTGTTGTTGCCGCCCTGGGTTCGACCGAGCTCGTCGCCGCCGAGGATCATCGGCACGCCGGCCGAGAGCAGCAGCGTGGCCATGAGGTTGCGGCGCTTGCGGTCGCGGCGCGCGTTCACGGCCTCGTCGTCGGTCGGCCCCTCGGCGCCGCCGTTCGAGGACTTGTTGTCGCTCTCGCCGTCCTTGTTGTCCTCGCCGTTCTCCGCGTTGTGCTTCGAGGCGTACGAGGTGAGGTCGTGCAGCGTGAAGCCGTCGTGCGCCGTGACGAAGTTGACGCTCGACAGGGGCGAGCGGCGCGAGGCCTCGTAGACATCGGGTGAGCCCAGGATGCGCTGCGAGACGGTGCCGAGCACGGTGTCGGTGCCGTTCCAGAAGTCGCGCACGTCGTCGCGGAACTTGCCGTTCCACTCCGACCAGCCGGCCGGGAAGCCGCCGACCTGGTAGCCGGCGGTGTCCCACGGCTCGGCGATCATCTTCACGGGGGCGAGCACCGGGTCCTGCTGGATCAGGGTGAGGAACGCGCTGTGCAGCTCGGCGTCGCCGCCCTGGCGGGTGAGGGTGGTGGCGAGGTCGAAGCGGAAGCCGTCGATGTGCATCTCGGTCACCCAGTAGCGCAGCGAGTCCATGATCAGCTGCAGGGCCGCCGGGTGGCTGACGTTGAGGCTGTTGCCGGTGCCCGTGGTGTCGAAGTAGTGCTGCTCGTCACCCTCGACCAGACGGTAGTAGGCGGCGTTGTCGATGCCCTTGAAGCTGAGCGTCGGGCCGAGGTCGTTGCCCTCGGCGGTGTGGTTGTAGACCACGTCGAGGATGACCTCGAGGCCGGCGGCGTGGAATGCCTTGACCATCGCCTTGAACTCGTCGACCTGGTGACCGCCGGCGGCGTCGGCCCCGCCCGTGGCGTACTCGTTGTGCGGCGCGAAGAAGCCGATCGAGTTGTAGCCCCAGTAGTTGCGCAGGCCCTTCTCCTCGAGGTGGCTGTCCTGCACGAACTGGTGCACGGGCAGCAGCTCGACCGAGGTGACCCCGAGGTCGGTGAAATGCTTCAGGGCGGCCGGATGCGCGAGACCGGCGTAGGTGCCGCGCACGTCCTCGGGGATCTCGGGGTGCAGCATCGTGAAGCCCTTGACGTGGGTCTCGTACACGACGGTCTCACTCAGCGGGATGCGCGGCGCGCGGTCGCCGGCCCAGTCGAAGTCGGGCCCGTCGGGGCCGGTGGTGACCACGCAGCGCGGGCTCGCCGGAGCCGAGTCGAGCTCGTTCAGCGTCTCGGGGTCGTCGAGCTTGTGGCCGAACAGCGTCTCGTTCCTCGAGTAGTCGTAGCCGCCCTCGATCGCGGTGGCGTGCGGGTCGAGCAGCAGCTTGTGCACGTTGTGACGCAGGCCCGCCTCGGGGTTCCACGGGCCGTCGACGCGCAGGCCGTAACGGGTGCCGACGCCCATGCCGGGGACGAGACCGTGGAAGACGTGGCCCGTGCGCTGCTCGAGCATCGTTCGGGTCTCGGTGCCGTCTTCGTCGAAGGTGCAGACGTAGACCGCGTCGGCGGTCTCGCTGTAGACGGCGGCGTTCGCCTGGCCGTCGACGAAGCTGATGCCGAGCGGATAGGGCAGGGAGCGGGAGTCGGGCATGAGTTCCTTGTTCTCTTCGGAGGGCGGGGCTCGCGATGCGAGGCGCACTCCCAGTGAGACACGCGAGCAGAAAACCGCCAACAGCAGTACCGTCGCCAACATGACAGAGAAAAGCGACATCGAGACCCTCGCGGGCCTCGTGAAGGATTTCCGGTTCGCGATGCTGACCACGGTCGACGACCAGGGTCGCCTGGTCGCGCATCCGCTCACCGTGCAGGAGGCCGAGTTCGACGGCGACCTCTGGTTCATCGTGGGCGCCCACGCCTCGGCGCTGCAGAACCTCCAGGTGAACCCGACGGCCGGCGTCACGCTGAGCTCGAACGACAGCTGGGTGTCGCTCACCGGCACCGCAGCCGAGGTCGCCGACCAGGCCAAGGTGAAGGAGCTGTGGAGCTCCACCCTCGAGGCCTGGTTCCCCGACGGCCCCGACGACCCCGAGGTGCGGCTGCTCAAGTTCACGGCCGACGGCGCCGAGTACTGGGACAGCCCCGGCGGCCGCGTCGCCACGCTGTTCAGCTTCGTGAAGTCGAAGGTGACCGGCGAGCCCTACGAGGGCGGCGACAACGCCAAGCTCGACCTCTGATCCGAAACCCCACCACCGAACAGTAAGGAGACGACGATGACCGCGAAAGACGGATCCACCGACGTGAGCGATTCCGAGAAGGAACGCGCAGAAGACCTGCCCGACGGCTCCAGCTCCGACGGCAGCACCTCCGAGCCCGGCGAGGACACGGTCTCGGGCGGCGGCGCCCAGGACAGCGGAGACCAGGACGGAGACACGGAATGAGCGACCAGAAGCCCGGCACCGAGCCCGACATCGACACCGACGTCCCCGACCCCTCGACGGTCGACCCCGACACGGGCACCGAGCCCGGCGGCAGCCCGGTGGAGAACCCCTCCGGCTGATCCGCAGCCTCCGGCCGAGAGGCCGGCGGCCTCTCGGCCACGGATGTCAGGCCCGCGCACTACCATCGGTGGTGCGCGGGCCGGCGTGCTTCTCGAGAGGAGCATCGTTGGCCGACTGGCATCCCGTTCAGACCCTGCACGCGAACTCGTGGGTCTTCCCACGACCCGGTACCACCCAGCCCTACGCCGAGATCCGGCACCTGCCGGTCAAGGTGGGTGACCGCACGGTCTGGGCCTTCCGCGCGGTGACCTGGGCCCAGCCGCGGCAGCTCATCGGCGCCGGCTACTTCGGCACGCTCGAGGAGGCCGCCCGCGAGTGCCACCGCCTGGCGCTCGCGAGCGCCGTGCCCAGTGCCCTCAACGAGCAGCGCCGCTAGGCCTCGGGTTCCTGGCCCGCCCGCTGCTTCAGCGACGCGATCACCGCGGCGGCGTCGTAGTCGGGGTCGGGTTCGAGGAAGCGCTCGAAGACGGCGAGCAGCGCGATGGCCGGCAGCGCCCACTCGGCGTCGTCGGAGGTGATCGTCGCCGGCCCCCGGTAGCGGGCGTCGACGATGGCCGGGTTGCCCAGGTGGCGGAGCCCGAGGCCCTCGACGACGGCGGAGATGACGGTGGCGTAGGGCCGGTAGTCGCCGTCCCACTCCGGCCGGAGGCGGTAGCCGAGCACGGCCGAGAACTGCCGGTGGAACTCCGCCATGCGCTCCACGAACTCGGCACTGCCCGAGAGCAGCGCTCGCTCGATCTCGACCCGGGCGGGCCAGTCGAGGTGGCTGAGCAGCGTCGCCGAGAGTCCGACGTAGGACTGCCAGGCGACCGAATCGATGACCGCGCGGTAGTTGTGCTCGAGGGCCACCCGGATGACTTCGTACAGCACCTGCTGGCGCTCCCGCGCATCCGCCAGCCGATCGACGTGGTCGAGCAGGATGCGCTCGCTGAGCTCGAGGGTCTCGTCGTCGGTGAGCTTGTTCGAGGTCTCCCGGGCGATCTCGATCAGGAGCTCGGTGACGAAGGCCTCCTTGGAGTCCCAGAGCCGGTAGGTCGAGCTCCGCGGCACTCCGGCCTCGCGGATCAGATCGTCCATCACGATGTGCTCGAAGCCGATCGTGAGGCCGATTCCCTCGACCCGCTCCATGGCCACGTCGAGCACCCGGCGCCGCACCTCGGCGGCCGGGATGCGGGACCGCGGCCGCTGCGGGTCGGGCTCCGCCGCTCTCGGCGCGCCGTCGAGTGCTTCCGTCACGCTGAAACCCCCGGGTCAGGTCGTCGGCTCAGGCTTCGAACCGCCGTGTGCTCCAGAGTAGTGACAATCCGTCGGCACTGCGGAAGGCGCCTCTCCTTGTGTGTCACTTTGTGTATCAATCCCGACGCTCTGCGTCAACCCCGTTGCCGTCGAGCAACTACTAACTAGTCTGTCTAGTAGTAATCGGACTCGATGGAAGACGGAGGGCGGCGCTCATGACCAGCATGAAACTCATTTCACAGGGAATCAGCTACGACGTCAGCCGCCGCGACGAGGGCCTGTACGAGGTCGTCTCGGGCGAGGTGTTCCTCGGCTTCGTCGAGCGAGCCGGCCAGGTGTACGTCGCCCTCTCGGGCATTCGCTACGACCGAGCCGTCGAGACGGGTCAGGCGCTGTCGCTCTCGGGCGCCGCCGCGATGCTCGAGGCCGCGCCCGCCGCGCGGGTGACCCAGGAGCTCGTCGCCGCCGCCTGACGGGTGATATCCCACGATCATTAGCCCGTCTAGTAAAGAGTTGGACTACGATTAAGGGATGACCACGAATCGACCCGATTCGGCGCCACACTACTGGTACGGAGACGACGCCGAACGCGACAGGAGCATCGCCGTCCTTGAGGCGATGCGCACCTTCCGCGCGTCCGAATCCGCCATGCGGAGGCGATCGCAGGAGTCCATGAACATGGGCGAGAACGACCTGATCGCCATGCGTTACCTGCTCCGCGCGACCGAACAGGGCAAGACGGTGGGCCCGAAGGAGCTGGCGCAGTACCTCGGCATCACCAGCGCCTCGATCACCGTCCTGCTCGACCGCCTCGAGAAGAACGGGCACATCCACCGCGAGCCCAGCCCGTTCGATCGCCGCGCGCTGATCATCGTGCCGACGGTGCCGAAAGACGCGATCGAAGCCGCGACGCTCGGCGACGTTCGCCCCGAACTGATCGACGTGGTCGAGCGACTCAGTCCCGAGGAGGTGCGCATCATCGTCGAGTTCCTCACCGAGATGCGCGAGGCGGTCGACCAGGTCGACAACCACCAGCCCGAGCGCGATGACCGCGGCTGACGCCACCACGGCGCCGAAGAACTACGAGGTCCTCGCCGAGCTGCGCGCCTACCGGCTGGCCGAGGAGGCCATGCGACGCCGCACCCGCGAGTCGATGAACATGGGCGAGAACGATCTGGCCGCCCTCCGCTTCCTCCTGAAGGCGCAGGGCGACGGCCAGCTCGTCACGCCCGGCATGCTGGCCGAGCACCTCGGCATGAAGTCGGCCTCGGTCACCGTCATGCTCGACCGCCTCACGAAGTCGGGACATCTCTCCCGCATGCCCCACCCCAACGACCGCCGCAGCCTCGCCGTCATCGCCACGCCGGGCTCCGACGACGAGGTGCGCCAGACCCTCGGCGCGATGCACACCCGCATGATGACGGTCGCCCGCCGGCTCGACGGCACCCGGGCCGAGGTGCTGCACCGCTTCCTGCTCAGCATGAGCGACGCGCTCGACGACGCGTCCTAGCCCCTCCGCGCACCAGCGGGCGGATGCACGGCCGCGCTAGCTCCCGAGCCGCTGCAGGTCGAAGTGCAGCAGCAGCTCGTCGCCCGCCACCTCGTCGGACGCGGTGCTCATCATCAGCCGCATCATCCGGATGAACGGCAGCACCTCGGCGCGCAGGCTCCGCACGTCGGGGCTGGAGCAGCGGATGATGCCGAAGCGGTCCTCCTCGCCCTCCAGGAGCTCGAGCACGAGCGTGCCGGGCGTGCGTCGCGGCGACTGGTGCAGCTCCCGCAGCACGGCGCGGATGGTCGCCCGGTCGTCCTCGTGCATCCGCAGCGACAGGCCCGCCTCGTCGATGAACACGTCGACCTGGTCGCCCAGGGAGTCGATCGGCCGCGCGTCGTCGACCGCCGCCTGGAGCAGCGCGGTGAGCGCGGCCGCACGGGCGCGGTCGCCGACGGACAGTTCGCCGGTCATCCGCAGCCGGGCGAGGAACGGCACCACCTCGGCGCGGAGGGGCCCGATCGCGCCCACCCCGTCGTCGTCGATGAACCGCTGCCGGAGCGTGTCGAACTGCCGTTCGCGGGCCTCGGCCTGGGCCAGCCGCTCGGCGTAGATGCCGCCGAGCAGCACCCGTGCGTAGCCCATCGCCCCGAGTCCGAGGGCGAGCACCGGGGCGCAGGCCACCAGCACGATGACGACGATGGGCACCGCGGTGAGCGGGCTGAAGAACACGTGCAGCAGCGACAGCACGGTGACCAGCGCGGTCGAGATGCCGGTGTAGAGGCCGAGCTCGGCCGAGGTGCGGAAGGGGCCCGCCGCCATCAGCGCGAACGCGAGCGTCAGCAGGCCCCAGTCGTCGCGCACCAGCAGGTTGCTGCCGAGCGAACTGAGCGAGTTGAGCACCGTGGCGACCGCCAGCAGGGCGAAGGCGGTGGCGTAGCGGTCGCTCGAGACGCCCATCGTGAAGTCGAAGGCCGAGCGGATGAACCAGCCGAAGCCCGCGGCGAGCGCCACCAGCGACCCGATCGCCAGCGGCCAGGACGACACCTGGGAGGCGGTCGAGACGGTCAGTCCCACGGCGGCCGCGATGCAGACGGCCGCGACCACGATCAGGAAGCCGCGGGCGCTGATGGCGGCCAGCGGGTCGAAGTCGAGGGCGGTCGAACCGCGCGGCGCCCGCACCGAGCCGAGCGGCACCGAGCGGCTCGGCGTGCCGGCGCTCACGCGGGTGCCCCCGGCACCGTCATGAACACGGCGGTGCCCGTGCCGGGCCGCGACCAGATCTGCACCGAGCCGCCGGTCTCGACGATGCTGTCGATCACGGTCACGCGGAGGCCGACCGTCTCGTCGCCCGCGGCGTCGACGTCGAAGCCGACCCCCGCATCCGACACCATGACGCTGACCTCGGGCGGGCTGGAGTAGACGGCGATCTCGGCGTCGTTCCGGCCCGAGTGCCGGCGCACGTTGTCGAGGCACTCGGTGATGGCGCGCTCGAGGTTGCGGGCGTCGGAGGGCCGTACGCTGTTGATCACCTCGGTGTCGCCGGTGACGCGGATGCGCAGCCCCTGCTGCTCGGCCGCCCGCACCACCGACACCAGGAGCGGCACGGAGGCGAGCGAGCGCGAGGCCGACGCCCCGATCTCCGGGCCCGACAGCACGAGGCTCGTGTCGGCGAGATTCGCCAGGTCGCGGTCGAGCGCCTGGAGGGTGCGGTCGTCGAGCCGGCCGGGCGCCAGAGTGGCGAGCGCGCGCAGGTCGGCCAGCACGGTGTCGCCCACCCAGTCCACCGCGCGCGCCGCGAAGCGCGCGTTCGCGAGGTCGCGCTCTTCGGCGAGCGCCGAGTCGAGCATCTGCGCCGTGCCGCGGGCGGCCTCGCGACGGCCGACCCAGAGCGCGATCGTGAACAGCGACAGGGCGAGGTACGACGCCAGCACCGGGACATCGAGGGCGAGCCGCATGCCCTGCTGCCAGGCCGCGAGCTGCACGAGGCCCGGGCCGACCAGGAGGGCGAGGGTGCCGAGCACCAGCGAGCGGCCGAGCGACCGGGCCGAGATGCCCGCCACGAGGATGGCGAACTCGGGCATCGACAGCAGCACGTAGTCGCTCGAGGGGGCCGTGGCGGCGGTGGCGCCCGCCACGCTCACCCCGGTCACCACGAAGGCGTAGAGGCCGAGCGCGAGGCCCGCCACGACCGTGTACAGCACGGCCCGGACGTGCGACACGGTGCGGAGCGCCCCCACGACGGCGACGCCGGTGACCGCGAGCCCCGCGATGCCGAGGACGATGTCGGCGCGGCCCGTGACCGGGATGAACAGCGCCGCGATGAGGGCGGTGGCCGCGAGGAACACCGCTGCGAGCCAGGTACCCGCGGTGGCGAGCGCGCGGCTGGTGCTCCGACCGTCGACGTCGGCCGCGATCTGCAGCGTCATCGTGCGCTCACGCGAGGTAGCCGTCTTCGGCCGCGCGCAGCATCAGGTCCTGCTTGCGCTCGGCCTGCCGCCCCTCCGAGGCGTACTGCTCGCGCACCCGCTCGAGGGCGGTCTTCACGATCTGGATGTTCGTGCCGAGGATCATCGCGACCTCCACCGGGCTGTGGCCCGAGGCGTACAGGCGCAGCGTCTCCTCCTCGTGCTCACTGAAGCGGATGCTCGATGCCGGGGTGCGCGCCGGCCGCCCCACCTCGTCCCACGCCACCGCGCCGGGGTCGGGCCGCACGCCGAGCACGCGGCGCACCGCCGTGAGCAGCTCGTCGGCCGACTGGGACTTCGACACGAACGCCTCGGCTCCGGCGGCGAGCACGCGGCGCACGTTCTCGGGGTTGTCGAGGGCGCTGAGCACGACCACGGTCGACCCGACCGAGCGGCAGATGCGGATGCGCGCCTCGACCGAGACGGGCTCCTTCAGCTGCAGGTCCATCAGCACGATGTCGGGCGGGAAGGCGGGGTGCCTCGCCATGTCGACCCACGACGTGGTGTGGGCCACCACCTCGAGCTCGGGCGCGTGCGCGCCGAGCCAGCCCGTCAGGCTGTCGAGGATCAACTCGTGGTCGTCGACGATGCCGACCGTGTGCACCCTGTCGCTCATGCCGCCATTCACCCCTGACCCCTCCAAGGATGGTACCGGGCGCACGTTCGGGCAGTCCAATCCGGCGCGGGGACTTGCCTGTACCCTCAACACATGGCCAGGGCAGCGGAGAGCACCGAGGCGGAGCGGCGCTCGCGGCTGGACCGCGGCGTCTTCCAGTCTCAACTGCTGCTGTCGGCCGCCCTGCTGCTGCTCGTCTGCGCGAGCTACGTGCTGCAGCCGAGCTCGGTGCTGGACATCCGCTTCTTCGGCGGCGTCGCCGTGGTGTTCGCACTGACCGGGGCGGCGGCGCTCATCCCCTGGTCGCGCATCCACCGCAACTGGGCGGCCCTCGTGCCCCTGGCCGACATCATCGCGATCATCGCCGTACGCGAGGGCAACACCCTGCTGGGCGCCAGCCTGCTGCTGGTGTTCCCGGTGATCTGGCTCTCGAGCCACTACGGCTTCGCCGGCGCCGCGGTGAGCGTCGGCCTCTCGACCGGGCTGCTCTGGGCCTCGTCGGCCGTGCGCGGAGAGGCCATCGGTGTCGGGTCCATCCCCTCGCTGCTGCTCGTGCCCACGACCCTCGTCTTCATCGCCACCACCACGCTCGCCACCTCGGCCCGAACGGCGGCGCAGCGGGGCCTCCTGCGCCAGCAGGCCGGGCTCCTCGAGGTGGCGCTCGGCCGGGCCCGCCGGCAGCAGCAGACCCTCGACGAGGTGCTGAACGCCGTGACGTTCGGCGTGATCGCGTTCGACCGCGCGGGTCGGGAGACCCTGCTGAACCGCGCCCACCGTTCGGTGCAGACGGAATTCGGACTGCCCGAGACGACGGTCGAGCATCCGGTGCTCTATCGACCCGACCGGGTCACCCCATACGCCGAGGAGGAGAAGCCGTTCCGGCGCGCGACCGCCGGCGAGCGCTACGACGACCTCGTGGTCTGGCTCGGGGAGCCGGGCGAGCACCGTGTCGCCCTGTCGATCAGCTCGCGGCCCCTGACCTCGCCCGACGGCCGCCTCGACGGCGGCGTGATGGTATCGCGCGACGTCACCAGCGAGATCAACGCCATCCAGGCACGCGACGACCTGGTCGCCTCGGTGTCCCACGAGCTGCGCACACCGCTGACCTCCATTCTCGGCTACCTCGAGCTGGCGCTCGACGACGAGCGGCTCGACCCGAGCACCCGCTCGATGCTCGAGGTCGCATCGGCCAACTCCGACCGTCTGCTCGCCCTGGTGGCCGACCTGCTCACCGCGGCGAGCGAGAAGGAGCAGCAGATCGTCATGTCGTTCAGCCAGTGCGACCTCTCGGAGATCGTGGCGCAGGCGATCGACGCCCATGTGCTGACCGCGGGCGAGCGGGGCATCGTGATCGAGAACGCGGTCGAGGGCCCGGTGCTGCTCGAGGCCGACGGCTTCCGCCTTCGGCAGGTCGTCGACAACCTGCTGACCAACGCCATCAAGTACAACGTCGAGAACGGCCGGGTCACCGTGTCGGTGGCTCCGGGCGAGAGCACGGTCGACCTCTCGGTCAGCGACACCGGGATCGGGCTGAGCGAGCTCGAGCAGCAGAAGCTGTTCGACCGCTACTTCCGGGCGGAGGGCGTGCGGCAGTCGACCATCCACGGCTCGGGCCTCGGGCTCACGATCAGCCGCGACATCGTGCGGAGGCACGGCGGGGAGCTGTCGGTCTCCTCCACCAGCGGGGTCGGGACGACCTTCACCGCTACGATCCCGCGCGCGCGTTAGACTTCGGAGCGACGGGCGGGGCGTTGTCCCGACCGGGGGCTCCGCCTCGACAGGCTGAGGTTCGACGGCGATCACGGGAGGGGTGGCATGCAGCTCGACGGCAGCACGCTCCTGCTCACGGCGACGTTCGTGATCCTGCTCTGCGGGGTGTCCTTCATCGTCAACACCGCCATGCGGCGGAACGACGCCTCCGGCCGGCTGTGGAGCCTGTCCTTCCTCGGCGGCATGCTCACCGCCCTGTCGTTCTCGGCCTGGAACGTCGCCCCCGAGCTCTGGTGGGTGCTCGCGATCGGCAACTCCGCCTACGTCGTCTCGATCGGGGCGCTCTGGTCGGGAGCCCGCGTGTTCAACGGCCGCAGCAGCCTGGTCTGGATCGCGCTGGCGGGCGGCGGCGTCATCGCCCTGCTCACCGCCGTCGAGGGTCCGGCCGGCGGGGCGTGGACCGGCTCCTCCGGGCTGTTCGCCGGCATCGCCGTGTTCGCGGGGCTCGGCGGCGCCGAGACCATGCGCTCGCGCATGCGGCGCAACCTCAACGCGCGCATCCTGAGCTTCTGCCTCTGGATCGTCTGCGCCTACTACGTTCTGCGCACCTCGATCTTCGTCACCCTCGGCCCGACGAGCGAGGTCTTCCAGACCTACTTCGGCACCCAGACCACGACGGTCATCACCATCCTCCTGGTGCTGCTCAGCACCATCTCGCTGTCGATCCTGCAGGCCGAGCGCTCGGGCGCCCGGGCCCTCGGCGACATGACGGTCGGCGTGCATTCCGTGGTCGGTGTGCTCTCGGCCGCCTCGTTCATGCAGCAGTGGGCGGACTGGATCGAGCGCAGCTCGTTCCACGGCGAGCGCCTCGCGATGGTGGCGATGGACGTCGACAACCTGCCGCAGATGAACATGGCCTTCGGCCGCGACTTCGGCGACCGCGCCATCCGATCGGTCGCGCAGATCATCCGGCACCACGCCCCCACCTGCGCGCTCCTCGGCCACACGGGTGCCGGTCGCTTCGTGATCGTGGCCGTCGTGGCCACGGCGAACGACGCGGAGGAGCTCGCCATCCGGCTGCAGACGGCGCTGGTCGACGAGCCGATCGACACCGAGCAGTCGCTGCGGGCCACGGCCAGCTTCGGCGTCGTCGACACCGAGACCTTCGGCTACGGCCTGCCGGTGCTGCGCTCGGCGCTCGACGCGGCGGCGTCGGAGGCCCGGGACGAGGGTGGCAACCGGATCGTCGTGGGTCGCCGCAGCCCGGTGGGCTGAGCGGCGCCTGCTGCCTGACCGGATGCCCGGCCGCGCGCTACTCGGCGGGCTGCGCGATCGCGACCGTGAGCTGGTCGCTCGCGGTCTGCTTGGCGTAGTCGCCCGAACCCGGCGCGGTCTGCAGCAGGATCTCGTAGGTGAACGACAGGGTCACCGAGGTGGCCGACGGGTCGAAGGCCGGCAGGATGAAGGTCTGGCTGTAGCTGTAGGGCGCCTTGATGTAGTAGCCCGGGCTCACCGAGGACTGGTCGGTGATGGGCGCCGGTGCCGGCAGGCTGCCGGCCGGCCCGTTCACGGCGGGCGTGACGGAGACGCGGGAGAGATAGAAGCTCTGCCCGTCGTCGGTGCCGAGCCTGCCCCCGAGGGTGAAGGTGATGGGCTTGTTCGCCTCGGCCGTCCACTCGTCCATGCTGAGCGTGGAGTAGTAGTCGATGGTGAGCGCGATGTCGCCGGCCTGCAACTGGTGCTGGGCCGAACCGGTCGCCAGCTCGTTGACGACGGGCGTGATCGTGGGCGCGGCCGTGGGCGTCTTGGTGGGTGAGGAGGTGGGCGTCGTCGTGCTGAACCGCGACTGGTCCCACGGCGCCGTACCGCAGCCGCTGAGGGCCACGACGGCGGTGAGGGCGAGCGCAGCGAACCCCGTCAGGCGGGCCCCGGAGAGCGCCCGCGTCTGCCGTGTGGTCTGCCGCGTGCGTGCCATCAGAACACCCTCTCCGTTCGCTTGAGGCAATCTTAAGCCGATCTTGACGCGACCCTAGCGCATTCGCGCGACAACGCTGGGGGCCCTGCGTCAGACTGTGGGCATGGCAGAGAACCTGAACCCCTACGTCACCGATCGCACTGAGCTCGGTGACCACGGCGACGAGTTCGAGAACGACTTCATCGAATCGGTCGAGTCGCTTCCGAGCTACCGTCCCACGATCGGCTGCATCGTGCCGGCCTACAACGAGGCCGAGTCGATCGCCGACGTGCTCGAGTCGCTCCTCGGCCAGACCCGCCTGCCCGACGTCATCCACGTGGTCGTGAACAACACCACCGACGACACGGTGAAGATCGCCGCCCAGTACGCCGGCCCGCACCTCAAGGAGGTCGACGGGATCGAGCAGTTCACCGAGGTCTACGTGCACGACATCGGCAAGAACAAGGACAAGAAGGTGGGCGCGCTGAACTACGGCTACCAGCTGGTCGAGGGCTGCGACTTCCTGCTCGGTGTCGACGGCGACACCACGGCGGCCCCGGATGCGGTGGAGCGGCTGGCCGAGGAGATCACCTCCGACTCCCGCATCGGCGGCATCTCGGCCATCTTCTCGATCGACGAGGCGCCCATCAAGGGCTTCGTCGCGAAGTTCCTCGTCACCGGGCAGCGCTTCCAGTTCGCCGCCTTCAACATGCAGAACATGCTGAAGGGCCGCAACATGGCGGTGCTCGGCGGACAGTTCTCGATCTTCTCCACCAAGGCCCTGCGCCAGATCATGGTCGAGAACCACCAGAACACCCCGTGGGTGAAGGACAGCGAGGTGGAGGACTCCCTGCTGTCGCTGCAGATCAAGAGCGCCGG
Source organism: Herbiconiux flava (assembly GCF_013409865.1). Classification (NCBI taxonomy): domain Bacteria; kingdom Bacillati; phylum Actinomycetota; class Actinomycetes; order Micrococcales; family Microbacteriaceae; genus Herbiconiux; species Herbiconiux flava. The sequence continues at coordinate 122,190 of NZ_JACCBM010000001.1, forward strand.
CTACCTCACCAAGATCTCGGCCCAGGCCCGCGCCGACGTCGGCGGCATGACCACCATCCGCGGCCTCGACGGCCAGCAGGTGAAGTGGAACTTCGGCGCCATCGAACTGATGTGGCCCGGCCAGCGCGGCGACACCAAGGGCCAGCCCTTCCACCCCAACCTGCGGCTGCGCTGGCTCGAGAACTTCTCGATGCTGATCAACCTGGTCACCCGCGTGCTGTTCGTGCTGCTGCTGCTCGCCTCGCTCTCGATCAGCGCCTTCGTGTTCTCACCGATCTGGCTCGTGCCGCCGATCGTCGCCATCCTGCTCAACCTGCGCACCGCGCTCTCGATGCACGACCGCAGTGCCCGCGACATCTTCTTCGCCGTGGCCCTGTTCCCCGCCGAGATCTACATGTGGATCAGGCTCGGGCACTTCATCCGCGCCTGGACGAAGTTCCTCTCGCGCAAGCAGACCGACAACTGGGCGGCGCAGGCCAAGGCCGAGAAGGGCCGCGGCAACAGCTACCTCCTCCCGTTCGTCGTGATCTTCCTCACCATCGCCGTGCTGGTGCTCGGCTGGTTCCAGCTCGACGCCTTCATGCAGTCGACGATCCTCTGGATCGGCTGGCCGATCCTCGGTGTCATCACGATCATCCAGACCCTGGAGATGTTCGGCAAGGTGCTCCGCCGCTACCGCGGGTACAAGGTTTGACCTCGAACTACGTCGAACACGACGCGCTGGTCGCGCTCCTGAACTCCGTGGGGGACGACGACCGGCGCGGCCGGTTCGTGCACGACTTCATCAGCCTCTGGGAGACCCGGTCCCAGAGGCTGATGAAAGCACTCGGCAACCGGGACTTCGAGGATGCCGACGTGGTGCTGCTGAGCATCCGCTCGTCGAGCACGATGCTCGGGGCCTGGTCGCTCGAAGCGATCGCCGGCATGGTGCACTCGGCCGTGAAGGGCTTCGACCTGCAGGGGAGCCTGCGCCACCTGCCGCGGCTGCAGGCCGTCGGCGGGGCCACCTGCCAGGAGCTGCTCGGGGTGCTCGAGTCGATGCGGCGCCCGGATGCCCCGGCCGGCGGGGCTCGGTCGGCGAAGTCGGCCTGACCGGAAGCCGGACCGGGCCTCAGTCGTTGTCGGAGGCCGCCAGCCGGTAGCCGACGCCGCGGACGGTCTCGATCCAGCGCGGCGTGGTGATGCTGTCGGCGAGCTTGCGCCGCAGGTTCGCCATGTGCACCTCGATGGCCCGCTTGTCGGCCTCGCTCACGAAGTGGGCGGTGACGTAGCTCTCGCCGCGCAGGAGCAGCGCCAGGTCGGCCTTGCTGCGCACCCGGCGCTGGCTCTCCATCAGGGCGTTCAGCAGGTCGAACTCGCTGCGCGTGAGATCGATCGACCGGCCCTCCTTCTCGGCCAGTCGCATCTCGGAGTTGACGTAGAGGCCGTTGTGGTCGAGCCAGCCGTCTTCGCGGTCGTAGCTCTTGGCGACCACGGGCTGGGCGGGAGCGGCCTCGGCGGCGACGGGCTGCGGAGCGACGGCCTGCACGGTCGCGGCCGGCGTGTACTGGGGCTCGGCCACGGCGGGGGCCGGGGCGGCGAACGGGGCGGCGGCCGGAGCCTGCACGGGCGCGGCGACGGGCGCCTGCACGGCGACCGGCGCGACCGGGCCGGAGCCGTCGACCGCGAGCACCTGGCGGGGGCGGCGCATCATCGCCTCGACGCGGGCGCGCAGCTCACGGGGGCGGAAGGGCTTCGTGAGATAGTCGTCGGCGCCGGCCTCGAGACCCTGCAGCGTGTCGATCTCCTCGTCGCGCGCGGTGAGCATGACGAGGTAGGTGTTGCTGAACGTGCGGATGCGCTTGGCGGCCTCGAACCCGTCGATGCCCGGCATGCTGACGTCGAGGGTCGTGACCATGGGGTCGTAGGCGCGGACCGCCTGCACCCCGTCGAGGCCGTTCCCGGTCGCGATGACCTCGAACCCGGCCTGGGTCAGCACTGTCTCGAGCAGATGCCTGATGTCGGCGTCGTCCTCGATGATGACGGCGACGCGACGTTCCCCATGTGTGTCCATTGCCCCGATGCTACCAACGGATAGGGGGATGTCGGGGCTTTCTTCCGAGCGCGATCAGCGGGCGGCGTCGGCCGCGAGCTCGAGCGCGTTCTCGTCCCACCACTCGCCGGCCGCGGGGCCGCCGTTGCACTCGCCGTCGCTCTCGCCGGGCGGCTTGATCCACAGGCCGGCGTCCTGCGCCGAACCGGAGGGGCTGGCCGACGGCTCGGCACCCAGGGCGCGGCCCGCGGGGTTGCACCACTCCCCCGTCGATCCGTTGCCGTTCCGGCCGGTGTCGATCACGTAGTGTGCGCCGTTCGTGAGGGTGGAGATGGTGTTCGCGTAGTACTGCTCGCGATCGGTGTTGTTGTAGTTCGAGACGTTGGTCGAGAATCCGCGCGCCCGGTCGACGCCCGCCCGGTTGAGCAGATCGGCCATGTCGGCGGGCGGGCCCCAGTTGGAGTGGCCGGCGTCGATGTACACGGTGAGGCCGGCGGCGACGAGGGCGTCGACCGAGGCGCTGACCTCGCCGAGCCGCTCCTCGACGTTGTCGCACTCGTCGGCGAGCGCGAGCGCGTCGGGCTCGAGGATGATGATCGAGTCGCTGTCGTCGAGCGAGGTGGCGATCTCGTCGATCCACACCGGGTACTCCTCGACGGTCAGTCCACCGCTGGAGAAGTTGCCGCAGTCGCGGTTCGGGATGCCGTAGACCGTGAACAGCGGCACCTGGCCGAGCTTCGCGGCCGCCGTCACGAGATCGGAGACGTAGCCGCCGACCTCGCCGATCGGGTGCTTCTCAGGGGTGAGCCAGATGGCGGTGGGCACCTCGGCGATGCGCGTGAACACGGCGGCGTCGTCGCTGTCGCCCGCCTCGGTGGCCTCGTCGGCCGCGGTGGCGGCCTTCGACGCGGGGTCGGCGTAGAGCGCGGTGCCGGCGAACGGGTTGCCCGAGGCGATGCCGCCCTGCGACAGGATGGCGCCGACCCCGACGACCATGCCGATCAGCACGGCCAGGATGGCGAGCACAGCCACGATCAGCCCGATGCGCGGCAGCACCGGCCGCGCCACTCCCCTAGTCGACACAGCGCAACTCTAGCCGGTCTGCACGGTGGGGGCGGGGGCGACAGGGGCGGGTGCGGAGGGCGCCACCGAACGGCCCACGGTTCCGGCCGCACCGTAGCTCTTCAGCCGCGACATCGTCTGCGCGAACGGCACCGGGCGGCCGTAGAAGAAGCCCTGCGCGTGGCGCACGCCGATGCCGACGAGGACGTCCACCGCATCCTGCGTCTCGATGCCCTCCACGATCGTGGAGTAGTCGAAGGCGTCTCCGAAGCCCTGCAGGGCACGAACCACCTCGCGCTGCCGGGTGTCGTCGAGGTTGTCGACCAGCGAGCGGTCGATCTTCAGGATGTCCATCGGGATGCGCACCAGGGCTCCCACGGAGGAGGCCTCCGAACCGTAGTCGTCGAGGGCGATCAGCATGCCGAGCTCGCGGAAGAGCTCGGCCTGGGCGCGGAGGTCGTCGTCGATGTCCTTCGTAGAGCGCTCGTTCAGCTCGAGGCAGAGGGTGACGTCGGGGTAGCGCGGCACGATGTCCTTGAGGAACGACCCGACGTGCTCGTCGCGGATCTGACCGACCTCGAGGTTGATCGTCATCACGGTGATGCCGGGCACCAGCTTGCGGAACTCCCGCGCCGACTGCAGCGAGGTCGCGATCACCTGACGGGTCAGCTCGTCCATCCGGCCGAGGCCCTTGGCCTTCTCGATCAGCGACGCCGTCGAGATGCGCCCGAGCTCGGGGTGCGTGTAGCGCACCAGCGACTCGAAGGCCCAGATCTTGTCCTCGAGCGTGTTCACGATCGGCTGGTAGACGACGTTCAGCGAGCCGTCGTCGATGGCCCGCGCGACGATCTCGTTGATGCGGCTCGAGCGGTGCGGCGAGATGCCGACGCTCGACTCCGACGACGGCCCGCCCTGCCGGCGCGACTTCTTGATGGCCAGCATGGAGTGGTCGGCGTCGACCACGATCGACTGCGGATCGGTCTCCTGGTGCCCCGAGTAGGCGAGGCCGACGCTCACCAGCGGGCGGAACTCGCGGCCGCCGAGGCTCGCGGGCGCGCCGATGTTCGCCACGATGCGGTCGGTGACGCCCTTCGCCTCGGCGAGCGACTGCAGCTTCGTGAGCACCACGACGAACTCGTCGCCGCCGACGCGGGCGACGAAGTCGTGCGGGCGCACGCTCGCCCGCAGACGGGTCGCCACGACCGAGAGCATCTCGTCGCCGATGTGGTGGCCCTCGGTGTCGTTCAGCCGCTTGAACTGGTCGAGGTCGATGAACAGCACCGCGATGCCGGAGGCGTAGGTGCGGTCCTCGTTCAGGCGGGCGAGGGAGCGCTGGAAGGCGTTGTAGTTCGGCAGGCCGGTGAGCGAGTCGCGGTCGACCCGGTCGAGCAGCGTGTCGTAGGCGCCGCGCACACGCGCCGTCTCGCTGGCGATGTGGCCGATCGCGTCGAGGGCGAGCTCGTCGTCGGGGGTGAAGGGAACTCCCCCGGCCTTGCGGCTCGCCACCAGGAACTCCTGCGGCTCGACCGCGTCCTCGCGGTGCTCGTTCGCGACGTCGTCGTCGGCCGGGGCGATCGACTCGGGGTTCAGCTGCGGGTCGGTGGTGTCGAGCGCCGAGAAGCGGGCGCCGATCTCGTTGCGGCCGGGCGGGGTGCGGCGCACCTCGAACTCGGTGGCGTCGATCGCCCGGCGGGCGAACTCGACCATCGTCTCCTTCGGGTCGACCGTCACGTCCCAGGGCAGGGCACGTGCCGCGTCGACCACGCCGCCGAGGCGCCGCTCGCCGCTCCGGGTCTGGGAGCGCTTGGCGAGCCCGTAGAACAGCAGCGCGACGACCAGCAGCGGAACGGTCATCCGCGCCAGCTCGACGTTCTCGCCCCGGCCGAGGAGACCCAGTGAGCCCACGCTCGTGATGTGCACGGCGACGCCCACCACGGCCGACAGGGCGAAGACGAAGAGCACACGCAGCACGCTGATGCCCGAGAGGCCCCGGCCGCCGTCGGCGTTCCAGCGCCCCTGCTGCCAGGCGAAGTAGACGGCGAGCACCACGACGATGTGCGCGGCACTGCCGGCCACGATGGCGACGACGGTGGGCACGCCCGCGTCGATCAGCAGCCGGCCGAGGCCGACGAAGGCGACCGCGCCGAGGGCGGCGACACCGGTCCACTGGGCCGCCATCCACGGGGAGCGGGAGGTCACCGCCTTCGAGACGAAGAACGCCAGCACCCAGAGCCCGACCTCGAGCACCGGGTTGTCGGCGGGGAGCGCGATCACCAGCAGGGCACTCGTCACGCCGAAGGGCGGCAGCCCCGGCACGCGGCCGATGGGCTGCTGGTAGACGGCGGTGACGCCGACGGCGATCAGGAAGACGAGGCAGGCGACCACGCTGTCGGGCGGGTCGGACAGGCCCGAGACGACTCCGGCCACGGCGGTCGCCAGGGCCACGGCGGCGAGCGCCGCCGAGCCGAGGAACGACCCCGTTCGGATCGTGTCGCGCACCGTCATGCCGCGAGTTTATCCGGACGGCGTCGGGTGGGTGGACCGCGGCGGGCCCGGGTTCGTCGGGCGTGGCCGCCGCCGCGCATCCGTTCGCTCACAGGCCGATGGCCCGGAGCGACTCGTCCATGCGCACGGCCATCTCGGCGTAGCCGTCGTTGTTCGGGTGCAGGCCGTCGGCGGCCATCCACTCGGGGTGCCCCTCGATCCAGTGGGAGGCGCCCGGGATGAAGTCGGCGTCGATGACGGCCGCTTCGCTCCGCACCCAGTCGATGATCTGGGTGAGGGAGTCGGGACGGTCATCCGTGTACCAGAAGGGCTCGACCACGACGATGCGGGCGTCGGGGAGGGCGGCGCGCAGGGTGGCGAAGTCGGTGCGGATGGCCGCGCGGACGTCGTCGGCGCGGTCGGGCATCGAGAAGTTGTCGTTCAGGCCCATCGTGACGAAGAGGATGTCGGGGTCGGCGGCGATCGAGCGCGAGACGCCGTCCTCGGGGCCGTAGTCGGGCGGGGTGCTCTGGCGGTGGTTGACGAAGCCGAGGCCGTTGACGGAGTAGTTGAACTCGTTCCAGCCGCGCTCGGCGGCGATGACGCTCGACCAGCGCTTCGCCGGATCGGAGGCGCCGGTGCCCAGGGTGTAGGAGTCGCCGTAGAAGGCGACGACGGGGGCGTCCGGGTCGGTGCTGCCGCCGGGGGTCTGGCCGGTGGAGGTTTGGCCGGTGGAGGTCTGGCCGGTGGTCGTCTGGCCGGTGGTCGGTCCCGTCTGGTCGGCCCGGCTGCTGCGGGTCACGACCGAGACCGTGACGAGCACGGCGCAGACCGCGACGAGCGCCGCGACGGCGAGGACGACGAGACGCGCTGCACGAGGCTCCATGAGGAGTATTCGGTGCAGCGCGTCACGGCGATTGGTGCGGGTGCCGGCTCGGGTCAGGCGGGTCGAGCCGAGCGGCTCGGGTCAGGCGGAGGCGGTCGCCGGCGCCTCGGCGCTGTCGGAGGCCGCACCGGCGGTCGCCGCGATGACCTCGGCGATCTGCACGGCGTTCAGCGCAGCGCCCTTGCGGAGGTTGTCGTTCGAGATGAACAGCGCGAGACCGCGCTTGCCGGGAGCCGACTGGTCCTGGCGGATGCGCCCGACGAAGCTCGGGTCGCTGCCCGCCGCCTGCAGCGGGGTCGGCACGTCGGACAGCTCGACGCCCGGGGCCGCCGCGAGCAGCTCTCGGGCGCGGTCGGGCGTGATGTCGTTCGCGAACTCGGCGTTGATCGAGAGCGAGTGCCCGGTGAACACCGGCACGCGCACGCAGGTGCCCGAGACGAGGAGCTCGGGCAGCTCGAGGATCTTGCGGCTCTCGTTGCGGAGCTTCTTCTCCTCGTCGGTCTCCTCGTCGCCGTCGTCGACGATCGAGCCGGCCAACGGGATGACGTCGAACGCGATCGGGCGCACGTACTTCACCGGCTCGGGCATCGTGACGGCGGAGCCGTCGTGCACGAGGTCGAGCAGGTGCTCGTCGGCGACGGCGGCGCGGGCCTGCTCGGCCAGCTCCTCGGCGCCGGCGAGGCCGGAGCCCGACACCGCCTGGTAGGTGGAGACGATGAGGCGCTCGAGGCCGGCCTCCTCGTGCAGCACCTTCAGCACCGGCATGGCCGCCATGGTGGTGCAGTTCGGGTTCGCGATGATGCCCTTGGTCGCCCGGGCGATCGCGTGCGGATTCACCTCGGAGACGACGAGCGGGACGTCGGGGTCCATGCGCCAGGCGCTGGAGTTGTCGATGACCGTGACACCGGCCGCCGCGAACCGCGGGGCCTGGGCGCGAGAGCCGGTGGCGCCGGCCGAGAAGAGGGCGATGTCGAGGCCCGTGGGGTCGGCGGTCTCGACGTCCTCGACCACGACGTCCTCGCCGCGGAACGGCAGCACGGTGCCGGCGCTGCGAGCCGTGGCGAAGAAGCGGATCGACGCGATCGGGAAGTCGCGCTCCTCCAGGAGGCGGCGCATGACCTTGCCCACCTGACCTGTCGCGCCGACGACGCCCACGTTCAGTGCCTTGCTCATACTGTCTCTCTTTCGGGTCTGCGCCAGCGGGTTCGGGTCAGCGGCCGGTGCCGGCGTGCACGACAGCCTCTTCGGAGGCGTCGAGGCCGAAGGCCGTGTGCACGACGCGCAGGGCGTCGTTGATGGTGTCGGCGCGGGTGACGACCGAGATGCGGATCTCGGAGGTCGAGATCATCTCGATGTTGATGCCCGCCTCGTAGAGCGCGGTGAACAGCTTCGCCGAGACGCCCGCGTTGGTGCGCATGCCGGCGCCGACGAGCGCCAGTTTGCCGATCTGGTCGTCGTACTGCAGGCCCAGGAACCCGGTCTCGGACTGCTCGGCGCGGAGCGCCGTCAGCACCTGCTGACCGTCGCTCTTGGGGAGCGTGAAGGAGATGTCGGTGAGGCCGGTGCTGGCCGCCGAGACGTTCTGCACGATCATGTCGATGTTCGCGCCGGTCTTCGCGACCAGCGTGAAGATCTGAGCCGCCTTGCCCGGGATGTCGGGCACGCCGACGACGGTGATCTTCGCTTCGCTCAGGTCGGTGGCGACTCCGGCGATCAGGGGCTCTTCCACAGCGGTCTCGCTTTCGGTGGGGTTGTAGACGATGGTGCCCTCGTTGTTGTTGAAGCTCGAGCGCACGTGCAGCGTGACCCCGTGCCTGCGCGCATACTCCACGGCGCGGATGTAGAGCACCTTCGCGCCGTTGGCGGCGAGCTCCAGCATCTCCTCGCTCGTGATGCGGTCGATCTTGTGCGCCTTGGGCACGAGGCGCGGGTCGGCCGAGAAGATGCCGTCGACGTCGGTGTAGATCTCGCAGATGTCGGCGTTCAGGGCGGCCGCGAGGGCGACGGCCGTCGTGTCGGAACCGCCGCGACCGAGGGTCGTGATGTCCTTCGTGTCGCGATTGAAGCCCTGGAAGCCCGCGACGATGACGATCGCCCCTTCGTCGAGCGCCTCGCGCAGGCGCACGGGGGTGACGTCGACGATGCGGGCGGCGCCGTGCCGGGCATCCGTGATCATGCCGGCCTGGCTGCCCGTGAAGGACCGGGCCGTGTGGCCGAGGCTCTCGATGGCCATCGCGAGCAGGGCCATGGAGATGCGCTCGCCGGCCGAGAGCAGCATGTCCATCTCGCGCGGGGCGGGGATGGGGGCGACCTCGTGGGCCAGGTCGAGCAGCTCGTCGGTGGTGTCGCCCATGGCGCTGACCGCGACGACGACCTCGTTGCCCGCCTTGCGGGTCTCGACGATGCGCTTGGCGACCCGCTTGATGCTCTCGGCGTTCGCAACGGACGAGCCGCCGAACTTCTGCACGATCAAGCTCACGGTGGGACTCCTGGGGGGCGGGGGCGGGGCGACCTCTCGACTATATCGCGGGGGGATGTTGCGTTACGGCGGGGGGCGGGCGGGGTGGTCCAGCCTCGTGCTTCTCGCAGCTTCGCCTTGTCGCTACTTCGCTCCTTTGCTCCTTCGCCCTCGCTACTTCGCTTTGTCGTAGCTGTCGACGATCGCGACCGTGACGGGGAACTCGACTGGGGCGTCGCCGAAGATGAGGCGGCCGGCCTCGGCGGCGGCCTCGCGGAGCTCGTGCGCGACGGCGTCGGCGAGGTGGGCGGGGGTGTGCACCATGACCTCGTCGTGGAGGAAGAAGGAGAGGTGGGGGCCGGTGGTGAGGGCGTTCGGGGCGGCGGCGGCGCCGGGCGAGCCGGCGGCTGCGGTGATGCCGGGCGCGTCGGCGGCCGCGTCGGCGGCGCCTGGTGCGGTGGCGCCGGGCGCGTCGGCGGCCGCATCGGCGGCGCTCAGCGCGTGCAGGCGGCGGCGGATGGAGCCGATCCAGCACAGCGCCCACTCCGCGGCCGTGCCCTGCACCACGAAATTGCGGGTGAAGCGCCCCCACGAGCGGGCTTCGGTGCGGGCGCGGGTTCGCAGCGCATCCGTCGCCCCGTCGGAGGCCGCCAGGTCGTGCAGGTCGAGCCACTCGTCGCTCGGGCGCGGGCTGGTGCGGCCGAGGCGCGTGCTCACCACGCCGCCCGTCTCGCCCGTGCGGGCCGCCGCCTCGACGTAGGCGACCGCCGCCGGGAAGGCGCGGGCGAGGCGCGGGAGCATCCGGCCGCTCTCGCCGGCCGTTCCGCCGTACATCGCACCGAGCATGCCGACTTTGGCATGCGCCCGTGTGTCGACCGCGCCCGAGGCCACGATGCCGTCGTAGAGGTCGCGGCCGCGGCCCGCGGCGGCCATGGCGCGGTCGCCGGCGAGGGCGGCCAGGATGCGCGGCTCGAGCTGGGCGGCGTCGGCGACCACGAGCATCCGCCCCTCGTCGGCGACGACGGCGCCGCGCACCTGCTTCGGGAGCTGCAGCGCCCCGCCGCCCTCGGCCGCCCACCGGCCCGTGACGACGCCGCCCGGCAGGTAGTTCGCGTGGAAGCGGCCGTCGACGACCCAGGTGTCGAGCCAGTTCCAGCCGTTCGCGGTGAGCAGGCGGGAGCGCTTCTTGTAGTCGAGCAGGGGCTCGATGGCGGGGTGCGTCAGATTTCTCAGCTCCCACTCGCGGGTGCTGTCGACCGTGATGCCGGCACGGCGCAGGGCCTTCAGCAGCTCGACCGGGGAGTCGGGGTTGACCGTGGGGTCGCCGAGCAGGGTCCGGATGCGCTGCAGCAGCCGCTCGAGCTCGGCCGGTCGCTCGCCCTCACGGGGGCGGGGGCCGAGCACGCGGGTGAGGAGGGCGTCGTGGCGTTCGGCGCTCCACGGGAGGCCCGCGTGACGCAGCTCGGCGGCGGCCAGGGCGCCGACGGACTCGGCGGCCACGAGCAGGGCGATGCGGCTCGGGTCGGTCGCGGTCGCGATCGCGTCGCGCTGGAGCGCGAACTCGCGCCGCTCGTCGCCCACCTCTCGCCCGTCTCGTTGGTGATCTGCCTCTCGCGAGTGGTCACTCGTGGCTTCGAACACGCCGTCTTCGCGCACGGAGTGATCACTCGCCGACTCGAGGTCGTCGAAGAGGGAGGGTTCCACCGGCTTCGGGGTGGCGGTGGGGGCGCCGACGGGGCGGAGGGTGTCCCAGGCGGTCGGGGGCGCCGTCGCGAGGGTCGAGCGCGCCGTGAGGGTGGAGGCGCGGAGGATCGTGTGACAGAGGCGGAGGTCGACGCAGCGGTCGACGCGGACGTTCGCGGCCAGGAGGTCGGGGTACCAGCGCTGGGTGTCGTTCCAGACCCAGCGGGGACGGTCACGTTCTCGGTCGGCCACGGCTGCCGCGAGGTCGGGGCGGGCGAGTTCCGCCGCGGATCCGGCGGGGGCTCCGTCGGGATCGAGCGGCTCGAGCAGCACCCGGCCGGAACGCGGCTCGGAGACCACGATGTAGGCGGGGGTCACGAGGCGCCGCCGCTCAGCATCCGCTGCTCGGTGCTGGGTTTCGGCGAGGCGGGGATCACGAGGGGCTGCCGGTGAGCATCCGGTGCTCAGTTCTCGACGAGGCGGCGCCCTTCGAAGGCGCGGCCGAGGGTGACCTCGTCGGCGTACTCGAGGTCGCCGCCGACGGGCAGGCCCGAGGCGAGGCGCGTGACGCGGATCTCGAGGGTCGTGAGCAGCCGCGAGAGATAGGTCGCCGTCGCCTCACCCTCGAGGTTGGGGTCGGTGGCGATGATGACCTCGGTGACCGTGCCGTCGGCCAGGCGCTGCATGAGCTCCCGGATGCGCAGGTTGTCGGGCCCGATGCCGTCGATCGGGCTGATGGCGCCGCCGAGCACGTGGTAGAGCCCGCGGAACTCGCGGGTGCGCTCGATGGCGACGACGTCCTTCGCCTCTTCGACGACGCAGATGAGGTTCTGTGCACGGCGCGGGTCACGGCAGATGCCGCAGGTCTCCTGCTCGGAGACGTTGCCGCAGATCTGGCAGAAGTGCACCTTCTCGCGCACGTCCGTCAGGATCTCGGCGAGCCGGCTGACGTCGAACGACTCCGTCTGCACGATGTGGAACGCGATGCGCTGAGCCGACTTCGGCCCGATGCCGGGCAGGCGGCCGAGCTCGTCGATCAGCTCCTGGACGATGCCTTCGTACATTCGTGTGGGCTCTGTGTCTCTCTACGGGTTCTTCGGATGCTCGGGGTGATGGTACCCGCCGGCCGCTGCCTGGGTGCGGCGCTTCGGGGCAGCGGTTCTGGGCAACGGTTCTGGGCGGTGCGGGCGTCAGCCGTCGCGCCCGGGCAGGGGCTGCTCCTCGATGAAGTTCGCGCCAAGGATCTCCCGCACGACTGCTTCTCCGTACCGCGCACGCCCGCCGGAGCCCGCGTTCGCGGGCCGCTGGGCCGCCGCCGCTCCCGACTGCTGCGCGCCGGAGGCCGGTACGTCACCGGGCGCCTCGGGCCCCGAGGCCTCGAACCGGAGAGCCCCGGGCCGCGCCGCAGGATCCCCTGCTCGTGAACCTGACGGCGCTCCGCCGCTGCCGGCCGCCGCGCCGCGCGCGTCCTGAGGACCCGTGCCCTGCGCGCCGGGCTGCTCGACCGGCGCGCCGGATCCGCGGCCGGCAGGCTGCCCGACCGATTCGCCTGATCCCCGACCGGCCGAGCGGTCCGGAGACGTCGCGGGACGCTGACCCGCCGGCTGCTCAGGAGAGGTCGCGAGGCGCCGGCCCGCGGGCGCCCCGAACGGCGCTCCACCGCTCGGCAGGATGTCGGCCAGCGACGGCGGCAGGTCGGGCTCGTCGCTCGGCATCGGCTCGTCGTAGGGCGGAGGCTCCTCGTCGGCCGACGTGGGAATGGCGACGACATCCCACGAGGTCGTCGCGGCACCCCCCGGCGGACGCTGGGCAGGCGCATCCGCCTGCCGGCGCTGATCCGGCGCCTCTGCCTGGGGCCGTTGCGCAGGGGCACCCGTCTGCGGATGCTGCGACGGCGCCTGCTGCGGGCGCTGGGCGGGCGCAGCAGTCTGGGGACGCTGGGTCGGAGCTGACGATGGCGTGGATGCGGGCCCGCGCTCGGCGGAGGAACCGCGGGTCTGCGGAGCCGCCGGGCCGGTGTTCTTGAGCGCGGCGAGCTGCGCGCGCATGCGCGCCACCTCGGCCGAGTCGCTCTCGGGGCCGGGCTCGGCGGGGGCGGCGGCGGTGTTCTCGTTGAGGCCCGGGACCGTCCAGCCGGAGGAGTCGACGATCGCCTTGGGCTCGGGAGCGAGCTCCTCCTCGGGTGGCAGGTCCTCGAGCTCCTCGTCCTCGTCGAACTCGTCGTCGTCCTCGTCCTCGTCCTTCGGCGTGGCGTCGGCCGCCGCCGATCCGGAGGGTGACTCCGCCGAGGCGGTCGCGTCGCTCTCGGCTGCGGCCGGAGTGGAGGTGGACGCGGTAGTCGACTCGGACGCCGTGGTCGGCGACGGCACAACGGCTGCCGCCGGCGCCGACGGATCCGCCGACGCCGGGGCCTGTGAGGCGCTGGGCGCAGGGGCGCCCCCCGCAGGCGCACGGGTACCGGACGCAGGTGCGACGGCAGGCGCAGGGGTGCCACCCGCAGACTCGGCGGCAGGCGCACGGGTGCCAGACGCGGCGTCAGGCGCGGGGGCCGCGGTGGGCGACGGCGATATGGAGGGAGCGGCCGCGGAGGGAACGGGCTGGGACGCGGAGGCGGACGGGGACGCGGAGTCGGCCGGGGACGCCGCCGGAGACGCGGAAGGAGCGACCGGAGACGCGGAGGGAGCGGCCGCGGCCGGGGACGCGGAGGCGGCCGCGGACAGGGTGGCCGGGGCGTCGTGGGGGCGGAGGGTGGTGTCGACGCGGGCGATGTACTTCACGCGGAGGCCGAGGACGTCGAGGATCGCCTGGCGGAGGTACTCGCTGACGCCCTGGCCCGGGGCCGAGCGCTCCTTGAAGCTCGCCACGTCGTTCTCGCTGGGGAAGGCGAGGGTGAGGACGTCGCCGTCGAGGGCACGCACCTGGGCGGTGAAGACGACCAGCCAGGCGGTCATCTTGGCCTTCTGCACGGCCTCGAGGATCTCGGGCCAGGCGTCTTTCAGCTGCTGCAGCGTGACCTCGCCGGCCGCCGCGGCGACCGCCTGCACCGGCGTCGCCGCGGGCGGGACCGCGACCACGTCGGGCGTGGACCGGTGGGTCGAGTCGGACGCATCGCTCGACTGCGGGGCATCGGACCGAGTCTCGCTGGGGGGCGGGGCGGAGGCCGGCGCGGCGATGTTCCACGAGGCGGCGGCGGTCTGAGCATCCGGAACCGTGTTCGCCGGCGGCTCGGACGCCGGTGGCGCGCTGGGAGAAACCGCAGGCGCACCAGCGTGGGCAGGCGCAGGCGCACCAGAAGAGGGCGCACCAGAAGCGGGCACACCAGAAGAGGGCGCACCAGAAGAAGGCGCAGCCGCCCCGCCCCGCACGCCCGAATCGGCATCGCCCGCGTCGACGCCGATGCGCCGCTCCAGCCGCTCGACGCGCGCGAGCGCCCCGCGCTGCGTGTCGTCGGCGGCCGGCACGAGGGCCCGCGCCATCATCAGCTCGAGGTGCAAGCGCGGCGATGTGGCGCCGGTCATCTCGCTGAGCGACGAATTGACGATGTCGGCGACGCGCGAGAGCTCGGCGTGGCCGAAGAGGGCCGCCTGGCGGCGCATGACCTCGAGGTCGTCGGCCGGCACGCCGCGGAGCACCGAGGCGGCCTGCTCACGGGTGGCCGAGACGACGATGATGTCGCGCAGGCGCTCGAGCAGGTCTTCGACGAAGCGGCGCGGGTCTTGACCGGTCTGGATGACGCGGTCGACCGCGTCGAAGACCGCCGCGCCGTCGTGGGTGCCGAGGGCGTCGACCGCCTCGGAGAGCAGGGCGCCGTGGGTGTAGCCGAGCAGCGCCACCGCGCGTTCGTAGTCGACGTGGTTGTTCTCGGAGCCGGCGATCAGCTGGTCGAGCAGCGACAGCGTGTCGCGGGCCGAGCCGCCGCCCGCGCGTACGACCAACGGCAGCACGCCGGGCGCGACGTCGACACCCTCGGACTCGCAGAGCGACTGCACGTACTCGAGCAGCTGCGCCGGCGGGATGAGCCGGAACGGGTAGTGGTGGGTGCGCGAGCGGATGGTGCCGATGACCTTGTCGGGCTCGGTCGTCGCGAAGATGAACTTGATGTGCTCCGGCGGCTCTTCGACGATCTTGAGCAGGGCGTTGAAGCCCTGCGGCGTGACCATGTGGGCCTCGTCGAGGATGAAGATCTTGAAGCGGTCGCGCGCGGGGGCGAACACGGCGCGCTCGCGCAGGTCGCGGGCGTCGTCGACGCCGTTGTGGCTCGCGGCGTCGATCTCGACCACGTCGAGCGAGCCGGGGCCGTCGCGGCCGAGCTCGACGCACGACGGGCAGACGCCGCAGGGTGTGTCGGTGGGGCCCTCGGCACAGTTCAGGCAGCGGGCCAGGATGCGCGCCGACGTAGTCTTGCCGCAGCCGCGCGGGCCGCTGAACAGGTAAGCATGATTGACCCGGTTCGTGCGCAGCGCTGTCATGAGCGGATCGGTCACCTGCGACTGGCCGATCATCTCGGCGAAGGTCTCGGGCCGATAGCGGCGATAGAGGGCGGTAACCACCCGCTAAGACTACCTGCGGCCACCGACACCGGGGTCGGCCGGAGGGCCCGATGCGGTCCCGACCCGGCGCGTACGCACGCTACAGCGTCCGGGCGTAGCAGACCGACAGCTCCGACCCGACGTACGGCCCGAACGGCTCGATCCGCTCGTACCCCTCCCGCTCGTAGAACCGCATGGCGTCGGGCTGCTCCGTACCGGTCTCGAGCACGAGCCGCTCGACGCCGAGCTGCCGCGCCTCCTCTTCGAGCGCGCGAAGGATGGCGGTCGAGACGCCCTGCCCCCGGGCATCCGGATGCACGAACATCCGCTTGATCTCGGCCCCACCCTCGGGCAGCGGGCGCAGCCCACCGCACCCCACGGCGACATCCGAGAGAGTGCGGGCCACCACGAAGATCGGGGTCGACGCGGCGGTCGGCACGGCCCCCGGCTCGTGGTCGTCGCTGCCGTAGCGCGCGTCGAGCTCGGCGCGCTGGGCCCGGCGCAGGGCGTCGGCGGCGGGGTCGTCGAACGGCACGCGCTCGATGGTGACGGGGAGAGCGGGGCGACGGGTCATGGGATCCTCTCGTAACAACCATTACCGTAACGCTTGTTATGCTGTCAGGCAAAGCGAGGCATGAGAAGAACGGATGCGCGATGGCACGCCAACGGGACGTCGACGATCAGCGGCAGCGCCTGTCCGAGGCCACCTGGGCGGTGCTGACCGAGCGAGGGCTGCCAGGCCTGACGATCCGCGCGGTGGCCGAACGCGCCGGCTGCACCACGGGTCTCGTCATGCACGCGTTCCCCACCAAGGACGCCCTGCTCCTGCACGCCCGCGACCTCCTGCACGCACGCACCCGCGTGCGCGCCGACGCCGCCGAGGCGAGCGCGGCCGGCGACCCCGAGCGGGCGCCCACGAATGAACAGGCGCTCGAGGCCGTGCTACTGAACGCGCTGTCGCTCGACCCGCAGAGTGTCGATGAGGCCCGCGTCTGGGTGAGCTACCTCGCGGCGGCGCTCGCCGATCCGACGCTCGCCGAGCGGCACCGGGCGGGCAACCGCAGTTTCGTCGAGCGGGTCGAGCGCCTGCTCGGTGCGTGCCGGCCCACGTGGCCGGTTGAGCGCATCCGCAGCGAGGCCCTCACCCTCGTCGCCGTCGCCGAGGGCATGAACACGCTGGGGGCGGCCGATCCCGAGATGTATCGGCCCGAGGTGCAGCGCCGGTCGATGACGGATGCCCTGAGCCGCGCCCTCGGCCCCACCCCACCCGAGCGCCCGGTTGCCGACGCGCCCGCGCCCGAAGTGTCCCGGGCGGGCGGCGGCGGGCTGCGCATCCGCTCGTTCGCTGAGGCCGACACCGAGCAGGTCGTGGCCCTCTGGGCGGAGTGCGGGCTGACCCGGCCGTGGAACGACCCGCGGCGGGACATCGCGCGGAAGCTCACCGTGCAACCCGAGCTCTTCCTCGTGGGCGTCGATGCCGACGGCGCCGTGGTCGCGAGCGCCATGGCCGGCTACGACGGGCACCGGGGGTGGGTGAACTACCTCGCGGTGACGCCGGCGCGGCAGGGGCGCGGCGACGGACGGGCGCTGATGCAAGAGGTCGAGCAGCGGCTGCTGGCGCTGGGCTGCCCGAAGCTGAATCTGCAGATCCGGGAGGGGAACGAGGGCGTGATGGAGTTCTACCGCGAGCTCGGGTACGGGCGGGACGGAGCGGTGAGCTTCGGGAAGCGGCTGATCGCGGACGACTGATCGGGGCGCCCTGCTGCGCGTGAGACGCTGCTGCTGACCGGGCCCTAGAAGAACGGGCCCTATGAAGAGGTGCGGGAGCCGGCGGCCACGCTCGACGCGAGCAGCGCCAGCCGCTCGGCCGAGTCGGAGTGCTCGTCGGGGTAGTAGACGACGAGCAGCACGTCGCCGACGGGCAGCTTCTCGCGGTTCAGACGCAGGGGTCCGACGACCGGGTGGTGCACGGTCGCGACCCCGCCCTCGAGCCGCTGCACGTCGTGGCGCGCCCAGAGCGTGCGGAAGCGGCCGCTCGCCAGCGAGAGCTCGCCGACCAGTTCGACGGCGCGGGCATCCGTCACGTCGTCGCCGATCGTGCTGCGGAAGGCCGCCACCGAGTCGGCGGACGCGCGCTCCCAGTCGTCGTGGAAGGCGCGTTCCCCGGGGTCGAGCAGCAGGGAGCGCAGGCGGTTCTCGCCCGGAACGAGCCGCGGGTTCAAGGCGACCGCCAGCGGGTTCGACGCGAGCACGTCGAAGGTGCGGCCCTCGACGAACGCGGGCAGCTCGAGGGCGGCGAGCAGGTGGTGGAGGCGCTCGGGCACCCGCTCGGCGCGGCGGCGGGGACGGGCGGCGTCTCGGCGCTGAGGCTTGGCGAGGCCGAGGAGGTAGGCGGTCTCGACGTCGTCGAGGTGGAGCACGCGGGCCAGCGCCTGGAGCACCTGCGCGGAGGGGTTTCTGTCGCGTCCGCGCTCGAGGCGGAGGTAGTAGTCGGCGCTGATGCCCGCGAGCAGGGCGACCTCCTCGCGCCGGAGACCGGGCACGCGGCGGTGGCGGCCACCCGGCAGGCCGGCCTGCTCGGGCGAGACGAGCGCGCGCCGGGCGCGCAGGTACTCGCCGAGGCGGTTCTCGTCGGCGGCCGGTCCAGGGCCTGAGGTGGTCACGCCTTCACGATAGCCACCCGCCGCCCCGCCCGAGGGGGCCCTGCCACTCCCCGGATCACGGGGGGACTCCCCCGCTCCCGCCGCCCGCTGGAGCATCGGATGCACGGCCCACCACCCCCCGCCGCGCATCCGCCCACCGGCCGAACCGCCACCAGAAAAGGACACCCCATGGACCTCACCCACCGCACCGCGCTCATCGTCGGCGGCACCTCCGGCATCGGACTCGGCCTGGCCCGCCGGCTCGCCGCGGCCGGCAGCACCGTCGTCGTCGGCGGCCGCGACACCACCCGCCCGGGCCTCGACGGCCTCGACACGGTGACCGTCGACGTCACCGACCCCGCATCCGTCACCCGCGCCCGTGACGAGGTGCTCGCCCGCCACCCCGGGCTCGACCTCGTCGTCACCATGTCGGGCGTCATGCAGCTGGAGGACCTCCGCGACCCCTCCCACTTCGCCCGGACCGAAGCGGCGATCGCGGTGAACCTGCTCGGCACGATCCGGGTCGTCGACGCCTTCACACCGCACCTCGCCGCGCGCGGCGCCGGCGACATCGTCACGGTCACCTCGGGCATCGGCTTCCTCCCCTTCCCACCGATGCCCGGCTACGGCGCCTCGAAGGCCGGCGTCCACGCCTACACCGAGGCCCTCCGCGCCCAGCTGGCCGGAACCGGCGTCGAGGTCACCGAGCTCGTGCCGCCCGCGGTCGCCACCGCCGGCCAGGAGAAGGTCAACCCCGCCGCGCTGCCGCTCGAGGCGTTCCTCGACGAGGTGCTGGGGCTGCTCGCCCAGACGCCGACCCCGCCCGAGATCGTGGTGGCTGCCGCCCAGCGGCTCCGCTGGGCCGAGCGCGACGGAACCTACGCCGAGCTGCTCGCCCAGCGCTCGCAGGCCCTCAGCCTGCTCCCCGGCCGCTAGTCCTGAGCCATAGCCCGGCGGGCATGCGACCACCGGATGCCCGCCCGCACGATCGGCCAGACAGTGCTCCCGCCAGCACCGCGGCCCGGATGCCCGCCCGGCACAACCGGCCGAGCGGACCGTGCGGCGAGCTACGCCGACACCGCCGCGAACGACTGCCGCGCGATCTCCAGCTCCTCGTTCGTCGGCACCACCAGCACCTTGACCCGCGACGAAGCCGGCGAGATCGTCCGCGCCTCCGAGCCCGGGGCCTCGTTCAGCTCCGCATCCACCGTGATGCCCAGCTCCTCGAGGCCGGCGAGCGAACGCGCCCGCACGAGCGGGTTGTTCTCGCCCACGCCTGCCGTGAACACGACCGCGTCGAGGTGCCGGAGCTGCGCGTAGTACGACCCGACATAGCCCCGGATGCGGTGCAGGTAGACCTCGAGCGCCAGCTCGGCGGCCGGGTCGCCCGCAGCCGCCGCCTTCTGCACGTCGCGCATGTCCCCCTTTCCCGACAGCCCCAGCAGCCCCGATCGGCGGTTCAGCAGTTCGTCGAGCTCGGCGAACCCCATGCCCGTCTTGCGGTTGAGGTGGAACAGCACCGCCGGGTCGAGATCTCCCGAGCGCGTGCCCATCACGAGCCCCTCGAGCGGCGTCATGCCCATCGAGGTCTCGACCGAGCGCCCGCCGTCGACGGCACAGACGGAGGCTCCGTTGCCGAGGTGCAGCACGATCATCCTGAGCGAGGAGACGTCCTTCCCGAGGTACTCGGCCGCCGCGCCCGACACGTACTTGTGCGAGGTGCCGTGGAACCCGTACCGGCGGATGCGCTGCCGCTCAGCCAGCGACGCGTCGATCGCGTAGGTGTAGGCCGCCGGCGGCAGCGTCTGATGGAACGCCGTGTCGAACACCGCCACCTGCGGCACCGACGGGAACGCCTTCTGCGCCGCGTCGATCCCCGCGAGGTTCGCCGGGTTGTGCAGCGGGGCGAGCTCGCTGAGGTCTTCGATGTTGATCTTCACGAGATCGGTCACGATGGTCGCCTCGTGGAACCGCTTGCCGCCGTGCACGACCCGGTGGCCGACGGCGATGAGCGGATGCTCGTCGAGCGAGGGGCCGTGGTCGCCGAACGCGGCGAGCATCGCCGCGAACCCGGCGGTGTGGTCGGCGATCGGGTCCTCCGACTCCCACGACCCCTCGGTGGTGGTGTGCTTCGTGTGCCCGACGTCCTCACCGATCCGCTCGACGAGCCCTGACGCGAGCACCTGCTCGGTCTCGATCTCGATCAGCTGGTACTTGAACGACGACGAGCCGCTGTTGACCACCAGGATGGCGCTCATGCGAACACCGCCCCGGCACCCGAAGACGCAGCAGGCCCCGTCGCCGCCTGGATCGCCGTGATGGCGATTGTGTTCACGATGTCGGGCACGAGCGCTCCTCGGGACAGGTCGTTGATCGGCTTGTTCAGGCCCTGCAGCACCGGCCCGATGGCCACGGCCCCCGCCGAGCGCTGCACCGCCTTGTAGGTGTTGTTGCCCGTGTTCAGGTCGGGGAAGATGAACACCGTCGCCCGGCCGGCCACCTGGGAGCCGGGCATCTTCGCGGCGGCGACCACCGCATCCGTCGCCGCGTCGTACTGGATCGGCCCCTCGACCGGCAGCTCGGGATGCGCGGCCCGCACCAGCGCGGTCGCCTCGCGCACCTTCTCGACGTCGGCGCCGGAGCCCGACGAACCGGTGGAGTACGAGAGCATCGCCACGCGCGGGTCGATGCCGAACTGGGCGGCGGTCTCGGACGACGACACGGCGATGTCCGCCAGCTGCGAGCTCGTAGGGTCGGGCACGACCGCGCAGTCGCCGTAGACGAGCACGCGGTCGGCGAGCGCCATCAGGAACACGCTCGACACCACCGACACCCCGGGGCGCGTCTTGATGATCTCGAACGCCGGCCGGATGGTGTGGGCCGTCGTGTGCGCGGCGCCCGAGACCATGCCGTCGGCGAGGCCGAGCTGCACCATCATCGTGCCGAAGTACGACACGTCGGTGACGGTGTCGTAGGCCATGTCGAAGGTGGTGCCCTTGTGGGCGCGCAGCTTCTGGTACTCCTCGGCGAACCGGGTGCGGAGCGCGGGGTCGAAGGGCGACACGACGGCCGCCGCGTCGAGGTCGAGGCCGAGCTCGGCGGCGCGGGTGCGCACCTCGTCCTCCTCGCCCAGGATCGTGAGGCGGGCGACGCCGCGCGTGAGCACCGTGTTCGCCGCGCGCAGGATGCGGTCGTCCCCGCCCTCGGGCAGCACGATGTGCCGATCGGCCTG
The DNA here is from genome assembly GCF_013409865.1 of Herbiconiux flava. Lineage (NCBI taxonomy): Bacteria > Bacillati > Actinomycetota > Actinomycetes > Micrococcales > Microbacteriaceae > Herbiconiux > Herbiconiux flava. The sequence goes on from NZ_JACCBM010000001.1 coordinate 143,198, forward strand.
GCGGGCGCGGTCGAGCAGCCCGTACTCGAACATCAGCGGCGTCACGACATCCGCCTTCGACACGTCGAGCAGGCGCAGCAGCTGCGAGCCGTCGACGTACTGCTCGAACAGCGCCAGCGCGTTGTCGAACTTGACCGGGGAGTCGGCGGCGAGACGCCCACGGGTCGAGGTGATGCGCACGGCGGTCTCGTAGGTGCCGAGCTCGGTCGAGATGATCGGGATCTTCGGGTCGAGCCCGCGGATCAGCCGCATCACCGGCTCCGACACCTCGAAGCCGCCGTTCAGCACGATCGCCGCGAGCGAGGGGAAGGTGCCCGAGGAGTTCGCCATCAGCACCGCGAGCAGCAGCTCCGACCGATCGCCCGGCACCACGACCACGGCGCCCTCGGTGAGGCGGGGCAGCACGTTGCGCATCGACATCGCGGCGACCACGACGCCGAGCGCCTCCCGGGCCATCAGCCGCGGGTCGCCGAGCACGAGGGTGCCGTCGATCGATTCCAGGATGCTCGCCACGCTCGGTGCCACCAGCAGACGGTCCTCGGGGATGGCCCAGACCGGGATGCGGCGCGGCTGCACCGGGATCGCCGCCGTCACGGGCGCCGGCTCCGCGGCCGCGGACTGCACGAGCTCCTCCACCGCGTCGCGGGCGGCCAGCGAGATCGCGTCGCGGATCTTCTCGAGGTTCTCGGGGTCGGAGCGGTTCGCCACGATCCCGACGAGCGTCGCGTGCGCGTTCTTCAGCTCGACCAGGGCGAGCTCGGTGATCTGCCGCATGTCGTCGGCCGAGCGCGCCTCCGAGCGGCCGAGCAGCTCCTCGGAGCCCTGCCCCTTGCGCCCGCCGAGCACGAGCAGCACGGGAGCGCCGAGGTTGGCGGCGATGCGCGCGTTGTAACTGAGCTCGGAGGGGCTGCCGACGTCGGTGTAGTCGCTGCCGAGGATGAGCACGGCGTCGTGCTCACGCTCCACCGCCTTGTAGCGCTGCAGGATGCGCGACAGCGCGGCCTCGGGATCGGCGTGCACGTCGTCGTAGGTGACGCCGATCGCCTGCTCGTAGCCGAGCTCGCTGCCGTCGTGCTCGAGCAGCATCTCGAGCACGTAGTCGCGGTCGGCGACACTGCGGGCGATCGGGCGGAACACCGCCACCCGCTGCACCGAGCGGCGCAGCATCTCGAGCACGCCGAGCGCGATCGTGGATTTGCCGGAGTGGCCCTCGGCGGAGGTGATGTAGATGCTCTTCACGCCGGGGACGGAAGCGGGGATGTTCTCAAGTGATGACACGGAATCCTCTTCGGTTGTCCGTGCTCCACTCTATCCAGGCGCGGCTGGGACGCGCCCGGAATCCGGGTCAGGCTCCGCAGATGTCCCCGACGACGCCGGTCGAGCTGGACACCGTGATCATCTGGATCGTGCCGGTGCCGGAATCCTGGAAGGTCACCACCCGGCCGTCCGAGAACAGCTGGTAGGCGGCGGGCTGGCCCTGCGTTCCGGGAGTGGCGACCGCATCCGGTCGCGCCGCCTGCAGCTCGGCGATCGTCGAGCCGAGGCCGATGCCCTCGACGGTGCGCGGTCCGGTGCCGGGCTGCACGGTGTCGATGGCGACCATCCGCACCAGCGTGACCGCCGCGGCCGGGTTCTGCTCGTCGATGCCGCTGACCATGGTGTAGCCCACGCCGCCGAAGGTCCAGGTGTCGACGCCGGGGCGGCAGATGACCGGGGCGGCGGGCACGTCGGCCTGCACGACCTGGAAGGTGTCGCCGACCACGAGCGGGCCGATGCCGGCGAACGAGACCACCCAGGTGGAGGTGTCGGAGGCGACGTAGGCGTCGGGGTCGACCTCGTCGGTCGGCTCCGGGGCGGGCGCAGGGGCGTCGGTTGGGGTCGCGGTCGCGGTGGGGGTGACCGTGACGGTCACCGTCGGCTCGGGCGTGGGGGCGGGGGCCGAGCATCCGGATGCCGCCAGCAGCACCCCGAGGGCGATGGCAGCGAGCGCGGTGCGGTGCAGTGACGTCATGGCCCGAGGCTATCGACCCGGGGCCGCGCCCCTCGCGCCCCTAAACGGGTGAACCTCGCGCGATGACGAGCGGATGCGCGACCGCGCTTTAACGAAGAAGGACTCCCCGCGCACCCGCCAGAGCCCGGTTACCCTTGCTGCGTTTCCGCCCTGGGGGAGTTGGCCTGGATGGCGCCACACGGGGAGCCGACGACCAGTGTAGCAACTGCGGCGCGCTTGATGAATCGAGCGCAGAGGAGTTGGCTGGAGGTATGAAGATCGCCATCGCCGGAGGACACGGCCAGATCGCCCTGCACACCACCAAGCTGCTCAGCGCCTCGGGGAACGAGGTGTGGGGCATCGTGCGCAACCCGGACCACGCGTCCGACGTCGAGGAGGCGGGCGGGCAGGCGCTCGTGCTCGACCTCGAGCAGTCGGACTCGGAGGCGCTCGCCGCCGAGCTGTCGTCGCGCGAGATCGACGCGGTGGTGTTCGCCGCCGGAGCCGGGCCGGGCAGCAGCGCCGAGCGCAAGCAGACCGTCGACCGCGACGGGGCCATCCTGCTGGCCGACGCCGCCTGGCGCGCGGGAGCCAAGCGGTACGTGCTCGTCTCGTCGATGGGCGCCGACTCGTTCGACGCCGCCAGCGACGACGTGTTCCAGATCTACCTCAAGGCCAAGAGCGAGGCCGACGCGGCCGTGCGCGAGAGCGATCTCGACTGGACGATCGTGCGCCCTGGCGGCCTGACCGACGACCCCGCGACCGGGTCGGTGACGCTCGCGGAGTCGACCGGGCGCGGCACCATCCCGCGCGCCGACGTCGCCTGGCTGATCGCGCAGCTGCTCACCTCGGGCGAGGGCGTGCACAAGCAGTTCGAGGCGATCTCGGGCTCGACACCCATCGCGGAGGCGCTCCGCGCGCTCTGACACGCACCCGCGGTCGGCGGGCGGTGCCGGGAGCAGGTAGGATGCTTCATGGTCATCGCCGCGCGATGCCAGGAGAATTCGCCTAGTGGCCTATGGCGCACGCTTGGAAAGCGTGTTGGGTGCAAGCCCTCGGGGGTTCGAATCCCCCATTCTCCGCCAGTAAGACAGGAGCATTCCCACCCGCTGCAGGCCCTCACCGGGCTAGCGTGGAGGGCATGCAGGGAAGCAGCGAAGGCCCCGTCCGGTTCGGCATCGTGGGGAGCGGGTGGCGCAGCGAGTTCTTCCTGCGCATCGCCGAGGCCCTGCCCGATCGTTTCGAGGTCGCGGGCCTCGTCACGCGCAGCCCGCGCACGGCGGCTCGGCTCGAGGCGCGGGGCGTGCATCCGTTCAGGGACGTCGACGAGCTGCTCGCCGCCGCACCAGAGTTCGCCGTGGTGTCGGTGCCGCGGGAAGCCGCCCCCACGATCATCCAGAACCTGGTCGACGAGCGGATGCCCGTGCTCACCGAGACCCCGCCGGCCACCGATCTCGCCGAGCTCGTCGACCTCTGGCACGGCGTCGAACGCGTGCCGGGGGCGATCGTTCAGGTCGCCGAGCAGTACCACCTGTCGCCGTTGCTCAGCGCGCAGCTCGCGGTCGCCGCTTCGGGGCGCCTCGGCCGGATCAGCCAGGCCGTCGTCGCCCAGTGCCACGACTACCACGGCGTCAGCGTGCTGCGCCGGGCCCTCGGCATCGGCGCCGAGGACGCCACGATCACCGCCCAGACCTTCACGTACCCCCTGCTGGCCGGCCCCGACCGGCACGGCGACCCGCACGAGGAGCGCTTCGTCACCGCCACCCAGACCACCGCGCGCTTCGACTTCGGCGACCGCCTCGGGGTCTACGACTTCGCGCCCGAGCAGTACTTCTCCTGGATCCGGGGCAACCGGATGCTCGTGCGGGGCGATCGCGGAGAGCTCGAGAACCTCGAGGTGCGCTACGTCCGCGGCCACGACGAGCCCGTCTTCGGGCAGCTGCGGCGCGTGATGACGGGCGAGGGCGGAAACCTCGAGGGCCTGTTCCTGCGCGGCCTGCTGCTCGGCGAGGAGTGGATGTTCACCAACCCCTTCATGCCCGGCCGCCTCGCCGACGACGAGATCGCCATCGCCCGGATGCTCGAGGGCATGCGCACCCGCATCGCGGGCGGCCCCGACGTCTACTCCCTCGCCGAGGCGAGCCAGGACCACTACCTCGCCCTCCTGCTGCAGCAGGCCGCCGCCACGGGCGACCCCGCCCGCTCCACCCCCCAGCCCTGGGCCGAGGCCCTCGCCGCGACCGCCGACACGACCGCCGCCTGAACGCGACCGCTTAGGATCGCCGCCGGGACGGGCACCCACCACAACGGGGGCTACGCACCGTCTACACCTGTGCCATATGGTCGGGCTCGACCCTACGGACAGGACCCATGAAGCGATCCGCTCTCCTCACGATCCCCGCTCTGCTCACCGGCCTCCTCGTCGCCACCGCCCTTCCGGCGCAGGCGACGACGCTGCCGCCGTCGAGCACCGAGACCACCGCGACCGCCACACCCGTTGCGACGGAGGCGCCCGCGGCCGAGACTCCAGCTCCCGAGACGCCAGCTCCCGTGGCGACGGCGACGGCAACCCCTGACCCCACGTCGACTCCACCCGCCACGGATCTCGCCGCGCCGGACGAAGCCACCACCGACGTGGTTGCGGCGAGCATCCCGTCGAGCGGCAACGTCCGCCTCGGCGGCGAGACGCGCTACGACGTGGCCGTGACGATCTCCCGCGAGTGGCAGGGTCCGGTCGACACCGTCTTCATCGCGAAGGGCACCGACTACCCCGACGCCCTCTCCGCCGGAGCCGTCGCAGCGAGCCTGAGTGCTCCCCTCCTGCTCACGTTGTCCGACCGCCTGCCCGACGTGGTCGGAGCGCGGCTGGCCGAGCTCCAGCCGTCCCGCATCGTGGTCGTTGGCGGCACCTTCGCCGTGAACCAGTCGGTGGTGCAGACCCTCCAGTTCTACGCCCCGGAGGTGCTGCGCATCGGTGGGGAGGACCGCTATGCCGTCTCCCGCGCGCTGGTCGAGTTCGGTTTCCCGGCGGGCGCCCCGTCGCTCTACGTGGCTACGGGCGCCGGCTTTCCCGACGCCCTGTCCGCCACCCCGGCCGCAGCGCGAGCCGGGTCGCCCGTGCTGCTCGTGAACGGTCGCGGCGGTGAGCTCGACGCCCCCTCCCGCGAAGCGGTGGCCGCCCTCGATGCCACCGGCATCGTCGTGGTCGGCGGGCCGAACTCGGTCGGCCCGGCGGTCGCCTCCGGGCTGGGCGCCATCGCGCCAGTCACCCGCGTCGGCGGCGCCGACCGCTACGAGACCTCGATGGCCGTCAACCGGGCCGCGTTCCCGTCAGCGACCCGGATATTCTTCGCCACTGGCCGTACCTTCGCCGATGCCCTTGCCGGCGGCACCCTGGCCGGCGTGCAGGGCTCGCCCCTGATCGTCGTGCCCGGCGGCTGCGTCACACCGTCGACGGCCGCCGCCGTGAATTCGTCCTACCCGGATGCCCAGCGCGTGATAGTGGGCGGCCCGAACGCCGTCTCCGACTCGGTCTTCGATCTGAGCGAGTGCGCGCCCCCGCCCCCGCCGCCGGCTCCGCCCGCACCTCCGGCGCCGCCCGCTCCGCCCGCGCCCCCGGCCCCTCCAGGCAACCCGGGCGACTCGAAGAACTGCAGCGACTTCCCGAACTGGGCTGCGGCCAAAGCTTGGTTCGACCTCTACTACCCCTACTACGGAGACGTTGCCCGCCTGGACGGCAACAATGACGGGGTTCCCTGCGAGAGCCTCCCCGGCGCCCCGTGACGACCGCCGGTTAAAAGGGGAACCGCCCCGGCCGTGGCGGGGGCGGTTCGTCGAGAGCTGGAAATGAGCGGTCGTGCCGCTCACCGGCTACATCGAGCTCTTAAGAGTTCTGCACCTTCATATCGACTCCTTCCGTCGTCTGATAGAACGCAACAGTACGCCTCGGCATTCCGAAAGGAAAGCCTCAGCGCTCGCCGGCCTCGATCGCCGCGACGGCACGCGGGTCGGCGCCCTGCAGGAACTCGGTCAGGCGGGTCACCTCGTCGGTCTCGCCGATCGCCTCGGCGGCCCGGCGCAGCAGGTAGAGCGACAGCAGTACGCCGCGGTTGGGCTCGTGCGACCACGGCACAGGGCCCTGGCCGCGCCAGCCGGCCTTGCGCAGGGCGTCGAGCCCGCGGTGGTAGCCGACGCGGGCGAAGGCGTAGGCCTGCAGCGTCTCACCGCGCGAGAAAGCGCGGTCGGCTAGCGTCGCCCAGGCGAGCGACGAGGTGGGGTGGGCCTTCACCGTCGCCTCGAGCACCTCGTCGACGTCGTAGCCGACGGCTCCGGCGACCGCCTCGGCGACTCCGGGCTCCTCGGTCAGGCGGGTCTCGGGCAGGCCGAGCAGATTCTCAGAACTCATGCCTCGATGCTACGCGGATGCACGCCCGAACCCACCCCCGAGGAGGGAGCGGCACGGCGAGGCGCCGCTCAGCCGAACTCGCCGCGGCCACCGCGGGCGTTGTCGTCGCCCGTGTCGCCTGCCTCCTCCACGTCCTCGTCGGAGGCGAAGACGAGGCCGGCGGAACCGGTCACGTCGGGCGCGTCCTCCCCGTGCGCCCGGGTGTAGGCGCGGTGCGCCGCCCGCGCGTCGTCCATCTTCTGCGACAGCCCCGCGTAGGCGGTCGAGAGCCGGGGCACGCGCCGGATGACGTCCATCACCAGCCGGAACCGGTCGAGGTCGTTCAGCATCAGCATGTCGAAGGGCGTCGTGGTGGTGCCCATCTCCTTGAACCCGCGCACGTGGATGTTCGCGTGGTTCGTGCGCCGGTAGGTGAGCCGGTGGATCAGCGACGGGTAGCCGTGGAACGCGAACACCACCGGCTTGTCCGTGGTGAACACCGCGTCGAACGACGCCGCGTCGAGGCCGTGCGGATGCTCGGTCTGCTCCTGCAGGCGCATCAGGTCGACCACGTTGACGAAGCGCACCGCGAGGGCGGGGATCTCCTTCTTCAGGATCTGCACCGCCGCCATCGCCTCGACCGTCGGCACGTCGCCGGCCGCCGCGACCACGACGTCGGGCTCCTCCCCCACGCGCTCCGTGCCGGCCCACTCCCAGACGCTCACACCGCGGGCGCCGTGGGTGCGGGCCTCCTCCAGCGACAGCAGCGAAGCCGTGGGCTGCTTGCCCGCGACGATCACGTTGACGTAGTCCCGGGACGCCAGGCAGTGCTCGGCCGTCACGAGGAGGGTGTTCGCATCCGGTGGCAGGTAGACCCGCACCACGCTGGACTGCTTGTTCACCACGTGGTCGAGGAACCCCGGGTCCTGGTGCGAGAAGCCGTTGTGGTCCTGACGCCAGACGTGCGACGAGAGCAGGTAGGTGAACGAGGAGATCGGCCGGCGCCACTCCACCTTCGCGCTGGACTCCAGCCACTTGGCGTACTGGTTGAACATCGAGTCGACGACGTGGATGAACGCCTCGTAGGAGGTGAACAGCCCGTGCCGCCCGGTGAGCAGGTAGCCCTCGAGCAGCCCCTGCGCGAGGTTCTCGCTGAGGATCTCGATCACGCGCCCGTCGTGCGAGAGGTTCTCGTCGGTCTCGAGCACCTCTGCCTGCCACTCCTTGGCCGTCACCTCGTAGACGTCGTCGAGCCGGTTGGAGGCGACCTCGTCGGGCCCGAAGATGCGGAACGACTCCGGGTTCAGGCGGATCAGGTCGCGCAGCCACGCCCCGAGCACGCGGGTCGGCTCGGCCACCGCACCACGGCCCTCGGCTCCGGTGCCCGGGCCCGACGGTCCGTCTCCCGGGGTGATGTCGACGGCCACGGCGTCGAGCGCGGGCAGGGTCAGCGCCTTGCGCAGCAGCCCGCCGTTCGCGTGCGGGTTCGCGCTCATCCGCAGGTCGCCCGCCGGACGCGCCGGGGCCAGTTCCACGACCGGCTTGCCGTGCGCGTCGAAGAGCTCGCCCGGACGGTAGCTCATCAGCCACTCCTGCAACTGGGCGAGGTGCTCCGGGTTGTCGCGCACGCCGGCGAGCGGCACCTGGTGCGCGCGCCAGGTGTTCTCGACGGGCAGTCCGTCGACGAACTTGGGGCCGGTCCAGCCCTTCGGGGTCTTCAGGATGACCATCGGCCACGCCGCGCGCGCCGTCTCGCCGCCCGAGCGCGCCTGGCGCTGGATGGTGGCGATGTCGTCGAAGGCCTGCGCCATGGTGTCGGCGAAGCGCTGGTGCACCGCCATCGGGTCCTCGTCGTCGAAGCCGCCGGCCACGATGCGGGGCGAGTAGCCGTAGCCGATGAACAGCGACTCGAGCTCGTGCTCCGGGATGCGCGCCAGCACGGTCGGGTTGGCGATCTTGTACCCGTTGAGGTTGAGGATCGGCAGCACGGCCCCGTCGGTCATCGGGCTGAGGAACTTGTTCAGGTGCCAGCTCGTGGCGAGCGTGGCGGTCTCGGCCTCGCCGTCGCCGATCACGCAGGCCGTGATGAGGTCGGGGTTGTCGAGGGCTGCGCCGTAGGCGTGCACGAGCGAGTAGCCGAGCTCACCCCCCTCGTTGATCGAGCCGGGCGTCTCAGGCGCCGCGTGCGAGGGGATGCCGCCCGGGAACGAGAACTGACGGAACAGCCGGCGCATGCCCTCGCCGTTCTGCGAGACCTGCGGGAACAGCTCGGAGTAGGTGCCGTCGAGCCAGGCGTTCGCCACGACCCCGGGGCCACCGTGACCCGGGCCGGCGATGTAGATGACGTTCGAGGAGCGCTCGACGATCAGCTTGTTCAGGTGCGCGTAGATGAAGTTCAGCGCCGGCGTCGTGCCCCAGTGCCCGAGCAGCCGCGGCTTGATGTCGTCGACCTTCAGGGGCCGCTTGAGAAGCGGGTTGTCGAGCAGGTAGATCTGCCCGACCGAGAGGTAGTTGGCGGCGCGCCACCAGGAGTCGACGACGGACAGGGGGACTGCATCGTGAGCGGTCATGGCCTCAGCCTACGAAGGGCGTCCCGCCGCCGACAGGGGGTGCGGCTCCTTTCCGACGGCCGTCGCACTCTGGGCGCCGCCTGGGAGCTGCTGCCCGGGTGTCCCCCAAGTGGCCGCTACAGCGGCCGCGGACCTCGCCCTACCCTGGTCGGGTGAGTGTGCAGACGGGGGTCTCGACGCGAGTGCTGCGGCCGCGCGCCCAGATCCTCGCGCAGGCGCGCATCGTGGTCGCGGCGCTGACGCTGCCGATCTTCACCGCCATGCTCTGGTACGCCATTCCCCGCGGCAGCTGGCCGCGGGTGGTGATCGCGTTCGGCTTCGTCGTGCTGCTCTACGTCGCGGCCGTGCTGCTGCTGCGGGCCGTCAGCATCCGGGTCGATCGGGATGCCGTCATCGAGCGCGGTTTCTTCTCGCACAACCGCGTGCCGGTGAAGCGCATCGCCGGCGCGATCGTGCTCGACGTCTACCGCGGGCCCTCGACCGAGACCACGCCGCAGCTCTTCCTGGTCGACACCGCCGGCGAGCTCCTGCTCCGGATGCGCGGCGAGTTCTGGTCGGGCGACGACATCGAGCGCGTCGCCGCCGCGGTCGACGTGCCGGTTCGGCGCCGCCTCGACCCGGTCACCGCCGCCGCCCTGCGCAAGGAGATGCCCGAGCTGCTCTACTGGTTCGAGCGCTGGCCCTGGGTGGGCGCGCTCACCGCGGCCGGCACCATCGCCGCCCTGGCGCTGCTCCTGATCGGGCTCATGTCGCCGACCCTGCTGCTGCCCTGAGCGGCCGTCACCCGAGCGGCGGTCACCAGAGCGGCGGGCACCCGAGCCGCAGTCACCCGAGCATCCGGCCGAACAGCACCCCGTCGGCGTCGCGCCGCAGCTCCCGGAACCCGACCCGCGGGTAGAACGCCTGCGCGCCCGTGTTCGCCGCGTCGACCCCGAGGTGAACGCCCGCCGTGCCCGCGGGCAACGCCGCCACGAACGCCTCGATCAGCGCCCGCCCCGCGCCACGCCCCTGGGCGGCCGGCAGCAGGTCGATGTGCAGGTGCGCAGGCAGGTCCGCGGCCTCCACGATCAGCAGTCGCCCGGCGTGCTTCCGACGTTCGAGAGGTGTCAGGCTCGACGGATGCGCTGCGAAGCGCTCGGCGAAGCGCACCGTGTCGGCCGTCCCGAGCACGTAGCCCACGACCTCGTCGCCCACCGTCGCCAGCACGGCGAGCGCCGGCTCGAGGTCGAGATAGGGTGTGGCCCAGCGGTCGGTGAGCACCCGCAGATCCGGATGCAGACCGCTCGCATCACGCCCCGCGTCGCCGGTGCGCACGCAGATCTCGAGCACGGCCGCCCGATCGCCGGCCCGCGCCGGGTCGAACGGCCGCAGCGCGATCTCAGGCACGGGTGAGCAGCTCGGCCGGCCTGGTGCGCCACGCGGCCACCAGCTCGGTGCGCACCGTCACGCCGGTGCCGGGGCCCGAGGGCACGGCCAGCCGTCCGTCGACGAGGACGAACGACTCGGTCAGGTCGTCGGCGAAGTAGCGGTCGGACGCCGAGGTGTCGCCCGGCAGCGTGAAGCCGGGGAGAGCGGCGAGCGCGACGTTGGCGGCCCGGCCGAGGCCGGTCTCGAGCATCCCGCCGCACCAGACGGCGACGTCGCGCTCGAGGCAGGCGTCATGGATGCGGATGGCCTCGAGGTACCCGCCGACCCGACCGGCCTTGATGTTCACGATCGAGGTGGCGTCGCGCTCGATCGCGTCGATCGCGACCGCCGTGCTCGTGATCGACTCGTCGAGGCAGACCGGGGTGTCGATGGCCTTCGCGAGCATCACGTGCGCCGCGATGTCCTCCTCGACGAAGGGCTGCTCGACGAGCAGCAGCCCGAAGTCGTCGAGCCCGCGGAGGTGGTCGATGTCGGCCACGGTGTAGGCGGTGTTCGCGTCGACCTGCAGCAGCGCATCCGGCCCCAGCATCGAGCGCACGGCGGCGACCGGTTCGAGGTCCCAGCCCGGCTTGATCTTGAGCTTGATGCGGCGGTAGCCCGCCTCGGAGTACTCGGAGACCTCGTCGAGCAGTGCCTCGATCGACGGCGCGATGCCCACCGAGACGCCGCAGTCGACCTCGGGCCGCACCGCGCCGAAGTACTCGCCGAAGCTGATGTCGGCGGCCCGGGTCTGGGCGTCGAGCACAGCCGACTCGAGGGCGGCCTTCGCCATGCGGTGGCCGATGGTGCCGCCCAGCACGCTCGACACCTCGGCGGCGCGCACCGTGCGGGCCGCGAGCAGGGCCGGGGCGAGATAGCTCCGGATGACGGCGGCCGCCCCCTCGACGTACTCGCTCGAGTACACGGGGTCGGCCATGGCGACGCACTCGCCCCAGCCCTCGCCCTGGGCGGTGAGCACCCGCACGAGCAGCACGTCGCGGGCGGTCTGGCGGCCGAAGCTCGTCTCGAACGGACGCACGAGCGGCATCGCGATGCGGTGCAGCTCGATCGCCTCGATCTCGACCGGCAGGGCCGAGCCGCCGGTGTGCACCGCGATGCCGCTCATGACGTGACGCCGCTCATGGTCCCGTGCGCCCTGGCCTCAGGCGAGCCGGTCTTCGAGGCCCCAGGCCTGCCCGTAGCCGCCCTCGTCCAGCGGCGCGGCCATCAGGTCGAGGAACGCCTTCGCGTCGAACGCCTCCGGGCCGAGCACGCCGGTGCCCGTCCACGTTCCCCGAGCGAGCAGCTCGAGCGCGATGACCGGGTTGAGGGCGGTCTGCCAGACGACGCACTGGGCCTCGTACTCGGCCATCGTCCACTCGTTGTCGCTGACGTGGTAGAGGTACACCTCGCGCGGCTCGCCGTCGGTGCCGGTGCCCGTGACCCAGAGGCCGGCGCAGGTCTTGCCCGTCATGAAGGGGCCGAGGGTCGCGGGGTCGGGCAGGCCGGCGGCGACGACGTCGCGGGGGGCGACCTCGACGGGGCCGTTCGCCGAGCGCACGCGCACGGGCTGGGTCTTGTCGAGGCCGAGCTGGTGCAGCGTCTTCAGGATGCCGATGAACTCCTCGCCGAGCCCGTACTTGAACGTCACGCGCTTGGCGTCGACCCAGCGCGGCATCAGCAGCACCTCCTCGTGCTCGACGTTGACGCACTCGACGTCGCCGATGCCCTCGGGGAAGGTGAAGACCTCGGGCTCCGAGAACGGCGGCGTGGTGAACCAGCCGGTGTCCTTCTCCCAGATCACAGGAGGGTTCAGGCACTCCTCGATCGTGGTCCAGATCGAGAACGAGGGGGCGAAGATCTCGTTGCCGTCGCTGTCGCGCACCACGAGGTTGGCGCCGTCGCGCGTGCCGAGCTCGTCGATCTCGCTGAACAGGTGGTCGGCCGCGTAGCGGGCGAAGACATCGGAGAGGCCGGGCTCGACGCCCATGCCGACGAGGGCGAGCCGGCCGGCCTTCTCCCAGTCGGGCGCCTGCGCGAACTGGTCGTCGCCGAGCTTGACGCCGGTCTCGGTGTACGGGTTCGTGGGGTGCGGCTCCGACAGGCTCATGGCCATGTCGAGGTAGTCGGCGCCCGCAGCGAGCGCCCCGGCGAAGATGGTCGGCACGAACTTCGGCTCGACCGCGTTCATCACGTGGGTGGCGCCGTGCCTGCGGGCGACCTCGGCGACGTCGTCGGGGTTCGAGGCGTCGATGCGGTCGGCGGTGAAGCGGGCCGCGACGTCGGGGCCGTGCTTGCCCTCGACCCACGCGACGGTGCGTTCGGCTCGGGCGAGGTCGTAGTCGGTGACGACGATGTGGTCGTAGAAGCTGCGGCGTGCGGCGATCTTGGCGATCGCGTCGCCGACACCGCCCGCGCCGACAAGGAGGATTCTCATGCCCCGACGCTACCGGTAACCCCGGGCGGAGCGGAACGGTTCCAGATCGGCCGATGGTCACGCACCCGCTCGGCGTAGATCTTCGACGCGAAGGGGGCCCAGACCAGCGCGGCGACGCCCGCACCGAGGAGCAGACCGCCGATGGTGTCGGTGAGCCAGTGCGCACCGAGGTAGGTGCGGCTCGCCATCATCAGCAGGGTGTAGACCGAGCCGGCCACCCAGATCCAGGTGCGCGCGAAGACGATGCCGAGCACCACGGCGAGCGTCGCCGCGTTCGCGGAGTGACCGGAGGGGAAGGAGCCGAAGTCGCTGACGACCAGCATGTCCTCGGGCCGGGGCCGCCCGACCGCGGTCTTCAGCACCTGCACGACGGCCGCGCTCAGGATGATCGAGATCGTGAAGAACAGCGCGGCCCAGGGACGTCGGAAGATCAGCAGCAGCGCGATCACGACGAGCGGGATGACGATCACCGCGAGGAACCCGCCGCCGAGGTAGTTCATCATGAGCGACGGCGCTTCGAGGACCGGCGTGCGATTCTCGAGGATCTCGTCCATCCACTCCTCGTCGATGCCGAACGGCAGCCCCTGCTCGCGCACGACGACGATGACCCCGAGCAGCACGGCGACCAGGAGCGCCACGACCGCCGAGACCACGGGCCAGCGCCGGGTGACCTTGTAGGGGACGGGAGGCTCCGGCGGGCCGAGCGTGTCGGCGGGCGGCGGCGTCTGATCTGACATCCCGTGAGCGTACCTCAGTGCCCGAGAGCCGGCACCCGCTTCGGCCGCACCACGAACCACAGCGACAGGATGCTCACGAGCGCCGTCGCCCCCATCACCGCCGCCATCGGTGTGGCCGAGTCGATGCCGAGCACGCCCACCAGGGGCGACACGATCCCGGCCATCCCGAAGTTCACGGCGCCGAGCAGCGACGCCGCGGTGCCGGCCTCGTGGCCGTGCGCGTTCAGCGCCAGCACCTGGACGCACGGGAAGGTGAGCCCGCAGGAGGCGATGAAGAACCAGAGCGGGATGAGCGTGCCCCAGAGTCCCAGCCCGAGCACGGAGAACAGCGCGATCAGTGCCGCGCAGGTGAAAAGCAGCACGGTCGAGACCGCGAGGATCCACTGCGGACCGAACCAGCGGGTCAGCCGGGCGCTGATCTGCGTGCCCGCGACGATGCCGAGCGAGTTGACGGCGAAGAGCAGGCCGTACTGCTGGGGGTCGAAGCCGTAGACCTGCTGGAACAGGAAGGAGCTGGCCGAGAGGTAGGAGAACAGCCCCGAGAAGGTCATGCCGCCGATCAGGGCGACGCCGACGAAGATCGGGTCGGTCAGCACGTTGCGGTAGCGGCGCAGCACGCCCGAGCCCCCGGCGCCGCTCCTCCGTTCCTTCGGCAGCGTCTCGTTGATCCAGAGCGACACCACGGTCACCACGAGCGCCCCGTAGGCGGCGAGCACCCAGAAGATGCCCCGCCAGTCCACCACGAGCAGCAGCTGCGAGCCGATCACCGGCGCGATGATCGGGGCGAGGCCGGAGACGAGCGCGAGCCGGGACAGCATGACCACCAGCCGGCGCCCGCCGAACAGGTCGCGCACCATCGCCATCGCGACTACGCCTCCGGCCGCGGCGCCCATGCCCTGGACGACCCGGAACACCCCGAGACTCACGATCTCGGGCGCGAGCGCCGCACCGACGCACGCCAGCACGTGCACCGACGAGGCGATGATGATGGGCATCCGTCGCCCGACCCGGTCGCTCAGCGGCCCCACCAGCAGCTGCCCCAGCGCGAAACCCAGGGTGGTGCCGGTGAGGGTGAGCTGGATCGCGGCGGCCGAGACGCCGAAGTCGGACTCGAGCACCGGGAACGCCGGCAGGTAGAGGTCGATCGTGAACGGTCCGAGCGCCACGAGAGCGCCGAGGATGATGACGTAGAAGAAGCGGCGCCGACCGCTCAGCGCGTCGCCCGGGTGCAGGACCGTCGTCAAATCAGCGGCGCCCCGTTCCGTCGACGGCGAAGGGCTCGATGGCGGCGAGCTCGTCGTCGGAGAGCTTCGGGGCGCCGAGCGCGGCGACGTTCTGCTCGAGCTGCGCGACGCTCGACGCGCCGATCAGGGCGCTGGTGACCTGCGGGTGGCGGAGCACCCAGGTCAGCGCCAGCTGCGCCAGGGTCTGGCCGCGGCCCTTCGCGATCTCGGCGAGTCCGCGGGCGCGCTCGAGGTAGGTGTCGTCGATGCGGTCGGCCGAGAGGAAATTGCTCGTCGCCGCCCGCGAGTCGGCCGGCACGTGGCCGTCGAGGTAGCGGTCGGTGAGCAAGCCCTGCTGCAGCGGCGAGAAGACGATGCTGCCGGCACCGACCTCCTCGAGCACGGGTAGCAGGCCGGTCTCGATGTGGCGGTTGAACATCGAGTAGCTGGGCTGGTGGATGGTCAGCGGCACCTTGTGCTCAGCGAGGATGCGCGCGGCCTCGCGGGTCTGCTCGGGCGAGTAGTTCGAGACGCCGACGTAGAGCGCCTTCCCGGAGTGCACCGCGGTCGCGAGGGCGCCCATGGTCTCCTCGAGCGGGGTCTCGGGGTCGAAGCGGTGCGAGTAGAAGATGTCGACGTAGGGCAGGCCGAGCCGGGTCAGCGACTGGTCGAGCGAGGCGAGCAGGTTCTTGCGCGAGCCCCACTCCCCGTAGGGGCCCTCCCACATGTGGTACCCGGCCTTCGACGAGATGATCAGCTCGTCGCGGTAGGGAGCGAGGTCTTCGGCGAAGACCCGGCCGAAGTTGGTCTCGGCCGACCCGGCGGGCGGGCCGTAGTTGTTGGCGAGGTCGAAGTGGGTGATGCCGAGGTCGAAGGCACGGCGGATGATCGCGCGCTGGGTGTCGATGGGGCGCTCGTGGCCGAAGTTGTGCCAGAGGCCGAGCGAGAGCTCGGGGAGCTTCAGGCCGCTCCGGCCCGAGCGCTTGTAGGGCATCCGCTCGTAGCGGTCGGCGGCGGCGAGGTAGGTGTCGGACATCGCGGGGCTCGTTTCTCTTCGGCTCTTCGGCTCTTCGGTGAGGTGTGGGGCTGGGGGGTGAGTGGGGTTCAGGGGGCCGCGAGCACGTCGAGGCCGGCGGCTCTGAGGGCCGCGAGCCGCTCGTCGTGCCCGGCCGGGGCGTCGGCTCCGGATGCGGTGACCAGCAGCTCGAAGTCGGCCAGGGCTCCCACGATACCCACGTCGGCGTGCCCGATCTTCGACGGGTCGGCCACGACGACGGCGCGGTCGCTCGCCGCCACCATCGCGCTCTTCAACTCGGACTCGGGGAGGTTGACGTTCGTCACCCCGGCGCGGGCGTCGACCCCGGTGCAGCCGATGATCGCGAGGTCCGCGTGCAGGCGGCTGAGCAGCGCCGAGGCGTAGGGCGCGACGAGCGAGTGCTGGAGGGGCCGGAGCGTGCCGCCGGTGACGACGACCGTGAAGCGCGGGATCGCGTCCTCGAGCGCGAGCGCGATGGAGAGACCGTTCGTGATCACGACCACGTCGTCGAGGTCGTCGCGCTCGAGGAGGGCGTCGGCCACGGCCGCGGTGGTGGTGCCGACGTCGAGCAGCACGCTGCTGCCGCTCTCGACGAGCGCGGCGGCGGCGACGCCGATGCGGCGCTTCTCGTCGGCCCAGGTCGCCCGCGCCGACTCGAAGGAGGGCTCGAGGGCATCGGTGCGGGGGGACATGCCGCGGAGCACCGCTCCCCCGTGCACGCGGTCGACGGCTCCGTCGCGCTCGAGCGCGGCGAGGTCGCTGCGCACGGTGACCTCCGAGACGCCCAGCTCGCGGCTGAGCTCGGCGACGCGGGCGAACCCGGTGGCCGCGACGAGCTCGAGCACGCGAGTGCGCCGCACGGTCGACGCGTCATTCCCCATGCCTCCATCTTACGCATTCGAAACCAGATTGGCGGGCTTGACTTTCGGGTTCGAAACTGGCGTAATCGAGGGGTGCAGACCCTCAGCAACGGAATCATCAAGCGGGTGCACCGTCTCTCCGACGGCCGCGAGCTGATCTACTTCGACGACCCCGACACCCTGCTGCCCCCCGAGCGGGCCGACGACGCGCGCCCCGAGGCGCCCCGGCCGCCGGTGGCGCAGATGCGGCAGGACCCGCTGACCGGCGAGTGGGTCTCCATCGCCGCCGCGCGCCAGAACCGCGTGATGCTGCCCCCGAAGCACCTCGACCCGCTCGCCCCGTCGAGCCCCGAGAACCTCACCGAAGTGCCGAGCGACTACGACGTCGCGGTGTTCGAGAACAAGTCGCCGTCATTCGGCCCCGACCTGGCGCCCGAGGGCGCCGACCCGGCCGTCGCCCTCGCGGAGCTGCGGGAGGTCGGCCTCGGCCGCACCGCCACCTCGGTGGGCCGCTGCGAGGTCGTCTGCTTCAGCCCCGCGACCGAGGGCTCCTTCGCCGACCTGCCCGTCACCCGCGCACGCACCGTGATCGAGGCCTGGGCCGACCGCACCGCCGCGCTCTCGGCGCTGCCCGGGGTGCAGCAGGTCTTCCCGTTCGAGAACCGCGGCGAGGCCATCGGCGTCACGCTGCACCACCCCCACGGCCAGATCTACTCCTACCCCTACATCACCCCGCGCACGCAGAAGCTGATCTCGTCGATCGAGAGCTACGGCCCTACGCTGTTCGCCGACATCCTCGACTTCGAGCGCGGCTCCGACCGCGTGCTGATCGAAGGTGAGCACGTCACCGCCTTCGTGCCGTTCGCGGCGCGCTGGCCCGTCGAGGTGCACCTGCTGATGAACCGGCACGTGCCCGACTTCGCCGAGACCACCCCCGAGGAGCGCGACGAGCTCGCGGTCGTCTACCGCCGCATCCTGCGCGCCGTCGACCGCCTCTACGACACCCCGACGCCGTACATCTCGGCCTGGCACCAGGCACCGGTGAACGAGCACCGCGACGACATCCGCCTGATGCTGCAGATCACCTCGCCGCGCCGAGCGGCCGACAAGATGAAGTTCCTGGCCGGCTCCGAAGCCGCCATGGGCGCCTTCATCGGAGACGTTCCGCCCGAGACGGCGGCCGGCCTCCTGAAGGACGCCCTCGCCCGCGCAGACAAGGACGACGCATGACCGACACCACCACCTCCGCCCCCGCACCAAAGGGCCTCGACGAGCTCGACTCCGCCGCCGTCCGCGGCTTCGCGGCCGCCTACGGCGAGGCTCCGACCTCGCTCTGGGCCGCTCCCGGCCGGGTCAACTTCATCGGCGAGCACACCGATTACAACGACGGCTTCGTGCTGCCCTTCGCGATCGACCGCCACACGGTGATGGCCGCGCGGGTGCGCGACGACCGCCTGGTGCGGGTCTCGTCGTCGTTCACCGACGAGATCGTCGAGATCTCGATCGACGACCTCTCGGCCGAATCCGTGTCGGGCTGGTCGGCCTACCCCCTCGGCGTGATCTGGGCCGCCGGCGTGCAGGGCGCCGACCTCGCCCGGGTGCCCGGCCTCGACCTGTACGTCGTCTCCGACATCCCGGTCGGCGCGGGGCTGTCGTCCAGCGCCGCGCTCGAGAGCGTCGTCGGCATCGCGATCGACGAGCTGTGGGGCCTCGGCTTCGACCGCCGCACCCTCGCCGTGATCGGCCGCCGTGCCGAGAACGAGGCCGTGGGGGCGCCCACGGGCATCATGGACCAGTCGGCCGTGCTGCTCGGCCGCCTCGACTCGGCCGTGCTGATCGACTGCCGCTCGCTCGAGACCCGCGTCGTGCCGCTCGGCCTCGACGACGAGGAGCTCGTCATCGTCGTCACCGACACCCGGGTCGAGCACGAGCACGCCACCGGCGGGTACGCCGCCCGCCGCGCCTCGTGCGAGCTCGGAGCCCGCACCCTCGGGGTGCCGTCGCTGCGCGACCTCGGCCCCGACGACCTCGGCCGCGCCGAGGAGCTGCTCGACGACGAGACCTTCCGCCGCGTGCGCCACATCATCACCGAGAACGAGCGCGTGCTCGACCTCGTGCGCACGCTCGAGAAGCACGGCGCCGGCGCGGTCGGTGCCCAGCTCGACGCCTCGCACACCTCGATGCGCGACGACTTCGAGATCTCGGTGCCCGAGCTCGACCTGTCCGTCGAGGTGGCCCGCCGCGTCGGTGCGATCGGCTCCAGGATGACCGGCGGCGGCTTCGGCGGATCGTCGATCGCCCTGATCCACCGCTCGAAGGCCGAGGCGCTGGCCGAGGCCCAGCGCGCCGCGTTCGCCGAGGCGGGCTACCGCGAGCCCGTGGTGTTCACCGTGGTGCCGTCGGAGGGGGCCGTCCGCCGGCCGTTCGGCGAAGCATCCGTCACCGACCCCGCCATCGAGAGGATCTCGGAATGACCACCTGGCTCGTCACCGGAGGTGCCGGCTACATCGGCGCCCACGTCGTCCGCGCGCTGCAGGGCGCGGGGCTCACCCCCGTCGTGCTCGACGACCTCTCCAGCGGCTTCGCCGGCTTCGTGCCCGACGGCGTCGCGTTCGTCCGGGGCTCGATCCTCGACGGCGACCTCGTCGAGCGGACGCTGCGCGACCACGACGTCACCGGCGTCATCCACGTCGCCGGCTACAAGTACGCGGGCGTCTCGGTGAAGCGGCCGCTGCACACCTACGAGCAGAACGTCACCGGAACCGCGGTGCTGCTCGAGCGCATGCAGACGGTCGGGGTCTCGCGCCTCGTCTTCTCCTCCAGCGCCGCCGTCTACGGCACGCCCGACACCCTGCTCGTCACCGAGGACACCCCGAAGGCGCCCGAGTCGCCCTACGGCGAGTCGAAGCTGATCGGCGAGTGGCTGCTGCGCGACCAGGCGGTCGCCGCCGGGCTCGAGGCCACCGCCCTGCGCTACTTCAACGTCGTCGGCTCGGGCTCGCCCGACCTCTACGACGCGAGCGCGCACAACCTGTTCCCGCTGGTCTTCCGCGCGCTCGGCGAGGGCCGCACCCCCACGATCTTCGGCGACGACTACGACACCCCCGACGGCACCTGCGTGCGCGACTACATCCACGTCTCCGACCTGGCGCTCGCCCACGTGGCCGCCGCCCGCCGGCTCGAAGCCGGCGAGAGCGTGCTGCCCGCCTACAACCTGGGCTCGGGCGACGGCGTCTCGGTGCGCGAGATCATGGATGCGGTGGCCTCGGTCACCGGCATCGACTTCACCCCCGAGGTGGCTCCGCGCCGCCCCGGAGACCCGGCCCGGATCGTGGCGCTCGGCGAGCTCGCCGCCCGCGACCTCGGCTGGGAGATGCGGCACACGCTGCGCGAGATGGTGCAGTCGGCGTGGGAGGCGTACCCGAAGGGGTAGCGCTTGAGGTGTAAGGGGCCGCTCCGTCACGGCGGGCTGCCGGTCTCGGCGTCCCGTCGGTCGGCTCAGCCCGTCACGGCCGGCGGGGTCACGATCTCGAGCACGGCGACCGTGAGGTTGAAGGCGCCGTGCGCCACGATCGACGGCCCGAGCCGCTTCGTCGCGACCGCCATCAGCCCCAGCACGATCCCCACCACGAACAGGGTGAGCAGGCGCGACGCGGCGGCGGCCGTCTCGGGCACGCCATCGAGGTGGAAGGCCGTGAACAGCAGCGCCGAGCCGAGCACCGCGATCGTCGCGGCCCGGCGCCGCCGCGCATCCGTCGAGCCGGCCGGCGCGACCGCACGCTCGATCGAGCGCAGCACCAGACCGCGGAAGTAGAGCTCCTCGACCACGGGAGACACGACGGATGCGGCCAGCACCGCGAACAGCACGAACAGCACCGGGTCGCCCACGCCCCCGGAGAACGCCGTGGCCCGGGTTCCCGTCGCCTGCCGCACGAGCTCGGCCAGCCCGAGCGCCGCGAGCCGCAGCCCCACCCCGACGCCGAGCCCCACCACGAGGTCGACCGGGCGGAGGCGCAGTCCGAAGTCGAGGCGCAGGCTGCGCCTTCCCCGCCGGTGGGTGGCGACGAGCACCACCGCGACGAGCGGCAGCCAGCCGCCGATCACCTGCTCGATGCCGAGCACCAGCGCCGGTTCGCCGCCCACCCCGGGGAGCCGCACGAGCACCCGTGCCACGGCTGACAGCACGGCGAAGGCGGCGATGCCCGCGACCACGTCGACGAGGCCCCAGCGCACCTCGCGGGGCCGGGCGCCGTCGTTCGGCGTCACCGCATCACCGCGACACCGCGTCACCTGGTCACCGCGTCGCCGTGTCACCCGGGAGCGAGGAGGGCGCCGAGGGCGGCGGGATCGGCGCCCGCGCGCACCTCGCCGGTCACGCGGCCGGCGGCCATGGTGACGACGCGGTCGCAGAGCGCGAGCAGGGCCGGGAGGTCGGCCGAGGCGATCGCGACGGCCTTGCCGGCGGCGCGGGCCGCCTCGAGGTGGCTGAGGATCTCGGCACGCTGCGCCTCCGTCGAGCCGCGGAAGGGCTCGCCGAGCAGGAGCACCCGGCGGTCGGAGGCGGGGAAGGCCGCGACCAGGCCGCGGATGTGGCCCGCCTCGTCGCCGCCCTTGCCGAGGGCGCGCGCGGCCCCGAGCATCGTGGCGCCGAGGCCTTCGCGCGGTGCCGTGTCACTGTCGCGATCGACCAGGCCGAGCGAGACAAGGGCGGGCAGCTTCGAGGCCGAGACGGGCATCGCGATTCCGCCGACGAACCGCACCCGGTAGCGCGGGGCGGAGGTGGTGGCGAGGAAGAGACCCGCCGCGATGGCCTTCTCGACGGTCGACGTGTCGACGGGGCGGCCGTCGAGCTCGACGGCGCCGGTGGTGCCGGTGCCCTCGGAGCGGCCGTAGACGCTGAGCAGCAGCGACTCGGCGCCCGAGTCGCGGAGGCCCGCGATGCCGACGATCTCGCCGGCGCGCACCTCCAGCGCGGCGTCGGAGACGAGGGCGCGCTCGGGTTCGACCGGGTCGAAGGTGCTCCAGCCGGTGACGCGGAGGAGCGGGCTGCCGGGGGACGGCGGCGTCGCCGGGGCGGCGGGACGCGCATCCGTCGGCCCCACCAGCTCGGCGAGCACCCGGTCGCGCACCGCATCGCGCGCCTCGGCACCCGCCGCGCCGCCCTCGGCTGCGCCCGACCACGACGACCGCGGGTGCGCGCCG
Organism: Herbiconiux flava; assembly: GCF_013409865.1. Lineage (NCBI taxonomy): Bacteria > Bacillati > Actinomycetota > Actinomycetes > Micrococcales > Microbacteriaceae > Herbiconiux > Herbiconiux flava. Next base: position 165,044 of record NZ_JACCBM010000001.1, read on the forward strand.
ACGATCGCCCCGCCGCGCAGCACCACGAGCTCGTCGGCGTAGCCGAGCGCCTCGGCCGGGCGCTGCGTCACGACCAGCACGGCGGCGCCCCGGAGGGCGAGACCCGAGAGCACCTCGAGCAGCCGGATGGTCTCGGCCGGCGAGAGCCGCGCGGACGGCTCGTCGAGCGCGACGACCGACGCTCCGCGGGCCTCGGCGCGGGCGATCTCGATCACGAGCCGGTCGAACTCGCCGGCGTCGCCCGCGCGGTCGACCGGCCGCAGCGTCGAGCCCAGGCCGGCGAGCAGGGATGCGGCGTCGTCGCGGGTGCGCTTCCAGTCGATGCCGCCGCGGAAGAGGCCCCGCGCTCGTCGGCGCTCGTGCCCCATGAAGATGTTCTCGGCGACGTCGAGCGCCGGCACGAGGCCGCGGCGGCGGTCGATCCAGGCGTAGACCGGGGAGACGCCGGAGGTGATTCGCTCGGCGACCTGACGTGCGAGCGCATCGGCGCCCGACTCGTCGCCGGCGCAGACCGCGACCACCGCCCCGGCCCGCGCGACGAGCTCGTCGCCGCCGGGGAGGGTGAAACGGAATTCGGCGGGTGTCACGACCGCGACCCTATACCGGGCCGGGTGGACACCCGCCGAATGCTCATGCGGAGAGGCGGAGCCGGGGCTCAGCGACCGCCGGAGCGGCGCTTGTTGTAGACGTCGAACGCGACCGCCAGCAGCAGCACGAGGCCCTTGACGGCCTGCTGCCACTCGATGCCGATGCCCATGATCGACATGCCGTTGTTCAGCACACCGATGATCAGACCACCGATGATGGCGCCACCGATGGTGCCGACACCACCCTGCACCGCCGCACCGCCGATGAAGGCGGCGGAGATGGCCTCGAGCTCGAAGCCGTCACCGGCCTTCGGGCCGGCGAGGTTGAGGCGCGCGGTGAAGATCAGGCCGGCGAGCGCGGCCAGCACGCCCATGTTCACGAACAGCCAGAAGGTGACGTTGCGGGTCTTGATGCCCGACAGCTCCGCGGCGTGCAGGTTGCCGCCGATGGCGTAGACGTGACGGCCGAAGGTCGAGCGGTTCATGACCGTGCCGTAGATCAGCACGAGCACGGCGAGCACGATCAGCGTGACCGGGATGCCCTTGTAGGTGGCGAGGGCGTAGGCGAACAGGCCGACGGCCACGGCGACGAGCACCAGCTTGGCGACGAACCAGGCGAAGGGCTCGACCTCCTGGCCGTAGCTCTGGCGGGCACGGCGGGTGCGGAACTGCGACACGAACAGCGCGATGATCGCGATCGCCGCGATGCCGAGGGTCAGCGGGTCGAGCTCGAACTCACCGAACAGGTCGGTGAGGAAGCCGTTGCCGAGGGCACGGTACTCGGTCGGAAACGAGCCGATGTTGGCGTTGCCCAGCACGACGAGGGCGAGTCCGCGGAAGATCAGCATGCCCGCCAAGGTCACGATGAACGCGGGTATGCCCACGAAGGCGATCCAGAAGCCCTGCCAGACGCCCACGAGGGCACCGACGGCGAGCGACAGGATGATCGACAGCCACCAGGGCAGACCCCACTGCACCGCGAACACACCGGAGACGGCACCGACGAACGCGGCCACCGAACCGACCGACAGGTCGATGTGGCCGGCGATGATGACCATGACCATGCCGATCGCGAGAACGAGGATGTAGCCGTTCTGCACGATCAGGTTGGAGATGTTCTGGGGGCGCAGCAGGATGCCGTTGGTCAGGATGCTGAACAGCACCACCACCAGCACCAGGGCGATGAAGATGCCGTTCTTGCCGAGGTCGCCCAGGATGTGGCTGAGGCGCTCGGTGAACTTGTTCTCGACGGGGTTGACTTGCGCGCCCGCGGCCGTCGCGTCGGACGGCTTGGTTTCCAGGTCGGACATGGTCGTTGATTCTCCTCTTCCGTCAGCGCGCGGGCTAGCGGGGCTTTTCCATGGTCATGAGTTTGAGCAGGGCCTCGGGGGTGGCCTCCGCGATGGGCAGCTCGCCGGTGATCCGGCCCTCGGAGAGGGCGTAGACGCGGTCGCAGATGCCGAGCAGCTCCGGCAGCTCGGAGGAGATGACGATGATGCCCTTCCCCTCGGCCGCGAGCTTGTTGATGATGCTGTAGATCTCGTACTTCGCACCCACGTCGATGCCGCGGGTGGGCTCGTCGAGGATCAGCACGTCGGGGTCGGAGTAGATCCACTTCGACAGCACGACCTTCTGCTGGTTTCCGCCCGAGAGCTTCCCGGTCTTGGCCAGCACGCTCGGCGCCTTGATGTTCATGCTCGTGCGGTAGGAGTTCGCGACCTGGAACTCCTTGCCGTCGTCGACCAGGCCGAAGCGCTCCAGCTTCTCCAGCGACGCCATCGAGATGTTGCGCTTGATGTCGTCGATCAGGTTGAGCCCGTAGGTCTTGCGGTCCTCGGTGGCGTAGGCGAGACCGTTCTCGATCGCCTCGGCGACCGTGCGGGTCTTCACCTCCTTGCCCTTGACGAAGACGCGGCCCGAGATCTTCGACCCGTAGCTGCGGCCGAACAGGCTCATCGCGAACTCGGTGCGGCCGGCGCCCATCAGGCCCGCGATGCCGACGATCTCGCCGGCGCGGACGGTGATGTTGACGTCGTCGACCATGACGCGGGTCGGGTCCTGGGGGTGGTGCGCGGTCCACTCCTCGACGCGGAGGATCTCCTCGCCGATGTGCGGGGTGTGGTCGGGGTAGCGGTGCTCGAGGTCGCGCCCCACCATGTCCTTGATGATGCGTTCCTCGGTGACGTCGTTCTTCGAGATCGTCTCGATGGTCTTGCCGTCGCGGATGACGGTGACCGAGTCGGCGACCTTCTTGATCTCGTTCAGCTTGTGGCTGATGATGATCGACGTGATGCCCTGCTCCTTGAGGTGCAGGATGAGGTTCAGCAGGTGGTCGGAGTCCTCGTCGTTCAGGGCCGCGGTCGGCTCGTCGAGGATGAGCAGCTTCACGCGCTTGGACAGCGCCTTCGCGATCTCGACGAGCTGCTGCTTGCCCACGCCGATGTCCCGCACCTTGGTGGTGGGGTTCTCCTTCAGGCCCACCCGCGCGAGCAGCGCGGCGGCCTCGTGGTTGGTCTTGTTCCAGTCGATCAGGCCGAAGGGGCCCTTCAACTCGTTGTTCAAGAAGATGTTCTCGGCGATCGAGAGGTAGGGGCTGAGGGCGAGCTCCTGGTGGATGATCACGATGCCCTTCGCCTCCGAGTCACGGATGTCGCGGAACTGCACGACCTCGTCCTCGAACACGATGTCACCCTCGTAGGTGCCGTGCGGGTACACACCCGAGAGCACCTTCATCAGCGTCGACTTGCCGGCGCCGTTCTCCCCGCAGATCGCGTGGACCTCGCCGCGGCGGACGTCGACCGTCACGTTCTGCAGCGCCTTCACGCCGGGGAACGTCTTGGTGATGCTCCGCATCTCGAGGATGTTCGTCCTGTCATCGGACATGTCGTGGATTACCTGCTTCCTTGCCTCGTACGCCGTACGCCGGGTGGGGCGAGACCCCCGCGCCCCGGCCGCGCTCTCGCGCGACCGGGGCGGGGGTCTCAGTGGGGCTGACTAGCCCTTGATCTCTTCTTCGGTCCAGTAGCCGGACTTGACGAGGGTGTCCTCGATGTTGTCCTTGACCACGATCTGCGACTCGAGCAGGAAGGACGGGACGACCTTCACACCGTTGTCGTAGTCCTCGGTGTTGTTCGTCTCGGGCTCGTCGCCCTCGAGCAGGGCCGAAGCCATCTTGACGGCCACGGTCGCGAGCTCGCGGGTGTCCTTGAAGATGGTGGCGTACTGCTCACCGGACTCGATGGCCTTGACGGAGTCGAGCTCCGCGTCCTGGCCCGAGATGACGGGCCACTCGGCGCCGACGGAGTAGCCGGCGTCGGTCAGGGCCGAGATGATGCCGCGCGAGATGCCGTCGTAGGGCGACAGCACCGCGTTGACCTTGGAGCCGTCGGAGTAGGTCGACGTCAGCAGGTTCTCCATGCGCTTCTGGGCGGTCTCGCCGTCCCAGCGGAGCGTGGCGGCCTGCTCGAAGGCCTCCTGGCCGCTCTTCACGACGAGGACCTTCTTGTCGATGTAGGGCTGCAGGGTGTCGATCGCACCGTTCCAGAAGAACGTGGCGTTGTTGTCGTCGGGCGAACCGGCGAACAGCTCGATGTTGAACGGGCCGGCGGGGGCACCGTCGGTCGCGTTGCCGTCGAGGTCGACGAGGCCGAGGCCGTTCAGCACGGAGTTGGCCTGCTGCACGCCCACCTTGTAGTTGTCGAACGACGCGTAGTAGTCGACGTTCTCGGTGTCGCGGATGAGGCGGTCGTAGGCGATGACGGGGATGTCGTTGTCGGCGGCCTCCTGCAGCACGCTGGTGAGCGTGGTGCCGTCGATCGACGCGACGATCAGGGCCTTGGCGCCCTTGGTGATCATGTTCTCGATCTGCGAGACCTGGGTGGGGATGTCGTCCTCGGCGTACTGGAGGTCGACGGTGTAGCCGGCGTCCTCGAGCTGCGACTTGACGGCGTCGCCGTCCTGGATCCAGCGCTCCGACGACTTCGTCGGCATCGCGACGCCGATGAGGCCGCCGTCTCCGCCGCCCTCACCGCCGCCCGAGCTGCTGCCCCCGCTGGAGCAGGCGGCCAGGCTGACCATCAGGGCGCCGGCGGCGACTCCTGCGAGCAGTGTCTTGATCTTCACTGTGTTTCCTTTCGTGATGTGGTGTAGGACTTCTTCGTCGTGATGGGACTGGTGGCTGAGGGAGTGAGCTCCCGCGGCTCGCCGAGCTGGCGGGCCAGGTGCGCGACCCGCGCGGCGTCTTCGACGAGCACCGCCGTCTTCACCGCGGTCCGGGCATCCGGGCCGATGGTGAAGGGGCCGTGGCTCTGCATCAGCACGGCCGGTGAGCGGTGGCCCGCCAGCGTGCCGACGATCCCCCGCCCGATCGAGTCGTCGCCGATACGGGCGAGCGGCCCGACGGGGATCTCACCCCCGAACTCGGCTTCCATGGTCGTGGTGACGCAGGGGATGGGCTCCCCGAGCGTCGCCCAGGCCACGGCGTAGGGCGAGTGGGTGTGGGCCACTCCCCCGACCTCCGGCATGCTGCGGTACACGTAGGCGTGCGCCGCGGTGTCGACCGAAGGGGCGCGGGCGGCACCGGGCGTACCCGGCACGACCGTGCCCTCGAGGTCGCAGAGGATCATGTTCTCCGGTGCCAGGTCTTCATAGGAGACACCGGAGGGCTTGATGACGAACAGGTCGGCGCCGACCACACGACCCGAGATGTTCCCGCCCGTCCAGACCACGAGCTCGTAGCGCGTGAGCTCGGAGTGCAGACCAGCGATCTCCGCCCGCAAGCGGGCGATGCCCACCTCGAGTTCGGCTCGCATCGTCATCCTCATGACCCCTTCGTCTTGTGTGACCGTTCACAAATTCGTTCATGTGAACGGTCACATCGGATTGATATTACGCCCATGGCGGCCGAGCCTGTCAAGTCGGCGATGGTCTCGGTTCGGTAACCGAGCGGATGCGCCCACTTCGGGGGGTTCCGCGCGATCAGGCGGGCGGCGGGGCCGTCGAACGCCGCACCACGAGGGTCGGCAGCAACGACCCGGGCCACTGCAGCGGTGCCTCGGCGACCGGAGCCTCCCCCGACGCGTCGTCGCCGACGGCCGAGACCAGGAGCGCCACGCAGCGGCGGCCGAGCTCGGCGAAGTCCTGCCGCACCGTCGTCAGCGGCGGCCAGAAGTGCGCAGCCTCGGGGATGTCGTCGAAGCCGACCACGCTGATGTCGCCCGGCACGTCGAGCCCGGCGTCGCGAATGGCGTGGATGAGCCCCAGCGCCATCTGGTCGTTCGAGGAGAAGATCGCGGTGAAGTCGCGAACGCGCAGCAGCTCGAGCCCGGCGTAGTAGCCGAACTCCGCCGTCCAGTCGCCGAGGATCGGGGCCGTGGTCGGCACGTCCTGGTCGCTCATCTCGCGGAGGAACCCCTCCATCCGCGCCTCGGCCTCGACCCAGTCCTGGGGCCCCGCGAGATGGTAGATGCCGCGGTGGCCCAGCTGGATCAGGTGCCGGGTGGCGAGTCGCGCTCCCTCGATCTGGTCGACCGACAGCGAGTGGTCGCCCTGCCGGCCGGTGGACTGCAGGGTCACGTAGGGCAGGTCGAGGTTCAGCTCGTGCAGGGTGTCGAAGACGCGCACCTGCGGCGCGATGACGACCATGCCCTCGACCGCCTGGTCGAGGAGGTGCGTGATGGCCCGGGCGATCGAGGCGCGGTCGGTGCCGTCGGCGTTGGCGGTGACCACCAGGTAGCCGTGCAGCAGCGCGGCCTCCTCGATGGCCTTGATGCTCGAGGCCGGTCCGTACTCCGAGCGCGAGGAGGTGAGCACGCCGATGGCGCGGGAACGGCTCGTGACCAGGGCTCTCGCCGCGCGGTTGGGGCGGTAGTTCAGCTCGCCCATCACCTCGAGCACGCGGGCCTTGGTCTCGTCGCGGATGCTCGGGTGGTTGTTCAGCACCCGGGAGACGGTCTGGTGCGAGACACCGGCGAGCTTCGCGACATCGCGGATGCTCGGCGCCCGGGGGCGCTTGGCCTCCGCCGAGGGCTCGTTCATCCCGTACCTGCTCTGGTGCTGATGTGCACGTTCACACGGCGTGAACGCCCTTACATTATGCACGCCGCCGGGGTGGCCGGAACTGGGAGCCGGGGATATCCCGCTGAGGCCGATGTGACTGTCACACGCACTCGTCCCGACCTGGGGGACGAGCGTGTGACAGTCACACCGACGGTCGGCTCGGCCGCCGGGCCCCGCTACACACCCGCGTGGACGCGGGTGCCGCGGGGCGCCGGGACGGCCCGGGCCGAGTGCCGCAGCTGCTGCACTCCGCCCTCGAGCTCGGTCTCGCCGAGCACCGTGAGGCCGGCCGCGACGGCCGCCTCCCGGCGCCAGGCGAGGGCGTTCTGCACCTCGTCGGCGTGCCGGGTCGCCACCGGCACCTCGATCACGAAGTCGGGCGCCAGGATGGCTCCCGCCTCCGCGAAGGCGCGGTGCGCCGTGCGGATCAGCGCCGACGCCCACACCTCGGGGTGGGGCAGGGACGCGTCGACGATCAGGCAGTGCAGTTCGATGGGATGCACCGAGCCGACGGGGCCCCACCAGACGCCGCGGGCGACCGGGCGGTCGTCGACGAGGGCCAGCCAGGTCCAGTCGCGGCGATAGGTGCCGGCCGCGAGCCCGCGGCCGAACTGCAGGGAGTCGACCCCCGAGACGGGGTCGTGTTGATGGAACAGGAGCAGCTCGCTGTCGTGCGAGCGGGTTGATGCGGTGAACACGGGAAGTCTTCCTCCATGAGATGACGAGCGATGGAGGCGCTTCCTGGCGTTCGGGTCGCGGCTAGGCCGTGACGCGCATGAACGGGGGAAGCGCCATGTCGAAGTTCCGATTCGGAATCATGGTGTTCACCTCCCCTTTCGTTCATGGCGGCCGAGTTGCCGCGGGTAATGACGTTAGCGGCTGCCCGGCCCCGAGCGCAAGGGTTTTCCCAGGAATGTGTTCTAGTGACCCGTCGAGGTGCGCTTGGGCAGCGCGAAGACGAGCAGGAACGCGAGCACCGCGAAGCCCGTGCTGACGGCCATCGCCAGGGCGGAGCTGTTCACGAAGCCGGTGGCGAGAGCATCCGGAGACCCCTGCCCGACGACCAGCGAGCCGAAGAACACGCTGCCCACGACCGCGATGCCGATCGCGCTGCCGACGCGCTGCATGGCGCTGATGACGCCCGACGCCGAACCGGCCTCCTTGCGCTCCACCGTGGCGACGATGAACTGCGCGTTCGGGGCGATGAACAGCCCGTTGCCGGCGCCCGCGATCAGCAGCGGCGCGAGCAGCAGCCAGTTCGTGAGATCGGCCGCCGGGGTCACCAGGAGGATGACCCAGATGGCGGCGAGGCCCACGACCACGGCCGCGGTGCCGATCACGAGCACCGAGCGGCCGAGTCGCTGCGCCAGGCGCGCGCTCTGGCTCGAGCCGACGATGGAGCCGATGGCGAAGGGGATCGAGACGGCACCGGACTCGAGCGCGGTGTGACCGAGGCCCGCCTGCCAGAGCAGCGAGATGGTGAAGAAGATGCTCGTGAAGGAGGCGAAGTAGACCAGGGCGAGCACGACGCCGCCCGTGAAGGCCGGGTGACGGAACAGGCTCGGCGGCACCAGCGGGATGCTGCCGCGGCGGGTGTACCGCACCTCCCAGGCGCCGAAGGCGACGAGGAGGAGCGCGCCGGCGACGAGAGAGAGGATGGTCCAGAGCGGCCAGCCCTCGTCCTGCCCCTCGATCAGCGGCACGAGCAGCGCGACCAGCGCGGCCGAGACCAGCACGAGGCCCAGCCAGTCCATCGCGATCCTCGGGCGCTCGGCCGGAGCGCCCTCAGCGGCGGCCGTGCGGCCGGGCAGCAGGAAGACGGCGGCCACAAGGGTGGCGAGACCGATCGGCAGGTTCACGCCGAAGACGAGACGCCAGCCCGACTCCTCGCCGAACGCCTGGATGATCAGACCGCCCACGATCGGGCCGAGCGCCGACGAGACGCCGATCACGGCGCCCATGATGGCGAAGGCCTTGCCGCGCGACTGCGGCGGGAAGAGCAGCTGGATGAAGGCGGTGACGGCCGGCACGAAGATGCCTCCCGCGAGGCCCTGCACGACGCGGGCGACGATGAGCTGGGTGCTGTCCATCGCGAGACCGCAGGCGAGGCTCGCCACCGTGAAAAGCGCGACGCCGGTGAAGAAGACCCACTTGTGGCCGATGCGGTCGCCGATGCGGCCCGCCGGGATGAGGGCGAGGCCGAAGGCCAGGGCGTAGCCCGAGATGATCCAGGAGAGGGTCGCCTCCGAGGCGTCGATGCTGGTGCGGATCGTCGGCAGGGCGACGTTCACGATGGTCGTGTCGAGCAGGGCGATGAACATGCCGGCGAGCAGCACGATCAGCGCGCGCCAGGCTCGGGCCGGAACGGCGGGAGGCGCCTGGGTGGTGGCGGTCTCGGTCATGGGGTGGGGGCCTTTCGGGGGGTGCTGGGGGTGTCGGGACTGCTCGCCGTGGGGGGTTCGTCGTGCCGGTGGGTGCCCGGCGCCTTCGGGTCGGGGAGGGCGCCGGCGCGACGGCGCTCGTCGGCGACGATGTCGGGCACCGCGGCGAGGAGACGCTCGTGCGAGGCGATCTCCGAGCGCACGCGGTCGGAGCGGTGCTCCATCACCCAGGTCTCGGCGAGCGAGAGGTGCGGCCGGGCGCGGTCGAGGCGGTGCTGCTGTTCGGCGAGCAGCATTCGGAGGGCATCGACCCGGCGTTCGAGCTCGGGGGCCAGCTCGTCGAGGCGATCGGGGTCGAGGCGCGTGACCGCTAGGTCGAAGGGGTCGTGCTTCAGCCGGATGTCACGGAGACCCTCCTCGCGCAGGGCGGCGAGCGCCTCGCGCCCGGCCGGCGTGATCGCGTAGACCTGCCGCTCGGGATAGGCGCCCTCGCGCTCGACGCGTTCCTCGGCGATCAGGCCGTCCGCGGCCAGCCGCTTCAGGGCGCCGTAGAGCGAGCCGACGCTGACATCGGTCCAGAGGTGGATGCGCTCCTCCTCGCCGAGCAGCCGGAGCTGGTGCCCGTGCATCGCCCCGCGCGCGTCGAGCGAGCCGAGGACGAAGAGACGGAGCGGAGACACCGGAGTACTCTCGCACGAGTAGTCGGCATGCGCAAGCTCGGCCTCGGTGCCGCCGGATTGCCCCGGCGGGCATCCGTCGAATATGTTGTGCAAGCAAACTTTTTCATCCGCACCAGGAGACACCAATGACGCTCGTCGCCGGCATCGACTCATCCACCCAGAGCTGCAAGGTCGTGATCCGGGACCTCGACAGCGGGGAGCTCGTCCGCCAGGGGCGGGCCTCCCACCCGGCCGGCACCGAGGTCGACCCGGCCTTCTGGTGGGATGCGCTGGTCACCGCCCTCGCCGCGGCCGGCGGGCTCGACGACGTCGCCGCCATCTCGATCGCGGGCCAGCAGCACGGCATGGTGGTGCTCGACGAGGCGGGCGAGGTCATCCGGCCGGCGCTGCTCTGGAACGACACCCGTTCGGCGCCCGCAGCCCGTGCACTGATCGAGGAGTTCGGCGCCGCGTCCCTCGCCGAGCGCACCGGCGCCGTGCCGGTGGCCTCGTTCACCGCCACCAAGCTGCGCTGGCTGCGCGACGCCGAGCCTCCCGCGGCCGAGCGGGTGTCCGCCGTCGCGCTGCCGCACGACTGGCTCACCTGGCGCCTGCGCGGCTACGGGCCGACCGGGTCGTCGCCGCTCGGACCGGTGCTCGAGGAGCTGGTGACCGACCGCTCCGACGCGAGCGGCACCTCGTACTGGAACCCGCGCACGGGCTCCTACGACCGCGAACTGCTGGTGGCGGCGCTGGGGCACGACGCCGTGCTGCCGCGGGTGCTGGGGCCGGCGGAGGCCGCCGGGTCGACGGTCGCGTTCACGGCGTCGGCGTCGGCGTCGGCTTCTGCCTCTGCTTCGGCGCCGGTCTCGCTCGGGGTACCGGCGGGGATCGTCGTCGGGCCCGGTGCGGGCGACAACGCCGGCGCGGCCCTCGGGCTCGGCGCGGTCGAGGGCGACGTCGTGGTGTCGATCGGCACCAGCGGCACCGTCTTCGCCGTCACCAGCGAGCCGTCGGCCGACGAGAGCGGCACGGTCGCCGGCTTCGCCGACGCCTCGGGCGCGTTCCTCCCCCTGGTCGCGACGCTCAACGCGGCGCGGGTGCTCGACGCGACCGCCGCCCTGCTCGGGGTCTCGCACACCGAGCTGGGGGCGCTGGCGCTCGAGGCGCCCGCCGGCTCCGACGGCCTCGTGCTGCAGCCCTACTTCGAGGGCGAGCGCACCCCGAACCTCCCGACCGCGACCGCGAGCCTGTTCGGCCTCACCCTCGCCTCCACCACCCGGCCGGGGCTCGCCCGGGCCGCCATCGAGGGGCTGCTCTGCGGCCTGGCCGACGGCCTGGACGCGGTGCGGCGGGTCGGGGTCGTGCCGCAGCGCATCCTGCTGATCGGCGGCGCGGCTCTCAACCCGGCGGTGCAGGCGGTGGCGGCGCAGGTGTTCGACGTGCCCGTGACGGTGCCGCTGCCGGGCGAGTACGTGGCCGACGGAGCCGCCGTGCAGGCCGGCTGGGTGCTCTCGGGCACGCGGCCGTCGTGGGCGATCTCGCTCGCGGGCTCGCCGGCGCCCGACCACCGGCCGATCATCCGGGAGCAGTACGCGGCGCACGCCGTTCCGCCCCGGGGCTGAGGCTCCGCCGGGCGGCGGATCGTCCAGGCCGAGCGACGTTTCGGCCATGGTGCGGTGCGGTCGCGCATCCGTAGTGTCGATGCCGTGACGACCGACGACGCCCGCACGGCTCTCCCCCGCGGCCCGCTCGCGCTGCGCGACGAGCAGTCGACGTGGTGCGTGGGGCCGTACGCGGTGAGCGTGTCGGTGGAGACGGATGCGCGGCGGCGCCGGATCGCCCGCGTCGGCGTCTCGACGACCGTCGTCGTGCCGCGGGCCCGAGTGCGGCTCGAGGGGCCCCCGTTCGCCCCCGCGTCGCTGACCCCGCCCGTCACGGGCACCCTCTTCGCCGCCATCGCGCCGGCCGGCGGCATGACGGCCTGGGAGTGGTGGGTGGCGCTCGCGCCGGGCTCGCCGTTCGTGGTCGAGCTGCCGCTCGCGGGCCCGGTCGCCGCCTCCGCGCTGACGCTGCGGGTGCTCGCGGGCGCCGAGGAGCTGCTGTCGTGGACACCATCGCCCACCCCCACCGAGAGGCTGCCCGCATGACCGACCTGACCGGCGCCGTTCCGGCCCACCTCCCGCCGCGGCTCACCATCAGCCTGTGGGACTTCTCGTGGTACACCCGCGCCGAACCCGGCGGCCCCTTCGCCGACCTCGATCGCGCCTTCGCCGAGACCGTCGAGCGCGGCTACAACGCCGTGCGCATCTGCGCCGCTCCCCTCTTGCTGTTCGGCGAGCTCTCGCATGACGGCCGGCCGCTCGCCTCGCTCGCCCGTGACCTGTCGATCGAGGGCCTCGGCGTCGCCCCCGGTGGCGGCTTCTACGGCCAGGGCACCCGCTGGTACGACGTGCCCGGCGACTACTCGCTCGATGTCGGCGCCCGCCTGCTCGAGCTGTTCGAGGCGGCGTCGCGGCACGGAGTGGTCGTGATCCTCGCGAGCTGGGAGTACCAGCAGTCGCCCGCGTTCGCCCGGTCGAGCGCGTGGTTCGAGGCCATCCACGCCGTGCCCGAGGCCTCGCGCTACGAGCTGCTCGCCGCCTCCTGGAACCGGATGCTCGAGCATCTCACCACCGCCGGCCACCGCGACACGATCGCGATGGTCGAGCTGCACAACGAGGTCGACTTCTCGTTGCTGCCCGACTTCGCGGGCGTCACCGTCACTCGCGCCGGGTCGCCGGAACCAGCATCCGGCTCACATGCCCTGAGCGGCATACAGGCCGTCGAGCGGCTGCGGGCGGCCCACCCCGACCTGCTCGTCACGGCCAGCTGGGGCAAGCCGCCGCACCTCGCCATGCACCAGCTGCCCGACGGGCTGGGGGCGGCGCAGTTCCACGTCTACAGCTACGGGGTGCTGGATGCGCTGCAGCAGCGCCTCGACATCCGCTCCGAAGGCAGCGAGGGATTCCCGAACGCCGCCCTGCGCGAACTCCTGCGCCCCGACGCCCCCAGCCCGGCCGAGTACGGTCGCGCCGACGCCTGGAAATTCGAGGCCACCGTCGTCACCGACCAGATGATCTACGGCTACGACCAGCTCGACGCCGATCGCTGGGACACCTGGCTCTACGAGAACTATGGCCCCTATCGCGCCGTGATGGAGCGGGAGATCGAGTCGCGCACCATCGCCATCGCGGAGTGGGCGCGCTGGAAGGGCGTACCCGCGATCATCGGCGAGGGCTGGATCGGCTACACGCCCCTGCACGGCACCTTCGAGGAGGGGCCGATCGGCCGCTCCCTCGCCGAGCTCGGCATCCGCACCGCGCTCGAGCACGGCGTCTGGGGCGTGGTGCTCTGCTCGAACGCGGCGCCGCACCACCCGATGTGGGCCGACGTCGCCTGGCAGCGCCGCCTCACGGCGGAGATCCTCGCCCACCCCTAACTGCTCCTGCTCCGTGCGCCTCCGCTGCGCGGCAGAGAGAAGAGGAACGCGAGCCCGATCCGCTGCGCCAACGCCTCGACGCCGACGCAGCCGGCGAGCGTCGCGGTCAGCAGCAGCCAGGGGTAGACGATGACCACGAGGTCGTGGTCGCGCATCCATTCGGCTGCTCCCGGCCGGGCCAGCAGTGCGTCGTTCGCCAGGATGAAGACGAACGGGTGCACCAGGAAGATCGCGAGGGTGTGCCGGCCGAGGTACCGCACGGGTGCGGCGAGCGGATGCGCGGCCACCCGCACCGACAGCTGGAGCGCGAAGGCGACCGATACCACCCCCGCCGCGAGGAACAGCCCGAGATCGGCGAAGGTCGCCACGTACAGCGCGGCCAGTGCCACCGCGACCAGCCCGGTGACCGTGGTGGCGATCCAACCCGAACGGTGCAGGACCAGGTCGACCAGCTGCGGCGCCCGGGCGGCGACGAGGTAGAACACGAAGGAGCGCAGGAGGTGCTGCGGGAGCCCGTCGAGGGAGGTCGTGCCGAGCACCGAGAGCACGATCGCGACGGCGAGCAGCGCGGGCAGTGGCACCCGCCGTGTCAGACGGGCGGCCACGAAGAACAGCAGCAGGGCGTAGAGGTACCAGAGCGTGGTCTGGGGCCAGATCAGGTTGTCGAGCAGAAAGCGGGGGACGTCGACCGGGCCGCCCTGGCCGAACCGCTCGCGCAGCACGTCGAAGACGGCGTTGACGACCACCCAGACGAGATAGAGGTAGACCAGCAGCAGCACGCGGGGTCGCAGCACCGTCCGCCACGGCCGCCGGATCGCCCGGGACGCGAGGTAGCCCGAGACCAGGAAGAACAGCGGCATGCGCAGCGGCAGGGTCGCATCGACGACGGCGTTCACGACGTCGGACCCGGGGAATCCGTAGAAGAAGTAGATGTAGTGCAGCAGGAACAGGTGCAGCAGCACCACCATGACGATGCTCGCCCCGCGCGCGAAGTCGGGCCACTCCAGCCGCGCCGCGACGGTCTCGGAGGGTGCAGCCATACCCTCCCACGCTAGCCGACGGCCCCCGCCCGGCCGAACGCGAAGGGCCCTCCCCCGGAGGGGAGGGCCCGATCGTGCGGAGGGGCGGACGGCGGGGCTAGAAGTCCCAGTCCTCGTCTTCGGTGTTGACGGCCTTGCCGATGACGTACGACGAACCCGACCCCGAGAAGAAGTCGTGGTTCTCGTCGGCGTTCGGCGACAGGGCCGAGAGGATCGCCGGGTTCACGTCGGTGACCGACTTCGGGAACATCGGCTCGTAGCCGAGGTTCATCAGCGCCTTGTTGGCGTTGTAGTGCAGGAACTTCTTGACGTCCTCGGTCAGACCGACCTCGTCGTAGAGGTCCTGCGTGTACTGCACCTCGTTCTCGTAGAGGTCGTACATCAGCGAGAATGCGTAGTCCTTGATCTCGTCGCGCTTGGCCTGGTCGACCAGTTCCAGCCCACGCTGGAACTTGTAGCCGATGTAGTAACCGTGCACGGCCTCGTCACGGATGATGAGGCGGATGAGGTCGGCCGTGTTCGTGAGCTTCGCCCGCGACGACCAGTACATCGGCAGGTAGAAGCCGCTGTAGAAGAGGAAGCTCTCGAGCAGCGTCGAGGCGACCTTTCGCTTCAGGGGCTCGTCGCCGTGGTAGTAGTCGAGGACGATCGACGCCTTCTTCTGCAGGTTCGGGTTCTCGGTCGACCAGCGGAAGGCCTCGTCGATGTCCTTCGTGTTCGACAGGGTCGAGAAGATCGACGAGTACGACTTGGCGTGCACCGACTCCATGAACGCGATGTTCGTGTAGACGGCCTCCTCGTGCGGGGTCAGCGAGTCGGGGATGAGCGAGACCGCGCCGACCGTGCCCTGGATCGTGTCGAGCAGGGTGAGGCCGGTGAACACGCGCATGGTGAGCTGCTGCTCGGCCGGCGTGAGCGTGGCCCACGACTGCACGTCGTTCGACAGCGGCACCTTCTCGGGCAGCCAGAAGTTGTTGACGAGGCGGTTCCACACCTCGACGTCTTTATCGTCCTGGATGCGGTTCCAGT
Organism: Herbiconiux flava; assembly: GCF_013409865.1. Taxonomy (NCBI): domain Bacteria; kingdom Bacillati; phylum Actinomycetota; class Actinomycetes; order Micrococcales; family Microbacteriaceae; genus Herbiconiux; species Herbiconiux flava. The sequence continues at coordinate 180,278 of NZ_JACCBM010000001.1, forward strand.
TGATCGCCTGCACCTTGGTGAGGAGCTTGAGCGGCTCGGGAGGGGTCATCGGAGAGTCCTTCGGGTTGTCGTGTCGACGATCACAGCATGCACGAGACGCAGCCGTCGATCTCGGTGCCCTCGAGCGCCAGCTGGCGCAGGCGGATGTAGTAGATCGTCTTGATGCCCTTGCGCCAGGCGTAGATCTGCGCCTTGTTGATGTCGCGCGTGGTCGCGGTGTCCTTGAAGAACAGGGTCAGCGAGAGGCCCTGGTCGACGTGCTGCGTGGCCGCGGCGTAAGTGTCGATGATCTTCTCGGCGCCGATCTCGTAGGCGTCGTCGTAGTACTCGAGGTTGTCGTTCGTGAGGAACGGCGCCGGGTAGTAGACGCGCCCGATCTTGCCCTCCTTGCGGATCTCGATCTTCGAGGCCACCGGGTGGATCGACGAGGTCGAGTTGTTGATGTACGAGATCGAGCCGGTCGGGGGAACCGCCTGCAGGTTCTGGTTGTAGATGCCGTGGGCCTGGATGGAGGCTTTCAGCGCACGCCAGTCGTCTTGAGTGGGGATGCGCACGTTCGAGGTCTCGAACAGCTCGGCCACACGGGCCGTGGCCGGCACCCACTCGGCGTCGGTGTACTTGTCGAAGAACTCACCGGAGGCGTAGGTCGAGTCGTCGAAGCCGTCGAACTTCTCGCCACGTTCGATGGCGATGGCGTTCGACGCCCGCAGCGCGTGGAACAGCACGGTGTAGAAGTAGATGTTCGTGAAGTCGACACCCTCCTCCGAGCCGTAGTAGACGCGCTCGCGGGCGAGGTAGCCGTGCAGGTTCATCTGGCCGAGGCCGATGGCGTGCGAACGGTCGTTCCCGGTCTCGATGGAGCGCACCGAGGCGATGTGCGACTGGTTCGACACCGAGGTGAGGCCGCGGATGGCGGTCTCGACGGTGGTGCCGAAGTCGGGCGAGTCCATGGTCAGCGCGATGTTCAGCGAGCCCAGGTTGCACGAGATGTCCTTGCCGATCTCGGCGTAGGAGAGGTCTTCGTTGTAGGTCGTCGGCGTGTTGACCTGGAGGATCTCCGAGCACAGGTTCGACATGTTGATGCGGCCCTTGATGGGGTTCGCCTTGTTGACGGTGTCTTCGTACATGATGTACGGGTAGCCCGACTCGAACTGGATCTCGGCGAGGGTCTGGAAGAACTCGCGGGCCTTGATCTTGGTCTTGCGGATGCGCGGGTCGTCGACCATCTCGCGGTACTTCTCGGTCACCGAGATGTCGCCGAAGGGCAGGCCGTAGACCTTCTCGACGTCGTACGGCGAGAAGAGGTACATGTCCTCGTCGTTCTTCGCGAGCTCGAACGTGATGTCGGGCACCACGACGCCGAGCGAGAGCGTCTTGATGCGGATCTTCTCGTCGGCGTTCTCGCGCTTGGTGTCGAGGAACTTCATGATGTCGGGGTGGTGCGCGCTGAGGTACACCGCCCCCGCACCCTGGCGGGCGCCGAGCTGGTTGGCGTAGCTGAAGCTGTCTTCGAGCAGCTTCATCACGGGGATGATGCCCGAGGACTGGTTCTCGATCTGCTTGATCGGGGCGCCGGCCTCACGGATGTTCGACAGCAGCAGGGCCACGCCGCCGCCGCGCTTGGAGAGCTGCAGCGCCGAGTTGATGCCGCGGGCGATCGACTCCATGTTGTCTTCGATGCGGAGCAGGAAGCAGGAGACGAGCTCGCCGCGCTGGGCCTTGCCCGTGTTGAGGAAGGTGGGGGTGGCGGGCTGGAAGCGGCCGCCGATGATCTCCTCGACGAGGTTCGTGGCGAGCTTCTCGTCGCCCTGGGCGAGGCCGAGGGCCGTCATGACCACGCGGTCCTCGAAGCGCTCGAGGTAGCGCTTGCCGTCGAAGGTCTTCAGCGTGTAGCTCGTGTAGTACTTGAACGCGCCGAGGAAGGTGTCGAAGCGGAACTTCTTCGAGTAGGCGAGGTCGTTCAGCTGCTGGATGAACTCGAACGAGTACTGGTCGAGCACGGCCTGCTCGTAGTACTCCTTCTCGACCAGGTAGTCGAGGCGCTCCTTGAGGTTGTGGAAGAAGACGGTGTTCTGGTTGACGTGCTGCAGGAAGTACTGCTTCGCGGCCTCTTTGTCCTTGTCGAACTGGATCAGTCCGTTCTCGTCGTAGAGGTTCAGCATCGCGTTGAGCGAGTGGTAGTCGAGCGCCGGCGCCGCCGTCGGTGCGTCGATCAGAGTTGCTTCCACAGTCTGTCCAATCCAATCTGGACGGCCTCACGGTCATCCGGTGTTCCGAATACTTCGAATCGATAGAGCAGCGGGACCTTGCACTTGCGCGCGACGATGTCGCCCGCCAGGCAGTAGGCCTCGCCGAAATTGGTGTTGCCCGCAGCGATCACGCCACGGATGAGCGATCTGTTCTCCTCGTCGTTGAGGAACTGGATTACCTGCTTCGGAACGGCGCCACCCGTCTCTCCGCCACCGTAGGTGGGGAGGACGAGCACGTAGGGTTCCGTGGCCTTCAGTCGCTCATCGCGCGCATAGAGGGGGATGCGAGAGGCGGGCCGGCCCAGCCCCTCGACGAACCGCCGGGTGTTGCCCGAGACGCTCGAGAAGTAGATGAGGTCTGTGGACACCGGAGTGATCAGCTGGCGGAGCGGGACGCCAGCTCCGCGATCTTGTCGGGGCGGAAGCCCGACCAGTGGTCGCCGTCGTCGGTCATGACGACCGGAGCCTGCAGGTAGCCGAGCTCCTTGACGGTCTCGAGGGCCTTCTCGTCGACCGAGAGGTCGAAGATCTCGAACTCGAGACCCTTGTTCTCGAGGGCGCGGTACGTGGCTGTGCACTGGACACAGGAGGGCTTCGTGTAGACCGTGATTGCCATAGGTGCTGCACCTTTCTCGAACGATGAAAAAACGGGAAGATCTGTGTTTCTGCGGGCTGTTCGCGCTGTTCCGGCGCGCTCCCCGACCCGGGAGTTCAATACTACATCTAGTTGTCGTACCTGGCGAGCACCCCTAGATGAAGTGTTACACCCGTGTAATTATCCACAGGCCGCCGACATCTGTGCACAGCTTTCACGACTATTCCTCCACAGCCTCTTCCGCGAAAAGACGCCATTTCGACCCCTCCTGTGGAGACCCGGGAGGAGATGGCCTGAGGATAACTTCGGCCACCGACATCGAGCGCGTCGGGCGTGTCGCGCCCTAGAGGCTCAGGTCGTTCAGCCAGTGCGACAGGATGCGCTCCAGAGCGGCCCGGTCATCCGTCGACAGCCCGGCCAGCAGCCGCGCCTCGTTCGCCATGTGGGCCGTGAAGGCCTCGTCGATCAGCTCCACGCCGGAGGGGGTCAGTGCCACCACGCGGCGCCGGCCGTCGCCCACCGCGGCTCGCCGCACGACCAGACCGGCAGCCTCGAGCCGGTCGAGGCGCTTGGTCATCGCCCCGGTCGTGACCATCGTGTGCCCGGCGAGCTCGCTCGGCGCCAGCTCGAACGGGTGACCCGAGCGCCGGAGCGTGGCCAGCACGTCGAACTCGCCCTCGCCGAGACCGAAGCGGGCGTAGACCTCGACGAGCTCGGCGGTGAGGTGCGCGGCGAGGCGGTGCACGCGGCCGATCACGCCCTGCGGCGAGACGTCGAGGTCGGGACGCTCGCGGCGCCACGCCGCCTGGATCTCGGAGACGCGGTCGGCGGGTTCGGGGCTTGCCATGCCTCGACTATAGCTTCCTGGGAAGCTATAGTCGCTTCCATGGAAGCTAAATGGCGGTGGATGCTGCTCACGGCGGTCGCACCGGTCGCGTGGGGGTCGAACTACTTCGTGACGCGCTGGTTCCTCCCCGACGACGCCCCGCTCTGGGGTGCGGTGCTCCGGGCGCTGCCGGCCGGCCTCCTGCTGCTCGCCGTGATGCGGGAGCGGCCCCGAGGCGATTGGTGGTGGAAGTCCGCGGTGCTCGGCATTCTCAACGTGGGCGCCTTCTTCGTGCTGATCTACGCCGCCTCGCAGCTGCTGCCGACGAGCACCGCATCGACCCTGATGGCCACCTCGGCCGCCGTGCTGATGCTCGTGGCGTGGCCGCTCCTCGGCGAACGGCCCCGGGCGGCCGGGGTGGTCGGTGCCCTCGTCGGCATCTCGGGAGTCGTGCTGATGCTCGCGGCGACCTCGACCGGGGTCGTGGCGGATGGCCCGGGTGCCATCGGGGCCGGGTCGGGCGGGGGCGGGTCGGGCGGGGGCGGGCGGCTCGGGCTCGGCGTGGCCGCGTCGCTCGGCGCGATGGCGATGTCGTCGGTGGGGTTCGTGCTGACGAAGAAGTGGGGCGGGGGCATCAGGGTGCTGTCTCTGACGTCGTGGCAGCTGGTGGCGGGCGGGCTCGCGGTGCTGCCGGTGGCCCTGCTGCTGGAGGGGGCGCCGCCGCCGCTCGACGGGCCGGCGCTGGCGGGTTTCGGCTACGTGTCGCTCGTGGCCACTGCACTCGCCTTCGCGGCCTGGTTCACGGGGCTGCGGCACCTGCCGGCCGGGTCGGTGGGTCTGATCGGGCTCCTGAACCCGGTGACGGGGGTGCTGCTCGGCACCCTGCTGGCCGGAGAGCCGTTCGGGCCGGCTCAGGCCGTGGGCACGGTGCTGGTGCTCGGCGGGGTGCTAATCGGGCAGCATCCTCTCCTGCACAGGGGAGCTCGTGTTAAAGGTATGAGACGGGATGTCCCGTCGGGTGGCGCAGGCGACACGGCGTCGGATAGGGTCGCGTCACCGAACTGAGATGAGGTCGTCCGTGACGAGTTGTGTGCTTGCCGCCACCGGTTTCGAGTCCTGGCCGCTGCTGCTGACCCTCGGGCTCCTCGCCATCGGCGGCGGAACAGCAGCCTGGCTGCTGCTCGGGCGCCGCGCCGGCCGCGGAAAGACGGCGGCGTTCGCCGCGATCCCGCTGCTCGTGCTCGCCCTCGTCGCCTCGGGCGGCTTCGCGCCTGCTCCGGCGAGCGCCGCGGCTCCGTGCCCTCCCGGTTCCACACCGTCGCCGATGCCGAGCACCCCGGCTCCGATCATCACGCCGACCGCCACCCCCTCCCCCGTCGACTACCAGCCCGGCGCGGCCGGCATCGGCGACGCGTACTTCCCGCTCGACGGCAACGGCGGCTACGACGTGCAGCACTACGACCTCGACCTCGCCTACGCGCCCGACACCGACGTGCTCTCGGGCACGGCGACGGTCACCGCGCTGGCGACGCAGAACCTCTCGGCGTTCAACCTCGACTTCGACACCCGCGCGGTCGACGGCACCGACTCCATCACGATCTCGGCCGTCACGGTGAACGGCCAGGCCGCCGACTGGAGCCTCACGTCCACGCAGATCAGCGACGTGACCGGGCAGCCGCAGGCCGCGGGTTCGACCGACGGCGATGCGACTCCGCCGCGCACGGAGCTCACGGTGATCCCCCTCGCCGGGATCGACACCGGGGCGTCCATCACCACGACGGTCGCCTACAGCGGGGTGCCGATCGAGGTCTCCGACGCGTTCGGCCCGGCCGGCGTGTTCGCCACGCCCACGGGCGCGGTCGTCGTGGGGCAGCCCCGCGTCGCCGCGACCTGGTTCCCCTCGAACGACCACCCGGCCGACAAGGCGACCTTCTCGACCCGCATGACGGTTCCCGCGGGGCTCGAGGTGATCGGCAACGGCCGGCTCGCCGGGCAGAGCACCGCGAACGGGCTGACGACGTTCGACTGGGAGATGGAGCAGCCGATGGCCACCTATCTCGCGACGGCCACCCTCGGCGACTACACGGTCACCAGCGAGACCGGCGCCGACGGCATCACCTACTACGACGCGATCGACCCGACGCTCTTCGACCGCGACGTCGACGGCACCCCGGGCGTGAAGGTCGGCGACGTGGCGAAGACCATCTTCGAGAGCGAGCCCCAGGTCATCTCCTTCCTCTCGCAGTACTTCGGCGACTACCCGTTCTCCGAGGCGGGCGGGCTCGCCATCGGCTACATCGGCGAGCACGTCGATCCCGACACGGGCGAGACCGTGCCAGACGATCTGCCCTACGCACTCGAGAACCAGACGCGGCCGATCTACCCGGCGTGGGCGTTCCCGGCCGATGCCGACCCGAGCGTGGTCGTGCACGAGCTGGCCCACCAGTGGTACGGCGACAGCCTGTCGATGCAGCGCTGGTCGGACATCTGGCTGAACGAGGGCTTCGCCACCTACGCGGAGTGGCTGTGGGCCGCCGAGCACGGCGGGCCGAGCACGCAGGAGGCGTTCCAGGACGCCTATGACTCGATCCCCGAGACGAGCTCGTTCTGGCAGACCGTCGTCGCCGACCCGGGCGCCCCCGGCATCTTCGACGGGGCGGTGTACACCCGCGGAGGCATGACGCTGCAGGCCCTCCGCACCGAGGTCGGCGATGCCGACTTCTTCGCCATCCTGAAGGGCTGGGCCACCGAGCACGCGGGCACCGCGGTCTCGACCGAGCAGTTCGTCGCCTACGCCGAGCAGGTCTCGGGCGACGACCTCACCGCCTTCTTCGACACCTGGATCTACTCGGCGGGCAAGCCGGCCCTCGACTGACCGTCACCGGTCCCGACGACGAAAGGCCCTTCCCCGTCACGGGAAGGGCCTTTCGCGTCACTGCTCCGTGGATCAGGCCGGGAGGCCGAGCACGCGGGTGAGGTAGGGATTGCGGAAGCGGTGCGCGGGGTCGCGTGACTCCGCGAGCGCCGCGAAGTCGGCGAGGTGCTCGTACTTCGGCGCCAGCTCGGCCGCGCCGAGCGCGAACCACTTGCCCCAGTGCGGCCTCACGTCGATCGGCGCGAGCGCCTCCTCGAGCGACGGCAGCAGCTCCCGCACCTCAGCCGGGTGCGACTTCCAGGTGAAGTGGATCGCGAGGCTGTCGCGTCCGAACGCGGGGCTGAGCCACAGGGCGTCGGCGGCGATCGTGCGGAGCTCCGTCACGAGGAGGTGGGGGCGGAGACGGTCGCCGAGGGCGCGCACGGCCAGGAGGGCGGCCCGCGCATCCGCCCGGGAGACGAAGTACTCGGTCTGGATCTCGTCGCCCGCGCTCGGCGTGACGTCGGCGCGGAAGTGCGGCAGCCGCTCCGACCACGGCCCGGGCACGCCGCCCTGCACGGTGGTGTTGTCGAGGTCGTCACCCGCGGGCGACATCACCTTCGACCCGGCCGGCCGCGCCCCGAAGAACGAGTCGGCGTAGGCGAACGGCGCCGAAGCCGTCGACGATGCCGGAGTAGCAGAGAGCGAACCCGCACCGGAGCCGACGCCGTCGAGCCGCGTCTTCACCCACGCCTGCTTGAACCCCGCGTCGCCCCAGTCGCCGAACAGGCTCACGCTGTACGCGGCGGCCATGATCTCGTCGAAGCCGTCGAGCGCGGCCCCCCACGAGAGGTCGACGAAGATGTCCTGCCGCACCTGGTAGCTCGGCTGGATGTCGAGGGTCACCCGCGTGACGATGCCGAGCGCTCCGAGCGACACGACCGAGCCCTCGAAGCCCTCGTCGCCGCGCGCGATGGTCACGAGCGACCCCGTGCCGTCGACGTACTCGAGGGCGGCGACCGCCGTGGACAGGCTGCCGTTGCCGACGCCCGAGCCGTGCGTGCCGGTGGCGATGGCGCCGCCGATGGAGATGTGCGGCAGCGATCCGAGGTTGTGCAGCGCCCAGCCGCGCGGCTCGAGGAACGCCGCGAGCGACGCGAAGCGGGTGGCCGCGCCGACCGTCACCGTGCGGTCCGACTCCGAGATCACGGGCTCCTCGTCCCCGAACAGCGCGTCGACCGAGACCAGCACGCCCGGGCTGTCGGCCACGTCGTTGAACGAGTGGCGCGAGCCGAGCGCCCGCAGCCGCGGCGACGAGGTCACGAGCGACACGAGCTCGTCGAGCGAGGTGGGGCGCAGCAGGGCCGCAGCCCCGTACTCGTAGCTTCCGGCCCAGTTGGAGCCCACAGGGCCCACAGGCCCCACCGGTCCCGCCGGTCCCGCAGTCCCCGACGACTCCATCGCGCTCATGCCCGCCCCGCTCAGCGCCGCGGCAGAGCGCGGTCGAGGTCGGCGATCAGGTCGTCGACCGACTCGATGCCCACCGAGAGGCGGATGACGTTCTCGGGCACCTCGAGCACCGTGCCCTTCACCGACGCGTGCGTCATCTCGGACGGGTACCCGATCAGCGACTCGACACCGCCGAGCGACTCGGCCAGCTGGAACACGGTGGTCGACTCGGCGAACTTGCGCGCCGCCTTCGGGCCGCCCTTCAGCGCCAGCGAGATCATGCCGCCGAACGACTTCATCTGCCGCTTCGCCAGCTCGTGGCCGGGGTGATCGGGCAGGCCGGGGTAGAACACGGTGTCGAGCGCCGGATGCCCGACCAGGTGCTCGGCGATGGCCTGCGCATTGGCGGAATGCCGGTCCATCCGCACAGCGAGCGTCTTGATGCCGCGAACGGTGAGCCACGCATCCATCGGCCCGCTGACCCCGCCGGAGGCGAACTGCAGGAAGCGGATCTTCTCCTCGAGCGCGTCGTCGTTCAGCACCACGGCGCCGCCGAGCACGTCGGAGTGACCGCCGAGGTACTTGGTGGTCGAGTGCACGACGACGTCGGCGCCGAGGGTGAGCGGCTGCTGCAGGTACGGCGAGGCGAAGGTGTTGTCCACCACGACGAGGGCCCCGGCCGCATGGCCGATCTCGGCCAGCTCGGCGACGTCGCTGATCTTCATCAGCGGGTTGGAGGGGGTCTCGAGCCAGAGCAGCTTCGTCTTGCCGCCGGCGACGGCCTTCGAGACGGCCGAGAGGTCGCTCATCTCGACGACGACGTTCTCGACGCCCCACTTGCCGTGGATGCGCTCGATCAGGCGGTGCGTGCCGCCGTAGACGTCGTTGCCGAGCACGATGCGGTCGCCCGGTTCGAGCAGGGCGCGCAGCAGCGCGTCCTCGGCGGCGAGGCCCGAGGCGAACGAGAGACCGTGCGCGGCGCCCTCGAGCGAGGCGAGCAGCGTCTCGAGCGAGGTGCGCGTCGGATTGCCGCCGCGGGAGTACTCGTAGCCGTTGCGGAAGCCGCCGATGCCGTCCTGCACGTAGGTGGAGGTCATGTACACGGGAGGGATGATGGCGCCGGTGGTGGGGTCGAACTCCTGGCCGGCGTGGATGGCGCGCGTCTCGAACGCGTCGGTGTTCTTGGCCATGATGGCTCCTTACTGAAGGGGAAGACGGGAGAAGTGGCTCACGCCTCGGCGAGGAAGGTGAGCAGGTCCTGGCGGGTGATCACCGAGACGGGCTTGCCGTCGTCGGAGACCAGCAGCGCGCTGGACTGGGTGAGGGCCTGGCGGGCGGCCGAGACGGGCTCGTTCGCGCCGATCAGCGGGAGGGCGGGGGCGACGAGGCCCGCCACGGTGTCGGTCATGCTGGCCTGGCCGCCGAAGACCCGGTCGAGCAGGCTCTGCTCGTCGAGCGATCCCACGACCTCGCCCATCACCACGGGCGGCTCGGCCGAGAGCACGGGCAGCTGCGACACCCCGTACTTCGCCATGATCTCGATCACGTCGTGCACCGTGTCGGCCGGATGCGCGTGCACGAGTGCGGGCAGCTCGCCGCTCTTGCCCTTCACGATGTCGCGCACCGTCGCCCCGGCGGGGGAGTCCGTGAAGCCGTAGCTGCGCATCCACTTCTCGTTGAAGATCTTGCCCAGGTAGCCGCGGCCACCGTCGGGGAGCAGCACGACGACCACCGCCTCGGCGGGCAGGTCGCGGGCCGCCTCGAGGGCCGCCGCGACCGCCAGGCCGCTCGAGCCGCCGACGAGCAGGCCCTCCTCGCGGGCGAGGCGGCGGGTCAGCTCGAAGGAGGTCGCGTCGCTCGCCGCGATGATGCGGTCGACGACCGAGCCGTCGTAGGCGGTCGGCCAGAAGTCCTCGCCGACGCCTTCGACGAGGTAGGGGCGCCCGGTGCCACCGGAGTAGACCGAGCCCTCGGGGTCGGCGCCGATGATCTGCACGGCTCCCCCGGAGACCTCCTTGAGGTACCGGCCGACGCCGCTGATCGTGCCGCCGGTGCCGACGCCCGCGACGAAGTGCGTGATCTGCCCCTCGGTGTCGCGCCAGATCTCGGGACCGGTGGTCTCGTAGTGGCTGAGCGGGCCGTTCTGGTTGGAGTACTGGTTGGGCTTGAAGGCGCCGGGGATCTCGCGGGCCAGGCGGTCGGAGACCGAGTAGTAGGAGTCGGGGTCCTCGGGCGCCACCGCCGTCGGGGTGACGACGATCTCGGCGCCGTAGGCGGTGAGCACGTTGCGCTTGTCCTCGCCGACCTTGTCGGGCAGCACGAACACGCAGCGGTATCCGCGCTGCTGCGCCACGAGGGCGAGACCGATGCCGGTGTTGCCCGAGGTGGGCTCGACGATCGTGCCGCCCGGCTTCAGGAGGCCGTCGCGCTCGGCGGCGTCGATGATGCGGGTGGCGATGCGGTCCTTCGACGACCCGCCCGGGTTGAGGTACTCGACCTTCGCGAGCACGGTGGCCCGGATGCCCTCGGTGACGCTGTTGAGCTTCACGAGCGGGGTGTTGCCGACGAGGTCGATGACGCTGTTCGCGTACTTCATTGCTGTGTCCTTGATGGGGCTCGCAGCCGCTACGTGCTCAGATTCGCACGGCGCGCGCTGGTGAGCGGCGGCTTCGGGGCTGTGACGAACCTGGTCTGCGAGGAGGGTCGTCGCTCAGCGACGACAACAGAGGAGATTCACGAACACCCCTCCAGCCTAACCCATCGGGAACCGAGAAGACCGGGCCGCCCTGAAGCGACCCGGCCCGGCGCTCGGCTACGCGGTCGGCAGCCAGATGCGCATCGTGGAGGGACCGCGCTCGGCCCAGTCGTGGTAGGGCACCAGCCGCACCGCGACGGGGTCGCCGAGCTCGGCGCCGGGAGCGGGCGTGTAGGGGAACGGCGCCTCGGGCACGCTGCGGGGCCGCAGCGTGACGAGCACCTCGCCGTCGCGCACGACCGGCGCGATCGAGGCGTCGAGCACCATGTCGGCCACGTCGTCAAGCCCGGCGGGCAGGTCGACCGACTCGAGCGCCAGCACCTCGGGGCCACGGGCGACCGCGATCGATCCCCGCACGCCGTCGATCCGAGGATCGGGGTGCTCGAAGCGCGGCGCCATCGGCAGCTGGAGCGTGATCGTGTCGCCGGCCCGGAACGCCCGCGTGACCTCGGCCGTGCCGGGCGGCACGGTGCGCTGCTCGCTGCCGGTGCTGCCGTCGGCGGGGTCGACCGAGAGCACGGCACCCTCGGCCCAGGCCGGCACGCGCAGGGAGAGGGTCCAGGTGCGCGACGCGTCGGCATCGACCCGCACCGTGACTCGCCCGTCGTCCGGGTACTCCGTCTGCACCGTCAGCGCGATGTCCTCCCCGTCCTCGAGCCGCGTGCGGATGACCGCCGGCGCGTACTGGTGCAGCTGCACCCCCTCGGCATCCCGCGTCGCCACGTAGCTGTCGAGGCTCGCCAGCGTGCGGGCGATGTTCGGCGGGCAGCACGACACCTCGAACCAGGGTGCGCGAAGAGAGGCGGATGCGCGCAGCGACGCCTCCTCGACGTCCGCCACCGCCCCGGGCACCCGCTGCTGCAGGGTGTTGGCGTAGTAGAACGCCCGGCCGTCCTCCGACGGGGAGGTGGCGAGCACGTTGTACAGTGTCCGCTCGATCAGGTCGGCGTACGCGGGATCGGGCTCCGCCAGGAGCATCCGCCAACTGAACTGGATCGAGGCGATGCCCGCGCAGGTCTCGGAGTAGGCGCGGTCGCTGGGCAGCTCGAAGTCCTCGCCGAAGCCCTCGTCCTGGTGGTGCGAACCCTGGCCGCCGGTGACGTAGGTGCGGCGCGCGATGGTGTTCAGCCACTGGCGCCGGAGCGCCTGCTGCAGCTCGTCGTCGCCGAGCTCGCTCGCCACGTCGGCGGCGCCGCTCGCGAGGTAGTTCGCCCGCACGGCGTGGCCGCGCATCACGTCGGCGTCCCGCACGGGGATGTCGTCCTGGAAGTAGGAGCGGCCGTACTCGATGTCCTTCAGCACCTGGTGCCCGCGGCGCTCCACGAACAGGCGGGCCTGCTCGATGTAGCGGGGGTCCCCCGTGACGCGGCCGAGCTCGACCAGGGCGGTCTCGACCTCGGCGTGGCCGCAGACCGAGCGGATGCCCTGCTCCCCGAACACGTCGCAGACGAGATCCGCGACCCGCGTCGCGATGCCCAGCAGGCCGTCGTCGGCGCCCGGCGCGGTGCGCGCCCGGGCGACCGCGGCCTGGAAGAGGTGCCCGGCGCAGTACAGCTCGTGGCCCCACTCGAGCTCTGACCAGCGCGGCTCCTGACCGGGGCGGCCGAAGCGCGTGTTCAGGTAGCCGTCGGGCTCCTGGGCCGCGGCGATGCGGTCGACGACCGCCCGGAAGCGGGTCTCGATCGCGGCGTCGGGGCGGCGGCCGAGCTCCCACGCGACGGCCTCGAGGTACTTGTAGACCTCCGAGTCGCTGAACTCCCGGCCCCGGCGCCCCTCCGGCAGGGTGCCGGCGGCGGCGAGGTCGAAGTTGGCGAGCCAGCCCTCCCGCTCGAGCCAGTGCTCGATGTGCGGAAGGGTGTTCGCGGCGTTCACGCGCTGGCGGGTGGCCCAGAAGCCGCCGGTCAGGCGCACCTCTCCCACGCCGAGGGGCACGAGGGCCGAGGAGCCCGGCACCACGGGCGCCACGACGGCGCGACGGTCTGAGCGGGCGATGGTGCGGCCCGCGGGGTCGATGAGAGTCATGATCATCCTTTGAAGGCGCCGGACAGGAAGCCGCGCACGTAGTGACGTTGGAGAACGAGGAACAGCACGACGCACGGCAGGGCGAGCACGACCACGCCCGCCTCGGTGGCGCCGTAGTCGACGACGCCCTGCACCTGCCCGCGGAGGTTGGAGATCGCGAGCGGCAGCGTCATCTTGTCGGAGTCGTTGATGAGGATCAGCGGGGCGAGGAAGTCGTTCCACGCCGCCAGGAAGGCGAACAGGCCGACGGTGATCATGCCCGGCTTGACCGCGGGGATGAGCACCCTCCAGAGAGCACTGAAGCGCGAGCATCCGTCGACCATCGCGGCCTCGTCGAGCTCCTTCGGAACCGCCTCGAACGAGACCCGCATCAGGAAGGTCGAGAACGGCAGCTGCAGCATGGTCAGCACGAGCGAGACGCCGACGAGGGAGTTCGACAGGCCGATCATGTTCAGCAGCACGTAGAGCGGGATGAGCAGCGACGCGTACGGCACCATCAGGATGGCGAGAGTCGCGAGGAACAGCACGTTCTTGCCCGGGAAGCGGAAGCGGGCGAAGGCGTAGCCGCCGAGCAGCGAGGTCACCAGCGTCAGCACCACGGTCAGCAGCGAGACGAACAGCGAGTTGCCGATGTAGGTCCAGATGCCGGCCTGGTAGTTCGCCAGGGTGATGTAGTTGCCGATGCCCCAGCCGTCGGTCTGGTTGGTGCCGGCGAGCGGCGCGAACGACGACACCCCGGCCCAGATCAGCGGGTAGAGGAAGACGATCGCGAGGCCGCCGGAGAGCACCCAGAACGGGGTGCGCAGGGCGATGCCGCCGATGCGGCTGCCCTGGCGGCGGCGCCTGGGGGGCAGCGGCGCGGGCCCACCGGTCGTCGTGGCCGGGGCGGCCGTGGTGCTCCGGCTGCTGCGGGGAAGCGACTGGACGCTCATTTCGGCTCCTTGTCGTTGAACACGCGGATCTGCGCGATGTTGATGATCACGAGCGCCGCCAGCACGATCACCGAGAGGGCGGCGGCGACACCGAGGTTGTTGGGGCCCTGGAAGGCGACGGAGTAGATCAGCTGCACCACGGTGATGGTGCTGTTGTCGGGCCCGCCCTTGGTGAGGATGTAGAACTGCTCGAACGCCAGCAGCGAGCCGGTGATGCAGAGCACCATCGTCATCGCGATCGTCGGCTTCAGGAGCGGCACGGTGACCGAGCGGAAGGTCTGCCAGCGGCTCGCGCCGTCGATGCGCGCGGCCTCGTAGACCTCGTCGGGGATGGCCTGCAGGCCCACCAGCATCAGCAGCATGTAGAAGCCGGCGTAGCGCCAGACGATCAGGAACACCGTCGACCAGAGCGCCCCCTCGGGCGTCCCGAGGAAGGTGAAGCCGAGGTCGTTCATCAGCCCTGCGAACGGGCCGGCGATCGGCGAGTACAGAACGTAGAAGAGCAGAGAGGCGGATGCGAGGCCGAGCGCGCTGGGGATGAGGATGGCCGTGCGCAGGAACCCCTTCCACCGCGTCGACTCCTGCACCAGCAGCGCGAGTCCGAGGGCGAGCCCCAGAAGGATGACCGTGGTGATCACGGTGTAGAGGAGCGTGAAGCCGACGGCGTTCCAGAAGAAGCGGTTGGCGACGGCGTCGGTGAAGTTCTCGGGCACGTTCAGGCCCTGGTTGCCGCCGAGCAGCGGCCAGTCGCTGGCCGACATCTGGAACACCAGCAGCAGCGGCACGACGAACAGCACGACGACGATGACCGCCGTCGGGGCGGCGAACAGCCAGCCCCGCCAGCCCTCGGCGCGCTGCTGCGCGCTGCGCCGGCGCACCGGGGCGGTGCGGGTCTTGATGGCATTGCTCGACATGGAGCGCCTTTCGGTATTCGATCTCGGGCCGCGGGCTTCGCGGCCTCCGGCCGGGTGTGAGGCGGCCCGCCCCGGGGGTGGGCGGGCCGCCGGTGGTGGGTCGACTACTGCGAGAGCACCGCGGTGATCTCGTCGTTGTCGGCGTCGACCGAGCTTCCGCCGTCGAGCACGGCGTTCCGCACCAGGGTGAGCCAGGGGCTCGACGGGGCATTGAAGGCCTGCTGGAAGTTCAACGCCAGCGGGGTCTGGCCCTCGGCCGCGACCTCGTTGATGGTGACCAGGCGGGGGTCGGCCTCGGAGTACTGGTTCGAGGCGAGGTCACCGCGGGCGACGGCGTCGCCGTTCTTCGCCAGCACGCCGACCTGGGCGTCCTCGGAGGTCAGCCAGGAGAGGAAGTTCCAGGCCTGGGCCGACTTCTCGGAGTCCTTCGAGATGCCGATGCCGTCACCGCCGACGAAGGTCGACTGGCCGCCCTCGGGGCCGGGGATGCCCGACACGCCCGCGTCGAACGGGGTGGAGCTCAGCAGCGTGGCCGGGTAGAACTGCAGGCCGACCTTGCCCTCGGTGAAGCCCGCGGTCCAGGTGGGGCCGGCCTCGTCGGTCGAGGAGGGCAGCACCGCTCCGGAGTCGTAGAGGTCCTTCCAGGTGTCGTAGACCTTCTTGGCGGTGTCGCTGTTCAGCAGCGACTCCAGCCCGTCGTCGCTCAGCACCTGGTCGCCGTCGGCCCAGACGCTCGGGAACCAGGTGAACACGAGGCAGCCGCCGCAGTTCAGGCCGGTGGCCGTGCCGTAGGTGCCCGGCTTGTTCAGCGCCTGGATCTTCTTCGCCGCGTCGGCGAACTCCTCGAGGTTCGCGGGGGCCACCTCCGGGTCGAGGCCGGCCTCCTTGAACAGCTCCTTGTTCCAGAACAGCATCGACAGGTCGAGCACGAACGGGACGACGTACTCCTTGTCGTCGACCGTTCCGGCGGCAAGGTGGCCCTTGTTCAGCTCGTCCTTGTACTCGAGGCCGTCGATCTGCGAGGTGATGTCCTTCCACAGACCCTGCGAGGCCCAGTTCGGTGCGTAGACGATGTCGGCGGCGAACAGGTCGGGGAGACCGTTCGCGCCGGCCGCGGCACCGACCTTGGCGACGTAGTCGTCGTTCGGCACGACGGTGAGGTCGACCTGGTTCTCGTGCGAAGAATTGTAGGCCTCGACCAGGAGCTTCGCCTGCTTCTCCAGCGGCGCACGGGTCCAGAGGGTGAGGGTGCTGCCGTCGTCGGTGCCGGCGGCCGGGATGTCGGCGGGAGCTGCGGCTCCGCCGCCGCCTCCTCCGCCGCTCGAGCAGGCGGCCAGGGTGACCGCCAGCGCGCCGGCGACCGTCACCGCCGCGATACGGCCGAAGCGGCCCTTGATGCGTGCCATGTGTGTTCTCCTCGTGAGCTCGTCGTTGAGCCGGGATGCCCGGCGATGCTGTGTGCGGGGCTTTTCTGAAAGTTTTCGAAAGGCCTTTCGAGAAGTAAATCGAAGCCTCTGTGATGTGTCAAGAGCTAGTGTGGGACAACGCTTTCGAAAGTTGAGAATCATGGCCAACACTGCGCGATCCGGCCAGCGCCGGGCTGCGACGCTGAACGACGTCGCGCGCCTCGCGGGCGTGTCGATCGCCACGGCGTCCAAGGCCGTGAACGGCCGCGCCGAGGTGGCCGAGAGCACTCGGCAGCGGGTGATGGCGGCGGCCACCGAGATCGGGTTCACCCCGAACGCCCTCGCGCAGAGCTTGATCGCGGGGCGCACGGGCACGGTGGGGCTGCTCACGAGCGACCTCGAGGGCCGCTTCGTGCTGCCCATCCTGATGGGGGCCGAGGACGCCTTCGGCTCGGGCCAGATCAGCGTGTTCCTCTGCGACGCGCGGGGCGACCGCATCCGCGAGAACTACCACCTGAAGGCGCTGCTGAACCGGCGCGTCGACGGGATCATCGTCGTGGGCCGCTCGACCGACCCGCGGCCATCGCTCGGCCACGACCTTCCGGTGCCGGTGGTCTACGCCTACGCGCCCTCCGACGACCCCACCGACCGTTCGCTCACCCCCGACAACGTCGTGGGCGGGCGGCTCGCCGTGGAGCACGTGCTCTCGTTCGGCCGACGGCGCATCGCGCACATCACCGGTGACGTCGGCTACGCGGCGGCGCTCGACCGGGCCGAGGGCTTCCGCGAGGGCCTGGCCGCGGCGGGCGTGACCCCGGTCGCCGAGCCGATGTTCGGCAGCTGGACCGAGGGCTGGGGGCGCGACGCGGCGGCCATGCTGCTCGACCGGCACCCCGACATCGACGGCTTCGTCTGCGGCTCCGACCAGATCGCCCGGGGCGCCCTCGAGACCCTCCGCGACTACGGCCGCTCGGTGCCCGAGGACGTCTCGGTGATCGGCTACGACAACTGGGAGGTGCTGGCCGTGAACTCCCGGCCCGAGCTCACCAGCATCGACTGCACGCTGCAGGAGCTCGGGCGCCGGGCCGCCCAG
Organism: Herbiconiux flava; assembly: GCF_013409865.1. Classification (NCBI taxonomy): domain Bacteria; kingdom Bacillati; phylum Actinomycetota; class Actinomycetes; order Micrococcales; family Microbacteriaceae; genus Herbiconiux; species Herbiconiux flava. The sequence goes on from NZ_JACCBM010000001.1 coordinate 197,373, forward strand.
CGCATCTTCGAGGCGATCGACGGCGGGCCGCTGGAGGGCGGCACCGAGTACGTCGCCCCGAAGATCGTGATGCGGGGCAGCACGGTCGCTTCACGCTGAGCGGGCGGGCGCGGGTGGGCGCGGGCTAGGAGCCCTCGACCTGGGGGGTGTCGGTCGGCGGCGTGGGTGCGGCGGGCGTCGAGCCGTCGGTCGGCGGCGTGGGCGGGGTGCCCGCGGGGCCACCGGCGAGTGGGCCTCCGGCCGCACCCGGGGCGCAGTCGCCACCAGGAGCCGGCGGGGTTGCGCCATCCGCCGGAGCGGGAGGCGTCGTGCCGTCGGGAGCGGCGGGAGGCGTGGGGGCGTCAGTCGGGGGCGTGGCCGCGTCGGTGGAAGGGGCCGCGGGCGGCGGGGTCGCCGAGGAGGCCGGGGCCGAGGCGACGACGGTCGGCAGGGGGCTCGATCCGCCCGAGGCGGCGAAGGCCGCCGTCGTGCCGACGAGGCCGAGGCCCACCACGCCACAGGCGGCTCCGATGGCGATGCGGCGGGCGAGCGAGGGTCGGCGGGGCGGCTGCGGCTCCATCGGGATGGGCTTGGTGGCGTCGTCGAAGTGGCTGTTCAGCTCGGACATGGGGTCTCCGTTCGGTGTCGGCGCCGGGGCGCCGTCCGGGCGACTTCGGCCCGGCATCCCCCACTCTCGGAAGCGAATCTGAAGCTCGACTTAAGCTCAGCCCGCTCCCAGCCCGTCGATAGGGAGCCGATAGCCGCTCTGCCTACCGTCGCACCATGACCACCCCTGCGCGCATCCTGCTGGTCGAGGACGACGAGACCATCCGCGAGGCCGTCGCCACGGCGCTCAGCGCCGAGGGCTTCGTTGTCGGTGCCCTTCCCGACGGCCGCGCCTTCGCGGGCGAGCTGGCGTCGTTCATGCCCGACCTGGTCGTGCTCGACTGGATGCTCCCGGGCCGGAGCGGCATCCAGCTCGCCGCCACCGCGCGCACCACGACCGACTGCGGCGTGCTCATGCTCACCGCCCGCGACGCCGTCGACGACCGCCTGCGCGGCTTCTCGGAGGGCATCGACGATTACCTCGTGAAGCCCTTCGCGATGGCCGAGCTGATCGCCCGGGTGACGGCCGTGCTGCGGCGGCGGGGGCGCATCCCCGCGGTGATCGAGGTGGCCGACCTCGTGATCGACGTCGACGGCGCCCGGTCCCGCCGGGCCGACGCGACGCTCGAGCTGACCGCCACCGAGTTCCGCCTGCTCAGCTTCCTCGCCGAGAGCCGGGGGCGCACGCTGTCCAAGGGCCAGATCCTGACGCAGGTCTGGGGCTACGACGACGTCGACCCCAACGTGGTCGAGGTGCACCTGAGCTCGCTCCGGCGCAAGATGGAGGCGAACGGCCCCCGCCTCATCCACACGGTGCGCGGCATCGGCTACCGGCTGAGCGCGTGACCCGCGCTGCCACGGCCCCGACGACCACGATCACTGCGACCGGCGGCGGCCTGCGCACCGGATCGCTGCGCGCCCGCACGGTGCTGGCGGTGCTCGGGCTGCTCGCGGTGCTGCTGGTCGGCCTCGGGCTGACCGTGCAGCTCGTGCTCGGCGAGCGCCTGCGCGCCCAGATCGAGGAGCGGCTCGCCGACCGCGCCGCCGCCGCCGCGGCCCTGATCGGCACGGTCTCCAACGACGACCTCGCCGACCGCCTCTCGGCCCAGGGCGTCTCGGTGCTGATCGAGTCGCCAGACGGCGCGGCGGTCGTCGCGGGCCCCACCCCCGACGAGCTCCGCCGCGGCCCCGACCCGGCGGCCCTCCCTCCGCTCCCCGGCCCCGCCCCGTCCGCGCCCTCCCCCGACACCACGACCACGCCGGACAGCCCGACCACGCCCGACGGAACCGCCGGAACCGACGCGACCACGCCGGGCGTCGGCGCAGCGACCACGTCCACCGCCGGAGCGACCGTCACCTCGTCGAGCATCGACAGCTCGGATGCGCGGCTCCTCACCCTCCGCTCCGAGCTCTCCGACGGCAGCACCCTCACCCTCACGGCCGACACCGCGAGCGTCGGCGAGACCCTCGCCCAGTTGCGCTGGATCATGCTGGCCGCCTCGGCCGCGTTCCTCGTGGTGGCGGCCGGAGCCCTCGTGCTCGTCGTGCGCCGCTCTCTCCGCCCCCTCGAGACCATGACCGCCCTCGCTCGCGACATCGGCGAAGGCGACCGCGGCCGGCGCCTGCACCCCACCCGCCCGCGCACCGAGATCGGCCGCACCGCCCGCGCCTTCGACGAGATGCTCGACGGCGTCGAGGGCGCCGAACGCGCCGCCCGCGAGGCCGAGCAGACCGCCCGCGACGCCGAGCAGACCGCGCGCGGGGCCGAGGCCGCCGCCCAGGAGTCCGAGCTCGTCGCGGTCGAGGCCGAGCGACGGGTGCGCGCCTTCGTGGGCGACGCCGCGCACGAGCTGCGCACTCCGGTGGCCGGGATGCGCGCCGCCGCCGACACGCTCGTGCGGGCATCCGTCGACCCGGCAGTCCAGGAGCGCCTGGCGATGCACGTCGTGCGCGAGGCGGCCCGCGCCGGACGCCTGATCGACGACATGCTGCTGATGGCCCGGCTCGACGAGGGCCTCACGCTCGCGCTGCGACCGGTCGGCCTGCGCGAGGTCGTCGCGGCCGAGGTCGAGCGGCGGCGCATCCGTCACCCGGCTCTCGAGCTGCGGGTGGAGGCGCCCGAAGAGCTGCCCGTGCAGGGCGACCCCGGGCGGCTCGGCCAGGTGGTCGCGAACCTCGTCGACAACGCCAGCCGGATGACCGGCGGGCGCGGCCCCGTGACCATCACCCTCTCGGCCGAGGGCCGCACCGCCCACCTCGAGGTCGGGGACACCGGCCCCGGCGTGCCCGCGGACGATCGCGAGCGGATCTTCGACCGCCTGGTGCGCCTCGACGTCTCCCGGGAGGCGGCCGGTGGCGGATCGGGCCTCGGCCTCCCGATCGCCCGCGGCATCGCCCGCGCCCACGGCGGCGAGCTCGTCTGCGCCGACCCGGCCCGGAACGGCGAGAGGGGAAGGGGAGCACTCTTCGTGCTCACCCTCCCCCTCGACGTCGGCGACGCCTGACCCCGGCCGGCCGGCGGTCAGATGCCCTGGGCCAGGCGGTAGTACGCCTGGTTCCAGCGCACCTCGTTCTTGAAGCCGCGGAGGGTGGTCTCGGCGTCGATGCGCAGCAGCTCGGTCTTGGCGATGGTGGCGAAGTCCTCGAAGACCTCGACGCCGACCGCGGTCGACATCACCGTGTGGTGCGCCGCACCGGCGGTGAGCCAGGCCGCCGCCGAGACGGCGAACGACGGCTCGGGGCGCCAGACGGCACGGCCGACGGGCAGGTGCGGCAGCGGGGCGCGCGGCGGCACGACCTCGACCACGTTCGCCACGAGACGGAAGCGGTCGCGCATGTCGCTGAGCGCGACGACGACGGCCGGGCCGGGGTCGGCCGTGAAGACCAGGCGCACCGGGTCGTCCTTGCCGCCGATGCCGAGCGGGTGGATCTCGAGCGAGGGCTTCGAGGTCGTCAGCGACGGGCTGACCTCGAGCATGTGCGCGCCGAGGATCGTCTCGGCACCGTCGACGAGGTCGTAGGTGTAGTCCTCCATCAGGCTGGCACCACCGGGCAGGCCGGCGCCCATCACGTTGGCGGCGCGCACCAGGATGGCGGTCTTCCAGTCGCCCTCGGCGCCGAAGCCGTAGCCCTCGGCCATCAGGCGCTGCACGGCGAGGCCGGGCAGCTGCTTCAGGCTGCCGAGGTCTTCGAAGCTCGTGGTGAAGGCGCCGAAGCCGCCCTCCTCGAGGAACGAGCGCAGGCCGAGCTCGATCGCGGCGCCGTCGCGCAGCGACTGGTGACGGTCACCGCCGACGCGCAGCTCGGGCACGACGTCGTAGAGCTCCTCGTACTCGGCGACGAGCGCGTCGACGGCGGCGGTGTCCTCTTCGGCGAGCGACACCGCGGCGGCCAGCTCGTTGACGCCCCAGGTGTTCACCTGCACGCCGAAGCGCAGCTCGGCCTCGGTCTTGTCGCCCTCGGTCACCGCGACGAAGCGCATGTTGTCGCCGAAGCGGGCGAGCTTCAGCGTCTTGACGGCCTGCCAGCCGGCGGCGGCACGCGCCCACTGGCCGATCTCGTCCTGCACGCGGCGGTTGGTGGCGTGACCGACGACGGTCTTCCGCGCGACGCCCAGGCGGGTCTGGATGTAGCCGAACTCCCGGTCGCCGTGCGCGGCCTGGTTCAGGTTCATGAAGTCGAAGTCGATCTCGGCGTAGGGCAGCTCGACGTTCGCCTGGGTGTGCAGGTGCAGGAGCGGCTTCTGCAGCGCATCCAGCCCGGCGATCCACATCTTGGCGGGGCTGAAGGTGTGCATCCACGCGACGAGGCCGATCACCTTGTCGTCGGCGTTGGCGTCGAGGGCCGCGCGGCGGATGGACTCGGAGTCCTTCAGCACGGGCTTCCAGACGATCTTCACCGGGATGGCGTCGGCGCCGTCGAGGGTGGCCACGATCTGCTGCGACTGCTCCGCCACCTGGCGGAGCGTCTCCTCGCCGTAGAGGTTCTGGCTGCCGGTGAAGAACCAGATCTCGTAGGAGTCGAGGGAGGTGCTGAGTTCGGTCAATTGAGTGATCCCGTCGGGTCTTGTCCGTAGACGTTCTGGTAGCGGTTGAAGAGGGAGTCGATGGCCGGCTGCGGGATGGGGTTCGGCGTGCCGAGCTGGCGCGAGAACAGCACCGAGCGGGCGACGTCCTCGACCATGACGGCCGCCTTGACGGCGTCGCGCGCATCCTTGCCGATGGTGAAGGGGCCGTGGTTCTTCATCAGCACCGCGCGCGAGCGGTGACCGCTCAGTGTCTCGACGATGCCCCGGCCGATGGAGTCGTCGCCGATGATGGCGAACGGCCCGATCGGGATCTCGCCGCCGAACTCGTCGGCCATCGCGGTGGTGACGCACGGGATGGGCTCGCCGTAGGCGGCCCAGGCCACGGCGTAGGGCGAGTGCGTGTGCACCACGCCCCCCACGTCGGGCATGTTGCGGTACACGTAGGCGTGCGCGGCGGTGTCGCTCGAGGGTGAGCGGTCAGAGCCGGGCGAGCCCTCGACGACCGCACCGTCGAGGGTGCAGAGGATCATGTTCGCCGGCGTCAGCTCGTCGTACAGCACGCCGCTCGGCTTGATCACGAAGAGGTCGGCGTCGGGCACGCGGCCCGAGACGTTGCCGCCCGTCCAGACGACGAGGCCGTAGCGCACGAGTTCGGAGTGCAGAGCGGCGACGTCGTCGCGCACGCGGTCGATCGCCTCCTGCACCTCGGGAGTGATGTCGGTCATCGGGTGGGTCCTTCCAGGGTGAGGGCGTCGACCGCCGCGCGCTCGACGGCGAGGCCGGCGCTGTAGCGGTCGAGGTAGGCGGAGAAGCCCTCGACGTCGGCGACGTCGGGCTCGGAGGTCTCGAAGACGGCGCCCCCGAAGACATGCTCGTCGAGGAATACGTCGAGCGCGACGTCCTCCTGCTCGGCCGCCCGCACGTAGGCGGCGAGCACCGCGATGCCCCAGGCACCGCCCTCCGAGGCGGATTCCGCCACCGACACCGGAGCCGCGAGGGCGCCGGCGAGGAAGCGCTGCGCCACACCGCTGGTGCGGAACATGCCCCCGTGGGCGAACATCCGGTCGAGCTCGACGCCCTCGCCGGCGAGCACCCGCATGCCCAGGGCGAGGGTGCCGAACACACCGTAGAGCTGGGCGCGCATGAAGTTGGCGAGGGTGAAGTCGCTGTCGGGGGTGCGCACGACGAGCGGGCGGCCCTCGGTCAGACCGGCGATCGGCTCGCCGGCGAGGTGGTTGTAGGCGAGCAGGCCGCCGGCGTCGGGGGCGCCCGCCAGCGCCTCGCGGAAGAGCACGTCGAACACGGCGTCGGCGTCGGTCGCACCGCCCGGGTTCGAGGCCTCGGCGAACCGCCCGAACAGCCCCACCCACGCGGCCAGCTCGCTCGCGCCGTTGTTGCAGTGCACCATCGCGACCGGGTCGCCGGCGGGCGTGGTCACCAGGTCGAGCTCGTGATGCACCGAGGCGAGCGGATGCTCGAGCACGACCATCGCGAAGATGCTCGTCCCGGCGCTCACGTTGCCCGTGCGCGGCGCCACCGAGTTGGTGGCGACCATGCCCGTGCCCGCGTCGCCCTCGGGCGGGCAGAGCACGGCGCCCGGACGGAGCCTCCCGCTCGGGTCGAGCAGCGCCGCCCCCTCGGGCGTCAGCGTGCCGGCGGCGCGGCCGGCGGGCAGCACCTCGGGCAGCAGCTCGGCGAGCGTCTTCGGCAGGGCGGTCGGGGCGACGAGCGCGTCGTAGCGCGCGACCAGCTCGGCGTCGTAGTCGTCGGTGGCCGAGTCGATCGGGAACATGCCGGAGGCGTCGCCGACCCCGAGGACGTTGCGGCCGGTGAGCTTCCAGTGCACGTAGCCCGCGAGGGTCGTGACGGAGTCGAGCTGGGGCACGTGCGGCTCCTGGTCGAGCACGGCCTGGTGCAGGTGGGCGATCGACCAGCGCAGCGGGATGTTCACGCCGAGCAGCTCGCTGAGCTCCGCCGCGGCGGGGCCGGTGCTGGTGTTGCGCCAGGTGCGGAACGGCACGAGCAGTTCGCCGGAGGCGTCGAAGGCGAGGTAGCCGTGCATCATGGCCGAGACGCCGATCGCGCCGAAGGTCTCGGGGCGCACGCCGTGGCGACGCTCGGCGTCGGCGACCAGGTCGGCGAAGGCCGCCTGCAGGCCGCTCCAGACGCTCTCGAGGGAGTAGGTCCAGACGCGGTCGACGAACTCGTTCTCCCAGGCGTGGCTGCCGACGGCGAGCACCTCGGTGGGGTCGTCGCCGACCAGGCAGGCCTTGATGCGGGTCGAGCCGAGCTCGATTCCGAGGGTGGCACGGCCGCTGCGGATGGCGTCGGCCGGGTCGCTGTCGCTCGTCATCGGGGCTCCTTCGTCGAGATGAGGGGGTTTGACGCCGTCGCATGTGATCGATCACATGACAGGCCGCCGTAGCGAGTGTACGGCATCCGGATGCCCGATCCCAGGGTCAATCCGGAAGCGGCGCCGTCGAGGCGCGCACGACCAGCGACGGCTCGACGGACGGGCTCGTGCCGTCCTCGTCGAGCAGCCGGGCGAGGGCGCGGCGGCCGGCATCCGCGAAGTCCTGGCGCACGGTGGTGAGGGGCGGCAGGTAGTGCGCGGCCTCCGGGGTGTCGTCGAAGCCCACCACGCTGAGGTCGCGCGGCACGGCGAGGCCCGCGTCGTGGGCGGCGTGCAGCAGCCCCAGTGCCATCTGGTCGTTGGCCGAGAAGACCGCGGTGACGCCCTGCGCGATCAGCTCCTGCCCGGCCAGGTAGCCCGACGGTGCGCTCCAGTCCCCGGCGGCCACCGGGCCTCCGGCGATCCCGCGGGCGTCGAGTTCGGCGGCGAAGCCGGCACGGCGCGAGACGGCGTCGATCCAGTCGACCGCCCCCGCGAGGTGCCCGATCCGGCGATGTCCCAGCTCGGCGAGATGCGCCGTGGCGAGCCGGGCGCCCGCCACCTGGTCGAGGGCGAGCTCGGCGCCGTCGGTCTGCCGCAGCGTCTGCAGCGTCACGAACGGGATGCGGAACGACCGCGCCGACAGCGCCGACAGCACCTGCAGCTGCGGGGCGATCACCACGATCCCCTCCGCCGAGAGGTCGACGAGGTGCTCGAGCGCCTCGTCGATCGAACGCTGGTCGACCCCGTCGGCGTTGGCGATGCTCACGCTGTAGCCCCGGGCGCGGGCGGCGGCCTCGACGGCGGCGATGCTCGACGCAGGGCCGTACTCGCCGCTCGAGGTCGACAGGATGCCGATGATCCGCGACCGGCTCGTCACGAGCGCCCGGGCCGCGAGGTTCGGCCGGTAGTCGAGCTCCCGCATGGCGTCGAGCACCTTCTGGCGCGTGGCGGGCCTGAGGCTCGGATGATCGTTCAGCACCCGCGACACCGTCTGATGCGACACCCCCGCGGCCTTCGCCACGTCGAACACGCTCGCAGCGCGCACCCGCGCCGCCCCCTCGCCCGTGCCCGCGCTCACCATCCCCCGATTATGCCTCCCGGGCTCCACGTGACATCCCGCCCGAGCGATCGACCCGTCGCGAATCGCCCTATGAGGGCCTCGAGAGGGCGTTGTGCGACGGCTCGATCTCCGAGCCGGCGAGGGCGGCCGGCGGCGCCGTGCTGCCGCGCTGCACGAGCGACACGCCCGAGACCGCCGCGACCGCGCCGGCCTCCGGCGGCCGCTCGCCGAGCACCTCGAGCACGGTCTCCATCGCCGCCCGCCCGAGCACGGTGAAGTCCTGCCGCACCGTCGTCAGCGGCGGCGACAGGTACTCCGCCTCGGGGATGTCGTCGAACCCCACCACGCTCAGGTCGCCCGGCACCGACAGCCCCGCCTCGGTGTACGCCCGGATCAGCCCCAGCGCCATCTGGTCGTTCGCCACCACCACGGCGGTCGCCGCCCCCTCGGCCGCGAGCCGCACCCCGTGGGCGTACCCGCTCGCCGGCGTCCAGTCCCCCACCATCGGCTCCCGGCTGACCAGCCCGTGCGCCGCGAGCCCGCCGAACCAGCCGCGCAGGCGCTCGGCGGCGTCCATCGAGTCGGCCGGCCCCGCGATGTGCCGGATGTCGCGGTGCCCCAGCGCGGCGAGGTGGTCGACGGCGGCGCGCGACCCCGCGTACTGGTCGAGCTGCACCCGGTGGGGCACCCCCCGGTCCTCCGACGCGACGGCCACGACGGGCACCCCGAGGTCGACGCCCGCGATGCCCTCCACGGCCGCACGCTGCTGCACGATCAGCACGATGGCCTCGACGTTCTGCCGCACCAGCAGCTCGGCCGCGCTGCGCACGTGCACGGCGTCGGCCTCGAGCAGCCCCGCGGTGATGACGGCGTAGCGCGCATCCCGAGCCGTCTCGTTGAAGTGCAGGGCCGTCGAGGACGGCCCGTAGTCGGCCGAGCCGGTCGTGATCAGGCCGATGGTGCGCGAGCGCCGGGTGACCATCGCCCGGGCGGCCGGGGAGGGCACGTAGCGCAGCTGCTTGATCGCGTTCTCGACCCGCTGCCGGGTCGCGGGCCGCACGTTCGGCATGTCGTTCAGCACCCGGGAGACCGTCTGGTGCGACACACCGGCGAGGCGCGCCACATCGAAGATCGTGGCGGCTCGCGCCCTGTCGTCTTCAGTCACAGTCGATCCTCATCGGCGGCCCGGATGCGCGCGCGTCTACGTATTATGTCGGCCCCGCACTCTCACCTCCTGCGAGCTGTCAGCACCTTCTGCAGAATGATGAAGACGAGCAGCAGCGCGCCGATGAAGATCTTGGTCCACCAGGAGGACAGCGTGCCCTCGAAGGTGATGATCGTCTGGATCACGCCGAGCACCAGCACACCCAGCACCGAGCCGAGCACGAAGCCGTAGCCGCCGGTCAGCAGGGTGCCGCCGATGACCACCGCGGCGATGGCGTCGAGCTCGGTGCCGACCGCCGTCAGCGGGTAGCCCGAGAGCGTGTAGAACGAGAACAGCACGCCCGCGAGGCCCGAGCAGAAGCCGCTCACGACGTACACGATCACCTTGGTGCGGGCGACCGGCAGGCCCATCAGCATGCCCGACTGCTCGCTGCCGCCGATGGCGTAGACGGTGCGGCCGAAGCGGGTGAAGCCGAGCACCCACACCGCGACGATCACCACGGCGAGCGCGATCACGACGCTGGGGGTGATGCTGAGACCGCCACCGAGCGGGATGCGCGTCACGGCGAGCGCCACGAAGGTGGGCTCGGTGATCGAGATCGAGTCCTTCGAGATCACGTAGCAGAGGCCGCGGGCGAGGAACATGGCGGCGAGCGTCGCGATGAAGGGCTGCACCTTGAAGACGTGGATCATCAGGCCGACCAGCAGGCCCAGCACACAGGTCAGCACCAGGATGAGCGGGATGACGACCCCCGGCGACCACCCGGTCTGCAGGAGGCTGGCCGCGATCATCGTCGACAGCGCCACGACCGCCCCGACCGAGAGGTCGATGCCGCCGGTCAGGATGACGAAGGTCATGCCCACCGCGAGCACGATCAGGTAGGAGTTGTCGACGAACAGGTTCAGCAGCACCTGGCCCGAGAAGAAGCCGTTGTAGCGCACGCCGCCGACGATGAAGACGGCGACGAAGAGCACCGCGGTGACGAGCACCGGGCCCGACTTGGGGCTGGTGAGCACGTCGCGCAGGCGGTCGACAAGTCGCCGCGGTGGGCGGCCGGGCTTGGTCGGCAGGGGCGCCCCGGCGCGGGGGCGGTCGATGGTGGCGGTCATGATGCGGCTGCTTCCTTGACTCGGGCGGTGCGGGCGGCGAGCCGCTGGCGCAGCTGGGCGAACGCGGCGTTGGTGGTGGGCGACTGCAGCAGGCAGACGGCCGTGACGACGGCCGCCTTGAAGACCATGGTCACGATCGGCGGGATGCCCACGGTGTAGACGGTGGTGACGAGGGTCTGGATGACCAGCGCCCCGACGAGCGTGCCCGCCAGCGAGTAGCGGCCGCCGGCGAGCGAGGTGCCGCCGATGACCACCGCGAGGATGGCGTCGAGTTCGATGAACAGGCCCGTGTTGTTCGCGTCGGCGGCCGTCTGGTTGGCCGTCAGGATGAGCCCGGCGATGCCGGCCGACAGCGCGCAGAACGCGTAGACGGTGAACAGCAGCACCCGCGCCCGCACACCGGCCTGGCGGCTGGCCTCGGGGTTGATGCCGACCGACTCGATCAGCATGCCGAGCGCGGTGCGCCGGGTGAGCAGGGCGGCGACCGCGAAGATCACGGCGCCGATCACGACGGCGACCGGGATGCCGAACCAGAAGCCCGAGCCGAGCTCCTTGAACGGCGCGCTGTCGACGGTGAGGATCTGCCCCTCGGTGATCAGCATCGCCACACCGCGGCCGGCCGTCATCAGGATGAGCGTCGCGATGATCGGCTGGATGCCGATGACCGAGACGAGGAACCCGTTCCAGACGCCGAGCACGAGCGAGATGACGAGCGCCACGATCACGGCGACCGCGACGGTGGCCGGGTTGCCCGGGTCGGAGGAGCCGAGCAGGATCGAGCACGCCACGGCCCCCGAGATCGCCGCCACCGCGCCGACCGAGAGGTCGATGCCGCGGGTGGCGATCACGAGCGTCATGCCGACCGCGATGATCAGCGTCGGCGCCCCGTTCCGCAGGATGTCGACGATCGAGCCGAACAGGTGACCGTCCTTCACCGTCACGGTGAGGAAGTCGGGGAAGGCGATCACGTTGATCAGCACGAGGACGAGCAGCATCACGACCGGCCAGAACAGCCGGCTCGAGACGGTGCGGAGCAGCAGGGCGTTCATCGTCGGTCTCCCGAGGTCTCGAGGGGGGCGGGGTCGGTGTCGGCTGCGGGGCCGCTGTCGTGTGCGGGGCCGGGGGCGGCGACGGATGCGCGGCCGGCGCCCGGGCCGGAGTCGGCGGTCGGGGCATCCGGAACCCCGCCCTCCTCGGCGACCGACCCGTCGGCGATCAGGGCGAGCAGCGCGTCGACCGTGAGGCCGTCGTTCTCGATGTCGGCCACCAGGCGGCGGTCGCGGAGCACCACGACGCGGTGCGCCAGGCGGAGCACCTCCTCGAGCTCGGCCGAGATGAACACGACGCTCATGCCGTTCTCGGCGAGCGTGTAGACGAGCTTCTGGATCTCGGCCTTGGCGCCGATGTCGATGCCGCGCGTCGGCTCGTCGAGGATGAGCAGCCGGGGTGCGATGGCGAGCCAGCGGGCGAGCAGCACCTTCTGCTGGTTGCCGCCGGAGAGGTTGCGCACGAGCGCGTCGGGGTTCGCGGGCCGGATGTTGAGGGCCTGGATGTAGCTCTGCGCGAGCTCCTCCTGCCGCTTCTTCGGGATGGGGCGGAACCAGCCGCGGTCGGCTTGGAGGGCCAGCACGATGTTGTCGCGCACGGTGAGCTCGTCGATGATGCCCTCGCCGCGGCGGTCCTCCGAGGAGTAGGCGATGCGCCGCGAGATGGCCTGACGCGGTGTGCGCAGCTTCGAGCCGGCGCCGCCCACGGTCAGGGTGCCCGAGTCGGCGCGGTCGATGCCGCCCAGGATGCGCGCCAGCTCGGTGCGGCCGGAGCCGAGCAGACCGGCCAGGCCGATCACCTCGCCCTCGCCGATCACGAGATCGAACGGCTCGATGGCACCCTTGCGGCCGAGGCCCTCGGCCCGGGCGAAGTCGGCGGGACGGTCGGCCGCGCCGCCGTCGGCATCGGCGGCGTGGGCCTTGCGGCCGATCTCGTCGAGCACCGTCAGCTCCTTGCCGATCATCTTCTGCACGAGGTCGATGCGCAGGAGCTCCTCGGTGAGGTACTCCCCCACGAGGCGGCCGTTGCGGAGCACGGTGAGCCGGTCGGTGATCTCGTAGATCTGGTCGAGGAAGTGGGAGACGAAGAGGATGGCGACGCCGGAGTCGCGGAGCGAGCGGATCACCCGGAACAGCTCGGCCACCTCGTCGGCGTCGAGGCTCGAGGTCGGCTCGTCGAGGATCAGCACCTTCGCGTCGACGTTGATCGCGCGGGCTATGGCGACGAGCTGCTGGATGGCGAGGGAGTGCGAGCCGAGCAGCGAGCCCGGGTCGATGTCGAGGTTCAGCCCGTCGAGCAGCTCGGCGGCGCGGCGGCGCATCGCGCGGCCGTCGATCGAGCCGAAGCGGCGGGGCTCGCGCCCGAGCAGGATGTTCTCGGCGACCGACAGGTTCGGCAGGAGGTTGACCTCCTGGTAGACCGTCGCGATGCCGGCGGCCTGCGCGGCGGCGGGCCCGGCGAACGACACGGTCTCCCCGTCGACCACGATCGTGCCGCTGTCGATCGGGTAGACGCCGGTCAGCGCCTTGATCAGCGTCGACTTGCCGGCGCCGTTCTCGCCCATCAGCGAGTGCACCTCGCCCGGGAACATGCGGAAGCTGACGTCGTCGAGCGCTTTCACCCCCGGGAAGGAGATGGAGATGGCGCTCATCTCCACGACTGGTTCGGTCATGAGTTCTCTCTTCTTCGAGGGAGTGGCGTGCGGTGGGGTGCGGGTCGCGGGGTGCTGGTTCGTGGTGAGGCGGTGACGGATGCGGGGTGTGGGGCCGCGCATCCGTCACCGCTCTCAGGTGAAGCTGGTGGTGCTGGTCGTGCTGGTCGTGCTGGTGCCGGCCTAGTACTGACGGGTCGGCAGCGCCTCGGCGGCCTGGTCCTTCGTGAAGGTGGTCTCCTCGGTGATGATGCGCTTCTCGGGGGTCTCGCCCTCGTTGATCTGGTTCACGATGTCGACGAGCTGCTTGCCGAGCAGGGGCGAGCACTCGACGATGAAGTTGATCTTGCCATCGGCGAGGGCCTGCATGCCGTCCTTCACGGCGTCGACGCTGACGATCTTGATGTCGACGCCCGGCTTCAGGCCGGCCGCCTCGATCGCCTCGATGGCGCCGAGCGCCATGTCGTCGTTGTGGGCGTAGATCAGATTGGCGTCGGGGTTCGACTTCAAGAGAGCCTCGGTGACCTGCTTGCCGCCGGCGCGGGTGAAGTCACCGGTCTGGCTGGCGACGACCTCGAACTTGTCGTCGCCCTTGATGGCGTCGGCGAAGCCCTCGGCCCGGTCGATGGCGGGCGCGGCGCCCGTGGTGCCCTCGAGCTGGATGATCTTGACGGGCTCGGTCGAGTCCTTGTACTCCTCGAGCACCCACTCGCCGGCCTTCTTGCCCTCCTCGACGAAGTCGGAGCCGAGGAAGCTCTCGTAGAGCGAGTCGTCGGCCGAGTCGACCGCACGGTCGGTGAGCACGACGGGGATGTTCGCGGCCTTGGCCTCGTTGAGCACCGCGTCCCACCCGGTCTCGACGACCGGCGAGAACGCGATCACGTCGACGCCCTGCTGGATGTAGGAGCGGATCGCCTTGATCTGGTTCTCCTGCTTCTGCTGCGCGTCGGAGAACTTCAGCTCGATGCCCGCGTCCTTGAACGCGGCCTGGATGTCGGTGGTGTTGGCCGTGCGCCAGCCGCTCTCGGAGCCGACCTGCGAGAAGCCGACGACGAGCTGGTCGGCGGGCTTGGGGCCTTCGGAGCTGCCGGCGCTGGTACCGCCGCCGGCACAGCCCGCGAGCGTCAGGAGCATCGCTCCGGCCGCGGCGAGACCGAGGAACTTCTTCTTCATGGTGAACCTCTCTGTTCATCGTCCCGGCCGCGTCGTGCTGCGTGATGGTGCCGGGTCGGCCGCCACGTCGGGGCCGGTGCGTCATGGTAGTCACAAATTGTGAGCCTTCACAATTGCCAATTCGGTAACGAATCGATAACCGGAATGAGGCTGGTGCTGGCGCGCTGCAGGCCCTAATGTGAACGCTAATATTCCGAACGCATCAGCACGACGGAACGCACCCCCACCGCCGAGGGTGCCGAGAGGAGGACCGGCTCAGGCCGTAGTGGCCCGGTGTGGCGCAGTCGGCGGTGCCGGCCGGCTCGGGCCATGGCGAGCTGGTGCGGCCCGCGCCACCTGTGCGGGTCAGACCGTGGCGAGCTGGCGCGGCCCGCGCCACCGGTCCGGGTCAGGCGGTGGTGAGCTGCTGCGCGTACAGCGCCGCGTACGAGCCGCCGCGCGCGAGCAGCTGCTCGTGCGTGCCCGACTCCACGATGCGGCCCGCGTCGACCACGAAGATGACGTCGGCGTTCACGATCGTCGAGAGCCGGTGGGCGATCGCGATCGTGGTGCGGCCGCGCGCGGCGGTGTCGAGCGCATCCTGCACCACACGCTCGGAGATGGAGTCGAGCGCGCTCGTCGCCTCGTCGAGGATGAGCACCGCAGGGTCTTTCAGCAGCACCCGCGCGATCGCGATGCGCTGCTTCTCGCCGCCCGAGAGCCGGTAGCCGCGCTCACCGACGAGCGTCTCGTACCCCTCGGGGAAGCTCATGATGCGGTCGTGGATGTTCGCCGCCCGCGCCGCCGCCGCCAGCTGCTCGTCGGTCGCCTCGGGCTTGGCGTAGCGCAGGTTCTCGGCGATCGTGGCGTGGAAGAGGTAGGTCTCCTGGCTGACGATGCCGAGCCGGTCGATCAGCGACTCCTGCCGCAGCTCCCGCACGTCGTGCCCGTCGACCTTCACGGCCCCGGAGGTGGCCTCGTAGAAGCGCGGCACGAGGTACGACACCGTCGTCTTACCTGCCCCCGAGGGCCCGACGAAGGCGGCGAACTGACCCGGCTCGATGGCGAACGACACGTCGTCGAGGGTCGGATGCTCGAGCTCCCCGTCGGGGTACACGAAGCTCACGTGGTCGAACTCGACCCGCCCCGCGCGCTCGGCACCCGAACCGCGGGGCAGGTCCACCGCATCCGGTGCATCGGCGATCGTGGGCTTGAGGTCGAGGTACTCGAAGATGCGGGCGAACAGCGCGCCCGAGGTCTGCAGGTCGAGCCCGACCCGCATCAGCCCGAGGAGCGGCCAGGTCAGCCGCGCCTGCACGGTGGTGAACGCGACGATCGTGCCGGCCGTCACGTCGACGCCGCCCTGGATGAGGTAGCCCGACGCGAGGTAGACGACCGCCGGCACCACCGAGAGCACGATGCTGACGATGGCGAAGAACCACTGGCCGCTCATCTGCTGGCGCACCTGCAGCGCGATCTGGTTCTGGTTCTCGTCGGAGTAGCGCTCGATCTCGGCGCCCTGACGGTTGAAGCTCTTGGCGAGCAGGATGCCCGAGACGCTCAGCGTCTCCTGGGTGATGGCCGTCATGTCGGACAGCGACTCCTGCGTCTTGCCCGCGATGCGCGCCCGCACCTGGCCGACCCGGCGCTGCACGAGCACGAGCAGCGGCATCAGGATGACCGCGACCACCGTGAGCTGCCAGCTGAGCAGCAGCATCGCGACAAGAGCCGCGATGACCGTGACCGTGTTGCCGAGCACGCTCGAGACGGTGTTGGTGAGCACGTTGGCCACGCCGCCCACGTCGTTCTGCAGCCGCGACTGGATGATGCCCGTCTTCGTGCGGGTGAAGAAGGCGAGCTCCATGCGCTGCAGGTGGGTGAAAAGACGGATGCGCAGATCGCCCATCACGCTGTTGCCGACCCGCGCCGTGAGGTACGTCTGCCACACGCCGAGGGCGGCCGACACGATCCAGATCAGCACCATCGCGCCGACCAGCTCGAACAGGATCGGGATGTTCGGACCGCCGGCCGGGAAAAGGCCCAGGTCGAAGGCCTGCTGCGTCAGCAGCGGAGGCAGCACGGTGAGCGCGGCCCCGATCAGCACGAGCACCGCGGTGACGGTAAGCGCCGGACGGTAGGGCCGGAACAGCTCGCCGATACGACGCAGCAGGTTCGGGATCTTCGGCGCCTCGGCGTTCGCGGCGCGCTGCGCGTCGCGGTCGCCGCTGGAGACGCGGCCACCGCCCCCGCCCCCACCGCCCCCGCCGAGACGGGTGCGCCCGCCCGCGGCCGCGACGGCGCTCATGCGGCCGCCGCCGCCCATTCCACTCATAGTGATGACAGTACGCCGCACCACCGACGCCGCCGTCACCGTCCTCCTAGGGCGAAATCCGAACGCGGCCACACGCACGAATCGCGGCCACCGAGCCCGTGAGAGCGTCGGTGACCGCGATGCGTGCGCGAGCGCGTCAGCCCTTCGTGGAACCCGCCAGGAGCCCCCGCACGAAGAACCGCTGCAGGGCGAAGAAGACGATCAGCGGCACGATGATGGCCACGAACGCCCCCGCCGTGAGCAGGTACCAGTCCTGCCCGCGCGAGCCCGTGATCTCGGCCAGCAGCTTGGTGATCGGGGCCACCCCGCCGTCGGCGAAGATCAGCGCCACCAGGAGGTCGTTCCAGACCCAGAGGAACTGGAAGATGGCGAACGACGCCAGCGCCGGCATGGTCAGCGGCAGGATGATCCGGAAGAAGATCTGCCCGTGACCGGCGCCGTCGACGCGAGCCGCCTCGATGACCTCGCGGGGGATCTCCGACACGAAGTTGTGCAGCAGGAAGATCGCCAGCGGCAGGGCGAAGATCGTGTGCGCGATCCAGACCTGCGAGAAGGTGCCGTTGGAGGGCACCCCCGAGAAGATCCAGTCGTCACCGACGGCCACGCCGCGCGAGAACAGGCTGAGCAGCGGCACGAGAGCCATCTGGATCGGAACGATCTGCAGCGCGAAGACGCCGATGAACAGCCAGTCCTTGCCCTTGAAGTCGATCCACGCGAAGGCGTAGGCGGCCAGGGCCGCGATCACCAGCGGGATCAGCGTCGCCGGGATGGTGATGGCGATCGAGTTCACGAACGACGAGGCGATCGTGACCGAGGAGTTGCCGGAGCCCAGAACCTCGACGTAGTTGTCGAGGGTGAAGCCCCAGTTCTCGAATATCGTCCACCAGCCCGAGGTCTGGATGTCGTTCCGCTCGCGGAACGAGGAGATCAGCAGCCCGAAGGTCGGGATCGTCCAGATCACCGCGATGATCAGGGCGGCGACCGTCGCGCCGCGACTGGTGAGCCGGCGCTTGGTGCGCTTGGTCACGGTCTCGTCGCGCTCGATCGCGCGTTCGCCCGACCTCAGCTGCTTCTTCGTCGACTTGTCGACCGGCAGGTCGATCGGCTGCACGGCGCTCATCGGATCTCCCTCTGCTTCTTGATCTGCCTGGCGTTGTAGATGACGATCGGCATCACCAGGATGAAGAGGATGACGGCGAAGGCCGCCGACCGCCCGTACTCGAAGTTCTTGAACTGCGTGTACATCTCGTTCGCCAGCACGCTGGTCTCGTTCGCGCCCGCCGTCATGGTGCGCACGATGTCGAACACCTTCAGCGAGGCGATCGAGATGGTGGTCAGCACCACGATCAGCGACGAGCGGATGCCCGGCACCGTCACATTGGTGAAGCGCTGCCACGCGTTGGTGCCATCGAGCTCCGCCGCCTCCAGCTGCTCGGCGGGAACGCCCTTGATCGCCGCCGAGAGGATGACCATGGCGAAGCCCGTCTGGATCCAGATGAGCACCACGATCAGGAAGAAGGTGTTCCAGGGCGACTCCTGCAGCCACTGCACCGGCTGACCGCCGAGCCACACGACCACCTGGTTGAGGAGGCCGATCTGGCTCTGGTCGTCGGGCCGGTAGGTGTAGACGAAGCGCCAGATGATCGACGCGCCCACGAACGAGATCGCCATCGGCATGAAGACGAGGATCTTGAAGAACTTCTCACCGCGGCTCTTGTCTATGAAGACGGCATAGGCGAGACCGAAGATGGTCGACGCGATCGGCACGACCAGCACCCAGATGATGGTGTTCAGGATGACGCGCAGGTTCTGCGGGTTCGTGAGCACCCAGGCGAAGTTGTCGAGCCCGACGAAGTTGCCGCGGCTCGAGAACAGCGAGTCGATCGCGGTCTTGACCGTGGGGTAGATGAGCCCGATCACCAGCAGGATGATCGCGGGGGCCAGGAAGCCGAAGAGCTGGAAGAGATAGCCGGCACCCTGCGAGGACCGCTTGTCGATCCAGAAGAAGAGCAGGCCGAGGGCCGCCGCGATGAGCGCCGCCCACCAGACCGAGCCCACGAGCACGAGGGCGAGGAACGGGGCGATGACGCAGACCGCGAGACGGATGATCGTGTACTTGCGCCCGGTTCGCGGAGCGATCTCCACGAAGAACAGGATCAGCGCGACGACGATGCCGAACGCGATGAGGACGATGGGGATCTGCGCCAGCGCGGGCAGCTTCCCCACCCAGAGAAGGAAATCGGACATGAAAACCTTTCGAGTGCGACTCTGGACTCAGGAACGGCCCGGCGCCCTCGGCGCCGTGAGGACACCGTAGCACCAGGGTGCAAGGAGGCCGCCCGAGGGTTCGGGCGGCCTCCTCACGACCGTTCTGTCTATGGATGGACGGGTCGACCTACTCGGTCGGCCAGCCGCCCTCGATGGACGTGAGCACTTCCTCCTGGGGAGTGCCGTTGATCCAGTCGACCATGCCCTTCCAGAAGGTTCCGGCGCCGACGGCACCGGGCATCAGGTCGGAGGCGTCGAACCGGAACGTGGTCTTCTCGTCCTGGAGGATGCCGATGGCCTGCTGCAGGATGGGGCTCTGCGCGTTGGAGGCCTCGAGGCCCTTGTTCGCGGAGATGACGCCACCCAGCGACACGCGGCTGTTCGCCCACTCGGGGCTCGAGAGGTACTCCTGCACCTTGACGGTGTCGGCGTCGTTCGAGAACGCTCCGACGATCTCGCCACCACCGGTGACGGCGGTCTCGCCCTCGTTCACCGCGGGGGTGACGAACGCCCAGATGTCGGCGTCGGGGCCGACCGTGGCTCCGGCGTCGGTGAGGAAGCCGTCGAAGAACGAGGCCTGGTGGGTCAGCGCGCAGCTGCCGTCGGCCATGGCGTTCGCCACGTCGCCGAAGGCGGTCGCGTTGATCGACTTGACGTCACCGAAACCGGCGTTGACGTAGCTCGGGTTGAGCAGGATGTCGCCGACGGAGGTGAAGGCGTCGCTGATCGCGGGGTCGGTGAACTTCACCTCGTTCTTCACCCACTGGTCGTAGACGTCGGGGCCGCTCTGGCGCAGCACCAGGTCTTCGACCCAGTCGGTGCCCGGCCAGCCGGTGGCGTCGCCCGAGCCGAAGCCGGCGCACCACGGGGCCGTGCCCAGGGTGGTCTGCATCTTCGCGGTCAGGTCGACCATCTCCTGGTAGGTCTTCGGGACCTCCCAGCCGTTGTCGGCGAACTGCTTCGGCGAGTACCAGATGAAGCCCTTGACGCTGGCCATCAGCGGAGCACCGTAGAAGGTGTCGTCGACGGTGCCGTAGGCCTTCCAGTCGGTCGACCAGTACTCGTCGACGTTCTTCTCGACGCCCTCGGGAGCCTTCTGGATGAAGCCGCGCGACGCGAGGTCGGCGAGCAGACCCGGCTGCGGGAAGATCGCGAGGTCGGGCGGGTTGCCACCCTGCGCGCGGATGCCGATCTGGGACTCGAACTCCTTCGACGACTCGTACTGGATGTCGATGTTGTTCTCTTTCTCCCAGTCCGCCCAGGACTGTTCGAGAAGCTCGGCCTCGGTGTCGGCGATGGTGCCGTAGACGGTGACGACGCCGTCGGCCTCACCGGCCTCACCGCCCGCCGCTCCGCCGCCGGCGCCGCCGGAGCAGCCGACGAGTGCGAGCCCGAGGCCCGCCGCGATGGCGATGGGTGCTGTGACACGGCGGTGCGAAAGTGACCGCATATCTCCTCCTCATTGAGTTAGTGCGCTCCGTAGTGGTGCCTTCGGTGGCGCGTGTAGGGAAACCTTTCCATAACTCCCACCAAATGACAAGCGACGTCCTCGATGTCTCGAGAAGGTAACGATCCGTTCGGAGAGAGCGCTCTCACGCTAGCAGACGCGCGGGTGATCGCGAAACTGGTCCTCCACATCCGCCGCCACCTGGCACTAGGATTCTGGAAGCGTTTGCACACGAGAAGACGAGGAGGTCGTCGTGTCGGGAATCGAAGACGTGGCGACCCTGGCCGGGGTGTCCAAGGCCACGGTGTCCCGCGCCCTGAGCGGCCGCGGCTACGTGTCGGCCGAGACGCGCACCCGGGTGTCCGCCGCCGCCGCGACGCTGGGCTACGTCGTCTCCTCGAGCGCGTCGAGCCTCGTCACCGGCCGCACCAACAACGTCGGGGTGATCATCCCCGAGATCAATCAGTGGTTCTTCGGCAGCATCATCGAGGGCGTCGAGCGCGCGCTGCTCGATCGCGGCTACGACCTCATGCTCTACAACACCACGAAGACGGTGGAGGAGCGCAGCCGGGTCTTCGAGTACTTCCTCGTGCGCAAGCGGGTCGACGCCGTGATCGCCGTGACCCTCGAGATCACCGCTCCCGAGGCCGAACGCCTGCTCGCCCTGGGCAAGCCCATCGCCGGGATCGGCGGCCCCCTGGTCGGCATCCCGACGCTGAGCATCGACGACATCGAGGCGGCGCGGCTCGCCACCGAGCACCTGCTGCTGCTCGGGCACCGTGACATCGTGCACGTCGGCGGCGACATCGACGAGCAGATGGACTTCCACGTGCACTCCAAGCGGCTGCGCGGCTACCGCGAGGCGCTCGAGGCGGCGGGCATCCGCTACGACGCCGACTCGCACGTCGCGACGCCCTTCGACATCCCGGGCGGCTACCGGGTGGGCAAGCAGCTGCTGGGCGATCCCCGGCGGCGGCCCACCGCCGTCTTCGCCGCCTGCGACGAGGTGGGCATCGGCGTCATCCTCGCCGCGCGCGAGCTCGGGCTCTCGGTACCGGAGGACCTGTCCGTGATCGGCATCGACGACCACCCGCTGAGCGAGATGTTCGGGCTGACCTCCATCGGCCAGCGCCCCGACCTGCAGGGCGAGCAGGCGGTCGACTGGGTCATCCGCCAGCTGGAGGAGCCGGGCTGGACGCCGCCGTCCAAGCACACCTTCGTGCCGGCACGGCTGGTCATCCGCTCGTCCACCGCTCCCCCGCGCGCCCGCTCCTGACGCCCCGTCCGTCCCTCTCGTCGCACCCGGGGGCCGGGCCGCGGGTCAGGCGAACGACGAGAGGTCGGGCGGCACGAGCGCGCCGTCGCGCCGATCGACCGGGACCACCGCGACCACGGCCGCCGTCTCGGTCGGCAGGGCCCCGTCGATGTGGAACGAGCCCGGGTCTCCGGATGCTCGCACGGTCACGCCCGCCGTCTCGAGCTCCCCCGGCTCGAGCACCACGATCAGCACGGCGAACCGGCTGTCGTCGTAGCCCCGCAGCACCTCCCCCACCCGGTCGAGCGCGACGGCCTGGATGAAACCGGTGTCGGCCAGCGGGACACCCCTCGTCGAGACCTCGTACTCGCCCAGCCTGCGGGCGGCCACCCAGTCGTCATGGATGGCGATGTGGGCGATGCGGGTCACGGGTTCCTCCGATGGTCGATGACGGTGCCCGAACGGGCACTGGTGCGTTAATGACACTGGACGGTATCATTAAGTCATGACCGCGACATCTCCCGCCGGCCGACGCGGGCGCCCGACCGAGGCCGACCGGGCCCGGCGACGGGATCGCCTGCTCGACGCCGCGGTCACCTGCTTCGCCGAGACCGGTTTCGAAGCCACGACGCTCGACGCCGTCGCGGCGCGGGCCGGCGTGACGAAACGCACGATCTACGTCGACCACGGCGACAAGGCCGCGCTGTTCGCCGCCGCCGTCGACCGGCTGCACGCCGGCATCCGCGGGGTGGCCTCCGCGGAGGGCAGCCTGGAGTCCGCCGCGATCGAGCTGGTGCACGTGCTGCACTCCGACGAGGCGGTGGCCCTGCACCGACTCGTGCTGATGGAGGCGTGGCGGTTCCCCGCGCTGGCTGCGGCGTTCTACGAGACCGGGCCCCGGGCATCCGTCGCAATGCTCGCCGCCCTGCTGCCGTCGGGCGACCGCCATCTCGCCGAGCCCCTGCACGCACTGCTGCTGGGAGAGCCGCATCGTCGCCGCCTGCTCCGGCTGGCGCCCGCCCCCGACCGGGCCGAGGCACGGCGCCACGCCGTCTCGACCCTCCGTCTGCTCGCTCTCATCCCCTGAGTTCAGCGCCGACGAGCGCCGGTCAACCGGGTGCCCGGTTAAACGACGGATGCCCGAGCCGTGAGGCCCGGGCATCCGCTTCGAAGCAGAGAAGACTACTTGAGGGTGACGGTGGCGCCGGCCTCTTCGAGCTGGGCCTTGGCCTTCTCGGCGGTCTCCTTGTTGGCGCCCTCGATGACGGCCTTGGGAGCGCCGTCGACGAGTGCCTTCGCCTCACCGAGGCCGAGGCTGGTGAGGGCGCGCACCTCCTTGATGACCTGGATCTTCTTCTCGCCGGCAGCCTCGAGGATGACGTCGAACTCGGTCTGCTCCTCGACCTCTTCGGCGGGCGCGCCACCGGCAGCGGCGGGGCCGGCGACGGCGACGGGGGCAGCCGCGGTGACCTCGAAGGTCTCCTCGAACGCCTTGACGAACTCGCTCAGCTCGATGAGCGTGAGCTCCTTGAAAGCCTCGAGCAGTTCCTCGGTGGAAAGCTTTGCCATGTTGTTCTCCTTGTTGTGGTAGTTAGTTCAACCGCGTGCTGGAGCCGGAGCTCAGGACGCGGACTCCTGCTTCTCACGCAGCGCATCGACCGTGCGAACGGCCTTCGACAGCGGGGCGTTGAAGAGATATGCGGCACCGAACAGCGAGGCCTTGAAGGCACCGGCGAGCTTCGCCAGCAGGACTTCACGGGACTCGAGGTCGGCGAGCTTGGTGACCTCGTCGGCGGTCAGGGGGTTACCGTCGAAGTACCCGCCCTTCACGACCAGAAGAGGGTTTGCCTTGGCAAAGTCACGCAGCGACTTGGCGACGGCCACGGGGTCACCGTGGACGAAGGCGATCGCGGACGGACCGGCGAGCTCGTCGTCGAACGACGAGATGCCGGCGTTGTTCGCCGCGATCTTGGTCAGCGTGTTCTTTACCACGGCGTATGACGCGTGCTCACGGATGCTTCCGCGCAGCTGCTTCAGCTGGGCGACCGTGAGACCGCGATACTCGGTCAGCAGAACGGCGGTCGAGCTCTGGAACAGTTCCGTGAGCTCGGCAACCGAGGCTTCCTTGTTCGCCATGGCGCTCCTAGTAATCGATGGTGTCGGCCGGGACGACCACCGGATGCACCTGGAGAAGGAGCTCTGGGACAGGAAAGAGAAAAGCTCCGGCGCAGGAGGCCGGAGCGAGAACACAGCAGAACGCTGGAGACTTACTTCGTACACCTGCGCAGGTCTTCGCTCTCACGAATCTTCGGCCGGTGAACTCTGCTTCTCAGCAGCGCACACCGACGACCGGCGGTCTTTGGCCTCGTGAAGTCTAAGGCACCCGGCCGCCGATGGCAAATCAGCTCTCGCCGGCCTCCCAGGCGGCCAGGCGCCCGATCTCCTCGTCGTCGACCTCGAGGCCGGCCTGGCCGAGGCGCTCGCGCAGCAGCTCGGCGATCTCGGCCGAGGAGGCGTCGGGCGAATCGGCCTTGACCTGGGCGAGCACGCCCTCGACCTTCTCGGTGAGTGCGGCGTCGTCGGCTCCGGCCATGATGGGCTCGTTCTGCTGATCGGTCATGGTCTCACCGTACCCCTCGTCACGGCCGGCTCACCGCGGTCGCGGCAGCGCGGTGGCGGCCAGCGGCAGCACCACCGAGAAGACCGTCGATCCGGGCTCGCTCTCGACGTCGACCGTTCCGCCGTGGGCGTCGACCACCGCCTTGACGATGGCGAGGCCGAGTCCGGTGCTGCCCTTGTGCCGCGAACGGGAGACGTCGCCGCGCACGAAACGCTCGAACAGCGTCGGGAGGAGCTCGGGCGCGATGCCCGGGCCGTCGTCGGCGATGCGCACGAGGGCGACCGGAGCATCCGGAGCACCGGCGGAGCCGTCGATCGAGACCGTCACCCGCGTGCCGGGCGGCGTGTGCACCCTGGCGTTGGCCAGCAGGTTGGCGAAGACCTGGTGCAGGCGCTCGGGGTCGCCCGACACGGTGACGGGCTCCTCGGGCAGCTCGAGGTCCCAGACGTGGTCACGGCCCGCCACGTGGGCGTCGCTGACGACGTCGACGAGCACCAGCGAGAGGTCGACCTCCGACATCGCGAGCTCGGGCTTGGCGTCGAGGCGGGCGAGCAGCAGCAGGTCCTCGACGAGGGTGGTCATGCGGGTGGCCTCCGACTCGATGCGGCCGAGCGAGTGCGCCACGTCGGTGGGCAGCTCGGGGGCCGTGCGCCGGGTGAGCTCGGCATAGCCCCGGATGCTCGCCAGCGGTGTGCGCAGCTCGTGGCTCGCATCGGCGACGAACTGCCGCACCTTGTTCTCGCTCTGCTGCCGGGAGGTCAGGGCCGAGGCGACGTGCTCGAGCATCCGGTTGAAGGCCAGGCCCACCCGGCCCACCTCGGAGCGCGGGTCGGTGTCCTCGGCCGGAACGCGTTCGGCGAGGGCCACGTCGCCGCGGTCGAGCGGCAGTTCGGCGACCCGGGTGGCAGTCGCCGTGACCCGGTCGAGGGGTCGCAGGGCGAGACGGATGATCAGGAACGCCGCCACGGCCGCGAGCGCCATGGCTCCGGCGGTGACGATCACGATCACGACGATCTGCTGCTGCAGGGTGCCCTCGAGGTCGCCGAGCGGGAGGCCGGTGACGACGAGGTCGCCCGCGGCCGTGACCGTCTGGGACTCGACCCGGTAGCTGCCGAGACCGGGCAGCGTGATCGTCTCGGGGGCGCTCTGCGGAGCCAGCGTGAGGTCGGACGCCCCGTCGGCCCCGATCCCGTCGAGCGCCGCGAGCTGCTCCTCGGTGAGGGTCTGCGACTCGCCGTCCTGGGCCAGCACGACGCCGGCCGACGCCTCGCCGTTCGACACGACCGCCACGAGGGTGCCGGAGGCCTGGCCGAGCGAGAGGCCGGGGCGCGGGCCCTGCGAGCCCGCCGTGATGTTCTGGATGGTGCGGTTCGACGCCTCACGCAGCTGCGAGTCGAGCTGGTTCACGAGGTAACCGTTCAGCGCCACGGTGCTCACGACGCCGATGATCACGCCGGCGAGGGCGATCAGGCCGAGCACGCTGGCGATCAGCGTGCGCCGCAGGGTCACAGCGCGGGCTTCAGCAGGTAGCCGGCGCCGCGCACCGTGTGGATCATCGGGGTGCGGCCGGCGTCGACCTTCTTGCGCAGATAGGAGATGTAGATCTCGACCACGCTCGACTTGCCCCCGAAGTCGTAGCTCCAGACCCGGTCGAGGATCTGCGCCTTGCTCAGCACGCGCCGCGGGTTGCGCATGAGGTAGCGCAGCAGCTCGAACTCGGTCGCGGTGAGCTCGATCGGGTCGCCGTCGCGGAACACCTCGTGGCTGTCCTCGTTCAGCTCGAGGTCGCCGACGGTGACGATCGGGTCGTCGGCGTCGGCCACGACGAGGGTCGAGCGGCGGATGAGCCCGCGCAGGCGCGCCACAAGCTCCTCGAGGCTGAACGGCTTCGTCACGTAGTCGTCGCCGCCGGCGGTGAGCCCGGCGATGCGGTCGTCGAGCGCATCCTTCGCCGTGAGGAAGAGCACCGGGGTCTCGTGGCCGTCGCCGCGGAGGCGGTTCAAAACCTGCAGCCCGTCGATGTCGGGCAGCATCACGTCGAGCACGACGACGTCGGGACGGAACTCGCGGGCGATCGTGATCGCCTGGCGTCCCTCGCTCGCCGTCTTGACCTCCCAGCCCTCGTAGCGCAGCGCCATCGAGAGCAGGTCGGTGAGGGTGTTCTCGTCGTCGACGACGAGCGCGCGCACGGGCGAGCCGTCGGCCCGTCGCAGGCGGGGCTGCTTGGCCGGGTTGCTGCGGGAGTCACCGCTGAGGAGGGAGCCGTCGATAGTCACATCTCCAGTATTGGCAGTGGGCTATGAGGAGTCTATGAGTGAGCATTGCGTGGTCTGAGAGTGGAATCCTGCGGTTCGGCGTCGGCCTTCGCGAGGCGGCGGGTGCGCATCCGCCCGCCTGGCCGGTCGACGTGGCGTCGATGACGGTGGCTCGGGTGAGAATGGAGGGGTGACCGACACCCTGCTCTCCTTCCCCTGGGAGGAGCACGAGGTCGCGGTGCCCGCGCCGGCCCCGCCGCCGCACCTCGCGCGGCTGGTGGCGGCCTCGACCGACCGGGTGGCCTGGTTGCGCGCCCGCAGCCGCGGGGTCACGGCGACGGATGCGGCACGGCTCGCCAGCGACGCCGCCGTGCGCGCGGTCGCCTGGGAGAAGTTCAACGGCTCGGGCTTCGGTGGCAACGCCTTCACCGACCACGGCCGGGCCCGCGAGCCCGAGATCGCCGCCTGGGTGCTGCAGGAGCACCTGATCGAACCGAGCGTCGCGCTCTTCCACGCCGCCCGGGAACGGCGCCACCTCGCCACGCCCGACGGCATCCGGGTGACGCCCGAGGGGTCGCTCGAGCTGGCCGAGATCAAGACGACGTCGAAGCCGTGGACGCGCATCCCGCGCTCGTACCTGAGGCAGGTGTGGTGGCAGCAGTACGTGCTCGGCGCCGAGCGCACGCTGGTGGTCTGGGAGCAGCACGTCGACTTCGTGCCGCTGGCGTCCGACCCGCGGTGCCAGTGGGTCGATCGAGACGAGTCGCAGATCGAGCTGCTCGTGCGCCGCGCCGACGAGCTGCTGGCATGGATGCGCGGGGAACGGGGCCGCGTGTGACCACGCTGCTCCTGCACGGCCTCGGCGGGTCGCCGTCGCAGCCGCTGTCACTGTTCTCGCCGATCATCCCGCCGACCGAGACGGTGCTGGCACCCGACGTGCGGGGGCACGGCGACGATCAGCGGGTGTCGGGGCCGGCGTCGGCGTTCTCGCTCGCGGCCCTCGCGTCCGATGTGGCGTCGCAGGTGCGGTCGTCGGTGGGTGACACCCCGCTGACGGTGATCGGGATCTCGATGGGGGCGGGGATCGCCCTGCGGCTGGCGCTGGCAGCGGCGGCCTCGGCGCCCGATGCGCTCGCCATCGGCCGGCTGGTGTTCGTGCGGCCGGCCTTCACCGACGTGCCGCTGCCGCGGAACCTGCTGCCCTTCCCCGTGATCGGCTCGCTGCTCTCCCGGCTCGGGGCGGTCGAGGGGGAGCGCTCGTTCCGCGGCACCGCCCTCTACCGGGAGGCCCTCGAGGAGTCGCCGCTCGGGGCCGAGGGTCTGCTGGAGCAGTTCCGGTCGCCTGGTGCCGCCGCGCGGGCTCGGCGGCTGATCGAGATCCCGCGGTCGGTGGCGTTCTCCGCTTCTGAGAGCCTGGCGTCGATCGGGGTGCCGACGGCGATCGCGTGGGCGCCGCGTGATCCGGTGCACCCGGTGTCGGTGGCCGAGCAGTGGATGGACGAGCTCGACGGGGCGGCGAGCATCCCGCTGCCGGCGCGGGACGACGGGTACGGGGCGTACGTGCGGGCGACCCGGGTGGGGGTCGCGTCGTGGCTGGGGTGGGGCGCGTAGGGGCGCTGCGCTCAGGGCGCTGCGGTTGGGGCGCTGCGCTCAGTAGACCGCGGGAGGCAGGTCGACGCGCTCGGGGGTGCTGTGGCGCACGTGGCCGACGGCCTCATTCGTTCTCGACTCTTCGACGGGGCTCGCTGACGCCGTCTCGATCGCGAGGAACAGCGACAGCCCGACGAGCCAGGTCAGCGCCACGGTCGTCGCCACGAGCTCGAGCAGGCCTCCCACCTCGGTGCCGAAGCGGAGGAGCGAGAGGATGCCCCCGGTGGCGGCGATGAGCGCGACGGCGAGCGCGGCCACGAGCGAGAACCGGGCGAGGCGCTTCAGCCGCGCATCCGACGCCACCTGCAGCATCACCCAGGACGCGCCGGCGAAGCCGACGACCGCGGCCGAGGTGTGCACGAGGTCCTGCCAGGTGAAGCCGGGGCCGACCGGGAGCGGGCAGTAGCGCGTGCAGGTGACCTGGGAGGCGAGGCCGAACGCCGCCGCCGCCGCGAGCAGCACCACGGCGGGCGGGATCGCGCGGAGTGCACGGCCGCGCGGTGTCAGCACCCCCGCGGGCAAGGCGAGCGCCGTGATCGCCGCCCCGACCGCCACCGCCGTCATCGCCCAGCGGAAGACGTCGGCCGTCGGCTCGCCGGCTGCGCCGAGCTCGCTGACGTACAGATAGCGGTCGGCCGAGAGCCGGGCGACCCAGATCAGCACGAGGCCCGCCGCCGCCAGCGCCGCGGCAAGGGTGAGGGCCGCCGCTCGGGCTCGGGTCATCGGGCGGTCTCTTCTCTGCGGCGGCATCGTCGTCTGCGGCGGCCGGTTCACCATCGGTGCGGCGCCGGTCGGCCTCACCGAATGTTAACCCGGAGCCGCCGAGTTTGCACCTCGGTGACGTTCCGGAAACACCGGCGAATCATTCGGACCCTAGCGTGGGAGCAGCCGAATCGGCGACGCAGCGAGGCGGGTGGCCCGAGCTCTCCCCACGCACCAGGGAACACGACGGAAGGGCAGTGGATGATCGAGCAGTGGAGTGGATCGCCGGGCGTCTCGAGTCCCACCCTCACCCACCCGAAGACCATGCGGGCCGTGCTGCTCGACTCCTTCGGTGACGCGTCGGAGCTGCACGCCGGCACCGTGGACTCCCCCGTGCGGGTGAACTCCGAGGTGCTGGTGAAGGTCGCCGCCGCCGGCATCAACCCGCTCGACGCGAAGACCCGGGCCGGGAAGGGAGTGGCCTACGCCATCCCCTCGCTGCCGTGCATCCTGGGCTACGACTTCGCGGGCGTCGTCGTGGAGACCCCGTTCGCCGGGCATCCGCTGAACGTCGGCGACGAGGTCTACGGCATGATGTCGGTGCCGCGCGGGGCCGGTTCGTACGCCGAGTACGTCGCCGCGCCGACACTGCAGGTGGCCCGCAAGCCCAAGTCGCTCTCGCTGGTCGAGGCGGCCGCCGTGCCGCTCGCCGCCCTCACCGCCTGGGGTCTCGTGGTCGAGCTGGCGAAGGCGCACGAGGGCCAGCGGATGCTCATCCACGCCGGTGCCGGTGGTGTCGGTCACTTCGCGGTGCAGTTCGCCTCGTACTTCGGCGCCCGGGTGACCGCCACCGGATCGGCCGCGAACCAGGGGTTCCTGCGCGAGCTCGGGGCGTCGACGGTGCTCGACTACGCCGCCGGCCCCTTCGAGGAGCAGGTGTCGAACCAGGACGTCGTGATCGACCTGGTCGGCAACGTGCACGACTCGACCGGCACCCGGTCGCTCTCGACCCTGCGCCCCGGTGGGCTGATCGTCAACGCGCCGACGGGCAGCTGGCCGACCTTCGAGGCCGAGGCCGCAGCCGCGGGGATGCGCGCCACGACCTTCAAGGTCTCGCCCGACGCCGCGACGCTCGCCGTCATCGCCCGCCTGATCGACTCGGGCGACGTGCACGTGCACGTGGACCGGGTCTTCCCGCTCGCGGAGGCCGCCGCGGCCCACCGCGCGCTCGAGGGGGGCCACACCCGGGGCAAGCTCGTGCTGCAGATCGCGGCCCTTCCCTTCTGAGCCCGCGCCATCGCAGGATCATCTGCAGGCGGTGAGGGTCTCGACGCCAACGCCCAGGACGAGCGGGCCGCCCAGGATGACGAGCTTCTCGGGGGCGAGGCGGGTGAGGTCGTCGAGCACCACCTGGGGCACGCAGTCCTGGCGTACCAAGTACAGCGGCGCCTCGAAGTGCGCGGCGAGGGGCCCGCCACTCAGCGCGTCGGGAAACGACTGCCCGCTCGCCAGGTACGCGATCTTCGCCTCGGAGAACGTCGCGTTCAGCGCCACCGACGTGCCGAAGCGATCCTCGCCGCTGGATCGCTGCGTCAGCACGGTGCGCTTCAGCGCCGTCTCGAGCGGAGCCGAGATCGAGGCAGTGCCACCCGCCAGGAGCACGCTCGTCGTCGCCATCTCGGCGAGCAGCGCCGTCTCGGCGGCGGTCGGTTCGGCCTCGAGCCCGTCAACGAGCAGCACCGGCGACGAGAGCTTCGCAGCCACCGGCGCCGAGCTCAGCGCGTCGGGGAACTGCCGCCCGGTCGCCGTGATCAGCCACGGCGACCCCACCGCCCCGACGCTCGGATCGGAGACCAGCCTCCGTGACACCTCGTACCGATCGGTGCCCGCGATGCGCGTGACCGTCGCCCCGGTCGCGGCGCGGGACAGCTCGAGCGCCACCGCCTCGGACACGGCCAGCTCACCGCCCACGACGACCACCGTCGCCGGAGTCAGCCGGACGATCTCTCGCCGCACGACGTCGGGCAGCGTCTCGCGCGCCGTGAGCAGAAGCGGAGCCCCGTTGATGCCCGCGACCGACGCCGCGCTCAGCGCATCGGGAAAGTTCTCGCCGCTGGCGACGTACACCGTCTCGACGTGCCGCAACCCCATGGCCACCGATGCGGCCACGGCTCCCGCATACCGATCGGCCCCGCCCAACCGCTCGGGCAGCGGCAGGCCGCCCGCGCGCTCGCCAGGGTCGCCGTGGGCTGGTGACACCACTGCCCCGAGCACGGCGAGCATCGCGAGAACGGCAGTGACGCGTCGGCGCATGAGAGCCCGTTTCAGATCAGGATGTCCCTAGAGTCACCCCTCCAGGACCCGGCGCGGTATGAGCAGTTGCTACTCAGCGGCCGGCACCGGGTCAGGCGTCGAGGGGATGCTCGAGCACGAAGTCGTCGTGCAGCTCGTCGCCCACGAGGAAGTGCTTCACTCCCACCTTCGTGAAGCCGCTCTTCTCGTAGAAGCGGATGGCGCGGGAGTTCTGCTGATTGACTCCGAGCCACACCCCGGCCGCCCCCGCTGCCCGGGCCTCCGCGATCGAGGCCTCCATCAGCGCCCGCGATGCGCCTTGCCCGTGGAACTTCGCCCGCACGTAGCATTTGCTGATCTCGACGGTCGGCCGGCGAACGACCGCGGCCGCGACATCCGGGTCGGTGGGCTCCCCCGCCACGAGCATCGTGTAGCCGGCGATCTGGTTGTCGATGTCGCCGAGCAGGATCGTGTGGCTCCCGCTCGCCAGGTAGCCGGCGAAGCGCGCCTCCGACAGGTTCTCGGTCACGAACGCGGCGATGGCCTCGGCCGAGGTCGTGGGCGGGCACGCCAGCTCGAAGGTCTCGGCGGCGACGGCAGCGACGATCCCCACGTCCTCCGGACGCGCCCGTCGAACCCTGGTCGCCATGCCCCCAACTTACCCGGGCAGCTCCCTCCCGCCCCGCGCAACACGACCCGACCCGCAACCCGGCCTGCCTGGTCGCGTCGGATCGGAGCGGTCAGTCGAGGCCGCAGGGCTCGAGGGTGTCGATCGCGGAGCTGAGGGCCGACGTGCCTCCCAGCACGAAGACCTTGGTCGGAGCCAGTCGCCCGATCTCGAACCAGACCGCCGGGCTGAGGCAGTGGGGAGTGGTGATGTAGAGCGGGTTGTGACCGACTCCGGCCGAGACGCCGCCGCTCAGCGCGTCGGGGAAGGTCGCGCCACTGGCGATGAAGACGTGGGAAGCGCTCTTGAACACGTCGTGGTTGACGACCGCACCCGTCTCGTAGCGGTCGCCGCCCGACAGCCGCTCGGCCGCGAACCTCACGGTGAGGTCTTTCAGCAGGGCATCGCTGACCGACAGGGGGCCGCCGGTCACCGTCACCTCGCGCACCCCGAAGTCGAGGAGGAACGTCGACTCGGTGGCGGTCAGCGCAGTGGCGCCTCCGTTGACCAGCAGCACGGGCGACCCGTCCTGCACGGCAGCGGGCGCCGCGGTGAGCGCATCGGGGAAGTTCACGCCGGTCGCCGCGAACATCGACGTCGAGTTCGGCATGCCGAACCGGCTGTCGCCGATCAGTGCGCGCGAGACCTCGAACCGATCGGCCCCGCCGATGCGCGTGACGGCCGCGCCCGACCCGGTCGCAAGAGCCTGGGCGACGGTCTCGGAGACCGCGTCCTTGCCTCCCACCACGACCACGTCCTTGACTCCCAGCCGCTTGAGCTCGGCGACGAGCCCTCTCGGAACCGAGTCCTTCGGGGTGAGCAGCAGCGGCCCCCGCCGCCAGGCTGCTACGGCACTGGCGCTGAGCGCGTCGGCGAACTTCTCGCCGGTGGCCACGTAGGCGATCTGCGACGAGGCGAACGCGCCCGAGGACACGGCGATCGCCTGCGCGTACCGATCGGTGCCCGCGATGCGACTGACCGTCGGCGCGGCCTGAACGGTCACGGTGCAGTTCGCCACCGAGCTCTGCACCGTGCCGTCGGGCAGAGTCGCATCGAGCTGGAGCCGGAACTGGTAGTCGCCGAGCTGGCTCGGCTCACCGAAGAGCACCTGCCCTGGCGCGTTGAGCTGAACGCCCGGCGGCAAAGCCCCGCCGGTCAGTCTGAGGACACTGGGGGCCTTCACCTCGAGTGGCTCGATCGGGAAGCCCTTCGCTGCGACTCCCTGCGGACACCCCGCTGTCACGAGCGTGACCGACGCGGAGACCGGCCCGGTCACGCCCACGGCGCCGACGGCGCCGAGCACGACTCCCACGACCACTCCCGCCCAGCCGAGCTTCTTCGCGCGTGACCGAGCGGGCTTGGTCAGTGATGAGCCGTCCATGGCAGTACCTCCGTAGGGATCGCGCGACGTCCGCGTCCTCCGATGGTCGCCCCGGAACCGTCCCGACAGGTATGAGTAGTTCCTGCTCAAACGCAGAAAGGGCCCGCCGTGAGGCGGGCCCTTTCAGGGGTGCTGCAGACGCGAGCTAGATCGCGTTGACGTCGAGCGGGATGCCCGGGCCGAAGGTCGTCGAGACGGCGCCCTTCTGGATGTAGCGGCCCTTCGAGGAGCTCGGCTTGAGGCGGACGACCTCTTCGAGCGCCGCGGCGATGTTCTCGTCGAGCTGCTCGGGGGTGAACGCGGCCTTGCCGACGACGAAGTGCACGTTGGAGTGCTTGTCGACGCGGAACTCGATCTTTCCGCCCTTGATCTCGTTGACGGCCTTCGCGACGTCGGGCGTCACGGTGCCGGTCTTCGGGTTGGGCATGAGGCCGCGGGGGCCGAGCACCTTTCCGAGACGGCCGACCTTGCCCATGAGCTCGGGGGTCGCGACGGCGGAGTCGAACGAGGTGTAGCCGCCGGCCACCTTCTCGATCAGCTCGTCGCCACCGACCTCGTCGGCGCCCGCGGCGATCGCGGCCTCAGCGGCCGGACCCGTCGCGAACACGATGACGCGGGCGGTCTTGCCGGTGCCGTGCGGGAGGATGACGGTGCCGCGCACCATCTGGTCCGCCTTGCGGGGGTCGACGCCGAGCTTGAGCGCGACCTCGACGGTGCTGTCGAACTTCGACGAACCCGTCTCGCGGGCCAGGTTCACGGCCTCGCTGGGGGTGTAGTACTTGCCGGCCTCGATCTTCTCGGCCGCGGCCCGGTAGGCCTTTGACTTCTGTGCCATGTTCCTGCCGCCCTTACGCTTCGACCGTGATGCCCATGGAACGGGCAGTGCCGGCAATGATCTTCTCTGCCGCTTCGACGTCGTTCGCGTTCAGGTCGGCCTGCTTCTGCTCGGCGATCTGACGCACCTGCTCACGGGTGAGCTTGGCGACCTTGACGGTGTGCGGGGTGGCCGAGCCCTTGGCGACTCCGGCCGCCTTCTTGATGAGCTCCGCCGCCGGCGGGGTCTTCAGGATGAAGGTGAACGAGCGATCTTCGTAGACCGTGATCTCGACGGGGATGACGTTGCCGCGCTGCGACTCGGTCGCCGCGTTGTACGCCTTGCAGAACTCCATGATGTTCACGCCGTGCTGACCCAGCGCCGGCCCGATGGGCGGTGCGGGGTTGGCGGCGCCGGCGTTGATCTGAAGCTTGATCAGACCTGTGACCTTCTTCTTCGGTGCCATTTCTTCTCTTCTCTGTCGAGCCGCCTGGCAGGCGGCGCTCCCACCATGAGGCTTCTCCCCACAGTGGTGATCTTCGGATGCTCGCTAGAGCAACCTCGTAATGTTAGCCGATCGACGGCGCGATCGCATCGTGCCGTCGAGCGGACGACACGCGCCGCAGAGGCGGCGGCGCGTTCTAGAGCTTGGTGACCTGGTCGAAGCTGAGCTCGACCGGGGTCTCGCGCTCGAACAGGGAGACGAGCACGGTGAGCTTGCCGCTCTCGGGCTTGATCTCGCTGATCGAACCGGGAAGACCCGCGAACGAGCCCTCCTTGATGGTGATGGTCTCGCCGACCTCGAAGTCGACCTCGGCCGGGATCGAGCGGCTGACGGCCTTGCCGCCCTTGCCGCCGGCGTTCTTCGCGGTCGGCACCTCCTTGATCTCGACGAGGCTCTTCAGCATGTTGAAGGCCTCCTCGAAGCGGAGGGGGGTCGGGTTGTGCGAGTTGCCGACGAAGCCGGTGACGCCGGGGGTGTGACGCACGACCGACCAGCTGTCCTCGTTGAGGAACATGCGCACCAGCACGTAGCCGGGGATGCGCACGCGGGTGACCAGCTTGCGCTGGCCGTTCTTGATCTCGACCACGTCCTCCATCGGGACCTCGACCTGGAAGACGAAGTCCTCCATGCCCATCGAGGTCTTGCGGCTCTCGATGTTGGACTTCACGCGCTTCTCGAAGCCGGCGTAGGAGTGGATGACGTACCACTTGCCCGGCAGCGAGCGCAGCTCGGCACGGAAGGCCTCGTAGGGGTCGTCCTCGGTCTCGTCCTCGGACGACTCCTCGTCGGTCGGGTCGGCCGAGGAAGCAGGCGCGGAAGCCACAGCGGCCAGAGCCACCTCGCCCTCCACGTCCTCGCCCTCGACGGGCTCCCCGGCGACGTCGGCCTCGGAGTCCTCCAGCACGTCGAGCACCGCGGCGGCCTCGTCGAAGGAGTCGATGTTCAGTGCGTCGTCGACCACCGCATCGGCTTCAGGGTCGGCCGGCGCGTCGATCGCCTCGAGGAGGGCATCGAGGTCGGCCGGGACTCCGGCTTCTTCGGGCTTTGAGTCTGTCACTGGTGACGGTTCCACTTCTTGTCGATGAGGCCGACGGCGACGAGCGCACAGCCGGCACGGGCATCCGGAATTCTTAGGCCGGGTCTCCGAAGACGATGATCGCCAGCCAGCCGAACAGCTGGTCGAGACCGACCACGATCGCCATCATGATGACCACGAAGATCAGCACGACGAGCGTGTAGTTCAGCAGCTCGCGCCGGGTGGGCGTGACGACCTTCTTCAGTTCGGTGAAGACCTGCTTGATGAACAGGATGATGCGGGCGAAGGGGTTGCGTCGAGCAGCCCGCTCCTTCTTGGCGTTCTCGACGACGTCCTCGGAGGGTTCGTCGATTACTTTTCGTGCCACCGTTTCACCTTTGTTTCATATCTCTTGACGAAGGCGCACCCTCGACAAGCCGGTGCAGGGCGGACAGGACTCGAACCTGCAACCTGCGGTTTTGGAGACCGCTGCTCTACCAATTGAGCCACCGCCCTAAGCGCCGAACTGCGACCGCTTCGCTACGCTGACCCCGGGGCCGCATGCGGACTCCAGGAAAAAAGGCATAGAAAAGCTTGGCAGATTTCGACTACCGACAGTAAGTGTAGGTCAGATCGAGCGGCCATGCAAAGGCGAGCAGACGGGGGCACGCGTGCACGGCAACGCATTCAGGATCGGGTTCGTGGCGACCTTGGGCGGACTGGTCGCGATCGCGCTGGGCTTCGCGTTCACGCAGCTCTCGACCGTGGTCATCTGCATCATCGGAGCGCTCTTCCTCGCGCTCGGCCTCGACCCTCTGGTGCGCTGGCTGACGCGGCGGCGCATCCCGCGCGGGTTCTCGATCCTGATCGTCTTCGCGCTGGTGATCGCCTTCGCGGCCGCGGTCTTCCTCCTGGTCATCCCCGCCGTCGTCGACCAGGTCGCCGAGCTCGTGCACAACCTCCCGGGCGCGATCGCGGCCGTGACGAAGGAGCCGTGGTTCACCCGCGTGTTCGGCGACACGTCCGGCAGCCAGCAGCTGGAGAAGGACCTCGCGAGCTTCCTCAGTGACCCGGTGAACCTCGTCTCGCTCGGCGGCGGGGTGCTGAAGGTCGGCACGGCCGTCGCGAACGGCGTCTCGGGGGGCATCCTCGTCGTCGTGCTCACCCTGTTCTTCCTCGGCTCGCTCGACGCGGTGAAGAACAGCTTCTACGTTCTCGTGCCCATGTCCAAGCGCGCGGCGGTCGTCGACATCACCGACCAGATCGTCGTGTCGATCGGCAAGTACGTCAGCGGGCAGGTGCTGCTCGCGGCGACGAACGGCGTGTTCGGCTTCATCGCGATGGTGCTGACCGGCGTACCCTACGCGGGTGCGCTCGCGGTCGTGGCCTTCCTGCTCGCGCTGATCCCGCTGGTCGGCACCGTGATCAGCGCCGTGCTCGTCACCTTCGTCGCGCTCACGGTGTCGCCGCTGACCGCCGTGATCATCGGCGTCTACTTCCTGGTCTACATGCAGGTCGAGGCCTACGTGCTGAGCCCGAGGGTGATGAACAAGGCGGTGGATGTCCCGGGCATCCTCGTGGTCATCGGCGCCCTGGTGGGGGGAACGCTGCTCGGGGTGCTCGGCGCGCTGATCGCGGTGCCGGTCGTCGCCTCCGTGCTGATCGTGGTGAAGCAGGTCATCGTGCCCCGGCAGGCGCTGAAGTGACCGACATCACCACGCCGACGCTCGTCACGAGCGCCATCGGACTGCTCACGATCACGAACCCGATCGGCAGCCTGCCCATCTTCCTGAACCTCACGAAGGACTTCGACGTCGCGCGGCAGAAGCGGCTGGGACTGCTCGTCGGCGTCGCCGTCTTCGCCGTGCTGACCGTGTCGCTCGTGGCCGGGAGCTGGGTGCTGCAGGCGTTCGGTATCGACCTCACGTCGTTCCGTATCGCGGGCAACCTGCTCGTGGCGAGCATCGGCTGGGCGATGCTGACGGCCAAGGCGAACATCGTGACGGTGACGGATGCGCAGTCCCCCGTCGTGGTGCCGCTTGCCATCCCCGTGATCGCCGGGCCGGGGGCCATCAGCCTGATCATCACGTTCCAGGAGACGTACTCGAGCCTGTTCGACTACGTCGCCGGAACGTTGATGATCTTGGCGGTGTCGATCGTGATCGCCGTCGCGCTGTTCTTCGCGCCGCAGGTGGCGCGGCTCGTGAAGCCGACCGGGATGAGCATCGTGACGCGCATCTTCGGGCTGCTGCTGCTGGCGATCGCGGTGCAGTCGATCCTCGGGGCGCTGGGGGACGCTTTCCCGGCGCTGGTGAAGTAGGTTCAGCTCGCGCCGCGCCATCGGCGTGAGGCGTGCATCCGCCCAGGGCGCGGGACGTGCATCCTGTTCTGAGGATGTGTCGGCGGATAGGCTGAACCCGTGACACGCATCTCGAACCGCATCGCATCCATCGCCGAGTCGGCGACCCTCAAGGTCGACGCCAAGGCGAAGAGCCTCCAGGCCGCGGGCCGGCCCGTCATCAGCTACGCCGCCGGCGAGCCCGACTTCCCGACCCCCGCGCACATCGTCGAGGCGGCCGAGGTGGCCGTGCGCGATCCGAAGAACCACCGCTACACCCCCGCCGCCGGTCTGCCCGAGCTGCGCGAGGCGATCGCCGCGAAGACGCTGCGCGACAGCGGCCTCGAGGTCTCGCCGTCGCAGGTCATCGTCACGAACGGCGGCAAGCAGGCCGTCTACGAGGCTTTCGCGACGCTGCTCGACCCGGGCGACGAGGTGCTCGTGCCGACCCCGTTCTGGACCACCTACCCCGAGGCCATCGCCCTCGCCGGCGGCGTGCCCGTGCAGGTCTTCGCCGGCAGCGCGCAGAACTACCTCGTCACCGTCGAGCAGCTCGAGGCCGCGCGCACCCCGCGCAGCAAGGTGCTGCTGTTCGTCTCGCCCTCGAACCCCACCGGCGCCGTCTACTCGGCCGCTCAGACGAAGGAGATCGGCGAGTGGGCCGAGGCCAACGGCCTCTGGGTGATCAGCGACGAGATCTACCAGAACCTCGTCTACGACGGCCTCACCGCCTCGTCGATCGTCAACGAGGTGCCCGCGCTCGCCGACCGCACGCTGCTGGTCAACGGCGTGGCCAAGACCTACGCCATGACCGGATGGCGGGTCGGCTGGATGGTCGGCCCCGCCGATGCCATCAAGGCCGCCGGCAACCTGCAGTCCCACCTCTCGTCGAACGTCGCGAACATCTCGCAGCGCGCCGCGATCGCGGCCCTGAACGGCCCGCAGGACGCGGTGGAGGTGATGCGCTCCACCTACGAGCGCCGCCGCCGCACGATCGTCGACGCGCTGAACGAGATCCCCGGCGTGGTCACCCCGATGCCGCAGGGAGCGTTCTACGTCTACCCCGACGTCTCGGGGCTCCTCGGCCGCGAGTGGGGCGGCGTCACGCCGACCACCTCGCTCGAGCTGGCCGACCTCATCCTCGAGCAGGTGGAGGTCGCGACCGTGCCCGGCGAGGCGTTCGGGCCGAGCGGCTTCCTGCGGCTGTCGTACGCCCTCGGCGACGAGGCGCTGGTGGAGGGCGTGACACGGCTGCAGAAGCTGTTCGGCTGATCTCCTCGTGATCGCTCCGGTGCTCTAGCCCGGCGTGGGAGGTCGGTTGTAGAGTTTCGCTCATGAAATCCCGAGCGATCCTCATCCCCGCGGTCCTCGGCGCGCTCGCACTTCTCAACGCCTTCCACGCCACCCCCGCGTCGGCGTCGCCGCTCGACCTCACGGTCGTCTCGGCGCCCCCGGCCGGCAGCGTGCTCGTCGCCGACGAGTCGCGTGCTCTGGCGGGCGGGCCGGTGGCGCTCTCCGGCACCGCGACCCATGACGCGGCCGTGACGGTCTCGACCGGCGCGCCCGCGACCGCTCTGTGCGCGACGGTCGCACTCGCCGACGGGAGCTGGTCGTGCCCCATCGTCTCGGCCCCCGACCTGGTGGGGCCCGTCGCGGTCTCGAGCGGAGGCGAGGTCGTGCTCCTCGACTTCTCGGTGCTCGGTCCGCCCACGCTCCCCACCGATCCGCCGGGCACCCTCACGTCGACGGTCACGGCCGACGATCTGACGCAGCCGGTGGCAGGCGCTGGGGCACCCGGCGCTCTCGTCACCGTCACGATCTCCGATATCGACGGGGCGGGCAGCGGATGCTCGGCCCTCGTCACCGCGGGCAGCAGCTGGTCGTGCACCGTGCCCGCACCGCCTCCAGGCGCGGGGCCGTACTCGGTGGCGGTGTCGCAGGCGTATCCGTGGGCGGCGGGGGTCGTGGTGGAGGGGGACGGGGCGGAGTACGCGTACGAGGCACCCGGGGTCGTGGGGCCGGGGACCGGCTCGGGGGACGGGTCTGGGGATGGTTCCGGGGGCGGGGGCGGTGACGGTGGCGGAGACGGGGGCGGGGGCGGTGACGGCCCACCCGGTGCCGAGAACCCATCGATCGCACCCGGGCCCGAAGTCGCCGCATCCGCCCCACCGACTGATCCCTCGGCTGTCGTGATCCCGGTAGCTGTGCCGGATGATCCCGTGCCATCCGCGTTCGGAGACGAGCGACCGCTGTTCGCCGATGGGCCGCCGCCCGTGGATCGATCGGTGCTCGATCCGTCTATCGGCCCGTCCCCACTCCCTCCAGAGTCGGCCCTCGCCCGGCCCACCACTCCGGCCGCTCCACTGTCCGCCGCTTCTGGAGACGTCCGGAACGAGGCCACCGAGGCCTCGTTCCCGGGCGCCGGGCCGGTCGGGGTACCTGTGTCGGCGTTCAGCGGGAGTCTCCGCACCGTCGGCGAGGCGCTCGCGATCGGGGTGCCGGGAGCGGTGCGGCTCGGGCTGCTCGTCGTGGGGATGCTGCTGCTCGTGATGGTGCCGGGCGGCATCCTCGAGTCCACGGTCAGCGACAACTGGACGCGCATCACGCGAGCCTGGCCCGTCACCTGGTTCTCGGCGGTCCGTGAACGGCGACTCCCGAGCCCTGCCTCGTCGTGGGTCTGGGCCGCCGCCACGATCGCGGTCGGCGCCCTGGCGTCGGTGTTCGTCGCGCCGGCCTCCTCGCCGGCGGCCTGGCCGGAGCTCGCGGCGCTGATCGTGCCGTTGGCCGTCGCGCTCGTGGTGGCGAACGCGGTGCCGCTCGGCGCGACGAGCGGGTACGCGTGGGCGCGGCTGCGTCGGCGGGCGCAGCTGCTGGTGCGGCCGTCCACGCTGCTGCTGACCGCCGCGACCGTGCTGCTGTCGAGGCTCGCGGGGCTGGAGCCGGGCTTCGTGTTCGGCGCGTCGATCGGGCTCGTGTTCGGAATCGCGCTGGAACGCGCATCCGGAGCCCGCGCCGTCGTGGTCGGCGCTCTCGCGGCCCTGCTCCTCGGCGTCGGCAGCTGGACGGCGGCGAGCGCCCTCCGCGCCTCCCCCGGCGCGGGCGCCGGCGACGCCCTGCTGCTCGACACCCTCACGGCGATCACGGTCTGCGCCCTGAGCGCCCCGGTCGTGGCGCTGCTTCCGCTCAGCTTCCTCGACGGGCAGGCCCTGTTCCGCGCCTCGCGCCCGGCGTGGGCCGCCCTCTACTCCGTGTCTCTGGCGACCTTCGGCGTGGTGCTCGTCCCGCTCGCCGACGCCTGGTCGCCCGTCGTGAGCGACCTCGCGTGGTGGCTCGCCTGCCTCGCGGCGGTCTCGGCCCTCACGGCCGCGGTCTGGCTCTACTTCCGCTACGTCCCCGACCCTCGCCGCCCCGCATCGCAGCCGACCACGACCACTGGCAGCCCGCCGCTCGACGACGTCCGCGCGCCACGCCCCGACGCACCGACGAGCCGGTAGGAGGAGGCGGGGCACCACGAAGCGAGCGCGTCGACGGGTCAGCGGAGGAGGCGGGCCACTTCGCGAGCCAGGGGTGGGCGGAGGAAGTGGTCGCTGCGGGGGACCTCGTGCAGGGTGACGTGGTGCATGGTGCCGAGCGCCTCGAGGGCCGCCGGCACGATGACCTGGTCACGGCTGCCCCAGACGATGTCGATCGGCACCGGCACCTGCGCGATGTCGGTCGTGGTGGTCTGCGACTCGATGCAGTTCTGCATGGTCTTCGAGAAGGCCTCCCACGCGCGGTCGTCGACGGCGGTGGCGACCCCGGGCATCCAGCGCGAGAGGCGGCCGGCGTTGCCCACGATCGTGAGGCGGTTGTCGCGCACGAACCGGTAGAACCAGAGGTAGCCGCCGACGCGCATCCGGTGACCGAGGGCGTCGATGTAGCGGCGGTGGCCGTAGACGGGCGGCGCGACGAGCACGAGGTGCGAGACCTCGCGGCGGTGCACCGCGGCGTAGCGGCTGCTGATCAGCGCTCCGAGGCTGTGCCCGATCAGCGTGTAGCGGCGGCGCAGGCGCAGCGAGCGGAGGGTGCGGTGCAGCGCCTCGACGTGCTCGTCGAGCGTGAACGCGCTGCCCGCCGGGGCGTGCGAGCCGCCGAAGCCGAGCACGTCGATCGCGATCACGCGATAGAGCGGCGAGAGCAGCGGCACGAGCTGGCGCCAGCTCGCCGAGGACGAGGCGATGCCGTGCAGCAGCACGACGACCGGGCCCTCTCCGACGTCGACCGCCACGTTCAGCAGCGGCACCTCGTGCGTGCGCCGCACCCGCTCGAGCATGCTCATCCCGGCTCCCCGAAGTCCATAGTCGAGAATACATCAGCACCGGGGTCGGCGGAAGAGTTCCTGAACGACGGGCGCGGGCGCTGGCGTCCGTCGCGCGCCCGCCCCACGATGGACTCATGACCTCCTCCCCCGCGGTGCGCGTCGCCGAGCTGCGCAAGAGCTACGGACACTTCACCGCCGTCGACGGCATCAGCTTCGAGATCGAGCGGGGCGAGACGTTCGCGCTGCTCGGCCCGAACGGGGCGGGCAAGAGCACGACGGTCGAGATCCTCGAGGGCTACCGGGAGCGCAGCGGCGGCGAGGTCGAGGTGCTCGGCACCGACCCGCGGCACGCGAGCCTCGAGTGGAAGGCCCGCATCGGCATCGTGCTGCAGCAGACCGGCGAGAGCGGCAACGTCACCGTGCGCGAGCAGCTGACCCACTTCGCGGCGCTCTACCCGAACCCCCGGGCGGTCGACGAGGTGCTCGCCGCGGTCGGCCTCGAGGCCAAGGCGAAGACGCGCATCAAGGCCCTCTCAGGCGGGCAGCGACGACGGGTCGACGTGGCGCTCGGGGTGATCGGGCGGCCCGAGCTGCTCTTCCTCGACGAGCCGACGACCGGGTTCGACCCCGAGGCGCGGCGGCAGTTCTGGGAGCTGATCCGCTCGCTGTCGCGCGAGGGCACGACGATCGTGCTCACCACCCACTACCTCGACGAGGCCGCGCAGCTCAGCGACCGCGCAGCGGTCATCGCGGGCGGCCGGCTGATCGACATCGGCCCCGTCGGCGAACTCGGCACAGCGGATGCGCGCGTGCCCATCGTCACCTGGCGCGACTCCGGCGGCGTGCGCCGGGAGCGCACCACCGAGCCCGGCCGCTTCGTGGCCGACCTCGTGGCGCGGGAGGGCGAGGTGGCCGAGCTCGAGGTCATCCGCCCGTCCCTCGAGGACATCTACCTCGGCCTGGTCGAGGCCGCCGAGGCCGCCACCGCTACCGCTACCGCTACGACCCCGGTCTCCATCGACACGACCGCCCCCGCCCCCGCCCCCGCCACGGCGGAGCCCACCGCCGAGAGGGCGTCCAGCTCGAAGGGAGCGCGGTCATGAACGCCGCCACCACCACCACCACCACCCGGCCGGCGCGCTTCGGGCTGGCGCGCACGCTGCGGCTCGGGGCCGCGCGGATCGGGTACGAGACGCGGGTGTACTTCCGCGCCGGGGACACGGTGTTCTTCACGTTCCTCTTCCCGGTCGTGCTGCTCGGGATCTTCTCCGTGGCGTTCCAGGGCATGGGCAACGTCGGCACGAACCCCGACGGGAGCGGCGGGATCAGCCAGGCGTCGTACTAC
The DNA here is from genome assembly GCF_013409865.1 of Herbiconiux flava. Lineage (NCBI taxonomy): Bacteria > Bacillati > Actinomycetota > Actinomycetes > Micrococcales > Microbacteriaceae > Herbiconiux > Herbiconiux flava. The sequence goes on from NZ_JACCBM010000001.1 coordinate 240,750, forward strand.
CTGCCCGGGATGATCGCAGCGGGCATCCTGCTCAGCGGCATGCAGAACCTCGGGGTCGACATCGCCATGGAGCGAGGCGACGGCACGCTGAAGCGCCTTGCCGGGACACCCCTGCCCGTCATGTCGTACTTCATCGGAAAGATGGGACAGGTGCTGGTGACGTCGGCGGCGCAGGTGATCATCCTGATGCTGCTCGCCAAGCTCGCCTTCGGCGTCGAGCTGCCGAGCGAGCCCGAGAAGTGGCTGACGTTCCTGTGGGTCTACCTGCTCGGGATCGTCACCGCGGCCGTGCTCGGCATCGCGATCTCGCGGCTGCCGCGGAGCGGGAAGAGCGCTGCGGCGGTGATCATCCCGCCGCTGCTGATCCTGCAGTTCATCTCGGGCGTCTACCTGTCGTTCAGCCTGCTGCCCGAGTGGCTGCAGAACGTCGCGAGCGTCTTCCCGCTGAAGTGGATCGCCCAGGGGATGCGCGCGGCCCTGCTGCCGGAGTCGTTCGCCTCGGCGGAGGCGGGCGGCACCTGGGACCTCGCCGGGGTGGCGATCGTGCTCGGCATCTGGCTCGTCGTGGGGCTCGTGGTCTGCCGGCTCACCTTCCGCTGGATCCGGAAGGACAGCTGACCCGAGCTGAGCCGACCAGAGTTGGGCTGAGTTACCAGAGCTGAGACGGAGCGCGCGAGCTAGGCGTTCTCCTTGCGGAAGGTGCGCGTTCCCACCCAGAGGCCGGCCGCGAAGAGCACGAGCGTCCACAGCACGCCCCAGAACACCGTGATGGTGAAGAACTCGCCGACGAACAGCTCGCGGATCGCGTTCACGATGTACTTCGTCGGGATGAAGTCGCTGACGACCTGCAGCCACTGCGGCCCGATCGTCATCGGCAGCAGGATGCCCGACAGCAGCAGCACCGGCAGCGCGACGCTGTTGATCAGCGGCGCCATCACGTCCTCGCTCTTCGTGGTGAGCGCCAGCGCATTCGACGCGGCGGCGCACGCGGCGCCGAGCAGCACCGTGAGCAGCAGGCCGAGGAACATGCCCGGGATCGACCCCGTGAGACCGAAGAAGAAGGCCAGGCCGATCAGCACCGCCCCCTGCACCACGAGCTGCAGCACGTCGCGCAGGATGCGCCCGAGCAGCAGGGCGGTGCGGCTCGCCGGCGTCACCCGCTCGGCCTCGATCACCCCGGCCCGCCACTCGGCGATCAGGCCGAAGCCGGCGAACAGGGCGCCGAAGAGGCCGAGCTGCACGAGCAGGCCGGGCACGAACAGCGTGTAGGCGTTCTCGGTGCCGAGCTGGCCGGCGATCGGCTCGAGCAGCGGGCCGAAGAGCACCAGGTAGAGGATCGGCTGGATCAGCCCGATGATCACCCACGCGGGGTTGCGCAGCGCCAGCCGCAGCTGCCGCCGGAACACGATGAACGTCTCGCGCCAGAACATCAGAACGCCTCTCGACGGGTGAAAAGGGTGGGATGGGTGGGAAGGATGTCGGCGGGCGAGGTCAGGGCGCGCATCACGCGTCCTCCCGCAGTGAGCGGCCCGTCAGCGTGAGGAACACGTCGTCGAGGGTCGGCCGCCGCACCTCGAGCGACTCCAGGGCGATGCCCGCGGCGTCGAGCGAGCGGATTAGCCCGGCCACCTCGTGGCCGGCGCCACGCACGCGCGCGCTGACCGTGGCGCCGGAGACCGTGAGGTCGGCGTCGGCCACCCGCGAGAGCAGGGACGCCGCCTCGGCCGAACGGCCCGCGTCGGTGAGCACCAGCTCGACGAGGTCGCCCGAGACCTGCCGCTTCAGCGCGTCGGGGGTGTCGCTCGCCACGATGGTGCCGTGGTCGATCACGAGGATGCGGTCGCAGAGCGCGTCGGCCTCGTCGAGGTAGTGGGTGGTGAGGAAGATCGTGGCGCCGCGGCGGGTGCGCAGATCGCTGATGTGCGTCCAGAGGTTGGCGCGGGCCTGCGGGTCGAGGCCCGTGGTCGGCTCGTCGAGGAACACCAGCGTCGGATCGTGCACCAGCCCCATCGCGATGTCGAGACGCCGCCGCTGGCCGCCCGACATGGCCTTGGGCTCACGGGTCCACAGCCCCTCGAGGTCGAGCTGCTCGAACAGCTCCTTGCCGCGCGCGGTCGCCTGCGCCTTGCTGATGCCGTAGAGCATGCCGTGGTCGACGATCTCCTCGCCGGCCCGGGCCTCGGGAGAGGTCGAGCCGCTCTGCGAGACGTAGCCGATGCTCCGCCGCACCTTCTGCGACTCGGTCACGACGTCGTAGCCGGCGACCGTGGCCGTGCCGGCCGTGGGGGTGAGCAGCGTCGTGAGCATGCGCAGCGTCGTGGTCTTGCCGGCACCGTTCGGCCCCAGGAAGCCGACGATCTCGCCCTCGTCGACGTCGATGTCGACGCCCGCGACGGCCTTCACCTCGACCTTCTCGGCCCCTTTTCCGCGCCCCGCGAAGGTGCGCGCGAGTCCTCGCGCGTGGATCATCGGCTCTCCCTGCATCTATGTGAACGGCGTACACATTGCCCGAGTTCAGCGGCGAGCACAAGACCCACGACGGATCACCCCTCGAGCAGACGTTTCAGCGTCACGAGGTCTGCCGCGATCGCATCCGAATCGGCCGCCAGGTCGGCGTCGCTCACCCCGGGCCGGCGGAACAGCGTGAAGACGACCTCGCTCCCCCGGTCGTTCGCCAGCACCCGCAGCGGGTTGTGCACCGTCTCACCCGTCTCGGGCACGACGTCGTGGTCGAGCACCCCCGCCTCGACCGGGCCGGTGAACCGGATCTCGATGGTGCCGCCGTCGAGGTCGGCGAACCAGCGCTCCCCCTCCGACCGCAGCCCCGAGCCGAGCCCCGCCGCCCAGAGCGGCAGGTTGGCGGGATCGCCGGCGAACGCCGCCACATCGGCAGGCGAACGGTCGATCGAGACGGAGAGGTGCGTGGCAGGCCAGGTCATGCTCAGACCCTAGAGCCGACCCCCGACAACGGGAACACGAGCGAGAACGAGTGCCTCAGAACCCCACGTACACCGGCTCCGGGTGCAGCTGCACCCCGAACTCCGCGAGCACCCGCCCCTGCACGAACCGAGCCAGCTCGGCCACGTCGGATGCCCGCCCCGACGCCCCCGCCCGGTTCACGATCGCGAGCGTGTGCTTCGACGAGATCGCGGCGCTCGATCCGGGCAGCGAGAACCCGCGGCGGATGCCCGCCTGCTCGATCAGCCACGCCGCGCTGAGCTTCACGTGGTACTCCGCCGGGGCCGGACCCCGCGAGTACACGCCGGTGCCCGCGTCGGCGCCCTCCTGCGCGAGCGCAGCGGGGTCGAGCGGGATCACGAGGTCGGGCGCATCCGGCTCGACCTGCCAGCGCGGTGCCGACGACGGCAGCGCCCGCGCGGCCCGCTCGGTGACGATCGGGTTGGTGAAGAACGACCCCGCGCTGACCGAGTCGGGGTCGGCCGGGTCGAGGACCATGCCCTTCGAGGCCCGCAACCGGAGCACGGTGTCGCGCACCTGCTGCAGCGGCATCCGCTCGCCCACCGCCACCCCGAGCGCCGTCGCCAGCTGTCCGTAGGCCACGGGCGCGCTGAGCCCGTCAGCAGCACCCAGCACGAACGTCACCGACAGCACCACCCCCCGCAGCCCCCGCTTGAACACCGAGGTGCGGTACCCGAGCCCGAGCTCGGCCACGGGCATCCGCTTCACCCGCCCCGCCTCGACGTCGTAGAAGTCGAGCGACTCGATCGACGCACCGACCTCCTGGCCGTAGGCGCCGATGTTCTGGATGGGCGCCGCCCCGGTCGACCCGGGGATGCCCGAGAGCGCCTCGATGCCGCTGAATCCCTCGGCGACGGTGTGCGCGACGAGCTCGTCCCACGGATGCCCGGCCTGCACCCGCAGCCGCACCGACCCCGCAGGCGCCGGAAGCTGCACGATCCCGCGGGTGGCGACCCGCACGACCGTGCCGTCGAACCCCTCGTCCGAGACCAGGACGTTGGAGCCGCCCCCGAGCACCAGCCACTCCTCGTCGGGGTCGAGCCCCTCGGCGAGCGCCAGGAGCTCGGGCTCGGTGGTCGCGGTCTCGAGGGTCGCAGCGGGGCCGCCGAGCTGCAGGGTGGTGAAACGCGCCAGGGTCATGGCAGCGTGACGCTCACCTGCGCCTTGCCGAGCACCGTCTGCCCGTCGACCGTCACGGTCAGGTCGATGCGGGCGGTGCCGGCGTCCTCGTCGAGGGTGCCGATCTTCGCGACGACCTCGATCGTCGCGCCCGAGGCCGGGTCGACGACCACGGGGCGGGTGAACCGCACCTGGTAGGCGCCGATGCGGGCCGGGTCGCCGACCCAGTCGACGACCGGCTGCACCGCGAGGCCCATGGTGAGCATGCCGTGCGCGAGCACGCCGGGCAGCCCGACGCTCTCGGCCACGTCGTCGCGGTAGTGGATGGCGTTGAAGTCGCCCGAGGCCCCGGCGTACCGCACGAGCGACTCACGGGTGATGGGGTAGGTGGCGCGGGCGACCTCGTCGCCCTTCTCGTAGCGGTGCACGATCTCGGTGCTCATGCGTCTCCCCTCACCACGAGGGTGGAGACCGCGGTGACCACGTGCTCCCCCGCCGCATCCCGGATGCTCGTCTCGGCCACCACCATGGCGTTGCCGCCCAGGGTCTTGACGCCGGTCACCGCGAGCTGCGCGCTCAGCTCGTCGCCCGCGACGATCGGCCGCACGTAGTCGAAGCGCTGCTCGCCGTGCACCACGTGGGTGAGCTCGATGCCGGCGTCCTCCTCGGCGAGCAGCTGGGCGAGGGTCAGCTCCTGCACCACGATCGCGAAGGTGGGCGGCGCGACGACGTCGGCGTAGCCGGCGGCCTGCGCGGCCTCGACGCTGAAGTTGAGGGGGTTCGTCGAGAAGACGGCGCGGGCGAACTCGCGCACCTTCTCACGGCCCACCAGGTACGACGCGGTCGGCGGGAACGCGCGCTCGGTCAGGGCTGGGTTCACTGGCACGGGTCCAGTCTACGGGCGGGGCGGGGGCGGGCATCCGGATGCTCGGGCCAGGCGCCGGACGGGCGGCCCCCGTCGCTCCGAGCCCAGGCCGGGCCGCGCGACCTGCTGGCCGGGCCACGTCGCCCGCTCCGCTAGGGTCGGGGTGTGCGACTCGGAGTGCTGGATGTGGGATCGAACACCGTCCACCTGATCGTCGTGGACGCGCATCCTGGTGCCCGCCCCGTGCCGCAGGCCTCGCACAAGTCGGTGCTGCGCCTCATGCGCTACCTCGAGCCCGACGGGGCGATCAGCGCCGAGGGTGTCGAGGCGATCGTCGCCGCCATCGCCTCGGCCATGGAGGTCGCCCGCCGCGAGGGCATCGAGGAGCTGCTGCCGATGGCCACGTCGGCCCTTCGCGAGGCGCGGAACGGCGAGGAGGTGCTGGCGCGCATCGAGGCCTCGACCGGGGTCGCGCTGCGCGTGCTGAGCGGGGAGGACGAGGGGCGGCTGACGTTCCTCGCGATCCGGCGCTGGTACGGCTGGTCCTCGGGCAACATCCTGCTCTTCGACATCGGCGGCGGCTCGCTCGAGATCGCGGCCGGCAGCGACGAGTACCCCGAGGTCGCGGTGTCGCTGCCGCTCGGGGCCGGGCGCACGACCGTGCAGTTCTTCCCGAGCGACCCGCCGACGCCTTCTCAGATGCTCGAGCTGCGGGCGCACTCGCGTCAGGTCATGCGAGCGGATGCGCTGCCGCTCTTCGCCGACCAGCCCGCCTACGACCACGTCGTCGGCTCGTCGAAGACGATCCGCTCGCTCGCGCGCCTCGCGGGTTCGAGCAGGCCGGGTGCGACGGGTGACATCGTCACCCTGCGGCGCTCGGAGCTGAAGGACTGGATCCCGCGCCTCGGCCAGCTGCCCGCGGAGGCCCGGCAGGCGCTGCCCGGGATCACGCCCGACCGCACCTTCCAGATCGTGGCGGGGGCCATCGTGCTGCACTCGGTGATGAAGCTCTACGACGTCGAGGAGCTCGAGGTCTCGCCCTGGGCGCTCCGCGAGGGCATCCTCCTGCGCTACCTCGACGGCCTGGGCTGACCTCCACGATCGAGTTGGCCCGTCCCGTTCTTCCCGGGCCGTCTTGGAACGGGAAGGGCCAAGTCGATCGAGGGGGCCGAGGTCAGCGGGCGACCGCCCAGAGGGCGACCGCGCTGGCCGCCGCGACGTTGAGCGAGTCGATGCCGTGCAGCATCGGGATGCGCACCACCGTGTCCGCCGCCGCGATCGCCTCGGGCGTCAGCCCGGCGCCCTCCGCGCCGAGCACCAGCGCGACGCGATCCGGCACCGCACGCTCGAAGTCGCGGAGGCTCACCGCGTCGGGCGTCAGCGCGAGCGCCGCGACGTGGAACCCGAGCTCGTGCAGCTGCGGCGCGAGCACGTCCCACTCGCCCGCGCGCGTCCACGGCACCTGCAGCACCGTGCCCATGCTGACGCGGATCGCGCGCCGGTAGAACGGGTCCGAGCAGCGGGGCGACACCAGCACCGCATCGGCCCCGATCGCCCCCGCCGAGCGGAAGATCGCGCCCACGTTCGTCGGGTCGACGACGTTCTCGATCACGACGACGCGGCGCGCATCCGCCAGCAGGGTCGCCGGTTCGGGCAGCGCCGGCCGCGCCATCGAGGCGACCAGGCCGCGGTGCAGCAGGTAGCCCGTGAGCTCGGCGAGCAGCTCGCCGGGGCCGACGAAGACGGGGGTGTCCGGATGCCCGGCGGCGCCCAGCGCGGCGACCGCCTCGTCGGCGCCGGTGCCGAGCGCGAGCACCGAGCGCGGCACGTGCCCGGCGGCGAGCGCCCGCTCGAGCACCAGCAGCGACTCGGCGAGGTACAGGCCGTGCTCGCGACCGCGCTCGTCGCGGCGGGAGTTCTTCAGGGCGACGTCGGTGGCGTGGGCGTAGTCGGCCAGGCGGGGGTCGGCCAGGTCGGCTATGGGGACGACGGGCATGGAAGGAGAGTCTAGAGGCGCACGGGGCCGGTCGCGGCGGGCGTCAGCCCCGTCGCGGCCGGCCGGGGCGGCGCGTTCAGCGCCCGCGCCAGACGTCGGAGGCCGAGCAGGACGGCTGCGCCGAGGAGTGCGCCCAGAGTGTTCGTGATCACGTCGTTGACGTCGGCCGTTCGACCGAGATCGGTGACGTACTGCGTCACCTCGATGGTCAGCGTGCTCGCCAGCGCCACGAGCAGCACGGTGCGGAACCGCGCCCCCGCGAGCACCATCAGGAGCCCGAGCGGCAGGAAGACGAAGGTGTTCAGCACCGCGTCCACCGTGCTGCCCGGCCCGTCGAACTGCAGCGGCAGGAGGTTGAGTCGCACGCCGAGGCCCGTTCCGGGCCGGAGGGTCATGAATGCGACCGCCGCCGCCCAGATCAGCGTCAGCAGCACCACGGGCAGCGGGCGCACCCGCGCCGGGACGAAGGTCCGCACCAGCGCCACCAGCGTCAGCGTCGCGAGCACCGCGGCGAAGAGCAGGTTGAGGGCGAGGCCGAACATGCGTCCACCTTCGCAGAGGCGCCGTCGAGCATCCTGAACGGCCCCTGACCGAACGCCGGGCGGGTGCCCCCGCACCGGGCGCCTCTGCCGGGGCCGGGGCCGGGCGTGCCAGGGTGGGCACATGCCCGTCATCGAATCGCGCTGCGTCGTGCCCGTCAGCCCCGAGGTCGCGTTCGCGGTGTCGCAGACGACGGGTGAGACGCGGATGCGCTGGGACACCTTCATCCGCCGCCAGCAGCTCCTCGACGGCGCCACCGTGCCGGCCAAGGGGGTGCGCACCTTCACCGTGCAGCGCTTCGGGCTCCGGATGATCAGCGAGTACGTCTCGTACAACCCGCCCTCGAACGTGGGGATGCGCATGACGAAGGGCTCGTGGTTCTTCGAGCGCCTCGCGGGCGGCTGGCGCTTCTCGCCCGTGGACGGCGACCCGGGCAGCACCCTCGCCATCTGGCGCTACAACTTCACCTGCCGGCCCCGCTGGCTCGCGCCCCTCGCGGAGCGCATCGGCGCGGCGCTCCTCCAGCGCGACATCGACCGCCGCCTCCGCGGCTTCGCCCGCGGCTGCACCGACCCCGTCGTGCTCTCCCACGTGTACGCCCAGCACTGAGCCCGGGAACGGAAAAACCCCCAAGATGGCGAGATCTTGGGGGTTTTCGTAGCGGGAGCGGGACTTGAACCCGCGACCCCACGATTATGAGCCGTGTGCTCTAACCAACTGAGCTACCCCGCCGCGGCTTCCGGAGGACCAGCCTCCGGGAAGCGGAGCCCCCTGTGGGAATCGGACCCACTACCTCTTCCTTACCAAGGAAGTGCTCTACCAATGAGCTAAGGGGGCGCGCAATGCAGCCCGGAACCCCGGGCGCTTTTGGCACCAGTAGAGAATAGCATCCCCGCGGGGCAGGTTTCGTCGCGCGGCGTCACGGGGGCGTTCGGGGGCGGGACGAGCATCCGGAACCCGTCGTGTGCAAACGATTCCAGATGCGGTTAGGGTTCTCCCCATGACTATCGAGACCTCGCCCGAGCCCGGCGCCACCGCTGCCGACGAGCCGGAGACCGAGACCACGACCGCCCTCGTCGCGACGGGGAGCGAATGGTGGCGCTCCGCCGTGATCTACCAGATCTACCCGCGCTCGTTCGCCGACTCCGACGGCGACGGCGTGGGCGACCTGCCGGGCATCACCGCACGCCTCGACTCGCTGGCGGCGCTCGGCGTCGACGCCGTCTGGCTCTCGCCGTTCATGACCTCGCCGCAGCACGACGCGGGCTACGACGTGGCCGACTACTGCGACGTCGACCCGCTCTTCGGCACCCTCGACGACTTCGACCGGATGCTCGGGCGAGCGCATGCCCTGGGCATCCGTGTCATCGTCGACCTGGTGCCCAACCACACCTCGTGGGACCACGTGTGGTTCAAGGAGGCCCTCGCGGCCCCGGAGGGGAGCCCCGAGCGGGCGCGGTACATGTTCCGCGACGGCAAGGGCCCGAACGGCGACGAGGCGCCCAACAACTGGGAGTCGGTGTTCGGCGGCCCCGCCTGGGAGCGCGTCACGAACCCCGACGGCACGCCCGGCCAGTGGTACCTGCACCTGTTCGACCGCAGCCAGCCCGACCTCGACTGGGAGAACCCGTGGGTGCGGCAGCAGTTCCTCGACATCCTGCGGTTCTGGCTCGACCGAGGGGTCGACGGATTCCGCGTCGACGTGGCGCACGGCCTGATCAAGGAGGCGGGGCTCCCCGACTACACCCCGCCCGAGGGCGGCGGCAGCATGGGCGGCGGGGTCGTGGGGCTCGAGCCCGAGATCCTCGCCGACGCCACGCTCGACCCGCCGACCCCGCCCTACTGGGCGCAGGACGGCGTGCACGAGATCTACCGCAGCTGGCACGCGGTGCTCGAGGAGTACGAGGGCGATCGCGTGCTCTGCGCCGAGGCCTGGGTGGAGCCGCTGACGAAGCTCGCCCGCTGGGTGCGGCCCGACGAGATGCAGCAGGCCTTCAACTTCACCTACCTCGAGGCGGGCTGGTCGGCCGCGCAGCTGCGCGGCGTCATCGACACCTCGATCTCGGCGTTCGCCACCGTCGGGGCGCCGTCGACCTGGGTGCTGTCGAACCACGACGTCGTGCGGCACGCCACGCGGCTCGCGCTGACGGCCGAGAACCCGCAGGGCGACGGGCTCGGACCCGACTCCCCCGGGCTGCCCGACCGGGCCGCGGGCCTCCGCCGCGCGCGGGCCGCCACCGCGGTGATGCTCGCGCTGCCCGGCAGCGCCTACATCTACCAGGGCGAGGAGCTCGGGCTTCCCGAGGTCGTCGACCTGCCCGACGATGCGCGTCAGGACCCGACCTGGTTCCGCACCCACGGCGCCCGCTACGGGCGCGACGGGTGCCGGGTGCCCATCCCGTGGCAGGCCGGCGCCACCACCTACGGCTTCGGGCCGGCGGGCTCGACCGCGAGCTGGCTGCCGCAGCCCGGCGACTGGGATGCCTACGCCCGCGACTCGCAGGAGGGCGTGCCCGGGTCGACGCTGTCGCTCTACACCGCGCTCCTCGCGCTGCGGTCGCAGTACGCCCTCGGCACCGGCACGCTCGAGTGGCTGCCGGGGTACGGGGAGGACGTGATCGCGTTCCGGAACAACGGGGTCGTGGTGATCGCGAACGCGGGGACCACTCCCGTCGAGCTGCCGGCCGAACTGCCTGGGCAGGTGCTCGTCGCGAGCGAGGATCTGGGGGAGGCGGCGCTGGCGCCGGATGCGGCGGTGTGGCTGCTCGCGTGAGCCCCGGGCGTCACGTCCCGAAGCGGGGTGTGACGCCCTGGCGTCACCCTCCGCCGTGACCGGTGCAGCGAGCATCCGTCGGGGCGGGGGTCAGGCGTTGTGCTGGGTGAGCCAGGCGAAGGGGTCGACCGGGTTGACGCCGTCGAGGCGGATCTCGAGGTGGAGGTGGGCGCCCGTCGAGGTGCCCGTGTTGCCGACGCGGCCGACCGGCTGGCCGACCTTGACGAGCTGACCCTCGGTGACGGCGGCGGATCCGGGGAGCATGTGCCCGTAGGTGCTCGAGACCGGCTGGCCGTCGACCACGTGCTCGATGACGACGTGGACGCCGAGGCCGCCGCCGTCGCTCGGCACGACCGTCCGCACCACGCCGTCGGCCACCGACTGGATGCTCGTGCCCTGGCCGGGCGTGAAGTCCACGCCCTTGTGGTCGGTGCTGCCGATGCCGCCGGGCGACTCGCGGGGGCCGAAGCCGTCGCTGATCGGCACACCCACCGGGAACGGCCACTGAACCGGGCGGCCCGGGTTGTTCGTGAAGGTGTCGGCGATGCGCATGCCCGCGGCGCGGAGGGCGGCGACGTCGCGGACGCCGTAGCCGTCGCGAGCGACACCCAGCCCGGCGACGTCGGGGCTCGTCGTCAGCTGCTGGGCGGCGAGCTCGGGGTCGAGCTCGACCGGGGCGACGTCGGCGTAGAGCTGCTGCGCCGGACCGCCGCTCGCGGCGTGCAGGGCGGAGGCCGGCATCGTCGTGGCGACGGCGATGCCCGTGGCGAAGAGCATCGCGATGACGCTGAAGGCGCCCTTTGCGATGTCGCCGCCGCTTCCACCACGGGGGCTGCGCCGGCGTCGACGGCGGTCGGCGGAGGCGCCGGCCGCGGTGCGGGGGTCGTCGCCCGCCTCGTCCTGGGGTGGCCGGATGATCGGGGTGCCGTCACCCGGGATCCGCTCCGCTGTGCGAGCGCGGCGCGATCCACCGGCCGAACCGGTCGAGCGGGTGGCTCCGTGGGCTCCCACGCCGGCCACCTCGGTGCCACCGACCGTCGAGGCGCGGAGGGTGCGGCGGGACACCGCCTTCGTCACGGGCGCGCTGATCGGGACGACAGCGGTCTCGGGCCCGGACCCGCCCTCGTGCGTCTCGACGTCGACCTCGACCACCGGGAGCGCGACCGGGGTCGGCGATGACACCTCGGTGGGCGCCGTCGGGATCTCCACCGTCGTCGGCACGGTCACCCGCGCCCGGCGGCCCGACGCGGGGCGCTCGATGCTGTCCGAGAACGACCCTCCGGCACGGCGCCCGGTGCTCGCAGGGGTGGTCGAGGCGCTGACGACAGCGATGCCCTCGGTCGCGGGAGCGCTGACGACAGCGATGCCCTCGGTCGCAGGAGCGCCGACGCCCGTCGCCGGGCCGGAGGCGCGCCGCGCCCGGCGGGGCCCGGAACCCGCGGCTCGTGGGGATCGCGTCGCTTCGTCGGCCGGCGCGGACGAGGCCCGGCGCCCGCGGCGGACCGTGGCCGCCGCCGGGGGCGTGACGACCGGCAGGGAGGTCGTCTCCACCGTGATCTCCATCGCCACGGGCTCGCCGACCGAGGCGGTGACCACCTCGGAGGTCGCACGACGCGCTTCACGGCGGGTTCGCGGCGGGACGGTCATGTCGGGGGGCGCTGAGGCTGCGAGGGTCTCGGGAGACGGCGTCGGCGTGACCGGCTCCGGGCCCGGCAGGGCACCGCGGAGCGACCGGCGGGAGGGGAACGTTCGACCAGGGGCTGCGGCGGCTGCAGGGCCGGGGAGCGTGCGGGCGTCTCCGGCGGACGCGTCGTCATCCGGGCGGGGGGTCGTTCGTGGCACAGTTCGGGTGTCTCCGGGTGGGGCGGAAAAGGTCTCGTCGGGTCGAGAAGATCCGTCAAGGGTAACGAGGGGTCATGTGAAAATCCATTGAGCAGCCCCGGCCGATCCACTCGGCACCCACCTGGCCGCGACCGCGTCGGTCGAGCGGAAGGCCCGCGTCAGTCGAGCGGGAGGCCCGCGTCGCGGTGCAGCGCGAAGAGCAGCGGCTCGAGCTCGGCGAGCAGCGCCGGGGAGCCCGCGAGCGTCATGACGTCGGACTCCGCGGCCGCGCCGAAGCCGCCGACGCGGGCACCGGCCTCGCGGGCGATGAGAGCGGCGGCGGCGTGGTCCCAGGGGTTCAGCCCGCGCTCGGCGTAGGCGTCGAGGCGACCGGCGGCGACCGAGCAGAGGTCGAGCGCCGCGGATCCGGCGCGGCGGATGTCGCGCACCTTCTCCACCAGGCCCGTGATGAACCGGCCCTGCTTGACGCGGGTCTCGGCGCTGTAGGAGAAACCGGTGCCGACCAGGGCGCGGGCCAGGTCGACGTCGGTGTTGACGGCGAGGCGGCGGGGCTGGGCATCCGGAGCCTGGAGCGAGCTGAGGAACGCGCCGCCGCCGTTCGTCGCCGTGAAGACCTCGCCGAGGACGGGGTTCACGACGACGCCGGCGAGCGCGGTCCAGCGGGCGGGGTCGGCGACGCCGTCGGTGACCTGCACGGCGGCGATGCTGACGGCGTAGGCGGGGATGTCGTAGAGGTAGTTGACCGTGCCGTCGATGGGGTCGACGACCCAGACGACGCCCGAGGTGCCCGGGGTGGGGGTGCCGGCCGACTCCTCGCCGAGGAAGCCGTCATCGGGGCGGGCCGCGGCGAGCCGGGCGCGGATGAGGTCTTCGGACTCGCGGTCGGCGAAGGTCACGACGTCGGCGATCGACGACTTGGTGGCGGCGACCTCGACGCCTTCGGAGCGGCGGCGGCGCACGAGTTCACCGGCCTCGAGGGCGATGTCGCGGGCGATCGCGACGAGTTCGGCCGGATCGGCGGCGAAGGAGGCGGGAGAGGTGGCGGTCATCGCGGTGCTCCGTGTTCTGGTGGCGAGTGAGGGATTCGAACCCCCGAATGCTGAGCAGTCTGATTTACAGTCAGATCCCTTTGGCCGCTTGGGTAACTCGCCAGGCGCACCCGACCACGTTCATCACACAACCGAAGGCGCTGATCAAGGATACCCAGCAAGCCGCGTTCGGCGAAATCGGGGCGGATGCGCGGCCTCAGCCCACGGCGTCGAGCGCCTGCGCGGCCTCCGCCGCGTACCGGTTCGCGTAGTCGAGCACCTCGTCGAGGTAGGCCGGGGACTCGTTGTAGCCGGCGATCGCGGCGCGCCAGCCGGCCTCGGTGCCGAGGTCGCCGGGGGCCGCGTCGCCGCCCGAGCCGCCGTCACCGCCCGAGCCGCCGTCACCGCCCGAGCCGCCGTCACCGACCGACCCCACCCGCCCCGCCGAGAAGCACAGATATTCGGCGGCAGACAGCGACGAGTCGTCGACGTTGTTGATGTCGGGCACCCCGTCCCCGTTGGCCTCGCTCGCCCACGCCGCCCACGTCGCGGGCACGAACTGCATCGGCCCCACGGCCCGGTCCCACTCGGTGTCGCCGTCGACGGCCCCCGCATCCGTGTCGGGGATCTCCTGGAACCCGTTCCCGTCGAGCGGCACCCCGATGATCGGCGCGCTGGTCACCCCCGAGTCCAGGATGCTCCCGCCGAAGATCGTGCCGTGGTGCGACTCGACCCAGCCGATGCCGGCGAGCGTGTTCCAGCCGAGATGGCACTCGGGCCGCATCTCGTTGCTCGCGATCGCGGCACCGGCGTAGCCCTGCAGCGCCCGCCGGGGGATGCCGGTCGCCGAGGCCACGGCGTCGAGCCACGCGGGGTCGGGCAGCTCGGCGGTCGGCGTTCCGTCGCGGTAGCCGGCGGCTCCGGATGCCCGCACCTCCGCCTGCGCCGCATACGTCGGCCCGGGGTCGACGGTGGCGCCCTCGCTGCTGGCCGAGCATCCGCTCATCGCCCCGCCCAGCGCCACCACCGCGGCACCCGCCACCACCGCGCGGACGACGGACCGGACTCGAAGGCGCATGCCCCCACTCAACCAGACGCCCCTGACAGTCGCCGTTCGGAACGTCTCGACGGCCGATCCACGGGCGACAGCTCCAGCCAGGTCGAGGCATCGTCACGATGGCCGGGCGGCGTAAAATGAGCGGCATGGCAGATTCATCGTTTGACGTGGTCAGCAAGGTCGACAAGATGGAGGCGGACAACGCCCTCAACCAGGCTCAGAAAGAGGTCGCCCAGCGCTACGACTTCAAGAACATCGGCGCCTCCATCGAGTGGAGCGGCGAGAAGGTGATGATGAAGGCCAACTCCGAGGAGCGCGTGAAGGCGATCCTCGAGGTGTTCGAGTCGAAGCTCATCAAGCGCGGCATCTCGCTGCGGTCGCTCGACGCCGGCGAGCCCTTCGCCTCGGGCAAGGAGTACCGCCTCGAGGCCACCATGAAGGAGGGCATCGCGCAGGACGACGCGAAGAAGATCAACAAGCTCATCCGCGACGAGGCCCCGAAGAGCGTCAAGTCGCAGATCCAGGGCGACGAGCTCCGCGTCTCGTCCAAGAGCCGCGACGACCTGCAGGCCACGATGGCGCTGCTGAAGGGCGCCGACCTCGACGTGGCGCTGCAGTTCATCAACTTCCGGTGACCGACGCGGGCGGTGACGTCGACCCCGACGGGCGAGCGGATGCGCGAGCATCCGTCGCCCCACCCACGACGCCGGGCGTGCCGGGCGTCGACGTGCCCGACCGCCGCGGCCGCACCGGACTGCACCTGACCGGCCGCGACCTCACCGGCAACCCGCGCGTGCGGGTGCGGGACGTGCGGCTGCTCAGCTCGAACTGGTACATCACCCGCACGACCGAGATCGAGTACCAGCACCGCGACGGGCACTGGTCGGTCGAGGAGCGCGAGACCTACGATCGCGGCAACGGCGCCACCGTCCTGCTGTTCGACGCGGCACGGCGCACGGTGCTGCTGATCAGGCAGTTCCGCTACCCCGCCTACGTGAACGGGCACCCCGACGGCATGCTGCTCGAGACACCGGCCGGGCTGCTCGACGAGGACGACCCCGAGACCGCCATCCGCCGCGAGGCCCGCGAGGAGACCGGCTACGCCATCGGTGCGGTCACCCGCGTCTTCGACGCCTACATGAGCCCGGGCTCGATCACCGAGAAGCTCTTCTTCTTCGCCGCTCCCTACGACGCCTCGAACAGAGCGGATGCGGGGGGCGGCCTCGCCGACGAGGGCGAGGACATCGAGCTGGTCGAGCTGGGCATCGACGCGGCGCTCGCCCGCATCGGCGACGACATCGTCGACGCGAAGACGATCATGCTGCTGCAGTGGGCGGCGCTCCGCGGCCCGTTCGCGCGCTGACGCGGCCCGGGCCCTACGCGGCAGGTGTGGGCGCGCGCCCCTCGCGCACCCCAGGCCGACGCCGAGGCCGTGACGGACTCGGCGGGCGGCAGGAGTGCGCCTAGCCCGTCAGGGCAGGAGCCGCGCGAGGGTGCGCACGGCCTCCTCGAAGCGAGACGGGTCGGGCCCCGAGTAGTTGAGGCGCACGAAGGCCCCCGTGGGCTCGGCCGGGAACCACTCCTCCCCGGGCGAGATCAGCACGCCCGCCGCCGCGCACGCCGCGACGAAGGCAGGCGACTCGACCCCGGGCGGCAGCTGCAGCCACAGGTTGAGCCCGCCGCGCGGCAGCGCTGTGAGCGTGCCGGCCGGGAGCAGCTCGGTGACGAGGGCCGCCAGGGCGTCGCGGCGGGCGCGCAGCTGGTCGCGCATCCGGTGCAGATGCGGCTGCCAGCCGGGGGCGGTGACGACCTCGAGCGCCGCCGTCTGCAGCACGCCGCTGACGTAGAGCCCGTCGACCACGCGGTCGGTGTGGATGCGCGACCGCGCCGGCCCGCGCGCGACCACCGCGGCGACACGGATGCTCGGCGACACGCTCTTCGTGAGCGACCGCACCGCCACCACGTGCCCGTCGGGGTCGGTCGCGGCGAGCGGCCGCACGGGCGCGTCGAGCGCGAAGTCGTGCGCCCAGTCGTCCTCGACGAGGAACGCGCCGTTCGACCGCACCACGTCGAGGATCGCCCGCGCCGACGTCGCCGACCACGTCGAGCCGGTCGGGTTGGCGAAGTGCGGCATCGCATAGAACAGCCGCGCCCGGGTGCGCTCGAACGCCTCGGCGAGCACGACCGGGTCGACCGCGTCGCCGTCGCGCGGCACCGGCACGATGACGAGCCCGGCCTGGCGGGCGGCCGCGATCGCGCCCCAGTAGCCGGGCGACTCCATCACGATCGGGTCTCCGGGCCGGGCCAGCGCCCGGAACACCGACGACAGCGCGCTCTGCCCGCCCGGCATCACGAGCACGTCGGCCGCGGTGGGCGCCGAGCCCCCGGCCGGGGCGGCGATCGCGAGATCGGCGGCGAACCACGAACGCAGCTCGGGCAGGCCCGCAGCCGGTGGCCGGTCGAGCGCCGAGCGGGAGCGGGCCGCCCGGGCGAGCGCGGTCTGCACCGCGCGCACCGGCAGCAGGTCGTCGACCGGGTAGCCGCTGTGAAGGGCGATCACGTCCTCTCCCGGCGTCTGCATCGTCGAGCCGACGAAGCCGCCGTCGGCGCGGGCCGGGCCGAGCGCGGCGGTCTGCCACGAGTGGTCGGCGCGCGGGGCCGGGCGGGCGGGGCGCACGAAGGTGCCATCGCCCGGGCGGGACTCGACGAGGCCCTCCCGCACGAGCATCCGCACCGCCTGCTGCACGGTGACGGGGCTCGCGGCGAAGCGCGCCGTGAGCGCCCGCGTCGACGGCAGCCGTGCGCCCGCCCGCAGGCCGCCGACCTCGGCGCGGAGGGCGGCGGCGATCCGCGCCGAACTGCTACTGTCACTCATGAAGGCTGATGATAGCGCTACTCCCCCGCCCCTGACGCTGCTACCGGATGCACGGGGCGCCCGTCCCGCCACGAGCACTCCCGGCGCCGACCCCGCCGCCCGTCCGGCCACGGTGACACCGACGGCCGACCCCGCACCGCGACGCGGCGGTGGTCGCCCGTCGCTCGCGCCCGGTCTCGTCTGGGGCTTCCTCGGCGTGCTCGCCTTCTCGTTCACGCTGCCGTTCACGAGGGTGGCCGTGGCGACGCTGGATCCGCTGTTCGTGGGAGCGGGACGCGCCGTCGTGGCGGCGCTGCTCGCCGCGATGGTGCTGCTGGCCACCCGCTCGCGGCCCCCGGCGCGACGGCTGTGGCCGCGGATCGCCGTGGTCGCGGCCGGCGTCGTGGTCGGGTTCCCGTTCCTGACGTCGTTCGCGCTGCAGACGTCCCCGGCGGCGCACGGAGCGGTGGTGATCGGGCTGCTCCCGGCCGCGACCGCCGCCGTCGCGGTGCTGCGCGGGCGGGAGCTGCCGAGCCGGCTGTTCTGGGTGGCGTCGATCGCGGGGGCGGTGGCCGTCGTGGGCTTCACCGTCGTGTCGTCGGGCGGGTTCGGCGGGCTCCACCTCAGCGATCTGCTGCTGCTGGGGGCGGTGGTGGCCGCGTCCGTCGGATACGCCGAGGGCGGGCTGCTGGCTCGCGAGATCGGGTCGTGGCAGGTGATCTGCTGGGCGCTGGTGATCGCGGCACCGCTGATGGCGGTGCTGACGGGGGTGTCGCTGGTCGCGCATCCGCTCGCCCTGACCGGCGTGGGGATCGACGGCTGGCTCGCCTTCGCCTACGTCAGCGCGATCAGCATGTTCCTCGGGTTCTTCGCCTGGTACCGGGGGCTCGGCATCGGGCCGATCGCCACGGTCAGCCAGATGCAGCTGGTGCAGCCCGTGCTGACGATCGTGTGGGCGGCGCTGCTGCTCGGCGAGCCCCTCACCGCCGTGACGCTCGGAGGCGCGGCCGTCGTGGTGGCGTGTGCGGCCCTCGCGGTCCGCTCCCGCGTGACCCGCGCATCCCGCCCCTGACCGTGGGCGGCTGAGTCGCGGCAGAACGTCGCGAAAAGCGCTGAGTCGCGGCGAACGGCAGCAGTTCGGCGCGACTCAGCGAGGGGCGCCTCAGGCGCGGGAGATTGCGACCATCTCGTCGCGGGGGACGACCTTGACGCGCAGGCGCTGGTGCGCATCCGCAGCGCCGAGGGCCAGCTCGTGCTCGTCGAGCTTGTGCCAGCCGTCGAGGTCGGTGTACTCGATGCCGCGCGACGAGAGCAGGGCCGGGATCGACTCCTCGGCGGGGTCGGCCGGCGACCACCAGTTGGCCTGGTCGCGCACGAGGTGCGAGAGCGTCTCCATGGCGTCGGACTTGGTGTGGCCGATCAGGCCGACCGGGCCGCG
This sequence comes from Herbiconiux flava, assembly GCF_013409865.1. Classification (NCBI taxonomy): domain Bacteria; kingdom Bacillati; phylum Actinomycetota; class Actinomycetes; order Micrococcales; family Microbacteriaceae; genus Herbiconiux; species Herbiconiux flava. The sequence goes on from NZ_JACCBM010000001.1 coordinate 259,241, forward strand.
CTTGATCCAACCCGTGGCGTAGACGCCGGGCACGATCTCGTTGTGCTCGTCGAGCACCTGGCCCTCGTGGTTCGGGATGACGCCGTGCTGCTCGTCGAACGGGATCTCGTCGAGCGGCGAGCCGAAGTAGCCGACCGCTCGGTAGAGCGCCTGGATCGGCACCTCGCGGATCTCGCCCGTGCCGACCACGCCGCCCGCGCCGTCGGGACGCGTGCGTTCGTAGCGGAGGGCGGCCACCCGGCCGGCGCCGTCGGACTCGACCGAGAGCGGCTTCGCCCAGAAGTGCAGGTGCAGCCGGCGCGAGGCCTGCCCCACGGGGCGCGTGCGCCACTGGTTCAGCACCTTGTTGATCACGAAGACCTGCTTGTTCGTCTCGATCGCGGCCTTCGACGCCTCGTCGAGCTCGAAGTCCTCGTCGTGCACGATCATGTCGACGTCGTTCATCTCACCGAGCTCGCGCAGCTCGAGCGGGGTGAACTTCACCTGCGCCGGCCCGCGGCGGCCGAACACGTGCACGTCGGTCACGGGCGAGGCCTTGAGCCCCTCATAGACGTTGGTGGGGATCTCGGTGACGAGCAGGTCGTCGGCGTGCTTGGCCAGGATGCGCGACACGTCGAGCGCCACGTTGCCGTTGCCGATCACGGCGACCGACTGCGCCTCGAGCGGCCAGGTGCGCGGCACGTCGGGGTGCCCGTCGAACCAGCTCACGAAGTCGGCAGCCCCATAAGAGCCGGACAGGTCGATGCCCGGGATGTCGAGCGAGGCGTCGCGGATCGCGCCGGTCGAGAAGATCACGGCGTTGTAGTGCTTCTTCAGGTCGTCGAGGGTGATGTCGACGCCGTAGCTCACGTTGCCGAAGAAGCGGATGACGCCCGAGTCGAGCACCTCGCGCAGCGCGTTGATGATGCCTTTGATGCGCGGGTGGTCGGGTGCGACGCCGTAGCGCACGAGGCCGTAGGGGGCGGGCAGCTGCTCGAACAGGTCGATCGAGACGTCGAAGTGACGCTCGGCCTTCACGAGGAGGTCGGCGGCGTAGATGCCGGCGGGGCCGGCTCCGACGATGGCCAAACGGAGCTTGGTCACGGTGAGTTCCTATCGGTGGTCGGGCGGCGGGGCCGGCCGGGTGTGCAGGTGAAACGGTCCAGGTGAAACGGGTGACGGATGCGCGAGCCTCAGCTCGTGCGCTCCACCACGGTCTCGGCGAACCGCACGAGGGTCTTCTTCACGGTGCCCGAGGGCAGCGGGTCGAGCGCGGCGATGGCCTCGCGGGCGTAGCGGTGCGCCTCCTCGACGGTGCGGCGGGTGACCGGATGCTCGCGCAGCAGCCGGATCGCCTCGTCGGAGTCGTCGGGCGCGGCGCTCGCCAGCTCGTCGGGCTGGATGCGCGCGAGCAGCGCGGCGGCGGCCGGATCGGTCGCGGCGAGCTGACGCAGGTACAGCACCGGAAGCGTGGCGACACCGGCACGGATGTCGGTGCCCGGCGTCTTGCCCGTGTCGTCGGCCGACGGCGCGATGTCGAGCACGTCGTCGACGAGCTGGAAGGCGATGCCGACCTTCTCGCCGAACACCCGCACCGGCTCCTCGAAGGCGGCGGGGGCGTTGGAGAAGATGATGCCGAGCTGGGCCGAGGCCGCGATCAGCGACCCGGTCTTGTCGGCGAGCACCGCGATGTAGTGGTCGACCTGGTTCTCGCCCTCGGCCGGGCCGAGGGTCTCCTTGAGCTGGCCGAGGCAGAGCCGCTCGAAGGTGTCGGCCTGCAGGCGGATGGCCCGCTCCCCGAGCAGGGCGAGCAGGGCGCTGGCCCGCGCGAACAGGAGGTCGCCGGTGAGGATCGCGATCGAGTTGCCCCAGACGTACTGGGCGCTCGGCACCCCGCGGCGCTGGTCGGCGTCGTCCATCACGTCGTCGTGGTAGAGCGAGGCGAGATGGGTGAGCTCGATCGAGGCGGCCGCGGTGATGACCTCGTCGGTGATGCCGTCGCCGAGCTGGGCGGTGAGGAAGGCGAGGATGGGGCGCACACGCTTGCCACCCGCCTCGAGCAGGTAGCGGGCGACGACGTCGACGAGGCCGCCGGAGAAGTGCGTCTCGGAACCCAGGCGCGCCTCGAGGGTCTCGATGCCCTCCTCGATCAGTCGCGCGGTGCGCCGATCCTCGCCGGTGGAGAACAGGCGGTCGGCGAGCGAGAGCGGGGTCGACCGGCCGGTGGCGCGGCGAAGACTGGAGGTCACGGACACAGCCTACTTATTTCCGGGTAGCGGCTTGGTGCCGCGGTGCAGCGCGACGATGCCGGCGCTGAGGTCGCGGTGGCCGACGTCGACGAAGCCGGTCTCGCGCAGCCAGCCTGCGAGCGTCTTCTGGTCTGGCCAGTTGGCGATCGACTCGAAGAGGTAGTCGTAGGCGGCGTCGTTCGACGAGACGGCCTTGGCGACGGCGGGCATGACGTTCCTGAGGTACCAGTAGTAGGCGCCGCGCAGCGGCTTCACCGGGCGCGAGAACTCGCAGACGACGATACGGCCGCCGGGTGCGGTGACCCGGTACAGCTCGGCGAGCGCCACCTTCGGGTCGACGATGTTGCGCAGACCGAACGAGATGGTGACGGCGTCGAAGGAGTCGTCCTCGAACGGCAGATCCATGCCGTCGGCCACGACGAAGTCGATGTTCGGGACGCGGGCCTGCCGTCGCTTCCCGACCTCGATCATGCCGGGCGAGAAGTCGGCGGCGGTCACGTGGGCTCCGCTCGCGGCGAGCGAGGCGCTCGAGGTGCCGGTGCCGGCGGCGAGGTCGAGGATGCGCTCCCCCGGCCGCGGGTTCACGGCACGGGTGGTGGCCACCCGCCAGAGCGCCGCGTTGCCGACGGAGAGCACATTGTTGCTGCGGTCGTAGCCGGCCGCCACCTGGTCGAACATGGCGGAGACCTGCTCGGGTCGTTTGGTGAGGTCTGCCTTAGTCACGTTCCCAGTCTAGATTCAGTTGGCTCGGAGCGGCGGCCGGAGGTTACATTCACCGGTCGAGCACAGCTCGCCCGGCGCTGGCGTCGCAGCGTCGGTCCGCAGGACCGCCGCCCGTAGCTCCAGCGCGCGTAAGCTCGACAACGTGAGCGATTCCGCAGTCCCGACCGTTCCGCGCCTGATCGTCGAGACCCACCCGGTCGACGACGTGAAGCTGCTCATCCCCCTGATCGACCCGCGTCATCCGCTGGTCTGGCTGCGCAAAGGCCAGGGCATGGCCGGCATCGGCGAGGCCCTGCGGCTCGAGTTCGGCGGGGCGGGGCGGATGCTCGACGCCTGCGCCGCGTGGAAGGACGTCGTGGCGGCCGCCCGGGTCACCGACCCCGTGAAGCTGCCCGGCTCGGGCCTGATCGCCTTCGGCACCTTCGCCTTCGCCGACGACTCCGCCGCCACCAGCACCCTGATCGTGCCGCGCGTCGTGATCGGCAAGCGCGACGGCCGCTTCTGGGTCACGAAGGTGCGCGTCGAGGGCTCGGACGAGCCTCTGCCCACCGCGATGACCCGGCCGCTCGGCCCCGAGTACCGGCTCACGCTGCTGCCGGGCGAGGTCTCGGCCGACGGCTTCCGCGCCTCGGTCGACGCCGCCGTCGAGCGCATCTCCGCCCAGGAGCTCGACAAGGTCGTGCTCGCCCGTGACCTCGTGGGGCACCTGCCGGCCGGGGCCGACCTGCGCCGCCCGCTCACCGACCTCGCCCTCGGCTACCCCGACTGCTGGACCTACGCCGTCGACGGCTTCGTCGGCTCCAGTCCCGAGACTCTCGTGCGGGTCTCGCACGGCACCGTCAGCGCGCGCGTGCTCGCGGGCACCACGGCGCGGGGGGCGGATGCGCAGGCCGACCACGATCAGGCGGTCGCACTTGCGACCTCCCCGAAAGACCTCGACGAGCACGGTTTCGCGGTCTCCAGCGTGCTCGCGGCCCTCCGTCCGCACAGCCGCAGCCTCACCACGAGCGAGCTGCCGTTCACGCTGAAGCTGCCGAACCTCTGGCACCTGGCGAGCGATGTGGAGGGCGTGCTCTCCGACGGCTCGACCTCGCTCGACCTGATCGCCGCGCTGCACCCCACCGCCGCCGTGGCGGGCACCCCGACCGAGACGGCGCTGCGGGTCATCCACGAGCTCGAGCCCTTCGATCGTGGGCGCTACGCCGGGCCCGTGGGCTGGGTGGGCGCCGACGGCGACGGCGAGTGGGCCGTGGCGCTGCGCTCGGCGCAGGTCGACGAGGCGGGCGACATCACCGCCTACGCGGGCTGCGGCATCGTCGCCGACTCGGATGCGGAGCGGGAGTACCTCGAGACGAAGATGAAGTTCCGCCCGATCGTCGAGGCCTTCGGCTAGCTTCGGCTAGGCCGGTGTCACGGCGAGCGTCGCCGAGAACGGGTTGTAGATGACGATGAACTGCTCGTCGTCGGGGGTCGCCTTGACGGTGCCCGCCGCCGAGCCGGCATCGATCGTGATGCCCGGCACCACGAAGGTGCCGATCGAGGCGGCCGTGCCGGAGCCGCGCGTCCACTCCACCGACACGGAGTCCGGCCCCGAATAGCCGGCGGGATAGCTCAGTCGCACGTCGGGGAGGAACGAACCGCGGCTGCTGATCGACCCGGGCTGCGGCGGCAGGGCCCACCCGCTGCCGACGCGGGCGGCGGTCACCGCATCCGTCGTCCAGGTGATGCTGCCCGTGTCCTGCTCGCCGGTCCGCACCTGCACGGTGAAGCTGCCGCTCCGGAGCCCGTCGGCCGACGCGATGATCGAGCCTGTCGCCGAGCCCACGGGGCAGTGCACCCCGCTGAGGGTGAAGCCGCCCTGGGCGTCGACCTGCGCACTCGCAGGGCCACCGAATCCGGCCGGATAGGTGAACAGCACCCGGTCCGCACCCGGCGCGCTTCCCGAGACGGCGAGCCGCTGATCGCGCGATGCGGCTATCACGACGGACGGAGCGAACGCGACGGCGTCGGCCGAGGCGGCCTGCGCCGGTGTGGCGACAGCGAGCGCGATGACGGGAACCGCCCAGGCGGACACTCCCAGGGCGGTTCGGCGGCTGATCTCTGAGGTCATACCTGACGGTAGCCCGCCGCGTGATCCCGGGGATGCCGGGGTCTTCACCCCCTTGTGGTGCCCCTCGACAGGGGCAGGCCGCAAAAGAATTTCGGATCTTTTCCAATCCGGCTCCCGGGGGCTTCCGAAGACCTTCTGAAGGCACGGACCGCTGAAAACCAAGGTCAGCGCCCGTTTTTTCCCATTCCTCAAAGGAGAACAGTCATGCGTATCACCAAGCGCTCCACCCTCACCGCCCTCGCCATCGCCGCCGTCGCCACCTTCGGCCTCGCCGGCTGTTCGGGCGGCTCGAGCACCACCGCCACCACCGAGGAGTCCAGCGCCCCGTCGTCGGCCGCCTCCACCCCCTCGCCCTCCATGGAGTCGATGGACCCGATGGCGAACCTCGTCGGCTCCGGCTGCGCCGCCTACGCCGAGGCCGTCCCGGACGGTGCCGGCTCGGTCGAGGGCATGTCGCTCGACCCCGTGGCCACCGCCGCGTCGAACAACCCGCTCCTGAAGACCCTCACCGCTGCGGTCTCCGGTGGAGTGAACCCCGACGTCAACCTGGTCGACACCCTGAACTCCGGTGAGTTCACCGTCTTCGCCCCCGTCGACGACGCGTTCGCCAAGATCGACGCCGCGACCCTCGACACGCTGAAGACCCCGGAAGGCGCCCCGACGCTGACCTCGATCCTCACCTACCACGTGATCCCCGGCCAGCTCACCCCTGACGAGATCGTCGGAACCCACAAGACCGTCCAGGGTGGCGAGGTCACCGTCGAAGGCAGCGGAGACGCGCTGACCGTCAACGGTTCCACCAACGTCATCTGCGGTGGCGTCCAGACCGCCAACGCGACCGTGTACCTCATCGACTCGGTGCTGATGCCCCCCATGTAATCCCCTTTCTCCACACGCCGAATGGTCGGTCGCCTCGTGCGGCCGGCCATTCGGCGTCTCCGCGTGTGCGGCGGGCACAGGCATCCGGATGCGCGGCCTGCCTCGTAGGCTGAACCCACCATGCTCTCCGCCACGCTCGGCCTGATCGGTGCCATCGTCTACGGCGGTGCCGACTTCCTCGGCGGGCTCGCGTCGCGCCGGCTGGGCGCCGTGCGGGTGACCGCGCTGTCGGCCGTCTCGGGGCTCGCCCTGATCGCGGTGGCGCTGCCGCTGATCGGCGGGACGTTCTCGGCCGAGGCGGTGCGGCTGGGCATCCTTTCTGGGGTGACCGGGGCGATCGCGCTGTCGCTGCTGTACGGCTGTCTCGCGATCGGGCCGATGAGCATCCTGTCGCCGCTCACGGCGGTGGTGTCGGCGCTGGTGCCGCTGACCGTGGGGCTCGCGGGCGGCGAGCGCCTCTCGCTCGTGGGCTGGATCGCGATCGGGATCGCGCTGGTCGCCGTGGTGCTCGTCGGCTTCGTGCCCGAGAAGGGGGCCGCGCGGCCCCGGCTGCTCGGGCTGGCGATGGCAGTGGGGGCCGGGGCGATGATCGGGCTGTTCCTCGTGATCATCGACCGCACGCCCGACGACTCGGGGCTGGTGCCGCTGCTGCTGAACCGGGCGACGAGCGCGGCGATCATGGTGACGGCGGCGGCGGTACTGGTGGTCGTCACCCAGCTCAGGGGCCCGCGATCGCCGGACGCGGCTGCGGCCGACGGACACGGGCCGGCCGTGCTGCCGGCCTGGGCTGAGCGCGCCGTCCTGCTGGCGATCGCCTGCGGAGCGGTGGACGCGGTCGCGAACGTGCTGCTGCTGCTCGCGCTGCGGGCCGGCGAACTGACCGTGGTGTCGGTGCTGACGGCGCTGTACCCGGCCGGGACGGTCATCCTCGCGGCGGTGCTGCTGCGGGAGCGGGTGGCACCGGTGCAGGTGGTGGGGCTGGTGCTCGCGTTCGTGGCGGCGGGGATGCTCGCGCTGGCCTGACGCCGCCGGCGGCGGGCGTTAGAGTTCGAGGGTGAGCGAGGCGAGCGGGGAGCACGGGACGCTCGACGAGCCCGGGGACGACGACCGGAGGCCGCGGGCCGTGTACGGCGTCGGCCACGACCCCGACGTGCGGTTCAGCCTCGCCAACGAGCGCACGGCGCTCGCCTGGGTGCGCACCGGGCTGTCGCTCGTCGCCGGCGGGGTCGCGCTGACCACGCTGGCGTCGTTCGCCGATCTGCCCTGGGTGATCGACGTCATCGCCCTGGTCGCCTGCCTCGCCGGCGGCGCGCTCGCGCTCTCGGCCCTGTTCTCCTGGCGCCGGGCCGAGCGGGCACTGCGGCTCGATCAGCCCCTGCCCGCGCCGGCCGCGCTGCCGTGGCTCGTGCTCGGCGTCGCCGTGCTCGCCCTGGTGCTGACGTTCTACGCCGGCTTCGAGCTGGCCAGGGATCTCTGATGGCGCGCCGCGACCCGGGGCTCCAGCCCGAGCGCACCGCCCTGTCCTGGCAGCGCACAGCCCTCTCGACCGCGCTGGTCTCACTGCTGCTCGCGTTCGCCTGCCTGAAGGGCGGGTTCCCGATCGGCACCGGGATCGCCGCGCTCGTGGCGGTCGGCGCCGTCGTCGTGCTGTTCGGCGCCCGCGGTCGTGCGGCCCGGCGCGACGGCGTCTCCCCGTGGACGCCGCTCACCCGGATCTCCCTGCTGATCGGCGCCACGGCGGTGCTCGGCGGAGTGCTGGCGCTGCTCATCCTGTTCTGACCGCTCGTTAGATTAGGGACCATGGCTTCCTCCCCGCAGCGCACGGTGCGCAAGTCGGCTGCCGAGCGCTCGGCCGAGATCCGCGACGCGGCTCGCGCGATCGCCCGCGCGGACGGTCTCGTGGGCGTCACCCTGCGCTCGGTCGGCGCGCGCGTCGGCGTGGTGCCGGCGCTCGTGGCGCACTACGAGCCGAGCACGGAGGCGCTGGTGGCCGAGACCTTCCGCGCGATCGCGTCGGCCGAGCTCGACGAGGTGGTCGCCGTGACGCAGCGCGAGGGCTCGGCGGTCGGGCGGCTGCGGGCGCTGCTCGCCACGACGCTCGATCCGGCCCGCGACCCCGTCACCGCGGTCTGGGTTGACGCCTGGAGCCTCGGCCGCCGCAACGAGCCGCTCGCCGGAGCGGTGCACGAGCTCGGGGGGCGCTGGGAATCCGTGGTGGCGGGCATCCTGGAGCAGGGCGCCGCGGCCGGAGAGTTCACCGTCGCCGACCGCGACGGGCTCGCGTGGCTCGTGGTGGCGATCGTCGACGGCCTGAACGCGCAGTCGGCCGTGCACGACCGCCACGACGCAGCGAGGGCCCGCCTCGTGCAGCGCGCGGTCGCCCGCGAGCTCGGCCTCCCGCCCACCGCCCTGGCCTGAACGCCCCGGGCCCGGCCAGGCCCCACGCCTCAGGCGATGCCGCCGGTCACCGCGAGCGCACCGACCGTGCCGGCCGCGGTGCGGGCGGTCGCGACGACGAGCGAGCCGAACGGGTCCCGCCACTCACTGACCCGCCGCGCGTGCTCGGCGGCCGGCACCTCACCGCTCGCCGAGAAGTGGATGCCCGCCCGCTCCACCTCGAGCGGCACCCCGTTCAGCGACACGCTCACCGCGGCGCCCTCGTCGCACTCGCCCTCCACGACCACCACGTCGGATCCTCCGCCCCCGGCCCCCGCCCGGCACTCCGCCGTCAGCACGAGCCGCGGCTCCGGGCCTCCGGCGGAGGACATCGACACCGGTGCACCAATCGGCGCTGCTGGGGCGGGGAGCGGGGGCGTGCGGGGTGGGGGGACGCGGCGGGGGCGCTGCGCCTCGAAGGCCGCAGCGAGGCGGAGGAGGGTGCTGTCGGAGTACGCGCGGCCGGCGAGGGTGAGGCCGACGGGCATCCGGGTGTCGGTCATCAGGCCCATCGGCACCGTCACGGTCGGGATGCCGAGGTGCCGCGGCACCAGGTTGCCGTTCGAGACCCAGACCCCGTCGCGCCAGGCCAGCGCCGCCGAGGCCTCGTTCGTGTCGGCGTCGGCCGGCCCGACATCGGCCGCCGCCGGGAAGACGAGGGCGTCGAGGTCGAGCTCGTCCATCCACTGCTCGAGGTCGACACGGCGGGTCTCCTCGAGGCCGCGCAGGCCCTCCGGGATCGACGGGATCTCCGTCAGTGACGGCACCCCGTCTCGTCGCGCGCGCTCGGCGTACTCGGCCAGGTCGTAGTCGAGGTCGCCCCAGCGGTCGGGCAGCTGACCCGTCGGCCGCGGGAAGATCAGCGCACCGTCCACGGCCGCGAGCGAGCGCAGCGCCGGGTCGTCGTTCGCGGCCGACTGCGCGTCGAGGAAGTCGTTCCAGGCCCAGATCGACAGCTCCCAGAGCTCGCGCTCCGCGAAGTCGGCGGGCACCGAGCCCCGCGACGCCATCGTGTGCCGCCCCGGCCGGTCGGCCTCGTAGTTCTCCACGGCCGGGAAGTCGACCTCCACCACCTCCGCGCCGAGCGCCTCGAGGTCGTGGCGGGCCGCCTCCCACAGCGCGAGCACCGACGCGCGGGTCTCGATCGGCGTCACGGCCTCGGTGTCACGGCCGATGTAGCGACGCGGCACCCCGAAGCGGCGGCCGGCGAGCGGCTGCTGCCGGGCATCCGTCACCCCCTCGGCGAGCGCGGGGTACGAAGCGGGGCGGATGCTCGACGCCGCCGGCAGGGTCACCCAGGGCTGCGTGCGCCAGAAGTCGCCGCGGGTTCCCGGATCGTCGGCGACGAGGACGTCGAGCACCTCGAGCAGGTCGGCGACGGAGCGGGTGTGGGGCACGACGACGTCCATGGTGGGGACGAGGGGCCAGTTGCCGCGCACCGAGATGACGCCGCGCGAGGGGGTGTAGGCGACGAGGGCGTTGTTCGAGGCGGGCGAGCGGCCGGAGGACCAGGTCTCCTCGGCGAGGCCGAACGCGGCGAAGCCGGCGGCGGTGGCCACGCCGGATCCGTTGGACGACCCGGAGGCGTAGGCCGCGGGGAGGTAGCGGGCGTCGTAGGGGCTCTCGGCGCGACCGTAGACGCCGCGCTGCATGCCACCGCTGGCCATGGGGGGCATGGTGGTGAGGCCGATCAGCACGGCTCCGGCGGCGCGCAGGCGCTCGATCGCGTAGGCGTCGGCGGCGGCGACGAGGTGCTCGAAGGCCGGGGATCCGGCGGCGACGGTGAGGCCGGCGACGCAGTAGCTGTCCTTCGCGGAGTAGGGGATGCCGTCGAGCGGCCCCAGCGTCTCGCCCCGGGCGCGGCGGGCGTCGGCGGCGCGGGCGTCGGCGAACACGTCGGGGTTCAGCACGGGGACGGCGTTCAGGGCGATGCCGTGGCGGTCGAAGTGGGCGATGCGCTCGAGGCTGCGGGCGACGAGCTCGACGCTGGTGGTGGTGCCGCGCTCGAGGGCGTCGCGCAGCTCGGCGATGCTCGCGGTGGTGAGGTCGGGGGCGGTCATGCTCTCGACTCAGGGTCGGGCGCCGCGGCCGTGGCCGGGGTCGCGGGCTGCTGCTGGGTGATGCAGTGGATGCCGCCGCCGCGCGCCAGGATCTCGCGCGCCTCGACCGTGACGACCCGACGGCCGGGATAGGCCTCGGCGAGGATGGCGCGGGCCCGCGCATCCGCTCGCTCGTCGCCGTAGCCGCACGCGATGACGCCGCCGTTGACCACGAGGTGGTTGACGTAGTTCCAGTCGACGAAGCCGGCGGCGTCGCGGAGGGTCGACGGGCCGGGGAGGTCGATCACCGCGAACGGCCGGCCCGTGGCGTCGGTGGCGGCCTCGAGCACGCCGCGGAGCATCCGCGTGACGGCGTGGTCGGGGTGCGCCGGATCGGGCTGGGAGTGCAGCAGCACCGTGCCGGGCGAGGGCATCGTCGCGATCATGTCGACGTGGCCGCGGGTGCCGAACGGCTCGTAGTCGCGGGTGAGGCCACGCGGCAGCCAGGCCACGGCCGTGGCGCCGAGGGTGCGGGCGAGCTCGGCCTCGACGGCGGCGCGGTCGAGCCCGGGGTTGCGGCCGGGGTCGAGCTGCACCGTCTCGGTCACGAGCACCGTGCCCGCCCCGTCGACGTGGATCGCCCCGCCCTCGTTCACCAGTTCCGACCCCACGAGCTCGGCACCCGCGGCCTCGGCGACGAACCGCGCGAGCGACGCGTCGTTCTCCCACCGCGCCCAGTCGCTCTGCCCGCCCCAGCCGTTGAACACCCAGTCGACCGCGCCGAGCCGGCCGTCGTCGCCCAGCACGAAGCTGGGGCCGGTGTCCCGCACCCAGTAGTCGTCGAGCGGATGCTCGATGCGCTCGATCCCGCCGCCGAGCACCGAGGCGGCCCGCGCCGACTCCTCGGGGTCGACGATCATCGTCACCGGCTCGAACTCGGCCACCGCGTGCGCGACCGCGGTCCAGGCGGCGTACGCGGCCTCGCGCTCGGACGTCGTGTCGCCGAGGGAGGCGTTCGGGCGCGGAAACGCCATCCACGTGCGGGCGTGCTCGTGGGTCTCGGCGGGCATCAGCCAGGTCATGGCGCTCCTTGTTGATTTGGTGATCAATAAGGGAACGGTAGCGCGTCTTCGCGCCGTTGTCAGCCGATGCGGGAGATCTGCACCGAGATCGTGTCGATGTCGCCGCCGCCGGCGGGCAGCGCTGCGACCGTCTCGGCGACCACGGCGTAGACGTCGCGGCAGGTCGCGGCGGCGGGGCGCTGCTCGCTGACCGCGATCTTCACGGTGATGCTGAGGCCGGCGGCGCCGTGCGAGACGGCGATGGGCGACGACGCGGTGAGGGGCGCGGGCGCGATGACCGGGAGCCCGGCGCCGATGCCGGCGCGCAGGGCGGTGGCGGCATCTGCCACGACGGCCGCGACCACGGGGCGCGCGTCGTAGGTCTGCAGCACGCCGGGCACGCCGAGCACGGCGACGCCGAGCAGCCGTGCGAGCTCGTCGTCGCTCGCCGCCGCGCCATCGGCGCCGAGGGGGCCGGCCGTGCGGTCGTCGTCGCTCATCGCTCGCTCCCGTCGTCGTCGGCGACCTCGGGCGCCTGGCGCCGGAGGTGCACGTCGGTGACCGTGACGTCGATCGACTCGACCGCGAGCTCGGTGTGCTCGAGCAGCGTGTGCGCGATCGCCGCGCGCAGCACCTCCGCCCGCTCGGGGATGCTCTCGCCCCAGAACACGCTCGCCTCGACCCGCACCCGCACCGGTGCGCCGGGCTGCTCGACGTCGCCGTCGAGCACGCAGCGACCGATCAGCACCCCGTCGACCGAGTCGCCCGCGGCCCGCACGAGCCCCAGCACGGCGGCCTCGGTGACCGAGAGCGTCGCGCGCCGCGACGGATGCGTCAGCGGGATCGACCGCCCCGACCGCACCTCGCGCTGCACGTTCGCGAGGATGCTCTCCACCCACCCCGTGGCGAACGGGTTCTCGGCCGCCTCGGCCTCGAGGTCGACCAGCGAACCGGCGGCGTCGCGCACACGCAGCAGGGCCGCCCAGGCGAGCTGGTTCTCGGGGCTGGCGTCAATCAGCTCGGCCGGCGGCTGCTCGCCCCGGTCGAGGTAGTCGCCGTACACGTCGAGGATGTCGGGGGCGCCCGTGATGTCGGGGATGTCGTCGTGGCGGTCGTCGCCCGTGATGTCGGTCATCGCCACTCCTCCATCTCTCTGATCAGTGTCTTGCGCGCCCGGGCCAGGAGTCCCCGCACGGTCGACGGCGGCACACCCAGCTCCTCGGAGATCTCCTCGTACGAGAATCCTCCTACCTCTTTCATCACCCAGCACTGCCGCTGCGCCTCGGGCAGCCGGTCGAGCGCGCCCTTCAGCTGATCGCGCTGCGACTGCGCCTCGGCCTGCTTCTCGGGGCCCTGCTCGGGCGGCGTCTCGTCGTCCCAGTCGAGCAGCGGCCGGTCGTCGTGCCGGGCCCGGATGCGGTCGATCGCCTTGCGGTTCACGATCCGCATCAGCCACGACTTGACCACCGAGAGGTCGTCGAGGGTGGGCAGCTTGGTCCAGGCCGTGATGAAGGCCTCCTGCACCACGTCGTCGACCTCGGAGTTCGACCCCAGCACCCGCGTCGCGTAGGCCCGCATCAGCGGACCGTGCCGCCGCACGAGCACCTCGAACGCCCGCAGGTCCCCGTCGGCGGCGCGACCGGCGACGATGCGGTCGGACGCCTCGTCGAGCGGCTCGCGCATCATCCGTCCTCCGTGGTCGTGGCAGGGGGCTCAGCGCCCACTAGCGACTATCCCACATCGGTGGGCGGGCGAGCGGATGCGCGTCGCTCCCCCGGCCCGTCACCGGGGTTAGTGCACCCTAAGCTGGAGGGGGAGGAACCATGCGCAACACGAGCACGCGACTGCTGCTGAGCTGCGCCGCGATCGGCGTGGTGGGCGGGATCGTCTTCATCGTCAACTCCTATCTCGGCGGCACGCTGAACGCCGTGGCGCCGATGCTGTACGGCCTCACGCTCGGGGTGTACTTCGTTCCCGGGGCCCTCGCTCAGCGGCTCTTCCGGCGCGGCGGGGTGGCACTGCTCGTGGCCGTGCTCTCGGGGCTGGTGGCCGCGGCGTTCAACCCGCTCGGGTTCCTCGCGGCCCTGATCTCGGTCGGGATCGGCGCGTTGCAGGAGCTGCCGTTCCTCGTCACGCGCTACCGCCGCTGGCCCGTCTGGCTCTTCGTCGCGGGCGCGGTGCTCTCGGGCGTGGTGCTCGCGGCGGGCATGTACCGCCTCGTCGGCGCGCGCGACCTCGACCCGGCCGGCGCTCTCGTGCTGGTCGCGGGTTCGCTGCTCTCCCCCGTCGTCTTCACGCTGCTCGCGCTCGCGCTGGCCCGCCCCCTGGCGGCCACGGGCGTCACCCGGGGCCTGGCCCCGCGCCGCTGACCGCGAGGGTTACTGCGCCAGGAGGAGCGGCGCGTCGGTGACCGGGACGTCGACGTGCATGTGCGTGCAGGAGTCGTCGAACTCGGTCCAGTTGGTGAGGTTCACCGTGACACCGGCCGAGGCGCGGCAGCCGGCCTGGCCGACGCGGGCGCCCACCGGCATGACCGGGTCGAGGATGCCGATGAGCTTCAGCGTGCCCGCGTCCGCCCCGTTGAGGCTCTTGTTGTCGAGGAGGTAGAAGTCGACCGCGTGGCCGCCGCCGTCGATGTAGTGCGAGGAGCTGGTGCCCGCACCCTCGATCTGGCCGGTGCACTTGCGGTTGATGTCACTGACGCCGACCTGGTCGAAATTGCGCACCGCGATCGCGATGATCTCGAGGATGCGATAGTCGACACCGCAGTCGGGCACCGTCACGCCCTGGGCGATCCAGCGGATCTCCTTCATGTGGTCGGGAACCGACCCCACGAGCTTGCCGGAATCCATGGCGTCGACGAGCTCCTGCGCGAGCGAGCGTCCGACGAGCATCTGCGCGCTCGAGTAACCCGCCGCCTGCAGCTCACCGGCGTCGGAGACCGAGTAGCCGTCGCGGTCGACGACCTCGGCGGTCGATCCGTTCGCGGTGATCAGCTGCTGGGTTTCGGCGGTGGACTCGGCGGTCAGGCTGAGGTTCACCAGGTTCGAGTCGACCGGGCTGGCCGAGACGGTGGTGGGGATGGCGGTGACCGCGGTCATGCCGACGACGAAGGCCATCGCGATGGCCGAGAGACCGGCCTTGGCCCACCCACGACGACGAGCGGATGCGCTGCGAGCGCCCTCGGCGCGGGTTCCGCCCTGGCGCGCGCTGCCGGGGCGCGCCTCGGCGATGCGGCGGCCGGTGCCGCGGGCGGCGCGACGGCTGGCCGCACCCTTGGCGGGAACAGCGGCCTCGCGGGCGGCGCGACGCGAGACGACCGCGATGGGCCCGGTGGTGACGAGGGCGGCGGCGGCCTCGAGCTCGTCGAGCCCGGCGCGGTCGACCTCGGCGGTGCTCGGGGTCGTGCTGCTGGGGACCACGACGGCGATGGTGCCGGTCGAGACGATCTCGGTGCGCGGGGCCTCGGCGGCACGCCGGGCGCGACGGGAGGCGGGGGCGTGCAGCGGCACCTCGGGCGCGAGGGAGTCGTCGGCTGAGTCGGCGGGACGAACGGGCTCGAGCGCCAGCTCGACGTCGGGCTCGAGAACTCCCGAACCGAGCGGTGCGACCTCGATGTCGGCGATCTCGGCGTCGCGCAGCTCGGTCTCGCGACGCTCGGCGTCGACCACCGCGGCGTCACGCGCTCCGGCGTGCGAATCGAGGGCCCGGCGGCTGCGCCGCGAGAGCGGCGGCTCGACGATGGCAGGAGCGACCGGAACGGTGGAGACCGGCTCGACCCCGCTCTGCTCGGCGGCGGCCTGCTGCTCGAGCTCGCGCAGCTGTCGTCGGGTGAGAGGAGGGGTGTGCTCGGTTCCGGAGGTCGCAGTGGTCGGCGCAGCAGCGCGTGGACGCGAGTCGGGATTCGGCAAACGGGGGTCTTTCGGATGGAGCGGGAGGCGATGCGGCTTCGGGGCCGTCACGACCAGGGCCCCTCCACGATAGCGGCCGCGGCTGAAAAAACCCAGGACGGGTGTGAAACAGCCGAGCGCCCACGGAGTCGGGCCGCTGGCCATGCCGCCCGCGACGGCGCCCGGAACGCGCTCTCACGCGGCACTTAGCCGACCCTAACCTAGGCTGGTCCCGTGACCGACTCCGCCCTCGAGCTCCGCGGTGTGCGCATCCGCCACGAGGGCGCCGAGCGCTTCACGCCCGACGGGGTCGATCTGATCGTGCATCCGGGCGAGGCGGTGCTCGTGCTCGGCCCCTCGGGCAGCGGCAAGTCCACGCTCGCGCTCGCGCTGAACGGCCTCGTGCCCCAGGAGGTCCCGGCCGAGCTGCAGGGCACGGTGAGCGTCGACGGCCTGTCGACGGCCGGTACCCCGGTGGCCCGCCTGAGCGCGCACGTCGCCATGGTCTTCCAGGACCCCGACGCCCAGATCGTCACCGCCACCGTGCTCGACGAGGTCTGCTTCGGCCCCGAGAACCTCCTCGTGCCCGTCGACGAGGTGCTCGAGCGCGCGGAGCAGGCCCTCCGTCGCGTGGGCCTCTGGGAACGGCGCCACGAGAACCCCGACCGCCTCTCCGGCGGCGGCCGGCAGCGCCTCGCCATCGCCTGCGCGCTCGCGCTGCGCTCCCCCGTGATCGTGCTCGACGAACCCACGGCCAACCTCGACCCGCTGGGCGTCGAGGAGGTCTACGCGGTGCTCGGCGAGCTCGTCGCCGAGGGCGGCCGCACGCTCGTGCTGATCGAGCACGCCCTCGACGCCGCCCTGGCCGTCGTGGACCGCGTGGTGGTGCTCGACGGCGCCGGTCGCCTCGCGCTCGACGGCCCCGTCGAACTCCTCCGCGAGCACGCCGACGAGCTGCTCGCCCTCGGCGTGTGGCTCCCCTCCGCACTGCTGGCGGGCCTGCGCCTCCGCGACCAGGGCTTCCCGGTGCCCGTTCCGCCCCTCACCCCGGCCGCCCTGACGACGCTCCTCGACTCCCTCCGGCCGGCGACGGATGCGCGGCAGACCGTTCCGCGCGAGACGACGCCGCGCCCGCCCGTCCGCTCCGCCGTGACCGTGCGCGGCCTCTCGGTCACGCGGGGCCGCAGACCGCGCACCCCGGTGCCGCACGGCCTCGACCTGGACGTGCCCACCGGCTCCTTCACGGCCGTCGTCGGGGTCAACGGCGCGGGCAAGACCACCTTCCTGCAGGCCGTCGCCGGCGTCGTCCCCCCGCCCCGCGGCACCGTCGACGTGCTCGGCCTCGACCCCGCCCGGGCCGACGCTCGCCGGCTCGCCCGCACCATCGGCTTCGTCTTCCAGAACCCCGAGCACCAGTTCATCCGCGCGACGGTGGCCGAGGAGCTCGCCCACGCCCTCGAGCTGCAGCGGGTGCCGCGACCGGCGATCGACGAGCAGGTCGAGCGGATGCTCGAGCGCTTCGGTCTCGTCGAGCAGCGCGACGCGCATCCGTTCCTCCTCTCCGGCGGGCAGAAGCGGCGTCTCTCGGTGGGCACCGCACTGCTCGCCGGCGCTCCCGTGCTCGCCCTGGACGAGCCGACCTTCGGCCAGGACCGCGCCCGCGCCCGCGAGCTGCTCGACCTCCTCACCGAGCTGAACGCGGCCGGCACCACGGTGCTCGTGGTGACGCACGACCTGCAGCTCGTGGCCGAGCACGCCTCGCACGTGCTCGTGCTCGACGGCGGCCGGATCGCCGCCCACGGACCGACTGCCGAGGTGCTCGCGTCGGGCGCGCTCGAGGCCGCCGGTCTGACTGCGCCGCCGCTTGCCCGCGCGTTCCGCGCTGCGGCCGACCCCGCGTGGCACCGCGTCACCCGCCTCGCCGACCTGGCCTCGCTGCACCCCGCCGGTCCCGACGTGCCCGACGGAGCCGGCGGGGTCGGCGCATGAGCACCGCACGCGCCGCAGACCCGTTCGCGGCCGCGGTGCCGCCGCGCGGCCGCTTCCTGCACGCGCTGAACCCCCTCGCGAAGATCGCCGGCCCGCTCCCCGCGATCGTCGCGGTGCTCGTCGTGCCCGGCGCCGCCCTGCCGGCCGCGCTGGCGGCGGGGGCGCTGCTGCTCGTGCTCGGGGGTGCGCGCCTCTCCCCCCGCGCCCTGCTCGGGCTGCTCGTGGTGCTGCCGCTCGCCACCGCGGTGCTGACGCTGAGCTTCGCCTTCTGGAGCGACGCCGGCCGCGCATCCGTCACCCCGCTCGTCGTGGAACTCGGCCCGCTGCGGCTGCACGAGGCCGCGCTGCTCGCGGGCGGGGCGACCGCGCTGCGACTGGCCGCCATCCTGCTGCTCTCACTGATCGGCGGGCTCAGCACCACCGGCCCCGACCTCGCCCGGTCGTTCGTGCAGCAGCTGCGGGTGCCGTACCGGGTGGGCTACACGGCGCTGGCCGCCTACCGCTTCGTGCCGCGGTTCGGGCACGAGCTCGACATCATCCGGCAGGCGCACCGGGTGCGCGGCCTGACACCCGGGCGCGGGCCGGTCGCCGCCGTGCGCCGTCGCGCCGGCTACCTCGTGCCGCTGCTGGCCGGAGCCCTCCGGCACGCCGAGCGCGTCGCCCTCGCGATGGACTCCCGGGCCTTCGGCGCCCACCGCACCCGCACCGAACGACACCTCGTCCCCTGGCGCCGGCGGGACACGGTCTTCGTGCTGCTCTGCTGGCTGGGAACGGGGGCCGCGATCATCGTTGCGCTAAAGGTGTGATGTATGATCTACTGAAATCGCTCGCCACCCGGCAGCGCAAGTCGTCAACGACGTCGACCAGAAAAGGACATGGCTCATGGTTCAAGCCCCCGAGCGCACGCATTCCCCCCGCCGCCGGTTCCGCTCGCTCGCCCTCCTCTCCGGCGCCGCCGCCATCGCGCTGCTGGCCTCCGGCTGCGCCGGCGGTTCCTCCTCGGCCTCGAACGGCGAGTTCGGCTTCCCCGAGACCGAGCAGCAGGCCGACAGCACCATCACGGTCTGGGTCGACAACACCCGCGTGGCCGCCGCCGACGCCTTCAAGGCCGCCAATCCCGATGTGCCGATCGATGTCGTGACATACGATGGCAGCGCTAACGGCAGCAACAGCTTCCAGACGAAGATCCAGCTCTTCGACAAGGCGAAGAAGGGATGGCCCGACGTGGTCTGGTCGACGCAGACGAACGACGCGGCCTGGGCCAGCCAGACCTCCCCGGGCTCGCAGCCGTTCGCCGCGCAGCTCGACGGCGGCCTCGTCGACTCCGAGCTGATCGACGGCTTCACCGCCGGATCCCTCGACCCGTGCACCGTCGACGGCAAGGTGTACTGCCTGCGCAACGACCTCGCCCAGAACGTGCTCTGGTACGACAAGACGCTCTTCGACCAGTTCGGCTACACGCTCCCCACCACGTGGGAGGAGTACCAGGAGCTCGGCGAGAAGGTCGCGACCGAGCATCCGGGCTACATCATCGGCGCCGCCGGTGACGCCTGGACCCCCGAGATCTACATGTGGGCCTCGAAGTGCCAGGCCGGCGACGTGACCGCCGTGCGCGAGATCACCGTCGACACGACGAGCGAGGAGTGCCAGCGGATGGCCGACCTGCTCGACACCTCGATCGCGAACGGCTCGATCACCACCGAGAGCGTCTTCAGCCCTTCGTTCGTTCAGAAGTACGCCGGCAAGGTGCTCGCGATGCCCGGACCGGTCTGGTACTCCGGAGCCATCTTCAACAGCCCCGACTCGCTGAACGTGCCGGCCGGCCAGATCGGCGCGGCCACCCCGCCGACCTGGGACGGCGAGGACGTCGTGACCGGCAACGTCGGCGGCGGCACCTGGTACATCTCCAGCCACTCGGCCAACCTCGCCTCGGCGAAGAAGTTCGTGGAGTTCGCTGCCACGAGCGACGAGTACCAGGTCGAGCTGAACCCCGGACTCCCCGCCTTCGCCGCCGCCGGCGAGAAGTGGGTCGCCAAGCAGGCCGACAGCGGCTACTTCGCCGGCGACCTCGATGCCCTGACCGACTCGGCCTCGCTCGTCTGGTCGGGCTGGGGATCGCCGACCTTCAGCCAGGAGGCCGTCTGGGCCAAGACCGTGACCCCCGTGATCACCTCGGGCGGCACGGTCTCCGACACCCTCGAGGAGTGGGGTCAGGCCATCAAGGACCAGGCGCAGGTCAACGGGTACAAGGTCGGCTGATGACCGCCACCGTTCCCGACGTCGAGGCGACCGCCGCCGCGGGGGTCACCCCCCGCCTCGGCCGGTCGCCTCGGCGGCCGGGCCGCGCATCCGTTCGGCGGAGCCCGGTGAAGAACCGCATGGGCTACCTGTTCGTGTCGGGGTACACGGTGCTCATGCTGGTGTTCGGCGTCTTCCCGGCGCTGTACGCCCTGGTGCTCTCGGTCACCACGATCGACGGCTCGTTCGCGGGCTTCGACAACTTCGCCAAGGTGCTCGGCGACTACCGCTTCCTGCCGGCCGTCGGCCACGTCGCGGTCTACCTCGTGATCTGGCTGGTCAGCCTGCTCGTGCTGGTGGTGCTGCTCGCCCTCGTCGTGCACGCCATCCGCATCCGCTGGCTCTCGAACGCCTCGCGCTTCATCTTCTACATCCCGGGCGCCCTCGCCGGCGCCTCGAGCGTGATGCTCTGGCTGTTCGTGCTCGACCCCTCGGTCAGCCCGGTCGGCTGGCTGCTGGAGGCCTTCGGCTTCGAGTCGTTCGTGCAGACGATCAACCCCGCGAACCTGCCGGTCGTGTTCACCGTCATCGCGTTCTGGACCGGGGCCGGCGGCTGGATCGTCATCATGTACGGCGCCCTCAACAACATCCCCGAGGAGGTGATGGAGGCCGCGAAGATCGACGGGGCGAACGCCGTGCAGACGGCGGTGCGCATCCAGCTGCCGATGATGAAGAAGTGGATCGCCTACATGGGCATCATGTCCCTCGCCGCCGGCACCCAGCTCTTCGTCGAACCGCAGCTGCTCTCGCAGGCCTCCAACGCCGTCGTCGCCAACGACTACTCGCTGAACCAGCTCGCGTACCTCTACGCGTTCCAGCAGAACGACTTCAACGGCTCGGCCGCGATCTCGATCCTCCTGCTCGTGATCGCCCTGGCGCTGTCCGCATTCTTCGTCGCCCGCGGCGGACTCTTCGAGAAGGACTGACCATGACCGCGCTCTCGACCGCTCCCGGCCACGTCGCCGACCGCGCCGCCGCCCGCCCCGCGAAGCGCTCCCCCGCCGGTCTCCGCGGCACGCCCGGCCAGTGGTCGGGCCGCTTCGTGGTGGCGCTGGTGCTGCTGGCCTTCGGGCTGTTCTTCGCCATCCCGATCGTCTGGCTGCTGCTGGCCACGACCAAGTCGCCCACCGATCTGATCCAGAACAACCCCTTCTCGTTCGGCTCGCTCGACGGCTTCGCGGTGAACTGGAACGCGCTGTTCGCATTCCAGGACGGCGCCGTCGTCGGCTGGCTCGGCAATTCGGCGCTCTACTCGGTGGTGGCGCTCGCCATCACGCTCGTGGTGAGCGTGCCGGCTGGATACGCCCTGGCGCTGACGGAATTCCGGCTGCGCCGGGCGCTGCTCGTGACGACCCTCGTGGTGATGCTCATCCCGAACACCGCACTCGTGCTGCCGGTGTTCCTCGAGCTGAACACCGTGGGGCTGATCGGGTCGCCGCTCGCGGTCATCCTGCCGTTCTCGTTCTTCCCGTTCGGCGTCTACCTGACGTACATCTACTTCTCCACGTCCATCCCGCGCGACCTGCTGGCCGCCGCGCGCATCGACGGGTGCACCGAGTTCGGCGTCTTCACCCGCATCGCGCTGCCGCTGGCGACGCCCGTGGTCGCGCTCGTGGCGTTCTTCAGCTTCGTGCAGAACTGGAACAACTACTTCCTGCCCTTCGTGATGCTGCCAGCGAGCGACCAGTACCCGATGCAGGTCGGCCTGACCTCGCTGCTCGCCTCGACGCCCGCGTTCAACCCCTCCTCGGCCGGTGCCGCCTCGGTGCAGCTGCCGACGCTCGCCCTCGCCACGATCATGTCGGTGCTCCCGGTGCTCATCGTCTTCCTGTTTTCGCAGCGCTTCCTCGTCTCGGGGATGACCGCCGGCGGCACGAAGGAGTAGCGGATGCCCGGCCCCGGTTCCGCGTCGACCGACGCGGGCCGCCAGATCGTCGACGCCCACGCGCACGTCTGGCGGCGCTCACGGGCGGGGCTCGAGTGGCTCGCCGAGGTGCCCGAGGTGGATCGCGACTGCGACCTCGCGGGGCTGCGTGCCGCTGCGCCGGGTCGCGTCGACGGGTTCGTGCTGGTGCAGGCGGTGAACGACGCCTCGGAGTCGGTGGAGCTGCTGGCGGCGGCCGCCGGTGCGGCGGCCTCGGGCCGGGCTCAGGCCGCGGCCCCCGGCTCCGCGGACGACCGCGCGGCGGTGCTCGCCGTCGTCGGCTGGGTCGACCTCGCGGCCGAGGATGCGGCGGAGCAGCTCTCGGCACTCGCGGCGTCGCCCGGCGGGGAGCGGCTGGCGGGCATCCGTCACCTGGCGCACATCGACCCTGACCCGGAGTGGCTGGTGCGGGCGGCCACCGCGCACGGCCTCGACGCCGTGGCCCGCGCGGGTCTCGCGTTCGACCTGGTGCTGCGACCGGGACAGCTCGACACCGCGGCCCGGGCGGCCGACACGCACGAGGGGCTGCTGTTCGTGCTCGACCACCTCGGGCAGCCGCCGGCCGACGCCGCGACGCCCTCGTTCGACGTCTGGGAGCGGGGCCTCCGTGAGCTCGCGCGGCGGCCGAACGTGGTGGCCAAGGTGTCCGGCATCGCCGAACGCGGGGCGTCGGCGGCCGCCCGGCGGCGTCTCGACCGCGTGCTGGAGGTCGCACTGGACGCCTTCGGTCCCCGCCGCCTGATGGTCGGCTCGGACTGGCCGCTCGTCGACCTCGCCGACGGGTACGGCAGCTGGGTGCAGAGCTACCTCACCGCGACCGCCGGGCTCTCGGCCGACGAGCAGCACGCGCTCGACCGGGGCACGGCGCTCGCGAGCTACGGGCGGGCGGGCTGAACGGAGCCGGCATCGTCAGTCCGTCACGAACACGTCGTCCAACGTCACCGTGCGGAGCCCCCGCTCGGCCACGATCGCGGCCAGCTGCGGGAAGACGTTCGTCACCGGCAGGTAGTTGAGGTGCCCGATCACGATGTGCTGCGGCAGGAACCACTGCGTCGCGAAGTCGACCACCTGCTGCTCGGTGATCAGGCCCGAGTCGGAGAGCGAGCCGTACCAGAGCACGGGGCACGTGTAACCGATGCTCGCCGCGAGCCGGTCGGTGCGCGCATCCCGGTAGCCGTAGGGCGGACGGTAGTAGGGGCGGGCGTCGACGCCGTAGGTGCTCTGGATGAAGTCGTGGTTCTGCTGCAGCTGCGCGATCACCTGGGCATCCGAGAGGCCTGTCAGGTCGACGTGGTCGAAGGTGTGGTTGCCGAGCTGGATCTGGCCCGACTGCACCAGGGGTCGCAGGAGGTCGGCGTGCTGCGTCCAGCCCTCGTAGCTGCCGTTGAGGAAGAACGTGAGGCGGGTTCCCGTGGCCGCGGCGAACTCGGTGTAGAGCCGCACGACCTCGGCGTTCGAGCCGTCGTCGACGGTCCAGGCGAGCAGGGCTCCGTCGCCGGGGAGGGCGGTTATCGGGCCCGAGGGCAGGGGCACCCTCTCGATCGGTGGCAGGGCGGGTTCGGCGGCGACCGGTTCAGCCGCGGGGGCGGGCTCGACGGCGTCGGGCTGCGCGGTGGGAGTGGCGCTCGGCGTCGGCGACGGGGTGTGCTTCGAGAGCCCGGACGCCGCCCGCCCACCGGCCACGGGTGGTGCCGCCGCCCCCGTCAGGGCGAGGAACCCCGACACCCCGGCGACGGCGCCGACGCCGAGCACCCCGAGGAACACGCGGCGGTCGACCCCGCCCTCCGTCGCCCGGTGCGGCGGACGACCGCGCGCGTAGCGGGGAACCGGCGCCTCGTCGTGCCTCCGCGCGCGCGCATGCCTGCCGGCCACCGAGCCCCCTGTTCGACGCCGGTCGATCAGTCGAGCGGCATACGAAGCCTAGGAAGTCCCGGCGGCCGCCGGTATCACTCGTTCGGGGTAGGGAACGGTTCAGTCGCGCCCGCGCACCGGCAGGCGGCGACGGCTCCACGAGCCGTCGATGTGCGCCCGCATGGCCTTCTCCGCGGCCTCGGGCTCTCCGGAGGAGATCGCGTCGAGCACCGTCGCGTGCTCGTCGATCGTGAGCTCGAAGGCGTGCTCCGGGTCGCGCCCGTGGTACCGACTGCTCTCCAGCGCCCGGTCGAACAGGGTGCGGGCGAGGCTCGAGGCCAGCCGTGAGCCCGAGAGCCGCATCACCAGGTGGTGGAAGTCGATGTCGGCTTGCCGGAAGGCGGGCGGGTCGTCGATGACGTCCTGCATGCGCTGCAGCGAGGCCCGCAGCCGGTCGACCGCGTCCCTGTCGGCGCGCCGGGCCGCATCCGCCGCCATGGACGACTCGAGGCCCGAGCGCACACTGCTCAGCTCGTCGAGGATGCCGAGTGCGTCGTCGTGCTCGATCATCGCCGTGAGCACCACCGGGTCGAGCAGGTTCCACTCGGAGGTCGGGTTGACCTGCGTGCCGCGCCCCTGGGCGACCGTGACCAGGCCCTTCTCCTCGAGCCGCTTGACCGACTCGCGGATCACCGTGCGGCTCACCCCGAACTGCGCCGTCAACGGTCCCTCCGGCGGAAGGAGCTCGCCGGGCTTCAGGGCCCCGGTGACGATCACGTCGACGAGCTGCTGCACGACCGCCACCCCGAGCCGGGCGGCGGGTGCGCGCACCCCGACGGTGGGCAACACGGGCGCGACGGCGGTGTCGGCGGAGTCGATGCTCATGCGACGAGTCTAGGCGCGAGCATCCGCCACTCGTCATACGTCTGTCGGTTGTGGCGTCACCAAACATATGATGTATGCTGTTCACACGCTCTCGCGAGAGGCGTCGTGCGGTTCACTGGAGAAAAGCAGGACACGATGAGAATCACAGGCTTCACGAGTCTGACCACCGTGCACGACTGGGGCCGCCCCGTCGGTGACGTCAACGGCGTGGTGGCCGGTGGCGTCACCGAGGTGCCCCTGCTGCTGCTGCACACCGACGGCGGCCTCACCGGCATCGGTCTCGGCGCGCACACCGACATCGCACGGGTCTTCCCGGCGATCGAGAACGAGGACCCGCGGGCGGTCGTCGCCCTCTACGACCGGATGCTCGCCCACGTCTTCAAGACGGGCCATGCCGGCGCCACCTTCGGCACCATCGGCGCCGTCGACATGGCGCTCTGGGACCTCAAGGCGAAGATGGCCGGGGAACCGCTCTGGCGCACGCTCGGCGCCCGCGACCGCTTCGTGCCCGGCTACGCCTCGGGCCTGGACATCGCCCTCGGCGACGAGGAGCTCGTCGCCCTGTACACGCGCTACGCCGAGCGCGGCTTCGCGAGCGCCAAACTCAAGGGCGGCCGCGACAGCGACACCGACGTGGCGCGTCTGAAGGCGGTCGCCGACACCCTCCGGCGCAACTCCCCCCGCCCCGCGCTGATGCTCGACGCGAACGAGTCGTGGAACGTCAAGCAGGCCGTGCGCTACATCGCCGAGGTCGAGGCGCAGGTGCCGCTGACCTGGATCGAGGAGCCCGTGCGCCGCTGGGACTCGGCCGGCAACGCCGCCGTGAGCCGCGCCGTCAAGGCCGCCGTGGCCACCGGCGAGAACCTCGTGGGCCTCGAGCAGTACGGGCCGCTTCTCGACGCGCACGGCGTCGACGTGGTGCAGGCCGGCATGGTCTGGGGCATCACCCACTTCCTGCGGGTGTCGGCCATCGCGCACGCCCGCGACCTGCCCGTCAGTCCGGTCGGCTACAACGCCAACCCGATCGCCCACGCGGCGGCCGCCGTGCCCAACCACTTCACGACCGAGGTGCAGGATCTCGGCATGCCCGTCGGCCTCACGGTCGACCAGACGATCGACGACGGCGGCATCCGCCTCGGCGACGAGCCCGGCCTCGGGATCACGCTCGACGAGGCCGCGATCGCGGCGATCGGCGGGGTCGAGGGGTGGCGCATCCCGGCCGGGCCGCACGTGCGGCCGGCGCGGGCGGGGCTGCGGCTCGTTCCCGAGACCGTCCCCCGGGCAGAGCGATCCTGACGCGGTTCCCGCTGCGCGCGGGGGCGCGGCTAGAGCCGCGGGCGCGAGGGCAGTGAGACGATCAGCACGGCGGCGATGACGAGCACCGCGGCGATCGGGGTGGTCCAGTCGACGCCGTGGCCGGCGCCCGGGGCGATCAGGTCGATCGCGATCGAGCCGAGCAGCTGCCCCGAGATGGAGCAGAGGCCGAGCAGCAGCACGCCCGTGCTGCGCACCGCGGTCGCCAGCCCGAAGATGAAGGTCACGCCGAGCGGGCCGCCGAGGTAGAGCCACCACTCGGGCGGGAAGGACGTCGGCAGGCCGCCCACGACGAGCGCGTGCACGACGGCGATCACGAGCAGCAGCGCGGTGCCGGCGATGAAGTTGAACAGGGTGGAGCTGACGGCCGAGCCCGCGGCGGCGGCCACACGGCCGTTCGCCGCCTGCTGCACCGCCTGCGCGATGCCGGCCGCGAAGGGCAGCAGCAGGAGCCAGAACGGGATCTCGGGGTCGATGTGCGCGGCGACCGACCAGACCACCACGCCGAACGCGATGCCCGCGCCCAGCACCCGACGGACCGTCAGGTAGCGGCGACCACCCGGGCCGATCCCGACGCGGTCGACGACGAGGCCGCTCACGGTCTGGCCGCCGATGAAGGCCACGGTGAAGAGCGAGACGCCCACGAGGGCGGAGGCGAGGCCCTGCGTCAGCACGAAGATGCCGCCCCCGACGCCGGCGAAGAGCATCCAGAACGGAAGCCGGCCGCCGCGCACCTCGGCGACGGCCCGGCGGGCACCGACCCGGGCGGAGGGCATCAGGGCGACGATCACGAGGACGATCAGCAGGCCGACCGCGAAGCTGATCGCGGCCGCCGTGTAGCCGTCACCGAGCCGGCGGCCGAACTCCCCGTTGATACGCGACTGCGTCGCCATCAGCACGCCGCACACGACGGCGACGCCGACCGCCGCCCCCAGGGGCAGACGGCCGGCGTGCGGCGGTGGGGTGAGGCTCACTCGGGCTCTCGCTCGGATTGGGGCTGTGCTCGGGCTCGGGCTGCGCTCGTGCTTAGGCTGTGCTCGGGCTCGGGCTCGGGCTGCTTGTGCTCGCGCTCTAGCGGGGCGCGACCGGGGTGTCGGCCGCGAGCTCGCCGAGCAGGGCGTCGCCGGGGAAGGCGTCGACCATCTCGGCCTGGATCTCGGCGCGCTCGAGCAGTTCGTCCATGCGACGACGGCGGGCGCGCGGGATCAGGGTGACCACGGTGCCCTTCTTGCCGGCGCGGCCGGTGCGGCCGGCGCGGTGCAGGTACGTCTTGTACTCGTCGGGGGCGTCGGCCTGGATGACCAGGTCGATGTCGTCGACGTGGATGCCGCGGGCCGCCACGTCGGTCGCCACGAGCACGCTGACCCGCCCGCTGGTGAGCTGCTGCAGGTTGCGCGTGCGGCGCGACTGGTTGAGGTCGCCGTGCAGGCTGGTGGCCGGGAAGCCGGCGTCCTCCAGCTGCTCGGCGAGCATCTCGGCGTAGGCGCGGGTGCGGGAGAAGATCAGCGTCTTGCCCTCGCGGTCGGCCAGCTGCCGGATGATCTCGCTCTTGTCGCGGCTCTCGACGACCAGCACGCGGTGGTCGATGGTGCTGGAGGCCTGGTCCTCACCGGCGACCTCGTGCACGCTCGGGTTCACCAGGAACTCCTCGACCAGGGTGGCGACACCCTTGTCGAGCGTGGCGGAGAAGAGCAGCTTCTGGCCGCCGTCCTTGGTGTGACGCAGGATGCGCTGCACCGGCTCGAGGAAGCCCAGGTCGCACATGTGGTCGGCCTCGTCGAGCACCGTGATGGTGACGTCGCTGAGGTCGAGACGACGCTGCTCGATCAGGTCCTCGATGCGGCCGGGGGTGCCGATGATGATGTCGACGCCGCGCTGCAGCGCACCCACCTGGCGGGCCTGGGGCACGCCGCCGTAGATCTGGGTGGTGAACAGGCCGACGGCCCGGGCGATCGGCTGCACCGTGCGGTCGATCTGCAGGGCCAGCTCGCGGGTCGGGGCCAGGATGAGCGCCCGGGGCTTGCGGCCCGGCTTGCGGTTCGCGCCGCCGCCGTTCTCCATCAGGCGCTCCACGAGGGGGGCACCGAAGGCGATGGTCTTGCCGGAACCGGTGCGGCCACGGCCGAGCACGTCGCGACCCTCGAGCACCATGGGGATGGTGGCCGCCTGGATCGGGAACGGGCTCTCGGCGCCGAGCTCCGCGAGCACGCGGGTGATGTTGCCGCCGATGCCGAGGTCGGCGAAGGTCACGCCGTCGACGTCTCCGGCGAGGGTGGCCTGGGCCTCGAGGCGCTCGAGCACGACGTCGTCGACCTGGTTGAAGGCGGGCTTGTTGTCGCGGTTCGGGTAGAAGTCGCTGCCGCGGTCGCTGCGGTCGGCGCGTGCCGGGCGGCTGTCGCGGTCGAAGCTGCGGGCCGGGCGATCGTTGTACGCCGGACGCTCGGTGCGGGCCGGGCGGTCGTCGCGGTCGAACGAGCGCTTCGGGCGGTCGTCGAAGCTGCGGGCCGGCCGGTCGTTGTACGCCGGACGCTCGGTGCGAGCCGGACGGTCATTGTACGCGGGGCGCTCGGTGCGAGCCGGGCGGTCGTCGCGATCGAAGGAGCGCTTGGGGCGATCGTCGAAGGAGCGCTTCGGGCGCTCTTCCCACGTCCGCTTCGGCGCATCCTCGCGGGCCTTGGCGGCCTCGGCGCGGCGCTCCTCGTTGCGGGCGTCGTTCCACTTCTGGCGGTCGGTGCGCTGCGGCACGCGACGCTCGTCGCGGTCGTACGAGGGACGCTCGTCGCGGTTGTACGCGGGACGCTCGTCGCGGCCGTACGAGGGACGCTCGCTGCGGCCGGTGCCGGTGCCCGACTTGTTGAAGCCGTTCTCGCGACTCGGGCGGCTGTAGCCGCCACGCTCGGGACGGTCGCCGTACGCAGGACGCTCAGAACGCTCGCCGCGGTTGTAGCCGCCACGCTCGGGACGGTCACCATACGCAGGACGCTCAGAACGCTCGCCGCGGTTGTAGCCACCACGCTCGGGACGGTCACCGTAGGCGGGACGCTCGGGGCGGTCGCCGTACGAGGGACGCTCGCCGCGCGAGCTCGGGGCCGCGCCGCGGGCGCTGCGCTCGTCGGCGTTCCAGCGCTGCTTGCGCGGTGCCGACTCGTCGGCGGGCTTGAAGCCGCGGTGCGAGGGGCTGCGGCTGCCGGCCTTGGGGCCGCCCTTGCCTGGAGTGCGGGGCTCGTAGTTCTTGGCGGCCTTGAAGCCACCGGACTTGTTGGATTTGGGCATGATTCTTCCTGGGTTATCTCGAATTGCGCACACCTCAACACCGAACGTGTTGGCAGTGCTAACTAGATCCCCGGGAGTAGCGGGGGCCGTGTCGTACGCGACATTCACCAGTGACCAGCGCATCCATGCACTGACTGGGAAACCGGCCCACCAGACTTACAAACCCAACCGCGGGGAACCCCACGGTGTCCAGAGCCGACCAACCGACACTACACGATCAGCCAGCCCCTGTCGAGTGCCGCGCAGCCCGAGACCAGGCGGCGACAGCTCAGATGTCGGTGACGACCGTGCGCGTCAGCACCGGCGGCGCCGCCAGCAGCGACCCCAGGTCGGACACGCCCTCGGGCGTCGAGCGCCACTCGCGGTACGCGTCGTCGGCCTCCATCGACTCCCACTTCTCGACCACGATGAAGTGCTGGCGGTCGTCGGCATCGACGGTGACTTCGACACCGAGGCTGCCCTCGCGGGCGCGGGTGGCGGCGAGCACCGAGTGGATCACCTCCGGCGCGGAGTCGAGCAGGTCGGGCTTGATGCGCAGGTCGAGCAGCGAGATCACGGTCATGCGCCCAGAGTACGCCCGCCCGCCGACACCGCCCGCGCCCCGAGTACGCCCAGCCGCCGACACCCCCGCGCCCTGGGCTCGCCGGGCCGCCACACCGCCGCGCCTTGCCCGGTTCGCAAGAACGGCCGATCTTTCCGCCCGGTCGCCCGGAACGGGCATCCGGAACCTGCCAGTGTGACGAAGGTGACCTCGAACGACCGCATCACCCTGCGCTTCCTCGCGGCCCCGCAAGACGCCGCCGCCGACGGCCGCACCGTCGCCGCCGGCCGCGTGCTCGAGTGGATCGACAAGGCCGGCTACGCCTGCGCCGTCGGCTGGAGCGGCGCCTACTGCGTCACCGCCTACGTCGGCAACGTGCACTTCACCCGCCGCGTGCAGCCGGGCGAGCTGATCGAGGCCCGGGCGCGCATCATCCACACGGGGCGAACGAGCATGCAGGTGCTCGTGCAGATCGGCTCGGCGGATGCGCGGAGCCGCCGCTTCACGCCCGCCACCCACTGCCTGCTCGTCTTCGTCGCGGTCGACGGCGCCGGAGTGCCGCAGGAGGTGCCGTCGTGGCTGCCGGCCGACGACGACGAGCGGATGCTCCACGAACGTGCCGCGGAGAGACTCGCCCCGCGCCGTGCCATCCGCGACGCGATGCTCGGCCAGCACTTCACCGACGAGGGCACGACGCCGCGCACGGTCTTCCGCTTCCTCGCGGCGCCGCAGGACGCGAACTTCGGCGGCAACGCCCACGGCGGAACGGTGCTGCGCTGGATCGACGAGGCGGCCTACGCCTGCGCCGCCTCCTGGACGTCGGAGCAGGCCGTCGCGGTGTACTCGGGCGGCATCCACTTCTTCAGCCCGATCCGGATCGGCGACCTCGTCGAGGTGGAGGCGCGGCTGATCCACACGGGCGGGCGGAGCCTGCACATCGCGGTGCACGTGCGGGCCGCGTCGCCGCGCACGCCTCAGGAGCTGCGGCTGACGACGCACTGCATGACGATCTTCGTCGACCTCGGCCCCGACGGGCGCGCCCGCCCGGTCGCTCCGCTGCCGGCGCTCTCCGACGAGGACCGCCGGCTCGCGGCCCACGCGTCCGAGCTCACCCGCCTCCGCGCCTCCCTCGAGGCCCTCCCCGTCTGACCCGCCCTCCGCGCAGCCGAGTCGCGCCGAACGGCGACCATATGGCGCGAGTCGAGCCCGCGAGCGACAATTCGCCGCGACTCGAACGCCCTCGCCGGTCAGCCCAGCTGCGGGACGATCTCGCGGGCGATGAAGTCGAGGTGATCGAGGTCGGCCAGGTCGAGCACCTGCAGATAGACGCGGGTGACCCCCTCGGCGCGGAGGGCGCCGAGCTTGTCGACGACCTCGGCGGCCGACCCGGCCAGCCCGTTCTCGCGCAGCTCCGCGGGCTCGCGCCCGATCGCCGCGGCCCGCGCGTGGAACTCCGCCTCCGAGGACCCCGTCGCCACCACGAGCGCCGCCGAGTAGACGAGGGACTCGGGGTCGCGCCCGATCGACTCGCACGCCGACCGCACGCCGGCGATGAGCTCCGGCGTCGTGCCCGGGTCGGGGAACGGGATGTTGAACTCGGTCGCGAAGCGGGCGGCGAGCAGCGGTGTGCGCTTCGCACCCTTGCCGCCGACGATCACGGGAACCGGCGACTGCACCGGCTTCGGCAGCGCGGGCGAGTCCTCGAGCGTGTAGTGGTCCCCCGAGAACGAGTACGTCGAACCGGCCGGGGTCGACCAGAGCCCGGTCACGATCTCGAGCTGCTCCTCGAGCAGGTCGAACCGCTTCGGCGGGAACGGGATGCCGTATGCCCGGTGCTCCTCGGCGAACCACCCGGTGCCGAGCCCCAGCTCGGCCCGTCCGCCCGACATGGCGTCGACCTGCGCGACCTGGATCGCGAGGATGCCCGGATACCGGTACGTCACGCTCGACACCAGTGTGCCGAGCCGGATGCGGCTGGTCTCGCGGGCGAGGCCGGCCAGCGTCGTCCAGGCGTCGGTCGGCCCGTAGCCCGGGTCGCCGTCGCCCATCCGGAGGTAGTGGTCGGAGCGGAAGAACGCGTCGAAGCCGAGCTCCTCCGTCGCCTTGGCGACGGCCAGGAGCTCGTCGTAGCTCGCACCCTGCTGCGGTTCGGTGAAGATTCTGAAGTCCACGGAACCAGCCTAGGCGCGCATCCGTCGCTCTGGACCGTTCGCGCAGCCCGCCGCCGCCCAGGTCAGCGTCGCCGAGGTCAGCGTCGCCGCGGCCCCGTCGCGCGCAGGGCCCCGAGCAGCCCCGCGACCGCGAACACCAGGGTGGCGCCCAGCACGACCGCGATCGGCAGTGTCCAGGCGCCGGTGGCGTCGTGCACCGCTCCGACGAGGGCGGGCGCGGTCGCGCCGAGCGCGTAGCCGACGCCCTGCACCATCGCCGAGAGCCGCCGCGCGTGGGTGCCGGTCAGCGAGAGCTGCACGACGAGCATGAACACGATCGTGATGCCGCCGCCCTGCGCGACGCCGCCGAGGAAGCCCCACGCGAGCCACGCATCCGGGGCGAGCATCAGCCCGAGCGGGAAGGTCACCCAGAGCACAGCCACCCCGATGAAGGTGCGCGGGATGCCCAGCCGCTGTGCGAGCAGGGGCACGCCGAGGGCCCCCACGACGGCCGCGATCTGGAAGATCGACGAACTGGTGCCCGCGGCGGCGGCCGAGTATCCGACCTCTTGCTGCAGGATGCTCGGGAACCACGCGGTCAGCCCGTAGTACGAGAAGGCCTGCCCCGCGAAGGCCAGCGCGAGCAGCACCGCCGAGAGGTTGCGCCAGGTGCGCGGCTCGGGCGGCGCGATCGGGATGCCGCGGGTGTCGACGGCGACCGTGTCGACCGCGCCGGTCTCGACCGCCGGCTTCAGCGGCCCCCATCTCACGGCGGCCCGCGGCCCGACCGCGACCAGCCAGAACACGGCGGCGATGACGACGAAGCCGGTCCAGGCGAGGAGGGCGCCGCGCCAGCCGAAGGCCGCCGAGAGCGGCACGGTGCCGAGCGAGGTGATCATCGAGCTGACGTTCATCGCCGAGGTGTACGCGCCGGTGACGATGCCCACGCGGGCGGTCGGCACGTCGCGGCGGATGATCACCGGGATCACCACGTTGCCGATGGTGATGAAGGCACCCATGATGATCGTGCCGGTGAAGGTCGCCTCGGCACCGCCCGCCGACCGCACGATCGAGCCGATGCCCACACCGAGGATCGCCACGGTGGTCGCGAGGTTCGCCCCCGCCCGGCCGATGAACACCGACGCGAACGGTGTGACGAGCGCGAAGCAGAGCACCGGCAGGCTGGTCAGCAGCCCGGCCTGGGCCGCGTTCAACGCGAGGTCGCCGCTGATCTCGGGAGTGATCGGCGCGACGGCCACGATCGGCCCGCGAAGGATGAACCCGATCGCGACGATCCCGGTGACGAGCAGCCAGGGGAAGCCGGAGCGCACTGAACGGGTCATCCCGACCATGCTACGCGCGCCGCGGCGGCCCGCCCGCCCGACGGTCGAGGGCAGGGCGAGCGGATGCGCGGCCCGGCGCTACGCGGTCACCGCCCGTGCCCGCTGCGGCACGATCCAGCCGATCGTGTCGGGTCGCCGGCGCCGGGCGAGGGCCGCCTGCGACAGTGCGAGGCTGAGCAGCAGCATCACGACCATGACCACCGCGGCCGAGAGCACGGTGCCCGCCGACCCCCCGGTGAGGATCGCCTGGATGCCGGCCACCGCGTAGCTCAGTGGCGTCACGGCGCTGATCGCCTGGAACGGCGGCGAGAGGATCTCGACCGGGTACAGCCCACCCGTCGACGCCAGCTGCAGGGCCAGCAGCACGAGCGAGATCACGGATCCGATGCGGCCGAACGCGGTGCTCAGGAGCTGGTGGAAGGCCGTGAAGGCCAGCGCGACCAGCAGCGAGAACCCGAGGGTCGCCGGGAACGACGCCCACTCGACACCGAGGGCGATGTGGATGAACAGCACCACGATCAGCGTCTGCGCAGCGGCGAGCCCGCCGGCGATCGCGAAGGTGCGACGCGTGAGCCGCCCGGTCGGCACCGACGACGCCAGCACCTGCCGCGAGAACGGCCGCAGCCAGAGGAACAGGGCGAGCGCGCCGATCCACAGGGCGGTCGGGAGCAGGATGGTCGACACGACCTGCCCGATGCTGTTCACCTGGTTCGCGGTCGACACGTCGACGTCCACGGGCGCCGCGGCGACCTTGGCGGCCGCCTCCGAGTCGCTCGGCGCCTGATCGGTCAGCTGCGTCGCCCCGGTGCTGAGCCCGCTCGACAGCTCCTCGGCCCCGTCGCCCAGCTGCGTCGCGCCGCTCGCGAGCTGCTCGGCCCCCGGCACGGTCTGCGCCACCCCGTCCGACAGCTGGCCCACGCCGCTGGCGAGCTCGGCAGCGCCCGGCGCGGTCTGCGCGAGCCCGGCCGAGAGCTGGTTCACGCCGTCGGCGAGGCCTGAGGCGCCGGTCGCGAGGGCCGGGCCGCCGGCCGCCAGCTGGGAAACTCCGGCGTCGAGCTCGTCGATGCCCGTCTCCAGGCCGGGGAGACCGGCACCGACCGCCGCGATCTGCGGCGTGTAGGCATCGATCCCACCCAGGGTCCCGGAGAGCGCGGTGAGCTGCTTGGACACGTATGCGGGCACGGTCGGATCGCCATTCACCTGGTTGAGCAACGCCGTGGCGAGCTGGTTCGATCCGGTCACTCCGCCGGTGTAAGCGGTGAAGAGCGGCGCGGCCTGCCCGAGCCCGTCCGTCTTCGTCGACAGTTCCGTCACGCCCGCCGAGACCCCGGAGACCCCCGCGGTGAACTGCCCTACCCCCGAGCTGAACTCCGTCGCCCCGCTCGCAGCGGTGGCCGCCCCCGTCGACAGCTGCCCGAGCCCGTCCGACAGCTGCGTCGCCCCGGTCGCCGCCGAAGCGGCGCCGGTCGAGAGCTGGTTCAGGCCGTCGGCGAGCTGCGTGGCGCCCGAGGCGAGGCCGTCGGCGCCCGTGCCGAGCTGGGAGGCGCCCGAGGCGGCGTCGGAGAGGCTCGTGCCGAGCGTGCCGAAGCTCGTGTAGACGCCGTTCACGACCTGCGCCGTGACGGTCTGGCCGAAGCCGGCCTGCACCGCCGAGGCGACGGTCGAGGCGAGGATGCCCGAGAGGTAGCCGTGCGAGTCGTCGGTCTGGATGTCGATCAGCCCGGCCTTCGGGTCGGGCGTCGCGAGAGTGTTGAGGGTGGCCGAGAAGTCCTCGGGGATGGTCAGCACCGCGTAGTAGGTGCCGTCCTTGAGCCCCTCCTCCGCCTGCTCCGAGTTGGTCAGCTCCCAGCCGAAGCCGCTCTCCCCCGGCCCGGTGAGCTCGGTGACGAGCCCGCGACCGGCGAAGTTCACCGACTCGGTGCCGTCGGCAGCGGTGGTCGTGACCAGCTTGTCGTTGTTCACGATCGCCGCCGGCACCTGCGTGAGGTTCGTGTCGGCGTTCGAGAGGGCTCCCGCGAACAGTCCGTTGACCGCGAGCGGGGTGAGCGCCACCGCGACGGCCGCGAGCACGATCAGGGCGATGCGGGTGCGCCGCTTCGCGCGGGGTGTTGGGGTGGCGGAGGTCGAGGTGCTCATCGCGAGAGTCCTTTCGCGGCCGGGGCCGGGTTCGCGGAGGCGGTGCCGAGGGAGGAGGGGGAGGGCGGTGAGCCCAGGTCGATGCGGCCGAGCATCCGGTCGCCGAGGGCTGTGCCGACACTCGAGGCGTGTGCGGCGGGGGCGGCCGAGAGGCCCAGCAGCAGGGTGGTGCCCGGGTCGGCGATGCCCGCGACGGCGGCCACGAAGGCGGTGCCCGACGGATGCGCGAACTCCCCGTCGCCCGCGTCGACGACCACGAGCGGCGCACCGTCGGCCACGCCGAGGGCGACCGTGACCAGCGAGAGCGCGAGCGGCGACAGCTCGCCGAGTGTGCGGTGCACGTCGATCGGCGCCTCGCCGCGGCCGGCCGCCGCGAGCGAGGAGTTGACCCGCCCGACGAGGCGCGAGGCCGCGTGCTTGTCGCGACGGAACCACGGAGAGCCGAGAGCGAGGCGCTCGTTCAGGGCGTCGCCGACGGTGACGGTGGAGTCGAGCCGGCGCGAGTCGAGGTCGACCAGCGTGACCCGGCGGGCCACGTCGCCGCTCTCGGAGGGCAGACCGTGGCCGAGCACCTGCAGTCGGCCCCCCGAGGGGGCGATGCGTCCGGCGATCGCCGCACCGACCAGGCGCCGCGCGGCGGTGTCGCCGGTGACGACGGTGAGGCTGCCGGCCTCGACCGAGAAGGTGTGCGGGCCACCGGCCCCGTCGATCTCCAGCGAATCGGCGTCGACCGCCGCCGACTGCGTCGACGCCCAGGACGCCTCGTCGAGGTGCTCGCGCAGGCTCTCGCCCTCGACGTCGACGTTCGGCAGGATGCGCCCGAGCCACTTCGGCAGGTACCAGGCGTGCCGGCCGAGCAGGGTCATCACGGCCGGGACGAGCGTCATGCGCACGAGGAACGCGTCGACGAAGACACCGACGGCGAGCGCCAGGGCGATGGCCTTGATCGGCCCCTCCCCCTCGGGCACGAAGGCGAAGAAGACGAAGAACATGATCAGCGCGGCCGCGGTGACGACGCGCGCCCCGTTCTGGAAGCCGATCCGAACGGCCCGGCGGGCGTCCCCTGTCTTGACGAACTCCTCGCGCATGCCCGAGACGAGGAACACCTCGTAGTCCATGGCGAGCCCGAACAGGATGGCCATCAGGAGGATCGGCAGGAAGCTGATGATCGGTCCGGTCGACTCGACGTTCAGCAGATCGGCCGCGAAGCCGTCCTGGAACACCGCGACCGTGACGCCGAACGACGCCCCCACCGTGAGCAGGAAGCCGAGGGCCGCCTTGATCGGCACCGCGATCGAACGGAACACCATGGCCAGCAGGATGATCGACAGCCCCACCACCAGCACCCCGAACGGCAGCAGCGCGTTGGTCAGCTGCGTCGAGACGTCGATCGCGACCGCGGTCTGGCCGCTGACGGTGATCGGCACGTCGTACTGATCCTCGATCTCGCCCTTCAGGTCGCGCAGCCGCTGCACGAGCTCCTTGGTCTCGGGCGAGTCGGGCGCTGTCGTCGGCACGACCTGGAAGATCGCGGTGTCGAGCGTCTCGTCGGGCAGGCCCTGGCCCACCGAGGCGACGCCGTCGACGGCCTCGAGATCCGAGCGGATGCCCGCGAGGTCGTTCTGGATGTCGGTGGTCTGCGTGATGTCGGCCACCACCACGACGGTGCCGTTGCTGCCCTCGCCGAACTTCTCGGCGATGGTGTCGTAGGCCGTGCGGGTGGTCGAGCCCTCGGGCTGCGAGGCCGCGGTCGGCAGGTTGAGGTCGAGGCTCGCGGCCGGGATCGACGCAGCCCCGAGCAGCCCCACGACGAGCACGATGAACACGATCGGCGCCTTCATCACGAGGGCCACCCAGCGCCCGCCGAGCGAAGGCCCGGCGCGCTTGACTGCCGGTGCCGGTGCCGACGGCGGGGCGTCGCCCGAGCTGTTCGAGACGGGGGCTCCGGATGCGCGTTCCCCAGCATCCTCGTGGTCGTGCTCGTTGGCGGCGATCGCCCTCCGGGCCGCCCTCGACCCGGCCTTGGGCACGAGCTTGCCGCGGGCGATCCCCATGATCGCCGGCAGCAGCGTCATGGCGATGCAGACCGCCGCGAGCACGGCGAACGCGGCGGCGACGCCCATCACCGACAGGAACGGGATGCCGACGACCAGCAGGCCGAGCAGCGCGATGATGACGGTCAGACCGGCGAACACGACGGCGGCGCCGGCGGTGGCGACGGAGCGCGCGGCCGACTCCTCCGGATCCATCCCGAGCGCGAGCTGCGTGCGGTGCCGGGACAGGATGAACAGGGCGTAGTCGATGCCGACCGCCAGCCCGATCATCACCGCCAGCGTCGGCGCGGTGCTCGAGACGGTGGTGAAGGCGGCGGCCAGCGTGATGCCGCCCATGGCGACGCCCACGCCGATCAGGGCCGAGAGCAGCGGCAGGCCGGCTGTCAGCAGCGAGCCGAAGGTGACCAGCAGCACGACGAAGGCGAACACGACGCCGAACACCTCGGTGATCGTGAGGCCGAACCCGGTCGACTGGAACACCTCGCCGGTGTACGAGACGGTCAAGCCCTCGTCGACGAGCTTCTGCCCGGCGTCCTCGAGCGCGTCGAGCGAGGAGTCCTCCACATCGGTGGCCGGGCCGTCGAACTGCACCTTGATCAGGGCTGTCGTGCCGTCCTCGGAGATCGCGTCGGTGGCGTACTCGGAGTACGGCGAGACGACGCTCGCGACCTGGTCGAGGTCGGTGATGCCGTCGGCGACGTCGGAGATCTCCTGCTTCACCGGGTCGTCGTTCACGTTCTGACCGTCGGGGGCCGAGACGACCATCGTCGCGCCCGCTCCCGCCGCCTGGGGGAAGAGGGTGTCGAGCTTGTCGATCGCCTGCTGCGACTCGGTGCCCGGGATGGTGAAGCTCTCCTGGGTCTGGCCGCCGAGGGCGAGACCGCCGCCGAGGATCGCGCCGAGCACGAGCACCCAGCCGATCACGACGTACCAGGCGCGACGGTAGGCGAAGCGGCCGATGCGGTAGAGCAGTGTTGCCACGGGAGGGCTCCTCGGGTCAGCGGGTCGGTGATGAAGCGGTGCGGCGGGTGCAGCAGGTGCGGTCAGCGGGTCAGCGGGGTGATGAGCTCGGTGACGACGTCGATGAGGGCCTCCCTGACCTCGTCGACGTCTTCGATCTCGGCGACGCTCGGTCGTGAGGCGACCATCACGTACGCGGCTCCGGCGAGGGCGACACCCAGACGGATGCGCTGCGCCGGGGTGGGCAGGCCGACCATGAACGACTCGCCGATGCGGTCGATCAGGCCGCGGGCCTCGTCGATCACCACGATGTCGGACAGGGTCTGGCCCTGGTTGATGATGATGTGCGCGGCGAGGCGGTGCTCGAGCAGCAGGTCGATGAACTCGGTGACGAAGCCGTCGCGGCGGTCGTCGGCCATCAGCTTCTCGACGATGGAGTCGAGGAACAGCGAGAGCTGCTCGACGGCGGGACGGAGAGCCGCGTCGAAGAGCGACTCCTTCGAGCCGAAGTGGTAGAGCACGCTCGACTTCGAGTAGCCCGCCGCGTCGGCGATCTGCTGCAGGCTCGTGCCGGCGTAGCCGTTCTCGGCGAACATCTGCAGGGCGATGCCGCGCAGCTCGGCGCCGACGTCGTTCTGCACGCGCGCGATGGGCTGGATGGGCATGACCTCGAGAGTATCCTGACCGATCGGTCAGTGCCTGCACGATCGGTCAGATTGCCGGTCTCCTTCCAGCTTCGCCCCCGCGCCCCGCCCGGACGAGTGAGGCGCCGACCCGGCCCGCTCAGACGTGGTCGCGCCAGGAGTGCTTCGGCTCGAACCAGAGCATGCGCCGCGCCTTGTCGATGCCGAGCAGCGTCTCGGTGCCCGTGACCTCGCGGCTGAACGGCACCTCGGGGAAGAAGCGCGCCGCGAGCTCGGCCGAGGGCGTCGTCATCACGGTGTCGGCGGCGGCGATGATGAAGGCCTCGAAGCCGGAGAGAGTGCTCTCCAGCGCGAGCCGCACGGCCTGCGCCCCGTCACGGGCGTCGATGTAGCCCCAGGAGTTCCAGGAGCGGCTCTCGGGTGCCTGCTCGAAGGAGGGGAAGGCGGCGTAGTCCTCGACGTCCATCACGTTCGAGAAACGGAGGCCGATCAGCTTGAGGTTCGGGTTCCAGCGCGTGAAGTGCCGCGCCATCTCCTCCTCGACGGCCTTGCCGAGGGAGTAGGTCGTCGACGGGCGCACCGGGTACTCCTCGTCGACCGGAAAGGAGGGCGGCGGGTTCTCCAGGAACGGCAGGCCGAGCACGGTCTCGCTCGAGGCCCAGACGACGTTGTCGATCCCGGCGGCCTTCGCCGCGGCGAAGACGTTGTAGCTCGCCGGCACGTTGTTGGCGAAGATCGCCGAGTTGGGCCGGAGCCCCGGCGCCGGGATCGCCGCGAGGTGCACGAGCGCATCCACCCCGTCGTAGCGGTCGTCGACGCTCGTGAGGCACTGCAGCACCTGGCCGTAGTCGGTCAGGTCGGTCTGCACGAACAGGGCCCGCGCATCCGACCCCGGCCGCTGGTCGAGGTTCACGACCTCGTAGCCGCTGTCGAGCAGGTGCGTGACGACCGCGCGGCCCAGCTTCCCGCTTCCTCCGGTGACGACGACTCGGGTCATGTTCTCTCCTTCGTGAGCAGGCGGATGCCGGTTCCAACCCTAAGCTGACCGCATGGCCGTCGTCGCATCCGTCTTCCTCGTTCTCGCGGGGCTCATCCACGTCTACATCTTCGTTCTGGAGAGCCTCCGCTGGCGGCACCCGGCCACCTGGAAGATCTTCGGCCTCACCTCGCAGGCGGACGCCGACACCACCGCGCCTCTGGCCTACAACCAGGGCTTCTACAACCTCTTCCTCGCGGTCGGCGTCGTGCTCGGCGTCATCCTCTACTGGGCCGGAGCGGTTCCGGCCGGAGCCGCGATCGCGCTCTTCGCCGGACTGTCGATGGTGCTGGCGGCGGCCGTGCTCATCTCGACAGGTCGCCGCAACCTGCGCTCGGCGAGCATCCAGGGCCTCGCACCCCTCATCGGCGTGGTCACCCTCATCATCGCCCTCGTCTCCTAGCCTGATGCCGCCTACGGTTTGCGCGACCGGCTGCGGTTCGCGAGCCGCTGCTGCAGCATGACCGCCGCCACGATGATGGCGCCCTTCGCGATGGCCTGCACCGACGTCGACAGGTTGTTCTGCGTGAACACGTTCGTCAGGGTCGAGAAGATCAGCACGCCGAGCACGGTGCCCATGATCGTGCCGCGACCGCCCACGAGCAGGGTGCCGCCGACCACGACCGCCGCGATGGCGTCGAGCTCGTAGAGCGTGCCGTGCGTCGAGGTGCCGGCCGTCGTGCGGGCCAGCATCATCACGGCCGCGATGCCGGCGGTCAGCCCGGCCAGCACGTAGACGTACATGATGTGGCGCTTCACCTTGATGCCCGCGAGCCGTGCGGCCTCGAGGTTGCCACCGATGGCGACCGTGCGGCGGCCGAAGGTGGTGCGGTTCAGCAGGAACCAGCCGGCGATCACGACGATCACGAAGATCCAGATCAGGATCGGCACCCCGATCAGGTCACCCCGCATCGCCGACAGGAAGCCCTGCTCCTTCACGATCTGCGTCGTGCGGTTGGCCAGCACCTCGGCGAGACCGCGGGCGGCGACGAGCATCGCGAGGGTGGCGATGAACGCCACCACGTTCCCGTAGGCGATCACGATCCCGTTGATCAGCCCCGCCCCGGCACCCACCGCCAGCGCGACGACCACCATCACGATCCAGCTGGTCGAGCTCGCGAAGTCCTGCACCCACGACAGCGTCGCGACCACCGTGGCGAGCCCCATCACCGAGCCCACCGAGAGGTCGATGCCGCCCGCCGTGATCACGAAGGTCATGCCGATGCTGATCACCCCGATGATCGAGGCGAAGCGGATGATCGTCAGCACGTTCTCGAAGCTGGCGAAGCGGTCGCCCGCGGTGACGGTGCCCACCACGAAGAGCGCCAGCAGCGCGATGACGAGGCCGAGGCTGCGCCCGGCCGACCCCCCGAGCATCCGCCCGATCGCACTCGGGGTCTTGTCGGTGGGCGTCTGGCCGCCCGTGGGCGGCGGCCCGGCGAGGGTGGCGGCGGAGTTCTGCTCGCTCATGCGGCGGTTCCTTTCATCACGAGATCGAGAACGCCGTGCTCGTCGATGTCGTCGGCTCGGCTGGTGTGGATGACGCGGCCCTCGGCCACGACGAGCACCCGGTCGGAGAGACCGAGCACCTCGTCGATCTCACTGGAGATGACGACGATCGCGGTGCCCTTCTCCGCCAGGCGGCGGATCAGGGCGTAGATCTCGGCGCGCGCCCCCACGTCGACGCCCCGGGTGGGCTCGTCGAGCAGCAGGATGCGCGTGCCGTGCACGAGCCAGCGGGCGAGCAGCAGCTTCTGCTGGTTGCCGCCCGAGAGCGTGCGTGCGGGACGGTCGGGGTCGGCGGGCCGCAGCTCGAGCGCGTCGAGCTGCTCCCGCGCGACCCGGCGCTCGGCCCTCTCGTCGAGGAAGCCGAGCCTGGCCCAGCGGGTGAAGCTCGCGAGGGTGACGTTGCGGTAGACGGGCTCGTCGAGGATGAGCCCCTGGCTCTTGCGCTCCTCGGGCGAGAGCCCCATGCCCGCGTGCACCCCGGCCCGCACCGAGCCGGCGGGCAGCCGACGCCCGTCGACCTCGACCGTGCCGGCGGTGGCCTTGCGCGCCCCGTACAGCGTCTCGACGATCTCGGAACGGCCCGACCCCACCAGGCCCGCGAGCCCCACGATCTCGCCGGCCCGCACCTCGAAGCTCACGTCGGAGAAGACCCCGGCGAGCCCGAGCCCCTGCACCGACAGCACCACGGGCGCCTCGGCGGGCACCCCGGGTGCCGGCGGGAAGACGTTCTCGACCGTACGGCCGGTCATCAGTGTGATCAGCTCGGCGGTCGGCGTGGTCGCCACCGGCAGCGAGGTCGCCATCGTGCGCCCGTCCTTGATCACCGTGATGCGGTCGCCGATCTCGCGGATCTCCTCGAGCCGGTGCGAGATGTAGATCACCGCGATCCCGGCAGCGGTCAGTTCGCGCACCACCCGGAAGAGGTTCTTCACCTCCTCGGAGTCAAGCACGGCCGAGGGCTCGTCCATCACGATCAGCTTGGCGTCGTGGCTGAGCGCCCGGGCCATGCTCACGATCTGCTTGTTGGCGGCCGAGAGCGAGCCGACCTCCCGCGAGGGCGAGATCTGCGGATGCCCGAGCCGCGCCATCAGGGCGGCGGCCTCCTTCGCGCTCCGCCGCCGCTCCGTCACCCCGGCCCGCGCGTGCTCGTGGCCGAGGAAGATGTTCTCGGCCACGGTCAGGCCGTCGACGACGTCGAGCTCCTGGTACATCGTCGCGATGCCGAGCTGGATGGCGGCGACCGGGTCGGCAATGGACACCGGCTCCCCGTTCCAGCGGATCTCACCCGAGTCGGGCTGGTT
The DNA here is from genome assembly GCF_013409865.1 of Herbiconiux flava. Taxonomy (NCBI): domain Bacteria; kingdom Bacillati; phylum Actinomycetota; class Actinomycetes; order Micrococcales; family Microbacteriaceae; genus Herbiconiux; species Herbiconiux flava. The sequence continues at coordinate 301,815 of NZ_JACCBM010000001.1, forward strand.
CACCCCCGAGAGGGTCTTGATGAGCGTGGACTTGCCCGCGCCGTTCTGGCCGAGCACGCAGTGCACCTCGCCGGGCAGCACCGTCAGCTCCACGCCGTCGAGGGCGCGGACGCCCGCGAAGGCCTTGGTCAACGCCCTCACCTCGAGTAATGACGTTTCATGGTCGACTTTGATCACTTCATCAACATAACTGCTACTGTGTGGATCGTCAACGACGACTGTCCAGGAGGATGACATGCAATCAACACACAGGATCTGGCCGCGGATCGCGATGGCGTCGGGGGCGACGCTCGCGGTGATGGGGCTTCTCACCGCCTGCACCGCCGGCACCCCCGACTCCGGCGGAGCGGCCGAACCGGCCGCCGACACCACGGTGGAGGACAACGCGGCCACGGGTGACACGATCACCATCGGCTTCTCCGGCCCCGCCGCCGACCACGGCTGGCTCGGCGCCATCAACACCGCCGCCATCGCCGAGGCCGAGAAGTACTCCGACGTCGAGCTCGTCGTCGCCGAGGGCACCAACGACGCGAACCTGCAGATCAGCCAGGTCGAGACCTTCATCAACGACAAGGTCGACGCGATCGTGCTGCTGCCCACCGACGGCGCCGCGCTCACCGACGTCGCCATCAAGGCCATGGACGCGGGCATCCCCGTGATCAACGTCGACCGCGAGTTCTCCAGCACCTTCGCCGCCCGCACGACCGTGCTCGGCGACAACTACGGCATGGGCGTCAGCGCCGGCACGTACATCTGCGAGCAGCTCGACGGCGAGAAGGATGCGGTGGTCGCCGAGATCGCCGGCATCGACAGCCTGCCGCTGACGCAGGAGCGCAGCAAGGGCTTCGCCGACGCGCTCGACGACTGCGGCCTCGACGTGTCCAACCGCGTCGCCGCCGACTTCACCGTGCAGGGCGGAGAGGCCGCGGCCTCCCAGCTGCTCTCGGCCGCTCCCAAGATCGATGCCATCTGGAACCACGACGACGACCAGGGCGTCGGCGTGCTCGCCGCGATCGACGCGGCCGGCCGCGACGAGTTCTTCATGGTCGGCGGCGCCGGCTCCGCGAACGTGATGCGGTCCATCCAGGCCGACGACACGGTGCTGAAGGCGACGGTCATCTACCCGTCGACGCAGGCCGCCGACGGCATCGCGCTGGCCCGCCTGATCGTGCAGGAGAAGGGCATGAGCGACCTCGTCGAGTCGTCGGTCCCCCGCAAGATCCAGCTGTACGCACCGGTGGTGACCAAGGAGAACGTCGAGGTCTACCTGCCCAGCGCGTTCGAGTCGTAGGAGCGGGCGCCGTGACGGGATCATCTCCCCCGCTCCGCGTCGCCATGGTCGGCAACGGCTTCATGGGCGCGGCCCACTCCCAGGCCTGGCGCGTCGCGCCCCGCTTCTTCGACCTCCCGCTCGAGCCACGCATGAGCGTGCTCGTGGGGCGCGACGCCGGCCGCGCGGCCGGCGCCGCCGCCCGCTGGGGCTGGGCGGAGTCGTCGGACGACTGGCGCTCCGTGCTCGATCGTGACGACGTCGACCTCGTCGACATCGTCACGCCGGGCTGGTCGCACGCCGAGATCGCGATCGCCGCGCTCGAGGCGGGAAAGCACGTGCTCTGCGAGAAGCCGCTGGCGAACTCCGTCGAGGAGGCCCGGGCGATGGCCGATGCCGCAGCCCGGGCCGCCTCCCGGGGCGTGTTCGCGATGGTGGGCTTCACCTACCGCCGCGTCCCCGCCGCGACGCTGGCCCGCGACCTGATCGCGGCCGGGCGCATCGGCACGGTGCGCCAGCTCAGCGTCTCGTACCTGCAGGACTGGCTGGTCGATCCGCTCGCCCCGTTCACCTGGCGGCTCGACAAGGAGCAGGCCGGGTCGGGGGCGCTCGGCGACATCGGGGCCCATGCGATCGACCTCGCTCAGTACGTCACCGGCCGGCAGCTCGTGTCGGTCAGCGGCACCCTCGAGACGCTCGTCACCGAGCGCCCGGTGCTCGCCGAGTCGCACGGCCTGAGCGGCACCGCGGGCGTCGGAACGGCGACCGTCACGGTCGACGACCGCGCCCTGTTCACCGGGCGCTTCGACGACGGGGTGCTCGGCGGCTTCGAGGCGAGCCGGTTCAGCACCGGGCGCAAGAATGCACTGCGCTTCGAGGTCTCCGGATCTCTCGGCGCGCTGTCGTTCGACCTCGAGAACCTGAACGCGCTGCAGTTCTACGACGGCACGGCCGACCCCGCCACGCGCGGGTTCTCGACCATCCTCGTGACCGAGCCCGAGCATCCGTACATGGAGGCGTGGTGGCCGAGCGGCCACCTGATCGGGTACGAGCACGGGTTCTCGCACCAGGTGCGCGACCTCGTCGACGCGATCGCGCGGGGTGAGCAGCCCCGGCCCTCGTTCGACGACGGGCTCCAGGTGCAGCGGGCGCTCGAGGCCGTGGAGCTGAGCTCGCAGAACGGCAGCGCCTGGACCGCGCTGGCCGAGACGGAGGAGTACGCATGACCAGACCGATCACCCTGTTCACCGGCCAGTGGGCCGACCTGCCGCTCGAGGAGGTCGCCCGGCTGGCGGCCTCCTGGGGCTACGACGGGCTCGAACTCGCCTGCTGGGGCGACCACCTCGACCCGTGGCGGTGGGACGAGCCGGGTTACGTGGAGGGCAAGCTCGAGCTGCTGAAGCGCCACGGGCTGGAGGTGCACGCCATCTCGAACCACCTGAAGGGCCAGGCGGTGTGCGACGATCCGATCGACGCGCGCCACCGCGACATCCTCCCCGACGTCGTGTGGGGCGACGGCGACCCGGAGGGCGTCAGGCAGCGTGCGGCCGAGGAGATGAAGAACACGGCCCGGCTCGCCGCCGCCCTCGGAGTGAAGACCGTCGTGGGGTTCACGGGGTCGAGCATCTGGAAGTACGTGGCGATGTTCCCGCCCGTCTCGCAGGAGCTCGTCGACGCGGGCTACCAGGACTTCGCCGACCGGTGGAACCCTATCCTCGACGTCTTCGACGAGGTGGGGGTGCGCTTCGCCCACGAGGTGCACCCGAGCGAGATCGCATACGACTACTGGACGACCGTGCGCACCCTGGAGGCCATCGGCCACCGCGAGGCGTTCGGGCTGAACTGGGATCCGTCGCACTTCGTCTGGCAGGAACTCGACCCGGTGTCGTTCATCCTCGAGTTCGCCGACCGCATCTACCACGTGGACTGCAAGGACGTGAAGATGAACACCGGCAACGGGCGCAACGGCCGGCTCGGCTCGCACCTCGCCTGGGCCGACCTGCGGCGAGGCTGGGACTTCGTCTCGACCGGGCACGGCGACGTGCCCTGGGAGAAGAGCTTCCGGGCGCTCAACTCGATCGGCTACGACGGCCCCATCTCGGTGGAGTGGGAGGACGCCGGCATGGACCGGCTCGTCGGCGCCCCCGAGGCTCTCGGCTTCGTCAAGAAGCTGGCCTTCGAGGCGCCGAGCGCCTCGTTCGACGCCGCCTTCAGCACCCGCTGAGGCGGCCGCGGAGGGGTGCTCGCGCATCCCTCCGCCCCACGACCCGCGTCGCTGGGCGGGGAGGACCTGTCAGTCCCTGTCCTCGCCCAGCGCCGCGACCATCGCGTCGATCCGCTCGATCGACAGCGCCGACTGGATGGCGAGCACGCCCGCTCCCGCGATCGCCGCATCCGCCCCCATGCGCGACTTCGTGATCTCGAGGTGCTGCGTGGCGAAGGGCATGGCCCGCGTGTAGACGGCCTCGCGCACCCCGGCGATCAGGTGCTCGCCGGCCGCCGAGAGGGCGCCGCCGATCACGATGGTCGACGGGTTCATCAGGCTCACGCAGGTCGTCAGCACCTCGCCGAGGTCGCGTCCCGCCTGGCGCACGGCCTGGATGGCGTCGATGTCGCCCTGCCGCACCAGCTCCACCACCTCACCGCTCGTGGCCACGGCGGCGCCCTCGGTCGACAGGGCCCGCGCCACCGCGGAGCCCGAGGCGATCGCCTCGAGGCAGCCGGTGTTGCCGCAGCGGCAGCTGACACCGGCGCCGCGCGCGACGTAGACGTGACCGAGGTCGCCGGCCGTGCCCTGCGCTCCCCGCTGCAGCACGCCGCCCGAGATGACCCCCGCGCCGATGCCGGTGGCGACCTTCACGAAGATCAGGTCGTCGACGCCCGGCCAGGCGAGCTCGCGCTCCCCCAGCGCCATGATGTTCACGTCGTTGTCGACGAGGGCCGGCACCCCGAAGTGCGCGCCGAGCACACCGGCCACGTCGTAGCGGTCCCAGCCGGGCATGATGGGCGGGTTGATCGGCCGGCCGCTGCTGTGCTCGACCGGGCCGGGCAGTCCGACGCCCACGGCGATCAGCGGTCCGACGCGGTCGCCGGCCGTCGAGACGAGCTCGGAGCCCATCCGCATCACCCGGTCGAGCACCTCCCGCGGGCCCGCGGCGATGTCGAGCTCGGCCGCCGACTCCTCGACCACCCCGCCCGTCAGATCGCTGATCGCGACCCGCACGTGCGACGCCCCGACGTCGACCCCGAGAACGGAGTGTCCGACCGGGTCGAGGGCGAACTGGGTCGACGGGCGCCCGCCGGTGGAGATCGCGTCGCTGACGGGCTTCAGCAGCGCCAGCTTCATCAGGGCGTCGATGCGCAGCGCCACCGTCGACCGGGCGAGCCCGGTCATGCCGGCGAGCTCGGAGCGGGTGCGCGGCCGGCCGTCGCGCAGGATCTGGAACAGATCGCTCGGGTTCGACCCCGAGGGGGAGTTCGGAGTGCGGCCGCCCAGACTTACGTCGATCATCGACACATCCTAGCGTGCAGCGGCCGCCTTCCGGTCGCGGCGTCGACGGAGCCACCCGCGGCGGTCGCCCGACTCCCGGCGGAGGCGGCGGCGCTCGCGCGCCCCCTCGACGAGGTTGTAGAACACCGGCAGCACGATCAGCGTCAGCACCGTCGACGACACCAGGCCGCCGATCACGATGATCGCCAGCGGCTGCGAGATGAACCCGCCCTTGCCGGTGAGCCCGACGGCCATCGGCAGCAGCGCGAAGATCGTCGCCAGCGCCGTCATCAGGATGGGCCGGAGCCGTCGGCTCGCGCCCTCCACCAGGGCGTCGCGCACGCTGAGACCCCGGGTGCGGTACTGGTTCACGAGGTCGACGAGCACGATGGCGTTCGTCACCACGATGCCCACCAGCATCAGCGCGCCGATGATCGACGGCACGCCGAGCGGGATGCCCGAGATGACCTGCAGGCCGATGGCGCCGGTCGCGGCGAACGGGATCGACACGAGCAGCAGCAGCGGCTGCAGGAGGCTCTTGAAGGTCGCCACCATCACCACGTAGACGATCAGGATGGCCACGAGCAGCGCGATGCCGAGCTGCGAGAAGGCGTCCTGCTGGTCGGTCACCACGCCCCCGACCGCGGCGGTCGCTCCCGCGGGCAGCGACACGTCGGCCAGCGCCTGCGTCACCTCGCCGCTCGCGGTGCCGAGGTCGTCGCTGTTCGGCGTGACCGAGACGGTGGCCGTGCGCACGCCCTTCTGGGTGGTGATCGTCGACGGCCCGTCGACCACCGAGACGGTGGCGAGCGAGTCCAGTCGCGCGGGGCCGGCCGCCGTCGGGATGGTCAGCTCGGCGAGCTGCGCCTGGGTGGTGGGCGGGTTCTGGCTGTCGAGGTAGATCGTGTAGTTGGTGTCGTCGATCACGATCGAGCCGATGTTCGTCGGCTGCATGGCCTGCGAGACGATGCCGCCCACGGCGACCTCGCTGAGGCCGGCCTGGGCCGCCTTCGCGCGGTCGACCGCGACCTGCACGAACGGGCGCGAGGCGCTGAGGTTCGAGGAGACCTGCTCGACCGCGCCGAGGTCGGTCATCGCGGCCACGACCGCGTCGGAGGCGGTCGACAGGTCGCCCTGGTTCGTCGCCGTGACGTCGATCGCGATGTCGGAGGAGGTGCCGAGGCCGGCGGCGGCCGAGACGCTGATCTCGCCGACGTCGGGGACGGCCTCGACCTCGCTGCGCACGGTCGACTGCAGCTTCTCCTGGTCGGCGTTCTCGTCGGTGGTGATGTTGTAGGTGATGGAGCTGTCGCCGCCGCCCGAGAAGGCGTCGCGGAGCGAGGAGCCGCTCGAGCCGATGGTGAGCTGCACGGTCTCGACGCCGTCGATGCCCTCGAGCACCGACTCGACCTCGGTCGCCGCAGCCGACTGGGCCTCGAGGCTCGAGCCGACCGGCACGGTCTGGGTGACGGTGAGGGTGTTCTGGCCGCTGCCGCCGAGGAAGTTCGTCTTCATCAGCAGGGTCAGCGGGAGGGTTCCGAGCAGCACCACGATCGCGATCGCGATCGTGACGACGGAGTGCTTCAGCGTCCACGCGATGATCGGGAGGTAGCGGCGCTGCAGCGCGGTGGGCGGCTCCTCCTCGAGCGCCTTGTGGGCGTTCGGGCGGGCGCGGCGGCGAGACGGCTCGATCAGCGCGACCGCGGTGCCGGGCACGGCGCCCGACGCTCCGGCGACGGCGGGGTCGAGCGCGGGATCGTCGACCATCGGCCCGGCGTGGCTGTGCGGTGCCGGTGCGGCCGGTGAGGCAACAGCCTCCTTCGGCTTCGGCGGGCGGATGAACCAGTACGCGAGCACCGGCACGATCGTGAGCGCGACGAGCAGCGAGGCGAGCAGCGCGATCGTCACCGTGAGCGCGAACGGCCGGAACAGCTCGCCCGTGGTGTCGCCCACGAAGGCGAGCGGCAGGAAGACCGCGACCGTCGTGATGGTCGAGGCGGTGATCGCGCCCGCCACCTCGCGCACGGCGTCGACGATCAGCGAGGCGCGGGCGATGCCCGACTCGCGCGGCCCGAGCTCGGCGCCGGCGAGCGACCCGAGGTGCCGCTTGATGTTCTCGATCACCACGATGGAGTCGTCGACCACGCGCCCGATCGCGATCGTCAGCGCGCCGAGCGTGATGATGTTGAGCGTGTAGCCGGAGGCCTGCAGCCCGATGAAGGTGATCAGCACCGAGGTCGGGATGCTGATCGCGGTGACGAGCGTCGACCGGATCGAGAGCAGGAAGACGAACACCACGAGCACCGCGAACACCAGGCCGAGCAGGCCCTCGGTCGCCAGCGACTCGATCGACTCCTGGATGAACGGCGCCTGGTCGAACACGATCGTGAACGTCGCACCGGGCAGGTCGGCCTCGAGCTGCGGCAGCAGGTCGCGCACGCCCTGCGAGACCTCCACCGTGTTGGCGCTCGGCAGCTTGGTGACCGAGACGGTCAGGGCGTCCTGCCCGTTCACCCGCGAGATCGAGGTCACCGGGTCGTCGGCCAGGGCGACCGTGGCCACCTCACCGATGGTGATCGGGGTGCCGTCGCCGTCGAGGCCGGGCAACGGCAGGTTCGCGATGTCGTCGGTGCTGGCGAGCTTCGAGCCCGACTGCACGGCGTAGCTCTGCCCGTTCTCGGTGAGCGTGCCGGCGGGGATGAGGCGGCCGTTCGCATCGACGGCGTCGCTGATGGCGCTCGAGCTCAGCCCGCGCACGGCGAGCGCGGCGGGGTCGGGGGTGATCGTGACGCGCTGGCCGATCTGACCGAGCACCTGCGCCTCGCGCACACCCTCGACGTCTTCGAGCGACGGCACGGCGGTGGTCTCGAGCTGCTGGGCGAGGGCCTTGGCGTCATCACCCGAGACGGCGATCGAGATGATCGGCAGGTCGTCGATGCTGCCGCTCAGCACCTGCGGGTCGAGGTCGGCGGGAAGCGTCGACTTGATGCGGTTGATCGCCTGCGTGAGCTTCTGCTCGGCCGTGGCGAGGTCGGTGCCGTAGGTGAAGGTCGCCGAGATGATGCTGAGGTTCGTGCTCGACGTGGCACTCGTCGTCTCGAGTCCCTCGACGCCCGCGATCGCGGTCTCGATCGGCGTCGACACGTCGTCGTTCACGACCTCGGGGCTCGCACCCGGGTAGGTGGTGAGCACGGCGAGCTGCGGGAACTGGATGCTCGGGATGAGCTCCTGCTTCAGACTCGTCAGGGCCAGCCCGCCGAACACGGCGACGACGATGGTGACGAGCGCGATCAGGGCCCGGTTCTTCATGCTGAGGACGGCGAGGAAATGCACGTGGGGGTCTCTCTCTCAGAGGGATCCGGCGCCGGGCAGATGCCTAGGCTCCTTAACTATCCCACCTACAGCCAGCCCTTGCGCTTGAAGACCGTGTACAGCGCGAAACCGAGCGCCAGCATCAGCCCCATCGCGAACGGGTAGCCGAGCACCCAGTGCAGCTCGGGCATGTACTCGAAGTTCATGCCGTAGATCGTGCCGACGAGAGTCGGGGTGAACAGGATGGCCGCCCAGGACGAGATCTTCTTGATCTCGTTGTTCTGATCCTGGCTGACCAGGGTCGCGTGGGTCGTCAGCGCGTTCTGCAGCAGCTGCCGGAACGAGTCGACGCGATCGGTGATGCGCAGCACGTGGTCGTGCACGTCGCGGAAGTCGTCGCGCAGCTCCTCGTCGGGGCCGGCGGGGTGCTGCGGGCCCGCGGGGCGGTCGAGGTCGTCGCGCAGGCTCTCGAGCACGTCGACGAGCGGATGCACGGCCCGCTGCAGTGCCATCACCTCCCTCGAGAGCTCGTAGATGCGGCGCGACACCTCCTGGTCGCCGTTGAAGAGCTGGTCCTCGATCTCGTCGATGTCGTTCTCGACGCCGGCCACCACGGGGGCGTACTCGTCGACGACCTGGTCGAGCACGGCGTAGAGCGCGGCGAGCGGACCCTTGGCGAGCAGGGCGGGGTCGGCCTCCATCCGTCGACGCACCTGACCGAGGTCGGGCGATTCGGCGTGCCGCACCGAGATCAGGAAGTCGTCGCCGAGGAAGAGGTGCACCTCGCCGAACTCCACCCGCTCCTCGGCGTCGAGGTAGCGGGCCGGGCGCAGGGCGAAGAACGTCGCGGTGCCGTACTTCTCCATCTTGGCGCGCTGGTGTCCGGCGAGGGCGTCCTCCACGGCCAGCGCCGGCAGGTCGAACTCGCGGGTCACCGCGTCGAGCTCCTCGGGGGTGGGGCGGTAGAGGCCGATCCAGGCGAAGCCGTGACGGGCGCGCAGCACCTCGAAGGTCTCGTCAAGCGACTCGGGGTCGGCGGTGCGGCGGCCGGCGACGTAGACGGCGTTGTCGACGATCACGACGCCGCCCGGATCAGCGCCAGCACGATCTGCGCCGAGCGCTCGGCGGTGAGCGCGGTGTTGTCGACGTGGTCGGTGGGCGCGTCGTCGGTGGCGAGGTCGGAGATACCGCGCACGGAGGCGAAGCCGAGGCCGTTCGAGAAGCTGACCTGCGCGATGGCGGAGGACTCCATGTCGACGGCCGCGGCCTCCGGGAAGTCGGTGCGGGCGATCGCGGCGCGGTCGGCGGTGACGAAGGAGTAGCTCGAGACGATGGGGCCGGTGCGGAGCGCCCAGCCCGCCCCGGCGTCGGGGGCGAGGGAGGCGAGGGCGGCGAGCATCCGCTCATCGGCGTCGTAGACCGCGGGCATGCCGGGCACCTGGCCGAGGCGGTAGCCGAACACGCGCGCGTCGGCGTCGATGTTGATGTAGGCGCTGCCGACCACCACGTCACCGGCGGCCACGCCCGCGCCGAGACCGCCCGCGGTGCCCGCCGACAGCACGAGCGGATGCCCGGCCCCCTGCTCGCGTGCCCGCACGATCGCCGTGGTCAGCGCCGACGCGGCGTTCACGAAGCCGATGCCGCTGTGCACCAGCAGCACGGGGAGGCCGTCGAGCACCACGTGGCGCAGCACGGCCTGGCCGACGCGCTCGCCGGCCGGCCCCTCCGCCCAACCTTCGGCCCTGGCGAGGAACGGTGCGGCCTCGTCGGCCATGGCGACCTGCACGATGGCGAGGGGGGCGGGGGTGCGCTGCTCTTCCATCCGAGTGACGCTACCAGCGCCGCTCTACTCCGGACGCCGGAACGGCGCGAGATCCCGCCCGTCCCACGCCGCCACCCGCTCGGGCCGCGCCTCCACCGGGGACTCGACCTGCGCCGGCCGGAGGAGCGCACCCACCAGGACGATGACCGGCAGTGCCAGGAGTGCCGCAGAGAACACCGCCGGAGCGAGGGCTGCCAGGAGCAGGGCGAGCTGGGCCTCGACGGGATAGACGCAGCCGGTGGACGTGCAGACGCCGCTGTTCCAGAACGTCTGCATCATCGGGTGCGAGGTGATGACGAGACCCGCGAACGAGAGCCCGAGCAGCACGACGACGAGGAGCACGACGCGGCGCAGTGACCGACGGGTGGACGAGGACACGGAAGCTCCGATCGGACGGGCGCGGACGACGAGGGCGGTGAGGCCGAGGAGCACGGCGAGCGCCGACCCCGAGGCGAATGCCGACTGCGCCGATCGCAGCACCTGGGCGAGCGTGTAGCTCAGGTCGTCGGGCCGGGCGACGCACTCCCCGGCGGCCTCGCAGTCGAGGCCGGTCGAGATGTTCTGCAGGAACAGGAAGCCCCCCAGCATCAGCACCAGGCCGGCCGAGCCGGCGATGATCAGGCCGATCGCGGCGGTGCGCATCGGTCGTCGTGGCATGCCGTCGACGGTATCAGGCGGGGTCGGGGAGGAAGCGGTAGCCCATGCCCGCCTCCGTGACGAAGTGGCGGGGGCGGGCCGGAACCGGCTCGAGCTTCTTGCGCAGCTGGCCGATGTAGAGGCGCAGGTAGCCCGTCTCCTTCACGCGGTGCGTGCCCCAGACCTCGGTGAGCAGCTCCTGGTGCGTGACGAGCCGGCCGGGGTTCCGCACGAGCAGCTCGAGCAGCTTCCACTCGGTCGGCGTCAGCCGCACCGGGCTGCGGTCGTCGTCGTGCGTCACCTGGTGCGCCGCGAGGTCGACCGTCACCCCGCCGAACGCGATCACCGGCTCGCCACCCGTCGGCCCCGGGGCGCTGCGGCGGGTGAGTGCCCGGATGCGCGCCAGCAGCTCGTCCATCGCGAACGGCTTGGTGACGTAGTCGTCGGCGCCGGCGTCGAGGGCGTCGACCTTGTCGGCCGAGCCCGAGCGGCCCGACACCACGAGGATCGGCACCGCCGACCAGCCCCGCACCGCCTCGATCACCTCGATACCGTCGAGCCGCGGCATCCCGAGGTCGAGCATGATCAGGTCGGGCGAGGTCTGCGCGGCGGCAGCGATCGCCTCGGCGCCGTCGGCCGCGGTGTGGATCTCGTAGCCCTGCGAGCCGAGCGTGATGCGCAGCGCCCGCAGGATCTGCGGGTCGTCGTCGGCGATCAGGATCTTCATGCGTGCGCCTCCTGCGCCTCGTCGGCGCCATCGTCGTCAGCGGCGCGCGCCACCGGCAGCGACACCACCATCGTCAGTCCGCCGCCCGGGGTGTCCTCGGCCTCGAGCGTGCCGCCCATGCCCTCGGCGAACCCCTTCGACAGTGCGAGCCCCAGCCCGAGCCCGGTGAGGTTGTCGAGATCACCCAGCCGCTGGAACGGCACGAACACCTCCTCGCGCCGATCGGCCGGGATGCCCGGCCCCCGGTCGGCCACCCGCAGCTCCACGCTACCGGCGAACGCGCTCGCCGACACCACCACCCGCTCCCCCGCGGGCGAGAAGCGCAGCGCGTTCGAGAGCAGGTTCACGAGCACCCGCTCGAGCAGCACCGGATCCGCCTCGAACGCCGGCAGCCCGGGCGGCAGCTCGAGCTCCACCTGCTCGGGCCCGGCACCGACCTCGTCGAGCACCGCCGGCACGACGTCGTCGAGGTCGACGGGGGCGAGCGAGACGCCGAGCACGCCGGCCTGCAGGCGGCTGACGTCGAGCAGGTCGGTCAGCAGCCGGGCGAGGGCGCCGAGGCTCTCCTCGGCGGTGCTCAGCAGCTCGTCGCGATCGGCCTCGGGCAGCTCGCCGCGGAGTCCGGTCACGGCGGCCGTCGCGCTCGCGAGGGGCCGTCGCAGGTCGTGCGAGACGGCGGCGAGCAGGGCCGAGCGCACGCGGTCGGCGGCGGCGAGCGGGGCGAGGCCGCTCGCGGTCTCCGCCAGGCCCTGGTGCTCGAGCGCCGCGGCGAGCTGGGCGACGATCACGGCGAGCAGCCGCCGGTCGGATGCGCCCAGCTCCCGGCCGTGCAGCTCGAGCACGGCGCCCTCGTCCGCCGCGCCCGGGTCGGCACCGCGGGCGGGGGCGTCGCCGTCCGGCGTGGTCACGGGCACCCGCACCGGCGGGCCGGCGTCGGCCGCCGCCGGCATCGGCGCTACGGGGTCGGCCGCCGGCGGCATGGGAGCCACGGGGTCGGTGCCGCCGGGCGCGGGCCGAGCATCCGCCCCACCCGGCCCCTGGTCGGAGTAGAGCACCTGCCCGCCGCGCACCAGGCGCACCGCGGTGAGCCCGAACGCCTCGCGGGTGACGGTGACCAGGGCCTGCAGCGCATCCTGACCCCGCAGCACGCTGCCGGCGACGGTGGCGAGCAGCTCCGATTCGGCGGCCGAGCGGCGAGCGGCCCGCGAGCGGCGCGCGGCGCGGTCGACCACGAGCGACACCAGCACGGCGATCACGACGTAGAGGACGAGCGCCAGCGCGTGCAGCGGGTCGGCGATCGTGACGCTGTAGAGCGGTTCCACGAAGAAGTAGTCGAGCGTCAGCCCCGACAGCACGGCCGAGACGAGCGCCGGCCAGAGCCCGCCGATCAGCGCCGCGACCACGACGAGCAGCTGGTAGGCGAGCACCTCCGAGGTGATCGACTCGTCGCTTCGGAACGCCGAGAGCAGCCAGGTCAGGAGCGGCCCCGCCACCAGCGCGAAGACGAGGCCCGAGACCCGCCGCCGCACGGTCAGGGCGCCGCGGGTGCCGGGCAGCCGCCGGCGCGCACCGGCCTCGGCGTGAGTCACGATGTGCACGTCGATGTCGCCCGACTCGCGGATGACCGTCGCACCGACCCCCGGCCCGGAGAGCAGCGCGGCGAACCGGCTCCGCCGCGAGGCCCCGAGCACGAGCTGCGTGGCGTTCGAGGATCGGGCGAAGCCGACCAGTGCGCCCGGCACGTCGTCGCCGACGAGCTGGTGGAAGCTGCCGCCGAGGCTCTCCGCGAGCGCGCGCTGCCGGGCGAGGGCCTCGGGGTACCGCTCGCGCAGCCCGTCGGGGGCGCTCACGTGCACCGCCAGCAGCCGGCCGCCGGCCGAGCGGGCCGCGATGCGGGCGCCGCGCCGCAGCAGCGCCTCGCCCTCGGGGCCGCCGGTGAGGGCGACGACGACCCGCTCGCGCGCCTCCCAGTTCTGGCCGATGCCGTGCTCGCTGCGGTAGCGCTGCAGCGAGGAGTCGACCTCGTCGGCCAGCCAGAGCAGCGCGAGCTCCCGGAGCGCGGTGAGGGTGCCGAGGCGGAAGAAGTTCGACAGGGCGGCGTCGATCCGCGCCTCGGGGAGCACCTGGCCCGCGGTCAGCCGCTCGCGGAGCGCGTCGGGGGCGAGGTCGACGAGCTCGATCTGATCGGCGTCGCGCAGCACCGCATCCGGAACCGTCTCGTGCTGCGGCAGCCCGGTGATGCGCTGCACGACGTCGCTCAGCGACTCGATGTGCTGCACGTTCACCGTCGAGATCACGTCGATGCCCGCGTCGCGGAGAGCCTCGACGTCGCGCCAGCGCTTCGCGTGCGCCAGACCCGGCGCATTCGTGTGGGCGAGCTCGTCGACCAGCGCGACCTCGGGGGCGCGGGCCAGCACCGCCTCGAGGTCGAGCTCGCCGAGCCCGCGGAGCCCGCGGAGCCCGCGGACCCGGCGCTCGTCGCCCCGGCCCTCGACCCGCCGATCATCGGCCAGCCGACCCTTGGCGCCCCGACCCTCGGCGCCCCGGCCCTGGGCCTGCCGGCGCGGAACGACCTCGAGGCCCTCGGCCGCCGCTTCGGTCGCCGCGCGGCCGTGCGACTCGACGACCGCGATCACGACGTCCCGCCCCTCGCCCGCGAGCCGCTGCCCCTCCTCGAGCATGGCCGCCGTCTTGCCCACACCGGGCGCGGCCCCCAGCAGCACCCGCAGCGCACCCCGCCCCACGGGCATCCACTCCTCCGCGGCCCCGCCGTGACGGCCGGGCATCTGCCCTAGAGCGTAGTTCCGCCCGCCGACCCCCGTCGACCCGCCCTCGCCTTTCATCCCGCCCCACCTAGGCTGTCGACATGAGGATGCGCCCCGGCACCGTGCTCACCACCGCTCTGCTCGCAGCCACCCTGACCGGCTGCACGGCCGCTCCAGCGCTCGCGCCCACCCCGGCGGCGCCCACTTCCACCGCGGTTGCGACCCCTCCGTCCGCGGCGGCCGCGATCGCCCCAGCCCCCTCGACAGTGGACATCGCCGCCACGACTGAGGCGCCACCGCTGTCGCGGGAGATCCTGGGGAGCGCCGAGCCGGGCGACGACGCGCAGTTCGGTGCCCTGGTGACCGAGCTGTCGCTGCGGTTCCCGGCGCAGTACATCGAGGGCGAGTGGCGGGCCGACGAGGTGCCGCACGCGCGGGTCGCGCTGCTCGGCCCGGTGCCCGAGGAGGTTCGGCAGCTGCTCGAGGCGGCGCCGCTGTCAGTCGAGGTGGTCACCACGGCCGGCCCCTCGCTCGAAGAGTCGAACGCCGCGATCGCGCGGGTGTTCGAGCTGCTGAAGGAACACGACGCGGGCATGTCGGCAGGAGGCGGCTACGAGCAGCACGAGCAGCGCTACTCGATCGACTACACCGCGGCGAACGAGATCGACGGGGAGGCCGTGTCGGCAGCGCTCAATGGCGCCGCCGTGCGGTTGACCTACCTCGGAACCCAGCCGGCCGGCGGCCCCCAGGCCGAGGCGCTCTGACCCGAGGCGCTCTGAGTCGAGGTGGCGCGGGCGGGGGTCAGCGCACGGTGGCGGGGCCGCCCGAGGCGCCGCCGTGGGAGTGGCCGTTGCTGCCGCCCGAACCCGGCTCCTCGGTGAACTGCAGGCCGCCGGAGCCGTTCGAGGAGGCGGTGAGCACGTCGAGCCACTCGCGGTTGATCGAGGGCACGCGCCCGCCGGCGAACTTGAAGTAGAGCGGGATGGACGAGTCGAGCCAGATGCTGGAGCGGCCGTCGCCGATCGCCGGGTCGTCCTTCCAGGAGAAGAAGAAGCTCTCCTTGCGGCGGAGCTTCGCGGCGATCACGATCTGCAGGTGGGTGAGGGTGCGGTCGTCGAACTCGATCTCGATGCCCGACGTGCCGTACAGCAGCTTTCCCATTGCCAAAGTCCTCCCGCGCGCGATGGTATGAGTCCATTAACGCACGGCGGGGCCCCGGATGCGCGCCCGGAGCCGCACGACGAGCCCGCCGGTGCGCGACGGGGCTAGTCTTGCGATCACCGGATGAGATGAGGGCTTTTCGTGTTCAGGAAGAAATCGCCGCGCACTCCCGAGACGGCGGCGCTCCAGCCCGGCTCCGATCTCGAGGTGGCGGGCAGCGACAGCGTGCCGGGCGTGCGGATCAACGCGTTCCGGATCGGCCTCGTCGGCGGGCTCGGGGTGCTGCTCTCGCTCGTGATCGGCTCGGCCGTGACGCAGCTGAGCACCGTTCTGATCTACGTGGGCGTCGCCCTCTTCCTCGCGCTCGGCCTCGACCCGCTGGTGTCCTGGCTCGAGCGGCGCATGCCGCGGCCGCTCGCGATCGTGATCGTGTTCGCCGCGGTCATCGGGCTGTTCGTGGGGCTGCTGTTCGCGGTCATCCCGCTCGTGGTCGAGCAGGCCGGCAACCTGTTCCGCCAATTCCCCGATCTGGTGACCGACTTCGAGCAGAGCGACTTCGTCGCGACCGTGCAGACGAACCTCGGCGACTTCGTCGACATCAACAAGGCCGTGCAGTCGGCGACCGACTTCGTGCAGGACCCGAACAACCTGCTCGCCCTCGGCGGCGGCCTGCTCGCGGTCGGCAGCGGCATCGCGAGCGGCCTCACCGGCTCGGTCATCGTGCTCATCCTGACCCTGTACTTCCTCGCCTCGCTCCGCAGCATGAAGAAGGTCACCTACCGCTTCGTCCCGGCCAACAAGCGGGCGTCCTTCGCCTCCCTCACCGAGGACGTGACCGGCGCCGTCGGCCGCTACGTCGTGGGCCAGATCGGGCTCGCCGCGATCAACGGCGTGCTGAGCCTGATCTTCCTGTCGATCATCGGCGCCCCGCTGCCGGTGCTGTTCGCCTTCGTGGCGTTCCTGGCGTCGCTGATCCCGCTCGTCGGCACGCTCAGCGGCTCCCTGATCATCGTGCTGGTGTGCCTGTTCGCCTCGCCGATCACCGCGCTCGTGGCCCTGATCTACTACCTGATCTACATGCAGGTGGAGGCCTACTTCCTCAGCCCCCGCATCATGAACCGCGCGGTCTCGGTTCCCGGCTCGATCGTCGTCATCGCGGCCGTCGCCGGCGGCACACTCGGCTCCGTGCTCGGCGCGCTCGTCGCCATACCGATCGCCGCCTCGGCGATCATCATCGTGCAGAAGGTCGTCTTCCCGAAGCAGGACGCGAAGGTCTAGCTGTACGGCCCCCGGCAGAGACGAGCGGATGTCGGCGGCCGGGCGTACGGTCGATCTAGTCAGCGACGAAAGGATTCGTAAATGACCAGCACCATCGAACGCACTGTCGAGGCTCCCGCCGACGGCGGCGCCAAGACCACTCGACGCCAGAACGCCGAGAAGGGCTTCACCGCCTCGAAGCAGCTCACCGACGACCTCCAGAAGGTGCTCGTCGACCTGATCGAGCTGCACCTCCAGGGCAAGCAGGCCCACTGGAACGTGGTCGGCAAGAACTTCCGCGACCTGCACCTGCAGCTCGACGAGATCATCGACGCCGCCCGCGAGTTCTCCGACGTGGTCGCCGAGCGCCTGCGCGCCCTGCACGCCTCGCCCGACGGCCGCAGCGACACCGTCGCGGCCACCACGACGCTGCCCGAGTACCCGAACGGCGAGGTCGACACGGCCGAGACGGTCGACCTCATCACGCAGCGCCTCGAGGCGACCGTGGGCACCATGCGCGAGGTGCACGACGAGGTCGACGACGAAGACCCGACGAGCGCCGACATCCTGCACGCGATCATCGACAAGCTCGAGCAGTACGCCTGGATGGTCTCGGCCGAGAACCGCACGCCGGCCCGCTCCAAGTAGCACCCGGCACCACCCGAAGGCCCCCGCCTCGCCCCCGGCGAGCGGGGGCCTTCGCGCTGCGTGACGACGCCGACCGGGCCCGCCCTACGAGGCGGCCGGCGGGTCGAGCGGGAAGACGAGCAGCGAGCTCGTGGCCGTCGCGATCAGGTTCCCCGCCGCATCCGTCACCCGCCCCTCGGTGAAGGCGACCCGGCGCCCCGGCTTGAGAACGCGGCCCTCGACGGTGATGCGGCCCGTGGACTGCCGGAGCGGCCGCAGGTAGCTGACGTTCAGGTCGATCGAGGTGTAGCCCACTCCCGCCGGCAGCGTCGACTGCACCGCGCAGCCGGCCGCCGAGTCGAGCAGGGTGCACACCAGCCCGCCGTGCACGATGCCGATCGTGTTGTAGTGCGACTCGTCGGGCAGGCAGCTGAACACGGCCCGGCCCACCTCGGCCTCGACGAGGTCCATGCCCATCAACCGCCCCATCGGCGGCGGCGGGAAGGTGCCGTCGATCAGCCCCTGCAGGTAGTCGATCCCGGCGAGCCCGGCCGCGGGGCGCGAGGTCTCGAACGGGTCGTCCCACTCGATCACGCGCCGTCGGCGGGGGCCCTCTGCAACGTCGTCGTCAGCCATGCCGACACTGTAGGACGGGCCGCCCGCCGGGGGCGATGCGTTGTGGGAATCGTCAACCGTGGGGGTGCGCCCCCGGGTGCGTGCGCTCGAGAGCCGCACCCTCGACGTCGACGTCGGGCAGCAGCCGGTCGAGCCAGCGGGGCAGCCACCAGGCCGAGCGGCCGAGCAGATGCATCAGCGCCGGCATCAGCAGCATGCGCACCACGAAGGCGTCGAGCAGCACGCCGAAGGCGAGCCCGAAGCCGATCGAGCGGATGATCGTCGACTCCGAGAAGATGAACCCGCCGAACACCGCGATCATGATCAGCGCCGCCGCGATCACGACCGAGCGGCCGGCCTGGAACCCCTGCGCGACCGCGAGCCGCGCCTCCGCCCCGTGAACGTAGGCCTCGCGCATGCCCGACGCGAGGAAGAGCTGGTAGTCCATCGCCAGCCCGAACAGGATGCCCACCAGGATGACCGGCAGGAAGCTCAGGATCGGCCCCGTGCTGTGCAGCCCGATCAGCTCGGCACCCCAGCCGAACTGGAACACCGACACGATCAGCCCGTAGGTCGCGAACAGCGACAGCACGAACCCGCCGGTGGCGATCACCGGCACGAGCAGCGATCGGAACACCAGCACCATGATCACGAGCGACAGCCCCACGACCACCACGAGGTAGAGCGGCAGCACGGCGCTCAACCCCTCCGAGATGTCGATGTTCGTGGCCGCCTGGCCCGCGACCCCGAGCGTCATCGCGCCGGTGACGGCGTCGCTCGTGACCGGGGGCAGGTTCCGGATGCTCTGCACCAGCTCCTCGGTCGAGACGCTGTTCGGCCCCTCCGCCGGCAGCACCTGGAACGCCAGAAGCGTGCCGTCCTCCGACGCGGCGATCGGCGCCACCGCCTCGACGTCGGACTGGGCGCCGAGCACCTCCGCGACGGCGAGCTGCGCGTCGGGCAGGGTGTCCTCGGAGACGCCCTCGTCGAGCGTCGCGGTCACCAGCAGCGGACCGTTGGCGCCCTCACCGAACTCGTCGTCGACGATCGAGAAGGCGCGTGCGCTGGTGCTGCCCTCGGGCTCGGTCGAGCCGTCGGGCAGGCCGAGCCGCATCGACATCGCGGGGATCGCGATGACGAGCAGCGCGACGATGCTCACCAGCACCGTCGTGACGGCGCGCACGGTCGACATGCGGCGGGCCGGCTTCTGCTCCTTCTGCCGGCCGATCGTCGCCCGCACCTTCCGGCGCAGCAGCCGCTCGCCGACGAGGCCGAGGATGGCGGGGGCGAGCGTTATGGCGATCAGCACGGCGACCGCGACGCAGACCGCGCCGACCGTGCCCATCAGGCCGAGGAACGGGATGCCCGTGACGTTGAGCGCGAGCAGCGCGACGATCACGGTCGAGCCGGCGAACACCACGGCGGTGCCCGAGGTGCCCGTGGCGAGCCCGATCGACTCACGCACCGGAACGCCGGCGAGCACCTGCCTGCGGTGCCGGTTGACGATGAAGAGCGAGTAGTCGATGCCGACGGCGAGGCCGAGCATCACGCCGAGCACCGGGGTGACCGAGGCCATGTCGATGACACCCGAGAGCGACAGCGAGGCGGTGACGCCCACGCCGACCCCGACGAGCGCCGTGACGATCGGCAGGGCGGCGGCCAGCAGCGAGCCGAGCATGACGATGAGCACGACGGCCGCGAAAATCAGCCCGACGGCCTCGCCGACGCCGAAGATCTGGGGCACGCCCTGGGCGATGTCGGTGCCGAAGGCCACGGTCGCTCCGGGCACCGGGGAGTCGTCGAAGTGGTCGATGACGCCCTGCTTGACCTCCTCCGACAGCTCGAGCCGCGGATCGGTGAAGGACACGTTGACGATAGCGGTCGACCCGTCCTCCGACACCACGCCGATTCCGTCGGCGAGCTCGAGCAGGCCGGTACCGGTGGCGAGCTGCGCGGCCCCCGCCTCGAGCTCGGTGCGCGAGGCGTCGAGTTGGGCCTGCTGGGCGTCCAAGGCGGCGAGCTGCTCGGGGCCGGCTCCGGCGGCCACGGCCTGGTCGAGTGCCGCGGTCAGCTGCTGCTGCCCGGCGTCGAGCTGGGCGCGGCCCTCGGTCAGTCGGGCCTCGGCCGTCGAGAGGCGGATGCCCTGGTCCTGCTGCTGCTTCTGCGCGTCGAACGGGTCGATCACCGCGGCGACCCCGTCGAGCTCGGTGGCCGAGGCGGCGAGCTCGGAGATCGACTGCCGCTGCGCATCCGTGAAGGCCTCACCGGAGTCGGTCTGGTAGACCACGGTGCCCGTGCCGCCCGCGGTGTCGGGGAGCTTCTCGGCCAGCTGGTCGGTGACGGCGCCGGAGGCCGTGCCCGGGATGTCGAAGCTGTTCGTCAGCGTGCCGCCGAAGGCGAGGAACGCGCCGACCGAGACCCCGAGCAGCACCACCCAGGTGATGACGACCGCCCACGCGCGACGCGCGGCGAACGAACCGAGCCGGAACAGCGATGACGCCATGAGCGATCTCCCTCGAGACGGCGCCGTCGGGTCGGGCGCACCGTCGGACTTTGATCATACGCCACGTCTCGTCTAGCTCCCGACAGTATCCTGGGCGGATGACCGAGCATCGCAGCGGGCCCGTGCGCAGCGCCGTGGCGCGGGAGGCGATCCTCTCGGCGACGGCCACGCTGCTCGTCGACGAGGGCTGGGACCATCTCACCATCGAGGGCATCGCCCGGGCGGCCGGGGTGGGCAAGCAGACCATCTACCGGTGGTGGTCGTCGAAGGGCGCGCTCGTCGCCGAGTGCCTGCTCGACGGCCGGTTCTTCGCCGTCGAACCGGTCGTGGGCGACACGGGCGATCTGCGCCGGGATCTCCGCGACTGGCTGACCCCGGTGCTGCACTTCCTGAACACTCCGACGGGCCGCTCGCTGCTGCACTCGCTGGTCGCCGCCGCCACCGAGGAGGCGGGCGTGGGAGCGCATCTCAGCGAGGCCTTCGGCGCCGACCGTCTGCTCGCCGATCGGCTTCGGGCCGCCGTGGCCGCGCGCGAACTGCCGCCCGGCACCCCGGTCGACCAGCTCGGTCATGCCGTGTTCGGCGCCCTGATCTTCGAGGTGCTGAGCAAGGACGAGATCGACGTGGCCGCCTTCCTCGACCTGGTCGAGTTCCTGCTCGGCCCGCGAACGGCGCTGTTCGCCCCGGCCGCACCCCCGGCCCCGGCGTAGGCGCCGCTCGCTAGACGACCTCGGAATAGAGGTCGGCCGGGGCGTAGTGCGGGGCTCGGGAGACCGAGCCCCACGCCGCCCGCAGCGCCTGCACGCCGCGCTCGATGTCGCCCGGGCGATGGATGATCGGCACCCGGAGGAAGCGCTCGAACGCTCCGTCGAGGCCGAAGCGCGGGCCCGCCGTGATGAGCAGGCCCTCCGTGCGCGCGGCGAGCGCCAGCTGCGAGCTGACCGGGGCGCCGAGGTTCACCCAGGCGGCGAGGCCGCCGTCGACGGGCGGCACCTGCCAGGTCGGGAAGTTCTGGGCGAGCATCCGGAGCAGTGTCTCGCGGCCCTCGCGCAGCTGCGCCGAACGCCCGGCGAGCACCTGGTCGAAGTCGCGCAGCAGCTCGGCGACGATCAGCTGCTCGAGCACGGGGGTGCCGAGGTCGCCGGCGAAGCGCGCCCCCGCCAGCTTGCGGATGATCGCCGGCTCGGCCCGCACCCAGCCCACCCGGAGCCCGGCCCAGACCGTCTTGCCGACCGAGCCGATCAGCACGGCGGAGGCGGCGGTGCCGGCGTCGCCGTAGGCCGCGAACGGCAGGAACGTCTCGGCGCGATCGATGTCGAGCTCGGCGGTGGTCTCGTCGACCAGCACGAGCGTGCCCTGCCGGGACGCGTCGGCCAGCACCGTCGTGCGGAGCTCGGCGGGCATCGACTCGCCCGTCGGGTTGTGGAAGTCGGGCATCAGGTAGGCGAGCGTCGGGCTGGTGCGGGCGAAGGCCTGCGCGAGGCCGGCCGCGTCCCAGCCGTGCAGGCCCTCGGGGGCGGCGCCGCTTCCCCGGGCCGAGACCGTCACCGGAACGAAGCGCGCGCCCGCCGCCCGCAGCGCCTCGTAGGCGTGCGGGTAGCTCGGCAGCTCGACCACCGCGCGGTCGCCGCGGGAGAGGAGGGTGCGGGCGAGCAGCGAGATCGCGTGCTGGGCCCCGATCGTGATCATCACCTGCTCGACGCTCGTCGGCAGACCGCGCGCCGTGTAGCGGTCGGCCACCGCCTGACGGAGGGTCAGCGAGCCGAACGGGTCGATGCCGGTGCCGCCGAGCTCGCGGGCGAACTCGTCCATCACCCGCAGGGTGGCGCCGTGCAGGGCCGGATGCGCGGGGGCGGTGGCCTTGGAGAAGTCGATGAAGTCGCCCGAATCGTCGGTGCCCGTCACGGGGGCGCGCCCGGGCAGGCGGGTGACGCTTCCCGAGCCCCGCACGCTCGAGGTGTAGCCGGCGTCGCGCAGCTCGCGGTAGGCGCCCGACACCATCGTGCGGCTGACACCGAGTGCCTGGGCGAGGTCGCGCTCGGCCGGCAGCCGCGTGCCCGTGGCGACACGGCCGTCGAGCACCAGCAGGCGGATGCGGTCGAACAGTGCCAGATAGGACGGCCCGGCCGAGCTGCCGCGCCAGTCGCCGAGCAGGGAGATGAGGCCACGGGTGCCGATGCGCGGGTCAGTCATGGCGCCACTTTAGCGGGATTGGCATGGCAGGTCGAGGCCAATCGTGCGATTGGATCTACCCATGACCTTCCGCGTGCTCCGTCTTCTCGCCGGCCTGATGCTCTACGGCTTCGCCGAGGCCCTGATGATCCGGGGCGCGATCGGCATCGACCCGTGGACCGTCTTCTCGCAGGGCATCTCCCGCAGCACCGGGCTCTCGATCGGCCTGTTGACGAACCTGATCGGGATCGCGGTGCTGCTGCTGTGGATCCCGCTACGGCAGCGGCCCGGACTCGGCACGGTGCTCAACGTGCTGCTGCTCGGGCCGTTCATGGAGCTCGGGCTGTGGCTGCTGCCCGCCCCGGGCTCGCTGCTCCTGCAGGTGCTGTCGTTCACGGCGGGGTTGCTGCTGCTCGCGGTGGCCAGCGGGATCTACATCGGGGCACGGTTCGGGCCGGGCCCGCGCGACGGGCTGATGACCGGGCTGCACGCGCGGCTGGGCTGGCCGATCTGGCTCGGGCGCACGCTGATCGAGGCGACGGTGCTCGGTGCCGGGTGGCTGCTCGGCGGCGACGTCGGGTTCGGCACGCTGGCGTTCGCGCTGCTGATCGGGCCGCTCTGCGGGGTGACGCTGCCGCTGTTCGGGGGTCGGAAGGTCGCGCTCGCTGCGGTCAGCCCTTCGCCGCTTTCGCCTCCGCCTTCGCGGCCCGCTTCGTCTCGCGCACCAGCGTGAGCGAGTCGGCGTCGACGATGTCGGCGACCGAGCGGTGCGAGCCCTCCTCGCCGTAGGGCCCGGCAGCCTCGCGCCAACCCTCCGGCGTCACGCCGTACTGCTTGCCGAGCAGCGCCACGAAGATGCGGGCCTTCTGTGCCCCGTAGCCGGGCAGCGCCTCGAGCCGCTTCAGCAGCGCCTTGCCGTCGGACACGTCGCTCCAGAGCGCGGCGGCGTCGCCGTCCCAGTCGTCGACGAGGGCGGCGGCGAGCGCCTGCACCCGCCCGGCCATCGATCCCGGGTACCGGTGCACGGCGGGGGTCTGACGGAACACCTCGACCAGCGCATCCGGATCATAGGAGGCGAGGTTCTTCGCCGTGAACGGCCCGTCGATGCGGTCGCGGATCTTCTTCGGCCCCTCGAAGGCCGCCTCCATGGCGATCTGCTGGTCGAGCAGCATACCCACCAGCAGGGCGAGGGGGTCGGTCGAGAGCAGCTCGTCGGCGTCGGCGTCTCCGGTGATGTGCAGTGCGGGGCTCATGCCTCCATCATGACGGCCCGGCGCGTGAGCTGCGAGCCGTCTCGGCCCGATCGCCCTAGGGTCGGAGCATGCTCACCACCGCGGTCGCCGTGCCCGCCGGCCTGACGATCCGCCGCACGGTCGAGGGCGACTGGCGCGAGGTGCGCCGCCTCCGCCTGGAGATGCTCGAGGACACCCCGCTGGCCTATCTCGAGACCCTCGCCCATGCTCACCGGCGCGGCGAGGCCGAGTGGCGCGCCAAGGCCCGTGAGGGCTCGTCGAACCGCGCGATCACCGTGGTCGCGGTGACCGCCGAGGGGCGTTTCGTGGCCACGATGCTCTCGTCGGTGCCGCCCGGAGCATCCGGGGCCTACCTCTTCGGCGTGTACGTCGCCCCCTCGCACCGCGGCGCGGCCGGGGTGACGGATGCTCTGCTCACCCGCATCGAGGAGTGGGCCCTCGGGCGCGGCGACACCCTCACCCTCGAGGTGCACGAGGACAACGCCCGGGCCATCGCCGCCTACCGCAAGCGCGGCTTCGTGGAGACCGGGGTGACGCTGCCGTACCCGCTCGACCCGAGCCGGCGGGAGCTCGAGATGCGCAAGGAGCTGCGGGCATGAGCGGCGGCGTCAGCAGTAACGGCGACGGCGACGGGCGTGCCTTCGGCGAAGTGCTCGTCGGGCCCACGGCGCCGCCCGAGCTGCACGTGATGAGCTACAACATCCGCCGCCCGATCGCGCACGTGATGCCGCACAGCCCCGATCGCTGGGAGACCCGGCGGCCGCACCTGGCCGCGCTGCTCGAGGCCGAGCAGCCGAGCATCCTGGGCACACAGGAGGCGATGCCCCGCACCGCCGGATTCGTGCGGCACAGCCTGGGCCGGCACTACCGCTCGATCGGTCACGGGCGCTCGGCGAACGGCGGCGGCGAGGGCTGCCCGCTGTTCTACGACACCCGGCGGCTCGAGCTGCTCGACTGGTCGCAGCAGGCCCTCTCGCCGACACCCGACGTGCCGGGCTCGACCGGCTGGGGCAACCGCGTGCCGCGCATCCTCGTGGCGGGCATCTTCCGCGACCGCGCCACCTCGGCGCGCTTCGTCGCCGTGAACACCCACTTCGACCACCTCTCCCGCCGCTCCCGCGTGCTCGCCGCAGGCGCCGTGCGGGAGCTCGTGGCCTCCTGCGGGCTACCGGCCGTGGTCACCGGCGACCTCAACAGCGGCGAGGCCACCGCTCCCCTGCAGGAGCTGCTTCGCGACGGCGAGCTGCTCGACGCCTACGCCATCGCGGCGTCGCGCCTGACGCCGGAGTGGGGCAGCTTCCCGAACTACGGCACCCCGCGCCTGGACCGCAAGCGCATCGACTGGATCGCCACCACCCCCGGCGTCGAGGTGCTCGAGGCCGGCATCAACCCCCACCGCTACGCCGGCGGTTTCGGCTCCGACCACCTGGCCGTCCAGGCCGTGCTCCGGATGCCCGTGCCGGCGCCCGCACCGTGAAACGGAACTTCCTCCGCCCGCCCCACGGCGCCGCCGAGTGGTCCGCCGACGCCGTGCGGGCACTGGCCCTGCTGAGCGTCGTCGCCGCCTTCATCTGGTGGGAACCGACCGATGCCGGGGTGCTGGCGCTGGTGCTCCCGGGGGTGGTGCTGCCCCGCTTCGTGGGCGTGCATCCGCTCTTCGACATCGTCTACTCGCTCGTGCTTCTGGTGGCCGCGTGGAGCAACGTGTTCGACCTCTACACGAGCATCTGGTGGTGGGACATCGCCGTGCACGTCACGGCGACCGGGGTCGTGGCCGTGATGGCGTACCTCTTCTTCGCACGGCTCGGGATGCTCGTCGACCCGGCCTCGCGCAGCTTCACCCTCGGCACCGCCCTGGTGCTGTGCACCGCGCTGGGGCTCGCGGCGAGCGCGGTGTGGGAGATGGTGGAGTGGCTCGGAAAGACCTACATCAGCTCGTCGATCTTCGTCGCCTACGACGACACGATCGGGGACATGGCGGTGGGCGGTCTCGGGGCGCTGATCGCGGGGGTGCTGCTGCGGGTGCTGCCGCTCGGCCTGCGGCCGGCCGGCGCTCAGTCGCTCACGACACCGGTTGAAACTAAACATTCATGAATGTATAGTTAGGAGTCTCACCCGGAGGTCTCCATGTCTGTCATCACGCCCGCGCGCACCTCGTCGTCGCGGCGCTGGATCCTGCTCGCCGTCGTCTCGGCCGGGCTGCTGCTCATCACCATCGACAACTCGGTGCTCTACACGGCCCTGCCGACGCTCACGCGCGAGCTCGGCGCGAGCGGCACCGAGAGCCTGTGGATCGTCAACGCCTATCCGCTCGTGATGGCCGGACTGCTGCTCGGCGCCGGCACGCTCGGCGACCGGGTCGGTCACCGGCGGCTGTTCCTGATCGGCCTCGTCGTGTTCGGGTTCGCCTCGCTGCTGGCCGCCTTCTCGCCCGCACCCCTGGTGCTGATCGGCGCCCGCGCGCTGCTCGCCGTCGGCGCGGCCGCGATGATGCCGGCGACGCTCGCGCTGATCCGGCTCGGCTTCTCCGACGTGCGGGAGCGCAACATCGCCATCGGCATCTGGGGCAGCGTCTCGGTGGTCGGCGCGGCCGCCGGGCCGATCCTCGGCGGGCTGCTGCTGGAGTGGTTCTGGTGGGGTTCGGTCTTCCTGATCAACGTGCCGATCGTGATCGCGGCGCTCGTGGCGACCCCGTTCGTGGCGCCGCACACGCCCGGCGACCGCAGCCGGCCATGGGACCTGGCGTCCTCCCTGCTCGCCATGGTGGGGCTGGCGGGCGTCGTCGTGGCGCTGAAGGAGGTGACCAAGGCGGGGCCGTCGTGGCTCGTGGTCGGGCTCGCGCTGGTCGTCGGCGTAGCGGGGCTCGCGCTGTTCGTGCGGCGGCAGCGGAGGCTGCCGTACCCGTTGCTCGACCTGGCGCTGTTCCGGCGGCCGGCGCTGTCGGCGGGCGTGCTGGCGGCGGGCGTGGCGCTGTTCACCATCGCGGGCGCCGAGCTCGTGACGGCGCAGCGCTTCCAGGGCGTCGAGGGCTTCAGCCCGCTGAACGCGGGGCTCGTCGTGGCGGCGCTCGCCCTCGGCTCGCTGCCGAGCGCGCTCGCGGCCGGGGCGCTGCTGCACCGGGTGGGTCCGCGACCGCTGATCGCCGGCGGGCTCGGGCTCGCCGCCGTCGGCGCCGCCGTCACGCCGCCGCTGATGGCGTTCGGCTGGGGCGGGGTCGTCGCCGGGCTCGCCGTCGCGGGCGTGGGGCTCGGCTTCGTGATGGCCTCGGCGTCGGCCGCGATCATCGGCAGCGCGCCCGCCCACCGCGCGGGCATGGCGTCGTCGGTCGAGGAGGTCTCGTACGAGCTCGGCGGGCTCGTGGCGATCGCGGTGCTGGGCGGGCTGATCACGTCGACCTACGCGCCGTCGGCGGTCGGTGCCGTGGGCGCCTCGGGCGCCTCTGGCGCCTCTGGCGCCGATCCGGCGTTCACCACCGTGCTGCTCGTGATCGCGGGGGTGCTCGCGCTGAGCGCGGTCGCCACGGCGCGGCTGCTGCGGAACACCCCGGCGTCGGCGCTCTCGGGGCACTGAGCGGCCGCGGCCGGGCGGCCGGCACCGGGCGGCGACCGTGGCGCGGTGGCCGCGCATCCTGAACCCGACGTCTACCCTGGAGGGACCATGCGCCCGAACAACCGCACCGCGATCCTCGACGCCGCCGTGCGGGTCGTCACGCGGGACGGCCTGCGGGGGCTGACCCTCGAGGCCACGGCCGAGGAGGCCGGCCTCACCCGCGGCGGCATGATGTACCACTTCCGCGACCGCGGAGCCCTCGTGCACGCGCTGAACGAGCACCTCGCCCGCGAGTGGGACGCCCGCCTGGAGTCAGCCGCAGGGAAGGCCGCCGACGCGTGCACCCCCGACGAACGCATCGCGGCTTACACGCTCGTGACCTCGTCGGAGGAGACGAACCCGGCGGAGCTCGCGCTCATCCTCGAAGCGTCGAAGAACCCCACCGACTCCGCCCTCTGGGACGAGGTGCAGCGCCGCTGGACCCCCACCCCCGCCGAGGCGGAGGCCGACCCGGCGGCTCTCGACCGCTTCGTGCTGCGCCTCGCGGCCGACGGCCTCTGGGCCTACGACGCCATCAGCGGCGACGAGCTCCCGCCCGCCCTCCGCCGCCGCCTCGCGGTGCGCATCGCGACCCTCCTCGCGGAGTAGGGCGCGCCTACTCGAGGGTGGCGGCGTGGGCCGCCAGGGCGTCGCGCACGAAGGCGGCGCCCGTGGGGCCGCCGTAGTTCGCCGCGAAGCGCTCGTCGGCGACGTAGAGCTCGCCGAGGCCGCTGAGGTAGTCGGGGTCGGGGTCGGATCCCGCACCGGGCGTGCCCGGGATGCCCGCGAGCCACGCGACGTGCCGCCGCGCCAGCTCCTGCGCCTCGGGCCCCGCCGGGTCGAGACCGGCGGCAGCCCCGGCGCTCCAGTCGGCGTTCAGGGCGGCTAGGCGCTCCTGCCAGGCCGCGCGCGCGTCCGGGCTCATCGCCGCCCACCAGTCGCGCCCCTCCTCGGCCGCCGCCGCGCCCCAGCGCTCGGCCACCTCCTCCTCGTAGCGGGTCGGGTCGAACCCGTCGAACATGGTCTCGGCCATGAGTGCTCCTCCTTCTGTGAGTGTGTCGATCGTGGTCTGCACCGAGACGATCTGCCGGTCGAGCCGGGAGCGTTCGCGGCGCAGGTGGTCGAGGTGACGGCGCAGGGCGGCGGGAGCATCCGTCGACTCGTCGAGCAGCCGGGCGATCTCGCCGAGCCCGACGCCGAGCTCGCGCAGCAGCAGCACCCGCTGCAGTCGCACCAACGCCGCTTCGTCGTAGTGGCGGTACCCGTTCGAGCCGATGCGGCTCGGCGCGACGAGCCCGATGCGGTCGTAGTGCCGCAGTGCCCGGCTGCTGATGCCGGCCAGCCGCGCGACCTCGGTGATCGATCTGTCCATCGGATGCTCCCTCCCGTCGTCTCGTGGAACCGACTGTACGAGTTGACGCTGCGTCAAGGTCAAGCGTCCGAGACGGGATCGTGATGCGAACCCTCTGCACCCCCGTCTGCCGAGTGTCGGACGGAGGCGGTAACGTCGGATCATGGCCCCCTTCCGCCGCCGCCGACACGACGACGATCAGCGTGAGCCCCTGCATCCGAGCCCGGCGGCGCCCGATGCGGCGGGTGCCGTCGCCTCGCGCCGCGCCTTCCTCAAGGCCGCCGCCGTGGGTGCCGCCGGAGCAGCGGCCGCGGGCCTCGGTGGAGCGGCAATCGGCGTCGGCGTCTATGCCCAGGAGTCGAACCTCGACTTCGCGCCCGAGGCCAAGGAGCAGAAGCCCGGCTTCGAGCACCTCGTCGTGCTGATGTACGAGAACCGCTCCTTCGACAACGTGCTCGGCTGGCTCTACAAGAACGAAGAGCTCAAGGCCGGCCAGAAGTTCGAGGGCCTGCACCAGGGCCGCCGCTCGAACCCGGTGCCCGGCACCGACGAGGAGGTCGAGGCCCGCCCCTACTCGGGCTCGACCGACGAGATCATGCAGAGCCCCAACCCCGACCCGGGCGAGGAGTACTCGCACGTCAACACGCAGCTGTTCCAGCGCGTCGACCCCGACGAGAACCGCGACCTGCACGCCAACGGGCTGAGCTATCCCTACAACGCCCCGGGCCCGAACGACCAGCCCACCATGAAGGGCTTCGTCGAGGACTACATCATCAACTACCGCGAGATCACGAAGAACAAGAAGGAGGCCGGCCGCAAGGAGTACGAGACGGCCATGGGCGGCTTCACGCCCGAGATGCTCCCGGTGTTCTCGACGCTCGCCAAGAACTTCGCCGTCTTCGACCACTGGCACAGCGCCGTGCCCTCGCAGACCTTCTGCAACCGCCTGTTCTTCCATGCCTCCACCTCGCACGGCTTCGTCACCAACAAGGGCGACGGTGGCTACGACAAGTGGCTCGACGCCTCGAAGGCCGAGGCGCCCACCATCTTCAACCGCCTTCAGGATGCGGGGCTCACCTGGCGCGTCTACTACGACGCCGCCCAGCTCGTCTCCATGACGGGCGTGCTGCACGCCCCGGTGCTCGAGCCGTACTGGAAGTCGCACTTCCGCGTGATGGAGCAGTTCTACGATGACGTCGCGAACGGAGACCTGCCCGACTACGCCTTCATCGAGCCGCGCATGATCTACAACCACAACGACATGCACCCGCCGCACGGCACCCTGCGCGAGAGCGACGACGCCACCGCCGACGGCGACGTGGTCATCGATGGCGCCTTGTCGGATGCGCGGGCGGCCGATGCCCTGCTGCACGCCGTCTACTCGGCCATCCGCACGAGCGACACCCCCTCGGGGTCGAACGCGATGAACACGATGCTCTTCGTCACCTTCGACGAGCACGGCGGCACCTTCGACCACGTGCCGCCGCCCTCGGCCGTCCCTCCGTCGACCGGCGACCCCGGCGAGATGGACTTCACCTTCGACCGCCTGGGCTGCCGGGTGCCGGCCATCGCGATCTCGGCGTACACCGCGAAGAACACGATCGTGAACGAGCAGATGGATCACGGATCGGTCATCGCAACCCTCACGAAGCTGCACGGCCTGAAGCCGCTCACCCGGCGCGACGCCGCCTCGCGCGACATGTTCGACGCGGTGAACCTGAAGGAGCCGCGCCCGGCGTCCGCCTGGCCGCAGACCATGCCGCAGTACTCTCCACCGAACCCCGAGGTGAGCTTCGACGGCACCTCCGAGGCGCAGCGCATCAAGCCCATCAGCAACCCCGCGAAGGGGCTGCTGGGGCTCCTCATCGCCAAGTTCGGTGTGAAGGGCGAGGCCGAGCCGCAGACCTACGCCGAGGCGTACGCCACCCTCATGAACACGCAGAACGCGCAGGGCCAGCTCTTCGGCACCCTCGACGGGGTCGACGGCACCCCGCGCCCCACCGCGGCTTCAAGCCCGACGTCGACCTCCACCGCTACGCCCTGACGCCTGTCCGCTCGGCTCGCGCCGACACCCTCTCGATCGGCACAGCGGTCCCAGATAATCGAGCATTCATCAGCTGTTTCTGATAGAATCTCAGTATGCGGACAGACGCCCAGCTCAAGGAGATCGCCGACGATCTCCGGGTCGCTCTGGGCGCAGCGATCAGCGGGATGGCGGGTCTCACCGATGAGGCACTGCTCGAGGTCATGGCCGACTTCGAGGTGATCGGGCGGCTGGCTTCGGCGGGGCAGGTGCACGCCGCCGGTGAGGTCGGCGTGCGGTCACGGAGCGAGCTCGGCGACGAGGGGCTCAGCCGGTCGCAGAACTTCACCACCCCCGTCGCGCTCATCGCGAAGGTCACCGGCGCGTCGGCTCGGGCGTGCAAGGCCCGGCTCGAGCTGGGGCGGAAGCTTCGTGGTGCGGTGCTGCTGGGTGGGGGCGAGGGGCCGGCGCCGTTCCCGGCGGTGGCGCGTGTGCTCGATGAGGGCGTCCTCGGGGTTGAGGCAGCGGCGGCAATCGTGAAGCAGTGCGGTGTGCTCGCCGACCGTGGATGCTCGGCCGACGTCGTGGCCCTCGCCGAAGAGACCCTCGTCGACCAGACCCTGTCCTGCCGGCTAACGGCCGACGAGACCTTTCGGGCCGCCATCCACCTGCGCGAGGTCGTCGACCCTGATGGCGCTGAGCCACGTGACGAAGTGCTGCAGATGCAGCGGTCGCTCACGATCGCGCTGGCGCCGGATGGGATGTACCGGGGGAAGTTCGCGCTCGCCCCCGAGCAGGGCGGGGTGTGGATGTCGAGCATCCGGGCGTTGCAGAGCCCGCGAGTGTCCGGTCCACGGTTCGTCGATGGGGACGAATACGTGGTCGCCGATGGGCGCACGCAGGCGCAGAAGAACGCCGACACCGTCACTGAGCTCATTGCCCGTGCCGCGGGCGCCGATAACATGCCCCGCATCAACGGTGCAATCGCCACGGTCAACGTGCACATGACACTCGACGATCTCGAGAAGGGGCGCGGAGTCGGCTGGATCGACGGCATCGACCAGCCCATTCCCGCCTCGACCGTCGCTCAGCTGCGGTGCTCATCCCCCGTCGCCACCACACTGTTCGGCGACCGGGGGGAGGTTCTCTACCACGGCAAGGCGAAGCGGCTCTTCACTGCGGCGCAGAACCGGGCACTAGCCGCCCGTGACGGTGGGTGCGTGTGGCCCTCCTGCGACAGGCCACCCTCGTTCTGCGAGACACATCATGCGAACGAGTGGGTTTCGGACGATCATCCGCCCGGAAGAACCGACATCGACAACGGCGTTCTGCTCTGCCACTTCCACCATTCCCACCTGCACAAATCACCGTGGAAATTGACCATGCAAGACGGGGTGCCGCATCTGATTCCGCCGAGGTGGGTCGACACGGAGCAGAAGCCGATCCCGACCACCCGGCGACGCACCATCCAGCGATCTGCCGCTTAGCCAGCCACGGTCTCCGAGGGCAAGCGCGAAGCGCGCGGCAGCAGACCCGGCTGCCGCGCGCTGACGCGCTTGCCCAAGATGGACATGGCTGGGTCAACGAGGTCGGCGTCACACGCAACTCTGCACAATGGGCTCGCCTACAAAGGCACCCTGGGAAACGGACAGACGGGCGATACGGTCGGAGCGTCCCGAGGGGGGGGAGGCGAAGCGGCTACGCGCCGACGAGACGCTCTGCGAGGTAGCCCGTGAGGCGGTCGAGCGAGATGCGCTCCTGCGCCATGGAGTCGCGCTCGCGCACGGTCACCGCGTTGTCCTCGAGCGAGTCGAAGTCGACGGTGATGCAGAACGGGGTGCCGATCTCGTCCTGGCGGCGGTAGCGGCGGCCGATGGCGCCGGCATCGTCGAAGTCGACGTTCCAGTTCTTGCGCAGGTCGGCGGCGAGGGTGCGCGCGAGCGGCGACAGCGCTTCGTTCCGCGACAGTGGCAGCACGGCCGCCTTCACCGGCGACAGGCGCGGGTCGAGCTTCAGCACGGTGCGCTTGTCGACGCCGCCCTTGGTGTTGGGCGCCTCGTCCTCGTGGAACGAATCGACTAGGAATGCCATCAGCGAGCGCGTCAGACCGGCGGCGGGCTCGATGACGTACGGCGTCCAGCGCTCACCGGTGGTCTGGTCGAAGTACGAGAGGTCTGTGCCCGAGGCCTTCGAGTGCGTGGTGAGGTCGAAGTCGCCGCGGTTCGCCACGCCCTCGAGCTCGCCGAACTTGCTGCCCGTGAAGCCGAACTTGTACTCGATGTCGACCGTGCGCTTGGAGTAGTGCGACAGCTTCTCCTTGGGGTGCTCGTAGAGCCGCAGGTTCTCGGGGTCGATGCCGAGGTCGGTGTACCACTGGAAGCGCTGGTCGATCCAGTACTGGTGCCACTCCTCGTCCTCACCCGGCTTGACGAAGAACTCCATCTCCATCTGCTCGAACTCGCGGGTGCGGAAGATGAAGTTGCCGGGGGTGATCTCGTTGCGGAAGCTCTTGCCGATCTGGCCGATGCCGAACGGCGGCTTCTGCCGCGAGCTGTTCAGCACCGCGTTGAAGTCGACGAAGATGCCCTGCGCGGTCTCGGGGCGGAGGTAGGCGAGGCCCGACTCGTCGTCGACCACGCCGAGGAAGGTCTTCAGCAGCCCCGAGAACTGGCGCGGCTCGGTCCACGATCCGGGCTGGCCCGTCTCGGGGTCGCGGATGTCGGCGAGGCCGTTGACCGGCGGATGCCCGTGCTTCTCCTCGTACTGCTCGATCAGGTGATCGGCGCGGTAGCGCTTGTGGGTGTGCAACGACTCCACCAGCGGGTCGGAGAACACCTCGACGTGACCCGAGGCCTCCCACACCTGGCGCGGCAGGATGACCGCCGAGTCGAGCCCCACGACGTTGTCGCGCGACTGCACCATGAACTTCCACCACTGGCGCTTGATGTTCTCCTTCAGCTCCACGCCGAGGGGGCCGTAGTCCCAGGCCGACCTGGTGCCGCCGTAGATCTCTCCGGTCGGGAAGACGAACCCCCGGCGCTTGGCGAGTGCGATGACGGAATCGAGACGGGATGCAGGCATGAAGGCTCCGGGATATCTCCGCGCGGCCGGCTGCTCGCGCTGGATCGCTAGCGATTCTACCGGGGAGCCGCCGGGCCGCCCGAACTGGCGCCCGAAGTCAGGAGGCCTTGGAGGCCTTCTTCGCCGCGGGCTTCTTGGCCGGAGCCTTCTTCGCCGGAGCCTTCTTCGCGGCCGCGGGCTCGTCTTCGGAGTCCTCATCCGCATCCGTCTTCTTCGACGACGACGAACCCGACGAGCCCGAGCCCCGGCTCTTGTCGACCGAGCGTCGCAGCGCCTCCATCAGATCGAGCACCTCGCCCCCGTCGCTCTCCGCGGCCTCGCGCCCGAACGTCTCGTCGGTGTCGACCGAGTCGCCCTGGGCGAGCTTCGCGTCGATCAGCGTGCGCAGCTGCTCCTGGTAGTCGTCGGTGAACTTCTCGGGCTCGAAGTCCCCGGCGAACTGGTCGACGAGCGACATGGCCATGTCGAGCTCCTGCGACGACACCCGCGTCGGCTCGTCGAGCGCCGGGAACGCCGCCTCCCGCACCTCGTCGCCCCAGAGAAGCGTCTGCAGCACGAGCACGTCGCCGCGCACCCGCAATGCCGCGAGTCGCGTCTTCTGCCGCAGCGCGAAGTGCACCACGGCGGTGCGGTCGGTGGTCTCGAGGGTCTTCCTGAGCAGCGCGTACGCCTTCGGCGACTTCGAGTCGGGCTCGAGGAAGTAGCTCTTGTCGAACATGATCGGGTCGATCTGCTCGCTCGGCACGAACTCGACGACCTCGATCTCGCGGCTCTTCTCCTCGGGAAGCGACGCCAGGTCGTCCTTCGTCAGGATGACCGTGCGCTCCCCGTCGTCGTAGGCCCGCGCGATGTTCTGGTACTCGATGATCTTGCCGTCGATCTCGCACCTCCGCTGGTACCGGATGCGCCCGCCGTCGGCGTCGTGCACCTGGTGAAGTGCGATGTCGTGATCCTCGGTCGCGCTGTACACCTTCACCGGCACGTTGACGAGGCCGAATGTGATGGCGCCCTTCCAGATCGATCTCATACCCAATTAGACCGTGGATCGGGCCTTTCCGGCTAGAGCCCCGCAGAGCAGGATGGACCCATGGCGGCGTCGAGCGCGAACGAGCAGACCGTGACGGTGGGCGGCCACCGCCTGCGCATCTCCAATCTCGACAAGGTGCTCTACCCAGAGACGGGCACCACGAAGGCGGATGTCCTGCGGTACTACGCCGAGATCGCGACAGTTCTCGTCCCGCACTCCCGCAACCGGCCGGCCACGCGCAAGCGCTGGGTGCACGGGGTCGGCAGCGACGAGCATCCGGGCCAGGTGTTCTTCCAGAAGAACCTCGACGAGGGCACCCCCGACTGGGTGAAGCGGGTCGACGTCCAGCACTCCGACCACGTCAACACCTACCCGCTGGTGAACAACGCGGCCACGCTGGCCTGGCTGGCGCAGATCGCGGCGCTCGAGATCCATGTGCCGCAGTGGCGGGTGGATGCGCACGGCCGCCGCAAGAATCCCGACCGCTTCGTGATCGACCTCGACCCCGGCGAGGGTGCCGGGCTGCCCGAGTGCGTCGAGGTCGCGAAGCTCGCCCGCACGATCCTCACGGGCATGGGGCTCGACCCGGTGCCGGTGACGAGCGGCAGCAAGGGCATCCATCTCTATGCCGCACTCGACGGCTCGCAGACGAGCGACGAGGTCTCGGCCGTCGCGCACGAGCTGGCGCGGGCGCTGGAGGCCGACCACCCGGAGCTCGTCGTCAGCGACATGAAGAAGTCGCTGCGCACCGGCAAGGTGCTCGTCGACTGGAGCCAGAACAACGGCAACAAGACGACGATCTGCCCGTACTCGCTGCGGGGGCGGTCGCGGCCGACCGTCGCGGTGCCCCGCACCTGGCGCGAGCTCGCGTCGAAGAACCTGCGGCAGCTCGAGCTCGACGAGGTGCTCGCCCGCATGAAGAAGCGGGACGACCCTCTGGCCGAGAGCGCCGATGCGCCTGGCGCCGTCGAGGCGCCGGCGGGCGAATGGCACTCCAATCGCTCTCCCGGCGATCAGCCGGATGCGCATCCCGCCGCCGCCTCAAGCACCGACCGCCTCACCACCTACCGCGCCAAGCGCGACCAGGCGAAGACACCGGAGCCCGTCCCGGCCGCTACCCCGGTCTCGACGGACGGCCGCAGCTTCGTCGTCCAGGAGCATCACGCCCGGCGCCTGCACTGGGACTTCCGGCTCGAGCACGACGGGGTGCTCGTCTCCTGGGCGCTGCCGAAGGGCGTGCCCGACGACCCGGGCCAGAACCATCTCGCGGTGCAGACCGAGGACCACCCGCTCGAGTACGGCACCTTCGAGGGGAGTATTCCCGCCGGGGAATACGGAGCCGGAACGGTGACCATCTGGGACTTCGGGACGTATGAGCTCGAGAAATGGCGCGACGGCAAGGAGATCATCGTCACGCTCCACGGCCAGCCGTCGGGCGGGCTGGGCGACCCGCGGAAGGTGGTGCTGATCCACACGGGCCGCGGGGACAGTGGCAAGAACAACTGGCTGATTCATCGCATGCGCGCTGGAGCTGAAAGCGACGATCCAGTGGATCGTCGCCGCGACGCCAGCGCCGAGCGGCCAGCCGCTCGGGCTCGCCAGAAGGTTTTGTCCCCTGAACAACCCGGCCGGGGAATCAAGCCGATGCTGGCCATTCTGGCAACCCAGGCGGACCTGGACGACGAGGACGCCTACGCGTTCGAGATGAAGTGGGACGGCATCCGCGCCATCGCCCGCGTCGACCGCGGCACCGCCACCCTGCACACCCGCAACGGCAACGACGTCACCCCCGCCTACCCCGAGCTGACGGATGCTCTGACAGCCCTCTACCCCGACCGCTCGCTCGTGCTCGACGGCGAGATCGTCGCCCTCGACAAGGCCGGCCGCCCCAGCTTCGGCCGCCTGCAGCAGCGCATGGGCCTGACGAAGCCCCGCGACGTCGCGGCGGCCCGCACCCAGGTCGCGGTCGACCTGATGGTCTTCGACCTGCTCGAGCTCGACGGCGCATCCCTCGTGAAGGAGACGTACGACGAACGGCGACGGATGCTCGCCGACACCCTGCCCGCCGATGAGGGCCCTCTCCACCTCCCGCCCGCGTTCGACGGCGACCTCCGGCACGCGCTCGACGCGAGCCGCACGCTCGGCCTCGAGGGGGTGATGGCGAAGCGGCGCGACAGCACCTACTCGACCACCCGCTCGCGCGCCTGGCTGAAGCTCAAGCACCACCTCGCACAGGAGGTCGTGATCGGCGGCTGGCGCCCCGGCCAGGGTCGGCGCGCCGCGCAGATCGGCTCGCTGCTGCTGGGGGTTCCCGACGCCGACGGCACGCTGCGCTATGTCGGCCGCGTCGGCACCGGCTTCTCCGACCGCGACCTCACCGCGATCACCGAACGCCTCGCCCGCCTCAACCGGAAGACCTCACCCTTCGCCGACGTGCCCGCAGCGGATGCGCGTGACGCCGTCTGGGTCACCCCCTCCGTCGTCGGCGAGGTCTCCTTCGCCGAGTGGACCTCGACCGACCGCCTCCGCCAGCCCTCCTGGCGCGGCTTCCGCCCCGACAAGTCGCCGGCAGAGGTGACCCGCGAGGGGTGACTGCACGTTCGTGCGGATCCCTGGCCAGGGCCGGAACGGAGTGATAGCTTCACGACAGATTCAAGGCCAGACAATCGAGGAGGATCTCATGACCGAGAAGCACGACAAGCACGAGGCACGCGGCGAGCGCGACGGCGAGTACACCGACACCGACAAGGAGAACGTCACCGAGCCCGAGCCGGAGTCGGGCGAGTACACCGACAGCGTCATCCCCGGCGACGAGTAGACCCGGCCGGACGACCACGGCCGAGCCCCACCGCACGACCGCAGAAAAGACGGAGAACGAGGGGCGGGAATATCCCGCCCCTCCCCCGACTTGACAGTGGGTTGCCCGCGAGTAGTGTTCTCACTCGTGGTCAATGAAACCCGCTCGGCGAAACGCTGGCTGATCGGAGATCCGCTCCCGAGCGACAAGCTCGACGGCCAGCTCCTGCCCAAGCGGCTCGCCCTACCCATTTTCGCGAGTGACCCGCTCTCCTCCGTGGCGTACGCGCCGCAGGAGCTGCTGATGATCCTGCTCATCGGCGGCCTCTCCTTCCTCACGCTCGCCCCCTGGGTCGCGGCGGCGGTCATCCTGCTGCTCGTGGTCGTGGTGGCCTCCTACCGCCAGCTCGTGAAGGCCTACCCGAGCGGCGGCGGCGACTACGAGGTCGCCCACAAGAACCTCGGTGAGAAGGCCGGCCTCGTGGTCGCCTCCGCCCTGCTCGTCGACTACGTGCTCACGGTCGCCGTGTCGGTCGCGTCGGGCGTCGACAACATCATCAGCGCCATCCCGCAGCTGAACCCCTTCCGGGTCGAGCTCGCGGTCGGCTTCGTCATCCTGCTGATGGCGGTGAACCTCCGCGGGGTGCGCGAGTCGAGCAAGGCCTTCGCCATCCCGACCTACATCTTCGTGGGCAGCGTCGCCCTGATGATCGTCACCGGGCTCATCCGCACGGCAGTCGGCGACGCCCCCGTCTCCGAGTCGGCCGGCTTCGACGTGAAGGCCGAGCAGCTCACCCAGGCCGCGATGGTGCTCCTGCTCCTCCGAGCCTTCTCGAGCGGATGCTCGGCCCTCACCGGCGTCGAGGCGATCTCCAACGGCGTGCCGGCCTTCCGTACGCCCAAGATCAAGAACGCCCAGCGCACGCTGGTGCTGATGGGCTCGATCGCGATCTGCCTGTTCGCCGGCCTCACCGCCCTCGCGCTGATCTCGAACGTGCACTACGCCGAGAACGCCTGCCACCTGATCGGTTTTGCCGACTGCGCCACGACTCCGCAGCGCAGCCTGATGGCGCAGGTCGCCGCTGCCACCTTCGGCAACAACTCGATCCTGTTCTTCATCATCCAGGCGGCCACCGCGGCCGTGCTGCTGCTGGCGGCCAACACCGCGTTCAACGGCTTCCCGCTGCTCGGCTCGGTTCTCGCGAAAGACGCTTACGCTCCCAAGGCGATGCTCACCCGAGGCGACCGCCTCGTCTTCTCCAACGGCATGATCCTGCTGGCATTGGCCGCGACCGCGATCCTCGTCGTCTACCAGGCCAGCCTCACGCAGCTCATCCAGCTCTACATCATCGGCGTCTTCGTCTCGTTCACCCTCGGCCAGACCGGCATGGTGAAGCACTGGCTGACGATGCTGAAGAACGGATGCGCGGACCGCGGCGCCGTCTACCGCTCCCTCGCGATCAACGCGGTCGGCGCCGTCTTCACCGCGGTGGTGCTGATCGTCGTCACGATCACCAAGTTCACCCACGGCGCCTGGCTCGTCTTCGCGATCATGCCGATCCTGTTCATCCTGATGATGGGCGTGAACCGCTACTACCGCGACGTGAACAGGGAGGTGGAGGTCGACCCGACCACCACCTTCGGCTCCTCGGGCGACCACGCGATCGTGCTGGTCGGCCGCATGCAGAAGCCCGTGCTGAAAGCCCTCGACTACGCGATCGCCGCCCGTCACGACTCGATCGAGGCGGTGCACCTCTCGATCGACGAGGAGCAGACCTCGCAGCTCGAGGAGGACTGGCAGAACATGAACATCGAGGTGCCGCTCAATATCATCGAGTCGCCCTACCGCGACGTCGCCGTGCCGCTGGCGAAGTACATCATGAAGCACCGCGCCGAGCACGGCTCCGAGGTCGTCACCGTCTACACGCCGATCTACATCGTGGGCCACTGGTGGGAGTCGATGCTGCACAACCACAAGGCCCGCCGCATCCGCAA
Source organism: Herbiconiux flava (assembly GCF_013409865.1). Classification (NCBI taxonomy): domain Bacteria; kingdom Bacillati; phylum Actinomycetota; class Actinomycetes; order Micrococcales; family Microbacteriaceae; genus Herbiconiux; species Herbiconiux flava. The sequence continues at coordinate 341,286 of NZ_JACCBM010000001.1, forward strand.
GAAGCTGATGCTCGTGCACGGCGTGACGATCGCTCTCGTGCCGTGGCTGCTCGACTCCTCCGAGCTGCTCTACGGCCGCCGTTCGCGCCCGCTGCCCGGCCAGGAGCGCCGCGGCGAGCCCGTGCGCCCGGTTCCCCGCCGTCCCCACGCCGGTGAGCCGACGGCCCACAAGCGGATGCGCGGCTGAGCTTCGGCTGGACGGCACCCGTCGCTCGCCCGGATGGGTGATCCCTGCGTGCTAAACTCACACTCGATTTCGTAGATTATTCGTCTCATCCGGGCGGCAGTGCCCCCGGCCCGATTCGTGAGGGGGTCTCGCATGGGGCGTGGCCGTCAGAAAGCCAAGCACACGAAGGTCGCTCGCGAGCTGAAGTACTTCAGCCCCGACACGAACTATTCGGCGCTGGAACGCGAACTCACGGGCAAAGCCGGTGAGCCCGACTACTCCAAGTGGGTCGAGGAGGACGACGACTCCGACGATGCGTTCGAGCCGGCCGCATTCGAGCCGACGCCGTTCGAGCCGACAGACGAGCAGAAGCGCGCCTAGAGCGCTGCAGACGTGAAGAAGGCCCGACGCGAGTCGGGCCTTCTGTGTTGTTGCGGCCCTACGGCCGGTCGTCTGCAAGCCGAGCGATCGGCGAGCGGCTAGGGCCGAGGCCCCTCGTCGCGCACCTGGACGAACTCCACGTCGTCGCCCGGCTCGGGGGCGTCGTGCTCCTCGTACTCGGCGGCGACGGTGCGCGCCCGCTTCGAGCTGCCCCGATCGAGCAGGATGGCGACCAGCGCCCCGAGCGCCACGAACACGGCCGCGAGGAAGATGGCGAGGAAGCCGAACACCTGCAGCTGCGTGAACTGCTCCGACTCGGGGAAGGCGAAGGTGAGGATGAGCGCCACGACCACGCCGAGCACGAGCCCCACGAGCATGAAGCGGTAGTACCGCGGTGCGCGCCGCACCTTCACCGAGGACTCGGCGCCCCCGACAGGGGCCGGTCGGGCGGATGCGGTGCTGTCGTCGGGCTGCTGACTCACCCCTCCATTGTCCCCCACCCGGCTGGGCGCCGGGCGCGAACGGGCAGATCCGACGGGTGTCAGCGCACCGGCACGTGCGCCGACAGATCGGCCCGCTGCCCCGAGGCGTGGATGCGCGCCGTCGCGAGCCCGTCGGCCCACGCGAGCGTTCCGGTGGCGAGCTGCAGCCAGGTGCGGGCATCCATCTCGACCACGTTCGGCGGGGTGCCCCGGGTGTGGCCCGGCCCCTCGATGCACTGCACGGCACCGAACGGCGGCACGCGCACCTCGACGGAGTTGCCCGGTGCCTCGTCGGCGAGCCGCTGCAGCAACCAGCGAACAGCGGATGCACGGGTGTCCCGGCTCGCCGCGTCGAAGTCGCCCGTGGCCGCCGAGACCGCCGCCGACCCCACCTCGTCCGGAATGCGTGCCTTGCCCATGCCTCCACGCTAGCCCGCCCGGCGGCCGTCGGCGGTGCTCGGTAGGCTGTGGGCGTGAAGATCCTCGTACTCGGCTCCGGCGCGCGCGAGCACGCCATCATCACGGCGCTGCGGCGCGAGGGCGACGGGCCGGAGGGCGGGGCGCACGACATCGTGGCCGCCCCGGGCAACGCCGGCATCGCCGCCGACGTGCCGGTCGTCGACCTCGACGCGAACGACCCGCAGGCCGTCACGGGCTACGTGCTCGAGAACGACGTGCAGTTCGTCGTCATCGGCCCCGAGGCGCCGCTGGTCGCCGGGGTGGCCGACGCGCTGCGCACGCGGGGCATCCCCGTCTTCGGTCCAGGCCGGGCCGCCGCCGCGCTCGAGGGCAGCAAGGCCTTCGCGAAACGCGTGATGGAGGAGGCGGGCGTGCCCACGGGCGGCGCTACCACCGCCTCGACGCTGGCCGAGGCCGAGGCGGCCCTCGCCGTCTTCGGTGCCCCCTACGTGGTCAAGGCCGACGGTCTCGCCGCCGGCAAGGGCGTGCTCGTCACGAGCGACCTCGAGGCGGCCACCGCCCACGCCCGGCACTGGCTCGAGCACGGCGACGTGCTGATCGAGGAGTTCCTCGACGGCGAGGAGGTCTCGCTCTTCCTGCTCTCCGACGGCCACTCGGTCGCCCCGCTCTCCCCCGCGCAGGACTACAAGCGCCTCGGTGAGGGCGACGAGGGGCCGAACACCGGCGGCATGGGCGCCTACTCGCCGCTGCCCTGGCTCGCCGACCGCTTCGGCAGCGAGACCGCCTTCGTCGACGAGGTGATCGAGACGATCGCGCTGCCGACCGTGCGGCAACTCGCCTCCGAGGACACCCCGTTCATCGGCCTGCTCTACTGCGGGCTCATCCTCACACCGCGCGGCATCCGGGTGATCGAGTTCAACGCGCGCTTCGGCGACCCCGAGACGCAGGTGGTGCTGCCCCGGCTCGAGACGCCCCTCAGCACCCTGCTGTTCGCCGCCGCGACGGGCACGCTCGAGACGCAGCCCCGTCCCGTCTTCTCCGACGAGGTCGCGGTCACCGTCGTGCTCGCCAGCGAGAACTACCCCGGCTCGCCGGTCACCGGCCGCCGGATCACGGGCCTCGAGGGCGCCGTCGGCGTCGAGGGCGTGAGCGTGCTGCACGCGGCCACCGACCTCGACGAGGTGACGGATGCGGAGGGTCGCCCCGTCCTGCGGGCCACCGGCGGGCGCGTGCTCAACGTGGTCGCGACAGCGCCCTCGTTCGCCGTGGCGCGTGATCGTGTGTACGGGGTGCTGGAGGGCATCCGTCTCGAAGGCGGGCAGTACCGCCGCGACATCGCGGCCCGGGTCGCCGAGGAGGTGCGCTGATGGCCTCGGTGAGCAGCGCATCCGCCCCCGTCGCGCCCGGCTGGCGGCACGTCTACAGCGGCAAGGTGCGCGACCTGTACGTGCCCGCCGACACGGCTCAGGATGCTCGTCCCGCCGCGCTGCTCGTGGTCGCCAGCGATCGCGTGAGTGCGTTCGACCACGTGCTGGAGCCGGGCATCCACGGCAAGGGCGAGCTGCTCACCGAGCTCAGCCGCTGGTGGTTCCACCAGCTGCGCACCGTGCCGAACCACCTCGTGGCCGTGCGGGAGGGGCTGCCGCCGGTGCCGGCGGAGCTCGAGGCGCGGTCGATGGTGGTCAAGTCGCTGGAGATGTTCCCGGTGGAGTGCGTCGTGCGCGGGTACCTCTCGGGCAGCGGCTGGAAGGAGTACCAGGCGTCCGAGAGCGTCTGCGGCATCGCCCTCCCGGCCGGGCTGCACGACGGCGACCGGCTGCCGCAGCCGATCTACACGCCGGCCTACAAGGCGCCGCTCGGTGAGCACGACGAGAACATCAGCTTCGAGCGCACGGTGGAGCTGATCGGACTGTCCGACGCGACGGCGCTGCGCGAGCTCTCGCTCGAGATCTACGAGCGGGCGTCCGCGATCGCGGAGGCGCGCGGGGTCATCCTGGCCGACACGAAGTTCGAGTTCGGGCGCGACCCCGAGACGGGGGCGATCACGCTCGCCGACGAGGTGCTGACCAGCGACTCGTCGCGCTACTGGGATGCGGCGGCCTACGACTCGGGCGAGCGCACCGCGAGCTTCGACAAGCAGATCGTGCGCAACTGGCTCGCGGCGAACTGGGACCAGGTGGGGCCGCCGCCGACGCTGCCGCAGGAGATCGTGGAGCGCACGGCGGCCCGTTACGCGGAGCTGCTGCAGCGCCTCACGGCCTAGCCCCTCGCCGCGGGCCCGGCGACCGGGTCTTCCCGGTGTCGGTGGGGGCGGGTAGCGTCGCTGCATGGACCTCATCCTCATCCCCGGCTTCTGGCTGAACGGCGACTCGTGGAACGACGTGGCGCCCGCGCTGCGCGACGCCGGCTTCACCGTGCACACGCCCACGTTGTCCGGCCTGCACTCGGTCGACGACGACCGCAGCGACGTCACCCTGGCGTCGCAGATCGCCGAGGTGGTGGCGCTCGTCGACTCGATCGAGGCCGGGCGCGAGATCGTGCTCGTGGGGCACTCGGGCGGCGGGTCGATCATCCACGCGGTGGTGGATGCGCGGCCGGAGCGCATCCGGCGGGCGGTGTACGTCGACAGCTGGCCGACCGCCGACGGAGTCGCGATCAACGAGGAGCTCGAGGTGGCGGGCGACGAGGTTCCGCTGCCCGGCTGGGGCGAGTTCGGCGAGGCCGACCTGCGCGGGCTGACCGACGATCTACGGGCGTGGTTCCGGCGCATCGCGATCCCGCAGCCGGTGCATGTGGCGCGCGATCCGCAGCGGCTGCACGACCCGCGCCGCTACGCGGTGCCGGTCACCCTCGTCGCGAGCACCTTCACCCGCGAGGAGCTCGACGGCTACCTCGCGGCCGGCCACCCCTATTTCGCCGAGCTGCCGCACCTGGCGTCGCTCACGGTCGTCGAACTCCCCACGGGCCACTGGCCCCAGTTCACCCGCCCGGCCGACCTCGCCGCGGCCCTCACGGAGGCCGCCCGCGGCTGACCCGGGTCGCCCGCCCCACCCTGGCGGAGCACGCCCTGGACAGGCCGCCCGCGGCTGGCGGGCACGCGACGGGTCAGTCGGCGAGCGGGGTCGGCGGCGACGCGATGGCCGCCGCGACGACGCGGGCCATGGGCTTGCGGATCATGTGGTCGCTCGCGGCGACGACGTGCGTGGTGACTCCGCGCATCCGCTCGATGATCGCCAGGTTGCCCGGCACGAGGAACTCGTCGAGCCGCCCGTAGACCACCTCGATCGGCCGCTCGACCCGAGCGAGGTCGCTGATCACCGTCTGCGACTCGATGCAGTTCTGCAGCGACTTCACGAACGGAGTCCAGTTCTGCTCGGTGATCTCCATCACGTGCTCCACCGGCAGCAGCTTCGACACGACGGCGGCCCGGGCGATCGTGAAGTCCTTGTTCGCGCGGAAGAACTGCAGCGCCTGCAGGTAGCCCGCCATCTGCAGCCGCACCCGCGGGTCGCCGATCTCGGCCGGAGACAGGTACACGGGCGGGCTGACCAGCACGAGCTTCGAGATGTGCTCGAGATGGGTGGCGGCGTAGCGCGCGCCGATCAGGCAACCGAGCGAGTGCCCGACGAGCACGAACGGCTCGGCGAGATGCAGCGAGCGGATGGTGCGCGCCAGCGCCGCCACGTGCTCATGGAGCGTGTACTCGGAACCCTCGGGCTGGGGGCTGCCGCCGAAGCCGAGCAGCTCGATCGCGATCACGCGCTGCTGCGGCTCGACCAGCGGAATCACGAAGTGGAAGGTGGCCGCGCTCGAGGCGATGCCGTGCACCATCACGACGACGGGGCCCGGATGCTCGACCTGCGGTTCCCCGGTGTCGATCGCCACGTGCAGCAGTGGCGCCTTCGGGTCGTGCAGGCCCTCGCGCAGCCCCTCGATCAGATCGCCGACCCGGCCCATGAGCCACCCCGCCCTCGTGTCGCGGGTGCGGCCCGGGTGGGCGCATCCGTCACCCCACTCTGCCCGCTCGGCGCGCGGGGCGCCAGAGCGGGCAGAGGTGGGAGACACGGCCGGCGCCGCGGCGGGACGCCCGGACCGCGGCCGGCGTGCCGGCTACGCGAACGTCGAGGCGTCGATCACGAAGCGGTACCGCACGTCGGAGTTCAGCACGCGCTCGTAGGCCTCGTTGATGTAGTCGGCCGAGATCAGCTCGGTCTCGGGCGCGATGCCGTGCTCGGCGCAGAAGTCGAGCATCTCCTGGGTCTCGCCGATGCTGCCGATTCCCGAGCCCGCGAAGGAGCGGCGGTTTCCGAACAGCGTGAACACGTGCAGCGGCAGGGCCTGGCCGGGGGCGCCGACGTTCACCATGGTGCCGTCGAGCGCGAGCAGCGACAGGTAGGCGTCGAGGTCGATGACCGCGCTGACCGTGTTGATGATCAGGTCGAAGGAGTTCTTCAGGTCGCGGAAGGTCGCCTCGTCCTTCGTGGCGTAGTAGTGGTCGGCGCCGAGCTTGAGCCCGTCGTCCTTCTTGCTCAGGGTCTGCGAGAGCACGGTGACCTCGGCGCCCATGGCGTGGGCGATCTTCACGGCCATGTGGCCGAGCCCGCCGAGGCCGACGACGGCGACGCGCTTGCCGGGGCCGGCGTTCCAGTGGCTGAGGGGCGAGTAGGTCGTGATGCCGGCGCAGAGCAGCGGGGCGGCCTTCTCGAACGGGATCGACTCGGGCACGCGCAGCACGAAGTCCTCGACGACCACGACGTGGGTGGAGTAGCCGCCCTGCGTGATGGTGCCGTCGCGATCGACGCTCGCGTAGGTTCCGGTGTTGCCCTTCAGGCAGTACTGCTGCTGCCCGGCGAGGCAGTTCTCGCACTCGCGGCACGAGTTCACCATGCAGCCGACGCCGACGCGGTCGCCGACCTGGTGCAGAGTGACGTCGGACCCGACCTCGGTGACGGTTCCGACGATCTCGTGACCGACGGTGAGCGGGTACTGCTGGGGGCCCCAGTCGCCGCGTACGGTGTGGATGTCGGAGTGGCAGATGCCCGAGTAGGCGATCTCGATCAGCACATCGTTCGGGCCGAGGTCGCGGCGCTCGATGGTGGTCTTGACGAGCGGCTCGGTGGCAGAGGGGGCGGCGTAGGCGTTGACGGTCAGCATGGGTCTCCTGTTCGGGTGGGCCCTTCCAGCATGACACCCTCTCCGGGCGCCCGCGCTCCTGACGGGGGGTCTACCGTGACCCCTCAGCGGCCCAGGACGACCGCTCAGGCCGAGCCCTCAGGCCGACCGCTCAGGCCGACCGCTCAGGCCGACTGCTCAGGCCGACTGCGTGGCGGCCCACTCCGCGACGCGGCGCGCGCTCTCCTCGGGCGAGACGTCCTCGACGCGGGTCATGATCGACCAGCGCACCCCGAACGGGTCGACGATCGAGGCGAAGCGGTCCCCCGAGACGAAGGTGGCCGGATGCTCGCGCACGACCGCCCCGGCCGCCTCCGCCGCGGCGGCGACCGCGTCGACGTCGGGCCGGTAGAGCGCGAGCGAGAACGACGATCCCGTGGCCGGGTCGGGAGCGACGAGGCCGTAGTCGGGCAGCGCGTCGCTCAGGGTGAGCTGCCCGGTGCCGAAGTCGAGCACGGCGTGGGCGACGAGCTCGGTGCCGTCGGACGTCGGGAAGCGGGTGACGTCGACGACGCGCGCGCCGAGCACGTCGCGATAGAACGCCAGCGCGGCCTCCCCGGGCGAGACCACGAGGTGCGGGGTGAGCGAGGTGGAGCCGTGCGGCAGGCCGCCGGTCGTGTGCACGCCGGTGGCCGCGATCGGGGTGGGGGTCGGGGTGGTCGTCTCATCGCTCATGCCGCCATGCTAGGAAGTACGGCACAGCCGCGTCTTGTACAAGTGCGACAGTCCGACTCATTGCACAGAGGGGGGCCGGATGCCCGAACCGCACTCGAAGGGGCACCTGAACCCCGGCGCGGCCGGGGTCGCCTTCGACCGCTTCGAGCTCGGCCCCGGTCTCGGCGAGCTCGTGCGTCACGTCTGGGTGGTGCGCTGGAGTCTGCCCGATGGGGTGGAGCTGCCGCAGCGGGTGCTGAGCTACCCGGCGGTGAACGTGGTCGTCGAGCCGCACCGCGCGGTGCTGGCAGGGCCCGATCCGCGGCTGTCGGTGCAGCGGCTGGCCGGAGCGGGCTGGGCGGTCGGCGTGCTGTTCCGCCCTGCTGCCGCGGTGGTGCTCTCCGACGGTCCACCCGCGGACGCCGTCGGGCGGGAGGTCCCCTACGCCGGGGGTCCGCTGCACGAGGTGCGCGCGCTGCTGACGGAGGCGCCCGCCGAGGGCGCCCGGCAGCGCCTCGTCGAGGTGCTGCGCCGCTGGCTGCTGCCCCTCGCCGACGGGGTGGACGAGCGCGGCCGGCTGGTGAACGCGGTGTGCCGGCGGGCCGAGGAGGACGCCACGATCCTCCGGGCCGCCGAGCTGGCCGAGCACGCGGGGGTGTCGCTCCGCTCCCTCGAGCGGCTGCTCCACGAGCGCGTGGGCGTCGGGCCGAAGTGGCTGGTCGAGTGCCGCAGGCTGCAGGAGGCCGCGACCCGGCTGCACGCGCATCCGGAGACCCCGCTCAGCGACCTCGCGGCTGAACTCGGCTACACCGACTACCCGCACTTCTCGCGCCGCTACGCCGCGGTGCTCGGCGAGACCCCCGACGAGACGCGGCGGGCCGGCCGCGCCGCGCGCTGACACGCCGGACGGGTCACGCCGGTCGGGTCACGCCGGACGGGCCTGAGCCCGGCCACCGCACGACGGGCCGATCAGGCGATGTCAGCGCGCCGCCGCCGCCAGCACCCGCGCCGCCTCGCGCGCCGCCCCCGCATTGCTCACCCCGGCCCGCGACCCGGCGAGCTTCGCGGCGATGTGCTCGCCGACGGTCACGGGCTCGTAGAGGTTCGGATGCTCGGCCGAGACGCACGACGGCAGCGTCGCGATCACCGCGTCGACGTCGCCGTCGTGGAAGAACGCGGCCGACCGCCGGCGCTCGATCGTGCCGTCGACGATCGGGGGCTTCACTCGGTGCAGGGTCGACATCCAGCGCTCGTTCGTCCAGCGGGCGGTGAGGTCGCCGAGGTTGATCAGCAGGGCGCCGTCGGCGGGGCTGACGTCGTTCCACGAGCCGTCGGCGCCGAGCACCTGCAGCCCGCGCACCTGGTCCGCCCAGAGCACGGTGACGATGCCGTAGTCGGTGTGCTCGCCCATCCCGGTGAGCTCGCCGTCGAGGTCGACGGTGCCGGGCGGGAGGGCGTAGTTGTTCATCCGCAGCACGTCGAGCGAGTGGCCCGTGAAGGCGTCGAAGAAGCCCGCGGGGAGGCCGAGGGCATCCGCGAAGATGTCGGTCATCGTGTTCGCCACCCGCTTGGCCTCGGCGAAGTAGGCCTGCACGCGCGGCTGGAAACCGGGCGCCGCAGACACCGGCCAGAGGTTCTCGGCGTAGTTCTCGGCGTCGAGCTCCACGCCCGGGTAGTCGCTCTGCGCGGCGCCGACGTTGAACGCCTCGAAGAAGTCGTTCATGCGGCTGGCCGACTCGACGCCGAGGCTCAGGCTCAGCGACTCGGACTTCGGCGCCGAGTAGCCCCGGTTGACTCCGGGCGGCGTGCGGAAGGTCTTCTTCGTCTCGAGGTCGAGGGCGAAGAACTCGTCGAGCGCGTCGGCGAGCCCCCGCTGCACCACCGGGTCGATGCCGTGCCCGAGGATCTGGATGAACCCCACCTCGGAGCACGCGGCGTCGATCGCTCGGGCGACGGCGGCGCGCTCCTCGGCGCTGCCGCCCGCCACGTAGGGCGCGATGTCGATGACGGGTACCTGGAACGTCACGGCGGGCCTCCTGCCTGGGGCTCTCGCGAGCCCGGGACCTCGAGGCTAGCGGCCCGCCGTTACGGGCGTGTTAAGCGCCCGGATCGTGCGTCGCCCGCGTCGGCGCCGTCGGTCAGAGGTTCGACTCGGGGCGGATCTCGTCGTACTCGTCCTGGTTCAGGATCTCGGAGACCTCGTGGAAGCGGTACTGCGCCGTCGCGGGGCCCTCGGCCTCGGGGGCGTCGGGCACGAGGGAGTAAACGACCTGGCCGTCGCTGTAGGGGAGCACGAGCTCCTCGGGCGCTCCGTCGTCGAGCGGGATGGTCTGGTCGTCGAGCGGGCCGCCGGAGAGGTGCGCGAGTGCGGGTGTAGTCATGCGACCAGGGTACCCGGATGCCCGTGCCGGCCGCTCGCCGTCTGGGTGTCGCCTGGGCATCCGGTGTGCGCCGGGCCGCGTTCGGGCACACTGGTCGCGAGCGAGGGGGTCGCGGTGATCGACAGCGGGGTGCAGGGGTCGGTGCGGATCGAGCCGCGCGGGCCGTTCTCGCTCGCGGCGGGCATCCGGTTCCTCGAGGGGTTCACGCCGGCGGCCCGCGAGGAGGTCGGCACCGAGACCCTCGACGTCGCGTTCGCCCTCGAGGGCTCGTGGCGCACGGTCGGCGTCTCGCTGAGCCAGGACGACGGCGGCACCGTGCGCGGCCGGCTGTTCGCGGAGCGGGCTCTCGGCCGGTCCGGGCTCTCGGCGGCCGCGGCGCAGCTGGCGCGCATCCTGGCGCTCGACGTCGACGGGAGCGGATTCGCCGACGTGGGCGAGCGCGACCCGGTCGTCGGCGCCCTGCAGCGGCGGTACCCGGGCCTGCGTCCCGTGGCGTTCTGGTCGTGGTACGAGGCGGGGGCCTGGGCGATCATCGGCCAGCGCACCCGGATGACGCAGGCGGCGGCGCTGAAGCAGCGGATGGCCACGGAGCTCGGCGAGACCGTCGTGGTCGACGGACGGCCACAGCAGGCCTTCCCGGCGCCGCGGGTGCTCGCCGGGCTGGAGTCGTTCCGCGGGCTGCCCGGGCCGAAGGTCGAGCGGCTGCGCGCACTCGGCTCGGCGGCGGCCGCGAACGTGCTCGACAGCGCGCGCCTTCGGGAGATGCCGCGCGAGGAGGCACTGGCCGCGCTGCAGGAACTGCCGGGGATCGGGCCGTTCTCGGCCGAGCTGATCCTGCTGCGGGGAGCCGGCGACCCGGATCACGCCCCGGTGCACGAGGGGCGGCTCGCGCTCGCGGTGCAGCACGCGTACCGGCTGCCGGAGCCGCCGACGCCCGACGAGCTGACCGCGCTCTCCGCGGGGTGGGCGCCCTACCGCACCTGGGTCACGCTGCTGCTGCGCGTGGCGCTCGACGCGGACTCGTAGGCGTCAGCGCGGGCGCACCGCCTCGGCGGCGAACCGCGACCACAGCGCCGAGTGCTCGAGCGGCAGCGCCACCCAGTCCTTGAAGGGGCGGCCCTTCCCGCCGGGATCGAGCAGCCCGGCGCCCTCGACCGCACGCGCCTCGGCGAAGGCCGGTGTGCCGGCGCCGAGCTTGAGCCCCAGGGCGTCGCCGTTCAGCACCGCGAACATCGTTCCCGCGAGGGTGAGGATCGGCCGGCCCATCATGCGTGAGCGAGCGATGCCCGGGTCGCCCAGCTCGGCCACCACGAGGTCGAGCGCCTCGAGGGCCTCCTGGGAGCTGACCGGCACCGCCATGCGGGCATGCTACTCCGTGCTGCCATTCCGCGGCTCCGCCGGCGGCCGCTCGGCCAGCAGCAGCCCGGCCCGTTCGGCGAGCGCCGCCACCGCGAGCGTGGTGCGGTCGCCGAGGTAGGGCCCGACGAGCTGTGCGCCGACGGGCAGGCCCGAACGGCGGCCGAGTCCGACGGGGATCGCGGTCGCGGGGTTCCGGCCGATGGTGGCCAGGCGACTCCAGTCGCCCACGAGCGACGACGGATGCGCCTGCCCGTCCACGTCGATCGTGCGCCGGGCGGCGGGCACCTCCGAGTGCTCCGGAGCGGTCGTCGGCACGATCGGGGCGAGCACGACGTCGATGCCGTCCGGGCGTCCGACCCCACGGAACAGCGCGCTCCACCGCTCGGTGACCGTTCGCTGCCTCTCCCAGGCCCGCCACACGTCGCCGATGCCCGGAAGGGGGTCGTCAGGGGCATCCGTCGCCGTGTTCGCCAGCTCGATCTGCTGCAGCAGCGCGAAGAACTCCAGCGCCTCGGCCCCGGCGACGGGCGGATGCCCGAGCCCGACCAGCTCGCAGCCGGCCTCCTCGAGGCGCCCGGCGAAGGCACTGATCGCCTCGGCCGTCTCGGCGTCGACCGGCAGCTCCGGATCGCTCCACAGCGCGACACGCGTCCCCGCCAGGCCCGAAACGCGGGACGGCGGCAGCGCGAGGCGCCAGCCCCCGGCCTCCGGCTCGGCGGGGCCCGCGACGACGTCCATCAGCAGCGCGAGGTCGCGTGCCGAGCGGGCGAGCGGGCCCGACGCCGAGAGCGGGGGCTCGAGCATCCCGCCGCCCGGCCAGGGCAGGTGCCCGCGCTTGGACACCGTGCCCGTGCTCGGCCGGTGCCCGAACACGCCGCACCAGGCGGCCGGGATGCGGATCGAGCCGGCGAGGTCGCTGCCCAGCTCGCCCGCCGCGAACCCCGCTGCCACTGCCGCGGCCGATCCCCCGGAGGAGCCGCCGGGGGTGCGGGTGAGGTCCCACGGGTTGGCGGTGCGTCCGAAGTCGTCGTTGGCCGACTGGCTGTCGGCGAGGAGGAGCGGCACGTTGCTCTTGCCGAGCATCACGGCGTCGGCGCCGCGGAGGCGGGCCACCGCCGGGGCGTCGTCGGCGGGCATCCGCGAGTCGCTGAGCCGGCCCTGGCTGGTGCGGAGGCCCCGCACGTCGAAGGAGTCCTTGACCGTGACGGGCAGGCCGGCCAACGGGCCGAGCGGCTCCCCCGCCTCGCGGCGGCGGTCGATGTCGGCGGCCTGCGCCCTGGCGCCCTCGCCGTCGACGGTCACCAGCGCGAGGAGCCCGGGGTTCTGCCGGCCGATCAGCGCGAGGTGCTCGTCGACCAGCTCGACGGCCGACACCTCCCGGCGCCGGAGCGCCCCCAGGAGGTCGTAGGCGTCGTACTCGTTCAGCGCTGCATCCACCGCGCCATCCTGCCCCACGCGCGTTGCGCGCGTGTTTCGCGGCCCGCCCCGAGCGGCCGGCGTCGGCCCGCCGGCCTCAGGAGGCGTAGGCGCCCACGAGGCGCACCGCGCCGCCGTCGACGCCCTTGGCGCCCTGCTCGAAGCCGTCGGAGGCCGCGAAGGCGCGCTCGGCCGTCGAGACCGTGCCGACCGGCCAGGTGCGGATGCCCTCCGCCTCGATGGCCGCCGCGACGCCCGCTGCCGAGGCCGCCGAGACGACCGCGAAGAAGCCGATGCCGAGGTTCCAGGTGCCCTCCGCCGACTCCAGCGTGGAGCCCGCGAGCGAGGACAGCACGCGGAACACCGGCGCCGGCGACCACGTCGAGCGGTCGACCTCGACCCAGGCGCCGCGGGGCAGCACCCGCGCCAGGTTCGCCGCGATGCCGCCGCCCGTCACGTGCGAGAGCGAGTGGATCGCGCCCGAGAGCGCCGGCTGCGCGAGCACCCGCACGAGCGGTCCCGAGTACAGCCGGGTCGGCTCGAGCAGCACCTCGCCGACGACCCCGCCGAAGTCGGCCGAGTGGTCGGAGTAGGACAGCGAGGCGTCGGCGAGGATCTTGCGCACCAACGAGTACCCGTTCGAGTGCAGCCCCGACGACTCCAGCGCGAGCACCACGTCGCCGTCCCGCACCCGCTCGGCCCCGAGCAGCGCGTCGGCCTCGACCGCGCCCACCGCGGCTCCCGCGACGTCGTAGTCGTCATCGCCCATCAGCCCCGGATGCTCGGCCGTCTCTCCCCCGACGAGCGCCGTTCCGGTCTCGGAGCAGGCCGCGGCGATTCCCGCGACGATCGTGGCGATGCGCTCGGGCACCACCTTGCCGCAGGCGATGTAGTCGGTCATGAACAACGGCCGGGCCCCCACGACGACGATGTCGTCGACGACCATGCCCACCAGGTCCTGCCCGATGGTGTCGTGCTTGTCGAGGGCCTGCGCGATGGCGATCTTGGTGCCGACGCCGTCGGTCGAGGTCGCGAGGAGCGGATGCTCGAACTGCTTCAGTGCCGACACGTCGAACATCCCGGCGAACCCGCCCACGCCGCCCAGCACCTCGGGGCCGTGGGTGCGCTGCACCGCCGCCTTCATCAGCTCGACCGCGCGGTCGCCCGCCTCGGTGTCGACTCCGGCGGCGGCGTAACTGTTGCTCATGCGCTCATTCTCCCAGGCCGGGGCCCGGGATCAGAACCCGCAGGGCGCGAGCTGCTGCACGGCGGGCGTGAGCGCCGTGGTGCCGCCGAGCAGCACGACGTCGTCGGCGCCGAGCCGGGCGATGCCGGCGAGCACCCCGCGGGGCACGCAGTCCCCGGGCACGACGTACAGCGGCGCATCCTGGAGCCCCGCGAGCACCCCGCCGGCCAGCGCGTCGGGGAAGTTCAGGCCGGTCGCCAGGTAGACGGTGTCCGCCTCGTCGAAGGCGTCGGCGTTCAGGGCGACGGAGGTCGCGTAGCGGTCGTCGCCGCTCACCCGGGTGACGGCGGCCGGAACCCCGGCGCTGAGCGAGTCGAGCACGCCCTCCGAAACGCTGAAGCGGCCGCCCGCGACGGTCAGCGACGTGCTCTTCAGGGTCTGGAAGAGCTCGAGGGTGGGCGTGTCCGCTGCCGCCGCCGGGCCGTTCACGAGCACCACCGGCTGACCCTTCGAGCCCGCCGCGCCACCCGCCGAGAGGGCGTCGGCGAAGCCGCCGCCGGTCGCCACGTAGGCCTGGGGCGCCGACCCGAAGGCGTCGGCCACGACGGCCCGGCTCGCGGCGTAGCGGTCGGCTCCGGCCAGGCGGTCGACCCGCGCATCCGGAACCAGCTGCTGCAGTTCCGCGCGCACGGCGTCGCGCACCGAGTCGGTGCCGCCGACGATCACGATGCGCGCCGGCTTCAGTGCGGCGATCTTCGCGGCGACGACCTCGGGCACCGAGTCGGGGAGCACCGGCAGCAGGGGGCCGCCCTTCGCGACGGCGGCGGGACCGGCGCTGAGCGCATCCGGGTAGTTGGTGCCCGTGGCCACGTAGACCACGGGGGCGGTGCCGGGGAAGGCCTGGTCGGCGACCGCCACGGCCACGTCGAAGCGGGTCGCGCCGTCGAGCCGGTCGACCGCCGGGCGGTCGGCGACGAGCACCGTGCCGGTGACGGCCGGCGAGCGCTGGAGGCCTGCGCCGTAGCTCGTGAAGAGACTGACGCCGTGACTGCCGGCGCCGAGGCCCGCTGCGTCCGGGATCGACCACCGGCCGTCGGCGCCGACCGGGATCAGCCGCTCGGGACCGCCGTCGACGGAGAGGTGCACGGTGTGGCGCAGTCCGCCGCCCGGCACGGTGCCGGTGGCCGCCTCGCCACGGTAGAGCGGCACGCCGCCGAGCAGGGTGTCGCTGCCGGGGGCCGAGACCGAGACGAGGGGCTCCCACGAGGTCTGCACGTCGAGGGCGCTCTCGAAGAACTGCGAGTCGATCGGGAAGGAGCCGGTGGTGCGGCCGGTCTCGCCGCAGCCCGTCTTGTAGTCGCCGAAGGAGATGACACCGACCGCGTAGGAGCCCGAGATGACGGCACCGCCGCTGTCGCCGGTGAGCGCGCAGACGTTCGAGAGGAAGGCGTTGACGTCGGTCGTGCCGATCGTCGAGGCCCTGTCGACGGCGCTGACGGTGCCGCAGGTCCACCCGGTCTTCCGGCCCGACTTGCAGATGCTCTGGTTCACGACGGCCCGGGTGTAGTCGCGCACCGTGGCTCGCTGGCCCGCATCGGCCGAGCCCTGGTTGCCGCCCCAGCTGCCGACGGCGGGCACCGGGGTCCAGGCGGGGGCCGTGGCGTAGAGGGCGGTGTCGTAGTAGTCGCCGAACTTCAGAGAAGCGGACAACGGGGAGCCGAGGTGGGTGCCGGCGACGGTCGGGTTCTGGCCCGGGCGCTGCTGCTCGAGCGAGAAGACGCGGCCGCCGTACGCGGCACCCGGGGTGACGCAGTGGCCGGCGGTGAGGAACTGGGCGGCGCCGGTCGCGGTGTCGACACCGTTGAAGCCGACGGAGCAGAAGTAGTCGTAGACGCCCTTGTGGTCGTAGTAGCCCTGGCCGCCGACGAGGTCGCGCAGCAGCTCGGCGTCGGGGAGGTCGACCCTCTGGCGGGCGGGGGCGCCGGGCGTGCCGGGCTGCTCGCCGGGCTCGCCGGGGGCGGCCGGCTGCTCGCCCACCTCGGCGATCGCGCCGGCCTGCTCGACGGCGGACGCGTCGGCCTCGGTCGGCACCGACACCACGAGCTCGGTGCCTTCGAGCCGTGAGCCGAGCACCGTGGTGCCGGCGGCCTCGAGCGCGTCGACGACCCCGACGGCGGTCGCCGCCGCGTCGGCCTGCGCGTAGAACTGCTCGGGCGTGATGCCGAGGTCGCGCCGGAGCGCCTCGGCGAGCTCGGGCGGCGCCTCGGCGGCCTCGGCGGCGTAGGCCTGGAGCGGGAAGTCACCCATCACCACCGGGCCCGGATCGACGGGCGCGGGCGTCTCGTCGGCGCGCGCGGCCGACGCCGGAACCGCGAGGAGCGCCCCCGCGAGCAGGGCGACGGCGGTCAGCGACCCGGTGACGGCGGTGCGGACGGTCATGGTGCTGCCTCTCGGTCGGCCGAGGGCGCGTGCCGCCACCCGAGGGCAGTCCAGGTGATCGGAGTCCCCCGGCTCGATCCCCTTCATCGTACGTCGCCGCCCCGAGCCGCCGTCAACCGCGCGGGTCGACCGCGTCGGCGGCCGCTCAGAACCCGCAGGGCGTCAGCGCCGCCACCGCCGGGCTCAGCGCGTTCACGCCGCCGAACAGCACGATCCGCGTCGCGCCGAGCGTCTTCACGTCGGCGAGCACCCCCTGCGGCACGCAGTCGCCCGGCACCACGTAGAGCGGAGCATCCGATTTGCCGGCCAGCACGGCCCCGGCGAGGGCGTCGGGGAAGTTGGTGCCGGTCGCGAGGTAGACGGTGTCGCTCGAGGCGAACGCAGAGCGGTTCAGCGCGATCGAGGTCTGGTAGCGGTCGGCCGCCGAGACCCGGTCGACGGATGCGGGAACCGCCCTGAGGGAGGTCTTCACTCCCTCGGACACCGAGTTGGGCCCGCCCACCACGGTGATGCTCGTCGTCTTCAGCGAGCGCAGGAGCGACAGGGTCGGAGCATCCGCCGCCGTCGCGCCGCCGTTCACCAGCACCACCGGCTCGAGCGCGGAGCCGGCCGCCCCACCCGCCGAGAGGGCGTCGGGGAAGTTGCCGCCCGTGGCCGTGTACGCGTGCGTCGCCTCGTCGAAGACGGCAGCGACCACCGCGCGACTCGCCTCGTAGCGGTCCGCACCCGAGAGCCGCTCGACCGCGACCCCGTCGACCAGTCCGCGGAGCGTCGTGACGACCGCCGACGACACGGCCGCCGTGCCGCCGACCACGACGATGCGCTGCGGGGCGAGGGCCCGGATCTCGTCCGCCACCGCGGTCGGCACCCCGGTCGGGGTGACCAGCAGCAGCGGCCCGCCCTCGGCGACCGCCGCCGGGGCGGCGCTGAGCGCATCCGGGTAGTTCAGACCGGTCGCCACGTAGACGACCGGTGCTGTCGTCGGGAAGGACGCCTGGGCGACCTTCACGGCGCCCTCGAACCGGTCGGCGCCGGCGATCCGCTCGACGTCGCCGACGAACAGGGTGCCCGAGACGGAGGCCGAGCGCGACTGCGCGTCGTCGGGGCCGAACGTCGAGTACGCCGTGTAGCTGTGGGCGCCGGGCGTGAGACCGGCCACCGACACGTTCCACGAGCGGTCGGTGAAGACGTCGGCGAGGTGGGACGGGCCGCCGTCGACGCTGATCGTGACCGCGTAGTTGCCCGTGCCGCTCGGCAGCGTCCCGGTGATCGGCTTGCCCGCCGCCATCACGGCGTTCACCACCGGCCGGGGTGCCTCGACCTTCAGCCACCAGTTCGTCGCCAGGGTCACGATCGAGCCGTAGGGCTGGCCGCCCTCGGAGCCGCCGATCATGGGGAAGACCGCGGTGACACCCGACGGGGTGCAGGAGTCCTCGGTGCCGCCGGAGATGAGGCCCAGGGCATACGGGCCGGACACGACCGCGCCGCCACTGTCGCCGTGGTCGCTGCAGAGCCCGCGGACGATGTCGACGTTGACCTCTTCGCCGCTCACGGGGATCAGCTGGTCGACCGAATCGACGATGCCGCAGCTCCAGCCGGTCGTGCGGCCCGACTTGCAGACGCTCTGACCCTCGATGGCGTCGCCGTAGTCGCGGACGGGCTGGGGCGTGCCCGAGGTCACCGAGCCGTTGTTGGCGCCGGAGTTGTAGGTGCCGACCACGCCACGGGCGTTCCAGCCCGACGCGGAGTCGACGAGGCCGGCGTCGAACTCGCCGCCGAAGCGGAAGCTCCCGGCGACCTGCTGCCCCAAGCGGGCACCGAGGCGGCCGTTCGGGTCGTTCGGTCGGCTCTCGATGATCTGATCGACCCGGCCGTCGTCTCCGGGGAGCTCGCAGTGGCCGGCGGTGACGAACCGCGCCCCGCCGCTCGCCCGGTCGATGCCGTTGAACGCCGTCGAGCAGGAGTAGCCGCCGGTGGAGTCGGCGAAGTAGTAGCCCTGACCGCCCACGAGGTCGGCGAACGACTCGAACTCCTCGCCCGCGTAGACGTCGCGACCGGAAGCCGCGCCCACCTCGGCGACGGCGTTCGCCGCCTCGACGGCGGCGGCGTCGTCGGCGCTCTCGACGGTCACGACGAGGCGGGTGCCCTCCAGGCGGGACGAGGCCACCGCCACGCCCTCGAGCTTCAACGCGTCGACCACCTGCGTGGCGGCGGCGGCCGCGTCGGCGTTGGCCAGGTACTCCTCCGGCGTCGAGCCGAGGTCGGCCGACAGCGCCTCGACCAGCTCGGGCGGCAGCTCGGCGGCGGCCGCGGCGTAGGTCTCGAGCGGGAGGTCGGGCATCACTGGGCGCTCGGCGGGGGCGGAAGGAGCGCTCGGCGCGGGCGTCGGCTGCTCGTCCGCCCCGGCGGCGGGGGCCCCGAGGAGGGTGCCGGCCGCGAGGGCGGCGACGGTCAGGGCGCCGAGCACGCCGGCACGGCGGAGACGGGGGCGGCGAGCGCGCAGGTGCACGGGGGCCTCTCGATCGTGCCGAGAGCGGATGTCGCCATCCGGGGTGTCGTCGCTGACGCTCACGAGTCCCCCGGCTCGGATCGTGCTCATCCTATGGTCGCCGGCGGGCACGATCCGGGCCGCGCGGCGTCCCAGTTCGGGGGCCAAGCGGGGCCGGCGGAGCGGAAGCACGGCCGAGCGTGCCGAGTCCGGAGGCCCGCCCGACCCTCGCCGCGCCGGGTCAGTCCTGCGACTCGAGGAGGGCTGCCGCGTCGGCGACCTGGCCGAAGAAGAGGGCCTGGTCGGTGAGCTCGGCCGGGTCGCCGGAGGAGCCCTGGATGCTGATCGTGAAGGCGCGTCCGTCGGAGCGCTCGAGGTACCAGGAGCCCGCCAGCACGCCGACCGAGCTGCCACCCTTGAAGGCGATGTACGACCACGCGTCGCTCCCGGTGATCTCCTCGCCGAGCCCGGGGTTGATCGCCAGGATCTCCCGCACCGGCGCACCCGTCGGCGCCTCCGCCTTCTGCTGCAGCCCGCGGTGCACGGCGACGAGGTCGTCGGGCGTGGTGAACCAGTCGAGCCCCTGCTCCCAGACCGGGGTCGTCACGGCGGCGACGTCGACGTCCAGCAGCCCCGTGGGGAGGCCGGCCAGCAGCGCACGGCGACCGTCCGCGTCGGCCGAGGCCCACTCCGCGGCCGACGAGGGAGAGCCCCAGCCGAGCTCGAACAGGGCCCGCGTCGTCAGCAACGGGGTGTTCTCGGCGGGGTCGTGGTGGCCGAGGTCGGCGAACGACCGCTCCACCGCCTCCGGCCCCACCGTCGCGATCAGCAGGTCGGTCGCCGTGTTGTCGCTCTCCGAGATCATCGCGGCAGCCGCATCCTGGACCGTGATGACCGTGCCGCTCGGCTCGGTGCGGAGGTCGCCCGAGGGCAGGCTCTTCACCGCGTCGGTGAGGGTCAGCGGGGTGTCCCAGGCGAGCGTGCCGGCCCCGACCGCGTCGGCGACCGCGCCGAGCACGTAGAGCTTGAACATCGAGCCCGAGGGCTTCGACTCGTCGGGGTCGCTCTGGCCGGGGCTCGTCGCCTCGAGGATGCGCTCCCCGCTCGTCACGTCGGTGACGACGAGCGTGGTGTCGGAGGCGAACTGCGCGATCGTGTCGTCGAGCTCCTGCCACGAGGCCGCCGGCACCCGGTCGGCCGCCGAGGGGCTGAACAGGATGCCGTTGATCAGCTCCTCCCCGTCGAGCGAGAGCTGCAGGTCGAGCTTCTGGCCGTCGCGGTCGACGATCGTGATGAGCGCCTGCCCCTCGGCCGACTGCACCGAGGTGGGCACCCAGGGGCCGGATGCGCGGAGCCCTGTGAACACCTCGGCCAGCTGCGCGGGCGTCAGCTGCGAGGCCACCGAGGGCGAGAGCCGCTCGGTGGCCTGGCCCTCGATCTGGTCGGGCTCGGTGGGCTCGGTGCTGATCGACTCGATCACCCAGGCGGCGTGCTCGCCGACCGCGGTGTCGGGCAGGGCGACGGCGGTGGGCGATCCGCTCGAGGCGGCGGAGGCCGCCGGGGTGCCGCCGGGCGCGCCGGCGCCGCCTCCCGCGCAGCCCGCGAGCAGGGCGGCGGTCGTGAGGGCGAGGGCGGCGAGCGCCGTGCGGGCCGGGGCGGTGCGCGGTGTGGAGGGCATGGGTCCAGCCTTCCGAGCGGGCCCGGGATGCGCATCCGGCGGCCGGGGGAACCTCCTCCCCCTCGTGGTGGAGTCGCGCATCCGCTATTCTTTGAATGTTCATTCAAGGAACGGAAGCAGGCAGCCATGACCCGGCCCCTCCCCGCCTACAGCCACGTGCGCCGCACCGACCCCGCGATGCTGCGGGAGTCGCTGCGCGACGCGAGCACCACGCCGTTCTGGCTCGACTCCCCCGGGGCGCCCGACCCCGAACCCCCGCTCGAAGGTGCGACGACGGCGCAGCTCGGGGTGGTCGGCGGCGGATACTGCGGGCTGTGGACGGCGCTGCGGGCCAAGGAGCGCGACCCCGCGGCCGACGTCGTGCTGCTCGAGGGCCGTCGCATCGGCTGGGCCGCCAGCGGGCGGAACGGCGGCTTCTGCGAGAGCAGCCTCACCCACGGCTCCGAGAACGGCGAGCGCCACTTCGCCCGCGAGCTCGACGTGCTCGACCGGCTCGCGGCCGAGAACTTCGCCGAGCTCGCCGCGACCCTCGAGCGCCACGGCATCGACGCCGAGTACGAG
Source organism: Herbiconiux flava (assembly GCF_013409865.1). Taxonomy (NCBI): domain Bacteria; kingdom Bacillati; phylum Actinomycetota; class Actinomycetes; order Micrococcales; family Microbacteriaceae; genus Herbiconiux; species Herbiconiux flava. The sequence goes on from NZ_JACCBM010000001.1 coordinate 362,069, forward strand.
GAGACCGGCGTGCTCGTCGCCGCCACCGAACCGCACCAGGTCGAGGGGCTCCGCGCCTCGGTCGCGGGCGACGACGTCTACCTCGACCGCGCCGAGCTCGACGCGCGGTCGCTGCCCGCCGTCTACCGCGCGGCCGTGCAGAAGCACGCCGGCTACGCCTACGTGAATCCCGCGAAGCTCGCCTGGGGGCTGAAGGCCGCCTGCCTCGCCCTGGGCGTGCGCGTCTTCGAGGGCACGCCGGCGCTCGGGCTGCACGACCTCGACGATCGCGTGCGGGTCTCGACGCCGGCCGGCGCGGTCACCGCCGACCGCGTCGCCCTGGCCACGAACGGCTTCCCGTCGCTGCTGAAGCGCACGCGGCTGTACACCGTGCCGATCTACGACTACGTGCTGATGACCGAGCCGCTCAGCCCGGCGCAGCTGGCCGGGATCGGCTGGGAGGGCCGGCACGGCGTCACCGACTCGTCGCGCCAGTTCCACTACTCCCGCAAGAGCGCCGACGACCGCATCCTGTTCGGCGGCTTCGACGCGATCTACCACCCCGGCCGCCGCATCCGGCCCGCGCAGGATCAGCGGGAGGAGACCTTCGAGGCGCTCGCCGACCACTTCTTCACCACCTATCCGTCGCTGGCGGGCATCCGCTTCACGCACAAGTGGGGCGGGATGATCGACATGTCGACGAAGCTCGTCGCCTTCCACGGCCGGGCGCTCGGCGGCAAGGCCGCGTACAGCGCCGGGTACACGGGGCTCGGGGTCGCCGCGACCCGCTTCGGCGCCGACACGATGCTCGACCTGCTGAGCGGGGAGGACAGCGAGCGCACGCGGCTGTCCATGGCCAGGCGGAAGCCGGTGCCCGTGCCGCCCGAGCCGTTCGCGACACCGCTGATCGAGCTGATGCGCCGGGCGGTGGTGCGCTCCGACGAGCGCGGCGGCAAGGACGGGCCGCTCCTGAAGCTCGCCGACGCGTTCGGCGTGGGGTTCGACTCGTGAGCGGGTCGCGGATGCCCGAGCCGCCGCTGGGCGACCTCGCCCTCGTGCCCGGCCGCGCCGTCGACCTGCTCGCGCTGGCGCTGCCGCTCGCGCCGGTCGCCCCGTCCGACGTCGAGGAGGGCGAGCCGCGGGCCGGCTCCCGAACGCTGACCCGCCCGGGGAGCCCGAACAGCACCGGCGGCGAACTCGGCGTCTGGACGCTCGAACCCGGCGTGGTCACCGACGTCGAGATCGACGAGACGTTCGTCGTGGTCGCCGGCCGGGGCACCGTCGAGATCGAGGGCGGGCCCGCCGAGGAGCTGCGGCCGGGCATCCTGATGTCCCTCACGGCGGGGATGCGCACGCGCTGGACGATCACCGAGACCCTGCGCAAGGTGTACCTGCTCTGACGACCGGCAGGATGACCGCCCGGGCACGGTAGAATCGCTGCAATGTGCGGCATCGTGGGCATCGTTTCGGCTGAGCCCGTCAACCAACTCGTCTACGACTCCCTCCTGCTGCTCCAGCACCGCGGGCAGGACTCGACCGGAATCGCCACCGCCGAAGGCAGCGTCTTCCACATCGTGAAGGCCAAGGGCCAGGTGCGCGAGGCCTTCCGCACCCGCGACATGCGCTCGCTGCTCGGCACCATGGGCCTCGGGCACGTGCGCTACGCCACCCAGGGCCAGGCCTCGCAGGAGCAGGAGGCGCAGCCCTTCTACGTGAACGCGCCGTACGGCATCATCCTCGTGCACAACGGCAACCTCACGAACACCCGCGAGCTCACCAACGAGCTCTACAACATCGACCGCCGGCACCTGAACACCAGCAGCGACACCGAGGTGCTGCTGAACGTGTTCGCCAACGAGCTGCAGTCGCAGATCACCGGTCTCTCGCTCGATCCCGACCAGATCTTCACCGCCGTCTCGCGGGTGCACGAGCGCGTCGAGGGCTCCTACGCCACCATCGCGATGATCGCCGGGCACGGGCTGCTGGCCTTCCGCGACCCGTTCGGCATCCGCCCGCTGACCATCGGCAGCCGCCTGCTGCAGAACGGCCAGATGGAGTACGTCGTGGCCTCCGAGTCGCTCGTCATGGAGAGCCTCGGCTACCAGGTCGTGCGCGACGTCGAGCCCGGCGAGGCCGTCTTCATCACGCTCGACGGCGAGCTCATCGCCAAGCAGTGCGCTCCGGATGCGCGGCTCATCCCGTGCTCGTTCGAGTACGTGTACCTGGCCCGCCCCGACTCGGTGCTCTCGGGCATCTCGGTCTACGAGGCCCGGCTGCGCCTCGGCGACTACCTGGCCGACACGGTCGCCCGCTACACGCCGATGGGCGACATCGACGTCGTCATGCCGATCCCCGACTCCTCGCGCCCCGCGGCGATGCAGGTGGCCCGCAAGCTCGGCGTCGAGTACCGCGAGGGCTTCTACAAGAACCGCTACGTCGGCCGCACCTTCATCATGCCCGGGCAGGCGGCGCGCAAGAAGTCGGTGCGTCAGAAGCTGAACGCCATGTCGAGCGAGTTCAAGGGCAAGAACATCCTGATCGTCGACGACTCGATCGTGCGCGGCACGACCTCGAAGGAGATCGTCGAGATGGCCCGCCAGGCCGGGGCCAACAAGGTCACCTTCGCGTCGGCGGCACCGCCCGTGCGCTACCCGCACGTCTACGGCATCAACATGCCGTCGCGGCACGAGCTCGTCGCGCACGACCGCAAGATCCCCGAGATCGCGGCGGCCATCGGCGCCGACCACCTCATCTACCAGGAGGTGGAGGACATGCGGAAGGCGATCACGCAGGGCTCTCCCGACGTGCACGACCTCGAGATGAGCTGCTTCACGGGCGAGTACGTCACCGGCACGGTCACGCCGGAGTACCTCGCGTGGGTGGAGAAGAACCAGCTCTCCTAGGCTTGGCGCATGCCTACCCCTGACTTCGTCCTGACCCTGCGCGAGAAGATCGGGCACGACCAGCTCTGGCTGACCGGGGTGACCGCGGTGGTGCTGCGGCCGTCGACGGTTCCGGATGCTCCCGCCGACGTCGTGCCGGGGGCCGTCGCCGACGTGCTGCTCGTGCGACGCAGCGACAACGGCGCCTGGACCCCCGTGACCGGCATCATCGACCCCGGTGAGGAGCCCGCCGTGGCGGGCGCTCGTGAGGTGCTCGAGGAGGCCGACGTTGTCGCCGAACCGGTCAGCCTGGCGTGGGTGCACACGCTGCCCGAGGTGGTCTACGACAACGGCGACCGCACGCTGTACCTCGACCTCTGCTTCCTGTTCCGCTACGTCTCGGGCGAGCCGTTCCCCGCCGACGGCGAGAACACGGAGGCGGCCTGGTTCCCGCTCGACGCGCTGCCGACCATGAGCGAGGAGATGCGCGCGCGCATCGACGCGGCGGTCGCCGGCGAGGCCGCGGCGCGTTTCGAGTTCTAGGCCCGGCGCTCCAGGGCGCCGCGGGCGTAGGCCGCCTGGCCCGCGTGCTGCAGGTCGTCCGAGAACACGCTGACCAGCCGCACCGCCAGCGTGACCGGCGGGTTCCAGTGCTCGTCGACGACGCGGTCGAGCGCGGCGTCGTCGAGGGTGCGGAGGTAGGAGCCCGTCGCCGCGCGCACGGCGTCGTGGTAGCCGAGCAGACTCTCGGCCGTGACGCCGGGGCCGGCCACCCTCCCGACGTCGGCGGAGCTCTGACCGTAGCCCGTGGCATCCGGGGCGAAGGGCAGCCCGAAGCGCTCGGCCCACCCGCCCGAGAGCCACACCTGTTCGGAGCCGGCCGCGTCGGCCACATGGTCGTCCTGAACCCGGGTGAGGTGCCAGACGAGCCAGGCGATCGTGTTGGCGCCGGGATCGACCCGTGCGGTGAGCAGCTCGGGGTCGATGCCGTCGAGGGCGGCCGCCACCGTGTCACGGATGCGGCCGAAGCCGTCGTCGAGGATGTCGATGCTCGTCGTCATGGGAACAACACTAGGCACAGGCGACTTCACGCGCCGCCCCCGGTCGGGCCGCGCTTTCAGGCTCTTCCGAAGCATCCGTCGTAATCTGGCGGATATGCCCGAAGCACCGCACCGCCTCACCAGCGCCTTCCAGCGCCTGATCGACGGCACCAAGCGCCCTGTCGGCATGATGCTCGCCCTCGGCGTGGCGTCTGCCCTGCTCGTCACGGTGATGGCCGTGCCCGCCGTCGCCGTCACCGGGGTCTACGCGTCCCGAACCGCTGAGGTGCTCGACACGCTGCCCGACTACATCCGGCCGTCGACGCTCGCGCAGAACTCCGAGATCTACGCCACCAACAGCGACGGCACCCAGGTGCTGCTCGCCACGGTGTTCGACCAGAACCGGCAGGAGGTCGGTTGGGACGACATCTCCCCCTACGTGAAGGATGCGGTGGTCACCACCGAGGACCCGCGCTTCTACGAGCACGCGGGCGTCGACATCGCCTCGACGCTGCGGGCGGCCCTCGGCAACGTCGCCTCGGGCGGCGTGGAGAGCGGCGCCTCGACCATCACGATGCAGTACGTGCGCAACATCCTCGTGCAGCAGGCCGAGTCGCTCGACACCAAGGCCGAGCGCGACGCCGCCTACGAGGCCGCGACCACCGAGTCGGTCGACCGCAAGCTCACCGAGATGCGCCTCGCGATCGCGCTCGAGAAGCAGTACTCGAAGAACGACATCCTGCTCGGCTACCTCAACATCGCGAACTTCGGCGGCTCGGTCTACGGCATCCAGGCCGCGGCCGAGTACTACTACGGCGTCAGCGCGAAAGACCTCTCGGTCGCCCAGGCCGCCTCGCTCGCCGCCACGGTGAACGAGCCGAACGGGCTGCGCATCGACGAGCCCGAGAACATCCCCGACAACCAGGCCCGCCGTGACGAGGACGTGCTCGCCTCGATGCTGAAGCACCAGGCGATCACCCAGCAGCAGTACGACGAGGCCATCGCGACGCCCGTCACGCCCGTGATCACCGCGCCCACCACGGGCTGCCAGGCCGCGGCCAGCGGTGCCGCCTACTTCTGCGACTACGTCACCTACATCGTGCGGAACGACGCCACCTTCGGCGACACCTCCGACGAGCGCTGGTCGAACTTCAAGCGCGGCGGCTACAAGATCTACACGACGCTGAACACCGACCTGCAGTGGAACGCCGACGCCCTGATGAAGGAGTACGTGCCGGCCACGAGCGACGAGGCCGACCTCGGCTCGACGATCGTCACGGTCGAGCCGGGCACGGGGCGCATCCTGGCCATGGCCCAGAACACCAACTACGCCTCCGACCCCGACACCCCTGTTGCCGGATCGACCGCGCTCAACTACAACACCGACATCGACTACGGCGGCTCCTCGGGCTTCCAGGTCGGATCGACCTACAAGGTGTTCGCGCTGGCCGAGTGGCTGAAGCAGGGGCACAGCCTCTCTGACCGGGTCAGCGGCAACGAGCGCGAGTGGGACCAGTCGACGTTCCCGAACAGCTGCCAGGCCCTCGGCGGCCCGTGGGAGCCGGCGAACGACGGCAGCTCCCGCCCCGGAACCATGTCGGTGCAGAACGCGCTGACCAACTCGGTGAACAACGCCTTCATCGCCATGGCGCAGCAGCTCGACCTCTGCGCCATCAAGGCCACCGCCGAGTCGCTCGGCGTGCACCGCGCCGACGGGAACCCGCTCGACACGCAGCCCTCCTCGGTGCTCGGCACCAACGAGATCGCGCCGCTGACGATGGCCGCCTCCTACGCCGCCATCGCCGCGAACGGCGTCTACTGCGCACCGGTCGCCATCGACCGCATCGTCGGCCCCGACGGGCAGGACGTGCAGGCGCCGCAGGCGAACTGCCAGCAGACGATGGACCCGGCGATCGCCTCGACACTCGCCTACGCGATGCTCGGCCCGATCGAGGAGGGCACGGCCGTCGCCTCGAACCCCGAGGACGGCATCACCCACATCGGCAAGACGGGCACCACCGACAACGAGAAGGACACCTGGATGGTCGGGGCGTCCACCAAGGCCGCGACCGCCGTCTGGGTGGGCAACGTGACCGGCGACGTGTCGATGACCGACGTCTACCCGAACGGGTACCTCGGCTCCACCGTGCGGCACCGCATCTGGAACGGGATGATGACGGTCAACGACGAGGTGCTGGGCGGCGACGAGTTCCCGGACCCTGACGAGGCCCTCGTCGACGGCACCTCGGAGCGCTTCGACTCCCCGTCGACCGACTCGGACGACACCCCCGCCCCGACGGCAACCACCGCTCCGGCGCCGGTCGCGCCGGCACCCGCCCCGGCTCCGACCAAGCCCGCGCCGACGGCGCCGGCCCCGGCCGACCCCGTGGTGCCCGACGCCCCGGCCCCCACTCCGGCCGCGACCCCCGCGGGCTGACCCGCTGCCTCAATTCGAGGTGTCGGCGCCCGTTCCGGCTGAGCCGTCGGTGGCCGTCGCCGTCGGGGCGTCGGTGATGATGCGGACGTCGGGGCCGTAGCGGTCGAGCAGTGTGTCGATCTGGGTCTGGTCGTGGCCCTCGAGCGAGAGCTCGAGCAGGCCGTCGAGGCCGCTGCCCCAGCCCACGAGGTCGATGCCGTCGAGGTCGCCCGCGTCGACGTCGGCGGTCACGTGATCGGCGGCGGTCCGGGCATCCCGAACCGAGACGTACGACTGCTCGAAGAGCACCTGCTCGCGCTTCATGCCCGAGACGCTCACGAGGTCGTCCTCGATGGCCGGGTCGAGTTCGGTGAGGTAGATGCGCAGCACGTTCGGGTCGCCGCGGGTTCCGCTGGCCAGGCCCGTGTAGACGTCGGGGTAGCGACCGGGCGCGTAGCCGCGGATCGCCTCGACGCCGGCCACGAGCTCGGGGCCGATCATCGCCATGTCCTCCTCGACGTCGCCCGAACCGTACTCGGCGGGGTCGTAGTCGCCGACGTAGGGCACGACGAACGGGGGCTCCGTCGATCCGGTCGCGGTGCCCTCGGGCGTCAGGGTCGCCTGCCCGCCGGTCGACGGGGCGGATGCGGCGGGCGGGGTCGGCGCCTCGGCACCCGCCGACGGGTCGCGCTCGCCCGCGCATCCGGAGACCGTCGCCGCGAGGGCGGCCGCGAGCAGCAGCCCCGTGCCGAGCCGGTTGGTGCGAGCGTTCATGCGGAGACCCCCGAGCGTGCGTGACTGCGAGTGTGGCCCTGTCGGCTGAGGCTACGCCGAGAGCTCGGCGAGCTTCTGTTCGATGACCGTCGCGGCGTCGTCGATCAGGGCTTCGGAGATGACCACGCTGGGGAGGAATCGGAGCACGCTGTCCCAGCTGCCGGCGTCGAGCACGATGACGCCGTTCGAGGTGGCGTGCTCGATGATCGCCGCCAGCGCCTCGGGGTTGGGCTTCTTCGTGCCGGGCAGCACCAGCTCGACGCCGAACATCGCGCCCTTGCCGCGCACCTCGCCGACGATCGGGAAGCGCGCGGCCCAGTCGCCGATGCGGGCGAGGAACGCGCGCTCCACGCGCTGCGCCTCGCCGATCAGGTCGTCGCGCTCGATGATCTCGAAGACCTTGAGCGCCGCCGCGGTGGAGACCGGGTTGCTGCCGAAGGTGCCGCCGATGCCGCCGGGCTGCACTGCATCCATGATCTCGGCCCGGCCGGTGACCGCCGCGAGCGGGAAGCCGCCCGCGATGCCCTTCGCGCTGGTGACGAGGTCGGGCACGACGCCGTGGTGCTCGATGGAGTACCAGGCGCCGGTGCGGGCGATGCCGGCCTGGATCTCGTCGGCGACGAAGACGATGCCGTTCTCGGCGCAGAACTCGCTGAGGCGCTTGAAGTAGCCGGGCGCCGGAATGATGATGCCGCCGTCGCCCTGGATCGGCTCGACGAAGAGCGCGGCGAGCTCGGTAGCGCCGATGTGGGTGACGATGTAGTCGATCGTGCGCTCGGCCGCCTCCTCGCCCGTCATGCCCTCGGGGTCGCGGAAGGGGTAGCTGATCGGCACGCTGTAGATGTCGCCGGGCATCGGGCCCATGCCGGCGCGCTCGGGCCACGGGCGGTAGGTCATCGCCATGGTGAGGTTGGTGCGGCCGTGGAAGGCGTGGTCGAGGGTCGCGATGACGCGGCGGCCCGTGTACTTGCGGGCGATCTTCACGGCGTTCTCGACCGCCTCGGCGCCCGAGTTCACGAGGATGGAGTGCTTCTCGAAGTCGCCGGGGGTGATCTCGGCGAGCTTCTCGGCCACCTGGAGGTAGGGCTCGTAGGGGGTGACCGTGAACAGGGTGTGGGTGAGCTTCGCGGCCTGCTCGGCGGCGGCCGCGACGACCTCGGGGTGGGCGTGGCCGACCGTGGTGACGCCGATGCCGCAGCCGAGGTCGATGATCTGGTTGCCGTCGACGTCGACCAGGATGGCGCCCGACCCGTGGTCCATGTAGATGTCGGCGAGCGTGCCGGCCCCGCGGGAGACGGCCTTGCGGCGGCGCTCGTGCAGCTCGCGCGACTTCGGGCCGGGCAGTTCGGTGACGAGCTTGCGCTCCTGGGGAACGGAGAATTCGGTCGTGGCCATGCTTCGAGCCTATGCCTCGGGTGTCTTGGCGGGGCAGCCGACGACGTGGTCGTCGAAGACGCCCACCGCCTCGAGGTAGGCGTTCATGATGGTCGAGCCGACGAAGGTGAAGCCCCGCTTCTTCAGGTCTTTGCTGAGGCGGTCGCTCAGCTCGCTCGTCACCGGCAGCTCGGCCGTCGATCTGGGGTGGTTCACGATCGGCGCCCCGCCGGCCATCCCCCAAAGGTACTCGGCGAAGCTGCCGAACTCGCGCTGCACCGCGATGAAGGCGATGGCGTTCTTGCGGGTGCCGAAGATCTTCAGACGGTTCCGGATGATCGTGGGCTCGTTCATCAGTGCCTCGAGCTCCTGGTCGCCCATGCCCGCCACGGCCTCGACGTCGAACCCCTTGAAGGCCGCCCGATACCCCTCCCGCCGCCCCAGGATCGTCGACCACGACAGCCCCGCCTGCGCCCCCTCGAGCACGAGCATCTCGAACAGGTACCCGTCGTCGCGCCGCGGGCGCCCCCACTCGGCATCGTGGTACCGCCGCATCGCGTCGGACCCCATGGCCCACCCGCACGTCCCGTCGTCGCCCTGTTCGCTCATGCCCCCACTGTGGCAGCCACCCCCGACACCGGGGTGAGGTGAAGGGTCAGCCGCCGGCCGTGGAGGAGGCGAAGCCGGACTTGCCCGAGGAGCCGAAGCCCGCCTTGAGGGGGCGCGTTCGCCCGTGGTGGCGCCGGCGGGTGCGGGCGAGACCACGTCGGTCTGCAGGCGAGTGCCCGGCGCGGCGAAGCCGGCCGACGGCACGGGGGCCCAGCCCGAGACGCGGGGCGAGTTCCAGCGCGAGCCCGCGAACAGCAGCGGCCCGAGCCAGAGCCCGGCGTAGCCGGCGGTGGGGTAGCGGGAGGAGGGCTCGCAGAGCTCCTCCGGGGTGTCGACGATGTCCTGCCCCTGCTTCTCGAGCACCGCGATCTGCTCGGTGACGTCGGCGATGCAGTCCTCCTTCGAGGAGTACATCGGTCGCTCGGCGTCCGAGGGCACGACGTACTTCTGGCCGTCGGCGCCTTCGAGCACCACGCCCTCCTCGGTGGGCGCGCAACCCGAGAGCGCGAGCACGGCGCCCGCGATCGACGCGACGGCGACACCCCGAGCCACCCCGGGGGACAGGGAGGTGAGGCCGGGCCGGTTGGCCGCGGCGATCCCGCTCAGCGTCAGCGAGCTCGAAGCAGCGGATCTCATGATGTCTCCTCGGACGAGATGGAACCGGACGAGATGGAGCCGGACGAGACGGAGCCGGACGCGATGTAGTGCGGCACGAACTCCGCGAGGTCCCCGGTGATCGGCCCGCTCGTCTCACGCAGGTCGATCCCGGCGGGCGTCTCCCCCACGATCCAGCTCCCGATCACCGCGGTCTTCCCCGGGATCGGCGCGAAGTCGGCGAGCGCCTGGTGCACGAAGCCCTCCGAGCCGTACGGGCCGTCGGCGGCGAGAACCGCAGTTCCCGAGGCGTCGTGCACCGAGACGTTCGCGCCCTCTCGGCCGAGCCGCGGCTTCGACACGAAAGGACGGCCGGAAAGAGCATCCGGAGTCGCGAAGGCGGGCAGCAGATTCGGGTGCTCCGGGAAGAGCTCCCAGAGCACGACGAGCAGCTGCTTGTTGCTGAGCAGCAGCTTCCAGGCGGGCTCGACCCACTGCGTGGCACCACGGCTGACGGGGAGGAAGCCGCCGAACTGCTCGGTGATCATCCACTCCCAGGGGTAGAGCTTGAAGATGTGCCGGATGGGCTCGTCGGAACCGTCGAGGAAGAGCTGCCGGTCCATGCTCCAGCGCACGTCCTCCATGAAGATGAGCTTCGGGTCGAAGCCGGCGGCCGCGGCGGTCTCGGCCATGTACGCGACGGTGTCGAAGTCCTCGACGATCAGTGCGCCGTCGCCCGAGTCGTGCAGCGAGGCGAGGTGCAGGCGCGCTCCCGGCGCGAGGCCCCATCGCGCCGAACGGATGTGCGTCCACTGCTCGACCAGCAGCTCGTGCAGCCCGTTGAACTGGTCGGCTTCCGCCGGCAACGACCCGTCACGCCGCCGCTCGTCGAGCCACTGCCACTGGGCGGCCGCTGTCTCGACGAGCGAGGTGGGGGTGTCGGCATTGAACTCGAGCAGCGAGACGGTGCCGGCCCCGTCGTAGGCGAGGTCGAAGCGGCCGTAGACCGTGGGGTCGTCGTCGTCCCAGGATGCGCGGACGAGCTCGTGGTACCGCCCCGGTATCCCGAACTCCTCGAACCGGCCCTGGCGCACCACGTGCTCGACGGCGTCCATGCAGCGAGCGAAGAGCTCGGCGGTGGCGGCCTCGATCAGCTCGATCTCGGGCAGCGTGAAGACGTACGCCGCGGATTCGTTCCAGTACGGCCGGCCGCCCTCCGACTCGAGGTCGTAGAAGCTGAAGCCGACCGCGTCGAGGCGGTCGCGCCAGGCGGGGCGGGGCGTCATCTCGGTGCGGTGCATCGGGAGAAGCGTAACCCCGCCGCGGGGGTGCACGGCGGGGCTCGCGGGTGGCGCACAGGCCGGGCATCCGCTCGCTCTGGCCCGAAGCCGGCAGAGCGGAAGCCCGCCCGCGCTACTTCAGCGCGTCGAGCTCGGCGAACTCCTCGTCGCTCAGCTCGAGCTGGGCGGCGGCCACGTTCTCCTCGAGGTGCGCGATCGACTTGGTGCCGGGGATCGGCAGCATCGCGGGCGAGCGGCGCAGCAGCCAGGCGAGGGCGAGCTGGCTCGGGGCCACCTCGTGCCGCGCGGCGAGCGAGGACAGCGGCGAGCCCTCGCCGCTCAGCTCACCGGTGGCCAGCGGGAACCACGGGATGAAGGCGATGTTCTCAGCCGTCGCGTGGTCGAGCAGCGCCTCGGACTGGCGGTTCGAGAGGTTGAACAGGTTCTGCACCGAGGCGATCGGGGCGACCTCCTGCGCGGCCTTGAGCTCGTCGATCGACACCTCGGAGAGGCCGATGTGGCGGATCTTGCCCTCGTCCTGCAGTTCCTTCAGCGCGCCGATCTGCTCCTCGAGCGGGACGTTCGCGTCGATCCGGTGCAGCTGGAGCAGGTCGAGGCGCTCGAGCCCGAGGTGACGGAGGTTCAGCTCGACCTGCTGGCGCAGGTACTCGGGGCGCCCCAGCGGCACCCACTGGCCGGGGCCGGGGCGGGTGTTGCCGACCTTGGCGGCGATGGTGACGCCCTCGGCGTAGGGGTGCAACGCCTCGCGGATGAGGCCGTCGGTGACGAAGGGGCCGTAGGCGTCGGCGGTGTCGATGAAGGTCACGCCGAGCTCGACGGCGCGACGCAGCACCGCGATGGCGCCGGCGCGGTCGGCGGGCTCGCCCCAGACCCCGGGGCCGGTGAGCTGCATGGTGCCGAAGCCGAGGCGGTTGACGGTGAGGTCGCCGCCGATGGCGAAGGTTCCGGATGCGGCGGCGGGCTTCTGCGTGCTGGTGTCAGTCATGCAGGGGTCAACCGGGCGGGTCGCCGCTCTCTTCCCCCGGAGCGTTCGCCAGGCGCGGAACACCGCGGCCGCCCTCGAGCGCCGAAGTGGAGTAGCAATTGCTCATCACGCCCCGGCGTCTCCGCCTGCCATCCTGAACCCGCACCGCGTTCCGGGTGCACCGCGGCTCCTCCCGTGCATGTCCCCCACCTCACGTGTGGCATCGCCGCCGCCCCGGAACGCGGTGCATTCTGCGTGCATCGACCGGGGCGGCTCACACGGCCTGGGCGAAGGGCGCCGGCGCGTCGGCGAGGGCCGTGAGGCCCGAGGGCACGGGCCAGCCCTTGCGGCGGAGCGACTGCGCCCAGAGCCGGCCCGCGCGGTACGACGAGCGTACGAGCGGCCCCGCGAGCACGCCGAGGAAGCCGATCTGCTCCGCCTCCTCACGGATCTCGACGAACTCCTCCGGCCGCACCCACGACGCCACCGGCAGGTGCCGCGGCGAGGGCCGCAGGTACTGCGTCACCGTGATGATGTCGCAGCCGGCGTCGTGCAGGTCCTGCAGCGCCGACGAGATCTCGGCGCGGGTCTCGCCCATGCCGAGGATGAGGTTCGACTTGGTGATCAGCCGCGCATCCCGGGCCTGCGTGATCACCCCGAGCGACCGCTCGTAGCGGAAGGCGGGGCGGATGCGCTTGAAGATGCGCGGCACCGTCTCGACGTTGTGCGCGAACACCTCCGGCCGCGACTCGAAGACGAGCTCGAGCAGCGCCGGGTCGCCCGAGAAGTCGGTCGCGAGCAGCTCGACGCCCGTGCCGGGGTTCAGCGCGTGGATCTGCCGCACCGTCTCGGCGTGCAGCCACGCCCCCTCGTCGGGCAGGTCGTCGCGCGCGACGCCGGTCACCGTGGCGTAGCGCAGCCCCATCGTCTGCACCGAGCTCGCAACCCGCCGCGGCTCGTCGCGGTCGTAGTCGGCGGGCTTGCCGGTGTCGATCTGGCAGAAGTCGCACCGCCTCGTGCACTGCGAGCCGCCGATCAGGAAGGTCGCCTCCTTGTCCTCCCAGCACTCGAAGATGTTCGGGCAGCCGGCCTCCTGACAGACCGTGTGCAGCTCCTGCGTCTTCACCAGGGCCTGCAGCGCCTTGTACTCGGGCCCGAAGCGCGCCTTGGTCTTGATCCACTCGGGCTTCCGCTCGATGGGCGTCTCGGCGTTCCTGACCTCCAGGCGCAGCATCCGCCGCCCGTCGGGGGCCGCGGTCACGACGCCACCGCCAGGGCCGGCACCGCGCCCGGGACGACAGTGACAGGAGACACGGCAGAGACGGCAGAGCCGAGCGGATGCCCGCCCGCCGCCTCCCGCGGCGACACGAACCGGGCGACCACCGCCCCCACCACCTCGCGCGGCTCGACCCGGCGGCCGAGCACCTCGCTCAGCGTGGTGACCCCGGCGTCGCGGATGCCGCAGGCGACGATCGCGGCGTACGGCTCGAGCGGGTTGCTGCAGTTCAGCGCGAAGCCGTGCGTGGTGACGCCCGCGGCGACCCGGATGCCGATGGCGCCGAGCTTGCACTCCAGGCCGTCCACCGTGGTCCAGATGCCGGAGCGGCCCTCGACGCGATGCGCGTCCACCCCGAGCGACGCGACGACGTCGAGCAGGAGCTGCTCGAGCATCCGCACGTAGGCGACGACGTCGATCGGGTCGGGCAGGCGCACGATCGGGTAGCCGACGAGCTGGCCGGGGCCGTGCCAGGTGATCTTGCCGCCGCGATCGACGTCGATCACGGGCGTGCCGCCACCGGCCGCGCCGACCGGCCGCTCGGAGGGCTCGGTGCGCTTGCCGGCGGTGTAGACCGCCTCGTGCTCGAGCAGCACCAGGGTGTCGGGCGCCGCACCGGAGACCACCTCGTCGTGGAGCCGGGACTGCAGGGCGAGGCCCTCGGAATAGGGCACGAGCCGCCGGCCGACACCCTCGTTCAGAACATCCGTCATGCCCTGATCCTACATACTTGTACTCAGTACAAAAAGACCGGGTTTGTGCTCATGGCCCGCTTCGATAGGGTCTAGGCGCAGCGCCGTGCGGCGCGGAACGAGGAGCACCCACGGCATGAGCCCCGCCACGAACGACAAGAGCATCTACGACGGCATGTCCAAGAAGGACCGGCAGGCGCTGTCGCGGGAGCTCGCGCGGATCCGGCGCATCGAGGAGCAGAAGCGGCGCCGGCGCAACCGGATCATCGCGATCGTGGCCGTCGTCGTCGTGGTGCTCGGCATCCTCGCGGGCGCCGGCTGGGCCGTCTACAGCTCCGTGCGCGCGAGCTTCACGGGCCCCCTCAACATGCTGAGCGACGGCATCCTGCTGACCGGGAGCAGCTCGGCGGTCACCGCCACGACGACCGATGCCATCCAGCCCGGCGAGCAGCCGGTGCCCTCCGAGCTCGACACCGCGTCGGTGCTGCGGCTGACCGAGTACGTCGACTACGGCAGCGCCGACGTCGGCACCTTCGAGTCGACGAACGGCTCGTCGCTGCAGAGCTACGTCAGCGCCGGCTACGCGAGCCTCGAGCTGCACCCCGTGGCGCAGGGCGGCCCCGACAGCTACTCGGCCCGCGCCGCGAACGCGGTCGCCTGCGTGGCGAACGCGGTTCCGGATGCGGTGCTGCCGATCCACAACGCGCTGATCGCGAAGATCGCCGACCTGCCCGACGGCGGGCTCTCCGACGACGAGCTGGTCACGCTGGTGTCGGATGCGGGGCTCGCCGACGACTCGATCGCCTCGTGCATCCGCGGGAACGAGTTCTCGGACTGGGTGACCGACGCCACCGCGCGGGCGGAGGCGGGCATCCCGAACGCCGACGTCGAGACGCTGACCCAGACGCCGCTCCTGATCGTCGACGGCAAGGCCTACACGGGAGCGCTCGACGACGCCGAGGCGCTCTCGACCTTCATCACCGAGACCTACACCGAGGTCGCCGACCCGCCGGCCACCGAAGGCACGGCACCCACCGACGGCACGGCCCCCACCGACGGCACGGCCCCCACCGACCCGACCGCCCCGGCCCCCGCCGGCTAGCGCCTAGTGGGCGGCGCCGAGCTCGATCACGAAGACGCCGACCGCGATCAGCGCGATGCCCACGATCATCCGCGGCGTGAGCTTCTCCTTGAACAGGATGCGCGCGAGGATCGCCGTGAGCGCGACCCCGCACGCGGCCCAGACGCCGTACGCGATGCCCACCTGCAGTCCCCCGGCGAGCGCGACGGCGAGCAGTGTGAACGCGATCAGGTAGAACACGACGACGGGTGCGATCCAGCGCCGCTTGCGGAAACCCTCCGAGGCCCGGAGCGCCAGCGTGGCGGCCACCTCGGTGACGATGGCGCCGGCCAGCAGCAGCCAGATCACGAGGCGTCCGGGGCGGTCGGCCGCGCATCCTGAGCAGGCGCAGCAGCGGCGGCGGCAGCCGGCGCAACCGGCGCAACCGGCGCAACCGCGTGCGGCGAGCCCGTCTCGACCAGCACCACGCCGACGATCACGATCGCGATGCCGATCCCGATGGTCAGCGTGAGCTCCTCGCCGAACACGAGCGAGGCCAGCACCGCCGTGAGCGCGACGCCCGCGGCCGACCAGATGCCGTAGATGACGCTGATCGGCGCTCCCCGGCGCAGCAGCAGGGCGAGAGCGACGAAGGCGCCGGAATACCCGACGACGGCGAGCGCCACCCACCACGGGTCGTCGACGGCGGCACGCAGCGACAGCGTGGCTGTCACTTCCAGCCCGATCGCCGCCGCCAGGAAGAGCCAGTTGCGGAGGTCGTACCCCATCTCTCCCACCAATCGTCGGCACCACCCTAGCGCCCGGGAATAAGGTTGTCGGTACAACTGTTCGAACGAGCATGACCACGACCGCAGACCTGCTCGCCCCCGACACCGCCATGGGCGCGGTCACCCTCCGCGTCGGCGACCTCGACCGGATGATCGCCTACTACCGCGACGCCGTCACGCTCGACGTGATCGCGCAGCAGGGCGACTCCGCGGTGCTCGGCCGCGGCGGTGTGCCCGCCGTCGTGCTGCAGCACGCCCCCGAGCTGAGGAGCCCCGAGCCGCGCTCGGCGGGACTGTTCCACACGGCCATCCTGTTCGAGAGCGAAGCAGCGCTGGCGGCGGCCGTCTACTCGGTCGCCACCCGCTTCCCGCAGTCGTTCACCGACTCGAGCGACCACCTCGTCTCGAAGGCGTTCTACTTCGACGACCCCGAGCACAACGGCGTCGAGCTCTACTGGGACCGCGACCGCACCGAGTGGAGCTGGACGCACGGCCAGATCGAGATGGGCACGGTGTTCCTCGACCCGAACGCCTTCCTGCAGGAGCACCTGAGCCCCGAGACCGTGGCCGACCCCCGCGTCGGAGGCGCCTCGGTCGGTCACGTGCACCTCTCGGTCGGCGACGTCGCCCGGGCCCGTGACTTCTACGTCGACTCCCTCGGCTTCGAGGCGACGATCGCCTACGGCTCGTCGGCCCTGTTCGTCTCGGCCGGCGGTTACCACCACCACATGGCGATGAACGTCTGGAACTCGAAGGGCGCCGGTCGCCGGCAGCCCGCGCTCGGGCTGGGCCAGGTCGAGATCGTGCTCCCGGATGCCGACGGCGTCGCCGCGACCGACGAGCGGCTGCGGCGTCGCGGCCTGCAGACGGCGAACGACGGGCTCCAGGTGACGGTGTCCGACCCGTGGGACAACACCATCCTCCTGAAGCCCGCCGTCTGAGACTCGCTCAGGCCGTGGCCAGACCGATCGCGCCGGTGCCGGTCGCCGGCAGCGGGGCGGTCGCGCGGGAGCTCTGCCTCGGCGCGAACTCCGTGTCGGTGTAGCGGCCGATCGGCCGCTCGTTCACCGAGTTCGTCGAGACATACGAGCCCCACACGTGTCGGGGGCCGTATTCTGGGCTGTGTTCGGTCATTCTTCTGCCTTCCAGGGTGGGGGTGATTCGAATACGCGGTGCCGGGGGTCCAGCCCGGCACCGCGCTCGTCGGTCGACGGCCCGTGAGGGCCGGGAATCAGGCCTGGCCGATGCCGACCGTCTCGGGTGCGACGTCCGCACCCGGAGCCGAGGGCTCCAGTGCCTCGGCCACGCGGAGCGCCAGCGTCGCGTCGACGTTGTGCCAGTACTCGAGCACGCGCACGCGCAGCTCGGGGATGGTCACCTTCGAGACGTGGCCGGCGATGTTCGCCACCAGGCGGTCGCGGGCCGCGTCGTCGAGCACCTCGCGCACGAGCGTGCCGGCCTGGCCGAAGTCGTCGTCCTCCGGGTGCAGCGTCGCGGCGGTGCGGACGAGCTCGCCGTCGGCCTCCCAGCCCGCGTCGTTGCCGTGGCGCGCCGGGTCGGCGTGCGGGCCACCGTAGGAGTTCGGCGCGTACACGGGGCGCTCGGGCGACGCGAAGTCGTGGCGCATCGCGCCGTCCTTCGAGTACGAGTTCACCGGGCTGTGCGGGGCGTTGACCGGGAGCTCGGCGTGGTTCGTGCCGACACGGTAGCGGTGGGCATCCGCGTAGCTGAAGATGCGGGCGAGCAGCATCTTGTCGGGCGAGGCCGCGATGCCGGGCACGAAGTTCGAGGGGGCGAAGGTCGCCTGCTCGATCTGCGCGAAATAGTTCTCGGGGTTGCGGTTCAGCGTCATGGTGCCGACCTCGTGCAGCGGATAGTCCGCGTGCGGCCAGACCTTGGTGAGATCGAACGGGTTGAAGCGGTACGAGGCCGCGTCGGCGTAGGGCATGATCTGCACCGAGAGGGTCCACGACGGGAACTCCTCGCGGGCGATCGCCTCGGACAGGTCGCGGATGTGGAAGTCGGCGTCCTCGCCCGCGATCTGGTCGGCGGAGGACTGCGAGAGGATCTCGATGCCCTGGTTCGTCTTGAAGTGATACTTCACCCAGAAGCGCTCACCGGCGGCGTTGATCCACTGGTAGGTGTGAGAGCCGAAGCCGTCCATGTGCCGCCAGGAGGCGGGCAGGCCGCGGTCGCCCATCAGCCAGGTCACCTGGTGCGCCGACTCGGGCGAGAGGGTCCAGAAGTCCCACTGCATGTTGTGGTCACGCAGGTGGGTGCCCGGCAGGCGCTTCTGCGAGCGGATGAAGTCGGGGAACTTGATGCCGTCGCGGATGAAGAAGACGGGGGTGTTGTTGCCGACGAGGTCGTAGTTGCCCTCGTCGGTGTAGAACTTCAGCGCGAAGCCGCGCGGGTCGCGCCAGGTGTCGGGCGAGCCCTGCTCGCCGGCGACGGTCGAGAAGCGGGCGAGCAGCTCGGTGCTGGCGCCCGGCTGGAAGAGCGACGCGCGGGTGTAGGCGCTGACGTCGCCGGTGGTCTCGAAGACGCCGAACGCGCCGCCGCCCTTGGCGTGCACGACGCGCTCCGGCACCCGCTCGCGGTTGAACTGGGCGAGCTTCTCGACGAGGTAGTGGTCGTGCAGCACGACGGGACCGTCGGCGCCGACACTCTGCGAGTGGTCGTCGCTCGCGACGGGGGCGCCGGAGTTGGTGGTGGTGAAGTCGGTCATGTTCTCTCCGGTTCGGTTGTGGTGGTCGTCTCCGCCGCCTGGCACGCGGGGCACAGGCCCCAGAACGTGACCTCGGCGGTGGTGACGCGGAAGCCGCTCGTCGACGACGGGCTGAGGCACGGCGCGGCGCCGTGCACGCAGTCGACGTCGTCGACCGCGCCGCAGCCGGTGCAGACCACGTGGTGGTGGTTGTCACCGACGCGCCGCTCGTAACGGGCGGGAGACCCCGCCGGCTCGATGCGGCGCAGCAGCCCGGCCTCGGTGAGGGCGTTCAGCACGACGTAGGTGGCCGGCAGCGACAGCCCGGGGAGCTCCCCGAGCGCCAGCCGCCGCACCTCGTCGGCATCGGCGTGCGGGTGCGTCTCGAGCGCCCGCAGCACGGCCATCCGCTGCTCGGTGACGCGCAGGCCGGCACTCCGGATGCGCGTCTCGAGCTCGATGGTCATGGAACGACCGTAGCCGCTAATTATGAACAGTTCATAATTAGCGGCTACGGCGGGCGTGTCGGTCAGGTGACTAGCCGGTGCACACCGTGAGGTCGGCCACGGCCGTCGGGAGGGCGTTCTCGCCACCCAGCAGGGTGACCTCGGTCGCTCCCAGATCGGTGATCCGCTCGAGGGTCTCGGCGGGGATGCACGAGCCGGGCACCGTGAACAGCGGGGCGTCGATCCGCGGTCCGTAGGCCGAGCCCGACAGCGCGTCCGGGAACCGCTCACCCGTGGCGAGCAGCACCCGCCCGGCCTCGTCGAAGAAGTACCGGTTGATGCTGCGCGAGGTCGCGTAGCGGTCGGCACCTCCCAGGCGGACGGTCGGGGCGATGGTCGCCGCCTTGTTCAGGATGCCCACCGACACCGAGTCGGTGCCGCCGACGATCACGATCTTCGACACGCCGAGCTCCTCCAGGAGGTCGGCCGTCTCGGAGTCGAGCTTCGCCGCCGGGCCGTTCACCAGCAGCACCGGGCCGTCGCCGTCGACCGCGGCACCCGCGGACAGGGCGTCGGCGTAGGTGGTGCCGGTCGCCAGCACGGCGACCTCGGCCCCGTCGGGGAACGCGGCCTTCGCGATGTTCCGCGAGGCCTCGAAGCGGTCGGCGCCGCCGATGCGGCTGACCTCGCCGAGCTCCTTCAGGCCGGCCTCGGCCTCGGCCGACACCGCCTGCACTCCGCCGACGATGACGATCTTCGTCGCACCGAGGCGCTGGATCTCGGCCTTCACCGAGTCGGGCACGGAGGCCTTCGTGGTGAGCAGCACCGGAGCGTCGGCGCGCGTCGCGGCGGGAGCCGCCGACAGGGCGTCGGGGAAGGTCTCACCGCTGGCGAGGTAGACCGTGTCCGAGCCGTCCGGCCAGCCGTCCTTCGACGCGTTCACCGAGACCTCGAAGCGGTCGGCGCCGCCGATGCGGTCGACCTCGGGCGGGGTCGGCAGTCCGCCGGTGACGGTCACCGGGATCCGCACGACCGTGCCGCTCGGCTCCGCGGTCAGCACCAGCTGGCTCGACTCGTAGGCGTCGGCCGGCACCTCGACGGTGACCGTCGCGCTGCCGCCGGTCACGGCGGTGGCGTCGAAGGTCGCCACCGATCCGGGCCAGGAGGCCTGGATGGTGGTGTTCTGCGGGCTGCCGAGCGAGGTCAGGTCGAGACCCGACACGGTGGCGGACACCTCGGCGCCGAGCTCCACCGGGCCGGCGGTGACGTCGGTCACCGCGACCGCCTGACGGGCGAAGTCGGGCGTGAGGCCCGGATTCGCCTCGAGGTAGGCGATCCACGCGTCGCGGTCGACGAGACCCGAGTCGCGGGTGTCGGTCCCCTCCGCGAACTCGCGGAAGTTGTCGCCGCCCTGGAGCAGGAAGTTGAACGAGCCGACGCGGTACGAGGCCGCGGGATCGATCGGCTTCCCGTCGATGAAGACGCCGGTGATGTGCGAGCCGCGCTCGGCGTCGGGGTCGAAGGTGTAGGTCACGTTCTTCGACAGCCCGAGCTGCAGGTAGGGCCGTGACGGCACGGTGCCGTCGGGGTTGGTCTGCCACTGCTGCTCGAGAACCGTCGTGAACTGCTCGCCCGTGAGGCTCGTCGTCCAGAGGTTGTTCACGAACGGCAGCACCGCGTTGGCCTCGGCGTAGGTGACCACGCCGTCGGGGGCGAAGGTCAGCTCCTCACGGAGGCCGCCGGGGTTGACCACGCCGATCTCGGCGCCGCCGCGCTCGGCCGAGCCGAGCGAGGAGACGAGGGAGTCGGCCACCAGGTCGCCGAGCGTCGACTCCGAGGCGCGGTCGTCGCGCTTGCCCCCGGTGTAGACGCCGTCGACGTACGAGCCGCCGCTGAAGGCGGTGGTGATGTCCGCGGTGACCGAGCCCTTGGGCTGGTTGCCGATCTCGGCGGCCGTGGCGAGCGCCGCATCCGTGATCGTCTTCACCTCGGCCACGGCCGGGTAGGTGCTGACCAGCTGGGCGTCGAGGGCGGCGCTCAGGGCGGCCGTCTCCTCGGGCGTCGCGCCGGTGGCGGCGGCGAGGCGCTTCACGTTCTCGGCCGTGTAGCCCTCGACCTCACCGGTGGCCGGGTCGAGCGAGAGCACGACGTGGCCGATGTTCTCGCCGTAGTTGCCGGTCTGCAGCACCGGGCGGGTCTTGTCGCTGCCCGGGATCGGGCCGTCCCACGCGTACTGCTTGTGGGTGTGGCCGGTGAAGATCGCCGCCACGCGGGCGTCGGTGTCGTTCACGATCTCGGCGAACGCGCCGCCCTCGGCGAGCTCCTGCTCGAGGGTGGCGCCCTCGACGAGGCCCGCGCCGGCACCCTCGTGGTAGCTGGCGATCAGCACGTCGGCCTCGCCGTTGGACTCGTCGCCGTCGCTCAGTTGAGCGGCCACGCGGTTCACCGCGTCCACCGGGTCACCGAAGTCGAGGTCGGCGATGCCGCCGGGCGACACCAGCGACGGAGTCTCCTGGGTGATCGCGCCGATGATGCCGACCGTGAGGCCGCCCACCTCCTGCAGCGAGTACTCGTCGAGCGCCGGGGTCTGGGTGCCCTTCTCGTAGACGTTCGCACCGAGGTAGTCCCACTCGGCGTTCCGGGCGTCGTCGGCACCGATGATCCGGTCGACGAGGTCGGAGTAGCCCTGGTCGAACTCGTGGTTGCCCACGGCGCTCGTCTTCAGGTCGAGCGCGTTCAGAACGTCGATCGTGGGCTGGTCCTGCTGCACCGCCGAGGCGAACAGCGAGGCGCCGACGTTGTCACCCGAGGAGATGAAGAGCGAGTTCGGGCTCTGCGCCTTGATCTGCTCGACCGTTCCGGCGAACTTCACGGTGTTGGTGTCGATGCGGCCGTGGAAGTCGTTGATGTCGATCAGGTTCAGGTCGAGGGTCGACGGCTGCTCGGCGGCTGACGGCGTGTAGCCGACGATCACCGGGTCGTGGTCGCTGGAGCGGAAGACGCTCTCGTCGTAGAAGTTCGTCGCGTTGTAGTTGTAGCGGCTGTACTCCTTCGCGATCGTCTCGCCCGAGTTGATGTTCCAGATGTCGACGCCGCTCACCTTGGCGTCGGCCGAGGGACTGGCGTAGACGTGGTCGAGCGAGCCGCTCGTTCCGCTGAAGGAGTAGCTGTACTTGCCCGACTTTGCGCCCTGGTCGACGTAGCCGGCGTCGGTGATCGTGACCGCCGGGTCCTCCTGCGTGTAGGCGTTGAAGTCGCCGATCAGGAACACGTCGGTGGTGCCGAGCTCGGTCTGCAGCGACTGCGAGAAGCTCAGCAGGGCGGTCGCCTGGCGCACGCGGTCACCGTTGAAGTAGCCCTGCGGGCCGTCGGCGTTGTCGCCGGTGGCCGTGTCGGAGGACGACTTCGACTTGAAGTGGTTGACGATGGCGAGGAACTCGCCGCCCTCGGCGCCGACCGGAGCGAACTCCTGGGCGAGGGGCTGACGGGCGTTCGCGAACGCCGGGTCGAGCAGCACGCGCGAGGCGCCCACCGGAGCCACGACGGCCTTCTTGTAGATGAAGGCGGTGCGGATGACGTCCTGCTCCTCGATCGGCGGCAGCGCGTCGGCGGCGGGCGAGGGCACGAAGGCCCACTCCTCGGAGCCGGCGGCCGCGTTCAGCGCCGCGACGAGGGTCGACAGCGCCTGGTCGCGGTCGGCGCCGAACTTCGCCGAGTTCTCGATCTCCTCGAGCGAGACGACCTCGGCACCGAGGCCGTTGATCGCCGCGACGATCTTGGCCTGCTGGCGGGCGAGGTCCTCGGGCTCGGCGGCACCGCGGGCGTCGCAGCCGGAGTTGACCGTCACCGGGTCCTCGTCGCGGTCGGTGTAGTACGTGCATCCGGTGAGCGTGTCGCCGGTGGTCGTGAAGTAGTTGAGCACGTTGAAGCCTGCGATCTGCAGCGCGCCTCCGACGTCCTCGGGCTCGGCGTCCTGCTCGCCGGCGAAGGTCGCGGGGGCTGTGGCGCCCGAGACGTACTGCGCGGTCGGCTGGAACTTCCAGGCGTTGTTCCGGTAGTCGAAGACGACCGGAGCGGCGAACGTCGCCGAGGAGCCCACGACGATGTCGGGGTTCTCGGTCAGGTAGGGCAGCGGGACGTCCTTGTTGGCGTCGGAGCCGAGGAAGTTGATGCTCGCCCCGTCGTCGAGCGTCACGGCTCGGGCCGCGTTGTCGGCCACGGCGGCGGCGTACGCGCCGGTGCCCGGGCGGGCGATCTCGGTGGGGGTGGTGAGCGGGGAGTCGCCGGCGGCGAGGCCGATCTCGGCGTACTGGTTGGTGGTGTAGTTGTTCGTGACCGTGAACTCGCCCTGCGGGGCGACGAGCATGCTCTCCACGGCCTCGCGGCCGGCCGCGTCGAGCGGCAGCGTGAGGGCGAGCGGCGTGACGGCCTCGGCCGGGTCGAGCTTCACCAGTCCGTCGGCCGAGCCCACCTCGAACTCGGTCAGGCCCTGGAACTCGGTGACCGTGCCGGTGACCTGCACGTGGTCACCGATGGCGACGGATGCGACGGTCGCCTTCGAGTAGACGAAGATCGCATCGCTGGCGGTGCGGCCCTCGGCCTCGGCACCGGTGCCGGGCGTCTGGATGACGTAGCCGTTGAACCCGCCCACCGGATAGGCCGCGGTGACGACGCCGCTGGTGGTCACCACCGGCTTCTCGGCCGTGGCGAAGGGCGAGGCGTCGCCCGTGCCCTGGATCTCGGCGATGGTGTACTCCGCCGCGGCGGCAGGCGCCTCGGTGGCGGAGGCGCTGGACACGACGCCGACGAAGGGCGAGGCGAACAGCGCCCCTCCGGCGATCGTGGCGAGGACCGCTTTCAGCGACCTCGAGGGTGATTCGGACATGGATCTCCTAGACGAGAGGGCTCACACGGATGCCGTCATGCTAGGGGCCGCACGCAACGAAAGAAAGACTGAACATTTCGAGCAGGTTAATAAAGAGAAACTGAATGATTGTCACCCTGATGGGGGGCAAGAAGCGTACCGCGAGCGCGAGCTGCACGACAAGGGCAGATCGCCTCCCCTTGTCCGTATTCCGCACGCCCCGGATAGGGTGTTGACAACGCGATGGAGCTGTCGACCATCCGCTCACCCTGGCGACATCGCGAGGATCGACTGAAATACGCTGACCCTGGGGGGTCCAGGATGCCGGGTACCGCACGACGACGAGTCGTCGGTGCGCCGTCCGAGGAGGTCGTCGGGCTCGACCGCGATCCCACCGAGATCGCCGAGCTGCTGGCCACCGGCGGGAGCGTCGTGATCGTCGGCGTGCCGGGCAGCGGCAAGAGCCATCTGGCGCGCGCCGTCACCGCCGAGCTGCGCCGGCGTGACCTCGACCCGGTCGTGCTGCGGCCCGGGCAGAGGCCGCCCGAGGGGCTCGGCGAGCATCCGGCGCCCGGCGTGCCCTCGCTCGTGCTCGTCGTCGACGACGCCCGCTCGTTCGACGAGCCCGACCTCGAGGCGATCAGCCGCGCGGCCTACACGGGCCGCGCCCGCGTGCTGCTGACGGCCGAGACAGACCCCTGCACCCAGTCGTCCGGGCTGCCGCCCGTGCTCGCTCAGCTCTGGCTCGACGGTGTCGCCGTGCGCCACGATCTGCAGCTCCTCGACGACGTCACGGCCGATCAGCTGATCTCCTGCGTGGTCGGCGACGACGTGCTCGACTCGGTCACCCGCGCCGTGGTCACCCAGCGCTCGGCCGGCAACCGGATGCTCCTCCGCGAGCTCGCCCTCGATGCCGCCGAGGCGCAGCGCGGGGGCGGGCACGAGCCGTGGGAGACCCGCCGGGCGCGGGCCGGATCCCGGCTCGCCGACGCCCTGCGCACCGTGGTCGCCGACTACGACGAGGAGCAGAAGCTCGCACTGGCGCTGGTCGGCCGGCTCGACGGGATCGAGTACTCGACGCTGAGCCGCGTCGTTCGGCCCGCGGTGCTCGACGCGCTGATCGGCCGCCGGGTGCTGCGCGAGACCGGCCCGCACCGGCTGCTGCACGCCACGGCCCCGATCGCCCAGGAGGCCGACCACCGGCTGCCGCCCGGGCGGGTCGACACCGTGGTCGACGAGCTGATCGGCCGCATGCTCACCCAGCCGGGGGTCGGCACGAGCGAGCCCGTGATGCGGGCCGCCGCGGCCGCGTGGCACTCCGGGAGCGACTCGGTGCCCTCGCCCGGGGAGGTCGATCCGGTGCTGCGGGGCCGGGTGCTCGGCACCGCCGCCGCGGCCGCCAACGCCGAGGGGCGCGCGGGGTTGGCACTGGACTACGTGGCCCTGGGCTTCGCGGTGGACGGGCATCCGGGCCTCAACCTCGAGGCGTCGCGGGCGCTCGCGCGGCTGCACGAGATCGACGAGGCCTACGCCCAGATCTCGCGGCTGGACGCCGCCACCGTGCCGGTGCCCGAGCTCCGGCGCCTGGTGCGGTGGTGGGCGAGCATGATCGCCTGGAACCCCGCCGGGCAGACGATCGCCGACATCGAGGAATGGCTGGCCGCAGCGGGGGTGACCGACCGGAGCGTGCTCTGCGAGCTCGACGTGCAGCGCGCCGAGGAATGCTACCTCGACCTGGACTGGACGGGCGGCGAGCGGAACGCGCTGCGGGTGCTCGCCGAGCCCGAGGCCGGCACGCTCGCACGCCTGCGCGCCTCGGTGGTCGCGGCGATGTGCGCCGCCCAGCTGGGGCGCGGCTCCGACGGGCTCACGATGCTGGCCCGCGCCGAGCGGATCAACCGCGACCCCGTCACGAGCCGGCCGGTGTCGCTGCGCACCGAACTCGTGCTGATCTGCTTCCAGGCCTTCACCGGCGTGATCGCCACCAGCATGCCACCCCATCTCGACGCCCGGCTGCGCTTCGCCGTCGGCGTCGCGGCCCAGCGCAAGGACCGCAGCGGGCTCGCGCTGGCCGGAATCGTCTCGGGCGTCGCTCTCGGGTTCGCCGCGGGCGACGACGCCCGCGCCGAACTCGAGTTCGGCGCGGCCATCGACCGGATCGACCGGATCGAGTTCGCCGTCTTCCGCCCCCTCGTCGGCGACCTGCGCGCCAGCGCGCTCGCCCGGCTGGGCCGGGTGGCGGAAGCCAGGCAGGTGCTCGACGAGATCGACATCGAGCAGCTGCGCACGCACCGACTGTTCCGCTATTCGCGGCACGTCGCGGAGTACAACATCGCCGTCGCGGCCGGAGAGTTCGGCACCGCCGAGGCGGCCCTCGTCGCCGCCGAGGCCGAGCGGGTGGCGGGCGACGCGACCGCCGGCCCCTCGGTCACCGACCGCAAGCGGAGGCAGAGCCTCGACCGCACCATCGACACCCTCGCGCCCGCCGGCCGCAGCGAGAGCCCGGCCGGCCGGGTGCTGACCGAGCGCGAGCACGAGATCGCGCTGCTGGTGGCGCGACGGCTGAGCAACAAGGAGATCGCGCAGCAGCTGTACCTCTCGGTGCGCACGGTCGAGTCGCACATCTACGCCGCGCGCGGCAAGCTGGGCGCCGGGTCGCGCCGGGAGCTCGGTGACCGGGTGCGCGAGCAGGATGCCCGGGACCGCGTGGCGGACGGTAGACTGTAGGCCGTCCTCCCCCGTCACTCCCCGAGGAGCAGCCGTGCCGAAAATCGTCGTCGACGTCATGCCGAAAGCCGAACTCCTCGACCCGCAGGGCAAGGCCGTCGCCGGCGCGCTGACGCGGCTCGGCAAGAGCGAGTTCACCGGGGTGCGAGTGGGCAAGCGCTTCGAGCTCACGGTCGACGGTGTCGTCGACGCGGCGGTGCTCGCCGACGTGCGCGAGATCGCCGAGGAGCTGCTGTCGAACTCCGTCATCGAGGACGTGGTGAACATCACGGTGCTCGACGAGGCCGGCGCCCACAGCGCGGCCGCCTCCGGAGCGCTGGCATGACCCGCGTCGGCGTCGTCACCTTCCCGGGCTCGCTCGACGACCGCGACGCCCAGCGCGCGGTGCGCTTCGTCGGCGCCGAGCCGGTGGCGCTCTGGCACGGCGACCACGATCTGCAGGGCGTCGACGCGGTCGTGCTGCCCGGCGGGTTCAGCTACGGCGACTACCTGCGCTGCGGCGCCATCGCCTCGCACTCGCCGATCATGCGCGAGGTCGTCGCGGCCGCCGAGCGCGGCGTGCCGGTGCTCGGCATCTGCAACGGCTTCCAGATGCTCACCGAGGCGCACCTGCTGCCCGGCGGCCTGATCCGCAACGACCACGGCTCGTTCATCTGCCGCGACCAGGTGCTGCGGGTCGAGAACGCCTCGACGGCCTGGACCAACGCGTTCGACGTCGGCCAGGAGATCACCATCCCGCTGAAGAACGGCGAGGGCGGCTACATCGCCTCCGCCGAGACGCTCGAGCGGCTCGAGGGCGAGGGTCTGGTGACGTTCCGTTACGTCGGCGTGAACCCGAACGGCTCGCTCAACGACATCGCCGGCGTCTCCAACGAGCGCGGCAACGTGGTCGGCCTGATGCCGCACCCCGAGCACGCCATCGAGGCCGGTTTCGGCCCCGACACCGCCGTGGCCATGCGCTCGGGCGTCGACGGGCTGGGCATCTTCACCTCGGCGCTGCAGTCGCTGCTGGCCGTCTGAGTCCTCCAGGCCCGTGCGGGCCGCCGGTGGGCACCGCGAGGCGCTGCGCCACGGCGGTCGACCGGCCGACCGGTCGGTCGGTCGGTACGGATGGTGGGATGCATCGCGAGGGGCTCGCGTCAACCCCTCGCCGCGCATCCGCGCACCGGGTAGGCCTGATGCTGAGGAGCGGTGCCACGAGGCAGGGAGCTCCGGAACACTGGAGGCATCGATGACGATCGCAGAACTCTCACCCGACCGCACCGGCGGCCCCGACCACTCCCCGCGGCACGACGACGTGACCGCCCTCACCTGGCGCTGCCCGCAGCCCGATCTCTGGGTCGCCGTCGACGATCACGGCCGCCCGGCCGGCATCGTCTCGCAGCGCCGTCGCGGCCTGTTCGTGACCACCGCCGTCACGGGCCACGCCCTCGGCCAGCACGAGAGCCTCGCCGGGGCCCAGGCCGCGCTCGAGCGGCACGCCCGGCCGGCGCCCGTTACCGTGGCCGCGCCGGACACCGTCGGGGCATGACGGGGTCGATCGCTCTCCTCCGCGCCGACATCACCACCGTCGAGGCCGACGCGATCGTGAACGCCGCGAACAGCTCGCTGCTCGGCGGCGGCGGGGTCGACGGCGCCATCCACCGCCGGGGCGGGCCCGAGATCCTGGCCGCGTGCCGAGAGCTCAGGCGCACCCGCTTCCCCGACGGCCTGCCCGCCGGGGACGCCGTCTCCACCACGGCGGGCCGGCTGCCGGCGCGCTGGGTCATCCACACCGTGGGCCCCGTCCACAGCACGACGGATGACCGGTCGGCGGTACTGGCCTCGGCCTACCGCCGCTCGCTCGAGATCGCGGGCGAGCTCGGCGCCGCCTCCGTCGTGTTCCCGGCGATCAGCGCCGGGGTCTACGGGTGGCCGGCCGAGAGCGCGGCCCGCATCGCGGTGGACACCGTGCGGGCCTCTCCCTACGCCGGAACGGTGTCGTTCGCCCTCTTCGGCGACGCGATGCTGCGGGAGTTCGAGCGGGCGCTGGCGTAGAGCATCCGCCGGGCTGGTCGCGTGCGGCTCAGTCGGCGTCGGGGCCGCGCTCGACCGCCGTCAGCGCCTGCGTGTCGAGCTCGGCGGCGCCGCCGTAGCCGCTGCGGCGACGGTGGACGAAGGTGATCGCCCAGAGCACGATGCCGAGCACCAGCAGGATGCCTGCGATCTCGTACTGCTCGGGCGGGCG
This sequence comes from Herbiconiux flava, assembly GCF_013409865.1. Classification (NCBI taxonomy): domain Bacteria; kingdom Bacillati; phylum Actinomycetota; class Actinomycetes; order Micrococcales; family Microbacteriaceae; genus Herbiconiux; species Herbiconiux flava. Next base: position 390,789 of record NZ_JACCBM010000001.1, read on the forward strand.
GCCCGAGGTCCACGGCAGCACGAGGTAGAGGCACGCGATCGCGCCGATCACGGGCAGCGCGGTCGGCGTGCGGAAGTGCTTGTGGTCGACGCGCTTCTTGCGCAGCACCAGCACGCTCACGTTCACCACCGAGAACACCGCGAGCAGCAGCAGCGACGTCGTGCCGCCGAGCAGCACGGCGATGGGGTTGTCGGGGTCGATCGAGACGAAGGCCGTGAGCCCCAGCGCGATGGCGGTGGTGAACAGGATGGCGGCCCACGGCGTGCGCCGCTTCGGCAGCACCTTCGACAGGAACGGCGGCAGCACCCCCTGCTTGCTCATGCCGTAGAGCAGGCGGCTCGCCATCATCATGTTGATCAGGGCGCTGTTGGCGACCGCGAAGAGCGAGATGAACGGGATGAGCGCCGAGATCGGGAAGTCGGGTGCGGCCGTCTGCACCACCGTCACCAGCGGGGTGTCGTTGCCGGCCAGCTCGCCGACCGGGACGATGGCGACCGCCACGATCGACACCAGCACGTAGATCACAGCGGTGATGCCGAGCCCTGTCAGCATCACCTTGGGGAAGATCTTCGAGGGGTTCTTGGTCTCCTCGGCCATGTTCACCGAGTCCTCGAAGCCGACCATCGCGAAGAACGCGAGCGAGGTCGCGGTCGAGATGGCGAGGAAGACGCTCTTGTCGTCGGGGGTGTCGAAGGCCACGACACGGGAGAAGTCGGCCTGGCCGCCGAAGATCGCGAAGAAGCTGATGAAGATCACCAGCAGCAGCCCCGAGAGCTCCACGAGGGTCAGCACGACGTTCAGGCCCACGCTCTCGGCGACGCCGCGGAGGTTCACGGCGGCGATCAGGATCATGAAGGCCAGCGCGATCACGAGGGCGAGGCCAGGACCCTCGCCGAGCCCGAAGCCGATGGCGAAGTTGCTGGCGAAGGCGCCCGCGGCGGCCGACGCCGAGGTGATGCCCGAGGACATCACCGTGAAGCAGATCAGGAAGGTGACGAAGTGGATGCCGAAGGCCTTGTGCGCGTACAGCGCCGCCCCGGCCGCCTGCGGGTACTTCGTCACCAGCTCGAGGTACGAGCACGCGGTGATGGTCGCGACCACGAACGCGATGAGGAACGGCAGCCAGGCCGCCCCGCCCACCTCGGCCGCCACCTGACCGGTCAGCGCGTAGATGCCGGTGCCGAGGATGTCGCCGATGATGAACAGGAGCAGGAGCTTCGGGCCCATCACCTTCTTCAGTTCCGGCTCACTCGGGGAACTCGAGGGTGACGCTGCCGTGGCTGTCATGAGGCAAGCATGCACCCTGTTAACCTTCGACGGGCATAATGCGGGCATGGCGAAGAAGACGAAGACAGCTCTGAAAGACCTCGTGAAGGCCCTCGAGAAACACCAGGAGGTGCTCGAGGACAAGAAGAGCGGGCACGGCAAGCGCGATCGCGCGACGGCGAAGGTGCGCACCGCCACCATCGCCTACGCCTCGGCGGTCTACTCCCGCACCGGCGGCACGAGCCCGTTCCTCGACCTGCCCGATCCCGGGCTCGACGAGTCGACCGTGGCGTCGCTGAAGGCCGAGAAGGAGGCGCTCGTCGCCAAGCAGTCGCAGAAGGAGTCGTCGAAGCACGCCGCACCCGAGGCAGCCGCTCCGGCCGCCGACGCCGACGCCTCCTCCGACGACTCGGCCGGGTCGTCCTCCTCCGACGCGAAGTCGGCGCCCGTCTCCTCCTGACGCCGCTCTGCCCGGGTCACGGACGGACGGGCGCCTCCGCCTGGAAGGACTGCCGGCCGAGCACGGCGAGCAGCTCGAGCTTGGCCGCGGCCTCGCTGCGCGGGGCCGCGGTGAGCACGAGGAGGGTCTGCCCCTGGTCCTCGGTCAAGAGGGCCTGGCAGTCCAGTTCGATCGGGCCGAGCTCCGGATGCACGAGCGTCTTGTGATCCTCGAAGCGCTGCGCCACCACCTGCGTCTGCCAGATCGCCTCGAACTCCTCGCTCACGGCGCGAAGCTCCCGCACGAGCGCGCCCGCGCGGGACCGCTCCCCCGCCGCCCCGTAGGCCGCGCGCAGTCCCGAGACCTGCGCGCGGCTCTGCCGCGCCCGGTCGGACTCGGGGTAGAGCTCCCGCTCGCCCGGATCGGTGAACCAGCGGTAGGTGCCGCTGCGGGCCGCTCCGGTGTGGCGGGAGTGGTCGCCCATCAGCGCCTTCGACAGCTCGTTCTGCAGCAGCGTCTCGCCGAGGCTCGACAGCACGAGCGCCGGCGTGTTCTCGAGCCGGTCGAGCACCCGCATAAGCGCCGGGGCGACGTGGGTGTCGAGCGGCGTGCGGGCCGGCGCCGTGTGGCCGGCCTGGCGGTAGAGGTAGTCGCGCTCGTCCAGACTCAGCCGGAGCGCCCGGGCCAGCGCGGCCAGCATCTGCTCGGACGGCTGCGGCCCGCGCACCTGCTCGAGCCGCACGTAGTAGTCGGTCGACATGCCCGCGAGCGCCGCCACCTCGTCGCGCCGAAGCCCCGCGACGCGGCGGCGGGGCCCGGTCGAGAGGCCGACGTCCTCGGGCCGGAGCCCGGTGCGGCGGGCGCGGAGGAAGTCGGCGAGGGCGGCGCGGTTCATGATCCGATTATCGGCGCAGCGCGCATCCGGAGACAGGGATCGCCGATCCCCCGACAAGCGCTCCTCTCCCGCCCGCGACCGGTGGCGCGCAGGCTGGGCGCATGGACATCACAACCAGCACCGTCTTCATCCCCGGCGCCACCTCCGGCATCGGACTCGCCCTCGCACTGCGGCTGCAGGCCGCCGGGAGCACCGTCGTCATCGGCGGCCGCCGCACCGAGCTGCTCGAGCGCCTCGCCGACGAGCACGGTTTCGACACCGTGCCGATCGACATCATCGACCCCGCCTCCATCGCCGCGGCCCGTGACACGGTGCTCGCGCGGCACCCCTCACTCGACGCGATCATCGCCATGGCGGGAATCATGACCGCCGAGGACGTGCGCGACGCCGGCTTCCTCGACGACGCCCTGCGGGTGGTCGAGACGAACATCGTCGGGCCGCTGCGCCTCGTCGCCGCTTTCGTCGAGCACCTGCAGACGCGTCCGCACGCGACCGTGATGACCGTGTCGTCGGGGCTCGCGCACCTGCCGCTGGCCGCGACGCCCACGTACAACGGGTCGAAGGCCTTCATCCACCGCTTCAGTGAGAGCATCCGGCTGCAGCTCGCGTCGACCTCGGTCGAGGTCATCGAGCTCGTGCCGCCGGCGGTGCAGACCGACCTGATGCCCGGCCAGGCCGAGCAGCCCGGCTTCCTGCCGCTCGACGACTTCGCCGACGAGGTGATGGCACTGCTGCGGTCGAACCCGCACGCCGCCGAGATCCTCGTCGAACGGGTGAAGTTCCTGCGCTTCGCCGAGGTCGAGGGGCGGTTCGACGCGGCGGTGGCCGCGGTCAACGCCTAGCTACTGCTCCTGCTCCTGCGGGGCGCCGCCGATGTTGACCAGCCAGTTGATGCCGAAGCGGTCGACCACCATGCCGAAGCTGTCGCCCCAGGGCGCCTCCACCAGGGGCTCCGTGACGGTGCCGCCCTCGGCCAGCCGGTCGAAGTACCCGTGCAGCTCGTCGCTCTCGCCGGGGCCGCCGCTGAGCGACACCGAGATGTTGTTGCCCACGTTCAGCTCCATGTGGGTGGGCGTGTCGGAGAGCATCAGCACCAGCCCGCTCGCCGTGGTGAGCTGCGCGTGCATCACCAGGTGCTCCTCGCCCGGCTCGACCGGCATGCCGAAGTCGCCGAAGGTGCTCAGACCGAGCTCGCCGCCGAAGACCGACTGGTAGAACTCCGCCGCCTCCTTCGCCTGGCCGCGGAAGTTGATGTAGGGGTTCAGGGTGGTCATCGAAGGCTCCTTGCCGTGGTCGTGAGGTCACGGTAGCAGAACATGTGAACGCTGTACACATCTCCTCGGTGAACGGATGCGCGAGCATCCGTTCGCCCTGTCGACGACCTCAGCTCGAGCAGGCGCCCGACGCCACCGCCTCGGTCGACGAGACCGCCGCGAGCACCGGGGCGATCTCGTCGAGCGTGAGCGCGTAGCCCGTCTCGGCGTCGACGGTGGAGCGTGCGAAGACCACGCCGACGACCTGGCCGGCGTCGTCGAAGAGGGGGCCGCCGGAGTTGCCCGGCCGCACGGTGGAGCGGAGCGAGTAGATCTCGCGGGTGACCGTCGCGTCGCCGTAGATGTCGCGTCCGACCGCGTCGACGACGTCGCGCACGCGGGACGGGACGACGGAGTACGGGCCGTTCTCGGGGTAGCCCGCGACCGTCGAGGAGTCGCCCGACGCCAGCTCGGCGCCGAGCGGCAGCGGATCGGCGGGGAGGCCCGGCACGTCGAGCACGGCGAGGTCGCGCTGCGGGTCGAAGACGACGAGGCGGGCGTCGTAGAGCCGGCCCTGTCCACCGAGCTGCACGGTGAGCGCGTCGCTTCCCGCCACGACGTGGGCGTTCGTCACGACGCGGTCGCCCGCCACGACCCAGCCGCTGCCCTCGGCGTCGGAGCCGCACCGGGGAGCGGAGGACAGGATGCGGACGACGCCGCCCGAGGCCTGGTTCACCGCATCCGGAACCGAGGGATCGGGCTCGGGCGCACCCGGGATGATCTCGTCGCCGAACGCGAAGACCTCGGGGAAGCCGGCCCCGTCGAGCGCCTCACCGAGCGTGCCGAGGGCGCTCTCGGCGGGCACCGGGGCGATGCGGTCGAGAGTCGCGACCACCCGTGAGGAGGCGACCGCCTGGGTGACGGGAGGGATGCCGGTGGTCTGCAGGAAGCCCGCGAGCAGCCACACCACGACGGCCCAGGTGACGAGTCCCAGCACGCCGCCGCCCAGGGCGTCGATTCCGCGGCCGATCCGCACGACGCCGATGACGCGGCGCAGCAGCGAGGCGACCAGGGTCAGCACCGCCGACGCGAGCGCGATGCACAGGATGAGCACGGCCCCCGCGGCGAGGGTGCGCTGCAGCGGGCTGCTCCAGCCTCGGGTCGCCAGCCAGTCGACGACGGGCGGGGCCGCGACGCCGGTGAGCCAGGCGCCCGCGACGATGCCGGCGAGGGCTGCGGCCGTCATCAGGGCACCGCGCCGCCAGCCGCCGACGACGGCCAGCAGGGCGATCAGGAGCAGCACGAGGTCGATGAGGATGTCCATGTGCGGATCAGGCTACGCGGGGGGCCGCGGCGGTCGCTGGGAGTGTTCTGCGTCGCCCCCCGTTGTTGTTCCGTGGTCGGCTGCGCGGGGTGCGGCGGCGCGTAGGATGCGGATCATGGCACTCGACGACATCCCCCTCACCACGATCGACGGGGCGTCCTCGACGCTCGCCGACTACGCGCCCGTCAAGCTGATCGTGAACGTCGCGTCGCGCTGCGGCCTCGCCCCGCAGTACGAGAAGCTCGAGGAGCTGCAGAAGCGCTACGAGGCGCGGGGCTTCACGGTGCTCGGCTTCCCAAGCAACCAGTTCCTGCAGGAGCTCGGCGACACCGACAAGATCAAGGAGTACTGCTCGATGACCTGGGGCGTCACCTTCCCCATGTTCGACAAGGTCAAGGTCAACGGGCGCTCGGCCCACCCGCTGTACCAGGAGCTCACCAAGACCCCCGACGCCGACGGCAAGGCGGGGCGGGTCAAGTGGAACTTCGAGAAGTTCGTCGTCACCCCCGACGGCGCCGTGCACCGCTTCCGCCCCTCGACGGAGCCCGACGACCCGGCCATCGTCGCCCTCATCGAATCCTCCCTCCCCGAGTAGTCGATTAATCCTCGGTTCTCCGATACGGTGAACGCGTCCGGCTCTCCTGGCGGCCGGCGCTTCCGATCGGAGAACCCATGGCGTCACGTCGCGTCCCCTTCGTCCTGACCGCCGGGCTCGGCGCTCTGCTGCTCATCGGGAGTGTGGCGGCGCCGGCGTCCGCCCTGCCCGACGGGGTGCAGCGCATCGGCGGAGCCGACCGCTTCGAGGTGTCGGCGGCCATCTCCGCCGACACCTACCCCGGGCCCGCAGCCGTGCCGATCGCCTACGTGGTGTCGGGCGAATCGTTCCCCGATGCGCTCTCGGCCTCGGCACTGGCGGGGCTCCAGGGCGGTCCTGTGCTGCTCACTCGGAAAGAGGCACTCCCCGACTCAATCCGCACGGAGCTCTCCCGCATCGACCCGGTGAAGATCGTCGTGCTCGGTGGCGTCAACGCGATCAGCGAGTCGGTGGTCGCGGAGCTGAGGCGCTTCTCGCCCACCGTCACCCGGATCGGCGGAGCTGATCGCTTCGAGGTGTCGGCTGCCGCCTCACGGGCTGTCTTCGCTCCCGGAACGCCGGTCCCCACCGTGCCCAGGCTCTACATCGCGTCCGGAGAGAACTATCCCGACGCCCTGTCGGGCAGCGCCGCCGCCGCCTTCAAGGGCGGGCCGGTGCTCCTCGTCACGAAGACAGGTATACCGGCAGCCGTGAAGACGGAGCTCCTGCGCATCCGACCCTCGGAGATCATCGTCCTGGGCGGCATCCATGCCATCGACCCGGTCGTCTTCGATGAGCTGAAACGCGATGTCCAGGCCGCGACCTACCGCATCACCGGAGCCGATCGCTTCACCGTGTCGGCCGACACCGCCGAAGCCTTCCCCACGGGAACGACCAAGACCGTCTATGTGGCCTCGGGCGAGAACTACCCGGATGCTCTGTCCGGTGGCGTCGCCGCTGCCCGCAGCCTCGGCCCGCTCCTCCTCGTCCGCTCCGACTCGATCCCCGACGACATCAAGGCTCAGCTGCGACGTCTGCAGCCGACGAAGATCGTGATCCTGGGTGGCACCTCGGCTGTCGCGACGTCGGTGGAGACCGAGCTGCGAGGGTTCCTCGCGCCATGATCGGGCGTCGAACCGGGCATGCCCGAGGCCGCGCGGGTGCCGCTGCTGCTGCACTGACCCTGATGGTGATGCTCGGTCTCGGCGCCGGTGGGGCCATCGGGGCGACGGACCCATCCGACACGGTGGGGACGAAGGAGGAGGCGGAGGCGCTGGCCGCGATCCGGGTGAGCCGGATGGCGGCGGGCGATCGGTACGAGTTGGGCGCCGCGGTGGCGCTGCTGACCCGGCCCTTCGGTGCTGACGTGGTGTACGTCGCGTCCGGGGCGAACTACCCCGACGCGCTGAGTGCCGGGCCTCCCGCCGTCGTGCAGGGCGGCGTGCTGCTCCTGACGGCGCCCGATGCCGCACCCGCGTCGGTGCTCGCCGCACTGACGCGGTTGAATCCGCGTTCGGTGATCGTCGTCGGCGGCGAGAGCGCCGTCTCGAGCCGGGTGCTCGGTCAGCTCGGCGCGGCGGCCCCTCGCGCCGTGGTCGGGCGGTTGGCCGGGGTCGACCGCTATGCGGTCAGCCGCGCGCTCGCGGCCCAGGCGTTCCCCGCCGGCGCCGACAACGTCTTCGTGGCCACCGGCACGAACTTCCCGGATGCGCTGTCCGCGGTCTCCCCGGCCGCCATCTACAACTCGCCGGTGCTGCTCGTCGACGGCGGTGCTGCTGTGGCCGACAGCGACACGCAGCGGGCGATCGCAGTGGCGGCCCCGAGTTCGCTCGTGATCATGGGCGGCGTGCTGTCCGTCTCGCAGGGCGTCATGGACACCCTCTCCCCCAGCGTCGGCTCGGTGCGCCTCGGCGGCGCCGACCGCTACGCGGTCTCGTCGGTCGTGAACGACCACTTCCTCGCCGACTTCAGCACGGTCTACTTCGCCACCGGTGCGAACTTCCCGGACGCGCTGGTGGGCGGGGTGCTGACGGGCACCCGGCACAATCCGCTCTACATCGTGCCGCCGGGCTGCGTGCCGCGCCCGGTGCTGTCGCGCATGGCCTCGAAGGGCACCTCGGAGGTGGTGCTGCTCGGGGGCACGGCTTCCCTGACGACGGCCGTCGAGGCGCTCACCCCCTGCCCGTAGGAGTCGAGCCAATCGGCGTGGGTAGAGTTGCGGCCGTGGATCAGGTGACGCGGAGAGACGACGGGACGGGGTGGGTCGTCGGGGCGCTGCGGGCCGGGGGGTGCGTGTTCGCCGAGGAGGAGGCCGCGGTCGTGATCGAGGCGGCCGCCGGGGACGAGGCCGAGTTGGAGCGGCTCGTCGAGGAGCGGGTGGCCGGGCGGCCGCTCGAGCATCTCGTGGGGTGGGCGGCGTTCGCGGGGCTGCGGGTCGTGGTGGGCCCGGGGGTGTTCGTGCCGCGGCGGCGCACCGAGCTGCTGGTGCGGGCCGCGGTTCGGGATGCGCCCGACGGCGCCGTGGTGGTCGATATGTGCTGCGGCTCGGGTGCCATCGGGGCGGCGATCGCGGCGTACGGGGAGGGGCGCATCCGGCTCAGCACCGACGCCGACGGCGACACCGTCTTCGAGGCAGTCGAGCAGGGCGGCCGCGTCGACGGGAACGTGGGATTCGAGGCGGCTGACCAGGGCGGCCCGGTCCACGGCGGCGCGGGGTTCGAGGTGTGGGGCGCCGATCTGGATGCGGCGGCGGTGGCGAGCGCGCGGCAGAATCTGGGGGCCGGGCGGGTGTTCGAGGGGGACCTGTTCGAGGCGCTGCCGGCGGGGTTGCGGGGGCGGGTGGACGTGATGGTGGTGAACGCGCCGTACGTGCCGAGCGCCGCGATCGCGACCATGCCCGCCGAGGCGCGGGAGCACGAGGCTCCGATCGCACTCGACGGGGGCGGCGACGGGCTCGACGTGCAGCGACGGATCGTCGCCGGGGCCGCCGAGTGGCTCGCGGAGGGCGGGCGGCTGCTGATCGAGACCAGCGAGCAGCAGGCCCCGCTGACGGCGGCGCTGTTCGAGGCGGCGGGACTTCAGCCGCACGTCGAGCGCGACGAATCCCTCGACGCGACGGTCGTCGTCGGCCACATCTGAGGCGCACCCCCGTGAGGGGCGGCGGGTCAGCTGTTGTAGGGGGCCTTGACCATCGCGATGAGGGCCGCGAGGCCCAGGACACCGGTCACCAGGCTGAGCAGCCCGATGAAACCGAGCAGCAGATCTCCGACCACCATGTGCGCCTCCTAGAACGTCCCGTCCAGCCTATCGTGCCCCGCCGTCAGCCGGTCAGGCCGCGAGGGCGAGCAGCATCAGCACCGTCGACGCGCCCATGCCGGCGACCTCCACGACCGGAAGCCAGCGCCGCATCGCAGCGCAATGGGCGGCGGCGGCGGGGCCGCGAGCCAACCGCAACGCCACCACGGCGCTGTAGCCGGCGTAGGCGAGCGAGCCCACCCCCACCAGCGCTACGAGGGCTCCGGATGCTCCCCCGCCGTGATGGCCCGCCGACACCGAGGCCGCGACGGCCGAGACGGAGACGGCCGACGCCGGCGCGCCCGCGCCACCCAATTCGCCCGCCCCGCCCATCACGAGCAGCAGTCCCGCCATCACGATCATCCCCAGCCCGCCGTGCAGCGCCATCACCGGATGCACGCCCGCCGCCCGCGCGCGGGAGCCGGCCCGGCCCACGCCCGCCGCCCGCGCCCGGGAGCCGGCTCGCGCCGAGACCGCCGCCGCGAGGGCCGTGCCGATGAGCAGCGCGGCCCAGACGAGGGCGGGGAGGCCGGGCATCCGGAACACCGTGTCGAGCATCGCGAGGAGCATCACGACCGCCGAGACGCCCGCCGCCGCGCGGCCCGAGCGGCGGGCGCCGAGGGTGCAGCACGCGCCGACCGCGGCCGGTACGAGCGCCCCGGCGTGCAGCAGCTCACCCATCGCGCCCGCCGCCCTCAGTGAGCGTGGCCGGTGACGTGGCCGGCCACGTCGTCACCGCCGTGGTGCGCGCAGTGGTCGCCCGCGCCAGCGCCGGAGGAGGACGAGGACGAGCCCGGCGCCGGCACGTTCAGCGCCGGGTTCCGGTCGAAGAACCCGTACGGCTTCAGCGTGAACTTGGCGTAGTCGACCGGCATCACGGGCCAGTCCTCGGGCCGCGGGAAGTGGGTGGGCCCGAAGGTGTGCCAGAGCACGATGTCCTCGCCGTCGATCGGCGCGTCGTCGGCGATGAAACGCGTGATGCCGTCGCCGCCCGGGTTCTGGTGCACGAAGTCGCCCGCCGCGTAGCGCTCGGCCGGGTCGTAGGCCGTGACGAAGAGGTGCTTCGTGGCGAACTCGGCCCGCTTGGCGATCGACGACGAGGGGTCGGCGAGCAGCGTCGGCGCCTCCTGCGGCAGCAGCACGTAGCCGGTCGGCCGACCGAGCCCGTTGAGCGTGGAGGGGTTCACGATGTGCCACGCCCGGCCCACCGACGCGTCGGCGACCCGCCCCGAGGTGCCCTCGGTCGTCAGCCGGGTGACGCCCTTCGTGAAGGCGTTGCCGTGCTCGTTGCCCTCCCCGATCGGCACGCGCACCACGTCGACCTCGTCGACCGCGTTGGCGACGCCGTCGACGGTCATGTCCAGCCGTGCCGAGAAGAGGTGCTGGTGGTAGGGCCCGCCGAGGCCGGGGGCGACCTCCGAGGCGTAGGGGTAGTCGGCGCCGTCGGCCGAGAGACCCGGGTAGGCCGAGGTGAACAGGATGCCCGTCAGCTTCGCCTCGCACTCGATGGTGCCGTCGAGGTAGAGGTACCAGTAGAAGCCGTAGTCGTAGTTGCCGACGGTGGTGAAGAACGAGATGACGAGCCGGCGCGAGCGGCGGGTCTCGTTCGAGCCGGTGAACATGTCGGAGTGCTTCCAGAGCGTGCCGAAGTCCTCCTCGTGCATGCAGATGCCGTTGGAGATCGTGTACGGGTTGCCGAGCTCGTCGGCGAGGGTCGCGTCGAAGTAGTGGATCTCGCCCACGCAGTCGCAGCCGAGCGCGAGCGAGTTCGTGAAGCGGCCGAACAGGTACTCCCCCGTGTCGAAGTAGTTCTGCCAGAACCGCACGGGCGATGGGTCGCCGTAGGGCACGAGCATCTCGTCGATCGAGGCGCGGTAGATGATGGGCCGGGAGGCGCCGGTGGCCTGGTCGGTCCAGGCGAGCTGGCGCAGCACGAGGCCCTCGCGGGTGTCGAAGCCGACTTGGAACGTCCAGTTGCCCCACGACACGGTCTCGCCCTCGACCGTGAACGACGGCCCCTCGGGCTGGGTGATGACGATGGGCTTCAGGGTGTCGAGCGGCGGCCCCTGCAGCGCGGGGTCGTCGAAGTTGCCCGAGGTGGCCGGCACCGGCAGGTCGGTGGCGTCGATCAGCCGGGTCACCGAGCGGGTGGCGGTGTCGACGTAGGCCGACAGCCCGTCGACGGGGTGCGCCCAGGGGTGGTCCTCGGGGTACTCCTGCTTGAAGGCGAGCACGCGCAGGATGCGCCGCCCCTCCTCCTCGGGGAAGTCGTAGTACCCGGCCGACAGCGGCACGCAGATCACGTTCTGCACGGTGAGACCGCGTCGCGACAGGGCGGCGACCCAGCGCTCGTCGGCCGCCACGATGTCGGCGATGGCCTCGAACTCCTCGATCAGCACCGGGAGCTGGCCGCGCGAGCCGTCGAGCACGACGGTCGACAGCAGCGCGCCGGGCGCCTCCGCCGAGCCGATCGACACGACGTTGTCGGTCGAGCGCCCGGTCGCCATGTCGAGCAGCATCACCCGGGCGCGCCGCTCGGGCAGCGGCCCCTCGCCGTCCTGCCAGGCGAGCACCTCGCGCTTGTGCGGCTCGTCGAGGCCGACGTAGGCGAAGCGCGTGGTGGCGGTGAAGTCGGGCAGGGCGGTGACGAGGTCCCGGATGCGCGTGAACTCGTCGGCCGCGAGGCTCGCGAGCGGGTGCGGCGGGGTGGTGGGGTCGGCGGCGGCGAGGTCGGTCTCGACGATGGTCATGATGGTTCCTGTCCGGTTGATTCTGCTGAGGTCGGTGCTGCTGAGGTCGGTGCTGCCGAGGCCGGCGGCGGTCAGATCGGTGGTGAAGAGCGGATGCGCGTCAGACGCCGGTGGCGTCGGGCGGGATCGCAGCGGGCACCGTCGAGGCGCTCGAGTCGCTGATCGCGTCGGTGATGGTCGCGTACACCGCCGGCCGGCGGCTCCGCAGCACGGCGGCCTGCACCAGCCCGATCAGCGGGAAGATCACGACGAGCGCCAGCAGCGCGATGCTCACCCCGCCGAAGACGGGCACCCCGTCGGCGTCGACGTCGCCGACCATGATCGGGAAGTACGCGATGATGATCACCGCCGAGCCGATCAGACCGAGGAAGCCGAGGGCGGGGGCGATGACCGTGTTCCAGAGCCGCCGGTCCTGCCGGGTGCGGGCGAAGTAGACGATCACGGCCAGCGAGGTGATGGCCATCAGGATCGCGATGGCGAGGGTGGCGACGCCGGCGAACCAGGTGAACACCTGCAGCACCGGGTCGAGCCCGAGCAGCGCGAAGACGACGATCAGCACCGCCGCGGTGGCGCTCTGCACGACCGAGGAGGTGTGCGGCGAGAGGTGCTTCGGGTGCACCCGGCCGAGCACGTTCGGCAGCACCGAGGCGTTCGACATCGAGTGCTGGTAGCGGGTGATGACGTTGTGGAACGACAGCACGCAGGCGAACATGCTCGTGATCAGCAGCACGTTGATGATGACCTCGCCCACCACGCCGAGGTACTTGGCGGTGGTGACGATGATCATGGCGCCCGGGTCCTCGGCGGCCACGCCCAGGACGTTGTCGGGGCCCCAGGCCATCACGAGCCCCCACGAGGCGAGGGTGTAGAAGACACCGATGCCGATCACGGCCGTGTAGGTGGCGCGGGGGATCGTGCGGGTCGGGTCCTTGGCCTCGTCGCGGAAGATCGCCGTCGCCTCGAAGCCGATGAAGGCGGCGATGGCGAACATCAGGCCGACGCCGGGGGCTCCCGAGAAGACGTTCTCGGGCAGGAACGGTGCGGCCGAGAGGCCCTGCTCGCCGCCGGAGAAGACGATCGCGATCACGAGCACCAGCACGATGCCGACCTCGCCGACGAGCAGGATGCCGAGCACCCGGCTGGACAGGTCGATGTGGCGGTAGCCGAGGAAGCCGACGATCGCGATCACGGCCAACGAGTAGAGGTACCAGGGGATGTCCGGCCCGCCGAGCCCCGTGACGGTGACCTGCAGGATGTACCCGATGTACCCGTGCACGCTCACCTGGATGGCGGTGTAGGTGAGCAGCGCGAGGAAGGCGCTGGCGAGCCCGGCCGGCCGGCCGAGGCCGTAGCCCACGAAGGTGAAGAAGGCGCCGGGCTTCGGCACGTGCCGGGTCATGGCGGCGAGGCCGACGGCGAACAGCAGCAGGATGACCGCGGACACGGCGTAGAGGCTCGGGAAGCCGACCCCGTTGCCGAGCAGGATGCCGAGCGGCGCGGCTCCGCCGACGACGGTCAGCGGGGCGGCGGCGGCCACCACCATGAACACGATGGCGGTGACGCCGAGCGAGCCCTTCAGGGTTCGGGCGTGCGGGGTGCCGGTGACGGCGGGGTCCTTCGTGACGGACATGGATTCTCCTCGGGGTGGCAGGCGGGTGGGGCGAGCGGATGGAGACGGGCGGGGGTGCGGGGGCTCGCCGTCCACTGTGCTCGCCCGGCGTTGCGGGCCTGTCACCGCCGCGTGAAGCTTCGGGGCACGCGAAATGAGACGGCCGCGCATCCGTCTCATTCAGCGATCACGAACCCGAAACACAGCCGTCGCACGGCCGCAACGCGCGGCTCGTAGCCTGAGCCGCGTGACCGCCCTCGAACGTGCCATCGCGCATCCGGCCCCCGTTCCGGGCATCGGCACGCGCTCACCCGTCGACGGCCTCGAGCGCCGCAGCGTCGGCTTCGTGGACGTGCTGGCCCAGTCGGTGTCGGCGGTGGCGCCCTCGGCGGCGGCCACGACCATCCCGCTGCTGGTGGCCGTCGTGGCCGGCGGGGCGACGCTGTGGTCGCTCGCGGTGGCGATGCTGATCGCCCTCGCGGTGGCCACGACCGTGAACCAGTTCACCCGGCGGATCGCCGCGACCGGCTCCCTCTACACCTACGTCACCCGCGGGCTCGGCACGGGCGCCGGCTTCGTCGCCGGCATCGCGACGCTGATCGGCTACGGCTTCATCGCGATGTTCTCGCTCGCGGGGGCGGGTTACTACCTCTCGATCCTCGTGGGGCGGGCCTGGCCGGGGGCCACCTCGCCGCTGTTCGCGATCGTCTGCATCGGCCTGATGGCGCTGGTCGTGCTCGTGGTGATCGTGCGGGGCATCCGGCTCTCGACCCGGCTGACGCTGCTGATCGAGACGGTGTCGGTCGGCATCATCCTCGTGCTGGTGGTGACCCTGCTGGTCGCCACCGGGCCGGGCATCGACTGGAGCGCCTTCGACGTCGGCGGCTCGACGCCCGCGACCTTCGCCGTGGGCTCGGTGCTGGCGCTGACCGCGTTCGTGGGCTTCGAGAGCTCGGCCGCGCTCGGCGTCGAGGCGAAGCGGCCGTTCGCCGCCGTGCCCCGCGCGATCGTGTGGACGGTGATCGCCTCGGGCACCCTCTTCCTCGTCGCCAGCTACAGCCAGATCGTCGGCTTCTCGGCTCTCGGCCTCGACCTCGTCGGCAGCGGGTCGCCCGTGAACGACCTCGCCACGGCCTACGGGGTCGAGTGGATGGGGCTGCTGCTCGACCTCAGCATCGCCACCTCGTTCCTCGCCTGCGCCATCGCCTCCACGACGGCGCTCGCGCGGGTGCTCTTCGCGATGGGCCGGGAGGGTGTGGTGCCGCCGCTGGTGGGGTCCGCGCATCCGCGATTCAGGACCCCGTGGGTGGCCGCGGCGATCGCCGTGCCCGTGGTGGCCGGGGTGCCGATCGCCGCCATCGCGCTCGGCTCCGGGCTGTGGGAGACGCTGATCGTCGTGGCCGCCGCCGGGTACATCACGGCCTACGGGCTGGTCTGCGTGGCCGCCCCGGTGTTCCTCCGGCGCATCGGCGAGCTGACCGCCGCCGTGGCGGTGCGGTCGATCACGGCGGCCGCGCTGCTCGGGGTGGGCCTCGTGGTCTACCTCTCGGTCGAGTTCGCCGGCGAGCGCTGGATCGGCGCCGCCGTGTTCGTGCTGCTGCTCGGCGCCGGCTCGGTGCTCTCGATGCTGCGGCGCCGGCGGCACCCGTGGCTGCTCGACACGGTCGGCGTGTACGACGTGCCCGTCGCCTCCGACGTGCTGGGCGGCGGGGCCGGCGACGCTCCGGGAGGCGGGCCGGGGTGACCGAGCCGTCGCGCCACCCCCTCCCCCCGCCGGCCGACCTGCGCGCCCGGCAGCCCAAGGCCGTGCACAGCGCGCTGGCCGTGCTGGAGGAGGCGGCGCGCTGCGGCCCCGGCGTGACGGCGCAGCAGGTCTCCGACAACCTCGGTCTGCCCCGCGCCACGACCTACCGCCTGATCAACCTGCTGGTGCAGGACGAGTACCTCGTTCGCATGCCCGACCTCCGCGGCTTCACGCTCGGGCGCAAGGTCGTCGAGCTCGCGCACCGGGTGGCGCCTTCCGCGGTGCCCGCCTCGGCAGCGGCGGGGGTCACGGGGGCGCCGGTGCTGCCGCGCGCCGCGGTGCGCGTCGTCGACGGGCTGCGGGCGGGCATCCGGGGCGGCGTGCACCTCGTGGGCTACGTCGACGAACGGATGCACGTGCTCGACCCCGACCCCGACTTCCCCCTGGCCGACGAACGCCGGCTGCTCGCGGAGTACGACGTCTCGGCGATGGGCCGCCTGCTGATCGCCGAGCGCCTGGCCGCCGGAGCCGCGCCACCCGCCGCCCTCTCGGCCCGGGCGCAGCGCGCGCCCGAGCTGCTCGAGGGCATCCGCCGGGACGTGGCCGCGGCCCGGCACTCGCGGCAGCTCGACGCCTTCACCCCGGGCTTCGGCTGTCTGGCGCTTCCCATCCGCGGGCCGCGCGGCGAGCTCGTCGCCGGGCTCGTGCTCTCGGCCCCGCGCGTGCGGATCGAGCAGCCGGGCGCGGTGCTCGAGCAGCTCACGGCGGGCACGCGCGAACTCGCGCCGCTGCTGGCCTGAGCCGATACTCGGCCTGCCCTCAGGCCCAGGGGTCGATCAGCACCTTGCCGTCGAGGCGCCCGGCCACGAGCAGCTCCAGCTGCTCCGGCAGGGCTTCGAGCGGCACGACGCCCGCGAGCAGTTCGGGCCCCACGACGCCCTCGGCGAGGATGTCGAGGGCCGGTCCGAGGTCGGCGTCGCAGACGTGCGCGAGGCTCGAGTCGATCGTGACCTCGCGGAAGACGAGCGAGTGCACGTCGAGCTCCGGCTTCGCCTTGGGCAGGCCGACGGCGAGCACCCGCCCACCGTCGCGCACGAGCGCGACCGCGGTGGCGAGCTGGCCGGGCGCCCCGCTGGCCTCGATCACGACATCGGGACGGGCTCCGCCGAAGGCCTCGGCGACCGCGTCGCTGAGCTCGGGCACCGCCGCGGGGGCGAGCACGGCCGAGGCACCGAAGCGCAGCGCCCGCTCCTGCTTGGGCCCGGGGAACTCGACGACCACCACGGTCGCGTGGATGAGGTGCCGCAGCCCGGCCAGCACGAACGACGCGATCGCGCCGCCGCCGATGATGACGACCCGGTCGCCGTCGCGGGCGCCCGAGCGTCGGGCCGCGTGGATGCCGACCGCGAGCGGCTGGGCGAGGGCGGCATGGTCGAAGGAGAGGCCGTCGGGGATGCGCGCCAGAGTGCGCGAGGGCACCGACACGTACTCGGCCATCCCGCCGTCGGTGCTGAGCCCGAGGGTCCAGTAGCGCTCGCACATGTTCGTGCGGCCCTCGAGGCAGCGCGCGCACGTGCCGCACCAGACACCGGCCCCGCTGGCGACGCGGTCACCGGGCTGGAAGCCGCTGTCCGCATCCGCCTCGACGACCTCGCCGACGAACTCGTGGCCCGGGATCATCGGGCCGGTGTGGCCCGTCACCCGGTGCGCGACCGTCACGGGGAAGACCTTGGGCCCGACGGCCCACTCGGTGGCGTCGGTGCCGCAGAGGCCCGAGCGCACGACCCGCAGCAGCACCTCGCCGGCGCCGCGCGACGGGGCCGGCACGGTCGACGAGACCCGGATGTCGTGGTCGCCGTGGTAGACCGCGGCGCGCATCAGACGAGCACCGTGCGGCGACGCCGGGCGACCGAGTAGAACACGGCCGCGATCAGGATCAGCACGCCCTGGAAGATGTACTGCCACATCTGCGACAGACCGAGGAAGGTGGTCGCGTTGAGCACCTGGATCAGCAGGATCGAGCCGAACAGGCTGCCGACGAAGGTGCCGCGGCCACCCAGCAGCGAGGTTCCGCCGAGCACCACCGCGGTGATGCTGGAGAGCGTGTACGAGACGCCCTGCGCCGGGTCGCCGACGCCGATCTGCGTCATCAGCACGATCGCGCCGAGGAAGGCGAGCACCGAGGTGGCGACGTAGGCGAAGACGACCGTGCGGTCGATGTCCACACCGATCCGGCGGGCGGCCTCCTCGTTCGAGCCGGTCGCCCGCAGGCGCCAGCCCCAGCGGCGCTTCCGCAGTGCCAGCTCGAGCAGCACCGTGAACACGACGAGAACGATGAAGATCAGCGGCACCGGCCCCACGCGGGTGGTGATCAGCGCGGTGAAGGAGCCGGCGATGTAGCCGCCGGGCGAGTCGCGCAGCAGGAAGCTGAGCCCCTGCAGCGCGATGTAGAGCGTCAGGGTCGCCGCGATGGCCGTGAACTTGCCGAAGCGGATGAGCGAGCCGTTCACGAGTCCGGTCGCCACCGCCAGCACGAACATGAGCAGGATGCCGAGGCCCATCACCCCGAACGGCTGACCGTCGTTGACGAAGAACGACCCGACCACCACCAGGAAGCCGGCCAGCGGCCCGACCGAGAGGTCGATGCCGCCGATCAGCAGCGAGATGGTCTGTCCGAGGGCGATGAAGCCTAGGGCGCTGACGAGCATCAGCACCGAGAAGATGTTGAAGTCGGACAGGTAGCGCACGTTCTGGCTGAAGATGAAGGCGCCGAGCACCGCGATCACGGCCACGAGCAGGGCCGAGGGGGCGTAGTCGCCCTGGATGAATCGACGGAGCGGGGTGGAGCGCGCGACCTTCTCGGTGGCGAGCTGCGTGTTGGCGGTGTGAGCGGTGGAGGTGACGGCCGTCTGCACAATGCGCGTCTCGGTGATGTCGTCGCCCGTGAGGGTGCCGACCGCGTTGCCGCGCGACATCACGATCACCTGGTCGCAGAGGCCCTCGAGCTCCTTCGCGTCGGAGGAGGCGACGACGACCGGGATGCCCGAGGCCGACACCTCGCGGAGGATGCGGTAGATCTCCAGCCGCGCTCCGACGTCTACGCCCTGGGTGGGCTCGTCGGCGATCACGATGGACGGCTCGGAGAGCAGCGCCCGGGCCATCACGACCTTCTGCTGGTTGCCGCCCGAGAGGGAGGAGACCACCGCATCCATCGACGAGGCCTTCACCGCCAGGGAGTCGAGGGTCTCGCCCACGGTCTCGACCTCGGCCCGGCGACTGACCAGCGCCCAGCGCTTGAAGCGCTTGAGGGCCGAGATCGCGGCGTTCTCGCGCACGGTCAGGGTCATCATCAGACCCTCGCTGTGCCGGTCGGAGGGCATGTAGGCGGTCTTGCCGAGCAGCTGCGAGGCGCTCAGCCCGCGCCCACCGACCGCGACCGTGCCGGTGAAGCCGTCGAGGCCGGCGAGGGCGCGGAGCAGCTCGCTCTGGCCGTTGCCGACGACGCCCGCGATGCCGAGGATCTCGCCGCGCCGCACCGCGGCCGAGACGTCGACGAAGCCGTCGCCCGTCAGGTGGCTGAGCACGAGGTTGATGTCGTCGCTCTCGGTCGCCGTGTACTTCGGCGGGAAGGTCGACTCCATCTGCCGGCCGACGATCATCGTCAGCAGTTCGTCGTCGGTGACCTCGTCGACGCGGGCGATGCCGCGCAGCCGGCCGTCACGGAGCACCGTGACCCGGTCGGCGAGCTGGCGCACCTCCGCCATCCGGTGCGTGATGTAGACGACCGCGGTGCCGCGGGCCACGGTCTCGCGCACCCGGGCGAAGAGCAGGTCGACCGAGTCCTGGCCGAGCGGCGCGGTCGGCTCGTCGAGCACCAGCAGGCGGGGCTCGAGAGCCAGCGCCTTGGTGATTTCGAGCAGGTGCTTCTGCGCCACGCTGAGCGTCTCGACCCGGTCGCCGAGGTGGGCGGTCAGGCCCGACTCGCGGATCAGCCGGGTCGCGTACTCCTCGATCGGGCCCTTGCCCTCGAACACCGAGGGCGGCAGCGCCACCCGCAGGTTCTCGAGGATGGTCATGTCGGGCAGCACCGCGGGATGCTGGTGCACGATCGCGATGCCGAGCTTCGCGGCGAGCGCCGGGCTGAGCCCGTCGATCTCCTCGCCGTTCACCCGGATGCGCCCGCCGTCGGGCTGGACGGTGCCGGAAGCGACGTTCATCAACGTCGACTTCCCGGCACCGTTCTCCCCGAGGAGCGCATGCACCTCGCCCGGCAGCACCTCGAGCGAGACGTCGGTCAGCGCCGCGACGCCCGAGTACGACTTCGAGATGCCGGTCAGCGAGAGGACGGCGACGGTGGTGTCGACGTCGTGCAGTTGTGTATCCACGGGATGCCCTTGCGATCGTTCGTGCGTGAAGCGGTTCTTACTTCAGGAGGTCGGCCTGGTCCTGGGGGGACATCTCCGCGGAGAGGAAGATGTCACCGGGCAGGTCGGCCTCGCACTCGACGGGGTTCGGGGTGCCCGACACCGAGTCCTCGAACACCGGGGCGTCGAAGGTGGTGGTGTCGGGGAGGACGCCGCCGGTCGCCTTGGCCACCGCGTACTGAACGGCGAGGCGCACGTTGTCGTTGCCGGTGGCGACCGTCATCATCTTGAAGTCGGGGTTCGCCTCCTGGTTGTCCGTCCAGAAGCAGCCGAGGACGTTGCCGTCCGAGGCGACCAGGGCGGGGATGGAGCGTCCGCTCTTGGTGAACTCGGGCAGCGCACCGACGAGCGAGGGGCCGAAGTCGGAGACGATCACGTCGATCTCCGGGTTCTTGGCGATGGCGCTGGTGAGCACCTGCTGGGTGACCGCCGGGTCCCAGTTGGTGGGCTCGAACGGGGTCTCGCCGATGAACTCGTACTCGCCGCCGTCGCCGAGCACCGAGTTCATGCCGTCGAGCTCGTCCTCGCCCTGGCTGTTGCCCTTGGGGCCCGAGAGGAAGAGGATCTTGGCGCCGTCGGGGAAGTTGGTCTTGATCCACTTGCCCCAGTTCTCGCCGTCGGTGGTGAAGTCGGCGCCGATCCAGGCGTCGTAGTCCACGCCGTCCTCGCCGCCCGGGTTCACGCGATAGGGCACCGTGACGACGCCGGCCTGGTAGGCGCTGCGGAGGGCGGGCAGCATGGCCTCGCCCGCATCCGGGAAGACGACCAGCGCGTTGACGCCCTTGGCGACCATGCCCTGGATGTCGGCGATGGACTTCTGGGTGTCGCCCTGGCCGTCGGCGTACTCGTAGCCGGTGACGCTCGGGCACTTGGCGACCTCGTCGGCGCCGGCCGCGGTGGTGACCTTGCGCCAACTGTTGCCGCCGAAGCCGTCGAGGAGGCCGAGGGTGATCTCGTTCGGGCCGCACCAGTCGGGGGCGCCGGCGACCGGCGCCCCGGTGGTGACGGTGTCGTTGGACGACGGAGCGCCCGAGCTGCAGGCGGTGAGCGCGAGGGCGAGCACGCCGATGCTCGCCGCGGTCAGTGCGATTCGTTTGCGGATGGCCATGGGATGGTTCCTCTCACTGTGCGCGGCGCCTCTGCCGCGGGTGATTCTCGGGTTGGGGTGTGTTCGGGGGTGATCAGGCGGCCGCGCCGACGCGCTGCCGGGAGCCGAGCCGGGCACGCAGGCCCGCCCAGTCGATGGTGTAGAGCGCCACGCCGACGGCGAGCGCCGCGGCCTGGATGATCGAGCGCACCGCGAAGGGCACGCCCGCCGCCAGCACGAACTGGTCGAGCTGGCTGAGGAAGACCGCCGCCACGACGGTCGCGAGCGGGAAGCCGCGACCGCCGAGGAGGCTCGTACCGCCGAGGACCACCACGGCCACGGCGGGGATCAGGTACGCGTTCCCCTGGAACGCGGTGGGCTGCGCCGTGATGCCGGCGAGCAGGATGCCCGCGAGGCAGTACAGCAGCTGCGCCCAGACGTAGGCGGCAGCCTGGTGGGTGCGCACGCGCAGGCCGGTGGCCCGTGCGGCGACGGGGTTGGCACCGACGGCCTCGAAGCGCCGGCCGGCCACCGTCTTCTTCACCAGCACGGTGACGAGCAGGAACGCGGCGAGCGCGAAGAACACCGAGTTCGGGATGCCGAAGCTCAGCCCGCCGGCGACGTCACGGAGCAGCCGGGTGGTCGTGGTCGGGCTGCCGCCCGAGATGCCGAGCACCACGGCGAACAGCAGCGCGTTGGTGCCGAGGGTGGCGATGATCGCGTTCAGGCCGAGGCGGCCGATCAGCAGACCGTTCAGGAGGCCCGCCAGCACGGCGAGGCCGATGGCGAGCAGCACGGCCGGCACGAGCAGCGAGTCGTCGCCGTTCGGGATGCGGCTGACCACGACGATCGACAGCGACACGGCACCGGGGATGGAGAGGTCGATGCCGCCCTGCTGCACGACGAGCATCTGGCCGAGGCCGACGCAGGAGAGCACCGCGGCGAAGGGGAGCATGCCGAGCACGGCCCCCTGCGAGACGCTCGACGGGGCGAACAGCGCACTCACGACGAGCAGCGCGATCACCGCGATGCCCACGGTCACGAGACCCCGCGAGATCGACCAGCGCGAACTCGTCAGTGCGGGTTGCCGTCGCTCCGTTGCGCTCATACTGTCTCCCTGGTGGGTGGGCTTCCGATGAACCCCTCATCGGGCTCGTCGTTGAGTATAGCTTTACACTCGAGACCGAGCGTTCACAACTGCTTTTGATAACTATCCGGTCAATTCGGCCTGTTCTCGGTGATCTTCCCGGTCACCGGCCGCATCCGCTGGGGCTGGCGTGAAGCAGAAGTGTACATTGACTCTGAACACGCCGACGAAAGGGACGACCATGTCAACTGCTGGAGCCGGGCGCCGCGCGCTGGTGATCGGATCGACCGGGATAGCGGGGCAGGCCCTCTGCCGGCTGCTCCTCGAGCAGGGCTTCGAGACCTTCGGGGTCTCGCGGTCCGCGACCGCCCCCGTGCCGGGCGTGCAGCCGATCGCCGCCGACCTCCTCGACGCCGACGGCCTGACCGCCGCCCTGTCGGGGGTGCACCCCGAACTCGTGTTCATCACGGCCTGGATGCGACAGCCGAGCGAGGCGCAGAACATCGAGGTGAACTCGGCCATCGTGCGGAACGTCATCGACGCGACGACCGCCGGAGGAACGGTGCAGCACGTCGCCCTGCTCACCGGACTGAAGCATTACCTCGGGCCGTTCGACAACTACGCCACCGGCGTGATGGCCGACACCCCGTTCGAGGAGGAGTCGGAGCGCCTCGACAGCCCCAACTTCTACTACGCGCAGGAGGACGAGCTGTTCGCGGGCGCCGCCCGGCACGGCTACGGCTGGAGCGTGCACCGCGCCCACACCGTGTTCGGCTACGCCGTGGGCAACGCCATGAACATGGCGCTCACCCTCTCGGTCTACGCGACCATCTGCGCGCGCACCGGCGAGCCGTTCCGCTTCCCGGGGTCGGAGACGCAGTGGAACGGGGTGACCGACGTGACCGACTCCGACCTGCTGGCCGAGCAGCTCGTCTGGGCGGCGACCGATCCCGCCGGCCGCGACCAGGCCTTCAACATCGCCAACGGCGACGTGTTCCGCTGGCGCACGCTCTGGCCGCGGATCGCCGAGCACTTCGGCGTGAGCTGGGAGGGCTTCGACACCGAGCCGGCTCCGCTCGAGGGTCGGATGGGCCACGCCGACGAGGTCTGGCGGGAGATCGCCGCCGAGCACGGCCTCGCCGAGGCCGACGTGTCGCGGCTGGCGAGCTGGTGGCACACCGACGGCGACCTCGGCCGCAACCTCGAGTGCTTCACGAGCATGAACAAGAGCCGCGCGGCAGGCTTCCTCGGCTTCCGCACCACCCCGGGCAGCTTCTTCGACAAGGTCGAGCGCTACCGGGCGTCCCGCATCCTCCCCTAGCAGGAGGATGCGCGGTCAGCGGGTGGTCCAGGCGAGCAGCTGCTCGAGGGGCCAGGTCGTCACGATGCGCTCGGGCGGGATGCCCGCCGCCGCCGCGCGCTCGGCACCGAGGTCGATGAAGCCGAGGTGGCCGGGCGCGTGCGCGTCGGAGTCGATGCTGAACAGGCAGCCCGCCTCGAGGGCGAGCGCGATCAGCTCGTCGGGTGGGTCCTGCCGCTCGGGCCGGGAGTTGATCTCGACCGCGACCCCGGCGTCGGCGCAGGCCGCGAACACGGCGTCCGCGTCGAACTCCGACTGCGGCCGCGTGCCCCGGGAGCCCTGCACGAGGCGGCCCGTGCAGTGGCCGAGCACGTCGGCGCGGCCGGAGCGGATCGCGGCGAGCATCCGCGCGGTCATCGGGCCCTTCTCGTCGCGCAGCTTCGAGTGCACGCTGGCGACGACGACGTCGAGCCGGTCGAGCAGCTCCGGCTCCTGATCGAGAGCGCCGTCGGCGAGGATGTCGACCTCGATGCCCGCGAGCAGCCGGAAGCCCTCGTCGCCGTCGGCGTTCACCCCGGCGACGACGTCGAGCTCGGCCTCGAGTCGCTCGGCGGTGAGCCCGTGCGCGATCTTCAGGCTCGGCGAGTGATCGGTGAGCGCCAGGTACTCGTGGCCCAGTGCACGGGCGGCGGCGGCCATCGAGGGGATGTCGGTCGTGCCGTCCGACCAGTCGCTGTGCGCGTGCAGGTCGCCGCGCAGCTGCTCCCGCAGCGCCTTCGCCTCGGGGCCGAGCTTCTCGCCCGTCCGCGCGCGCAGGGCCTCGAGGTAGTCGGGCACGCGACCCTCCAGTGCCTGCAGCACGATCTCGAGCGAGCGGTCGCCGATGCCCTTCGTGCGGGCGAGACGGCCGTCGGATGCCCGTGCCGCGAGCTCCTCGGCGGGCAGCTCCCCCGCCACCGCCGCCGCCCGGCGGAACGCCTTGACCTTGAAGCCGGGCGCGAGCTCCCGCTCGAGCAGGAACGCGGTCTCGGTCAGGGCGTCGACGGGGTCCATGCCCCCGACCCTAGCCCGGTGCCTGCGACGCGACGAGGAGTCCCGGAGCAATCGGCGCACGGGGGCGGCGACGAATGGTGGAGGGGGCATACCCTTCGACGAGGAGGTGGAGCATGGCGGCTCCGAGCGAGTACCTGAGGGCGAAGCGCGACGCGGAGTTCCGCGATCGGGTGGCGCGGGCGTACGGCGGCGCGAACGACGTGCTCGACGCGCTCTGGTGGCGCGAGCATCCGGGTTCGCCGACGCCCGCCGGGGTGGAGTCGCCCGCGGCCCGTCGTGCCGAGCTGCAGCGCACGGCCTTCGCGCCGGCCGCCAAGGGCAGCGCCGACGCCGTGCCCCGGGCCGACCGTGCCGCCGCCGAGCTGGCGCAGCTGGACGCCGCCCTCGCCGAGGAGCGGGAGGCCATCGACCAGGCCGTGGCCGAGGCGACCGCCGTCGGAACCGCGCTCGCCGTCGCGGATGCCGACGAACCTCCGACCGACGGGGAGACCGCCCCCGCCCGGCGCCCGCAGCGGGTGCGCCGGCGTCTCGCGGCCGTCGCGGCTGTCGGCTTCGTGCTCGCGCTGGTGGGCGGCGCCGTCGGGTTCACCCTGGCCCAGGCGACCGGCGGGTCGATCGCCGGTCTCGGTGCAGGAGGCGGGCCGCCGTTCGCCGACGCCTCCGCTGCGCTGGCGATCTTCGACCGGCCCTCGCAGCCGGCCGACCAGCCGCCCGTGCTCTACGCCGTGCAGCTGCGCGAGGAGACCCTGCGCACGCTCTCGATGGCGGACACCCCGCTCTACGTCGCCCGCGACATCGACGACGACGTCTGCATCGTGCTGGTGCAGGACAACGGCACCTACACGGCGAACTGCGTGCCGCCCGACCGCTTCCCGTCGACGGGCCTGCTGATCCGCGGCTCGATCGCGGTGACCGGGCGGCCCTCGCAGGGCGACCAGCTGCCGCAGAGCTTCGTCGACGTCGAGGCGAGCTGGCTGCCCGACGGGACGACGGTGTGGGGGCAGAACCCGCAGACGAGGTAGCGGCACCGATGCGGTGGAGCAGGGCGGCCGGACGGAGCTACGGCGTCAGCGTCTCGGCGATCGCGGCCAGGGCCCGCCCGGCCGCCGGCCCGTCGGGTCGCCAGACCAGCACGGTGTCGCCGGCATCCGGGAGCTCGAGCCGGTGGAAGGTGAGGGTGAAGGGCTCGGCCGAGCCGGCGCCGAACTCCCACGACCCGGTGAGGCGCTGCCGGCCGGAGTCGTCGGCGAAGGCGCGCGCGAAGGCACGGCTCTGCGCCGAGAGCTCGCCGACGATCCGCCGGAACTCGGGATCGGCGTCGTGCCGGTCGAGCTCCCAGCGCAGGGTCGCGGCGATGTGCTCGGCGAACCGGGGCCAGGAGGCCTGGCTGTCGACCACGGAGTCGTCGAGGAAGGCCGCCCGGGCCAGGTTGACGCCCTCGCGGAAGAACGGCGAGACCGCGCGAGCCAGGCGGGTGGCGCCGACGACGGTGAGGTACCGGTCGTGCACGATGACCGGCAGGCCGTCGAGCGCGCGGAGCAGGGCGTCGAGCTCGTCACGGCGACGGAGCGGGGCTTCGGTCACGGTGCCTCCTTCGCACGTTCGGAATCCTCCGGGTATTCGGACTCCTCCAGGTATAGGGCGACGAGGGGCCCGGCGGCCCGACTGGTTGTCGGAATCCCGCCCGACTCCGACGTAGGGTGTGCTGCATGGACGACGAGGAGCGGAGGAGGCTGGCCGACCAGGAGCGGAGGAGGCTGGCCGACGAGCAGGAGCGACGGGCCCTGCAGGCCCTCGAGACGATCGTGCACGGCGGCGACCTGGGGGCCGAGACGCTCGCGCTCTCGAACGAGTTCACCGACCGCCACACCGCGCGGCTGAAGTCCTGGCTGGCGGCCCGCCTCAGGGGAGGACGTGGCCCGCAGCCGTGAACAGCCGGTACCACTCCGGCCGGGTGAGCACGACGTCGGCGCCCGCGGCCGCATCGGTCACGCGACCGGGGTTCGTGGTGCCGAGCACGACCTGGATGCCGGCGGGGTGCCGGGTGATCCAGGCGGTGGCGATCGCCATCGGCGTCACGCCGTAGGACGCGGCGAGCTCGTCGAGCACGTCGTTCAGCTCGGCGAAGTGCTCGCGGTCGCCGAGGAAGACTCCGTCGAAGAAGCCCTTCTGGAAGGGCGACCACGCCTGCAGCGTGATGTCGTTCAGGCGCGCGTGGTCGAGCATCCCGAGGCCCCGGTCGACCGACTGGTCGAGGCGCACCATGTTCGCCGCCACACCCTGCGCGATGATGGGCGCATGCGTGATGCTCAGCTGCACCTGGTTGACGACGAGGGGCTGGCGCACGGTGCGGGCCAGCAGGTCGATCTGGCCGGGCGTGTGGTTCGAGACGCCGAAGTACCGCACCTTGCCCGCGCTCTCGAGCGCGTCGAACGCGGAGGCGACCTCCTCGGGCTCGACCAGGGCGTCGGGCCGGTGCAGCAGCAGCAGGTCGAGGTGCTCGAGGCGCAGGGCGGCGAGCGACTCGTCGACCGTGCGGAGGATGTGCTCGGCCGAGAAGTCGAAGTAGCCGTCACGGATGCCGACCTTCGACTGGATGACCACCTGCTCCCGCTCGGCGGGCGTGAACGACACGGCATCGCCGAAGCGGCGCTCGCTGCCGTGCCGCTCGCCACCGTAGATGTCGGCATGGTCGAACATCGTGACGCCGGCGTCGCGGGCGGCTCCGACGAGGGTGCGGATCTCCTCGTCGTCGAGCTCGGCGATGCGCATCAGTCCGAGGACGACGGCGGAGACGGACAGGTCGGTACGGGCGATGCGCTGGCTCTTCACGGGCCCCAGCCTCCCGCACCCGGCGGGATTCGGCCACCGGGACTCCCGGAAACCTCCGGATGCCGGTACGTTCATGAGGAACCGTTGTTTTCTGGAGGGAATCACACCATGACCGCATCCGCACCGCAGCCCGCTCCGGCCGGAACCGACTACCCGGGCAAGACCCTCGGCATCGTCGGCCTGATCGTCGCCATCTTCTTCAACCTGATCGGCCTGATCATCTCGGCCATCGCGCTGAACCAGTCGAAGAAGGCCGGCTACAAGAACACCCCGGCCCTCGCCGGAGTCATCGTCGGCGCCGTGCTCTTCGTGATCGCCATCATCTTCTCGATCGTGACGGTCGTCGCGTCGATGTCGATGATGGGCAGCACCACCTACTGAGCCCCGGCTCCCAGCGCTCCGTGTCCCCGTTCGGTCGGGGGCACGGAGCGCTGTCGTTCAGGCAGGCGCGCGCAGAGCCTCGGCCAGTGCCGCCAGCAGCGGACGACGGGCCGCCCCGCGGCGCACGGCCAGCGACACCACCCAGGGCGGGGGCGGGTCGGTGAGCGGCAGGCGCGCGCATCCGCTCGCCTCGATCACGTCGGGCACCACCGCCACCCCGAAGCCAGCGGCCACCCACGGCGCCACGCTCGGCAGGTCGGGCAGCTCGGCCGCGAGATGCCTCGCGAGGCCCCGGTCGGCGAGCGCCCGGTCGAGCTGCAGGCGGTTGCCGTAGCCCGGCAGCACGTCGACCCACTCCTCGCCGGCGAGGTCGGCCAGCGACACCGCGGCGCGGGTCGCGAGCGGGTGCCCCTCGGGCACGAGCGCCACGAAGTCGAAGGTCGCGATCGGCCAGGCGTCGAGCGTGGGCGGGGCCGGCACCGCGAGGAAGGCGAGGTCGAGGCGCCCGTGCCCGAGGTCGTCGGCCAGCCCGGTGGAGCCCACGGGCGACGAGACGAGCTGGATGTCGACGAGCGGATGCTCGCGCCGGAAGCGCCCGAGCACCCCGGGCAGGTCGAGCAGCTGCATGCCGGTGAAGGTGCCGATGCGCACCCGTCCGCGGAGGCCGCTGCCCGACTCGGTGGCGGCGCGGCGCAGCTCCTCGGCGTCGTCGACGAGGGCCCGCGCGAGCGGCAGCAGCACCTCGCCCGCCGCGAGCAGCCGCACCGACTTGGTGGTGCGCTCGAACAGCGCCACGCCGAGCTCGCCCTCCAGACTGCGAAGGCCTGCCGAGACGGTCGACTGCGCCACGAAGAGCCGCTCGGAGGCGCGGGTGACGCTGAGCTCGTCGGCCACGGTGACGAAGTACTCCAGCAGGCGGGTCTCCATGGCACCGATCATAGAGCGGATCGATGAGACTCTGCAGGATAATTCGTTAGACACGATGACAACCGAGGAGCATCCTCGAACCATGACCGCACTGCTCTCCGAGCCCCGCACCGCCTCCCAGCCCGTCGTCCCGGCCGCTGCCCCCTCCCCTCGACCCGGGCTGCGCCTCCCGCACGGCGCGGGGTTCTGGGTCACCGCCGTCGCGTTCCTCGTGATGATGGCGTTCAACACGGTGCCGACGCCGCTGTACGCGCTCTACCAGCAGCGCGACGGCTTCCCGACCGTGGTCATCACGCTGATCTTCGCCGCCTACTCCACCGGCGTGATGCTCGCCCTCTACCTCGCGGGCCACCTCAGCGACCGGCTCGGCCGGCGCCGGGTCATCCTCACGGCCGCGGCGATCGAGCTCGTGGCGGCGGTGCTGTTCGTGCTGTGGCCGGATGCCGTCGGTCTGATCGTGGCCCGGTTCGTCGCCGGTCTCGGCATCGGCGTGCTCACGGCCACCGCCACGGCCCACCTCGCCGACCTTCGGCGCATCGCCCGGCCCGGCGCCGGCATCGGCTTCGCCGCCACGATCGCGGGTGTCGCGAACATGGGCGGCCTCGCGCTCGGCCCGCTGATCGGCGGCGTGTTCGCCGAGTGGATCGCCGCGCCGCTCGTGACGCCCTACCTCGTGTTCGCCGCGGCCCTCGTCGCGGTCGGCTTCGCCTACGCCTTCGTGCCCGAGACCGTGACACCGCCCACCGACCGCGCGGCCTACCGGCCGCAGCGGGTGCGCGTGCCGGCCGAGAGCCGCGGCGCCTACTGGGCGGCCGGTCTCGGTGGCTTCGCGGCCTTCGCGATCACCGGGCTGTTCGGCTCGGTGGCCCCGACCTTCCTCGCCCAGCTGCTGCACCAGGGCGACCACTTCGTCGCGGGTGTCGTGTCGTTCTCGGTGTTCGGGGCCGCGGCCCTGGCGCAGATCGTCTTCTCGCGGCTGTCGACCCGGCGTCAGCTGGTGCTCGGCGTCGCCTCGATGGCGGTGGGGCTCGTCGCCCTCGCCGGCGCGGCGCTCGTGTCCGGCCTGGCGGGCGACTCGGCGGCCGTGGTCGCGACCGTGCTGTTCGTCGGCGGCGGCGTGATCGCGGGAGCCGGCGTCGGCCTCGTCTTCCGCGGGGCCCTCGCCACCGCGGGCGCGCTCGCGAGCGGCGGCAACCGCAGCGAGATCACCTCGGGCATCTTCCTGCTGGCGTTCGCCGGGATGACCGTTCCGCCGCTCGCCGTCGGAGCCGCTCTGCTCGTGCTGCCGCTCGTGCCCGTGCTGCTCGGCTTCGTGGCGCTCGTGCTGGCCCTGATCCTCTGGGCGGGGCCGCGGATGATCCGCACCACCCGCTGAGCGGGCGGGACGACCGCCGGCACCGGGTCGCGGAGCGGCGCCCGGTGGTCGGCGGCGTCCTAGGAGTCGCCGCCGACGGCGGGCTCGCCGACGAACTGGTGCGCCTCGGTGGCCAGCTCGACCCAGTTCTGGGTGTCGGCGATGCCGACCCAGCGGCCGGCGACTCCGGCCGGTGCGGCCGAGGGCGCCTCGGCAGGCGTCGCGACGTCACGGCCGAGGAGGTCGTCGGCGCGGTGGGCGGGCAGGGCGACGACCAGCAGCTCGCCGTCGAGGGCGGCGAAGACCGATTCCTTCACCAGGAGGCTCGTGCCCTCGAGGGTCACGTCGTCGTCGGGGTCGGCCAGGAGGGCCCGGGTCACGTCGTCGAAGGCGGCGGGGTTCGTCATCGGAGCATCCGTTTCTCGCGGCCCGGCGAGCACCCGCTCTCGGGTGGGCCGGCGACCGCATCGCCGCCATTGTGCCGCACTTCGGCGCCGGCCGCCGCACCCGCGACGACGCCTCGACCCCGCCGCACCGACGCCGCGACGCGCCGTGCCCGATCGCCGTCGACAGCGTAGGGTGCTCAGGGTCGGGTTCGCGGGCCGGGGCCGTAGGAGAAGGGATCGTATCGCTGAGATGCTGAACGATCACGCCGAGAGGCTCGGCTCGGGCGACGTGCTCGACGCCCTGCAGGAGTACCTGGCGTCCCGCACCGCACTGCGCCGGCTGATCCGTGCCGAGACCGAGCTCTCCGACAGCGCCTGGAACGCGCTGGTCGAGCTGCGCGCGGAGGGCGAGCAGGGCCGCTCGCTCACCCCGAAGGAGCTGGCGTCCCGGCTGCAGCTGCGCAGCGCCTCCATCACCGCCCTCATCGACAAGCTGGTGCGCCTCGGCCACGTCGACCGCACCACGAGCAGCGTCGACCGGCGCGGGCTCTCGCTGAGCATCACCGACTCGGGCATCGAGTTCATCGACCGCCACGACCGGGCACGCGAGCCGGAGCAGGCCGTCGCCGCCCGGCTCGACCCCACGGCGGCCGAGCTGGTGGTGCGGGTGCTCGACGAGCTCAGCTCCGCCGCCGGCCGCTCGTTCTCCGCCGCGGAGTGAGCGGGCATCGCTAGGCTGGGCTGGTCACTCGATCGGGAGGAGTCCTAGGTGCCGTTCCGCAGCAAAGAGGTGCTCGAGTCGTGGCTCGCCGAGTACGGGTCCGAGTCGGGGCCGGCGTCGGGAGCCCACCGCATCGTCGAGTACACCGAGGTCGCCGTGCAGGACGGCAGTGACGGCTCCGACACCGGGCTCGTCGTCATCGCCCTACGGAACGCGACCACCGACGTCTACATGCAGCCGGTCGCGCTGGGCGACCCCCGCTGGGAGGTCACCTTCGCCGCCCGCGACCGCGACCTGGCGCTCAGCACGGAAGACGTCGTCGCCCTCTCCCAGGAGCTCGCCGCCGCCGCCGAGCTCTGCTCCTACCTCGAGCGCCGCTCGCTCGAGCACCTCCAGGCGCTCGAGGGCGCGTGACCGACTCCGCCGCCGCCCCCGGGCCCGGGGAGGCCGGCGGCCTCGCGTCCCGGCTCGGCCTCGGCCTCGCCGCACTCGGCCGCCCCGCGTACATCACCGCCGGGCGGGCCGCCGACCTCGGCCCCGCCGGCGACCGCTCCGTCGACGCCCTGCGCGAGCGCGCGCACTCGCTCCTCGACGCGGCCTGGTTCCTCGGCATCCGCTACCTCGACGCCGCGCGCTCGTACGGCCGAGCGGAGGAGTTCCTCGGCTCGTGGCTCGCCGCGCATCCGGGCCGCCGGGACGAGCTCACGATCGGCTCGAAGTGGGGCTACGAGTACGTGGGCGACTGGCGGGTCGACGCCCACGTGCACGAGCGCAAGGAGCACAGCCGACGGATGCTCGACCGCCAGTGGCCCGAGACGCTCGACGCCCTCGGCACCGCCCCCGACGTGTACCTCGTGCACTCGGTCACGCCCGACAGCCCCGCCCTGACCGACCCGGCCCTGCTCGACGGGCTCCGCGAGATCGCGGCCGAGGGTGTTCGGATCGGCCTCTCGACGAGCGGCCCCGCCCAGGGCGAGCTGATCGAGCGCGCCCTGGCGCTCGAGGACTCCCCGTTCTCGGCCGTGCAGGCCACCTGGAACCTGCTCGAGCCCTCGGCCGCCCCGGCCCTCGAGGCGGCGAACGACGCCCGCTGGCTCGTCGTGGTGAAGGAGGTGCTGGCGAACGGCCGGCTGAGCGCGGCGGAGGGCTCAGCCGAGGCGCTCGCCCTCGCCGAGACCGACGGCCAGCCGCTGGAGGGCCTGGCGGTCGGGGCGGCGGTCGCGCATCCGTGGGCCGACATCGTGCTGAGCGGCGCGGTCACCCGGGCCCAGCTGCGGGCGAACACGCGGGCGCGGGTGCCCGGCCTCGGCGAGGAGCGGCTGGCGGCACTGGCCGAGCCGGCCGCCGGATACTGGGCGGCCCGGTCGGCACGCGCCTGGGCCTGACCCTCGGACGGTCCGCCCACTCTCCCGGGAACGCCGGAGGCCGGCTCCGTGGGGCGGAGCCGGCCTTCGAGGTGGTGCACCCGTTGCCCGGGTGCGACGGACGTGCTCGGCGCGCCGGTCGGATCAGACGCGACGGTTGCCGGTGAGGAACCGCACCAGGAACACGATGATGGCGAGCACCAGCAGGATCGCGCCGACGTACAGCAGGAAGTTCAGCGACGAGACGAATCCGCCCGTGAAGAGCAGGATGACGGCGATGACGGCGATGATGATGACGAGGATGTTCACGAGTTCTCCTTTGTAGGGGTGAGGGCCGCAGGATCACGGCCTCGTTTTCGACGCCTCGTGGGCGTACGGGGTGGTGCCGACGTCAGACGAGCGGGTCGCTGTCCGTCGTGCGGCGGGTGACCTGCTCGCCGCTGGCCGGGTCGA
The DNA here is from genome assembly GCF_013409865.1 of Herbiconiux flava. NCBI lineage: Bacteria > Bacillati > Actinomycetota > Actinomycetes > Micrococcales > Microbacteriaceae > Herbiconiux > Herbiconiux flava. The sequence goes on from NZ_JACCBM010000001.1 coordinate 423,306, forward strand.
CGGCCGAACGGGTGGTGGACACCGACGAGCGCCGGCGCAGCATGAGCACGAGGCTGATCAGGAACACGACGACGCCGGCCCCCATCAGGATGTAGCCGATCAGGGCCAGGTTGACGAACCCGCCGAGATCGACGTTGACCGCGAAGGCCAGGATGGCCCCGATGACGAACAGCGCGATACCGGTTCCGATACCCATGAAGTGGTCCTTTCGTCCGCGCCCGGGGGCACGATGGTGGAGAACGAAGCGCTCCTGGCAATCGTCTGACTGTCGCTCGCGCGCCGTTCTGAGTCCTGCCTACCATGATTGGGTCAGCAGCGATTGACTCAATGGAAGTTGTTTTAAGCGATGACCGAAGCGATGACCGATCTGAAGCGGCGGGCCGCGGTCTTCGCGGCGCTCTCCGATCCCACGCGGCTGTGGATCGTCGACCTCCTCGTGCTGGGCGACCTGTCGTCCACCGAGATCCAGTCCGCGCTCGGCGTCCCCTCCAATCTCGTCGCCCATCACGTGCGCGTGCTCGAGAAGACGGGCATCCTCACCCGCACCCGCTCGGAGTTCGACGGGCGGCGCACCTACCTGCACCTCGTGCAGACGGCATTCGACTCGCTGATGCCCGGGCTCCTCACGCTCGGCGGCCGGGTGGTCTTCGTCTGCACGGCGAACTCGGCCCGCTCGCAGCTCGCCGAGGCGGTCTGGCGCACCGTCAGTGCCATTCCCGCGGTTTCCGCCGGCATGCGGCCGGCCACTTCGGTGAACCCCGGTGCGGTGGCGGCGGCTCGGCGGCACGGGCTGGCGATCGACCCCGACACCGTGCCGCGGCACGTCGACGACGTGGTCGGCGACGGGGACTTCGTGATCAGCGTCTGCGACGCGGCGCACGAGCAGCTGCACGGCTCCGACGACCTGCACTGGTCGCTGCCCGATCCGGCCGCCGACGGCAGCGACTCGGCCTTCGACCGCACCGTGCGCTCCCTGCGCGAGCGCGTCGGCGCCCTCGTCACCCGGCTGGCCCCCGCGGCGTGAGCCGGCACGATCTCCGCGATCGGGGTGACGGATGCGCGGCGACTCGTTGTGGCCGACGGCAGCGCCTCGCTACATTGGGCGCATGCAACCGCTGCAGCGAGTGACCGCTCCGACCGTCGACGTGCTGACGGCGATGCTCGGCGGCACCGAGCCCATCTGGGGTCTGCGCATCGTGAAGGAGTCGGGCCGGCCCTCGGGCACGGTCTACCCGATCCTCGACCGGCTGGAGCGCCAGGGCTGGATCAGGTCGACCTGGGAGGAGCTCGGCAGCCGGGAGAGCCCGCCGCGCCGGCTGTACGAGTTCACCGACGAGGGCGAGGCCGCGGCCCGCGAGATCCGGGACGCGTTCCTCGCGAAGCACCGCGGCTGAGAACAGAGGCCGAGCCCCGTCTCGGTGGTCGGCTCCCCCGGTTGGGAGTCGCAGTCCCACGGCTTCTGCACTAGCTTCTGCACTGTGTCCACCGATCCGCCGCGCACCGAGCTCGCGCCCTGGCTGCGGCGGATGGACGTGTCCGACCAGATCTTCCTGACCGGCACCGTGCTCGTGCTGCGCGAGATCCGGTCCCGGCGCGCGGACGACCTGCCGGTCGCCTTCGACGAGCGCCGGCTGTGCACCGCTCCGACGCCCGACGAGGCCGCGCGCTACGCGGCCGGGATCTCAGCCGCCTATCGCGATCAGCCGGCCCTCGCCGCCCCCGACGGAGTCGACGAGCACTGGCGCATCAGCAGCATGACGGGAGCGATCGCCGCGCGCATCCGCTCGGCGTACCCGCCCCTGGACTGAGGCCACCCCGTCGCGGCGGCGCTCGAGCAGCCGCTCCAGCTCGGCCTCGTAGGCGTCGATCATGCCGCCGAGCGAGAACCGCCCGGCCTGGGCGCGCGCGACGGCGGGGTCGACCGCGGCGGCGGTGCGGATGGCCGCGGCGAGCGAGACGGGCCGGTCGTCGACGGCCACCGCGCCGGCCGCCTCCCGCACCAGCCCGAGCACGGAGCCCGCACCCGGCGCGACGAGCTCGGGCACGGCACCGTGCGGCAGCGTCGCGACCGGCGTACCCGAGGCGAGCGCCTCGACGACCGAGAGGCCGAACGGCTCCTCCCAGACCGGGCTCGCGACGAAGACCGATCCGGCGGCGTAGAAGGCGGGCAGGGCGTCGTGGCCGAGGTGGCCGACGTACTCGACGTCGTCGCCGAGCAGGGGCTCGATCTCCTCCGCGAAGTAGCGGGGGTCGGCGACCGGGCCGGCCACGCGCATCCGGAAGCCCGCCTCGCGCGCCGCGGGGATGGCGATGTGCAGACCCTTCTCGGGCGTGATGCGGGCGGCCCAGACGGCCAGGCGCTCCTCGCGGGGTACATCGACGCGCCAGCGCTCGAGCGGGATGCCGTTCGGGATGCTCAGCACTCCCGGGAGGCGCGGCGCCCAGGCGCGGGCGTTCCGCGGCGAGACGGCGACGTAGGAGTGCAGGGGCGACGGCGACCAGCCCGGGGCGTCGAGCAGGGCGTTCACGTCGTCGAGGGTCGGCGGGGTGTGCAGCACGGTCATCATCGGGCGGTCGCGCAGGGCGCGGTAGGGCAGGCTGCTGAGGGAGTTGTTGATGACGACGTCCCAGTCACCGGCGGCGATCAGGTCGAGGCTGTGCTGGCTGGCCTCGGCGAGGAAGCCCGCCTGCTGGCGGCGCACCAGCGGGGTGGCGGCGAAGACGAACTCGAAGTCGCTCGGCACGAGCGGGTGCAGGGCGGCCGAGGTGCGGGAGCCCTCCTTGGCGAAGAGGGTCACGTCGTGGCCGCGGCGCACCAGTTCGTCGGCGAGCATCGCCGTGTGGGCCTCGGTTCCGCCCTGGAACGGCTCGGCGATGGGGTGGTGCAGGTGACAGAGGATGGCGATTCTCATGCGGCGTCCGTTCTGAGGTCGGGGCGGCGGGCGTAGCGGTCGGTGTCCGGGTCGTGGGCGACGAGGCCGAGCTCGGCGAAGGCGTCGAGCCAGCCGCGCATCGGCACGACGCCCCACTTGGCGGCGAAGCGGTCGGCGTTCCGCAGGATGTCGTCGAGGTGCTCGATGGGCGGGTCGCTCACCGGATGGTGCTGATGGTCGGCCTCGGCGCCCCCGACGAAGAGCAGCTCGACCCCGGCGGCGCGGGCGGCGAAGCCGAAGTCGGTGTCCTCGCCGCCGTAGCCGCGGTAGCCGTCGTCGAAGCCGCCGATGCGCTGCCAGGTCGCCGGGGTGCAGGCGAACGACAGCGACCAGAACAGCTCGTGGGGGGCGGGTTCCCGGATGCCCGGCAGCGGCCTCGGGCGGAAGCCGTGCACCGTCCCGAGCGCCTCGAAGGTCTCGGGGCGGGCGTAGTCGACGCCCTCCGGGAGGTAGGCGACCGACCCCGTGAGCAGCGCGTCGGGCCGCTCGCGGGCGGCGTCGGCGTACGCATCGAGGAGTCGCGGGCGGGGCAGGCAGTCGACGTCGAGGAAGACGAGCAGCTCGGCGCCGGCGGCGATCGCGGCCTCGGCCCCGGCATTGCGGGCGGCCGCGAGCGGGAGCGCGCCGTCGGCCCGCACCCGGAGCACGGTCGCGTCGGCGGCGCTCGGCGTCTGGATCGGCGCGTCGTCCATGGCCACGACGACCCGGACGACGTCGGCCCGCTGCTGCCGGCGGAGCCACTCCTCCTGGCGGGAGAGATGGAGGCGGCGACCCGCCACCGCGGTGATCAGCGCGATCACGCGGCGACACCGCTGCGCTCGGCCCCGGCCGCGGCGGCGGCACCGAGCCGCTGCAGCAGGTCGGCGATGCGGGACGCGGCGCCTCCGTCGTTCCAGAGCCGCCAGGCGGCGCCGTCGAGGGCGGCGGCGGCGCGGTGGGCGGTGGCCCAGTCCGTGCGGGCGAGGTCGGCCGGGGCGACCACGAGGCACGGCAGCTGCGCCCTGGTCAGCGCCTCGGCGAGGTGCTCCTGCTCGGCGTGGGGGCGGGCATCCGGAACCAGGATCGCGGGGCGGCGGGCGGCGGCGATCTCCGCCACCGCGTTCGAGCCGCAGTGCGAGAGCACGAGGGGGGCGGCGCGAAGGGCGGCCCAGACCTCGGCCGGGCCGGCGTTGCGGAGGTGGCGAACCGGGTGCCCCGCCGCCTCGAGGCCGGCGGCGGCGAGGTCGAGCGGGTCGGCGCCACGGCCGCCGGCGCCGTGCAGCACGAGCACCTCGGGGGCGGTGGGGCGGGCCGTCGCGGGGTCGCCGGCCGCGGGGCGGTCGGCCGCCGGGTCGGAGGCGAAGCGGCTCAGGGCGCCGACCCGGTGCAGGCGGTCGGGGGGCACGGAGCCGGCCGTCGGTCCGATTCCCTCGGGCCAGGGGGCGATCACGGCGTCGGAGAGTTCGTAGGCGAGGCGGTGCGCCGGGTCGTCGCGGAGGCCCGGGAGGGTGAAGCTCACCACCGGGACGCCGAGCAGGCGCACGAACGCGGCGATCTCGGCGGAGACGTCGACGACGAAGAGCTGCGGGCGGGTCTCGGCGACCCACGCGGCGATGGCGGCGAGACGCTCGGTGTGACCCGGGGAGTCGGTGGGGGCCCAGTGCAGTCGGCCGTGGGCGGTGCGGCCGCCGCCGGCGGGCTCCCGGGCCGCACCGGAGTCGCCGCTGAGCGGGGTCGAGTCGAGTGGCAGGCGCACCGTGCGGGCGTGCGGGGACGCCACGGGGCCGGCCGCGGAGGTGAACACGGTGACCTCGGCGTCGAGCAGGGGAATCACCGAGCCGGCCGTCATCCGGTGGCCCGCCCCGCGGTGGTGCACGTACCATCCGATGCGGAGGGGGCGCGGGGTCGACACAGGGATGGCGTTCCTTCCGGGAGTGGGACCGAGCTGGTCCTCTTCCCCGTCTACACGCTTTCGGGCGCAATGGAAGGGGCTTGCCGCTTCCACCCGTTCAGGGCATGATCGAGCGCCCTCGCGGGGCACTAGACGGGCACGCTGATGTCCTCGAGCAGGGCAGGCAGCGTGCGCTGCACGTACGGCGAGGAATGGAAGTCGGCGGCGTCGGCGCCGGTCAGCAGCCAGGTCTCGAACGCGCGCTCATAGGTGTCGAGGATCACCCGCACCGATCGCACGGGGGAGCTCGCGAAGCGCCGGCCGAGCTTCGCCATCAGATCGGCGTGCACGTCGACCAAGGCGTCGAGGAAGAGCTTCTCGGCCTTCAGAACCGCGCTGCCGCCGTCACTGCGGCGCAGTGCCCGCGCCCGCCGGTCGGCGCGGATCAGCATGCCGTCGCGGTCGAGCGGCCAGGAGTCGGCGAGCGCCACCGCGGCCTCGGCGAAGGCCGCCGGGCCGCCCTGGGTCACGGCGGCCTCACTCGGCTCGAAGGCGGCGACCCCGCCGCGCAGCCTCGCGGCGCAGTCCTCGACCAGCCCGTCGGTGACGGCGTCGAGGAACGCGTCGTCGTCGGGGAACAGGGCCCGGAACGAGTGCGGGTGCACGCCGACCTGCCGGCAGATGTCGTCGATCAGCTGGGGCGTCACCCCGCCGGACTCGGCGAGCGGGACCCGGGCCGCGGTCGCCAGCCGCGCCATCACGGCCTGCCGCTGAATCTCGATCCTGCTCACGGTCACCCTCCGTCGTCAGCCTACCGGCGAGCCCAGGTGGGAAAGCCCTGAACGCCGGAATCGCCCGACAGGAAGGACGGTTCGGGTGAGGGGCGCGGGAGCGCCCTGCGACGCTGCGGACGGGCATCCGCTCGACCGTGAACCACCCGAAAGGCCCTCATGAAGCTGTTCACCCCTCTCACCGCCGGCGATCTGGAGCTGCCCAATCGCGTCGTGATGGCGCCGATGACGCGACTGCGGGCCGACGAGCACGGCGTGCCCACCGCACTGATCGCGGAGCACTACGCGCAGCGGGCGAGCATGGGGCTGATCATCAGCGAGGGCGTCTACCCGAGCGCCGAGTCGCGGGCCTACCCGGGGCAGCCCGGCATCGTCACCGACGAGCAGCAGGAGGGCTGGCGACGCGTGGCCGACGCCGTGCACGAGGCCGGCGGGCGCATCGTGATGCAGCTGATGAACGGGGGCCGCGTCACGAACACGGCGATCACGGGCACTCAGCGGATCGTGGCGCCGAGCGCCGTCGCGATCGACGGGGAGACCCACGGGCCCGACGGGTCGAAGGCGCCGTACGGGCTGCCGCACGCGCTGACCACCGCCGAGCTCGACACGGTCAAGGCCGAGTTCGTCGACGCCGCCCGCCGCGCGGTCGACGCCGGGTTCGACGGTGTGGAGCTGCACGCGGCCAACGGGTACCTGCTGCACGAGTTCCTCTCGCCGGCCTCGAACGTGCGCACCGACGCCTACGGCGGGTCGCCGGCGGCCCGGGCCGCGTTCGTGATCGAGGTGGCGTCCGCCGTGGCGTCCGAGGTCGGGGCCGGGCGGGTGGGCATCCGCATCTCTCCCTCGCACAACATCCAGGACGTGCTCGAGACCGACGCCGACGACGTGCGCGCCACCTACACGGCGCTCGTCACGGGCGTCGCGCCGCTCGAGCTCGCGTACCTGAGCATTCTGCACGGCTCGCCCTCCGACGAGCTCGTGCAGTCGCTGCGCGCGGCCTTCGGTGGCGTCTTCGTGGTGAACAGCGGATTCTCGGAGATGACCTCGCGCGACGAGGCCCACGCGCTGGTGTCCGACGACCTGGCCGACGCCGTGGCGGTCGGCCGCGCCGCGATCGCGAACCCCGACCTCGTGGAGCGCTGGCGCGGCGCCCACCCCGAGAACGCCCCCGACCAGGCCACCGTCTACGCCTCGGGCGCTGCCGGCTACACCGACTACCCCCGCCTCACCGCCTGACCCGTCTCGGTGCCGTCGGCCCGGTAACATGACGATATGTCAGAAGTTCGGGTCGGCGGATACGCCGACGCTCTGCTCGCTCTGAAGCGGCGCGTCCACGAGGCGCGCTACGAGGTGCAGCGGCACGCGAACACTGCGATGGTGCTGCTCTACTGGGACATCGGCGCGGTGCTCGCGGAACGAGCCGCGAACGCCGACTGGGGCAGCAAGGTCGTCGAGCGGCTGGCTCGCGACCTGAGCGCCGAGTTCCCCGAGGCCAAGGGGTTCTCCCACCGGAATCTGCGCTACATGCGGTCGTTCGCCGAAGCCTGGCCCGACCGGGCCTCAATTGTGCAACGCTCCGTTGCACAATTGCCCTGGGGCCACATTATCGAGCTCCTGACCCAGTTGACGGGGCCCGACGATCGCGACTGGTACGCCGATCGCGACCTTGAGCACGGCTGGACGAGGTCGGTTCTGGCCCATCAGATCTCGACCCGGCTCCGCGACCGAGAGGGGGCCTCTCCGTCCAACTTCGCCACCTCCCTCGAACCCTCGGACTCCGAGCTCGCGCAGCAGATCACGAAGGATCCCTTCACCCTCGGCTTTCTCGCCATCGACGTCGACACCAGCGAGCGGCAGCTCGAAGACCGCCTCGTGGAGCGGATCATCGACACCCTTCGGGAACTCGGCCCGGGGTTCTCCTTCGTCGGGCGACAGGTGCACTTCGAGATCGACGGCGACGACTTCTACGTCGATCTGCTCTTCTTCCACGTCCAGCAGCTGCGCTACGTCGTCGTCGAGCTCAAGACGACGAAGTTCGACCCACGGCATGCCGGCCAGCTCGGGTTCTACGTCGCACTCGTCGACGATCGACTGCGCGACCCGGGCAAGCACCAGCCGACGGTGGGCATGCTGCTCGTGAGGGAGAAGAACGAGACCGTGGTGCGGTACGCCCTCGCCGGGGCGAGCCAGCCCCTCGCAGTGTCGCGGTATGAGCTAGCGCCCGGCGTGCAGGCCTCGCTGCCGAGTGAGGATGCCCTGGTGCGGATCGCAGAGGCCGACAGCGGGCGGAGCCGGTAGCGTGGGGGGCGGCGCCGCCGTGGGGCGGGGCCGGCGAGGAGGGGTCGATGTCGGTCGGGTTGCTGGCGGTGGTCGACGACATACTGACGGCTGCGCTGAAGGCGAGTGCGAAGACCGCGGGGGTCGTCATCGACGACGCCGCCGTCACGCCGCAGTACGTGCAGGGGCTGACGCCCGCACGCGAGCTGCCCGTGGTGTGGAGGATCGCGCTCGGCAGCCTCGTCAACAAGTTCGTGATCATCATCCCGATCGCGCTGCTGCTGTCGGCGTTCGCGCCGTTCGTGCTGCCGTTCCTCCTGATCATCGGCGGCACGTACCTCTGCTTCGAGGGCGCCGAGAAGGTGCTCGAGTGGTTCGGTCTGCATCACGACGCCGGCGAGACCGAGGCCCGCGACGAGAAGAAGCTGGTGTTCGGGGCGATCCGCACCGACCTCATCCTGAGCACCGAGATCATGCTGATCGCGCTCGACAGCCTCGACCCGGCTCTCGGCATCTGGATGACCCTCGGCGCCCTCGCGGTGATCGGCCTCGGCATGACGGCCCTGGTCTACGGCGCGGTGGCGCTGCTGGTGAAGATCGACGACGTCGGGCTGCGGCTGATGAAGAACCCGTCGCGGGGTGTGCGGCGCACGGGGGCGCGCATCGTGGCGTCGATGCCGGCGGTGTTCCGCGTGATCAGCATCGTGGGCACGGTCGCGATGCTCTGGGTCGGCGGGCACCTCGTGATCGAGAACCTCGCCGAGGCGTTCTGGCACGGGCCGCACGACGTCGTGCACGCGATCACCCACTCGATCGAGGCGGCCGGGCCGGTCGTCGTCTGGATCGTCGAGACCGCCCTCTCGGCCGTCTTCGGCCTGATCCTCGGACTGGTCGTGGTGGGCGTCGTGATGCTCGTGCGCCGCGTGCTCCCCGGGGGCTCGAAAGGCCACGGCGCTGGTGGCCACGGCGACGCCGGGCACGGCGCGATCGCGGGCGCGCAGGACTCGCACGCCGGCGCGGAACGGCCCGGCATGCGCCGACCGTAGTCGATCCGGTGGCGGGTGCCCGCGCATCCGTCGCCGACCTCGTCGTGGTTCAGGATGCGCGGGGCAGCCGTCAGGACACCAGCCTCGTCGCGGTTACCGATGCGCGGGGCGGAGGCGTCACGACGCCAGGGAGCGCGAGGGCTGCTCGACGTGGGGCGAGATCTCGGTCCAGACCTCGTCGAGCGAGAGGCCCAGCACGCCCGCGATCGACGCGATCGTCGAGAACGCCGGCGTCGCGACGCGGCCGGACTCGATCTTGCGCAGGGTCTCGGGCGAGACCCCGGCGTCGAGCGCCGTCTCGAGCAGCGGCCGGTCGCCGCGCGCCCGGCGCAGCAGCGCGCCGAGCCGGCGCCCGCGCTCGAGCTCGGCGGGAGTGAGGGGGAGCCGGACCATGCGTCGAGTCTACCGACCGACCGGGATAGTATTACCGGGATAGTTATTGGAATGAGGGATTAATGATCGAGATACTGAGTGCACGCGAGCTGCCGCGGGCCCGGGCGGCCGGGGCGCTGGTGGGGAGCATCCTGCGCGAGCTGAGAGGGCGGGCATCCGTCGGCACCAGCCTGCTCGAGATCGACGCCTGGGCGCGCGAGCTGATCCTCGAGGCCGGCGCGGAGTCCTGCTACGTCGACTACGCGCCCTCGTTCGGCAGCGGCCCGTTCGGGCACTGGATCTGCACCTCGGTGAACGACGCCGTGCTGCACGGCATGCCCTCGGCACACGTCCTGGCTGACGGCGACCTCCTGACGCTCGATCTCGCCGTCTCGCTCGACGGGGTCGTGGCCGACTCGGCCGTCAGCTTCCTGGTCGGCGAGGCGCGTCCGGCCGAGAGCGTCGCTCTGATCGAGGCGACCGAGCGGGCCCTCGCCGCCGGGATCGCCGCCTCCGTGCCCGGCGCCCGCATCGGCGACCTCTCGCACGCGATCGGCACCGTGCTCACCGAGGCCGGCTACCCCGTGAACACCGAGTTCGGCGGCCACGGCGTCGGCTCGACCATGCATCAGGACCCGCACGTCTCCAACACCGGCCGCCCCGGCCGCGGCTACCGGCTGCGCCCCGGCCTGCTGCTCGCCCTCGAACCCTGGGCGATGATCGGCACCGACCGCCTGGTCACCGACCCCGACGGCTGGACCCTCCGAAGCGCCACCGGCAGCCGCACCGCCCACAGCGAGCACACCATCGCGATCACCGGGGCCGGCCCCGAGATCCTCACCCTCCCCTGACCGACCCCCTGGCCGCGCGGCGCCGCACGGCGACCGCCGACCGCCCTGCGGAGAACCGCCGAATGCCGCAGCGGCCTCGACGCCACGGGCGAAGCGGAGCAGGCTGGGGTGATGGCACCCACGACGAGAACCATCACGGCCGCGACGACCGGGCGGGCGGTGCGCCGGGCGGGCTGGCTCCCGGTGGTGGTGCTGGCGGTGGCCGCGACCGCCGGATGCTCGGCCGGCACCGCGAGCACCGGTGCGGCGTCTCCGACCTCCGCCGCGCCGTCCCCGTCCGCACCCGCACCCAGCCCCACTCCGACGCCCGCACCGACGGCCGAACCCGCGGCGTGCGGCCAGGAGGCCGCCGCCTCGGGCATCGCCGCACTGCCCGCCCCCGCCGGTCTCGAGGGCATTCCCTGGGACGCGGCGAACGCCGACTACAGCGGTTACGACCCCTGCGCCGCCCTCTCCTGGTCGCTCGTCACCCTCGAGTACGCCACGGTCAGCTCACCCACGGCGGTGCTCCTGTTCCACGACGGCAGCTACCTCGGCACGGCGACCTCCGAGGCCTACGGCTTCACCCCCACGGTCGAGCGCACGGCCGACGACGCGATCGCCGTCACCTACCGCTTCCTCCAGGGCTCCGAGTCCAACGCCGAGGCCTCGGGCCGCGCCACCGCCACCCTCACCTGGAACGCGGCGACCAGCTCCGTCGACCTCACGGGCGACCTCCCGCCGACGAACTGACCGTCGCGCCAGGCCGTCTCGCAGCACCTCGACGTGCTCGAACAGGCCGGTCTCGTGCGCACCGAGCGTCGGGGCCGCTACAAATTGCACACCATCGACACGTCACCGCTGACGCAGATCGCCGAGCGGTGGCCCGACCGGAAGGCACCCTCGTGAAGATCCAGACCATGAGCATCTTCGTCGACGACCAGCAGCGGGCGCTCGACTTCTACACCGGCGCGCTCGGCTTCGCCGTTTCCGCCGACGTGCCGCTCGGCGACCACCGCTGGCTCACCGTCGTCGACCCCGATCGCCCCGACGGCACACAGCTCTCCCTCGAACCCAAGGGTCATCCGGCGGTGGCGCCGTTCACCGAGGCACTGGCCGCCGACGGGATCCCCTTCTGCCAGTTCGGGGTGGATGACGTTCAGGCCGAGTACGAGCGACTGACGGCACTCGGCGTGACGTTCACGCAGCCGCCCACCGACTTCGGCCCGGTGATCGTCGCCGTGCTCGACGACACCTGCGGCAACCTGATCCAGCTGGCGCAGCCGACCGGAGCCCCTGCCTGACCCAGAAGCGAGAGGGCCCAGGCCGAGGGCGCGGCCTGGGCCACAGCCACGGGGCCTAGGCCGACGGAGCCACCGGCGCCGGCGCCGAGAGTTCCACGTGGGCCTTGATCACGCCGCGCTGGGCGCGAGCGGTGGCCACCGCATCCGTCGCCTCGTCGATGCCGTAGACGTGGGTGATCAGGGGCGACAGGTCGATGCCCGAGCTCGCCAGGAAGCGGAGGGTCTGCGGCCAGACACCGGGCGAACCGATCGACCCGGTGATGGTGAGCTCCTTCGACTGGATCAGCCCGAGCGGCGCCGGCGCCGAGCGCCCCACGTCGATGCCGATGTAGGCGATCCGCCCGCGGAAGGCGGCCAGCTCGAGCGCCGTCGCCATCACCTCGGGCCGGCCCGAGCACTCCACCACGACGTCGGCGCCCCGCGAGCCCGAGAGCCGGTCGAGGGTGGCCGCCGCGTCGTCAGGATGCACGGCCTCGACGGCCCCGAGCGCGACCGCGACCGCGCGGCGCTCCTCCGAGGGCTCGACGACGATCGTCGTGGCCCCGAGGGCGGCCGCGGCGGCGGTCACCGCGAGGCCGATCGGGCCGGCGCCGAGCACGACGAGCACATCGCTGCCGTTCACGTTGCCCACCCGCATCAGCGCGTAGTACGCCACGCTGAACGGCTCGACGAGGGCGCCGGCCGCCCAGGACAGCTCGGAGGGAAGGCGGTGCAGCCAGGCGGGCTTGGCCACGAAGTACTCGGCCGCGGCGCCGGAGATCGAGAAGCCGAAGTGGTCGTCGCCGATCACGCACTCCCCCACGACCCGGTCGCCGACCTCGAACTCGGTGACGGCCGAGCCGACCGCGGCCACCTCGCCCGACCACTCGTGACCCGGGATCACCGGGTACTCGAACGGGATGATGTACCGGCCCTCGAGCAGCTCGATGTCGGAGTGGCAGACGCCGACGCGGCGGGAGGCGATCAGCACCTCGTCGGCGGCGATGGCGGGGACGTCGAGGTCGCGCACGGCGGCGCTGTCCTCCTCGACGAACTGCAGGGCCTTCATCGGCTTCCCTTTCCGGCCTGGATCAGCACCTTCACCTGGTCGCCGCGGGGCGACAGCAGCGTCTCGAAGCCCTGCACGACGTCGTCCATCTGCACCTGCGCGGTGACGACCTTCTCGACGGGGTAGCGCCCGCGGGCGATCAGGTCGATGATCCGCGGCCAGTCGGTGACGGGGTAGCACCAGGTGCCGGCGAGCGTGATGTCGTGCTCGGAGAGCACCATCGGGTCGATCGAGGCCGCCTTGGTGTGCAGTCCGGTCTGCGAGATGCGGCCGGCCGAGCGCACCGAGGCGAGGGCGGCCTGCAGGGCGCGCTCGTTGCCGGAGCACTCCACCACGGCGTCGACGCCGACGCCGTCGGTGCGGTCCTTGAGGTAGGCGGGCACGTCGAGCGAAGTGGGATCGAGAACCTCGCCCACGTCGAGGGCGCGGGCGAGTTCGGCGCGGTACGGGTTGACCTCGGAGATGAAGACGGAGGCGCCGAGGGCCGAGGAGTAGAGGGCGGCGAGGGCGCCGATGGGCCCCGCTCCGGTGATCAGCACGGTGTCGCCGGGGCGCACCTGCGCGGTGTCGACGCCGTAGGCCGCGACGGCGCCGGGTTCGACGAGCGCGCCCTGCAGGTCGGTCACCGCATCCGGGAGCACGCTGACGTGGGTCGCCGGCACGACGGCGAGCTCGGCGATGCCGCCCCAGGCGAAGCTCAGGCCGATGCAGGCCATGCGCTGGCAGAGGTGGTTGAGGGCGCGGCGGCAGTAGTAGCAGGTGCCGCAGGAGAGCAGGGGCATCACCGAGACGCGGTCGCCCGCCCGCACGTTCGTGACGCCGGCGCCGACCTCGACGACCTCGGCCGAGAACTCGTGGCCGAGGATCTGCGGGGCGGTGGCCCCCGTGAGCGCGTGCGGCGTGGCCGGGATGACGATCGGGCCCATCGCGTACTCGTGCAGGTCGGTGCCGCAGACTCCGCACCAGAAGGGGCGGAGGAGCACCTCACCGGGGCCGGCGCCGTTCGGCTCGGCCACCTCTTCGACCCGGATGTCCTGTGCGGCGTGGAAGACGGCTGCCCGCATCCTCAGCTCCTTTGCGTCGTCGGAAAGTTCATCATCACTGTACACACCGGGGGCGAAGTTGCGCCAACCGCTAGCGATGCAGGCCTCTGTTAAGCGAGGCTGTTCAGTGACACTACCCGAAACAGAGGAGTCGACGATGACCTTCGTCCTGGACGGCGTGCACCACGTCGGCATCACGGTTCGCGATCTCGAGGCGTCCCGCGCCTGGTACAGCGACATGTTCGGCCTGACCCCCGGGCCGGTGAACCACGGGGCGGGGCCCGAGCTCGCCCGGGGCGTGCAGGTTCCGGATGCACGGCTGACCTTCTCGATGCTCACCGTCGGCTCGACCCGGATCGAGTTCCTCGAGTACCAAGAGCCCGTGGGCGAAGAATTCGACCGGCGCAACTGCGACGTCGGGGCCGCCCACGTCTGCTTCGAGGTCGATGATCTCGACGTGGCGGTCGAGGAGCTCACGGCCAAGGGCGCCGTGTTCAGCAGCCCGCCGAACACCATCGACGAGGGGCCGCTCGCCGGGTCGCGATGGGCGTACTTCCGCGACCCCGACGGCATCCAGCTCGAGCTCTGGCAGTCGCCCCGCTAGACCCCCGGCACCCCGGAGAGCGGCAGCGCCTCGACGGCGTCGACGACGAGGTCGGGGCGGGTGAGGAACGGGTGGTGGCCGGTCGGCAGCTCGAGCGTGCGGGTCGCGCGCGCCGCGTGCGCGCGCTGCAGGGCGGGCGTGGTGCTGCGGTCGTCGGCGCAGACGAGGTAGGTGGAGTCGACGCCCTGCCAGCCTGCCCCGGTGGTGGGGGTGACGAACGACTCGGCGTGCTGGCTCGTGATGCGCGCGAAGGCGTCGCGCCGCAGTCCGCGATCGCCGTCCTGGAGGAACCGGGCGCCGAAGGCCGCCTCGTCGTAGCCGCTGAGCGTCAGGGTGCCGTCGCCGCCATCCGCGATGGCCGCCGGGTCGGGCTCGTCGGCGAGGATCGCCGCCTGCGTCGTGCCCACCTCCGGCAGGTAGGACGAGATCAGCACGAGGTGCGCGATCGCGGGGTGGCGTCCGGCCTCGGCGATGACGGTGCCGCCGTAGGAGTGGCCGACCACGACGGCGTGCTCGACGTCGTCGAGGGCGCGGCGCAGGGCGGCCGCATCCGCCACCAGCCCGCGCGCATCGTCGGGCACCTCGCCGCAGGAGGGCAGCGCGAGCGCCCGGCTCCGGATGCCCGTCCGCTCCTCGAGGAGGCCCGCCGTCGGCCGCCACCACCACTCGCCGTCGCGCACCAGGGCGCCGTGCACGAAGATCAGGTCCATGCCCTGACGCTAGCGCGGCCGGATGCTCCTGGGGAGGCGCTCTGCCGTGAGCAGAACGCCTAGGCGACCGGGCGCGCGCGCCGCCGGGTGACCTCGGCGATCGAGGCCCAGTCGAGCTCGGCCTGCCCGTCGTCGAGGGCCTTCTCGAAGACCCCCCGCAGGGCGCTCTCCGAGGGGAACGAGACACCGGATGCGCGGGCCGCGTCGAGCGCGAGCATCAAGTCCTTGAACCCGAGCTCGGTGGTGAAACCGGCCGGCGTGTAGCTGCCGCGGGCGATCGCTCCGCCGTAGCCCGAGTAGACGACCCCGGGGAACAGGCTGTCCCCGAGCAGCTCGACGAACATCCCGGTGTCGACGTCGCGGGCCTCGAGCAGGGTGATCGACTCGGCGAGCGCCTGCAGCGCATGGATGATCAGGTAGTTGACGCCGATCTTCACCACGTTGGCCTGGCTCGGGTCGTCGCCGATCGGCCAGACGCGCCGGCCGAGCGCCTCGAGAACGGGGCGGGCCCGCTCGACGTCGGCGGGGTCGCCGGCCGCGAGCACGGTGAGCGCACCCGAGCCCGCCGCCGGTGGGCGGCCGAGCACGGGGGCCGCGACGTAGGCGACGCCGGCCGCCGCGTGACGCTCGCGGAGGCGGGTGGCCGCCGCCGCGCCGACGGTGGCCATGTTCACGTGCAGGGCGCCGTCCGGTGCGGAGGCCAGCGTCTCGTCGTCGAAGAGGTCGAAGACGACCGACTCGTTCGAGAGCATCGAGAACACCGTGCCGACGGCCAGCGCCTCGCCCACGGTGGCGGCCTCGACCGCGCCCCGGGACACGAGGTCGGCGACCGCATCCGGAGACCTGTTCCAGACGACCACCTCGTAGCCCTGCTCGAGCAGCCGCCCGGCCATGGCCGAGCCCATCGAGCCCAGCCCGACGAACCCGACCGGCCCGGCCGACGACCCGGCCGCGCCGCTCGCGGCCGAAGCGGTCGCGTCGCTCACGCCCCCGGCTCCCCGCGCCCGGCCGCCGTGTTCAGGTGCGACTGCGAGTCGCGCAGCGTCGGGAGGCTGCCGCCCACGGTGAAGTACCGCTTGCCGGCCACGAGCAGGTCCTCGGCGGGGAACTTGGTGATCACCTGGCACCCGTCGGCGGTCACGATGACCTCCTCCTCGATGCGCGCGGCACCCCACCCGTCGGCCGCCGGCCAATAGGTCTCGAGGGCGAAGACCATGCCCTCCTTCAGCTCCTCGGGGTGCTCCAGCGAGACCAGGCGCGAGAAGATCGGCTTCTCCCAGATCGACAGGCCCACGCCGTGCCCGTACTGCAGGGCGAACGCGGCCTCCTCGTCGGGGAAGCCGAACTCCTGCGCCGTCGGCCACACCTTCACGATGTCGGCGGTGGTCGCGCCCGGCCGCACCAGGGCGATCGCGCGGTCCATGTACTCCCGGGCGCGCTTGTAGGCGTCACGCTGAGCCGACGAGGCCGAGCCCACCGCGAAGGTGCGGTAGTAGCAGGTGCGGTAGCCGTTGAAGCTGTGCAGGATGTCGAAGAAGGCCGGGTCGCCGGGCCGGATGAGCCGGTCGGAGAACACGTGCGGGTGCGGCGAGCAGCGCTCGCCCGAGATGGCGTTGACGCCCTCGACGTACTCCGAGCCGAGATCGTAGAGCTTCTTCGAGACGAGCCCGACGGCCTCGTTCTCGCGCACGCCCGGCCGCAGGAACTCGTACAGGTCCTCGTAGGCCGCATCCACCATCGAGGCCGCCTGGGTGAGCAGGCCGATCTCGTCGGCGGTCTTGATGCGGCGGGCCTCCATGAACAGCTGCTGGCCGTCGACCACGCGGATGCCCTGCTTCTGCAGCGCGAAGAGCACGGGCAGCTCGATCACGTCCACTCCGAGCGGCTGGTCGGCCACCCCGAACTTCTCGAGCTCGCGCTTGATCTTGGACGCGACCCGGTCGGCGATCTCGGCGTCCGGGCTGAACGCGCCGCGGAGGGTCGAGATGCCGGCTCGCGAGCCGCTCTCGGCGCGCGGTCGCACCGCGCCGTGGTGGGGGGCGTGCGGATCGGCGTCGGCCTCGGCCGTCGTGGTGTCGAGCCACGGGTTGAACAGCCCGTGGTGCTTCGCCGCCGAGCCGAAGTCCCACATGATCGGGTCGGTGTTGCGGGTGAGCAGGCTGAAGCGGATCAGCTTGTCCATCGCCCAGGTGCCGATGTGGGTCGAGGTCATGTAGCGGATGTTCGAGAAGTCGAACGCGAGCACCGCCCCCAGCTCGCTCCGGGCGAGCTCCGCCTTCAGCCGCGCCAGGCGCTCGCTGCGCAGTCGGTCGAAGTCGATGCGCTGCTCCCAGTCGACCGCGTTGGTGCCGCGAGTGGCGGTGGGGATGGTCGCGTAGCCGCCGGCCGGCGGCTGCAGCGGGGACCGGGCGCCGCTGTCGGTTCCGGCGTGGGTGCCGTCGAGCTGTGTGGTCATACGAGGACCATCCCTCCATCGATCATGATCACCTGGGCGGTGAGGTAGTCGGAGTCGGACGACGCCAGGTAGAGCGCCGTTCCGACGATGTCGTCGACGGTGGCCGTGCGGCCGCGGATGATGCCCGCGGCGAACTCGTCCATGGCCCCGCCGGCCGTCTTGGTCTCGCCGATGGCGAGCAGGTCCTCGTCGAGCTTCACCCAGAGCGGGGTGTCGACGACCCCCGGGGCGAAGGCGTTGACGGTGATGTCGTGCTCGGCCAGCGCCTTGGCGGCCGACTGCGTGAGCGAGATGACGGCGGCCTTGGCCGCGGAGTACGGGGCGAACGCCGGGAACCCCTGGCGTCCGGCCATCGAGGTGGTGTTGACGATCTTGCCGCAGACGCCCTGCGCGATCATCTGCCTGGCGGCCTCCTGGGTGCCGATCAGCACGCCGAGGGCGTTGACCTCCATGATCGAGCGCCAGTTCTCCTCGGTCACGTCGAGGAACTTCATCGGCGCGTTGAAGCCGGCGTTGTTGAACCAGACGTCGAGCCGGCCGAACTCGGCGACCGTGCGTTCGACGACGCTCCGCACCTCGTCCCGCTTCGACACGTCCGCTCGCACACCCGCGGCCGCGAAGCCGTCGTCGCGCAGCGACTGGGCGGTGGCCTCGGCCGCCTCGCCGTTCAGGTCGGCGATGACGACGGATGCGCCCTCCGACGCCAGGGCGCGGGCGATACCCCGTCCCATGCCGCTGCCGGCTCCGGTGACCACCGCCACGGTGCCCGATACACGATTCGCCATTGATTCGTCCCCTTCGGTGTTCAGTCTAGCTTGTCACAGTGTTCACCATAGCAACACACTTTCTCCGGCCGTCCAGCGAAACCGCTCGTCGCCGCGCGGGCTGGTCGTATACTCTTGCTGCACAAGTCCGCGAGCGAGGAGTGCGACCATCACTGACGACATCGGCCCCCGCCTCCGCGCGGCGCGCATCTCCCAAGGGCTCAGCCTCCGCAGCGTCGCCACGGCCCTCGGGGTGTCGGCGAGCCTGATCTCGCAGGTCGAGACCGGCAAGACGCAACCGTCGGTGAGCACGCTCTACGCGCTCGTCAACCACCTCGGCATGTCGTTCGACGACCTCATGGCGGGCAGCGCCCGCGGCTCGGCCCCGGTTCCGGCGGCCTCCGCCGGCTCGTCCGCGCCCGTCGCGGTCGACGCTCCGGCGTCACTCCCGCTGAACGTCGAGCAGCTCGGCAGCTCGGTCCCGCCGCTGCAGCGCGGCACCGACAACCCGGTGCTCGAGATGGAGAACGGTGTGCGCTGGGAGCGTCTCGCCGCGAGCCGCGAGGGCGCGGTCGATCCGCTGCTCGTCACCTACGAGCCGGGGGCGTCGAGCTCGATCGAGGGCCGCATGATGCGGCACAGCGGCGTCGAGTACGCCTACCTGCTCTCGGGTGAGCTCACGGTGAAGCTCGACTTCGACACTTTCGTGCTGCGGGCGGGCGACTCGCTCAGCTTCGACTCGGTGCGACCGCACCTCTACCTCAACGAGGGCTCGGTGCCCGCGAAGGGCCTCTGGTTCGTGGTGGGTCGCCGGGAGTTCTCGCAGGAGATGGCGCCGTCGGGCCAGCCCGAGCGCGCCGGCGAGAACCTCGCCTCGGCCGTCGACGTGCTGCAGGCGATGGACCGCCTGGCCTGACGCCGGGCGGCCCATCTCCGCAGAGCCTGAATCAGACCAGGATCGACAGCGGGTTCTCGACCGCCTGCTGGAACGCCGCCAGCCACCGCGCCGCCAGCGCCCCGTCGACCGCCCGGTGGTCGACCGAGAGCGTGCAGCGCATCACGGTCGCCACGGCGAGCTCTCCGTCGACGACAACCGGCTGCGGCTTCGCCGCGCCCACTGCGAGGATGCCCGAGTGCGGCGGGTTCAGGATCGCCGCGAACTCCAGCGTGCCGTACATGCCGAGGTTCGACACCGAGAAGCTGCCGCCCTCGAGCTCGCTCTGCTTGAGCTTCTTCGCTTTGGCGCGTCCGGCCAGATCCGCCACCGCCGTGCTGACCGAGCTGAGGCTGCGCGCGTCCACCCCGCGCACCACGGGGGTGACGAGGCCGCCGTCGGTGGCCACGGCGACGGCGATGTCGACCGAGGGATGCACGCGCATCCCCTCGTCGCTCCACGTGACGTTGGCCTCGGGCACCGCCTGGAACGCGGCGGCCACCGCCTTGAGCACGAAGTCGTTCACCGAGACGCGCACGCTCGAGGTCTCGTTGACGCGGGCGCGCAGCGCGAGCAGCTCGTCGACCCGGCACTCGGCCGTGAGGTAGAAGTGCGGCACGGTCGACTTGCTCTCGGTGAGCCGCCGCGCGATGGCCTTGCGCATCGCGGTGTGCGGCACGAGCTCGGTGCCGTCGGGCGAGGTGGTCTCCGGGTCGACGGATGCGCGTTCCGCCGCCGGGGCCGCCGCCGCCGCCGGGGCGGCGACCGAGGGGACGACCGCCTCCTCGACGTCCCGGCGGACGATGCGGCCGCCGGGTCCCGTGCCGGTGATCGCCGCCGGATCGAGTCCTCGCTCCTTCGCCAGCTTCCGGGCGATGGGGCTCACGAACAGGCGGGCGGAGTCGCTCTGAGGCGCTTCCTCCGAAGCAGCGGAAGCCGCAGCGGGCGCAGCCGGGGCCGCTGGGGCCGCCTCCTCGGCCGCCGCCTCGAGCGACGCGGCCTCCACGACCGGCGTGCCGCCGTCGGGGTCGCGCTCGGTCGCGTCCGGCGCCGAGTCGGGCCCGGTGACGGCGGCCGCCGGCGCCTGCCCGAGGGCCGCGTCGATGTCGGCGTCGGTCTCGCCCTCGCTGATCAGCACCGCGATCGGCGCCCCGATCTCCCCGGCCTGACCGGGCTCGAGCAGCACGCGTCCGACGACCCCCGCATCCTCGGAGTTGTACTCCACGACGGCCTTCTCGGTCTCGATCTCGGCGAGCGGGTCGCCCACGGCGACGGTCTGCCCGGGCGTCACGAGCCAGCTCGCGATCGCGGCCTCTTCCGAGCCCGCCAGAACACTGGGCATGCGGATGATCGTCGCCATCTCAGGCCCCCTTCCCGAATGCGGCGCGCACCCGTTCGAGCCCGACGACCACGTCGTCGGCCTTGGCGATGGCGGCCCGTTCCAGCACCTTCGAGATGCTCGGCGAGGCCTCGGAACCGGTGACCCGCTGCACGGGCTGGTCGAGCCAGTCGAAGTAGCGGCGCTGGATCTCGTCGGCGAGCCACGCGCCGTACGAGGTGCCCTGCGCGCCCTGCTCCACGATCAGCACGGCGTTGGTCTTCTTGATCGACTCGCCCACGGTGTCCCAGTCGAGCGAGGCGCGGTCGAGGAAGCGCAGGTCGATCAGCTCGGCGTCGATGCCCGTCTGCTCGATCGCCTTGGCGCTCTCGCCCACCATCGACAGGTAGCTGATCACGGTGACGTCGGAGCCCGAGCGCCGCACCGCGGCGGTGCCGAACGGGATCTGGTGGTCCAGGTCGTCCGGGATCTCGCCCGACTCGGCGTAGAGGTCGACGTGCTCGATCATCAGCACCGGGTCGTCGATGGCGAGCGCGGCGTTCATCAGCCCGACGTAGTCGAAGGGGGTCGAGGCGGCCATGATGCGCCAGCCGGGGCTGGTGGCGAAGATGCCCGCCGGGTCCATCAGGTGCTGCGAGCCGTAGCCCGAGCCCATGGCGATCTTGGTGCGCAGCACGAGCGGAACCGGGTTGTCGCCGCCGAACATGTGCCGCGCCTTGCCGATCTGGTTGAACACCTGGTCGGCGGCGACCCACATGAAGTCGGGGTACATGAACTCCACGACGGGCCGGTAGCGGCCGTCGAGCGCGATGCCGCCGCCGAGGCCGGCGAAGGCGTTCTCGCTGATCGGGGTGCCGAGCACCCGCCCCGGGTACTTCTCCGACAGCCCCTTGGTGGCGCCGTTCGTGCCGCCCTTGAGACGGTGGATGTCCTCACCGAGCACCACGATGCGGTCGTCCTCGCCCATCCGGCGGTCCATCACCGCGGCCACCGCGTCGACGAACTTGCCCTTGCTGGTGCCGCCCGTGTAGTCGGCCTGCTCGAGCGTGTCGGCGTCGGCGATCTCCGAGAGGTCGCCGCGGATGCCCACGTCCACGAAGCCCGGATCGGGCCAGAGCTCGGGGCGGATGCGCTTCACCCCCGGCTTGCCGTCGGGGTCGGGCTCGGTCAGGGCGTCGACCGCGAGGCGCACGGCCTCCTGGGCCTGCGAGCGCACGGCGGCGAGCCCGTCGTCGTCGATGCGGCCGAGGGCGGTGAGCTCCCGCGCCATCCGGAGGAGCGGGTCGCGGTCGCGCCAGGACTGCTCCTCCTCCTTGCTGCGGTAGCCGAAGGCGCTGCCGGGGTACGGGCCGTTCTGGTGGAAGTAGCGGTAGACCTCGACCTCGATCACGGCAGGGCCGTCGCCGGCACGCATCCGCTCGCTCGCCTGCTCCATCGCGAGGTGCACGGCCAGCGGGTCCATGCCGTCGACCCGCCAGGCGGGGATGTCGAAGCCGAGCGCGCGGGCCGAGAGCCGCGGCTCGGCGGTCACCTCGCTGACATGCGTGGAGACGGCGTAGAGGTTGTTCTCGATGAAGAAGCAGAACGGCAGCTTCCACGCGGCGGCGAGGTTCATCGACTCGAGCACCGAGCCGATGTTCACGGCGCCGTCGCCGAAGTAGCTGACGGTGAGGTCGGAGCCGCCGTCGGAGGCTGAGGCGGAACCCGCCTGCTTCTCGGCCCAGGCGTGCCTCTGCGCCCAGGCGTTGCCCGCGCCGAGCGGCACGCCGCCGCCCACGATCGCGTTGGTGCCGAGCGCCCCCGCCTCGTGCCACTGCAGGTGCATCGAGCCGCCGCGCCCCCGGCAGTAGCCCTGGGCGAGGCCGAGGATCTCGGCGAGCGTCTTCTGCAGCACCTCCTGCACCGCAGGGGTGACGAGCGCCGTCGGGTCGAGCCCCTCGGGCGCGACGTGCGCCAGCGCCTTGGCGAGGAACTGGTGGTGCCCTCGGTGCGAGCCGTTCACGCCGTCGCTCGAGCGCAGCCCCACGATGGATCCGACGGCGCCGCCCTCCTGGCCGATGCTCGAGTGCGCGGGGCCGTGCACCAGGCCGGCGCCGGCGAGCTCGAGCACCGCCTCCTCGAAGGCGCGGATGAGGTGCAGCTGACCGAGCATCGTGTCGAGGAGGGCCGGATCGGCGGCCTTCCAGTCAGCGGCGGTCGTGCTCAGCTCGACCCAGGGCGAGCCGGGCTGGAGGCGTTTCTCGCGAGGCATTGCAGGTGCTCCTTTGCACGGGGGTGAAGCCGGTTGCTCAGCAGACTAGGTCGTGAATGGATCCATTGCAACCCTTTCGCTCCGAAAGCAGGGAAGCTATCGTGGCCAGTGGATACATTCATCGCGAGGAGGCGACCGTGGCCCTACCCGGACTCCGAGGTGCCGAGCACCTGGGCTTCACCGTTCCCGACCTCGAGGAGGCCCACCGCTTCTTCGTCGACGTGATCGGCTGCACGCACGTCTACACGCTCCCCGCGATGCGCCGCGACGACGACTGGATGTGGGACCACCTGAACGTCGATCCGCGGAGCGTCGTGCGGGAGATCCGCTTCTACCGCTGCGGTCACGGCCCGAACTTCGAGGTCTTCGAGTACGAGCCCGCCGCCGACCAGCGGCCGCAGCCGCGCAACAGCGACCTCGGCGGGCACCACGTCGCGTTCTACGTCGACGACCTCGACGTGGCCGTTGGGGCACTGGAGGAGGCGGGCATCCGGATTCTCGGCGCACCCACCGCGAGCCGCAACGCCTCGGAGGGCCAGCGCTGGGTCTACTTCCTGAGCCCCTGGGGCATGCAGTTCGAACTCGTCAGCTACCCGCACGGCAAGCAGTACGAGCAGGAGGCCGAGGTGCGCCTCTGGCACCCCGCTCGCCCGGCGGAATGACCCGCGGTTAGTATTCGAGGCGATGACCGACACCAGCGTCACCCGTGACACCGCGTACCGCGACAACGTCGCGAGCCACCGCATCGCCGAGAGCCTGCGCCGCGAGATCCTCGGCGGAGCCCTCGCGCCCGGCACGCGCCTGCGGCAGGAGGACCTGGCCGAACGCTTCGGAGCGAGCCGCATCCCCGCTCGCGAGGCCATCCGGATGCTCGCCGCCGACGGCCTCGTCACCCTCGTCGCCAACTCCGGCGCCTGGGTGTCGCGACTGAGCCTCGAGGAGTGCGTCGAGGCCTACTCGATCCGCGAGCGGCTGGAGCCGCTGCTGCTGCGCCGGAGCCTCGAGCACCTCTCCGTCGAACAGCTCGACCGGCTGGCCGAGCTGGCCGACGGGATGGAGGCCAACACCGACGTCGACGCCTTCATGGCCGACGACCGCGAGTTCCACCTGCTGAGCTACGCCGGCGCGGCGACGGGCGAGCTCTGGCAGATCATCCACCGGCTCTGGAACACCACGCAGCACTATCGCCGGGCGTACGCCACGCTCGTCGGCGTCACGGGCATCGGGGTGACCCACCTCGAGCACCATCTGCTGGTCGACTGTCTGCGGCGGGGTGATCCGGATGACGCCGAGCGGGTGCTGGTCACCCACATCCGGCGCACCCGGCTCGAGCTGGTGAAGCACCCGGAGCTGTTCGCGAGCGACGCCTAGAGCCGGTCCTCCCGGAACTCCTCCGCGAGCTCCTCGCCGCGCGCGAACGCCTCCTCCTCGCGCTGCCGCAGCTCGACCCGGCGGATCTTGCCCGAGATCGTCTTCGGCAGCTCGGCGAACTCCAGCCGGCGCACCCGCTCGAACGACGACAGCGCCTCGCGCGAGTGGGCGAAGATCGCCGCCGCGGTCTCTGCGGTCGGCTCCCAACCGGCGGCGAGGGTCACGTAGGCCTTGACGATGCTGTGCCGCAGATCATCCGGAGCAGGCACCACCGCGGACTCGGCCACGGCCGCGTGCTGCAGCAGTGCGCTCTCGACCTCGAACGGTGAGATCTTGAAGTCGGAGGACTTGAAGATGTCGTCGGTGCGGCCGACGAAGGTGATGGTGCCGTCGCTCGCGCGCTCGGCCACGTCGCCCATGCGGAAGTACCCGTCGGCCCGTGCCGCGGCCGTGCGCTCGTCGTCGCCGTAGTAGCCCGACATCAGGTTCGCGGGCTCCTCGGCGAGGTCGAGGCAGATCTCGCCGACCTGGACGCCGTCGTCGGCCGGGGAGGGCTCGCCCGAGACGGGGTCGACGATCGCGATCGCCACACCGGGCAGCGCCTGCCCCATCGCCCCGGGCACCACGGCAGCGCCGGGCGGGTTCGCGATGATCGCGGTGGTCTCGGTCTGCCCGTAGCCGTCGCGGATGGTCAGGCCCCACGCCTCCTCGACCGCGCTGATGACGCCCGGGTTCAGCGGCTCGCCGGCCGAGAGGATCTCGGTCAGCGCCCGGGGCTTCCGGCCGAGCTCGCTCTGGATGAGCATCCGCCACACCGTCGGAGGGGCGCAGAAGGTGTTCACGCCGGCGCGGTCGAGCTGGCCGCGCAGCGCGGCCGCATCGAAGCGGGAGTAGTTGTAGACGAACACCGTGGCCTCGGCGTTCCAGGGGGCGAAGAAGCAGCTCCAGGCGTGCTTGCCCCAGCCGGGCGAGCTGATGGCGAGGTGCACGTCGCGCGGCTGCACGCCGAGCCAGTAGAGCGTGCTGAGGTGGCCGACCGGGTAGGACTCGTGGCTGTGAACCACCATCTTCGGCTTCGAGGTGGTGCCCGAGGTGAAGTAGATCAGGCACGGGTCGCCCGAGTCGACGACCACGGTCGGGCTGATGCCGGGGGCGTCGACGGACTCGGCGTAGTCGATCCAGCCCTCGGGCACCGCCTCGGGGTCGGCGCCGACCACGATCGGCGTGAACTCGCCCTCGAGCCCGTCGAACTTGCCGACCTCGGCCACGTCGACGACGACGTGGGCGATCTCGCCGCGCTCGATCCGGTCGGCGAGGTCGGCCGGCGAGAGCAGGGTCGTGGTGGGCAGGATGACCGCTCCGAGCTTCATCACGGCGAGCATCGACTCCCACAGCTCGACCCGGTTGCCCAGCATGAGCATCACGTGGTCGCCCTGCTCGACGCCCTCGCCGTGCAGCCAGGCGGCGACCTCGTCGGAGCGGGCGCGCATCCGGTCGAAGCTGACGACGGTCTCGCGGCCGTCCTCCTCGACGATGTGGAGGGCGGGCCGCTCGTTGCCGATCGCGATCTCGTCGAACCAGTCGACGGCCCAGTTGAAGTGCGGCCCGACGTCGGGCCAGCGGAAG
Source organism: Herbiconiux flava (assembly GCF_013409865.1). NCBI lineage: Bacteria > Bacillati > Actinomycetota > Actinomycetes > Micrococcales > Microbacteriaceae > Herbiconiux > Herbiconiux flava. Next base: position 448,874 of record NZ_JACCBM010000001.1, read on the forward strand.
GCGGCCGTGGCGGCGGCCGCGTCGGTGCGGTGCTCGAGCAGGGTGTCGCGGGCGGCCCGGAAGCTCTCGGTCGGGTTCATGGATCCAGTCTGGCCCACACGCGCAGGGGCTAGGCGAGCAGCAGTGCGATGTTCTCCGGCGAGCGCTCCAGCTCGCCGGCCTCGATCCGGCGGGCCAGCTCGACCACGCGCTCGTTCGCCGGCGCGCTGCCACCCCGCTCCCGCTGCACGTCGACGACGAGGCCGTTGATCTCGTGCACCTCGTTGCGGCGGCCCTTCATCCAGTCCTGGAGCGAGGTCGTGCGGGTGGTGGGCGAGGAGAAACGCCGGAGCACCTGCTCGAACAGCTGCTCGGCGAACACCTCGGGGTTCGTGAGGTCGGCGTCGGTCATGCCGAAGATGGGCCGCAGGGCGACGCCCGAGTCGACGGCCGCCCGGGCCGCCTCGGTGCCGCAGCGCAGCATGAACTCGTACATCCCGGGCACCTGGATGGCCTTCGCGAGCTCGAGGTCGAGGATGGCCGAGGGCACCAGCTCGGCCGCGTTGACGATCAGCTTGCCCCACTTCGACGAGCGGATGTCGTCGGAGACCTCGACCGTCCCGGCGTGCCGCAGAACCTCGGCGACCTCCTGCTCGCGCCCGATCACGGCCGGGTGGATGCCCCCGATCGCGAACCACGCCTCCTCGGGCGGGGTCTCGCGGTTGCAGACCCCCGGCTCCCACATGTTCGACGCCACCTCGATCACGGCGCCGACCGCGCGCTCCGGACCCATCACGTCGGCGATGTCGTCGACCGACATGCCGTTCTGAAGCCCGACGACGAGCCCGTCGGGCTTCACGAGCGGCTTGATCAGCTCGCAGGCCCACCGGGTGTCGTAGGCCTTGACGACGACGAAGACGATGTCGAAGGGCTCCCGCAGCGTCGCGACCTCGAACAGGTCGTAGGCCTTCACCGCCGTGTTCTCGGTGCGGTCGGGCATCTTCACCGTGATGCCGTGCTCGCGCATGGCGGCCACGTGGGCCGGCCACTGCTCGATGAAGGTGACGTCGTGACCGGCGCGGGTGAGGTCGGCGGCGATCGCCGCGCCGTTGGCACCGGTGCCGACGAAGGCGATGCGGGGGGTGTCGATCGACATTGATCTGCTCCATCTGTTCAGCTGGACTGCACGTTGTTCAACGCTACTACAGCGATAGTCGCACGGAGGGGCTCATGTTTCGATCAATCGACGATTCGGGCCGAGCGTCGGAGACCCTCGTAGGGTGAGCCCATGGCAGCGGAGTTGACGCTTGGTGCAGAAGAAGAGCTCCACCTCATCGATCTCGAGAGCGGTAAGCTGTCGGCCCGCGCGCCGCAGATCCTGTCCCGGCTGCCCGCCCTGAACTATTCGGCCGAGATCCAGCGCACCACCGTCGAGACGAACACCGACGTGGTCTCGACCCTCGACGGGCTGCGCCAGGAGATCCTGCGGCTGCGCCGCGGCGTGATCGAGGCGGCCGCCCCCGACGGGATCGGCATCGCCTGCGTCGGCACCGCTCCCCGCTCGGAGTTCGCCGACTTCGAGCTGACGACGACCGGCCGCTACGGGCGCATGCAGGAGCAGTACCGCCTGCTCGTCGACGAGCAGCTGATCTGCGGCACCCAGATCCACGTCGGGGTGAGCGACCGCGACCTCGCCGTCGACATCGCCCAGCGGGTCTCCCGCGACCTGCCCGTGCTGCTCGCGATCTCGGCGAGCTCCCCGTACTGGAACGGGCTGGACACCGGTTACTCGAGCATCCGCTCCATCATCTGGCAGCGCTGGCCGAGCGCGGGCGCCACCGGCGACCTCGGCTCGGCGGCCGAGTACGACGAGCTGCTCGCCGACCTGATCGCCACGGGGGTCATCGCCGACTCGAAGATGGCCTACTTCGAGGTGCGCCCCTCCTCGCACGCCCCCACGCTCGAGCTGCGCGTCTGCGACGCCTGCCCGATCGTCGACGACGCGGTGCTGATCGCCGGCCTCTTCCGCGCAGCCGTGCGCGCCGCCGAGGTCGACATCGAGGCCGGCCGACCGTACCACCCGGTGCCCGCGCCCATCCACCGCGCCGCGATGTGGCAGGCCGCCCGCGGCGGGCTGTCGGGCGACCTGCTCGACGACGGCCCCCATCCGCGCCCCACCGCCGCCGCCCACGCCGTGCGGCACCTGATCCGGCGGCTGCGCCCCCAGCTCGAGGAGCTCGGCGACTACGAGGAGGTCGTCGCGCTCGCCGAGACGCTGCTCGCCCGCGGCAACTCGGCCGACCGGCAGCGCGCCGCCTTCGCCGAGCGGGGCGACATCGACGCCGTGGTGAAGCTCGTGGTCGACGAGACCCACGGCCCGGCCGGGGGCATCCCGCCCGCCGTGCCCGCGCTCCGCACCTACCGCACCCGCGCGGGCGACGAGGCGGTCGGCCCCGGCTCCCACCCCCGCCCCGCCTACGAGCAGCTGATCGCCTACTTCGAGGGCCTCAGCCCCGAGAAGGTCGAAGCGGCCCGCTCGGCCGCCCGGGACTGGACGCACGAGCACGGGGTCACCTTCCGCGTCGACGGTGAGGAGCGCCCCTTCGAGGTCGACCTCGTGCCGCGTGTGATCAACGCGCACGAGTGGTCGCAGATAACGGCCGGGCTCACCCAGCGCGCCCGGGCGATCGAGGCGTTCCTCCGCGACGTCTACGGCGAGCAGCGCATCGTCGAGGACGGCGTCATCCCCCGTGCCGTCATCGAGGGCAGCCCCGGCTGGATGCCCGCGGCGCGCGCCCTCCCCACCGACCTCACCCGCTCGGCCGTCTTCGGCTTCGACCTCGTGCGCAACGAGTTCGGCGGCTGGCGCGTGCTCGAGGACAACGTGCGGAACCCGAGCGGAGCTGCCTACGCGGTCGCGATCCGCCGGCTGATGGACGAGGTCGCCGACGGCGCTCCCCGGCCCGACGCGATGCTCGACCCCGAGCGCGTCTTCGGCTCGCTGCGCCGCACTCTGCTCGCCGGTGGCCGCGTCGCCGCCGGTCTCGCCCCCGACTCGCACCGCGTGCCGACCGCCGCTCTCGTGTCGAGCGGCCCGACGAGCGGCGCCTGGTTCGAGCATCGGATGCTCGCCGAGAGCGCGGGCCTCGCCTTCCTCGAGCTGTCCGACCTCGACGTGCGCGACGGCAGGGTCGTCGTCGCGGCCGACGGCTCCGTGCTCGACGCGCTCTACCTGCGCCTGGACGTCGAGCTGCCCGACGCCGTCGCCGACGGCGAACCGATCGGGGCGCGCATCCTGGACGTGGCCGCCGCCGGCCGGGTCTTCCTCGCCAACGCCCCGGGCAACGGCGTCGCCGACGACAAGGCGATGTACTGCCATCTGCCGGCCCTGATCGCCTACTACCTCGGCGAGCGCCCGCTGCTCGAGCAGGTGCCGACCTACCGCACGAGCGACGAGGCCGAACGGCGCACGGTGCTGGAACGGGTCGGCGAACTGGTCACGAAGCCGGTCGACGGCCACGGCGGCGAGGGCGTGCTGATCGGGCCCGCTGCCGGAGCCGCCGCGGTGGCCGAGCGGCGGGCCGCGATCGCCGCCGACCCCGAGACCTGGGTGGCGCAGGAGGTCGTGCCGCTGTCGTCGCACCCGACCTTCGCCGACGGCGCCCCGCCGATGCCGGGTGCCGAGGCGGCCGGTGTTCCCGGCGCCGCCCTCGAGCCGCGCCACGTCGACCTGCGGGTGTTCGTCTACGCCACCGGCGAGGGCGAGCACGGCTTCGAGGTCGCCGATCTGGCCCTCACCCGGGTGGCCCCGGCGGGGAGCATGGTCGTCAACTCCTCCCGCGGCGGCGGTTCGAAGGACACCTGGATCACCGCGGCACCGGGGAGCGTCTGAGCATGTGCGGCATCGCGGGCGAGCTGCGCTTCGACGGCCGGAGCGCCGACCTCGGCGCCGTCGACCGGATGACGGCGTGCCAGGTGCACCGCGGCCCGGACGGCACCGGGCTCTGGTCGAACGGCCGGGTCGCCCTCGGGCACCGGCGGCTCTCGATCATCGACCTCTCGGCCGCCGGGGCGCAGCCGATGGTCGACGCCCCGCTCGGCCTCTCGGTCGTCTTCAACGGCTGCATCTACAACCACCGGCAGCTGCGCGCCGAGCTCGAGGGCAAGGGCCACCGCTTCTTCTCCACCTCCGACACCGAGGTGATCGGCAAGGCGTATGCCGAGTGGGGCATGGACTGCGTCGAGCACCTGCTGGGCATGTTCGCCTTCGTCGTCGTCGAGCACGCCTCGGGCCGCACGATGCTCGCCCGCGACCGCCTCGGCATCAAACCGCTCTACCTCGACGAGCGGCCCGGGCGGCTGCGCTTCGCCTCCACGCTGCCGGCCCTGCTCGAGTCGGGCGACGTCGACACCTCGATCGACCGGACGGCCCTCGAGCACTACCTCAGCTTCCACTCGGTCGTGCCGGCGCCGCGCACGATCCTCGCCGGGGTGACCAAGCTGCCGCCGGCGACGGTGCGGATGATCGAGCCCGACGGCCGCGCATCCGACCACGTCTACTGGGAGCCCGCCTTCGAGCGCGACCCCGACAAGGCCGGCTGGAGCGACGAGGACTGGCAGGAGGCGCTGATCGGGAGCCTGCGCACCGCGGTCGAGCGGCGGATGGTCGCCGACGTGCCCGTGGGCGTGCTGCTCTCGGGCGGCATCGACTCCAGCCTCGTGGTCGCGCTGCTCGCCGAGGCCGGACAGACCGACCTCGCCACCTTCAGCATCGGCTTCGACTCGGCCGGCGGCGAGTCGGGCGACGAGTTCGAGTACTCCAGCCTCGTCGCCCGGCACTTCGGCACCGACCACCACCGCATCGCCATCGACTCCTCCAGGCTGCTGCCCGGCATCGACGGCACGGTCGCGGCGATGAGCGAGCCGATGGTGAGCCACGACTGCGTCGCCTTCTACCTGCTCTCCGAGGACGTCTCGAAGTCGGTGAAGGTGGTGCAGTCGGGGCAGGGCGCCGACGAGGTGCTCGGCGGCTACGACTGGTACCCGCCGCTCGAGGGCGTGCCGCGCGACGAGACGGTCGCGGCCTACTCCCGGGTGTTCGTCGACCGCCCCTGGGGTGAGCTGCAGCAGCTGCTCGGCCCGGCCTGGCGCGATGCGGCGCGGCCCGACAGCGCGACGGCCTTCCTCACGTCGCAGTTCTCACGACCCGGGGCCGACACCTCGGTGGACGCCGCGCTCCGCAACGACACCACGATCATGCTCGTCGACGACCCCGTGAAGCGGGTCGACAACATGACCATGGCGTGGGGCCTCGAGGCGCGGGTCCCCTTCCTCGATCACGAGTTCGTGGAGCTGGTCGCCCAGATCCCGCCCGAGCTGAAGCTCTCCGACGGGGGCAAGGGCGTGCTGAAGCGGGCGAGTCGGGGCCTCGTGCCCGATGCGGTGATCGACCGCACCAAGGGCTACTTCCCCGTGCCGGCCATCCGGCAGCTCGAGGGGCCGTACCTCGAGCGGGTGCGGGCCGCCCTGCACGATCCGGCCGCCCGGGAGCGCGGGCTGTTCGACACCGCTAGGGTCGAACGGATGCTCGCCGATCCCAACTCCGAACGAACGACCCTGGGCTCCAACGCCCTGTGGCAGCTCGCGCTGCTCGAGATGTGGCTGCAGGAGCACGGCATCCGATGACGGCGCCGGTCGTGACCGCCGGAGGCTCGGGCGACCTCGCGGCGGCCCTCGTGCGCGCGTGGGGCAGCTGGGGTCCGTCGATGACGCCGGACGCCGCCCGGGTGGCGTTCATCAGCGATCGCGGCGGCGCGCCCGAGGTGTGGGTGCAGGACGTGGTGCTCGAGGGACCCCGGGCCTCCGCCACGCGCATCCGCTTCACCGACGACCCCGTGATCTCGGTCAGCTGGTCGGCCGACAGCGCCTGGCTGGCCTGCGCGGTGGCCACCGACGGCGGGGTGCGCACCCAGGTCTGGGTGGTGCGCCCCGACGGCAGCGACGCCCGGCGCATCTCGGGTCCGCCCGAGCGGCACGTCGAGCTCGGACCGTGGACGAGGAGCGGCCACCGCGTCGTGCTCACCGTGCCCTCGACCGAGGTGGGCGAGCCGACCCGGGCGTACCTCGCCGACCCCACCTCGGGCGAGCTCGAGCTGCTCGCGGTGGGCGATCTGATCCACGTGCTCGACCTGTCGGCCTTCGAGCGGATGCTCGTGGTGCGCGACGGGCGCCGGGGGCACGAGTTCTGCGTGGTCGTCGACCGCGAGACCGACACCGACCATCCCGTGCTGCCGCACCCGGGCCGGGGCGCGACGGACCGCGCGTTCATCCGGCCCGCCCCTCCCGGAACGGGCGCGCCGGCCGTCGTCTACGCCGCGACCGAGGTCGGGCTGCCCCGGCTGCAGCTCGTGGCCGCCCCGGTCGACCCCGACGACTGGTCGCAGCCCGCGCGTCTGCTGGCGGCGCGCGACGACGCCGAGCTCGAAGGGCTCGACGGCGACGACGCGGGCCGGCTGCTGCTGCTCGTCTGGAACGTCGCCGGGCGGAGCGAGCTCGAGCTCTTCGACACCCACATGGAGACCTCGGTGCCCGTGCCCGGCCTGCCCGGGGCGGTGGCGACGAGCCCGGTGCTCAGTCGCGACGGCTCGAGCGTGCTGCTCGCCGTCGAGGGGCCGCTGCGGCCCCGGGAGCTCTGGCACCTCGACACGGAGACGCTCGCCTGGACGCGGGTGAGCGACGTGCCGACGCTGCCCGCCGTGCCGCTCGTGCAGCCGAGCCTGGAGCGGTTCCGCTCGCTCGACGGGCTGGAGATCACGGGGTGGCTGTACCGGGCTGCGGCGTCGGCCGGGGCATCAGGGCCGGGTGGGGCATCAGGGCCGGGCCGGCCTGCGGGGCCCGCCTCCGCGGGCCGGGCCATGCTGCACCTGCACGGCGGACCCGAGTCGCAGGAGCGGCCGACGTTCAGCCCGCAGCACCAGGTGATGGCCGCGGCCGGCATCACCGTGTTCGCCCCGAACGTGCGCGGCTCCTCGGGCTTCGGCCGGGAGTTCGTGCACGCCGACGACGTGCAGAAGCGCCAGGGTGCGTTCGACGACGTCACGGCGGCAGCGCAGCACCTGATCGGCATCGGTGCGGCCTCGGCCGACCGCATCGCGGTCACCGGCCGCTCCTACGGCGGCTACCTCACGCTCGCCGCCCTGGCCTTCACGCCCGGGGTCTTCGCCGCCGGTGTCGACATCTGCGGCATGTCGCACCTGCTCACCTTCTACGCCGAGACCGAGCCGTGGATCGCCGCGGCCGCCGTCACGAAGTACGGGCATCCCGATCACGACAAGAAGTTCCTGCGCTCCATCTCGCCGCTGGCGAAGGCCGAGCGCATCGACGTGCCGCTGCTCGTCGTGCACGGCGAGCTCGACACGAACGTGCCGATCGGCGAGGCGCACCGGATCGTCGCGGCACTGAGCGAGCTGGAGCGGCCGGTCGAGTACCTCGAGCTCGCCGGGGAGGGGCACGAGTACCGGCGCGAGTCGTCCCGGCTGGCCCTGATCGAGCGGATGCGCGGGTTCCTCCTGCGCGTGCTCTGACCGCCACGGCTCCGGCCGGCTCCGCGGGCGCCCGGCGCACCCGTCAGACGATGGATGCCCGTCGGGGCATGCGGAGCGCGAACAGCGCCGCCGCCCCCATCAGGATCGCGGCCGAGGCGAAGGCCGCCTCGTAGCCGAAGGCGTCGACGAGCAGCCCGGCGGCGAGCGGTCCGACGATGGCCCCGGCATCCGCCACCGCCTGGAACACCGCGACCGGCTGGCCGCCACGCGCCCCCGCCGCGTCACCGACGGCCGCGGCCGGGGCGGTGCCCATGAAGGCCGCCGCGACCCCGTAGACCGACAGCAGAACGATCAGCAGCCAGATCGACGACACCAGTGGGATGGCGACCATGACGAGCGCGCCGACCGCGAAGGCGCCGATGATCGCGGGCTTGCGCCCCACCGTGTCGACGAAGCGGCCGGCCGGGGCCAGGGCGAGGGTCTGTGCGACCGCCGCGACGGCGAAGGCGATGCCCGTGATCGCCGGTTTCTCGTGCAGCACCTCGACGATCAGCACCGGCACGAGCGCGCTGCGCACCCCCATCGCCGACCAGCCCTGGGCGAGGCTCGCCAGCAGCGCCGACTGGTAGCCGCGGTCGCGCAGCACCTGCCGGAACGGCCGCGGAGGCTCGGGCACCGCGTCGGGGTCGCGGGTGCGGCGCTTCAGCAGGGCGAGCCCCACGGCGCCGGCCACCACGAGGGTGCCGGCGTAGAAGAAGAACGGCGCGTGCAGCGAGATGCCCGAGAGCAGGCCGCCGACGGCAGGGCCGGCCATGCCGCCGATGAGGAACCCGCCCTGGTAGAAGCCGACGGCCCGGCCGCGCACGGCGGGCTCGGTCGTGGCGAGCAGCAGGGTCATCGCGGCCACCGAGAACATGGCCGAGCCGATGCCCCCGGCACCGCGCAGCAGCAGCACCGCGGGGTAGTTGTCGGCGAGGCCCACGAGAGCGCTGGAGACGGCGACGATGCCGATGCCGACCGCGAGCACCACCCGCTCGCCGAGCAGGTCGATCAGCTTGCCGACGAAGGGATTCGCGACCAGACGCATCACAGCGAAGGCGGAGACCACGGCGCCCACCTCGAGGTAGCCCACGCCGAAGCTGCGCACGTAGACGGGCAGCACCGGAACGACGACGCCGAACCCGAGCATCACGAAGAAGGCGATGACGCCGAGCACCATCACGTCCCGCGGAAGCCGGGTGAGGCGGGGACGATCGGAGGTGCGTGTCACTCCAGAAGCGTAATCGCCCGGGAAGGGGAGGTGGTGCGAACAGCGGCATCGGGTCTGCCAGGGTAAGAGCCGTTCACACCACCTCGTCGGCATCGGGATGCCGTGGACGGCGCCCTGGGTGATGAGGGCGGCACGTCCGTTGGGGGGTGATGAGCACGTTACTTACGCTCGAGCAGGATGTCCAGAGCACCCGAATTGGGCCCCATGCCCCTCCTCGGCACCCCGACCTCGACACCGATCACTAGTGCTGACCAGGCCTTTCCCGATTTTCATTACCCCGCATGAACCTTCGGGAGGGGTGCCGTCCTGCGCTGTTCTTGAGCGAAAACTGAGCGAGTCCTGGCCTACCGGGCGACCCGGGCTAGGGTTCGAGCATGAGCTACGTGCAGCCCGGGGAGTTCACCCGCGACACCGCCTACATCGAGGACCGCATCACCCGGGACGGCCGCGACGGCTGGCCGGTGGAGGCCGGCCGCTACCGGCTCGTCGCCGCCCGCGCCTGCCCCTGGGCGAACCGCACGGTGATCGTGCGCCGCCTCCTCGGTCTCGAGGACGCCATCTCGCTCGGCCTGCCCGGCCCGACCCACGACGAGCGCAGCTGGACCTTCGACCTCGACCCCGACGGCCGCGACCCGGTGCTCGGCATCGAGCGGCTGCAGGAGGCCTACTTCGCCCGCTTCCCCGACTACCCCAAGGGCATCACGGTGCCCGCGATCGTCGAGGTGGCGAGCGGCATGGTCGTCACCAACGACTACCCGCAGATCACGCTGGACTTCTCGACGGAGTGGACCGAGTTCCACCGCCCGGGCGCTCCCGAGCTCTACCCCGAGCGTCTGCGCGACGAGATCGACGCCCTGAACGCCGAGATCTTCCGCGACGTGAACAACGGTGTCTACCGTGCCGGGTTCGCCGGATCGCAGAAGGCCTACGAGCGGGCCTACGACGCCCTCTTCGAGCGGCTCGACGTGCTGAGCGAGCGGCTCTCCCGGCAGCGCTACCTGATGGGCGGCACCATCACCGAGGCCGACGTGCGCCTGTTCACCACGCTCGCCCGCTTCGACGCCGTCTACCACGGGCACTTCAAGTGCAACCGGCAGAAGCTCGCCGAGATGCCGGTGCTCTGGGCCTACGCCCGCGACCTCTTCCAGACGCCGGGCTTCGGCGACACCATCGACTTCGCGCAGATCAAGGCCCACTACTACGTGGTGCACCGCGACATCAACCCGACGGGCATCATCCCCAAGGGGCCGGATGCGCGGGGCTGGCTGACTCCCCATCACCGCGAGGAGCTCGGCGGCCGGCCCTTCGGCGACGGCACGGCCCCGGCCGACCCGCCCGCGAGCGAGCGCGTGCCGGCGCTGGCGTAGCCGCTCGGCCCGGGGCTCCTAGGAGAGCACGTCCTTCGTGGCGAAGCGGGCGTACGAGAGCGCGCCGAAGATCGCCACGTAGGCCAGCTGCAGCCAGGCGTTGCCGGCGAACGAGCTCCAGTCGATCGGCTGGCGCAGCAGATCGGCGAAGTCGAGCCAGTGGTAGCTCGGCAGGAACGGGTGCAGCAGCTCGGTCTGCGAGAGCTGTCCGAGCACCTGCGAGAGGATCGCCACGACGACCGTGGCGGCCATGGCGCCGACGGGTGCATCCGTCAGCGTGGAGATGAACAGGCCGATGGCCGCCAGGCCGAGGAGGCCGAGCGCCACGTAGACCGAGATGAGCAGGGCGCGCAGCAGCGCCTCGCCCACGTCGACCGTGTCGCCCGAGAGCAGCGTGACCGGGCCGATCGGGAAGAGCACGGCGCCGGCGAGGATGCCCGCGAGCGAGACCGTCAGGGTCGCGGCGAGGCAGAACACCACCGCCGAGGCGAACTTCACGACGAGCAGGCGGATGCGCCCGACCGGCGAGACCAGCAGATAGCGCAGCGTGCCCGTCGAGGCCTCTCCGGCGATCGAGTCACCGGCCACCACGCCGACCGTCAGCGGCAGGAACAGCGGGATCGAGACCACGAGCGCCGTCATGCCGACGAACAGCCCGTTCTGACTGATCCGGTCGAGGAACGCCGGGCCGCGGCCGTCGCCGCCGGTCACCCGGATGGCCACGGCGATGAGGATCGGCACGGCCGCGAGGGCGCCGAGCATCGCCTGCGTTCGGCGCCGGCGAAAGAGCACGCCGAGCTCGCTGAGGAAGAAGCCCCAGCCGAGCGCGTGGCGCGGGGAGCGCACGGTCACCGCGGTGGTCTCACTGGAGGACATCGAAGCCCTCCCCGGTCAGGGCGACGAAGCTGTCCTCGAGCGAAGGACGGTCGACGGCGACGCCGCGCACACGCACGCCCGCACCGACGAGCGCCGCGACCACGTGCTCGGGCGGGAGCCCGTCGGGGAACGGGGCCGCGAGGGCGGTGTCGCCGTCCTTCGACGCCATCGGCGCTTCCGCATCGAGGATGACCTCGGGGGTCGACGCATCGGCTGCCTCGGCGGCGGATCCCGACGTCACCACGACTCCGAGGGGGGCCAGCGTGCGAACGGCGAGCCGCGCATCCGGAGCCGCCACCGTGAGGTGCAGCGTCGCCTGACCGGCGGCACGCAGCTCGTCGATCGTGCCCTGCGCCACCAGGCGTCCGCCGCGCATCACGCCGATGTGGGTGCACATCTGCTCGATCTCGGCGAGCAGGTGGCTCGAGACGAAGACGGTCGTGCCGGTCGAGGCCAGCGAGCGGATGAGGCCGCGCACCTCGCGCGTGCCCTGCGGGTCGAGACCGTTGGTCGGCTCGTCGAGCACGATCAGCTGCCGGGGCATCAGCAGGGCGTTCGCGATGCCGAGGCGCTGCTTCATTCCGAGGGAGTAGGCGCGCACCTTCTTGCCGCCGGCCTGGGTGAGTCCGACGCGGTCGAGCGCCTCGGCGACGCGGGTGCGTCGGGTCGCGCGCGGCGCCCAGCCGTCGGCCGCGTCGAGCCGGGCGAGGTTCGCGGCGCCCGAGAGGAAGGGGTAGAAGCCCGGGCCCTCGATCAGCGCGCCGACGTCGGGGAGCACGGTGCCGAGCTTGCCGGGCATCCGCTCGCCGAGCACCGAGATCTCGCCGGCTGTCGCGCTCGCGAGCCCGAGCAGCATGCGGATCGTCGTCGTCTTGCCCGAGCCGTTGGGGCCGAGGAAACCGAATACCGCCCCGGCCGGCACGTCGAGATCGACGCCGTCGACCACCGTCTGGCGGCCGAAGCGCTTCGTCAGGCCGCTCGTCCGGATCGCGGCCGGAGCCGCGGTCACTCGGCCGGGCTGGCGGGGGCGGGGGCCGCTGCGGCCGCGCTCTGCAGCGCCTCGGCCGGAACGGCTCCGGCGAACACGCGGCCGTCGTCGGTGAGCAGCACCGAGACGAGCGTGGTCTGAAGCAGGCTGCCGCCGTCGACCTTCGTGGTCAGCTGCGAGAACATCGGCGAGGAGGTGAGCTCGGCGGTGTCGGTGCCGATCGGCAGCTCGACGACGCTGCCCCAGCCCTCGCCGGTGACGACGGGCTCCGGATGCGCGGCCGACGCGTCGGGCACGTCGCCCTTCGTCGGCAGGGCCTTCTCGGTCACCGTGGTGCCCTCGGGGGCCGTGAAGTCGAAGAGGTCGGCCGACGGGGTGTCGAGCGAGAGCTCGGAGAAGCCGACCTCGAAGGCCGGGCTGGACTCGCCGCGGGCGAGCACCTCGACCTGCAGCGGCATGCCGGTCTCGGAGTCGACCGCGATCGAGACCGAGCCGACGAGCGTGGCATCGGTGCGCGGGGTGAGCACGAGGTCGTAGGCGTCGCGGCCGGCGACCGAGGTGTCGGCGCCGAGCGAGACGTCCGTGGAGGGGTCGACCGCGGCGAGGAAGCGCTGGGCGATGTCGGCGGGGGTGGGCACGGTGCCGGGGGTGCTCTGCGTGTCGTCGCTGCGGGACGGCAGCGTGGTGTGCACGGCCGAGTCGTCGCTGGAGTCGTAGAGCCAGACGTCGTCGCCGTTCTTCACGACGTCGCGCTCGGCCAGCTGGTCGAGCACCTGCACGCGGAGCCTGTCGGAGCCGTCGGCGTAGACGCGGGCCGCATGGCTGCCGGTCAGCAGCTCGAGCGCGGACTCGGGCGACAGGCCCTGATCGGCCGCGGTGCCGCTGTCGTCGCTGCTGCCGCCACTGCCGCCGCTTCCGCCGGCCGAGCCGCCGAAGCCCGAGAGGTCGGGCAGACCGAGGTCGGAGCTCTGCTCGACCGTTCCCGAGAACGTCTGCACGTCGGCCTGCGCGGCCAGCTCGAGCACCTGCTGGGGCGTCTTCTCGGGCAGGTCGGCCGAGGCGGAGGTGGCGAGCACCCCACCCGCGACGACCACGGCGACGACGGCGGGGGCCGCGATCGCGACCGCCCAGCGCTTCTGGTTACGAGCCATCTGGCATCTCTTCTTCCGACGAACCGGCGGCCGTCTGCTGCGCAGCCGCTCCGGTTGCAGCAACGGTACGCCGCGGAACCGAGAGTTGGCTCCGATTCCCGGAGCTCTCAGGCGTCGCGTTCGGCGTCGTCGCCGAGGTCGGCCGCCAGCTCGTCGGCGCTCAGGCGATCGCCCGGACTGGGCCTGCGGAACGGGGTCGACTCGGCGTGCATCCGCTGCTCACCGGCCGCGCGGTCGGCATCGGGATCGTCGACCGCCGCCTCGTCGTCGACGTCGGACGCGGTGTCGTCCTGCGGGTCGCCGGCGAGATCGCGCTCCCGTGCGGCCTCGTCGGCCTCGGCGTCGCGCGGATCGCCGACGGGCAGGAAGGGCTCAGAACTCGACATGAGCGGATGCTCGCACCCTCCGGTTACGAACGGGTGAACACTCTCAGATGCTCCACCCGGCGGACCCGCTGGACCGCACGTGATGGCTCACGCCGGCCGCCGCCTGGCCGTCGGTGTGGCCGCGACCGGGGACGTCGCGGGGATCGAGCCGTTCGGAGTAGTCGCCCGTGCGGCGCCGGCGGAGGCCCTGCGCCGTGCCGATGCCCGCCACCAGGGCGCCGAGCGCCCCGAGGATGATGAGGAACCACATGGGGTCTCCCTTCGTCGAGGTTCCACGCTAACCGGCGCTGGGCGACAGCTGACGATCTCGGAGGGCACTCGGAGGCTCGGCCTCACTCCAGCGCCGTGACCGTCGCGGTCTCGGCGTTCCAGTGCCGCAGGCCGACGATCTCGCCGGCGATGTCCCCGCCGATCAGCGCCACGGCCGCGGGCACGTGTTCGAGGCGGATGCGGCGGGCGAGCGTCACGTGCGGCGTCCACTCCCCGGGCCGGGTGTGCGGAGCATCCTGACCCCCGCCTGCGCTCGCAGCGAGGTGCGCGTGCACGGCCCTGTGCAGCCCCAGCAGCCCCACGCTCGGCAGCACCGACCGCACGAGCACCCGCCGCTCCCCCGCCCCGAACAGCATCGGCGCGCCGAGCACGACCGGCAGCGGCAGCACCGCGGCGACCTCGGCCGGCAGCGCGAACGGCCCGAACCCACCCTCGGCGGGCCGTACGGCCAGCGTGAGGTGCGGTGCGTTGCTCGCGGAGGTGTGCCCCGCGAGACTCGACATCCCGGCGGCGGCGAGCGCCTCCCACTCGGCCCGCACCGCGGCCTCCACGGCCGCGCCGAACACCGTCTCAACGCTCACGACCGCCGCCATCCGCCCACCGTATCCCGGGTGCCGGATGAACGGTCGGTGACTCCGTGCGGGGAGGGGGGCGGCGGGCCCTATTGTCGGAGGATGGTCACGATCGTCATCCCGTGGAGGCCGCAGCCCTCCCGCCTCGCCGCGTTCGACGCGGTGGTCGCCTGGTACCGCGAGGAGCTCGGCGACGTGCCGGTGCTGATCGTGGATTCGGACGACGACGTGTTCAACCTCGCGCGCTGCCGCAACCTCGGCGTGGGCCGGCTGGCCGACCCCGAGGAGGTCGTGGTGATCGGCGACGCCGACACCATCCCCGAGGGAGGCGCCCTGCGCGAGGCGATCGCTGCGGCGGCCACCTCGGGCCGCGTTCACCTGCCCTACACCGAGTACCGCTGGCTCGGCGCGGCCGGCACCGCGCAGCACGCCGCCGGCATCCCGCTCGCCGACTGCGACCACGAGGTCGTGCGCGGCGCCTGCTCCGGCGTCTACGTCACCACGCCCGCGACCTGGGCGAGCCACGGCGGCCAGGACGAGCGGTTCCGCGGCTGGGGCTTCGAGGATGCGGCGTGGCACGTCGCCCACGAGACCCTCCTCGGCGAACCGCCCCGCCGACACGAGGGCCGCGTCTTCGCGCTGCACCACGTCGCCGAGCTCCGGGAGGGCCCGAACTACGAGGCCAACGCCGCCCTGATGGCCCGCTACCGCGCGGCCGCCACCCTCCCGGCCGAGATGCGCCGCCTCCTCACCGGCGACGCAGAGGCGCACTCCCAGCCCGAGGCGCAACCGGTCGAGTAGCCACCACCACCACCACTACCACTGCCGCCGACCCGGCCCGGCTCCCTCAGCCCGCTGACACCTCATCGGGCAGCCGCACGGCCTTCGGACGCATCATCCTCTCGGCGGTGCGAAGGCCGAACCGCCTGCTGAGCACTCGGGTCGACAGGAAGGCGACGACGCTGTTCATGCGCCCGTCGACCACGGAGGGCGCCGTGGAGCGCAGGGCTCGCCACGCGGTGTCGACCACCTGGTGCGCTTGGCGCTTGTTCTTCGCCGGCCCCGGGTTCATCGGCGTCTCGGTGTCGCCCGGGGCGACGGAGAAGATGCGCAGGCCGTGGTTCCGATGCTCCTCCGACAGCGCCTCGGTGAGGCGGATCACGTAGGCCTTGGAGGCGGCGTACGCCGCGAAGTGCGGGAGGGGCTGGTAGCCGGCCCCGCTGGCGATGTTGATGATCGTGCCGCGGCCGGCGCCTCGCATCCGGATGACGGCGGCCCGGGTCAGCATCGACAGCGCCGTGATGTTGACGTCGATCATCCGGCGCAGCTCGTCGGGATCCATCCGGTGCAGATCGCCCTCGGGGGCGGTGCCGGCGCTGTTGACGAGGTGGTCGAGCCGAGGCAGCTGCCCGGTGATGATCTCGACCAGACTCGCGACGTCCGCCGCGTCGGACAGGTCGGCCGTCCGCACGGACGCGACGATCGCGTGCTCGGCCGAGAGTTCATCGGCCAAGGCGTGCAGCGGTGCCCCCGAGCGAGCGACCAGCATCAGATCGAAGCCCTCGCGGGCGTAGCGGCGAGCGAACTCGGCACCGATCCCGGAGCTGGCTCCGGTGACGAAGGCGAGTGGGCGGGCTGGGATGTCCAGATCGCATCCTCGCGGCAGCACGGGAACTGGTCGGTCGAGGCGAGGATCTCGGGCTGAACGCGGTCGCCCGCCGGGCCGAGGTGGGCGTGGGCACGGTGTACCGGCACTTCGCCACCGTCGAGGAGCTCGAGGAGGTCGTGACGTGGGATCGCTTCGACGAGCTCGAGCGAATCCTGAGCGACACGGGGCCCGATCGCTTCGAACGGTCGCTCTCGGAGCACGTCTCGCTGCTCGTCGCCGATCCGCTGTTCGAGCGGGTCACCGCCCGCTCCGACGCCGCCCTCCCCCAGACGGCCGCGAAGCGCGCCGCGCTCATCGATCGCCTCACGGCGGTGCTCGAAGAGGCCCAGGCCGCCGGAACGGTCAGACGGGGCGTCGACGCGACCTCGGTTCTGCTCCTCGCCTGCGGCGTGGCCCACTCGATCCGGAGCGCGCGACTCGCGCCCGACGGCGATGCGGCCCGGGCGCTTCTCGGGACGATCCTCCGCGGCCTGCGAGCGGAGGCCCGGCCGGCCGAGCGCGGGTGAGCCGTCCGACAGCTCAGAACTCCTGGCGGACCGCCGCACGGATGACGGAGGCCGCCGCGCCGCGGGCCCAGTCCTCGAAGGTGTGCGCCCGCGTCACCAGCAGGCAGTCCGCCGCCGCGCCGAAGGCGTGCGCCGCGAAGGTCCTGCGGATGGTGCGCTCGTAGAGCTCGAACTCCTGCATTCCCTCGCCCGCCACGAGCACCGTGTCCGGTCCGGTGAGGTTCGCCACGATGGCGAGGGCGGCGCCGATGGCCGTGCCCGCGCGGTCGAAGGCGGCCATGGCGCCGGGCACACCCTCCCGCGCCAGGCCGGCGGCCTCGGCGAGGGTCAGCAGCGGAGCATCCGTCGCCGCCCGCACCGCGCGCAGGACCGCGCCCGAGGAGGCCACCGCCTCGACGCAGCCCCGCCGCCCGCAGACGCAGATCGCGTCGAGCGACGCCAGCGGCAGGTGCCCGAGCTCGCCGGCCACGCCGTGCGCCCCCGACACCACGTCGTCGTTCAGGTAGAGCCCGCAGCCGATGCCCGAGCCGATCGTCACGACCGCGAACGAGCCGGAGTCGCGGCCGACGCCGAACCAGTGCTCGGCGATGGTGAGCGCCCGCACGTCGTTGTCGACCCGCACCGGCACGCCGAGCCGGGTGGCGAGCGGATGCGCGAGCGGCACGCCCCGCCAGCCGAGAAGCGGTGAGTCCCGCACGATCCCGGTCGCGGCGTCGACGTCGCCCGACACGGCCACGCCGACCCCGATCAGCCGGGCGGCCCGCTCGCCGAGCAGCACGCCCAGCTCCTCGGCGACCCCGGCGACCGCCTCGATGACGGCGGCGGGCGAGGTGGACCCGAGCGGGCGCCGCAGCACGTGCAGGATGTCGGCGGTCATCCCCGTGGCGACCCCGATCACCTCGTCGGGGTTGACCTTGACGCCGAGCACGAGCCGGGCCGAGGGCACCACCCGCAGGGGGTGCACCGGCCGGCCCGGCGCCGCCCCGGCCGGAGCGGCGCCGGCCAGGGGGCGGTCGACGGCGACGATGCCGTCCAGGAGCAGGGGCGCCACCGTCTTGGTCACGGCCGCCTGTGAGAGGCCGGTCTGCCGGCCGACGTCGATCCGGCCGATCGGACCGTGGGTGAGGATGCGCGTGAAGATGTCGACCGAGGCCGGCGTCCTCAGCCTCAGCCGCGCATCCTCACCCGTGCCGGTGGCGATCACCCGGCCAGGATCTCTTTCGAGGTCGCGGCCATCTCGGGGAAGACGTCGTCGTCGCGCTCGTGCGTGAAGTACGCCTCCATCAGCGGCTGGATCGTCGTGCCCATCTCGGAGCCGTTGGCGGAGGGGTAGGCCGGGTAGATCCAGCCGTTCTTCGCCGCGTCGACGAAGACGCCGAGGTCGACGCCCTTGCTCAGCTGGTCGGCCGCGACCGCGTCCATGGCGCCGGGGATCGACGGGAAGAACGAGCCGCTCTGCAGGGCCGCCTTGGTCTGGCAGTCCTCGGAGCCCATGTAGGAGATCCACTTCCAGGCGTTGTCCTTGTTCTTCGACCCGGCCCAGAGCTCGTTGCCGTTGGAGTTCGACATCATCGAGCGGGTGGTGCCGTCGGGGCCGAGCACGGTCGGCGCGATGCCGACCTCGAGTCCCGGGAGCTGGGCGAAGGTGGTCGCCGACCACGATCCGCCGGAAGACATGGCCACCTTGCCCGAGCCGAGCTGCTCGGTGTCGCCGATCGTGAACTCGCCGAGCTTCGGCGCGATGCCGCGGTCGGAGAGGCCGCGCACCCAGTCCATCGTCTTGATGAACTCGGGGTCGTCGTAGCGGAACTGCGTCGCCCAGGCCGCCGGGTCGCCGATCTTCCAGCCGGTGGTCGAGATGAACGGGTTCCAGGTGGTCTGGCCGATGTAGTCCTCGGTGCCGAGGTTGCCGACGCCGTAGGTGGCGACCTTGGTCTTGTCGAAGCCGGGCTCGTCGCCGCGCACACCGTTCTCGTCGATCGTCAGGTGCGTGGCGATCTCGTCGAAGGTGCCGCCGTCGTCGGGGTTCCAGGTCATCGAGGCGATGTCGTCGGCGGTGTAGCCGGCCTGGGTGACCATGTCCTCGTTGAAGTAGATGGCGCTCGCGGCCCAGTCCAGCGGCAGGGCGTACTGCTTGCCGTCGGTGTACTTCCAGTTCTCGACGCCGACGTTGAACACGCCGAGGTCGTAGTCGCTCTTCGCGATGTAGTCATCGAGCGGCTCGAGCTGCCCCTGCTTGGCGTAGGCGTCGAAGAACTGCACGCTGTTCTGGAAGGCGTCGGGCGCGTTGCCGGCCACGAAGCCGGCGGTGAGCTTGGTGAAGTAGTCGTCGACGCCGTACTGCGAGATGTTCACGGTGACGCCGGGGTTCTCCTCCTCGAAGCCGGCCAGGCACTCCTTGTACGACACGGCCTGCTTCTCGTCCCAGGTCCACCAGTTCACGGTGCCGCCGGCGGAGCCTCCCCCGCCACCTCCCGCGGAGCAGGCGGCGAGCGGTGCGGCCAGGGCCAGCACGGCCAGGGCGGGGATCAGTCTTCTCGTTCTCATGGTTCCTCTTCGATCATGATGTGCAGGGCGGTGTGGTGTCAGGCCGGGCCGACGGTCTCGGCGAGCACCCGGAGGGTACCCGCGAGATCGTGCGACCCGCCTGCGTCGTGGCCGTTGAACGGCCAGGTGACGATGTGACGTTCGGCGACCCACGCGTTGTGGACCGCGAACACGGTGGAGGGCGGGGTGATGTCGTCCATCAGCCCGGCCGAGAACCAGGCGGGCACCCGGGCGCGGGTGGCGAGGTTCACGGTGTCGACATAGGCGAGCGTCTGCAGCACCGACGCCTCGAGGTGGCGGGCCCGGGTCAGCAGGTCGGCGATCTCGCGGTAGGGGTAACGGTCGGTTGCGCCGACGGCCCGGGGCAGGTCGGCGAGGAAGGGGGCCTGCGCGAGCACGGCGCGAACGTCCTCCGAGAGCACGCCCGCCGCGATCGCGATGCCGCCGCCCTGGCTGTTTCCCACCACGGCGACCCGGTCGGCGTCGACCTCGGCGAGCCCGCGCACGGCGTCGACCGCCCGCACCGCGTCGGTGAACACGCGACGGTAGTAGTAGGAGTGCGGATCGGTGATGCCGCGGGTCAGGAAGCCCGAGGGCGCGATCGGCTCGAAGCCGGGGTCGCGGGTTCCGCCGTCACCCTGTCCGCGGGTGTCCATCACGAGGTGGGCGTAGCCGGCGGTCGCGAACAGGAGGTCGTCGATCGGGGCGCCGCGCCCGGCGCCGTACCCGGTGAAGTGCACGACGGCGGGCAGCGGGCGGTCGCGCATCCGGGGCAGTCTGAGCCACGCCCGCACCGGGTCGCCGCCGAAGCCGGGGAAGGTCAGGTCGACCACCTCGACCCCCACGAGGCCGGTGTCGACGGGGGTGCGGATGACCGTTCCGCCCGCGTCCCGGGCGGAGGCGATCGTGTGGGCCCAGAACTCGTCGAAGTCCTCGGGCACGACCTGGCTGCTGCGGTACTCCCGCAGCACCTCGAGCGGAGCGTCGACGAGCATCAGCGCAGCCCCGCCCCGGCCGGAACGAGCTCGGACAGGTCGAGAACGGTCTCGTCGGCGTCGAGCGGCACGCGCATCCGCCGGCCCCGCAGCTCGACCTCGACGGCGCGCGGCGAGGCCTCGGCCAGCCGCCGCACGACCACCTCGACCGGCTGACCCCCGGCCCAGCGGAGGTCGACCGCCAGGGCGCCGGGCAGTCGCGCGCCGAGCAGCTCGCCGTCGGCCCACGCCCCGGGCAGGGCGGGCAGCAGCCGCACGGCCCCCTCGGCCGTGCCGAGCACCAGCTCGCGCACGGCGGCCGCGAAGCCGAAGTTGCCGTCGAGCTGCACGGGCGGATGCGTCGAGAACAGGTTCGGCAGCAGTCCGCCCCACTCCGAGCCGTCGACGGGTGCGAGCCGACGGTGGTCGCGCTCGAACGGGGCGCTGGCCTCGCGCAGCAGCTCGCGGGCCGTCTCGCCGTCGCCGAGGCGGGCGCGCAGGGCGATCTTCCAGGCCCACGACCAGCCCATCGCGCCGGGGCCGCGCCGGTCGAGGGTCGCCACGGCGGCCTTCGCGAGCTCAGGCGTGGAAACGGGGTCGATCAGGCCGAGCGGGTGGACCGCGATCATCTGCGACATGTGCCGGTGGTCGGGGTCGACCTCCACGAGGTCGGCGCCCCACTCGCGCAGCCGGCCGTCGGCGGTGGCCGTGAACCCCACGAGCCGGGGCAGCGCCGCCGCGATCTCGGCGAGCACCGGATGCTCGAGCCCGAGCATCCCGGCCGCCTCCGTCACCCGCCCGAACAGCGCCCGGATCAGTGAGATGTCCATGGTGGAGGACTGCGCGAGCGACTCGGCACGGCCGTCGGGCCCGCGGAAGAGGTTCTCGGGCGAGGTCGACGGGATCGTGCGGAGACCGGGCCCGCTGCCGGAGCCGCCGACGGAGCCGACGGCGCCTTCAGCGGGAACGTCGTCCACCAGCCAGTCGAGCGCGAACTCGGCGGCCCCCACGAGCACAGGCCAGGCCCGCTCGCGCAGGAACCGCTCGTCGAGCGAGTAGCGCCAGTGCTGCCAGAGGTGATCGGTGAGCCACAGCCCGCCCATCATCCAGATCGCCCAGGAGGGGTTGCCGTGCCCCGCCCCGACCGGCAGCGAGTAGCCCCACGGGTCGGTGTTGTGGTGGGCGACCCAGCCGCGGGTGCCGTAGAGCCGGCGGGCGGTCTCGGCCCCGGTGACCGAGAGCCGGTCGATCAGATCGAGCAGCGGCCCGTGGCAGACGCCGAGCCCGCTCGACTCGGCGGCCCAGTAGTTCATCTCGGTGTTGATGTTGATCGTGTAGTTCGACGACCACGGCGGCCGCAGCCGGTCGTTCCAGATGCCCTGCAGGTTCGCCGGCGGCGAGCCCGGACGGGAGGCGGCGACCAGCAGGTAGCGCCCGAACTGGGTGAGCACGGTGGCCGTGAGGGCGTCGTCGTCGCTGTGCAGCACGTCGCGGGCGACGTCGAACAGTCCCGCGCGGCGGGCGCCGATGCGCAGCGTGGAGGCCCCGAGCAGCGGTCGCACGTCGTCGAGGTGGGCGGCGAGCAGTTCGGCCGGGGCGGTCGCGGCGGCCCGCTCGGCGAGCCGCAGCGTGTCGGCGATCAGGGCGGGGCGTGCGGCAGCGGTCAGGTCGGAGCCGTCGCCCTGCCACCAGCGGCGGCCGGTGCTGTCGGTGGCGATCGCCACGAGGGCCCGGCGCACGCCGGTGAGACGGATGCCCGTGCCGGCCGCCGTGGCGACACCGTCGCTGTGCACGGCCACCGCGATCGCGGCGTAGGGGTCGTACTCGGCGGCACCCGCGTCCCGCTCGTCGCGGTAGACCAGCGGTTCCGCGACCTGCTCCTCGTGCAGCGGGGCGCCGTCGACCGGCAGGCGGACGCCCAGGGCGACCGACGCGGCGCCCGAGCGGTCGCCCGCGCCCTCGCCCACACCCGCAGCCGCCTCCGCACCCGAAGCCGCCCCCGCACCCGCGCTCGCCCGCTCCAACCGCAGCGGGGTCGAGACCGCGAGCTCGACGTCCGTCGGCACGTCGTAGCTGAGGTGCACCAGCACGCAGCCGGCCGGGGCGGACGCCCATACGGTGCGGGTGGTGCGCGATCCGTCGACGCCGGCCCTCTCGCGCACGATCGCGTCGTCGAGGTCGAGCTCGCGGGCGTAGGACCCCGCGACCTCGGCGTCGCCCGGAACAGCGGATCGCGCATCCGGCAGCTCGGTCACGACCAGCTCGCCGAGGGGCAGGAACTCCTGGCTCCACGGGCCCTCGAACGAGTACAGCAGGCGCTCGGCCTCGCGGTAGTCGCCGCGGTCGATCGCGGCCCGCACCTCCGCCAGCCGCTCGGGGCCGGCACCGCCCGCCACCAGCTCGTCGAGGGCGCGCGACCCGGCCGTCGGCGTGCCCGACCAGACCGACGAGTCGTTCAGCTGCAGCCGGGTGCCCGAGCGCCCGCCGAAGACCATGGCGCCGGTGCGGCCGTTGCCGACCGGGGTGGCCTCGACCCACTCGGCGGCAGGTGCGGTGAAGCCCAGGCGCAGCGCGTCGGCACGGGGGCGCTCGACGAGCGCGAGGTCGTCGGTCATTTCAGCCCCGTGAATCCGATGGAGTTGACGATGCGCTTGCCGAAGACGAGGAAGAGCAGCAGCATCGGCAGCGCCGCGACGAGGGTGGCCGCCATCAGCCCGGCCCAGTCGGGCGAGGCCTGCGGCGACGACTGCTTGAAGACCGCGAGCGCCAGCGTCAGCGGCCGCACCGAGTCGTCGCTCGTGACCAGCAGGGGCCAGAAGTAGTCGTTCCAGGCGGTGATGAAGCCGAGGATCGACAGCGTGATGATCGGCCCCGAGGTCATCGGCAGCGTGATCCGGAACAGCACCCGGATCCGCCCGGCGCCGTCGATCAGCGCCGCCTCCTCGATCTCCTCGCTGAGGCCCAGCATGAACTGGCGCAGGAAGAAGATGTTGAACGCCGAGAACAGGGCCGTCGGCAGGATCATGCCCGCGAAGGTGTTCAGCAGGCCCAGGTCCTTCACGAGCACGAAGTTCGGCAGCAGGGTCAGGATGCCCGGCACCATCAGTGCCGCGAGGAAGACCGAGAACATCAGATCCCGCCCCCGCCACCGCAGCCGTGCGAAGGCGTACGCCGCGATGGTGGAGAAGAACACGATCGCCACCGTCTGGATGGTCGCGTAGATCACCGAGTTCAGCAGGAAGTGCAGGATCTCGATCGAGGCGCCCGAGCCGCCCTCGGCGAGCGACTGCTCCTGGCTGGCGATGCCGAGCACGCGGGCGAAGGCGCCCCAGGTGAAGTCGACGGGCAGCAGCGATCCCGGGTCGCGGATGAGGGAGTAGTTGTTCGAGAAGGCGGTGCGGAGCATCCAGTAGAACGGGAAGACCGTCACGACCAGCACGATCGCGATGTAGAGCCAGGCCACGGCCCGGCCGGCCGAGAACCGGGAGATCGTGCGGCCGCGCGGCGCCTTCGGGCGTTCGGGCGTGGTGAGCACCTCGGTGGTCACGCGGGGGGTGGGCTTCAGGATGGTTGTCATCAGTTGGTGTCCGATTCGCTCGCCCGCATGAGCCGCATCTGCAGGAAGGTGATGATGATGAGCATCGCGAAGAGCGCGAGCGACATCGTGGCGCCGTAGCCGAAGTCGAACTGGCCGAAGGCCTTGTCGTAGATGTACATCTGCAGCACGTTCGAGGCGTTGGCGGGCCCGCCCTTGGTGGTGACCGCGACGATGTCGAACACCTGGAACGAGCCGATGACGGTGAGCACGAGCACCATCGCGAGGATGGGGCGGAGCAGCGGGAGCGTCAGGCGGCGGAACATCTGCACCTCGTTGGCGCCGTCGATGCGGCCGGCCTCGTAGATGGTGGGCGGGATGGTCTGCAGCCCGGCGAAGATGATGATCGCGTTGTAGCCCATCGACTTCCAGACGCTGATCATGGCGATCGAGGGGATGGCCCAGGCCCGCGATCCGAGGAACATGATCGGCTCCCCGGTGAGCTGCTCGATCAGCATGTTCACGACGCCGAGCTGGGAGTCGAGCATCCACGACCAGGTGGTCGCGGCGACGACGCCCGAGATCAGGAACGGCAGGATGATGATGCCGCGCACGACGGTGTTCGAGGTGAGCCGATGCAGCACCACGGCGGTGACCAGCGAGATCGTCATGCCGAACACCACGCTGAGCAGCACGAAGTAGACCGTGACGCCGAGCGACGACCAGAACACCTGGTCGCCGAACAGCCGCACGAAGTTGTCGAAGCCCGTGAAGGTCGGCGGCGTGAGCACCTTGAAATCGGTGAAGCTGAGGTAGATGCCGCGGAGCGTCGGGTAGAGGAAGAACACCAGGAACCCGACGAGCGCCGGGGCGATCAGCACCCAGGCCAGTCGCCCGTCGCCCCGGTGCGCCGGGGAGTGCGAGTTGATCGCCCCCTGGCCCTTGACACGGGTGCTCTTCGCGGCGCGGGTGCCGCGAGACGCTGTAATCGCCATTGATCTCGCCCATCTGGTAGGTCGTGCTCGAGTTGCGGTGTCAGCATAAGTAGCAATAATTGATGGTGTCAAATAATTCGATGGAGAAGGACGAGATGAGCTCTGCACCCCACCGCATCCCCCACCTGCGCGCAGCGGGGGTGTCCCTCGTGCTCGACGCGACGGGCGATGCCCCCTCGGTGCTGCACTGGGGCGGCGATCTCGGCCCGCTCTCCGACGCGGAGCTCGAGGCCCTCCGGCTGACCTCGGGCACGGCCCGGCTGCACAACGCCCCCGACGTGGCGCGGCGGTTCCCGCTGCTGCCCGGGGAGCGGCACGACTGGTCGGGGGTGCCGGGGCTGAGCGGGCACCGGGCGGGCGGGGCGACGACGCCGCGGCCCGTGCTGCGGGAGGTTCTCGTCGACGTGCAGGATGCCGGCGGCTCGATCGAGCTCCGCTTCGACGACGCGGTCAGCGGGCTCGCCATCGGGCAGCGGGTCACCCTCGAGCCGAGCGGGCTCGTCGGGGTGTCCGTGACGATCGGCTCGACCGCGTCGGCCGGCGACGCCCCCTACGACCTGGCCGGGCTCGTGGCCCAGCTGCCGCTGCCCGCCCGCGCGACGGAGATCCTCGACTTCACCGGCAAGTGGAGCCGCGAGCGCGAGCCGCAGCGCACGCCGGTGCGCGACGGCCTGCACGCCCGCGAAGTGCGCCGCGGCAAGCCCGGCGTCGACTCGCCGTACCTGATGGCGGTGGGCACCCCGGGCTTCGATGCGGGCCACGGCGAGGTCTGGGCGATGCACGTCGCCTGGAGCGGCGATCAGCGCTGGTTCGTCGAGCGGCTGCCCGAGGGCGCCGGCGCGGCGTCCGCCGTGCTCGGCGGCGGCGAGCTGGTGCGGCCGGGCGAGATCCGGCTGGCCGCCGGCGAGACCTACTCGACCCCGCTCGTGCTGTTCGCCTGGTCGGGCGAGGGCCTGGACGGCGTCGCCGACCGCTTCCACGACCGCGTGCGCTCCGACCGCCGGCGACCGGGCGCCCAGCCGCTCGTACTGAACACCTGGGAGGCGGTCTACTTCGACCACGAGCTCCCCCGGCTGATCGACCTCGTCGACCGCGCCGCCTCGATCGGCGTGGAGCGGATCGTGCTCGACGACGGCTGGTTCCGCGGCCGCCGCGACGACCGGGCGGGGCTCGGTGACTGGCAGATCGACGAGGGCGTCTGGCCCGACGGGCTCGGCCCGTTCGCCGAGCGGGTTCGTTCGCACGGGATGCAGTTCGGGCTGTGGTTCGAGCCCGAGATGATCAACCTCGACTCCGAGCTGGCGCGCGCGCATCCGGACTGGGTGCTCGGCCCGGAGGCCGGCCTCGGCACCTCGAGCCGGCACCAGTACGTGCTCGACATCGCGCATCCGGAGGCCTTCGCCTACCTGCTCGACGCCATCTCGGAGCTGGTCGAGGCGTACTCGATCGACTTCCTGAAGTGGGACCACAACCGCGACCTGATGGAGGCCACCCGGCAGACCGCCGGCGGGGCGCCCGGGGTGCACGCGCAGACCCTGGCGCTCTACGCCCTGCTCGACGCGCTGCGCAGCCGCTTCCCCGCGCTCGAGATCGAGTCGTGCGCCTCGGGCGGCGGCCGCGTCGACCTCGGCGTGCTCGCGCGCACCGACCGGGTCTGGACCTCGGACTGCAACGACCCGATCGAGCGGCAGCGCATCCAGCGCTGGTCGGAGCTGCTGCTGCCACCCGAGCTGCTCGGCTCGCACGTGGGCGCCGAGCGCTCGCACACGACGCACCGCTCGGCCGACCTGTCCTTCCGGCTGGCCACCGCGCTGTTCGCCTCGGCCGGCATCGAGTGGGACATCACGCGCTGCACCGACGAGGAGCTCGAGGCGCTGCGCCGCTGGGGCGGGCTCTACAAGGAGATCCGCGAGCTCGTCGCCACCGGCCGCCGGGTGCACGCCGACCTGCCCGACGACCAGACCCTGCTGCACGGCAGCGTCGCCGCCGACGGCTCGCGGGCGCTCTACGCCTGGGCCCGGCTCGGCACCTCGGCGGCCGGTCAGTCGGGGCGGGTGCGGATGCCCGGGCTCGACGCCTCCGCGAGCTACCGGGTGACCGTGCGAGACGAGCTCGGGGCAGCGGCGCTGCACCAGGGCGAGGGGCCCGAGTGGTTCGACGCGGCCCGGGCGGGCGGCGTGGAGCTGCCGGGCACGGTGCTCGCCGTGGCCGGGGTTCCGCTGCCGACGCTCGACCCGGCGCAGGCGGTCGTGCTCGATCTGCGGAGGATCGAGCGCTAGCGGACGGGTCGGCTCCGCCCGCGGGCCGTCGGAACGCGCGGGCACCCGCCGCGGCCCGGCGACCGGCAGAATGGGGTGCACGACGGAAGGGTCGCGATGAGCAGCGTGCGGATCGGCGAGCGGGCGGGCGAGGCGCTGCGCGTGCTCGGAGCCGCGTCGCCGGCCGCCGTGGACATCTTCACGGGCATCCTGACCCACGGACCGCTCTCGCGCACCGACGTCGCGAAGGCCACCGGGCTGTCGCAGGCCGCCGTCACCAAGGCGGTGGCGCCCATGATCGCCGCCGGGCTGATCGTCGACCACGACCCGGCGCCGCGCGGCGGCCCCCGCGGCCGGCCGGCGAACCCGATCAAGGTCGACCCGGCCTCGCTCGTGGTGCTCGGCATCAAGGTGAACCCGGGCGAGGTGATCGGGGTCGCCACCGACCTCGGGGCCCGGATGCTCGTGTCGGCCCAC
Source organism: Herbiconiux flava (assembly GCF_013409865.1). NCBI lineage: Bacteria > Bacillati > Actinomycetota > Actinomycetes > Micrococcales > Microbacteriaceae > Herbiconiux > Herbiconiux flava. The sequence continues at coordinate 476,238 of NZ_JACCBM010000001.1, forward strand.
CAGCCGGTCGGCCGCTCCTTCGACGCGGTGGTGGAGGGCGTCGCCGAGATCGCCGAGCGGCTCTGCGCCCTGCTCGGCGACCGGCGCGAGCGGCTCGCCGGGATCGGGGTCTCGGTGTCGGGCGACGTCGACTCCCGGAACGGCCTCGTGCGCGAATCCGCTCTGCTCGGCTGGACCGGGGAGGATCTCGGCGGTGCGCTGACCGAGCGGCTCAGCGTGCCGGTGCTGATCGAGAACGACGTGCGGGCGCTCACCATCGCGGAGCACTGGTTCGGCGAGGGCGTCGGCACGAGCTCGTTCGCCATCATCACGATCGGCAGCGGCATCGGCTGCGGGCTGCACGTCAACGGCGAGGTCGTCGAGGGCGCCTTCGGGGTGGCGGGCGAGATCGGGCACCTGCCGCTGACGTCGGAGCGATTCGTCTGCACCTGCGGGCGGCGCGGCTGCGTGGAGGCGGTGGCGTCGACCGGGGCGATCGTGCGCGCGGTGGCCGAGGCGGGCGGGGTGCGGGACGGGCATCCGGTGGCCACGATCGCCGAGGCCGTGGCGCTCGCCCACGACGGCGACCCCGTGGCCGTCGAGGTCTTCGACCGGGCCGGCACCGTGATCGGCACGGCCATCGCGACGGTCGCGAACCTCACCGGGCCCGAGATCGTGCTGATCACGGGCGAGGCCGTGTCGGACTACGACCTCTACGACCAGCGGCTGCGCGCCGCCTTCGAGGCCCACGCCTTCGGCGCCGCGGGGCGCTGCCGCATCGTGCTGCGGCCGCACGCCTTCGAGGACTGGGCGCGCGGGGCGGCGGCGGCGGTGCTGCAGGGCATCGTGCAGCAGCGCTACACGGCGAACTAAGGGCTGCCCGGTCTCGTGCCGGGCTGACGACCGCCGGCTGCCGAGCCGGGTCAGCGGCCGGCGGCCTCCGTGCCGAGCACCCGGCCGAGCGAGCTGTCGAGGTGGCCGCGCATCGCCTCGGCCGCCCGGTCGGCGTCGCCGTCGCGGATCGCGCGCACGATCTCGACGTGCTCGTCGAGCGTGCCGTGGCCGTAGCTGCCCGCGTAGGAGAGCCGGAAGATGTGCAGGTGGCAGTGCGTCCTGGCATAGGTGCGGCTGATCAGCCCGTTGCCCGCGGTCTGGAAGACCAGCCCGTGCAGCCGCTCGTCGTGGGCCGAGAGCGCCCCGGCCGGAAGGGCGGCCGGGTGGCCGCTCATCGTGCCGAGCTCCGCGTCGAACGCCGCCAGGGCAGCGTCGTCGCGACGCCGGGCCGCCGAGGCCGCGGCCGCCGGCTCGAGCAGCATGCGCAGCTCGTAGAGCTCGATCAGCTCGTCGCGGGTGAGCAGCTCGGTGGTGCGGTAGCCCCGGAGCGGCACCTTCACGACGAGCCCTTCGGACTCCAGGCCGGCGAGCGCCTCGCGCACCGGCGTCGGGGAGACCGAGAGCTGCCGGGCGGCGTCGTCGATGTTAATCCGCCGGCCGGGCGGAATGGCTCCGGACATGATCAGGGCACGCAGGTGCTGATGCACCTCGGTGGGCCGGGGCGACCCCGAGGCCGCGCCGAACGAGTCGAGATACTGCCCCTCGAGCATCCGTCGCCCCCTCCTGCTTGACAGGATCCAATCTATCGTGGAGCATGGCTCAAATCCTATAGGAAAATCAAATAGGATCACCTGCACCGATGGAGGCTCAACGATGAGACGCACCACGATTCCCCTCGCCCTCGCCGCGATGACGACGGCGGCCCTGCTGCTCGCCGGCTGCACCCCGCAGGCCTCGTCCGGAGGCGGTGAGGCGACCGGGCTCGACTCCGTGAAGGTGGCCCTCGTGCCGGGCGGCCCGCACCCGTACTTCCAGCCGTGGATCGCCGCGGCCGACCAGGCCAAGACCGACTTCGGCCTGGGCGACGCCACCTTCAACGAGACCGCCGGGTGGGACCAGACGAAGGAGAACGACGTCATCAACTCCCTCGTGGCCAACGGCTACAACGCCTTCGGCGTGTTCGGCGTCTCGCCCACCGACATCAACTCGACCTTCCAGAACCTGAAGCAGAACGGCATCGCCAGCGCGGCGCTCGGCTCCTGCCCGGCCGGAGACACCAACGACGCCGACTTCTGCCTGTCCACCGACACCGAGGCCGCGGCCTACAAGGCCGCGCAGGCGACCATCGAGGCGATGGGCGGCAGCGGGGTGCTGGCGCACCTCACCGGGGTGAACGTCGACTCCAACACGCAGCGGCGCATCGCCGGGGTGAAGAAGGCGGTCGAGGAGACGAACGGCGCCGTCACCCTGCTCCCCGACGTGACCGACATCGACACCGACATCACCACCGCGCAGAAGGCCGTGGCCGACCTGCTCGCCTCGAAGGGCAGCGAGATCACCGGCATCGTCTCGACCGCGTACAACCCCGCGGTCGCCGCTGCCACCGCGGTGAAGGAGTCGGGCCTGCCCATCTCGCTCGTCGCGATCGACGACGACGAGACCATCCTCGCCGCCATCGAGGACGGCTCGGTGTACGCCACGATCGCCCAGAACCCGACCGGCCAGGCCTACGTCGGCAGCTATGCCCTCGCGAAGCTCGCCAGCAAGGAGTGCACGATGTCCGAGCCCGGCGCGATCATCGACTCCGGCTCCTTCGTCGTGACGAAGGAGAACGTGGCCAGCTACGACGACGAGCGCACCGCCGCGAGCGAGCAGCTGATGAAGGACTTCGACGCCGACTACCTCGTCTGCTCCTGACCCCGCACCCCCCTTCCGGCCGCCCCGCGGCCGCTCCCCCTTCCGGCCGCCCCACGGCCGCTGTCCCTTACGGCCGCCCACGGCCGCTGTCCCGGAGGCACCGATGCCGATCATCACCACCGCCCGCGCCCGCCTCGTCGACCTCGAGGTCGAGACCGTGCGCACCGACGCCGTGCAGAGCTTCGTCAAGCAGGAGACGGTCTTCGTCGAGATCGACACCGACGACGGCCTGACCGGCGTCGGGTACTCCTACACGATCGGCACGGGCGGGCGGGCGGTGCTGTCGATGCTGCGCGACCACCTCCTCGACCTCCTGCCCGGGCAGGACGCGGCGGACGTCGAGGCGATCTGGCACCGCCTCTTCGCCTCGACCCGCGCGACCACGACCGGGGCGATCACCTCCCTCGCCCTCGCCGCGGTCGACACGGCGCTCTGGGACCTCAAGTCCCTCCGCGCCGGCGCCCCGCTCTGGCAGACGGCGGGCGGGTTCCGCCGCGAGGTGCCGCTCTACGACACCGAAGGCGGATGGCTGCACCTCTCGACCGACGAGCTCGTCGAGGGCGCGCTGCGATCGCGCGCCGCCGGCTGGTCGGGTCTCAAGATCAAGGTCGGCATGCCGCACGTCGCCGACGACGTCGAGCGGCTGCGCGCGGTGCGCGACGCCGTGGGCGACCGGATGGACCTGATGGTCGACGCCAACCAGTCGATGACCGGCGCCGAGGCGATCCGGCGGGCGAGGGCGTTCGAGCCGCTCGACCTGTTCTGGCTCGAGGAGCCGCTGCCCGCCGACGACGTCGCCGGGCACCAGCGGCTCGCCCGGGCGACGAGCATCCCGATCGCGGTCGGGGAGTCGATGTACTCGGTGGCGCAGTTCCGGGAGTACCTCGAGCGCGGGGCCGCCGGGATCGTGCAGGTCGACGTGGCCCGGATCGGCGGCATCACCCCGTGGCTCAAGGTCGCCCACCTCGCCGAGGCCTTCAACGTCGCGGTCTGCCCGCACTTCCTGATGGAGCTGCACGTCAGCCTCGTGGGCGCCGTGCCGAACGGGCGCTACGTCGAGTACATCCCGCAGCTGCGCGCCATCACCCACGGCGAGCTCGAGATCGTCGACGGCCGCGCCCTGGCGCCGACCGCTCCCGGCCTCGGCATCGCCTGGAACCAGGACGCCATCGACGACCGGATCGTCGCGTGACGAGCCGCCCCGCTGTCGTGCGCTGGCTCGGCACCCCCCGCTTCGTGCTGATCGCGATCATCGCGGTGCTCGTCGGCGTGCTGGTCGCCCTCAAGCCGTCGTTCCTGAACGGCGCCTTCGTGCTCGCCCCGCTGATCACCTCGATCGCGGTCTTCACCGTCGTCGGGCTCGCCCAGATGACGGTGCTCTCGATCGGCCACATGAACATCGCCGTCGGCCAGATGGCGGCGTTCGGCGCGATGGTCGCGGGCATCTCGTTCGACCTGTTCGCCCTGCCCCTGGTGGCCGGGATCCTGCTCGGCCTGGTCGCGGGTGCCGCGATCGGGGCCGTGACGGGCTGGATGATCGCCCGCACCGGGGTGAACTCGTTCATCGTCACGCTCGCCATGAGCTTCGCGCTGCTCGGTCTGGTGCCCACCGTCTACTCCGCGCTCAGCACCGGGTCGGCCTTCGTCGTGAAGCCGGAGGGCTTCGACCTGCTCGGCCGCACCTCGTTCGCATCGGTCTGCCTCGCCGGCTGGTGCGGCCCGGCGGCCATCCCGCTGATGGTCGTGCCGGTGCTCGTCGTGATGGCCGTGATCGGGCTGCTCTACCAGCGCACCCGGTACGGCCGCGAACTGCTGCTCACCGGCAGCAACGTCACCGCCGCCGAGCTGTCGGGCATCCCCACGGCGCGGCGGATCGTGCTGGCGCACACGCTCTCGGGCACGCTCGCGGCGCTGGCGGGCATCCTGCTGGCCACCAGCATCGGGTCGTTCACGCCGTCGATCGGCGACGAGTTCATGCTGCAGTCGTTCGTGGGGCCGATCCTGGGCGGCACGCTGCTGGCCGGAGGCTACGTCTCGGTGGTCGGCACCTTCCTCGGCATCACGCTGACGCTGGTGATCCGCAAGGGGCTCGAGCTGTTCGGCGTCGGGATCGAGACGCTCAACGTGCTGCTCGGCATCATCCTGCTGGTGGCCCTCTCGGCCGACCGGGTGAGGGAGATCAGGCTGCGGAGAGGCCGCACCCCCACCGCCGAGGAGGTGCCGGCATGAACGGCGGCCGTCGCACCGGCGTGCGCGCCCTGCTGCGCTCGCAGAGCATCACCCTCGTCGTGATCGTCGTCGCCGGCACCGTGCTGCTCGGCCTCGCCTCGGGCGGAGACCTCTTCTCCCCCGTCGGCGTCCGCACCTTCTTCCAGTTCCTGGCCGTGCCGATCCTGATCGGTCTCGCGCAGATGATCACGGTCGCCGTCGGCCAGCTCAACCTCGCGGTCGGTGCCATCGGCGGTGTCGCCGCCGCCCTCGCCGCAGTGCTGATGGCCGACGTCGGCGTGCCGCCCCTGCTCGGGGCGATCGTGCCGCTCGCGGTCGGGCTGCTCGCCGGACTCGCGAACGGCTGGCTGGTCGTGCTCACCCGCATCAACGGCTTCATCGTGACGCTGGCGACGATGACCATCCTGCTCGGGGCGCAGTACGCGCTCGTCGGCACCCGCACGGTCTCGGCCGCCAACTGGGAGCCGCTCGCCGCCGTCGGCCGGGCGACCGTCGTCGGCGTGCCGGTGATCTTCCTGGCCGCGGTGGCCGTCGCGGTCGTCGTGGCCCTGGCCTTCCGGTACACCCGATCCGGGCGGCGACTCCTGGCGAGCGGCGACAACCCCGAGGCCGCGCGACTGCTCGGCATCTCGAACGATCGCAGCGTCGTGCTCGCGCACGCCGCCTCAGGCCTCCTCTGCGGTGTCGCGGCGCTCGTCAGCCTCGCCGCACTGCCCGGGGTGAACCAGAGCGTCGGCGGTGACTGGCTGCTGCCGAGCTTCGCCGCCCCGATCATCGGCGGCGTCTCGCTGACGGGCGGCACCGTCGCCGTGCTCGGCACCGTGCTCGCGGCGACGGTCGTGCGCCTGGTCGACACCGCGCGGGCCGAGTTCCAGCTCGCCCCCGCGTGGGTGAACTTCGTGATCGGCGCCGTCGTGCTCGGCACCGTCGCCCTCGACCGGGTGCGGCAGGTGCGCGCCGAACGGCGGCGGGGCGCCGAGCGTGCCGAGGATGCCCGGACCCCCGAGACCGTGGAGGCCTCCCGATGACCGTTCCCGCTCTCCAGGCCCTCGCGATCTCCAAGTCGTTCCCGGGCGTCAAGGCGCTCGACGAGGTGTCGCTCACCCTGCTGCCCGGATCGGTGCACGCCCTGCTGGGTGAGAACGGGGCGGGCAAGTCCACCCTGATCAAGGCGCTCACCGGCGTGCACCGGCCCGACGGCGGGCGCATCCTCGTGGCCGGCCGCGACGGGCGGGCGGTGGAGACGTCGCTGGCCGACCCCGCCGCGGCGCGGGACGCCGGGATCGGCGTCGTGCACCAGGAGCGCAACGTCATCCGCGGCTTCAGCGTGGCCGAGAACATCGTGCTCGGGCGGATGCCGCTGCGCGGCGGCCGGATCGACTGGACCCGCGTGCACGACGAGGCCGCCGCGTGCCTGGCGCAGCTCGAGGTCGCCCTCGACCCGGCCACCCCGATCGCCGAACTGTCGTCGGCGCAGATGCAGCTCGTCGAGATCGCCCGCGCGCTCTACACCGAGACGCGGGTGCTGCTGCTGGACGAGCCGACCGCGTCGATCAGCGGCGCCGAGAGCGACCGGCTGTTCCGCGTGGTCGACCGGCTGCGCGACGAGGGCGCGGCCGTCCTGTTCGTCAGCCACAAGCTCGAGGAGGTCTACGCGCACTGCGACACCGTGACGGTACTGCGCGACGGCCGCTCGGTGCTCGAGTCGCAGCCGCTGGCCGCGCACTCGCACGACGAGATCGTCGACACGATGGTGGGGCGGGCGCTCGGCTCGCTCACCGTGCCCGCGCGCGCCGCTCCGCGGAGCGAGGCCCCCGCCCTGGAGCTGTCGTCGGTCACGACGACCGCCGGGCACCACGGGGTCTCGCTCCGCGTGCGCCCCGGTGAGATCCTCGGCCTGTACGGGCTGGTGGGGGCCGGGCGCACCGAGCTCGCCCGGGCGATCGTGGGGCTCGAGCGGATCACCGCGGGAGAGCTCCGGGTCGAGGGGGTGCCGGCGCGCATCCGCTCGGTGCGTCAGGCGCTGCACCGGCACCGCATCGGCTACGTGACCGAGAACCGCAAGGAGGAGGGCGTCTTCCTCGAGCAGAGCATCACGAGGAACATCGCGGTCACGGTGTGGCCGGAGCTGCAGCGCGGGCCGGGACTGATCAGCGCGCGGCGCGAACGGGAGCTCGTGGCCCGCTTCGTCGACGACCTCGACATCCGCATCTCCTCGCAGGCCCAGCTGGCGGGGCGGCTCTCGGGGGGCAACCAGCAGAAGGTGTCGCTGGCGAAATGGCTGGCCGCCTCCCCGCGCATCCTGATCATCGACGAGCCGACCGTCGGCATCGACCTGCGCACGAAGCGGTCGTTCTACGAGCTGATCTGGAAGCTCGCCGACGAGGGCATGGCGATCCTGCTGATCTCCAGCGACCTCGCCGAGATGATCACGCTGGCCGACCGGATCGCGGTGATGGACCGCTTCGTCATCACGGGGGAGCGCGAGAACAGCCATGAGTACGACAGCATGAGCCAGGAGATCATCCGGCTGATCCATTCGCACTCGGCGGAGGCCGGACCGATCGGCGAGTCGGTGGCCGGGGCGGTCACCGAGGAGGAGGGCATCGATGTCGCGGGCTGAGGGATCGACGGGCGTGAACCGGCGGGTGGCGGCCGCCGCGCTCGTGGGGTCGGCGCTGGAGTGGTACGACTTCTACCTCTACGGCACGGCCGCCGCGCTGGTGTTCAACCGCATCATCTTCACCGACGCCGACCCGACGGTGGCCACCCTCGCCGCCTTCGCGACACTCGCGGTGGGCTACTTCATCCGGCCGCTCGGCGGGCTGATCTTCGGCCGGCTGGGCGACACGGTGGGGCGCAAGAATGTGCTCATCATCACGCTGCTCGTGATGGGCGTCTCGACGGTCGCGATGGCGTTCGTGCCCACCTACGAGCAGGTCGGGGTGTGGGCGCCGATCATCCTGGTCGTGCTGCGGGCGGTGCAGGGCATCGGGGCCGGGGCGGAGTTCGGCGGGGCCGCGATCCTCTCGGTCGAGAGCGCGCCGGCGCGATCGCGCGGGCTCCAGGGGGCGTGGCCGGCGGTCGGCGTCTACCTCGGGCTGCTGCTCGCGTCGGGGGCGTTCGCCCTCGTGACGCAGCTGCCTGAGGAGGACTTCCTCGCCTGGGGCTGGCGCATCCCGTTCGCCGCGAGCGTCGTGGTGATCGCGGTGGCGCTGTTCATCCGGCTGAAGCTCGCCGAGAGCCCGGCGTTCCTCGAGGCGCAGGAGCGGGCGGCCGCCGAGCCGACCGTGAAGGCGGCGCCGATCTCGTCGGTCTTCCGCTTCGAGAAGAAGGCGGCGCTCGTGCTGATCGGCAGCCAGACGCCTCAGAACGTGCTCGCCTACGTCAACCTCACCTTCCTCACCGCCTACCTCGTGGGCACCCTGAAGCTCGCGAACTCCGTCGGCCCGATCGCCGTGACGGCGGCCACCTTCGCGACGATGATCACGCTGCCGCTCTTCGGCGCGCTCTCCGACCGCGTCGGCCGGAAGCCGGTCGTGCTGTTCGGCATCGGCTTCTCGGCCCTGTTCGTCTTCCCCTACTTCGCGATCATCGACGGCACCCGATCGCCGCTCGGCATCACGATCGCCGTCGTGGTGAGTCTCGGCGTGGGCGTCGGCGCCATGTTCGGGCCGCAGGGCGCCTACTTCTCCGAGCTCTTCACGGCCCGGGCCCGCTTCACGGGCCTCGCCTTCAGCCGCGAGGTCGCCGGCGCCCTTTCGGGCGGCCTCACCCCGCTGATCGCGGTGGCCCTCGTGGCGGCGGCCTCGGGGGCGTCGTGGCTCGTGGCGCTCTTCGTCATCGCGGCCTGCGCCATCGGCTTCGCGGCCACCGCCCTCGGCCCCGAGACCCGCGGCCGCTCCCTCGACGCCCTCACCCCGGCCGAACTCGCCGCCTCCACCCCACCCCGCGGCCCCCTCCCCCGCTGACCCGGCCGGTTCGCGCACGCCTCACGGGCGCCGACCTCGTCACGGGCTCGGAGGCCCCGAGGAGTGCGGGGAGCATCCGATCAGGGGGTGGGCATCGCGCCGTTGACGTTGAGGGTCTCGCCCGAGACGTAGCTCGACTCGGCCGAGGCGAGGAAGACGTAGGCGGGCGCGAGCTCGGCCGGCTGGCCGGCGCGCTGGTAGGTGCTCTCGTCGTCGAAGGCCTTCATCTGCTCGTCGCTGACGCCGCCCGAGACCTGCAGCGCCGTCCAGGTCGGGCCCGGCGCCACCACGTTCACGCGGATGCCCCGCGGCGCCAGCTGCTGCGCCAGCCCCTTCGAGAGGTTGTTGATCGCCGCCTTCGTGGCCGCGTAGTCGACCCGCTCGGGCGACGGCTGGTACGCCTCGAGCGACGCCGTGTTGATGACGGATGCCCCGGCCGGCAGGTGCGGCAGGGCGGCCTTGGTGATCCAGAAGTTCGCGAAGACGTTCGTGCGGAAGGTCTGCTCGAACTGCTCGTCGGAGAGGTCCTCGAGCCGGTCGACCGCGATCTGCTTGCCCGCGTTGTTGACCAGGATGTCGAGGCCGCCGAGCTGCTCCACGGCGTCCGAGACGAGCTGCCGGCAGTGCGCCGCGTCGGTGATGTCGCCCGGCAGGCCCACACCGCGGCGCCCGGCGGCCTGGATGAGATCGAGGACGTGGCGGGCATCCGCTTCTTCGTCGGGGAGGTACGAGATGGCGACGTCGGCGCCCTCGCGCGCGAACGCGATGGCCACGGCGCCGCCGATGCCCGAGTCGCCGCCGGTGATCAGCGCCCTGCGGCCGATCAGCCGGCCAAGACCGCGGTAGCTCTCCTCGCCGAGGTCGGGCACCGGCCGCATCGGCCCCTGCACGCCGGGCTCGGGCTGATGCTGCACGGGCGGTTCGACCCGCGCGTACCGGGTGACCGGGTTGTCGAAGGTGTACTGATCGCGGGCGTCGTCGCTGCTGGTCGGGCTCATGCGGCTCACCGTACGCCGGAGTGCACCCGATAGGGGGACTGTGCGGGGAGCGGACAGACAGGCACCATGGGCAGGCACCGTCGAACGATCCGCCTGCTCACGACCACCGCCCTCTCACGACCACAGCACAGATTCGAGAACCCCGATGCTCCCGCGATCGCCCCGCCGCCCCGACCGCCCCTCCCGATCCGGCTCCCGGATGCGCGGAGCCCGCCGGCCGGGAGCCCGGCTCTCCCGCGCCGCGGCCGCCGTCGCCGTCACCGCGGTCATCGCGGGCGGCGCCGTCGTCGTCGAGCAGCCCCAGCCGGCCCAGGCGGCGTCGTGGTCGGGTGCCGGAACGGCGACGACCTGGATCAGCGGGATGAACTCGGCGCTCGGCAACGTGGGCAAGCTGCTCGGCCGCGAGTTCACGGGGGCGTCGCTCTTCCTCGACATCCTCGGACCGACGATCTCCACGATCTTCGGCGGCGACACCGGTCCAGGCATCCAGGACGTGCTCGACCGCCTGCAGCAGCTCGACGACATCGAGCGCAAGCTGGATCAGCTGCAGGTGCAGCTCGCCGACGTCAAGCAGAACGTGCTCGAGCTCGAGGACACGGTCGTGCTCGGCCAGTGCGTCACCCAGTCGAGCGACCTGCCCCACTTCATCACCTCGGTCGAGACCTCGCAGGCCGTGTACACCCAGGTGATCAAGGAGCTGCAGCGCGTTCAGGACAACCGGCTCACGAACACGACCCGGTTGCAGGGGTACATGGACGACTTCGTCGACGTGACCCTCGGCACGAACCCGAAGCGGGACGTCGTGAACGTCGAGACGAGCCCGATGGCCCACGACATCCGGGAGGCCCATCAGTACATGGTCACGCACGGCAGCACCCCCGGCGTCATCCAGACCTGCGGGCGCGCCCACCTCACCGACTGGAAGCTGAACGCCGCCGGGGCCGCCGCCCGGCAGGCAGCGGGACAGAACGACGTGGGGGTGTGGCTCGACGACCGCCAGTACTACGCCCCGGTGCAGGACATCGTGACCTACTGGCAGACCGTGCAGGCCCAGGGCATGTACCTGCTGCAGCAGGCGTCGCTGATGCAGGCGTCGAAGCTCTACACGACCAAGGACCACGGGTCGGTGTCGGCCGACGCCGCCGGCTCGGTCTGCGCCCTGGCGGCCCAGAGCGCTCCCGACGGACAGGCGGCCACGGTGTGCGACAGCGCGCTCAGCTTCTCGCGCACCTTCTACGCCGGCATCGTCGCCGAGTGGACCGAGGTCGGCCTGCCGATCTCGAACGACGACGTGGTGATGAGCCTCGGCACCGACATCACCGGCGTCACGAACGCCGGTGTCACGATGGATTCCCTCGTGTGGGCCCGGAAGCCCAGCGGCTTCCCCGAGTCCTGGGCGACGAGCGGCACCTGGACCGACTCCCCCGCGGCGGTCACCTACTCGGGTGTCCCGGGCTTCAAGCCGGCGAACTCGACGCAGTGGAACACCCTCCTCTCGGGTTACACCACCTCGCACACGGCGATCGCGGCGTCCCTGCGCATCCCGCTGCAGCTCGCCGAGCACGGCTACCTGCCCTACGACCTCGCGCGGGTGCAGCCGTACCGTCCGTACGACCTGCTGAACCTGATGGGCGAGAACCGGCTGCCGGATCCTGCTCCCGGAACCGACCCGCGGAGCTTCGACACGACCGGCGTGAAGATGGTCTGGATCCCGAACGAGACGGCCACCCGCGACATGCCCGCCTGGCAGTTCTACTCGCAGTACCGCGGCAAGACCTTCGGCGTCACCAAGAACCTCGCGTTCCCCCCGACGACGATGCTCGACCGGCGGAGCAACCCGAGCTGGGTCGTGGAGAACGGCCTCACCGTCAAGTGCATGGTGGCACCGGTCGACGGCCTGCTGTGCGGGAGCGAGACGATCGCGTCGTGGTTCGTCGCGCAGCAGACGTCGGACTGGTCGGGGCGGGACAAGAAGTTCTCGGTGACCCCGGGTTCGAGTTCGCTCGATCGCTTCGAGGGCCAGGCCCGCACCCCGGTGCACTGCGAGGAGTACGTGATCCGGGACGACCACTTCCAGGGCTGCGAATGGGAGTTCGACCTCGGCGTGACCGCGGTGCCGAGCTGGCTCGCGCTGTTCGAGCAGAAGGACGGGGGATCCTTCCTCGGGCGCTCCGACCCGCAGACCCTCTGGCCCGTCGCGGCCAAGCCGAGCGAGTGCCCGAAGACGAACTGGGGCGTCGACACCCGCTGCGGAGCGTCGCTCGCGGCCTGGCTGAAGCAGAACATCCCGAACCCCGATCTGCCGGGGCCGCTGCCGGCGGACGAGCCGGTCATCCGCACCGGCTCCTCGGGGAACGTCGTCGTCTGCCCGACCCCCGCCTGGCGGGCGAACGCGGCTGAGGCAGGGGTGGCCGTCACGACGAGCGACGTGACCTGGTCGGGCACGCGTCCCGACGGCGCGAAGGCCACGACCACCACGGCGAAGGACGCCGAGCTCTCCCTGGTGGACTTCGTGAAGAAGGCGTCGTGGTGGACGGACGATGCGGCCGGCCGGCCCGCGTCGTTCACGCTGCACTGCAGCTTCGGCGCGCGCTATGCCGACCTGGCGACGACCTCGACCGTCTCGACCGCCGCCGTCACGGTCAGCCGCGAGGGCGACTCGTACGTGCTCGCGCCGACTCCGACGCCCACACCGACCCCGACACCCACGCCCACGCCCGCTCCGTCCGCTCCTTCGCCCGGGACACCGGGTGACGGGTCGACGACACCCCCGGCGGGTGGCGCGGCACCGGGCGCGGGCGACCCGGCGAGCTCCGACACCGCGGGCAGCGGCTCGGGCTCGCTCGCAGCCACCGGCGCACCCGACGCCACCGGCGGCTGGGTCGCCGCGGCGGTGCTGGTGCTGCTCGGAGGTCTCGTGGTGGCCCTGCGCGCCCGCCGCCGCCGGGCCGGCTGAGCCGGCGCGGCGCGCACGTCAGGCTGAGGCAGCGCGGCGCGGCGCGGGCACGCGTCGGGCGGCTACGGCGCGAGGGGCGGGGCGGCGGATGCTGCCGCCAGCGCCCGCGCCGGCCCCGGCGTCGCGCGCAGCGACGCCGACAGCGCCGCCAGGCGCGCGGCGGCCTCGGGCGCGAGCGGCAGCAGCGCGGCGAGCGCCGCCGCGAGCGCGGACGGCGTCGCCGCGTTCGGGTCGAGCGCCTGCGCGAACCCCGCGTCGACGAGGGCGGCGGCCCCCGCGAACTGGTCGGTCGAGAACGGCAGCACGAGAAGCGGCACGCCCGCGGTCATCGCCTCGGTGACGCTGTTGTTGCCCCCGTGCGTCACGGCGGCCGCGGCAGCCCCGAGCAGCGCGACCTGCGGCAGGAACTCCCGCACCAGCCACGACGACGGCAGCTCGCCGAGCACCGCGCGGTCGGCCGAGCCGACGGCGAGCGCGACCCGCAGCGGGGTGCTGGCGGCGAGCGAGCGCAGCGCCGCGACCACCCGCGCCAGCACGTCGTCGCGCACCGAGAGGAAGCTGCCGAAGCTGACGTACACGATCGGCTCGGCCGACGAGGCGATCCACGCCTCCACCGCCGCCACCTCGTCCGCGTCCTCCGACCGCACCGCCGAACCGATGAACGACGAGGCCGGGTAGCGGGCGCGGCGCCCGGCGCCCGCGAGCTCGACGGGGTAGTTGAACAGCAGCGTCTCGCCGTGCTCCTCGAAGGCGCTCGACGTAGGCGGCGCCGAGGGGTCGAGCTCCTGCAGCGCGGCGTTCCACTCGGCGGTGAAGTTCGCGTCGACCTGCTCGCAGAGCGCGCGAAGCTCCGAGAGCTCCGACGGCAGCAGCGACGACGAGAACACGTCGGGCCACGCCGGCGGGAACCCGTACACCTCCCCCGATCCGGGCACCGGCAGGGCCGAGGGATGCCCGAGCACGACGTCCACGTGCGGGATCCCGGCCGCCACCAACGCCAGCCGGGCGCTGAACGCGAGGTGGTCGACGAGGATGCGGTCCGGCGCCACGGCCGCGACCACCTCCTGCACCCGCCGCGCCGTGCGCACCGGCTCCCACATCAGATCCGACAGCCGCGCCGAGGCCTGGAACGACAGCGCCGCGACCATCCCGCGCCGGGTCGCGTCGAAGAAGCCGCGCAGCGCGTCGTCCTCCCCCTCGGGCTGCTCCTCCGCCCGGATGACCCCGGGGTTCGAGCCCTTGCCCAGCTGCAGCTCGACGCGCTCGAAGCCGAACGAGCGCACGATCGCATCGGTCGCCGGCCCGGTCGCCACGACGACCCGCTCGCCGGCCGCCTGCCACGCCGTGCCCAGGGTCGCGAGCGGCAGCAGGTGCGAGGCGTAGTCGGGGCTGATGATCAGCAGGGTCACGCGACGCCCGCCGCCGAGTACTCGACGTGGACGCCGTCGTAGACGCCGACCAGCGCATCCGCCATCGCCTCGACCGTGAAGCTCCGCTCGACGGTCGCGCGCGACGCCTCGGGCTGGCCCGGGTTCGTGCCCGACTGCGCCAGCGCGAACGCCTCCCACATCGCGAGCGCCAGCGACGACACGTTCCAGGTCTGCGTCAGGATGCCCGTGACCCCGCGTTCCACGTAGGTCGCCGGCCCACCGCCGTCGGGCGCGACGACGAGCAGCCCCGAGGCCATGGCCTCGAGGAGCGCGATGCCGAACTCCTCCTTCACGCTGCCGCAGACGTAGACGCCGCGCGGTGCGGCGAGCCCCGGAACGCCGAAGCGCGCCGCCGCGACCCAGCGGGCCACCGTGTCGTTCGGTCGGTGCCCGGGCAGCAGCAGCCCGCGCTCCAAGCGGTGGGAGGCGGGCACGAGCGCGTCCATCAGCGCCAGCTGCTCCTGCTCGTCGACCGACGGGCTCTCGAGGTCGCCGCCGATCAGCAGCAGGTTCGCCTCGTCACGCAGCGGGCCGGTGGCCCACGCGTCGACGATCGAGGCCATGCCCTTCACCCGGTGGAACCGCCCGACGCTCACCAGCAGGGGCAGGCCCCGCCGCGCATCCGGAAGCCCCTCGAGCAGCGCCGTGAGCTCGGCCAGCGCGGGCGACGCCGGCAGACCGGAGGCGAGCGCCGCGGCCTCGGCGACCCCGCGGTCGACGACTCCGAGGTCGATGCCCTCGGGCACGACCGTGTGGCGCTCGGGGTGGGAGGTGACGTCGATGCCGACGAGCTCGCGCATGTCCTTCTCGAGCTGCGGGCGTGGGAAGAGCACGCTGTGCGCGGCGTTCGAGGCGAGCCGCTGCACCAGCCGGGTGCGGAACCAGAAGTGCTCGTTCTCGTCGACCTCGCCGAAGTTGGCGCGGGTCAGCTGGCCGGCGAGGTCCATCGAGCGGATGACCGCGTGCGGGTCGGGCGCGACGGTGAACACCACGGGCACGTCGAGCTCGCGCGCCACGTCGGCGGCGGCGAGCGAGCCCACGTCGGCCATCCGCAGGTGCAGCAGGTCGACCCCGCCGGCGGCACGCAGCATGCGACGGATGCCCCGCCGGGCCGCGACCCGCAGCGGCCACGCCGAGGCGCTGTTCACGGGCTCGCTGAGCAGCGGGATGCGGCCGTAGACGTGCCCCTCGGTGGTCGCCCGGATGGACGCCACGCTCTCGACCGCGCCCTGCACCGAGCCGCGCGACATCGTGATGACCCGCTCGACCCGCCGCTCCGAGGTCTCGTCGACGAGGGCGTCGCCGAGGCGCACGAGCAGGGTCGCGATGCCGCCGTTGTCGCCCGAGCCGGCGTGGCTGAGGTCGGCGTCGATGTCGGCGTGCAGGAAGAGCTGGGCCACCGTGAGGTCGTCGTGCGGCTCGTCGCGCACGGCCGTTCCGCCCGCGAGATCGACGAGGGCGAGCCGCGCCACGTCGGCGAGGTAGCCCCCGCCCGCGGTCAGCCCGTCGAGGAAGGCGCGGATCTCGGCCGTCGCGGCCTCGTCGCGGCGCTGCCCGAGCGCGGAGACGGCGGCGACGCGCACCTGCTCGTCCTCCCCCTCGTCGGCGGCGATGCCGAGGAGCGGCCGGGTGGCGATGGGCCCGCGCACGAGGCCGAGCGTCTCGACGAGGCGGTAGCGCTCCTCGCTCGCCCGCACGCCGAGCAGCGCCCCCTCGAGACCGATCGCGATGTGCTCGGGCGTGGGGAACGCCCACTGCTCGAGGGTGCGCTGGGCGAGCATCCCGCCGAAGCCGCCCTCGACGACCATGGCGATCAGCCGGCCGATGGCGTCGAGCCGCGGGATGCGGGAGCCGATCGCCCACGCCGCGTGCTCACGCAGGAAGGTGCGCTCGCTCGAGAGCAGCTGCGACAGCGCCCGGTCGGCCTGCTCGTCGAAGACCTGCGCGAGCGCGTGCGTCGCGGCGATGGCGACGAGCTGGTCGTCGTCGCGGAGGGCGGCGGTGAGGATGCGGATGGTGCGCACGCCGGGGTCGCGGTTGGCCTCGAAGGCCAGGTCGTCGGCCAGGCGCAGCGCATCGACGATGTGCTCGGCGTCGCGGACGGCGTCCAGCGAAGTCTGGATTCCCATGGGGCCTCCCTCGGTCGGGCGGCCCGGCAGCGCCCGCGTGAGGGGGCGGTGGACCACCCTTGATCCTAGGCCGCGGCGGCTGGGAGCAGGGCGCGATTCCGCTAGCGTGAATCCGGCGTTCCCGCCCCGTTCACCGACCCCCTAGGAGCCTCGATGCGTCTCGTCCTGATCGGAGACGTCGGCGTCGTCGACGACATGATCCACATCGGCGACGAGGCGATGTTCGACGAGGCGCTGCACCAGCTGCGGCAGCGCGGTGCGACCGCGGTCACCGCGATCTCGGCCGACCCCGCCGAGACCGCCTCGCGCTACGGTGTCGACGCGGTCGCGCGCATCGGCTTCAGCGCGGGGGCTACGCTCGACCGGGCCGCCGACGGCGAGCGGATGCGCCGGGTCGTCGACACGGCCCGCGGGCAGGGCGGCCTCCTGGCCCCAGGCGATCCCGCCCTCACCGTCATCGACGCCGTGCGCAGGAGCGACGGCGTGCTGGTCTGCGGCGGCGGCAACATGGCCTCGACCTGGCCGCTGCACATCTTCGAGCGGGCCACGCTCGGCGCCGTGGCCCAGGCGCTCGGCCGGCCGCTGGTGGTGAGCGGGCAGACGATCGGGCCCGAGCTGACGGCCTCCGACGGTTCGCTGGTGGCGTCGCTGCTGTCGTCCACGGCCGTGACCGGGCTGCGGGAACCGTCGTCGTACGCGCTCTGCCGGGATCTCGGGGTGCCCGAGGAGCTGCTGCGCGCGACCGTCGACGACGCGAGCTTCGTGGGGGATCGGGCATCCGTCGCCGCCCCCGCTCTCGCCGACCCGTACTGCGCGGTGACCTTCTCGACCCACCTGAACGGCGCCTCCCGCGACCTGTTCGCCGACTCCGCGGCCCGGCTGCTCGACGAGGTCGCGCTGTCGACGGGTCTCGCGATCGTGTTCGTCGCCCACTTCGGCAGCCTTCTGGCCGACGAGGTGCGCGGCGACTCGGTGCTGCACCAGGCGGTGGCCGAGCGGATGCGCGTGCCATCCTCGGCCGTCGTGCCGCCCGACTCGGTATCCGCCGCCGGCCTCGCGCGCCAGGCCTCGCTCGTGCTGACGAGCCGCTATCACCCCGCCGTCTTCGCGGTCTCGGGCGGGGTGCCGACCGTCGGCATCGCGGTCGACGAGTACACGACCGTGAAGCTGACCGGGGCGCTCGGCAACCTCGGGCAGGACGCCGTGCTGCAGCTCGACGAGGTGCTCGACGGGACGGGTTCCGCCGCCTCGCGGGTGGCTGCCGACCGGGTGGCCGCCGTGTGGGGCGACCGCGCGGGCATCCGCTCGCGCGGCCTCGCCCGGGCGGAGGCCGCCCGCGCGTCGTCGGCCGCGTGGTGGGACGAGCTCGCGGCCCTCTTCACGCCCTGAGCCGGCCGGCCGCTCGGCGACGCAGCGTCATGAAGCGGCCGACGTCGGAGGCACCGCGTAGCCTCGATGCATGCCCGCATCCGGAACCCCGCTGAAGCGTCTCGGCTTCCTCACCATCGGACTGTTCGACCCCGCCGACCCGGCGGGCGGGCACGAGACCACGCTGCGCATCCTCGAGCGCGGCGAGGAGCTCGGCTTCGACAGCGCGTGGCTTCGGCAGCGGCACCTGCAGCACGGCATCTCCTCCCCCACCGCGGTGCTGGCCGCCGCCTCGCAGCGCACCAGCCGCATCGAGCTCGGCACGGCGGTCATCCCGATCGGTGCCGAGAACCCGTTCCGGCTCGCCGAAGACCTGGCCACCGTCGACGTGCTGACCCGGGGCCGGCTGAACCCGGGCTTCTCGGCGGGCGTGCCGATGAACCTCGACCACTACCGCGACGCGATCTACCCGCACACGAGCGAGCAGGAGGACTTCGGCTACGAGCGGCTGCTGCGCTTCCGCGACTTCGTGCGGGGTGACGTGGTCAGCGACTTCTCGGGCCGCCAGGGCATCGAGGAGTTCGCCGACACCGTGCAGCCGCACGCCGCGGGGCTCGTCGACCGGCTCTGGTACGGCGGGGGCAGCAGCCGCTCGGCGTCCTGGGCGGGCGAGAACGGCTTCCACTTCCTCACCTCGAGCGTGGTGCAGGGCGAGGAGGGCGACGACTTCGCCACGAACCAGCGTGCGCAGATCCTCGCGTACCGGGCCGCGCATCCGCTCGCCGGGGCCGCGCGGGTCTCGCAGGGGCTCGTCGTCATCCCCACCGACTCGGCGAGCGCGTCGCAGCGGGCGCGCTACGAGGCCTACGCCGCGAGCCGGGCGGGGCGGGTGGGCGTGCCGATGGGCCCTAGGCGGATGCTCTTCGCCGCCGATCTGGTCGGCACCTCCGCCGAGCTCGCCGACGTGCTGCACGCCGACCCGGCCTTCCAGCTGGTCGACGAGGTGGCGTTCGCGCTGCCGTTCTCGTTCGAGCCCGACGACTACGCGCAGATCCTCACCGACATGGCGGAACGGCTGGGGCCGGCACTGGGGTGGGAGCCCGCGGCGCGGTAGCGTCGGAGGACGGCCGAACGAGGAGGACCATGAGCGACAGCGGCAGCACCCCACCCCCGGTGCCCCCGACCGGCGGGTACGGCACGCCGCCGCCCCAGCCTCCCTACGGTGGCCAGCCCCCGCAGCCCCCGTACGGCGGGCAGCCGCCGCAGCCGCCGTACGGCCAGCCGCCCTACGGCCCGCCGCAGAACGGCGACTTCCCGGGTCGAACGCTCGGCATCGTCGGCCTCATCCTCTCGTTCTTCACCACGCTGGTCGGCCTGATCGTCTCGGCCATCGCCCTCAGCCAGTCCAAGAAGGCCGGCTACAAGAACGGCCCGGCGCTGGCCGGCGTCATCATCGGCTCGGTCCTCTCGGGCCTCGTGCTGATCTTCGTCGTCGTGTCGATCATCATCAGCGTCACCACGAGCCTCGCCGTGCTGGGTGTCGCCGCGGGGGCGGGCGGCGGAGCATCCGACGACCCCTTCGACGAGCCTCTCTCCACCTCGGAGCCGTTCGCGAGCCCCGAGCCCACGCCGAGCGAGTCGGGTGACCCGAGTGACGGCACCGGCACCGACGTCTTCGACCTCGTCGTCGGCGACTGCTTCGACGAGTGGTCGGGCGACACCGTCTACGAGGTGCCGGTCGTCGACTGCGCCACCCCGCACGACTGGGAGGTCTACTCCGACTTCGAGGTGCCCGACACCGCCGACGGCGCCTTCCCCGGCGAGGACAAGGTCGACGCGGCCGCCGACGACGGCTGCCTCACCGCCTTCGAGACCTTCCTCGGTGCCAGCTACGCCGACACCGTCTACGACTACAGCTACCTCGTGCCCACCGCCGACTCCTGGAGCGAGTCCGACGACCGCCTGATCACCTGCATCATCACCGACCCGGCGGGCAAGACCACCGGGTCGCTCGAGGGGGCCGGCGCGGGCACCGGCGGAGGCGCCGACAGCACGGGGTACTCGCCCCGGTAGAATCGACGCGCATCCCACCCCTGCAACTCAAGGAGTCCTGGCCGCGTGAGCAATGCCGATACCGTCGAGAACGCCATCGCGACCCCGGAGCGGGAGCAGCCCTACGAGGCTCTCGGCCTGAAGGCCGACGAGTACGCGAAGATCCGCGAGATCCTGGGCCGCCGCCCCACCTCGGGCGAGCTGGCGATGTACTCGGTGATGTGGAGCGAGCACTGCTCCTACAAGTCGTCGAAGATCTACCTGCGCCAGTTCGGCCAGAAGGTCTCGCCGGCCATGAAGAAGAACCTCATGGTCGGCATGGGCGAGAACGCCGGCGTGGTCGACGTGGGTGAGGGCTGGGCCGTGACCTTCAAGGTCGAGAGCCACAACCACCCCTCTTACATCGAGCCCTTCCAGGGTGCGGCCACCGGCGTCGGCGGCATCGTTCGCGACATCATCTCGATGGGCGCCCGCCCGGTCGCGGTGATGGACCAGCTGCGCTTCGGAAAGATCGACGACCCCGACACCGCCCGCGTGGTGCACGGCGTCACCAGCGGCATCTCGTTCTACGGCAACTGCCTGGGCCTGCCGAACATCGGCGGCGAGACCTACTTCGACCCGGTGTACCAGGGCAACCCGCTGGTCAACGCGCTCTCGGTGGGCGTGCTGCGGCACGAAGACCTGCACCTCGCCAACGCCCGCGGTGTCGGCAACAAGGTCGTGCTCTTCGGCGCCCGCACCGGCGGCGACGGCATCGGCGGGGCGTCCATCCTCGCCTCCGACACCTTCTCCGCCGGCGGCCCGACCAAGCGCCCCGCGGTGCAGGTCGGCGACCCGTTCGCCGAGAAGGTGCTCATCGAGTGCTGCCTCGAGCTCTTCGCGGGCGACCTCGTCGAGGGCATCCAAGACCTGGGGGCCGCCGGCATCTCGTGCGCCACCTCGGAGCTCGCCTCCAACGGCGACGGGGGCATGTTCATCGAGCTCGAGAAGGTGCTGCTGCGCGACCCGTCGCTCACCGCGGAAGAGATCCTGATGAGCGAGAGCCAGGAGCGCATGATGGCGGTCGTGCAGCCCTCGAAGCTCGAGGGCTTCCTCGCCGTCACCTCCAAGTGGGACGTGGAGACCAGCGTGCTCGGCGAGGTCACCGACACCGGGCGCCTCGTCATCAACTGGCACGGGGAGGAGATCGTGAACGTGGAGCCGCGCACCGTCGCGGTCGACGGCCCGGTCTACGAGCGCCCCGTCGCCTACCCCTCCTGGCAGGATGCGCTGCAGGCCGACTCGGCCTCCCGCCTGCCCCGCGCCACCACCGGCGACGAGCTCCGCGCCGAGTTCCTCCGCGTGGTCTCCTCGCCGAACATGGCGTCGAAGGAGTGGATCACCAACCAGTACGACCGCTACGTGCTCGGCAACACGGCGCTGTCCTTCCCCGACGACGGCGGCATGATCCGCGTCGACGAGGAGTCGGGGCTGGGCTTCGCGCTGGCCTCCGACGCCAACGGCCGGTACTGCCAGCTCGACCCCTACCGCGGGGCGCAGCTCGCCCTGGCCGAGGCCTTCCGCAACGTCGCCGTCACCGGCGCGACCCCGGTCGCCGTCTCGGACTGCCTGAACTTCGGCTCGCCCGAGAACCCCGAGGTCATGTGGCAGTTCTCGCAGGCCGTCGAGGGTTTGGCCGACGGCTGCCTCGAGCTCGAGATCCCCGTCACCGGCGGCAACGTCTCGTTCTACAACCAGACGGGCTCGCAGCCGATCCACCCGACCCCGGTCGTCGCCGTGCTCGGCGTGATCGACGACGTCGCCCGGCGCATCCCCTCGGGCTGGCAGGACGAGGGCTCGAACCTCTACCTGCTCGGCACCACCCGCTCAGAGCTCGACGGCTCGGCCTGGGCCGGCGTCATCCACGACCACCTCGGCGGCCTGCCGCCCCAGGTGTCGCTGCCCGGCGAGGTCGCCCTGGCGGAGCTGCTGCGCGCCGGCGCGGTCGAGGGCCTGATCGACGCGGCGCACGACCTCTCCGACGGTGGCCTCGCGCAGACCGTCGCGGAGTCGGTGCTGCGCTTCGGCATCGGTGCCCGCATCTGGCTCGACGAGATCGTCTCGCGCGACGGCGTCTCCGAGTCCGACGCGCTGTTCAGCGAGTCGACCGGTCGCGTGCTCGTGTCGGTTCCCCGGGAGGACGACGTGAAGTTCCGCGGCCTCTGCGACGGGCGCGGCATCCCCGCGCTCCGCATCGGGGTGACGGATGCGCTGTCGGGCTCGCTCGAGGTGCAGGGCCTGTTCACCGTGCCGCTCGACGAGCTCTCGGGTGCGCACCGCTCGACGCTGCCGCAGCACTTCGGCCCGGTCGTCGGCGGCTGATCGCCGCCGGCGGGCCGGCTAGGCGTCCTTCGCCGCGATGCGCTCGTGGTGGTGGATGACCTCGGCGACGATGAAGTTGAGGAACTTCTCGGCGAAGGCCGGGTCGAGATGCGACTCCTCCGCGAGCCCGCGCAGGCGCGTGATCTGCCGCTGCTCGCGCTCGAGATCGGCGGGCGGCAGCCCGTGGTCGGCCTTCAACCGCCCCACCGTCTGCGTGAACTTGAACCGCTCGGCGAGCATGTGGATGAGGGCCGCGTCGATGTTGTCGATCGACTGGCGGATGCCCTCCAGCTGCCCGTAGACGTCTGCCTCGCCGATCTCGTGCTCGTTCACCATGAGAACGACTCTAGCCAGCTTCGGCGGCCGCTTTCTCGGCATCGCGGGCGACACGCCCGCTCCCGGGCCCACGCCGGTGCGGCAGCCGCAGCCGCCCCTGCGCCAGCAGGATTCCCGCGAACACGATCACCGCACCGACCGGCGCGTTCCAGCTGAGCGTCTCGCCGAGCAGCAGGATGCCGAGCGCCACCCCCACCACCGGCGTGAGATACGTGACGGTCGACGTCGCCGTCGGCCCCCAGGCGTTCAGGATGTTCATGTACCAGTAGTAGGCGAGCCCGGTGCCGAGCACCCCCAGCAGCACAAGGCTCAGCACGATCGGCAGGTCGAGCGAGATCGGCCCGAGCGCCACGAACGGCGTCAGCACCAGGAGGATGGCGGCTCCCATCCCCACCTGCAGGAACGCCGCCGTCAGCCCCGAGACCGGGTGCCGGTTACTGATGAACCGGCGGATGTAGCCGAAGGTGAACCCGTAGCAGACGGCCGAGCCGATGCAGGCGAGCTGCCCCGCGAGCTCGAGCAGCAGATCGCCGTGCGCGGCCTCGCTCGCCACGAAGCTCCACGGCCCGATGATGACGATGACGCCCAAGATGCCCGCCACGACCCCGAGCACCCGCGAGCGGTCGAGCTTCTCGACCCGGAACACCAGCGTCACCATGAGCGCCGTGGTGATCGGGGTGACCGCGTTGTAGATGCTCGCGAGACCGGACGTGACGTACTGCTCGGCCCACGCGAACAGCAGATAGGGAATGGCGCAGCCGAAGGCGCCGATGACCACGAAGTGCAGGTAGACGATGGGCTCACGCGGCAGCTTCGTGCGCAGCACGAGCATGACGAGACCGAGCGTCAGGGCGCCGAGGACCAGTCGCGTCCACGCGACCTGCCCGAACGAGACCCCGCCGAGGGCGACCTTCATGAACAGGAAGCTCGCACCCCAGAGCAGCCCGAGCGCCGAGAACTGCAGGGCGATGGACAGACGGTTCGAGCTCACTCTGCGACAGTAGCGCGAGGCTCCGACATCGGTGCCGGGTACGGCGACGGGGTGCACGCTTTGGCAGTCGTGCACCCCGTCTTAGGCAGGATCGCCTCGCTGAGGCGTCGCCCGGGCGTCGGCCCGGGCATCCGTCATCGACTACTCGACGATGTTGACCGTGACCTCGATGTTGCCGCGGGTGGCATTGGAGTAGGGGCAGATGGTGTGCGCCTTGTCGGCGACCTGACGGGCCTCCTCCGGCGACACGTTCGGCACGTAGACGTCGAGCTCGACCGCGAGGCCGAAGCCGCCCTCACCGTTGGAGCCGATCGAGACGCTGGACGAGACCGCCGCGTCCTTCGTGTCGAGCTTCAGCTCGCGACCGGCGGCGTGCACGGCGCCGAGGAAACAGGCGGAGTAGCCGGCGGCGAAGAGCTGCTCGGGGTTGGTGCCCTCACCCGAGCCACCCATCTCCTTGGGCGGGCGGGTGTCGAAGTCGAGACGGTCGTCCTCGCTGCGGACGTGGCCGTCGCGGCCGCCACCGGAGGCATGGGCGATTGCAGTGTAGATAGCTTCCATGCCTCTAGTTCACCACTTCTCGGAGGCGCCCGGTCACGGCTCGCCGTTTCCCAGGAACCCTTCGCCCACTGTCCTACAGCTGCACAGGGGACCACAGCTGCACAGGAGGACTACAGCTGCACAGCTCGCCCGCCGCCCTGGTTCTCCACACGTTCGCGCAGACCGGCCTGCACGGCGGGCCAATCGTCGACGATGACGGAGAACACGGCGGAGTCGCGCCACGACCCGTCGGCCCGCGGACGGTCGCGCCGCACGATGCCCTCGAAGGTGGCACCGAGCTTCGCGATGGCCGCCCGCGAGCGGCTGTTCAGAACATCCGCCTGAATCTTTACCCGCCCGAACCCCTGCTCGAACGCCGCACCCAGAAGGAGGAGCTTCGCCTCAGGATTCACGACCGTGCCCCAGACCCGCGGGTCGTACGCCGTCCAGCCGATGTGGGCCGCCTCGAACGCCGGCTCGAAGTCGCCGAGCGTCGTCGTGCCCACGACCCGGCCCGCGTCGGGCCCGCCCACCAGGCGGATCACGTACGGGTTGCCCCGCCCCCACTGGTAGTAGCCCTCGGCGAACTCCACGAAGCCCTCGACGCTGTCGCGGTAGCCCTGGGGGCCGCCGCCGTAGCCTCCGGCGAAGACCTCGGGATGCCCGATGGCGGCGTACAGCTCAGGCAGCACCTCGTGGGTCAGCCCCTCCAGCCGCACGTACCGCCCCTCGAGGGCCTGGTCAGGGTCGGGTCGCACCGCGCTCATGCCCCAAGTCTGGCACCGGCGTCGTGCGCGGGGCCGCAGGCGTGCCACGATGGGCAGATGGGCAGTGCCGCCGCGTTCCTCCACTCCGCCACCGCGTTCCACGCGCTCGTCGCGCGCATCCCCGACGACGCGTGGGAGACCGTCGCGCTCGGCGAGTGGTCCCTGCGGTCGCTCGTGGGGCACACGACCCGCGCGATCCTGACCGTCGAGAGTTATCTGCGGCTCGACGACCCGGGCTTCGAGAACGTGCCCGACGCCGAGCACTACTACTCCCGCGTCTACCGCGATCTCACCGATCCGGCGGCGGTCGCGGCGCGGGGCGTCGAGGCGGGCGTCTGGCTGGGCGACGACCCGGCCCAGGCGGTGGCGGATGCTCTCGGCCGCGCCATGGCCCTGGTCGACGCCGCACCGGCCGAGCGCATCGTCTCGATCGGCGGCCTCGGCATCGCCCTCCCCGAGTACCTGCGCACCCGCGTGTTCGAGCTGGTCGTGCACTCGATCGACATCACGCGGGCGACCGGCATCCCGCACGGCCAGCCGGCGGCCTGCGTGGCCGCGACCCTCGCACTCGCGGCCGGAGTCGCGGCCACCCGCGGCGACGCGGAGCAGCTGCTGCTCGCCCTCACCGGCCGAGGCACCCTCCCGGCCGGCTACACCGTCGTCTGACCCGCCCCCCTCCGGCGGCGTCACGCCCTCTCGACGCTCGCGACCGTGAGGCGGAGCGCCGCGACGACGACGGCGAGCTCGTCGGGCGGGATGCCGGCGACGAGCTGGGACTCGACGGCGAGCAGCTGAGGGAAGACCTCGTCGATCAGCCGCTCCCCATCGTGCGAGAGGGCGATCAGGGCGCCACGGCCGTCGTGGGGGTTCGGGGTGCGCGCCACGAGGCCCCGCGCCTCGAGTGCCTGCAGTCGCTTCGTGGTGGCCGGGCCGGTCGCGAGCGAGACCGTGCGCAGCGCCCCGGGCGAGCGCGGCTCCCCCGCCCGCCGCAGCGCCGCGAGGATGTCGAACTCCCCGCGCCCGAGGCCGGAGCCGGAAAGCACCTCGTCGCCCCGGCGCGTGATCACGGCCGCAGCGCGCAGCACCCGCCCGACGACGTCGACCGCGCTCGTGTCGAGCTCCGGCCGCAGCCCGGCCCAGCCCGCGCGGATCTCGTCGACCACGTCCCGCGCGCCCGATTCCGGAGCAGCATCCATGGAGGCAGTCTAGGATAGTTCACGAGTGAATTACTTTCGGTCGACGGAGACCCGCCCCTGCTGCTCGCTCCGTCATCGAAAGGCCACCCCATCTCCACCGGTCTGCTGCCCCACCCCCGCCGTCTCGTCGAGCTCGGCCCGCACGCCGGCGCCCACCGCGTCGCCCTCCGGGCCGGCATCGCGATGGCCGTGCCGCTCCTCACGCTGTACGCCGTCGGCCGCATCGACCTCTCGCTCTACGCGGTGTTCGGCGCCTTCACCGCGCTCTACGGCCGCAGCCACACGCACTTCACCCGCCTGCGGATGCAGGCGGCCGCCGCGATCGCCCTGATCGGAGTCGTCGTGCTGGGAACGGCGATCGGCGTCTCCCCGGAGCGCGAGTGGCTCGTGGTGCCGGTGGTCGCCGTGGTCGCAGCGGGGCTCGCCTTCGTGGCCGACGCCCTGGACTGGCACCCGCCCGGCGCGCTCTTCTTCGTCTTCGCGCTGGCAGCCTGCGCATCCGTGCCCGCCGAGCCCGCGACGGTGCTGGTCGCGCTCGGGCTGGCGACCGCGAGCGCCCTGTTCGCGATGCTCGTCTCGACCGTCGGCGCCGTGCGACCGTCGGCCCGGATGCGCCCGGCCACCACGATGGCCGTGTCGTTCCGGGCGGTGGCCGCAAGGCCCGGCCAGGCCCGCAAGATCGCGTCGGTCGGGCTCGCCGTGCTGGTCGCGGGGGCGATCCCGACGGCGACGGGGCTCGGTCATCCGTACTGGGCGATGGTCGCGGCGGTCGCCGCGCTCGGCGCCGCGGACACGGCGGGGCACCTCGTCCGGGCCGGCCAGCGGGTGCTCGGAACCCTGGTGGGGGTCGGTGTCGCCGCCGTGCTGCTCGCGATCGCCTCCCCGGCCGTGCTCGGCGAGGGGTCGACGCTGGCGCTCGTGGTCGTGGTGGTGCTGCTGCAGGTCGGCGCCGAACTGTTCATCGGGCGCAACTACGCGGTGACCGTGGTGTTCGTGACGCCGCTGGCGCTGATCATGGCGCAGCTCGCGCATCCGGTCGACGAGTTCGGCATGCTCCGCGACCGCACCCTCGAGACGCTCCTCGGCGCGGCCGTCGCCATCGCGATCAGCCTCGCCGCCGCCCGCCTCCCCCGCGCTCAGCGCTAGCGCTGAGCGCCCTCACCGACCGCCGAGAGGGCGCCAGCCCTCAGTTCAGCAGGTCGTGCCGCGTGATGATCGCGTCGCGATCGGGGCCGACGCCGATGGCCGAGATGCGCGAGCCGCTCATCTCCTCGAGCGCCAGCACGTAGCGCTGGGCCGCGGCAGGGAGGTCGTCGAAGGTGCGGGCACCCGTGATGTCCTCCGACCAGCCCTCGAACTCCTCGTAGATGGGCTTCGCGTGGTGGAAGTCGCTCTGCGACACCGGCACCTCGTCGACCCGCTCGCCGTCGACGTCGTAGGCGACGCAGACCGGGATGGTCGACAGGCCGGTGAGCACGTCGAGCTTGGTGAGCACGAAGTCGGTGACACCGTTGATGCGCGAGGTGTAGCGCGCGATCGGGGCGTCGTACCAGCCGGTGCGGCGCGGCCGGCCGGTGGTGGTGCCGAACTCGAAGCCGCGCGAACGCAGGAACTCGCCCGACTCGTCGTGCAGCTCGGTGGGGAACGGGCCGGCGCCGACGCGGGTCGTGTAGGCCTTGACCACGGCGATCACCCGGTCGATGCGGTTCGGGGCGACGCCCGAGCCGGTGGAGGCACCGCCCGCGGTGGCATTGGACGAGGTGACGAACGGGTAGGTGCCGTGGTCGACGTCGAGCATGGTCGCCTGACCGCCCTCGAAGAGCACGGTCTTGCCGGCGGTGAGCGCGCGGTCGAGCACCAGTGCCGTGTCGGCCACCATCGGCCGCAGCCGCTCGCGGTACGAGAGCAGGTCGTCGACGACCTCCTCGGCCGCGATGGCGCGCCGGTTGTAGACCTTCACCAGGATGTGGTTCTTGAGGTCGAGCGCCCCCTCGACCTTCTGCCGCAGGATGCCCTCGTCGAAGAGGTCTTGCACCCGGATGCCGACGCGGTTGATCTTGTCGGCGTAGGCCGGCCCGATGCCGCGGCCGGTGGTGCCGATCTGCCGCTTGCCGAGGAAGCGCTCGGTGACCTTGTCGATGGTGCGGTGGTAGTGCGTGATGACGTGGGCGTTCGCGCTGACGAGCAGCTTCGACACGTCGACGCCGCGCGAGCCCAGCGCCTCGAGCTCGTGGAACAGCACCTCGACGTCGACGACGACGCCGTTCGAGATGACCGGCGTGACCCCGGGGGTCAGGATGCCCGACGGCAGCAGGTGCAGCGCGTACTTCTTGTCGCCGACGACCACGGTGTGGCCGGCGTTGTTGCCGCCGTTGAACTTCACGACGTAGTCGACACGGCTGCCGAGCAGGTCGGTGGCCTTGCCCTTGCCCTCGTCGCCCCACTGGGCGCCGATCAAGACGATCGCTGGCATGTGGATTCCCTCCAGTTGACAATCGATCCTATCGTCGGCACGCCCGCGGCCCGGTTGGAGCGGCCGCCTGGGGAAGAACGAAGCCCCACCGAGCGTTGTGCAGGAGAGGAGGAACCATGCCCGAACTGAGCCTGACGCTCTACTCGTCGAGCTTCTGCGGCGCCTGCGCGAGCACGCGCCAGTCCCTCGAGCGGGTCGAGGAGCTGCTCGGCGATCGCATCGCCTGGCACGAGGTCAACGTCGCGACCGCCCCCGACGAGAGCGAGCGGGCGGGCATCCTGGCCACCCCCACCGTGATCATCGCGGGCCCCGACGGCGAAGAGCGGATGCGCGCGGCCGGCGTCCCGACGACACCGCAGCTCCTCGCCGCCATCGCCTCAGCTCTCGAGTGACGTCACCCTGATCTCCTGCAGCGCCCAGGTGTTGCCGTCGGGGTCGGCGAAGAAGGCGTAGAGCACGCCGCCCATGTCCTGCACCTCGCTCACGGCGAGGCCGCGGCCGACGAGGGCGGCCCGCTCCGCCTCGACGTCATCGACCACGAGGTGGAGGTTCGAGACGGGCCCGCCACTGCCCATGCCGACACCGAACGCGATCGAGCAGGCCGAGCCCGGCGGGGTGAGCTGCACGACGCGCATCCCGTTGCCGGGTGAGACGTCGTGGTCGAGCATGAAGCCCACCACGTCGCGGTAGAAGGCGATGGCGGCGTCGACGTCGGTCACGGCGATGGGCACGAGTTCCAGGCGCATGGTCATGGCCGAACGCTAGCGCGAGCGCGCGGCGACCACCAGCACCGGCTCAGCCGAACGCTAGCGCTCGGGAAGGGTCACCACCAGCACCGTCACGTCGTCGTCGACCGCGGCGACCTCGACCCGCGCGGCCACGCCGTCGAGGAACCCGCCGACGTCGGGCCGTGCCCGGAGCTCGTCGGCGAGACGCAGCAGCGAGTCGAGCGTGGAGTCGTCGAGCTCGAGCACGCCGTCGGTCACCGAGAGCAGGGTGTCACCGGGCTGCAGCTGCACCGTGCGCGGGGCCCAGCCCGAGGCGGCGTCCTGCACCCCGAGCGGCAGGTCGCGCGAGGCCAGCCGCTCGACCGGGTCCCCGTCCGACGCCGGAACGATCAGGGTCAGGCCGTGCCCGGCGTCGACGTAGTCCACGCGCCCCGAGTCGTCGATGCGCGCGTGGAACAGCGTCACGAACGCTCCGAGCGAGGAGAGCCTCGGCTCGAGCGACGCGGCCGCCCGCGACAGCGCGACGGCGGGGCCGGAGGCAGAAGACGACGAAGAAGCCAGGCTCGCCCGCAGCTCGTCGGCGACCGAGCCGGCCACGACGCCCTTCCCCATCACGTCGCCCACCGTCACGGTCAGGCCCGATCCGGTGCGCTGCCAGGCGTACAGGTCGCCGCTGATCTCCCCCAGCGGAAGCGACAGCGCCGACACCGCCCCCTCCGAGTGCACGCCCGAGCCCGCCCCACCCGAGCCCGAACGCCGGCCCGGCGAGCCCGCGCCCATCCGCAGCTCCCCCTCGGCCCACCGCCCGAGCTCGCCGAGCCGCGCTCGCTCGTCGGCGCTCAGTGTCCGCGCCTCCGGGTGCATCACGCAGAGCGTGCCGACCGCCTCGCCGTCGTCGGTGCGCAGCGGCACGCCGGCGTACGAGCGCACCCCGAACACGGTCACCGCGGGGGTGTGCGCGAAGCGCGGGTCGGACTGCGCATCCGGCACCTCGAACAACCCTTTGCCGTGCACGGTGTACTCGCAGAAGGCCGTGCCGTAGGGGTAGCGGGGGGCGGGCTCCCCGACGGCCTGCGGGGACTTGACCACCAGCGAGACGTCGTCGACGAGGTTGAGGTAGGACATCGGGGCGTCGAGCAGCTCCTGGGCGAGCCGGGTGATGCGGTCGAAGCGCTCCTCCGGGCCCGTGCCGAGCAGCCCCGTCGCCTCGATGGCCGCGAGGCGACGTTCCTCCGCCTCCCCGGTCACGGCGTCACCGCCACGAGCGCCCCGGTCTCCATCGCGACCCACACCGTCCCGTCCGCGCCGACCGCGAGCCCGTGCGGCTCCTCGTGCCCCGTCTCCGCGAGCGACACGAACGAGAACGACCCGTCGAGCGTCACGTGCCCGAGCTCGTTCGACCCCCAGAGCGTGAACCAGCAGCCACCGTCCGGCCGCGCGTCCCGCACGATCGCGTGCGGCTTCGAGTGCCGGTCGGGCAGCGGATGCTCGACCACCCGCCCCGCCCGGTCGACCCGCCCGATCTGCCCGGCCAGGATCTCGGTGAACCACGCCGCCCCGTCGTCGCCGACCACGATGCCCACCGGCCCCGCCTCGGACGTCGGCAGCGGGAACAGCGCCGGCACCGCATCCGCCCCCCGCACGTAGCCCACGACGTTCGCCTGGTTCGCGGTGAACCAGAGCGAGTCGCCCGAGGCCGCGACCATCGAGACGACGCCGTCGAGGGTGCCAGTGGCGAACTCGGCGACCCCGCCCAGGATGCCGATGCGGCCGAGCGAGTCGTTGCCCATCTCGGTGAACCAGGCGGTGCCGTCGTGCAGCGAGGTCACGCCGTAGGGCTGCGCACCGGGCGACGGTGCGTCGGTGCGCCGCAGCACGCCCGTCGGCCCGACCAGCAGCACCGCGTTCGCGGCCATGTCGGCGACCAGCACCGAGTCGGAGCCCGCGGCGGCCACCTGCGCCGGCTGCGAGGAGTCCCCGAGCCAGAGCACCACGACCGACCCGTCGGGGTCTCTCCGCAGCACCGCTCCCGCGTGCACGAGCGAGCACCACACGGCCCCGTCGGAGGTCACGGCGACCGAGTACGGGCCGCCGTCGGCAGGATCGATCGGATGCACGGCCAGGGAGCTCATGGGCCGAGCCTACCCAGCGCCGGGTAGACTAGGAGCCCTGCCCTCTCCCCGACATGAGGAGTCCGCGTGATCCTGGTCCTGCTGCTGTTCGCGGGACTTTCAGCGCTCACTCCGCTTCTCACGCGCATCCTGTCGACGCGGGTCTTCTACCTCGTCGCCCTGCTGCCGGCGGGTGCCTTCGTGTACACGCTGAGCCAGAGCGGTCGCGTGCTGGCGGGCGAGGAGGTCGCCCAGTCGGTGCCGTGGATCCCGCAGCTCGGCATCGCCCTGAGCTTCCGCGTCGACACCCTCGGCTGGCTGCTCGCCCTCGTGGTCACGGGCGTCGGCGCCCTCGTGCTGATCTACTGCGCGCGCTACTTCTCGACCGACGAGCCCTCTCTCGGCCGCTTCGCCGCCCTCCTGCTCGCCTTCGCGGGCACGATGTACGGCCTCGTCACCGCCGACGACATCTACGTCATGTTCATGTTCTGGGAGATCACGAGCGTGCTCTCCTACCTGCTGATCGGCCACTACACCGAGCGCAAGGAGAGCCGCGGCGCCGCCCTGCAGGCGCTGCTCGTGACGACCTTCGGTGGGCTCGCGATGCTGGTCGGCGTCATCCTGCTGAGCACGGCGGCGGGCACCACGTCGATCGCCGCCATCGTCGCCGAGCCGCCCGCGGCGAGCGCCCTCGTCACCACCTCGATCATGCTCATCCTGGCCGGGGCCCTGTCGAAGTCGGCGCTGGTGCCGTTCCACTTCTGGCTGCCGGCGGCCATGGCCGCGCCGACCCCCGTCAGCGCCTACCTGCACGCGGCCGCCATGGTCAAGGCGGGCATCTACCTGATCGCCCGCCTCGCCCCCGGCTACGCCGACACCCCGGGGTGGACCGAGGTGCTCGTGGTGATCGGCGTCTGGACCATGCTGCTCGGCGCCTGGCGCTCGCTGCGCCAGAACGACCTCAAGCTGCTGCTCGCCTACGGCACGGTCAGCCAGCTGGGCTTCCTCACGGTCGTCGTGGGCTTCGGCTCGCGCGACGCCGCGCTGGCGGGCGCCGCGCTGCTGCTCGCCCACGCCCTGTTCAAGTGCACCCTCTTCCTCGTCGTCGGGATCGTCGACCACGACGAGGGCACCCGCGACCTGCGCGAGATCTCCGGGCTCGGCCGGCGGCGGCCGGTGCTGGCCGCGGTGGCGATCATCGCGGCGGCGTCGATGGCGGGAATCCCGCCGCTCCTCGGCTTCGTCTCGAAGGAGGCCGTGTTGAGCGCATTCCTCGAGGCCGGTGAGCACGGCGAGCCCTGGGGGTGGGTGGCGCTCGTCGGCGTGACGCTCGGCTCGATCCTCACGGTCGCGTACAGCGCCCGCTTCGTCTGGGGCGCCTTCGGCACCAAGCACGCCGTCGGTGGTGACAGGGCGACGGATGCGCGTGCCGCCGCGGCCCCGCACGACCACCACTCGCCCGACCCGCTCATCCTGATCGCCCCCGTCGTGCTCACGGTCGCCACCATCGCCGGAGGCTTCCTCGCCGCCCCCATCGGCCACGCCCTGGAGGGCTACGCCGACACCGTGCCGGGCGAGGGCGACTACCACCTCGCGCTCTGGCACGGCTTCGAGCCGGCACTCGGCATCTCGGTGCTGGTGATCGCGGCGGGCCTCGGCCTGTTCGCCGTGCGGGCCCGCTTCAGCCGCCTGCAGAAGAAGGTGCCGGTCGTCGTCGACGCCTCGCGCAGCTACTGGGCCATCGTGCGGGCCGTCGACGCGGCCGCCGCGCGGGTCACGCTGTTCGCCCAGAAGGGCGGCCTGCCGCAGTACCTCAGCACGATCCTGCTGGTCTTCGTGCTCTGCCTCGGTGCCACGACGGCGCTGAACCGCACCTGGCCGACCGAGTTCGTGCTCTTCGACTACCCGGCGCAGGTCTTCGTGGCCGCGGCCATGGGGGCCGCCGCGATCATGGCGGCGCGGGCGACCCACCGCCTCGCCGCGGTTCTGCTGGTCGGCGCCACCGGCTTCGGGCTCGTGGTGCTGTTCTCGTTCCACGGGGCGCCCGACCTCGCGCTCACGCAGGCCCTCGTCGAGACGGTCACGATCGTCGTCTTCGTGCTGGTGCTGCGCCGCCTCCCCCCGCGCATCGCACAGCACAACAAGCCGATGAAGCGCGGCCGCCGCATCGCGATCGGCGCCCTGGTGGGCGTCACGATGGGCGTCGCCGGGCTGGTCGCCCTGGGCGCCCGCCAGGCCGGCACCCTCACCGACGAGCTGGCTCGGCTCTCGGTCGAGGAGGGCCACGGCAGGAACATCGTGAACGTGATGCTCGTCGACATCCGCGCCTGGGACACGATGAACGAGCTCTCGGTGCTCGTCGTCGTCGCCACCGGCGTCGCGAGCCTGCTCTTCGTCACGGGCCGGAACGTCAGCATGCCGCGGCTCCGCGAGTCGCGGAAGCGCCGGCAGACCACTCAGCGCGTGAAGCTCGTCAACGACCCGCACACCTCCTCCGAGGCTCCGGATGACCGGCAGCACTCCTGGCTCCTCGGCGGCCGCACGCTCGCCCCCGAGAACCGCTCGCTCATCCTCGAGGTGCTCGTGCGGCTGATCTTCCACCCCGCGATCGTCGTCTCGGTCTACCTGCTCTTCGCCGGCCACAACGCCCCGGGCGGCGGTTTCGCCGGCGGCCTGGTCGCGGGGCTCGCGCTGATCGCGCGCTACCTCGCGGGCGGCCGCTACGAGATCGGCGAGACGCTGCCGATCGGGCCGGGCGCGCTGCTCGGCACCGGCATGCTGCTGGCCACCGGCACCGCCGTCGGCAGCCTCTTCCTCGGCGCCGACGTTCTCACCTCGGCCTACTTCGAGGCCGACCTGCCCCTGCTCGGCCACGTCTCCTTCGGCACCAGCACCATCTTCGACATCGGCGTCTACCTCGTGGTCATCGGCGTCGTGCTCGACGTGCTGCGCGCGCTCGGTGGCGAGGTCGACCGGCAGCAGGCCGAGGCCGAGGGCGGCGGCGACCACGCCGACGAGCACTCGGTCACCGCGGAGGAGGCCCGATGAGCGCGTCGATCACCCTCGTGGTGCTGATGGCTGTGATGTACGGCGCCGGGGTGTACGTGATGCTCGAGAAGAGCCTGACGCGCATCCTGATCGGCTTCCTGCTCGTGGGCAACGCCACGAACCTGCTGATCTTCATCATGTCGGGGCGGGCGGGCGACTCGCCGATCGTCGACGGGAACGGCGCCGACACGGTCGACCCCATCCCCCAGGTGCTGATGCTCACGGCGATCGTGATCAACTTCGGCGTGACCGCGTTCATCCTGGCGCTGATCTACCGCTCCTGGTGGCTGTCGAACCTCGGCGACGAGGGCGACGACGTGGCGGCCGACGAGGACGAGGACGAGGCGATGGAGATCGGCCAGGCCGGCGTGTTCCACGCCTCGCTCGAGGACGACGACGCGGCGGTGCGCACGATCCTCGACGAGGGCAGCGACCTCGGCGACGACGACAGCGCGTCGGGCTCGGCCGGCGAGGAACCCAGCGAGCGCGACCGGGACGTGATGCGATGACGAACACCCTCGTGCCCCTGCTGGTGATCATCCCCCTCGTCGGAGCGGCGGTCACCCTCATCCTCGGCCGCCACCCGCGGCTGCAGATCCTGATCAGCGTGCTCGCACTCACCGCGGTGACCGCCGCGGCGGCCGTGCTGCTCGCGATCGTCGACAGCACCGGCAAGCCCGCCGTGGTGAAGGTGGGCGGCTGGGAGCCGCCGTTCGGCATCGTGCTGGTGGTCGACCGGCTCTCGGCGATCATGGTCGTGGTCTCGGCACTGGTGCTGCTCGGCGTGCTCGTGTTCGCCGTCGGCCAGGGCTACGCCGACCGCGACCGCGACACCCCGGTGTCGATCTTCCACCCGACCTACCTGATCCTGGCCGCCGGACTGTTCGACGCCTTCATCGCAGGCGACCTGTTCAACATGTACGTCGGCTTCGAGATGCTGCTCGCGGCCAGCTACGTGCTGCTGACCCTCGGCGGCACCGGGTCGCGCATCCGGGCCGGTGTGACCTACGTCGTGGTGAGCCTGGTGTCGTCGCTGCTCTTCCTCGGCGCGATCGCGCTGATCTACGGCGCCACGGGCACAGTCACCATGGCGCTGCTCAGCGACCGCATCCGGGAGCTGCCGCTCGACGTGCAGATGATCCTCTGCGCAGCCCTGCTGATCGGCTTCGCGGTGAAGGCGGCGGTGTTCCCGCTCTCGTTCTGGCTGCCCGACTCCTACCCCACGGCGCCGGCGCCGGTCACGGCGGTGTTCGCCGGGTTGCTCACCAAGGTGGGTGTCTACGCGATCATCCGCACCGACAAGCTGCTTTTCTTCGAGGTGCCGCTGCAGGTGCCGTTGCTGATCGTCGGCGGGCTGACGATGCTCATCGGCATCCTCGGCGCCCTTGCCCAGGCCGACGTGAAGCGGCTGCTGTCGTTCACGCTCGTCAGCCACATCGGCTACATGATCTTCGGCGTCGCGATCGGCACCGAGCTGGCCTCGGGCGCCACGATCTACTACATCGTGCACCACATCCTCGTGCAGACGGCCCTCTTCCTCGTGGTGGGCCTGATCGAGCGGAAGGGCGGCTCGACGTCGATCACCGAGCTCGGCGGGCTGCTCAAGGCGGCGCCGTTCGTCGCGGTGCTGTTCTTCATCGGGGCCCTCAATCTCGGCGGTATCCCCCCGTTCTCGGGCTTCCTCGGCAAGGTCGGGCTGTTCGAGGCGGGCGCCGCGAGCCCGAACCCGCTCGTCTACGTGATGATCGGCGCCGGCATCGTCACCTCGCTGCTCACGCTCTACGCCCTGATGCGCGTGTGGAACATGGCCTTCTGGCGCCCCAAGAAGGACGTGGAGGGCTACGAGTCGCCGCTGATCGAGTCGCTGCAGGAGGGCCCGACCGGCTCCGTCGGCACCATGACCGGCACGGCGACCTCGACCGACACCAAGACCCGCACCTCGCCGCTGATGATCGGCGCCGCCACCGGGCTGATGGCGCTCACCCTCTGCCTCACGGTCTTCGCCGGGCCGCTGTTCGACCTCGCCCAGCGCGCGGCCGGCAACGTCTCGACCCCCGAGCCCTACGTCGACTCGGTCTTCCCCGAGGGCGCGCTGGTGCCGATCTCGGTCGACGAAGGGGGCGTCGGATGATCGCCCGCATCGTCAGCGGACTGGTGCCCTTCCTCGGCCTCGTGCTGATCTGGGTGCTGATCTGGGGTCAGGTCACCTGGCTCGCCCTGGTGACCGGGGTGGCCCTCGCACTGCTCGTCTCGCGCGTCTTCTATCTGCCCGCCGTGCGGCTGAGCGGGAGGATCAACCTCTGGTTCGGGCTGCTGTTCGTGCTGCGGCTGCTCGGCGACATCGTCGTGGCCTCGCTGCAGATCGCCTGGATCGCCCTCGGGCCGGGCTACCGGCCGTCGAACGCGGTGATCGCGGTGCAGCTGCGCACCCGCTCCGACCTGATCATGACCTTCACCGCCGAGGCGGTCTCTCTCGTGCCCGGGTCGATCGTGCTCGACATCGACCGGGACGCCTCGACGCTCTACCTGCACGCGCTGAACGTGAAGTCGGTGGAGGAGATCCCCGCGCTGAAGCAGAAGGTGCTCGACACCGAGCGGCGGCTGATCCGCGCGGCGGGGTCGGCCGACGACCTGGCGCGGCTGGCGGAGGGCGGAACCGCCGCATCCGCATCCGCATCCGGGCCCGCATCCGCATCGGGATCCGGATCCGCATCCGCAGAGGAGGACGCCTCGTGATCGTCGTCGTCATCGTCGCCGGGCTGCTGATGGGCGCGGGCGCCATCGGGGCGCTCGTGCGCATCATCCGCGGCCCGTCCGCACTCGACCGAATCATCGCCTCCGACGTGCTGGTGGCCACCGCCATCTGCGCCATCGGGGCCGAGATGGCCATCAACCGGCACACCGACACGATGCCCGTGCTGCTCGGGCTCGCGTTGTTCGGCATCGTCGGCTCGGTCTCGGTCGCCCGGTTCCTCTCGGCGAGGGACGACACGTGAGCGGCCTGGAGTGGGGCTTCGACGGCATCGACCTCCGCGACGTGATCACGGGGGTGCTGGTGCTCGTCGCCGCGCTGATGTGCTTCGCCGCCGGAGTCGGCCTGCTGCGCTTCCCCGACGTGCTGTCGCGCCTGCACGCCGCCACGAAGCCGCAGATCCTCGGCGTCATCGCGATCGTGGCCGACGTGGCGGTGTCGAACCCGTCGCTCGTGACGATCACCCTGGCGGTCGCCATCATCTTCTTCCAGAGCCTCACGGCCCCGGTCTCGGCGCACATGGTGGGCCGAGCGGCCTACCGCACCGGCCACTTCCGCCGCGACATCCTGGTCGCCGACGAGTTCCGAGGGCACGACTGAGCCGAGCCTGAGTGCTGGGTGTGCGTCGGTTGGCAGTGGACCCCGGACGTCGTTGGGTGGGGAGTACACCCAGAGATGAACACGAAGAAGGAGTGCCCTCATGGCCCAGATCATCGAGACCGTCGACGTCGAGGTCCCCGTGCGCACTGCGTACAACCAGTGGACCCAGTTCGAGTCGTTCCCCAAGTTCCTCGACTTCATCGAGACGATCGACCAGCAGGACGACACCCACACCCACTGGAAGGTGAACATCGCCGGCCAGGAGCGCGAGTTCGACACCGTGATCAGCGAGCAGCACCCCGACGAGCGCGTCGCCTGGACGAGCACCGGCGGCGAGGTCGACCACGCTGGCGTCGTGACCTTCCACAAGCTCAGCGACACCACCTCCCGCGTCACCGTGCAGATCGACTGGGAGCCCGAGGGCATCGTCGAGAAGATCGGCTCGGCCGTCGGCGTGCCGACTCACGCGGTGAAGAAGGACCTCGAGAAGTTCAAGGAGTTCATCGAGTCGCAGGGCTCGGAGACGGGCGCCTGGCGCGGCGACGTCGAGGCCTGATCCTCGCTCTTCCCACCTCGCTCTTCCCCCAGGGGGCGCTCCGACCGGGGCGCCCCCTTCGGCGTTCCTCCCCCGCACCGCCTCTCCCCCATCCGGGGGTGGACTGTACTCGAATGTGAACGAAATCAACAGACTTCACTTCGGCTGAGATTCTCCGCATAATCAACGGACACTCACATCGTTCTGTGATGTTCATCGATTATCCCCTTGAGAAAGCAGCCCTACGTGCCCCTTGCCTCCGCGCGTCCTCTGTTCCGATCCGATCCGGGCGGGGGGCCACGAGGCCGCCGTTCCCGGCAGGCCGCCGCGCTCGTCGCGGTCGCCGGCATCATCGCCGCCGGCTCGTTCGCCTTCTCGAGCGCCTCGGCGGCGCCCGCCGGTTCGGCCGTGAAGCCGCCCGTCGGCCCCTCCGTGCCGGTGAGCTACGTCGACGGCACCTACATCGTCACCCTGGTCGACGACCCCGCGGCCACCTACACCGGGTCGGACCAGCGCTTCGCGCAGACCGCCCCCGAGGGCGGTCAGCAGCTCGAGGCCGCGGCCCCGGCGGTCGAGGCGTACTCGGCGCACCTGCAGAACCAGCAGGACGCCGTGGCCTCGTCGGTCGGCGCCTCGGTCGGCTACAGCTACACGCTCACCCTGAACGGATTCTCGGCGAACCTCACCGCCGACCAGGCCGCCGAGCTCGCGAACCGTCGCGACGTCGCGGCCGTCACCAAGTCCGAGGTCAAGCACCTCGACCGGGCTCCCGCCGCCGCTCCCACGGCACCGGTGGAGGCCGCGGCCCTGACGCCGTTCCCCGAGACCGGACAGCAGTCCTCCACCGACTTCCTCGGCCTGAGCGGGGACGACGGCCTCTGGTCGGAGCTCGGCGGTCAGTCGCAGGCCGGTGCGGGCATCGTCGTCGGCGACATCGACAGCGGCATCGCGCCCGAGAACCCCTCCTTCGCGGGCGACACCCTGGGCACGGCGGAAGGCGCCGAGCCCTACCTCGACGGCGACCGCATCGTGTTCGAGAAGTCCGACGGCCAGACCTACTCCGGCATCTGCCAGCCCGGCCTGGACGGCGACCAGCAGTGGACGGGCGAGGAGTGCAACACCAAGCTCATCGGCGCCAGCTGGTTCCTGCCCAAGTCGCTCTACGACCTGGTGGGCACCCCCGATCGCCCCGAGTTCCTCTCGCCGCGCGACGGCGACGGCCACGGCTCGCACACCACCTCGACCGCGGCGGGCAACGCCGACGTCGACGCCACCATCGGCGACTACGACTTCGGCGACATCTCCGGTGTCGCCCCGGCCGCCAAGGTCGCGGAGTACAAGGTCTGCTGGAACGGCAACGGCAAGGAGACCGACGACGGCTGCTACACGGAGTCGATCCTCGCGGCGATCGAGCAGGCCGTGGCCGACGGCGTCGACGTGATCAACTACTCGATCGGCGGCGGCGCGGCCACCTCCACCTTCGCCCTGGAGGACCAGGCGTTCTTCGGTGCGGCGGCGGCGGGCGTCTTCGTCTCGGCCTCGGCCGGCAACTCGGGCCCCGGCGCGAGCACGCTCGACCACGCCTCCCCCTGGTACACCACCGTGGCGGCCTCGTCGATCCCGACCTACACGGCGACCGCGGAGCTCGGCAACGGCGAGAAGTTCGCCGGCGCCTCGATCACGGTGCACGAGCCCGTGACGGCTCCGCTGGCGCTCGGCGACGACGTGGGCGGCGACGACGGCGACGTCGACCCGACCATCTGCGAGACGGGCAGCCTCTCGCCCGCGCTCACCGCCGGGAAGATCGTCGTCTGCGAGGCCGGCGTCACCGCCCGCGTCTCGAAGTCGGCCGAGGTCGCCCGCGCGGGCGGTGTCGGCATGCTGCTGGTGAACCCGTTCCCGAACGCGAACCACGCCGACGACCACTCGGTGCCGTCCATCCAGATCGACTCCGACCACTACGACGCGATCTACGCCTACGCGGCCACCGCCGGCGCCACAGCGACGCTCGTCGAGGGCAACACCTCCGGTGAGGAGCGCCCCGTTCCCCAGGTCGCCGGATTCTCGTCCCGCGGGCCGGCCGAGGCCGACACCGCCGACGTGCTGAAGCCCGACATCACCGCTCCCGGTGTGTCGATCCTGGCCGACGGCGCGAACCAGCAGGGC
Organism: Herbiconiux flava; assembly: GCF_013409865.1. Classification (NCBI taxonomy): domain Bacteria; kingdom Bacillati; phylum Actinomycetota; class Actinomycetes; order Micrococcales; family Microbacteriaceae; genus Herbiconiux; species Herbiconiux flava. Next base: position 516,705 of record NZ_JACCBM010000001.1, read on the forward strand.
GACGACCCGAACTTCCAGTTCGAGTCGGGCACCTCGATGTCCGCGCCGCACGTGGCCGGTCTCGCGGCGCTCTACCTGACGAAGTTCCCGAACGCCTCGGTCTCGACCATCAAGTCGTCGATGATGACCTCGGCGTACGACTCGGTCGAGCAGGACGGGTCGGCCTCGAGCGACGTGTTCGCGCAGGGTGCGGGTCACGTCGACCCGAGCCGCATGCTCGACCCGGGACTCGTCTACGACAGCGGGCCGCAGGACTGGTATGCCTTCCTGCTCGGTGAGGGCTACGTCTTCCCCGAGCCGCTCGGCGTGGAGCCGATCGACCCGTCCGACCTGAACCAGCCCTCGATCGCCATCGGCTCGCTGGCCGGGCTGCAGACGGTCACCCGTACGGTCACCTCGACCGCCGCGGGCAGCTACACCGCGTCGCTCGACATCCCGGGGGTCGAGACCACGGTCACGCCCTCGACGCTGTCGTTCGGCGCGGCCGGCGAGACCGCCAGCTACACCGTCACCTTCGACGTGGCCGACGCCCCGCTCGACGAGTTCGCCACCGGCTACCTCGTCTGGTCGGGTGACACCGGCGAGGTGCGCAGCCCTGTGGCCGTGCGCCCCGTCGCGCTGGCGGTGCCCTACGAGGTCTCCGGCGAGGGCAACTCGGGCACCGTCTCGGTGCCGGTCACGCCCGGCATCGACGGCAACCTGCCGCTCGCCGTCACCGGCCTCGCCGAGGGAACCCTCGTCGAGGACGCCAGCGCCGGCGACGGCCACTCCGGGTCGCTGCCCAAGGGCGAGACCTTCGAGTCGACGGTGACGGTCGAGGAGGGAACCTCGTTCGCGAGGTTCGACCTCGACGCCCTCACTGACACCGACGACCTGGATCTCTACGTCGACCGGATCGGAGAGGACGGCAAGCCCGTCACCTCCTACACTTCGGCGACCGGATCGGCCGACGAGCGCGTGGACATCGAGAACCCCGAGCCCGGTACCTACCGGGTGACGGTGGACATCTTCTCGGTGACCGACGGCTCGGACGCGTCGGTGTTCGACCTGGTCGAGTACCTGCTCGGGGTCGGCGAGACCCCCGGTGCGCTCACCGCGCCGGCCTCGCTCGACCTGGTCTCGGGTCAGGCCACGAGCTACGACGTGAGCTGGACCGACCTCGACGGCCCGGCCCGCTTCCTCGGCACGGTCGCCTACGGCGACACCGGTCTCTCGACGTTGGTCTCGGTCACCACGACCCAGGCCGCTCCGACGCCGACCCCCACGCCGACCGAGACCGCGACGCCCACGCCGGCGCCGAGCGGCTCTCCGGCGCCGGGTGACCCGGGTGCCACCAGCGCTCCGGCGCCGGGTGCGGGCGGCAGCGGCTCGTCGGGCCTCGCCAACACCGGCTTCGCCGGGCTCGGCATCGGCATGATCGCCGTGGTCGTGCTGGCCGGCGGCATCGCCGTGGTGCTGGTGATGCGCCGCCGCGCCTCGCGCAGCTAGGCGGGAACACGTGAAGGGGGCGGGCCGTGAGGCCCGCCCCCTTTCGTCGTCCCGGCTCGGCCCGGGACGTGAGCCCGGTCAGCCGGAAGCGCCAGCCCGATCAGACCGGCGGCGCCAGCGCGATCAGGCCGGCAGCGTCAGCACGCCGTCGACCCGGCGCGGGATGCCGGTGAAGCCGTCCCGCAGCTCCGCCGGCAGCGCCGCCTCCGGCGCGTTCTGCCAGGCGAGCGGGCGCAGGAAGCGGCGCACCGCCGTGACGCCCACCGAGGTGTGCTGCGAGTTCGTCGACGGCCACGGGCCGCCGTGCTGCTGCGCCCAGGCGACCCGCACCCCGGTCGGGTAGCCGTTGAAGACCACCCGGCCCGAGCTGGCCTCGAGGGTCGACGACAGCGAGGAGACCACGTCGGGCTCGTCGTCCTCGACGTGCAGCGTGGCGGTCAGCGAGCGCGGGATACGGCCGAACGCCTCGCGCACCTCGTCGAGCGAGTCGTAGCGGGCCACCACCACGAGCGGCCCGAAGGCCTCCTCCGCGAGCTCCGCACCGAGGGTGCCCGCGGTGGTCTCGAGCAGGCGCGGCGACACCGCGAACCCCGACCCCTCCTCCGGGGAGCCGCCCGAGGCCCCGACCACCGCTCCGGCGGCCACCAGACGGTCGGCGATCTCGCCGAACGAGGTCTGGATGCGGTCGTTCAGCAGCACCTGAGGCCCGGCCGCCGCGGTGAGCGACTCGAGGGCGTCGACGACCGCCTGCCCCTCGGGCCCCGAGGGCACGAACGCGATGCCCGGCTTCGTGCAGAGCTGCCCGGCCGAGCCGGTGTACGAGGCGAACAGCCCCTCGGCGATCGCGGCACCGCGCGAGGCGGCCGCTCCGGGCGACACCACCAGCGGGTTGATGCTCGACAGCTCGCCGAAGAACGGGATGGGGTCGGGCCGCTGGTCGATGGCCCGCTGCAGCGCCTCGGCCGCGCCGAGCGACCCGGTGAAGCCGGCCGCCTTGATGGCCGGCTCCTGCACGAGGGACACGCCGGCCTGCTGGCCGTAGACGATCCCGAAGGTGCCTCGCGGCGCGCCCACCGACTCGGCCGCCCGCTGCAGCACCTCGTACGACAGCTTCGAGGTGAGCGGATGCGAGCCGTGCGCCTTGACGACCACCGGCGATCCGGCGGCGATCGCCGACGCCACGTCGCCCCCGAGCACCGAGAAGGCGAAGGGGAAGTTGCTCGAGCCGAACACCGCGACGGGGCCGATGGAGACGAGCATCCGCCGCACGTCGGGAGCCGCGCCGAGCGGGGTGTCGCCCGCGTGGTCGATGGCCGCCTCGACGAACGACCCCTCGCGCACGGCCTCGGCGAAGAGCGAGAACTGGAAGGCGCTGCGGCCGGCCTCGCCGGTGAGGCGAGCCGTGCCGAGCCCGGTCTCGGCGTCGGCGGTGGCCACGAGCTCGTCGCGGGCGGCGAGCACCCCGGCGGCCATCGCGTCGAGCAACTGCGCGCGGAACTCCCGGCCCCGCGACTGCAGCTCCTGGGCGGCCGACTCGGCGCGCAGGGCGATCTCGTGCACGGTCTCGGGCGAGGTGGGCGCCAACGTGGTGGCAGCGCTAACACCGGTTCGCGGATCTGTGGTGGTGAGCATCGGTACTCCTTCAGGGGGTGGGGTGCGGGAAAGGTCAGGCGCTCTCGCGCGCCACGACCGAGAAGCCGAGGTCGATCTCGGCGGTCTCACGGGTGCCGCCGGTCATCCGCGCGAGCAGCAGCTCGCCCGCCGCGGTGCCGATCTGGCGGTTGGGCACGGCGACCGTGGTGAGGGTCGGCACGAGGTGCCGCCCGATCTCGAAGTCGCCGAAGCCCGTGACGGCGATGTCTCCGGGCACCGAGATGCCCGCGCGGGCGCACTCGAGCACGGCGCCGGCGGCGAACACGTCGCTGGCGAACATCAGCACGTCGGTCTCCGGATGCGCGGCCCGCGTCTCGGTGAGCAGCCGCCGCCCCGTGTCGTAGTCGACCGTCGCGGTGCCCGAGTCGACGACCCGCACCGGCTCGCCCGGGAACAGCGCGTCCACCGACTCCTCGAAGCTCGCCCGCCGGGCGAGCGCCCGGAAGTCGCCCGTCTGGAACGAGCCGGCGAACGTCGGATGCCGGTAGCCGCGATCCCGCGCGAACTCCACGAGGGCCCGGATGGCGGCGCTGTTCGAGAAGCCGACCACGCTGTCGATCGGGGCGTCGGTGAGGTCCCAGGCCTCGACCACGGGCACCTTCGACTCGCGCAGCAGGTGGCCGGTGTTCGGCGAGTGGTCGGTTCCGACGATGAAGATGCCGTCGGGGCGGCGGCCGAGAAAGGCCCGCACGAGCTCCTCCTCGTGGCCAGGACGGTAGGACGTCGAGCCGATGAAGAGCTGGTACCCCTCGGGGGCGAGCACCTCCTCGAGGCCCTGCAGGGCATCCGCGAACACCGAGGCGGAGACCGCGGGGATGATCGCCGCGACCGTCATGCTGCGATTGGAGGCGAGGTTCGAGGCGGCGAGGTTCGGCACGTAGCCCGTCTCGCTGATGGAGTTGCGCACGCGCTCGAGCGTGAACTCCGAGACGAGCTGCGGGCTGCGGATGGAGCGGGAGACGGTCTGCGGCGACACCTGCGCGTGCCGCGCGACGTCTTCGAGGGTGACCGAGTGCGTCGAGCGGCGCGAGGGGCGCGTGACCAGTGCGGCGACGGCCCCGTCGCTCACAGCAGCGCCCGGCTCGCGAGGTTCCTCATCAGCGAGCCGATCCCGAACTCCCACGGTTCGCACCTCTCGCTCGCCTCGACCTGGTTGACCAGACTACCCAGTTCGCCCGAGGAGATCCGCACGATGTCGCCCCTCTTGTGGGTGAACCCGCGGTCCACGTCGTCGCGGTCGACGATCGGCGCGAACATCGTGCCGAGCATCAGCACGGCGCCGTCGGGATAGCGGTGCTGGGGGCCCTCGAGCTGCGCCACGAGGTCGAGCGGGTCACGGCTGATCTGGCTCATCTCCGAGGTGCCGTCGAGGTGGAAGCCGTCCTCGCCGTCGATCTCGAGCGTGACGCTCATCCGCCGCACCGCGTCGAGGTCGAAGCCCTCGTCGAAGAGCCGCACGAGGGGCCCGAGAGCGCAGGAGGCGTTGTTGTCCTTCGCCTTGGGCAGCAGCAGCGCCGAGCGCCCCTCGACGTCGCGGAGGTTCACGTCGTTGCCGAGGGTCGCGCCGACGATGCGGCCGGCGCGGTCGACGATCAGGGCGACCTCCGGCTCGGGGTTGTTCCAGAGCGAGGTCGAGAGCACGCCCACCTGGTCGGCGGTGCCGACCGCCGAGAGGGTCGGCCCCTTGGTGAAGATCTCGGCGTCGGGGCCGATGCCGACCTCGAGGTACTGGCTCCAGAGGCCCTCTCCCACGAGGTACTCCTTCAGTGCCACAGCGGCCGCCGAGCCGGGCACGATCTCGTGCAGGTCGGCGCCGATCTGCTCCAGGATGCCCGCCCGCATCCTCGCGGCCGCCTCGACGTCGCCCCGCACCCGTTCCTCGATCACGCGCTCGATCATCGAGACGGCGAAGGTGACACCGGCGGCCTTGAGGGTCTGCAGGTCGACGGGGGCGAGGAGCCACGGACGATCGCGGTCGCGGGCGGCCGGAGCGGTGTTCGCGTAGACCTCCTCGAACGAGCCGAGCCGCGCGCCGGCCGCCGCGCGCGCCGCCGCTGCCGGGTCGGCCTCGTCGGCGAGCGCGCTCACGGTCGGGAAGGTCGCGCTCAGGTCGAGCACACCCTCCGCGGTGACGAGCACGGGCGAGGGGCCGTTCACCGCCGGGTTCCAGACGCGCCCGACGAGCGTTCCGGCGGTGCCGTCGGCCGGCAGCGCCGCCGCGGCGTCGCCCGCCCAGTCGGTGCGGGGGGCGAGGGGGGTGGTGTCGGTGAGGCTCATGGGTTCTCCGTTGCGAGAGGGGCGGGCGGGTCGAGGAGTTCGGTGGATGCGTCGGTGTCGGTGGGGTTCGGCGGATGCGTCGGTGGGGGTCGGCTGGGTCGTCGGGTCGGCGTCAGCGCCGGTGGAAGACGCCGGGGCGCTTCTCGGCGAAGGCGGCGCGGCCCTCCGCGGCGTCGTCGGTGGCGAAGGTCACGGTCTGCAGATCGCGCTCGTAGGCGATCGCCGCGTCCTGGGGCAGGTTGTATGCCGCCCGCAGGTTGGCCTTCGCGGTCTCCGCCGCGATCGGCGGGCGGGCGGCGATGGTGCGGCCGAGCTCGACGGCCCGCTCCAGCAGCGCGTCGGGCGCCACCAGCTCCGATACGAGGCCCCAGGCCAGCGCTCGCTCGGCGTCGATCGGGTCGCCCGTCATCAGCATCAGCGCCGCGTTCGACGCGCCGATCGAATGGGCGAGGAAGGTGCTCATGCCGCCGCCGCCGATCCAGCCGAGCTTGATCTCGGGCGCCGCGAACGACGCGGTGGTCGACGCGAGCCGGATGTCGCAGGTCATCGCCGTCTCGAGCCCGCCGCCGAAGGCGTAGCCGTTCACGGCCGCGATCACGGGCTTCCGCAGCAGCCGCAGGGCGTCGCAGTAGTCCTCGCGGTTGCGGAAGTCCCACGGGGTGGCGTACTTGTCGAGCGAGCGGATGTCCGAGCCGGCGCAGAAGGCTCGCTCACCCGCCCCGGTCAGCACCAGCACCCGCACCTCGTCGCTGTCGTTCGCCCAGCCCGCGACCTCGACCAGCGCATCCGACATCTCCTGGGTGACGGAGTTCAGCTTCTGGGGACGGTTGAGGGTGACGACGGCCACCTGGTCGACGAGCTCGACGAGGATCTCGTCGGTGGCGGGCACGGGTGCGGTCATGACAGGACTCCTCGGGGGTGGGTTCGCGCACGCGACGCCGGCACCGGCGCGCTCACGGGCTCGGTGGCCGCCGACCGTGCGCGAGCCGACACGCGGGACGCCGAGCGGAGCCGCTCGAGCCCCTCGGCGACGGGCAGGGCGCCGGCCACGACCTCGCGCACGAGCGCCGAGGCCGCCGACTGGAACGGGATGTAGCCGGCGTAGCGCGGCCTCACCCAGGACGACTCGATCGTGGCGAGCGTCGCGCCGTAGAAGCCGCTCGCGGCGCGGTCGACCTCGGGATCGGTCCAGGCCGATCGGGCCGAGGGCTGGCCGGAGTGCCGGGGGATGAAGGCGCGCTGCGTCTCCTCCGACAGCAGCCCCGCGATGTGCGCGACGAGCTGGGGCGTGACCTCGGCGCGGCGGCTGACCGCGATGCCGGTGCCGCCGATGGTCGAGCCGCGTCGCCCGCCGGGGAGGGCGGCGGGAGCATCCGCGAATCGCAGCACCGGCGAGGAGTAGGTGACGTAGCCGTAGACGAGGGGGATGTACGCGATCTCGTCGGTGGCCGTCATGCGCTCGAGCAGGGCGATCGGGTTCTGCGTCGCGCTGCCGGTGGGGGCGCGCGAGCCGATCGAGCGCAGGATGTCGAGGGCGAGCGAGCCGGTGATGTCCGAGACGAACGGCAGCCCGGGGTGGTCGGCGACCGGCTCGCCGAGGGCGGCGCAGATCGACGCGAAGCTGAGGAAGGCGTGCGGGCCGGCGAGGGAGAGCGCGACGGGCGCCTCCCCGGCCAGGCGCTCGACGTCGGCCCAGGTCTCGGGGGCGTCGACACCCGGCAGCAGGTCGGCGCGGAGGGCGGCGACCTGGGTGGCCGCGTCCAGCGGCAGCGCCCACTGCCGGCCGAGCATCCGGTACGACTCGAACGACGGGCCCACCGAGGCGCCCGCCCAGCGCTCGAGCAGCTCGGGCCCGACGACGTCCTCCATCGGCTGCAGCGAGCCGAGCTCGAGGGCCTCGCCGAGGTGCGGGTGGTCGAGCACGATCAGGTCGAAGTCGCGGGCGAGCTCGTCGATCGGATGCGACTCGAAGTGCTCGAGGGAGTGCGCCTGCCAGTCGATGTCGAGCGAGGCGTCGGCCACCGCGGCCGCCCGCAGGGCGTCCCGCCCCCGCGGGTGGTCCCAGGTGATGCCCCGGTAGGAGGGCACGTGCCCGGTCATGCCGGTTCCGCGACGGCCGTCGGCTCAGCGACCTGCCCGGCAGCACCCGACTCAGCGGCGGCCTGCCCGGTGGCCTCCGGCTCGGCCGCCACCACGCCCGCGTCGAGCAGGGCGTCGACCCGGTCGGCTGGGAGCCCGAGCTCCGTCAGGATCTCACGGGTGTGCTCCCCGGTGAGCGGCGCCCCCCGGTCGATGCGCGCCGGCGTCTCCGACAGCTTGTACGGGAACCCGGGCGTCTTCACGAGCCCCTCGGTCGGGTGCTCGTACTCGATGAAGGTGCCGTTGTGCTTGATCTGCTCGTCGTCGACGAGATCCTGGTAGCCGTAGACGGGCCCCGCCCAGATGCCGGCGGCGCCGAGCGCCTCGAGCCACTCCGCCGTCGACCGCGTCGCGAGCCGCTCGGCGGTCTTGGCGTAGATCTCGTCGCGGTGGGTCCAGCTGTCGACCTCGGTGTCCATGCCGAGGAACCACTCCTCCTCGAGCACCTCCCCGAGCGTGTGCAGATCGGGCATGGCGAGGGCGAGGTAGCCGTCGGTGGTGGAGAAGGTGCCGTAGGGCGCCCGGATGTAGACGTGCGCGTGCGGCTGCTCGCTGCGGTGCTGGCCCACTCCGCCCACGGTGAAGACCGAGAGCTCCTGCATCTGCAGCGTCGTGATCGCGTCGAGCATGTTCACCGAGACGAGCTGCCCCTGCCCGGTGCGCTCGCGGTGGAACAGCGCGGCCAGCACGCCCTCGAACGCCGTCGAGGCGGTGACCGCGTCGACCAGGTACTGTCCGGCGGGGGTCGGCGGATGCCCGGCACTCCCCGAGGAGAGCATGGCCCCGCTCATCGCCTGCAGCAGCAGGTCCTGGCCCGGGCGGTTGCGGTAGGGGCCGTCCTCGCCGTAGCCCGAGATCGACACGTAGACGATCGACGGGTTGATGGCCCGGAGCGTCTCGTAGTCGACGCCCAGGCGGGCGGCGACACCGGGCCGGTAGTTCTGCAGGAACACGTCCGCCGTCTTCACCAGCTCGTAGAGGATCTCGCGGCCCTCGTCGGCCTTGAGGTCGACGCCGATCGACCGCTTGTTGCGGTTCAGCGACAGGAACGAGACGTTGATGCGGTTGCCGGTCGCCCCACCCGCCGCCGCGTGCCGCTGCCACTCGCCGCGGGTCGGCTCGACCTTGATCACGTCGGCGCCGAGGTCGCCGAGGCGCTGCGCCGCGAAGGGGCCCGCCATCGCGATCGAGCAGTCGAGCACCCGGATGCCCGAGAGCACCTCGGGGGCCGCCGAGGTGGCGCCCGAAGGGGAGGCGGGGGTGGTGGTGTCGGTCATCGGTGACTCCTCGGTTCACGGGGGCCGCGCATCCGCTCGTCACGGACTGGCAGCGCTAACATAAGACTATCGCCGGATGCGGGAACAGGCACGGTGGCGCCTACTCGGGCTGTCCGTGGACGGCGCGGATCGCGTCGGCGGAGGCGCGCGTCTCGGCCTCGCCGTCGAGCACCCGCACCGTGGTGGAGTACTCCCGCCGCTCGCCGTGCTCGAGCCAGATCATCGACCCGTTCTCGCGGGCCGCGGCGTCGCCGTCCACGTGGTGGGTCGAGGGCTCGAGGCCCACGGCGTACTGGCCGCTGCGCAGGTTCTGCCACTCGAAGAAGTGCGGCATGCCCTCGGCGCTCCAGCTGACCTCGACCCCGCGGGAGTCGTCGGCGGCGACGAGCGCCACGCGGTGCCGGCCGTCGGCTCCGGCCACGAGCTCGTGCTCGAAGACCTGCTCGACGAAGCCCTGCTGCGGGGCGGGCAGCGTGCGGTACGACACGCGCTGCTCGGCCACGGAGTCGGACGACCAGAGGGTCTTCGCGATCGGTGCGACGAGCCGCGTGCCCTCGTCGACGAAGGGCCAGCCGATGTTGAGGTGGTAGAGGAACATGTGCGGCGTGCGCTCGAAGCCGAGGTTCTCGACCGTGTCGTTCCAGCGGACCTCGCGGCCGGTGAAGTCGAGCTCGACCGTGCGGGTGAGCTTCAGGTGCTCGCCGAACGAGGTCGCCTGCACCACCTCGCCGACGACCCGCAGCACCGAGTCGCCGGTGCCTGGGTCGACGATCTCGCGCGCCTCCAGCAGGCGGGCCGGGATGGCGGTGAGCCGGCCGTGCAGGCCGTGGGTGACGCTCTGCTTGGGCGGGTAGCCGTACTGCTGCGCATCCACCTCGCCGCCGAAGAGGGTGTGGTCGAGCCCGCCGGTGACGAGCAGGCCGTCGAGCGCGCGCAGCCACGACAGGCCGCCCTCGTCGCTGTGCTCGTGCAGCCCGGGGTGCCGGAAGCCGTTGCCTGAGCGCCAGCCGAACGGCACGCCGCGAAGCCTCGCCGAGCCGAAGTCGAAGGCCCGGTCGACGAGCACCTCGAGCTCGAGACCCGCCGCGGTGCGCAGCTGCAGGGCGCGCACGCCCCGCTCCACCCCGTCGTCGAGCACCACCGAGCGGATGCCCGCCACCGCCGACAGGTCACCCGTGCGTTCGGCGAGCTCTCGCCGGCTCAGCTGCTGCCCGAAGATCTCCACTGCATTCCTCATTCCATGATCCAGCCGCCGTCGACGTTGATGGTCTGGCCCGTGACGAACGACGAGTCGGGGCCCACCAGGAACGATACGACGGCCGCGAGCTCGGCGTCGCTCCCCCGGCGCTTGAGCGCCTGGTGCTCGATGACGTGCGCGGAGTACTCGGCCGCGTCGCCCTGGATCTCCTCGGCCTTCGTGGGGAACGCGCCGGGCGAGACCGCGTTCACCCGGATGCCGTGCTCGCCGAGCTCCCGGGCGAGCGCCCGGGTCAGCGCGACGGCCGCACCCTTGGTCGAGACGTAGCTCGCGAGGTTCGACCAGCCGCCGTGCCAGGTGATGCTGCCGACGTTCACGATGGCGCCGGAGCGGCGCGCGACCATGCCGCGCGCCGCCACCTGGGCGGCGTAGAAGTAGCCGCGCTGGTTCACCGTGACGACGTCGTCGTACTCGGCCAGCGGGATCTCGAGGAAGGGGGTGCTGGGGTAGATCGCCGCATTGTTGATCAGCGCCCCGACGGGGCCGAAGTCCCGTTCGGTGCCGGCGACGGCCGCCTCGATGGCGTCGGAGTCGCGCAGGTCGACCTCGAGCATCCGCACCGGGAAGCCCTCGGCCTCCAGCTGCGCGGCGGTCTCGGCCAGATCCGCGCTCGCCCGGCCCAGCGCGCCGATGGCGAACCCGTCGGCCCCCAGCCTCAGTGCCGTCGCCCGGCCGAGCGCGCCGCCCGCACCCGTGATGATCGCTACCTTGTCCTGCACGTGCATCCCTCTCGTGTCACCCGTCTGACCGTCTGCCCCGCCGCCGTGCTCAGATGTTGTACTTCTTGAGCGTATCGACGACGAACTGCTTGGCCCGCGGGATGTCGCTCTCGTCGAGGTGCTCGATGATCAGGGGAGCGTTCGGGTTCTGCTCGCTGAGGCGCTGCAGGTAGAGGTCGTAGTCGAGCGAGCCGAGGCCCGCGGCCGGCAGCTCGATCTCGCCGACGCCCCGGAAGGTGTGCGAGGCGAGCGCGTCGTCGTCGCCGATGTCGGCGTGCTTCTCGCTCTTGTCGTCGCCCGCGCGCTTGACGTCCTTGGCGTGCGCCACGCGCACCCGGTCGCCGAGCACGTCGAAGACCTCGTTCAGCACGCCGGCCTGATCGTCGATGTTGGTGGCGTCGAAGTAGTTGGTCGGGTCCATCAGCAGCTCGAGGCCCGGGGTGCGGATGTCGTTGAAGACGCGGGCGGTCTCGCGCACCGAGCCGATCACGTTGTTCACGTAGGTCTCGAGCAGGAAGGTCGCGCCGTGGTCGTACGCGGTCTGCGCCAGCTCGGCGAGCACGGTGCGCACCTGCTCGTAGGCGTCCTCGGAGCGGTTGTGCGGGTCGTGGTCCCACTCGCTCTCGGCGTTGAAGGTGCCCGACTCGGAGATCACGTACTTCGAGCCGAAGTTGCGGGCGTTGCGGATGATCTCCTTGAGGTACTCGACGTTCGCCTTCCGGTGCTCGGGGTCGGGATGCACGATGTTCGTGTAGCCCGAGATGGCCGAGATCGGCAGGTCGTGGTCGCGGAAGGTGTCGCTGACGAGCTTCGCCTTCTCCTTGGTGATCTGGCCGGCGCCGAGGTCGAGATCCTTGAAGTGCAGGTCGAGCTGCACGGTGTTGAAGCCGTGCGCGCGGATCTTCTCCGCGGTGGTCTTGAGGTCGTAGGGGTAGTAGGCGGTGAAGATGCCGAGCTGAATCATGGCGTCGTTGCTCCTTGTTCGATTCGAGTGGGGTTCGGTCGTCGGTGTAGGTCGTGGGTGGGTCGGTGCTGCGTGGTTCGGTCGTGGGTCGTTCGGTCGGGCGTCGTTCGGTCGGGCGTCGTTCGGTCGCGCGTCGTCAGACGGGGAACTCGTCGAGGCGCACCGGGCGCTTCTCGGCGATCGAGCGGTAGCCCGCCTCGATCAGCGCCATGGTGCGCACGTTGTCGGCGACGCTGAGCTCGGGGGCCGTGCCGGTCTCGACGGCGTGCTGCACCTGCTCCATCACGCCGATGAAGGCGTGCGGGAACCAGTGCGTGTCCCAGCTCGGCTCCACCCATTGGCCTCCGGTGGCGTGGGTCGAGGCGTAGCGGATGCTCGACGGCACCCCGTGCGGCCAGCCGATGGTGCCCTGCGCGATGCCCGCGGTGCCCTCCACCCGCCAGCGGATGAAGAAGTCGTCGTCGAAGCCCTCCTCGCGGGGGCCGCCCCAGACGTCCTCGACGCTGAGCGCCAGCACGTCGCCGGGGAAGCGCAGGGTCGACACGACGATCCCGTCCTCGTGCTCGAACGTCGTGCGCGGATCGCGGCGGGTCACGGTCGAGATCTCGGAGGGGTCGCCGAACAGGAAGCGCAGGGCGTCGAGGTGGTGCACGCTCATGTTGGCGAGCGTGAGCCGGTCGTAGCCCTCGAGGAAGCCCTGCCAGTGCGGCACGGCGTGCATGTCGATCTGGGCGAAGACCGGGTCGCCGAGCACGCCCGCGTCGAGCAGTTGCTTCAGCACGCGGATCGACTGGTCGTAGCGCATGTTCTGGTTGACGCTCAGGACGGTGCCCGCCGCGGCAGCCTCGTCGCGCAGGGCGATCGCCTCGTCGAGGTCGAGCGCCAGCGGCTTCTGCGCGAGCACCGCCTTGATGTGCGGCTGCGCCAGGGCAGCGCGGATGATCGCCGGCTGCTGGTCGGGCGGGAACGCGATGTCGAGGATCTCCACGTCGGTGTCGGCGAGCAGCGCGTCGACGGTGTCGTGCACCTTCGGGATGCCGTAGCGCTCCGCCACCGCCCGGGCGTTCGCCGGGGTGCGGGACGCGATGGCGACCACGGGGAAGCCCGCCTGCCGGTAGGCCTCGAGGTGCTGGTCGGCCATGATCGCGCCGGCTCCGACGCAGCCGATGCGGTGGCTGCGGGTGCGGATCGGCACATCGGGCTCGAAGCTCACGGCCGCCTCGTCTGCCGCTGCCTCCGCCTCCGCGGTCGCCTCTGCGGCTGCCGGGGCCTGGGCCTGGCCGGGTGTCGTCGTCGAGGTCACTGGTTCTCCTATCGCGTCGTTGCGACTCGTCTGCTGCGAACCTAGTGGATCACAATCGGAAATGCTAGCGCTACTGGCAGCGCTGCCATTAATCGGCTAGTGTGCCGACCACGCCCTGCACCATCGGCGATTTCAAAGGAGAAATCATGCAGCGACCCCAGCACGCCCGTCACTTCGCGAGGGGAGCCGCCGTCCTCGCGGCCGCCTCCTCGCTCGCCCTTCTCGCCGGCTGCACCAGCGCCCCGGCCGAAGGCGGAGGCACCGACGCCGCCGGCGGCGACGACGGCAAGTTCGTCATCGGCTTCGAGCAGCCCCTCGGCGGCCAGGCCTGGCGCGAGATGGGCCTCGCCTCGCTGCAGGCCCTCGCCGCCTCCCCCGAGTACAAGGACAAGGTCGAGGTCAAGATCGTCCGCACCAACGACAACGACGCGGCCCAGCAGAACGCGGCGATGCAGAACCTGATCGCCGACGGCGTCGACCTGATCCTGTTCGACCCGGCCTCGTCCTCCGGCGCCGACGCCGCCATCACCCAGGCGTCGGCGCAGGGCATCCCGGTCATCGCCAACGGCGGCCCCTACGACAGCGACGACGTCTACGTGGTCTCGACCGACTGGGCGAACGCCGGCACGATCGGCGCCGACTGGCTGCTCGAGAACCTCGGCGACGACAAGAACATCGCGGTGCTCGAGGGCCTCGCCGGCGTGCCGCTGAACGAGGGCACGATGCCCGGCGTGATCGAGACGCTCGAGGGCGGCGGCGCGACCGTCGTGGCGCAGGACACCAACGGCTGGAACGAGGCCACCGCCCAGGAGGCGATGTCGAACATCCTGCGCTCCAACCCCGACGTCGGCGGCGTCTACTCCTTCCTCACCGGAGGACAGGGCGTTCCGGAGGCCTTCAAGGCGGCCGGGCTCCCCTTCGTGCCGGTCGTCGGCGGCTCCGGCTACAACGGCGAGGCCTGCACCCTGGCCGAGTACGCGCCCGAGGGCCTCACGGGCAACATGGTCTTCGGCCAGCCCGCCATCTACGCGAAGGGCCTCGAGCAGGCCGTCGCGCTGCTCGAGGGCGAGGAGATCGAGAAGGAGCAGTACTTCCCGCCGCTCGAGATCACCGAGGAGAACGCGGCCGACTTCTGCCTGGCCGACAAGCCGAACAACTTCCAGCTCGGCTACGACTTCCCGGGCCTCGACCTGACGCTCGACCAGGTCATGGAGTTCTACTCGGGCTCCTGAGCCCGGGCACCGTCCGATCGGCGGGTGCCGCGGCTCACGCCGCGGCATCCGCGCTCCTCCCCTCGACTTCCATTCCACTTCTGGAGGCTTCCGTGTCGACACCGACACCCGCACCCCCCATCGCGACCGGCGCCTCGACGACGTCGGCGAGCGCCCCACAGACCGCCCCGCCGGCTGCCCCTCCCGCCGCCCCTCCCGCCGACGCCCTCCTCGTCGCCACCGACCTGGTGAAGAGCTACGGCCCCGTCAAGGCCGTGCAGGGCGTCACCTTCCACTGCAACCCCGGCGAGGTGCTGGCCCTGGTCGGCGAGAACGGCGCGGGCAAGAGCACCGTGGCCAAGATGCTCGCCGGCGCGGTCACGCCCACCAGCGGCACCATCATCGTCGGCGGCGAGCCGCTCGCGTCGGGCAGCGTCAAGCAGTCCCGCCTCTCGGGCGTGCGCTGCGCCTTCCAGGAGCTGGCCCTCGTGCCCGACTGGACCGTGGCCGAGAACCTCTCCCTCCCCGACGGCGCTCCCCTGCGCGGCTTCTCGCAGAAGAAGTCGGTGGCGGCAGCATCCGCTCTGCTGAAGGCCTTCGACCTCCCCCACATCGACCCCCGCGCCGCCGTCGGCACCCTCTCGCTCGCCGACCGGCAGCTGGTGGAGATCGCCCGCGCCCTCGCCGGCAAGCCCCGCCTGCTCATCCTCGACGAAGCCTCCTCGGCCCTCACGCCGCCCGGCGTGCAGTGGCTGTTCACGCGCATCCGGGAGCTCACCGCCGCCGGCGGCAGCGTGATCTACGTCTCGCACCGCCTGGGCGAGATCGCCGAGATCGCCGACCGCGGCACCGTGCTGCGCGACGGCCAGGTGGCCGGCGAGTTCGTGCGCGGTGGCTGGACCGACGACGAGCTCATCTCCCTCATGGCGGGCCGCGAGGCCGAGCGCTTCTTCCCCGACCCGCCAGAGCGAACCACGGATGCGGTGGCCCTGTCGGTCACCGAGCTCCGTTCCGATGGCCTCGACGGGGTGAGCCTTTCGCTCGGGGCAGGCGAGATCCTCGGCATCGGCGGCCTGCAGGGCCACGGTCAGGCCGAGCTGCTGCGCGCCCTGTTCGGGGCCGCTCCCGCGGTCGCCAAGGAGTGGACGATCGCCGGCCGCCGCATCAAGAGCACCACCCCGGTGCGCTCGGTGCGCCACGGCCTCGGCTACGTTCCCGAAGACCGCAAGCGCGAGGGCCTGGCCCTCGAGATGAGCGTCGGCGAGAACCTCCTCGCCCCCTGGCTGAAGGCCTACCAGCTCGGCGGGCGACCCCGCCTGGCGATGGAGCGAGGCTGGATCGACGGCATCCTGAGCGCTCTCTCGGTGCGCACCCGCGGCTCGAACGAGCTGGCCGGATCGCTCTCGGGCGGCAACCAGCAGAAGCTCGTGTTCGGTCGCTGGATGGATCGCTCGCGGACGGTCATTCTGCTGCACGACCCCACCCGCGGCATCGACGTGCGCGCCAAGCAGGAGCTCTACGGGGCGATCGTCGACCTCGCGAAGCAGGGTGTCGGCATCCTGTGGTTCTCCACCGAGGTGGAGGAGCTCGTGCACGTCTGCCACCGGGTGGTCGTGCTCTACCAGGGCAAGGTCGCCGACGAGCTCACCGGTGCGCGGCTGACGGCCGATGCGATCGTCGGCGCCGCGGTCGGCTCGACCGGCTCCATCAGTCTCACCACCGACGAGGAGGACCTCCGATGACCGCCATCTCCCCGCCGAGCACGCCGCGCACACCGTCCGCGACGTCGGCGTCATCCGCGCCGCCTCCGCCGCCGCGCCGTCGCGGCTGGAACAGCACCGGCATCACCCGCCTGCGCCGTGAGGGTGCCATCGCGCCGATCGCCGCGTTCGTGGTGTTCTTCGTGGTGTACGTCATCATCAACCCCGAGCTGCTCACGCGGTTCCAGCTGCAGACGGCCTCGAACCTCGTGGTGCCGCTCGCGCTGGTGGCGCTCGGGCAGCTCGTGGTGGTGCTGGTCGGCGGCATCGACATCTCCATCGGCGCCATCATGAGCCTCTGCAACGTGGTGTTCGCCACGCAGCTGCTCACCCTGCCGGTGCCCGTGGCGATCCTGCTCGCGGTGCTGGTGGGGCTCGGATGCGGCCTGTTCAACGGCTTCCTCGTCGCGTACGCCGGGTTGCCGGCCATCGCGGTGACGCTGGCGAGCGCGTTCATCTTCGGCTCGCTGGCCCGCGAGGTGCTCGACCGGCCGGGCGGCGGCGTCACGAAGGAGATCTACCTCGCCACGAGCGGAGAGCTGCTGCCCTTCGTGCCGGTGGCGCTGGTGTGGCTCGCGGTGATCGCCGTGGGGCTGTGGCTGCTGCTGCAGCGCACGGCACTCGGCCGGCACATCTACGGGGTGGGATCGAACATGGAGAGCGTGCGCGCCGCCGGCATCAACGCCCGGCTCACCAAGCTGCTCGCCTTCGGGCTGGCCGGCGTGCTGACCTCGTTCGGCGCCATGATGCTCGCCTCCTCGACCGTCACGGGCGACCCGCGCTCGGGCGACCCGTACCTCCTGTCGTCGATCGCCGCCGTGGCCCTCGCGGGCGCCGCCTTCACCGGTGGGCGCGGCAGCATCATCGGCACCATCCTGGCGGCCTGCACCCTGGGGCTCATCGGCAACCTGCTGTTCTTCGCCGGGGTCAATTCGTACTGGCAGTACGTCATCAGCGCACTGATCATCGTGGCGGTCGTGGGGCTGCCCGTCGTGTGGCGCAAAGTCGCGTTCCGCGTGAAGGGAATCCGTTCATGACCACCGTCGCTCCTCCCTCATCCCCGTCGCCGTCGGCCTCTCCGTCTCCGGATGCGGGCACGTCGACCACGGGCGCCGTCGGCAGGCCGTCGGTCGGTTCGATCCTGGGCCGGGTTCCCCGCGCCGTCTGGCCGCTCGTGGCGTTCCTGGTGCTGTTCGCGATCGGCGGGCTGATCCGGCCCAACCTGGTGACCGTGGAGTCGCTGATCGGCACGGCGACCTTCGCGATCATCCTGGCCATCGCCTCGTTCGGGCAGACGATCGCGGTCATCCAGGCGGGCATCGACCTCTCGGTGCCGAACACGATCGGCCTGTCGGCGCTGGCCTTCCTGGCGCTGGTCGGGCCGCTCGGCCCGCTCGGCGCCTTCGTGGCGGCACTGGCGGCGGGTGCGGTGATCGGATTCTTCAACGGGGCGGTGATCGCCAAACTCGGGCTCACGCCGATCGTCACGACGATCGCGATGAACGGGTTGCTGTTCGGTGTGATCCTCTTGGCGTTCAACTTCTCGGAGCTGACCGTCACGCCCGACTTCGTGATCGCCATCACCTCGGCCAAGCTCTCCGTGCTCGGCATCTCCGTGCCCGCCGTGCTCCCGCTCGGCCTAGCCCTGATGGTGGTGCTGCAGCTGGTGCTCTCGTTCACCGGCTGGGGCCGCTCGCTGTTCGTGGTGGGAGCCGCGGCCGAGACCGCGCGACTGGCGGGGCTGCCGGTCGACCGCATCCGCATCACCGGCTACATGCTGAGCGGCGCCCTCGCGGCCTTCGCCGGCATCGTGATCGTGGGCTACTACCAGCAGGCCTCGGCCACGATGGGCGCGAGCTACCTGCTCTCGTCGGTGGCGGCGGTCGTCGTCGGTGGCGCCTCGATCTTCGGCGGCCGCGGCTCGGTCGTCGGCACCGTGGGCGGGGCACTCGTGCTGGCGCAGGTGGCGACGCTGGTCACCGTGCTGAACCTGGGCTCAAACATCCAGCAGCTCATCTACGGGGCGATCATCCTCGTGGTCATCTCGCTGTACGGGCGGCGCCGGGCCGCCTGAGCCGAGTGGCCGTGGAGCGCCTGGTGTTCGAGCGCTCCAGGGCAACCATCGGCGCTCCTCGCAGGGCCTGTGCCGCGGTCATCTGACCAGAAACGCAAGCCAGGACTTGCTCGGCGCCATCTGACAGGAATCATCAGTCTGGTGTCTAGTTAGCCACACCACTGGAAGTGACCGGCTGACGGCAGACGGCAGAAAGGCCTCTGATGTCACTGGGACCCTGACGAAGTTTTGGACTAGTAGGCAATGGGAAAAGGGCGACACCCGTTCGACGATGGAATCACTGACTGATCTGGAACTCCTCGGGAGGGATCCAGCGGCCTGGGCGATGCCGCGCGCATGAGATCGATCTGCTGCAGATGCTCATTCTTCGGAACACCTCAAACATCGACTTGGAGGTTGACCGACCCCAGCTCGGCAAACTTACGGGTCGCGATGGACTGTCGGCTCATTCAGGCCCTCGATTCGCCCGCCAGGTAAACGGCCGCCGAGATGGTGAAACCTACTTTGCGGGACCACCTGGTTGGATGATTGCTTTGATGCATCGGCTGTCGGCAACGGCCGCTAGTGCATCTGCATAGTCCTCAAGCCCGAACCGGTGCGTGATCATGTCTGTGGTGTCGATCCGGCCGACCCGGAGCGCAGCAAGAGCTCGGTCGAACGAGAACTGCTGGGCGAACGATCCCTTCATGGTGAGTTCGCGGCGGAAGACCTCATACGGCAGGATCGGCAGCTCGGCGGTCTCCGACGTCATGCCGTAGACGAAGACCGTGCCGCCCGTGCGGGTGAGCTCGATGGCATGCGAGAGCACGGGCACGGCGCCGGTCGCGTCGATGACGACGTCGTAGCCGACCCCGCCGGTCCGGGCCAGGAGGTCGGCGGTCGAGTCGGCGCCCCGGGCGACCTGCACGACGCGGTCGGCCCCCTGGCGCGAGGCGAGGTCGAGCTTGGCGGCGGTGGGTGCCGCGACGGTCACCCGTCCGGCGCCCGAGGCGCGCAGCAGCTGGGCCAGAAGCAACCCCGTCGGTCCGGCTCCGAACAGCAGCACGTCGGCGCCGGGCGTGAGCGCCAGCACGTCGAGGCCGTGCACGACACAGGCGGTGGGCTCGGCGAACACGGCGACCTCGGGATCGAGGTCGTTCACCACGAAGCACCGATCGGCCGAGGCCACCACGAACTCCGCGAAGCCGCCGGGCGCGTTCACGCCCTGGGCGAGGAGGTGGCGGCAGAACGCGGGCCGCGCCCGTCGGCACTCGTCGCAGTGCCCGCAGGCCGCGGTGTTGTCGAACGTGACCCGGTCGCCGACCGAGAGCCCGAGCCCGCGTGCGTCGACCCCCGAGCCCAGCTCGACGATCTCGCCCACGATCTCGTGGCCCGGAATGAGCGGATAGGTGGGGCCGAACTCGCCGTCGTGCAGGTGCAGATCGGTGCCACACACCCCCGCGACGATCACGCGCAGCAGCACGTCGTGCTCACCGGGAACGGGGGTGGGGATGTCGGCGAGCGCGAAGCTGCCGGGCGCGTCGTAGACGATGGCTTTCATCGGGGGCCTTTCCGGAAGGGGACGGGTCGGAGGGGCGAGTCGAAGGAACGAGTCAGGGGGCGCAAGCGAGGAGTGCCGGGAGCGCGAGCAGCCGAGCACCGTTGGCCCGGGTGACGCGGTCGTAGTCTTCCCGCGTCAGCCGCTCGCGGAGGCGGGGCAGGAAGCGCTTCGGCAGGTACTCCAGGCCGGGCATCCCGCCGTAGGCGACGTAGCGCGATCGCCGGGCGACGTCGCCGCCGACCAGCATCCGGGCGGCTCCGCCCCCGTCGACCACGCGCGAGAGGCAGTCGAGGATAGCCGAGTCCGGCGCCTCGCGGTGACGTGCCGGGCCGTCGTAGCCGAGGTACGCGCCGCGCGCGGCGAGCTCGAGGTGCAGCCCGGGATCGAGGTTGCGGTCGACGTGCGCGAGCACCACGCGATCGGCGGCGACCCCGAGGGTGTCGAGCCGGTCGAGCACCTCGTGCGTCGCCGAGCCGAAGTCGAGATGCACCATCACGGCGCATCCGGTGGTCGTGCTCGTGGCCGCAGCCGCCTCGAGGGCTCGGCTCTCGAAGGCACCGATCGACCAGTACCGGATGCCCGCCTTGACGACGCCCGCCCGCACGGGCGAACCGTCCGGCGCCGCGGCCGGCCTGCCGTCGGCGACCCGGAAGCCCGAGACCACGTCGGCGACGAACGTCTCGGCCAGCCGCTCGGCCGGCATCTCGAGCAGCGGATGCCCGGCCGGGTAGTGCCCCGAATGGTGCAGTCCGGTCGTGTGCACGACGGCGAGACCCGTCGACGCGCTGATGCGGGCCGTCGCCTCGACGTCGCGGCCGAGCCCGGTCGGGGTGGCGTCGACCATGGCCTGCATCCCGCCCGCTAGGAGCGAGGCGGCTTCGCGGCCCGAGAGCAGTTCATCGTCGAGCTCGTCGCCGGCGAGCAGCGGCGAGATCTGGAAGAGGTGCTCGTGGTAGTCGAGGGTTCCGAGCGAGTCGGGCTCGACGTCGCCGAGCACGGTGCGCACGACGGAGCGGACGGGGGTGCCGCCGGAGGTGCCGGAGGTCACCGAGCCAGTCCGTCGAACCACGGCTCGAGCCGCCGGTAGGCGTCGAGGAACGTCTCGTACCCGGCGCCGTAGCGGCGGTGGCGGCCGGGGTCGGGCTCTCGCCGCTCGGTGCGCCGGGAGAACGAGAGCGCGACGTCGAAGTCGCTGAAGATGCCCACCCCGACGCCCCCCACCACGGCGGCGCCGATCGCGTTGGCCTCGTCGACGAGGTCGCGCGCACTCACCGGCACACCCCACACGTCGGCGAAGATATCGAGCAGCAGACCCGAGTTGGCCGCGCCGCCGATGGCATCGATCGACCCGATGGCCGTGCCGTTCTCGGCGAAGGCGCGGAGGCCCGTGTAGAGGTTGAACGCCACGCCCTCGAGCACGGCGCGGGTGAGGTTGCCGCGTCCGTGATGCATCAGGAGGCCGACGAACGCCGCCCGGGCGGACGGGTTCCAGTACGGCGAGCGCTCGCCGAGCAGGTGCGGCAGGAAGAAGAGCCCGTCTTCGGCGGCCCGCGACGTCGCCGCGCCGCCGAGCAGCTCCTCGTACCGGTCGTCCTGTCCGGGCGCGAGCAGCGAGGTCACCCACGACAGCGCGGCTCCGCCGGTCTGCATGGTGGCCGTCGGCACGAAACGGCCCGGGATGACGTGGTTGAAGGTCATCGACCGCATCGCGGGATCGTGCAGGGGTGCATCCGCGCTCACCGACACCCACGACGACGAGCCCAGGTAGGCGTACGCCCCGGACGACGCGTCGATGATGCCGGCACCCAGCGCCGCCGTCGGTCCGTCGCCGCCGCCGATCACCACGGGGGTGCCGGCCGCGAGCCCGGTCTCGCGAGCCGCCTCGGCGGTCACGGTGCCGATGACGGTGGACGACTCCACGATCTCGGGGAAGAGTGCCGGGTCGAGCTCGGCGGCCTCGATCAGCTCGGCCGACCACGACTTCGCATCCTGGTCGTAGGCGTTGGTGCTCGACGCGTCGGAGGGGTCGGTGACCCGCACACCGGTGAGCCGGTAGGCGAGGTAGTCCTTCGCCTGCATGACGGTGTCGATCCGGGCGAAGGCGTCGGGCTCGGTGTCCCGCAGCCACATCACCTTCGACAGCGAATAGGTGGGATTGAGGCGGTGGCCCGTGATGCGGTAGGCCCGCTCCATGCCGACGCGCTCGATCAGTGCGTCACACTGCACGCCTGAACGGGTGTCGGCCCAGATGATCGCGGGGCGTACGACGTCGCCGGCGGCGTCGACCGGCACGACCCCCATCATCTGGCCCGAGAACGAGACGGCGTCGATGTCGGCACTCGTGATGCCGCCGCGCTCGAGCAGTTGACGGTTGGCCTCGGCCATGGCGTTCCACCAGTCGTGCGGATCCTGCTGGGCACGGCCGCCTGGTCCGAAGTCGGCGCCGTAGCCGACCGAGACCGCGGCGATGAGGCGGGCGTCGTTCGAGACGAGGGTGGCCTTGTTGCCGGTGGTGCCGAGGTCGTGCGAGATGATCATGGTCGTCGTCGTCCTTCGCGTCGAAAGGGGCTCGCGCGCGTCAGCGCAGCGAGTACCCGCCGTCCATGAGCAATTCGGCGCCCACGTAGTAGCTCGCGTCGTCGCTCAGCAGGAAGGCCACCGATCCGGCGACCTCCTCGGGAGTCGCGAACCGGTCGACGACGACGTCGCGCTTCCAGGTGTCGTGCATGTGGGCCTTGAGGTGGTTCAGCGGAGTGTCGACGTACCCGGGCGAGAGTGCGTTCACCCGCACGCCGGAGGGACCCCACTCGACCGCGAGCGATTTGGTGAGGGCGGTGACCGCCGCCTTCGAGGTGTTGTAGGCGCTCTGCTTCTGCGGGAAGTTCACCACCGCGTTGCCCGACATCGAAGCGATGTTCACGATCGCGCCGCCGCCTCTCGCCATCAATTCGCGGCCGAACGCCTGGCAGGTGAGGAAGACACCGCGGAGGTTGACCCCGATCACGGCGTCGAACTGCTCGATCGGCATGTCCACCGCGGCCACGTCGTCCTCGACGATGCCGGCGCTGTTGACCAGGTCGACCGGGCGATCGTCGCCCGCGTACAGCGACGCCACCACCTCGGCGACGGATGCCGGTGAGCCGAGGTCGAGCTCCAGGCCCGACACGCCCTCCGGCAGACCCTCCAGGCCTTTGCGGTCGAGCGCGAAGACCTCGGCCCCCTCGGCGACCAGACGGCGTGCGATGGCCTGGCCGATTCCGCCGGCGCCGCCCGTGATCGCCACGCGGCGATTGCTGAAACGAGTTGTATCCACTGTGATTCCTAACTGACCGGGCACGACAGCCGGCGCCGGAACCTTGGGAGGGGGACGCCGTCGTGCATGTCGATTCTCCGTTGAGTCCGTGCACGCCGCGAGGTGCTGTCTAGTAAAACTACAACAGACACCCCAGCATGTGCACCCTCGACCCTCTGAAAGGCCGTAATTCGCTCTTGCGGCAGCAAACTGGCACCATGCTTGTAGTATGACTACCAACTCTCGAGGAGGAGAACCCATGACATCCGACGCCCCCGCTATCGATCGACCGACTCTGCTGGAGATCTCCGCCTCCGGCGGGTTCGAGGGGTCGACCCGTCACTACGAGAAGGTGGTCGGCGACATGGCCGGCGTCTACCTCGACGAGAAGGCGTGGACGGCCGCGGTCGAAGCCGATGGTGAATCGGCGCTGGTGTACTCGGTGAACGAGCAGAAGTACCAGAACGGCCCCGGCGCCCTGATCGTGGGCACCAGCATCGTGCTCCCCGGCCGCTACGGCGACGAGTTCGCCGTCACCCGCGGCCACCTGCACGCGGTCTCCGATCGCGCCGAGCTCTACTACTGCCTGAGCGGGCGAGGGGTGATGCTGCTCGACACGGTCGACGGCGACACCGCAGCCATCGAACTCACCCCGGGCAAGGCGGTCAACGTGCCGGGCCAGTGGATCCACCGGAGCGTGAACGTGGGCGACGAGCCCTTCGTGACACTGTTCTCCTACGCCGCCGACGCGGGTCAGGACTACGCGATCATCGCCGAGGCCGGCGGCATGAAGACGCTCGTTGTGGCTGACGGCGACGGCTGGACGACCGCTCCCAACCCGCGCCACCGCGGGTACCGCAAGGCCTCCGCATGAGCGGCAGCGTGCTCGAGCGGCTGACGCTCGCCCGGATCGCGCCCGTGGTCGAGATCACCGATGCCCGCCGCGGCGTCGAGCTCGCGCAGACTCTCGCCGCCGCCGGCCTCCCGGTCGCCGAGGTCACCCTCCGCACCCCCGCCGCCCTCGAGGCGATCCGCGCCATCGCCGCCGAGGTGCCTGGATTCCTCGTGGGGGCGGGCACGCTGCTCACCCCCGCCCAGATCGACGACGCCGTCGAGGCCGGTGTCCACTTCGGCGTCTCTCCCGGGTTCACCCCGGCGCTGTCGGATGCCGCGACCGCCGTGGGACTGCCTTTCGTGCCCGGCGCGGTCACCTCGACCGAGATCCTCGCGGCCGCCGAGCGGGGTCACACCCACCTGAAGTTCTTTCCGGCCGAGCCCTCGGGCGGGTCGGCCGCCGTCGCGGCC
This sequence comes from Herbiconiux flava, assembly GCF_013409865.1. Lineage (NCBI taxonomy): Bacteria > Bacillati > Actinomycetota > Actinomycetes > Micrococcales > Microbacteriaceae > Herbiconiux > Herbiconiux flava. The sequence goes on from NZ_JACCBM010000001.1 coordinate 540,965, forward strand.
TTCGCCGCACCGTTCGCGTCGCTCGGCATCCGGTTCATGCCCACCGGAGGGGTGCGCCCGTCGAACCTCGACGCCTACCTCGCGCTGCCCACGGTCTTCGCCATCGGCGGCACGTGGATCGCACCCCGCGACCAGATCACCGAGGGCCGCTTCGACGAGATCGGCGCCGCCGCCCGTACGGCCGTCGCCACCGTGGCCGCCTACGGCGCCTGACCACCCGACTGCGCGGCCGCCCCCGGCGCCCGACGACCAGACAGAAAGAAGAAAGCACCCGTGCCCTGCACCTTCACTTCCGACACCCTCGAACCGGCCGCGACGCCCACCTTCTACTTCATCGGCGTCACCACCGGCAGTTCGTCCATCCGCACGGTCTTCCCGCTCTGGGCGGAGGCGCTCGGCCTCGGCGAGGTCGAACTCGTCGGCATCGACCTGCCCCTGCACGCCCCCGCCGAGCAGTACCGGAAGGTCGTCACATTCCTCAAGGACGACCCGCAGAGCCTCGGCGCACTGGTGACGACGCACAAGATCGACCTCTTCGAGGCGGCGAGAGACCTCTTCGACGAGATCGACCCGCTCGCCGAGCTGATGGACGAGGTGAGCTGCCTGTCCAAGCGCGACGGCCGCTTCCGCGCCCACGCGAAGGATCCGATCTCGTCGGGCCACGCGCTCGACGCCTTCCTGCCGGCCGGCTACTTCGCCGCCGAGCCCACCGACGTCGTGGTGTTCGGTGCCGGCGGATCGGCCATCGCCATCGACTGGTACCTCGCCCGACCCGAACGCGGCGACGACCGCCCGGCGCGCATCCTGGTCACCAATCGCAGCGCCGGCCGCCTCGAGACGCTCACGCGCATCCACGACGCCGCGTCGGCCGAGGTCGCGCTCGAGACGGTGCTCGCGCCAACCCCCGCCGACAATGACGCGGTGCTCGCCCGGGCGAGCCGCCGGGCGGTGGTGGTGAACGCCACGGGCCTCGGCAAGGACGCCCCAGGGTCTCCCCTGTCGGACGACGTCGTGTTCCCCGAGCAGGCCGTGGTGTGGGACCTGAACTACCGCGGCGACCTGGTCTTCCTCGACCAGGCGCGGGCCGCGCAGGAGGAGCGGTCGCTTCAGGTGGAGGACGGCTGGATCTACTTCATCCACGGCTGGACGCAGGTCATCGCCGAGGTGTTCGACGTGAGTATCCCGACCAGCGGACCCGTGTTCGACGAGCTGTCGGCCATCGCCGCCTCGACCCGGAGCTGACGGCCGTGCGCGTTCTCGTCACCCCCCGGTCGATGACCGCCGGCGGCCTCGAGCGGGTCGCCGAGCTGCAGCCCCTGCGCGACCGCGGGGTCGAGCTGGTGGCCGGGCCGGCGGGGCGCCTGCCCGACGAGGCCGAGCTGCTCGAGCTCGTACCCGAGGTCGACGGCTGGCTGGCCGGGGTGGAGACGATCTCGGCCCGCGTGCTCGAGGCGGCGCCGCGACTGAGAGTGATCAGCCGCAACGGCGTGGGGGCCGACGCGGTCGACCTCGATGCCGCCCGGGCGCAGGGCGTCGAGGTGGTGCTCGCCCGCGGCGCGAACTCCCGCGGCGTCGCCGAGCTCGCGGTGCTGCTCACCCTGGCGACCCTCCGCGATCTGCCCCGCGCGAACGACGCCATGAAGGCGGGCGGCTGGGAGCGCCGGCTGGGGCGTGAGATGCCCGACATCACGGTGGGCGTCGTGGGCTTCGGCGCGATCGGACGCATCGTGGCGCAACTCTCCGGCGCGCTCGGCGCCCGGGTGCTCGCGAACGACGCCTTCGCGGAGGTCGGTCCCGACTCGGGCGCCGAGAGCGCCACACTCGCCGAGGTTTTCGCGGGCAGCGACGTGGTGTCGCTGCACAGCCCGCCGCCCGCCGACGGCTCCGCGCTGGTGACCGCCGCGCTCATCGCCACGATGCGCCCCGGCTCCGTGCTGGTCAACACCGCGCGCTCGGCGCTCGTCGACGACGACGCCGTGCTCGCGGCGCTGGAGTCCCAGCAGCTCTCCGCCTACGCCGTCGACGCCTTCGACACCGAGCCCCCTGAGCTCACGGCGCTGCTGCGTCACGAGCGCACCGTGCTCACCCCGCATCTCGGCGGCTACACCGGTGCGAGCACCCGTCGGGCGACCGAGCAGTCCGTCGCCAACCTGATCGCTACGCTGGGGGTGTGATCGCGCCACGGTGGCGCGGCGGGGAGAATCTGCTCATGAAGCCCGAAGCGTACTCGGCCACGAACGCACCGCTGCTCGAGCACCTTGGCGATGTGATCGGCACCCTCCGCAACTCCGAGCGCAAGGTCGCCCAGCTCGTCGCCGACAACCCGTCGTTCGTGATGAACGCCACGATGGCCGGCGTCGCCGACGCCGCGGGCGTCAGCGAACCGACGGTCATGCGGTTCTGCACCTCGCTCGGCTTCGGCGGGTTCCAGCAGTTCAAGATCTCGCTCGCGCAGACGCTGGCTCTGGGCATCCCGGCCACCCTGTCGACGATCGGCCGCGACGACTCGATCGAGGTGCTCTCGACCAAGATCTTCGACCACACCATCTCGAGCCTGGACCGCGCCCGCCGCTTCCTCGACCCCGCCCAGATCGAGCGCGCGGTCGAGGCCATCCTCAAGTCGACGTCTCTCACCTTCGCCGGTCTCGGCGCCTCGGCCATCATCGGGCTCGACGCCGAGCAGAAGTCGGCGCTGTTCGGGGTGCCGTGCTCGGCGCCCTCCGACCCGCACCAGCAGTTCATGGCGGCGGCGACGGCCGGGCCCACCGACGTCATCCTCGCGATCTCGAACACGGGCCGCACGAAGTCGGTGCTGCAGGTGGCGCAGACCGCTCAGGCGAACGGGGCGACGGTGATCGGGATGTCGGGAGACGACAGCCCGCTCCTGGAGCACTGCGACATCCCCCTGATCGTCAAGACGATCGAGGACACCGACATGTACACACCGACCGTGAGCCGCCTGGCCGGCCTCGTCGTGATCGACATCCTGGCGACGTCGGTGGCGCTCCGCCGCGGCGAGGAGCATATGGACAAGCTCACGGCCATGAAAGAGGGGCTCGCGCGCTTCCGCCGCAATAGCTGAGACGCCCCGAATGGGGTGTGCGACACCACCACAGGTCGCACACCCCGGTCTCGGGCCGGCGTCAGCCGAGTTCGACGCCCTCGCCGGTCAGCAGCACCTTGATCTGGTCTCCGGATGCGGCGGCGGCGAACGCCTCCGCCGTCTGCTCGAGCGGGTAGGTCGCGGTGATCATGTGGCCGGTGTCCACCCCGCCGGCCGCGATGATGCGGATGGCGGCGGCGTAGTCCTCGCTCACGTAGGTGGCCGCGCCCTGCAACCGCACCTGGCGGTCCTGCAGAACGAACGCCGGAACCTCGATCGGCCGCGAGGGCACACCCACGATCACGACCGTGCCACCGCGCTGCACCATGTCGATGGCGGAGACGACGGTCGGCTGGATGGAGACGCAGTCGAACACCACGTCGGCCGTCTCGCCGAGCTGCTCGCGCACGAGCGCCGCCACGTCGGGCGAGGCCGAGTCGACCACAGCGTCCGCGCCGAGCTCGAGCGCTCCCTGGCGCTTGGACTCGAGCACGTCGGTCATCACGATGCGGGCGGCCCCCCTGGCCCGGGCGGCCGCGAGCATGAGCAGGCCGATGGTGCCGCAGCCGATGATCGCGACGGCCTTGCCGGAGATGTCGCCGGCGAGGCGCACGGCGTGCAGAGGGGTCGAGAACGGCTCGATCAGAGCTGCCATCCGCAGGTCGAAGCCCTCGGGGACGACGTGCAGCCGGCTGGCCCTGACGCTGAACACGTCGGCCATGCCGCCCTCGCGGAACCCGCAGCCGAAGAACTGCATGTTCTCGCAGATGTTCGAGCGTCCGGTGATGCACATCTTGCAGTGGCCGCACGGCAGCGTGGGCTCGGGAGTGACGAGCTGGCCGACCGCGAGCCCGGTGACGTCGGAGCCGAGCGCCTCGACGACGCCGACCACCTCGTGGCCCGGGTAGTACGGGGGCTTCATGGTGGGGTGCGTGCCGTGCAGGCCGTGGATGTCACTTCCGCACACCCCCGCGACCTGCAGCGAGACGAGCGCCTCATCGGGGAGCAGGTCGGGCAGCGCCTCGGTGACGAGGCCCACCTCGCCGGGGGCGGACACGATCACGCGGCGGCGCGTGCGGGTGCTGGTGTTCATGCGGTTCCTCTCGTAGAAGGGGAACGGCCGGCAGACTCGGGGTCTGCCGGCCGTTCGGGGTGACGCGCGTCAGATCAGAAGATGCTGCCGGCGTCGTAGAACTCGGACACGTTGTTGCAGTCGATGCCCGCAGCCTTGGTGTACTCGTTGGCCTCGAAGTCGCTCGCAGCCTTCTCGCCGGTGCCGAGCTGAACGGCGATCTCGAACGCACGCTCGGTGGCGAGCGACGGCGAGTTCAGACCGGTCGACACGTACTGGGCGTCGCAGCCCTTCATGATCTGCTCGAGCGCCTGCTTCTGGCCGTCGGCCGAGGCCGCGACGAGGGTGGTCGTGTTGCCCTGGTCGGCGAGCACGGTCAGTGCGCCGAGCGCCATCGAGTCGTTCAGGCCCAGGATGAGGTCGATGTCGGGGTTCGCGGCGAGCATCGACTCGGTGGCCGGAACCGCCTTGTCCTGCGCGTAGTCGGCCTCGGTCTCGGCGACGACGTCGAAGGTGATACCGGCCTTGGTGAGGCCGTCGAGGAAGCCCTGCTGACGTGCCGGGCCGACGATCACGTCGTTCGGTCCGCCGTTCAGCACGCCCACCTTGATGCTCTCGCCCGCCGTGAAGCGCTTGGCGGCCAGCTCACCCGAGAGGGAGCCCACGGCCGCGTTGTCCGACGAGACCGAGGTCACGCCGACATCCGGGATGCCCGTGTCGATGAACAGCAGCGGCACCTGGTCGGCGATCTGCGACAACTGGTCCTTCTCGGTGTCGGGGCTGATCGCGTTGACGACGATCACGTCGGCACCCTGCGAGAGCATGGTCTGCGCCTGGTCGAGCTGCGTGACGGGGTCGCCGCTGGCGTTCTGGAACAGGAGGGTGAAGCCCTGCTCGTCGGCCAGGTCCTCGGCCATCGACTGCATCGCGGAGTAGTAGGGAGCGTCGAGCTGACGCTGGAGGAAGCCGATCGTCAGCTCCGAGACGTCCTTCGTCTCGGCGGCATCAGTGCTCGAGGAACCGGAGCTGCTGCCCCCGACGGTGCCGCAGCCGGCCAGGGAGAAGAGGATCGCCGCGGCGGCGACCGATCCGAGGACTCGTTTTTTCATTGTCATCATTGACCTCATTCGAAGGGATTGCGGGAGTGGTGCCTGTGGGTTGGTGGTGCAGGTGCGATGCGTCAGGTGAGTTGGCGCGCCTTCTTTCTCTTGGCGAACTGGATCGTGGTGAGCAGCACGGCCACGAGGATGAGCGCTCCGCGGAACGCGTCCTGCAGGTACGTCGACACGTTCAGCAGCACGAGCAGGTTGCTGATCACCGCGAAGATGAGGGTTCCGACCAGGGCGCCGAACACGCGCCCCTTTCCGCCCACGAGGCTGGTGCCGCCGATGACGACCGCCGCGATGGCGTTCAGCTCGTAGCCGGTGCCGGCCGTCGGCGTGCCCACTCCGACGCGCGAGGCGAGCAGGAAGCCGGCGAAGCCGGACAGCACGCCCGCGATCACGTAGACCAGGAAGAGGGTCGAGCGCACGGGGATGCCGGCGGCTCGGGCCGCCTCCTTGTTGCTGCCCGACGCGTACACGCGGCGGCCGAACACGGTGCGGCGCACCAGGAAGGCGACGGCGGCCGCCAGCACCAGCCAGAGGATGCCGATGACGGGGAAGCCGAGCAGCGTCGACGACGCGATGGCCCGGAAGTCCTCGGCCTGCGGCGCGACGGGCACGCCCTCGGTGTAGGCGTAGACGAGCCCGCGGGCCAGCGCGAGCATGCCCAGCGTGACGATGAACGCCTCGAGGCCGCGGAAAGCGATCAGCCAGCCGTTCACCGCTCCGATAGCGGCGCCGGTGAGCACCGCCACCAGGATGGCGAGCGGAACGCTCGTGCCCGAGAACAGTCCGGCGGCCAGCACGCCGGCGAGGCCCACCACCGACCCGACGCTGATGTCGATGCCGCCGGTGAGCACCACCAGGAACTGGGCGAGGGTCACGATGCCGATCACCGACGCCTGGAGCACGAGGTTGGTTAGATTCTGCGGCGTGAAGAACGCCTGGGTCGAAAACCCCGCGATGATCAGCAGCAGGATGAGGATGTAGAGCGGGTACTGCTCTTTGGCCCAGGCGCCGACGCGGCCCCAGTCGGGACCGGGCCGGGGGCCGGCCGGGGCTGTGGCGGTGGATGCGGGTGTCTGAGTCATGCGGTTACTCCTGCGAGGGACGCCCGGATCAGGTCGTCGGTCGTGCTGGTTGCGGGTGTGAATTCGCCGACGAAGCGGCCTTCTTTGAGAACGAGGATGCGGTTGCAGAGCATGAGGGCCTCTTCGGCCTCGCTGGTCACCACGACGACGGCCTTGCCCTCCTCGGCGAGGCCGTGCACGATCTGGTAGATGTTCATGCGGGCGCCGACGTCGATGCCCTTCGTGGGCTCGTCCAGCAGCACGACATCCGGCCGCGCCTCGAGCCACTTGGCGATGACGACCTTCTGCTGGTTGCCGCCCGAGAGCGTGCGGGTGAGCGTCGCCGGGCCGCCCTTCACCTGGTACTCGCCGATCAGCTCGCCGATGCGGGTGCTCTCCTTGCGACGGTTGATTACACCGAGGCGCGCGTACTTCGAGATGGTGGCGAGCGTCATGTTCTCGCCGTTGGTGAAGTCCTTCACGAAGCCCTCACGCCGGCGGTCCTCGGTGAGGTAGGCGATGCCCTTCGCCGCGGCTTCGCCGGGTGACTTCGGATGCACCTCCTGACCGTTCAGCGTGACGACGCCGGCGTCTCGCGACTGGTTCCCCGAGATCGAGCGGATGATCGAGCTGCGGCCGCTGCCCACCAGACCGTAGATGCCCAGGACCTCGCCCGGCTTCACCGAGAACGCGATGTCGGTGGCCGAACCGGAACTGAGCCCCGACACCTCGAGCACCGGTCGCGCGGTCGTCTCCACGGGTGCCGGCGGCTCCAGGGCGCTGACGGCCTCGCCGATCATGAGCGTCATCACCTCGGAGGGTGTGGTCTCGATGGTCTTCACCACGTCGACCAGGCGGCCGTTGCGGAGCACCGCGATGCGGTCGGACATCGAGAAGACCTCCGGCATGCGGTGCGACACGAAGATCACCGAGACACCGGCGGCGCGCTCCCGCTCCACCAGGGCGAGCACGTCCTTGAAGTGCTCCTCGGTGGTCGACGCCGTGGTCTCGTCGAGCAGCAGCACGGTGTGGTCGTTCACCTGGGTGCGGCTGAGGGCGAGCATCTGGCGGAGGCCCGGGCCGAGATCGCGGCCGAGTCGGTCGGGCGAGACGCCGTGCAGCCCCACGCTCGCCAGCACGTCCCGGGTGGCCTGTGCCCGGCGGCGGGAGGTGAGCCCCCAGGGACGAACCGAGCCGGCGGAGCTGATGGACTTGATCCACACGTTCTCGGCGACCGTGAAGTCGTCGATGATCATCGGCTCCTGGTGCATCAGCAGGATTCCGGCGTCGGCGGCGTCGGCCGGTCCCGCGATCTGCTTGTCCCAGCCGGCGATGCGGATGGAGCCGCTGGTGGGCTGCTCCTGCCCGGCGAGCAGGCGCGCCAGCGTCGACTTTCCGGCGCCGTTGGCACCGCAGATGGCGAGCACCTCGCCCGCGTAGCCCGAGAGCGAGACCCCATCGAGCGCGGTGACGCCCGGGTAACTCTTCGACACCCCGACCGCCTCGAAGGCGACGGTCTTCGTCGTAGACGGATCAGACATGGTCGGGTGGCTCCTTTGCGCACATCTTTCGGACGTGTAGTAACACTACATTATATTACCGACGGCGAGCTCATATCTCGACTCTGAAGCATCCGGAAGTGGAATTTAGGTAGTGCGGCTACCGCAAACGCGGGGCTGTTGTGCTGGAACCATGGTGTTTTCACTCCCCGGCGCCGGGATCAACGCATCATGAACCGGTACAGCCCATCCTGTTCGCCCCCGCAACCGCCGACTTTGCCTGGTTGTTGAACTGGCTCTGGGTGGACAGGCACAATACGTCCTCGTACCGGAAGAGTCAGTCGTTCTCGCGCCACAGGGGGGTCGACCTCACGGCGGCCTCGACCCTGCTCATGGCCGCGCTGACCGCGCTGATGGGAGTTGAAGCTCTCGACCTCGCCCCGGGTGCGACGGTGGCAGTGACCGGCGCGGCCGGCGGAATCGGCGGCTACGCCATCCAGCTCGCTAAAACAGCCGGACTGACCGTCATCGCCGACGCAGCAGACAAGGACCGCGACCTCGTTGCGAGCCTGGGCGCCGATCACGTGCTCCCGCGCGGCGACGGGGTCCCTGCCGCAGTCCGCGAGCTCCGCCCAGATGGCGTCGACGGGATCGTCGACGCCGGATCAGTCGGCGAGAGCGGGGCGGCCGCAGTACGCGACGGAGGAGCAATCGCCACCGTCAAGGGATTCACCGGCACCACCGACCGGGGCGTGCGTTGGGCTCCCGTCTTCATCTACGACCGCATGCGAGACACCGCCGCTCTCACGCGGCTACGTGACCTCGCCGAATCCGGCGCTCTCACACTCCGAGTCGCCGGTACATACCCGATCGAGCACGTCGCAGACGCTCATCGACTCATCGAGGAAGGCGGAGTACGGGGACGGCCCGTACTGGTCTTCTAACCTCAGACCCACCGATCCGGGCCCAGATTCTTAGGATTGCAGTTCCGCAATTGAAGCGTTCGGCACACACGCTTACGAACCACGAACAAGCATCGCTATGTCGACTAGCAAGATATATGACCCACCCTTTTTTGGGGGGCAGTGGCTGCGAGATGGTCGAGTGCGGTCCCGTGCACGACGGTCCGGGCTGACGCACTGTGGCTGTGGGCTCCAGTGGGCGTCTGAATCACTGGGACACGCCCTCTTGGATCCCTGGATGACGGCCTGAGAGAGCTGGTTCGGCTCAGTTGCGAGCTGACCAGGCGGCGTCTATCAGCGGGAAGACGTGATCGAGGGTTGTGGTCGGATGCTGTGACGTGCGGGCCAAGGAATAGGCCGTGATCACGAACCGCGCAACAGCCCGTCCTGCTATCGGAGGGCAGGCGAGGCCGTCGTCGGCGGAAATGGCAATTGCCAGCGAGTCCGCATGGCGAACGAGCATGGACTCCTCGTACGCTCGGAGCGCCGGGGAGCGGTCAATCATGTCCCAGATCGGGCGCGCCTCTTTCGAGCCGCAGTGGCGCACCATCCCCTCAACGTGTCGTCTCAGCACAGAGATCAGCGACTCGTCCGGCTTTCGTCGGCTCACCGATTCAGCGAAGCCCTGTCGGAAGACCTCGTCATGTTCGAAGACCAACGCCTCCTTCGACGCGAAATGCGAGAAGAGGGTAGTCACTGCGACATCGGCATCAGCGGCGACATCACGAATGCCCACAGCGCCATAACCGCGCTCCAGGAACAGACGCCGGGCGGACTCAGCGATACGACTGCGTGTCTCAGCCTTCTTCCGCTCGCGCCTGCCGAGAGTGTCACCGGAAGCGCTCATCCACCCAGCATACCAAGCACTAACAGATACAAAACACTAACGGGTAGTGTAAGTTCGACCCGTGAAGAAGATCAGTTTTTCTGAGTTCGGTGGGCCGGACGTCCTTCAGCTTTCCGAGACGGTAACGCCTGAGCCCGGTACCGGGCAGATCAGGATCGCCGTCCGAGCCGCGGGTGTGAACCCCGTCGATTGGAGGGTGAGGGAGGGACAGAGGCAGCAGACGCATCCCATCGAGCTGCCCTCCGGTACCGGGCAAGACGCTTCGGGAATCGTCGACAAGCTGGGCCCTGGCGTGAAGGGGGTAAGCGTTGGCGATCCCGTCTTCGGCCGCGGCTTTGAGACCTACGCAGAGTCCGCGATCCTGACGTCATGGGCGGCGATCCCAGAAGGGATGCCATTCGAGGAGGCGGCAGGGTATCCCTCGGTCGTCGAAACCGCTATCCGAGCGATCCACGAGGTCGGAGTGACACCCGGGCAGACGCTACTCATCAACGGCGCCTCCGGCGGTGTCGGCTCAGCGACCGTTCAGATCGCACGTGCCCGCGATATCGACGTCATAGGGCTGGCCGGCGCCGCAAATCAGGACTACCTCCGTGACCTCGGGGCGAAAGCGACCACCTACGGCCAAGGATGGATGGGGCGAGTTCAGGCGCTCGGTCATGTCGATGCCGCTCTGGATGCGTCGGGCTCGGGAATCATCGCCGAGCTAGTGACCCTGACGGGAGCCCCAGAACGCGTCGTGACGATCGCGGATCAGTCGGCGCCCCCGCTCGGCGTGCGGTTCCTCGCCGTCGGCGGAGACATGTTCGCCGCTCTCGCCGAGGCCAGACACCTCATAGCAAAAGGCCAGCTTCACCTGCCGATCGAGAAGACCTATCCCCTTGCGGCCGCAGCAGCTGCTCAAGCCGACAGCCAAGCCGGACACACGCGAGGCCGACGCGTCATCGTCATCTGAAGATGAGTCGACAGCGTCCAATCGGCCGCCGGAGGGGAGAGCTTGCGCCACAAGTGCCCTGAAAATCTAAAGATTTTCGAGGCACCTACTCCTTAGCGATTCGCCGTGTGAGATCCGCGAAATCGGGAGGCTCCGGCTTGTCTCGCAAACTCGTCTTGCGAAGCCCCATGTCTCGGGTCGCCTTCTGCGGATTTACAGGACTCGATCGCGGAGTGAGGCGTTGATCGTGATGCCGAGGCGCCCGCGGTAGTGGCTCGCGAATAGTTCGTCGATTGCCACGTGATCGCCGCCGATGCCGAGCCCCGCCACGAATCGCATCGCGAACAGGTACTGCACGTTTGAGTTTGGGAACGAGCTGCTCAATCACTGGCGAGGTGGTTAGCGGCAAGACCCCGGCCGTGTGATCGGCCCTCCGAGGAGGACTACAAGGACGGATCCGGGGTGTTCAGCGTCGGTCTGAGCGGGCACAAAGACGATTATCAGCGTTGAGGCCGGGGCGAGCAGAGCGCCTGCGGAGTCGGACGAAAGCGACCCCTTTCCGAACTGAATCCCTTCAGGATGCGACCCCTGCTCGACCCGTCGCCCGGATAACCGATTCGGTCCGGCCACGATCACCGTGCCATCCGCGATGCAGGTGGGATGGGATCAGGTCCACAGCCCGGCGACCGCGAGAAGCACACCATCGACGCGAGCACCACCATGCAACGGCACGGCTCTTGCCGGCGCCACCGAGGCGACTTCTCACCTGCCGCTACGTAGCTCGGTGAAGGTGACCGGCACGCTCGCGGGATACACGAGCCGGGGCACGACGTCGGCCTCGACCGCTGCGGTGGCCAAGGGCACGCTGGTCGCTGCGACTCCCACCATCAGCGGCACCCGAAGGTCGGCGTGGTGCTGTCGGCGAAGAACGGCACGTGGACCGCGGGCACCACGCTGACCTATCAGTGGTTCGCTGGCGGCGTGGCCGTCTCCGGGGCGACGAAGTCGACGTTCACACCGACTGCGGCTCAGTTCGCACAGAAGATGAGCGTGCAGGTGACGGGGAAGCTCAACGGCTACACGACCGCGAGCAAGAAATCGGTCGAGACAGGTGTCGTCGCGCGGTAGCCGCGCGGTTATAGCGCGGCGCGCGATCGGTGTCCAGGGCGGGCGGAAAACGGTCAACGGGGGCTGACTGGAATCGGGAGCACTGCAGCGTGCGACCGCGGATCGCGTGGGTGCGCATCCGCAGCCCGACGGAAGGACACCCCATGACCACGCCAGATCCCGACCGGAGGGCCGGTTCCGTGCCGGCCGACTCGTTGCCCGCCGCGGGCAGCCCGGTCGCCCCCGCCACGTCCGGCACCGCGGCCGGCGGCTCGGTGCCGCTCGAGGAGCGCAGCACGCTCCGGCAGGACGTCGTCGAGCGCGAGCGCCGCGAGTTCGGCGGCTTCAAGTTCGGCTCGGCCTTCTTCGGCTGGCTGACCGCCACGGGCACCGCAGTCATCCTGACCGCGCTGGTCGCGGCGACGGGGGTCGCGATCGGCCTCGGCATCCGCGACGACGGCAGCGTGCAGGTCAGCGACGAGCAGGCCACCACGGTCGGCATCGTCGGCGCTATCGCGCTGGTCGTGATCATCCTCGTCGCCTACTTCTGTGGCGGCTACGTCGCCGGCCGGATGGCGCGCTTCGACGGCCTCAAGCAGGGCCTCGCCGTGTGGATCTGGGCCATCGTGATCGCGGTCGTCGTCGCCATCGTGGCGGCGATCGGCGGCAGCCAGGTCGACGTGCTCGGCAACCTGAACAGCTTCCCGCGCATCCCGGTCAACGAGGGCGCGCTCACCACGACCGGCATCATCACCGCCGTGGTCGCGGCCGTCACGAGCCTCGTCGGCGCCCTCCTCGGCGGGGTGGCCGGGATGCGCTTCCACCGCAAGGTCGACCGCGCCGGACTGGGGCGCTGACCATGCTGCCCTCCTCCAACATCCAGAGCATCATCGGGGCCACCCTCTTCGGCGCCGACGACACCAAGATCGGCCGCATCACGACGGTGCTGGTCGACGCCGCCGACGGGCATCCGACCTTCGCCGAGGTGCACACGGGCTTCCTCGGCCACGCCACCCGGCTGGTGCCGCTCGACGACGCCCGCTGGGAGCGCGACGACGTCTACGTCTCGTACTCGGCCGCCCTCGTGAAGGACGCGCCCCGCCACGAGGCCGACGGCGGCGTCAGCCCCGAGCAGGAGGACGAGCTGCGGCGGCACTACGCCGGCGAGGCTCAGGATGCGCGTGCCGACGCGACTCCGCTGGCCGCCGCCGGGGAGCCCGCCGCCCGCGAGGGTGCCGACCGTGACGCGGATCGCGACCGCGACGAGCGCGCCGCCGCTCTGCAGCGTGACCACGACGCCGACCGGGACGAGCGAGCCCTCGATTCCGGGACCGACCGCGACCGCGATCACCGGGACAGCGACGGCGACCGCGATCACACGCCCGAGCATGCTGCGGGTGACGTGCCGCCGGTGCCCGACATCGAGGAGGGGCAGGTACTCCGCGAGGAGCGCCTCGTCGTGCGGCGCGAAGAGGTGCCCGTCGACGACGACTCGTCGGCTCGCCACGCGGCTTCTCCCGGCGACACGCCGCGCATCTGAGCGCGAGCTTCGAACACCGGTTGTTCACAGGCTGTGGATGAATCTGTGGAGAACGCGTGCACAAGACGGGGACAACTCGTCAGAAGCGCGAATCCCCGCCGAACCAGGGTGTGGAAACTCCTCCTCCCCAGCCTGTGAACACCGCACGGAGCGTTAGAAGCAGTTACACCGCTGTCATTTCGAACGCGGCTTCGAAGCGACGGCCGCCCTCGCGGCGAGCTCCCCGAACGCCGCGCGCAGTTCCCCCGGCTCCACCTCGCTGATCGCGGCGTCGAAGCGGGCGAACGAAGCGGCGAGCGCCGGCCACGACCAGGCGCCCGCCTCGACGCGCACCCGGCCGCCGTCGAGCGGAGTGACCACGTCGTCGCCGACGAACGGCCGCACCTCCTCGGCTGGGCGCTCGAGCACCACCGACCCCCGGCTCGGCCACTCGTCCCGCGCGGCCGAGCCCTTGAACCGCGCCGCGACGAACGCCCGTACGTCGCCCCCGGGTACAGCCCTCGGCGCGAACCGGGTCCCCGCGGGCGTGCGCGGCACGAGCCTGTCGGCGCGGAAGATGCGCCAGTCGTCGCGATCGAGATCCCACGCCACGAGGTACCAGCGCCCGGCGGAGGCGACGAGGTGGTGCGGCTCGACGCGGCGGGGCGGCGGCGGATCCTGCTCGACGGCGGCCCCCGGCTTCACGTGGTCGACCCGCAGCACCTGGCGGGCGCGGACGGCGGTCGAGAGTGTGATCAGCAGCTCGGGATCGGTGGGCCGAGCATCCGGAGCCCGCGGTTCGAGGGTGGTGAACCGCAGGGCGTCGAGCCGGTGGCGCAGGCGCGCGGGGAGCACCTGACGCACGGTGGTGAGGGCGCGGACTGCCGCCTCCTCGACCCCCGCGCCGGCCGCGGTCGCGTGCTGCAGGGCGACGGCGAGCGCGATCGCCTGGTCGTCGTCGAAGAGCAGCGGGGGCAGCTCGGATCCGGCGTCGAGTCGGTAGCCGCCGTCGGGGCCCTTGACCGCGCCGATGCGGTAGCCGAGTTCGCGCAGGCGGTCGACGTCGCGGCGCACGGTGCGGGGGCTGACCTCGAGCCGCTCGGCTAGCAGGCCGCCCGGCCAGTCGCGGCGGGTCTGCAGCAGGGAGAGGAGCGTCAGCATCCGCGAGGTCGAACTCATGGGTTCACTGTATTTGAAGAAGCGGACCGGAACTGACCGCTTCTGCCGAGAAAGTGGAGCCGTTGCGGCAGGGTGCCGTGACGTGGCCCGGCGGGAGCGCTCGCCGGGCATCCGCTCATCGAAGGAGACACCATGGCGATCGCCACCACCCCCCACCTGAACTTCCGCGGCGACGCCCGGGCGGCGCTGGAGTTCTACCACTCGGTCTTCGGCGGGCAGCTGGTCGCCGTCAGCTACGCCGACGCGCACGCCGTCACCGAGCCGGCGGAGGCCTCGCAGCTCCTGTGGGGCCAGGTCGAGTCGCCGGACGGCTTCCGGGTGATGGCGTACGACGTGCCGTCGCACACGGAGTACGCGCCGGGCGTGATCCCGCTGTTCGTGTCGATCCGCAGCAGCGACGCCGCCGAGATCGAGCGGTACTGGAGTGCCCTCGCGGCGTCGTCGACCGTGCTGGTGCCGCTGGCGCCGGCGGCCTGGGCGCCGCTCTACGGCATGGCGACCGACCCCTTCGGCGTCACCTGGGTCTTCGACGTGGCGGTGCCCTGGGCGGGCTGACCCTGGCGTCCGCCGGGCACCATCCGGCGGGCGGTCCCCGGGCCCGAGGCGGGGCCGTGGCCCGGGCGCCTCGGTCAGGGCGATCTAAATCAGGCGGCGGGCGGCACGTCTGCGAGGTCGAACCAGACGGGGAGGCCGCGCTCGCGGGCGATCGCCACGTCGGTGTCGGCGCCCTGCGACGCTCCGGGGAGGCGGAGCACGCCGTCACAGTGCTGAAGCAGGCGGCGGGCGACCTCGTACATGACGTCTCCGTCGCCCGCCTCCGCAGCTGGGCCGCCCTCGGTGGCAGTAGCCCCACCATCGGCGGCGCCCTCGGGGGTGGCGGCCCCCTCGGAGGTGGTACTGGCGTCAGCGGCGCCGGGCCCCGCGTCGGCGAGGCCGCGGAGGACCGGGAGCGCCACCCACTCGCCGATCATGGGCACGTGCCCGAGGCGGTGCAGCGGGGCCGCCGCCTCCTCCAGTCGCTCGAGGTTGCGGGCGATGGCGGCGGGGTCGCCGCCGGTTCCGGAGCGGTAGGGGCCGGCGATCAGGATCAGCAGTGGACGTGTCATGCGGGACACTGTAGCGTTAACCGTGCACAATCGTGCAAGAACGTGAAGGAGCGCGAATGCTCGCCGGTCAGCGCAAAGCGCACCTCCTCGGCCTGCTGCTCGACGAGGGGCGCATCGTCGCCAAGACGGCGGCGGCCGAGCTCGGCGTCTCGGAGGACTCGATCCGCCGCGACCTCCGCGAGCTGGCAGACGAGGGTGCGCTGGTGCGCGTCTACGGCGGCGCCCTCCCGGTGCCGCCCGCCGACCGCCCCGTGGCCGAACGCTCGGAGCTGGCCACGGCGAGCAAAGGGCGGGTGGCGCGACTGGCCGTGCAGCGCATCCGCCCGTCGTCGACCATCGTGCTCGACGGCGGAACCACCGCGCTCGCCCTGGCCCGCCTGCTCCCCCGCGGCACCGGCCTCACCGTCATCACGCCGAGCCCCGCGGTCGCCCTCGCCACAGCCGAGTCGACGGATGCGCGGCTGATCATGATCGGCGGCGAACTCACCCGCCACTCCCTCGTCGCGGGCGGAGCTCTCGCGCTCGAGGCGGTGCAGCACCTCGGCGCCGACGCGTTCTTCCTCGGGGTGACGGGCGTGCATCCGGAGCACGGGCTCACCACCGGCGACCTCGACGACGCCGTCACCAAGCGAGCCCTCGCTGCGCGCTCTGCCGACGTCTACGTGCTGGCGAGCGAGGAGAAGATCGGCGCGGTCTCCCGCTTCCCGGTGCTCCCGCTCGCGTCGGTCACCGCGGTCATCGCCGACCCGTCCGACCGCAACCCGCTCCTTGCGGAGCTTCCGCTCGGCTAGCCCGAGACCTTCCGGTCGTGCGCCGGCCCACGTTCTGTCGACGGGCTATGGCCGCGGTCCGGCTATCGACGTGAAGGCGCCAGCCGCCGGGGTGCCGGCTTCGCTGCCCTGGCGCGGGCGGCGAGTGTCAGCAGTCGGCGCGTGTCAGGAGGGGGGCGAGGGCCGCCGCCGCGAGCGCAGCGGCGGCCGACACCATGCGACCACCCATGGCAGAACCGTAGCGGACACGTTCAGCCCTCGTACAGCACCGAATCAGAAATCAGTATTCCATCAGAAACTACTGAACCAGCAACTACTGAATCGGAGACTACTGACTCAGAAGTCGGTGTGGCCGAGGTCGGGCGACGCCACGAAAGACGCGGTGGGGGCCGCCGCGTGGAGCTCCAGCACGACGAGCGTGTTGCCCGTCGGCCGGAGCACCGGTGCCGGCACGATCAGCGTGTGCTGCGGCCCGCGCGACCAGTAGCGGCCGAGGTTGAAGCCGTTCACCCAGACCGCTCCCTTGCCCCAGTCGCGGGTGTCGAGGTAGAGGTCGGCGCCGGGGTCGACGTCGAAGCTCGCGTAGCCGAAGGCGGGGCCGGCGAGAGGCCCGGCGAGAGCGCCGGCGACCGACGCGGCGACGGATGCGGTGGTCGCCGCCAGCGCGTCGGTCACCGCCGAGAGGTCGTCGAGGGCGAGGGGCAGCACCGTCCAGCGGTGCAGCGGCTCGCCGTTCAGGCAGGCCGGGCCGATCAGGCCCTTGGGCTCGCCGATGCGGGGGCCGTAGTCGACGCGGCCCTGGTCCTCCACGAGGATGTCGAGGGTTCCGCGGGCGCCGGCCGGCAGCGCGATGCGGCGGTCGTGGTGGTCGCGGGCGAGCACGCCGAGGGTGACGCCGTTCAGGCGCACGATCGCACGGTCGCGCACCTCACCGAGCTCGAGCACGGGCGGAAGCGCAGACGCAGACGCAGACGACACCGTCGTGTCGATCTCCGTCCGATACAGCGCGAACCCGCGGAACAGCCCCAGCGCGTCCATGGTCGGCAGCTCATCCGACGTCACCCACTCGCCGAGCAGATTCGTCGCGGCATCGAGCGGCAGCGACGCGGTGAGCGGCACCCGGAACGCGGGGGCCGACGGCGCCGCGGAAGGCCGGGCATCCGGAATCGACGGGTTGTACTTCGCCAGCACCTCGCGGAAGGCCCAGTACTTCGACGTCGGGAACCCCGCCTCGTCGAGCGGTGCGTCGTAGTCGTAGCTCGTGACGATCGGCTGGTAGACGCCCTTGTCGTTGGCGCCGTTGGTGAAGCCGAAGTTGGTGCCGCCGTGGAACATGTAGATGTTCACCGAGGCGCCGAGCGCGAGCAGCTCGTCGAGGTCGGCCGCCGACTGCGCGGTGGAGGTCGTGTGGTGGTGGGCGCCCCAGAAGTCGAACCAGCCATCCCAGAACTCCGAGCACATCAGCGGCCCGGTGGGCTGGTGCTCGCGCAGGGTGGCGAGGCGCTCGGCCGAGCGCGATCCGAACGAGCCGGTCTTGTGCAGGCTCGGCAGGCTGCCGTTCGCGAGCATCTCGTCGGTGGGCTGATCGACCGTGGTGAAGGGCACGGTCAGGCCGATGCCGCGGTTCATGGCGACGAGCTTCTCGAGGTACACCGGGTCGGAACCGTACGCGCCGTACTCGTTCTCGATCTGCACCAGGATGATCGGCCCGCCGTTGTCGATCTGCCGGGGCACGAGCACCGGCGCGAGCTGCTCGAGGTAGCGCTGAACGGCGGCGAGGTACTGCGGCTCGTCCCGGCGCACGCCGACCGTGCCGCTCGTGAACAGCCAGGACGGCAGGCCACCGTTATCCCACTCGGCGCAGATGTAGGGCCCGGGGCGCACGATCGCGTGCATCCCCTCGGCGGCGACGTCGTCGAGGAAGCGGCCGAGGTCGAGCCCGCCGCTCAGGTCGAACTCGTCCTCGTGCGGCGCGTGGGCGTTCCAGGCGACATAGGTCTCGATGGTGTTGAGGCCCATCTCGCGCGCCTTGCGGATGCGGTCGCGCCAGAGATCGGGGTGCACCCGGAAGTAGTGCAGCGCCCCCGAGAGGATGCGCACCGGCTCCCCGTCGAGCTCGAACTGCTCGGCGCCGATGGCGAAGCGCGACGCGGGGGTGGCCGTGACCGAGGCGGCCTCCGGGCCGGCGGCAGGGGTGGACTCAGACATCGAGCTTCTCCTCAGAGATCAGGGCGCCCGAAGGCGCGAGCACCACGACCGACCACGACAGGGCCGGCAGGGTGGCGGTGAGCAGGGCGCCGTCGAGGCTCACCCCGCGAAGGTCGGTCATCGCGACGGGCTGCGCGCCCGCGTCGTTGACGGTGTGGCGATCGCCGCCGGGCGGCGTGCAGAGCGTCTCGGCGCTCACCAGCTGCAGAGCGGATGCTCCGCCCGCCGACGCCCCGGCCTCCGCGACCCCACCCAGGGCCACCTCGAGCGCGACGTCCTCATCGAGCGACCGGTTCGTGACGAACAGCACGATCCCGCCGTCGTCCCCCACGGTCGCGACGGCGTCGACGAGCGGCGCCTCCCCGTGCGCGGCGGTGCGGATGCTCGGCACCTCGACCACGGGCGCGACGACCCGTCCGTGCGCGAGTGCCGCCGTGCGCTGGAACGGGAAGAAGGTGCTCTGCCGCCACGCCGGCCCGCCCGGCTCCGAACGGATGGGCGCGATCACGTTCACCAGCTGGGCGAGGTTCGCCATGGTCACGCGGTCGCTGTGGCGCAGGAGCGAGACCAGCAGGGAACCGACGACCACCGCATCCGTCACCGAGTACGCGTCCTCGATCAGGCGCGGATGCTCGGGCCAGTCGCCGTTCATCACCACCGGCTTGTCGATCTCGTTCCACCGCCGCTGGTACCAGACGTTCCACTCGTCGACGCTGATGCCGACCGGATGCCCGGACCCCGGCCCGGCGCCCGCCTCGTCGATGATCGCCGCGACCTGCTCGATGTAGCGGTCGAGGGCGGTGCCCGAGGCGAGGAAGCTCACGGCGTCGCCGTCGGACTCCTCGTAGTAGGCGTGCAGCGAGATGTGGTCGACGAGACCGACGGTGTGGCGCAGCACAGTGCGCTCCCACTCGCCGAACGTCGGCATCTCGGCGTTCGAGGATCCGGCGGCGACGAGCTCGACCGCGGGGTCGACGAACTTCATCAGCCGGGCGGTCTCGGCGGCGATCCGCCCGTACTCGTCGGCCGTCTTGTGCCCGATCTGCCAGGGCCCGTCGACCTCGTTGCCGAGGCACCAGAGGCGGATGCCGAAGGGCTCCTCGGCTCCGTTCGCGCGCCGGCGCTCGGCGAGTGCGGTGCCGGCCGGGTGGTTGGCGTACTCGAGGACATCGGCGGCCTCGGCGATGCCGCGGGTGCCGAGGTTCACGGCGTACATCAGCTCGAGCCGGGCCTCGCGGGCCCAGTCGGCGAACTCGTGCAGGCCGACCTGGTTGGTCTCGACGCTGTGCCAGGCCGCGTCGAGCCGCACCGGGCGATGTTCGCGCGGGCCGACGCCGTCCTCCCAGCGGTAGCCCGAGACGAAGTTGCCGCCGGGGTAGCGCACGGTGGTGGCGCCGAGCTCCTGCACGAGGGCGAGCACGTCGGCGCGGAAGCCGTCCGGCCGGGCATCCGGGTGGGCGGGCTCGTAGATGCCCTCGTAGACGCTTCGGCCCATGTGCTCGACGAAGGTGCCGAAGAGCCGCCGGGGGACGGCGCCGATCGACGTGCCCGGGTCGATCGAGAGTCGGGCGGAGAGCATCCGGAGCCTTTCTGGGGAGAGCGTGTTCGGTGTGGCGCAGCCTGATGGAGCGCTTTCCGAGCGAACAGAAGAAGCGCGGCGGCCGGGGTCGCCGACCGCCGCGCTCCCGGGGACTACTTGACGGTGAAGCCCTGCTGGCTGCCGTAGTCGACCAGCTGGTCCTGCCAGGTCGACAGGCCCTCGTTCAGGTCGCCCTTGTTCTCGTAGGCCTGGCCGACGGTGTCACCGAAGATGCTGTTGGCGTACACCTGGTAGGGCAGGTAGTGCCAGCCGGTGGGCACGTTCTTCGACGCGTCGACGAGCACCTCGTTGATGGCCTGGCCGCCGAAGTACTCGGGGGTCTGGGCGAGGAACTCGGGCGACTCGAGGTCGGCCGTGGTGGCGGGGAAGCCGCCCGAGGCGAGGAACACCTTGATCGACTCGGGGTCGGAGTTCAGCCACTTCAGGAAGCCGGCCGCGAGAGCCTGGTTCTTCGACTGCTTCAGCACGACCTGGCCGCCGCCGCCGTTCTCCGCGGTCACCGGGGTGCCGTCGTAGGTGGGCATGGGGGCCACGCGCCAGTCACCGGAGGCGTCGGCCACCGAGGACTCGAGCACGCCGGGCATCCACGCACCGGTCAGCAGCGTCGCGATGCTGCCGTCGCCGAGGCCCTTGTACCACTCGTCGCCCCAGCTCGGGGTGCTGGAGAGCAGGCCGCCCTCGTTGAGCTTGTTCCAGGTGTCGGCCCACTTCTTCGAGCCGTCGTCCTGCAGGTCGATCGAGACGTCGGTGCCCTCGGCGGTGAACGGCTTGCCGCCGGCCTGCCAGATCATGCTGGTGGCGAAGCCGGGGTCTCCCGTGTCGGAGGTGATGTACTTCGACGGGTCGGCCGTGTGCAGCTTCTCGGCCGCGGCGACGTACTCGTCGTAGGTGGTGGGCACCGCGATGCCGTACTGGTCGAAGACCGTCTTGTTGTAGAACATGGCCATGGGGCCCGAGTCCTGGGGCAGGCCGTAGATCTTGCCGTCGAAGGAGACCGAGCTCCACGGGCCGCCGCTGTACTGGTCCTCGAGGTCGCCGAAGCCGTACGACGACAGGTCGACGAGCGAGTCGGAGAGCGCGAACTGCGGGATGGCGTAGTACTCGACCTGCGCCACGTCGGGGGCGCCGGAGCCCGCGGTGATCGCGTTCTGCAGCTTGGTGTACTCGTCGGTGTTGGTGCCGGCGTTGACGAGCTTGACGTCGACGTTCGGGTAGGCCTTCTCGAACGCGGCGACCTGGGCCTCGCCCGACGGGGTCCAGCTCCAGTAGGTGAGGGTGCCACCCTTCTCGAGCGCGGCCTCGATGTCGTCGGACGAGCCGCCGCCGCTCGAGGAGCTGCCGCCGGAGGCGCAGGCCGCGAGCGAGAGCCCGAGGGCGAAGGTGGTTGCTGTGGCGAGGGCGACACGGCGCAGTGTCGACCTCCGGGACGTGATCTTCATCGGGGGTTCCTTTCGAACTTCTTCGTTGTGGAGGTTTCTTCTTGTGTGCGGGGTTCTGTCGTGCTCGTGGTGCTGCACGGCTTCGTCATTGCTTGACGCTTCCGGCGCTCAGGCCCGACTGCCAGAAGCGCTGGAGGAACAGGAAGGCGATCACGATCGGCACGATGGTGAGGAGCGCACCGGTGATCACCAGGTTGTAGATCGGCTGGGCCGCGACGCCGCTGGCCTGCGCGCTCCACTGGCTGAGGCCCACGGTGAGCGGGTACCAGGTGGGCTCGGAGAGCATGATCAGCGGGAGGAAGTAGTTGTTCCAGGTGGCGACGATCGCGAACAGCAGCACCGTGACGATGCCGGGCGAGAGCAGCCGCAGCGAGATGGTGAAGAAGGTGCGGATCTCGCTCGCCCCGTCCATCCGGGCCGCCTCGAGGATCTCGGTGGGCACCGCGTCGACCGCGAAGTTCCAGATCAGGTAGAGACCGAACGGGCTGATCAGCGAGGGCAGGATGACCGCCCACGGCGTGTTGGTGATGCCGAGCTGGCTGAACATCAGGAACGTGGGAACCGCCAGCGCCGTGCCGGGGATGGCGACGGCACCCAGCACCACGGCGAACACCGCGCGCCGGCCGGGGAAGTTGTACTTGGCCAGGCCGTAGCCGGCCACCGTGGCGAGGAAGGTCGCTCCGCCCGCGCCGACGACGACGTAGAGCAGCGTGTTGCCGAACCACTGCACGAAGATGCCGTCGCGGTAGGTGACGGTCTCGACGATGTTCTGCCAGAGGTTGAAGTCGCTGCCGAACCAGAGGCCGAAGCTCGAGAACAGGTCGCCCTGGTCCTTGGTGGCGTTCAGCACGAGCCAGAGCAGAGGCACGATCGAGTAGATGACGACGATCGCCATGACGATCGTGAGGACGATCGACTTGCGCTGACGCGGGTCCTTGCTGGGCCGCACGTAGTTCGGGCGGTGGGTCTTTTTGACCTTTGGCAGGTCGTGGGTGACGGCGCTCAACTCAGCGCACCTCCTGACGGGAACCGCGCAGCTGCACGATGTAGGCGATGACGGCGGTGATGATGCCCATCACGATCGCGACGGTGGCGGAGTAGTTGAACTGCTGACCGGCGAACGAGAGGTTGTAGGCGTACATGTTCGGCGTGAAGTAGCTCGAGATGACGTTCGGCGCGAGGTTCTGCAGCAGGTTCGGCTCGTTGAAGAGCTGGAAGCTGCCGATGATCGAGAACACGGTGGCGATGACGATCGAGCCGCGGAGGGCCGGGAGCTTGATGCCCGAGATGATGCGGAACTGCCCGGCGCCGTCGAGCTCGGCCGCCTCGTAGAGCTCGCCGGGGATGACCTTCAGCGCCGCGTAGAAGATGAGCATGTTGTAGCCCATGAACTCCCAGGTGACGATGTTGCCGATCGAGGCCAGCACCCACTGCGAGCTGAACGGCTGCAGCAGCTCGAAGCCGACGAGGTCGTTGATGGAGCCGGAGAGGCCGAACTGGTTGCCGTACATGAAGCCCCAGATCAGGGCGGCGACGACGCCGGGAACGGCGTAGGGCAGGAAGATCGCGATGCGGAAGAAGCTCGAGCCGTGCAGCCGGGCGCTGTCGACGGCGAGCGCCACGAAGAGTGACAGCGCCAGCATGATCGGCACCTGGATGACGAGGAAGAGGGTGACGCGGAAGAGCGACTCCCAGAACTTCGCGTCCTGGAACAGCTGCAGGTAATTGCCTAGGCCGACGAAGCCGGAGCCGCCGACGAGCTGCTGGCGGAACAGCGACAGCACGATCGCGTAGACCACGGGGGCGACGAGCACCGCGAGGAACACGATCATGAACGGGGCGACGAAGCCCCAGCCACGCCAATCGCGTCGGGCCCGCCGCATGGGGCGGGGTGTGACTGCTGTCGCCGACGTCATCGTCCACTTCCTTCGATGGGAGGGTTTTCGCTCGTGCTGTTCGTGCTGGTTCTGTTCGCGTTGCACCATGTTTGCGTCAACATGAACGGCACGAGCATAACATGTTGACGTAACCATGCAAGCGCCGACGGGGATCGATGCGCTTCGCACCTGTCTTGAGGGGAATCCGTGACCGACACGCTGAAGACCGGCCAGCGCCGGCCGCCGTCGATGGCCGACGTCGCCCAGCACGCCGGCGTCTCGTCGCAGACCGTCTCCCGCGTCTCGAACGGCCTCACCAACGTCGACGAGTCGACCCGCGAGCGGGTGCTCGCCTCGATGCAGGCCCTCGGCTACCGCCCGAACGGGGCAGCCCGCGCCCTGAAGCGCGGACGCTTCAACAGCATCGGCGTGATCATGTTCACGCTCGCGACCTTCGGCAACATGCGCACCCTCGACGCCATCGCCACCGAGGCCGCCAAGGCCGACTACTCGGTCACGCTCATCCCGCTCGCCGACCAGACCCTCGGTGCGGTCTCCGGCGCCTACCGTCGGCTGAACGACCAGGCGGTCGACGGCGTCGTCATCGTGTTCGAGGCGCACCTGATCGACCGCGGCGAGATCGCGCTGCCGCCGGGCCTGCCGGTGGTGGTCATCGACTCCAACGCGGGTTCCGGATACGCGGTGGTCGACAACGACCAGCTCGAGGGCGCGCGGCTCGCGACCCAGCACCTCCTCGACCTCGGCCACCGCCAGGTGCACCACATCGCAGGCCCGACCACCTCGTTCTCGGCGATGCACCGGGTGGACTCGTGGCGCTCGACGCTGCGTGCATCCGGAATCGAACCGCCGTCGGTGCACCATGGCGACTGGTCGACCGAGTCGGGCTACCAGATCACGCTCGCGCTGGCCGCCGACCCGTCGGTGACTGCCATCTTCGCCGCGAACGACCAGATGGCGCTCGGCGCGATGCGGGCGCTGCACCAGCTCGGGCGCGACATCCCGGGTGACGTGAGCGTCGTGGGCTACGACGACATGGAGGAGGCGCACTCGTTCTGGCCGCCGCTCACCACGGTGCGGCAGGACTTCCACTCGGTGGGGCGGATCGCGATGGAGCGACTGTTCGAGCAGATCGCGGCCGGGGGGCACTCCTCGCTGGGCGGGGTGACGACGGTGCCGACGGAGCTCGTGGTGCGGGAGTCGACGGGGGCGCCGCGGGGGGTCTCGGGGTCGTAGTCGCTTCGCGACGAGCAGCCTCAGTCTGGAAGGGCGACGTCATCGACGTCGCACCGGCGGGCGCTGCAGCCGCTGCGCACTGGGGCCGGCGAGCACACGGCAGCGCGGTTATGGCTAGTTTTGAGATGGCCGGTCCGCGGACGGCCGAGCTCAAGGCAGCACGTATCCGGCGCTGCGACTGCAGCGGAGGCGATCAGGGAGGAGGCCGATGAGCACGCAGAACGGTTCGGTGACGATGCAGGACGTCGCCGCCCTCGCGAAGGTTTCGGTGAAGACCGTGTCGAACGTGCTGTCCGGCTACGAGCACGTCTCCGCCAAGATGCGCGCGCGGGTGATGGCCGCGGTCACCGAGCTGAACTACGAGATCAACGTCTCGGCGCGCAATCTGCGCACCGGCCGCACCCAGGTGCTCGGCCTCGCCGTGCCCGAGCTCAGCCAGGCCTACTTCGCCGAACTGGCCGACGCGGTCATCCGGGCCGCCAAGGAGCGCAACTACACCGTGCTGATCGAGCAGACCACGACCGGTGGGCCCGACGAGATCTCGACGGTGAGCGCGATGCGACGGCACGCGATCGACGGCGTGATCTTCAGCCCCTTCGCGCCCGAGTCGGGCGATCTGTCGCGGCTCGACCTCGAGTTCCCCGTCGTGGTGCTCGGCGACCGTGACGCCGTGAGCCCCGCCGATCACATCACGATGTCGAACGTCGCGGCGGTCAAGGCGGCGACCGACCACCTGATCGAGTCGGGCCGGTCCCGCATCGCCGTGATCGGATCGGACCCGCACGATCCCGTCGGCACCGCCGCACTGCGGTTCCGCGGCTACGCCGAGTCGCTGCGGGAGCACGGCCGTGACCTGGTGAGCGACCTCGTCTGCTCGGTGCAGCTCTGGCACCGCGCCGACGGAGCGGCCGCGGTCGAACGACTGCTCGAGCGCGGCGTCGAGTTCGACGGGCTGGTCTGCTTCAACGACGCGTTGGCGCTCGGGGCGATGGCCCGGCTGCAGCAGCTCGGCCGACGGGTGCCCGACGACGTCGGCGTGGTCGGCTTCGACGACATCGAGGACTCGCGGTTCTCGACGCCGAGCCTGACCACCGTCTCGCCGGGGCGGGAGGAGATCGCGCGCCTGGCGGTCGACACCCTGGTGCGCCGGATCGAGCATCCCGGTCAGCGTGACGTTCCGGTCGACCTGGCCGTGGGCTACGAGCTGGTGGTGCGCGGCTCCAGTACGCCTCTCTCGGCCGCAAGAGCACCCTCCCGCTGAGCCGAGCCGGAAGCCACTTGACGCCCCGACCGCGATCGGTTACCGTCATTTTTACATCGATGTAAATTTCATCGGGATCCCGATACCACGCTCCGCAACAAAGTCGTCGGAGCAGATAGCAGGTGCACAGTGAAGAAGCTGATGATCGCGGCAGCCGCGATCGCCCTCGCCACCGCAGGGCTCTCCGGATGCTCGGCCTCCGGCTCCGAGACCGCAGCCTCCGGTCCGGTCGAGCTCACGTTCTGGCACGGATACACCGAGGCCGACGGCGACGTGCTCGACTCCATCGTCGACGACTTCAACGCCTCGCAGGACGACGTGAAGATCAGCACCGAGACCAAGACCTGGGCGGTCATCGACGACACCCTGCTGCCCGCGCTGTCGTCGGACAGCGGACCGCAGCTGGTCGCCATGCCCGCCGAGCGCCTTCCGGTGTACGCCTCGAAGAAGGCGCTCGTCGACCTCGACGGCTTCTACGCCTCCGACTCCAGCAACACGGCCGAGCTGAATCCCGAAGCCGTGGCCATGGAGACCGTCGACGGCGTGAAGTACGGCGTGCCCACCGGGTTCGTGCCGCTCAGCGTCTTCTACAACAAGGCGCTGCTCGACGCGGCCGGGGTGACCACCTTCCCGACCACCTGGGACGAGTGGGTGGATGCGGCCAAGAAGTCCACCATCGACCAAGACGGCGACGGCACCCCCGAGCAGTACGGACTGGTGCTGCCTGACCACGGGACCGTGGGCAACGGCCTCTGGGCCAGCCTGTTCGAGGGCAACGGCGGTTCCATCACCAGCGAGGACGGCACGGAGGCCACGATCGACTCGCCCGAGAACGTCGAGACCCTCGAGTACTGGTCGTCGGCCATCAACGACGACAAGATCTCGCCCACCGGTGTCGACGGCATCGGAGCCGACAACCTCTTCACCGCCGGAAAGGCCGCGATGCACGTCGGCGGGCCCTGGATGGCGTTCGTCTCGAAGGACGCCGGCATCGACTACGGCATCGCGCCCATCCCGGCAGGCCCCGAGGCGCAGGTGGCTTCGGCCATCGGCGTGTCCATGGCCGTGACCGCTCAGGCCGACGAGGCCGAGCAGAAGGCGGCCGAGAAGTTCCTCGCCTACTTCAACGACAAGGCGACCGCGACCGAGTGGTCGCTCGGCTCCGGATGGCCGTCGCTGCGCACCGACGTGACCGCCGCCGACGTGGCGTCCAACCCCATCGTGGCCACCCTCACCGAGATCGCTCCCTACAGCCGGGCGCTGCTGCCCGGCGTCGTCCAGAGCACCGACGTGCTGACGGCGGTCGACGAGGCCACGCAGAAGGCCGTGGCCGGCGGTGATCCCGCCGAGCTGCTGTCTGCAGCCCAGTCCGAGATCGACGGCGCGCTGAGCAAGTAGCGCGCGTCCGGGCACCCGGCCCCCACAGGGGCGGGTGCCCGGCGGCTCCTCCCGCACCCCGGCGCACGCCGCCACCGGCTCGAGAAAGCAGAGCACCATGACCACAACGACGTCGAGACCCGGCCGGCGCTACCGCCCGCCGGCCCAGCTCGGCGGGCGCGGCCCCGTCGGCGCGACCTTCCGGCGCCGGTTGACGATCGTCGGCTTCCTCGCTCCCGCCCTCGTCATCCTGGGTGTGTTCGTCGGCTGGCCGATGGTCTCCGCACTCCGGCTGTCCTTCACCGACGCGAGCGGCTTCGGGCAGGAAAAGTGGGTGGGGCTCGACAACTACGTGCGCGTCTTCACCGACTCCGACATCGTGCGGTCGATCGGCAACACCGCGCTCTACGCCGTGCTGTTCACGCCGGTGGCGATCGTGGTGGCCCTCGTGCTGGCCCTGCTGATCAACAGCCCGCGGCTGCCGTTCCGCGGCTTCTTCCGCACCACGCTCTTCCTGCCCTTCATCGTGTCGCTCGCGGTCGCGGCCTTCGCCTGGTCGTACCTCCTCGACCCGCAGATCGGTCTGCTCAACTACTGGCTCCAGGCCCTGGGCGTGCGGATCGGCAACGTGCTGCAGGATCCCGTGCTCGCCATGCCCACCGTCGTGCTCGTCGCCGTGTGGAAGAGCTTCGGCTTCTACATGGTCATCTTCCTCGCCGGCCTGCAGGAGATCCCGACGAGCCTCTATGAAGCCGCGCAGCTCGACGGCGCCACCGGCTGGAAGCGGTTCACGAACGTGACCTTCCCGATGCTCGGCAACACCATGGCCTTCGTGGGGATCGTGGCCTTGATCGCGGCACTCCAGGCCTTCGATCAGATCTACGTGCTCACCGGCGGCGGCCCGTACCGCAGCACCCAGACCATCGTGATGGAGATCTACAGCTCGGGCTTCAAGGACCTGGAACTCGGATTCGCCTCGGCCCTGTCGTACGTGCTGCTCATCGCGACGCTGCTGCTCAGCCTGGTGCAGTTCCTGTTCTTCGGTCGCCGCGCGGAGTCGGCCTCGTGAGCGCCGTCGTGTCGGCCGCCCGGCCGGTCGAGCGGGATGCGGTGCGCATCCGGGCCCGGCGTCGTGAGCGGGTCATCCGCTGGTCGTTCTTCGCCGCCTTCCTCGTGGTGACGATCGCCATCATGCTGCCGGTGATCATCATCGTGCTCACCGCCTTCAAGCCGGTCTCGGAGGTGAACGCGTACCCGCCGACCCTGCTGCCCACGACCTGGACGCTCGACAACTTCGCCACGATCTTCTCCGACCTGCCGTTCCTCCGCCTGATCGGCAACAGCGTGGTGTTCGCGGGTGGTGTGACGGTGTTCGCGCTGGCGTTCGACTCCCTCGCCGCCTACGCCCTGGCGCGGCTGGACTTCCGGGGCAATCGCGTGCTGCTCGTCGTGATCATCGCCAGCCTGATGATCCCGTTCCAGGCCACGCTCATCCCGATCTACCAGCTCGTCTCCGATCTGGGCTGGGTGAACACCTTCCTCGGGTTGATCGTGCCGCGGGCGGCCGACGCGTTCGGCATCTTCTTCCTGCGCCAGTTCTTCGTCTCGCTCCCGCGCGACCTCGACAACGCGGCCCGGATCGACGGGGCGTCGGAGTGGCGCATCTTCCGCAGCATCGTGCTCCCGAACGCCGTGCCGGCCCTGCTCACCCTCGCGATCTTCACCTTCGTGAACAACTGGAACGACCTGCTCTGGCCGCTGGTGTTCACCACCGACTCCGAGATGGGAACCATCACCTCGGGACTGACACTGCTCACCGGCCCCGGCGGCATCATCCCCCAGGGAGTGATGATGGCGGGCTCGCTCATCGCCGTGCTGCCACTCGCCGTCATGTTCCTGCTCGTGCAGCGACGCTTCATCGAGAGCGTCGCCAGCACGGGTCTGAAGTGACCGGCTCCCCCACTCGCACGACAAGAAACGAGCATCCATGAACTGGTTCGACGACGGCCGGCTGCACTTCGCGCTGGGCATCGAGGACACCTTCGTGCCGCAGTCCCGCCCGGGAGAGCGGGCGATCGACGAGTACGAACTGACCGAGCACTACCAGCAGTACCGCGCCGATCTCGGTCTGGCCAAGGGAGTCGGCGCCGAGATGGTGCGGTGGGGCGTGCCCTGGTACCGCGTCGCCCCGCAGGCCGGAGCGTGGGACTGGTCGTGGGTCGACCGCGTGATGGACCGCTTCGCCGAACTGGAGCTGCGGCCGCTCGTGGATCTGCTGCACTACGGCACCCCCCTCTGGCTGGAAGAGCAGTTCGCGCATCCCGACTACGCACAGCACGTCACGGAGTACGGAGCCCGTTTCGCCGAGCGCTACGGCCACGTCGCCACCGACTACACGCCCGTCAACGAGCCGACGATCCACGCCCTGTTCTCCGGCGAGTACGCGTACTGGCCGCCGTACCTGTCGGGAGAAGCCGGCTTCACCCGCATCGCGGAGGCGCTCGCCCGGGGGTTCGTCGGCACCCAGCGTGCCATCGCGCAGGTGCTCGGCGACCGGGCGACCTTCCTGCACGTCGACGCGGGCATGCGCTACACGGGCGCCGTCGACGCCGCCGAGCACGTCGAGACGGTGACCCGCCTGCGCGAGCAGTCCTTCCTGGTCGAGGATCTCGTCACCGGCCGCGTCGACGCCCGTCACCCCCTGCTCCGCCAGCTCTCTCGGGGCGGGATGTCCGACGCCTCACTGTCGTGGTTCAGCGAGAACCGGGTGCAGCCCGACGTGATGGGGGTGAACTACTACCCGAGGCATTCCACGGAGGTGTTCGAGGCGGGGGTGCATCACGGTGGGGGCTTCGCCGACCCGCGTCCGTACCACGACGCCGGCACCGAGGGCCTCGCCGAGGTGCTGCTCGCCTACGCCGCACGCTACGGCGCCCCCGTGATGCTGAGCGAGACCTGCGTCACCGGAACGCCGACGGAGCGCATCCGCTGGATGGACGAGTCGCTGGCCGAGATCGGACGACTGCGCCGGCAGGGCCTCGCCGTCGTCGGGTACACCTGGTGGCCGTTGTTCGACATGTACGAGTGGACCTATCGGCACAGCGACGCGCCCCGTGCCGATCACCTCCTCACCATGGGCCTGTTCGACCTCGTCGAGCAGGCCGACGGCACCCTCGCCCGCCGTCGCAACGCCGTCGCCGACCGCTTCGAGCTGCACGCCACCACCTCCACGGCCCTCCAGACCTCCCTCGCCTGAGACCGGACCCTTGATCAGATCGGACCCCCCAATGCTCGACGCCCGCC
Source organism: Herbiconiux flava (assembly GCF_013409865.1). Lineage (NCBI taxonomy): Bacteria > Bacillati > Actinomycetota > Actinomycetes > Micrococcales > Microbacteriaceae > Herbiconiux > Herbiconiux flava. Next base: position 571,555 of record NZ_JACCBM010000001.1, read on the forward strand.
TCTCGCTCGACCCGCGCTCCCCGATCGGGACCATCGACCGACGGCTCTTCGGCTCGTTCATCGAGCACCTCGGCCGGGCCGTCTACCACGGCATCCACGAGCCCTCCCACCCCACCGCCGACGGGAACGGATTCCGGCAGGACGTGATCGAGCTCGTCAAGGAGCTCGGCGTCTCGACCATCCGCTACCCCGGCGGCAACTTCGTCTCCGGTTTCCGCTGGGAGGACAGCGTCGGACCGGTCACCGAGCGGCCCCGCCGCCTCGACCTCGCCTGGCACTCCACCGAGACCAACGAGGTCGGCCTGCACGAGTTCTCGGACTGGCTCGAGGCGGTGGGCAGTGAGCTGATGCTCGCCGTGAACCTCGGGACCCGAGGCACCGCGGAGGCCCTGGAACTGCTCGAGTACACCAACCTCGCCTCCGGAACGGCCCGCGCCGAAGCCCGCCGCGCGAACGGACGCGAGGAGCCGTTCGACGTGCGCATGTGGTGCCTGGGCAACGAGATGGACGGTCCCTGGCAGCTCGGCCACTCCTCCGCCGAGGACTACGGCAAGAAGGCCGCCATGACGGCGAGCGCGATGCGGTCGTTCGACCCGGACCTGCAGCTCGTGGTCTGCGGTTCGTCGAGCTCCTCGATGCCCACCTTCGGCGAGTGGGAGCGGGTGGTGCTCTCGCACTGCTACGACGACGTCGACTACATCTCCTGCCACGCCTACTACGAGGAGAAGGGCGACCGCGCGAGCTTCCTCGCGTCGGGGGTCGACATGGACCGCTTCATCGACGCGGTCGTCGCCACCGCCGACCACGTCAAGGCGGTGCGAGGCAGCAGCAGGACCATCGACCTCTCCTTCGACGAGTGGAACATCTGGTACAACGAGAAATTCGAGACGGTCGACAAGATCACCGGCGTCGACAACTGGCCGGTCGCCCCCCGGCTCCTCGAGGACGAGTACACCGTCACCGACGCCGTGGTCTTCGGCAGCCTGATGATCTCTTTACTGAAGCACGCCGACCGGGTGACCAGCGCCTCCCTCGCCCAGCTCGTGAACGTGATCGCGCCGATCATGACCGAGCCGGGCGGGCCGGCCTGGCGGCAGACCACGTTCTTCCCCTTCGCCGAGACCTCGGCTCACGCGCGCGGCGTCGCCGTCGACGTGGCGCTCGACGCGCCCGGCTACGACACCGCCCGCTACGGCACCGTGCCCGTGGTCGACGCGGTCGCGAGCCACGACACAGAGGCCGGCCGGGCGGCGGTCTTTCTCGTGAACCGGTCTCAGGATGCGCCTCTGCGGGTGTCCGTGCAGCTCGCGTCGGCCCTCGGCGCCATCACGGCGGCCGACGCGGTCGTGCTGCACGACGACGATCCGATGGCGTCGAACACCCTCGCGCACCCGGATCGGGTCTCGCTGAAGGGCCTCGACGTGCAGGTGGACGGGTCGAGCATCGTGCTCGAGCTGCCTCCGGTGTCGTGGGCTCGGGTGAGCGTGGTGGTGGCGGGATAGGTAAGCAGCTCGCCGGCGGGTTGCGCATCCTTCGATCGGGCATGCGCCGCTCGTGACCGGCGGGCCGCCAGTTCCCCTCTCGCCGGATCATCCGGCCTCGCTTAGGGTGAAACAGACCGGCGATCACTCTGAGCTCGCGGTCGTCTTCGTCGGGAACCTGAGCTCGGGCCCATCCACGACCCCTCGAACGGAAGGCACACGCGTGCGCGTCACCCCTCGGATCTGGATCGGCCTGGCGATCTGGGCCGGCTATGTGCTGGTCATCTTCGTCGTCTCGATCCTGAGCGGCGTGCCCTTCCCCGAGATCGGCACGTCTGCGGAATCGACGTGGCGCGGGGCGGTGCTCGACCTCGCCGTCGGCGCCCTCGGACTCGTCGTCGTCGCGACGGTGCTGGGGTGGTGGCGCCCAGCCCTGTTCGAGCGCCGACGGTCGCAGCACCGGTGGCCGGTGTTCGTGCCGATCATCATGCTCGTCGCCGCCGTGCTGAACCTGATCAACACGGATTGGTCTCAGTTCGACGCGTCGTTCGTGCTCGCGCTGGTGGCGCTCGGTGTCCTCGTCGGGTTCAACGAGGAGCTGATGGCCCGGGGCCTGCTGCTGACCGCGCTGCGGTCCCGGCTCGGTGAGGGCTGGGTCTGGTTCCTCTCCAGCGCTCTGTTCGGGGTCATGCACCTCGTCAACGCCGCACTCGGCGCCCCGCTGGCTAGCTCGCTCCTCCAGGCGGCGCTGGCGTTCGCGTCAGGGACGGCGTTCTACATCGTGCGCCGGGTCACCGGTTCGTTGATCTGGGCGATGCTGCTGCACGGCCTCTGGGACGTGTCGGTGTTCTCCGTCGGGCACGCCCCCATCTCGACCGCGTTAGGAGCCGTCCTCGCGCCACTCATCGGCATCCTCTCGCTCGCCGTCGTCTACTGGGTCATCAAGGGAACCGGCGAACGGGTGCCGCCTGCCGACGCGCGGCGATGGAGCGCCCCCACACCCTCGACGGCGGTCTAGCGCGCGGTTCGAACCGTCGATGCGACGGGTGGTGCTTCGGGATGCTCGTCAGGACGAGCGCGATCGTGCGCCTCCCGACGGTCAGCTCTATCTGCCCGCCACCAGCAGCGCCAGCAGCCCCGCGAGCACCACCGGCACCACCACGAACACCATCACCCGCACGAGCGCGCGCGGGCGCGGGCGCCCCGTCGCTCCGCTGCTGCCGACGTGGTAACCGGCCAGCACGATCAGCGGTCCACCCACGAGCCCGAGGAACGTCGCGGCGCCCGGCGCTGCACCCAGCTGGCCGACGGTGGCGAAGAATCCGAGGGCACCCAGCAGAGCGAGTACGAAGCCCAGCGGCCTCGCCACGAGGAGCCACCACGGGCGCACCTCGGAATTGCTCATCTGAAACGTCCCCTCGTCGTGTTCATTCAAGCCGAGTGATCGTGCGACCGCCAGGCGGAGCATGGCTCCGGGGTCGTGGGCCGCTTCAGGCTGGCTTCAGCGGCCGGTTGGGAGTGTGGGGGTGTTCGCACGCAGTGCGTGTCCACTCGCTTCACGAAGGAGAACCCCATGCAGAAGAAGACGAAGATCATCGGCGGCGCGACCCTGGCGGCTGTGCTCGTGCTCGGCGGAACCGGGATCGCGTACGCCGCGACCGACGGGTTCGAGGGTTCCGACGCGCTGACCGGCGGCGACCTCGACCGCGCGGCGACGGTGGCCTCCGAGGAGATCGGCGGCGGGTCGGTGACCTCGGCCGAGCGCGACGACGACGGGTACGAGCTCGAGCTGAAGGGTGACGACGGGCGGTACTACGAGGTCGAGCTGGACGGGTCGTTCGGGGTCGTGTCGAGCAGCGCGGATGACCGGGTGGGCGACACCGGGTCGAGCGGCAGCGGCAGCGGCAGCGGCTCGGGCGAGAGCGGCGAAAGCGGCGAGAGCGGCACGGGCGAGGCGGGCGGCCCGGCGGATGGCGGCGATGACGAGGGTGACGGCGCGGGTGCGGGCAGCGCATCCGTCGACCCCGACGACCTGCAGGGCGAGGAGCTCGAGAAGGCCTCGGCCGCTGCAATCGCCGAGGCCGGCGGCGGCTCCGTGACCGACGCCGAGACGAGCGACGACGCCGACCACGCCTATGACGTCGAGGTGCGACTGGATGACGGCACCGAGGTCGACATCGACCTCGACGCCTCGTTCGGGGTCGTGCGCACCGAGAAGTAGGGGCGAGACCCAGGGCGGGCCGGCGATGTCGGCCCGCCCTTGTAGCGTTGACGGAGCGGAGGGAGACCGGATGCGCATCCTCGTGATCGACGACGAGCTGAACCTGCTGCGCGCCGTCGAGACCGGGCTCGAGGCCGAGGGCTTCGCCGTCGACACCGCCACGAACGGCACCGACGGGCTGTGGCTCGCCCGCGAGAACGACTACGCCGCCATCGTGCTCGACATCATGCTGCCGGGCATGAGCGGATTCCGCATCTGCGCCGAGCTGCGGCGGGCCGGCGACTGGACGCCCGTGATCATGCTCACCGCGAAGGACGGCGACCTCGACCAGGTCGAGGCGCTCGACACCGGGGCCGACGACTACCTCACCAAGCCGTTCTCGTTCCAGGTGCTGCTGGCGCGGCTGCGGGCGCTGATCCGGCGCGGCGGGTCCGAGCGGCCGACCGTGCTGACCGTCGGCGATCTCGCGCTCGACCCGGCGACCAAGCGGGTCACCCGCGGCGACGTGCCGATCGAGCTGACGACGCGGGAGTTCAGCGTGCTCGAGTTCCTCGTGTCGCGGGCGGGCGCCGTCGTGTCGAAGCGCGAGGTGCTCGGGGCGGTGTGGGACTTCGACTTCGAGGGCGATCCGAACATCGTCGAGGTGTACGTGCGGCACCTGCGCAACAAGGTCGACCGGCCGTTCGGGCGCGCGTCGATCGAGACGATGCGCGGGTCTGGGTACCGGGTGGTCGACGATGGGTGAGCGGGCCGGGTCGGGGTACCGGGTGGTCGCCGATGCATGAGCGCGCCGGGTCGACGGATGCGCGGGCCGCCGCTGCGACGGGCCCCCGCCCGGGCGACGGAACCCGACGGCGCCCGTTCGGGCGGCCCCGTTCGGTGCGGGCGCGCATCACGCTGATCACCACGCTCGTGGTGGCCGTCTCGGCGGGCCTCGGTGGGGCGGGATTCGCGCTCGTGCTGTCGCAGAGTCTGCTCGACCAGGCGACGACCGCCGCCGAGCTCGAGCTCGACCGGTTCGAGGCCGCGGTCGACACGGGTGGGCCCGGTTCGCTCGCCGAGCTCGACGGGTACGCCCAGGTCGTGCGCGACGGGGCGGTGGTGGGCGCGACCGACGAGCTCGAGGACGTGGCGCCGCTCGCCGGGTCCGGCCCCTCCGGCTCCCCCGGCCCGTCGGGCTCGTCCGGCGGTGACGACGACTCGGGCGACGACGATCCCGGGGGCCCCGGCATCACCGGTGACCGCGGCACGTCCGACGCCGGCGACCTCACCGGGCGGGTGGTCTCGGTGCCGGGCGACGACGACCGCCTCGTGGTCGCGGCGAAGGAGGTCGACGACGGGCTGCTCGTCGCCGGCGTCGACGACGGGCCGCGCACCGAGGCCGTCGGCACCACGGTCGTTCTGCTGCTCGTCGCCGTGCCGCTGCTCGTCGCCGCCATGGCCCTCGTGACCTGGCTCGCCGTGGGGAGGGCGCTGCGGCCGGTCGAGCGCATCCGTCTGGACACCGAGCAGGTCACCGCCGCCGACCTCGGCCGCCGCATCGCCGCTCCCGGATCGGGCGACGAGATCGACCGCCTCGCCCAGACCATGAACCGCATGCTCGAGCGCCTCGACGAGAGCCAGCGCCGGCAGCGCCGCTTCGTGTCCGACGCCTCGCACGAGCTGCGCTCCCCCATCAGCGCCCTGCGCCAGAACGCCGAGGTCGCGCTCGCCTACCCCGACCGCCTGCCGGTCGAGCGCCTCGGGCGCACGGTCGCCGAGGAGTCCGCGCGAATGGCCGAGCTCGTCGACGGCCTGCTGCTGCTCGCGCGCGCGGATGAGCGGGGCCTGGTTCCGGATGCGCGCGACGTCGACCTCGACGACCTCGCCCTCGCCGAGGCGCGGCGGCTCCGCGCGCTCGCTCCCCAGCTCACGGTCGACGCGACCGGCGTCTCGGCAACACGCGTGCGCGGCGACTCCCGGATGCTCGAGCGAGCCCTCCGCAACCTCGGCGACAACGCGGCGCGGCACGCCCGCGGGCGCATCGCGATCTCGTGCACCGTCCTCGACGGCGCCGCCGTGCTCACCGTGGACGACGACGGACCGGGCATCCCCCCCGACGAGCGCGAGCGCGTGTTCGAGCGCTTCGTGCGGCTCGACGACTCGCGTGCGCGCGACAGCGGCGGATCGGGCCTCGGCCTGCCGATCGTCGCATCGATCGCGGCGGCGCACGGAGGCGCGGCCACCGCCACGGCGTCGCCCCTCGGCGGCGCCCGCCTCGAGCTCCGCCTCCCGCCCGCCTGACCCCGCCCGCGGCCATCGACCCGTCACAAACCGCCCTCTCGATGCGCTGAGAGGGCGATTTGCGACGGGTCGGTGAGAGAGGGGCCCGCCCGCCCGGACTCCGGTCCCGCAGACGCGGATGGGTGGGTCGCGGCACACCAGGTGCTCCGCGCACGCCTGGGCGGTGCCGATGCTCCAGAGGACTCGGTGCCGGCCACGCGTGCCCGAAGCCATCGCCCGAGACGCGGATGCGGCGCACCGAGGTGGTGCGCCGCATCCGGGTGGGGTAGGACCGGTTCAGGCCGGGTGGACCGGCGTGGGGTAGGTCAGGCGCGGCGGTGCCGGCGGAGGCCGAGGGCCAGGGCGCCGAGGAGCAGCGCCAGGAGGCCTCCCGCCACGAGCGGCAGCGGGGCCGCGCCGGTCGAGGCGAGGCCGCCGGCGCCCGAGCCGCCGGTCCCGCCCGAACCCGCACCGCCGGAGCCGGAGCCACCCGAGCCCGAGCCGTCGCCGGGAGCTCCGGGCGCGCCGGGAGTCCCGGGCGAACCCGGGGTGCCCGGGGTGCTGGGGTCGCCGGGCGTCCCCGGGTCGCCCGGCGTGACCGGCGGGTCGACCGCCGCCGCGATGGCGACGGCTGCCGAGTCCGCCGTCCCCACGCGGTACCCGTCCGCGCCTGCGGTCACGCGCGCCGAGACGGCGTGGTCCGCGTCGTCCGCGACCGGCGTGTAGCCGGGCGAGGTGGCCCCCGCGATCGGAGCCCCGTCGCGCATCCATTGCACCGACGCACCCGCAGCAGCAGCCGCCGGGTCGGTCGTCACGACGACCGAGAGCGGCGAGCCGACGCGGTACGCCCCGTCGATCTGGGTGCCCGAGACCACCGCCGACACCGCGACCGCCCGGTCGAAGCGCACCGTGTAGCTGGTGACGCTCACGCCGTCGGGCGCCGTGACGGTCACGGTCGCGACCGCGCCGTTCGCATCCGTCGCCGGATCGATGGCCACCGTGGCGTCGGTGTCGACCGCGAAGGCCTGCAGCACCGGGATCCGCGACCCCGACGACGGCACCGTGTACGAGGTGGTCGCCGGGTCGAAGCCCTCGATCGCGACGCCGTCGACCGCGAGTCGGGCGAGCTGCGACACCGTCGAGACGCCGGCCGCGGTGGCGTAGATCTCCACCTCCGACACGATCATGTGCGTGTCGGGCGCCGCCGTCAGTGCGGCCCGCACCGCCGACGCCTGCACGCCGCCGAGGGCGACGTCGACCACGGGAGCGCTTCCGTCGGGCGAGACGACGGCGGTCGGAGCATCCGGAGCCGCCACCCAGTCACCCGCGGGCGTGCGGTACTCGACGGTCAGCGAGGTCGGCCAGGTCTCGGAGGACCCGTCCTTCCAGAAGCGCAGCGTGACGCTGTCGACCGTCTTCACCGAGCCGAGGTCGTAGCTCAGCGTGTCGGATGCACGCTTCGAGCTGCTCACCCAGTTCGACCAGCCCTTGTCGTCGAGCACGCGGTTGCGGGTGGCGTCGACGCTGTAACCCGGCTCGGTGAAGGTGGCCGAGGCGGTCGTCGCCGCATCCGGGGCCACGTTCGAGGAGCCCGGCACCGTCACGATCAGCGAGAGCGTCGCGGGCAGAGCCGGCGCCGCGGGGTCGTTGGAGACCGCCTCGCCCGGCACCGTCACCACGCCGGGTGACGCGAGGTCGGCCTGGTCGACGCCCGAGAAGTCCCAGGCGACGACGGCGTCGTAGCTCGTCTTGCTCGCGCCGATGCGGGCGGGCACGGTGGCCGGCGCCGCGTCGATCACGCTCTGCAGCTCGGCCCCCTCGTAGGTGGTCAGCGAGACCGGGTCGGTCGACGTGAAGCCGCCGACCTCCACGGTGACGGATGCGCTGTCGAACGCCGTGCCGAACGCATCCGTTCCCGAACCGGTCACCGTGACGGTGCCGGGCTGGTTCCAGTCGATGCCGTCCGTGTTCCAGGTGACCGGCACCGCGATGCCGGCGCCCGAGCCGTAGATCGGGGTGACCGTCGCGGGCAGCACCGGGGCGACGCCCGCGACCGTGTTCACCGTGATCGGCTCGAAGCCCTGCAGCGCCGTGTCGCGGAAGCCCCACGCCTGGTTGGCGCCGTTGTTCGACTGGTAGACGTTCACCGGGGCGCCCTCGTCGGTCGACTGCCCGGGCACCTCCAGCGCGGTCGCGGTCTGGGCGTTGACCAGGGACCAGCTCGCGCCGGTCGAGGTGGTGAGGATCCACTGGCTCGAGCGGTCGGCCGCGGCCTGCTCGGGCGTCTGGTCGCGCAGCACGACTCCGTCGGACGTGGCGGCGAGCACCTGGCCGGTCGCGCCCCGGAGCACGTAGCGCTCGGAGTTGCTGAGGCCGTCGGTGAGCTTGTCGACCGTCCAGAGCTGGCCGGCCGCGTTCTCGGCGGTGGTGGCGGTGATCACCGCGCCGGGCGCCTCGCCGGTCGCGACGGCGCCGTTCGGCGTCAGGGCCTTGCCGCTCTGCGTGCCGACGATCTGGTAGGCGGAACCGTCCTGAAGGGGGATCGCCGTGTCGGCCACCCCGCTGACACCCGAGATCACGAAGGTCGACACCGAGCGGGCGGGAACCGTGACGGTGACCGTCTTCGCGGTCGCGTCGACCGGCACCGCCGCGCCCTCGACGAGGGCGTTCGCCGTCACGTCGTCGGCGGGCGACTCGGTGGTGACGATCGGGGTGAGGGTGGCTCCGGGAGCGATGGTGCCGAACTCCGCCAGGTCGATCGTGACCGTGCGGTCGCTGGTCGACGGGTTCGCGTGCACCAGGGTCACCCCGCTGCCGTCGGCCTTCAGGGCAGTGGTGGTCTGCGCATCCGTCGAGGGGATGATGTGGTCACCGGGGCGGATGTAGTGCGTGAAGTTGCGGATCGTGTTGTACTTCGCGTTCGTCTCGACCTTGCAGCTCGGGTCGGCGTCGCCGTCGGCGAGGCGCCGCACGCTGTCGCCGTCGGCGTTGCAGTCGAAGTCGATCTGCACGCTGCCCCAGTTGAGCTTCTCGACCTTCTCCATGTTGTAGGCGTCCTCGACCGGCTGCCAGAGCACCCAGGCGCTCGGCTCGAGCTCGCGCAGGTCGTCGGTGATGCGGGCGGCGACGCCCAGGCCGTTGGCGATGTTGGTCTGGTTGTTGACACCGGAGCCGTCCCAGTCGCCCTCGATCTCGCTCATCCAGAGCGGCTTGCCCGCCGCCTTGGCGATGTCGCGGGCGTAGGGGCGGCCGCCGGTGCCGTAGGTGTGCACGTTCAGCTGGTCGACCTCGGCCTTGGCCTCGTCGCTCCAGGTGTTCCAGTTGGTGGCGAAGAGGCCGGGGTTCGTCTCGTCCATCGCCGAGATCACGGCGTCGGTGGTCGTGGTGTCCTCGGCGAGCTCGGCGGCGAGCGCCTTGATGACCTGGTCCTGCACCTCAGGGCCGATGTGGGCACCCTCCTGGCCGCCCTGCTTCGGCCATCCGGTCGACTCGTCGATGTTGGTGCCCCAGTAGTTCGTGTTGGGCTCGTTGAAGGGGTCGACGGTGTCGAAGCGGATGCCCTCCTGCTCCTCCACGGACTGGACCACCGTCTTCAGGTAGGCCACGTAGTCACCGATCGCCTCGGGCTTCAGCTGCTCGGCGCTCGAGTCGAAGCCGCCGGAGACGAAGCCGCTCTCGGTCATGAAGTAGGGCGGGGAGTTGTTGAAGGCCTCCCACTTGGTGATGCGGCTCTTCAGCTGCTCGACCCACCAGCGCTGGGTCTCGTCGGCGGTGAAGTCGTAGGAGGCCGGGTCGTCGGGGTTCCAGGCGGCGGCGTAGCGGTCGCGGTCGGCGTAGTCGGAGGTGATCGGGCCTTCGGCGTCGCTCGCTCGGAGGTCGGGGTTCCACCAGCCGTCGACCGCTGCGCCCTGGCGGAGGTAGGGAGGGACGTCGGAGGCGTTGCCACCGCCGATGTTGTAGCGGGCGATGTTGAGGTTCAGGCCGTCTTCGCCGAAGACCTTGTCGAAGAGGTCCTGGCGGACGTCGGCGGGGTAGTCGCCGGTGGCGTTGGCGAACCAGACGAGGCTGGTGCCCCAGCCCTCGAAGGCCTGGTTCTGGTAGGCGGGGTTGGGGGTGATGGTGAGGGGGGTCGGGGCTGCGGCTGCTTCTTGCGCGGTGGCGGCCTGTGCAGCTGCTTCTTGCGCGGTGGCGGCCTGTGCAGCTGCGGGCGCCGCTGCCGGGGCTCCTGTGCGTGAGGGCGAGGCGGAGGCCGCGGCCCCGCCGCCGAGCGCCGAGGCGCCGAGCAGCAGAGCGATCGACCCCGCCACGGCGGCCGTGCGGGCGCGTGACGACGATGTCATGGGAGTCCTTCGTTGGAGTGCCTGTTTGCGTGAACATTGTGACACCCCCCGTTGTGGTCACGCAAACATTTCGCCCACATCCGTCGAGCCGGATCGTCGCGGGTTGCGGGTGCCCGCCTCCCACACCAGGGTGAAGGGGACGTCCGGTCGTGACGTCCGTCCGATCGCGAGATGCGTCGAGGGAGCCGTATGAGGGTCACCGTACTGGGGGTGCCGAGCAGCACCGGCGCGTACTGCGTGGGGGTGGAGAGTGCGCCCGCGGCACTCCGGGAGGCGGGGCTTCTCGACGCTCTTCGCGCTGCCGGCGCCGACGTCGTGGACGCGGGGGATCTGACGACGCGGTTCTGGCATCCGGATCGGGAGCACCCCTTCGCACAGAACGTGGGCGACGAGGCGGAGTCGATGCGGGAGCTGTCGGCCGCTGCGGCCGGGCTGATCGCCGACGGCGAGAGACTGCTCGTGCTCGGCGGGAGCTGCCTGGTCGCCGTCGGGCTCTGCGCCGCCCTGGCGCAACGCGGGGATCGCCCGCGCCTGGTCTACCTCGACCGTCACCTCGATCTCAACACGCCGCACTCCACCACCGAGGGCTCGCTGAGCTGGATGGGCATGGCCCACGCGCTCGCTCTCGAGGGCGCGGCTCCGGAACTCGTGTCCGCGGCGGGCGACGCTCCGTTGCTGCAGCCGGCCGACCTCGTGTACCTCGGGGCGGACCCGTCGGGGGCGGCCACCGAGTGGGAGCGCGAGCAGGTCTCCGCTCTAGGTCTCGCGATCGTCGACCAGACGGCGCTCTGCGACGATCCCGGCAGCGCGGCGCAGCGAGCGCTCGACGCCATGACCGGCGGGCCGTTCGTCGTCCACCTCGACGTCGACGTCCTCGACTTCCTCGACGCCCCCATCGCCGAGAACGTCAACGGCCGCAACAGCGGGCCCACGATCGCCGTGCTGGGGAGCGCGCTGTCCGTGCTCCTGCAGCACCCCGACTGCCTCGGGCTGTCCCTCGGCCAGCTCGTCCCGGCGCACGCGGCGTCGGAGCCGACCGCGGTTCCGCGGCTCATCGCCGCCCTCGTCTCGGCGCTGACGACCGACTGACGCACCGCCTCCGCGTTCGCGTCCCGGCGCTCGCGTGCCCGGCGCTCTCGTTCGGCCGGGTCAGGGTCGGCGGGTGAGACGGATGATCGGGGCGGGGCGGCTCGACGATGACGTCATGGCGAGCAGCGAGGGGGCGGCGGTCGCGGCGGCGGTCACGGACGCATCCCAGGCCCGGCGGTGGACGGGGCGGACGGCGTAGGGGAGGCGGGCGGGGTGGGTAGCCCGGCCGATGCGGGCGGCGGGGTGGGCGGGACGCCGGTCACAGGGCGGTGAAGGAGCCCCAGAAGAAGCCCGAGAGCCAGATGGGAGCCGTCGAGACGATCGCGGTCACGACCGCGGCGATGAGCAGCGCGATCAGGGGGACGACGACCGCGAGCAGCACGCCGAGCGAGATGCCCGCCTGGGCCGCGCGCACCCCGGGGCGGTCGGTGACGTCGGTCTCGTTGTCGGCGATGAGGCGCGTGAGCTCGTCGGTCTCCGGCGCGGGGCCGGGGAGCGGGGCGGGGGTGCTGCCGGGGTGGGACATGGTCGTCCCATCCTACGGACGGTGCCCCCGACACGCCCGTCGCCGGGCCGGAGCCCGCACCCCGGCAAGCCCAAGCCGGGCACGCCGCCGCCCGGTCGGGCGCCTCGGGCGAGGCCGCGGTGCAAGGGCAGCGGGCAGCGCCCAGCGAGCGTTCAGCGCGCCAGCGCCCCCATCCACTCCTCCACCGCGGCGGGCGTCCGCGGCAGCCCTGCCGAGAGCAGGATCGACGACGTCTCGGTCACCACGAGGTCGTCCTCGATCCGGATGCCCAGCCCCCGCAGCTCGGCCGGCACCGTCAGGTCACCCGGCTGGAAGTACAGCCCCGGCTCGACCGTGAGCGTGTGGCCCGCCGCGAGCACTCCGCCGAGGTACGTCTCGTGGGGCGCGTGGTTGCAGTCGTGCACGTCCATGCCGAGCATGTGCCCGGCGCGCGAGATGCTCCAGCGGCGGTGATACGACGCCGAGGGCGCCATCGCCTCGTCGACCGAGCAGCGGATCAGCCCCAGCTCGATCAGCCCCTCCGTCAGCGAGCGCCCGCACGCGTCCTGGTAGTCCTGGAACCGCACGCCGGCCCGCAGCGCGTCGATACCCGCCTGCTGCGCGCGCAGCACGATCGAGTAGACGTCGCGCTGCAGCGGGGTGAAGGTTCCGCTGACCGGCAGGGTGCGGGTGATGTCGGCGGCGTAGAGGGAGGGCAGCTCGACGCCCAGGTCCATCAGCACGAGGTCGCCGTCGACGAGCGGGCCGGTGTTGCGGGTGTAGTGCAGCGTGGTCGCGTGGGATCCGGCGGCGACGATCGAGCCGTACGCCGGCCCCTCCCCCTCGACGAGGGCGCGGCGGGCGAAGGTGCCCTCGAGGTAGCGCTCGCCGCGGGGCTCGGCACGCGCATCCTGCCAGGCTTCGAGGCAGTCGTCGAAGCCGCGGGCCGTGCCGTCGACGGCGAGCTGCAGCTGGCCGATCTCCCAGTCGTTCTTGATCAGGCGCAGCTCGTCGAGCGCCGCCTTGAGGGCGAAGTGCGGCGAGAAGGCGGTGCCGCAGGTCTGCCGCACGAGTTCGTCGACGCTCTCGTCGAGCGTGGGCAGCACCCGGATGCGCCGGGCCCGCCGCGCCGCCCGTTCGAAGTCGCGGGTGAAGTCGGTCAGCGGCCGGGTCTCGATGCCGAGCGCCGCCTGCGTCTCGGCGAGCGTCGGACGCGGCCCCACCCAGAGGTCGCCGAGCGCGTCGTTCTGCCAGAACTCGTCGCCGTCGCGGCCCGACGGGGCGCGCAGGTAGAGGATCGACCCCGCCTCGCCGCCCGTCGTGTCGACGACCAGGACGCTCTCGGCCACGTCGTTGCCGGTCAGCCAGACGTGGTCGGTGCCGGGTCGGAAGCGGTGGTCGCTGTCGTTCGAGCGCACCCGCGGCAGCCCCGCGGGGATGATCAGCAGCTCGGCCGGCAGCGCCTGCGCCAGCCGAGACCGCCGCTCGGCCGTGTAGGCGATCACGGGGTCGTCAGGGTCGATCACCGGCTCGGGGTCGGCCCATCCGGCGGTCATGAACGCGCCGTCACCCGGCAGCGGGCTGCGGTTCACGGCCCGCGGCATGGTCCACAGAGCGGATGCCGCCGGCACCGCGACGGCCGGCTCCGCAGGCGGACCCGCCGCCCCGGGCATCGGCTCCGCCACAGTGGCGCGCTTCGCGGAGGAGGTCGTGCGCGGGGTCATGCGGCGGTCCGCTCCAGGGCGGCGGGCACGTCGTCGAGCCAGGTGGCCCGGTCGGCCTCGGCGGGCGCGAGGGGCAGCCGCCCGAGTCCGTCGGGCAGCGGGATCGCCGCGAGGAGGGCCCGCGTGTACGGATGCAGCGGGTTCTGCCAGACGGTTTCGGTGTCGCCCGACTCCACGACCCGGCCGCGGTACATCACGAGCACGCGGTCGGCGATGCGCCGCACCACCGAGAGGTCGTGCGAGATGAACAGCATCCCGGCGCCGGCCTCCACGCTGAGCGAGCGCATCAGGGCGGCGACGCTCGTCTGGGTCGAGGCGTCGAGGGCCGAGATGGGCTCGTCGGCCACGAGCATCCTCGGCCGCGCCGCGAGAGCACGCGCGATGGCGATGCGCTGCTTCTGGCCGCCCGAGAACTCGTGCGGAAAGCGGGTCAGCATCGCGGGGTCGAGGCCCACGCGGCGCAGCCAGTCGGCGGGGTCGGAGCCCTCGTCGCCGCGGGCGAGCGCCGCCCGCACGCCGTCGCCGAGCTGCTCGCCGATGCGGCGGCGGGGGTTGAGGGAGGAGTTCGGATCCTGGAAGACCATCTGCATGCCCGTCATCGCGGGACTGCGACGGCGGAGGCCGAGCGGCGGCACGTCGGCGCCGTTCAGGCGCACGTCGCCGGCCCGGCGCTTCTCGATGCCGACGACGGCGCGCGCGAGGCTCGACTTGCCGCAGCCGCTCTCGCCGACGAGCGCCACGACCTCCCCGGCCGCGACCCGGAAGCCGACTCCGTCGACCGCCCGGAGCGCCGGCCGCCGCCCGTACTCGACGACGATGCCCTCGGCCTCGAGAACCGTTCCGGCGCTCATCGCGCTCCCCCTTCGACGTCGTCAGCACCATCGACCGCAGAACCGCCCTCGACCGCAAGACCGCCGACCGAACCCGCTGCACCACCCGCGGAGCCGGCCTCGTGCCCCTCGACCAGCTCCTCCACGAGCACCTCCGGGCTCTCCTCGAAGCTCGACCCCGGCAGCGCCGCGAGCAGCGACCGCGTGTAGGCGTCCTGCGGCGCGGTGAACAGCTTCTCGCGCGGTGCCGACTCCACGACGAGCCCCTGCCGCATCACCGTCACCTCGTCGGCGACGGCGCTCATCACGCCAAGATCGTGGGTGACGAGCAGGATGCTCAGCCCCCCGTCATCGACCAGCTCCCGCAGCAGCTGCAGCACTCCGGCCTGCACGGTCACGTCGAGCGCCGTGGTCGGCTCGTCGGCCAGCAGCACGGTGGGGTCGCAGGCGAGCGCCACCGCGATCGCGATGCGCTGACGCTGACCGCCCGAGAACTGGTGGGGGTAGCGGGAGAGGGCGGCCCGCGCATCCGGAACCCGCACCCGCTCGAGCAGGGCCTCGGCCTTCGAGCGCGCGGCGGCCTTGGAGAGACCGAGGTGGTGGCGCAGGTGGTCGGTGAGCTGACGGCCGACGGTGAGCTGGGGGTGCAGGCTCGTCGACGGGTCCTGGAAGACCATCGCGACCCGGCGCCCGCGCACCGCGCCGAGCACTTGCCGCGACGCGCCCACGAGCTCGATGCCCGATGCCGTCGAACCCGCGCCGGTCGAGCCGGTCCCGGCGCCGGCGTCGTCGGCCAGCCGGATGCTCCCGCTCGCCGTCATCGACCCGGGCAGCAGCCCGAGCACGGCCAGCGCCGTCATCGTCTTGCCCGACCCCGACTCCCCGGCCAGCCCGTGGATGCCGCCGCGCTCGAGCGCCAGGTCGATCCCGTCGACGATGGCATGCGTGCGGGTGCGGATGCGGAGCCCGCTGATGGTGAGTGCGTCGGTCACAGCGTGGTGCCTCCCCCGCGGATGGTCTGCGACTTCGGGTCGAGGGCGTCGCGCAGGGCGTCGCCGACGAAGTTGAACGCGATCACGACGGTGAGGATGGCAAGTCCCGGGAAGACCCCGATCCACCACGCGTCGAAGTTCTGGATCGCATCCGACACCATCGAGCCCCACTCTGCGGTCGGCGGCTTCGCTCCGAGCCCGAGGAACGACAGGCCCGACAGCAGCAGGATGGCCGTGCCGATGTCGAGGCTCGCGAGCACCAGCACGGGCCCGACGATGTTCGGCGCGATGTCGCGGCCGAGCGAGCGCAGCGGCGAGAAGCCGAGCAGCTGCCCCGACACGACGTAGTTCGAGGAGCGCAGCCCGAGCACGAGCCCTCGGGTGAGCCGGGCGTAGGCGGGCCACGACACGATCAGCGCGGCGAGCACGGCGTTCAGCAGCGAGGCGCCGAGGGCGGCCGCGATGACCATGGCCAGGATGACCGTGGGGAACGCCATCACGAGATCGGTGACGCGCATGGCCACCTCGTCGACCGCGCGGCCGAAGAACCCGGCCACGGCGCCGACGATCGCACCGATCAGCACCGACATCACGACCAGAAGCAGGGCGAGCGGGATCGTGACGCGGGCGCCCCAGATCACGCGGGAGAACACGTCGCGGCCGAGCGCGTCGGTGCCCATCAGGGTGCCCTCGCCGGGCGCCTGGAGGATCGGCAGGTCCTGCGCGAGCGGGTCGTGCGGGGCGATGACGGGGGCGAGCAGGGCGACGAGGATCCAGAGGATTCCGACGGCGGCACCCAGTAGGCCGAGTGGTGCCGACCAGCGACCGAGCCGCAGGCGGGGACGGCGCCAGCGGGGTCGTGCGGCGGAGACCGGGTCGAGCATCCCGGCGCCGACACCGTCGCGGGGGCCGGCCGGGGCACCGTCGCGCGGGTCCGGACGGGTGGTTCGCGCATCCGTCACGAGGCCAGCCTCACTCTCGGGTCGAGCACGCCGTAGAGCAGGTCGACGATCAGGTTCACCAGCAGGTACATCACGCCGATCAACAGGCCGACGCCCATGATGCCGGGCAGGTCGAGGTGCGAGGCGGCCTGGTAGGCGTACGAGCCGATGCCCGGCCAGGCGAAGATCGCCTCGACCAGCACCGTGCCGCTGAGCAGG
Source organism: Herbiconiux flava (assembly GCF_013409865.1). Classification (NCBI taxonomy): domain Bacteria; kingdom Bacillati; phylum Actinomycetota; class Actinomycetes; order Micrococcales; family Microbacteriaceae; genus Herbiconiux; species Herbiconiux flava. The sequence continues at coordinate 588,159 of NZ_JACCBM010000001.1, forward strand.
CTGCCGAAGGCGAGACCCACGACGGTGAGAATCGGGATGCTCGCCCCCCGCAGCACGTACGAGAAGATCACCGTGCGGGTCGGCAGACCCTTGGCGCGGGCGGCGCGAACGTAGTCCTGGTCGAGGATCTCCAGCACCGCCGTGCGCACGAACCGGGTCAGCAGACCCACGGTGTAGAGGGTCAGCACGAGCACCGGGAGGAACAGGTGCGAGGCCGCGTCGAGGAAGGTGTCGAGCTGACCGGCCAGCAGGGCATCCACCGTGTAGAGGCCTGTCACCGTGGGCGGCGTCGTGAAGTCGCTGCTCAGCCGGCCCGAGCCCGGGGCGATGTGCAGCTGGAAGTAGAAGACGTAGTAGAGCACCAGCGCGAGCCAGAAGGTCGGCACGCTGAGGCCGGCCAGCGACACCACGCGGAGCACGTGGTCGGAGGCCTTGCCGCGGCGGTAGGCGGCGATGGTGCCGAGCACCACGCCGATGATCACGCTGAGCACGATGGCGCCGAGCGCGATCTCGAGGGTGGCCGGGAGGGCCTTCGCCAGGTCGTCGACCACGGGGTTGTGCGTGGTGGTCGAGACGCCGAGGTCGCCCTGCAGCAGGTTGCCGAGGTAAGTGAAGTACTGCACCACGAGCGGCTGGTCGAGGCCGTAGGTGGCGCGGAACTGGGCGACGATCGCCGGGTCCTCCGCGGCGCGCTGGCCGAGGGCCGCTGCCACCGGGTCGCCCGGTACGAGGTTCGTCAGCACGAAGGTGACGAGGGTCACGCCCACCACGAGCAGCAGCGAGGTGAGCACGCGGCGCAGCGCGTAGCGGAGGAACGGGTGGGCCGCCCGGCCGCCGCGCGAACGCGGCGACCGGACGGCCTTCGTGCTGGTGGACACGAGCTACTTCGCGGCGAGGGCCGCGATGTCGATGGTCCACACGGCGTTGTAGACGACGCCCGTCACGTCCTTGGCCGCAGCGATGTTGTTGCCGGGCTGGAGCAGCGGGATGAAGGGGCCGTCGGCGTTCAGCGCGGTCTGCAGCTCCTCGAAGCGCGACTGGCGCTCCTCGTCGGAGCCGCCGGCGGCCGCGGCGTCGGCCAGCGTCGAGATCGCGGGGTTCGCACCCTCGGCCCAGCCGGAGCGGAGGCCGACGACGTTGCCCGGGGTGAACACGAGGTAGTCGCTCGGGTCGGGGTAGTCGGGGCCCCAGTACCACAGGCCCATGGTCTCGGTGCCGTTGCGGTAGGCGTCGAGCTCGGTGGCGACGGGGGCCGGGGCGAGCTCGACCGTGATGCCGGCGTCCTTCAGCTGCGACTGGATGCGCTGGGCGATCGTCGGGAAGTCGATGCCGTTCAGGCTGATGTCGCTCGGGAAGTTGAGCGTCACCGACTCGCCGGCGTAGCCGCTCTTCGCGAGGTCGGCCTTGGCGGCGTCGAGGTCCTGCGTCAGCGCTCCGCTCTCGGGGAGGGCGCCGAGCAGCATGCTCGGCACGACGCCGGAGGCCTGCGCGGTGCCGGTGCCGGCGATCGAGACGAGGTCGTCGTAGTCGATGGCCTCCTTGACGGCCTTCACGAAGTCGGGGTTCGAGGTGATCGCCGAGACGCTCGGGTTCTGGTTGAGCAGCAGGAAGATCACGTTCGCCGAGGGGTCGCTGGTGACCTCGACCGAGTCGCCGAGCGCCTCGGCCTGGGTGCCCGAGAGGTCGAGCGCCACGTCGGCGCTGCCGCCCTCGACGTTGATCTTCTGGGTGGCGCCCTCGACGTTCTGGATGACCACGCGGCCGTAGCCGGGGGCGTCGCCGTCGTAGTTCTCGTTCGCGGTCAGCACGACCTGCGAGGCGAGGTCGAGAGTGTCGAGCACGTACGGGCCCGAACCGGCGGAGGTGGTGTTGAGGAACTTCTCGGCGGTGTCGGTCTCGTCGGTGGTGCCGCCGTTCTCCTTCACGACCTTCGAGTTCAGGATGCCGAGAGCCGGGTTCGCGAGGATCGCCGGGAGGGCGGGCGTCGGGGTCTCGGTGGTCAGCACGACCGTCTTGTCGTCCTGCTTCGTGACGGTGACGCCGTCGAGCAGGAACGAGGGGTTGCCCTTCAGGCCGATCACGCGCTGCAGCGAGAAGACCACGTCGTCGGCGGTCATCGCGGTGCCGTCGGAGAAGGTGTGCTCGCCGGTCAGGGTGAGGGTGAAGGTCTTGGCGTCATCGGACTGCTCGAGGCTCGCGAGGCCGTCGACGACCTTGGAGACGTCGCCGCCCTCGAAGGTGAGGAGGGTCTCGTAGAGCGCCTTGTCGACGAGCTGGCCGGTGGGCTCGTACATGCGGCCCGGGTCGGCCGTCTTGAGGTCGAACGCCTTGTTGATGGTGAGCGTCTGGGTGCCGCTGTCGGCGGTGTCGGTGCGGCCCGAGGAGCAGCCCGCGACGAGGAGGGTGAGCGAGACCGCTGCTGCGGCGATCGCGACTCGGGTCGGGGTGGAGCGCGTTGTGCGTGTGGTGCGGAAAACCATGGAGGCCTCCTGGGAATGGGTCGGCTGGACGGTGTTGGGAAACTGTGGCACAAATCGACGCAGTCCTTTTTCCCAGAGGCACTATCGTGGACGAAATGCCGCCGTCGGCGGGTGAGGAGTCGGATATGTCGATCACCGATCAGGCCGTGACCCCGGCTGCTGGACAAAGCGCGGGGGGTCTCGACGAGGTCAATCTGCGCATCCTCGCCATCCTGCGGGAGAACGGGCGCATCTCGATGTCGGCGCTCGCGGAGCGGGTCAACGTCTCACGGGCGAGCGTCTACAACCGGGTCGAGCAGCTCACCGCATCCGGAGTGATCACCGGATTCTCAGCGCAGGTCGACCCCGGCAAGGTGGGGCTCGACGTCTGCGCACTGGTGTTCGTGACGGTGCATCCGCAGTCCTGGCACCGGTTCCGGGAGGGCATCCTGCAGATGCCCGACGTCGAGTACTGCTGCATCACGACGGGTGAGCACGACGCCATGCTGCTCGTGCGCTCGCTCGACATCGGCGGCGTGCACGACTTCGTGACCGGCGTCGTGGCGGCGCGGCCCGAGGTGAAGTCGGTGGTGTCGGTGGTGGTGCTCGACGAGGTGGTGCGGAAGGCGTATCTGCTGCCCTCGGACATCCCCGACCGCTCGGGATCGACGAATCGGCTGGGGATGACGCGGTTCACGACCGCGGGGAACGGGCGGGACGCGGCGCGCTGATCCGCCGCGGGTGGGCGCTTGCGACGACCGCCGCCGAGCGGGGAGCGCCGCGTGCGCCGATGGCGTGAGCGAGCCGGCCGCTCGCGCCGGTCAGACCTCGACGCAGATGCTGACGTGGTCGACGCCGTCGATCTCGAAGTCCTCGACGAGCCGCACGCGGCCCTCGGCGTCGAGCTCGACCCGGCTGCCGCCGGTGCCGCTGACGACGGTGACGCCGTCGAGCATCTGATGCACGAACGAGACCTGCAGGGCGTCCCCGGTGCGCGTGCCGACGAAGCGGCCGAAGGTCACGGTGTCGCCGTCGTAGTCGCCCCAGATCACGCCTTCGCGCTCGAAGTAGTGGAACCGCGACGGCGACGCGGGGTCGACCGCGCTGTTGGTCGAGGACTCCATCACGAATTCGCGGCCGTCGAGACTGGGGGCGGTGGGGGCTTCGTTCACGTCAAGGAGTATGCACGACGACGGGTGTCGTCCTGATGCATCGTGCATTTCGTCGAATCCTTTAGGCCGCAGCCAACCCGATCTGGACGAATCCGTTCCGGGGAGGCCGCGGCCCGTGCGATTCGTCTCAGAGCGCCTCGACCAGCTCGGCCAGGGCGCGGTCGGGGGTGCCGAAGCGGTGGGCCGTGATCGAGACCGCCTGCTCGCGCAGGAACGGCAGCAGCTCGAGGCGTCCGGCCTCGGTCACGGGGCCGCTCCAGAGGGCGACGTCGGGGCGTCCGGCGGTGGCGGCCACGACCTCGTCGGTGGGGGTGCCGATCAGGCGGATGCGCGCCGGCGCCCGCCCGGCGAGGGACGCGGCCCACTGAGCATCCGTCTCGACCTGCACCGTCAGCGTCAGCCCGTCCGGCAGCTCCTCGAGCAGCGCGGCGAGCTCGGGGTCCGCGACGCTGACCGTGGCCGCGTCGCCGCTCCGCAGCGCCGCCGCGACGACGCGCAGCACCTCGACCGCCGGAGCCGCCGAGCCCGCCCGCACCACCGTGCCGCCCGCCGCGCGGTAGCGGAACACGTTGTGCTCGGCGGCGACCTGGGAGACGTCGACGGCGGCGCCGAAGCGGTCGCTCCAGACGCGGGCGTCGCTGTGCGCGGCACGGGTGAGGAACGCCACGGCGTCGTCGCCCACGAGGGGCGAGCGACGGGCGGCGGCCAGGAGGACGGTGACTGCCGGGAGGAGGGCGGGAGCATCCGGAACCGCGTGGGCGGCTGGAGCCGAACCGGTGGCTGGCGCCGAGCCGATGATCGTAGCCGAATCGGCGGAAGGAGCCGAACCGGTGGAGGGCGCCGCCGACGGCAGCCACGACCCCAGGTTCACCAGGTAGTTCGGCCCGCCGGCCTTGGCGCCCGCGCCCACCGACGACTTCTTCCAGCCGCCGAAGGGCTGGCGCTCGACGATGGCGCCCGTGATGCCGCGATTGACGTAGAGGTTGCCGGCCTCGATGCGGTCGAGCCAGATGGAGATCTCGCCGCGGTCGAGCGAGTGCAGCCCCGAGGTGAGGCCGTAGTCGACCTCGTTGACGATGTCGATGGCCTCGTCGAGGGTGTCGGCCGTCATGATGCCGAGGATCGGGCCGAAGTACTCGGTGCGGTGGAACGCCGAGCCGCGGGCGACGCCGTCGCGGAGACCCGGGCTCCAGAGCCGGGCGTCGTCATCGCTCAGGGCGCGCGGGCGGATCAACCACGACTCGCCCTCGCCGAGAGTCGTCAGCCCTTCACGGAGCTTCGGGCCGGGCGCCTCGATCAGCGGGCCCATGCGGGTCGACGCGACGTGCGGCAGGCCGACGGGCAGCGAGGAGATCGCGTCCATCAGCTGCGAGCGGAAGCGGGGCGAGGACGCCACCGAGCCCACCAGCACCACGAGCGACGCGGCCGAGCACTTCTGTCCGGCGTGGCCGAAGGCGGAGGCGGCGACGTCCTTGACGGCGAGGTCGAGGTCGGCCGACGGAGTGACGATGATCGCGTTCTTCCCGCTCGTCTCGGCCAGGAGGGGCAACGACGGGCGGAACGAGCGGAACAGCTCGGCCGTCTCGAACGCGCCGGTCAGGATGACGCGGTCGACGGCCGGGTGCGAGACCAGCTGGCGGCCGAGCGTCTCCTCGTCGACGTCGACGAGCCGCAGCACGTCGGTGGGCACGCCGGCGGCCCAGAGCGCCTCGGCGACGAGTGCGCCTGAGCGGGCGGACAGGCCCGCCGGCTTGAACAGCACGGGCGACCCCGCGGCGAGCGCCGCCAGTGCCGAACCGGCCGGGATGGCGACGGGGAAGTTCCACGGCGGGGTGACGAGCGTCAGACGGGCGGGCACGAACGTGGCGCCCTGGACCGTCTCGAGCTCCAGGCCTCGCTCGGCGTAGTAGTGGGCGAAGTCGACGGCCTCCGAGACCTCGGGGTCGGCCTGGTCGATGGTCTTGCCGGCCTCGGCGGCCATCACCTCGATCAGCTCGGCCCGCCGCTCTTCGAGCACGTCGCCGGCGCGGTGCAGGATGGCGCCGCGCTCGGCGGCCCCCAACTCGGCCCAGCGCTCACCTGCCTCGACGGTGCCCGCGACGATGCGCTCGAGCTCGGCCTCGGTCTCGACGCGGGCGGCCGCGACGGTGTCGATGCTGAGAGTGCTGCCGTCGATGCGCGAGAGGATGCCGTCGGCCCACACCCGGTTGGCCGCCACCGACGGGTCGGTGTCGGGCGTGCTGACGAAGCGGCCGGGCGCCGATCGGCCGACCTCGGCGAAGCGGTCGGCCACCCGGCGGGCCGGCGGCACCGCGGTGTCGAGCGCCTCGAGCGAGGCGGTGAAGCGGCGGCGCTCGCGCTCGAACAGCTCGGGCCGGTCGTTCAGCTCGAAGACGGCCGACATGAAGTTCTCCTGCGACGCGCCCTCCTCCAGGCGGCGGATCAGGTACGCGATCGCCACGTCGAACTCCTTCGGCGACACCACCGGCGTGTAGAGCAGCAGCGAACCGACCTCGCGCTTGACCGCCTCGGCCTGGCCCTGCGCCATGCCGAGCAGCATCTCGAACTCGAGGCCGTCACGCACGCCGCGGCGGCCGGCCACGATCCAGGCGTAGGCCAGGTCGAAGAGGTTGTGGCCCGCGACGCCGAGCCGCACGTTGCCGATGCGGTCGGGGTGCAGGGCGTAGTCGAGCACCCGCTTGTAGTTGGTGTCGGAGTCCTGCTTCGTGCCCCAAGTGGCGAGCGGCCAGCCGTGCAGCGAGGCCTCGACCTGCTCCATCGGCAGGTTCGCGCCCTTGACCAGGCGCACCTTGACGCCGGCGCCGCCGTGGGCCCGGCGCTTCGCCGCCCACTCCTGCAGGCGCATCATCGCGGCGAGCGCGTCGGGCAGGTAGGCCTGCAGCACGATGCCGGCCTCGAGCTGACGGAACTCGGGCCGGTCGAGCAGGCGCATGAAGACCTCCAGGGTGAGGTCGAGATCCTTGTACTCCTCCATGTCGAGGTTGATGAACTTGGCGGGCCTTCCGCTCTTCAGCGGCTTCGCGGCCTCGGCGAAGAGGGGGATGAGCTTCGCCACCACGTCGGCGACCGAGTCCTCGAAGGCCCAGGGCGCGTGCGGGGCGACCGTCGACGAGACCTTGATCGAGACGTAGTCGACGTCGTCGCGACCGAGCAGCCGGATCGTGCCGCCCAGCCGCCGACCGGCCTCCTGCTCGCCCAGCACGGCCTCGCCGAGGAGGTTCACGTTCAGGCGCGTGCCGGGCTTGCGGATCTTCGCGATCGCCGGCCCGAGCTTCTTGTCCGTGGCGTCGATCACGAGATGGCCGACCATCTGCCGCAGCACGCGGCGCGCGATCGGCACGACGACGCCGGGCAGCACCGGCGCCATCACGCCGCCGAGGCGCACGGCGGCGCGGAGCGGCAGCGGCAGGAACGCGGGCACGTCGGGCGCGATGCGGGCGAGCGTGGCGGCGGCGACCTTGAGGTCCTCCGGGCGCACCACTCCGTCGACGAAGCCGACCGTGAAGTCGAGGCCCTTGGGGTCGGCGAGCACCCCGGCCAGACGGGTGGCCGAGGCGTCGGACTCGTGGCTCGCGGCCTCGGTCAGCCAGCGGCGCACGAGCGCGACGACCTCGTCGGCGAGGGCGGCGGTGTCGGCAGCGGTCGTGGTGCGGGGCGCATCCGTCAGATCGGTCATGCAGCAATGCTCCGTCACGGCAAGCCTCAGCAAAAGCGATGGTTCCTGATGCATATGCGTAAGCTGACGTGAACAGAGAAGAGTCCGGATGCTCGACGTGCGCAAACTCGTGCTGCTGCGCGAACTGGCGATCCGCGGCACCATCGCGGCCGTCGCCGAAGCGCTCAGCTTCAGCCCCTCGGCCGTGTCGCAGCAGCTCAGCGCCCTCGAGCGCGAGGCGGGCGTCGCCCTCTTCCGCCGCACCGGACGACGCCTGCAGCTCACTCCCCAGGCCGAGGTGCTGGTCGCGTCCGCCGCCGAGCTGCTCGACACGCTCGAGCGCGCCGACGTCGCGCTGCAGTCCTCGCTCGAGACGGTCAGCGGCACCCTGCGGGTCGCGGTGTTCCAGTCGGCGGCGCTCACCCTGATGCCCCCGGCTCTGCGATCGATGACCGACGAGCATCCGAACGTGCGCATCGAGATGGCGCAGCGCGAGCCCGGCCAGGCGCTGCACGACACCTGGGCGCGGGAGTTCGACCTCGTGGTCGGCGAGGAGTACCCGGCGCACTCGGCCCCGTGGCTCAGCGGTCTCGAGCGGCACGACCTCACCAGCGACGCGGTCGAGCTGGCGCTGCCGGGCGAGGCGGCCAGCCCGCATCCGCTGGCCTCGATGCAGGATGCCCGCACGATGCCCTGGGTGATGGAACCTCAGGGCACCGCGAGCCGCCACTTCGCCGAGCAGCTCTGCCGGGTCGCGGGCTTCGAACCGGACGTGCGGTACGAGACCGCCGACCTGCAGACGCAGATCCGGCTGATCGAGACGGGCAACGCCGTGGCGTTCATGCCGGAGCTGGTCTGGGCGGGGCGGCCGACGACCTGCCGGCTGGTCACGCCGCCGGGCGCGCCACGGCGCACGATCTTCACGGCGCACCGGGCCTCGGCGAGCGGATCCTCGGCGATCAGCGCGTTGCGGGCGGCGCTTGAGGCATCGGCGGCCTCGTGGCGGGCGTCAACCTCGGGATAACTTGCACAGTGGTGTGCAAGTTAGTAGAATCGGGGGCGTGTCCACCAATCTCTCCCCCCGCGCTCCGCGCCGCGACGCCCTCGAGAACCGCGAGGCCATCGTGCTCGCCGCCTCGGTCGTCTTCCGCCGCGACCCCGAGGCGTCGCTCGACGCCGTCGCCGCCGAGGCCGGGCTCTCGCGCCGCGCCCTCTACGGCCACTTCTCCTCCCGCGACGAACTGCTCGCCGAGCTGCTCACGCGCGGCGGCGCCCGCATCTCCGCGGCGCTGGCCGACGTGCACCACGACGACCCGCGCATCCACCTCGCTCTGATCGGCGCCGCCATCTGGGCCGAGGTGCAGCAGGTGCGCGTGCTCGCCCAGCTCGCGGTGCACGGCCCGCTCGAGAAGACGGTGGCGTCGGCCCTGTCGCCGGTGCGCGCATCCGTTCGCCGGGCCACCAGCGCCGGTGTGGCGCAGGGATACTTCCGGGAGAGCGTGCCGGTCGAGTCGCTCGCGCAGCTGATCGAGGATGCGGCGATCGGCGTGCTCGACGTCGCCGTGCGCACCGACCTCGACGAGGCCGAGGGGCGGCGGCTCGTGATGACCGTGGGGTTGTCGGTCGCGGGGCTGTCGTGGCGGGAGGCGGATGCGCTGGTGGAGTCGATCCCGGCGTCGCTGCTCGCGCCGTGGAGTGCCGGGGATGCTGCCGGCGACGCTGCCGACGCCGGCGACCGTTCTGGCGCCGCCGGCGCTGCTGACGAAGGGGGCCGGGCATGAAGATCGTGGCGCAGGGCGTGAGCAAGGGGCACGCGGGCATCCCCTTGCCCGAGCGCGACGTGACGTACGAGACCGGGCGCGTCGTCGTCGCCGAGGCGGAGGTCGGCGACCAGCCGACCGTGCTCTCCCTCATCCTCAGTGGGCGCATGACCCCCGACAGCGGCTCGGTCACGATCGACGGCGCCGACGACCCGGCGCGTCTGCGCGAGGCGATCGCGCTCGTCGACGCCCCCGAGGTGAGTGAACCGCCGGCCGACCTGAAGCTGCGCGACGTCGTGCGCGAGGAGCTGATGTACGCCGGCCGCTCGACCACCCGGGCGACGATCGCCCAGACCCTGGCCGACGCGGGCGCCGCCGATTACGCCGAGGTGCGCATCGGCGCGGTGCCGGCCACCCTGCGCATCCGGCTGCTCACCGAGCTCGCGTCGTTCCGGCGCGGCGTGAGCGGCCTCGTCATCGCCGCACCCGACCGCCACGGCGGCGACCCGCGCGAATGGCTCGAGATCGCCAACGACCTCGCCGCTCGCGACTTCGCCGTGCTCGTCGTCTGCGGCGCCCCCTCTTCTCTTCTGGTGCAGTCCCTGCTGCCCAGCGTCGACACCCTGGAACCGGAGCAGTTCTCGTGAAGATCTACCACCTCGTCGCCACCGAGCTGAAGCGGCTGACCGCGACCGGCATGGCGAAGCTCGCCCTCGTCGCGCTGATGCTCGTGCCCGTGCTCTACGCCGGGCTCTACCTCTGGGCCAACAACGACCCCTACGGCAACCTCAAGGACGTGCCGGTGGCGCTCGTCGTCGAGGACACCGGCGCCACCGTCGACGGCGAACAGGTCGACTACGGCCAGCAGGTCGAGGACCAGCTGCTCGAGGACGAGTCCGTCGGCTGGATCGTCACCGACGCCGACACCGCCGAGCAGGGCGTGCGCGACGGCACCTTCGACTTCATCCTCACGCTCGGCCCCGACTTCTCGACCGCGCTCACGAGCGCCGAGGGCGACGCGCCGACCCAGGCCGTCGTCGAGCTCACCACGAACGACACGAACAGCTTCCTCGCCACCACCATCGCCGGCCAGGTCGCCGAGAAGGTGCGCGCCAGCATCACCGAGCAGGTCGGCAAGGAGGCGGCACTCAAACTCCTCGACGGCTTCGCCACGGTGCGGGAGAACCTGACCACGGCAGTCGACGGCGCCGATCAGCTCGCCGACGGCACCGCGAGCGCCAGCGACGGCGGCCAGCAGCTCGCCTCGGGCGCGGGCACCGCGAACATCGGCGCCCTGCAGCTCGCCGACGGGCTGCAGCAGCTCCAGGCCGGCTCGGCCGCGCTGCCCGACCAGGCGAACCAGCTGAACGACGGCGCCCAGCAGCTCTCCACCGGGCTGCAGCAGCTGCAGGCCGGCTCGGCCTCCCTGCCCGGCGACACCGCGCGCCTGAACGACGGCGCGCAGCAGGTCGCGGCGGGCAACGCGCAGCTGGCGTCCACGGCGTCGGGTCTCGCGACTGAGGTTCAGGATGCGGTGAACCAGGCTGCGGCCGTGCGCTCCGACGCCGAGGCGGCCATCGCCGCCAGCGCCCTCACCCCCGAGCAGAAGCAGGCGCTCCTCGCCGACATCGCGCAGATCGCCACCGCCGTGGACTCCGGCAACGCGCAGGTGCAGGCCGCCAACACCCAGATCGGCACCCTGGCCGCCGGCAGCGCGCAGGTCGCCGCCGGAACCCAGCAGCTCGCCGACTCGGCACCGCAGCTCTCCGGCGGCATCGCGACCGCCGCCTCCGGAGCCACGCAGCTCGCCGCCGGAACCCAGCAGCTCGCCGACGCCGCCCCCGCGCTGACGAACGGCATCGCCTCGGCGGCGTCCGGCGCGTCCCAGCTCGCGGGCGGAGTGACGCAGCTCGCCCAGGGCTCGCTCGACCTCGCGGGCGGTCTCGGCACCCTCGACAGCGGGGCGGACGAATTGCGCGACGGCCTCGCATCCGGACTCGACGACGTGCCGAACCAGACCGCCGACCAGCGCGAGACCGCGGCCCAGACCATCTCCGACCCGGTCGCGGTCGACAGCGACGCGGTCACGAAGGCGAGCAACTACGGAGCCGGCATGGCGCCGTTCTTCATCAGCCTCGCGGCCTGGATCGGCATCTACGCGCTGTTCCTGATCGTGAAGCCGCTGTCGCGCCGCGCCCTCACCGCGCTGAAGAGGCCCTTCACCGCGACCACCGCCGGCTGGGCCGCACCCGCGCTCCTCGGTGCGGTGCAGATGCTCGCGGTGTTCGGCATCATCACCCTCGCGCTCGGCTACCAGGTCGAGCACCCGTGGGGGATGCTCGGCTTCATGGTGCTCACCTCGGCGACGTTCGCGACGATCATCCTGGCGCTGAACATCCTGCTCGGCAGCGTCGGGCAGTTCCTCGGGCTGGTGCTGATGGTGCTGCAGCTGGTGACCGCGGGCGGGACGTTCCCGTGGCAGACGCTGCCCGGGCCGCTGCAGGTGCTGCACCAGGTGCTGCCGATGAGTCACGCCGTCGACGGCATCCGGCAGCTGATGTACGGGGGCGACGTGTCACTCGCGGGGGCCGACGCGGGGGCGCTGTTCTTCTGGCTGGCCGGGGCGCTGCTCGTCTCGTACCTCGGGGCGCGGCGCATGACGCGCCACCGCACCCTGCGCGACCTGCGCCCCTCCCTCATCGGCTGACCCCGCGCGCGACCTTAGGAGACGGTGAGGGTGCGGGTGTGCCAGCCCGAGGCGCCGTCGGGGGCCGGCGGGGCCTCGTCGGAGGTCTGGGTGTAGCCCGAGCGGTCGGTCGCGCGCACCGCGACGGTGTGGTCGCCGGGGGTGGCGTCCCACTCGTAGACCCACTGCACCCAGGTGTCGATGCCGGCGGTGTCGGCGAGCCGCGCATCCGCCCAGGGGCCGTCGTCGACGCGCACCTCGACCTTCTCGACGCCCGTGTGCTGGGCCCAGGCCACGCCCGCGATCGGCACCGTGCCGGCCGCGATCGAGGCTCCGACCCGCGGCACGTCGATGCGCGACTCGGTCTTGATCGGGCCGAGAGCCGACCAGCCGCGGGGCGTCCAGTAGCCCTCCGACTCGTCGAAGGTCGTGAGCTGCAGCTCGGTCACCCATTTCGTCGCCGAGACGTAGCCGTAGAGGCCGGCGACGACGACGCGCACGGGGAATCCGTGCTCGACGGGCAGGGGTTCGCCGTTCATGCCGACGGCGAGGATGCCGACGCGATCCGGGTCCTGCAGCACCTCGAGCGGGGTGCCCGCGGTGAAGCCGTCGATGCTGCGGCTGAGCACCATGTCGGCGCCGGGCAGCGGCTTCGCGCGGGCCAGCAGCTCGCGGATCGGGTAGCCCAGCCAGAGCGCGTTGCCGATCAGGTCACCGCCGACCTCGTTCGAGACGCAGGCCAGGGTGACCGGATGCTCCTCCAGCGGCAGCGCGACGAGATCGTTCCACGTCAGCTCGATCTCCTGCTCGACCATGCCGGTGATCTTCAGCGACCACGTGCTCGCGTCGACGCTCGGCACCTGGAGGGCGGTGTCGATGCGGTAGAAGTCGGCGTTCGGGGTGATGTAGGAGGCGAGGCCGTCGAGGCCGAGCTCGGCCCCGGCCGGGGCGGCGGGCGCAGGGGTCGCGGCGGCGGGGAGGGTGATGGCCTCGCGCGCGGCGGTCACGGCGGAGGCCGCGGCGTTCATGCTGCGCGCGACCACGCCCGCGACGACGGCGCCGACCGCGGTCACGCCGGTCGCGACGAGGAACCGCCGCCGGTCGACGCGGGCCGCGCCGGGCGCGGCCCTCGAGGCGCCTGGGGTGGTGGCGCCGGCCTCGGATGCGCCGTTCCCGAGGGCCCCATCTGACACACCTTGTGTCGTCTCGCGCCCATTCGCCACAACTTGTGTCGTCTCGCGCCCATTCGCCACAACTTGTGTCGGGTCGGGGGCGGGGGTTCGGGGCGCGGAGGCCTGCCAGGCGCGGAGGCGCTGGGCGAGCATCCGGAGCAGGAGCGCGCCCGCGATCATGCCCACGACGGTCGGCAGGCCCGAGAGCGCGCCCGCGCCCGAGCGTGTGGTGACCGCGAGCACCGCGACGCCCGAGACGAGCACGAGGAGGACGACGCCGAACGGGGTGCGGCGCCATTCGAGCAGGCCCGCGAGAGCCGCGAGCACCGCGACGACCACACCGAGGATCGTCAGCAGCGCCGCCTTGTCACCGGTGCCGAAGAGCTGGATGACCAGGTCTTTCACGCCGGGTGGGGCGAGGTCGATGACGAGGGATCCGACCGCGAAGAGTGGGCTCGTCGACGCCCCGGCGAACACCGCGATCACCTCGGCGATCGCGAGCACGGCGGCGGCCGAGGCGAGGCCCGCGGCGGCGGCCCAGAGTTTCCAGCGCATGCCTCATCTTCGTAGCCGAGGCTGGGGGTGCGCCGTGCGCGGCCGAGGCGGCGCGGCGCGGTCAGCAGCGACCCGGCCGGCGGCTGCGCGAGAGCCGCCCCGCGCGGGTCAGCGGCGGCGGGCGCGGATTGCGTGCGGGGCCGCCCGCCGGGTCAGCGGCGGCCAGCCCGGATAGCGTGCGAGGCCGCCCCGCGCGGTCAGCCGCGCCGGGCTCGGAGCCGCCGCACGAGGGCCGCGATCGCGCGCCACCCCGCGAGGAAGACGCCCAGCACGATAGCCGTCACGATGACGAAGCTCAGTTGCACCCCCTGGCCGCTCGCCACGCGCAGCAGCATGCCGAGCACCACCGCCGCCACCCACACCACGACGCCGGTGGGCCAGACGGCGAGGGGGCGGCGCCAGCCGAGCGAGGCGGCCCAGCCGACCGCCGCGCCCACGACGAAGGGCCAGGCCGTGACGGCGAAGCCGGCGAGGGCGTCACCCTCGTCGTGGCTGCGGCGCCCGATCGCCACGAACAGCAGCACCAGCGCGAGGTCGACGACGGCAGCGACCACGACGGCACGAGCGGATGCGCGGCGAGCGGCCGAGGGCGACGAAGAGTTCACCGCTCGATCCTAGATCGCGCGCCACACACCCGGCCGCGGCGAGCGCGAGACGTCCGCGGCGAGCCTGAGACCACCCCGACGCCCAGGGCGCCGCGAGCGGAGGCGCCCGAAGTGGGCGGGGCCCGGGCGGTGCGGCGCGCATCCGGATACCGTGGCCCGCATGACGAGCCACGCGAACGGATGGACCGAAGTCGGCGACGGAGTCTTCGTGCGGCGGTACGAGCCGGTCGACGTGTCGGTGGGGGCGATCGTCGGCCCGACCGGCGTGACCGTCGTCGACACGCGGAACAGCCCCGAGGAGGGCGACGAGATCCTGCGTGACGTCGTGGCCGAGTTCCGGCGCCCGGTGGTCGCGGCGATCAACACGCACGCCCACTACGACCACACCTTCGGCAACGAGCGCTTCGCGGCGCACGGGGTCGGCATCTACGGGCATGTGCTCGTGCCGCGGCACTTCGAGCAGCACGAGGCCCCGCGGCTCGCGGCCGTGCAGGCCGACCCGTCGCGCGAGCCCGACAAGAACTGGGCCGACGTGCACCTCACCCCGCCGACGGTGCTCGTCGACGCACCGCTCACGATCGACCCGGGCGAGCGGATGATCGAGCTGCTGCCGATCGAACCGGGCCACACCGACACCGACCTCGCGATCCATGTTCCGGACGCGGGAGTCTGGTTCCTGGGGGACGTCCTCGAGGAGTCGGGGCCGCCGATGTTCGGCTCGGGCTCGTTCCCGCTGGGGTGGCCGGCGGCGCTGCGCTCGGTGCTCGGGCGCGTCGGGGCGGACGAGGTGATCGTGCCGGGGCACGGCACCGTGGTCGACCCCGCCTTCGGCGAGCGCCAGGCGGATCGTCTCGAGGCGGTGGCGGCGTTCATCCGCTCGACGTACGCCGACGGCGGTGCCGACTCCGATTCGGCAGCCCTCCCGGCCGAGCTGCTCGCACTGTGGCCGGAGCCGTCGCTGCGCTCGGCCCTCCGGGCGGGCTACGCCGCCCTCGGAGCCGAGCGCTGAGACGCGGCGCTCAGCTTGCCGAGAACTCCCCCGCGACGATGGCGTCGGCGTACTTCCGCACGTCCGGCCCGGGCTCGTAGTCGATGAACCGGTCCTTCAGGTGGCGGTTCAGCTCGGCGTACACCTCGTCGGACGTGGCGTCGGCGTGGGATGCCGCGACGGCCGAGACGGCCTCGCGGAGCACGTTGTCGGCGTCGTCGAGGATCTTCGCGCGGGCCTCGTCGTTCCAGCGGATCTCTGATTGCTCCATGACCATCACGCTATGCCGGTCGCGCGAACCCGCAAGGGGCCGGGGACGGGCCCGACGCTCAGCGGACAGGGGTGGCGCCCCGCCGCCGGCTGCACGAGACTGAACCGGTGACCCACACCGACATCACCGTGCTGAACTACACCGTGAACGCCGACGTCTACGCCCGCTACGGCGCCGACTTCGACACCGAGGCGGTGAACGACGAGATCCTGCGGATCGTCAACGCCGAGGCGCCGGCCGGCGTCACCGTGCACCGCAACGGCAAGGTCGTCGCCGAGGACGACGCGATCGACGCCGCCCGCTCCTTCGACTGGGCGGGCGTGCTCAAGCGCATCGACCTCGACACGATCCTCGCCGAGCACGGCCGCTGACCCCCGGCGGTCCCCCGCCCGGCGCGGCCCGCCCCGGCGCGGCCCCCGGCCGCCCGCCGGTGAGTCGCGGCAAAGCGTCGCACTTCGCCGCGACTCAGCCCGAAACGCGACCATCTGCCGCGACTCACCCGACGGTGCACTGTGTACCTGAGCCACATCGTGGGTGTAGCGATGGTCGCTTGTGCGCCGGGGCCCGCGCCGCGAGGCTGGCCCCATGCCCCTGCGCGATCGACTCCTCGCCGCCCTCGTCGCCGTGCTCTGGGGGGTCAACTTCGTGGCGATCCACTTCTCGCTCGAGCACTTCCCGCCGTTCTTCCTGGTGGCGCTGCGGTTCCTGGTGCTGGCGATCCCGACGGTGCTGTTCGTGAAGTGGCCCGGGGTGAAGGTGCGGTGGCTGCTCGGGTACGGGCTGGGGTTCGGCATCCTGCAGTTCGCGTTCCTCTACGCGGGGATGTCGGCCGGGATGCCCCCGGGCCTCGCCTCGCTCGTGCTGCAGGCCTCGGCGCCGTTCACGGTGGTGCTCGCTGCGCTGTGGCTGAGGGAGCGGCTGTCCGTGGTGCAGGGGGTGGGCATCCTGATCGCGGTCGCCGGGCTCGGCGTGATCGCGGCCGAGCGGGCGGGCGTCTCGGCGCTGCTGCCGGTGGTGCTGACACTGTTCGGCGCGCTCGGCTGGGCGTTCGGCAACATCTGCAGCCGCCAGGCGAAGCCGGTCAGCCCGCTCGGGCTCACGATGTGGATGTCGGTCGTGCCGCCCGTCCCCCTGCTCGTCCTGTCGCTGCTGGTCGAGGGGCCGGCGCGCATCGGCGAGTCGCTCGCCACCGCCTTCACGCTCGAGGCGCTGCCGGCGATGCTCGGGCTCGCGTACACGGTGCTGCTCGGCACGGTCGTCGGGTCGGGCATCTGGGTGACGCTGATGAAGCGCAACCCTTCGAGCCGTGTGGCGCCGTTCTCGATGCTGGTGCCGGTGGCGGGGTTCACGAGCGCGTGGCTGATCCTCGGGGAGGTGCCGAACGCGGGCGACCTCGTGGGCGGCGCGATCGTGATCGCGGGCGTGCTGATCGCGACGGTCCCCTGGCGTGGCCGCCGCTCCCGGCCCGGCTTCGACGCGGATGCTCGACCGACCACCACCGGTGAACCCACCGCCCCGGCCGCCCCGCCGGCCCCCTCGCGCCCCTCGGCCGTCGGCATTCGGCACGATTAGAACGGGTGGTGCTGCACGATCCAGGCGTGCATCGCGACCGCCGCGGCCGCCGAGGCGTTGATCGAGCGGGTGGAGCCGAACTGGGAGATCTCGACCACCGCATCCGCTGCGGCGAGCGCCTCGGGCGAGAGGCCCGGGCCCTCCTGCCCGAACAGCAGCAGGCACCGCGCCGGGAAGTCGAACGTCTCGATGATGACGCTGCCCGGCACGTTGTCGATCGCGATGATCGGCAGCCCTTCGGCGGCGCAGTACTCCACGAGCGCCGCCACGTCGGGGTGGTTCTGCACGTGCTGGTAGCGGTCGGTCACCATGGCGCCGCGCTTGTTCCAGCGGCGGCGGCCCACGATGTGCACGGTCTCGGCCGCGAAGGCGTTGGCGCTGCGCACGATCGAACCGATGTTGAGGTCGTGCTGCCAGTTCTCGATCGCCACGTGGAAGGGGTGCCGGGTCCGGTCGAGCTCGGCGACGATCGCGTCCATCCGCCAGTAGCGGAAGCGGTCGACGACGTTGCGGGTGTCGCCGCGCTCGAGCAGCTCGGGGTCGTACCAGGGGTCGGTGGGCCGCTCGCCGATCCAGGGTCCGACGCCGCCGGCGCTCAGCTCGTGGCTCGGGCTCGGGCCGGGGCCGGGCTCGCCCGGCGTGGGGTGATCGGCGGATGCTCGTCCCAGCTCGTTCTCGCGCGCATCCGTCACCCGCCCAGGTTACCGGCGATGATGGAGGGCGCCCCCGCACGCGGACCGGCACCCGCCAGGCCCGCGCGCAGACCGGCGCCGCGACCGCCGCAGCCCACGACCCGAGGAGCCCGATGAACCGCCCCGTCACCCGCTGGAGCCGCGTCGCCGTGGTGAGCGTGCTCGCCGCCGTCGTGGTCGGCGTCTTCGTGCTCGCCTTCACCTGGCCGTCGGTCACGTCGACCGTGCACGCGGTTCCGGTGGTCGTCACGGGCGAGGGCCCGGCCGCCGAGGCGCTCGCGCAGCAGCTCGACACCGTGGCGTCGGCGACGTTCGACGTCAGCCGCGCATCCACGAGGGACGATGCCGTCGCGATGATCGAGAGCCGCGAGGTGCTCGGCGCGGTCGTCGCCGACGAGTCGGTGCCCGAGGTGCTGACCGCCTCGGCGAACGGGGTCGCGGCGAGCCAGGTCTTCACGCAGCTCGCCGCGCAGCTGCAGGGCGTCTTCGCGCAGCAGCTCGAGGCGCAGGGCGTCGCGGCCGATGCCGTGCCCACGATCGCGGTCACCGACGTGGTGCCGCTGGCGGCGACGGATGCGCGGGGATCCGGCCTCACCGCCCTCGCCTTCCCCCTGGTCATCGGCGGCATGATCGGCGGCATCGCGGTCTCGCTGCTGGTCGCAGGAGTCTGGCGCCGGCTGGTGGCCGTGCTCGCCTACGGGGTCGCGGTCGGGGTGGTCGTGGTGGCGATCGGGCAGGGGTGGTTCGGCATCCTGCAGGGGAGCCCGGTGCTGAACGGACTCGCCGTGGGGGCCGCGCTGGTCTCGATCAGCGCCTTCATCGTGGGTATGACCTCGCTGATCGGCCCGCCCGGCATCGCGGTCGGCGCGGTGCTCGCGATGCTCGTCGGCAATCCGATCTCGGGGGCCGCGCAGCCCGTGCAGTTCCTGCCCGCGCCCTGGGGTGCGGTCGGACAGTTCCTGCCGCCGGGCGCGGGGGCGACGCTGCTGCGCGACCTGTCCTACTTCCCGGCCGCGCCGACGTGGGCCTCGTGGCTGGTGCTGGCCGCGTGGATCGCGCTGGGCGTGCTGCTGATGACCCTGGGGCACTTCCGCAGTCGGGCCGTGCTGCCGGCGCAGGACGGCCTCACGCCGGAGGCCGGCCGAGCATCCGCCCCCGCAGCCGGCTAGAGGCGGCTACAGCCAGCGGTTGCGCTTGAAGACGAGGTACAGGCCCACGCCCATCCCGAGCATCGCGACGAGCGCCAGCGGGTAGCCGAAGACCCAGTGCAGCTCGGGCATGTGGTCGAAGTTCATGCCGTAGACGGTGCCGATCAGGCTCGGCGCGAACAGGATGGCCGCCCACGCCGAGATCTTCTTCACCTCGTCGCCCTGCTGGATGCTCGTCTCCGACAGCTTCCGCGTGTCGTCGGCGAGCGCGAGGCTCGCCTCGGAGATGCGCCGCATCTCGTCGTTCTGGCGCTGCGTGGTGAGCGTCGAGTGAACGGTGAGGGCGTTCTGCAGCGTCGCCCGGAACGCGTCGCCGTGCCCGGCGACCGCCAGCACGTGGTCGAGCACGTCGCGCAGCCCCCGCTGCACCTCGAGGTCGACCGCGTACTTGTCGGCCCCGCGCAGCAGCGCCTCGAGCATGGTGATGAGCGGATGCACGGCCCGCTGGAAATCCATCACCTCACCCAGGAGGTCGTAGATGCGCCGCGACACGTCGGGGTCGCCGCCGAACAGCTGCTTCTCGATCTCGTCGATGTCGTTCTGCAGCCCCCGCACCACCGGCGAGTACTCGTCGACGACCTCGTCGAGGATCGCGTAGAGCACCGCCTCGGGCCCGAGCGCCAGCAGCTCGGGGTTGCCCTCGAGCCGGTGCCGAACCGCGGCGAGGTTCGGCGACTCGGCGTGCCGCACGGTCACCACGAAGCCGGGGCCGATGAAGACGTGCACCTCGCCGAACTCGACCTCCTCGCTCGCGTCGACGTAGCGGGCGGGCCGCAGCACCACGAAGAGCGTCTCGCCGTAGCGCTCGAGTTTGGCGCGCTGGTGCCCGGTGAGGGCGTCCTCGACGGCGAGGTGGTGCAGGTCGAACTCGGTCTCGAGCGAGTGCACCTCGGCCTCGTCGGGGCGGTAGAGGCCGATCCAGGCCATGCCGCCGTCCTGCCGCATCAGCGCGTAGGTGTCGTCGAGGCTCTTCGGTGTGCGGGCGCGGCGGCCGGCGACGTAGACCGCGTTGTCGATCAGGGGCATGGGGCGAGCGTACGTCGGGCAGGTGAACGCGCGGTGACCGGGCGGATGCGCGGCCGCAGCGACCGGACGCCCACCCCGCGCATCCGTCGGGCCGGCGGGCGGGCGGCGTCAGCCCGCGCCGGTGACCGTCAGCACGATGAGCACGACGTTGAGGGCGACGATGAGGGCGGCGACGGTCCACGCGGCGATCCGCACGGGCATCCGGTCGACGAAGCCGCCCATCACGTGCCGGTCGCCGGTGAGACGGATGAGCGGGATCAACGCGAAGGGGATGCCCACCGACAGCAGCACCTGACTGAGCACCAGCGCCCAGGTCGGGTCGATGCCCGCCGCCAGAACCGCGAGCGCCGGGATCAGCGTCACGACGCGGCGCACCAGGATCGGCACCCGGATCGTCAGCAGCCCCTTCATGATCACCGAGCCCGCGTAGGCGCCGACGCTGGTCGAGGCGAGCCCCGAGGCGAGCAGCCCGATGGCGAAGATCGTCGCGATCACGGGCCCGAGCGCGGCGCGGATGGCGTCGTAGGCGCCCGGGATCGTGTCGGTGCCGGCGACGCCGCGGAGGCTGGCGGCGGCCAGCAGAAGCATGGCGATGTTGACGACGCCGGCGAGCAGCAGAGCGATCAGCACGTCGGTGCGGGTGGCGCGGAGGAGAGTGCGGAGGCGCGAGGCGTCGGCGCCGTGCGGGCGGGGGTCGGCCGCCTCGTCGGGCGGCGCGGCGGCGGGGGCGGATGCGCGCGCGGGACGGGCATCCTGAGCCGTGAAGTCGGTGCGCTCGGCGACCCGCGCCCACTCGGCGTGGTGACGGTCGCGGGCGAGGGCCGAGTGCAGGTAGATCGCGTGCGGCATGACCGTGGCGCCGAGCATGCTGGCGGCGAGCAGCACCGTTGCGGTGCCCTCGAAGCGCGGCACCAGGCCGGCCGCGGCGTCGGACCAGCTGACGGGGGACACGACGGTGCCGGCGAGGAATCCGACGGCGATGACCGCGAGCATTCCGATGATCACGAACTCGAAGGTGCGCTGCCGGCGCGCCGACTGCACGAGCAGCAGCCCCATCGACACCACGCCGACGATCAGCCCGCCGAGCACGAGCGGCAGCCCGAACAGCAGATTGAGGGCGATGGCGCCGCCGATGACCTCGGCGATGTCGGTCGCGGCGGCCACCAGCTCGGCCTGCAGCCAGTACGCGCGCCGGGGCCAGCGACGGATGCGCGCCCCCACGTGCTCGGGCAGCGTGCGCCCCGTGACGATGCCGAGCTTCGCGGACTGGTACTGGATCAGCATCGCCATCAGGTTCGCCAGCACCAGCACCCACACGAGCAGGTAGCCGAACTGCGCGCCCGAGGTGAGGTTCGCGGCGACGTTGCCGGGGTCGACGTAGGCAATCGAGGCGACGAACGCGGGCCCGAGCATGGCCAGGGGGTGCCACCAGCGGGGGCGGGGGGCGGATGCGCGGGGCGCCGGTTCGGGCGTCGCTGCCCGCTCGGCCTCGTGCACATTTTTAGGCATGCCGAAAAATTAGCACGTCAAGCCCCCCGCGCCCAGGGGTTGCGGCACGCCACAATGAGGGGATGACCGACGACGCCTCAGCCCGGCCCCTCCTCTGGGCCGGTTCGTACACCGCCGAGTTCCCGGGGCGCGGTCTCGGTCTGACGCCGCTCAGGCGCGACGACGCGGGCGGGCTCGCGGTGGCCGGGGCCGCCCACACGACGGCGTCGCCGAGCTTCGCGGTCGCGCATCCGTCGCTCGCGGTGCTCTACACCGCCGACGAGAGCCGCTCGACGGTATCGGCCTTCGCGGTGTCGGGTTCGGTGCTGACCGGTCTCGGTTCGCAGCCGGCCGGACCCGCCGTGTGCCACGTGGCTGCCTCGGGCGGGTTCGTGGCGGCGACGTGCTGGGGTGACGGGCGGGTGCTGGTCTACCCGCTCGATCCGGCCGGGCGGCTCGGGGCGCCGGTGCTCGCGGCGCCCGCCGTCGACCCCCACGCCGATTCGCGTCCGGCCGTCGACGTGCACACCGGCGACGCACCGCGCAGTCAGGCCCACATGACGCTCGTGCTCGACCCGCTGTCCGACGGCTCCCGGATGCTCGCCACCACCGACCTCGGCTACGACCTCGTGCGCTTCTGGGCGTGGACGCCCCCTGCCGCGGGCGCCGGCACCGACACCCCTGGGTCGCTCGCGTCGCTCGGCGAGGTGGCGCTGCCGCTCGGATCGGGGCCGCGGCACCTCGTGCGCACCCCCGACGGACGGCTGCTCGTGGTGACCGAGTACTCGGTGGAGGTCGCGGTGCTGGAGCCGACCGCCTCGCACGACCCGGCATCCCCTGGTGACCCCGCGCCCGTCGCCCCGTACCGGCTGGCGCGGACGGTGCCGGTGCTCGCCGACGGCGCGGCGCCCGGCGACAGCGGCGCCGAGATCGCTCTCTCGCCCGACGCGCGGCACCTCTACGTCGGCGTGCGCGGCAGCGACCTCCTCGTCACCCTCGAGCTCGACGGCCCGGCCCTCCGCCCGGTGGCCCAGGTGCCCAGCGGCGGCCGCACCCCCCGCCACCACCTCGTCGACGGCGACCGCCTGCACGTCGCCCACCAGGACTCCGACGAGCTCACCACCCACGCCCTCTCGCCCGAGGGCCTCCCCACCCGCATCGTGGCCCGCCTCCCCCTCGGCTCCCCCACCGTGCTTGCGGCCTCACCCGCTCGCGCCTAGCATCGAGGTCTACCTCGTCGCGGGCCGCGACGTCGGTGCGGCCACCTCACCGGCCGGCCGAACGGCTCGCGGACACGGGGGCTCCCCGCACGGAAGATCGGCTCTTGCGCATCGTCACCGGTACTGCGTCCACGACGCAGCAGCTGCCCTCGCACTGACGTCGCCCGCCCCCGCCCGCTGACCGGGTGAGGCTCGCGCTCCCGCTCCTCCGGCCGGAGCCCGGTCGTCGTCGTGTGCCGTCACGACCACCGGGAGCGCCATGCCCAAGCCGTCCAGCACCCTCAGCACACCGTCCATCGTCCTCACCGACTGCACCTTCGCCTGGCCCGACGGATCCGTCGTGCTCGATCGCGTCAGCGCCGCCTTCGGGCGCCGGCGCACCGGCCTCGTCGGCGCCAACGGCGCCGGGAAGTCCACGCTGGTGAGGCTCATCACCGGCGACCTCGAGCCGACCCGAGGCACCGTCTCGACGAACGGAGCCGTCGACCTCCTGCCCCAGCGCTTCGAGCGGGGGCCGGACGACACCGTCGCCGACCTGCTCGGCGTGCGGGAACGGCTCGACGCCCTGCAGGCCGTCCTGGCGGGCGACACCGATCCGCGGCACCTCGTCGCCCTCCAGGACGACTGGGACGTCGACACCCGGGCGGTCGCCGCGCTCGGCGAAGCCGGCCTCGACCTCACCGCCGACGAGCTGCGGCGACCGATCGCGACCCTCTCGGGCGGGCAGGCGGTGCTCGTGGCCGTCACGGGCGTCCGGCTGCGCGGTCGTCCCATCGCGGTGCTCGACGAGCCCACGAACAACCTCGACCGCCGGTCCCGCGGGATCCTGCTCGATCTCGTGGACCGGTGGCCGGGCGTGCTCGTCGTCGTGAGCCACGACCGCGAGCTCCTCGAGCACGTCGACGAGGTCGCCGAGCTGCGGGACGGTTCACTCCGCACCTTCGGCGGCACCTGGTCGGCCTTCGAGGAACGCCTCGACGTCGAGCACGCGGCCGCGGAGCGCGACCTCCGCGCCGCCGAACAGGTGCTCCGCTCCGAGCGCCGACGACGGGTGGAGGCCGAGACCACGATCGCCCGGCGCGCGAAGGCGGGCGAGAGAGCGGCCGGGTCGATGCCGAAGATCCTCGCCAACACGCGACGCAACCGCGCCGAAGCGACGGCCGGGAAGCTCAGGTCGGGTCACGCTGACGCCGAGGCCCGCGCCCGGGAGCAGGTCGAGGCCGCCTCGGGGAGGGTGCGGAACGACGACGACGTGAAGATCGACCTCCCCGACCCGGGGGTGCCCGCCGCGCGGCGGCTCGCGGAGTTCACCGTCCGGGGTCGGGCCACCGTGCTCCAGGGGCCCGAACGCCTCGCGGTCGTCGGCGCGAACGGCACGGGCAAGACCACACTGCTCGCGCAGCTCGTCGGCGTGGAGGGAGCCCGCCCGCATCCCCTTCCCGCCACGGGCGCGACCGCGTTCACCGACCGCATCGGGTGGCTGCCCCAGCACCGCGAGGATCGGCTCGACGACGACCGCACCGTGCTCGAGCACATCGCCCTCGACGCGCCGGCCGCCTCCCCGCGCGAGCTGAGAGACGCACTCGCCCGCCTGCTGATCCGGGGCGAGGTCGTCAACCGGCCGACCAGGACGCTGTCGGGCGGGGAGCGGTTCCGGGTCGCCCTGGCCGGTCTCGTCCTCGCCCGCCCCGTGCCGGAGCTGCTCGTTCTCGACGAGCCGACGAACGACCTCGACCTGGCGACGACCGACCACCTCGTCGCCGTGCTCCGCGCCTGGCGGGGCGGCCTGGTCGTCGTGAGCCACGACGAGATCTTTCTCGACCGGCTCGCACTGGACGCGCGGTTGATCCTCGACGGCCCGACGCCGTGAGCCGCCGTCGGCCCGCCGGGCCTGTCCGAGAAGGCCCGGTCCGGTCCGGTCCGGGACATTCGCTATCGTGACCGGTAACGTCGATGCGAACGAGGAGGCCGCGATGTCCGAGCCACGCCCCGCCCCCCAACGCGCCGCCACGATCTACGACGTCGCCCGCATGGCCGGCGTCTCGCACCAGACGGTCGCCCGCTTCCTCACGGGCACGGGGGGCATCCGGCCGGCGAACAAGGTGCGGGTCGAGCAGGCGCTCGCCGAGCTGAACTACCGCCCCAACCGCACCGCCCGCTCGCTCGCCACGAACCGCACCTTCCGCCTCGGCGCCCTCGGCTACGAGCTCTCGGGAACCGGCCCCAGCAAGACGATGCAGGGAGCGAGCGAGGCCGCCCGCCGCGCGGGATACAGTCTCGACATCGTGAGCCTCGACCCGATGAAGGACACCGAGCTCGACGAGGCCCTCGACGTGCTCAACAACCGCGATCTCGAGGGCGTCCTCGCCACCGCGCCCACCGACGCGGTCAGCGCAGCGCTCGACGCACTCGATCTCGGGGTGCCGATCGTGGTCGACCGGGGTTCCGATCTCGAGGCGATGATCGCGAGCGAGACCGCCGACGGCGCCCTGCCCGACGTCGGCCCCTTCGCCGCCGTCCGGCACCTCATCGACCTCGGCCACACCCGCATCGCCCACCTCGCGGGCCCCGCCGACTGGATCTCGGCCCGCAGCCGCATCGCCGCCTACGAGCGCACCCTCCGCCACCACGGTCTGGAGCCGCTGCCGCTCGTCGCCGGAGACTGGTCCTCGCGCTCGGGCTACCTCGCCGCCCCGGACGTGCTCGCGCTGCAGCCCACCGCCGTCTTCGCGTCGAACGACCGCATGGCCCTCGGGCTGATGAAGCGGATGCACGAGCAGGGCATCCGCATCCCCACCGACATCAGCGTGGTCGGCTTCGACGACCTCGCGGAGGCCGAGTTCTTCCACCCCTCCCTCACCACGGTGCGCCAGGACTTCGACGCGATGGGCCGTGCCGCCGCCGAGACCCTGATCGCCATGATCGAGCATCCCGACGAGCTGCCGCACGTTCCCTACCCCGTGCCCGAGCTCGTCGTGCGCGAGTCGACCGGCCCCGCCCCCGGCACCCCGGCCTGATCCCGAGCCGACCCCGGCCGGCTCGGTGGAGGCCCTGCCCGCCCGGCGCCGTCGGGCATCCGGATGCCCGCCGGTCACGATTTCGTTACCGGTCACGTTTTTTCGCCGAAAGCCTTGCGAGGTCGATCGCGCGCCCCGTACGCTGACGGTCAACCGCAAAACGTGACCGGTAACGTTTCGGCGGAACCACCGCCCGCAGTGCAGCGGGCCAGACCCAAGGGACCGACTTCGATGATGAAACCCGCCGCGCGCATCCGCGCCCTCTCACTCGCCAGCCTCGCCGTGGGCGCCCTCCTCCTGGCCGGCTGCTCCGCCCCTGGAACCGACGACGCCGCATCCACCCCCGACGGCCCGATCACCCTCGAGTACTGGTCGTGGGCACCGAACATCGAGAAGATCGTCGACGTCTGGAACCAGGCGAACCCCGACATCCAGGTCAACGTCAACACCTCGGTGGCGTCGACCGAGATCGTCGCCAAGCTGGCCGCCGCCAAGCAGGCCGGCAGCCTCCCCGACGTCTCGAACACGACCTATGAGAACCTGCCGAACCTCGTCACGAGCGAGATCGCCTCCGACGTCACCGACATCATGGGCGACCGCGAGACCGAGACCGCAGCGCCGGCCTGGAACCTCACCACCTTCGGTGATGCGAACTACGCCGTGCCCCAGGGCACCGCGCCCATGTTCCTCTACTACCGCACCGACATCTTCGAGCAGTACGGGCTCACCGCTCCCACGACCTGGGACGAGTACGCGGCGACCGCCGCCGCCCTGCACGCGGCCGACCCGGCCAAGTACCTCGCCACCTTCCCGGCGAACGACGCCCAGCTCTTCGCAGCCCTCAGCCAGCAGGCCGGCGCCGAGTGGTGGTCGCAGGACGACGGCGCCTGGAGCGTCGGCATCGACGACCCCGCGTCGCTGAAGGTCGCCGACTACTGGCAGGGTCTGGTCGCCGACGGCTCGATCGCGACGTTCAAGACCAACACCCCCGAGTGGCAGGCGGCCCTCGCCGACGGCACCCTGGCCAGCTGGCTCGGCGCCGTCTGGACCCCGCCCATCCTGCAGAACAACGCCCCCGACACCGTCGGCAAGTGGGCCGCCGTGCCGCTGCCGCAGTGGACGCCGAACGACCCGAGCTCGGGCGTGCTCGGCGGCAGCGGCACCATCGTCACCACCGGGGCGAAGCACCCCGAGCAGGCCAAGCAGTTCGCGCTCTGGCTGAACACCTCGATGGACGCCCTGAAGGCCTACGTCACGTTCGCCAGCATCTGGCCGGCCACCCTCGAGGGCCGCGAGCTGCCCGAACTGCAGAAGCCGCCGGCGCTGATGCCCGAGCAGACCGACTTCTACGCCACCGCCGCCGAGATCGACGACATCACCGCCGACGTCACCTGGGGGCCGAACGTCTCGGTCGCCTACGACGCGTTCACCAATGCCTTCAGCACCGCGGTGAACTCGGGCGGCAGCTTCAGCGATGCCCTGTCGACGGTTCAGGATGCGGTGGTCGCCGACATGGACAAGGCAGGCTACGACGTGTCCGAAGCCCGATGACCACGTCCACCTCGACCGCCCTCCCGGCGGTGCGGGCGGCGGCCGAGACCGCCGTCGCCCGCCCGGCCGGAGGCCGGCGGCGCGGCTCCACCCCGCGGCTCGCGCCCTGGCTCTTCGTCGGGCCGGCCGTGCTGCTCGCCTTCGGACTGCTGCTCGTCCCACTCCTCTACACGGTGTGGCTCAGCTTCCGCGGCACCCGGGTCAGCGGCTCCGGCCTCGGCACCCGGCAGGAGGTGTTCGTCGGCCTCGACAACTACCTCGCGAGCATCGGCAACCCCGAGCTCTGGGCGGGCTTCGGCCGCATGCTGGTCTACGGCGTGATCTCGGTGCCGGTCACGATGATCCTCGCGCTCGTCTTCGCGCTGCTGCTCGACAACCTGTCGACCCGGTTCGGCCGGTTCTCCCGCATCGCGATCTTCATCCCGTACGCGGTGCCCGGGGTGATCGCGGCCCTCATGTGGGGGTTCCTCTACCTCCCAGGAGTCAGCCCCATCACGGCGGTCTTCGAGGCCGCCGGGCTCTCCGCCCCGCAGTTCCTGGGGGCCGAGATGATCTTCGGCTCGGTGGCGAACATCGCCATCTGGGGCTCCGTCGGCTTCAACATGGTCATCCTCTACACCTCGCTCCGGGGGCTCCCCTCGGAGATCTACGACGCCGCCCGCATCGACGGGTGCAGCGAGGTGCAGCTGGCCCTGCGCATCAAGCTGCCGCTGATCGTGCCCGGCGTCATCATGACCGGACTGTTCTCGATCATCGGCGCCCTCCAGGTGTTCAGCGAACCCAACACCCTCCTCACCCTCACCACCACCATCAGCTCCGACTGGGTGCCGATGATGCTCATCTACCGCGACGCGTTCGTCACCAACGACCTGTTCGCCGCCTCGGCCACCTCCGTGATCGTGACGCTCGTCACCCTCGCGGCCTCGGTGGGCCTGCTGCGGTTCCTGCAGGGCCGCGCGTTCGGGGAGGACTGACCATGACCGCCGTCCGCACCGGCGGGGCCCGGCCCCGCACCGATGCCCGCCCAGCCGTGACCCGCCGCCCGAGCGTCACGCGGCCCCGGGCCGCCTTCTGGCCCACCTTCGTGCTCCTGATCGGTGCCGCCTACTCGCTGCTGCCCGTGCTGTGGCTGTTCACGGCCGCCACGAAGAGCTCGGGTGAACTGTTCACGACGTTCTCGCTCTGGCCGAGTTTCACCGGCGGCTTCGCCGAGAACTTCCAGGCCCTGATCACCACCCGCGACGGGGCGTTCTGGCAGTGGTGCCTGAACAGTCTGATCTTCGCAGGAGGCGGGGCTCTGCTCGGCACGGCCGTCTCGGCGCTGGCCGGTTACGGTCTCGCGAAGTACCGGTTCCGGGGCAAGAAGCTCGTGTTCGACTTCCTGCTCATCGGTGTGCTCATCCCCGGTGTCATCCTCGCCATCCCCCAGTACCTGCTGCTGTCGACGATCGGCGTCGCGGGCAGCTACTGGTCGGTGCTGCTGCCGTGCATGATCAGCCCGTTCAGCATCTACCTCTGCCGCATCTACGCCTCGGCCGTCGTGTCCGACGAGATGCTCGAGGCCGGACGGCTCGACGGCGCCGGCGAGTGGCGACTGTTCCGCTCGGTCGCCGTGTACCCGATGGTGCCCGGGCTGATCACCGTGTTCCTGCTCCAGTTCGTGGGCATCTGGAACAACTTCCTGCTGCCCTACATCATGCTGTCGCGCAGCGAGATGTACCCGCTCACCGTCGGCTTCTTCTCGCTGATGAGCCAGGGCAACGACCAGCCGAACACCTACAACGTCGTGATCATGGGCTGTCTCGTCTCGATCGTGCCGCTGATCGCGCTGTTCCTGTTCCTGCAGCGGTACTGGCGGCTCGACCTCGTCAGCGGCTCGCTCAAGGGCTGATCCGCCCTCCCCTCCTCGTACCCGTCCACCTCCACCAGAAAGCGAACCATGACCGACTCCCTGCCGAACGGCGCCTGGCCCGTGATGCTCACCCCCTTCAACGACGACCGCTCGATCGCCTGGGACGAGGTCGACCAGCTCACCGACTGGCTGATCGACAACGGCTCGGCCGGCATCTTCACCGTCGCTCTCTCGGGCGAGATGTACGACCTCACCGAGGAGGAGCGGCTCGCCCTGGCCCGCCGCGTCGTCGCCCGCACAGCCGGCCGCGTGCCCGTGATCGCCTCGTCCGTGTCGTCGGGCGACGCGGCCGAGCAGGCGCGCTCGGCCGGCGCGATGGCGGCCACGGGGGTGGATGCGGTGGTTCTGATCTCCTCCCTCGTGGCGGGCCTCGCCGAGACCGACGCCGTCTGGAAGGAGCGCGTGCAGCGCATCCTCGACGAGAACCCCGGTGTCGACTTCGGCATCTACGAGTGCCCACTGCCGTACAAGCGCCTGCCCTCGCTCGAGCTCGTGCGGTGGATGGCGGAGTCCGGGCGCTTCGTCTTCTACAAGGACACCAGCCACTCCGTCGACACCCTCCGCGCCCGGATCGACGTGATGAGGGGCACCCGGCTGAAGATGTACAACGCCCAGATCTCCTCGCTGACCGACTCGCTGCGGGCGGGCGGTGCCGGCCTGAGCGGGTACGCGGCGAACATCCACCCGGAGTCGGTGTCGTGGCTGTGCGAGCACTTCGACGACGCGCCCGCCGACCAGGTGCTGACCGTGCAGCGGCTGCTCACCGTGGCCGAGCACGTGATCAACTCGCGCTACCCGAGCTCGGCGAAGTACTACCTGAGCCACAGCTCGAAACTGCGCATCCGCCCGGTGAGCCGGTGGAAGCCCGAGGGCATCGGTGCGCACGAGGGGGCACCGCTGGTGGAGTTCGCGCGCTACTTCGACAGCCTCGGGCTGCCGAATGCGGCGCGGGTGGCCGGGGCGCGGTGAGCGCGGCCGTCGTCGCCGCGTACTGCGCTCAACCCGCGGATGCCCGTGCCGACCACGGGCGGGCATCCGTGTTCGCGCGCCGACTGCTCGACGAGACCGGCGCGGCCGGCCTCGAGGTGCCGTGGGGAAGTGACTACATCGCCGACCCCGCGCGCCTCGAGGCGGAGCTCGGGCTGGCCGGGACGCATGTGCTCACGCTCGTGCCGGTGACGATGCAGCGCGGGGCGGGCTTCGGCGTCGCCTCGCTCGACCCGCGGTGCCGGGCGGCGGCGCTCACGCTGGCCCGAGACGCGCGGGACGCCGTCGAGCGGATCGTCAACCGGGGTGCAGCGGGCTCGGTCGCCGCGGTGCACCTGCCCTCGGCCCCGCGCACGGACCCGACACGACTGCCCGCGCATCATCTCGCCCTCGTCGAGTCGCTGAGCGAGATCGCGTCGTGGGACTGGCACGGCGCGCGGGTGATGATCGAGCACTGCGACAGCAGCTCGGGCGCGCGCCCGCAGAAGGGCTTCCTGCCGCTGCCGCTCGAGCTCGCGGCACTGACGACGGCGACCGGCCCGACGCCGTTGGGGATCGCGATCAACTGGGGGCGCTCGGCCATCGAGACGCAGAGGCCCGACGGCCCCCTGCTGCACCTCGCCGCGGCGGTCGCGTCGGGACTGCCCGTCGGCCTGGGCATCTCGGGCGCCGGCCCATCGGCCACCCCGCTCGGCGACGCCTGGTCGGACAGCCACCTCCCCGTGCTCTCCCCCGTCTCGGCCGCAGCGGGCTTCGGCGCGAGCCTGCTCACCCCCGCCCGCCTCGCCGCCTTCTGCGCCGCGGCCCCGCCCACCGCGCCCGTCACCGTCAAGATCGCCGCCGCGACCGACCCGCTCGCCCTGGTCGCCGACTCCTTCGCGGCCGCCGAGCACGCCCGCACGGCTACCCTCGTCGCGTGAGGGGCTCGCTTCGGTTCGGTGCGGTTTCCGGACGGGGGTGGGCGGCGGGGGACGCGGCGGCGGGGCGCTTTCTGGCATGATCGCCGCATGCTGATCTCGACGATGAACGATGTGCCCGGCCGCCAGATCACGGGCGTGCTGGGCGAGGTGACCGGGCTGACCGTGCGGTCGCGCAACGCGGGCGTGCAGTTCGGCGCCGGGCTGAAGGCGCTCGTGGGCGGCGAGCTCGCCGGACTGACGAAGCAGCTCATGCAGAGCCGCGAGGAGGCGAAGCAGCGCCTGATCGAGGCCGCCACCGCCCTCGGCGCCGACGCCGTGATCGCCATGCGCTTCGACGCGAGCGAGGTCGGGCAGAACGCGCAGGAGGTCGTGGCCTACGGCACGGCCGTCACGCTGGCCTGATCCCGTCGTCGGGGCGGGGATCCGCTCACCTCGCCGAACTAGGCTGACCGGGTGACCGCACCGCTGAACGCCGCCGCCCTCGAATTCGTGACCGTGCGCCACCTGGCGACCCTCACGACGCTGCTGCCCGACGGGTTCCCGCACGTGGTGCCCGTGGGCTTCACGTTCGAGCCGACGGCCGCGGTGGCGCCCGCACCGGGGGCCGAGGCGGCGGCGAGCATCGGCACCGTGCGCATCATCACGAACGGGCCGTCGCAGAAGGTGCTGAACGTGCGCCGTGACGGCCGGGCCAGCGTCTGCCAGGTCGACGGCGCCCGCTGGATCACCCTCGCCGGCACCGCCCGCATCCTCGACGAGCCCGACGCGGTGGCCGACGCCGTCGAGCGCTACGCCGGGCGCTACCGCCAGCCGCGCGAGAATCCGCAGCGCGTGGTCATCGCGATCGACGTCGAGCGTGTGATGCAGTCGGGGCTCCTGTCCGAATAGCGCAGCGGATGCGCGCCGCGCCGCCTCGACCGACGAGCTCCTTCCCCCGGCGAGCGAGGGCGGCTACCGTGATGCCGTGCCCGAAACCCGAATCCGCCGCATCGTCGCGGCCCTTCTCGCCCTGCCCCTCATCGTCGGATCCCTGGCGCTCGGCGCGCAGGCGGCTTCGGCGGGCGACGCCGGCCGGGCATCCGTCGCCGACCCCGTGCAGTACGTGGCCCTCGGCGACTCGTACTCGGCGGGCTTCGGGCTCGAGCCGTTCAGCGACGAGCCGGCGGCCGGCTGCTACCAGGCCGTGGCCAACTACCCTCATCTCGTGGCCGATGCACTCGGGCTCGCGCTGACCGACCGCACGTGCAGCGGGGCGGTGACGGCGAACATCCGGGACACGCCGCAGACGACCATCACCGGCGCCGGTGTCGCGCCCGTGCAGTCGGATGCCCTCAGCGCCGACACCGACGTCGTCACCGTGACGATCGGCGGCAACGACCTCGGCTTCTCGACGGTCGCCACCTCGTGCCTCGCCCAGTCGGCGGAGGGGCCGCTGTTCGCCGTCGACCTGCCCAACTGCCGGGCGCTCTACGTGCAGGGCTCAGGCGAGTTCGAGGTGGACACGCTGAAGGCGAAACTCGACGACACCGTCGCGCCGGCGCTCGCCGAGACCTTCGCCCTGATCGCCGCGAAGGCGCCGAACGCGCGGGTCGTGGTGGTCGGGTATCCGTCGATCGCGCCTGACGTGGAGAACGTGCCGGCGGGCGGATGCTTCACGCCGCTGGTCACCGGCGGGAGCACGTTCCCCTCGAACGCGTTCCCGTTCACCGACGTCGACACCGGGTATCTGCACGAGACCGAGGCGCGGCTGGATGCGGCGATCCGCACGGCGGCCGAAGGAGCCGGGGCCACCTATGTCTCGACCCTGGCCGCGACCGAGAGCCACTCGGCCTGCTCGACGACCGACCCCTACATCAACGGGGTGACGCTGACGACCGGCACCGGAACGCCATCGGGCGTCGAGGGGCTGTCGGTGAAGCTCGGGGTGCTGCACCCGAATGCCGCCGGAGTCGGCTTCCTGGCGACGGAGGTGGGGGCGGCCGTCGCGGAGGCGATCGCGCCGACGGAGCCGTCGCCGTCGCCCACTCCCACGCCGGCTTCTCCGGCGCCGACCTCGCCCGCCGCCCCCTCCGCCCCGGCGCCTCCGGGCCCGGAGGCGGGCGCCGGCGCCGTGCCTCCCGCCCTCGCGGCGACGGGGAACGACCCTCTGCCGCTGCTGCTCGCCGCCCTCGCGGTGCTCGCCGCAGGCGCCCTCGCGGCAGCCGCCGCCACCCGTCGCCCCCGCCCCGCGCGTCCCCGCCCCTAGCCCGCGCGTCCCGCCCCGAGCCCGGACCACGCCCGAGCCGAGTCGCCACAACGTGTGGCAACTGGCTCCCACCTGACACAAGTTGCGGCAACTGGCTCCCACCTGACACAAGTTGCGGCAAGTCGCGGCGAGTTGCCGCAAGTTGTGGCAGGAGGGTCGCGCGGCGGCCGGGCTCAGGCCCCTGCGACCCCTTCGAGGAGCCCGCGCACGCGGTGCGGCATCGCCTCCACGAGCGACAGCGCCGTGTTCGTGCGCATCACCCCGTCGATGCGCAGCATCCGGCTGGTGAGGCTGTGCAGGTGCTGCGGGTCGCGCGCGACGACCTTCGCGAGCAGGTCGGCGTCGCCCGTGGTGGCGTGCATCTCGACGATCTCGGGGATCTCCGCCAGGCTCGCCATCGCCGCACTGTCCGACGCCTGGCTGATCGCGATCCAGACGAAGGCCACCAGCGGGTAGCCGAGCGCCGCCGGCGCGACGCGCTTGCTGAAGGAGCCGAGAGCGCCGCTGTCCGCCATGCGTCGCAGCCGCGCGTGCACGGTGTTGCGCGCGACGCCGAGGGTCTGGGCGAGGTGGAGCACCGTCGCGTCCGGGTTCTCGTCGAGGGCGAGCAGGATGCGGGCGTCGAGATCGTCGAGCAGGTTCACGCTGGTCATTCTGTCACTTCAGCGCCGTGAATAGCACAGGATGCTCAACGGAGGCCGCGCCGTTTGCGCCGCTGCGCATCCGCTCTCAGACTTGACCCATGCCCGAAACCCCTGCCCGCGCCCCGCGCCCGCGCGACGCCGTGCTCGCCCTGCCCGCCTACATCGCCGGACGCCGCGCCGAGCACGAGCTCACCGCCGCCCTCGCCTCGAACGAGAGCCATCACGCGCCGCTGCCCGCTGTGCTCGAGGTGCTGGCGCACTCGAGCGCGGCGGTGAACCGCTACCCCGACACCGCGTCGACGGCGCTGCGCGAGCGGCTCGCCGAGTTGTTCGGCGTCACCGTCGAGGAGACGGTCGTGGGGGCCGGCAGCACGGGCGTGCTGCAGCAGATCATCGCGTCGCTCTGCGACCCGGGCGACGAGGTGGTGTTCGCGTGGCGGTCGTTCGAGGCGTATCCGATCCTCGCGCGGCTGGCCGGCGCGGTGCCGGTCGCGGTGCCGCTGCGGGCCGACGAGGCGCACGACCTCGAGGCGATGGCCGACGCCGTGACGCCGCGCACGAGGGTCGTGCTGCTCTGCACGCCGAACAACCCGACCGGCGTGCCGCTCGCCGCCGCCGAGCTCGACGCGTTCCTCACCCGCGTGCCGAGCGACGTGCTCGTGGTGATCGACGAGGCCTACATCGAGTACTCGGGCGCCGCGGCGGTCGATTCGGTGGCGCTGTTCCGGCGGCATCCGAACATCTGCATCCTGCGCACCTTCTCGAAGGCCTACGGGCTCGCCGGGCTGCGGGTCGGCTACGCGATCGCCGCACCCGCCGTGGCCGAGGGCCTCCGCCGCACGGGGCTGCCCTTCGCCGTCAGTGCCCTCGCGCAGCGGGCGGCGCTCGCCTCACTCGAGCCCGCGGCGGCCGGCGAGATGCGCAGCCGGGTCGCCGAGGTCGTGGCCGAGCGCTCGCGCCTCACCGCGGCCCTCCGCGCACAGGGCTGGGTGGTGCCCGACAGCAGTGCGAACTTCGTCTGGCTCCGGATGCCCGATGCCGACCGCGAGGCCCTCGTCGACCTGCTGGCGGCGAACCACATCCTCGTGCGGGGGTATCCCGGCGACGGGGTGCGCATCTCGATCGCCGACGCGGCGGCGACGGATCGCGTGGTGGCGGTGCTGGCGAGGGTCACCCCGCCCGCGGCTGCCGCGCTGCCCGCCTCGGTGGTGTTCGCGTGACCTCGCTCGATCGTGCCGGCCGAGCATCCGCCCCGCTCGGCGACCCTTCGGCCGACCCGGCGACCACCGCCGGCCCGACGGCCTCGAGGAACCCGCTGCGGCACTCCTTCGCGGAGGACGTGCTCGGGGTGCTGACCGGGACGTTCACCGCGTCGCTCGGCGTCTTCCTGCTGAAGTCGAGCGGGGCCGTCACCGGCGGGACGGCGGGCCTCGCGCTGCTGCTCAGCTACGTCGTGCCGCTGCCGTTCGGGGTCGTGTTCTTCGTGCTGAACATCCCCTTCTTCGGGCTCGCGCTGTGGATGAAGGGCCTCACCTTCACCCTCCGCTCCATCGCGAGCGTCGCCCTGCTGTCGGCGTTCTCGCTGCTGAATCCGCTCGCGCTGGTCGTCGACCGGCTCGACCCGGTGTACGGGGTGCTGGCCGGGAATCTGCTGGCGGGCATCGGGCTGCTCGTGCTGTTCCGGCACCGGTCGAGCCTCGGTGGCTTCACGATCCTCGCGCTGATCGCGCAGGAGAAATTCGGCTGGCGGGCGGGCTACGTGCAGATGGCGCTCGACGTCGCGGTCGTGGTCTGCGCCTTCGCGGTGGTGCCACCGCTCACCGTCCTCCTCTCGGCGGCCGGCGCCGTTCTCCTCAACCTCGTGCTCGCGCTCAACCACCGCCCGGGCCGCTACACGGTCGCCTGAGCATTCCGGTGAGGCGCGGACGACCGGTGGACGACTCCGCTAGAGGGCGAGGACGTTGAGGGCCACCGCGAGGGTGGCGACGGCCGCTCCGGCCAGGGCGATCGCGGTGGCCGCGAGTGCGCGCGGCGGCACCGGGGCTGCTGCAGCCGCGCGGGTGAACTCGGCGACCCGGACGGATGTGGCAGCGCGGGCGGACGCGGCGGGTTCTCGGGGTGCGACGGCGAAGGCGAGGGCGGCCGCGTCGGTGTCCGTGGCGTACGCCTCGGCGTACGCCACGGCGTACGAAGCGGCATCGGTGGGCGTGGGGGACGGGGCCAGGGAGGCTTGGGCCGCGCGGAGGGTGGCGTGGGGCGGGCGGGGGTGGCCGGTGGCGTCGGTGACCGCGAAGTGGCCGGCCGTGAACTCGACGTAGCCGGCGAACTCGCCGGACAGGGTCGCGACCCAGAGCTTGGTCTCGGGCGACGTCCAGGTGAGGGCCGGCGCGGCGGGGGCGAGGACGGGAGCGGCGGTGAGCGAGGCGGTCATGAGGTGTCCTTCCGGGGGCATGGCTCCAGACTTCCGCGTCGAGTCGAGCGGTGGATCGTCCTACGGGACCGGTTCGGCTACCGCATCCGCAGTACCCAGGTGCCACGCGGGAGTCAGCGGCGACCGAAGAGGCCGCGACCGCGGCGCGGGCGGGGCGCGGCGGCGGGCCCGCGGTAGAAGGGCTGCACCGCGTGCAGCAGGTGCCGCGACCCCGGCTCCGCGTAGAGCACGTCGACGGGCGCCGCCGTCGAGAAGGTCGCGAGTGCCCGGCCGAGGTCGGCGGCGAGTGAGGAGCGCAGCGACGACGGCCCCACGACCACGAGCAGGTAGCTCGAGTCCGACGGCGGCGTGACCGACCACCCGAGCACCGCCTCCGAGACGTCCGGATGCCCCGCGAACACCGCGGCGAGCGCGTCGGTCATCCCCGGCGGCACCTGCGCCGGCTCCCCCACGAGCATCCGCGTGCCGGCCGGCACCTCCCGCGGTGTCAGGGCCGCGGTCCCGTCGAGCAGCTGCGCGATCTCCCCCGGCAGGAACTCCTTGCCGTACGGCGAGTGCGGGTTCAGCACGAGCGTCGCCCCGCGCGTCATCTCCCAGAGCACGCGGCACGGCATCCCGAGGAACGCGCGCTCGAACCCCGGCACGACCTCGAGCGTCTCGCGCAGGCGCTCCTCCGAGGTGTAGAACGGCTGCACCGAGCGCCCGTCGGGCCCGCGCAGATCGGCCAGGTTCACGGTGCGATCGTCGGATGCCCGTCCCGGCACGATCACCGTGCTCTCCAGCAGCGCCTCCACGAACGCGGGCGCGGCAGCCCGGTCGGCGGCCGCGGCCTGCAACAGCTCTTCCAGGGACGACGAGGACGGGTCGGCAGCGCTCATCCCCCGAGCGTATCCCCGAGCATCCGCTCGCTAGGCTTGACGCATCATGAGCCAGGACACGGCCACCGAGAACTACCTCAAGGCCATCTACGCCCACACCGAGTGGCAGCCCGTGCCGATCAGCCCCTCGGTGCTGGCGGGGCGGCTCGGGGTCGCGCCGTCGTCGGTGACCGAGATGGTCAAGAAGCTGGCGGCGGGCGGGATGCTCACCCACGTGCCCTACGGACCGCTCACCCTCACGGCCGAGGGCCGGCTGCGCGCGATGGGCGTGGTGCGCCGGCACCGGCTGATCGAGACCTGGCTCGTGCGGGAGATGGGCTTCGGCTGGGACGAGGTGCACGACGAGGCCGAGGTGCTCGAGCACGCCATCAGCGAGCGGCTGCTCGATGCGATCGACGAGCGGCTGGGGCATCCGGTGCAGGACCCGCACGGCGACCCCATCCCCACGGCGGCGGGCACGGTGCCGAGCTTCGACGCGCTGCTGCTCGCCCAGGCGCCGGCGGGCCACGAGGGATGCGTCGTGCGCATCAGCGACCGCGACCCGGCACTGCTGCGCGCCCTGGCGGCCGAGGGCATCGGCCCGGGCACGGCGGTGCGGGTCGTGACCGAGCCGACCGTCAGCCTGCAGCAGCTCGAAGGCGATAGCGAGAGAAGCGCGACGGCGCCGGCCGGAACCGAAGTCCCGCCCGACGCCCTCGACGCCATCTGGCTGACGGCTTAGAAGAGCGAGAGGCGCGAACCTCTACCCCTCCACCTCCCGCAAGTGCCGGTACTTCCCCTTGAAGTACAGCAGCGGGTCGTGCTTGTGCCACGACGCCGGGCTCATCTCGTTCACCCGCCCGATCACGATCAGGTGGTCGCCCGCCTCGTGCTCGGCCCAGATGTCGCAGTCGAGCCACATCAGGGTGTCGGCGATCACCGGGTTGCCCGACGCGGCCGGCGCCCAGTCGATGCCCGCCCACTTGTCGGTGCCCGAGCGCGCGAACTGGTTCGACACGGTGTGCTGGTGGTGCGAGAGCACGTTCACCGAGAAGCGGCCGGTCGAGCGGATGCGCGGGTAGGTCGTCGACGTCGTCATCACGCTGAACGACACCAGCGGCGGCTCGGTCGAGACCGAGTAGAACGACTGGCAGGTGAAGCCGACGGGGGCGCCGTCCTCGATGCCGCCGATGATGGTGATGCCCGAGGCGTAGTGCCCGAGCGTGTCACGGAACACCCGCGGATCGATGGGCGCGCCCTGGGCGAGGCCCGAAGCGGGCCCGGCAGCGATGTCCGGTGCGGCGCCCGAGGGCGCCCGGTCTGGTGCGATTGTCATGTCCGTCTCCTTGCGGTCACGCAACCGATGCGGAGTGAGAGGCGGTGGCGCCGGCCACCACGGCCAGCCGCGCGAGGTTCTGCGCGTACTCCGCCGCGGCCTGCGAGACGATCTCGTCGAGATGGTCCATCTGGCCGGCGACGAAGTAGAGCCCGCGCCCCGGAACGACCGCACCCAGCTCGACGAGCAGCGGCGCGAGGTTCACGGTCGGACCCATGGCGTGGGTGAGGTCTCCCCCGGTGTGCACCGGGATCGCCGTCACCCCCGCGAGGCCGTTCGCGGGATAGCGGTCGAGGAACGCCTTGAGGAGCCCGGTGTACGTCGCCTTGTAGGTGGGCGACGCGAACACGGCCAGGTCGCTCGAGGCGACCCGCTCATTCAGGGCGGCCATCGTGTCGGAGGGCCACGCGAAGATCTCGCCCGTGTGATCGGCGAGGTCGATGATCTCGAGCTCGTACGATCCCGGCACGAGCAGCTTCTCGACCAGGGTCTCGGCGACCTTGAGCGTGCGCGAGCGCGGCTTGGGGTTGCCGACGACGATGGTGACCTTCAGTGCCATTGCTTCTCACTTCATACCGATTGACAGGAAATGAGGGAGCGGTGCAGCGAGCCGCAGCGCGAGACATCGCATCCCTCAACACTCCACCGAGGTCTTGTGGCTCGGTGGGCCCGCAACGGCTTACGTTGCCCTTCCAGTATCGGCGCCGGAGGTTTCGGGCGTATTTCGCCAGTCACAATCCGTCAGAGAGCGGATGCGCATCCGCTCGTCAGGCCGGCGCCGGCGGTGGCGCAGCCGCTCCCCCGCCGCGCGTTCTGGCGCGGAGGAAGTGGCGCAACCGATCCTTCGCGGTGCCGAAACACCGGTGCAACGACGGCAGGACAGACTGACTCCGCTCGCACCACCTGCACCATTCCCGCGCCTCCGCCCCGCCGGAGCGCCCTTCGACAGATGGAGACGCCATGCCCCGATCCGTTCCCCGCCTCGCCTCAGCCGTCGGCCTCGTCGCCGTGACGGCGCTGGCCCTCAGCGCCTGCAGCTCCGGCAGCTCGGCCGAGGAGTCCGGCGGGTCCACCCCGGCGGCCGCCGTGGGCGACGTCGACCTGTCGGGCGTGTGCCCGGCGACCGTCGTCATCCAGACCGGCTGGAACCCGGAGGCCGAGCACGGCCACCTCTACGAGCTGCTCGGTCCCGACCCGGTGATCGACGCGACCGCCAAGTCGGTCTCGGGCCCGCTCTACTCGGCGGGCGAGTACACCGGCGTCGACGTCGAGATCCGAGCGGGCGGCCCGGCGACCGGGTTCCAGCCGGTGTCGAGCCTGATGTACACCGACCCCGACATCCTGCTCGGCTACGTCTCGACCGACGAGTCGATCGCGCAGTCGGCCGACATGCCCACCACGGCGGTGTTCGCCTCGCACGACATCAGCCCGCTGATGATCATGTGGGACCCGGAGACGTATCCCGACGTGAAGACGGTGCCCGAGCTGGTGGAGTCGGGCGCGATCATCCGCTACTTCGCGGACACCGCGTACATGCAGTACCTGACCTCGGCGGGCGTCATCCCGGCCGATCAGACGGACGCCTCGTACGACGGCACCCCGGCGAACTTCGTGGCCGCCGACGGCAAGGACGCGCAGCAGGGCTACGCTTCGGCAGAGCCCTACGTGTACGAGAACGAGGTGGAGAACTGGATGAAGCCCGTGGCCTACCAGCTCATCGACGACCTCGGCTTCCGCCCCTACCAGGACCCGGTGGTCGTGCGCTCCGCCGACGTCACCGAGCAGGCCGACTGCCTGAAGGCGATCGTGCCCGTGCTGCAGCAGGCGGAGGTCGACTACTTCGCCGACCCGGCTGAGGCGAACTCGCTCATCCTCGACCTGGCCGAGCAGTACGACACCGGCTGGGTCTACACCCAGGGCGTCGCCGACTACGCGGTGCAGACGATGATCGAGGACGGCATCTCGGGCAACGGCGACAACGACACCCTCGGCGACTTCGACGAGGCCCGCGTGCAGGACCTGATGGACAAGGTGATCCCCGTCTACACGACGCAGGGCGTCACCCCCGCCGAGGGCCTCACCCCCGCCGACCTCGTGACCAACGAGTTCATCGACACGACGATCGGGATGACCGACTGAACGACCGCACCCCCGGCCCCCTCGCGGGGCGCCCGCTGGGCATGAACGCGCAGGCGATCCTCGCCTGCGCGTTCATCGCGTCGGCGCAGATGACCTGGGGCGTCATCGTGCCGGCGCTTCCTCTGCTCGTCGAGCGGTTCGGCATCGGCACGGGCAGCATCGGCCTGCTGATCGCGGCGTTCGCCATCGGGCGGGTGATCGCGAACGTGCCGGCGGGGCTCGCACTCCGGCGCGTGCCGCCTCGGCGCTTCCTGCAGATCGTCTCGGTGCTGCTCGCGCTGGTGACCGCGGTGACCGGGCTGCTGCCGAGCGAGCCGCTGCTGCTCGCCGCCCGCCTGGTGGCGGGGGTGCTCGGCGGGGCGGCCGTGACGATCGGCTTCTCGGTGCTCGTGGCGGGAGCGCCGCCCGAGCGCCGGGGCCGCACGATGTCGACCGCGACCGTGGTGATGATGAGCGGATCCGCCGTCGGCGCGCTGCTCGGCGGAGGCGCGGTGACGGTGCTCGGTGTGGCCGGGGCGTTCGCGGTGGCGGTCGTGCCGCTCGTCGCGTGCCTCGTCGTCGACCTCGTGCGGCCGGCGACGCACTACTGGGCGGCCTTCGCGCCGAAGAGCGTCGAGCGGGGTGACGACGACGCGACGACGGATGCCCGTGCCGCCGCACCCCGTCCGCGCCGCCGTCTCCCCACCGGCGCCGGCGCGCTCGTCGTGGGACTCGTGGCAGTCTCCTTCGCCACCTTCCTGGCCCGCTTCGCCGGCGAGCAGGGGCTGATCCCGGTGCTCGCCTACGACACCGGCGGACTCACGCCGCTGACCCTCGGCGTCGCGATGGCCGCCGGAACCGTGATCAGCATCGCCGCCCTGCCGGTGGTCGGCCGGCTCGTCGACCGCGGCGCCCGGCTGAGCGTGCTGCTGCCCTCGGCGCTCGTGGGGGCGGGAGCCCTGATGCTCTTCCCGGTCGTGACGGCGCCGCTCGCCTTCGGCGCCGTGATCGTCGTCTACTACGTCTCGACCAGCGTGGCGGGGGTGGTGCCGAACGTCGTCACCGGCGAGCGCTTCGAACCCGCCGCCGCCGGCGCGGTGGTGGGGCTCACCCGCACGGCCGGCGACATCGGCGCGGCGGTGGGCCCGCTCGCGGTCTTCGCGCTCGCGGATGCGGCGGGGGCCCTCGCGGCGGTCTCGGTCATCGCAGCGGTGCTCGTGGCGGCTCTCGTGCTGCTCGCGCCGGCGGTGGCCCGCCGCCCCGGCACGGCGTAGCGGCATCCCGGCCGGCGCAGCACGCCCGCTGCGCCGGCCCTACAGGTCGCCGCGCGACGGCTCCAGCGCGATCCGCACCTGGTCGGAGCGCTGCCGCCCGTGGTAGATCATCACCACGGTGCCGCCCGGCTCCCGCACGGTCGTCTCGATGAACAGCAGCGGCGTGCCGACCTCGGTCGCGAGCAGCTCGGCGGCCGAGAGGTCGGCCGAGATGGCGCTGATCTGCCGGTCGGCCGTCAGCCGCTCGTGCCCGAACCGGCTCTCGATGATCTCGAACACGTCGTCGTTCGCGTCGGCCTGCCCGAACTCGTCGCCGGGCCGCAGCGGCAGGTAGTAGGTGCGCAGGGAACCGGGGCGCCCCTTGTAGAGGATGACCCGCTCGAACACGGCCATCCGATCGACCGTCTCGTCGAACAGGGCGGCCATCGGCGACGGCACCGCCGTCGTCTCGCGCCAGCCGATCAGCACGTAGTCGTGCTCGAGGGGCGGCGGGTCGATCTTCAGTTGATCCAGCAGCCGGTCGGTGCGCCAGGTCAGCGGGCGCGGGTTCGCATAGGTGCCCTGGCCGGCGGTCCGGCCGATGGTGTTCTCCTGCACGAGCATCTGCATCGCGATGCGGGCGGTGTTGCGGGTGCAGGAGAACTCGCGGGCGATCTCCTCGTCGCTCGGCAGCCGCTCCCCGTCGGTGGCGCCCGAGAGCACGAAGGCCGAGACGAGGTCGCGCAGACGCCGCGCCTCGTCCTGCCGGCGGTGCTGGCCGAGGTCGAGGATCTTGTCCTCGGTGAAACTGCGCCGGCGTGGCGGGCCGGTGGGGCGGCCGGCGCCGGGCGGCGTCCGCGCATCCTGGCCGGTCGGATTCTCGGGGCTCACGGTCTCAGACTCTCACGCGAAGGCGGGCACCCCGAGGGTGTCGCGCAGGGTCGTGCCGTCGTAGCGCGTGCGGAACCGTCCGCGCCGCTGCAGCTCGGGCACGAGCAGCCCCACCACGTCGATCAGGTCACGGGGCGTGACCTGCGGATGCGCGACCATGAAGCCGCCCCGGCTGCCGGTGGCCTCGTACGACTCCTCGAGGTAGTCGGCCACCTCGGCCGCGCTGCCGGCCACGGTGTGCTCGTAGCCGGTGGCGACCTTCCAGAGCGAGTCGAAGAACTCCTCGCGGCTCAGCTCGGTGTCGGCGCCGTGCTCGTTCACCAGGTCGCGGAAACCCATCGGGCTCGCCTGCTTCGCGATCACCTCGGCCGTCAGCTCGGTCAGCGTGAAGCGGGCCGGCAGCTTGGCGAAGTCGTAGCCCGTGTTGTTGGCGAACTGCGCGGCGGCGGCCTCGGGCGGCAGGAGGTCGGCGAGCTGCTGCTTGCGGCGGAGCGCGTCGTCGGTGGTCTCCCCGACGATCAGCTGCAGGTCCCAGAGGATGCCGACCCGCGACGGATCGCGCCCCTGCTCGAGCAGCGCCTCGTCGAGCGCGGCACGGTGCTTCGCGCGGTCGGCGTTGTCGAAGGCGCCGCCGAACACGACGTCGGCGAAGGTCGACGAGGCGCGGATGCCTCGCGGCGACCCTCCCGCCTGAATCAGCACCGGCGCCTGCTGCGGGCTCGGCACCGAGTTGAGCGGACCCTTCACCTGGAAGAACTCGCCCGCGTGGTCGATCGGCCGGATGCGGCCGGGTTCGGCGACCATCCCGGTCTCCTTGTCCCAGACGAAGGCGTCGCGGTCGACGCTGCGCCAGAGCTCCTGGCAGACGGTGACGAACTCCTCCA
Source organism: Herbiconiux flava (assembly GCF_013409865.1). Taxonomy (NCBI): domain Bacteria; kingdom Bacillati; phylum Actinomycetota; class Actinomycetes; order Micrococcales; family Microbacteriaceae; genus Herbiconiux; species Herbiconiux flava. The sequence goes on from NZ_JACCBM010000001.1 coordinate 631,755, forward strand.
TCCGGCGGTAGCGGGCGTCGTGGTCCATCAGCGCGTCGAAGCCGTAGTTGGCCGCATCCGCTCCCCGGCTGGAGGCCACCACGTTGAAGGCCATCCGGCCCTGGGTGACGAGGTCGAGCGAGTTCAGCAACCGGGCGACGTAGAACGGATGCATGAAGGTCGACGAGTAGGTCAGCCCGAAGCCGATGTGCTGCGTCTGCTGCGCGAGGGCCGCGATGAACGGGCTCATGTCCTGCCGCGGGTAGCCGATGCCCCACTCCACGGCCGCGTCGATCGAGTCGCCGTAGGTGGACGGGATGCCGGAGCCGTCGCCGAAGAACACCATGTCGAGGCAGCCGCGCTCGGCGGCGAGCAGCAGCTCGGTGTACATCCGCAAATCGGGGAAGGTGCGGCCCTCCCACGACCCGGGCAGCCGCCACCGGCCCTGGTGGTGCGAGAACGAGAGGTCGAGGGCGAGGCTCATCTGGTAGGGCACGGGCGGTCAGCCTTTCGTCGGCAGGTGGTCGAGCAGGGGCATGACCTCGGTGCCGAAGCGCTCGAGGCCCTCCTCGAAGTCGTCGAAGGTGAGCATCGTGCCGGCCGTTCCGGGCACCGCCGCGATGGCGTTGAGGTGGTCGGCCACGGTCTGCGGCGATCCGACGAGGGCGCGACCGCCGTAGAACGGCGAGACGTCGGCGCGGTGGCTCGCGGCCACGGCCGCGCTCGAGCCGTCGGTGCTGGTGTCGTTGGAGTACTCGCGCACCATCCCCTCCACCGCGCCCCGGTCGACCCCGCGCTGGTAGAGCTCGACCTTGCGGGCCGCATCGGCATCCGTGTCGCCCATCACGAGGAGGGTCGTCGCGAACGAGCCGGGCGTGCGGCCGAGGCTCTCGCTCTCGGCGGCGAGGTGGGCGTTCGAGGCGGCCACCTCCTCGGCGCTCTGGCCGGAGCCGAAGTGGTAGTCGGCGTACTCGGCCACGAAGCGGCGGCCGCGCGGCGAGGAGCCGGCCGAGATGAGGTCGATGTGCCCGACGGGGGTCGGCAGCACCTCGCAGTCCTCGATGTCGAAGTACTCGCCGTGGAAGGTGACGCGGCCGGTCTCCCACGCGATGAGCAGGATCTGGGTGAACTCGCTGAGGTAGTCGTAGCGGTAGCCGTAGTAGTCGTCGCCGCGCCAGGCGCCCATCTGGGCGTACTCGCTGCGGTTCCAGCCGGCCACCAGGTTGATGCCGAAGCGGCCGCCCGAGACCTCGTCGATCAGCTGCGCCATCTTCGCCACCACGATCGGGTTGTAGCTGAGCGGCGAGACGGTGGCGTAGAGCTTGATGGTGCTCGTGATCGGGGCGAGCGACGCCATCAGGGTCATCGGGTCGATCGTGTGGTTCCAGTGCTGAGTCTCGCCGCCGTAGCCGCGGTACTTCAGCATCGCGAGGGCGAAGTCGAGGCCGTAGTGCTCGGCGCGCTCGACGATGCTCCGCTGCAGGGCGAACGTCGGCTCGTACTGCGGGGAGGTGGTCGAGAGGATCCAGCCGTTGTTGCCGACGGGGAGGAAGACGCCGTAGCTGACCATGGTGGTGCTCCTGTTCTGCGGGGCTGGCGGTTGGCTAGTGGGTGTCGAAGACGGTCTGGTACTCGGCCACCGCGGCGCGGATCGCGTCGAGCTCGGCCGGCGTCGGCGCCTCCGGGTCGGCGGGCAGCGGGAGCGCCCCGAACTTCAGCAGGCACGCCATCAGCAGGATGCGCGCCTTCGGCGCCGAGAGGTTGCTGCCCCGGATGAACAGGCCGCCGATCGTCGACTGCCCGAACGCGTAGCCGCCTCCGCCGCGGCCGACCGCCACCACGGGCATCCCGCGGAAGACGCCCTTCAGCAGCGCCGCCCGCATGGACTCGTAGACGCCGCCGTAGGGCGCCGAACCCTCGGCCACCAGGCCGGAGAGCGGGTGGTCGCGCAGGTTCTTCTCGATCCGGGCGAGGATCTCGACCTCGCTGTCGGCACTGTCGCTGAAGTCGTCCTGACCGTAGTTGACGTAGCGGGCGATGGTCACCTTCGGCATGGCCTCGGGCCGGAGGTGACCGGCGTCGTCGCGGGTCACGACGGCGTCGCCGTTCAGGCCGGGCACGGCATCCGGAAGCCTGTCGAGGCGCAGCGCCGAGGTGGAGGTGTGGCGGGCGACCGGCACGAAGGAGAGCACCGGGTCCTCGACCGTGTTGCCCACGATGCCGCCGTGGCCGCCGTAGGCGATGTAGCCGCCGGGACGCGCATCCGCCTTCTGCACCTCACGGCTGGTGAAGACCTGGCCGTTCTGGATCATCACGGCGCCGACCCGGTCGTCGCCCTGTTCGTCGGCCCAGACGCCCGAGGCGATGTAGTTGACCGACTGCACGAGGTTGTGGTCGCCGTCGTTGCCGAAGACGCCGTGGCCGTACTGCGAGCAGTTGCCGATCAGGGGGCGGCGGGTGGGGATGACGAGGTTCAGCCAGTACACCGTCTCCTCGGTGGTGGGGCTGCCCTCGAGCCAGATGGCGCCGTCGTAGTCGCCGTTCGTCAGGGTGTCGTAGACGATGTTCGTCAGGGCGGCCAGGGTCGGCAGCGCCGGCTCCTGGCGCATGGGCATGTAGGGGAAGAAGTCCTCGCCGAGCACCTCGGGCGGCAGGTCGCCGTGCTCGCTGCCGAGGAGCGCGGAGTCGGTGCGCTCGGCCGCCGGCTGCCCCTTCGTGTAGCCGCCGGAGGGCGCCGCCCGCACGAAGTCGAAGTCGGCCACGCCGCTCATCAGGTTGTTGCCGCCGTAGCCGTCGAGGCCGAATCGGTCGATCTCGGCCACGATGCGGGAGGCGTCGGGGTAGAACAGCTGCCGGGCGGTGCCGTTGTCGTCGAACGGGCCGTCCCAGGGCTCGCCGTTCGCCTGGGTGGCGGCGTAGGGCAGCGGGAACGGGCCCTTCGCCGGGTCGAGGGTGACCTCGTAGACGGGGGTCCAGCCGTCGCGCGCGTCAGCGCTGAACTCGCCCGACGCCGGGTCGAGCCAGCCGTCGACCGGGCCGTACAGCTCCTGAGCGTCCTTTTCGAGCGGATGCGCGGAGAAGGCTTTCACGTACGCGGTCACCGGCGCGGCCAGCTGCTGGGCGCGAAGCGACTCGGGCAGGCTCTCGTCGGCGCCGGCGAGCCCACGCGCCTGGCGCACCGACTGGCTCGTGCGCAGCGCTGCACTGTTCTGGATGGTGGCACGGGGCCCCGAGAAGATCACCACGGAGGCGCGGGAGGCGGGTGAGAAGGTCACGCTCGAAGAGTAGGACGCGCCTGTTTCACCCGCGTTGCGGCCGTGTGTTGGCCGCGCTTCGCCACCCTGGGCCGGCGGCGCGGCCCGGGATCACGCGGGCGCACCCGCCCCTCCGACGGGCTGCGCCGGTCGCGCGGCCGGCGCCCGGGTGCGCCCCGGGTCAGGCCCGGGCGGGCACCGCGCCCCTCGTGCGGCCTCGGTGCGCGAGGGCGCGGAGCCGGGCGGCGAGGGCGAGACGGGAGGCCTCGGTGTCGACGTCGAAGAGCAGCAGCTCGGGCAGCGAGGTCGCGAAGTAGTCGACGGCGTCCTTCTCGCGTTCGAGCGTCGCGGCGCGCTCCTCGAGCGCCGTCCAGACGCGATCCGCCTCGTCGGGCTCGCCGAGGCGCAGGTGGGCGACGCCGACCCAGTAGTCGGCCGGTTCCGCCGGCCGCGATGCGACCGCCAGTGCCCCCGCGCCGTCACGGGCCCGTCGCCAGGCGGACTCCGCCTGCTCGGTCTCCCCGGCGAGCTCGAGCGCGTCGCCGAGGAGCACGAAGCGCTCGGCCAGGCTGTCGGCAGGGTGACGCCCCTCCCCCAGGTTCGCCGGCACGGCCACGCCGGAGCGCAGGAGCTCGGCGGCGTCGCGCGGCTGCCGCTCGAGCATCCGGCGCGCCACCTCGATCGTGGCGGCGTCGTACACGGCGATCACCCGGCCCTCGCCACCCTCGAACGGCCGGAAGGTGCGCGACGCGAGGATGTCGAGGGCGTCGTCGGGGGCACCGGTGGCGACGAGCAGCTCGAGGTGGTTCACCGTGAGGTCGTCGCGGCGGAGCACGACCGGGAGGCCGTGGCGCTCGAGCGCCTGCAGCCGCTCCGCGGGCCCGATGCCCCGGATGCGCGCCAGCACGTCGCGCTCGAAGACGAGGCGCGGGTCGCCGGGGCTGAGCTCGAGGGCCCGCGCGAGGAGCTCGTCGGCCGCGTCGCCGGAGCCGCCCGTGTTGACGGTCGCGATCGCCGCGTTCCGCCAGGCCACCGGGTCGGTGCTGCCGAGTGCGACGGCGTCGCGCAGCGCGGCCAGGGCGTCCTCGGTGCGTCCGGCGTCGAGCAGCCACGAGCCGAGCAGGGCCGGCGCGACCGGGTCGCCGGCGTCGGCCGCGGTGGCGGCGAGGAGGGCGTCGTACTCGTCGAGTCCGAAGGGGAAGGCCAGGGCGGAGTCGGCGGTGCGCGCGTCGCGTCGCTCGGCGACGGCGCGCTCCGGCTCGCCGAGCGCCTCCCACCACGTCGCCCGGAGGTAGTGCGCGACGGGAACGGGGTTGCCGAAAGCATGCCCGCGGGCCCGGTGCGCGCCCCCGGTTGATTCGGCGACTGCGTCGGTGGCGGCGAGCGCCGCGCGCCACTGCCCGCGGCGGGCGAGGTCGACGGCCACCGTCAGGACGGTCTTCGGGTCGGCGAACCGGGCGACCTCGCCCTGCTCCAGGCCGCACAGCACCGCCGCGACCGCGTCCAGAGGATCGGACTCCCGGCGGGCGGCGAGTGCGGAGGCGGCCTCGGCGTCACGGCCGAGCGCGCGCAGGGCCAGGATCGCCAGGTGCGCCGCGTCGGGGTTCGCCCGGTCGTGCGCCTCCGCCGAGCGCGCGTGCCGCAGAGCATCCGCGCCCCGCCCCTCGCGGAGAGCGACGCGGGACAGCGCCAGCTCGGAGGGCAGCGCCCAGGCCGCGTCCCACCCCGCCTTGCCGAAGTGCGCCGCGGCGGCGCCGAGCTCGCCCTGCCGCTCCAGCACGAGGCCCAACCGGTAGCTCGCCTCACCGCTCACCGGGTTCAGATTGCGGCGGGTGAGGCGCTCGAGGGCGCGCTCCAGGTGCGAGCGCGCCGCCTCGTAGTCGCCCCGGCGGTAGGCGACGGCGCCCAGGGCGATCGACGCCCGGGAGTCGCCGGGATCGCGCCGCAGCACCTCCTCGAAGTAGGGCACCGCCGATCGGGTCGGATGCCGGTTCTGCTGCAGGTGCACGCCCGTGAGGTAGAGCTCGTCGACGCTCTCGATCTGCTCGGGCAGCGGCGGCTCGGTGGCCGCCCACGGTTCGGGCCGGTCGTCGGCAGCAGCATCGGCGTCTGCGGCTGCTGGGGCGGAGGTGAACGCGATGAGCTCGTCGTCACCGTTCAGCACCCGCACGGTCAGGGCGCCTCCCTCGCCTGCGGCCGGGTGCACGACCAGGAAGGGGTCCCCGGGCTGCACCGTGATCGTCCACTCGGCGACGACCGTGGGCGCGCTGCCGTCGGCGCCCTCCGCCGCGTGCTCGAGCACCACCCGCGCGTCGACGAGCCGCACCGCACTCGCGACGCCGACCCGAGTCTCGGTGACGTCGGCGTCCAGCCGCACGGCGAGGTCCTTCGTCGCCTGGTGCGCCGGGCCGATCTCCTGGATCGGGAACCAGTACTGGCTGAAGCTCCGCGTCTCCCCGGGTGCCAGGTAGCTGAAGTCGGGCTGGTTGTCGGTGAAGACCCCGGCCATCAGCTCGACGTAGGGTCCGTCGGAGTCGGTCAGCTGCGCGTCCCAGGCGTGGCCGATCGGCCCGTCGCCCCAGGTCCACTGCTTCTTGCCCGGCGAGATCGAGCGATCGGCCCAGTGCACGAAGCCGGCGCGTTCGCGGTGGTCGTAGCCGCCGAAGAAGCCCTGCTCGGTGTCGGTGACCATGTACGAGGTCGGCACGGGGATGTTCCCGTAGAAGTCGATCCGGTCGGCATCCGGATGCTCGGCATCGGCCAGGGCGGGGTAGTCGACCCCGTAGTAGGGCCGGTCAGCGCGCGGGAAGGCGGTGATCGCGCGCCGGGCGTGGTCGGCCACGTAGCGCACGTCGGTGGGGAAGAACGACTGGTAGTCGTCGTGCGACCGGGCGGCGACGTTGGCCCACCAGAGGAAGGTCTGCGGCTCGTCCGTGCGGTTGTGCAGGCGCGCCGCCACCTCGATCGCCGAGCTGTCGCCGCGCAGCCGCACGCCGTGGTCGCCGCGCATCCGCTGCAGGGGATCGAGGTCGCTGTGCCATACCGTCACGTCGCCCGGGCCGGCACGCTCGATGCTCGTCTCCACCGGGAGGAAGGTGGCCGGGCGGTGGTGCTGCGGCCAGTTGAACTCGACGCCGCCCGAGATCCACGGGCCGGCGAGGCCCACGAGGGCGGGCTTGATGACGTTGTTGCGGTAGAAGAAGTCGTAGCCGCGGGTCTTGTCGTAGCCGATGTGGATGCGGCCGCCGATCTCGGGCAGCAGCATCAGCCGCACCCAGCGGTTCTCGAGGTGGACGGCCCGCCACCGCCGCGGGGTCTTCTCCGCGGCGATGCTGTCGACGAAGGGGATCGGATACACCTTGCCGCTGGACCCCTGGTAGACCCGCCGGTCGAGGAAGAGCGGGTAGCGGTCGGGCTCGCCCGGCTCGTAGCTGTCGATCTCGATCGCGCTCGTCCAGCAGGCGACCCCGCCCTGGTCGATGAGGGCCTGCTGCTCGGGGGGCGCGTCGGGCAGGTCGATCAGACTGAGGGCGGCGTCGGCATTCGTCACAGCGTCGAGGTTAGAGATCGCGGGCGGGTGCGCGCCATAGTGGGCTCCTCGGTGAACCTGGACAAATCGCTGACGAGGTTGTCTAGACTGGCGCCCGTGCTGATTCGAGACGGATTCCCTGGGCAGCGTCTGCGGGTGCTGCCGAGGCCCCGGGTCGCCGAGGCGCTGTCGACGCCGATCACCGGGCGGATGCTCGTGACCGACGCCGGCCACTTCCCCCACGCCGCGGCGCACGGCCGCGATCGGCCTCGCGGCGCGGAGGAGGTGGTGGTCATCCTGTGCACCGGAGGAGCCGGACACCTCGAGGTGCGCGGCGAGGAGCACCCGGTGGCACCGGGCGAGGTCGCCGTCATCCCGCGGGGCGAGCCCCACCGCTACCGCGCCGATCCCCGCGACCCATGGACGATCTGGTGGATGCACGTGACCGGCGCCGACGCCGACGACCTCGTCACCGCCATCACGCAGCCCTCGAACGACTTCTCGCCGGTGATGCAGGTGCACGATCCCTACGCCGCGAAGGCGGCCCTGGAGCACGCACTGGTCTCCCTCGAGCGGGACGAGACGCTGGCGAGCCTGTTCGCCGCGTCGGGCGCCGCCTGGGGACTGCTGGCCCAGCTCGCTGCCGACCGGGCGCGGGGAGCGAAGGAGACCGGCGATCCGATCCTCGCGGCACAGGACTACCTGCGGGAGCATCTCGAGACCACGACGAGCGTCGCGGAGCTCGCGACGATCGCCGGGCTCAGCGTCTCGCACTTCTCGGCCCGCTTCCGGCTGGCCTCCGGGATGGGCGTCGTGGAGTACCACAAGCGCCTCCGCAGCGCCCGGGCCCGCGAGCTGCTGATCACCACCGAGGCCACGGTGGCCGACATCGCCCGCGCGGTGGGCTACGACGACCCGTTCTACTTCTCCCGCCAGTTCCGCGCGATCAACGGCACCAGCCCGAGCAGCTACCGGCTGTCGTTCCGCGACCGCTCGCAGCCGCACGACTGAGGAGATCCGTCCAGGCGATCCGGGCCGGATCGCCGGGGAATTGCCCCTGCGCGCTGACCGGCGACGCGGTTGTTCGTCGATATGTCCAGGCCGATCCTCCGTTCTGTCTATCGTGACGCGCCGTGGGCGCTCCGTAGTATCGCTCGATGTAGCCCGCGGGCTATCCGACCCGAGGGAGTGTTCATCTCATGGCTGTCCTAGTCGCCAGCGGATCCAAGGCCCCGGCTCGACCTCGTCGCCGCCCGGTCGTCTCCAGCGGATGGGCCTTCGTGATCCCCTTCCTGGTGTTCTTCGCTATCGCCATCCTGGCTCCCGTCGTCTACGCGATCTACCTGAGCCTGTTCCGCGATCAGCTGGTCGGCGGCTCGAGCTTCGTGGGCCTCGCCAACTACGGGCAGGCCCTCACCGACCCCGACTTCTGGTTCGGTGTCGGCCGCGTGTTCGGCTTCATGATCATCCAGGTGCCGATCATGCTCGTCTTCTCGCTGATCGCGGCGCTCGCCATCGACAGCGGGCGGCTGCGGGCACCGGGCTTCTACCGCATCCTGCTCTTCCTCCCCTACGCGGTGCCCGGCGTCGTCGCGGTGCTCATCTGGGGCTTCATCTACGGTCCGCGCTTCGGGCTGGTGGGTTCGATCAATTCCTTCCTGGGCGCCCAGATCTTCACACCGCTCACCCCCGAGTGGGTGCTCGGCTCGATCGCGAACATCGCCGTGTGGGAGTTCGCCGGGTACAACATGGTGATCTTCTACGCGGCGCTCCGCACCGTGCCGAACGAGCTGTACGAGGCGGCGTCGCTCGACGGCGCCGGAGCGTTCCGCACGATCCTGTCGATCAAGCTGCCCGCCCTGCGCGGCGCCCTCGTGATCACCACCATCTTCTCAATCATCGGCAGCTTCCAGCTCTTCAACGAGCCGAACCTGCTGAAGCCGATCGCACCGAACGCGATCACCAGCACGTTCACCCCCAACCTCTACGCCTACAACCTCGCCTTCACCGGACAGCAGTACAACTACTCGGCGACGATCGCGATCGTGATGGGACTCCTCACCGCCGTGATCGCCTATGTGGTGCAGCTCCGGGGCACCCGGAAGGAACTCCGATGAACGCCGCCCCGATCGAGCGCCGGCGATCCCGGCTCGCTCCCCGCTCCTCCATCGGCCTCACGATCGTGATGATCGTGCTGGTGCTCTACACGCTGGTGCCGCTGGCGTACCTGCTGATCAACTCGACCAAGTCGCAGGACGACTTCTTCACCTCGTTCGGGCTGTCGTTCGGCTCCAGCTTCAACCTCTTCCAGAACATCGGCGAGGTCTTCAGCTACAACGACGGCATCTATTCGCGCTGGTTCCTCAACACGCTGCTCTACGTGGTCGTGTCGGCGGGAGGCGCCACGATCCTCGCCGCCCTCGGCGGCTACGGCATCGCGAAGTTCCGCTTCAAAGGACGCAGCGCCGTCTTCGCCGTGGTGCTCGGAGCGGTCGCCATCCCGGGCACCGCCCTGGCGCTGCCCACCTTCCTGCTGTTCAGCTCGATCGGTCTGGTGAACACGCCCTGGGCGATCATCATCCCGTCGCTCGTGAGCCCGTTCGGCCTCTACCTGATGTGGACCTACGCGAGCGAGGCCGTGCCGAGCGAGATCCTCGAGGCGGCCCGCATCGACGGGGCCGGCGAGTTCCGCACCTTCTTCACGGTGTCGATCCGCCTGCTGGCGCCGGGCCTCGTGACGGTGCTGCTGTTCTCGATCGTGACGACGTGGAACAACTACTTCCTGCCGCTGATCATGCTCAGCGATCCGAAGTGGTACCCGCTCACGCTCGGGCTGGCGCAGTGGAACGCGCAGTCCACCGGAACGAACGCCGACCCCATCCAGAACCTCATCATCACCGGATCGCTGCTGGCGATCATCCCGCTGGTGATCGTGTTCCTGCTCCTCCAGCGCTACTGGCAGTCGGGACTGGCCGCCGGAAGCGTGAAGGCCTGACCCCGCATCCCCACCTCGCACCACCTGAGAACCCCAACACAAGGAAGTGACACCCGTGAAACGCACCAGGATCGCAGCAGCAGTGCTCACCGCAGCGCTCATCGGCACCGGCCTCGCCGCGTGCTCCCCCGGAGGAGGCGCCGGCGGCGGAGCCGCGGCCGGCTCCGGCTCGCCCGCCGACCTCGAGGCAGCCCTCGAGAAGGGCGGCGAGATCACCTACTGGGCGTGGGCTCCCGCCTCCGAGGCCAAGGCGAAGGCCTTCGAGGAGAAGTACCCGAACGTCACCGTGAACTACGTCAACGCCGGCAGCGGCGTCGACGAGTACACCAAGATCACCAACGCGATCAAGGCCGGCACCGGCGCTCCCGACGTGGCCCAGATCGAGTACACGGCGATGCCCCAGTTCTACCTCGCCGACAACCTCGTCGACCTCTCGGGCTACGGCTTCGGCGACCTCGAGGACGACTACATCCCCGGCTCGTGGAGCGCCGTCGCGTCCGGCGACCAGGTCTTCGGACTGCCGGAGGACTCGGGCCCCATGGCAATGTTCTACAACAAGCGCGTCTTCGACCAGTACGGCATCACCGTGCCGACCACCTGGGACGAGTTCAGCGCCGCCGCGGAGACGCTGCACGCGGCCGACCCCAACCAGTACCTCACCTCCGACGGCGGTGACGGCTACTTCGCCAGCAGCATGATCTGGCAGGCGGGCGGCCACCCGTTCCAGGTCGACGGCACCGACGTGACCATCGACCTGCAGGACGAGGGAACCGCCAAGTGGACGGGCGTCTGGAACGAGCTCGTCGAGAAGAAGCTGCTCTCGCCGACCCCGAGCTACACCGACGACTGGTACAAGCAGCTGGGCAACGGTCAGATCGCCGCGCTGATCAGCGGCGCCTGGATGCCGAGCCTGCTCGAGTCCGCCGCGCCCGAGGGCTCCGGTGACTGGCAGGCCGCGCCGATGCCGACCTACGACGGCACCGCGGCCTCCGCGAACTTCGGCGGCAGCGCGCAGGGCGTCATCTCGCAGACGAAGAACCCCGCCCTCGCCGCGGCCTTCGTGCAGTGGATCAACGACACCCCCGAGGGTGTGCAGATCCTCCAGGACTCAGGCAGCTTCCCGTCGACCGTCGCCGCGCTCACCGCGCCCGAGTTCGCCGAGGCCACCTCGGACTACTTCGGTGGCCAGCAGGTCAACAAGGTGCTCCTGGATGCCGCGGACACGGTGCCGGAGGGATGGCAGTACCTGCCCTTCCAGACCTACGCGCAGACGATCTTCGCCGACTCCGTCGGACAGTCGTACGCCAGCAACTCGGATCTGAACCCCGGACTGAAGAAGTGGCAGGACTCGCTCGTCAGCTACGGCAACGAGCAGGGCTTCACGGTGACGGGGAAGTAGCGCCCAGTCCCTTGCACGAAGAACGGCCCGGCTCGCGAGAGCCGGGCCGTTCTTTCGTGGTCGTCTGTTTCGTCGTCGTCGCCGCTCAGGCGGTGACGGGCACGAGCCGGGACCGGTGCACCCGCGCTCCGAACACGGCGAGCCCTTCGCGGTCGGCCAGCGGACGCACGCGTCCGTCCAGGTGCACCGCGCTGTCGGGGCTCCACGGCAGAAGCCCCAGCTCCAGCTCGCCCGACAGACCCGTGACGTCGATCTCCCAGAGCCGGCCGCTCCAGAACTGGTCGGCCACGAGCACCCCGTCGTGGTGGGCGCGGCCCACGTCGCCGACCCAGTCGATCCCGAGGATCGCCCGGTCGCCAGGACGTGCCCCGTCGGGGGTCGCCGGCAGCCGGAGGCGGTAGCGCGCCGCGAGCGCGAAGTCCTCCTCGAGCGGCGCCGCCAGGCGGCCGGCGCTGCCGCCGTGCCGCACCGGCACCGTGCCGAGCGCCTCGCTCACCCGAACGATCTCCGCCTCGAGGCCGGCCGATGTCGCACCGTGGCCGTCCACGCGATAGACGCCGAGGAGGTCGCCGGGGCCGTCGATCCTCTGCACACCGTCCCCGACCCGGGTGAGGGCCGGGATCGTCGAGACGGTCTGCGGTCCGTCCGCGAGCCGGATCGACAGCGCGCCGTCGAAGCTCACGTCGGCCGCGCTGAACACCAGGTGCTCGACACCGTCGACCTCGCCGCGCCAGAGGGTCTCGGCGGTCGCGGCGTCGAGCACGATCATCCGCGCTCCCCCGACCTCGAGACCGTTCTCGGCGGTCGGCACGGCCACCGGATGCACGGGGTGGTGCTCCGACCCGCCGCCGACGCCCTCGTGCACGACCTCCACCGGCACGCCGGCCGTCTGGAAGAGCACGACCGTGGGCACGCCGTCGAGCTCGAGCTCGGTGACGAGCTGCGCGCTCGCGGAGAAGCGGCTCCCGTCGGGGAGCAGTCGGCGCACCGGCCAGACGAAGGAGGCGCCCGAGGGGACCACGGCCGGCTCCGACGGCAGCACGACCCGGTGCTCGCCGAGTCCGAGCTCGAACTGCACCGTCTCCGCCGGCAACGGGGCGACCGCGGGCTGGTAGGTCGAGAAGAACACGAAGCCCTGCTCCCGGTCGGCGCGGAGAGCCGCCCTCGGCTCCCCCTCCGCGAACGACGGGACGGCCGGCGCCAGCACGTCGGCCGCCGTCTGCGCGAACAGGTGCTGCAGCCGGAGCAGGTCGGCGTGGCGCCGGCGCTGGCCGAACGCGCCGAGGGGCGCGGCGAAGTCGTAGTCGCGGGCGGGGAGGTCGTTCGGGTAGCCGGTCGCCTGCGACTCCTGCGTGCCCGGCACCTGCACACCGCCGTGGTACATGTAGTAGCCCTGGAACACCGAGCCGCTGGCCAGCTTCGCGAGGGCGACGGCCGCGACGTCCTCGGGGTCGACGTGGGGGCGACGGTGGTAGGCGACGGGCATGCCGCCGCCGAGCTCGCAGGTCGCGTAGGGGACGGTCTCCGCGGCAGCGGTGTCGGCGCCGGTCGCGCCGGCCGCCCCGCCGTTGCTCGCTGCCCGCACGTCGGCCCCCACGCCCAGGTCGTCCCGCTCGTCGGTGAAGCGGAAGTGCATGGCGTAGTTCTCGGGCCAGCCGGCGTCGCTGTCCTCCCAGAAGCCGTCGACGTAGCCGGCGTAGACCGGCAGGAACTCCTCCGGGGGCAGCTGGGCGCCGCCCCAGCCGGTCGCCGTCCAGAGCGGAGCGGTCATCCCGGCGGCCTCCGCCAGGCGCCGGAGGGTGCGCAGGTGCTCGGGCTGGTCGTAGAGCTCGTTCTCGACCTGGATGGCGACGATCGGGGCGTCCGGCGCCTCGTCGTTCCGGAACAGGCCGCGCAGCTGGTCGGCCAGGGCCCCGATCCACGGGGTCACGAGCTCCAGGTAGGCGGGGTCGTCCGCGCGCAGTCCGACGTCGGCCGACTGCACCCAGTCGGGGAAGCCGCCGTTGCGGGTCTCGCCGTGCACCCACGGGCCGATCCGGAGCACGACCTCGAGCCCGACCGCGCGGGCGGTCTCGACGAAACGGCGCAGGTCGAGGGCCCCCGACCAGTCGATCGACTCCGGGGTCTCCTGGTGCAGGATCCAGATCGCGTACGTCGACACCAGGGTGACGCCGTTGCTCCGCATCGCCGCGAGGTCCTCGCGCCAGCGTGCCGGATCGGTGCGCGCGTAGTGGTACTCGCCCGCGACCGGGAACCAGGGCCTCCCACCCCGTTCGAGGTGGCTCCGCCGCACGACGACGGCGTCGCCGGGAACGGAGTCGCCGAGTCGGAGGGCGGAGACCGAGGAATCGGCAGGGGCATCGGTGAGCCGGATGCGCCGCGGCGCCCCGGGAGTGCTGAGCTGGGCCACCTGCCGATCCTGTCGTACCGGCGCCGAGGTCGGAATGCCTGCCCGGCGGAAGAGCCTGGATGATTCGATGCCGGCGCCTTCGTCAGCACCTTCGTCAGCGGAACGTCCAGGGGTTCAGGCGGATCACCCATGGAGGCGGAGGGAATCACGGGTGACGCTGGAGCACCGCCCTCACGATGCGACGACGACGAAGGGGAAGACTGCGATGACCACCCGGACGGCCCCGCAGGTCGGCGGTCTGCTGCGCCTGAACGGGATGCACGCCGGGAGGCGGATCGACGCCCTCGTCTCCCGTCGCGCCGCCGCATTGCGTCTGCTCGCGGTCGACGGCCTGCATCTCGTCGAGCCGACCGCGGCGACGGAGCCGGCTCCCGGCGCGGCCGGGGCCATCCTCGCCCCCTGGCCCAACCGCGTCGAGGGTGCGCGCTGGACGCACGAGGGCGTCGAACGGCGACTCCCCGTCGGCGACCCCGAGAACGGGCACGCCAACCACGGGCTCCTGCTCGAGCGGGACTGGGACGTCGTCGAGCTCTCGGACGATGCCGTCACGCTGCGCACGGCCCTCGAACCGAGTCAGGGATATCCGTTCCGGCTGGAACTCACGACCCGGTACGCCCTCGACGGCGGTCCCGAGGGCGTGGGTGTCTCCGTGCAGCACGAGGCTGTCAACCGCTCGGCGGAGGCGTCGCCGTTCGCGCTGGGCGCGCATCCGTATCTCTGCGTCGACGACCGGCCGGGAGACGACCTGACCCTCACGATCGACGCCGAGCGCGCGCTGGTGCTCGACGAGGGGTGGATCCCGCGGGGCGAGCGCGAGGTCGCCGGCACCCGGTGGGACCTGCGGAGCGGCCGCCGGCTCACCGAGATCGACCCGCACTCGGGCTACACGGCGCTCCGGAGCCGCGGCGGACAGGTGGTGCACCGGCTCGAAGCGCCGGACGGTGCCAGGGTGGAGCTCTGGGCCGACGCGGTGTTCGAGTGGGTGCAGGTGTACCGGGCGGCGGATCTCACGACCGACCGCGGGACGCGGAGCGCTCTGGCCGTCGAGCCCATGTCCGCGCCGCCGAACGCCCTGCGCACCGGCCGCGGGCTGCACTGGATCGGGCCCGGGGAGGGCTGGAACGCCGGGTGGGGCATCCGCCTCGGCCGGGAGACGTCGTCGCGAGCATCCGTCACCACCATCGAGGAGAGACCATGAACCCCGTCGCCACCACCCCGATCACCCTCGGAGCCTCGCGGCTCGGCGAGCGCCCGGCCGCCGGAGAGCTCGCCGACGCCCTGATCGCCTCACCGCTCGGCAACGTCGACACGAGCAACATGTACGCGGAGGGCCGCAGCGAGGTGCTGCTCGGTGAGGCGCTGGCGAGGGCCGGAGGGCTCCCGCCGGGGAAGCTGATCTACTCCAAGGCCGACCGCGACGTGCCGTCGGGCGTCTTCGACGCCGACCGGGTGCGCCGCTCGCTGGAGGAGTCGCTGACCCGGCTGGGCGTCTCCCACCTGCCGCTCTACCACCTGCACGACCCCGACACGATCACCTTCGCCGAGGCGATGGCGCCCGGTGGCCCGGTCGAGGCGCTGCTCGCCCTGCGCGACGAGGGCGTGATCGGGGCCGTCGGCATCGCCGCGGGCACGATCGGACAGGTGCACGAGTACGTGGCGACCGGCGTGTTCGACGCCGTGCTGTCGCACAACCGGCTGACCCTCGTGGACCGGTCGGCCGAACCCACCTTCCGCCTCGCCCGCGAGCTCGGGATGACCGTGTTCAACGCGGCTCCCTTCGGTGGCGGCGCCCTCGCGAACGGGTCGACGGCGGACTACGGCTACCGGCCGATGCCCCAAGAGTTCGCGGCGCACCTGGCCGCGGTGCGGGCGCTCGCGACCGAGTGGGGCGTCGACCTCGCCGCAGCCGCTCTGCGCTTCTCGCTGCGGAGCCCGCTGGTCACGACGACCGTCGTGGGCGTGCCGACGCCGGAGCGTCTCGCCGACCTGCCCCGGCTGCTCGACTCCGCCGTGCCCGACGGCTTCTTCGCGGCGGTCGAGGCGCTGGGCCCGCCCCCGGCCAACGGCAACGACTGAGGGTCTCGCCTCCGCGGCATCTACGTGATCGGACGGATGACGGGGACCCGTCGCGGCGCGAGAGTCGAAGGAAGGTCGGCGCGTCGGCCGTCGGAGCCGGTGCATCCGCCGCGCATCCGCCGCAGGAGAGGACAGGAACCATGACGGTCATCGCAGTAGTGGGAACCGGCCGGGTCGGACTGGGATTCGCGGAGGCCGCTGTCGCGGCGGGACACCGCGTCGTGCTGGCGAACTCCCGCGGGCCGGAGACCTTGGCGGAGGCCGTGGACTCGCTCGGTGGCTCCGCCGAGGCGGACACGGTCGAGGGCGCGGCGGCCCGGGCGGACCTGGTGCTGCTGGCGGTGCCGCTGCACAGCTACGGATCCCTCCCCGCCTCGGCCCTCGAGGGACGGATCGTGATGGACGCCGGCAACTACTACACGGACTGGTCGGGTCACATCCAGCTGCCGATCGCCGGAGACGACGAGGCGGCGAAGAAGGCCGTCGCCGAACTGATCGAGAGCATCGGCTTCGACGCCGTCGACGCCGGAGCCCTGCGGGAGGGCTGGCGGTTCCAGCGCGGCACACCCGCCTACGTGGTGCCGCTCGGCACCGCCGAACTCGTCGACGCGCTGCAGCGGGCCCGCCGCTACCGGGACATGGCGATCGACGACCTCACCACCGAACGCACCCACCGCCTGCCCGGCAGTGGCGCCCAGCGGCCCGATTGACGCGGGGCGCGTGGTCGAGCATCCTGAACTGGAGGCCCGGCTCCAGATCGCGGGGTCGAGCCGTCCGAATGAAGGGGTCGCGCGCTTGTCAGCGGAACTTCTCGCGCTGGGAGAGTTCCTCCGCGCACGTCGCAACGTCACCCAGCCCGAGGACGCCGGGCTCGTCCGGGAGCCGAGACGGCGAGTTCCCGGCCTCCGCCGCGACGAGGTCGCGCGTCTCGCCGGCATCAGCGAGCAGTACTACCTGCGGCTCGAGCAGGGGCGGAACATCCGGCCCTCCGACCAGGTGCTCAACACGCTGGCCCGCGCGCTGCGACTGGACGCGGATGCCCGGCAGTACATGTTCCGGGTCGCCAGCGGTGACCTGCCGAACCCCGAGCCCCCCGCCGCCGAGTCCGCGGAGCGCATCGCGCGCGTGCTGAGGCAGTGGACCCACACTCCCGCCTACGTCTCCGACAGCAATCGCGACATCGTCGCCTCCAACCCCCTGGCGACCAACTTCGGCCACGGCGGCCTCGCGACCGGGTCGAACGTCGTGGTCGACCTGTTCAACGAGCGGATGAAGCGCACCCTCGTCGAGTGGGAGCCGATGGTCAGGTCCTCCGTCGCCGGGCTGCGCCGGGACGCGAATCCGTTCTCGCCGCGCCTGACCGAGCTCGTCGAGCAGCTCTCCGCCGCCGACGAGGACTTCGTGCGGCTCTGGGCGCGGTACGACGTCTCGGGCCCCGAGGACGCGCACATCCACATGGTCGTCGAGAACGTGGGGACGATGGAGATCGACGTGCAGAACTTCGCGGTGCGCAGCATGCCCGGCTACCTCCTCACCGTCCTCTCGGCGCCGCCGCAGAGCCTCACGGCGGCGGTCTTCGCGAGCATGGCGGCCGCCCTCGACCCGTCGGTGCGCTAGCGGGCCGGCCAGCCCCGGAGCGGCCCGCGGACCCCGCGCCCGGTGAGGGCGTTCTCCCGGAGAGACGCGAGCACCTCGAAGGCGCGTGTGCCCCGTGCCACCGGCCAGACCGTCATGAAGAACCCGCCCGGCACCTCCAGCACCTGCCACGGGAACTCGACCAGCTCGCCGTCGCCGGCCACGAGGAGGATCGTCCCCTGGGACATCGGCCGCGCGTCGTGCTGGGCCCACAGCCGCCGGAACGCCGCGCTGGTCGTCGACAGCTCGCCGACGACCTCCTGGAACCGCGGATTGCCGGGGTCGCCGTGGAACCTCAACGCCGCCACCGCCCGGTGGGCGATGTCGTGGATGCGCTCCTCGTCCACCTTCGCGAACGCTGCCAGGGCGAGATTGCCGTCGAACAGCTCGACGCTCGGGATCAGGACGTCGGCCATCTCGTTGATCGCGACGACGTCGAGATTGCTGTCCTCGACGAACGCCGGAACGTCGGACCAGGTGTTCAGCAGCGACAGCACCGTCTCGCTCACCGGCGTCGGCTCCCGGCGCGGCGGCGTCGGCGAGAAGCCCGGCCGGGCGATCCGGTAGAAGTAGCTCCGCTCGAGGGGATCGAGGCAGAGCGCCTCGGCCAGGCTGTTCAGGACCTGGTGGGACACCTGGTGGTTCTGGCCCTGCTCGAGGCGGATGTAGTAGTCGCGGCTGATGCCGGCGAGGCTCGCCAGCTCCTCCCGCCGCAGACCCGGCACGCGCCGGTCGTGGTCGACGAAGCCGAACGACGCGGGGTCCAGCTGCGATCGGCGGGCACGCAGGTACTCCGCGAGGACCGAGGATCGGGTAGTCATGACGGGATCACTCCGATGGGAGAGGGAATCCGCCCACGGTATCCCGGCGGCCGGCGCCGGAGCAGAGCCCCAGGAGGGACACCTTCCCGGCCGTCCGCCCTCAGCGCACCTGTTCTGCCGTGAACTGCAGACGCGGATGCGCGTACGACTCCTGCGCCTCGATCAGCTGCAACTCGCGCCGCCCTGAACGGTGGGTGGCCTCGATCAGATCGAAGACGCTCGACACCGTGCGCTCGAGCGCCGTCGCGGCCGATCCGGTCTCGCGGTAGTGGGCGGTGAACAGGGCCGCCGTGACGTCGCCCGAGCCGTTGGCCTTGAACGGGAGCAGGGGCGTCTGCACGATCCAGGCGCCGGCGTCGTCGACCACGAGCATCTCGATCGTGTCGGGGGCACGGTCGGGGCGCTCGACGCTCGTGACGAGCACCGTCGAGGGGCCCATCGCGCGGGCGAGGTCGGCCGAGGCGAGGGTCGACTCGAGCGAGCCGGGCTCGGTGCCGGTGAGGTAGCCGAGCTCGAACTGGTTCGGGGTGATGATGTCGGCGACGGGCACGACCCGGTCGCGCAGCAGCTCGGGGATCTCGGGGGCCACGAAGCAGCCCGACTTCGCGTTGCCCATCACGGGGTCGCAGGCGTAGACCGCCGACGGGTTCGCGGCCTTCACGCGCTGCACCGCGTCGACGATGACGTCGCCGATGCCGACGCCACCCTGGTAGCCCGAGAGCACCACGTCGATCTCGGGCAGAACGCCGCGCTCCTCGATGCCGAGGATGACGTCGTGCACGTCCTCGGGCGAGATCAGCGGCCCGCGCCAGGCGCCGTACCCGGTGTGGTTGGAGAAGTTCACCGTGTACACGGGCAGCACCTCCACCCCGATGCGCTGCAGGGGGAACACGGCCGCGGAGTTGCCGACGTGCCCGTAGGCCACGGCCGACTGAATCGAGAGGATCTTCACCCCTCCATCCTCCGCCCTCCGCGCCCCTCCCGTCACCTCATGGGCACATCCGCCGGTCAGCGGAGGGTCGCGAGGGAGGCGAGGGTCGCCTCGAGGGCGGTGGCCGCCGCCGCGAGGTCGGGCGCCGTGGTGGCCGGGGTGAAGGTGAAGCGCACGGCGGTCTGGGCGACGGCCGGGTCGAGGCCGAGGGCGAGCAGCACGGGCGACGGGTCGTCGCTGCCGGCCGCGCAGGCCGAGCCGCTCGAGACGATCACGCCGCGCTCCTCGAGGCCGAGCAGCACCGCCTCGCCACTGGTGCCCGGGAAGCAGAACGACGCCACCGAGGGCAGGCGGGCATCCGGATGCCCGGTCAGCACCGCCCCGTCGACGCGCCGCAGCACCTCGACGATGAAGTCGTCGCGCAACGCGGTGGTGCGGGCGGCCGCGTCGGTCCGGGCCGGCTCGGCGAGCTCGACCGCGCGGGCGAGGCCGACCGCGAAGGCCACGTTCTCGGTGCCGGAGCGGCGGCCGCGCTCCTGTCCCCCGCCGTGCAGCACGGGCTCGAGCGGATGGCGGCCGCGCACCGCCACCGCCCCGATGCCCTTGGGCGCGCCGAGCTTGTGGCCCGAGATGCTCACGGCGTCGGCGCCGAGCACGTCGAGGCGGAGGTCGAGCCAGCCTGCTGCCTGCACCGCATCCGTGTGGAACGGCACACCGCGCTCGTGGGCGACCGCGGCCAGCTCGGCCACGGGCTGCACCGTGCCGATCTCGTTGTTCGCGAGCATCACCGTGGCGAGGGTGGTGTCGGCGCGCAGGGCGTCCGCGAACGCGGCGGGGTCGACGAGGCCGGTGCCGTCGACGGGCACGACCGTGACGTCGAAGCCGTGCAGGCGCCGCAGGTGGTCGACCGATTCGACGACCGCCGGATGCTCGACCGCGCTCAGCACGGCGTGCCGACCCCGGGGACTGCCGAGCGCCAGGCCCTTCACCGCGAGGTTGGCGCCCTCGGTGCCGCCCGAGGTGAAGACGACCTCCGCCGGACGGCAGCCGAACCACTCGGCAACCGTCCGCCGCGCCCCGGCGAGGGCACGCGCGGCGGCATCACCCAACGCGTGGTGGCTGGAGGGGTTGCCGAACTCGCCGGTCAGGTGCGGCCACATGGCCTCGAGCACCTCGCGGCGTACGGGCGTGGTCGCGGCCGCGTCGAGGTGGATCACGGACGCGCCGCGGGTGGGGCGGCCGGGGAGGAAGTGCCCTCGGTGGCCAAGGCGGGGGCGGCCGCCGGGGCGGCAGAGCGCGCATCCGGCAGCCCGATGTCGAGGCCGAGGTCGAGCGCCCGCACCGAGTGCGTTAGCGCGCCGACCGAGATGAGGTCGACGCCGGTGCGGGCGATCGCGCCGACGGTGTCGAGGGTGACGCCACCGCTCGCGTCGACGAGGGCCCGGCCGGCCACGAGGGCGACCCCCGCGCGCAGCTCGTCGAGCGTGAAGTTGTCGAGCAGGATCGTGTCGACCCCTCCCGCGAGCACCGGCTCGATCTGGTCGAGCCGGTCGACCTCGACCTCGAGGTGGGTGGTGTGCGAGATCTGGGCCCGCACCGCCCGGATCGCCGCCGTCACGTCGCCCCCGTGCTGCTGCGCCAGCACGGCGAGGTGGTTGTCCTTGGCGAGCACGGCGTCGGACAGCGAGAAGCGGTGGTTGTGGCCGCCGCCCGCCCGCACCGCCGCGCGCTCCAGGGCTCGCAGGCCCGGCGTGGTCTTGCGCGTGTCGACGATGCGCGCGCCGGTTCCGGCGACCGCGGCGACGTAGCGGGAGGTCTCGGTGGCGATGGCACTCATCCGCTGCACGAGGTTGAGCCCCACACGCTCGGCCCGCAGGATGCCGCGGGCCGGCCCCTCGACCGTCGCCAGCACGGCTCCCGGCTCGAAGCGCTCCCCGTCCTCGACGAGCAGGGTCGAACGGATGCGCGGGTCGACCAGTCGCATCGTCGCCTCCCACACGGCGCCTCCGCTGAACACCCCGGGCTCCCGGGCCTCGAGGCGCGCCGACGCCCATGCCTCCTCGGGAATGAGCAGCTCGGAGGTGAGGTCGCCCCAGGGCGCGTCCTCGGCGAGAGCGCGGGCGACGACGTCGTCGATGATCTGGGTGGTGAGCATCAGGCGCTGACCTCTTCTCTGGTTCGGGGTCGGACGACGGCGTCGGTCGACGTGCGGGGTCGGGCCGCGGAATCGGGCGAGATCAGTGGGAAGTCGGCTCGCGCGTGCGCCCCGCGGGACTCCTCGCGGGCGATCGCGGCGCTCACCACCACCCGGGCTAGCTGCAGCAGATTGCCGGTCTCGAGCCGCTCCACGTCGGTGGTGCGGGACGTGTCGATGCTCCACGAACCGAGCGTGCGCTGCGCCTCGAGCAGCCCGTCCGCCGTTCGGAGGAGGCCCGCGTGCCTCCACATCAGGCCCTGGAGCTCGGCACGCGTCGGTTCATGCGAGCCCGTGGTGGGACGAGCATCCGGCACCATCGACGGCCCGCTGGGAGTGCTCATGCCGTTCGGGGCATGCAGCTCCGAACGCAGGGCGGCTGCCGCCCGGTGGGCGAAGACGAGACCCTCGAGCAGGGAGTTCGAGGCGAGGCGGTTCGCGCCGTGCACGCCGGTGCACGCGACCTCCCCGACCGCGAAGAGCCCGGGGAGGGAGGTGCGGCCGTCGAGGTCGGTGGCGACGCCGCCCATCCAGTAGTGGGCGGCGGGCGCGACCGGCACGGGCTCCCGGGTCCAGTCGAAGCCGGCGGCACGGCAGGCCGCCGTCACGGTCGGGAAGCGCGCCTCCAGGTCGTCGACCCCGGTCGCGTCGAGCAGCACCGGGGCGCCCGTGGCGAGCATCTCGGTCGCGATGGCCCGGGCCACGACGTCCCGCGGGGCGAGCTCGGCGAGCGGATGCGCGTGCACCAGGAATCGCGACCCGTGGACGTTGCGCAGCACCGCGCCGTCACCACGCACGGCCTCCGACACCAGGGGTGAACCCGGCACGGCGAGCGCCGTCGGGTGGAACTGCACGAACTCCAGGTCGGCGAGACGCGCCCCGGCCCGCAGCGCGGCCGCCGCGCCGTCACCGGTCGCGACCGCCGGGTTCGTGGTGAACGGGTACAGCTGCCCGGCACCGCCCGTGGCGAGCACGACGGCGTCGGCGTGCAGCTCCTCGAAGCGGCCGGCGCGCAGCACCCGCACACCGACCACGGGCCCGGCCCCGGCGCCGGATCCGGCGTCGGATCCGGCATCGGCATCGGCGCCGCCGCCGGCGAGCAGCAGATCGACGAGCATCGTGTGCTCGAGCACCCGCGCCGCCGACGCCCGCACCGCCCGCACGAGAGCCGTCTCCACCGCCAGCCCCGTCGCGTCGCCGCCGGCGTGCAGGATGCGCCGCCGCGAGTGCGCCCCTTCGAGCCCCGCGTCGAAAGCCCCCTCGGTGCCGCCGCCCGCGTTCCCACCCGCACGGTCGAAGGCGACGCCCCACTCGATCAGGTCACGGATGCGGGCGGGCCCCTCCGTGCAGAGCACCCGCACCGCCTCGGGGTCGCACAGCCCGGCGCCGGCCGCGAGGGTGTCGGCGACGTGCGACGAGACCGAGTCGCCGGGCATCACCGCCGCCGCGATCCCGCCCTGGGCGTACCGCGTGCTGCCGTCGTCGACGGCGCCCTTCGTGACGACCACGACGTCGGCGACGTCCACGAGTCCGAGCGCCGCGACGAGCCCGGCGATGCCGCTGCCCACCACGATCACCCGCGGCCGGCGGGAGGACTGCGCCGAGGCGATGGCCGTGGTCATGGCCGGGCCGCGAGCATCCGCTCGAGTGCCACCCGCGCCGGCTCGGCGACCGACGCCGGCACCGAGATCTGGTTCAGCACCACCCCGTCGACCAGCGACTCGAGCACCCACGCGAGGTAGCCCGGGTGGATGCGGTACATCGTCGAGCACGGGCAGATCACGTCGTCGAGGCAGAAGATCGTGTGCTGCGGGTACTGGTTCGCGAGGCGCTGCACGAGGTTGATCTCGGTGCCGATGGCGAAGGTCGAGCCGGCGGGGGCGGCGGCGATGGCCTTGACGATGTAGTCGGTCGATCCGGCGCCGTCGGCCGCGTCGACCACGGGCATCGGGCACTCGGGGTGCACGATCACCCGCACGTCGGGGTGTGCCGCCCGCGCGCGCTCGATCTGGGCGACGGTGAAGCGCTTGTGCACCGAGCAGAACCCGTTCCAGAGGATGACCCGGGCGTCCGTCAGCTCGTCGGCGGTCGAGCCGCCGAGGGGCTTGCGGGGGTTCCACAGCGGCATCCGCTCGACGGGCACGCCCATCGCCTTCGCGGTGTTGCGGCCGAGGTGCTGGTCGGGGAAGAACAGCACCCGCTGCCCGCGCTCGAAGGCCCACTCGAGCACCGTCGCGGCGTTCGACGAGGTGCAGACGATGCCGCCGTTGCGGCCGCAGAAGCCCTTCAGGTCGGCCGAGGAGTTCATGTAGGTGACCGGGATGATCGGCACCCGCCCCTCGGCGTCGGGCTCGGATCCGTAGACGGACGCCAGCTGCGCCCAGGCCTCCTCGACCGAGTCGATGTCGGCCATGTCGGCCATCGAGCAGCCCGCCGCGAGGTTGGGCAGGATGACCGCCTGCGACGGCTGCGCCAGGATGTCGGCGGTCTCGGCCATGAAGTGCACGCCGCAGAAGACGATGGCGCGGGCATCCGGCCTCGTCTTCGCGGCGTTGGCCAGCTGGAACGAGTCGCCCACGAAGTCGGCGTACTGCACCACCTCGTCGCGCTGGTAGAAGTGGCCGAGCACGACCACGCTGTCGCCGAGAGTCTCCTTGGCACGACGGATGCGCGTGTCGAGCTCGCTCTTCGAGGCCGCCGTGTACTCCTCGGGGAGCACGCCCTGCCGGGGCGCCTCGGCGGGGAGCGGGTCGGCCATCGAGGCGCCCGGGCCGTAGGTGGGGCTCTGCAGGTCGAAGACCCAGGGGCCCTCGGCGAGCTCAGGGGCGCACGTGCTCGCGGTCGAGCCCGGCGCGGCGGCCGTCCCCGCCGCGATCAGCTGGATCTCGTCGTCGACGGACAGGAGGCGTGCGGTCATGGTCGCGGCTTTCTCGGGAGGCGGTCGAGCGGCCCGCGGTCGACGGGCGCGACCGAGGTGTTGTAGCGGTAGAGGCGCGGCGGCCGGTAGCTCGTGCCGAGCACCCGCTTGCCGGTGGGCACGACCGAGTTCGACGACTCGATCTGCCGGCGGAAGTTGGCCGGGTCGAGCGAGCGCCCGAGCACCGCCTCGTGCACCTCGCGCAGTTCGGCGAGGGTGAAGGTGTCGCCGAGGAAGGCGTGCGCGATGCGGCTGTACTCGACCTTGTTGCGCAGGCGCCAGAGGGCGTACTCGATGATGACGTCGTGGTCGAAGGCGAGGTCGGGCAGGTCGTCGACCGAGAACCAGCTGACGTTCTCGGGGTTGGCGCCGGCGCTGGTCGCCACCTCGTCGGAGCTCACCAGCGCCCAGTACACGATCGAGACCACGCGGTCCTTCGCACCCTCGGGCGAGCGGTCGAGGGTGCCGAAGGCGTAGAGCTGCTCGAGGTAGGCGGGCTCGAGCGCGGTGGTGGCGCCGAGGGTGCGGGCGGCGGCGTCCTCGAGGTCCTCGTCGATCATCAGCGGCCCGCCGGGCAATGCCCAATCGCCCTCGTAGGGCGGGCGGATGCGCCGCACCAGCGGCAGCCACAGCCCGGCGGGCGCGTCGGGCTGGTCGGGCCGGAGCGCGAAGATCACCGTCGACACCGCCAGTGCGATGGCCCCCGGATGCTCGCCCATCTCGTCTCTCCGCCCTGCGACCTCGTCCGGGCCGCCCTAAAGGTAGCCCCGACTATAACCCTTAAGGTCACCCCAACCCAAACCCGGAAATCATCCAAAGAGCTGAACACGCTTGCATAACGAGTCGCTTATTGCAGGTTACGAAGCTAAGCTTGCATACCGGCGGTCCTATCTCACCCTTGGGAGGCACCATGCGCTGGCCTCCCCATGTCATCCGCACCGTTCCGTGGTCGCAGAGCCGCCGAGCGGGCACCCGCGCCGACCGCATGCTGTCCGCGGTGACGGTCTCGATCCCGCCGTCGATCGCCGCGCTGGAGGTGCCGATCGGGGCGAGCAGTGCCGAGACCGCCGCCCTCGACGCGATCGCACGGCTCGATCAGGCCTCCGACGGGCAGAGCGTCGGTGCGCTCGGCATGATGCTCATCCGTCTCGAGTCGGTCGCGTCGTCGAAGATCGAGCACCTGGAGGCCGGTGTCGGCGACTTCGCCCGCGCGATCGCCGGGTCTCGCGCGAACGAGTCGGCGACCGCCATGGTGGCGGCGTCGGCAGCCATCCACGATCTCGTCACCTCTGTCGAGCGCGGCGGGCGCATCACGGCCGAGCGCATTCTCTCCGCCCACGCCGAGCTCATGGCAGACGACCCTGTCGAGCGCGGGTACGCCGGCCGCTTCCGCGACGTGCAGAACTGGATCGGGGGCAGCGACCACTCCCCCCGCGACGCCCTGTACGTGCCACCTCCGCCTGAACTGGTCGAGCCGCTGATCGACGACCTGCTCGCCTTCGCGCATCGCGACGATCTCCCCCCTCTTCTGCAGGCCGCCATCGTGCACGCGCAGTTCGAGTCGATCCACCCCTTCACCGACGGCAACGGGCGCATCGGGCGCGCCCTGATCCAGGCCGTCTTACGACGGCGTGGCAACGCCCGCACGGTCGTCGTGCCGATCGCGTCCGCCCTCTCGGCCGACCGCGAGCGCTACTTCGGCCTGCTCGACGCCTACCGGGCGGGCGAGGTGTCGCCCGTGGCCGACGGCATCGCCGTGGCGGCCCGCATCGCGGCAGAGGCGTGCCTTCCCCTGCCGCAGCGGCTGAACGAGCTGCCGCGGGAGTGGCGGGTGGCCACGGGCTTCCGCCGCGGGTCGGCCGCCGACGCTCTCCTCGACGTGCTGCCCGCGCGTCCCGTGGTCACCGCCAGCGGAGTGGAGCGGGAGCTGGGCGTGAGCTACACGGCGGCGAACAACGCCGTGCTGGCGCTGGTGGAGGCGGGCATCCTGACGCCCTTGAACCAGCGCAAGCGCGACCGGGCCTTCGTGGCGTCGGAGGTGATGGCCGAGTTGAGCGCTCTCGAGCGCCTCATCGGGTCGCGGGCGACCGCGGCTTTCGGCACGGGCTGACGGCGGGCCGCGGGGGGTGATCACAGGGCCTCCCTCGGCGGGCGGGGGCGGCGTAGCGTCGAGGGCATGAGCATCCCGAGCTTCACCCTGAACAACGGCGTCGAGATCCCCGCGATCGGCCTCGGCGTCTACCAGAGCACCCCCGAGGAGACGGCCGCGGCCGTCGAGACCGCGCTGCGCACCGGGTACCGGCACATCGACACCGCAGCGGCGTACCGCAACGAGCGCGAGGT
The DNA here is from genome assembly GCF_013409865.1 of Herbiconiux flava. Taxonomy (NCBI): domain Bacteria; kingdom Bacillati; phylum Actinomycetota; class Actinomycetes; order Micrococcales; family Microbacteriaceae; genus Herbiconiux; species Herbiconiux flava. The sequence goes on from NZ_JACCBM010000001.1 coordinate 658,238, forward strand.
GGGCGAGGGCATCCGTCGTTCGGAGGTCGACCGGAGCGAGGTCTTCATCGAGACCAAGGTCTGGGTGAGCGACTTCGGCTACGACGAGACGCTGCACGCGTTCGAGAAGGCGACCGGCAAGCTGGGCTTCGACACGCTCGATCTGCTCATCCTGCACCAGCCCGCGCCCGCGCGCTTCGAGCGCACGGTGGCGGCCTACAGGGCCCTCGAGACGCTGCTCGGCGACGGGCGGGTGCGCTCGATCGGCGTCAGCAACTTCACGCCGGCGCACCTCGAGCGGCTGCTCGCCGAGACCTCGGTGGTGCCCGCGGTGAACCAGGTCGAGCTGCACCCGTACTTCGTTCAGCCCGAATTGCAGGCGACGGATGCACGGCTGGGCGTTCTGACCCAGGCCTGGTCCCCGATCGGCGGCATCACCTTCTATCCCGGGTGGGGCGAGCAGCGCGTCAGTGTGATGGAGGACGAGACGATCGCCGCGATCGCCGCCGCGCACGGGAAGAGCCCGGCGCAGGTGATGCTGCGGTGGCACGTGCAGGAGGGGCGGTCGGCGATCCCGAAGTCGACGAACCCCGCCCGGATCGCGTCGAACTTCGACGTCTTCGACTTCGAGTTGAGTGCGGACGAGCTCGCGCGCATCGACGCGCTCGACACGGGCCGGCGCAGCGGTCCTGACCCCGACGTGGAGCGGCCCGAGATGTTCGACCTGCCGATCGCGGAAGCCTGAGCCTCCGTCACCCCGTCGGCGACGACGCCGGCGTGCGCGTCAGTGCGCCGGGAGGTCCCAGGACTCGGCGAACTCCTCGGGGGTGGTGGTCTCGAGCTGGAGCAGGATGCGGTCGTGCAGATCGGCCAGCTCACTGACGTCGTTCGCCGCGACGCGACGCAGCTCGACGCCGTCGCTCCTGATGCTCAGCTCCGACACGGCGGGCGCCATCCCACTGCCGTCGAGCAGCCCGGCGACGATCGTGCCACCCCACCGCGCCGCTCGCCGCAGCGGCCCGCCGTCTCGATCGACCATCACGACGTCGTACACCTCGGCAGCCGCGCGCTCGTCCATGCCCCCAGCCTGCCAGACCGCGCGGCCGTCAGCGCGTCAGCGCGTCAGCCCGTCAGCGCGTCAGCCGGTCAGCGCGCCGGAAGCTCCCAGGACTCGGCGAACTGCTCCGGGGTGGTGGTCTCGAGCTGGAGCAGCATGCGGTCGTGCAGGTCGGCCAGACCGGTGACGTCGCTCGCCGCGACGCGACGCAGCTCGACGCCGTCGCTGCAGATGCTCAGCTCCAACACGGCCGGGGCGTTTCCGCTCACGGCCGGGGCGACGCCGCTGCCGTCGAGCAGGCCGGCCGCGACCGTGCCGCCCCACCTCACCGCGCGCCTCAGCGGGCCTCCCCGCCGGTCGACCATCACGACGTCATACACCTCGGCAGCCACGCGATCGCTCATGCCTCCAGCCTGTCAGAGGGTGCCCGCCCCAGTCTCCGAGAAGCCCCCGAAGCTCAGGCGGGCCCGCTAGCCTGGGCGTGACGACGAAGGAAGGACGAGCATGCCCCGCCGCGACGAGATCGAATGCTGGCTCACCGACATGGACGGCGTGCTCGTGCACGAGAACCACCCCATCCCCGGTGCCGCCGAGCTGCTGCAGCAGTGGCGCGACCAGGGCAAGCCCTACCTGGTGCTCACGAACAACTCCATCTTCACGCCGCGCGACCTGAGCGCACGTCTCCGCTCGAGCGGCCTCGAGGTGCCCGAGGAGTTCATCTGGACGAGCGCGCTCGCCACGGCCACCTTCCTCGCCGACCAGATGCCGGGCGGCAGTGCGTTCGTCATCGGCGAGGCCGGCATCACCACGGCCCTGCACGAGGCCGGCTTCATCATGACCGAGACCGCGCCCGACTACGTGGTGGTCGGTGAGACCCGCAACTACTCCTTCGAGGCGATCACGAAGGCCATCCGGCTGATCGGCAACGGCTCGCGCTTCATCGTCACGAACCCCGACGCCACCGGCCCGAGCACCGAGGGCCCGCTGCCCGCCACCGGCGCGATCGCCGCCCTGATCACCAAGGCCACCGGCAAGGAGCCCTACATCGTGGGCAAGCCGAACCCGATGATGTTCCGCTCGGCCATGAACCGCATCGGCGCGCACTCCGAGAACACGGGCATGATCGGCGACCGCATGGACACCGACGTGGTCGCCGGCATCGAGGCCGGCCTGCACACCATCCTCGTGATGACGGGCATCAGCGACGAGCGCGAGATCGCGAAGTACCCCTTCCGCCCCGACGAGGTGCTCGACTCGGTCGCCGACCTGCTCGTCACCGAGCCCTTCGAGACCGAGCTCTAGGCGGTGGCGGCCCGACTCGCTCAGCTCCTCGGCACGGCGCTCGTGGCCGGTGCGCTGCTGGCGTCGATGAGCGGATGCGCGGCCGGCGGTGATGTCGTCTTCACGAAGACCCCGAGCCCCACGGCGGCGCCGAGCGTCGTCGCCCCCACCACGCCGCCCGAGCCGGCGCCGACCGTGGCCGCTCCCGAGGCGCCGGCGGTGCCGTCCGGGCTCGCGCTCGTCGTGGTGCTGCCGGGGGACGGGAGTGCCGGCGCCGAGCAGGCCGACGCCGTGCGCCAGGCGGTCACCGGGCTCGCGACCGCCAACGCGGCATCCGTCACCCTGCTCGACCTCGCGGTCTCGGCGAACGCGGGCACCCTCTACGAGCGGGCGCTCGACTCCGACCCCGACGTCGTGGTGACGGTCGGGCCGACCGGGCTCGACGCGCTGCAGCAGGTGGCGGCGGCCCAGCCCGGTCGGCAGTTCCTCGTGGTGGGCGCGCAGCCCCTCGCGCCGGCGCCGAACATCACCGCGGTCGTCTGGCCGGGCTCCGACGCGGCGCCCGTCGCACCCGACCTCGGGACGCGGGTCGCGGCGGCGGTCACGGCCGGCACCTCGGAGATCGCGGCCGAGCGCACGGGCCTCGTCATCGCCCTTCCCTGAGGGCGGCCACCGGCCGCGCGTGGCCGGGTCGGGCCGCTCTCGGCCGGGTCGGCCTACGCGGCGGGGTCGCGCGGCTCGGGGACGACCCGGAGGCCGGCCGGCGAGTTCGACAGCCGCACCAGCTCCTCGATCCAGACCCGGTTCAGGACCGGCTCCTTGCTGCCGACGAAGTCGAACTGCAACGGGATGGTCGGGTGGATCCAGATCGAGCTGTGGCCGCTGCCCTTGGCGACGGTGTACTCCCAGGAGAACGTGAAGCTCTCGCCCCGCCGGACCTTCGAGATGATCACGGCCTTCACGTGGGCCAGCACGCGATCGTCGAACTCGACCGAGACGGACGGGGTGCCGTAGATGAAGTAACCCATGCTTACTGCCCCAGCCCGTCGTCGATCTCACGCATGATGTCGTTGATGTCGGTCGCCGTCGCGCGGGCGTCCGCGGTGGACTCGACGGTTCCGCTGATGCCGACCTGCGGCATGACGGGTACCGGGAAGCGCTCCGCCTCCTCCTCGTCGGTCATGCCGCCGACGTCGACGACGTCGAACTGGCTCGCCGGGCTGAGCAGCAGCGTGTGCACGGAGACGTCGCCGTTCTCCTCGAGCACCGCGATGTCGACCGTGACGCTGTTCTCGGCGTCGGCGACGGTGGTCGTGTATTCGAGCAGCGCGGCCGTGATGGCGCTGCCGGTCACGATCGACCCGCCGCTGTAGGTGATGCGCTTCATGCGCGGTCTCCCTCTTCTACCCGTGGGTCGCAATGGCGGTGGGCGCCGTCGCGGTGGCGGTGGGCGTGAGGCCTCACCCTACGGCACCGGGCCCGCGACCGGTCACCGGGGGTAGAGGCCGTCGAGGTCGAGGGCGACGGTCTGGTCGTCGCCCGCGGGGATCGGCGCGGCCACGACGACGCGGCCGCCCGCGGCGAGCTCGCCGATCTGGGTGTGCAGGCGCTGCACCAGCGCGTCGTCGACGATCTCCTCGTACGGGCTCTCCTCGGTGTCGGAGACGATCTGGCTCGCCGGGCCGAGCAGCAGCGTCGACCGCCCGACCGCCCCGTCGTCGAGCCGGGTCGGGATCTCGACGGTCTCCGCCGTCTGCGCCTGGGCCAGGGCCCGGGCGAGGTCGAGCAGCGCCTCGGCGATGGCGGAGCCCGTCAGGACGGAGTCGCCCACGTAGTGAATTCTGTCCATACCCAACCATGCGCCCGGAACGCTGTTCCCGCAGGGGACTGTCCTACGGGCGTCGAGTGTGCATGGCTCCGCTAAGCGATGCGGATGAGCTTCTTGTTCACGAACTCCTCCACGGCGAAGCGCCCCATCTCGCGGCCCGAACCCGAGCGCTTGACGCCGCCGAACGGCAGCTCCGCCGCGTCGCCCAGCACCAGGTTCACCCACACCATGCCGGCGTCGATGCGGTCGGCGACCCGCAGCGCCTGCTCCTCGTCGGTCGTGTAGACGTAGGAGCCGAGGCCGAACGGGGTGTCGTTCGCGAGCGCGATCGCCTCGTCCTCCGACGAGACGCGGTAGAGCGCGGCGACGGGGCCGAAGAACTCCTCGCGGTACGCGTCCATCGTCGGGGTGACGTCGGCGAGCACGGCGGGCGGGAAGAAGTTGCCGCTCCGCTCGCCCTTGGCCAACACGGTGGCGCCCTGGGAGATCGCTCGGCCGAGCTGCTCCTCGAGGCGGTCGGCCGCGGCGGTCGAGGAGAGCGGGCCGAGCAGGGTGCCGTCGGCGAAGGGATCGGCGGGCTGGGCATCCGTGAACACCGAGGTGAACTTCGCCGCGAACTCCTCGTAGAGGTCGTCGATCACGATGAAGCGCTTGGCGGCGTTGCAGGACTGGCCGTTGTTGTCGAGGCGCGCGTTCACCGCGTCCTGCACGGCCGCGTCGAGGTCGGCGGTCGAGAGCAGGATGAACGGGTCGGAGCCGCCGAGCTCGAGCACGACCTTCTTCAGGTTCTGGCCGGCGAGCTGCGCCACCGCGGCGCCCGCCCGCTCGGAGCCCGTGACCGAGACGCCCTGCACGCGCGGGTCGGCGATCACGGTCGCGATCTGCTCGTTCGTGGCGTAGATGTTCACGTAGACGCTGTCGTGCGCGCCCAGCTCGGCCTCGGCGTCGTCGAAGATCTGTGCGATCGCGGCGGCCGACTCGGGGCACTGCGGCGCGTGCTTCAGCAGGATGGTGTTGCCCGCGACGATGTTCGGGCCCGCGAACCGTGCCACCTGGTAGTACGGGAAGTTCCACGGCATGATGCCGAGCAGCACCCCGAGGCCCGCGCGGCGGATGAAGGCCTGCCCCGTGCCGTCGCTCAGCTCGATCTTCTCGTCGGCCAGGAACTCCTCGGCGTGGTCGGCGTAGTACTGGTAGATCGCCGCGGCGAACTCCACCTCGCCCACCGCCTGGTCGAGCGGCTTGCCCATCTCGCGCACGATGATCTCGGCGAGCGCGTCCTTGCGCTCCTCGTGCAGCGCGGCGACCCGGGCGATCAGGGCGGCCCGGTCGGCGACGGATGCGCGGCGCGACCAGTCCTCGAACGCCGACGATGCGGCGCCGACGGCCTCCTGCAGCTCGGCGTCGGTGATGGTCGGGTACTCGCTCAGGGTCTCCCCGGTGGCCGGGTTGACGACGGCGTACTGGCTCATGCTGATGCTCCTTCGGTGACGGGGGTGGTGTCGGTGCTCGAGGTGGCGTTCGTCGTGGAGGTCGCGGCGATCTCGTCCAGGATCTCGCGGGCGAGCCGGCGGCCGACCCGGATGGCGCCGTCGACGTGCTGGTAGCCCTCGGCCGCGAGGTCGCTCGACCCGAACCGGATGGGCCCCACGGGCTCGAGCTGCAGCGCCCCGTAGCGGGTCAGCCCGCCGAGGTCGAAGCTCGCGGCGTAGGCGCCCTGCGTCCACTCCTCGGCGGCCCAGTCGCTCTCGTAGTACACGACGGGCTCCAGTGCCTTCGGTCCGTAGTACGCGGCGAGGGAGTCGAGGATCGCCCGGCGGCGGTCGACGGCCGAGAGCTGCAGCAGCGCATCCGCCTTCTGATCGCTGACGAAGCCCACCAGGGTGCCCCGCGTCTCGCCGTGGTTGGAGTTGTCGTAGGCCTCGTGCACCAGCTGGTACGGGCTGAAGGCGGTGCCCGAGAGGCCGTCCTCGCGCCAGAACGGGGTCTCGTAGGTGGCGTGCACCTTGATCACGAGTCCGAGCGACTGGTGCTGCTGCAGCTGCTGGCGCAGGCGCGGCAGCGGGGGCACGTAGTCGATGCGGTCGTAGAGGTTCGGCGGAACGGCGACGATCACGTGGCGGGCGGCGACGGTGAGCGCATCCGTCGACACGGTGACACCGCCGTCGGCCCACTCGACGGTGCGCACCGGATGCCCGAGCCGCACGTCGTCGCCGAGCCCCTCCGCGAGGCGCAGCGGCACCTGCTGCAGCCCGCCCACGACCCGCTTGTCGAGGATGAAGTCGGCGTCGACCAGGTGGCTGAAGCTTCCCGCGGAGGCTGCCATCAGGAGCGCCTGCAGCAGCGAGAAGGAGTGCGCCGGCTTCGTGAGCATGGCGTCGGCGATGAACAGGGCGATGTTCTCGACGGCCTCGGAGTCGTCGCTCTCGGCCTCGAGCCAGGCGCGGAAGGTGATGCGGTCGAACTCGGCGGCGCGCGGGTGCTCCCACGGGGCGGCCGGGTCGGTCTGGGCGACGAGCTCGTCGAGCAGCGCGATCAGGCGCTCGAGCTCGGCCTGGGTCGCGTCGGAGGCGGGGAAGATGTCACCCGTGAACCGCGCCGCGACGCCACCGGGGCCGACGTAGACGCTCTCGCCCTCGCGGTAGCGCTCGTAGGTGGGCAGACCGAGCGTCTCGAGGGTGTCGATCAGCGCGGTCTGGTCGGGAGAGACCCACTGTCCGCCGAGCTCGTACATCTGGCCGTCGATCTCGTCGGTGTGGAGGCGGCCGCCGACGCGGTCGCGGGCCTCGAGCACGACGACCGACAAGCCCGCCGCCTTCAGCTCGGTGGCGGCGGTGAGGCCGGTGGCGCCCGCCCCCACGACGACGACGTCTCGGTTCAGGTGCAGCATCACAACTCTTTCCGCAGTGTTTATGGTGTCAGAATGACGAATCAGTAACCATGGTGTCACTGGACCGTGGAAAACGATAGTCGGCGGGGGCGAAAGGCGGATCATGGGCGCTGAGGTGCTGTTCGAGAACGGGTCGGTCTTCACCGCGGGGATGGAGCGCAGCCGGCCGGGCTCGGTGCTCGTGCGCGACGGCGTGATCGTGGCGGTCGGCGAGGCCGGGGAGGTGCGGTCGCGGGCCGGCGGGGGCGGGCGGGCCGTGACGCGGGTCGACGTGGGCGGGGGGCTGGTGGTGCCCGGGTTCCAGGATGCGCACGTGCATCCGCTGCCCGCGGGGATCGAGATGCTGCAGTGCGACCTGTCGGAGGCCTCCTCGGCGGCCCACGCGCTGGAGCTCGTCGGCGCCTATGCGGCGGCGCACCCGGTGGCGGCGAGCCGCGGTGCGTCGGTCGGGGGCTCGGGCGGCGGCGGCGCGTCGGACGCGGCCGCGTGGATCCTCGGCGGCGGCTGGACGATGGACCACTTCACGGGTGGCGCTCCGACCCGCGAGGCGCTCGACGCCGTCACCGGCGGACGGCCCGCCGTGCTGCTCAGCCGCGACCACCACAGTGCCTGGGCGAACTCGACCGCCCTCGCCCTCGCCGGCATCACCGCCTCGACCCCCGACCCCGCCGACGGACGGCTCGAGCGCGTGGCCGACGGCACGCCGTCGGGCACCCTGCACGAGGGCGCGATGGCGCTGCTCGACGGCGTGAAGCCGGTTCCGGATGCGGCGCTCGCGCGGGCCGGGCTGCTCGCCGCCCAGACGCACCTGCTCTCGCTCGGCATCACCGGCTGGCAGGACGCGCTCGTGGGCGAGGGGCTGGGCTTCGTCGACGCCTTCCCCGTCTACCGCTCGGCCCTCGAGGCGGGCGAGCTGCGCGCCCGGGTGACCGCGGCCCTCTGGTGGGAGCGGTCGGAGGACGCCTCGCAGATCGACCGCCTGGCCGCGCGCCGCGACGAGGCGGAGGCGCTCGGGCAGCCCTCCCTGTTCATCGCCGACACCGTGAAGATGATGCTCGACGGCATCGTCGAGAACCAGACGGCGTCGATCCACGGGCATTACGGGGTGCACCCGCCGTCGTCGGGCATCGACTTCATCGACCCGGCGGCGCTCGGCGGGTACGTCGCGGCGCTCGACGCGCGGGGGCTGTCGGTGCACTTCCACGCGCTGGGCGACCGCGCGGTGACCCAGGCCCTGGATGCGCTGCAGGGGCTGGGCGCGAGCGGGGGCCGCGCATCCGCTCGCCGTCACCAGCTGGCGCACCTGCAGCTCGTCGACCCGGCCGACATCGCGCGCTTCGCGGCCGTCGGGGCGATCGCGAACCTGCAGGCCTTCTGGGCGCGCACCGACGAGCAGCTGCGGGATCTATGCCTGCCGATCCTGCCGCCGGACGCACTGTCGCGCACCTATCCGTTCGGGCGGCTGGCGCGGGCGGGCGCGGCGCTCGCGTTCGGCAGCGACTGGCCGGTGTCGACGGCCGACCCGCTGGCGGCCATCCACGTGGCGGTCAACCGCACGGGATTCGGCGCGGCGCCCGAGCCCCTCGGCGGCACGGTCGACGCGCTCGACCTCGCGACCGCCCTCACCGGCTACACGGCCGGCAGCGCCCACGCGAACGGCCGCGGCGCCACCACGGGCCGCCTCGCGCCGGGCTACCTCGCCGACCTCGCGATCCTCGACCGCGATCTCTTCGAGCTGCCCCCGGATGCCCTCGCCGACGCCCGCGTCACGGCCACCTACCTCGCGGGCGCCCCCGCCTGACGCTGAGTCGCGGCGAACCGCTGCCCACAGCGCTGAGTCGCGGCGAACCGCTGCCCCCAGCGCTGAGTCGCGGCAAAACGTGACACTTCGGCGCGACTCAGCCGAGCGGGGGCAGGATGGGGGGATGAGCTACGTCGCTGACGCTGACCGGTACGAGTCCTTTCCCTATCGCCGCGTGGGGCGGAGCGGGCTGAAGCTGCCCGCGGTGTCGCTGGGGCTGTGGCAGAACTTCGGCGACGACAAGCCGATCGAGACGCAGCGGGCCATCCTGCGGCGGGCGTTCGACACCGGGGTCACGCACTTCGACCTCGCGAACAACTACGGGCCGCCCTACGGCAGCGCCGAGACGAACTTCGGGCGCATCTTCGCCGAGGACTTCGCCGCGCACCGCGACGAGATCGTGCTCTCGACGAAGGCCGGCTACGACATGTGGCCCGGGCCGTACGGCGACCACGGCTCGCGCAAGTACCTGCTCGCCTCGCTCGACCAGTCGCTCGCGCGGATGGGCGTGGACTACGTCGACGTCTTCTACTCCCATCGCGCCGACCCCGAGACCCCGCTCGAGGAGACGATGGGCGCCCTGCACACGGCGGTGCAGTCGGGCCGCGCGCTGTACGCGGGCATCTCGAGCTACTCGCCCGAGCGCACGAGGGAGGCGGCGCGCATCCTGAGCGATCTCGGCACGCCGCTGCTGATCCACCAGCCCTCGTACTCGATGTTCAACCGCTGGATCGAGGACGGCCTGCTCGACACCCTCGGCGAGCTCGGCGTGGGCTGCATCGCGTTCTCGCCGCTCGCGCAGGGGCTGCTCACCGACCGCTACCTGAACGGCGTGCCCGAGGGCTCGCGGGCGGCCCGCGAGGGTTCGATGTCGACGCGGATGCTCAGCGACGACACCCTCGCCCGCGTGCGCGGCCTGAACGAGATCGCGTCGGGGCGCGGGCAGACGCTGGCGCAGCTGGCGCTGTCGTGGGCGCTGCGGGACGAGCGGGTGACGAGCGTGCTGATCGGGGCGTCGTCGGTGGGGCAGCTCGACGACAACCTCGCGGCCGTGCGGAACCTGGAGTTCTCGGCCGAGGAGCTCGCGGCGATCGACGAGTTCGCGGGCGACCGGGACATCGACCTGTGGGCGGCGTCGTCGCGGGTGGAGTAGCGCGGGTCGGCGGCGCGGTCGGCGCCGCATTCGGCTGGGGTCGGCGGCGCGGTCGGCGCCGCAGGTGGCTGGGGTCGGCGGCGCGGTCGGCGCCGCAGGTGGCTGGGCTCAGCGGGCCGCGCAGGTCAGAGGGCGGTGCGGTCGGCGTCGCGACGCGGCACGAGGGGCAGGGCCGCGAGGGGCGCCAGCGCGACCAGCGCGAACGCGAGCGGGTAACCGACGAGGGCGATCAGTGCGCCCACTCCCGGGCCCACCGCCGAGGCCGCGAGGAACTGCCCCGTGTTCTGCACCCCGAGCGCCCGCCCCGCCCACGCCGGGCCCGCGGCCTCGGCCACCGAGGTGAAGGCCAGACCGTTGTCGGCCACGCTGACCGTGGTGGCCAGCACGAAGACGATCGCCGCCGCGACGGTCAGCTGCAGTCCGCCGAGCACGGCCATCGCGGCGAGCAGCGAGATCCCCGCGACGCAGACGGCGCGCAGCACGCGCACGCGGCTGCCGACCCGGTCGCTCAGGGCGCCGATCGCGATGCGCCCGCCGGCTCCCACGAACTGCGACACCGACACCACGAGTCCGGCGGCGAGCGGCTCGACGCCGAGTCCTGCCACCAGCCACAGCAGTCCGAACGTCGAGAGCGTGAACTGCGGCAGCACGAGCAGCACCGACACCGCGTGGATGCGCACCAGGAAGCGGTCTCGCCGGTAGGGGTTCGCCGACTTCTCCCGGCCGACCGCGAGGGCGGCGGGCGCGAGGGCGGCGGGCGCAGCGGCGGCGGGCGCAGCGGCGGCCGTGGTGGCGGGGCCCGACGCGGGGGTGGCCGCGGCGGCGGGCACCGCGGCGGTGGCGGGAGCGGGTGCCGGGCGGGGCGGGTTGCGGATGCCCAGGGCGCACCCCACCGCCAGCAGCGCCGTGGCGACCGCCGCCAGCGCGAGCGGCGCCCCGAAACCGGCGGTCGCGGCGAGCGGAGGCACCACGAGCGCCGCGACGGCGGTGCCGAGCGGCTGCGCCATCTGCCGGATCCCCATCGCCAGCCCACGCCGCTCCCGCGAAAACCAGCCCACGACGACCCGGCCGCTCGCCGAGTTGGTGCTCGCCGACGCCGCCCCGCCCAGCACGAGGAAGAGCACGAGCAGCCCGGGCGCCTCCAGTGCGCCGGGTGCTGAAGCCGCCCACGCCGCCAGCGCGGCGAAGACGGCGGTGAGCGCGAGTCCGCCGGCGATCACCCCGCGCTCCCCGAGCCGGTCGGCGAGCGCACCCCACGCCACCAGCGTGAGCACCATGCCGATCGTCGGGGCGGCCGCGAGCCATCCCGCGGTCGTCAGGGCGACGCCCTGCTCGACGTGCAGATACGGGATCAGGAAGGCCGGGGCGCTGACGAGGAAGGTGCCGGCCGACTGCCCGGCGAGCCCGAGGCCGAGCATCCGCCAGGCACCGGAGGGCACCGCGGCGCGCGGCGTTCGGACTTGTTGGGGCGCGGGCATGGACGACTCCGTTCGAGTGGGGTACCGTGATGGTATACCAAGCGGCGAGGGGCGGGGCGACATGGCGGACGAACGGCGGAGCCCCTACGCGGTGCTGCGGGCGGGCATCCTGAACCTCGACCAGGTGCCGGGCGAGCGACTGAGCGAACGCGGGCTCGAGGGGCTGCTGGGGGCGTCGCGCACGCCGATCCGGGCGGCGCTGATGCGGCTCGAGGCCGAGGGGCTCGTGCGACGGGAGGGGCGCGCGTGGCAGGTGACGCCGATCGACCTCACGGAGGTGCGGGCGGTCGCCGAGTACCGCGAGGCCGTCGAGGGCGCCGTCGCCGAGCTGGCCGCGACCCGCGCCACCGCCGACGAGCTCGAGGCGCTGGCCGAGCTCGCCCGCAGCGCGGGCCGAGACGCCGGCGACGCTGCTGACCGAGGCGAGGGCGCCGACGGTGCGGGCGGCGACGGTGGGGGCGCCGGCGGTGGGGGCGCCGGCGGTGGGGGCGCCGGCAACCGCGGCGAGGGCGGCGGCGAGCAGGGCGACGACGAGGAAGCCGGCGTGCGGGCGGGCGACGCCTTCCATCTCGCGCTGGCGGGGCTCAGCGGCAACCCGTTCCTCGTGCAGGCGATGCGCGACGTGCTGACGCGACTCAGCCGCACCCGCTGGCTCGACGTGCGCACCGCCGAGTCGCGGGCCTCCGCCCGGCGGGAGCACCTCGCGATCGTCGAGGCCCTGGCCGCCCGCGACGGCGAGCGCGCCCGCGAGCTCGTCGTGGCGCACGGCCGGGGCACGCGCGACCGCATCCTCGCGCACCTCGCTGACGAGCGGCGACGGATGCGCGGCCGCGGCATCGCGATCGTGGAGACCAGCCCGGCCTGACCCCCCGCCGCCACGTCGAGCATCCGCGGCAGGCCCGCGTGACGCAACTGACACCAGATTGGTGTTGACGTGACACCACTGTGGTGTCACACTGGTGACATGGACATCGGACAGTACGTCACCGAACTGCAGCGTCAGCTCGCCGACACCGCCGAGAACGGCTCGGACGAGACCCGGGCCGTCGCGGAGCGGATCGCGGCCGGGCTCGACGCGGCGACGCGGATCGTGCTGCTCGACGCCCTGTCGGCCGCCGCCGGCGAGATCACGCGCGATCTCGCCCCCGGATCGGTCGACCTGCGCCTCCGCGGCCGCGAGGTCGAGTTCGTCGTCACGGCGCCCAGCGCCGAGGCCGAGCCCGACGAGCAGCCGGGTGCGGCGGTCGATCTCAACGACGCCAGCACCTCCCGCACCACCCTCCGCCTGCCCGACGCCCTGAAGGCCCAGGTCGACGACGCGGCGGCGGCCGACGGCCTGTCGGTCAACACCTGGCTGGTGCGGGCGATCGCCTCGGCCCTCCAGCCCAAGCAGCGCCGCTCGGCGCAGCGCAGCCTCCGCACCGGCGACAACTTCGCCGGCTGGGCGCGGTAGACCCACCGCACCCACCCCCGGTCACCGTCCCCCCGACCTCGCGACCGTGCCGCCCACCGCGGCACCCGCCCACCGCAGCCGCACCCGCCCATCGCGGGCGATCGGTCGCGCCCTCCTCCACTCCCCACGCCCAGAAAGGGTCGCTTCAGCATGCCTTCCTTCGACACCCCTTCCCCCATCGACCTCGCGATCGACCTGCCCGTCGGGGCGATCGACGTCGTCGCCTCCGACCGCGCCGACACCGTCGTGACGGTCACCCCCACCAATCCCACCAAGGCCGTCGACCGGCGCGGCGCCGAGGAGACGAAGGTCGACTTCGACGGCACCCGCCTCACGATCACCGGCCCGAAGCCGCGCCTCAGCTGGATCGGCCCAACCGAGTCGGTCGACCTCCGCGTCGAGCTGCCGACGGGGTCGCGGCTGACCGCCGAGATCGCGGTCGGCGGCGTGCGCAGCTCGGGCCGGCTCGGCGCCACCCGCGTCAAGAGCTCCACGGGCTGGGTCGAGCTCGACTCAACCGGCGACCTCTGGGCGCGGGCCGGGCACGGCAACGTGACGGTCGCCGCCGCGCAGGGCTCGGCCGAGATCATCGCCGACCACGGACAGATCCGGATCGGGTCGGTGAGCGGAGACACCGTGCTCAAGGCCTCGCACGGCACCGTCACGATCGGCGAATCCGGCGGCGACGTCGACGCGAAGCTCTCCTACGGCGACCTCGAGATCACCCGGGCGCTCGCCTCGGTGACCGGCCGCACCGCGTACGGCAGCGTGCTGCTGCACGAGGTGTCGAGCGGCTCGATCCAGATCGACAGCGGCTACGGGCAGCTGACGGTCGGGGTTCGGCCGGGCATCCCGGCCTGGCTCGACCTCGCCTCGAAGGAGGGTCACGTGCGCAACGAGCTCGAGGGCGACCACGCCCCCGCGGCCGGCGAGCAGACCGTCGCGGTGCGCGCCCGCACCCAGTTCGGCGACATCACCATCCGGAGGGCCCGATGAACCACGAAGCCGCCACCTCCGCATCGCGCGGGTCAGCCGCGGCAGCGAGCACGGCCTCCGCACCCGCCATCGAGGTGCGCGGCCTCCGCAAGTCCTACGGCGAGCAGCTCGTGCTCGACGACGTCGACCTCGCGGTGGCGCCCGGCACCGTCACCGCCCTGCTCGGCCCGAACGGCGCGGGCAAGACGACGGCCGTGCACATCCTCTCGACCCTGGTGCGACCGGATGCCGGATCGGTCTCGGTCGCGGGCCACGACGTCGTGCGGGCCACGGCCGCGGTGCGCGCATCCATCGGTCTGACCGGCCAGTTCTCGGCGGTCGACACCCTGCTCACCGGCGAGGAGAACCTGCTGCTGATGGGCCGCCTGCGCCACCTCGGCCGCCGCGCCGCGAAGGCCCGCGCCGCCGAGCTGCTCGAACGCTTCGACCTGGTCGAGGCCGCCCGCAAGCCGCTCGCCACGTACTCCGGCGGCATGCAGCGCCGGCTCGACCTCGCGATGACCCTCGTCGAGGGGCCCGCGGTGATCTTCCTCGACGAGCCGACGACCGGCCTCGACCCGCGCAGCCGCCGCACCCTCTGGGGCATCGTGCGCGAGCTCGTCGGCGAGGGCACCACCGTGCTGCTCACCACGCAGTACCTCGACGAGGCCGACGCCCTGGCCGACCGCATCGCGGTGCTCGACGGCGGCCGCATCGTCGCCGAGGGCACCCCCGAGGAGCTGAAGCGGCTCGTGCCGGGCGGCCACCTCCGGCTGCGATTCGCGGATGCTCCCGCCTACGACTCGGCCGCTGCCCTGCTCCCCGGCGCCACGCGCGACGACGCGTCCCTCGTGCTGACCGTTCCGAGCGACGGCGGCACGGGCACCCTCCGCACCGTGCTCGACCGCCTCGACGCGGCCGGGCTCCCCGTGGAGGACCTGAGCATCCACACCCCCGACCTCGACGACGTGTTCTTCGCTCTGACCGGCGCCGGAACCACGGCCGGGGCCGGCACCACGAAGGGATCAGCATCATGACGACGATCACTCCGCAGCGGCCGTCCCACGTGGTCGCCGACGCGATCACCATGCTCGACCGCACGATGCTGCACATGGTGCGCTACCCCGGTCTGTCGATCTTCACGATCATCGGCCCGGTCGTCATCCTGCTGCTGTTCGTGTTCGTGCTCGGCGGCACCCTCGGCGCGGGTCTGCCCGGGGTCGACCCGGCGGGCGGGCGGGAGGCCTACCTCGCCTACGTGCTGCCGGGCATCCTGGCCATCACCATCGCGGGCACGGCCGGCGGCACCGCCACCACCGTCTCGATGGACATGACCCAGGGCATCACCGCACGCTTCCGCACCATGGCGGTCGCCCGCGCCTCGGTGCTCGCCGGGCACGTGCTCGGCAACACCATTCAGGCGCTGATCGCCGTGGCGCTCGTGCTCGGCGTGGGGCTCGCGATCGGCTTCCGCCCGACCGCCGGCCCGCTCGAGTGGCTCGCCGTCGCCGGCGTGCTCGCGCTGGTCGCCTTCGCGATCAACTGGCTCGGCGTCGCGATGGGCATGCAGGCGAAATCGGTCGAGACGGCGAGCAACCTGCCGCTCGTGCTGACCTTCCTGCCCTTCCTCGGCAGCGGCTTCGTGCCGGCCGACTCGATGCCCGGCTGGCTGCAGGGCTTCGCCGCCTACCAGCCGTTCACGCCGATCATCGAGACCCTGCGCGGGCTGCTGCTCGGCACAACGCTCGGCTGGAGCCCGGTGCTCGCGGTCGGCTGGTGCCTCGTGCTCGCCGTGGGCGGGTACGTGTGGTCGCGCATCCTGTACGAGCGCCGCTCGGTTCGCTGAACCCGCGTCGCCCAGTGCACGAGGGCCCCGGATGCCCGCCCGAGCGGTGGGCGTCCGGGGCCCATCGGCGTGCCGGCGTCAGGCGCCCGGCGTCAGGCGCCCCGGCCTCAGGCGCCCCGGCCTCAGGCGCCCCGGGTCCGGCGCCCGGCGTCAGGCGCTGTCGCGGATGGCGAGCGCGAAGGCCCGCACGTGCATCCGGAGCCCCTCGATGCGCTGCAGCCGCGCCGCATCGCGGTCGAAGCCCGGATAGGCGAGCGGCGGCAGCTTCCGCACATTGGCCGAGCACTGGAACTCGTCGCAGACGAGCGCGCCGACCGTGTCACCGTTGCGCCCGGCCCGCCCGCCGCGCTTGGCGCCGAAGAACACGACGTCGTTCGGCAGCGTGACGTCGTCGCACCAGGAGCACTGCGGCCGGCTGCGGGCGGAGGCCTCGGCCTGCCGCAGCAGCACGCCCACGGGCTCGCCGTCGACATCGGCAACGACGTAGCCGAGCTGGGGCTGCCGGCGGTCGCGCCAGCCGAGGTAGTCGAGGTCGTCCCAGCGGAGGCCCGCGAGGGCACCGGGGCCGCCGGCCGCGCCGGGCAGCACGATGCCGGCCCGCTCGCGCTGGGAGGTGTTGACGAAGGAGGCGCGCAGCTGCGCCTCGGTGAAGGGGGTCATGGTCATCCTGTTCCGGTCGCCCGGGCACGGGGCCGCGGGCTGGTCTCGTTCGGAGCGCGGCGGAAAGCCGCGCCGGGCGGCACCGAGGTGCCGAGTGCGCGAGAGGGAACGGCTCTATCTGCCGCCGGCCGGGCGGCCGACGACCTCCTGCCGGCCCGAGGCCGTGAGAGGTGCCCGCGAGGGGCGTGAGATGAGCGGATGCACGGACAGCAGTTTACGCCCGGGCCGACGTCACACGGCCGTCCACTTCTCGTTCGGGCCGAGGGCGGGCGCCGTGGCCCTGCCGGCACGCACGGGAGCGCGGCGGTAGCCGTCGCGCAGCACGGTGATCACGGAGGCGACGACCGCGACGGCCGCCAGGACGAGGAGCATGAAGAAGAATGTCATGGCAGTAACGCTATGGAAGGGGCGGTCCCGCCACGAGTGGCAGCACTGCCCCAGTTCGTGCATTTACTGCCATTGCTCGGTGCGGCCCGCGACGACACGGCGCGCGCAGGCTGGGAGAATCCCCGATGGCGTGATAGGAGGCTCGGATATGATCGACCGCTGACCCCCGCTCCACACCGAAGGACAGCCGCGTGAACGAGACCGCCCGACGCCCCCGGCGCCCGAGCTCCGGCCCCGTGCGGCACGGCCGGCTGCGCAGCTCGTCCCCCGTCGCGACGGCCCTGAAGGGCCTCGCCGTGGTCGCGGCCGTCGCACTCGTGAGCGTCGGCACCATCACCGCCTACGCGGTGAGCAGTGTCGCCACGCAGTTCACCTCGAACGCCGTCGACATCAGCAACGGCGAGGCGGCCCCGGCGCCGCCGCCCCTGCTCTCGGCCTTCGAGGGCGGCTTCAACATGCTGGTCATCGGCACGGACAACGACCCCAATCAGGGCGACAGCTTCGGGGAGCGCGACGCGACCCTGAACGACGTCAACATCCTGCTGCACGTCTCGGCCGACCACAAGAACGCCGTGGTCGTGAGCTTCCCGCGCGACCTGGTGATCTCGCATCCCGACTGCCAGGACCCGGAGACGGGCGAGACCTTCGACGCGATGAGCGCCCAGCCGCTGAACGACGCCTACGCCCGCGGCGGCATCGCCTGCGTCGCGAACACGGTCTCGAACCTCACCGGGCTGTCGATCCAGTACGCCGCCGCCACGTCCTTCGACGGCGTGATCGAGATGACCAACGCCGTCGGCGGCGTGCCGGTCTGCCTCACGGCGCCGATCTTCGACTCCGACTCGGGCCTCGACCTGCCGGCCGGCACCAGCGTGATCGAGGGGCAGATGGCGCTCGCCTTCCTGCGCAACCGGCACGGGGTCGGCGACGGCAGCGACCTCTCGCGCATCGGCTCGCAGCAGCAGTACCTGTCCTCGCTCATGCGCACCATGAAGAGCGCCGACACCCTGAGCGACCTCGGCAAGCTCTACGGGCTCGCGCAGGCCGCCGCCTCGAACATCAAGCCCTCGCAGTCGCTCGCGAGCCCCGACGCCATGGTGTCGCTCGCGCTCACGCTGAAGGACGTCGACCTCAACAACATCGTCTTCGTGCAGTACCCCTCGGAGGAGGACCCCGACGACGTGAACAAGGTCGTGCCGGCCCAGTACCTGGCCGACGCCATGTTCGCGAAGATCGTGGCCGACCAGCCGTTCACTCTGGGCGCCGACTCGACCACGACGGGATCGACCGTGGTCGAGGACCCGGCGGCTCCCGCCGAGCCGGCTCCCGACGCGACGGCCGCTCCCGACGCCACCGCGGCCCCCACCACCGACCCCAGCGCCCCCGAGGTCATCGAGGGCCTGAAGGGCCAGACGGCCGCGCAGCAGACCTGCGCGAACCCGAACGACAACTGAGCTCGCGCATCCGGCGGTCGTGCCGGGGCGACCGGCGACGGTGCCCCGGTGCGACACCCGGCTCCGTCGATCTCAGACCCGGGTACCACGGCGATGAGCCCCTGGTCCGATGAGCGGATGCACGGGCCTGCGTAGCGTCGAAGCATGACGACTTCGACCACCACCCCCGACCAGACCACCTCCACCCAGACCACCGCGGTCATCCCCCTCGACGAGGCGGAGACCACCGGATCCGGCCCCACCGCCTCGGGCGCCACCGGTCACGCCGGCACGACGGGCGGCTACGCCGGTGCGACCGGCGGCTACGCCGGTGCCGGGCCGGCCACCGGGAACGGTGCGCCCGCCTTCCCCGGCCAGCCCGTCGCGGCGCAGCCGGCATCCGTTCTGCCCGCCCAGGCGCGCACCAACGTGCTGGGCATCATCACCCTCGTGCTCGGCGTGCTCGGCTTCGGCCTCGTGCCGGTGATCACCGGGCACATCGCCCTGAACCAGATCAAGCGCACCGGCGAGGACGGACGCGGACTCACGCTCGCCGGCCTCATCCTGGGCTATGTGACACTGGCCGGCTGGCTGCTCGTGGCGTTCTTCTGGGTCGCGGTCGCCGGCCTCGCCGTGATCGGTGCGGCCGCCGGCAGCGGCTACGGGTACGGGTACGGCTACTAGGCCGTCGGGTTCGGGCCGAGCCCGCGCCGCCTTAGACCGGGGCGGGGGAGCTGAGTCGGGTCAGACTCCTCCGCCCCCACCTCCTCCACCGCCGCCACCCGACGATCCACCGCCGCCCGAGAAGCCGCTCGAGCTGCTCGACGAGCTGCCCGAGTAGGCCGAGGCCGACGTGGAGCTGAGCGACGACAGGCTCGACGCGAACAGCGCCGCGTTGAAGGTGCTGCTGCCGCCGTACCAGTCGGGCTGGCTGCCGAGGCTCTCGTAGTAGGTGCCGAGCACCTTGGCCCACTCGGTCTCGAGGTTCAGCAGCACCGCGTAGGGCAGCAGCTTCTCGTAGAGCTTCACGACCTGGCCCCAGTCGGGCGCGTCGACGCCGGTGCGCAGGGCGCCCTCGGGGCTCTGCAGCACGCGGAACCGCTCCTCCTCGGCCCACTTCAGGTACATCTCGATGCCGGCGACGTAGTCGCGCAGCTCGGCGCCCTTCTGCGTGAGGGGCGTGCGGAACGCGACGATCCCGGTGAACACCATCAGCACGAACAGCAGCGCGACCAGCAGGAATGGCAGGCCGCCCCCGAGCCCCGCCTCGCCCGTGACGATGCCGGCCACGAAGCCCACCGCCGCGAGCACGATCGCTGCGATCAGCAGCAGCGAGCCGATGCCGGTCACGCTCCGGCCGAGATAGCCCTCGGTGCGGGCGCGCTTGCGGGTCTTCTGGAGCAGGGCGTAGATCGCCTTGGCGAGCTCCGCGTCCTTCTTCTTCAGCTCGCGCCAGCTGCCGGGCGCGAGACCCGGCCCGAACAGGGCAGCCGCCAGCTCGCGCTCGTGCGGGTTCAGGGGGTCGGCCGACTTCAGCTGCAGCCAGTACTGCGTCGACGGGCCGAACAGGCCCGGCTCACTCTGCTCGACGATCTGCAGCACCCGCCGCACGGCGTAGTCGACGAACGACGCGGCCGCGGCCCGGTTCGTGCGCTTGGTGACGACGGAGGCGATCAGCAGGTCCTCGCCGCGCGGCGGCGTGTACTCGGGCACGATCACCGGTCGGCCCTTCGCGTCACGGAGGCGCGTCAGCCGGTGCACCAGGGCGGCGATGGCCGTGGCGATCGCGAGCACCACCGCGACGAGCTGGATCCACCCCGACGGCGCCGAGAGGTAGCCGGTCTCGCGCTCGGTGAAGGTGTGGGGCGCGAAGGCGACGCCGATCGTGACGTTCTCACCGGCGGTGAGGTTCTGGGTGTCGGTGGTGAAGACGGCGGCGCCCTCGGCGATGGCCTCGTCGATCCCGACGGCGCCGCCGCTCCCGCTGCCGGTGTCACTACCCGTGTCGGTGCCGAACTCGGCGGTCGGGTCGCCCTGCGCCTCGACGATCTCGCACTGGGCCGTCGAGCCCTCCACCCCGACGAAGCAGCCGGTGTCGCCGGTCAGCGCGTCGACCAGCTCGGGGGCGACGACGGTCGTGGTGCGGTGCTCGGCGAAGGGCTGCTTCCACAGAGTGCCGTTGGTGTCCCAGTAGAACTCGTCGTCGTCGGTGTTCGCGAAGTAGGCCGTGACGTCGCGCTGGGTGTACGTGAGCACGTACGTCTGCTCGCCGTGCACGTAGTCGTCGCCGGCGATGGTGACAACGAGGTTCTCGTCGTCGTCCTCGGTCTCGTACTCGCGCGGGGTGCCGTCGCCGTCCGTCACCGAGACCAGCTCGAGGTCGGTCGGATGCCCCTGGTACACCCGCGGGATCGCCCGCTGGATGCCCCGGTTCTGATCGCTCTCGGGGAACTGCGCCACGAACGTCTCGGTGGTGCGCAGGGTCGAGTGGCCGGCGTCGTCCATGCCGAGGTCGTAGCGGGCGTCGAAGGAGTCGAACGTGAAGTCGTTGACGTCGCGGGGCACGGCGGCGAGCGCGGGCGCTTCCGCGGCGTCCGCCGGGGTGGCCGCCAGGATGGGGGCGGCGAGCGCCGCCACGGGCTGTGCTGCGGACAGGGAGGCGGCGGCCGCGGGGGTGGCCGCCAGGGCGGGGGCCGTGACGAGCAGGAGGGCGGCGAGCATCCGGAACCGGGCGAGCGTGCGCATGCGCCCAGCCTACCCGGGGCGAGCAATCCTCAGCGGGCGGATTCTCTGCAGGAGGAGGGCCGGTCAGGGCACCAGCGAACCGGCCAGCGGCGAACCCGACGCCGTGCTGAAGAAGCACTGGAAGACGCGGTCGCCGGCATCCCACCCCTCGGCCGTCGCGGGGTACGAGGCCTGCCAGCGCAGGTCGGCCACGTCGGGGGCGGCTGCGGTGTTCACCGCGGTGGGCGCGGTGCAGAGCAGGTTGAGCCGCGACGCCAGCGCAGCCTCGCCCGGGTAGGGCGTGCCGGCGGCCTCGGGGAAGAGCCCGCGCAGGGTGAGCTGCGCCGGATGCTCGGCGGCGCAGTCGACCACGGTGAACGTCTCGGCCCAGGGCGAGGCGTAGGCGCCGAGGCACTCTCCGCCGAAGAGCTCGGTGAACGGATGCTCGCCGGGCGCCGCCGGAGCGGTGGGCGCGGGCGGCAGCGCACCGACGGTCGGGTCGGGCCGAACATCCGGCACCCCGCTCGCGCTCGGCGCGGCCGTCTCGCTCGCGACCGCCGTCTCGCTCGGCACAGCCGTCGCGGCTTCGCCCGCTCCCACGCCGGCGCCGCTCGTCGCGCCTTCGCCCTCGTCGCCCGCCCCGCCTCCCTGCCCGCCGCCCTGCCCGGCCCGCAGCCCGAGCACGAACAGCACCACGACCACCACCGCCGCGAGCAGCACCCCACCCAGCACCATCAGGCGGGTGCGGCGGCTGCTCGTCGGCGCCATCGGCTACTCCAGCCCGAGGTCGCTCAGGCCGATCGCGTAGTGGTACGGGTAGCCGGCCTCTTCGATGCGCTCGCCGGCACCGGTATTGCGGTCGACGACCACGGCGACGCCCGCGATGATCGCGCCGGCCTTCTCAAGGGCCGTGATGGCGGCGAGGGGAGATCCGCCGGTGGTCGAGGTGTCCTCGAGCACGATCACGCGCTTGCCGGCGACGTCGGGGCCCTCGACCTGGCGGCCGCGGCCGTGGTCCTTCGGCTCCTTGCGCACGACGAAGGCGTCGTACTCGAGGCCGCGCAGGGCGCCCTGATGCAGCACGGCCGAGGCGATCGGGTCGGCGCCCATCGTCAGCCCGCCGACGGCGGCCACGTCGTGAATCGGCGCGATCAGGTCGAGCATCACCTGCCCGATCAGCGGCGCGACGCGGTGGTCGAGCGACACCTTGCGCAGGTCGACGTAGTAGCTCGCCTTCTTGCCGCTGGTGAGGGTGAAGTCGCCGTGGAACACGGCATCGGCCTTGATGTACTCGATGAGTCTGCTGCGCGCGTCGGTCACCCGCCCAGCCTACCGAGCGGGCCGCCGGCCGCGCGCCCGCCGGCCGGCCCGTGCGCTTGCCGCCGAGGCTTCGCGCACGCGAGGCGGGTGCCGAGGCCTAGACGGGGTCGGCGCCCGGCTGGGGTGCGCGGGCGCCCTCGAGGAGGGTGCGGAGGGAGAGGGGCGGGTGGCCCGTGAGGCGTTCGACGTCGGGCGTGGTACGGGCGAGTTCGCCGGTCGCGATCGCGGTGTAGGTGCTGACCCAGGCGTCGAGCTGCCACGGCGGCGCCCCGTAGGAGGCGCGGGAGGCGTAGGCCTCGTCGATCGTCTCGTCGTGGAAGACCACGGGTCCGCGTCCGCCGAGCTCCGAGACGAGGCCGGCGACCTCGGCGAGGGTCAGCGCCTCGGGGCCGGTGAGCTCGTAGACCGCATCGACGTGGGGCGAGATCGGCCCGTCCCGCAGCACGTCGCGAAGCACCGCCACCGCCGAGTCGGCCACGTCGGCCCGCGCCACCGCCGCGACCCGCCCGTCCCGCGCCGGCCCGCGGATGACACCGTCCTCCCCCGCCAGGTACGGCAGGAAGTCGGCGTAGAAGTTGTCGCGCAGCGCGGTGAAGCCGAGGCCCGACGCGCGCAGCAGCTCCTCGGTGGCGAAGTGGTCCCGCCCGAGGGTGAACACCGCGTCGGGCGCGGCCCCGAAGAACGAGGTGTAGACGAGGTGACGAACTCCGGATGCCCGTGCCGCCTCGATGAACGCGGCGTGCTCCGCGACCCGGTCCGCGCTCTCGGCGGCCGAGACCATGAAGGCCAGCTCGACCCCCTCGAGCGCACGCCGCACCGCGTCCGTGTCGCGGTAGGACGCCTCGGCGACCTCGACCGGCGCGCCGCCCTCGAAGCGCGGTGCCCGGGAGGCGTCGCGCACGACGAGGCGCAGCGGGATGCCCGCGGCGTGCAGCTGCTCGGCGACGCGTCCGCCGACGGCACCGGTCGCGCCCGTGACGGCGACGGGAGTGGAAGAGGTCATGCCCTAATCCTCCGCCCCGGGAGCCCGCCCGGGCGACAGCGCGGCCGTGGGGCGCAGAGACTCGAGCGAGCGCAGCTCCTCGAGCGCGGCGTCTCGGCGCCAGCGCGCGGCCGCCCGGCGCCACCAGCCCGCCGCGTCGAGTTCGCGCTGCGCGTCGCGCAGGCGCACCTCGGCGGCGATCAGCAGCGCCTCGTGCTCGAGGGCCGCCCTCTCGGCGGCGCTCGGCTCGTAGAGGGTGCCGCCGTGGTCCTCGGTGGCTACGGCGATCCAGGCGGCCGCGACGAGCGTGACCACGCTGGTCAGCCGGAACCAGAGCAGCAGAGCGATGAACACCACGAAGGTGGAGAGGAGGGGGTTGCGGCTCGCACCACCGAGCAGAGTGCTGCCGAGGAGCTGCAGGCCGAGCAGGGCGGCTCCGCCGAGGAGGGTGCCGCCGAGCATCCGTCGCAGTGTCAGTCGGGCGTCGGCCAGGAAGCGGAAGAGCACGCCGAGGGCCGCCGCGTCGATGAGGTAGACGACCAGCAGGCTGACCGCCGTGACGAGGGGGCGCGACCAGTCGCGGAAGCCCATGCCGAGGAAGGAGGTGAACCAGTCCAGCGCCGAGGTGCTCACGACGCTGAGGAACGCCGCCGCGAACAGCACGAGCCCGATCACGAGGGAGACGACGAGGTCGCGCGCCTTGAGCAGGAGGTAGGAGCGGGAGTCGCGGGGCATGCCGAAGATGGTGCGCACGGCGATGCGGGAGTAAGTGATCCAGCCGATGGCCGTCCAGATCAGCACGGGCAGGGCGAGCACGCCGGTGATGGTGAGGAGCGACGTGCTCGAGGTGGCGATCATCGAGAGGTCGGCGGGCGAGATGATGCCCTTCTCGCCGATCAGGCGGGGCACGTAGGTGTTGATCAGGACGACGAGGGCGTCCATCGTCTCGGGCGACTGCACCAGCCAGATGCCGGCGCCCGCGAAGACGAGGTAGACCGCGGCGAACACCGCGAACAGGGCCTGGTAGCTCATGCCCGAGGAGAGCAGGAAGCCGTTGCCCGCGAGGAAGCGGCGCCAGACCCGGGTGGGGAAGAGCGCGAGGGTCTGCTGGGTGACACTGGTGACGCGCTCGAGGGGCTGCTCGAAGCGCTGCTCGAGGCGGGTGCGGAGGGTCTCGTCGTCGCCCCGGCCCGCCATGCCGCCAGCCTACGCGCCGCCGGCCTGGTCACCGGCGGGCGGTAGCGTGGAGGCATGCGTGTTGCGACCTGGAACGTGAACTCGATCCGAGCCCGAGTGGGCCGCGTCGTCGACTGGCTGGTGCGGGAGGACGTCGACGTGCTCGCCATGCAGGAGATCAAGTGCAAGGAGTCGCAGTTCCCGTTCGAGGCCTTCCAGGAGGCGGGCTACGACGTCGTGCTGCACGGCCTGAACCAGTGGAACGGCGTCGCCTTCGCGAGCCGTCTGCCGATGGAGGACGTGGCGAACACCTTCACCGGCATGCCCGGCTTCGGCAAGGAGCTCGCCGACGGTTCGCTGCCACAGGAGGCGCGGGCGCTCGGCGTGACGGTCGACGGAGTGCGCCTGTGGAGCCTCTACGTGCCCAACGGCCGCGCCCTCGGCGACCCGCACTACGAGTACAAGCTGACCTGGCTCCGCGAGCTGGCCACGCAGACGGCCGCCTGGATGTCGGCGCACCCGACGCAGCCGCTCGCCCTGATGGGCGACTGGAACATCGCGCCCCTCGACAGCGACGTGTGGGACATCGGCGTCTTCGCCGAGTCGACCCACGTCTCCGTGCCCGAGCGCGCCGCCTTCGCCGAGTTCGAGCGCATCGGCCTCGCCGACGTCGTGCGCCCGCTGGTGCCCACCGGCTACACCTACTGGGACTACAAGCAGCTGCGCTTCCCGCGCAACGAGGGCATGCGCATCGACTTCGTGATGGGCTCGCAACCGTTCGCCGACCTGGTGACGGATGCGCGGATCGACCGCAACGAGCGGAAGGGCGATGCGCCCTCCGACCACGTGCCCGTCGTGGTCGACCTCGACCTCGACCTCTCGGCCGAGCTGGCGACCGATGACGACGACCGGCCGATGATCTTCGGCTGAAATCGCGACATAGAGTGAGCCCATGAGTTCACCCACGGTCGGCGCCGGGTCGCCGCTTGTGCCCGGGCAGCCGTGGCCCGACGCACCGCCGCCCCCGAGCCGGCTGCGGCGGTGGCTCACCGACGGTCTGCAGGACACGGCGGGCCGGCATCCGGGGCCCGGGGCGTCCAAGCCCGAGAAGACCCACTCGTGGTGGCGCGTGATGTGCCTCACCGGCGTCGACTACTTCTCGACGCTCGGCTACCAGCCCGCGATCGCCGCGCTGGCCGCCGGGCTGCTCAGCCCGATCGCCACCATCGTGCTGGTGCTGGTGACCCTGCTCGGCGCTCTGCCGGTCTACCGGCGGGTGGCCCGCGAGAGCTTCAAGGGCGAGGGCTCGATCGCCATGCTCGAACGGCTGCTGCCCTGGTGGGGCGGCAAGCTCGTGGTGCTGGTGCTGCTCGGCTTCGCCGCCACCGACTTCATGATCACGATCACCCTCTCGGCGGCGGATGCCTCGGCGCACGCCATCGAGAACCCCTTCGCCCCCTCGTGGTTCGAGGGCAACGAGGTGCTGCTCACCCTCGTGCTGGTGCTCGCCCTGGCCGTGGTGTTCCTCCGTGGCTTCAAGGAGGCGATCAACATCGCCGTGGTGCTGGTGGCGGCGTTCCTGCTGCTGAACGCCGTGGTGATCGTGGTGTCGCTCGTGCACGTCGCCGAGAACACGGTCGTGATCGGCAACTGGTGGACGGCGCTCACCGCACAGCACGGCAACCCGCTCGTCATGGTGGGCATCGCGCTGATCGCGTTCCCGAAGCTGGCTCTCGGGCTCTCGGGCTTCGAGACCGGCGTGGCCGTGATGCCGCAGATCGACGGCGCCCCAGGTGACACGCCCCAGAAGCCCGTCGCGCGCATCCGCGGGGCGAAGCGGCTGCTCACGACGGCGGCCATCACCATGTCGGCGTTCCTCATCACCTCGTCGATCGTGACGACCCTGCTCATCCCGCAGAAGGACTTCGAGTCGGGCGGGCCGGCCAACGGTCGGGCCCTCGCGTACCTCGCGCACCAGTTCCTGGGCGACGGGTTCGGCACCGCCTACGACATCGCGACGATCGCGATCCTCTGGTTCGCGGGTGCCTCGGCCCTCGCCGGCCTGCTGAACCTCGTGCCCCGCTACCTGCCGCGCTACGGCATGGCCCCGCACTGGGCCGCGGCGGTGCGCCCGCTCGTGCTCGTGTTCGCGGCGATCGCCGTCGTCATCACGCTCGTCTTCCAGGCCGACGTCGACGCGCAGGCCGGCGCCTACGCCACGGGCGTGCTGGTGCTGATCACCTCGGCCTCGGTTGCCGTGACGCTCTCGGCGGCGCGCAAGAAGCAGCGCGCGGCGGCCATCGGCTTCGGCGCGATCGCGGTCGTCTTCCTCTACACGACCGTCGCCAACATCATCGAGCGGCCCGACGGCGTGCGCATCGCGGGCCTGTTCATCCTCGGCATCATCGTGGTCTCCATCGTCTCGCGCGTGCACCGCTCGTTCCAGCTGCGGGCCACCTCGGTGACCCTGGACGCGATGGCGCTCGACTTCGTGCTGAGCGACGCCGACGAGTACGACTCGATCCGCATCATCGCGAACGAACCCGACGACGGCTCGGCCGAGGAGTACCGCCAGAAGATCAGCGAGGAGCGGCGCGACAGCGGCATCCCGATGCGCTCGCCGGTGATCTTCCTCGAGGTCTACCCCTCCGACTCCTCCGACTTCGAGGAAGACCTGCTGGTGCGCGGCGAGGCCGTGCACGGCTACCGGGTGCTCCGCGTGACGAGCGGCAACATCCCCAACACGATCGCCACGGTGCTGCTCGAGATCCGCGACCTCACGGGCGTCGTGCCCGGCATCTACTTCGAGTGGACCGAGGGCAGCCCCATCTCCAACATGTTCAAGTACCTCGTCACGGGCACGGGCGAGGTCGCTCCGGTGACCCGCGAGGTGCTGCGCCGGGCCGAGCACGACCGGCGCCATCGACCCGAGGTGCACGTCAGCTGAGGCCGGGTGGGGGTTCCGGATGCTCGGGGGGCGGGCTCGCGCATCCGGAAGCTTTAAGGCACGCCGGGTGTTGAATGGAGCATGTCCACGAAGACTCTGACCATTGACAACCACGACGAGACGGTGGCCGACGGCATCGTCCTGATCGACTTCTGGGCCGACTGGTGCGGCCCGTGCAAGCAGTTCGCGCCCGTCTTCGAGAAGGCGTCCGAGGCGAACGGCGACATCACCTTCGCGAAGGTCGACACGGAAGACCAGCAGCAGCTGGCCGCGAGCTACGGCATCACCTCGATCCCGACGCTGGTCGGCTACCGCGACGGCATCCCCATCTTCGCGCAGCCCGGCGCCCTGCCCGGCCAGGTGCTCGACGACGTGATCGCCCAGGTGCGCGCGCTCGACATGGAGGCCGTGAAGAAGGACTACGCCGAGGCCGTCGCCAAGCAGCAGGCTGGCGAGCAGCCGGTCGGCGAGCAGCCGGTCGGCGAGTAGCCGCACAGCTGGAACGACGAAGGGCCCCTACCTCGCGGTGGGGGCCCTTCGTGTGTTCAGGGTGCGCGTGGTCCGAGACCGGCGCGGTGCCGTGAGACCTACGCGGCCTGCTGCTCGGCGTCGACGGCGTCGAGCGACGCGGCGAAGGCGTTGATGAACTCCTCGAGCTGGGCGACGATCTCGGCGTCGTCCTTCGGGTGGGTCTCGGCGAAGCGCACGACCGAGTTGGGCACCGACAGCGTGGGCTCGACGACCTTGGCGCCGGCGATGCCGAGCGCCTTGCGGGCCTCGTCCTGGGCCCAGACGCCGCCGTACTGGCCGAAGGCGGTGCCGATCACGGCGACGGGCTTGCCGACGATGGCGCCGGTGCCGAAGGGGCGCGACGACCAGTCGATGGCGTTCTTGAGGTTCGCGGGCATGGTGCCGTTGTGCTCGGGGGTGACGACGAGCACGGCGTCGGCGGCGCCGACGGCCTCGCGGAACGCGACGACCGAGGCGGGGAGCTCGCCCTCGACGTCGATGTCCTCGTTGTAGAGCGGGAGGTCGCGGTGCTGGTCGGAGATGGCCAGGTCGATGCCCTCGGGGGCGAGATCGATGGCGGCTTCAGCCAGCTGACGATTGGTGGAGGCGGCACGAAGGCTGCCGACGAGGACGAGGACGGACTTCTGGGTCATGGTGTCTCCTGCGGTGAGTAGGGCGGGCCGGTGCCCGCGGACAAGTGGTTCAACCGGACTCTGGTCCGTTTATTCCCGGATGCCCCGTGCTACAGTCCGGGCATGGATCAGATCGGCGCACCGCCCGGTCCGCTGACCCCGACGGTGGGGCTCCGTGCACCCGAGCGATCGGATGCGGCCCGCAACCGGGAGCTGCTGCTCACGACGGCCCGCCGGCTGATCGACGGCGACGGCATCGAGTCGCTGACGATGGACGGGCTGGCCGCCGCGTGCGGCGTGGGCAAGGGCACGATCTTCCGCCGCTTCGGCTCTCGGGCCGGCCTGTTCCAGGCGCTGCTCGACGAGTCGGAGAAGCAGTTCCAGGCGGGGTTCCTGAGCGGCCCGCCGCCGCTCGGCCCCGGCGCGCCGCCGATCGAGCGGCTCGTCGCGTTCGGCCGGGCACAGCTCGCGACGGCGGCCCGCCAGGTGCCGCTGCTGCGTGCCGCCGAGCGGCCGGCGGCCGAGCGCCACGCGGTGCCGGCGCGGCGGCTGGCCTCGACGCACATCCGCGGGCTGCTCACGCAGGCCGGGGTCGAGGGCGACCTGCCGGCGCTGGCCTTCGATCTGCTCGCGATCCTCGACGCGGTGGTCTGGCTTCCCGACGGCGACCTCGAGCGCATGCTGCCCCGGCTCGCGGACTCGTGGGAGCACATCGTGCGCCGCCTGGCCTGAGCTCCGCCGCCGCCACCGCCACCGCCACCGCCACCGCCACCGATTGTCATGCCGCGCCTTTCGCGAGCGCGCCTCCCACTGGCCGGCCGCCCCAGGCAGCGCCGCGGGCAGCCCCCACCACCCGCGTCCGCTGCGCGGGTGCAGACTGGCCCCATGGCCTCTACCGCCTCCTCCGCCCCCACCTCGACCCTCGACGGATGGGTGCGCACCCCCTTCACGGCGGCCGGCGCGACCCACGACTGCTACCAGAAGGGTGCCGGGCCGGGCGTCGTGCTCATCCCCGAGCTCCCCGGCATGACGCCCGAGGTGCTCGGCCTCGCCCAGCACCTCGTCGACGAGGGGTTCACCGTGGTGGTGCCGTCACCGTTCGGGGTGCCGGAACGCGCATCCTCACCCGGCTACGTGCTGAGCACCGTCGCGCGGATCTGCGTCAGCGCAGAGTTCCGGGCCTTCGCGGTCGACGCCAAGCGCCCGATCACGGCCTGGCTGCGCGCAGTCGCGGCGGATCTCGCCGGCCGCACCCCCGCATCCGGAGTCGGCATGATCGGCATGTGCTTCACCGGCGGCTTCGCCCTCGCCGCGGCGGTCGACGACAGCGTGCTCGCCTCGGTCGTGAGCCAGCCGGCCGCGCCGTTCCCGCTCGGTCGGGCGCGCCAAGCCGACCCGTCGATGTCTCGAGACGAGCTGGACCGCGTCGCCGAGCGCTCGCGTGAGACCCCGTTCTGCGCGATCGGCCTGCGCTTCTCGGAGGACCGCAACGCCCCCCGCGCCCGCTTCGACACCCTGAGCGCCGCGCTCGGCGACCGCTTCGAGGTGATCGAGCTCGACTCCTCACCCGGCAACCCGGGAGGCTTCTCGACGACCGCGCACTCGGTGCTGACGAGTGAGGTGCGCGAGGTCGCCGGGCACCCGGCGCTCGAGGCCAGGGAGCGCGTGGTGCGCTTCCTGCGCGACCAGCTGACGTAGTCGATGCCCGTCGCGGCATGGTGGACTGGGAGGCATGCGCAATCGGGTCGTGTTCACCACCGGGGTCTCGGGATCGGGCAAGTCGACGATCGGCGTGCTGCTCGCCGACCGGCTCGGCTGGGCCTTCGTCGACGCCGACGACCTGCACCCGGCGGCGAACGTCGAGAAGATGGCGGCCGGCATCCCGCTCACCGACGACGACCGCTGGCCGTGGCTGCGGGCGGTCGGGGCGGCCGCGGCCTCCCGCATCGAGCACGCGGATGCGGCCGGCACCGCGGGCGCCTCGGGCGAGTCCGCCGGCGTCGTCGTCGCGTGCTCGGCACTGCGCCGCGTCTACCGCGACGTCCTGCGCGAGGCCGATCCGGGGGCGGTGTTCGTGCAGCTCGTCGGGTCGGCCGCGCTGATCGGCGACCGGCTGCGCGCCCGGCAGCACCACTTCATGCCCGCGACACTGCTCGGCTCGCAGCTGGCGACGCTCGAGCCGCTCGGCGCCGACGAGGCGGGCCTCGCAGTCGTGGTCTCGGCGGGGCCGGAGACGGTGGTGGCCGAGATCATCTCGGGGCTTGCGCTGACGTAACTAAACGAGCATCAGCTCTTTCTGATAGAATCTCAGTATGCAGACAGACGCTCAGCTCAGGAGATCGCCGACGATCTCCGGGTCGCTCTGGGCGCAGCGATCAGCGGGATGGCGGGTCTCACCGACGAGGCACTGCTCGAGGTCATGGCCGACTTCGAGGCGATCGGGCGGCTGGCCTCGGCCGGGCAGGTGTACACCGCCGGTGAGGTCGCGCTGCGGTCACGCACCGAGCTCGGCGACGAGGGCCTCAGCCGGTCGCAGAACTTCACCACCCCCGTCGCGCTCATCGCGAAGGTCACCGGCGCGTCGGCTCGGGCGTGCAAGGCGCGCCTCGAGCTCGGACGCAAACTTCGGGGTGCGGTGCTGCTGGGTGGTGGCGAAGGGCCGGCACCGTTCCCGGTGGTCGCCCGCGTGCTCGATGAAGGCGTGCTCGGCGTCGAGGCAGCGGCGACGATCGTGAAGCAGTGCACTGTGCTCGCCGACCGCGGATGCTCACCCGACGTCGTGAGCCTCGCCGAGCAGACCCTCGTCGACCAGACCATCTCGTGCCGGCTCACCGCCGATGAGACGTCCAGAGCTGCCATTCACCTGCGCGAGGTGCTCGACCCCGACGGTGCCGAACCGCGCGACGAGGTGCTGCAGATGCAGCGGTCGCTCACGATCGTGCTGGCCCCGGATGGGATGTACCGGGGGAAGTTCGCGCTCACGCCCGAGCAGGGCGGAGTGTGGTTCTCGAGCATCCAGGCGCTGCAGAGCCCCCGCATCACGGGCCCCCGGTTCGTCGATGGAGACGAATACGTGACCGCCGATGGCCGCACTCAGGCGCAGAAGAACGCCGACACCGTCACCGAGCTCATCGCCCGCGCCGCCGGAGCCGAGGACATGCCCCGCATCAACGGAGCCTCCACCGTGAATGTGCACATGACCCTCGACGACCTCCTGGCGGGGCGGGGTGTCGGGTGGATCGACGGCATCGACCAGCCCGTGCCTGCCTCCACCGTGGCTCAGCTGCGGTGCTCATCGCCGGTCGCGGCGACCCTTTTCGGCGACAAGGGCGAGGTCCTGTTCCACGGCAAGACCAAGCGCCTCTTCACGGCGGCGCAGAACCGGGCACTAGCGGCCCGTGACGGCGGCTGCGTCTGGCCCAGCTGCGACCGGCCACCCTCATACTGCGAGACACATCATGCAAACGAATGGGTCTCGGACGATCATCCGCCCGGTCGAACCGACATCGACAACGGCGTTCTGCTCTGCCACTTCCACCACTCCCACCTGCACAAATCACCATGGAAACTGACCATGCACGACGGGGTGCCCCACCTCATCCCACCCAGATGGGTAGACACGGAACAGACACCGATACCGACCACCCGTCGACGCACCATCCAACGACCCGCCGCATAGCCAGCCACCGCATCCGAGGGCAAGCGCGAAGCGCGCGGCAGCACACCCAGCTGCCGCGCGCTCACGCGCTTGCCCGAGATGGACATGGCTGGGTTGGAAAGAGAACTGCTACCGGGATTCGACCGGCAAGCGGCTGCGCGACACCCGCGGCAACACGACCCACAGCGCCAGCACGATCACCAGCACCACCGAGCCGATGACGATCCCCGCCGCGCGCCCGAGCACGAAGTCGAAGATCAGCAGCGCCGTGCCCGCGAGCGTGATCGCGACGCCGATCATCGTGAACTGCAGGATGCGGTCGGTCAGGTGCACGACTCGGTCTTTGGCGCGCATCCGGAACAGGGCGCGGTGCAGGCTCACCGGGGCGAGCCCGAAGACGGTGGTGAGGATGGAGGCGACGACCAGGCAGAGGTAGACGATGCGCTGGTAGTCGTCGAGGTCCTCGAAGCGGGACTGGAAGGCGGCCGCGAGCAGGAAACCCGTGAGGATCTGCGTGCCGGTCTGGATGACCCGCAGCTCCTGCAGCATCTCGTTCCAGTTGCGATCGAGGCGCTCGTTCTCGCTCTCGTCGCGCCCGTCACCCGGGCTCGCGTCGACATCGGTCATGGAACGTATCTACCACGCTCCGCCGGGGGCGTCATGGGCCACTCGCGCATGACCCCGTCAGAGCGCACGCCCGACCGGCACCAGTTCGACGTCGCGCAACCGGCCGTCGTCGGCCACCGCGGTCATCATCGTGCAGACGGGCTGCCGCCGCCGGTCGGTCGGCGAGCCGGGGTTCAGCAGGCGCATCCCGCCGGGCGCGGTGCTGTCCCACGGGATATGGCTGTGCCCGAACACCAGCACGTCCGTCTCGGGGAACGCCTGTTCCATCCGCACCTCGCGCCGATCCCGCGAGCCGGTCTCGTGGATCATCGCGAACCGCAGCCCCTCGAGCTCCACCCGCGCGACCTCCGGCAGCCGCGCCCGCAGTCCCGCCCCGTCGTTGTTCCCCCACACCCCGATCAGCCGCGCGGCGCGCCCCGAGAGCAGGTCGAGGGTCGCCTCGTCGACCCAGTCCCCCGCGTGGAACACCAGGTCGGCCTCGTCGACCGCCCGCCAGACCCGCTCGGGCAGCACCTTGGCGCGCTTGGGCAGATGGGTGTCGGCGAGCAGCAAGAGTCGCGTGGGCATGGGTCCATCGTGGCCCGGGTCGGACGCTGCCCGTAGGCTCGGGGGCAGGTTCGACGGCGGGAGGTCGGGTGGATCCGCTCGAGCAGGCGGCGGGGCAGCTCTACGGAGAGGCCCCCTCGGGGTTCATCGCCGCGCGCAATGCCCGGGCCGCCGAGGCCAAGGCGGCGGGTGAGCGCGAGCTGGCGGCGGGCATCCGTTCACTGGCGAAGCCCTCGGTCGCGGCCTGGGCCGTGAACGCGCTCGTGCGGCACCGGCCGGGCGACGTGCAGCCCCTGCTCGAGCTGGGCGAGCGGATGCGCGACGCCACCGACTCGGGCGACCGCGACGCCGTGCGGCAGCTCGGCCGCGAACGCCAGCAGCTGCTCGCGACGGCCGCGTCGTCGGCGCGGGCGCTCGGCGACGAGCTCGGCGTGGCCGTCTCGGACGCAGCGGCCGTCGAGGTGCAGCAGACGCTGCAGGCGGCTGTCGTCGACCCGGCGGCGACCGCGGCCGTGCGGAGCGGGCTGCTCGTTCGGACGTTCTCGAGCACCGGGGTCGACCCGGTGGAGCTCGACGGCGCGGTGGCGCTGGCCGGTGCGGGGGCGGTCGAGCCCGTCGCGGTACCGTCGGCCGCGACTCGGCCACGGGCAGTCGGGACCCGGGAGGCCGAGAAGAAGTCGAGCGATGCGCAGGCGGCTCCGAAGGAATCGCGCGAGGAGGCCCGCGAGCGCGCCGCCGCCGAGCGCGCGTCACGGGCCCTCGCCGCCGCCAAGCGCGAGGCGGAGGAGGCGCGACAGGACGCCGAAGACGCCCAGGCGGAGCTCGCGACGACGGAGCTGCGCATCCGCGAGAATCGGGCGCGGCACGAGCAGCTCGCCGAGGAGCAGCAGGAGCTGCGCGAACGTCTCGACGCGGTGCAGGGCGAGCTCACCGACACCAATGTCACGGCCGCCCGCCTCCGCAAGGAGCGTTCCTCCGCCGTGCGGGCAGCCGAAGCGGCCGAGCGCCTGGCGTCTCGCGCCCGCACCCGCCTCGCCTCGCTCACCGCCGACGACGACCTGGACGACTGACTACGCGCGCGCCATCTGACACAACGTGTGTGGCGACCCGACGCGACCTGACACAACATGTGGCAAGTCGACGCGACCCGACACAACTTGTGGCAAGTCGGCGCGACCCGACGCAACTTGTGTCAGGTGAGCACGCTCAGGCCAGCAGCGCCGCGACCGCCACGAGCAGCGGCACCGAGCCGATCGTCGTGACGAGCACCGTGTCCCGTGCCAGCACGACGCCCCGCTGATACCGCGCCGCGAAGTTGTAGATGTTCTGCGCCGTGGGCAGCGACGCCAGCGCCACGACCTCGAACACCTGGTGCGCCGGCAGGTGGAACGCGAACTGCGCCAGGAGATATGCCGTCAGTGGCATGACCACGAGCTTCACGGCGCTGGCGACCATGATCGCCGCCCGTCCCGAGCCCGGAGCGAGCGGCTTCTGCCCCACGAGCGACATCCCGAACGCGATCAGCACCAGCGGAACCGCCGCCCCGCCGATCAGCTCGAACGGCGCCAGCACCGGCGCCGGCAGCTCGACCCCGAACAGGGCGAGCAGCAGTCCGATGAGTGACGCGATGATCATCGGGTTGCGCACCGGCTGCGAGAGGATGGACCCGACCGAGGCCCTGCCCCGCGTCGCGATGTCCAGCACGGTCAGCGTCACGGGTGCCAGCACGATCAGCTGCAGGAGCAGCAGCGGTGCCACGAGCTGGGCGCTCCCGAGCACGTAGATCGCCACCGGCAGCCCGATGTTGTTCGCGTTGACGTACCCCGACGACGCCATCCCCACGGCCGTCTCGGCGACCGGCTGCCGGAACCAGATCCGCGAGGCGATCAGGTACACCGAGGCCGACACCACCACGCTGATCAGCGTCACCAGCAGCGGCGCCGAGAACACGGTGGCCGGATGCGACCGCGACAGCACGGTGAACAGCAGGGCGGGGGTCGCCACGAAGAAGGCGATCCGGTTGAGCACGAGCCGAGCATCCTGAGGCAGGATGCCCAGCCGCTGCACCCCGTAGCCCACCGCGATGACGAACCCGATGATGCCGAACCCGGTCAGGACCCCCAGCATGCCCGGCCGCCTCAGCGCGCGATCGCGTCGGCCATCGCCCGGGCGAGGAACGGCTCGAGCGTGAACGCGAAGGTGCGGGTGAGGTGGTCGACGTCGCGGTAGACGTTCGCGCCGCCGACGACGGCGGGGCACTCCTCGGCGGTGCAGTAGGTGTCACTGAAGTCGAGGAGCGTGACGTCCTGGCCGGCGGCGACGGCGCTGGATGCGGCCATCGCGATCGGGTCGAAGGCCGCGAGACCGTCCTCCCGGGGGGTCGTGCAGAGCGAGGCGTCCTCGGTGCGGAGGCACTTGTTCGGGTCGTCGTCCCACGAGGGGTTGTCGACCACGGTGACGACGGGCGTGCCGGCGTCGAGCACGGGCGTCCAGGCCTCGCCGTAGCCGGCGGCCGCGACCGTCTCGTCGTCGGAGGTGCCCGGCACGTTCCGGTCGGTGAGCGCGGCCGTGAAGATCGCGTCGAAGGGCTCGTGCGAGCTCAGTGCCGCTGTGAGGGAGGAGCGCCACGAGTCGCACGATGCCGCGAACGCGTCACGGCCGGCCAGGGGGGTCGTCGTCCACGGGCATCCGCCCTTCAGGTACGTCGTGAGGTGCCAGCCGTTCGACTCGGCCATCTGGATGAACGGGTCCATCAGGGCGTAGGCGTGGCTGTCGCCGATCAGCGCGATCTGCGGCGCGTCGGCGTCGTCACTGCCGAACCGGCAGTCGCGCACGGTGGCGTCGTTGAGGGTCGAGAGGCAGTCGGGATGCTCGGGCCGGTCGGCGTTGCCGAAGCCGGGGCTCGGGATGATCAGGCCGTCGAGCTCGGGGTTCGCGCAGACCGGCTCGATCGCCGTGAGGCCGTCGGTGGGGCCGGATGCGGCACCGAAGCACTCCGGCGGATCCGCCAGCGTCTGCGCGAGCTGCGTGGCCTCGGCGTCGTACTTCGGCTGCTGCACCGCCCAGGCGCCGGTGACGAAGAGCGTGGACACGGCCATCGCCGCCACCACGCCGATCAGCGTCGTGCGCGGGCGGCGGGTGGTGAAGAACCGCCAGCCGCGGGCCGGGTCCTCGATGAACCGCTTGGTGAGCCAGGCCAGCACGAAGCAGAACAGGAACAGCGCGATGCGGTTGTAGATGCTGAGGCCCCAGCCCGGGATGTACGGGGCGATCACGATCAGCGGCCAGTGCCAGAGGTAGAGCGAGTACGAGATGTCGCCGATGAAACTGACCGGGCGCCAGCTCAGCACGCGGCCGGCGTCCCACGGCTTCTCGCGGTGGTGCGCCACGATGATCGCCGCGGTGCCGAGCACGGGCAGCGCCGCCATGTAGCCCGGGAAGGGCGTCGCCGCCGTGAAGAGGTAACCGCAGCCGAGCACCACGGCGATGCCGCCCCAGCCCAGGATGTTCGACTGCCACGCCCGCGTCGGCCGCAGTCTCGGCAGCAGGGCGAGGGCACCGCCCACCGCGAACTCCCACACCCGCGTGTAGGTGACGAAGTAGGCGGCCGCGGGGTCGGTGGCCGTCACGAAGACCGAGAGCGCGAAACTGCCGAGGCCGACGATCGCGAGCACGGCCATCAGGCCGACCCACTTGCGCCGCTTCAGCACCTTCACCGCGAAGACCGAGGCGCCGAGCATCAGCACGGGCCAGAACAGGTAGAACTGCTCCTCGAGCGAGAGCGACCAGTAGTGCTGCACGAGGCTCGCCTCGTTCGCCGCCGCCAAGTAGTCCACAGAGTTGAGGGCCAGTACCCAGTTCTCCACATAGAACGTCGAGGCGAGGATCTCGCGCACGTTCTCGGTCAGACTCGACAGCGGCATGACGAACAGCGTCGCGAGGCTCGCGAAGACGAGCACCGTGATGGCGGCCGGAAGGAGGCGACGGGCCCGCTTGGCGTAGAACGACGGCAGGGCGATGCGATCGGTGCGCTCGAGCTGACGGGCGAGCTGCTGCGTGATGAGGAAGCCTGAGATCACGAAGAAGACGTCGACGCCGATGTAGCCGCCGGTGAGGCGGCCGGGCCAGAAGTGGTAGACCACCACGAGCAGCACGGCGATGGCGCGCAGGCCCTGGATGTGCGGGAGGAAGTGGTCGGGTCGCTCGGCCGCGGCGCGGTGTCTCGCCGGGGGCGCGGCCGTGTGCTTCTCCATCGGGTCTCATGGTACCCGGGGCGTCACGGGGTTCCTGAGCGCGCCGCGGGTGGGGCGACACGGCGTCGTTTCGTGCCTTCGGTGGTTCCTTGCGCGCATCCGCGGCTCTGGCGCAGCTAATCGCCGCCGCCGTCAAAGAAGAGCGGATGCCCTGCGCCTAGGCTCGGGAGAACGACCGATTGGAGGTTCCACCATGTCCGCACGCCCCGTCTCAGCCGTCAGCGCCGACCACCGCACAGCCGAGTCCATCATCGGAGAACCCGAGGTCGTCGAGGACGCCTCCGTCACCACCGACCTCGCTCAGCTGCCCGCCTGGCTGGACCTCAAGGCCGCCGTCGCCGCCCTGCAGCCGCTGCAGGTGAAGGACGGATCGGTTCCCGACCCGGTCGACCACTCCGCCGCCCGCTCGCACGTCGAGACGATCGTCGACGCCGTCGCCGAGCTCGCCCCGCACTTCCCGCACGACGCCGCCTACCTCGATGCCGTGCGCGAGGACTTCGCGCGCTGGGCCGCCTCCGGCTTCGCCGTGCCCGACTTCCTGGCCTCGCTGGTCGCCTTCGCGCCCGCCTCGCACCGGGCCGACGGGGTGCGCCATCTCGTGGTCTTCCCGATGTACACGCAGAACGGCAGCACCGACCGGCACGTCGAGGCGGTGCTGATCGAGGTGCTCTGGCCGTCGTTCATCGCCGAGCTCGAGGCC
Organism: Herbiconiux flava; assembly: GCF_013409865.1. NCBI lineage: Bacteria > Bacillati > Actinomycetota > Actinomycetes > Micrococcales > Microbacteriaceae > Herbiconiux > Herbiconiux flava. The sequence goes on from NZ_JACCBM010000001.1 coordinate 696,534, forward strand.
GGCGAGTACTCGAACGCGCTGTTCCTGCCCATCCGCTTCCTCGACTTCACGGCGGGGTACGACACGAACTCGGCCGTTCTCTTCCCGGAGTCGGTGGCCACGTCGAGCATCCCGGCGTACACCTGGGGCGGCATCTTCGCCGACCGGGAGGCCGCACGGTTCCGCCGCGTGGTGCGGGCGGCGGCCGAGGTCACCCGGCTCGAGCTGCCCGCCGACGCGGCGCGCCTGCTCGACGACCAGGAGCTCACCGAGCGCACCTTCGTGATGTGGGACCTGATCCACGACCGCACGCACATGCGCGGCGACCTGCCGTTCGACCCGTTCATGATCAAGCAGCGGATGCCCTTCTTCCTGTACTCGCTGGAGGAGCTGCGGTGCGACCTCACCGCGTTCCGCGAGGCCGTGAAGATCGAGCGGCGGCTGGCTTCGTCGACCGTCGCCCTGTCGGACGGGGACGCGACGCTGCTCGAGCACGCGAAGCTCGTGCAGTACGCGGTGCTGTTCGACCGCATCTTCCGCTTCGCCATCACCGGCTCGCGCGTGCGCAACTACGACGGGCTCGGCGGGCAGCTGCTGTTCGCCTGGCTGCACCAGCGCGGCGTATTGCATTGGACAGACACCCGCCTCACCATCGACTGGCCCGAGGTCGCCGACGCGGTCACCGCGCTCGGCGACGCGATCGACGAGCTCTACTGGCGCTCGATCGACCGGCCGAAGACGGCCCACTGGCTGGCGGCCTACGAACTGATCACCGCGACCGTCACCCCGAACCCGGCCTCGGTCTGGGCCGAGGGGCCGAAGGCGCTGCCGCTCGACGGGCCGCCGCGCGGGCTCACCGACGCCGTGCTCGACGACGAGTTCCCCCTCTCGATGTTCTACGAGGCTCTCGAGAAGAAGATGCGCGACGTCATCTCCTCGACGGCCGGCCTCACGGGCCGGGACCGGTGACCGCGGCGGGCGGGCCCGGGGTGGCCGGGCGCCGCGTGGTCGTGACGGGCGCGACGAGCGAGTCGGGCGTCGCGGTCTGCGCGGCGCTCGTCGCCGCCGGCGCCGGCGTGGTGGCCGTGGGCTCGAACGCCGAGCGCGTGGCGGCGGTGGCCGGCCGCGTACCGGGCGTGGCCACCGAGGTCTGCGACCTCAGCGACAGCGCCGCGGTCGACGCGTTCGCCCTCCGCCTGCTCGCGACGGAGGCGATCGCGGGTGACACCCCGGTGGCCGCCGGCGGGGTGAGCGAGGCCGGTGGGGCCCGCGGGGTCGACGGGCTGATCCACCTCGTGGGCGGCTGGGTCGGCGGCGCGGGCATCCCGGGGCAGAGCGACGAGGGCTGGGCGGCGATGGAGCGGTCGTTCCGCACCCTGCGCAACACCCTGCGCTCGTTCTACCCGGCACTCGCGGAGTCGCCGGCCGGGCGCACCGCCTTCGTGTCCTCGGTGTCGGTCGCCGCGCCCACCGCATCCGGCGCCGACTACACCGCGGCGAAGGCCGCTTCCGAGTCGTGGATGCGCTCGGTCGCCCAGGGCTTCGCGAAGAGCGCCCCCGACGCCGCGGCGGTCATCTTCGCCGTGCGATCGCTGGTCGACGAGCGGATGCGCGCCGCATCGCCCGAGAAGACCTTCGCCGGGGCGACCGACGTGGGCACCCTCGCCGAGGCGGTCGTCGAGCTGTGGAACGCCCCCGCGGCCGAACTGAACGGGGCACGGCTGGTGCTGCAGTAGCAGCAGCCGTGCATCCGCTCGGCTCGTTCTTCGGGTGGAGCTACTTCTTCTTGACGTTGGTCACGGCGTCGGCCGAGTGGTCGGCCTTGTCGCTCTTGGCCTTCTTGTCGGCGCGCTTCTCTTTGAGGGATCGGGCGGCCGGTTTGGCCACCGCCTTGCGCTGGGTCTTCTCGGCCATGTTCGTTACCTCCATCGCGGGCCACGGGCGGCTCGGTACCCGAAGGGTAGTGCCCCGGGCGGCCCGCCCAGCCCGCCCAGGCGTATTGCCAGCAACCGCCCCGTCGCTCTCATGGGGCTGAGTCGCGCCGAACTGCTGCCGTAGCGGCTGAGTCGCGCCAGAATGCGACGCATTGGCGCGACTCACCGCACGCGCTACTCGCGCGGCTCCAGGACTACTGGGCCGCGTAGCCGCCGTCGACGAGGTGGTAGCTGCCCGAGACGAACGACGCGGCGTCGCTGACGAGGAAGGTCACGAGGGCCGCGACCTCCTCTGAGGTGCCCAGGCGGCCGAGCGCGTGCTTCGCGGCGAGCGCCTGCTGCGCCTCGGCCGAGAGATTCGCGTCGACGAGCGGCGTGTGGATGAACCCGGGGCCGACCGCGTTGACGCGCACGTTCTGCGCGCCGTACTCCAGGGCTGCGTTCTTCGTCAGGCCGACCAGGCCGTGCTTCGCGGTGACGTAGGCCGACGACATCGGGATGCCCACCGAACCGAGCACCGACGCCATGTTCACGACCGCGCCACCGCCGTTCTTCGCCATCGCGGGCAGCTGCGCCTTGAGGCCGTAGAAGACAGCGTTGAGGTTGATCTCGATCACCTTGCGCCAGCTGTCGAGCGAGTAGTCGCCGATGGTGGCGGCTTCCCCGCCGATGCCGGCGTTGTTCACCGCGATGCCGAGCGGAGCGAGCTTCTCGGCGGCCACGACGCTCGCCTCGGCGAACTCGGGGTCGCTGACGTCGCCCACCAGAACCTCGGCGGTGCCGCCCGCAGCGCGGATCTCGTCGACGACCTTCTGGGCCGGCTCCTCGCGCACGTCGCTGACGAGCACCGCGGCTCCGTTCTTCGCGAGTTCGAGCGCGACCGCACGCCCGATGCCCGAGCCGGCTCCCGTCACGATCGCGGATCGTCCGGCGACGTCATATGCAGCCATGATTCTCTTCTTCCTCTGTCTGTGGTGTCGTTATATCCAACGTTTGTCGGATAATTCTATTCCCTTAGGCTTCGAACGGAGGATCCATGGATGCACGTCACAGACGCAGCCGCGCCAAGCTGGCGGATGCGGTGCTGCGCCTGGCCTCGGAGCGGCCGATCGACGAGGTCACGGCGTCCGAGATCGCTGCCGCGGCCGGGGTGAACCGCTCGACGTTCTACGCCCACGCCGCCTCGCCGCTCGCGCTGCTGGAGAGCGTGCTGCGCGATGAGCTCGACGCCCTGCGCGACCGGTATCTCGCCTCGATCCCCGATTCCTCGGTGCCGCGCGCTGCCGCCGCGGAGGCCGTGACCGCGGTGACGCTCGCGGTGCTGGAGAACATCGAGTCGCACGCGGCGATCTACGAGCGCGGGCTGCTGGCCGACGCCGGGGGCGGTCACCGCGGCGAGACGAGTCTGCGGCCGATGCTCGCGGCGCACTTCGAGGAGTCGAGCCGGCAGCTGCTCGCCCAGCACGCGCTCTTCCCCAGCGACGAGGAGGAGGCCGCCGACCCGCTGCTCGCCGCCATGGTCGGCCCCTTCGTCGCCAACGGCAGCGTGGGCGCGATCGCGGCCTGGCTCGCGCAGCCCGAGCCGCGCGACGCGGAGGCCTTCCTCCGCAGCTACCGCCGCCTCGTCCCGCCGTGGTTCCCCCTCGCCCCCCCACTGAGCGCCGCCGGATCGCGTAAAGGCTCCTGCACCTCCTGCTCGTCGTACCCTGCTCTCCACATCCGCCGCGCGAGGGATGGGCGCGGTGCCGCCGCTCGCTAGCGTGGAGGCATGAGTTCAGCATCCGACGACTGGCAGCGGCCCCGCCCCGGCGCGGCCGGCTACCGGCGCGACGCGATCGCTGCAGCGGCGCTGGCTGGGGCGACCTTCCTCAGCTGGCTGCTGTTCTCGAGCGCCATGACCGCCCAGTCGCACGCGCCCTGGTGGGGCGGCGCGATCTTCTCGGTGCTCGTCGCGGGCTCGCTGGCGTTCCGGCGGCGGTGGCCCGAGATTGTGGCGCTCGTGGTCGCCGTCACCTTCGTGGTGGGGCAGTACTCGGGCATCTGGGAGCAGCTGTTCAACAACATCTGCCTGTTCATCGCGCTGTACACGGTGGGCGCCTGGGGGCGCAACCGAACGCTGGCCACGGCGCTGCGCATCCTGATCAGCGTCGGCATGCTGCTCTGGCTGGCCGGCGTGCTGATCTTCCAGGCGCTGAACCCCGACATCGCTCCCGAGGTCTCGCGCGACGGGCCGCTGTCGCAGTTCGCCGCGATCGGGTTGATCCAGATCGTCACGAACCTGCTGTACTTCGGCGGCGCCTACGTCTTCGGCAACGCCGCCTGGGCCTCGGCCCGGCAGCGCGAGGCCCTCGAACAGCGCACCCTCGAGCTCGAGCGTGAGCGCGAGGTCAGCAGCCGCCAGGCGGTCGAGCTCGAGCGCTCGCGCATCGCCCGCGAGCTGCACGACGTCGTGGCGCACCACGTCTCGGTGATGGGGCTGCAGGCGGGGGCCGCGCGCCGCGTGCTCGAACGCGGCCCGGCGGGTGCCGCCGTCGACCCTAGGGCGGTGCAGGCGCTGTCGGTGATCGAGGAGAACGGCCGTGAGGCGGTCGACGAACTGCAGCGGATGCTCGGTGCCCTCCGCGAGCGCGGCGACGACCCCTCGACCACCGCCTCCACCCGCGGCATCGCGCAGCTCGACGAGCTCGTCGACGAGGCCCGCGCGGCGGGGCTGCCCGTGACCTTCTCCACCGTCGGAGCCGAGCGACCCGTGCCCACGGCCATCGGTCTCACCGTCTACCGCCTGGCTCAGGAGTCGCTCACCAACGTGCGGAAGCACGCCGGCCCCCGCGCCACGGCCGACGTGCGCCTGCGGTTCCTGGCCGACGCGGTCGAGCTGGAGGTCAGCGACACGGGAGCCGGTGCCGGGGCGTCGTCGCCGGGCGGGCCCGCCGGAGGCACAGGGGGTGCCCACCTCGGTCAGATCGGCATGCGCGAGCGCGTGGCAGCCGCCGGTGGTGAGCTCGAGCTCGGCCCGAAGCCCCGCGGCGGCTACCGGGTGCGCGCCCGTCTGCCGCTCAGCCCCAGCGCGCCCGGCCCTGCCGCCGGCACCGAGGCCCGCGCCGGCTCCGAGGCCCCCGCCGGCTTCGAGGCCCCCGCCGGAACCGGCGCCACCGCGGGCACCGGCGCCCCTGCGGGCACCGGCGCCACCGCCGGTGCCGACACGCCGAAGGAGACCGCATGACCACCCCGATCCGCGTGCTGCTCGCCGACGACCAGGATCTGGTGCGCGTCGGCCTCCGCATCATCCTCGAGTCCGAGGACGGCATCGAGGTCGTCGGCGAGGCCCGCAACGGCCGCGAGGCCGTGGCCCTCGGCCTCGAGCTCGCCCCCGACGTCATCTGCATGGACGTGCAGATGCCCGAGCTGGACGGGTTGGAGGCCACGAGGCAGCTGATCGCCCACGGCACGGCGGCAGGCATCCTGATCCTCACCACCTTCGACCGCGACGACTACCTGTTCGCCGCCCTCGAGGCCGGTGCCAGCGGGTTCGTGCTGAAGAACTCCTCGCCCGAGAGCCTCGTCGACGCGGTGCAGGTGGTGGCGCGCGGCGACGCCCTCCTCTCGCCTGACGTCACCCGCCGCGTGATCGAGAGCTTCGCCCGCCGCCGCGGAGCGCCCACGCCCGCGCCGGCGGGCGCCGGACACGCAGCACGCACCGGAGAGACAAAGCCCGCCGAAGAAACAGCGACCACGCCGACCCTCACTCCCGCCCCCGAGCTCGACGCCCTCACCGACCGCGAGCGCGAGGTGCTCGGCCTCCTCGCCGCCGGCCGCTCGAACGCCGAGATCGCCCGCGAGCTCTACCTCGGCGAGGCCACCGTGAAGACCCACGTCTCCAAGATCCTGCAGAAGCTGGGCCTCCGCGACCGCATCCAGGCCGTCGTCTTCGCCTACGAGACGGGGGTCGCGGTACCCGGCCGGCCCTGACAACAGCGGCGCAGAACGGAAAACAGTGCGCAAACTGCAACTCCGGCGTACGTTCTGTCTCGCCGCCGGCGTCGCTCGCATCCGCATCCGCATCCGCCCGCAGAACGTCCGGCCTGACGGAGGTGAACTGTGGCTGCGAAGACAGATGCTGCGGGAGGAACGCCCGCATCGAAGGCCGTGAGGAGCCTGGTCCCGGCCAGGATGGACCGCCTGCCCTGGACGAGGTTCCACTGGATGGTCGTGTTCGGCCTGGGGGTCTCGTGGATCCTCGACGGCCTCGAGATCCAGATCATCGCCTCGAACGGCTTCCAGGAGACGCTCGGCATGGACTCCTCGCAGGTGGGCCTGGCCGGCACCATCTACCTCGTGGGCCAGGTGGTCGGAGCGCTCGTGTTCGGGCGATTGAGTGACAAATGGGGCCGCAAGAAGCTCTTCATCATCACCCTCGCGATCTACCTCGTCGGATCGGCGCTCGCCGGCCTGAGCCCGAACATGGAGTTCCTGTTCGCGATGCGCTTCGTCGCCGGTCTCGGCATCGGCGGCGAGTACGCGGCGATCAACTCGGCGATCGACGAGCTCATCCCGAGCCACTACCGCGGCCGCGTCGACATCGCGATCAACGGCACCTACTGGGGCGGTGCCGCCCTCGGTTCGGTGGCCAACCTGTTCTTCCTGAACCCCGACAACTTCGCCGAGAACATCGGCTGGCGGCTGGCGTTCTTCATCGGCCCGGTGGTCGGTCTGATCATGATCTACATGCGCCGGCACATCCCCGAGAGCCCGCGCTGGCTGATGACCCACGGCAAGGAGGACGTCGCCGAGAAGACCGTCGACGACATCGAGGCCCAGGTCGAGAAGTCGACGGGCAAGAAGCTCGACCCGGTGCCCGAGGACCAGTCCATCGAGGTCACGCCGCTCGACCGCATCCCGTTCAAGAAGATCGCCAGCGTGCTCATCCGCGACTACCCGAACCGCACGGTCGTGGGCCTGACCATGATGATCACGCAGTCGTTCCTCTACAACGCGATCTTCTTCACCTACGCCCTGGCGCTGCAGAACTTCTACGGCGTCGAGAACGACGCGGTGCAGTACTTCTTCTTCCCGTTCGCCATCGGCAACCTGCTCGGCCCGCTCGTGCTCGGGCACCTGTTCGACACCTGGGGCCGGCGCAAGATGATCCTGCTCACCTACGGGCTGGCCGGCATCATCCTGACGATCTCGGGTTTCCTGTTCCAGGCCGACGTGCTGAACGCCACCACGCAGACGATCTTCTGGTGCGTGTCGTTCTTCTTCGCCAGTGCCGGAGCCTCGTCGGCCTACCTGACCGTCAGCGAGCTGTTCCCGCTCGAGATGCGCTCGCAGGTGATCTCGTACTTCTTCTCGATCGGCCAGATCGTCGGCGCCGTCGCCCCCGTGCTCTTCGGCACCCTGATCGGTGACGGCTCCGACCGCGGCCCCATCTCGATCGGCTACATCGGAGCCGGCATCGTGATGATCGCCGGCGGCATCGTGGCCTTCGTCTTCGGGGTGAACGCCGAACGCAAACCGCTCGAGGCGATCACGAGTCCGCTCTCCGCCGTCAACCCCGGCAAGGTGAAGGTCGAGGGCGAGCGCACGACCCGCGAGCGCGCCGCCCGAAAGTAGCGCGCGACGACACGAGGGCGGGGTGGGTTCAGGATGCCCGCCCCGCCCTCCGCCGTGCGGCGGACCCCTCCGCGCCGAGACCCGTCTCGCGGCTGATCCGCCGCCGCGCATCCGCTCGTTAGCGTGAGAGCAGCGCGGCACCTCGCGGCGCGGGAGCGGAGGGCAGCATGCTCGAGATCGAGAACGTGAGCCGGTCGTTCGGCCAGAACCGTGTGCTCGACGGCGTGAGCTTCACGGTCGGCGACGGGCGCATGACCGGCTTCGTCGGCGGCAACGGAGCCGGCAAGACCACGACGATGCGCATCATCCTCGGGGTGCTCGCGAGCGACACGGGCACCATCACCCTCGACGGCACGCGGCTCACGCCCGCCGATCGCGCCCTGTTCGGCTACATGCCCGAGGAGCGCGGCCTCTACCCCAAGATGAAGGTCGCCGAGCAGATCGTGTACCTCGGAAGGCTGCACGGCATGACATCCGCCGCGGCCGCCGCCAGCACCGCCGACCTGCTCGACCGCCTCGGCCTCGGCGACCGCGCGAACGCCACCGTCGAGAGCCTCTCGCTCGGCAACCAGCAGCGCGCCCAGATCGCCGCCGCCCTCGTGCACGACCCCAGCGTGCTCGTGCTCGACGAGCCCTTCTCGGGCCTCGACCCGATGGCCGTCGAGACCGTGCAGACCGTGCTCACCGAGCACGCGGCGACCGGGGTGCCCGTGCTGTTCTCCTCGCACCAGCTCGACATCGTGGAGCGCATCTGCGACGACCTCGTGGTGATCGCGAACGGCACCATCCGCGCGCAGGGTTCTCGGGAGGAGCTGCGGTCGCAGCACTCCGAGGCCCGCTACGAGATCGACCTGACGCACGACGCCGGCTGGGTGCGCGAGATGCCGGGCGTGCGCGTGGTCGAGCTCGACGGCGACTACGCCGTGTTCGAGGTCGAGCGCGGGGGGCAGGGCCAGGATGCGGCCCAGGCCGTGCTGCGGCGCGCCCTCGAGACCGGCCCGGTGCGCCGCTTCGCCCCCGTTCTGCCCACCCTGTCCCAGATCTTCAAGGAGGTCGTGCGATGAGCGCCGACGCCCGCACCGCTCGCCCCGCCCGCACCTCGCGCCCCACCCGCCCCGCCGCCCTCTCGGCCGTGCAGGGCACCCGCCTCGTCGCCGCCCGCGAGATCTCGATGCGGCTGCGCAGCAAGGCGTTCCTGATCTCCACGGGCATCCTGCTCGTCGTCGTGCTCGGCTCGATCGTCGCGAGCGGCATCTTCGCAGCGAACGCCGGAGCGCCGAAGGTCGCCGTCGTGCCACAGACCGCCCCACTCGTGTCCGGCCTCGACGACCGCCTCGACATCACCCAGGCCGCCACGGTCGCGGATGCCGAGCAGCTCGTGCGCGACGGCGACGTCGAGGCGGCGATCGTGCTGCCCGGCACGGTCGAGGGAGCGACCCCGGCGCCCACGGCGACCGGCACCACCGGCACGCCCGGAGGCCCCGAGGCCGCCTACGAGGTGCTCGCCCTGAGCGACACCCCCACCAGCGTGGTCTCGCTGCTCAGCCTCGCACCCCCCGTGCAGCTCCTCGAACCGGGCGATTCCGACGGCTTCCTCGCCTACGTCGTCGGCATCGCGTTCGGCATCGTGTTCTTCATGGCCGCCGTCACCTTCGGCTCGACGATCGCGCAGAGCGTCGTCGAGGAGAAGCAGACCCGGGTCGTCGAGATCCTGCTCTCGACGATCAACGCCCGCGAACTGCTGGCCGGCAAGGTGATCGGCAACAGCGTGCTCGCCTTCGGCCAGACCGCCCTGATCGGTCTCGCGGCCGTGCTCGGACTCGCGATAACCGGCCAGTCGGGGCTGCTCGGCCTCCTCGGCCCCGCGATCGCGTGGTTCGTGGTTTTCTTCGTCTTCGGCTTCGTGCTGATCGCCGCGATGTACTCGGCGAGCGCCGCGCTCGTCTCCCGCCAGGAGGACGTCGGTTCGGTCACCTCGCCCGTCACCACTCTGGTGATGCTGCCGTACTTCCTCGTCATCTTCTTCAACTCGAACGAGGCGGTCATGGCCGTGATGTCGTACGTGCCCTTCTCGGCACCGATCGGCATGCCGCTGCGGCTGTTCCTCGGCGACGCCGAGTGGTGGGAGCCGCTCGTCTCGCTCGTCATCCTGCTGGCCACCACCGCGGTCGTCGTGGTGATCGGCTCGCGCATCTACGCGAACTCGCTGCTCCGCACGGGCCCCCGCGTGAAGCTCGCCGACGCCCTCAAGGGCTGACGCCGGGGCCGGTGGGCGGCGACGCCAGGCGCGCCTCCCGCGCCTCCACCGCCGCCAGCACCAGCTCCTCCTCGCCGAGGAGCGGAGCGAAGCCCAGCAGCTCGCGCGCCCGGGCGTTCGAGGTGCGGTAGCTCGGAGCGCTGACGGGGAGCGTCACGTCGACGGTGCGCAGGCCCGCCGCCACCGCCAGGCGCCGGGCGAACGCGCCGAGGTCGGTCGGCGCATCCGGACCGAGCCCGATCACCTCGTGCCCCGTCGTCGACGCTTCAAGCGCCAGCACCACCCCGCGGGCGAGGTCGGCCGTGGCCAGGATGCCCATCTGCACCGGCTCGCCGTCGGCGCGCGAAGCCACCAGGAGCGTGGAGTCGTCACCGGCGAACGGCTCGAGCGCATCGGCGACCTCGTGATGACCGGCTGCGCGCTCCCTCGTGAGGCGCCGGCTGGCGAAGAACCGCGGGCCCGAGAAGAACGAGTCGGGGTCGAGCAGCTCCGCCGGATCCTGCGTGTGCGAGAACCGCAGCACCACCGTCGCCCAGCCGCTCGCCCGGCCAGCGAAAGCGGTGATCTCCTCGGCCAGCACCTTGCTCAAGCCGTACCAGGTGGTGGGGCGCCGCGGATGGTGCTCGTCGAGGGGCTGATACACCGGCGCGTTCTCGGGATACACCTCCCCGGTGCTGGCGAGCACGAATCGGCGGACGGACGACCGGTCCAGCGCCCGGACGAGACGCTGCGTCGCGGTCGCGTTCGCGTCGTACACGCGCGACGCGTCCTCCGGTCGCCATGACATGAACGCCCCGAGATGGGCGACCGCCTCGAGGCCGGCCAGACGCGGATCCTGCGGGGGCAGCTCGGCGAGGTCGCCGACTAGGTAGTCGACCCCGGGCACGGGGGTCGCGGGTGCCACGAGGTCGAGGCCGAGCACGTGATGCCCGCGTTCGACGAGCAGCGCAGCCACAGCCCGTCCGACACGACCCGAGGCCCCCGTCACGGCGATCCTGCTCATCATGCCTCCGATCGCAGCGGCAGCTTCGCGGTCTCCCGGGCGCGAAGCACCACCACGAGGCTGATGGCCGCAGCCGCCATCACGTAGAAGGCGGGCGCGAACGAGTTGCCGGTCGCGCCGATCAGGAAGGTGGCGAGCAGGGGCGTGATGCCGCCGAACACCGCCACCGAGAGGTTGTAGGCGATCGCCATCGAGCCGTAGCGGATGTTCGTGGGGAACAATTCGGCCATGGCCGCGCTCGACGCGCCGTCGTAGGCGGCCATGAATATGCCGAGCAGAATCATCGCGACCGTCGCTCCGAGGAAGTTGCCCCCGCTCATCAGCATGAGTGCCGGGTAGGTGAGCAGGATGAAGCCCACGCAGCCAGCGATCATCACCGGCTTCCGGCCGATGCGGTCGCTGAGGAGCCCCATGAACGGCACGAGCACGGCGATCACGAGCAGACCGATCACGGTCGCCGCGTAGCTCAGCGGCTGAGAGAACCCGAGGGTGGTCTGCAGGTACGACGGCATGAACGTCTGCAGGATCCAGTGGCCCACCGCCTTGATCACGACGAAGCCCACACAGAACAGCAGCGCGCGCCACGAGGTGCGCAACGACGTGCGCAGGGGCGACTTGGCCACCTCGCCCTTCTGCTTCACGGCCTGGAACTCCGGGGTGTCCTCGAGTTTCAGCCGCAGGTAGACCCCGACCAGGCCGAGCGGCAGGGCGAGCAGGAACAGCACACGCCAGCCCCACTCGTTCAATGCGTCGGATCCGAGGGTGGCGGTGAAGAGCAGCACGAGCCCCGCCCCCACCACGAACGCGGCGAAGCCGAACACGTCGACGAAGCTCGTCACGAAGCCACGTCGGTTCGAGGGCGCGTACTCGGCGAGCAGAGTGGTGGCACCCGAGCTCTCGCCGCCGGCGGCGAAGCCCTGCACGAGTCGCACGAGCACCAGCAGGAGCGGCGCCCAGATGCCGATCATGCCGTAGGTCGGCAGGATGCCCATCACCACGGTCGCTCCCGAGGTGACGAGGATGACCGTCGCCAGAGTGGACTTGCGGCCGACTCGATCTCCGAGCGAGCCCCAGAACAGGCCCCCCAGCGGGCGCATCACGAAGCCGGCGCCGAACACCGCGAAGGCGGAGAGAAGAGCCGCTTGAGGATCGCCCTGCTGGAAGAAGTTGAGGCTGATCACCGTCGCGAGCGTGCCGTAGAGGCCGAAGTCGAACCACTCGACGAAGTGGCCGGTGCCGGCGGCGAGGATGACCTTGCGGACCCGGCGAGCCCGAGAGGCGTCGTCGAGCGGTGCCGGGTCGGCGACCGCGACCGGGCTTGAGGAATCTGTCATGCGTGTCTCCCACGTCATTGTCGGGGTTGGAGCGGCTGATCACCACTGATTGCGAGCACGTTACCACTGAGCGGTATATAAGCACCACTGGGTGATACAGTCGCTCTCACCATGCAGAAGCGAACCATCTCTAGCGACATCGTCGTCGTGGGCGGAGGACTGGCCGGTGTATCGGCCGCCGTCGCCGCGGCACGGCTGGGCGCATCCGTCTCCCTGATCAGCAACAGGCCCGTCCTCGGCGGCAACTCCTCGAGCGAGGTGCGCGTGTGGGTGGTCGGCGCCACCGCACACGGACACCAGCGCTTCGCCCGCGAGACGGGCATCATGGGTGAGCTCTTCCTCGAGAACCAGTACCGCAACCCCGAGGGCAACCCCTACTACTGGGATCAGGTGGTGCTCGATCTCGTGCGCGCGGAACCGAACCTCACCCTGCACCTGAACACCGACGTGCGTGAGATCCGGATGCACGAACCCGCCGGCACCGAGGAGCCCGCCGCCATCGCGTCCGTCACAGGCTGGACCATGGGCAGCGAGATCGAGACCACCTTCGAGGCCCCGATCTTCCTCGACTGCACCGGCGACGGACTCGTGGGCCACCTCGCCGGTGCGCCGTACCGCATCGGCCGTGAAGCCCGCCACGAGCACGGCGAGAGCTGGGCGCCCGAGGAGGCAGACGGCGAGCTGCTCGGCAATTCGATCTTCTTCTACACGAAGGACACCGGGCGGCCGTCGAAGTACGTCGCGCCCAGCATCGCGAAGGACATCGCGGCCACACCGATCCTGCGCAACCGAGTCATCCGCACGGGTGACAACGGCTGCGACTACTGGTGGATCGAATGGGGCGGCGAGCTCGACACCGTCTCCGACAACGAACGGATCCGCGACGAACTGTGGTCGGTGGTCTTCGGCATCTGGGACCACGTGAAGAACTCGGGCGACTTCGACGCCGACACGCTCAGCCTGGAGTGGGTGGGTTCGGTGCCCGGCAAGCGCGAGTACCGACGGTTCGTGGGTGACTACACCCTCACTCAGAACGACATCGTCGAGCAGCGGGAGTTCGACGACGCGGTGGCGTTCGGCGGCTGGTCGATCGACCTGCACCCGGTGCAGGGCGTGTACTCCGAGACGGCGGGTGCCGAGCAGCGCCACCCGGCCGGCACCTACGGCATCCCGTACCGCTCGCTCTACTCCGCCACGGTGCCGAACCTGCTGTTCGCCGGCCGCGACATCTCGGCCTCGCACATCGCCTTCGGGTCGACACGGGTGATGGCCACGTGCTCCACGCTCGGCCAGGCGGCCGGCACCGCGGCGGCGCTCGCGGTGTCCCTCGGCGTGACGCCCCGCGAACTCGGCGCGCACCACCTCGACCGTCTGCGGCAGACCCTGGCCCGGGAGGACGCCCCGGTCGTGGGTCTTCGCGCCGACGACCCCGACGACCTCGCACCGTCGGCGACGATCACCGCCTCGAACGCCCTGACCACGCTCGGCGCCTCGTCGGAAGCGGGCTTCGAGCCCTACCCCCTCACGCGGGACGTGGGACTGCTGCTGCCCGTCGACCCCGCCCTCGACTCCGTGACCTTCGAGCTCGACAGCGAGCACGACACCGAGGTGACCATGGAACTCTGGGGAACCGGGCGACCGCAGAACTACGTCCCCCTCGACCACGTGCTCACCCGCACCGTGCCGGTCGCCGCGGGGTCGGGCACGGCTACCGCCCGATTCGACTGGCACCCCTCGACACCGCAGAACGCGGTGATCGTGCTGCGCGCAGCACCCGGCGTCTCGGCCCGACTGGTCGGCGAGCGCCCCTACGGCGTGCTCGCCCTCGAGCACCGGCTCGCCGGCGACCTGCCTTTCGACGAGCACATCCCGGAGGCGGCGGGCGACCCCGTGCTCGACTGGGTCGCCCGTGGGCTCCGCCACCGCGGCTTCGCGTTCTCAGCGACTCCGGCCACGCACGCGTATCGGCCGGAACGGATCACCGACGGCCTGCAACGCCCCTACGGTGGGCCCCACCTCTGGGCGACGCCGTCGACGGCCCCCGGACTGGCGTCGCCGGAGCACGTGCAGCTCACGTGGGCGCATCCGGTGACCATCGCCTCGGTGCGGCTCGTGTTCAACGACGACGTCGACGAGGACCTGATCAACCTGCACCACCACCGCACCGACTTCGACGTGGTCCCCGAGCTCGTCACCGACTACCGGCTCGAGGCCTGCATCGACGGCGCCTGGCAGACGCTCGCCGAGGTGACGGGCAACCGGCAGCGTCACCGGGTGCACCACGTCGGCCCGGTGACGACGGATGCGCTGCGACTCGTCTGCCTTGCGACGGGAGGAGCGGCGTACGCCTCGGTGAGCGCCGTGAAGGCCTACCCGGTCGCCGTCGGCCGGGAGCGATAGAGTTCCCGACATGGCCGGAGAGGTGCAGCAGGGGATCGGACGGGCCGCCGCCGTGCTGACCGCCCTCGGCGACGCGAAGTCGGGGGCGCTCCGAGCGAGCGACATCGCACGCGCCATCGGCCTCGGGGCGTCGACCACCGCCCGGCTGCTGGCCTCGCTCGAGGAGCTCGGCTACGTGAGGCGCGAACGGGACACCCAGCTCTATGCGATCGGCACGGCCATCCTGTCGCTGGGATCACAGGCCCTGAACCACAACCCGGTGCACCGGGAGTCGCGAGCGGCAGCCGAAGCGCTCGCCCAGCGCACGGGTCTCAGCGTGAACGTCGGAGTCCTCGACGGAACGAGCCTGGTCTACCTGTGCCACTTCGAGGGAGCGCTCGCACCCAAGTCGCACACCATGGTGGGCATGCGGCAGCCGCTGCACGCCTCGGGGCTCGGGAAGTGCCTGCTGTTCGATCTCGACGAGGCCGGGCGACGGGCCCTGCTCGGCGACGAACTCGAGCGGTACACCGTGCACACGCTCGTCGACCACGCCGCATTGACCGCCGCTCTCGCCGAGTCGGCCGAACGCGGATACTGCACCGAGAACCAGGAGCTCGCCCTCGGACGGCTGTCGATCGCGGCGCCGGTTCGAGACGCCGACGGGCGGGTCGTCGCGGGCATCTCGGTCTCGGGCCGGCTGTCGGTGGTGCGCGAACTCGACCACGAGCAATTGGCCGAGCAGCTGATCGAGACAGCCGACCGCATCAGCGTCGGACTCGGCATGATCTCGGCTGTGCCCACCGCCGCGCGCTGAGCGCTCAGGGCCGGATGCGCGGCGGCACGCTCCCGAGGGGCGGCGGCCGCGCATCCGCTCGGCTAGCGCTGCCCGCGGTACAGGCGAAGCAGCACGATCACCGAGACCCACACGATCGCGAGGGTCGCGAGGCCCAGCAGGCCGATGTAGAACATCTCGAGCCAGAAGTACGGGTCCGGCGCCGTCTCGGTCATCATCATGCTCGCGAACCTACGCCTCGGCGGCTCGGCCGACACCCCCTTGCGCCGACCCGTCTGCGCCGACCCCTCGTTTCCGGATGGCAGAATCGTCAGGTGACCGAGACTCTGCACGATCTGGACTACCGCGGCTTCGCATCCGACAACTACGCCGGCGCCCACCCCGAGGTGCTCGAGGCCATCGCCCGCGCCAACGGCGGGCACCAGGTGGCCTACGGCGAGGACGTCTACACCGCCGAGCTGCAGAAGGTCATCAAGGGCCACTTCGGAGGCCAGGCCGAGGCGTTCCCCGTGTTCAACGGCACCGGCGCGAATGTCGTCGGCCTGCAGTCGATGCTGCCCCGCTGGGGTGCGGTGGTGTGCTCGACGACCGCGCACATCCACACCGACGAGAACGCCGCCCCCGAGCGCGTCGCCGGCCTGAAGCTGCTCACCGTTCCGACGCCCGACGGCAAGCTCACACCCGAGCTGATCGACGTCGAGGCCTGGGGCTGGGGCGACGAGCACCGCGCGCAGCCGCTCACCGTCTCGATCACGCAGACCACCGAGCTCGGCACCGCCTACACGCCCGATGAGATCGCCGCGATCAGTTCGCACGCTCATTCGCTGGGCATGACCGTTCACCTCGACGGCTCGCGCATCTCGAACGCGGCCGCGTCGCTGGGCGTGCCCCTCCGCGAGTTCACGACGGATGCCGGGGTCGACGTTCTGTCGCTCGGCGGCACCAAGAACGGACTGCTGTACGGCGAGGCGGTGGTGGTGCTGAATCCGGATGCGGTGGCTGGCATCCCCTTCCTCCGCAAGCTCGACATGCAGCTCACCTCGAAGATGCGCTTCGTGTCGGCGCAGCTGATCGCGCTCTACGGCTCAGACCTCTGGCTGCGCTCGGCCTCGCACGCCAACGCGATGGCGGCGCGACTGCGGGCGGCCGTCGTCGACCTGCCCGGCGTGACCCTCACGCAGGAGACGCAGTCGAACGCCGTGTTCGCCATCGTGCCGCCCGGGGTGGCCGACGCGGTGCGCTCGTCGTATCGGTTCTACGACTGGAACGCCGCCGCCGGCGAGGTGCGATGGATGTGCGCCTTCGACACCACCGAGGCCGACGTCGACGGGTTCGCGGCGGCGCTGCGGTCAGCGCTGGCGGCTCAGTCGTCGTAGACCGAGTCGGGCGTGCATCCGGGCGGCTCGGAGTTGCCGCTGAGGGTGAACTCACCGCAGGTCATGAACCGTGCCTGGTTCGCGCCCAGCAGGAACGACGCCACCGCGACGAAGGCGACCACGCCGATCACCACGAGACGGCGGCGCGGCGACACCTCCTCGCCGAACTCGGGCCAGATGATGCGGGCGAGCACCCACACGGTCGTCGGCACCGCGAGCACCGCCACCAGGGCGCCCAGCACCGCCACCACGAGCGTCGCCACGTCGGACGCATCGGGCTGCACGACGAAGTTCGCCGCCAGGTAGAGGCTCGGCGCGAGCAGCGCCGCCGCCCGCCACCACCGCCGCCGACTGCGGCCGAAGAACACCACCACGAAGAACGCGCCGGTCGCGGCCGCCCAGATCGTCAGCAGCTGGTCGAAGAAGAAGTCGCCCCAGGCGCCGAGCGTGAAAGCCGGCCACCAGACGGCGGCGCACATGCCCACGACGATCACGCCGGCGATGCGGGCGGCCTTGGCGTCATCGCGGTCGTGGCTCTTGTCCACGGGGGTTCCGGATGCTCGTGCCTCACTCACGCGCTCACGGTACCATCGCGCCCCACCGCGTGGTGCCCACCTTGCGGGGTACCCCCCAGGGGTATAGCGTGGATGCCATGCCCGAGCACCAGCACTCCTCCGCGCCCCAGCACGACACGCATGACCTCGCCTCCCACGACCCCGCCGGGCACGACCACGGCGGGCACGACCACGGCGGCCACGCGGGCAACGCGGGCAACGACCACGCGGGTCACGCCGGGCACGACCACGGCGACCACGGCGGCCACGGCGGCCACGACCACTCCGGCCACGTCGCGATGTTCCGCCGCCTGTTCTGGGTGATGCTCGTCGTCGCCGTGCCGGTGGTCGCCTTCAGCAGCATGTTCGCGATGATCCTCGGCTACGAGCTGCCGGCCGACGGCCCCACGACCTTCATCTCCCCGATCCTCGGCACCGTCATGTTCGTCATCGGCGGCCGCCCCTTCCTCACCGGCGGCGTCGACGAACTGCGCGCCAAGCAGCCCGGCATGATGCTGCTGATCGCCCTCGCGATCACCGTCGCCTTCCTCGCCAGCTGGGGCGCCACCCTCGGCCTGCTCGACCACCAGCTCGACTTCTGGTGGGAGCTCGCGCTGCTGATCGTGATCATGCTCCTCGGCCACTGGATCGAGATGCGCTCCCTCGCCCAGACCACCTCCGCCCTCGACTCCCTGGCCGCCCTCCTCCCCGACGAGGCCGAGCGCGTCGACACCGACGGCTCCACCACGACCGTCGCCCCCGCCGACCTCGTCGTCGGCGACCTGGTGATCGTGCGCCCCGGCGGCCGCGTCCCCGCCGACGGCGAGATCACCGAGGGCACCGCGGATCTCGACGAGTCCATGATCACCGGCGAGTCCAAGCCCGTCACCCGCGGCCCCGGCGCCCACGTCGTCGCCGGAACCGTCGCCACCGACACCGCCCTGCGCATCCGCGTCACCGCCGTCGGCGACGACACCGCCCTGGCCGGCATCCAGCGCCTGGTCACCGAGGCGCAGAACTCGAGTTCGCGCGCCCAGCGCATCGCCGACGTCGCCGCCGGCTGGCTGTTCTGGTTCGCCCTCGGATCCGCGATCATCACGGCCATCGTCTGGACGCTCGTCGGCAGCCCCGACGACGCCGTCATCCGCACCATCACCGTGCTCGTCATCGCCTGCCCGCACGCCCTCGGCCTCGCCATTCCGCTGGTCGTCTCGATCGCCACCGAACGCGCCGCGAAGGCGGGCATCCTGGTCAAGGACCGCCTCGCCCTCGAGACCATGCGCACCGTCGACACCGTGCTCTTCGACAAGACCGGCACCCTCACCAAGGGCGCCCCCGTCGTCACCTCCATCACCCCGGCCCCCGGCGTCGACGAGTCCGACGTCCTGGCCCTGGCGGCCGCCGCCGAATCCGACAGCGAGCACCCCCTCGCCCGAGCGATCGTCGAGGCGGGCCGGATGCGCGGCCTCACCCTCCCGCCCGCCACCGCCTTCTCCTCCTCCCCAGCGGTCGGCGTCTCGGCCCGCATCACCGACACCGCGGGCCACACCGCGACCGTGCACGTGGGCGGCCCCCGCCTGCTCGAGGAGCACGCCGCGCATCCGCTCGCATCGCCCTCCTGGGGCGTCGAGGCCACCAGCGACACCGTGCTGCACGTGCTGCGTGACCACGAGGTGATCGGCCGGATCACGCTCGCCGACGAGATCCGCCCCGAGTCGCGCGCCGCGGTCGACGAGCTGCGCCGGCAGGGCGTCGAGGTCGTCATGATCACGGGTGACGCGGAGCCCGTGGCCCAGGCGGTGGCCGCAGAGCTCGGCATCACCCGTGTGTTCGCCGGCGTGCGCCCCGAGGACAAGGCGGCCAAGGTCGCCGAGCTGCAGGCCGAGGGCCGCAAGGTCGCGATGGTCGGCGACGGCGTGAACGACGCGCCCGCCCTCGCCCGCGCCGACGTCGGCATCGCGATCGGCGCCGGAACCGACGTCGCCATCGCCTCCGCCGGGGTCATCCTGGCGAGCGACGACCCGCGATCGGTGCTGTCGGTCATCCGCCTCTCGAAGGCGGGCTACCGCAAGATGACCCAGAACCTCTGGTGGGCCGCCGGCTACAACCTGCTGTCGGTGCCGTTGGCTGCCGGAGTGCTGGCGCCC
Source organism: Herbiconiux flava (assembly GCF_013409865.1). Lineage (NCBI taxonomy): Bacteria > Bacillati > Actinomycetota > Actinomycetes > Micrococcales > Microbacteriaceae > Herbiconiux > Herbiconiux flava. The sequence continues at coordinate 715,906 of NZ_JACCBM010000001.1, forward strand.
GTCGGCTTCATCCTGCCGATGTCGGTCGGCGCGATCCTGATGTCGCTGTCGACGATCATCGTGGCCCTCAACGCGCAGCTCCTCCGCCGCCTCGACCTCCGGCCCGCGCCCCTGCCCGTGACCAGCGCCTCCTCCAGGGCGACCGTGGACCGGACTTCGACGAGAATCGACGCATGAGCATGTCGGAACCAGCACCCGCCTCAACGACCGGCGACACCGTCGCCGCCGACGAGGGCATGCACGCCCATCACGGCTACATCGCCGACAAGACCGCCTACCTCAAGCGCCTCAAGCGCATCGAGGGCCAGGCGCGCGGCCTGCAGAACATGGTGGACGACGAGAAGTACTGCATCGACATCCTCACCCAGATCTCGGCGATGACGAGCGCCCTCGAGTCGGTGGCGCTCGGCCTCCTCAATGACCACCTGAACCACTGCGTCGTCGAGGCCGTCGCCGAGGGCGGCCCGGTCGCCGAGCAGAAGCTCAAGGAGGCCACCGACGCCATCGCGCGCCTCGTGCGCTCCTGACCCCTCCGCGCCGACACGGAGGTGGTCGCGTGGGGCGCGCACGTGCATCCGCTCGCTCACTTCAGGCTGGCTTCAGCCGCCGTCAATAGAGTGAAGTCATGAGCCTGGCGCACGCCGACCCACTGACCCTCACCTCGAACCTCACCGCCGCCGACTCCGGCAGCGCGAGTCTCGGACCGATCGGCGACTGGGTGGTGGGCCTGATGGAGACGCTGGGCGCCCCCGGGGCCGGCCTCGCCGTGGCGATCGAGAATCTGTTCCCGCCGATCCCGAGCGAGGTCATCCTGCCGCTGGCGGGCTTCGCGGCCAGCCGGGGCGACCTGAACGTCGTGGCGGCGATCGTCTTCACCACCATCGGCTCGCTCGTCGGCGCCCTCGCGCTCTACGGCCTCGGCGCCTGGCTCGGGCGCGACCGCATGCGCACGATCGCGCGGCACATCCCCCTCGTGGACGTCGACGACGTCGACCGCACCGAGGCCTGGTTCCAGCGCCACGGCCCGAAGGCGGTGTTCTTCGGGCGGATGCTGCCGCTGTTCCGCAGCTTCATCTCGATCCCGGCGGGCATCGAGCGGATGCACCTGCTCAAGTTCGCCCTGCTCACCACCGCCGGCTCGCTGATCTGGAACACCGTGTTCATCCTCGCGGGGTTCTGGCTGGGCGAGCAGTGGCACGTGGTGGAGCAGTATGCCGAGATCCTGCAGTACGTGGTGATCGCGGTCGTCGTGGGCGCCGTGTTCTGGTTCGTGGTGAAGCGGGTGCGCAAGCACCGCGCGGGCCGCACCGACGGCCCGATCTAGCGCCGGTCTGACGCTCGATCCGGCCCGCCCTCTCGCCACCTTGCAGCGGGAATAGGGCGAGCGGATGCCGCGTTCCACCCCTCATCCGGACTGAAGTCCGGTTACGACCGCACGACGAGGTGCGGCACTCCCCACCTCGACGAACGGACACCACCATGACCCTCACCGACAGCGACACCGACACCGCCCCCCGCCCCGCCTTCGACCGCGCCGCTTCGACCAGCGCGCCGATCCTTGCGACGCTCGCCGAGCGCTGGAGCCCCCGCTCCTTCGACGCCGCGAAGCCGATCGACGAGACCGTGCTGACCGCCGCCCTCGAAGCCGCCCGCTGGGCCCCCTCGGCCGCGAACTCGCAGCCGGCCCGCTTCATCGTCGCCCGCCGGGGCACCCCCGAGTTCGACACCGTCGCCTCGAGCCTGCTCGGCTTCAACTCCGTCTGGGCCGGCTCGGCCGCCGTGCTGATCGTCGCGGTCGCGGAGGTCGTCGACGCCGAGGGCAAGCCGCGCCGCTGGGCCGAGTACGACCTCGGCCAGGCCATGGCGCACCTCTCGGTGCAGGCCCACCACGACGGCCTGCACGTGCACCAGATGGGCGGCTTCCACGTCGCGGCCCTCACCGAGGCCTTCAGCCTCCCCGCCGCCCTCGTCCCGCTCACCATCACGGCCCTCGGCCACCTCGCCCCGGCCGACGCCCTCCCCGACGACGCCCTCCGCGCCCGCGAAACGGCCCCCCGCACCCGCCTCCCCCTCGCAGCCCTCCTCCTCACCAACGTCTGACCCGCGAACCACTCTCGCTCATCTGCAGGAAGTAAGTCTCTCGACCTCAGCGCTCAGCGCCACGAGCCCACCCAGAACCGTGACGCTAGGCGCGCGGTTGATGACGAATGCGTCAACCGCAGCCGCCGGGATGCAGGACTTCTGGGAGAGGTAGATCGGGCGATGCTGGGCGCCCGCCACCGCGCCACCGGCAAGAGCGTCCGGGAATGAAATTCCGCTCGCAACGTACGCCGGTTGTCCGGAGACCCATCCTTTGTTGAGCGCGGACGAGACTTCGAATCGATCACTACCGTTGTACCGGTAGGTCAGCTTGTAGGTCGAGCGCAGCTGATTCTCAATAGCTGTGGACACCGCATTCGGCCCTCCCACGATTTGCGGGACCCCGTACATGGGCGACAGCTGTGTTGCAATGGCACGCATCTCGTCACCGGAGAGTGCGGTGCTCTTCCCGTCGACGAGAAGCACCACTGATCCGGCGTGAGCGGCGACGGGAGCGGCCGACAGCGCGTCGGGAAAATCACGACCGGTAGAAATGAAGACCTTCTCTGATCCTCGCGGCGCTAGATCGGAGTTGAGGAGGGCCCTCGACACCGCGAACCGGTCGCTGCCCCCGATGCGTTGCACTGCCGCCCTAGGAAGCGCCTCCTGAATGGACGCCAAGACACCGTCGGAGAGTGCCGCCGGGCCTCCTATCAGGACTACGCGGCCCGGATTCAGCCGCAGCAATTCTGCCCGCGCGGCTGACGAAAGTACCCCTTTCGTAGACAGCAGCACCGGAGCTTCATTGTGTGCCGCGATTGGTCCTGCGCTGAGGGCGTCGGCGAAGGTCTCGCCACTCGTCACGAAGGCGATACTTGCCCCCGCCGGGTAGGCACCCTTCGCGATCGCGGCGGCCGTCGCGTAGCGATCGGTTCCACTCAAGCGGTCTGGAGGTATTGTAGCGGCGACGTCCAATCGGGCGAGCTTCCCCGTCACCTTTTCCGCTGACCAAAGATATCGATCGCCGGTTGCTGCAATGCCAGACAAACCAACATTCGCTGTCGGCATCGCGAACTCTAATTGTGATCCGTCGATCCGGGTTCCGAAGACGTTGTCCCCCGCGTCCGCGAACCAGAGTTGGAAGCTCCTCGTCCGAATCTCGGTCACACCGGTGATCTCACGACGATTTACTTCGAGCACTTTCGCGAAAGCATCGGTTGCGTTCACCGTGCTGATCTCGTGGCTGGTATAGCCCGTCGAGACAGTATCCTCAAAGTCAGTTAGGTCCCCGAAGAGGTCCGTGCCGGCCGCGGGTGCGAAGGTGCCCTGATCCTCCCCATTCAGGTACCGCTTCCAGACCGTGCCCGATCCGGTGTCCGTTATGTACAGGCTGCCGGTGTTCTGGTCACCTCGGACGTCCCAGGGCGTCACCGAGCCGAGGATGGGGTACTCGTCGAGGGCGCCGTTGGCCGGGTTGTAGCGGCCGAGTTTCTGGGTGTTCGACTCGGTGAAGTAGACGTAGCCCTTGAAGACGTCGATGTTGGCGGGGAACGAGTTGGGGGTCGGGATCGAGTGCTCGGTGACGGCGGCGGACGCGTCGACGTGGGCGATGGCGTTCGAGGCGTATTCCGTGGCCCAGACGCCGCCGGCGTCGTCGGTCGTGAGGCTGGTCGGGCCGCCGGTGAGCTGCGCGGTCGCGAGGACGGCGCCGTCGTGGCTGACGCGGAGGATCTGCTTGTCGTTGAAGACCGAGACCCAGACGGAGCCGTCGGGGCCCGCGACGACGTCGTTCGGCGCTCCGTGAGGGTTGGGCAGCGCGAACTCGACGAGATGCGGACCCGGGTCGATCGGGCCCGTCGGGAGGAGATCGGTCGAAGCCGGGGCGGGATCGGGTTCGACCTCGGCGTGGGCCGCCAGCGTCGGAGCGGCAGACAGGAGACCGGCGGTGACGGCGGCCGCGAGCAATGCGGAGGCTCCTCGCGTGAGGGATCGATGGTTCGACAGCCGAGACATGAGAGGGCCCTCCCGCGGGCCGGGGGTCGGCCCATCCCATCAAGAGTGGGTGCGGGAGGGCTCGGTGGGCCCCGAGTAGTTTCTACTCAGCCATGCGGTCGAGGCGGGCTACTCCGCGGAGTCCGCGAGGTCGGCGGGATCCAGGTCCGCGAGCGGGACGGGCTCGACCGTGAGGGCGTCGCCCGAGGGGGCGACGTCGACGCGCACCGTGTCGCCGTCCCGCACCGCGCCCGAGAGCAGCGCCCGCGCGAGGCGGTCGTCGATCTCGTGCTGCATCAGCCGCCGAAGCGGCCGGGCGCCGTAGATCGGGTCGTAGCCGTGCGAGGCCAGCCAGGTACGGGCATCCGGAGTCACCGCCAGCGACAGCCGCCGCGACGACAGCCGGCGCGAGAGCCGGTCGACGTAGAGCGAGACGATCTGGGCCAGGTCGTCGGCCGAGAGGGCCGAGAACACGACGATGTCGTCGAGCCGGTTGACGAACTCGGGCTTGAACGTGGCGCGCACCGCGTCCAGCACCAGCGAGCGGGCCGAGGACGGCGAGAGCGACGGGTCGACGAGGTACTGCGAGCCCAGGTTCGACGTGAGGATGAGGATCGTGTTGCGGAAGTCGACCGTGCGGCCCTGACCATCCGTCAAGCGGCCGTCGTCGAGCACCTGCAGCAGCACGTCGAAGACCTCGGGGTGGGCCTTCTCGACCTCGTCCATCAGGATGACCGAGTAGGGCCGGCGGCGCACCGCCTCGGTCAGCTGACCGCCCTGCTCGTAGCCGATGTAGCCGGGAGGGGCGCCGAGCAGCCGGGCGACCGAGTGCTTCTCGCCGTACTCCGACATGTCGATGCGCACGAGCGCCTTCTCGTCGTCGAATAGGAACTCGGCGAGCGCCTTGGCGAGCTCGGTCTTGCCGACGCCGGTGGGGCCGAGGAAGAGGAACGAGCCGGTGGGGCGGTCTTCGTCGGCGATGCCCGCGCGGGAGCGGCGCACCGCATCCGCCACCGCACCCACGGCCTCGCGCTGGCCGATCAGCCGGCGGCCGAGCTCGGTCTCGAGCTTCAGCAGGCGCTCGGTCTCGCCCTGGGTGAGGCGGTCGACCGGGATGCCCGTCCACGCCGCGATGACCGCGGCGATGTCGTCGGAGCCGACCTGGTCGTTCACCATGCGCTCGGCACCGTCGACGCCGAAGCCCGCCGTCTCGGCGTCCTCCGCCGAGGCCAGCGAGCGCTCGAGCACCGGGATCTCGCCGTAGAGCAGCCGCGACGCGCGCTCGAGGTCGCCCTCGCGCTGCGCCCGCTCGGCGCGCATGCGGGCGGCGTCGAGCTTCTCCTTCAGCTCGCCGACCCGGTTGAGGGCGGCGCGCTCCCGGTCCCAGCGCTCCTGCAGCCCGGCGAGCTCGGCCGAGCGGCTGGCGAGGGTGGCGCGCAGGGCGGCGAGGCGCTCCTGGGAGGCCTCGTCCTTCTCCTTCTTCAACGCGAGCTCTTCGAGGCGGAGCCGGTCGACCGAGCGGCGCAGCTCGTCGATCTCGACGGGAGCCGAGTCGATCTCCATGCGCAGCCGCGAGGCGGCCTCGTCGATCAGGTCGATGGCCTTGTCGGGCAGCTGGCGGCCCGGGATGTAGCGGTTCGACAGCGCGGCCGCCGCGACCAGCGCGGAGTCAGCGATCGAGACCTTGTGGTGCGCCTCGTAGCGCTCCTTGAGCCCGCGGAGGATCGCGATCGTGTCCTCCACCGACGGCTCGCCCACGAAGACCTGCTGGAAGCGGCGCTCCATGGCCGCGTCCTTCTCGACGAACTCGCGGTACTCGTCGAGCGTGGTGGCGCCGATCAGGCGCAGCTCGCCGCGCGCGAGCATCGGCTTCAGCATGTTCGAGGCCGCGACCGAGCCCTCTCCGCCGCCGGCGCCCATGAGGGTGTGCAGCTCGTCGATGAAGGTGATGATCTGGCCGTCGGCGTCGTTGATCTCCTTCAGCACGGCCTTGAGGCGCTCCTCGAACTCGCCGCGGTACTTCGCGCCCGCGACGAGCGCCGCGAGGTCGAGTGAGACGAGCTGCTTGCCCTTCAGCGAGTCGGCGACGTCGCCGGCCACGATGCGCTGGGCGAGCCCCTCGACGACGGCGGTCTTGCCGACGCCGGGCTCGCCGATGAGCACGGGGTTGTTCTTGGTGCGGCGGGTCAGCACCTGGCTGACACGGCGGATCTCGGCGTCACGGCCGATCACGGGGTCGAGCTTGCCGCTCGCGGCGATCTCGGTCAGGTTGACGCCGTACTGCTCGAGTGCGCTCTGGCGCTCGTCGCCGTTCGGGGTTCCCTGGTTGGTTGCCATCTGGTGTGTTTCTCCTGGTGTGGATCAAAGACTTGAGTCAAGTAGGCTCAACTTACCAGAACGCATCCGGCGCCACCAGCATTCCCGCGGAGTTCGGCTGTTGTCCATTCCGCCGTGGTAAGAACAGGAACGTGCGCGTACTCTCCCCCTCGGTGCGATTCCTGCTCGGCCTCGCCGGGTCGATCGCCATCGCCCTCGGCTCGTTCGGGGTGGGCTGGATCGGCCCCGACTCGACGCTGCACGACTGGGCCGCGCTCGAGTTCATCCGCAACTCGCGCGGGGGCGTCACCATCGCCGGGCTCCTGGTGGTGCTCGGCGCGCTGATGCTGCTGGTGGCCTGGATCGCGCTCGGCCTCTCCCTGCTCGAGCGGAGGAACGGCAGCGGCAGCGGCAACGGCAGCAGCAGCACCAGCAACAGCACCGCCGCCCGCCGCACCTCGCTCAACGAGGTCGTGGCCTCCGCCGCCGCCTGGGGCGCGCCGCTGCTCGTCTCGCTCCCCCTGTTCAGCCGCGACATGTTCGCCTACGTCGGCCAGGGCCGCCTGATGGCCGCGGGCCTGAACCCGTACACCTCCGGCATGGCCGCGCTGCCCGGCTGGTACGGCATCGGCGTCGACCCGCTCTGGGCCGACACGAGCACCCCCTACGGCCCCGTCTTCGTCTGGCTCGAGCGCGTGGTCGTGCAGTCGACGGATGCGCTTCCCACCGAACTGGCCGTGTTCGCCTTCCGCCTGCTGGCCGCTGCCGGCCTCGCGATGCTGGCGTACTACGCCTGGCGGATCGCGCGCCTCCGCGGCCTGAACGAGGCCGGCGTGCTGTGGATCGTGGCGGCCAGCCCCCTCGTCATCATGAACTTCGTGGCGGCCGGCCACAACGACTCGATCATGCTCGCCTTCATCGTCGGCGGCGTCTACTACGCCCTCCGCGACCGCCCGCTGCTCGGTACGGTCTTCGTCGCCGTGGCCATCGGGGTGAAGCCGATCGCGCTGATCGCGCTGCCGATCATCGGCCTGATCTGGGCCGGTTCGGCCGCGGGGTGGGGCGCCATCGTCCGCCGCTGGGCCGCGGTCGCCGGCATCGCGCTGGGCGGCCTGGCACTGGTCGGCTGGAGCATGGGCATCGGCATGGGCTGGCTGGGAGCGCTGGCCACGCCCGTGAGCATCTCGTCGTGGTACGCCCCCGCGAGCATCCTGGGCATCGGTGTCGGCGGTCTGTTCCAAGGCATCGGTCTCGACGGCGGTCTCGCGCAGGAGATCGTGAAGCTCGCCCTGCTGGGGGCCGGATGCACGCTGGCCGCGTACCTCGTGATCGCCCGGCGCCGCCTCGAGCCGCTCACGCTGCTGCTCGGCGTGTTCGCGGCGATCGTGCTCGCGTCGCCGGTGATCCACCCCTGGTACGGGCTGTGGCTGCTGACGCTGCTCGCCCTGACCGGCGCCGAGCGCCTCTGGAGCATGCGCACCGTCGTCTACTCGACCGTGTTCTTCATGCTGATCGGGCTGACCGAGCCGCTCGACCTCATCCCGCGGCTCGAGACCGACACGCGCATCCCGGTGATCATCATCGGCGTGGCGCTCGTGGGGGCCACCGCGGTGCTGATCGGCAGCGAGCTGCTCGTGCGGCGACGCCGCGCGGTGCTCGGGTTCCGGATGCCCGAGCTGGCCTAGCCCGGTCGGCCGCCCCGCGCGGCCCTTCGTGTCGCTGCCGTGCCCGTGATAAGACGTACTGTGCTCTCCGCCCACCATCTCCTGCGTCTCGTGATCGGGCTCGTGGGGTCGCTGATGATCCTCGCGGGCTCGGTGGTGGGAGGCTGGCTGGCCCCGGGGTCGGGGCTCTGGGACGTCGAGCTCATGGCCGTGCTGCGCAACAGCCGCGGGGCCGTGTACGTCGCCGCGATGCTCGTGGTCGGCGGGGTGCTGCTGCTGATGTTCGCCTGGCTGTCGCTGGGGCTGTCGCTGCGGCGCCGCGACGGGCAGGCGGCCGCCGCCGGCCCCCTGCGCCGCGTCGTCACCGCGATCTGCGTCTGGACCGCCCCGCTGCTGTTCGCGCTGCCGCTGTTCAGCCGGGACAGCTACGCCTACGTCGGCCAGGGCCGCCTGCTCGCCTCGGGCCTCGACCCCTACGCGCACGTGATGGCCGAGCTGCCGAACTGGTACGAGACCGGCGTCGACTACAAGTGGTCGACCACGGTCACGCCCTACGGCCCCGTCTTCGTGTGGTTGCAGAACATCGTGGTGCGCGCCACGGACTCGCTGCCGCTCGAAGTGACACTGTTCGCGACCCGGCTCGTGGCCGTCGGAGGCCTCGCCCTGCTCATCTACTACGCCTGGCGCATCGCCCGCCTGCGCGGCTACGACGAGGCCGCCGTGGTCTGGGCCGTCGGTGCGAGCCCGCTCGTGCTGATGGACTTCGTCGTCTCCGCCCACAACGACGCCCTGATGATCGGGCTGATCGTAGCGGGCACGTATCACGCGCTGCGCGGCCGGCCCCTGCTCGCGGCGGTGCTCGTGGGGCTCGCCATCGGGGTGAAGCCGATCGCGGTGGTGGCGCTGCCGGTGATCGGCATCATCTGGGCGGGCCGGCGCATCCGCTCGTCGCGGGAGGCCGGCGTCGACACCGCCGCCACACCGTCCGCACCGAAGCCCTTCGGCTGGCCCCGCCTGATCGCCTGCTGGGCCGCCGTCTCGGCCGTCGCCGTCGGCGGGGTCGTCGCGTTCGGCGTCGGCATCGGCTCGGGCCTCGGCTGGGCGATCGGCCTCGGCACCCCGCTCGAACTCGGCTCGTTCTACTCGCCCTCGCGCATCCTCTCGCTCGCCGCCCGCGACCTGGCGAACGGCGCCGGCCTCGACGGGGCGCTCGCGCATCGGGTGGTGGTGTGGGCGTTCCTCGCGGCCGGATGCGCGATCGTGGCGTTCCTCGTCACCGTGAAGCGCCGCGCCGATCCGCTCTGGCTGCTCGTCGGCAGCTTCGCCGCGATCGCCCTCTGCGCACCGCTGCTGCACCCCTGGTACGCCCTCTGGGTGCTCAGTCTGCTGGGGGTGGCGGGCATCCGCCGCGTCTGGCAGCTGCGCGTTCTCGTCTACGCCACCGCGTTCTTCGCGATGGTCGGCATCTACGGCGAGCAGCTCGACATGATCGACCGCATCCGCGCCGATCCTGGCATCCCGACCCTCTACGGCTGGGTGGGCGTGATCGGCTCGTTGGTGCTGCTGGCGACCTTCGAGCTGGCCCTGCGCCGGGCACGGCGACGGATGCCCGCCAGCACGCCGCCCGAGGTGCCGATGCTCGCGACCCTCCCGGCCCGCGCCTCGGCCACCGGCCCCATCCGACCTGCCGACGCCCCCGTCAGCGCCTCGTCGACACCATCACCGTGAACTTGGCGTTGCGCGCCACCTGACGGGTCTCGCCGACGGCGCGCTGCAGGGCGGCGCGGTAGGAGAGGTGGGAGTTGAAGACCGTCCACAGCTCGCCGCCCGGGGCGAGCACTCGGCCCGCCGCCTGGAACAGCTTCAGCGCGATGCCCGCGTGCACGGTCGAGCCCTGGTGGAACGGCGGGTTCAGCAGCACGAGCTCGGCGCTTCCGTCGTCGAAGGTGCTGAGGGCGTCGTCGCGCACGACCTCCACGTTCTCGACGTCGTTGGCCGCCATCGTGGCGCGGGCCGATTCGACGGCGGCCGCCGACTGGTCGGTCGCGATCACGGTGAGCTCGGGGCGGGCGCGCGCGAGATAGGCGCTCAGCACCCCGGTGCCGCAGCCGAGATCGACGGCGGTGCGCGCATCCGCTCGCATCTCGTCGAGGTGCTCGAGCAGGAAGCGGGTGCCGATGTCGATCTTCGTGCCGGCGAAGGCCCCGCCGGTGGCGCAGACCCAGAGGCCGGGGGCGGGCTCGGCGTGGAACTCGCGGCGCATCGCCACCGGCTCGGCGTGCGGATGCGGCTCCGACGCCACGAGCACCCGCGACTTCTGCCGGGCGAGCGTCGCGGTGACGCGTCCGAACGAGCGCTCGAGCACCTCGTTCATCGCGGGGGTCATGTGCTTGAGGCGGCCGCCGGCGTAGACGACGACCTCGGGGTCGGCCCAGGCCGCGATCGCGTGCGCCAGCTCGTCGAGCTCGGCGAGCGAGCGCGGCAGCTGCATCAGCACCACCCGGGCGCCCGCGAGCAGCTCGGGGCCGAGGGGCAGGTTCTCGAAGCGGTCGCCGAGGTCGCGATCGGATGCGCGGCGCGCGTTCTCGGCGAGGGCAAGCTCCCCGGCCCGCGAGTCCTGGTGCACGCGGATGCCGCGCAGATCGAGCACCGCCGCCGCCCCCAGCGTGAGGGCGCCGTAGGAGTCGCCGATCACGACGACCCGGCCGGGCGCACCGGGCTTCGCGGCCTTCGCCTCGACCTCCAGCGCTCCGAGCGCCTCGTCGAGGATCAACCGGTCGCTCGCGTCGGCGGCGAACAGGTTGTCGGCCTCGACGTCAGGATGGCGGCGGAGGGCGTCGAACGAGAACTCTGGCACGCCCCAACGTTACGCGGTGCGCCCCTCCACCCCCGAACCCTCCGTCGGCTCTTCGTTCGCGAACGCGACCGCGAACAGCACGGAGATCGCCGTCGACAGCAGCACCCCCGCCGCCGAGACGAGCACCACCGCCGTCACCGCGATGTCGTCGACGTAGTCGCCCGACCAGATCACCAGCGCGGAGAACACCCCGATCATCACCGCCACCCACCCGGCGACCACCGTCAGCACCGCCACGAGCACGGTCGACAGCGCGAGCGACCACGACACGATCGAGCGGGCCCGCCGCAGCCCTCGCCGCCGCAGCAGCGCCGCGCCGGCGAACCACGCCCCGCTCAGCACCACGACGGCGAGCGCCAGCACGAGCCAGCCGCCCACGCTCTGCTCGGCCTCGTCCCACCCGCCGATGCTCCACCAGCTGAAGCCCGCGACCAGCACGGCGAGCGCGCCCCCGTCGACGAGCCCCGCGAGCGCGGCAGCACCCACCTGCGCCCGGTCGACCGACCGTCGCCGGCCCGTCCGCTGAGGTGAAGACGTCGTCATCCCCTTAGCCTCGGGCCCCCGGCCTGACTGGTCAATGAGTAATCGTCAGAGCAGTACCACTCCCGAAGTCTCGACGACCGGCGGGTGTCGGAGCACCCGAGCGAACAGCCGGCTCAGCAGGACGGTGGCGGTCAGGACGAACAGCACCGCGAGGGCCGTGAACACAGCGACCACGATCACCGTCGCGACCAGGCGCGCATCGGCGAAGGACATCACCGCCGCCACGAGCACCATCGCGGCGATCTGCCCGAGGATCCCGACCACGATCACCCACACGACGACAGCGCCCGCCAGCGTGCAGGAGGTGACGAGCACCGGCCGATCCACACCGGCCTTCCGGGCGGTGAGGAGTCCGGCGGCCCAGGCGACCGCGACCACCGCTGCGGCCTCCACGACGAGTGTCAGCGGACCGAGGTAAAAGGACGACTCGAACAGGGTCAGGTGCACGGCGACGAGGACGACCCCGGCGCCGAGGGGCAGCGCGACGCCCGACGCGCAGAGCGTTGCGGCGTGAGAACGACCGCGCGCGGTGACGGTCGTCAGGGCCGAACTCATCTCCCCAGCTTCCAGGCACCGCGACCGCTCGTCAATGAGTAATCATCAGCGGGGGGTCAGAGGTCGACGTCGGGGCGCGGGGTCCAGACGACGAGCTCGGTGCGGCGCTGGGTGCGAGTGCCGTGCTTGAGCGAGATGACCTCGCCCTCGACGCCGGCCGCGAAGACGCGGCGGCCGGGGCGGTTGAGCAGCTCGTCGGCGAGGGCGCCCTCCAGCTCGCGCACGCGGGCTCCGAGCTGGGCGACCTGGTTCTCGAGCTGCAGGATGCGCGCGATGCCCTCGAGGGAGACGCCCTCCGACGACAGCCGGGCGATCTCCCGCAGCTGCACGACGTCACGCATCGAGTAGCGGCGGGACTTGCCCGCCGTGCGGGTGGGGCGAACGAGCCCCAGGCGGTCGTACTGGCGCAGCGTCTGCGGGTGCATGCCCGCGAGCTCGGCCGCGACCGCGATGGCGAACAGCGGCGAGTTCTCGTCGACCCCGTCCATCTCGCCCTCCGTCCTGTGGTGATCGTGAATGAAGACGCGAAAGCGGCCCCGGCCGGTTTCAGGGAACCGGGCCGGGGCCGTTCGCTACTCCCGCGCCTTCTCGAGCAGCTCGACGCGCGGGTTCTCGGGCGGCTCCACCGCGTGGAACGCCTCGAGCGCCTCGCGCTGGGCCGGCGACAGGTGCGACGGCACCGCCACCTGCACCACCGCGAGGAGGTCGCCGGTGCCCTTCGAGGTCGAGACCCCGCGGCCCTTCACCCGCAGCACGCGCCCCGAGGGGGTGCCCGCCGCGACCTTGAGCTTCACGGGGGCGCCGCCGAGAGTCGGCACCTCGATGGTGGCGCCGAGCGTCGCCTCGACGAACGTGACCGGCACGTTCACCCTGAGGTTCAGCCCGTCGCGCTCGAAGACCGGGTGCTTCCGCACCGAGACCGTGAGCACGATGTCGCCGGGCTCCCCACCGTCGGGCGAGGGCTCGCCCTTGCCGCGGAGCTTGATCTTCTGCTGGTCGGACACGCCCGCCGGGATCTTCACCGTGATCGGCTTGCCATCGGCCGTCTGCAGCTTGATGGTGTCGCCCTTGACCGCGGTGACGAAGTCGATGGTCGTGCGCGCCGTGACGTCGCGACCCCGGGTGGGGCCGTAGGCGCCGCCGAAGCCGGCACGCCCGCCACCCCGCCCGAACATGCCGCCGAGGATGTCGTCGAAGCCGCCCGGAGCCTGCTGGTAGCTGTAGCTCTGCCCGCGGGCACCGCCACCGCCCTGACCGAACATGCCGCCGAAGACGTCTTCGAAGCCTCCGGCCTGGCCGCCGCCGCCCGCCGTGAAGCGGGCGCCGGAGCCCATGGCCCGGATCTGGTCGTACTCCTTGCGCTGCTCCGCGTCGGAGAGCACCGAGTAGGCCTCGCTGATCTCCTTGAACCGGGACTCGGCCGCGGCGTCGCCCTGGTTCGAGTCGGGGTGGTACTGCCGGGCCAGCTTGCGATAGGCCTTCTTCAGTTCGGCGTCACTGATGTCTTTCGACACCCCGAGCGTCTTGTAGAAGTCCTTGTCGAACCAGTCCTGGCTAGCCATTGGGCACCGCCACCACGACCTTGGCGGCGCGCAGCAGCGTTGACCCGAGGTAGTAGCCCGACTCCACCACGTCGGCGACGGTGGGAGCCGTCACGCCGTCGGTGGGCTGCTGGAAGATCGCCTCGTGGATCTGAGGGTCGAACTCCTCGCCGGCGGTCGCGAAGGGCTTGAGGCCCACGCGCTCGACGGCCGAGCGGAGCTTGCTGGCGATCGCGGTGAACGGACCGCCCTCCTCGAGGTCGCCGTGCTTGGCGGCACGGTCGAGGTCGTCGAGGACGGGCAGCAGCACCTTCACGACGTCACCGACGGCACGCTCGCGATCGGTGTCGCGGTTCGCCTCGGTGCGCTTGCGGTAGTTGGCGTACTCCGCGGTCACCCGCTGCAGGTCGGCCAGCCGCTCGGCGGCCAGCTCGTCAGCCGAGCTCTGCCCCGAGAGGAACGAGAGGTCGGCGTCGGAGAGCGAGGTCTCCACATCTGGTCCTTCAGCCTGGATGGGTCCTTCTCCCTGGGGGAAGGCCGAGCCGGGGGTCTCCTCCTCGGAGGCCCCCGACTCGTCAGCAGGCTGACGACCGTTCTGGTTGTCGTCAGTCATGGATTACTTGCCCTTCGGCTCGTCTTCGTCTTCGACGACCTCGGCGTCGACCACGTCGTCGTCGTTGTTCGACGTCGACTCGGTCGGCTCCCCCTGCTCGCCGGCAGGCGCCGAGGCGTCGGCCTGTGCAGAAGCATAGATGGCCTGGCCGAGCTTCTGCTGGCTCTCGGAGAGCTTGTCGAACGCGGTCTTGACGGCCCCGTCGTCCTCACCCGCGAGCGCGGTCTTCAGGGCGTCGACGTCGGCCTGCACGTCGTTCTTGACGTCGTCGGGCAGCTTGTCGGCGTTGTCCTTGATGAGCTTGTCGGTCGAGTACGCGAGCGTCTCGGCCTGGTTGCGCACCTCGGCGGCCTCGCGGCGCGCCTTGTCCTCCGCGGCGTGCTCCTCGGCCTCGCGCACCATGCGCTCGATGTCCTCCTTGGGCAGCGACGAGCCGCCCGTGATGGTCATCGACTGCTCCTTGCCGGTGCCCTTGTCCTTCGCCGAGACGTGCACGATGCCGTTCGCGTCGATGTCGAAGGTGACCTCCACCTGCGGGATGCCGCGGGGGGCCGGGGCGATGCCGGTGAGCTCGAAGGTGCCCAGGTTCTTGTTGTCGCGGGTGAACTCGCGCTCGCCCTGGAAGACCTGGATGGCGACCGACGGCTGGTTGTCGTCGGCGGTCGTGAAGGTCTCGCTGCGCTTGGTCGGGATGGCCGTGTTGCGCTCGATGAGCTTGGTCATGATGCCGCCCTTGGTCTCGATGCCGAGCGACAGGGGGGTGACGTCGATGAGCAGGACGTCCTTGCGCTCACCCTTCAGCACGCCGGCCTGGAGAGCGGCGCCGACGGCGACGACCTCATCGGGGTTGACGCCCTTGTTGGGGTCCTTGCCACCGGTGAGCTTCTTCACGAGCTCCACCACGGCGGGCATACGGGTCGATCCACCGACGAGCACCACGTGGGCGATGTCGTTGACCGACACACCGGCCTCGGCGATCACGTCGCGGAAGGGCTTCTCGGTGCGGGCGAGCAGGTCGCTCGTCAGCTCCTCGAACTTCGCACGGGTGAGGGTGGCGTCGAGGTTGGCGGGGCCGTTCTCGGTGAGCGAGAGGTAGGGCAGCGTGATGCTGGCCGACATGCCCGAGGAGAGCTCCTTCTTGGCCTGCTCAGCGGCCTCCTTGAGGCGCTGCAGGGCGATCTTGTCCTTCGAGACGTCGACGCCCGTGGTGTCCTTGAACTGCTTGATCAGGTACTCGACGACCCGCTGGTCCCAGTCGTCGCCGCCGAGGCGGTTGTCGCCCGAGGTGGAGCGCACCTGGATGGTCGAGAAGTCGTCGTCCTTGCCCACTTCGAGCAGCGAGACGTCGAACGTTCCGCCACCGAGGTCGAAGACGAGGATGAGCTCGTCCTCCTTGCCCTTGTCGAGGCCGTAGGCCAGCGCGGCCGCGGTGGGCTCGTTGATGATGCGCAGCACGTTCAGGCCCGCGATCTCGCCGGCCTCCTTCGTGGCCTGGCGCTCCGAGTCGTTGAAGTACGCGGGCACGGTGATGACGGCGTCGGTGACGGTGTCACCGAGGTACGACTCGGCGTCGCGCTTGAGCTTGCCCAGGATGCGGGCCGAGATCTCCTGCGGCGTGAGCTTCTTGCCGTCGATGTCGGCCTTCCAGTCGGTGCCGATGTGGCGCTTCACGCTGGAGATGGTGCGGTCGACGTTGGTGACGGCCTGGCGCTTCGCGGTCTCACCGACGAGCACCTCCCCGTCCTTGGCGAACGCGACGACGGAGGGCGTGGTGCGGAAGCCCTCCGCGTTGGCGATGACGGTGGGCTCTCCACCTTCGAGCACGGCGACCACCGAGTTGGTGGTACCGAGGTCGATTCCTACTGCACGAGCCATGTGGCTGTTCTCCTTCTGTCGGTAGTGCTGAGTACTGAAAGCCTGTGAGGCTTGAGCCTCGTGTGCTCAAGTTTTCCACCCGCGCCATCCGGCGTCAAGTCCGGGTGTCAAAACTTGAGTGCATACGACTCAACTCTCAGTGGTCCTTCAGTATTCCCCGGCGTCAGGCTGCCGGGCCGGCGATCAGGGTGACGTCCACGGTGCCGCTGGTTCCGGATGCGGTGGTCACCGCGAGCGTCACCGTCTCGCCGGGCTCCATGCCGCCGAGCACCGAGGTCAGCTCCTCGGCCGAGGCCACCGCCGTGCCGTTCACCGCGGTGATCACGTCGCCGGCAACGAGTCCCGCGGTCGCCGCGGGGGTGCCCTCGATCACCGAGGCGACGCCGGCTCCGGCGCCCGTGTCGGCCACGCCGATGCCGAGGAAGCCCGGGTAGCCGATCTCGATGGTGGCGGTGTCGGCACCGGCCTCGATCTGGGCGACGATGTCGAGCGCATCCTCGATCGGGATCGCGAAGCCGGTGATGTCGGCCGTGCCCGAGGAGGCGGCGGTGTCGATGCCCACGACCTCGCCGTCGGCGTCGAGCAGCGGGCCGCCGGAGTCGCCCGAGACGATGTCGGCGTCGATCCGGATCAGCCCGTCGAGGGTCTCGCCCGAGATGCCGTACTCGCTCTGCGTGGTGATGGTCTGCTCGAGTGCGGCAACGGCGCCGGCGGCGGCCACGAGGCCGCCCGTGCCCTGCGCGTTGCCGACCGCGGTGACGGCGTCGCCCGCGGCGAGCGCGCCCGAGGTGTCGAGGGCGGCCGTCGTGAGGCCGCTCGCGCCGTCGAGCTGCAGCACGGCGATGTCGTGGGTCTTGTCGGTGCCGACGACCGTGGCGGAGTAGCTCTCGCCCGTCAGCTCGTCGGTGACCCGGATGCTCGTCGAGCCCTCGATCACGTGGTTGTTCGTGAGGATCATGCCGTCGGAGGTCAGCACGATGCCGGTGCCGGCCGACTGGGCGCCCTGGTAGCCGAGGTCGGAGACGATGGTCACGACGCCGGCGGTCTGCGCCGCGGTCGCCGCGACCGCGGAGGTCTGGGTGCTCGTGCCGCTGCCGGTGCCGGATCCAGTGCCCCGGCCGTAAGGCGAGGAGTACCCGTATCCCGGAACCTGGGACGACGGAAGGTCGAGCACGGTGGTGGAGGAGGTGCCGGTGGGGGCGGTGCCCGCCGACGCCGTCGCGGCGGCGAGGCCAGAGGCGTACGAGGCACCGCCGACGATGAGCAGGGTGGCGGCGCCGAAGGCGGCGAGGCTCGAGACGATCGCGACGCGCCCGCGCCGGCTCCGCCGCCGAGCGGCGCGGTTCGGGACGGAAGGGGTGGGTGGGGCGGGCTGCGCGAAGTGCACGGGCCCGTCCGCGGTGTGGGCGATGAGCCGGGGCGGGAGGTCACGGGGGTCGGTGTCGGTCATGCCTCCATTCCACGGCGGCCGCCCGAGGGCCGGCTTCGGCCCGGCTAAGAGCTCCCTATGACCGACGGGCGGCGCGAGCATCCTGAGCCGTTTCACGGCACCTTCCGTTCACCGCCCGGCAGTACGGTAGGCGCATGACCGACGGCGCTCCCCTGACGACCACGTCCCCCGCCGCGGTGCGGCCCCAGCGCCGGCACGTGGTCGCCTGGGGGCTGTGGGACTGGGGCTCGGCCTCGTTCAACGCCGTGATCACGACCTTCGTGTTCACCGTCTACCTCACCAGCGACGCGTTCGGCGGCGAGACCGCGGTGTCGGCGCAGCTCGGCATCGCCATGACGATCGCGGGCGTGCTGGTGGCCCTGCTCGCCCCCGTCCTGGGGCAGCGCAGCGACCGGCGCGGCCGCCGCAAGCTCTGGCTCGCGGTCAACACCTACATCGTGGTGCTGCTGTCGGCGCTGATGTTCTTCGTCGCGCCCGACGCCTCGTACCTCTGGCTCGGGCTCATCCTGCTCGCCGTCGGCACGATCTTCTTCGAGTTCGCCTCGGTGAACTACAACGCGATGCTCTCTCAGGTCTCGACGCCGGCGACCGTCGGCAAGGTCTCGGGCCTGGGCTGGGGGCTCGGCTACGTGGGCGGCATCGTGCTGCTGCTGTTCGTCTACTTCGGCTTCATCGAGCCGATCGGCGGCTCGGCACTGTTCGGCGTGCCCTCGACCGACGGTCTCCCGGTGCGGGTGACCGTACTGGTCTCGGCGATCTGGTTCGGCGTCTTCGCCCTGCCGGTGCTGCTGACGGTCCCCGAGAACCGGCCGGTGACGGATGCTCGCGCCGCCCTGCCCCGCGTGGGCATCGTCGAGTCGTACCGGATCCTGTTCCGGCACATCCGCACGCTCTACCGCGAAGACCGGCAGACCGCATACTTCCTGATCGCGAGCGCCGTCTTCCGCGACGGGCTGACAGGCGTGTTCACCTTCGGCGGCGTGCTCGCCGCCGGATCGTTCGGGTTCAGCTCGGGCCAGGTCATCATCTTCGCGATCGCGGCGAACGTGGTGGCCGGGGTGTCGACGATCCTCGTGGGGCTCCTCGACGACCGCTTCGGGCCGAAGCCCGTCATCGTCACGGCGCTGGTGGGGCTGATCGTCTGCGCGGCCTTCGTGTTCGCGCTGCACGAGGGCGGGCAGATCGTGTTCTGGACCTTCGGGCTCGCCCTCTGCGCCTTCGTGGGGCCGGCACAGTCGGCGAGCCGCTCGTTCCTGTCGCGGCGCATCCCGAAGGGCCGCGAGGGCGAGCTCTTCGGGCTCTACGCCACCACCGGGCGGGCGGCGTCGTTCCTGGCGCCGGCGATGTTCACGCTGTTCATCGGCATCGGCGCCGCGGTGAGCCCGGCGGGCGCGAACGTGCAGTACTGGGGCATCGTGGGGATCGCGCTGGTGCTGCTCGCGGGGCTGCTGCTGCTCATCCCGGTGCGCTCCCGCACCCGCTAGCGGCTGCCTGGACGGCGGGCCGTCGGCCGCGGTCGGGTCGGCAGCCGGCACCCTCCCCGTCAGGCGGCGGGGAGGGTGCCGAGCCAGAGGCCGAGGGTCGCGACCGCGACCGACGCCACGAGCATCCCGAGCCCGTTGGCGAGCGCGGCGCCCGGGCGACGCAGCTGCAGCAGTCGCACGGTCTCGAAGCTCGCGGTGCTGAACGTCGTGTAGCCGCCGAGCAGCCCGGTGCCGAGCACGACGAGCCACTGCTCCGACACCAGCTGCCCCAGCGCGAGCCCCGTCAGGAGCCCCAGCAGGAACGACCCCGTCACGTTGATGATCGTCACCCCGACGGGATAGCTCGAGCGGATGCGCGCGCGCACCACCCCGTCCACGACGAAGCGCAGTGCCGCGCCGACACCCCCGGCCGCTGCCACGGCGAGGAACAGCAGCGGCGTCATCGCGGGTCTCCCGACGCGTCGGAGTCGACGGGCATCCGGTCGCGGCCCTCAGGGGAGCCGAGTGCCGCCCCGAGCGCGATGCCGGCCCAGCTGGCCAGCGCGCCGAGCACGACGGTGGCGAGGCCGTAGCCGAGCGCCAGCGCGACGCCGCCCGAGGTGAGCAGCACCGCGCTGTCGGACGAGAGCGCGCTGTAGGTGGTGAAGCCGCCGAGCACGCCGGTGCCGAGGAGCAGGCGGAGCGTGCGCCGTCGCCCCGTGTCGGGGCCGCGGGCGGTGAGGGCCTGCAGCAGCATCCCGAGCACGAAGGCGCCCACGATGTTGATGCCGAAGATCGCCACGGGGAACCCCCCGATCGGATGCACGAGCAGCCCGATGCCGGCCCGCAGCGCCGTTCCCACCGCTCCCCCGGCGGCCACGAGGGCCACCGGCCCGGCCCGGAGGTGGTCGGCCCGTCGCGCTCTCGTCACGCGCTCAGGCTACTCCGACCTCCGCGCCGGACCGGTCGCCCCGGCCACCCGGGTCAGGCGCTGGGGCGCCTCCTCAGCACGACCGCCAGCACCACGACGACCGCGAGGAGCAGCAGCACGGCCGCACCGACACCGACGAACACGAGCGGCACCGCCGCGGAGCCGTCGGCCGCAGCGGGCGCGGGCATCGCCGAGGCGGTGGCCGACGAGGTGGGCGCGGCAGGCGCGGCGGTGGCCGTCGCGCTCGGCGCCTCACTCGGTGCCGCAGGTGTCGGCGCCGCGGCCACCGGCCCCTGGTAGTCGAAGGCGTACTCCCCCGACACCGGATGCCCGTCGGACGAGACCGTCTGCCAGATCACCGTGTACGAGCCGACGGTGGTCGGCGCCACCGCGATGCCGAGCGTGCTGTCGACGATCGACACCTCACCGCTGGAGACCGTCGCCCCGGCCGGATCGTTCACCTGGACGGCGATCCCCGCCCCGAGCTCGGTCAGCGGCGGTTCGTTGAACGTGAGCGACACCTCGGTCAGCGCCTCGGTCACCGTCGTGTCGGCGGCCGGCGTGGTCGACACGAGGAAGTCGTGAGCGGATGCGGCGGAGCCGCCCGCCACGAGACCCGCCAGGCCGAGTCCGGTCGCGAGCACCCCGGCCACCAGACCGCGGAGCACGCGCCGCCGCGCCCCGGCGACCGCCGGGCGCCGGTCGTCCCCGCGCCTCATCGGCCGACCGTCCCGGCTCCGGCACCCGGACGGCGGCGCACGAGAGCCACCGCGGCCAGCACCAGGGCGCCGGCGCCGAGCACGAAGCCGCCGATGCCGAAGCCGAGGCCGAGGGCCCCGAGGTCATCCGATTCCGAGCCGGAAGCCGTCGCATCCGATCCCGAACCCGCCGTCACCGGCGCCATCCCCGCGTGCTCGTCCACCGGCGGGGCGTCGTTCACGTACAGCACGGGCGCCGGGTGCTCGGGCTCCGACCCGTCGTCACCGAGCGGCTCGTCCCAGTGCACGACCGAGCCGTCCGAGTACCCCTGATGTGCAGGCAGCGCGATCGACCCGGTGTCGGGCACCGGCCCGACCGAGATCGGGAAGAGCTGGAACTCCCCGTCCCCGATGCCCTCCCCGGTCGCGGTCCAGGTCACCGACACCGGGGCCTCGGTGATGGTGGCGTCGCCGACCTCGATCGGTTCGGGCAGCGCGGCCTCGGTGACCTGGGCGGTCCAGCCGGGCACGGGCTGGTAGCTGACGCTGGTGAAGGGCGTGCCGGTCGGCAGGTCGACGGTGAGCGAGGTGGTGCTCGCCGTGGCCGACTCGTTCGGCACCTTGAAGGTGAGGGTGGTGTAGCCGCCGGGGCTCGCCTGGCCGGGGTCGACGCGCACGTGCGCGCTGGCCGAGAGGGGTGCCGCGATCGCGAGGGCGAGGGCGGCGAGACCCGAGAGGGTCGCGATTCCGGTCGTGCGGGCACGCCGGGAAGAGGTC
Source organism: Herbiconiux flava (assembly GCF_013409865.1). Lineage (NCBI taxonomy): Bacteria > Bacillati > Actinomycetota > Actinomycetes > Micrococcales > Microbacteriaceae > Herbiconiux > Herbiconiux flava. Next base: position 737,260 of record NZ_JACCBM010000001.1, read on the forward strand.
TGAGAGGTCATGGTTTCCGATTTCGTTCGAAGGAGAGGGGTCGCGGGAGCGCGCGCACCGGCCCTTCGGAACTCGCAACGAGCTCAGAACGACGGATGCGCGGCGAACCCCGTCGGCGGCCCTCGGTGACCGCGGCTTCCGAGCGCGAGCATCCACTCCCTCAGGGCCGGCCCCACGGCGACGCTGAACTGCCGCAGCCGGTGGACCGGGGGTGAATTCTCGGTGACCGCCCCGTGCAGCACGACGGCGAGACGCGCGAGCGTCACCGTCGCCACCCGTCCGGCGAGCACCCGCACGGGCTCCCAGATCCGGTGCCGGCCGAGCGCCAGGAGCCGCCGCGCCGCGAGCTCGCCGCGGGCCAGCACCAGCACCGTGAGCACCGCCGCGACCGCGTGCGAGACCCACATCCAGCCGGAGTCGTGGGCGTGCGCGGGGGCGGTGGCGAGGGAGCTCTGCAGAGCATCCGGAACCAGGGTCGACACCGGGCGGCCGTGGTGGTGGGAGGTCGCGACGGCGAGCCCGGAGCCCGTGCCGCTGCCGACCGCGAAGAGCAGGTGGAAGGCGAACTGGCTGATCAGCACGGCGATGGCGAGGCGGGGAACCGAGAGCCGCCGACCTGCGAGGCCGACGCAGACGAGGGCGGCGAAGGCCGCGGCGAGCGCCGCGCCGGCCTGGCCGGGGGCTCCTCCCCCGGCCGCCACGTGCGAGAGGGCCGCGAGGAAGAGGGCGATCGCGGCGGCGGCGAGACCGCGTGCGGCCCTCGTCGTCCTGCTCGTCATCCGCTCGCCTCTCCCGCGTGCGCGAGTGGCGCCGCACCCTCGATCTTAAGTCGCGAAACGAACCGGCTCGGCACCCACTTGACTTAACTTCTGACAGACGAGAAGTTAGACGAACTAGATACATGGCGTTAAAGCCGGCGGATGTCAACCCCCTATGTCCCCATTAGGGGGCACAGCCGGAGGCGGGCTAACCTGCCGATACGACCGGGATGAACGCACTGCACCGCACGGCTCGGGTGCAGTCGCAGTGCAAGCGAAGCAGTCGAAGCAGATACGGAGATGAAGATGTCACGCTCAACAGTCACGACCGCACCGGAGATCGACGAGGCCGAGCCGCAGGCACGGCTGAGCGACATCCGAGGCGCCTCCGAAGACCCCGTGAAGGACTACCTGCGCCAGATCGGGCGCACCGCCCTTCTCACCGCCGAGGACGAGGTCGACCTCGGCCGCCGCATCGAGGTCGGCGTCATCGCCGACGCGAAGCTGGCCGAGAACCCCGTCATCGACGCCACCCTGAAGCGCGAGCTGCAGTACCTGGCCCGTGACGGCCAGGCCGCGAAGCGCCAGCTGATCCAGGCCAACCTCCGCCTCGTGGTCTCGATCGCCAAGCGCTACCTCGAGCGCGGCCTCCCCTTCCTCGACCTGATCCAGGAGGGCAACATCGGCCTCGTGCGGGCCGTCGAGAAGTTCGACTACCAGGCCGGCTTCAAGTTCTCGACCTACGGCTCCTGGTGGATCAAGCAGTCCATCAACCGTGCCCTCGCCGACAGCGGCCGCATCATCCGCATCCCGGTGCACACCTCGGAGAAGATCTCCTCGATCACCCGCATGCAGCGCCGGCTGATGATCGAGCTGGGCCGCGAGCCCTCCATCGACGAGGTGGCCGCCGCGGTCGACCTGCCGCCCGCCAAGGTGCAGGAGCTCATCCGCCACGGTCGCGACACCGTCTCGATCCACACGCCCGTCGGAGACGACGACGCCGAGCTCGGCGACCTGATCGAGGACACGACCCAGGCCCAGCCGTTCGACGCCGCCGCCGCGACGCTGCAGCACCACGACCTCTCGGTGGCGCTGGCCACCCTGCCTCCCCGCGAGGCCCGGGTCGTCTGCATGCGCTTCGGTCTCGACGGGGAGGACCCCATGTCGTTCGACCAGATCGGCGACGTGCTCGGCGTCTCGCGTGAGCGCGCCCGCCAGATCCAGCGCCGTGCGCTCGGCATGCTGCGCGACGAGGCACTGCACGACTACCTGATCGCCTGACGACCCCGGCTCGCCATCCGGTCGCATCTCCACTGACGCCCGTCCCTCCGGGGGCGGGCGTCAGCCGTATCCGGTGCCCGCCCGTCCCTCCCGGGGCGGGCGTCAGCCGTGTGCGGGCGGTTCGGGTCCAGACTGGATGCAATGACCTCCCCCGACACCCGACCCGCCCGAACGCCCCTCGACCTCGTGCGGGTGCGGGGCGCCCGCGAGCACAACCTGCAGGACGTCGACGTCGACCTGCCCCGCGACGCCCTCGTCGCCTTCACGGGCGTCTCGGGCTCGGGCAAGAGCTCTCTGGCCTTCGGCACGCTCTACGCCGAGGCCCAGCGCCGCTACTTCGAGTCGGTCGCCCCGTACGCCCGCCGCTTGATCGACCAGGTCGGCGTGGCCGACGTCGACTCGATCGAGGGGCTCCCGCCGGCCGTCGCTCTGCCGCAGCAGCGCTCGGGAGGCAGCGCGCGCTCGACCGTCGGCAGCGCCACCACCATCTCCAGCGTTGTGCGCATGCTCTTCTCGCGGGTCGGCACCTATCCTCCCGGCGCCCCGATGCTCTTCGCCGAGGACTTCTCGCCCAACACCGTGCAGGGGGCGTGCCCCACCTGCCACGGCATCGGCCGGGTGTTCGACGTGCCGCTGGAGCTGATGGTGCCCGACGACTCGCTGAGCATCCGTGACGGCGCCCTGGCCGCCTGGCCCACCGCCTGGCACGGCAAGCAGCTGCGCGACAGCCTGATCTCGCTCGGCTACGACATCGACGTGCCGTGGCGCGACCTCCCCGAGGAGCAGCGCGACTGGGCGCTCTTCACCGACGAGTCGCCGCAGGTGCCCATCTTCACCGACCGCTCGCCGGCCGAAGTGCAGAAGGCGGTCGCCGCCGGACGCCAGCCGCGCTACATGAGCACCTTCCTCGGGGTGCGGCGCTACGTGCTCGACACCTTCGCCAACTCCAAGAGCGCCCGGATGCGCGAGCGCGCCTCCTCGTTCATGAGGAGCGTGCTCTGCCCGAGCTGCGGCGGGCGGCGCCTGAAGCCCGAGGCCCTGGCCGTGACCTTCGAGGGCCGCGCCATCACCGACATCGCGGCGATGCCGCTCGACGAGGTGGCGGAGCTGATGGGCGTCGCGCTGGCCCCCGGGTGGGAACCGCAGGGCGCCGGGCCGCTCGCTCCCGAGAAGCGGCTGGCCGCCCAGCGGCTGGTGGCCGAGCTGCTCGCCCGGCTCTCCCCCATCACCGACCTCGGCCTCGGCTACCTCTCGCTCGACCGCACCACGATCACGCTCTCCTCGGGCGAGCTGCAGCGGATGAGGCTGGCCACGCAGGTGCTCTCGCAGCTGTTCGGCGTGGTGTTCGTGCTCGACGAGCCGTCGGCGGGGCTGCATCCGGCCGACACGACGGCGCTGCTCGGCATCCTGCGCCGGCTGCGGGACAGCGGGAACACGGTGTTCTTCGTCGAGCACTCGCTCGACGTCATCCGCGAGGCCGACTGGATCGTCGACATCGGCCCGGGTGCGGGGGCGACGGGTGGACGGGTGGTCTACTCCGGCGAGCTCGAGGGCCTGCGCGACGTGACGGAGTCGGTCACCCGCCGGTACCTCTTCGGCGGACACGGCGGCGACGCCGGAACGCCGGCCCGCGCATCCGCCGCTCGCGACACCGGCACCCGGACGACGTTCAGCGACGTGACCCGCAACAACATCGAGGGGCTGTCGGTGTCGTTCCCGCTGGGCTGCCTGACCGCGGTCACCGGCGTCTCGGGGTCGGGCAAGTCGACGCTCGTGAACCAGGCGGTGCCCGAGCTGCTGCGCACGAGCCTGGCCAGCGAGGTCGACGAGCGGGACGGCGGCGCCGGCGGCGGCGGCGGCGGCGAGACGACGGTCGAGGATCCGCCCGCCGACGCGCTGCTGCTCACCCCCTCCCCCGTGGCCACCGCGGGGCGCGCCTCCGGCCCGGCCGAGAGGCTGCGGCGGATCGTGCAGGTCAGTCAGAAGCCGATCGGCCGCACGCCACGATCGAACGTGGCGACGTACACGGGCCTGTTCGACCGCATCCGCTCGCTCTTCGCCGCGACCCCCGAGGCGAAGAAGCGCCGGTACGCCGCGAGCCGCTTCTCGTTCAACCTGCCGAGCGGCCGGTGCCCGACCTGCAAGGGCGAGGGCACGATGGAGGTCGAGCTGCTGTTCCTGCCGACGGTGCACGCGCCCTGCAGCACCTGCCACGGCGCCAGGTACAACAGCGAGACGCTCGAGATCCGGTTCGAGGGCGCGACCATCGCCGAGGTGCTCGGGCTCAGCGTCGCCCGGGCGCGCGAGCTGTTCGCCGGCGATCTCGAGGCGGTGCGGCACCTGGATGCCCTCCTCGACGTGGGGCTCGGCTACGTCGCCCTCGGGCAGCCGGCCACCGAGCTCTCGGGCGGCGAGGCGCAGCGGGTGAAGCTCGCCTCCGAGCTCCGCCGGGTGCAGCGCGGCGACACGCTGTACCTGCTCGACGAGCCGACCTCGGGCCTCCACCCGGCCGACACCGACCGCCTGCTGGAGCATCTGCAGCGGCTGGTCGACGGCGGCAACACCGTGATCATGGTGGAGCACGACATGCGGGTGGTGGCGCAGGCCGACTGGGTGATCGACCTGGGCCCGGGCGCCGGTGACGCCGGCGGCCGCGTGATGGCCGAGGGCACCCCGCGCGAGGTGGCCCGCGCCGAGCAGAGCGTCACGGCGCCCTTCCTGGCGGCCGCCCTCCCCGCCGACTGACCGGCCCCCGGCTCGGCGGCAGGCCCGGCGGCAGGCCCGTCAGCGGGTGGCGGCTCAACCGACGCGCCCGCGACTCCGGCCGACCGCGCGCACCACGAGGCGGCCGAGCAGCCCCACCGCCACCACCGCGGCGCCCGCCACCACCGAGGGCACGGGCAGCGTCACCACGAGCACCGCGCAGCCCACCGCGCCGAGCACCGGCAGGGCGCGCGGGTACCGCCGCGCATCCGGAGCCTGGGTGAACGCCGCCGCGTTCGCCACGAAGTAGTAGAGCAGCACCCCGAACGACGAGAAGCCGATCGCCCCGCGCAGATCGACCGTCAGCACGATCAGCACCACCACGGCGCCCAGCACGAGCTCGGCCCGCCGGGGCACCCGGTGGAGCGGATGCACGGCGGCGAGCCCCCGCGGCAGATCGCCCTCCCTGGCCATCGCCAGCGCGGTGCGTCCCACCCCTGCCACGAGCGCGAGCAGCGCCCCGAGGCACGCCAGCGCGGCGCCGACCCGCACGACCGGCGCCGCCCGGTCCCACCCGTTCGCGCGCACCACGGACACGAGCGGATCGGCCGACGACGCCAGCCCCACCGGCCCGAGCGCGCCCAGGGCGACCGCGGCGATGACGGCGTAGAGCACGAGCGCGATACCGAAGGCGACGGCGATCGCGCGCGGGATAGTGCGGGTGGGGTTCCGCACCTCCTCCCCCAGGGTCGCGATGCGGGCGTAGCCGGCGAAGGCGAAGAAGAGCAGGCCGGCGCCCTGCAGCACGCCGTAGGCATCGGGAGCGACGGCGACGGATGCGCCAGCCGCCGCTTCCGCACCGCCCGACGCCGCACCGCCGACCAGCGCCGGCACCGCCGACACGGCCACGAGCACCAGCACGGCCAGCACCGCGACCACGAGCACCCGTGCCAGCCGCGCAGTGCGGGTGATGCCGAAGGAGTTGACCGCGACCAGGGCCGCGACGGCGAGCGCCGCCACCGGCCGCTGCCACGCGGGCGGAACGGCGTAGGCGGCGAAGGCGAGCGCCATGGCCGCGCAGCTCGCGGTCTTGCCGATCACGAAGCACCAGCCGGCGGCGAAGCCCCACCACTCCCCCAGCCGCTCGCGCCCGTAGACGTAGGTGCCGCCGGCCGAGGGGTACTGGGCGGCGAGCTGGGCCGACGAGCTCGCGTTGGCGTATGCCACGACCGCGGCCACCAGCAGCGCGACGAGCAGCAGCGACCCGGCGGCGCCCGCGGCGGGCGCGAGCGCCGAGAAGATGCCGGCTCCGATCATCGCGGCCAGCCCGATCACGACGGCGTCGCCGAGCCCCAGCCGCCGGGCGAGGGGTGCGGCGGCGTCGGGCGCGGAGGGCGCTGAGGTGCTCACGCCCGCACCCTACCCGTCCCCTGTGAACGGCTGGCGGAAGCCGCTCTCAGAGCCGCGGCACCGGCACGAGCCCCGCGATGATCGAGTGGCCGCGCGCCGAGAAGTGGATGCCGTCCGCGTCCACGTCGGGTCGGAGCAGCGAGGGCTGCAGCGGATCCCGCAGCGCGTAGTCCGCGTCGATCACCCGGTCGACGCCGGGCGGCACGAGCCCGAGCCACGCGTTCCAGTCGAGCCGCGTCTGCTCCTCGGCGGGGCCGAGATCGCGGGGCGGCTCCGTCATCGCGTACACCCGGGCATCCGGCCACAATCGCTTCACCGTCGACACGATCGCCGACCAGTCGCGCTGGATGTCGGCGAGCGGTCGCCCGTGGGCGATGTCGTTCGAGGCCGTCCAGATCGTGACGACGTCGGGGTCGAGCTCGCCGTACTCCTGCCACTTCGCGGATGCGGGCGCGAACACCGGCGTCTGGGCCCCCGGCGACGCGAAAGTCACCGCGGCCGCGTCGTTCGACAGGGCCCACTGCTGCGGCCACGCGGTGGCCTGACCCCGGGTCGGCGAGGCGGCCTCGTCGTAGCTGCCCGGCGCGTTCAGCGAGTGCCCGATGCTCACCAGCACCGGCACGCCGGGGTCGACCTGGTACTCGATCCAGATGTCGAAGTAGCCGAGCGACACCGCCTGCCCCACTGCGCCGGCCGCCGCGAAGCGCTGCGACGCCCCACCGGTGTCGAGCCACGAGACGCCCGGCGTCGTGGCGAGCGTGGCGCCGGCCGGCGTGCTGAAGCCCAGGGCGAGCAGGTAGCTCGTATGAGCGTCGAGCTCGAAGCGGTCGGGCTCGATCCAGTCGGTGACGATCCCCTCGGCCGCGAGGTTGACCGTGCCCGAGACGCCGACGGGCGTGCCGTCGAACTGGCCGGTGAGTCCGGTGACGGATGCTCCGCCCGCCCCGATGGGCGCGGCCAGCTGCTCCCCCACCGCCATGCCCGTGATCGTCACGGGGTCGGTGAACACCTCCTCGGTGTTGAACTGCCAGTTGCGGAGGTGGATGCGGAACGCCCCCGCGTCGGCGCCGAGCTCGAACGGCAGGCGCATGCTGGCGTCCAGCCGGGCCGACGGGCTCGGCACCGCCCGGTCGATGGTGTGGCCGAAGCTGTAGTCGACCGTGCGCTCGGGACTCCCGGCCTGGCGCTGCAGGGTGAGCCCTGATGGTCCGGGCCCCTCGGCGGCGAGCGTCGGCTCAGGAGCCGGCTCGGAGGCGACCGCCCAGACCGAGACCCCGGTGGCCACGAGGGCGAGCGCCGCGCTGGCGGCGGCGATGCCGATCAGCAGCCGGGGCCGGCGCTCGGCCGCACCGCGCACGCGCGCACGGGCGTCGCCGATCCGGTCGCGTGCGGGCCTGCGTTCCATCACAGAAGTGTAGGCAGACCTCCGGGGGTGCTAGGGACGCAGCACCCAGGTCCAGATCAGCAGCATGGTCACCACGAAGCCGCTGAGGAAGTTGAACCAGAGGAAGCGCTTCCACCCCTTGTTGGCGGTCTCCGCATCCTCGTCGCGCACCGACCAGTAGGGCACGACGCTCAGCGCGTAGGGCAACGCGAGCACCGCCGCGATCGGGCCGGGCCACTCCGAGGCGAGCAGCAGCAGCCCCGCCAGCACGTAGCACGCGAACGCGAACCGCACGGTCGCGCGCCCGCCGATGACGGTCGCGATCGAGGAGATGCCGCCCTCGCGGTCGGCCACGATGTCCTGCACCGCCCCGAAGGCGTGGCTCGCGACGCCCCAGAGGAAGAAGGCGCCGAGCACCGCCCAGAGCGCCGGGGTGAACACCGCCCCCGCCAGCACCAGGCCGTAGACCAGCGGGCTGACGAAGTGCGTCGACGAGGTGAGCGAGTCGAGGAAGGGCCGCTCCTTGAAGCGCAGCCCCTTCATGCTGTACGCGATCACGGCGAAGACGCTCACCGCGAGCACGAGCCACGACAGCGGCGACCCCACGGCCACGAGATAGACGAGGAACGGGATGTTCGTGATCACCACGGCCCAGAGCGTGACCTTGTGCAGCGAACGGTCGAGCACCGCGCCCTCGACCCCGCCCTTCCGGGGGTTCCGCAGGTCGGACTCGTAGTCGAACACGTCGTTGATGCCGTACATCGCGAGGTTGTACGGGATCAGGAAGTAGATCGTGCCGAGCACGAACACGAGGTCGACCTCGCGCGTGGTCATCAGGTAGCCCGCCGCGAACGGGAAAGCCGTGTTCACCCACGACAGCGGGCGTGACGAGACCAGCAGCTGGCGGATCATGCGCGGCTCCTCGAACCCAGCAGCAGCCACAGCGAGGGCAGCAGCACGGCGGCCGCGAGCGCGTAGGCGAAGTCCTCGAGGGGCGCGATGCCGATGAACGCACCCGAGATGCGTCCCTCGTCGTAGCCCACGAGGCCGATCGCGATCATCACGTTGTCGAACAGCGCCGTGAGCACGAGCAGCAGGCCGGCCGTGAGACCGAACACGCCCAGAAGGTTCCGCCGGGCATCCGGATGCGCGCGCCGCACGACCACGGCGGCGAGCACCGCCACGACCGCCACCACGCCGAGGAACACGGCGTTCAGGGCCCAGTAGGTCATGCCGCCCTCCGCCGCTCGAGAAGGAGCTGCGCGCCCCGGAACACGTTCATCGTCAGGTAGCAGAGCAGGGTGAGGAAGAACAGCTCCTCGACCGGCAGCTCGGGCGCCACCTGCAGCCCCGTCATGAACGAGGTCTCGCCGCGGAAGAAGATGCCGAGGCCGATGCCGAACAGGTCCCAGACCACGAAGAACAGCACGCCGGCCACCAGCACGATCGCCGCTCGCCGCGGCCGGTCGAAGAAGAACAGCCCGAAGCGCCGGTCGAGCACCACCATGCCGGTGAGTGACACCAGCAGGGCGGCGAGGTACAGGATGCCCATCCGGGCGCGCCCTAGAGCGCGAGCGGCTCGGGCAGAGCCGTCGTCGTGGTGTCGCCGTGCAGGCGCTTCAGCACCAGCTCGGCGCTGATCAGGCACATCGGCAGGCCGATGCCGGGGGTGGTCGACCCGCCGGCGTAGTAGAGGCCGTCGACCTTGGTGCTGACGTTGCGGGAACGGAACATGGCGCTCTGCCGCAGCGTGTGCGCGGGGCCGAGGGCGGTGCCCCGCCAGGCGTTCAGCGTCTCGAGGAAGTCGGCCGGGCCGATGGTGCGGCGCACGACGACGCGCTCGGCGAGGTCGGGCACGCCCGCCCAGGTGGCGATCTGCTCGATCACGGTGTCGGCGAGCTGCTCGATGCGCGGGTCGCCCGCGCCGTCGACGCCGCCCTTGCCGATCGACGGGTCGGGCGGCAGCGGCACCAGCACGAAGAGGTTCTCGTGACCCTCGGGGGCGACGCCGGGATCGGTGGCGCTGGGCTTGCAGACGTACAGCGAGGCCGGGTCGGGCACCTCGAGGTCGTCGAAGATCTTGCTGAAGTTCGACTTCCAGTCCTTCGTGAAGAACAGGGTGTGGTGCTCGAGCTCGGGCAGCTCGCCCTTCACACCGAGCAGCACCAGCAGAGCGCTCGGCCCGGCGGTGCGCTTCTCCCAGTAGGACTCCGGGTAGGTCTGCAGCTCAGGCAGCAGCATGCTGGTCTCGGTGTGCCAGAGGTCGGCGGTCGAGACGACCACGTCGGCCTCGAGCGAGTGGGCGCGGCCCTCACGGTCGGTGTAGTGCACGCCGCCGACGTGCGGGCGGCCCGCGGCGGGGGTCTCCTCCTCGGCGTCGCCCTCGCGGGTGGGCTCGCCGCTCGGCTCCTCGCCGGCCAGCAGGCGCGCGAGCTGGTCGCGGTCGATCACGTCGGTGTCGTACATGGTCGTCTCGTAGTCGAAGGCGTCGACCGGCTGGGGCACGTCGGCCGCCGCACCGTCGACGGCGGTCACGATGCGCTTCACATCGGCGCCGGTGACGATCTCGACACCCTCGGCACGGGCGATCCGCTCGATCGCGGCGATCACCGTGGTGATGCCGCCCTGCGGGTAGAGCACGCCCTCGTCGAGGTCGAGGTGACTCATCAGGTGGTACATGCTCGGAGCGGCATACGGCGAGCTGCCGAGGAAGACGGCCGGGTACCCGAGCACCTGCACGAGCCGCGGGTCCTTCACGGTACGGCCCGCGAACGAGTTCAGCGGCTCGGTCAGCAGTCGCAGCAGGCGCGGGAGGCGCTTCAGCACCGGCTTGGCGGTGAACACCGGCCCGAGCTTCTCGAAGGTCGAGTAGAGGAAGTACTCCTTGGCCAGCTCGTAGGTCTGCTGCGCCGAGTCGAGGTAGCCGGCCATCCGCACGCCGGAGCCGGGTTCCAGCGACTCGAAGAGGTCGAGGTTCTTGGCGCGATCGGCCTGGAGGTCGATCGGCTGCTCCTCGCCCTCGAAGTAGACGCGGTAGCCCGGGTCGAGCTTGACCAGCTCGAGCTCCGCCTCGGCGGTGGTGCCGAAGAGCTTGAAGAAGTGGTCGAACACCTCGGGCATCAGATACCAGGAGGGGCCGGTCTCGAAGTGGAAGCCGTCCTTCTCCCAGGTGCCCGCACGGCCGCCGAGCTCGTCGTTCTTCTCGAGCAGGGTCACCGTGTAGCCGTCGCGCGCCAGCAGGGCGGCGCTCGCGAGTCCGCTGATGCCGCCGCCGATCACGAGTGCTGTCTTCGCCGTCACGTGGTCGTGTCTCCCTCGGTGGCCGCAGGGGCCGTGGTGGTCGTGTTCCGCTCGCGGGGCAGCCGCCCCACCGCCGCCGCCAGCGCGAGTCGCGCCTTGACCGGGTTGGGCACCCGGATACGCGAGGTCGCGAGCACCGCGGCGGGCGTCGCGCGCAGCCGGTCGGTGAGCTCCTCGAACAGGCTCTGGGCGAGCGCCACCGCGCGGCGACTGCTCGTCGGCAGGCCGGGCAGGCTCGCTCGCGCGATGCGCAGGTCGTCGTCGATGTCGGCGATGATGCGGATCTTCTCGGCCTCGGTGAACGTGGTCACGTCGATTCCGGGGAAGTAGCTGCGGCCGAGCGCGCCGAAGTCGGCCGCGAGATCACGCAGGAAGTTGATCTTCTGGAACGCCGCCCCGAGGTGCCGGCCGCCGTCGACGAGCACCGCATGCTCGGCCGGAGTGACCCGTTCGCCGCGCAGGAAGGCGGCGAGGCACATCAGTCCCACGACCTCCGCGGAACCGTAGACGTAGTCGGCGAACGACTCGGGTGTGTGCCGGCTGGCCGAGATGTCGGCCCGCATCGAGCGGAAGAAGGGCGTGGTGAGCTCGTCACCGAAGCCGGTGCGGCGGGCGGTGAGCACGAAGGCGTGCACCACGAGGTTCGTGCTGTAGCCGCAGAGCAGCGCGCTGCAGGTCTCGCGCTCGAGGGCGTCGAGCCGCTCGGTGATCTCGACGGTGCTGAGCTCGGCCGAGGCGGCGACCCCGTCGACGACCTCGTCGGCGAGGCGCACGAGGGCGTAGATGTTCTCGATGTCCTGGCGCACGGCGGGAGCGAGCAGGCGCGACGCCAGCCCGAAGGAGGTGGAATACCGCCGGATGACGACCGACGCGGTCTCCATCGCGACCTGGTCGTAGAGGCTCGGCCCGGTCATGGCCTCAGCGTACCCGCCCCAGCACCGAGGCGACCACGGGCTGGAACTCCTGGCGGACGGCCTCGGGGAGGGCGTCGGTGACGAGGGCCTCCCAGGCCCGGTTGGCGAAGTCGCGGGCGAGAGCCTCGGCGAAGCGGCGCGATCCGCCCTCCTCCAGCACCGAGCGGATGCGGTCGGCGCCCTCGGGAGTCAGCTCGGGCGAGCCGAAGAGCGTCTCGACCGCGGCCCAGCCCGGCTGGGTGACCGCGTGGGCGAGCAGCACCGTGCGCTTGCCCTCGCGGAGATCGCCCATCGTGGTCTTGCCGGTGTCGCCCTCGTCGCCGAAGACGCCGAGCAGGTCGTCGACGATCTGGTAGGCGATACCGATGCTGCGACCGTACCGTCCGAGGGCGTGGACCGCCTCGCCCGAGGCTCCGGCCAGCACGGCACCCGCCTGCAGCGGACCCTCGAAGGAGTAGCCGGCGGTCTTCAGCCGCTCCATGTCGACGATCTCGTCGACCGTCGGCGGCTCGGCGCGGATGGAGAAGTCGACGTCGTAGAGCTCGCCGGCGGCCGAGACGAACATCGCCTCGTCGAAGATGTCGTGCAGCCGAGTGCGCACGACGCCCTCCGCGCCGGAGCGGTCGAGCATCCGGTAGCTGTTGAAGAGCGCGAGGTCGCCCGCGATGACCGCCACCGACATGCCGCGGTGCTCGGCGATCGGCAGCGGGATGCCGGCGGTGGTGGCGATGTCGCGGTAGCTGCCCGAGACGTTGGGGTTGCCGCGGCGCACGAAGTCGCGGTCGATCACGTCGTCGTGCACGATCAGCGCGGTGTGCAGCAACTCGAAGGCCGCCCCGACGTGGGCCGCCGCGTCGAGGTCGGTGCCGCCGAGCGCCTCGTAGGCCGCCATGACCATGCGCGGCCGGAACAGCTTGCCGCCGGAGGCGTTGCGCTCGAGGGTCTGCCAGAGGGCGGCGTATGGCGCTCCCAGCGCCCGAGCGCGATAGTGGGAGTCGCTGAAGAACGACGTCAGAACCCGTTCGACGTGCTGCTGCCGGCGTTCCGACGTCGCGACCAGATCGTGCGTGTCCACGGTTCGACTTTACATGGCTGTCTTGTAATAAAGGAGAATAGCTAAATGACCCTTGTGAACGAACAGGTCGTGCTGCTCTCCGACGACGGCGCCGCGATCGGAGTGGCCGACAAAAGAGCGGTGCACACCGAGAGCACGCCGCTGCACCTCGCCTTCTCCTGCCACGTCTTCGACGACGAGGGGCGCATCCTGGTGACCCGGCGGGCGCTCGGCAAGCTGACCTGGCCGGGTGTCTGGACGAACTCGTTCTGCGGTCACCCCGCACCGGGCGAGTCGATGACGGATGCGGTGGTGCGGCGGGCCGAGAAGGAGCTCGGTCTCGAGGTCACGGCCCTCGAGCTCGCGCTGCCCGACTTCCGCTACCTGGCGATCGACGCCTCGGGCATCGTGGAGAACGAGATCTGCCCCGTGTTCACGGCGCGCGCCGCCTCGCCGCTCCGGCCGAACCCGGAGGAGGTGGCCGAGTGGCACTGGGCCGACCCCGCCGAGCTCGGCACCGCCGTGGCGCTCACCCCGTGGGCGTTCAGCCCCTGGCTCACCCTGCAGCTGCCGCAGCTGCAGTCGCTGCCGACGCACTGAGCAGTCCTGCCCACGCACTGAGCAGTCCTGCCAACGCACTGAGCAGTCCCGCCAACGCACTGATCCGGCGGCGCCGGAACGCCCCCGGCCTGGGGGTCCCGCCGCTCCCCCGCGGCCCTGGGCGCTGTGCGAAGCTGGTCGCATGGACGCCCACGAGATCCGCAACTCCTACCTCGCCTTCCTCGAGACGAACGGGCACACGGTGATCGAGCGGGCCCCGCTCGTGCCCCGGGGTGACACCAGCACGCTCTTCAACGGCAGCGGCATGCAGTCCCTGCTGCCGTACCTCCTCGGCGAGCCGCACCCCGCGGGCAACCGCCTCGTCGACTCCCAGCCCTGCGTGCGCGCCCAGGACATCGACGACGTCGGCGACAACCGGCACACCACCTTCTTCGAGATGCTCGGCAACTGGTCGCTCGGCGACTACTTCAAAGAAACTCAGATCCGGCAGTTCTACGCGTTCCTGACGGAGATCGTGGGCCTTGACCCCGAGAACATCTACGTCACCTGCTTCATCGGCGACCAGGCGAACGGCATCCCGCGCGACGACGAGGCCGCCTCGATCTGGGCGCAGGTCTTCGCCGAGAAGGGCGTCTCGAACGGCATCGCCGAGATCGGCTCCCAGGCCGACGGTGACGCCCGCGGCGTGAAACCCGGCGAGCGCATCTTCTTCTACGACGGCGGCGAGAACTGGTGGTCGCGCGGCGGCTCGCTCGAGGCGACACCCATCGGCGACCCCTGCGGCCCCGACAGCGAGGTCTTCTACGACTTCGGCGCCGACAAGCAGGACCCCTCCTACGGCCTCGCCCACCCGGCGAGCGACGGCGGCCAGTTCATGGAGATCGGCAACCAGGTCTTCATGCAGTACCAGCGGCTGGCCGACGGCTCCTTCGAGGAGCTCGCGAAGCGCAACGTCGACTTCGGCGGCGGACTGGAGCGCATCGCCGCGGCCTCGCTCGGCTCGGACGACGTCTTCCGCATCTCGCTGCTCTGGCCGATCGTGCAGAAGCTCGAACAGCTCACCGGCCGCTCCTACGACGACGAGACCGCCGCGATGCGGATCATCGCCGACCACCTGCGCGGGGCCACCTTCCTCGCGGTCGACGGGGTGCGCCCCTCGAACAAGGAGCAGGGCTACGTGATGCGCCGGCTGCTGCGCCGCGCCATCCGCCTCGCCCTGTCGCTCGGCCTGAGCGAGAACTTCTTCAGCGAGATCGTCCCCGTGATCGCCGACCTCTACGAGGCCGACTACCCCGAGGTCGCCGCCTCGCGCGACGAGGTCGTGGCCGTGCTGGTGAAGGAGGAGAACGCCTTCCGCCGCACGCTGGAGGGCGGGCTCGCCGCGCTCGCGCTCTACGAGGGCCAGACGCTCACGGGCACCGAGGTGTTCCGGCTCTCCGACACCCACGGGTTCCCCAAGGAGCTCTCGGTCGAGGAGGCCCGCCGCCTCGGCATCGACGTCGCCGAGGACTGGGAGGCGAGCTTCGCCGAGGCGCTCGAGGAGCAGCGGGCGCGCTCGCGCGGGGCGACACGACTCGGCGCGGCGGGCCTGCCGGGCGGCGCCGCCAAGTAGCGGGCTCCTCGCGCGTTACTCCCCCGCCGACCCCTCGGTCAGCGCGGAGACGTCGGTGCGGTGGAAGTTCAGGTGCGAGCGCGACGCCGTCGGCCCCCGCTGCCCCTGGTAGCGCGAGCTGTACTCGGCCGACCCGTACGGCCGCTCGGCCGGGCTCGAGAGCTGGAAGAAGCACAGCTGCCCGATCTTCATGCCCGGCCAGAGCTTGATCGGCAGCGTCGCGACGTTGCTCAGCTCGAGCGTGACGTGACCCGAGAACCCGGGGTCGATGAAGCCTGCCGTGGAGTGCGTCAGGAGACCCAGCCGACCGAGCGAGCTCTTGCCCTCGAGCCGGGCCGCCAGGTCGTCGGGCAGGCTGACCCGCTCGTAGGTGGCACCCAGCACGAACTCCCCCGGGTGCAGGATGAACGGCTCGTCGGGCTTCGCCTCGATCAGGCGGGTGAGTTCGGGCTGGTCGGCCGCGGGGTCGATGAAGGGGTACTTGTGGTTGTCGAACAGCCGGAAGTACCGGTCGAGCCGCACGTCGACCGAGCTCGGCTGCACCATGGCGGGATCGAAGGGCTCGAGACTGACCCGGTTCTCGCGGATCTGGGTTCGGATGTCGCGGTCGGAGAGGAGCACGCAGTCAGTGTATAGACTTGATGCGTCCGCCCGCCGTGGCGGATGCGCGGATGTAGTTCAATGGCAGAACTTCAGCTTCCCAAGCTGATAGCGCGGGTTCGATTCCCGTCATCCGCTCCGAACGGAGCATCATTGCTCCATGGCCCTTCCTCTCCGCACCATCGCCCGCGTGGCGCTCGGCTCGGCTCTCGTCTTCGCCGGTACCAGCCACCTCACCTTCGCCCGCCGCGACTTCCAGGCCCAGGTGCCCGAGTTCGTGCCGGTCGACACCGACACGGTCGTGCTCGCCTCAGGTGTCGCCGAGATCGCCCTGGGCGCCGCCCTGGTCGCGCTCCCCGGGCACAAGAAGGCCGTCGGCACCGTCGCGGCCCTGTTCTTCACGGCGATCTTCCCCGGCAACGTCTCCCAGTGGCTGCACGGCCGCAGCGCCTTCGGACTCGACACCGACCGCCGACGCGCGGTGCGGCTGGCCTTCCAGCCCGTGCTGGTGGCGTGGGCTCTCTGGTCGACGCGCGCCCCGCGCTAGATTGGGCCCGTGGCCCATCGTGTACTGCTCGACGTCGACACCGGCGTCGATGACGCCCTCGCCGTGCTCTTCGCGGTCGCGCATCCCGAGATCGAGCTCATCGGCATCACCTGCGTCGCCGGCAACACCTCGCTCGAGAACGTGGTCGCCAACACGCTGACGGTGCTCGACATCGCCGGCGCTCCGCCGATCCCGGTGTCCGCCGGGGCGCAGCGGCCGCTGATCGCGCCGCCGCGGGCCTCGCACGTGCACGGCAGCGACGGTCTCGGCGACCTGGGTCTGCCCGTCTCCGAGCGGGTTCCGGATGCGCGGCACGCCGTCGATCTCGCCCGCGACCTCCTGCTCGCCTCCGATCGTCCCGTCACGATCGTCGCGCTCGCCCCGCAGACCAACCTCGCCCTGCTGCTCCGCCTGCACCCGGAGGTCGCCCCGAGGATCGAGCGCATCCTGTTCATGGGAGGGTCCGCCTCGGGCGGCAACGCCACCGCGGTGGCGGAGTTCAACGTCTGGCACGACCCGGAGGCGGCCGCCGTGGTGCTCGACTCGGGCGTGCCCACCTTCATGTACGGGCTCGACGTCTTCAACCAGGTGACCATCGACGAGCCGGCCGCGCGGCTCCTGCTCGAGTCGTCGTCGGCGTCGGAGCGGTTGGCCGGTGCGTTGCTGCACTTCCAGATGGCCGACCCGGAGTCGGACGACGCCCACGACCCCTCCGCGTTCGGCGGGCACATCGGCGACGCGGGGGCGCTCTGCGCCCTGGTCGATCCCGGGGCCCTCCGGGTGGAGCGCCATCCGGTTCGGGTGGAGCTCGGCGGGGAGAGCCGGGGCCAGACCGTCGTCGACCGGCGCCGGCGAGTGGGCGAGGACACGGTGCACGCCGGGGGCGCGTCGGTCGCGCATCCGGTCGATGTCGCCCTCGACGTCGACGTGGCGCGCTTCGCCGGGCTGTTCCTCGAGACGATCAGCCGGCTGCCGTGAGGACCACGCCCGTGCCGGGGGTCGAGGCGATCAGCGAGGAGGAGCTCCGCGCCGAGACGTCAGGGGAGGGTCTGCCCCCTCTCGCGCCGGTGCGGGACTGGCTGCACGTGCTGCCCCAGGCGCTCGGGTCGACCCATTCGCCCCGCTACACGCTGAGCTACCTCGTGCTCGACGACGCCGGCGGCGTGCACGTCGTCGATCCCGGATGGGACTCCGAGGAGAACCGGGCCCGCCTCGAGAGCGCGCTCGACTCGCTCGGCCGAACCGTCGCCGATGTGCGCAGCACGGTCTCGACCCACCTGCACCGGGACCACCTCGGCCTCGCCGAGCACCTGCGGGAGCGCGCCGGCGCCCGCATCGTGCTGCACGAGCGCGAGCAGGCCGCCATCGAACGCCTCGCCGACGCCCGCGATCGGCAGACCCCGGGTGCGACGACCGCCCGCCTGATCAGCTGGGGTGTGCCGGCCGCCCGGCGAGAGGAGCTGGAGCCGATGTCGATCGAGGTGACCGCCGCGTGGTCCAGCGCCGACCGGCTGCTCTCCGACGGCGACCTGCTCGACATCCCGGGTCGGCAGGTGGAGGTGCTCGACACCCCTGGTCACACGCCGGGCCACGTCGCGCTCGTCGACCGCGACGCGCGGTTGGTGCTCACCGGCGACCATCTGCTGCCCGCGATCTTCGGCGGCATCGGGCTCGGCGGTCCGGCCGAGGACGCCATCGGCGACCACCTGGCCTCGCTCGACCGGCTCGAACA
This sequence comes from Herbiconiux flava, assembly GCF_013409865.1. Lineage (NCBI taxonomy): Bacteria > Bacillati > Actinomycetota > Actinomycetes > Micrococcales > Microbacteriaceae > Herbiconiux > Herbiconiux flava. Next base: position 755,116 of record NZ_JACCBM010000001.1, read on the forward strand.
GCTGGAGTCGGGGAACTCATATGCCTCGGGCGGCATGTACGAGGTCCTACCCGGTCACGGCTACCGCTTCACCGGCCTCACCGCCCGCGTCCGCGAGACCCGCGAGCATCACCGCGCCCGCTCGGCGGAGATCGCCGCGCTGCTGGAGCAGAGCCCGGGTGCCACCGTGTGGAAGGTGGCGGAGGGGGTGCGCTGGTCGGCCGGCTGGGAGAACCTCCGCCCGTTCCACCGCTTCTCCGCGCTCGCGCAGACCGCCATGCACATGAACCATCTGCGCCTCGCCCACGAGCGGGGGGTCGGCTGATGGCGGAGTTCGTCGACATCCCCTCGCCCGGCTGGCCGCTGCAGTTCGGCGAGAGCGGGCGGCCCGCCGTCGTGATCGTGCACGACGCCTACGGCCGCCTGCCGTACCTCGAGGCGTACGCCCGCGCTCTCGCCGGCCAGGGCTTCTTCGTGGTGATGCCCGACCTGTTCGACGGGGTCGCGACGACCGACCCCGACGGGGCGGCCGAGCTCGAGGCGCGGCTCGACCCGGGCTTCGCCCTGGCGACGCTCGACGACGCCGTGGCGCTCGCCCGAACCCCGGAGGGTGCCGCCGAGGGCAGCCCGGCCCGGGTCGGGCTGATCGGGCTCGGGCTCGGTGGTCGCTACGCCCTGCGTCTCGCTCAGCGCGGGGCGGCGGATGCGGTGGTCGCCTACTACGCCCTGCTCGGCGACGACGAGGGCGGGGTCGTCCCCGCGCCCGTGCTGCTCCACCGAGCCGAGGACACGGCCTGGGCCGGAGGGGCCGACGTCGACGGCTTCGTCAGCCGGCTGAAGGAGCACGGCACCCCCGTCACCCAGCACAGCTACGCCGGAACCACGGCCGGCTTCGCGAACGCCACGGTGCTGCCGCTGGTCGATCGCAACGCCGCCGCCCTGGCCTTCGCCCGGAGCACCTATTTCCTGCAGGCGCAGCTCCTGGACTAGCGTTCGGGAGCATGACCGCATTCGCTCCCGAGGTCGTCGAGGCGATCCTCCGCCACATGAACGGCGACCACACCGACGACAACCTGCTGATCGCCCGCGCCTTCGTCGACCCGTCCGCGGAGTCGGCCGAGATGGTGGGCCTGGACGGGGACGGCGGGGTGTGGGACGTCACCACCGCCCGGGGAGCGCATCGCGCATCCGTCGCCTGGCCGGCCGGGGCGATCACCGAGCGCGGAGAGGTGCGGCGGGAGATCGTGGCGCTCTACGACGAGGCGTGCGCGGTGCTGGGTGTCGAACCGCGCCCGCATTCGTGACGAACTCGTAGACATTCCGGCCGTTCCCTCCGCTACAGTTAGGGCAACCTAACCTCCGACGGCTTGGACTGAACGCATGGCTGCAGTGATCCCCTTCTCGCAGGCGCTCCGCGAGCGCACCTGGACCGGACATTCCGACAGCGAGGGCGCCGGTTTCATGACGGATCTGATGAGCGGCAAGGGCTCGCGCGACGACTACATCGCGCTGGTGGCCCAGCACTTCTTCATCTACGAGTCGCTCGAGGCGGCCGCCGACCGGATGAAGAACGATCCCGTGGCGGCGTCGTTCATCTCGCCGAAGCTCACCCGGCTGCCCGCGATCGTCGAAGACCTGCGGTTCCTGATCGGCGACGACTGGCGGGAGCAGATCGTGCCGCTGCCCACCACCGCCCGCTACGTGCGGCGCATCGACGAGGTCGCTGCCACCTGGAACGGCGGCTTCATCGCCCACCATTACACGCGCTACCTCGGCGACCTCTCGGGCGGGCAGATCATCCGCACGCTGATGCAGCGCCAGTTCGGCTTCGAGACCAACGGCGTGGGCTTCTACCTCTTCGGCGACATCGCGAAGCCGAAGGAGTTCAAGGAGACCTACCGCACCCAGCTCGACGCGGTCGACTGGGACGCGGCGGAGCGGGAGCGGGTGATCGACGAGGTGCTCGTCGCGTATCGATTCAACACCGAGCTCTTCCTCGACCTGGCGCAGGCCAAGGCCGCGCAGGTCGCGTAGCCGGCGAGCCCCGCCGGGCGCCCGGGGTCAGGCGGTCGCCGCCCGGGGCCCTGCGGGGAGGGCCGGCTGGGATGCGATGACCACCACGTCGCGTGATCGCTGCCGCGACGCGGCGACGAGGCCGAGCGCGAGACCGATCAGCCCGAACACGGCGAGCGCCGCAGCGGCACCGAGCACCGTGTCGAGCGATCCGCCCGCGAGCAGCGCCTGCAGCCCGGTGATGGCGTTGGTCAGCGGCAGCAGCGACGCGATCCCGGTGTAGAGCGACGAGCTCAACCCGGCCGGGACGATCACGGCCGCGGCGGCGACCTGCACCGCGAGCAGGGCGATCGAGAGCACCCGTCCGGTCTGGCCGAGCAGGGCGATCAGCCCCTGGTGCAGGGTGACGAACACGAGCGACATCAGCAGCGAGAACAGGATGCCGCCGGCGAGCCGGGCCGGATCGACACCCACGGCGAACAGCACCGCGGCCACGACCGCGGCCTGCACGAGGCCGAGCAGCGCGGCCGGGATCAGCGCCCCGACGACGACCCGGACGGTGGACGCCGTGGAGTCGAGGGCGCGGCGCGTGAACGGCGCCAGCAGGAGGTAGACGGCGAACGCGCCCAGCCAGAGCGCCAGCGGGATGACAACGGCGGCGATCGCGGCAGCGGGGGAGGGCGCCCCGCCCACGCTGGTCTGCGCGGTCAGGATGGGCTGCGTGACGACGGTCGCCAGCTGCGTCTGCTGGTCGGCGGTGTACGCCGGGATCTGGTCGGACCCCTCCTGCAGCTTGGTCGCGAGCTCCTGAGGGGCGGTGCTGAGCTCGTGCAGGCTGCCGCCCAGCTCGGAGGCGCCCTTGGCGGCGTCGCGGAGGCCACCCGTCAGCGACACCATGCCCGTGGCCAGCTGGGACGACGCACCGGCGGCATCCGAGATCCCCTTCGTCAGCAGGGGGGTCGAGGCCGCGAACGCCGACTGAGCCTCACTGAGCTCGGTCGAGTACCTCTCGAGTTCGCCGACGCCCAGCGCGTCAGCACCCAGCGCGAGCGTGACGGTGAACGACGAGACCCGGATCCCGGCCGCCGTCTCCTGCAGCTGTGCGAGCCGGGCCTGGGTCTCTTCGGGCGTCAGGGTCGGCACGTCGGCGCTCAGGGCGGCGATGTCGGACTCGAGGGCCTTCTGGCGCTCGTCGATGGCATAGCTCGCCGCCGTCTCGTCGTCGAGAACGGTCTTCAGGAACGAGATGCCGCTCGAGATGCCGGAGGAGGCCTCGGCGAAGCCGTCCGCCACCTGCGGCAGGGGTGCGACGACGGTCGACAGGGTGCCGAGCCCTGAGGCCAGACCCTGGACCCCCGTGGTGAGCGGCACCGCTCCCTTGTCGACCGCGTCGGTCAGGCCGCCGGCCAGCCCGTCGGCACCGGTGCCCGCCTGGTCGACGTAGCCTGCTATCTGGGTCGCCCCGCCCGCGGCCTGGGAGAGGCTGGTGCGCACTCCGCCGAACGCCTCCAGCGACTTGGTGACGTAGCCCGAGGTGATCTGGCGGGAGACCGCGGCCTGGAGGTCGGTCGAGAGGGCGTTCGCGAGCAGCTGGGTGGCGTAGCTGCTGCCGGCATCGGTCTGCACCTGCAGCGTCGACTGCACCGGGTTCGCCGTGCCCACCGACTGGAACGAGGCGCTGAAGTCGGAGGGGATCGTCACGACGGCGGCGAAGTCGCCCGACGCCAGGCCGGCCGACGCGGTCTTCGCGTCGGTGAGGGTCCAGCTGAAGCCGGTGCCCGAGGTGCCGTCGGTGAGGTCGGTGGTCAGCAGCTTGCTGAACACGGCCTTCGACGTCGTCCCGTCCGCGGCCGTGACGTCGACGTACTCGTCCTCGTTCACCAGGGCGGCGGGCAGCAGGGGAGCGGTGCTCGAGGAGGAACCGGCGGTGCTCGAGGGGGAGCCGGCGGTGCTCGACCCCGCCTCGGCTCCGGCCGGGCTCTGGAACGCGCTCACGGCCACGCCCGCGATCAGCAGCGGCGTGAGGACGGCGAGCCCGATGGCGATGCGGCGTCCGAGCGGGGAGACGGGGGCGGTGTCGCCGCGGCGCACGAGGGATCGGAGGCTCGTCATGCGGTCACTTCTTCTCGAGGGGTGCTGTCGGTGGGGGAGGACGGGGCGGCGGCGGTGGTGTCGGAGGCGGTGCCGGCCGGGTCGGCATCGAGCGCCGCAGCCCCGGGCGCAGCCGACGCCGGCGCCGCGAGCTCCTTCGCGGGCAGGTGCACCGTCAGCTCGAGCCCCGGGGGAGCGGGAACGAGGGCGAGCACCCGCACGTTCCGGCCGCTCAGTTCGAGCCGGGCGCCGTGGTGCGCCACGGCGAGGGTCGCGGCGAGCGGCAGCGCGTCGTGCAGCACGGCGAGCGCCCGCTGCAGCAGCGGGGTCGGGATGCCGGTGGCGTCGATCGCGACGAGCCGCGCCCGGGCGGTGGTCGCCACCGCGAGGCTGCGCAGCCACTCCCCGGCGACCGGGGCACCCCAGAGCTCGTCGAGCTCGGCCCCGAGCTCGCGCTCGAGCCGGGCGAGCACGCCGGGGGCTCCGGACGCCAGCGCCCCGCCCGATTCCCCGAGCGACGCGTCGACGGGGCGCTGCACCAGCACCGAACTCCGCCGCAGGGCCGCCGCGTGGAACGGCAGCGGCTGATCGAGCACCCGCAGGTGCCCTCCGCGCAGCTCCTGCCGCCCGGCGAACGCGGCGACCACGGCCTCGGGGTGCGTCGACGACGCCCCCGTCACGAGCACGAGCTCGCCCGCCTCGGCGCGCAGCTCGAACGGCGCGGCCCCGGCGCCCACCACGACGGCTCCCGCAGCGGCGACGGCGAACGGCCGCCCCGCCTCGTCGAGTGGCCGCCACTCGGTGGCGGAGAGCAGCTCGCGCACGCCCTCACCCTCGAGGTCGACGTTCGGCAGGATGCGCCCGAGCCAGGCGGGCAGCGCCCAGCCCCAGCGACCCAGCAGGATCATCACCGCGGGGATGAACGTCATGCGCACCAGGAAGGCGTCGATGAAGACGCCGGCCGCGAGCCCCAGCGCGATCGGCTGCAGCACCGCTCCGCCGCCGGGCACGAACGAGGCGAACACCGCGAACATGATCAGCGCCGCCGCGGTCACGACGCGCGCGGCGCCGATGAAGCCGTGCCGCACCGCGGTGTGCGGGTCGCCCGTCTTGACGAACTCCTCGCGCATCCGGGAGACCAGGAAGACCTGGTAGTCCATCGCCAGGCCGAACAGCACGGCCATCAGCAGGATCGGGAAGAAGCTGATCACGGGCCCGACCTTGGCCACGCCGAGCACGTCGGCGAGCCACCCCCACTCGAACACCGCGGTGACGATGCCGAACGACGCGAACACCGACAGCAGATAGCCGACGGTCGCCGTCACCGGCACGGCGAGCGAGCGGAACACGATGGTGAGCAGGATGATGCACAGCCCCACCACGACGATGCCGTAGGGCACCAGGGCGCTCTGCAGCCGCTCGGAGACGTCGATGCCGAGGGCGGTCTGCCCCGTCACCTGGTAGCCGAAGCCGTTCGCCTTCTCGAACGCCGGCTCGCTCGAGCGGATGCTCTGCACCAGGTTCTGCGTGGCGGCACTGTCGGGAGCCGAATCGGGCGTGATCGAGACGATGAGCATGTCGGCCGTGGCGTTCGGCACGACCTGGCTCACCGATTGGACGTCGTCGAGGCCGCCGAACCGGTCTCCGAACGAGGTGATGGCGTCGCCGAGGTCGGTCGCGGCCACGGTCGAGACGTCGGCGGTCACGAGCAGCGGCCCGTTGAAGCCGGGCCCGAAGCCCTCATCCAGCAGGTCGTAGCCGGTGCGCGACACCGAGCCCTCGGGGTTGTAGCCCGCATCCGGGAGCGTCAGGCGCATCGAGCCCACCGGCAGCGCGACGATCACGAGACCGATCACCACGACCGCGACGGTGATCACCGGCTTGGCCGTGACGACAGCGACCCAGCGGGCGCCGAGGGTGCGGTGCGTGCCCTCGGCCGCCAGCTCCCGCTTGGTCGAGCGCGAGGTCGGCTTCGGCACCAGCTTCCGGCCGAACAGGCCCAGGATGGCCGGCAGCAGCGTGAGGGCCACGAGAACCGCCACGACCACGGCCACCGCGGCGCCGAGCCCCATGACGGTCAAGAACGGGATCTGCACGACTGCCAGGCCGAGGAGCGCGATCACGACGGTGAGGCCGGCGAACACGACCGCGCTTCCGGCCGTGGAGGTCGCGACGGCGGCCGACTCCTTCGGATCCATCCCCCGGATGAGCTGGGCCCGGTGCCGCGAGACGATGAACAGGGCGTAGTCGATGCCCACCGCGAGGCCGAGCATGGTCGCGAGCAGCGGGGCGGTCGAGGAGACGTCGGCGAAGGCCGTCGACAGCACGATCAGCGAGTAGGCGACGGCCACACCGATCACGGCGGTGACGAGGGGCATGCCGGCGGCGAGCAGCGAGCCGAAGGTGATCAGCAGCACGACGAAGGCCACGGCGAGACCGATCAGCTCGGTGTCGGCCGCTGCGGTGCTCACGTCGGTGAGGCCGGAGTACGCGACGGTCATCCCACCCGTCGCCGCCGTCTCGGCCGCGGCCTTCAGCGCGGTCGCATCGGCCTCGGTGAAGTCGGAGCTCGCCACCGTCAGCTGCACCGTGCTGAAGGCGAGGCGACCGGAGTACTCTCCGGAGTCGGAGACCTGGCCCGTCACGTTCTCATCGAAGGGACCGCTCACCCCGACCACGTCGGGGGACGCCTTCATCGCCTCGTCGGCCGCCGCGATCTGAGGCTCGAAGTCCTGGATGCTCGACCCCTCCGGCACCTCGAAGATGACGCGCACCGAGCCGCCCGCGGCCTGGGGGAAGCGCTGGTCGAGCATGTCGATCGCCTGCTGCGACTCGGTGCCCGGGATCTCGAACGCGGAGGCGAACGACTTCTGCAGCAGCTGTCCGCCGCCGACGATGAGCACGAGCAGAACGATCCAGCCCACGATGACGACGATGCTCCGCCGTGCGGCGAACCGGCCGATGCGATACAGCACAGTTGCCATGGTGAACCCCCTCGCCGCAAGGCTATCGGCGCTCCCTCGCCGACGCGGGGCCGCACCCGCCCCAGTAAGGGGGGGCCGGCCCCAGAGCCGAGGTCCTGTCTCAGCGCAGGTGTCCCTCCAGCTGGTTCATCGTCAGCGCGCTGATCGCCGCCGGGCCGCCGAGCACGACGATGCGCGACGGCCTCAGCCGGTCGAGCTCGTCGAGGGTGGCCTGGGGGAGCGAGTCCCGTCTGGCCAGCAGCACGGGAGCCCAGGTGGTGACCGCGGCCGGCGACCCGGCCAGGGCGTCGGGGAAGCTCTCGCCCGAGGCGATGTAGACCGTATCGGTTCGTACCACCGGGAAGGACTCGTGCGAGACGGAGGCGGAGACCGCGAAGCGGTCGGCCCCCGACAGCCTGGTCGTCGGCGCGATCAGGCGCAGGTGCGACTCGGCCTCCTCCGACACGGCTGCCGGCCCTCCGAGCAGCACGATGCGGTCTGGCTTCAGGCGAGTGAGCTCGGCCGTCACCGCAACGGGAACCGCGTCTTTCCTCGTGAGCAGAACCGGGGCCCGATCGAGGCCGGCCGCTGCTCCGCCCGCCAGCGCATCGGGGAAGTCGGCGCCCGACGCGACGTAGGCGACCGTCGGATGCTCGGCGAACGTCTCGGCCGAGACCGCCGCCGAGACCTCGAACCGATCGGCGCCCCCGATCCGATCGACCTTTGGAGCGAACGCCTCGAGCGCTGCGAGCACTCCGTCGGAGACCGCGACACTCCCTCCGAGCACCACGATCCTCGAAGGCCGCAGCCGGCTCAACTCGCGAGCGACGACGTCCGGCACACCATCGGGCGGCACGAGGAGCACCGGTCCCCCTTCCGCGGCAGCAGCAGCACCGCCGGAGAGCGCATCGGGGAAGGTGGAGCCCGAGGCGATGTAGGCCACGGGAACCTGCGGCGCGAAGGTCTGCCGCGACACCTCCGCCGCCGTCGCGTAGCGGTCGGCGCCGGCCTGCCGCTCGATCGTCGACATGCGGGAGCGTCCCGAGCCGACGACGGCGATGGAGCCGGTGGGCCAGCTCAGCACGTAGGCCGTCGACGTCGATTCGTCTACGGCGACGGCCGACGGGCGCGGCCCCGTGCCGTATCGCCCACCCTGCTCGAGGGTGGTCAGCACCCGGTCCTCCATGGCATCGATCACACTGACGGTCTCGCCCTCGAGGTTCATGACGTGGATCAGCTGCGACGAGGAGTCGACCGCGACCGCCATCGGGCCCGATCCGACCGGGACGGTGCCCACCGCGACGTCTCGCGTGGTGTCGATGATCGAGACCGACTGGGTCGTGTAGTCCGCGGTGTAGGCGCGATGCCGTACCGCATCGACGACTATGTCACGGGGGAACCCCCCGATGCCCGAGATGATCGTCGATGAGGCCCTACCGGAGAGCGTGTCGAACACGGACACCGTGCCCGCACCGGAATCGATGACGTAGCCCTTGTGCAGCCCGGGATCGATCGCCAGGTCGGACGCGCCGGCGGTCACCCCGCCGAACTCGTCGATCGCGCCGACCACCCTGAGCGACACGGTGTCGATGACTGAGATGAAGGACGCTCCGAAGTTCACGACATAGGCGCGATGAGCGATGGGATCGACCGCGACCTCATGAGACCGGAGTGTCTCACCCGCCTGCGCGAGCTCGATCCGCGCGATGACGGTATTGCTCGTCACGTCGATCACGGACACCGTGTCGTCGGTCTCGTCGGCCACGAACACCCGCCCGAGGCTCGAGTCGATCCCGATTCCCGAGGGGTACATGCCGGGGCCGCCGTCCGGCCCCGTCGCGATGGACGTCGTGAAGCGCCGGGTCGTCGTGTCGAACACCGAGACGCCGTTCACCCCGTCGCCGGTGAGGTACAGCTGGCGGCTGACCGGGTCGACGGCGAGCTCATCACCTGACTTCGGCCCGTGCGGCACCGTGATCGTGTCGCGCACGAAAGGCACGGCACCGAGGCTCTGGGCACCGAGGCTCTCGGCCGCCGCACCCGGTGCGGCGCCGGCGACCAGCAACGCGGCCACCAGCACGATCACTAGTCGAGGACGTCCGGTCATAGTCGGATCGTACTCGAGAAATCCTCAGAGAGGAAGAAGATCAGGCCCGGGCGGCGGCCGCCTCGTCGCGGCGTCGGCGCATGAAGGCCTGCACGGCCGGGTCGACGATGATGTCGGAGGGGCGGAGCGGACGGCTGAGGTACAGGCCCTCGAGCGAGGTGAGGCGGGAGAGCGCCACGTAGGTCTGGCCGGGGCTGAACACGCGGGCCCCGAGGTCGACCACGGCCTCGTCGTACGTCTGGCCCTGCGACTTGTGGATGGTGACCGCCCAGGCGAGCCGCAGCGGGAACTGGGTGAACTCGCCGATCACCTCCTTGCTCAGCTTCTTCGACTCGGGCGCGTAGGAGTAGCGGTGCTTCTCCCAGGCCACCGGGTCGACCTCGTGCACCTCGCCGTCGACCTCGACCCACACCGTCGAGGCGATCTTCGTCACCGTGCCCACCGTGCCGTTGACCCAGCGCTGATCGGCGTCGTTGCGGAGGAACATCACCTGCGCTCCCACCTTGAGCTCGAGGTTCAGGTCGGCCGGGTAGGCGCGACCCCCGAAGTCGCCGCTGATCTCGGCCTTGGCGCTGAGCACCCGGCCGGGCAGCCGGCCGAGCGCCGTCTGGTTGATGCGGTTGACCGCGTCGTTGCGGGTCGCCAGCGTGATGGCGGTGTCGGGCGCGGGGGAGCGGGCGCCCGTGGCGTTCAGCACGTCGGCGATCTCCTTCGTGACCATGCCGAAGCGCACCGCGTTCAGCATGTGCTTGAACTCGTCGTCGTGCTGCCGGTGGATCTCGGTCAGCTCGACGATCTCGAGCTCCGTCTCCTCCCACACCTTGGCGTCGAAGAACCACATCGAGCGGTAGTGGTCGGCGAAGTAGGCGCGCTCCTCGCCGTCTCCCGGCACGGGGGCCAGCTGATACGGGTCACCGAACAGCACGACCTGCACTCCGCCGAACGGCTCGGCCTTGCGCCCCCGTGCCTGCCGGAGCGAGCGGTCCATCGCATCCATCAGGTCGGCGTTGACCATCGACACCTCGTCGATCACGAGGGTGTCGATGGTGTTGAGGAGCTTGCGCACCTCGGCGTTCTGCTCGATCTCGCTGTCGGCGATGACGCCGATCGGCAGCCGGAAGAGCGAGTGGATGGTCTGACCGCCCACGTTCAGGGCGGCGACGCCGGTGGGGGCCGAGATGACGAGCTGCTTCTCGGTGTTCCAGGAGAGGTGGTTCAGCAGGGTCGACTTGCCGGTACCGGCCCGGCCGGTGACGAAGACGTGCTTGCGGGTGCCCTCGATCAGCTCGAACACGCGCTGCTGCTCGGCGGAGAGAGTGGGCCTGGCCATCCCTCCAATCTACCCGCCGCCCGAAGCGGTCTCCCGGCTCCCGCCTAAACTGTGCACATGGATGCGGGAGGTGTGGACAGGCGCGAGGCCCTGCACCGATCGATCGTGATCTGGGTGGGCCTGTTCGTGCTCACGATCGCCGCCCTCGTGTCAGCCGTCGGCATCCTGAACCGCGAGCTGTTCAGCGCCACCACGTTCGTGCGGCTCTACCTCGAGGCCCTCGCCGACCACGACGTGCCCGGCGCCCTCGCGACCCCCGGCGTGAAGCTCACGAGCGGCGACGAAGCCGGCACCGGCGAGGCGGCCCTGGTGACCCCGGATGCGCTCGGCGGCATCACGCGCATCAGCGAGGTCAGCGACACCGAGATCATCCCCGGGCGCCACCGCATCGTCTACTCCTACACACTGACCGGCACCGGCGACCAGCAGGTCGAGGGCCAGACCGAGTTCGACGTGGTGCAGACGGGCACGAGCTGGCTCGTCTTCCCCGAGTGGGAGTTCCTGCGCTCCCCCACCGCGCGGGCCGAGGTCACGGTCTCGCACGCGAGCACCTTCACCGCGGGCACGGTGCAGGTGTCGGCCGGCGACGCGGGCGCGTTCCGCGCCAATCGCAGCTACGACCTGCTGGTGCCGAGCCTGACGGCGCTCGGGCACACCTCGCACTATCTCGGCGCCTACCCGTCCAAGCTCGTCGCGACCAGCACCGGCAGCTCGGTCAGCGCCATCGTCGACGTGCAGCCCACCACCCGCTTCCTCGACGAGGTGCAGACGACGGTGCACGACTTCCTGGCCGACTGCGCGACGGAGACGCTGCTCTACCCTCCGGGCTGCCCGTTCGGGCTCGAGGTCGACGACCGCATCGTCTCCGAGCCGGACTGGTCGATCGAGACCTTCCCCGCGCTGACGATCATCGCCGGGCAGGACAGCTGGGTGGTGCCCACGGCGTCGGGCAGCGCGCACGTCCGGGTGGACATCCGCTCGCTCTTCGACGGCGCTGTCACCACGATCGACCGCTCGATCCCCTACGACGTGACCTTCGCGCTGAGCATCGAGCCCGACGGCGCGATCCAGTTCGCGCCGCGCGGCTGAGCTCGGGCGGTCGATCTAGCGCGCCGTGTCCTTCTCAGCCAGGCGCTCGAGCATCGCGTTGTACTCGCCGAGCTCGGCCTCGTTGGTGCGGTCGGCGTTGCGGTCGCGCCGCTTGGTCTCCTTCTTGTCGACCCGGCTCCACTGGATCGCGACGATCAGGGCGAGCGTGAAGGTCGGGATCTCGCCGATGCTCCAGGCGATGCCGCCGCCGTTCTGCTGGTCCTGCAGTGCGCTCGGGCCCCAGTCGCGGCCGGTGGCGCCGAACCAGTCGGCGAGCAGCAGGCCCGTGCCCTCCATCAGGGCGAGCCCGAAGAAGGCGTGGAAGGCCATCGTGCCGAGCAGGAGCAGCAGCCGGAACGGGTAGGGCAGCTTGTACGGCACCGGGTCGACGCCGATCAGGGCCTGCACGAAGAGGTACCCGACGATCAGGAAGTGCACGATCATCCACTCGTGGCCGAAGTGGTTCTCGGTCGCCCAGCGGAACAGCGGCGTGTAGTAGAAGGTGACGAGGCTGGTGGCGAAGAGCACCCCGGCCACCACCGGGTTCGCGATGACCGTGGCGACCTTGGAGTGCACCGCCAGCAGCACCCACTCGCGCACGCCGCGGCTGCCGTCACCGCGCTTCTTCACGGCGCGCAGAACGAGGGTGACGGGGGCGGCGGGCACGAGCAGCAGCGGCACCATCATGCTGAGCGTCATGTGTCCGAACATGTGCGCACTGAACAGGAACTTCTCGTAGACGTTGAGGCCGCCGTTGGTGACGTAGAAGAGCAGCAGGATGCCCGCGATCCAGAGCACGGTGCGGTACCAGGGCCATCGGTCGCCGCGGCGGCGCAGGCGCAGCACCCCGGCGACGTAGAAGAAGATCGCGAAGGCGCAGACGAGCACCCAGATCAGGTCGAAGTTCCACTGGGTGAGGAAGTTCGAGACCGTCAGCTCGGGGGGCAGCTTCTCGCCGGTGAGGATCTGCGCGGCGGTCTGGGTCTCGGGCACCTCCTGCGGCACCGGGGTGGCGGTGCGGGCGAGCGCGGCGGCGAAGCCGGTGGCGATGCCCATGAAGCCGAGCTCGGCGACGACCAGCCACCAGAAGTGCCGGCGCCGCTCGGTCGTGCCGAGCTTGCCGATGACGTAGCGGCGGTGCAGGGCCCCGATCAGCCCGAGGGCGAGCAGGGCGCCCACCTTGACCAGCACCAGGATGCCGTAGGGCGTGAGCAGCCGGTCGAGCGAGCCGACCCGCAGCTCGGCGCTGACGTAGCCCGAGGCCGCGACCACGACGAAGCAGACGATCGCCACCGTCGAGTAGCGCGCGACGACGTCGACGAGCACGGCCGTCGACAGCTGCCGGCTGAGCAGCACGATGACCACGAGCCCGCCGAGCCAGGCCGCGGCGAAGACGAGGTGCAGGCCGAGTGCGGTGATGGCCGCGTCGTGGCCGTCGACGCCTGCCGCGTGACCCTGCTGCGCCATGGGCACCAGGCAGACGACGGCGACGAGGCCGACGAACACGAGCGCGGTGTGGTTGCGCACGGCGAAGCACAGCACGGTGACGACCGCGCCGAGCAGTGTGGTCTGCAGCCAGGCCTGACCGAGCTCGATCTGGGTGAGGAACTGCCCGAGACCCTGGCTGAACGCGTCGTCGAAGCTGAGGGCGCGCGCGGTGACGCTGAGGTAGCTGAAGAAGCCCGTCATCGCCGCCGCGACGGTGAACAGGCCGGCGGATGCGGCGGCGACGTCGAGGGCGCGTCCCCAGGCCGGGCTCGACGGCGGGATGGCGAAGACCACCAGGCCGATGGCACCGATCATGCCGGCGGCCGAGATGTTGACGAGCGTCGAGGTGATCGGCAGACCGAAGCGCACGACGGGCCCGGGATCCTCGAGCAGCTGCGGTGCGGCGCCGCCGCCGATGGCGAGGGCGATCAGGAGGGCCGCGAAGGCCGCCACCACCAGTACGGCGGGGCCTGACACGCGGACGACTCTCAGCACCCGTCCACTGTACGCGCGTCGGCCTGGACCTTTGCCGGAACGGCCGGAACGGCTGCAACGGAGCCAACGGCCGCAACGCCGGGTGCGTTAACAGCGGAAGGGCGGCGGCCGAAGCCGTCGCCCTTCTGAGCTGGTGGTGAAGCGACTACTTGGCAGCAGCCTTCAGCTTCGAACCGGCCGAGATCTTGACCGAGTGACCGGCCGGAATCTCGATGGTGGCGCCGGTCTGCGGGTTGCGGCCGGTGCGAGCGGCGCGCGAGGTGCGCTCGACGGCGAGCCAGCCCGGGATCGTGACCTTGGTGCCCGAGGCGACCGAGTCGGCCAGCGTCGAGAAGAGAGCGTCGAGCACCTCGTTGACGGAAGCCTGCGTCTGGCCGGAAGCGGCGGCGACGGCTGCGACGAGCTCGGTCTTGTTGAGTGACTTGTCAGCCATTTAAGGTGTCCTCCTCGGACCTCTTCGCTACCTGGGTAGCTCTTTCAGTGGAACGGTCCCGGCCACAGGGCCAGTTCGGTTGGTCGGTACGACCGTGGGTAATTTACCAGCTGGACTTCGTAATGCCCGGCAATTCGCCCCGGTGCGCCATGTCGCGGAAGCGGACACGGCTGATTCCGAACTTGCTGAGGTTTCCGCGGGGGCGGCCGTCGACGGCGTCGCGGTTGCGCACGCGGATCGGCGACGCGTTGCGCGGCAGCTTCTGCAGGCCGAGGCGGGCGCTCTCGCGCTCCTCGTCGGTGGAGGTCGGGCTGACCAGGGCCTTCTTCAGCTCGAGGCGCTTCGCGGCGTACCGCTCCACGATGACCTTGCGCTGCTCGTTCTTGGCGATCTTGCTCTTCTTAGCCATGTGTTTACCGCTCCTCTCGGAAGTCGACGTGCTTACGGATGACCGGGTCGTACTTCTTCAGCACGAGACGGTCGGGGTCGTTGCGACGGTTCTTCTTGGTCACGTAGGTGTAACCGGTGCCCGCCGTCGAGCGGAGCTTGATGATGGGACGGACGTCCTGCTGCTTTGCCATTAGATCTTCTCCCCACGAGCGAGGAGGTCCTTGACGACCGACTCGATTCCACGAGCATCGATGACCTTGATGCCCTTCGCCGACAGGGTCAGCGTGACGTTACGGCGAAGCGAGGGCACGTAGTACTTCTTCTTCTGCACGTTCGGGTCGAAGCGGCGATTGGTTCGCCGGTGCGAGTGCGAGATGTTGTGACCGAAGCCGGGAACGGCTCCTGTCACCTGGCAGACTGCTGCCATTGCTTCCTCCATTTGGTTACCGTGAGACGAGCGTCTCACCCAAGATGACTTGTCGACAGGCCCGTCTCGTGACGGCCCCGCAGAGGGCGGAGGATTCCACCCAACCTCGCTAGCTTACACCATCGCCCGGCGGGGCTCGAAAGCGATCAGGGGATGGGCACGCAGGCCGAGCAGAACCCGAAGATGTCGACGACGTGCTCGGGCCGGCTGAAGCCGTGCAGGGTCGCCGTGCGCTGCGCCCACGACTCGACCTCGTCGGCCTCGATCTCGACCGTGAGACCGCAGCTGCGGCAGATCAGGTGGTGGTGGTGCGCCAGCGAGCAGGCGCGGTAGAGCGCCTCGCCCTCGGGTGACTGCAGCGAGTCGGCCTCGCCCTCCTGGGCGAGATCGGAGAGCGCGCGGTAGACGGTGGCCAGACCGATCTGCGAGCCCGAGTTCTTCAGGGAGGAGTGCAGGCTCTGCGCGCTGACGAAGCCCATCTGGGTTCCCAGGGCGCTCCGCACCGCCTCGCGCTGCCAGGTGTTCCTCTTCACTGCATCACCGTCCTCGTGTTCAACGGTACCCGCCCCGACAGGCCCCGACGTCGGCGCCGCCAGGACACCAGGCGGCAGATCAGGTAGATCGCGAACGAGATGGTGGTCACGTAGGGGCTGATCGGCACCGAGGCGCCGAGCGCGAGCATGATCCCGCCAACGAGCGACAGCACGGCGAACAGCGTGCTGAGCAGCGGCACGACGACGGGCGACGACGAGAGCCGCAGCGCGGCGGCGGCCGGCGTGACGAGGATCGAGAGCACCAGCAGCGAGCCGACGATCTGCACCGAGACCGCGACGGCGAGCCCGAGCAGCAGCATGAACACGATCGACAGTCCGCGCACGGGCACGCCTCGGGCGGAGGCGACGTCGGCGTCGGCGCTGGCGAAGGTGAGCGGCCGCCAGACGAGCAGCAGCCCGAGCACCACGACGATCGAGATCGCGATCAGCGAGTTCAGCCGCGGGTCGTCGACGGCCACGATCTGCCCGGTCAGCAGCCCGAACTTGTTGGCCGACCGGCCGGGGTAGAGCGAGAGGCAGAGGATGCCGAGCCCCAGCCCGAACGGCATCAGCACCGCGATGATCGAGTTGCGGTCGCGCGCCCGCGAGCCGAGCAGCCCGATGATCAGCGAGGCGATCAGCGAGCCGATGATCGAGCCCTCCACGACCCCGATGCCGAACAGCAGCCCGGCCGCGGCGCCGGCGAACGAGAGCTCGCTGATGCCGTGCACCGCGAACGCCATGTCGCGCGACATCACGAAGACGCCGATCAGGCCGCCCACGACGCCGAGCACCGCGCCCGCGATGATCGAGTTGCGCAGGAGCACCACGAGCTCGCCGTAGTTCGCGAAGTTGAAGACCTCCGACCAGATGTCGCCGTTCACGGCAGCCCTCCGAGGAGCCCGGGGGAGGGCCGGTGGTCGTGGTCGTCGTGGTGCGCGAGCTGGTCGTCCGGATGCCCGTGGGCCCCGTCGGGCGTGCCGACGACGATCACCCGGCCGTGCGTGCGGATCACGTCGACCCGCGAGCCGTAGAGCTCGCTCAGCACCTCCGAGCGCAGCACCTCCTCCGGCGTGCCGATCCGGAAGCCGCCACCGGCCAGGTACAGCACCCGGTCGACCATGTCGAGGATCGGGTTGATGTCGTGGGTGACGAAGAGCACGCCGAAGTCGCGCTCGCGCCGCTGCCGGTCGATCAGCTCGCTGACCGCGCGCTGGTGGGTGAGGTCGAGCGAGAGCAGCGGCTCGTCACAGAGCAGCAGCCGGGGTTCCCCGGCGAGCGCCTGGCCGATGCGCACGCGCTGCTGCTCGCCGCCCGAGAGGGTGCCGACGCCCACGTTCGCGTAGTCGGTGGCGCCGACCCCCTCGAGCAGGGCGTCGACCTCGCGGCGACGGGCCGCGGAGGGAAGGGGCACGCCCCAGCGGTGCCCGGAGAGGCCGAGAGCCACCAGGTCGCGGGCGCGGAGCGGGGTGCCGTCGTCGGCGAGCTTCTGCTGGGGCACGTAGCCGATACGGCGGTCGCCGCGCCGGCCGGGCGCCCCGAGGAACGACACCGACCCGCCGCTCAACCGCTGCTGCCCGAGGATGACCTTGAGCAGGCTCGACTTGCCCGAGCCGTTCGACCCGAGCACGGCGATGAACTCGCCCGGCTGCACGTCGAGGTCGAGCCCCGACCAGAGGGTGCGGGGCCCGAACGCGAGGCTCGCGTCACGCAGGGTCAGCACCGGGTCGGTCACCTTGACACCCTACTGCCGCGGGCGGATCGGCCGACCGCCGGGCCCGAGCGGCAGCCCGAGCCCGACCGGCGCCTAGCCGAGGGCGTCGGACACCGCCTTCAGGTTCGCCGTCATCCACTCGACGTAGTCGACGCCGTCGGGGAGGGTCTCGGTGACCGGCACCGCCGGGATGCCGTTCTTCTCCGCGGCCTCGAGCACCGCATCCGTCTGCGGGCCGCCGGTCTGCTCGTTGTAGACCAGCACGTCGATGCTCTTGTCGTCGAACAGCGCGAGGGTCTCGTTCAGCACCAGCGGCGGCACGTCGGTGTCCTCCTCGATGGCCTCGCTGAACTCATCGGGCGTCCTGTTCGCCAGGCCCGCCGCGTCGAGCAGGTACAGCGGCACCGGCTCGGTGATGGCGACGCCGGCGCCCTGGTGCGCCGAGGCGATGTCGGCCTCGCCGCTCTCCAGCGTCGCGAGCTGCTGCTTGAGCTCCTCGCCGTTGGCCGAGAAGACGGATGCGCTGCCCTCGTCGAGCGCGCTCAGCTCGGTCACCAGCTGATCGACCAGCTTCTGCATCGTGGGGAAGTCGTACCAGAGGTGCTCGTTGAACTCGCCCTCGGCCGGCTCGGTGTCGTAGCCCGAGATGTCGGTGACGTTCAGCACGGTCGCGCCGGAGTTCTCGGCGGCCGAGAGCATCGTGTCGACGAAGTCGTCGTAGCCGCCGCCGTTCTCGATCACGATCTGCGCCTTGGAGAGCGAGAGCTGGTTCTGGCCGTCGGCCTGGTACTCGTGCGGATCCTTGTCGGGGCTGTCGATGATCGAGGTCACCGTGGCGGCGTCGCCGGCCACCGCCTCGGCGATGCTGCCGTAGACGTTGGTGGAGGCGACGATGCTGATGCCGTCGGAGGAGTCGGCGGTGGTGTCGGCCGAGCTGCCGGACGAGCATCCGGCCAGGCCGAGGGCGAGCACCGCGGAGGATGCGAGGACGGGGAGGAGTCGAGAGGTCACAGCCCCCACACTATTGATAGTGATTATCAATAGCAAATCTGCGCGGACGTGCGGCCGTCGAGCTCAGTCGAGCAGCAGCGCCGGCTCCTCGAGGATCGAGGCCACGTCGGCGACGAACCGGCTCGCCACGTCGCCGTCGACCACGCGGTGGTCGAAGCTCGCGCCCACGGTCGTGACGAAGCGCGGGCGCACCTCGCCGTCGACGACCCAGGGGCGCTGCTTGATGGTGCCGAGGGCCACGATCCCGACCTCGCCGGGGTTCAGGATGGGGGTTCCCGTGTCCATGCCGAAGACGCCGATGTTCGTGATGGTAATGGTGCCGTCGGCCATGTCGGCGGGGGAGGTGCGGCCCTCCCGCGCGGTCAGCGTGAGCTGCTCGAGCGACTCGGCGAGGGTGCGCATGGACATGTCCTGCGCGTCCTTGATGTTCGGCACGATCAGCCCGCGCGGCGTGGCCGCGGCGATGCCGAGGTTCACGTAGTTGCGCACGATGATCTCCTTCTCGGTGAACGCCGAGTTGACCATGGGGTTCCGCTGCACCGCCCAGATGATGGCCTTCGCCATGATCAGGAGCGGCGAGATCTTGACGCCGGTGAAGTCGGCCGAGGCCTTCAGGCGCTTGACGTAGTCCATCGTGCGGGTGGCATCCACGTCGACGAAGAGGCTCACGTGCGGGGCGGTGAACGCGCTCGCCACCATGGCCTTCGCGATCTGCTTGCGCATGCCCTTCACGGGGATGCGCTCCTCGCGCTCCGGCGCCCACTGCGGCGTCTCGATGTTGTGGAACACCTTCGCCTGCTCGGCGTGCCGGATGACGTCGTCGCGGGTGACGTCGCCGATCAACCCGGTGGGGGTCACCTCGTTGAGGTCGACCCCGAGGTCTTTCGCGAGCTTGCGGATCGGCGGCTTCGCGATCACGGGGAGCCCCGGGATCGGCTGCTGCACCCGGGCGACCCGCTCGGCCGGGCGGGCGCCCTCGGGGGTCTCGCCGATGGCCGGGATCGCACTCGTGCTGCGGCGCGAGGAGCGGCGACTGGCGACGTGGCCCTTGATGCCGTAGCCGACGAGCACCGCGCCCGGCTTCTCCTCCGCACCCGGTCGCTCGGCGGTGGCGGTGCGCTCGGCGGTGGCCACCATCGACTCGGTCTCGGTGAGGTCGGCCGAGGGCACCACGCGGATGGGGGCGGGCGGAGCATCCTGAACCGGCGCCGCCGAGCCCGCCGGGGCCGCGGCACCCGACGACACCGTGATGATCGGCGTGCCGACCTCGACGGTCGTGCCCTCCTCGACCAGCACGCTCTCGACGGTGCCGGCGAACGGCGAAGGCAGCTCGACGAGCGACTTGGCGGTCTCGATCTCGACGATCACCTGGTTCACCGTGACGGTGTCGCCCGGGGCGACCTTCCACGAGACGATCTCGGCCTCGGTGAGGCCCTCGCCGACATCGGGGAGGTTGAACTGCGACGACATGGGTTCTCCTGACGTACCTGGTCGGATGCGGATGGCCTAGTAGGCCATCACGCGGTCGACGGCTTCCATGACGCGGTCGGCGTCGGGCAGGAAGACGGTCTCGAGCTTCGCGGGCGGGAAGGGGGTGTCGAAGCCCGCCACCCGCAGCACGGGGGCCTGCAGCGAGTAGAAGGCGCGCTCGGCGACGGTCGCGGCGATCTCGGAGCCGACGCTGACGAAGCCCGAGGCCTCCTGCGCCACGACGAGGCGGCCGGTCTTGGTGACCGAGTCGATGATCGGCCCGTAGTCGATCGGGCTGATGGAGCGCAGGTCGATCACCTCGACGCTGATGCCCTCGCCGTCGGCGATCTCGGCGGCCTGCATGAGCACGCTCACCATCGCGCCGTGCGCGAGCACCGTCACGTCGCTGCCGACCCGCACGACCCGGCTGGCGTGCAGCGGGGCGGCCGAACCGCTGAAGTCCACCGGGCCCTTGGGCCAGTAGCGGCTCTTGGGCTCGAAGAACATCACGGGGTCGTTGGAGCGGATCGCCTCCTGCATCATCCAGTAGGCGTCGTTCGGGGTGGACGGGCTCACCACGCGGAGGCCGGCGGTGTGCGCGAAGTAGGCCTCGGGGCTCTCCTGGTGGTGCTCGACGGCGCCGATGTGCCCGCCGTAGGGCACCCGGATGACCACGGGCATCGAGAAGGCGCCACCGCCGCGGTTGGTGAGCTTGGCGAGCTGGCTGGTGATCTGGTCGAAGCCCGGCCAGATGAAGCCGTCGAACTGGATCTCGCAGACCGGTCGGTAGCCCCGCATCGCGAGGCCGATGGCCGTGCCGATGATGCCCGACTCGGCGAGCGGGGTGTCGACGACGCGATCGGCGCCGAACTGAGCCTGCAGGCCCTCGGTGACGCGGAAGACGCCGCCGAGACGGCCGATGTCCTCGCCCATCAGCAGCACCTTGGGGTCGTCGGCGAGCGCCTTGGCGAGGCCGAGGTTCAGCGCCTTCGCCATCGGCAGCTCCTGCACCTCGGGGGCGGCGGCTGCGGTCGTCGGGTTCGACGGGTTCACGGTGGTCATGCCTGCTCCTCCTGGAACGACGCCTCGTAGCGCTCGAGCCACAGCTTCTGCTCGGTCATCACCGGATGCGGCTCCGAGTACACGTGGTCGAACATGGTGCCGATCGGCGGGGCCTCGAGCACCAGCGTGCGGGCCCGGATGTCGGCCGCGAAGTCGTCGGCCTCGGTCTTCACGCCGTCGAAGAAGGCGTCGCCCTCGCCGAGTGAGCGCAGGTACTTCTCGAACCGCACGATCGGGTCGCGCTTCACCCAGAACTCCTGCTCGGCGTTCTCTCTGTACTTCGTGGGGTCGTCGGAGGTCGTGTGCGCCCCGATGCGGTAGGTCAGCGCCTCGATGAACTGCGGGCCGCCGCCGCCGCGGGCGTCGTCGAGCGCCTTCGCGGTGACCGCGTAGCTCGCGAGCACGTCGTTGCCGTCGATCTGCACGCTGGGCACGCCGAAGCCGCGGGAGCGGAGGTACAGCGGCACGCGCGACTGCACGCTGACCGGCACCGAGATGGCCCACTGGTTGTTCTGCAGGAAGAACACGTTCGGCGTCTGGCTCGAGGCGGAGAACACGAAGGCCTCGCTGACGTCGCCTTGCGAGGTGGCGCCGTCGCCGAAGTAGCAGAGCACGGCCGCGTCGACCTCGGGGTCGCCGGTGCCGACCACTCCGTCGCGCTGCAGGCCCATGGCGTAGCCGGTGGCGTGCAGCGAGTGCGAGCCGATCACCAGGCAGTAGCCGTGGAAGTTGCCGTTGGTGGGGTCGGTCGGGTCCCAGCCGCCGTGGGTGTTGCCGCGCAGGAGCTCGACGATGGCGAGCATGTCGATGCCCCGCACCAGACCGACCGCGTGCTCGCGGTAGCTCGGGAAGAGGTGGTCCTGCGGGCGCGCGGCGAAGGCCGAGCCCACCTGGGCGCCCTCCTGGCCGTGGCTCGGCACCCAGAGCGCCATCTGCCCCTGCCGCTGCAGGTTCGTGGCCTCGCCGTCGAAGCGGCGCACCACCACCATCTTCCGGTAGAAGTCCTGCAGGTCGGTCTCGCTCAGGCGGTCGAGATAGGAGCGGTACTCCTCGGCCGACTCGGTCGGGGCGAACTCGCCCTCGACCGAGAGGAACTGCACCGTCGGGGTCTCGGTCATCGGAGGATCCTCGCTATCTCGTCGGCGGCGGTGAGCACGTTCTGCACGCTCTCCTCCTCGCCGATCGTCAGTCGGACGCCGTCGGGCAGATAGCCCCGGGCGATGATGCCGTGCCGGCGGAACACCTCGAGCACCTCGGGAGTGCGCTCGCCCACCGGGAACCAGACGAAGTTGCCGTGCGGCTTCGGGATGCCCGTCCAGCCCTGCT
Source organism: Herbiconiux flava (assembly GCF_013409865.1). Classification (NCBI taxonomy): domain Bacteria; kingdom Bacillati; phylum Actinomycetota; class Actinomycetes; order Micrococcales; family Microbacteriaceae; genus Herbiconiux; species Herbiconiux flava. The sequence continues at coordinate 777,037 of NZ_JACCBM010000001.1, forward strand.
CGAGCAGGGCCTCGTAGACGGCGTCCCGACGCACCGCGATGTTCGCCACCCGCTCGCGCAGCTCGTCGCCGCGGTCGAGCGACGCGAGCGCGGCCACCTGGGCGTGGTCGGTGAGGCTCAGCGGCACGATCGTGGTGCGGGCCGGCGCGAGCACGTCGGCGCGACCGATGCCGTAGCCGATGCGGAGGCCGGCCAGGCCGTAGGCCTTGGAGAAGGTGCGCAGCACGACGAGGTTCGGGTACCGCCGCACCAGCGCCCGGCCGTTCACGGCTTCGGGGTCGGTGACGAACTCGGCGTAGGCCTCGTCGAGGACGACCAGCACATCGGTGGGCACCTTCGCCATGAAGGCCTCGAACTCGGCCTTCGTCACGACGCTCGAGGTCGGGTTGTTGGGGCTGCAGACGAGCACGAGGCGCGTGCGATCCGTGATCGCGGCGGCCATCGCGTCGAGGTCGTGGCGGTGGTCGGCGGTGTTGGGCACCGGCACCGCGGTGGCTCCGGGGAGCACCGTCATCCACGGGTAGACCTCGAACGAGCGCCAGGAGAAGACGACCTCGTCGCCGTGGCCGGCGGCGGCCATCGTGAACTGCATCAGCAGCGCCACCGATCCGGCGGCGACGATGACCTCGTCGGGCTCGACCCCCCACTCCTCGGCCAGGCGCGCCGTGATCTCGGGGGCGGCGGCGTTCGGGTAGCGGTGCAGCTGCCGGGTCGCACGGTCGACGGCCTCGAGCACACCGGGCAGCGGGTCGTAGGGGTTCTCGTTCGACGAGAGCTTGAACCCGGTCGGCGCGGCCTGGCCCTGCCGGTACGCGGGCAGCGCGAGGATCTCGGGGCGCATCCTCACCGGAACGGCGGGGGCTGCTTCGGAGCCGGAGGTCATCCGTCCAGTGTAGTTCTCGGTCTCATCCCGCCTCGGGAATATGCTCCGGGCGGTGCTCCCGCGCGAGCATCGCGTAGACGAGGGTGTCGGTCCACTCGCCCTTGAAGTGCTCGTCCTCGACGAAGAGGGCCTCCCGGCGCATCCCGAGCCGCTCCAGCAGGGCGGCGGATGCGCGGTTCCTGGCATCGAGGCGGGCGATCACGCGGTGCAGCCCGAACCCGGCGAAGGCCAGGTCGAGAACGGCCCGGGCGGCCTCGGTGGCGTAGCCGTGCCCCTCGGCGTCCCGGGCGATGGCGTAGCCGAGCTCGCCCCGGGCATCCGCCTCGCTGTCGAACTTGAGGAGCACCTCGCCGATCACCCGGCCGCCGTCGACCTGCCCGACGTCGTCGCGGAGCTGGATGGCGAGCACCAGCCATTGGCCCTCCTCGGTCACCGCGCCCTGGCGGGTGCGGGACTCGATCGCGGCTTCGGTCTGCTCCCGCGTGCGCACGGGCCACGGGATGTAGCGCACCACCTCGGGGTCGGAGTGGTACCGCAGGAGGTCGTCGAGGTCGCTCCCGCGATGGGGGCGCAGGGCGAGGCGGGCGGTCAGGATCGGGTACTCCGGCTGCCAGGGCAGGTTCACCATGCCTCGACTCTGCACCACGCAGCTGGGATAGTGGGGGTCATGCGCAGATTCCTGGTCTCCCTGGTCGTCAACGCGATCGCCCTGTGGCTCACCACCCTCATCGTCGCCGGTGTCAAGATCGACCCGATCGGCGACGGCGGCACCGTCGAGCTCATCGTCAGCTACCTCCTGGTGGCGCTGGTCTTCGGCATCGTGAACGGCATCATCGGCAGCATCATCCGGGTCGTGGCGTTCCCCCTCTACATCCTCACCCTCGGCATCATCTCGTTCTTCGTGAACGCGCTGCTGCTCTGGCTCACCTCGGTGTTCACCGGCCTGTTCGGCTTCGGCCTCACCCTGGCCGGCTTCTGGTGGACGGTGCTCGGCGCCCTGGTGCTGGCCATCCTCTCGGCCATCATCGGCGCGATCCTCCGGCCCCTCGCGGGCCGCCGCGACCGCCGATGAGAGACTAAGGGCATGTCCCGCGAGCCCGACGATCCCCCCGAGGCCGCCTTCCGCATCTGCATGGTCTGCACCGGCAACATCTGCCGCTCCCCGATGGCCGAGATCGTGCTGCGCGACCTCGTCGAGAAGGCCGGGCTGTCCGGCCGCGTCGTCGTGAGCTCGGCGGGCACGGGGGAGTGGCACGTCGGTGAGCACGCCGACCCGCGCACGGTCGCCTCGCTCGAGAGCCGCGGCTACGACGGCAGCACCCACCGAGCCCGCCAGTTCGAGCCGGCCTGGTTCGACTCGCTCGACCTCGTGGTGGCACTCGACCGCAGCCACGAGCGGGTGCTGCGCTCCTGGGCCCGAACCGAGGAGGACCGACAGAAGGTGCGCCTGCTGCTCTCCTTCGACGCCGACTACGCCGGGCGCACCGACGTCCCCGACCCCTACTACTCCGACGCCGCCCTGTTCGACTCGGTGCTCGCGATGATCGAGCACGCCGACCGGGCGCTGTTCCGGCAGCTCGAACCCGCGTTCCGGCAGCCGGCCGCATCCTGAACCCCGCCCTCCACACCGAAAGTCCCCGCCCCGCCATGCCTCCTCTGCCCCCTCAGCCGATCAGCCCCCTCGACGGCCGCTACCGCCCCGCCGTCACCGAGCTCGGCGAGTTCCTCTCCGAAGCCGGCCTGAACCGTGCGCGCGTGCGGGTCGAGATCGACTGGCTGCTGTTCCTCACCGAGCACCGGATGTTCGGGGCCACGCCGCTCGAGCCCCAGCTCGCCACGGAGCTGCGCGCCGTCGTCGACGACTTCGGCCAGGCCGACATCGACCGCATCGCCGAGCTCGAGGCGACCACGCGGCACGACGTCAAGGCGGTCGAGTACTTCGTGCGCGAGAAGCTCGCGGCACTGGAACTTAACGACATCGCCGAGCTCACCCACTTCGGCTGCACCAGCGAGGACATCAACAACCTCAGCTACGCCCTGACCATCCGCGACGCCGTCGAGGGTGTCTGGCTGCCGGCCTTCGAGCGCGTGATCGCCGAACTCCGCCGCCAGGCCGTCGAGTACCGCGACGAGCCGATGCTCGCGCACACCCACGGCCAGCCCGCGACGCCCACCACCATGGGCAAGGAGCTCGCCGTCACCGTGCACCGGCTCGAGCGCGTGAAGGCGCAGATCGAGGACACCGAGTTCCTCGGGAAGTTCAGCGGCGCCACCGGCACGTTCGCCGCCGACCTGGTGGCCGACCCCTCCGCCGACTGGCAGCGCATCTCGCGCGAGTTCGTCACCTCGCTCGGCCTCGTCTGGAACCCGCTGACCACCCAGATCGAGTCGCACGACTGGCAGGCCGAGCTCTACAACCGGATCAGCCACGCCAACCGCATCCTGCACAACCTCTGCACCGATGTCTGGACCTACATCTCCATCGGCTACTTCACGCAGATCCCGGTCGCCGGCGCCACGGGCTCCTCGACCATGCCGCACAAGGTGAACCCGATCCGCTTCGAGAACGCCGAGGCGAACCTCGAGCTCTCCAGCGCGCTGCTCGACTCACTCGCGGCGACCCTCGTGACCTCGCGGCTGCAGCGCGACCTCACCGACAGCACCACCCAGCGCAACATCGGCGTCGCCCTCGGCCACTCGCTGCTGGCGCTCGACAACATCCTCGGCGGCCTCGGTCAGATCTCATTGAACCGCGATGCGCTGGCCCGCGACCTCGACGAGAACTGGGAGGTGCTCGGCGAGGCGATCCAGACCGTCGTGCGCGCCGAGATCACCGAGGGGCGATCGCAGATCAGCGACCCCTACGCGCTGCTGAAGGAGCTCACCCGCGGGCGGCGCATCGGGCAGGCCGAGCTCGTGGCGTTCGTCGAGGGGCTCGACATCGGCGCCGAGGCCAAGGCGCGGCTCGTGGCGCTCACGCCGGCGGGCTACACGGGGCTGGCGTCGGCGCTGGTCGACCACATCCTCGACTAGGGCTGCGGCTGCGCGGATGCGCGCATGCCCGGCCGGGCCTCGTGGCTTCGTGGCCTAGTGGCCGGCCGGGCCCTGCGGCTCGTCGCCGTCGATCTCGTGCTGCTCGCGGTCGTTCGGCTTGATCGAGAGCGACAGCATCGCCATCACGACGAGCACGACGATGAAGGCGACCCCGAAGAAGATGCCCGCCAGCAGGAACTCCCGCGAGACCATCAGCACCACCAGCCCGACGAAGGCCGAGAGGATGGCGGACAGGACGATCAGCTCGGCCGGCTTCAGCCGGTCGCGCCTCGTTGGTTGGTTCACGATGCCCTTCTGGTGGGTTCAGGCCCGGTCGCGGCGACGGGTGCGGTGGTTCCCCAGCGCAGCGAGAGGCCGCCGATCACGAGGAACAGGCCGATGACGGCGGAGTAGGCCCCGAGCATCCCGACCGCGAAGACGGGGTCGGTGGGGAAGAAGATCAGCACCAGCGCGAAGACCACGGTGAGTGCGCCGACGACCGCCCAGTCGCGGCCGGCCGGGTTCTTGCCCGCCTTCAGGCCCGCGTAGAGCTCGAGGAAGCCGCCGATGGCCGAGTTCATGGTGGCGCAGAACAGCAGGAAGCCGAGGCCACCGGCGTTGAAGCCGAGGGCCAGGGCGCCGAAGAGCACGCTCGCGACGCCCTGCACGAGGAAGACTACCCGGGTCGATCTGACCTCGATCGTGCGCCACGACAGTGCGGCGACGATCAGCCCCGAGACGACCGCCAGCACGCCGTAGGCGAGCAGGCCGACCTGCGCCGAGTGGTTCGGGCTGAAGGTGATGACGAGTGCGGTCACGATGAACGGGATCGCCCGGGCCACGGGCACGCCCCAGTAGGGCGACCGCTCGGTGCTGCGGCGGGTCTCGGTCACTCCGGATGCCTCGTTTCGACGGTAGGGATGCCCCCAGTCTATTTCGCCCCGGCTGAGTGCCGGTCGTGCCCGGCGTGCCGGGCGGGTGCGGGTCCGGCTGCGTGCGCGGCACCCGTTGCGGACGCGGCTCCGGCTGCGGGCTTCGACGGCCACCAGAACCGGTCGCCGGTCAGGAAGACGAGCGCCGGCACGAGCACCGTGCGCACCACGAGGGTGTCGAGCAGCACGCCGATGCAGACGATGACGCCGATCTGGGTCAGCGCGACCACGGGCAGCACGCCGAGCACCGCGAAGACGGCCGCCAGCAGGATGCCCGCACTGGTGATCACGCCACCGGTGCTGCTGAGCGCCCGCACCATCCCCTCCCGGGTACCGTGCTGCCCGGCCTCCTCCCGGGCCCGCGTGGTGAGGAAGATGTTGTAGTCCACGCCGAGCGCCACCAGGAAGAGGAAGGCGAACAGCACCACGTTGGAATCGAACGCCGGGAACCCGAGCACGTTCTGGAACAGCACGTTAGAGGCGCCGAGGCTCGCGAAGAACGTGGCCAGCACGCTGGCGATCAGCAGCACGGGCGCCACCAGCGAGCGCAGCAGCAGGGCCAGGATGACGAAGACGATCGCCAGGATCAACGGGATGATCAGCGCCTGGTCGGCCTCGGAGGCCGTGTTCGTGTCGAGCGCGGTCGCGTCGTTGCCGCCCACCAGGGTGTCGGCTAGCTCGCCTCCGGCGTCGGCGTAGGCACTGCGGAGGGCGGTGACGGTCGCGAAGGCCTGGTCGCTCTCCGGCTCGGCGTCGAGGGTCACGTCGAGGCGGGTCACGCCGGCGGCGCTCTCGCCGGGACGCACGGACTCGACACCGGCCACGCCCTCGGCGAGCGTGCTCGCGTCGGTGACCACCGCATCCGGGGTCAGCACGATCGTCTGACCGGTCAGGCCCGCGTTGAACGACTCGTCGATCACGGCCTGGGCCTTCACCGAGTCGGGCTCCCCGATCAGCTGGTCGGTCTGGGAGAGCCCGACCTGCACGCCGATCAGGCCGAGGGAGAGCGCGCCGATGCCGAGCACGGCGACGATCGCCACGACGGCGGGTCGCTTCGCCACGGCGCGGCCGAGGCGCATCCAGACGCCGGGCTTCCGCGGGTGGGCCGCCGCGTCGGCCTCGCTCTGCACGCGGGGGACGAACGGCCAGAACAGGCCGCGGCCGCAGACGACGAGGGCCGCCGGCAGCACGAGCAGGGCGAACAGGATCGCGATGGCCACGCCCAGGGCGCAGGCGATGCCGAGGGCGCGGTTGCCCGAGAGCTGGGCGAGCAGCAGGGTGAGCAGGCTGAGGGCCACGGTGCCGCCGCTCGCCGCGATGGCGGGGCCGGCGCTCCGCCAGGCGGTGAGCATGGCGGTGTGCCGGTTCTTGACTCGCGTGAGCTCCTCCCGGTAGCGGGCGACGAGCAGCAGGGCGTAGTTCGTGCCGGCGCCGAACACCAGCACCGAGAGGATGCCCCCGATCGACGCGTCGATGGTGATGCCGAGGGGCTCGGCCAGAGCGGTCACCACGACCCGGGCGAGCCCGTCGGCGAGGCCGACGACCGCGAGCGGCACGATCCAGAGCACCGGGCTGCGGTAGGTGACGATCAGCAGGAACGCGACCACCAGCACGGTCACGAGCAGCAGGCGGAAGTCCGCTCCCGCGAAGGCGTTGGAGATGTCGGCCTGGAAGCCGACGGGCCCGGTCAGCAGGGCGGTGAGGCCGTCGACGCCCGGATCGGCGTCGGCGCGGAGCTCGTCGGCGATCGCCCCGACGTCGGCGTCGGCATCCGCTTCGAGGGGGACGGCCACGAGTGCAGCGGCGCCGTCGTCGCTGAACTGCGGCACGACCGCCTGGGGAGCGAGGGAGCCCTCGGCGAGCCGGGCCGCCGCCTCGGTGATCGCGGTGCGGTCGGCCTCGGTCAGGGCGGCGCCACCGCGTGAGTAGACGACGATGCCCGCCGTGGTGTCGGCGTCGGGGAACTGCTCGAGCAGCGCAGTGACCTGCGCGGCCTCGCTCGACTCGGGCAGCCCGGAGGGCGGGAAGGCGTCGCTCTCGCCCTGGGGGAGCAGGGCGATCAGCAGCGCCACGGCGACCGCGGTCAGGGCCAGCGTGACCCAGGCCGTGCCCCGGCCGCTGACGAATCGGGCGATGGCGCGCATGGTTCTCTCTCCTTCGACCTACAAGATCCTTGGTTGCTAAGCAGCTTAACTACATATGGGTTTAGCATGTCAGTCATGACTGATGCCCGCAACTCCTCGAGCACCACCCGGTGGTCGCGCGACGAGCTGCCCGACAGCGGTATGCCCGCCGTCTCCCCGATCTCGCAGCAGCTCCGCGACGTCGACGCCCTCTCGCGGGCCTTCGAGCGCCGCCTGGGCACCGTTCTGACCGTGAATCAGACCGACCTGACCGCGATGGAGCACCTCATCCAGGACGGGCCGCTCACACCGAGCGAGCTCGCGACGCGCCTCAAGGTCTCGACGGCGGCCTCAACCCTCGTGGTCGACCGGCTCGTCGCGCTCGGCCACGCGGAGCGTCACCCGCACGAGCGCGACCGTCGCAAGATCGTGGTGGTGCCGGCCCGCGCGTCGGTCGACCGCACGGTGCAGGAGCTCCTCCCCGTCATCCTCGGCATCGCCGCCATCGTCGACGAGATGCCCGAGGCCGACCGCGAGGTCGTCTCGACGTTCCTCGACCGCGTGGCCTCCGTCTATCGGGCGGCCGTCGCCGCTCCGTAGGCTCCGCGCGGAGGTCGCCTGGCCCGGGTGCGTTGCACCCTCCGCGCTCTCCGCGCCCTCTTGCGGACATGTCCGCTTGCGGGCGTCGGAGACGCCTCCTCGCCTCGGCGCGCCCGCCTAGCGTGATGAGGTGACCCGACACGAACCGAACCCGCCGAGCCCCTCCGGCCCCACCCGCCGCGCCGTGCTGCACGGCGCCTGGGCCGCCCCCGTGGTGCTCGCCGCCGTCGCGGCCCCCGCGGCCGCCGCCTCCACGCCCGCCCCGAAGCCGGCCCTCTCGGTCTACTTCAGCGGCTCCGGCGACTCGGGCTTCATCTTCGTCGAGCTCCTGGGCGCCGACGGCAAGCCGCTCCAGCAGCAGTTCGACATCGAGGGAAAGCCCCGCGGAACCGACTCCTGGGTCACGGTCTTCCGCCAATCGACTCGCGCCGACGGCACCTTCTCGTCGACGATCCCCTCGGGCATCACCCAGGACTACTCCGCCGTCCGCGTCTCGGCGACCGTGCCCGGCTACCCCACCCTCATCTCGCAGGAGCAGCAGCTCCCCTTCTCCTGAGCCCTTCTCGCGGCGCTTGGGCGGACCCACGGAACGGGAGATGTGTCCGGGGCAGCGACGGCAATATTCGCGAAGGTCGGAGATGACCGACTTCCTGTAAGCACGCTGTTAGGGAGTGACAGTTCATGGGAAAGCGCGATAACAGGCGCCCGCAGTTCCTTCGTCATGAGCTTGAACGCTCGGGAGAACTTTGAGCCTCCTGCCTGCGGGTCTCGACCTTCTTGCCGCTCGTCATGAACTGAAGGTTAACGATGACGACGAGCGTCAGGCTGACTCTCCGCTTCAGCTGACGGCAATTCGATCGAATTTTTACGAGCGTCCTGTTGGTCGCGTCGTCGCGGTAGAAGGGCGGCTTGTGGGGTCGGTTAGACCGCCGGTACACGTTGGCCTCTTGCTCGCACGAGGAACATAACGTCATGATGAGCGAACCCTCCTAAGGAGAGAAGTCAGTTTAGACGCGGACCTTCGTCGGGGATGAACGGGGACTAATCATGCATGTCGTCTATCTGAAACTCGACGAGTCTGTCGTGAATGTCTGCAAGACCCATCAGCGGTGCTCGCGTCTTGGCGGATCTCCTTCAGCAGAGTGTGACTGGCGGTGGATTATCGGGGTCGGCGTCGCTGTTTACGAATCATTCCAAGACCTGGATGACCTACGGCAGCGCCTAGATGTTGTGCGAGCAGAAATTCTGTCGCGAACCGGTATCGAAGACGCGCCTCGTATGGCTGGCTTCAGATCCCATGGGTGGCACGCAACAAAGGACGGAGCGGAATTCGCGGAGCCCCTCCTCGCCGAGCTCGATCGCGGTGCCACTTTTAAGGGCCACGTCCGCTACTTAGTTTCATCGGTCGCCTTAGATGCTACAAAAAAGAACCAGGCTTTCGACGCGCTGTTTGTCTCGTTGCTTCGAGTACTGATGCAGCGGTACAGAACCTGGGAACAGATCGACGTCGTATTTGAGGCAGACCAAAGCCCACCTTCCCGTTACGAATCGATCATTGCCAAGGCTCGACCCGGCGCAAACGTAACCGTGAGTGCTGCGCCGAAGGGTGATGCAGGCCTGGCGATGGCCGATTACCTTCTTTACGCAACGCTGAAATACGTGGCGCGTGTAGTGGAATGCTGCCAGGTTCAGGGTTGCCCAGTGTCACACCTTCCACCGAATGCGAATTCGCTCACGTACAGCGATGAAGGTGGCGTGCAGATCGAAGGTCATCTCACCGGGGGTGACTATGCACTTCGCATGTACAAAACCTTCGTTCGCAACATGTCCTCGGTAGTCGAACAAGGGGAACTTCTTGGCCAATGATCGATCTGACGGTAGCCTTACCACGCCGTCCGGGGAAGACGTTTCGGTTGAATTCAACCGTCGAAGCGCATGCCTTCGGGTGAGCGTTGGGCTACCGTCAAGGTGCGATGCCTCGAAAGAGGTATCTGCCATGGTATATATGCTTCCCCGGAGGGCACCTTGATTTCATGGGAGCAATTCTCGGTTCGAATCCAGGTGTGGGACCTGGGTCCGCGGACCGTTGCCGAATGGCGGAATTGGGCACGCGCCAACGAGCGCACTCTATCGTTCCGGACGAAGGGCCGCTGGCGGCAAGCACATCGCGCTTTGGGTCGTTTAGATACGGCACACCGTCAGGCGCGGGGGATGCTTGCAGTTGGATGGACACCGTCGGACGCCGTATATGGATTCATTCGCGGTAGAAACACGAAGTCCGCGGCGACGATACATGCTGGTTCGCGTGCGGCTTTGGCTCTCGACCTTGCGGATTTCTTCGGCCAGATATCCTTCGACCGCGTTGAGGACGTTCTGCGTCTCAATTTCGACTCCCGAGTTTGCGACTGGATTGAAGGCGCATGTTTTCGAGATGGTGCCCTCCCGCTGGGCTACCGCACAAGCCCCGTATTGTCGAACCTCGCCTTTCTAAATATGGACGACATCATCCAGACGATCGCGAACGGGCACGGTGTCCAATACACCCGCTGGGTGGACGATCTGACGTTCTCGGGAGCAGGTGTATCCGATCAATTGCTTTCTGACGTCGGATTTGCGCTCGCCTCCGACGGATGGTCGATCAACGACCACAAGACCAGGTTCATGCGGAGGTCACCGTATGTCCTCGGCCTGTATGTGGGACACGACGTTGACAGGCCCCGGCTGCCACGCCGCCTCAAACAGCGTTTGCTGATCGAGACTTTTCATTTCTCTCGACGCGGTTTTGAGCACTTTTCACACGAAGGCGTGATGTCACCCAGCAGACTATTCGGTCGCGTCGCCTACGCAACCGTCATTGAACCAAAACTTGCCGGGCTTTTGAACGAGCGAATTAGCGCCGGGCACAAGGTTCGCCCGCCATCGGAGAGTCCCTAAGGCACGCTCAGTATGCGGCTGATCGGGAAACGAACAGCAGCAATTCGGCGGTACGAGTTGCTGGCGCGGATCCTCGCTAGTCCGATGACAGCCTTCACCTTGAGCCCGTGATGCGAAGGTTCAAACCCGATGCACAATTCTTGCTCCGGCACACTCAGGCCGGGGGCATGTCCGCGAAGCGGGAGAAGTGGCCGTGGAAGCCGACCGTGATGGTGGCGGTGGGGCCGTTGCGGTGCTTGGCGACGATGAAGTCGGCCTCGCCGGCGCGGGGGTTGTCCTTCTCGTAGGCGCCCTCGCGGTGCAGCAGGATGACCATGTCGGCGTCCTGCTCCAGTGAGCCCGACTCGCGGAGGTCGGAGATGGCCGGCTTCTTGTCGGCGCGCTGCTCGGGGCCACGGTTGAGCTGGGAGAGCGCGATGACCGGCACCTGCAGCTCCTTGGCCATCAGCTTCAGGGCCCGGGAGAACTCCGAGACCTCCTGCTGGCGGCTCTCGACCTTCTTGCCGCTCGTCATGAGCTGCAGGTAGTCGATGACGACCAGCTTGAGGCCGACCTTCTGTTTCAGCCGGCGGCACTTCGCGCGGATCTCGACGAGGGTCATGTTCGGGCTGTCGTCGATGTAGAACGGCGCGTCGTTGATGCGGCCGCGGGTCGAGGCCAGTGTCGTCCAGTCCCGGCCCTCGATGCGGCCCTTGCGCATGCTCTGCAGGGGAACGGAGGCCTCGGCCGAGAGCAGGCGCATGGCGATCTCGGAGCGGCCCATCTCGAGCGAGAAGAAGATCGACGGCATGTCGTTCTTGATCGAGGCGGCGCGGCAGAAGTCGAGCGCGAGCGTCGACTTGCCGAGCGCGGGGCGGGCGGCAACGATGATCATCTGGCCCGGGTGGAAGCCGTTCGTGAGGTTGTCGAGGTCGGCGAAGCCGGTGGGCACACCGGTCATCGAGCCGTCTTTGCCCGCGGCCGCCTCGATCTCGTCGATGGCCGCCGTGACCGCGACGGTGAGCGGCACGTAGTCTTCCGCCTCGACGCCGCCGTTGACCGCGTAGACCTCGGCCTGGGCGTTGTTGACGAGGTCGGTGACCTCGCCCTCGCTGGCGTAGCCCATCTGAACGATGCGGGTGCCGGCCTCGACGAGGCGGCGCAGCACGGCCTTCTCGGAGACGATCTGGGCGTAGTAGCCGGCGTTGGCGGCCGTGGGCACCAGGCCGGTGAGCGTGTGCAGGTAGTCGGCTCCGCCGGCCCGGCTCAGCTCGCCGCTCTTGGTGAGCTCGTCGGTGACCGCGATGACGTCGGTGGGCTCGCCGTGGGAGTAGAGGTTGAGGATCGCATCGAAGATGACCTCGTGCTTGGGGATGTAGAAGTCGACGGCCCGCATGACCTCGACCACGTCGGCCACGGCGTCCTTCGACAGCAGCATGCCGCCGAGCGCGCTCTGCTCGGCGAGCAGGTCGTGCGGCGGGGTGCGGTCGCCGGCGCGGGGTGCGCCCTGGCGCTCTTCACCCGCGAGACCGAGATGGGCGATCGACAAGGTCTGCTCCGCTTCTGCCGCCGGGGCGGCTCTGTTCACTTCTAGCGCCCACCACCGACATCGGCGGTGGTGAGGGGCGCCGGCCCAGACTACGAACGGGCCCTTTGCACAATCAAACCGGCCTGTGGATAAGTCTGTGGAGGATCTGCGCGAAACGCCGACGCCTGTGTGCACAAGGTGTGCACTTCCCTGTGGAGAGTCCGAGCATCCTGAGGGGCAAATGTGGCTTGACCGGGAGTTTCGACATTCCACAGAGTGTGGGTTCGCAGATCCTTCGACCGACACTTGAACCTTCCCCGACACGCCGGTTCCTGTGTACAGATCTGGGGAGAATCCGGGCATGGAAAAGGGGTGTCAGAGCCCGGAAGCTCGTGACACCCCTTCTCGGGTACGGCTACTTGGCCGCGACCACCTGGAGCGAGATCGTCGCCGAGAGGTCATCGCGCAGACGCACGGTCGCCTCGTGGTTGCCCGTCGCCTTGATGGCGTTCGGGATCTCGATCTTGCGCTTGTCGAGCGAGCCGATGCCGGCCTCCTGCACCGCGTCGGCGATGTCGGAGGTCTTCACCGAGCCGAACAGACGTCCGCCCTGGCCCGCCTTGACGGTGAGCTTGACGACGGCGTTCTCGAGCGACTGCTTGAGGTGCTGCGCCTCTTCGATGGTGGCGAGCTCGCGAGCGGAGCGGGCAGCCTTGATCTGCTCGACCTGCTTCTCGCCGCCACGGCTCCACGACACCGCGAAGCCCTTGGGGATGAGGTAGTTACGGGCGAAGCCGTTCTTGACCTCGACGACGTCGCCGGCAGAACCGAGACCGGTCACCTCGTGGGTGAGAATGAGTTTCGACATGCTGCTGCTCCTTAACGGCCTGAGCCGGCGTAGGGCAGAAGTGCCATCTCGCGGGCGTTCTTGACGGCACGGGCGATGAGGCGCTGCTCCTGGACGGAGACTCCCGTGATACGGCGGGCGCGGATCTTTCCACGCTCCGAGATGAACTTGCGAAGGGTCGCGACGTCTTTGTAGTCGATGACTCCGACGCGGATGGACTTCGCCGGGGCCGCGTTCTTCGCGCCCTTGGCGCCGCGGAGCGGCTTGCGGCGGTCGCCGCTTGACTTTCCAGCCATGGTTGATTCCTGTTCTGAAAGAAGAGAAGTTTAGAAGGGGGTGTCGTCGGCGTAGCTGCCGGGCGTGTTCCAGACGTCGTTCCCGCCGCCTCCGTTGGAGGAGGAGGTCGAGGGGGCGCTGGCCGCCCAGGGCTCCTCGACGGCCGACTGGCCGCCGCGCTGACCGCCACCGTTGAAGCTCCCGCCGCCGCCACCGGCACCGCCGCTGGAGGCACGGGTCACCTGAGCGGTGGCGTAGCGGAGCGAGGGACCGATCTCGTCGACCTCGAGCTCGATCGAGGTGCGCTTCTCGCCCTCTTTCGTCTCGTAGGAGCGCTGACGCAGGCGACCGGTCGCGACGACGCGGCTGCCCTTCGTGAGCGACCCGGCGACGTGCTCGGCGAACTCACGCCAGACCGACGCCCGGAGGAACAGCGCTTCGCCGTCCTTCCAGTCGTTCGACGCGCGGTCGAAGGTGCGAGGCGTCGAGGCGATCGTGAAGTTCGCGACCGCGAGCCCGTTCTGCGTGTAGCGCAGCTCAGGATCGGCGGTGAGGTTGCCCACCACGGTGATGACGGTTTCGCCGGCCATGACGGACTACTCGCCGGCCTCGGCCTTGACGGCGGGCTTCGCGGGAGCGGCAGCCTTGCGGGCGGCCTTCTCTGCGGCCAGCTTCGACGCGGCGGCGACCTGGGCCATGCCCTCTTCGGCCCGCAGCACCTTGGTGCGCATGACGGCCTCGGACAGCTTCAGCTGACGGTCGAGCTCCTTGGTCGCGTCGGCCGACGCGGTCAGGTTGACGACGGCGTAGATGCCTTCGGACTTCTTGTTGATCTCGTAGGCCAGGCGACGGCGGCCCCAGATGTCGACCTTGTCCACGGTGCCACCATCCGTGCGGATGACGTTGAGGAACTTGTCGAGGCTCGGTGCCACGGTGCGCTCGTCGATCTCGGGATCGAGGATGACCATGAGTTCGTACTGATGCGTCACAAACCCACCTCCTTCGGACTAGAACGGCCACAGAATCTCTGTGACAGGAGGGTTATGCATCTGTCTCGCACCCGCGTGGAGAGTTCCACTGGGCGCAGGACAACTTCCACACCCTACCAGAAGCACCCATCCGAGCGCTCCTGTGTCAGGGTCGGACGGTGGAAGAAAACCGCCGCATCGCCTTGGTATCGCTGCACACCTCCCCGCTCGACGCTCCGGGCACCGGCGACGCGGGCGGCATGAACGTGGTGGTCGTCGGTCTCGCCGACGCCCTCACCGCCGCCGGCCACGACGTCGAGCTGCTCACCCGTGCCCGATCAGCGGCCGAGACCGAGGGCCGCACGGCGGGCGGCACACTCGTGCGCTTCCTCGAGGCAGGGCCCCGCGCATCCGTCGCCAAGGGCGAGCTGCCGGCGCATCTCGGCCAGTTCGGCGAGCGGATGCGCGAGCTCGAGCCCTTCGACCTCGTGCACTCCCACTACTGGCTCTCGGGCGCCGCCGCCCTGCCGGTCGCCGAGGAGTGGGGCGTGCCGCACGTGCAGAGCCTGCACACCGTCGCCGCCCTGAAGAACGCGCACCTCGCGCCCGGCGATCGACCCGAACCGGCGTCGCGCGTGGCTGCAGAGCGGATGCTCGTGCACGCCTCCGAGCTCACCCTCGCCCTGAGCGCCGCCGAGCGCGCGGCGGTGCTCGACGCCTACGCTCCGCCCGGCGAGCGGGTGCGCGTGCTCGCGCCGGGTGCGGACACCTCCCTCTTCCACCCTGGGACGGCGGCCCCCGCCGCCCGCCCCACCCTGCTCGTGCTGGCGCGCATCCAGCCGCTGAAGGGCGTCGATCTGGTGGTCGAAACACTCGCCCTGCTCCCCGCACCGCGCCCGCGCCTCGTGATCGCGGGCGGAATCAGCCCCGGCCACGACGACTACGCGGCGACGCTGCGGCGGCGGGTGCACGAGCTGGGGCTCGACGACGACGTGACCTTCCTGCCGGCGCAGACGCGGCCCGAGGCGGCCGAGCTGCTGCGCGAGGCGACCCTGCTGCTCGTCCCCTCCTTTTCGGAGACCTTCGGGCTGGTCGCGCTGGAAGCCGCGGCGAGCGGGACGCCGGTCGTCACCACGGGCGCCGGGGGACTGGCCGAATCGGTGGTCGACGGTGTCAGCGGCGTGCACGTAGGCAGCCGCCGGCCCGAGGACTGGGCCGAGGCGCTCGGCCGTCTTCTGTCAGACGAGGCGCGGCTCGGGAGGCTCGGGGCGACAGCGCTGCAGCACGGCCGGGCACGGGACTGGGCGGCCGTCGCCACCGAGCTGCTGGTCGAGGTCGAGGTCGATTCGCTCGAGCCCGACCCGACCGCCGTGTTCGGCGACCGACCGCTCTTCCTGCACGCCCACCCCGACGACGAGTCGATCTCCACCGGCGGAACCCTCGCCGCCCTCGTGGCGGCCGGCCGCCACCCCGTGCTCCTCACCGGCACCCGCGGCGAGCGCGGGGAGGTCGTACCCGGCGAGCTGCACCACCTCGAGGGCACGCCGGAGCTGGCACCGCACCGTGAGGGCGAGCTGGAGCGAGCGCTGCTGGAGCTCGGCGGAGTGCCGCAAGCCTTCCTCGGCACGTATTCCGATTCGGGCATGGAGTGGGGGGACGACGGCTTCGCCCGGGCCGCCGACGACGCTCCGGCTGCGGCGCTGAGCCTGGCCCCCCTCGAGACGGTCGTCGACGCCGTGATCACCGGCGCCGAGAGGCTGGCCGGGGGCGCGCCGACGAGCGTCGTCAGCTACGACGGGCTGGGCGGGTACGGGCATCCGGATCATGTGCGCATGCACGACGCCGCACGCGAGGTCGCGCGCCACTACGGCGTGCCGTTCTTCGCGATCGTCGAACCGCGGGTCGACGGCTCCGCGATCGCCGACATCGCCGTCCCGCTGCGCGGGGTGTCCCTTCGCCGGAAGGTGGCCGCGATGGCCGCCCACGCGACGCAGCTCACCGTCGCCGGAGATCCGCCGCGCTTCACCCTGAGCGGTGGCCAGACCCACGAGGTCGCCGACGTGGAGCGGTACCGGTTCGTCGGCTGACGGGCGGCCCGGTGCGCTGCGGGGCCCCGCGCATCCGTCACTCAGCTGATCAGGCATAGGATCGTGGAGTTTTGACACAACGGAAAAGGGCTGACGGAATGAGCATCAAGGTCGCGATCGCGGGCGTCGGTAACTGCGCGAACTCTCTGATCCAGGGGGTGACGTACTACAAGCACGCCGACGAGACCGAGTCGGTGCCCGGCCTGATGCACGTGCGCTTCGGTCAGTACCACGTGGGGGACATCGAGTTCGTGGCGGCGTTCGACGTCGACGCGGCCAAGGTGGGGGCCGACCTGGCCGACGCCATCTGGGCCAGCGAGAACAACACGCTCAAGTTCGCCGACGTCGCGCCCACCGGTGTCACCGTGCAGCGCGGACCGACCCTCGACGGGCTCGGCGAGTACTACGTCGAGATGATCGACGAGTCGGAGGCGTCGCCGGTCGACGTCGTGGCCGCCCTCCGCGAGTCGGGCGCCGACGTGCTCGTCTGCTACCTGCCCGTCGGTTCGGAGGAGGCCGCGAAGTTCTACGCGCAGGCCGCGCTCGATGCGGGCGTGGGCTTCGTGAACGCCATCCCCGTGTTCATCGCCTCCGACCCGGAGTGGGCCGCGAAGTTCGTGGCCGCCGGGCTGCCGATCGTCGGCGACGACATCAAGAGCCAGGTCGGCGCGACCATCACGCACCGCGTGCTGGCCCGCCTGCTGGAGAGCCGCGGCATCCAGCTCGACCACACGTACCAGCTGAACGTCGGCGGCAACATGGACTTCAAGAACATGCTCGAGCGCCGCCGCCTCAACTCGAAGAAGATCTCCAAGACGCAGTCGGTCACCTCGAACATCGACATCGACCTGCCCGCCGGCGACGTGCACATCGGCCCGAGCGACCACGTGCCGTGGCTCGACGACCGCAAGTTCGCCTTCGTGCGCCTCGAGGGCCACGGCTTCGGCGGCGCCCCGATGAGCCTGGAGTACAAGCTCGAGGTGTGGGACTCACCCAACTCGGCCGGCGTCATCATCGACGCCGTGCGCGCCGCGAAGGTGGCGCTGGATGCCGGCCTCGGCGGCCCGGTCGAGCCCGCTGCCGCCTACTTCATGAAGTCGCCGCCGGTGCAGATGCCCGACGACGTGGCGCGCGCCGAGCTCGAGGCGTTCATCGCGAAGAACACGCCGGCTTCTTAGCGGGAACTGACTGAGCGCAGCTCAGTCAGCACTGGCGTCGCGGGATTGCGATGCAATCCCCCTAGCTCCAGCGTGCCACCAGGTCTCGAGCCGGCGGGTGGCCTCCTCCTCGCCGAGGGGGCCCTCGTCGAGCCGCAGTTCGAGCAGGAACGCCCGCGCCTCGCCGACCTCACGCCCCGGCTTCAGGTTCAGGATGCGCATGATCTGCTCCCCGTCGAGATCCGGTCGCACCGAGTCGATCTCCTCCTGCGCGGCGAGAGTCGCGATGCGCGCCTCGAGGTCGTCGTAGGCGAAGGCCAGCTGATCGGCCTTGCGCCGGTTGCGCGTGGTCACGTCGGCGCGGGTCAGGATGTGCAGGCGCTCGAGCTGGTCGCCCGCATCGCGCACGTAGCGTCGCACGGCGGAGTCGGTCCACGCCCCGTCGGTGTAGCCGAAGAAGCGCAGGTGCAGCTCGATCAGCCGGGACACCGCGGCGATGGTGTCGTTGTCGAAGCGCAGCGCCCGCAGCCGCTTGCGCGCCAGCTTCGCCCCGACCACGTCGTGGTGGTGGAACGACACCTGCCCGCCCGGCTCGTTGCGCTTGGTCGCGGGCTTGCCGATGTCATGCAGCAGCGCGGCCAGACGCACCACGAGGTCGGGGGAGGAGAGACGTCCGCGCGACTTCTCGAGGTCGATGGCCTGCTCGAGCACGGTGAGGCTGTGCTGGTAGACGTCCTTGTGGTGATGGTGCTCGTCGCTCTCGAGCTGCAGCGCGGGCACCTCGGGCAGCACGATCTCGGCGAGGCCGCTCTCGACCAGCAGCTCGACGCCACGCCTGGGCGCATCCGTCTTCAGCAGCTTCGAGAGCTCGTCGTTCACCCGCTCCACCGAGACGATGCCGATGGAGTCCTTCATCTCGGTGATCGCGACGGCGGTGTCGACCGCGACCGTGAAGCCGAGCTGCGCGGTGAAGCGGATGGCCCGGAGCATGCGCAGCGGATCGTCGCCGAACGAGACCTCGGGGGTGCCCGGCGTGCGGAGCACACCGGCGATGAGGTCCTCCATGCCGCCCGAGGGGTCGATCAGGGTCAGCGACGGAAGGCGCAGCGCCATCGCGTTCACCGTGAAGTCGCGCCGCAGGAGGTCGCCCTCGAGGGAGTCGCCGAACTCGACGGCGGGCTTCCGGGTGGTGTGGTCGTACTCGTCGGAGCGGTAGGTCGTGATCTCGACGCTCTCGCCGTCGATCCGGGCGGCGATGGTGCCGAAGGCGCGACCGACGTCCCACTGCGCCTGCGAGATGGGGGTCACGATCGCCAGGATCTCGTCGGGATGCGCATCCGTCGTGAAGTCGAGGTCGGTGATCGGCCGGCCGAGGAACGCGTCGCGCACCGGCCCGCCGACGAGGGCGAGCTCGTGACCGGCGGCACTGAAGGCGGCGGCGAGCTTCGCCACGGGGCCCTCGCCCGCGAGCGTCGCGAGGAATTCCAGGGACTGCTGAACGGACTGCACCGAGCCATTTTAGCCGCGCGCCCCGCCCGGCCCCGGCGGTTCCCCGATCTCCCAGGCCGATCCTCCTAGAATCGGTCTACGGATGCGGGTGCCCCTGGTGCGCCCGCCACGGCCTATGACATCACCTGCGCGTCGACTGATTCGAGTTGCGCCCGCGATCGCAGCCAGCGCGCTGATCGCCGGTGCCGTGTTCGCGACCCCGTTCGGTGCGGCCGCGACGACACCGCCGCCGACCCCCTCGACGAGCGTCCCGACTCCGGCGCCGACCACGGCGACCGACGACTCCTCGACGCCAGTGGCGCTCTCCCTGGCCGCTGCCGGCACCGGTGTCGTCGCACCGGGCGCCGATCTCACGGTGACGGTGGAGGTGACCGGCCCTTCATCGGGCGGCACCATCTCGCTCGCCCTCGACGACAGCGCACTGCGCAGCTCCTCGTCGCTCATCAGCTGGCTCGACGGCGGCGAGGCGGGCTCGCTGGTCACCGTGGCCACCGCGCCCGCGCCGACCGGCGGCGGAACCGTGTCCATCACCGTGCCGGCCGCCCAGCTGCCCGGCGGGCTCGGGGGAGCGCACGGGCTGCAGGCCACTCTCGACGGTGCCGGGTCCGCTGCGGTCTCGGCGCGCGGCACCGTCGTCGTCGACGACGGCATCTCCTCCCGAGCCGACGTCACGGTGATCGCCCCGATCACCTCGGTCGCCAGCGCGACCGGCCTCATCCAGCCCGCCGCGCTCGAGGCGTTCACGAACGACACCGGCGTGCTCACCCGTGAGCTCGACTCGGTCATCGGCCGACCGGTCACGATCGCCGTCGACCCGCGCATCATCGTGTCGATCAGGGCCCTCGGCTCCACCGCCCCCGAGTCGGCCGTCGCCTGGCTGCAGCGCCTCGAGTCGGCGTCGAACCCGGTCATCCCGCTGAGCTACGGCGACTCCGACCTCTCCGGCGAGCGCCAGGCCGGCGCGACTTCGGCCCTCCAGCCCACCTCGTTCGACTACGCCCTCGACCCGGCCGACTTCACCGACGTCGACCCGCTGATCGAGCCGACCGCCACCCCCACCTCGGATTCGCCCACCCCCAGCGCCTCGCCGACGCCTGCCGCCCCTTCGGTGCCGACCCTCGAGCAGCTCACCGACTGGGACTACGCCTCGACGACCATCGCCTGGCCGCGCGCCGGCTCGGTGACCGCGGCCGACCTGCCCTTCTTCGCCGCATCCGGCTACTCGGCCAGCATCATCGACTCGCAGCAGCTCACCCCCGCCTCGGGCGACGCCGGCGAAGCCCTGCAGGCCGTGGCGACCACAGGGGAGCAGACCGTGCTGGCCGCCGACCACGCGGTCTCGCAGGCGGTTCAGGATGCGGTGGCCGCCTCGACCGACACCTCACGCGGCCAGGCGGTCGGCGAGCTCAGTGCGGCACTCGCCCTCGCCGCCGAGACCGGCGGCGGCACCCCCGAGAACCCCACCCCCGTGCTCGCGGTGCTCGACCGGGCCGCGATGAACCTGAACAGCATCGACCAGGTCGTCTCGACCGTTCAGGCGCTGCCGTGGAGCGCCCCGGGATCGCTCTCGGAGCTGCTGCAGATCACGCCCACCCAGACGGTGTCGCTCGTCGACGCCCCGCAGCCTGACGAGCGGGTCACCCGGATCGCCAACCTGCTGCTCGGTGGGCAGCAGATCGACTCCTACTCCTCGGTGCTGTCGAACCCGCAGCTGCTCTCGGGCCGGCACCGCGCCGATCTTCTCACCCTCCTGTCGAACGCCTGGGTCGCCAACGAGGGCGGCTGGAGCGTGGCGACCGATGCGTTCAACGAGGAGACCGCCACGACGCTCCGGAGCGTTCAGATCGTCGAGGGCTCGGACATCAACCTGCTGTCGAGCTCGGCGCCATTGCCCCTCACCATCAGCAACGAACTGCCGTACCCGGTGTCGGTGATCGTGCACGTCACCGCGTCGAACGGCCGGCTGCTGATCGACCAGAACGACGTCGGCGTGGTGGTGGAGGCGAACTCGCGGAAGAGCGCGCAGATCCCCGTGACGGCGGTGGCGAACGGTTCGGTGGTGCTGAGCTTCCAGCTCACGAGCGCGACCGGCGTGCTGATCGCGAACCCGTCGCCGGTGGCGGTGAACGTGAGCGCCGACTGGGAGACGTGGGGGACCGTGATCTTCGTCGTGGCGCTGGTGCTGTTGTTCGGCGGCGGGTTGGCGCGGAACATCCTGCGGCGGCGCAAGGAGCGGCGTGCTGCGCCCGACGCGGCTGTTGCGCCTCCTGCGCCTGAGACGGCTGCTGCGCCTGAGGTGACCTCGTGAGCCCGACCAGCATCGGTCGCGCCAGCGCCTTCCTCGCGTCGGGCACGATCGTCTCCCGCATCATGGGCTTCGTCCGGGCCATCATCCTGGCTCAGACCATCGGCGTCATCGGCAGTGCCAGCGGTGACGCCTTCGCCATCGCGAACCAGCTGCCGAACAACATCTATGCGATCATCGCGGGCGGCACGCTCTCGGCCGTGCTCGTGCCGCAGATCGTGCGCGCGATGCTGCACCAGGACGGCGGCCGCGGCTACATCAACAAGCTGCTGACGATCTCCATGGTGATCCTCGGCGGAACCACGCTCGTCGCGACACTGCTCGCACCCGTGCTCGTGACGATCTCGGCGCCGGGCTTCACCGGCGAGCAGCGTGCCCTCGCCATCGCCTTCGCGTACTGGTGCCTGCCTCAGATCTTCTTCTACGGCCTCTACACGGTGCTCGGCGAGGTGCTCAACGCGAAGGGCGTGTTCGGGCCGTTCACCTGGGCGCCGGTCGTGAACAACGTCGTGTCGATCCTGGGTCTGGTCGCCTTCATGGTGCTCTTCGGCGTCGACCCCGAAGGGGAGCGGCTGGTCACTGAGTGGGCCCCCGACAAGATCTCGCTGCTCGCCGGCTCGACGACGGCTGCCGTGGCGGCCCAGGCACTCGTGCTGTTCCTGTTCTGGCGGCGGGCGGGCATCCGGTACCGACCCGACTTCGCCTGGCGCGGTGTGGGCCTCGGTGCTGCCGGCAAGCTCGCGGGCTGGACCTTCGGCATGCTCCTGGTGAGTCAGGCGGCCGGGCTCGTGGAGACCGCGGTCGCGTCGACCGCCTCGGGCGGGGACAACGCATCGGTGTTCGCCCTGCAGAACGCCTGGCTGATCTTCATGCTGCCGCACTCGCTCATCACGGTCTCGCTGGTGACCGCGTACTTCACGAAGATGAGCGGCCACGCGAACCGGGGTGAGACCGCCGACCTCCGGCGCGACGTCTCCTCGGCCCTTCGGATCACCCTGCTCTTCATGGTGCTGGGCACGATCGTGCTGATCGTCGCGGCATATCCCTTTGCGAGCATATTCACCGAGACCTATGCGCAGGCCGTCGCGATGGGCGACGTGCTGATCGGATTCCTCGTCGGACTGGTGCCGTTCAGCGTGCTGTTCGTGCTGCAGCGGGTGTTCTACTCACTCAGCGACACGAAGACCCCGTTCTTCCTGCAGGTGCTGCAGGCGTCGATCTTCGTCGTGCTCGTGCTCTCGTGCCTGCTTCTCCCGGATGCCCTCGTGGCGGTCGGCATCGCGGTGTCGCTCTCGCTCGCGACGGGCGTGCAGGTCATCGCCGCCGCCGTGATCATCCGGCGCCGACTGGGAGGCACCGGGGGAGGGCGGATCGTCCGCAGCTTCGTCCGCTTCCTGGTGGCGGCGATCCCGGCGGCGGCAGTCGGCGTGCTCGTCTACCTCGGCATTGAGTCGCTCCTCGGCGTCGAGTTCCTCACCTCGGGCTACCTCACGCCGCTCCTCTCGATGGCCGTCATCGGTGTGGTCATGCTGGGGGTCTACCTGGGCGCTCTGGCCCTCGTGCGATCGCCCGAGCTGGCGGATGCGCTGGGCCCCGTCCGGGCTCGGCTGAACCGCGCGCGCTGACCTCTCCGCGCCCCTCGGATGGCGCCGGCGGCCGCTCCTGGCATCCCCGCTGGGAGCCCGCTCAGCGCCCGGTTCCCGCGGAATACCGCGTGGATAGGATGTGTTGTACCGGTCAGCGCCGCACGCCACCGGTGTGCCACGCGACCATCCTCCGAGGAGACAGACCACATGCGCGAGATCATCATCATCGGCTCCGGACCCGCCGGATTCACGGCTGCGATCTACGCCGCCCGAGCGGGCCTCAAGCCCCTCCTCCTCGCCTCGAGCGTCGAGGCCGGCGGCGAGCTGATGAACACCACCGAGGTCGAGAACTTCCCCGGCTTCCCCGAAGGCATCCAGGGCCCCGAGCTCATGCTGAAGCTGCAGGAGCAGGCCGAGAAGTTCGGCACCGAGGTCGTGCTCGACGACGTCACCGCCGTGCACCTCACCGGCGACGTGAAGTCGGTCGAGACCGGCTACAGCGGCACCTTCGAGGCGCGCTCGCTGATCTTCGCGACCGGATCCGCCTACCGCAAGCTCGGGCTGCATGACGAGGAGCGGCTGTCCGGCCGCGGCGTCTCGTGGTGCGCCACCTGCGACGGCTTCTTCTTCAAGACCAAGACCATCGCGGTCGTCGGTGGCGGCGACTCGGCGATGGAGGAGGCCACCTTCCTCACCCGGTTCGCCGAGAAGGTCTACGTGGTGCACCGCAAGGACAGCCTGCGCGCCTCGAAGATCATGCAGGAGCGCGCCTTCACCAACGACAAGATCGAGTTCGTCTGGAACTCCGAGGTCGTCGGCATCTCGGGCGAGAACGCGGTCGACGGCCTGCAGCTGCGCAACACGGTCGACGGCTCCACCTCGGAGCTGCCGGTGCAGGGGCTGTTCGTCGCGATCGGCAACGACCCGCGCGTGCACCTGGTGCACGGCCAGCTCGACCTGACCGCCGAGGGAACGATCGCCGTCAAGGGCCGCTCCTCCGAGACCAACCTGGCCGGAGTCTTCGCCGCTGGCGACGTCATCGACCCGCACTACCGCCAGGCGGTCACCGCCGCGGCGTCCGGAACGGTCGCGGCGCTCGACGCCGAGGCGTTCCTCGCCGCCCTCGACCAGGCCGAGGCCGAGGCGAGCGATCTCGTCACCGCTTCCTAGCATCCGACTCGTGCTCGCCGCCCCCGTGGCCGGCACCCCCCACTCCCGAACCTCACGAAAGAAGGAACAATGTCCAACGCCAAGGCCGTCTCCGACGCCAGCTTCGAGGCCGACGTCATCAACTCCGAGAAGACGATCCTCGTCGACTTCTGGGCCGAGTGGTGCGGCCCCTGTCGCGCCGTCGCCCCGATCCTCGACCAGATCGCCGCGGAGCACGGCGACAAGATCGAGATCGTGAAGCTGAACGTCGACGACAACCCGCAGACCGCCATGAAGTACCAGATCACCTCGATCCCGGCGCTGAAGGTCTACAAGGGCGGCGAGGTCGTGAAGACCATCATCGGTGCCAAGCCGAAGGCGGCCCTCGAGGCCGACCTGGCCGCGTTCATCTGATCGCGTCCCCCCTACTGGGGCGGCTGTAACCAGTTCGTCCCGAGTGGCCCGCCGCGAATACGCGGCGGGCCACTTTTGCATGTCATACGATTGAGATTCGGTCAACGTCGGGATGGACGTCAGTGAAAAGCCAGAACCCCTCACAGCCATCGGGTAACAACCTCGACCCGTGGTACTTCAACTACGCCGCGCGCACCGCCGGCCTCGCCGCCTCCGAGGTGCGGGCCCTGTTCGCCGTGGCGTCCCGACCCGAGGTGGTGTCACTCGCCGGAGGCATGCCGGCCGTCTCGGCCCTCCCGCAGGAGCTCATCATCGAGTCGATGAACCGCGTGATGCGCGACCAGGGCTCCGTGGCCCTGCAGTACGGCTCGGGGCAGGGCGTGCCGAAGCTGCGCGAGCAGATCTTGGACGTCATGGCCATGGAGGGCATCAAGGCGAGCGCCGACGACGTGGTCGTCACCACCGGTTCTCAGCACGCGCTCGAATTGGTGTCGAAGCTCTTCCTCGACCCCGGAGACGTGGTGCTCGCCGAAGGTCCGAGCTACGTCACCGCCGTGGTGATCTTCAAGTCGTTCCAGGCGCAGACGCACCACGTCGCCATGGACGAGCACGGCATGATCCCCGAGTCCCTCCGGGAGAACATCGCCCGGCTCCGCGCCGAGGGCAAGACGATCAAGTTCCTCTACACGATCCCGTCCTTCCAGAACCCGGCCGGTGTCACGCTGAGCTGGGAGCGGCGGCTGGAGATCCTCCAGATCGCGAAGGAGAACAGCATCCTCGTGCTGGAGGACAACCCCTACGGTCTGCTGCACTTCGACACCCCGCCCCCACCTGCGCTCCGCTCCATCGAGCAGGAGGGCGTGATCTACCTCGGCACCTTCTCGAAGACGCTGGCGCCCGGTTTCCGTGTGGGATGGGCGCTCGCACCGCACGCGATCCGCGAGAAGCTGATCCTCGCCAACGAGGCGGCCGTGCTGTCGCCGAGCTCGTTCAGCCAGCTGATCGTGTCTGAGTACCTCGACAACATCGACTGGCGCGCTCAGGTCGATCGCTTCCGCGGCGTGTACAAGGAACGAAAAGAGGCGATGATCGAGGCTTTGAACGACTATCTCCCGAGCCTTTCCTGGACCGATCCGAAGGGTGGCTTCTACGTCTGGCTGACGCTGCCGCCCTACCTCGACTCGAAGCAGATGCTTCCTCGGGCCGTGAAGGAGCTCGTCGCGTACACGCCGGGCACCGCGTTCTACGCGGACGGGAACGGCCACAGCAACATCCGCCTCTCGTTCTGCTACCCCACGCCCGAGGCGATCCGCACGGGCATCCGTCGTCTGCAGACCGTCATCAGCGGCGAGACCGACCTGGTCGAGACCTTCTCGAAGACCGGCCCGCTCGGCACCGTCCGCGACCGCAACTTCTCAGCACCGCCCCCGAACCTGAATTGAGCTCATGAGCGAAGCAACCCCCCTCACCGTCGTCGTGCTGGCCGGCGGCATCTCCCACGAGCGCGACGTGTCGCTGCGCTCGGGGCGACGCGTCGCCGACAGCCTCGCGGAGCGTGGACACACGGTCATCCTGCGCGACCCTGACGCGAGCCTGCTGCAGTTCCTCGACGAGACCCGACCCGATGTCGTGTGGCCCGCCCTGCATGGCGCCAGCGGCGAGGACGGGGCGCTGAGGGCGCTCCTCGACGCCCTCGACATCCCTTACGTCGGATCCAGCCCCGACCCCTCGCGTCTGGCCTGGAACAAGCCGACCGCGAAGGTGCTGGTGTCGCGCGCCGGACTGCAGACCCCTCGCTCCATCACTCTCCCGCGCGACACGTTTCGCGAGCTCGGCGCCACCGAAGTGCTCGCCCGGGTCTCCGCCTCGCTCGGCTCCGACCTGGTGGTCAAGCCCGCCCAGGGCGGCTCGGCCCTCGGCGTCGGCATCATCGACTCGGCCGACGACCTTCCGCGGGCTGTCGTGGACGCCTACACGTACGGCGAGGTCGCTCTGATCGAGCAGCGGGTGCGTGGCGTAGAAGTCTCCGTGGGCATCCTGGACCTGGGGGAGGGGCCGTTCGCTCTCCCAGGCGTCGAGATCGAGCCGCGCTCGGGTGTCTACAGCTTCGAGGCGCGCTACAACGCGGGGGAGACGCGCTTCTTCGTGCCGGCCCGCCTCGACGACGAGACCTCGCGCCTCGCGGGCGAGACGGCGCTGCGTATCCACGAGACGATCGGGCTGCGCCACATCTCGCGCATCGACCTGATCATCGACGAGGCCGGGGTGCCGTGGTTCCTCGAGGCGAACGTGCTGCCGGGCCTGACGGAGACGTCGATGGTGCCGCAGGGCATCCTTGCGACGGGACGGTCGCTGGGGGAGGTCTACAGCACGCTCAGCGAGGTGGCGATCGCGGAGGCGGCTGCGGGTCGCTGACGGATGTTTCACGTGAAACGCTCGTCGCCTTCGGGCGGCGGGCGTTCTTCGTGCACGCGTACGATCGCGTCCATCTCGGCCTCGACCGGCAGCGGCTGCTGCCGCCTCGCGGACTATATGCACCCCGGTGCGCACCACTTCTCTGGCGACCACACCTTCGCTGACTGAAGTGACCCCAGCTCGGTGCCTCATCTCAGCTGAGGAGTCGAGTCCGTCCTTGGGCTTGGGCTACACCTCGCGCCGGGGGTGTACCCCGCCGCGTAGGTCAGACGAAGTGCGGGCCCTGGGGCTTCACCGTGCCGAAACCCTCTTCACCCAGCTCGGAGAGGATGCGGTTCAGATCCTGGATCGTGGCGAAATCGATCACGATCTGCCCCTTCGATCGGCCGAGGCTCACGCGAACACGCGTATTCAGCCGATCGCCCAGACGCTCCCCGATCTCATCGAGATGCCCGCGCTTCTGCCCGGCGGTGGTCTTCGCCCGCGACTGCTTCGGCGCAGAGGACGCCAACGCCTCGGCGGCCCGCACCGAAAGATCTTCGTTCACGATCTTGTCGGCCAGCTTGTTCATCGCCTCGACATCACCCACGGCGAGAACCGCGCGTGCATGTCCAGCGCTCAGGACACCCGAAGCAACGCGGTTCTGCACCGCCGCCGGCAGACGCAGCAGCCGCAGCGTGTTCGTGATCTGCGGACGCGACCGACCGATGCGTTCCGCCAACTGATCCTGCGTAATACCGAAGTCCTCGATCATCTGCTGGTAGGCCGAGGCCTCCTCCAGGGGGTTGAGCTGCGAGCGATGGAGGTTCTCCAGGAGCGCATCCCGCAGCATGTCCTCGTCTGCGGTGTTCTTGACCACCGCCGGAATCGCGTCGAGACCGGCTTCCTTCGTAGCCCGCAGACGCCGCTCACCCATGACGAGCTCGTAGAGCTGCTCGCCGTCACCCTCCCGGGGCAGCTCGCGGACCACGATCGGCTGGAGCACGCCGATCTCTTTGATCGAGTGCACCAGCTCCGCGAGATCCGCCGGGTCGAAGACGCTGCGCGGCTGCTTGGGGTTCGGGACGATCGACGCCGGATCGAGCTGCGCCAGACGGGCGCCCGGAACGGCGACGAGCTGCGGAGCATCCGACGCCTCATCGCGCCGGGGAGCGTCGAAGAACACGTCCACCGGACGCGAACCCTCGACTCGAGGTTCGTCGGTGGGGATCAAGGCGCCGATGCCGCGTCCGAGGCCGGTTCTCTTCTTAGTTGCCACGGTTCGGGGCTCCTCTTTCTGCGATTTCTGCGGCTGCCTCGAGGTACGAGATGGAGCCGGGCGATCCTCGATCGAAGCCGATGACGGTCTGGCCGTAGCTCGGCGCCTCGGAGATGCGGACAGAACGGGGGATGACCGCCGCAAGCGTCTGCTCGGGGAAATGGGTACGGACGTCTTCGGCGACCTGGAAGGCGAGCCGAGTGCGTCCGTCGTACATGGTGAGGAGGATAGTCGACACCGCGAGGGTCGGGTTGAGGTGACGCTCGATGAGGCTGATGTTGTTCAGCAGCTGACTCAGGCCCTCGAGCGCGTAGTACTCACACTGGATCGGAATGAGAACCTCGCGCGCAGCGACGAATGCGTTGATCGTGAGGAGCCCTAGGGACGGTGGACAGTCGATGAGGACGTAGTGAAACATCTCGCCGGCCTCGGTCTCTTCGGCGAGGAACCGGTCGAGCGCGCCCCTCAGCCGCTGCTCGCGCGCGACCATCGGAACGAGCTCGATCTCAGCCCCCGCGAGGTGGATCGTCGCGGGAAGGCAGAAGAGATTCGGCGATTCCGGGCTCTGCTGAATGATTTCGGATATGGAGCCATCGCGAATGAGGACGTCGTACACGCTCGGCTGGTCGCCGCGGTGATCGACGCCGAGGGCGGTAGACGCGTTACCTTGCGGATCGAGATCGACCACGAGGACCCGCGCGCCTTCGCTCGCCAGCGCTGCCGCGAGATTCACCGTGGTTGTGGTCTTGCCGACGCCGCCCTTCTGGTTCGCGACTGTGAGGATGCGCGTCTGAGTCGGGAGCGGGAACGCGCGCACGGCTAGCGCCCGCTTTCGCTGCGACAGGTTCGCGAGTTCTCGAGCCAGTGGAGTCGACGCATCGAAGGCGGTGGGATCACTGGTCATGCAAACAAATCCTGTCGGTATGTTTCACGTGAAACATGGGCGAGCGAGAAGCCCGAACGGACGACTTCGATCGTACCGAACATCACTGACAGTGGAGACCAGGCTGGACCCACTGCGGCGATCGGCTACCCGTCTAATCGGGCCCGGCGGCCGTTACCAGCGAGATCCACCCACTGCGCCCACGTCACGCCCCGCGGTGAGGCGGTGAACACCCACGGTCTCCGCTGCGGGGGAGGGGTTCGATTAGGGAATCGTGTGGTGGCCGCCGAAGAACGGTCGCCTCCTCGTGCGCTGGTGGCATCGACTTCCAGAAATCGCCACTTCCGGTACGGCCCATCAACGTCGCCCGTCGAATCGGAAGTCCGTAGTTGGCGGGACGTCGGGCGCCTGAGTGAGACCACCGACCTCCACCGACCTGCGAGCGACCTGGCTTCGACCCCGTGAGAAATCGGCGTTCTCTTCCTGCCTCGGATGCGACACGGACAGACGCGCATCTGGTCGATGTTTCACGTGAAACCGATCCGATCGACGCGCAACGCGCCTTTTGACTGACCGAGCAGTATCTCCGGCCAGTGCTACGCGAGGTCTGCACCGGCCCATCAGCCGTCAGCCCGTCATGGAGACATGCGGTGACGCCGATTGCGCACCATCATGGACTTCCGACCCACCCGCCGCCTCAGCGCGATTGAGTCGCGGCAAGTGGTCGCAGAATGGGCCCGATTCGCGGCAAACTGCTGCGATTCAGCGCGACTCAGCAGATGTGCGGAGATACTTGCCTCGTGGGCGGGCGACCGCGGCGCGGTCAGCTGCCGTGTCGCAGACGAGACCCTGTGGCTGCGCCCAGAGCGCCCGCGGGGCCAGGGGCGTGGCCGTCATGCGACGCGCGGCACCCGGGTCGGGATTACACGGGCCCGCTTCCCACACGGCGGATGGCGATTGGGGTCCGATGGGTCGAGAGGGTTCAGGGCACTCGAGCGCGGATGACGCGAGTCGTCTCGACCCCGAGGTCGGCGCCGAGCTCCATGACCTGGACGTCGGTGAGCTTGTACTTGCGGATCGCCTTTTCGGCGGCGGCGATCTCGGCAGCGGCCGAGGCGCCCTTCATCAGGACGAGTTCGCCGCCCGAGCGGACCAGGGGAGCGGCCATCGGGATCAGCTTGCTGAAGGCGCTGACTGCGCGGGCCGTGAGCTGGTCGAGTTGGCCCTTGGGGTACTCCTGTGCCCGCTCGCGCACGACGGTCACGTTCGTGAGGGCGAGGTTCTGCTTCTGCTCGTTCAGCCAGGCGATGCGGCGCTCCATGGGCTCGATCAGCACGAAGTCCACGTCGGGGCGGGCGATAGCTAGGACGATACCCGGCAGGCCGGCTCCGCTTCCGATGTCGCCTACGACTCCCGGCCGGAGGAGGGGAGCGATCACACCGCAGTTGATGATGTGACGGCTCCACAGGCGGGGGAGTTCCTGCGGACCGATGAGGCCGAGTTCCTCGCCGCGCGCGACGAGATCGGCGGCGTAGGCACGAGCGAGCTCAACGCGGTCGCCGAAGACGAGCGAAGCAGCAGCCGGTTCGGCCTCCGGTTGCGCCACCGGATCAGGGGAGCCGTCGAGGTTCGGCCCTGCCGTCGAGGAGAGAGACGCCGACGGGCCCACTGGGTCAACCACGCGATCCACGTTTCACGTGAAACATCAGCCCCGCGAGACGACCGTGTGCCGGTCGCGGCCTTCGCCCTCGGACTCCGAGGTGAGACCACGCGCAGCCACGATGTCATGCACGAGCTTGCGCTCGTAGGACGACATGGGCTCGAGGTGAGCAGCGTCGGAGCCCGCGTCCAGCTGGGCGACGGCGTCGTCGACGAGCTTCTCGAGCTCGCGCTGACGCTGTTCGCGGCTGCCACCGACGTCCAAGATCAGGCGCGAGAACTCGCCGGTCTTGGTCTGGACGGCGAGGCGGGTGAGCTCCTGCAGCGCGGCGACGGTGTCGGGCCGGGACAGGATACGAAGGTTGCTGTCGCCTGAGGCGTTCACCGAGATGTAGGCGCGGCCGTCGATGACCTCGATGTCGATATCGCCGTCGAGGTCGCAGATGTCGAGGAGCTCCTCGATGTAGTCGGCTGCAACGTCGCCTTCGTCATCCAGGGACGACGCCGAAGGTGCGGGCGCGCCGGCCGAGGCAGTGACGTTGGACTGCGCGGCAGAGTCGTCACCCGTGGGAGCAGGCACGGCGGGCATCGCTGCGAAGGCGGCCGCAGCGGCGGGGGAGGGTGCCGCCGGTGCGGGCACCGTGGATGCCGCCCCAGCCTCGGCAGGCGCGTCGTGCGACGGAGACGAGGATTCCAACGTGGGGGAGTCAGCAGCCGAATCGGCTGGCTCCTCGGCGAGCGGCGCGGCCGCGGTCGTGGTCTCGGTCACATCGCTCATTTCTTGTCACCCTGCTTCTTGGCCCGGTTCTTGTTGACGGGCTGCTGTCGTTGCGTGGTCTTGGGGGCCTCGGGGATGGTCTCGATCGCCGGCGCACCCTTGGTGGGCTCCAGCTTGCCCTTCTTCGCGAGACGGGCCTCACGGGCCTTGGCGGCCTCCGAGCCGGGCGTCGGCATGTTGCGGATGACCAGGAACTGCTGACCCATGGTCCAGAAGTTCGAGGTGAGCCAGTAGAACATGACGCCGAGCGGGAAGGCGACACCCGAGAAGACGAACACCAGCGGGAGGATGTAGAGCAGGATGCGCTGCTGGCGGTACATCGGGCTGGCCTTGGCCTCGGGGGACTGGTTCTTCGCCATGATCTGCAGCTGCGTGTAGAACTGCGAGGCGGTCATCAGCACGACCATCAGGCCGGCGATGAGCATGACCTGCCACGGGCCGCCGGCGTTGAAGGAGCCGATGAAGGTGTCGTGCAGGGGAGCGACGCCGAACAGGGTGGCGTCACCGAACTGCTTGCCGAGCGCCGCGTCGAGCGGGCCGACGCCGGCCTGGCCCTTCTGGGCGTTGTTCAGCACCGAGAACAGGCTGAAGAAGATGGGCATCTGAAGCAGCAGCGGCAGACAGGATGCGAGCGGGTTGGTACCCGTCTTGCGGTAGAGCTCCATGGTCTCGCGCGACATCGCCTCCCGCGAGAACTGGTCCTTCTTGCCGCGGTACTTGTCCTGGATCTTCTTCAGCTGCGGGGCGACCTCCAGCATCTTGCGCTGACTCTTGATCTGGCGCACGAAGATGGGGATGAGGGCGGCTCGCACGACCAGCACCAGACCCACGATCGACAGCACCCAGGTCAGGCCGGCTGCGGGGTCGAGGCCGAAGAACGTCCAGACGTAGTGCCATGCGACCAGGATCAGCTCCACGACCCATTTGATGGGCCAGAGGATCGTATCGATGAACGGGATTTCCATGGGGTGGGGTCAGCCCTTTCCGTGGCTAGCTGGTATGACGAAACCGAACGGCGTGAGCCGGTATCTCTGCCGGCGCACAGGCGGCACGTCGTCGACGCCGCCCCTCGCCCACGGGTGACAGCGAGCGATGCGGTAGACGCCCATCGC
Source organism: Herbiconiux flava (assembly GCF_013409865.1). NCBI lineage: Bacteria > Bacillati > Actinomycetota > Actinomycetes > Micrococcales > Microbacteriaceae > Herbiconiux > Herbiconiux flava. Next base: position 809,452 of record NZ_JACCBM010000001.1, read on the forward strand.
CGAACCGACGACGACACCCCGCTGCTGGATGGCCTGGAGAGTGTAGGAGGAGCACGAGGGGTAGTAGCGGCAGACGTCTCCGTAGAGAGGAGAGATCACCGCGCGGTAGCCGCGGAGCAGCAGCACCGCCAGATTGCGGGGGAGCAGTACGATCGCCGTCACCACTGACATCATGCGAGTACTGATCCTTTGGTGAGAGAACGCGACAGTTCTTCGAAGAGTACGCCGTAAGGCTGTGATGCAGCTTCGGGCAGAGCGCGCACCACCACGTCGGTGCCGGGTGCCAGAGACGGGAGCAACGCGTAGCTCGCCGCCTTCAGACGGCGGCGCACGCGGTTGCGAACGACGGCCACGCCGACGGATTTCGCCACGATGAATCCGAAACGCGCATCCGACGACGAATCATCGGATGCGCGAATGTAGGTGACGGTGCTGGGACCGACGTACTTCTTGCCGCGACGCACGGTGCCGCGATAGTCGGCTCCCTGCGTGATGCGGTTGGGTTTGGCCAGCACCGCGGATCAGAGACCTACGCGGAGAGTTCGGTGCGACCCTTGCGGCGGCGAGCCGAGAGGATCGAGCGGCCGGCACGGGTGCGCATGCGCAGACGGAAGCCGTGCACCTTGGCGCGGCGACGGTTGTTCGGCTGGAAGGTTCGCTTGCTCATTTTGATCTCCGGTGGGGCAGGCCTTCAGGGTGAACGCCCGGCTTAAGTAAGAGGTGTGGCTAGAAACCACACAAGTCAACTGATTAAACCTACGGCCTGAAGCGCCCGGGGTCAAACCCGGCCGGCCAAAGGATCAATTATCCACATGCTGTGGACAAAATCTGTGCATGACACGCAGCCCGTCAATACAGCGAACTTGCCCTGCGTCATGGCAGTCATTAGCTTAGATGCCTACAGTTACTAACAGCCGTCCCGGGGGCAGGGACGACGGCGGGTCGAACGGAACGGTTCGGCGAGTATGAGCGCGTTCGACAGGAGTTCCATTGGCAGACGGTGCCGCTTCGACGGAGGAAAACTGGCGAACGGTCCTCCAGGTGCTGTCGACGGATGAACGGATCACCCCGCAGCTGAAGGGCTTCCTCGGCCTGGTGGTTCCGAAGGGCATCCTGGGCGGTTCCTTCTACCTCGAGGTGCCGAACGACTTCACCCGCGACATGCTCGAGCAGAGGGTGCGCCCCTCGCTCCTCTCGGCGCTCGGCACCCTCGACGACGCCCTCGCCGTCTCGAACTTCTCGGTGGTCGTGAATCCCGACATCGACGACTACGACAGAAGCACCGACAGCAGCGCCCCGGTCGTCGCGCCCGCAGCTCGCGACGAGCTCACGCAGCCGGCCGTCACCTCGGGCTACGCCGAGTCGATCCCGCACGCGCAGGAGACCGTCGGCCCGGCCCGCAACAACGACACCCGGCTCAACCCCAAGTACAGCTTCGACAACTTCGTCATCGGCGGCTCGAACCGCTTCGCCCATGCCGCGGCCGTGGCGGTGGCCGAGGCGCCGGCGAAGGCCTACAACCCGCTCTTCATCTATGGCGACTCGGGGCTGGGCAAGACCCATCTCCTGCACGCGATCGGCCACTACGCCATCTCCCTCTATCCCGGGGTACGGGTGCGGTACGTCAGCTCCGAGGAGTTCACGAACGACTTCATCAACTCGATCGCCAACAACCGCGGCGCCGCCTTCCACAGCCGCTACCGCGACATCGACCTGCTGCTGATCGACGACATCCAGTTCCTGCAGGGCAAGGCCGAGACGCAGGAGGCCTTCTTCCACACCTTCAACACCCTGCACGACCACAACAAGCAGGTGGTCATCACCTCCGACCTGCCGCCGAAGCACCTCACCGGCTTCGAAGACCGGATGCGCACCCGCTTCGAGTGGGGCCTGATCACCGATGTGCAGACCCCCGACCTCGAGACCCGTATCGCGATCCTCCGCAAGAAGGCGCAGAGCGAGCGCCTCCGGGTGCCCGACGACATCCTCGAGTTCATGGCGTCGAAGGTGTCCAGCAACGTGCGGGAGCTCGAAGGGACGCTCATCCGCGTCACGGCCTTCGCCAGCCTCAACCGCACGCCGGTCGACATGCAGCTCGTCCAGACCGTGCTGAAAGACCTGATCACGCTCGACGACGACAACGTCATCGCGCCGGTCGACATCATCAACCACACCGCCGAGTACTTCAAGCTCTCGGTCGATGACCTCTACGGTTCCAGCCGCTCGCAGGCCATCGCCACGGCCCGCCAGATCGCCATGTATCTCTGCCGCGAGATGACCAGCCTGTCGCTGCCCAAGATCGGCCAGCTCTTCGGCGGCCGCGATCACACCACGGTGATGTACGCCAACAACAAGATCGGCAAGCTGATGACCGAGAAGCGGTCGATCTACAACCAGGTCACCGAGATCTCGAACCGCATCAAGCACAACCAGCGCTACAAGAGCGCCTGAGAGCCGCTGACCGGGTTTTCCACAGATTGTGAAAAGGGTGTGGAGAAACGGCTCCAGGATGTTGAACACCACCCCGATCGTGTGGAATCGTTCTCCGGCCGTTCAATCGACTTCACCCGCTGTCACCTTGTCATTCACACGGCGCCAACAAGTCACACCGATGTAGTTCCGCCGGATGTCGAGGTTTAAACAGACTTATCCACATATCCACAGCGGTTAAGACTGTTAAGAATTAATCATTAATGAAAATCACATCCCACAACCTTGTGATTCGAGCCGGTCACGATGCGTCACAGCCGTCGTCGCCGCATGCGGATAACATGAATCCGACCCCAGGTCTCAAATGCCGACAGAGGTGACTGCGTGAAGTTCCAAGTAAACCGAGACGTCTTCAGCGAAGCAGTGTCCTTCGCCGTGAAGCTGCTTCCTCAGCGCACCACGCTGCCCATCCTGAGCGGGGTGCTGATCGAGGCCACCGATGACGGGCTGAAGCTGTCGTCCTTCGACTACGAGGTCTCGGCGCAGACGCAGATCGCCGCCGACATCGAGGAGCCGGGCGTCATCCTGGTGTCCGGCCGGCTGCTCTCCGACATCGCGAACCGGCTGCCGAACGCCCCCGTGCGCTTCAGCACCGAAGACTCCCGCATCGTCGTCAGCTGCGGCACCGCGCGCTTCACGCTGCTGAGCATGCCGGTCGAGGAGTACCCGACGTTGCCCCAGGTCGGCGCCGAGTCCGGTCTGCTGCCGGCCGAGCAGTTCGCCGCCGCCGTGGCCCAGGTCGCCGTCGCCGCATCACGCGACGACGTCACCCCGGTCATCACGGGCGTTCAGCTCGAGGTCAGCGAGAACAGCATCTCCCTCGTGGCGACCGACCGGTACCGCGTTGCCGTCCGCAACATCGACTGGGACTCCAACGACTCCGACACCACGACCGCCACCGCGCTAGTGCCCGCACGCACCCTGCAGGAGGTCGGCAAGACCTTCGGCAACGCCGGCACCATCTCGGTCGCGATCACGAACTCCGACGACCGCGAGCTGATCGCGTTCAAGAGCGACAAGAAGACGGTCACCACCCTCCTGATCAAGGGCAACTTCCCGCCTGTGAAGCGTCTGTTCCCCGAGAGCGTCGACAACTACGCGGTGATCAACACCGCCGATCTGATCGAGGCCACCAAGCGCGTCAGCCTCGTGCTCGAGCGCGAGGCCGCCCTCCGCTTCACCTTCACGATCGACGGTGTGACGCTCGAAGCGATCGGCTCCGAGCAGGCGCAGGCCTCCGAGTCCATCGACGCACTTCTCACGGGCCAGGACACGGTCGTCTCGCTGAAGCCGCAGTTCCTCCTCGACGGCCTGAGCGCGGTGCACTCCGAATTCGTGCGCATCTCGTTCACGAAGACCGACAACCCCAACAAGCCGGGGCCGGTGCTCATCACGAGCCAGTCGTCGAAGGACCAGCCCGGTTCGGACGACTACAAGTACCTGCTGCAGCCCAACCTGCTGCTGCGCTGAAAACCTGCGCGCAGCACCTCCGGCACACGACACCCCCGACACGACTACAGAAGGAGACGGCCATGGAGATCGGCCTCATCGGACTCGGCAAGATGGGCAACAACATGCGTGCCCGCCTCAAGAAGGCCGGCATCGGCGTGGTGGGCTACGACACCAACCCGGCAGTGAGCGACGTCGCCGACCTGGCCGCACTGGCCGCAGCCCTCCCGGCTCCGCGCATCGTCTGGGTGATGGTGCCGGCCGGCAAGATCACCGACAGCGTGATCACCGAGCTGTCGAACGTGCTCGACGAGGGCGACCTCATCATCGACGGCGGCAACTCCAAGTGGACCGAGGACTTCAAGCACTCCGAGCTGCTCAGCCCCAAGGGCATCCAGTTCATGGATGCCGGTGTCTCGGGCGGCGTCTGGGGCCTCGAGAACGGCTACGGCCTGATGGTCGGCGGCACCGCCGAGATGGTCGAGCGCGCCATGCCCGTCTTCGACGCGCTGCGCCCCGAGGGCCCCCGCGACGAGGGCTTCGTGCACGTGGGCGAGGTCGGCGCCGGCCACTACGCCAAGATGGTGCACAACGGCATCGAGTACGGCATGATGCAGGCCTACGCCGAGGGCTACGAGCTCCTCGACGCCAAGAAGGACATCATCAAGGACGTCACGGGCACCTTCAAGGCCTGGCAGCGCGGCACCGTCGTGCGGTCCTGGCTGCTCGAGCTCCTGGTGCGCGCCCTCGAGGCCGACCCCGAGTTCGACCAGATCGAGGGCTACGTCGAGGACTCGGGCGAGGGCCGCTGGACCCTGGAGGAGGCCATCGAGAACGCCGTGCCGATGCCCGCGATCAGCGCCGCGATCTTCGCCCGCTTCGTGTCGCGCCAGGACGACTCGCCCTCGATGAAGGCCGTCGCCGCGCTGCGCAACCAGTTCGGCGGCCACGCGGTCAAAGAGCTCGACTGAGCTGACGCCCCCAGGTCGTGATCGTCCGTCATCTGAGCCTCACCGACTTCCGCAACTACCGCACCGCGGAGGTGGCGCTGGAGCCGGGCGCGAACCTGTTCGTGGGGCGGAACGGTCAGGGCAAGACGAACCTCGTCGAGTCCCTGGGCTACCTCAGCACGCTCGGCTCGCACCGGGTCTCGAACGATCAGGCCCTCATCCGCGCGGGTGAGGACGCCGCGATCGTCCGGGCCCGGCTCGAGCACGAGGGGCGCGAGCTGCTCGTCGAGCTGCAGCTGAACCGCTCCGGTGCGAACCGCGCCCAGGTCAACCGGGCGGCGATCAAGCCGAGGGAGCTCCCGCGGTACATCTCCACCGTGCTGTTCGCACCGGAGGATCTGGCGCTCGTGCGCGGGGAGCCGTCCACGCGCCGCCGGTTCGTCGACGGACTGCTCGGGGCGAAGGCGCCGCGCCTGCTCGGGGTGTTCGCCGACTACGAGCGGGTGCTCAAGCAGCGCAACGCCCTGCTGAAATCAGCCCGGGCATCCGGCCTGAAAGAGGCGAAGCTCAGCACGCTCGAGCTCTGGAACGAGCGACTGGTCGAACTCGGCTCCGAGATCATGGCCGAGCGGATCGCGATCGTCGCTGCGCTGGGGCCCTTCGTGCGCGAGGCCTACCAGGCGGTGGCGGGGTCGGATCAGGAGCCGACACTCGAGGTCGTGATGAGTGTGCTGTCCGAGCATCCGGAGACCGACGACGACGCGGTGGGCGACGAGAGCACGAACAGCGCGCCGGCTCTCTCACGGGAACAGCTCGCCGATGCCTTCCGCGCCGCGCTCGAGCGGGTCGCCCGCGCCGAGCGCGACCGGGGCATCACGCTGGTGGGGCCGCACCGCGACGACGTGCTGTTCCGGCTGAACACCCTTCCGGCCAAGGGGTACGCGAGCCATGGCGAGTCGTGGTCGTTCGCCCTCGCCCTGAAGCTCGCGTGCGCCGAGCTGCTGCGGGCCGACTCCTCGACGGGCGACCCGATCGTGATCCTCGACGACGTGTTCGCCGAGCTCGACCAGCGCCGGCGCGGGCGGCTGGCGGATGCGGTGAAGGACTACGAGCAGGTGCTCATCACCGCCGCGGTGTACGACGACGTGCCCGAGGCGCTGACCGCCCACACCGTGCGCATCGAGGCCGGGGCCATCGTGGAGTCCCCGAACGCTCCCGAGGCGCAGGATGCCTGAACCCACCAGGCGCAACCCCGAATCGCAGAACGTCTACCTGCGCCTGAAGACGGCGTTCGGCGACCCCACCTCCCGCGCCGCCCGCTGGCGCGAGAAGAAGACGAGGGCGCGCGGCGACGACGAGGCGAGCGTTCCCTACGGCGTCGGGCGCGACCCGAAGGGACTGGGCGACGTGATGTCGGGGCTCTCCAGCGAGCTCGGCTGGGGTTCGTCGCTCGCGAAGAGCGACCTCCTGCTCGCCTGGACCGAGATCGCCGGGCCCGAGACCGCCGAGCACAGCCGGCCGATCGGCATCACCGACTCGGTGCTGACGGTGCAGTGCGACTCGACGGCCTGGGCGACCCAGCTGCGGCACATGCGTGTGCTGATCATGACGACGATTGCTCAGCGTTTTCCCGAGGCGGGCATCGAGTCGATCCGCTTCGAAGCCCCCCACGCCCCGTCCTGGAAACGGGGCTCCAGATCGATTCCAGGGCGGGGTCCTCGCGATACCTACGGCTGACGGGGCAAATATGGTCACGCCAGTGGAGAAATCTCCTCTACGGGGCGTCTGACCGCTTTTTCCCATCCCGGGTTTGATAGAATTAAGGGTCGCCTGCCCGGCCGTTGGGCGCGGCACTGAGGAGCCCATTTCCATATGTCTGAATCGGACAAGGTCCACCCCGACAACGAGTACGGCGCCGACCAGATCCAGGTTCTCGAAGGCCTCGAAGCGGTGCGCAAGCGCCCCGGCATGTACATCGGCTCGACAGGGCCTCGAGGTCTGCACCACCTGGTATACGAGATCGTCGACAACTCCGTCGATGAGGCGCTCGCCGGCTATGCCACCCACATCGAAGTGGTCATGCGCAAAGACGGCGGCATCACGGTCACCGACAACGGCCGGGGCATCCCGGTCGACATCCACCCCGTGCAGAAGAAGTCGACCGTCGAGGTCGTCCTCACCATCCTGCACGCCGGTGGCAAGTTCGGCGGTGGCGGCTACGCGGTCTCGGGTGGTCTGCACGGCGTGGGCTCATCCGTCGTGAACGCTCTGTCGAGCGAACTCGACGTCGAGGTGCGCCGCCAGGGCGCCGTGTACCGGCAGAGCTACAAGATCGGTGTGCCCCAGGCTCCCCTCGAGCAGGGCGAGTCCACGACCGAGACCGGGACGCGCATCACGTTCTGGCCGAACGCCGACATCTTCGAGACCGTCGAGTTCGACTACGAGACCCTGCGTGCCCGCTTCCAGCAGATGGCCTTCCTGAACAAGGGCCTCGCCATCAAGCTGACGGATGAGCGGGGTGGCGAGTCCGGGGAGGACGAGGAGACCTCGGTCACCTACCTCTACGAGAACGGCCTGAAGGACTACGTCGAGTACCTCAACCGCTCCAAGAAGGCCGACCTCGTCAACGAGGAGATCATCTCCTTCGAGCAGGAGGACACCGAGCGCAAGATCGCGCTCGAGGTGGCGATGCAGTGGACGACGGGCTACACCGAGAGCGTCCACACCTACGCCAACACGATCAACACGCACGAGGGCGGCACCCACGAGGAGGGCTTCCGCGCCGCGCTCACCTCGCTGGTGAACCGCTACGCGCGCGAGAAGAACATCATCAAGGAGAAGGACGACAACCTCTCCGGCGACGACGTGCGCGAGGGCCTCACGGCCGTCATCTCGATCAAGCTCGCCGAGCCGCAGTTCGAGGGTCAGACGAAGACCAAGCTCGGCAACACCGAGGCGAAGGCCTTCGTGCAGAAGGTCGTCGGCACCGAGCTCACCGACTGGTTCGACCGCAACCCCGTTCAGGCGCGCGACATCATCCGCAAGGCCATCCAGGCCTCGCAGGCCCGTCTCGCCGCCCGCAAGGCGCGCGAGCAGACCCGCCGCAAGGGGCTGCTCGAGGGCGGCGGCATGCCCGGCAAGCTGAAGGACTGCTCGAGCCGCGACCCCGCCAAGAGCGAGATCTTCATCGTCGAGGGCGACTCGGCCGGCGGCTCCGCCATTCAGGGCCGCAACCCCGAGACCCAGGCCATCCTGCCTCTCCGCGGCAAGATCCTGAACGTCGAGAAGGCCCGGCTCGACCGCGCGCTCGGCAACAACGAGGTGCAGGCCATGATCACGGCGTTCGGCGCCGGCATCGGCGAGGACTTCAACCCCGACAAGGCCCGGTACCACAAGATCGTGCTGATGGCCGATGCCGACGTCGACGGCCAGCACATCACGACGCTGCTGCTCACGCTGGTGTTCCGCTACATGCGGCCGTTGATCGAGCTGGGCTACGTCTACCTCGCCATGCCGCCGCTCTACCGACTGAAGTGGTCGAACTCGCCGCACGAGTACGTCTACTCCGACGCCGAGCGCGACGCGCTGCTGGTCGACGGGCAGGCCGCGGGCAAGCGGATGCCCAAGGAGAACGGCATCCAGCGCTACAAGGGCCTCGGCGAGATGGACTACCGCGAGCTCTGGGACACCACGATGGACCCCGACACCCGCACCCTCCGCCAGATCACCCTCGACGACGCGGCCGCGGCCGACGAGATCTTCTCCACCCTGATGGGCGAAGACGTCGAATCGCGCCGCAACTTCATCCAGAAGAACGCCAAAGACGTCCGCTTCCTGGACATCTGACCGCGCCTGACCGCGCTCCGCTTCTGACCCTTCGATCGAGACTGACACATGACTGACGAAATCACTCCGCCCGCCGGCGATCGCATCGAGCAGGTCGATCTCCAGCTGGAGATGCAGCGCTCCTACCTCGACTACGCGATGAGCGTCATCGTCGGGCGCGCCCTGCCCGACGTGCGCGACGGGCTGAAGCCCGTGCACCGCCGCGTGATCTACGCGATGTACGACGGCGGCTACCGCCCCGACCGCGCGTTCTCGAAGTCGGCCCGCGTGGTCGGCGAGGTGATGGGTCAGTTCCACCCTCACGGCGACACGTCGATCTACGACACCCTCGTGCGCCTCATCCAGCCCTGGAGCCTCCGCTACCCGCTGGCGCTCGGCCAGGGCAACTTCGGCTCGCCCGGCAACGACGGTGCCGCCGCCCCCCGGTACACCGAGACGAAGATGGCCCCGCTCGCGCTCGAGATGGTGCGCGACATCCAGGAAGAGACGGTCGACTTCCAGGACAACTACGACGGCCGCACCCTCGAGCCGGTCGTCCTGCCGAGCCGCTTCCCGAACCTGCTGGTCAACGGATCGGTCGGCATCGCGGTCGGCATGGCCACGAACATCCCGCCGCACAACCTGCGCGAGGTCGCCGCCGGCGCCATCTGGTACCTCGAGAACCCCGAGGCCTCCCGCGAGGAGCTGCTCGAGGCCCTGATGCAGCGCATCAAGGGCCCCGACTTCCCCACCGGCGCGCAGATCCTCGGCGTCAAGGGCATCCACGACGCCTACCGAACCGGTCGCGGTTCCATCACCATGCGCGCCGTGGTGAGCGTCGAGGAGCTGCAGGGCCGTACCTGCCTCGTCGTCACCGAGCTGCCCTACCAAGTCAACCCCGACAACCTGGCCATCAAGATCGCCGACCTCGTGAAGGACGGCCGGCTCTCGGGCATCGCCGACATCCGTGACGAGACCTCGGGCCGCACCGGTCAGCGCCTCGTGATCGTGCTGAAGCGCGACGCGGTGGCCAAGGTCGTGCTGAACAACCTCTACAAGCACACCTCGCTGCAGGAGAACTTCGGCGCCAACATGCTGGCGATCGTCGACGGCATCCCGCGCACCCTCCCGCTCGACGGCTTCATCACCGAGTGGGTCGCGCACCAGATCGACGTCATCGTGCGCCGCACCCGCTTCCGCCTGCGCGAGGCCGAGGCGCGGATGCACATCCTGCGCGGTTACCTCAAGGCGCTCGACGCGCTCGACGAGGTCATCGCACTCATCCGCCGTTCGCCCACGGTCGAGGAGGCCCGCGACGGCCTGATGGAGCTGCTCGACATCGACGAGCTGCAGTCCCGCGCCATCCTCGAGCTGCAGCTGCGCCGCCTGGCCGCCCTCGAGCGCCAGAAGATCCAGGAGGAGGCCGAGGCCCTCCAGCTGAAGATCGACGAGTACAACGTCATCCTCGGCAGCCCGCAGCGCCAGCGCGAGATCATCACCGAGGAGCTCGGCGAGATCGTCGAGAAGTTCGGCGACGACCGGCGCACCGAGATCATGTTCGGCTTCGACGGCGACATGAACATCGAAGACCTCATCCCCGAGGAGGAGATGGTCGTCACCGTCACCCGCGGCGGGTACGTCAAGCGCACGCGCAGCGACAACTACCGCAGCCAGCACCGGGGCGGCAAGGGCGTCAAGGGCGCCCAGTTGCGAGCGGATGACGTGGTCGAGCACTTCTTCGTCACGACGACGCACCACTGGCTGCTGTTCTTCACCAACCGGGGCCGCGTCTACCGCGCCAAGGCGTACGAGCTGCAGGAGGCCGGACGCGACGCCAAGGGGCAGCACGTCGCGAACCTGCTGGCGCTCGCGCCTGACGAGCAGATCACGCAGATCCTCGACATCCGCGACTACCAGACCGCGCAGTACCTGGTGCTCGCCACCAAGGGCGGCCTGCTGAAGAAGACGTCGCTGACCGAGTACGACACGAACCGCTCGGGCGGCATCATCGCGATCAACCTGCGCGACGACGACGAGCTCGTCTCGGCGCTGCTGGTCGACGAGGACAGCGATCTGCTGCTGGTGTCCAAGAAGGGCATGTCGATCCGCTTCACCGCGAGCGACGACGCGCTGCGCCCGATGGGCCGCGCGACCTCCGGGGTCATCGGCATGAAGTTCCGTGGGGAGGACTCGCTGCAGGGCGCCTCCGTGGTCTCCGACGAGGGCTTCGTGTTCATCGTCACCGAGGGCGGCTACGCGAAGCGCACCTCGGTCGACGAGTACCGGGTGCAGGGCCGTGGCGGACTGGGCATCAAGGTGGCCAAGCTGCAGGATGCCCGGGGCGATCTGATCGGCTCCCTGATCGTCGGGGAGGACGACGAGGTCCTTGTGGTTCTTGCCAGTGGCAAGGTGGTACGCTCTGCCGTGGCCGAAGTTCCGGCCAAGGGACGCGACACGATGGGCGTGGTCTTCGCCCGCTTCGCGGACGATGATCGCATCATCGCGGTGGCCAAGAACACCGAACGCAACCTGGAGTCCGAGCTCGAGGCGGGTGCAGAACCCGTGCTGGGCGAGGCACTCGGGGAGAGCGCAGACGCCGGGTCTGCGCCTGGAGAGGACGTAACGACGGATGAGTAATCTTGGCGACAAATTCGCGAAGAAAACGGCAAGAGTCGCCAACACCAAGCAGGTCCGGCTGAAGCTGGTCTACATCGACTTCTGGTCGGTGCTGAAGATCTCGTTCCTGCTCGCCATCATCCTCGGAATCGTGACCGTGGTCGCCAGCTTCCTGGTGTGGTCGGTGCTGAATCAGACGGGCGTGTTCGATTCGATCAACACCCTGCTGCAGGACATCGCGGGCGCCGGCAACTTCGACCTGTTCGACTTCGCCTCGCTGCCGCAGGTGATGGGCTTCTCGATCGTCGTGGCCATCCTGAACGTCATCGTCATCACCGCGCTCGGAGCGATCTGGGCCGCGCTGTACAACTTGGCCGTGCGGATCACCGGCGGCATCATGCTGGGCTTCACCAACAAGTGACGCTCGACCGGCCCGATTGTGTGATCGGGCACTGCGTAGGGTAATCTCTACTCTGGTCAAAAAAACGGGGCTATAGCTCAGGCGGTTAGAGCGCTTCGCTGATAACGAAGAGGTCCAAGGTTCAAGTCCTTGTAGCCCCACCCATAGATTCACTCCCCGAACGGGGCCTTAGCTCAGTTGGTAGAGCGCCTGCTTTGCAAGCAGGATGTCGGGAGTTCGATTCTCCCAGGCTCCACCGAAAGAAGCCCCCCACCGTGAGGTGAGGGGCTTCTGTCGTCGAGGGGCTGAGGTCAGCTCTCGGGGTTGGTCTCGGGCTCCGGGTCCTCGTCGGCGATCCAGAGCTCGTCGTCGGCGCGGAAGGTCTGCCAGAGGGCGTAGCCGACACCGACGAGAGTGACGACGCCGAGGCTGACGACGAACGCGGTACCGACCTTCGAGCCGCCCGACTTCGGGGCGGACTTCTTGACGGCCTTGCTGGCCTCCTTGACCTTCTTGCCGGCGTCCTTGAGGAACTCGGGGTTCTTCGAGGACTGCAGCACCGCTGCAGCCGAGCCGAGCGTCGAGGCGAGGGCGGGGATGACCTCGGACGAGAACTGCTTCTTCACGGTCGAGCCGGCGACCTTGACCTCGGCGACCTTGCGGCTCACCGTGGGGGCGACGGAGTCGACGGCGCTCTTCACGCGGGGCTTGACCTGCTCCTCGGTGAGGAAGCTGGCCTGCTTGCCGGCCTCACGGATGATCGTGTTGGCGCGGTCGAGCACGTCCTGCTGGTCGAGCCACAGTTCTTCTGCCGAACCCTTCAGGCGCTTGAGCGCCTTGCGACGCTTGCGGGAAAGACTCATGGGAAACCTCCATCGGCGAAAGCACGGACAACTTCATCTTGGCACGCTCTGCACCGCCGCAGTAGTTCGCGGCCCTGATCATCCGCTCCTCATCGTCTGGGCCTTCACTGGATGCGGCGTGCCGGTATGACAGAATCGAGCCATGCCCGCACACACCCATGTCGCCACCATCACCACCAACCACGGCCCCATCGTCGTGAATCTGTACGGTCACCACGCCCCCAAGACCGTCAAGAACTTCATCGGCCTCGCCACCGGCGGGCTCGAGTGGACCGACCCGAAGACGGGCAAGCCGTCGACGGCGCCCCTCTACGAGAACATCGTCTTCCACCGCATCATCCCCGGCTTCATGATCCAGGGCGGCGACCCGCTCGGCAACGGCACCGGCGGCCCCGGCTTCCGCTTCGACGACGAGATCAACCCCGAGCTCGACTTCACCGAGCCTTACATCCTCGCCATGGCCAACGCCGGGCTGCAGGGCGGCAAGGGCACCAACGGCTCGCAGTTCTTCATCACCGTCGGCCCCACCACCTGGCTGCAGGGCAAGCACACCATCTTCGGTGAGGTCGCCGACGACGCCTCGCGCCGCATCGTCGACAAGCTGGCCGGTGTCGCCACCGACGCCTACGACCGTCCGCTCGACGAGGTCGTGCTCGAGAACGTCACCGTCACCGAGGTCTGACCCCTCCCCGACGCGACACCCCCGATGACGAGCGCCCCGGTCTCGGCCGACAACTACTGCTACCGCCACCCCGGCCGGCAGAGCTTCGTGCTCTGCCAGCGCTGCGGCCGCACCATCTGCCCCGAGTGCCAGGTGCAGGCGGCGGTGGGGGTGCACTGCGTCGAGTGCGCGCGCCGAGACCGGGCGAGCATCCCGCGCCCGAAGCGCAGCCGAGCGGTCGCCCGCCGGCTGACCGGGGCCGACGCGCCCGTCGTCACCTACTCGCTGATCGCGCTCTGCATCGTCGTCTTCGGCCTGCAGCTCATCCCCGGGCTCGGCGTCACGAACGCGCTGCTGTTCGCCCCGGCGTACGTGCAGCCCGACACCGGGGCGCCCCTCGAGCCGTGGCGCATGATCACCGCGATCTTCACGCACTCGACCGCTTCGCTCCTGCCGCTGCACATCCTGCTGAACATGTACTCGCTGTTCATCTTCGGCGGGGTGCTCGAACGGATGCTCGGGCGAGGCCGCTTCCTCGCCCTCTACCTCATCGCGGGCTTCGGCGGCTCCGTGGCCGTCGACCTCCTGGGCGACCCGATGCAGGGCACCGTCGGAGCGTCCGGCGCGATCTTCGGCCTGATGGGCGCCTTCTTCATCATCAACCGGCACCTCGGCGGGAACAGCATCCAATTCGTGGTGCTGGTGGTGCTGAACCTCGCCTGGGGCTTCTTCGTGCCGGGCATCTCGTGGCAGGCGCACGTGGGCGGCATCGTCGCCGGCGGGCTCGTCGCGCTGGTGCTCGTGCGCACGCGCAACCGGCGCCAGCGAACCGCTCAGATCGTCGGTGTGACGGGGATCGCGGTGGCCCTCGTGGCCCTCACCGTGATTCGCGCACTCGTCTGATTGCTAGAACGACTAACAGAGTTATCCACACTGTGGAATTCTCCACAGGAGTTTCCACATTGGGGATAATCACACCGGTGTAGTTCAGCGCCACCTGGTGGTCATGATGAACCCGATGAAGGCGATGCCGAAGCCGACCAGGATGTTCCAGCTGCCCAGGTCGGGGACGGGGAACAGGCCCTGGCTCACGTAGAACACGATGATCCACAGCAGACCGACGATCATGAACCCGAACATGACCGGTTTGAACCAGACCGGGTTGGGGTTCTGGGCCGAATCGTCGGAGCTGGTGCGCTGGACGTCGCGGTTGCGACGGGCGAGGTCCTTCGTGGATGCTTTGTCTCGGGCCATGCCGATGATTCTAACGGGGATTCATCCCCCGTTCTCCACCGGTTCTCCACAGGCTGTCGCCTTCGTGGCCGGTGCTCAGCCACAACTCCTAGGATTGTGGGCATGACCGACAGCGTGCAGGGCGAGCTCCGGCGCCCGCGACGGCGCAAGCGCGGCCTGGTCTCCCGCGTCGTCGGGGTGTTCGGCGAACTGCTGATCACGGCCGGCGTGCTGGTGCTGCTCTTCCTCGGCTGGCAGTTCACGCTGAACGGGGTGATGCTGAGCAACCAGCAGGCCTCCGACGCCGACCAGCTGATCGACGGCTGGCAGTCGGGTGACGACGGCGCCTCGCCGGCGCCCGTCGCGCCCGCCACCGACGGCACCACGGCGACCCCTGCCTTCGCCTACGGCGAGCCGCCCGCCGCCGACGCGGCTCCCGGCGACGCCGAGGAGTTCGCGGTCGTCTACGTGCCGCGCTTCGGCTCCGACTTCAAGAAGACCATCGCCGAGGGGGTCGATCCGCGTTCGGTGCTGAACAAGGGCGGCGCCGGTCACTACGCCTCCACCCAGATGCCCGGCGAGATCGGCAACTTCGCCATCGCCGCGCACCGCGACGGCTGGGGCAGCCCGTTCCTGAAGATCAATGAGCTGCAGCTGGGCGACAAGGTCTACGTCGAGACCCAGGCGGGCTGGTACACGTACACCTTCCGCGGGCTGGAATACGTCACGCCCTACGGCGTCGGTGTCATCGACCCCGTGCCGCAGGTGCCGAACGCCGCGCCCACCGACCGCATCCTCACCATGACGAGCTGCAATCCGCTCTACGTGGCGAGCGAGCGCATCATCGCCTACTCGGTGCTGACCGACTGGACGCCGCGCTCCGTCGGGGCTCCGGCCGAGATCTCGGGATTGGTGGGGGCCTGATGTACGCGACGCTCTGGCGACTCATCCCCGGGCCGGTCTGGCTGCGCATCCTGATCGTGCTCGTGCTGGTCGCGGCGGTGCTCTACCTGCTCGCGTTCTTCGTGTTCCCCTGGGTCGATCAGATGACGGCCCCCGCTCAGGATGTGACGGTGGATCGATGACCCGTGTTCTCGTGATCGACAACTACGACAGCTTCGTCTACACGCTCAACGGCTATCTGCAGCAGCTCGGTGCCGAGACCGAGGTCGTGCGCAACGACTCCTTCGACGCGGCCGACGCCGCCGAGACGATCGCCGGCTACGACGCCGTGCTGGTCTCACCCGGTCCCGGCAAGCCGTCCGAGGCCGGCGTCTCGATCCCGGTCGTGCTGGCGGCCCTCGACTCCGGCACCCCGCTGCTCGGCGTGTGCCTCGGCCACCAGGCGATCGCCGAGGCCCTCGGGGCGACGGTCACCAACGCCGAAGAGCTGATGCACGGCAAGACCTCGGTCATCCGGCACGACGACGACCCCTTCTACGACGGGGTGCCCGACGGCTTCACGGCCACCCGCTACCACTCGCTCGCCGTGGTCGACGGCACGGTGCCCGACTCGCTCGTCGTGACCTCGCGCACCGACGGCGGCGTCATCATGGGCGTGCGTCACGTCACCGCACCGGTGTACGGGGTTCAGTTCCACCCCGAGTCGGTGCTGACCGAGGGCGGCTACCGGATGCTCGGCAACTGGCTCGCGACCGCGGGCCTCGCCGAGGCTCCCGAGCGTGCCGCCACGCTCAACCCGCTGCTGCGCGCGGTCTGACCCCGGCGCAAGTAGTAAGGATGATCAGGCGCCGCTGCAGTAGAAGATCGTGATCGCCGACTTCTGAGCGGCGTCGCCCTCGCGGATCGACTGGCTCGAGACCGGTTGGCTGACGCCCGGGCTCTGCGGCGTCGCCGCGCATCCGGGGTCGGGCTGCACCGTGACCTCGAGCTGCAGGCCCGCGAGGGTGGTCTGCGCGTCGGTGTAGGGCTCGCCCGTGACGTCGGGCACGGAGACGAGGCCGGTGGAGACGACCAGTTCGATGGTGTCGCCGGCGAAGGCGCCTGTGCCGCCGTCGGGGTCGGTGCGGATGACGATGTCCGACGGCACGTCGGGCGAGTTCTCCTTGACCGTCTGGCCGACCGAGAAGCCCGCCGTCGTGAGGGCCGTGCTCGCATCCGTCGCCGCCTGGCCGCTGACCGTCGGCACCGTGACCGACTGGCGCCCCTGCGAGACCCGCACGTCGATGACCGTGCCGGGGCCGACGATGGTGCCGGCCGGCGGATCGGTGTCGACGACCTGGCCCGCGGGCACCGTGTCGCTGTAGACGTCGTAGCGCGCGGTCACCAGGTCGAGCTGCTGCAGGGTGGCGTCGGCCGCCTCGTAGCTCTGCCCCGTCATGGTGGGGATCTCGCGCGAGGTGGAGGGCAACGTGTCGGTGGGGGTGAGGGTCAGCACCCAGAACACGATCGCCACGAGGATGACGGCGACCGAGACGACGCCCGCCCAGATCCAGACCACAGGCGGCCGCGACTGCGTGCGCACCGAGTACTCGTCGTCTCCGGCGAGCTGGGTGAGCGCCGAATCTGTTCCCTGGGTGAGGCTCGGCGGAGCTCCGAAGAGGGAGGACTGGAAGTCGTCGGCGGGCACGCGCTTCGACGGGATCTTGCCCGCACCGGCGATCTGCAGGTCGGTGCGGAACTCGACCGCGTTCTGGAAGCGGGCGAAGCGGTCCTTCGCCAGGGCATGCAGGGTGACCTGGTCGATCGCCGGCGACACCTGCGGGTTGATCGTCGACGGGGCGACCGGCATCTCGCTGACGTGCTGGTAGGCGACGGCGACCGGGGTCTCGCCCTTGAACGGCGGCTGGCCGGTGAGCATCTCGAACAGCACGACGCCGGTGGAGTAGAGGTCGGTGCGGGCGTCGACGGACTCGCCCCGGGCCTGCTCGGGCGAGAAGTACTGAGCCGTGCCGAGGATCGCCGTGGTCTGCGCGACCGTGGCCGAGGAGTCGGAGATGGCCCGGGCGATGCCGAAGTCCATCACCTTCACCTGGCCGCCGTGCGTGATCATCACGTTGCCCGGCTTGATGTCGCGGTGCACGACGCCGGCGCGGTGCGAGTACTCCAGGGCGGTGAGGATGCCCTCGGTGATGCGGATGGCCTCGGCCGAGTCGACCGGCCCCTCCTTGATCACGTCCTTGAGCAGCTTGCCCTCGACGAACTCCATCACGATGAACGGCACGATGCCCTCGAAGCCGCCGGCCTCGGCCACCCGCTCCTCGCCGGCGTCGAAGACGCGCACGATCGTGGGATGCGCCATGCGCGACGCGGCCTGCGCCTCCTGGCGGAACCGGGTGCGGAACACCGGGTCGCCCGCGAGCGACGACTTCAGCAGCTTGATGGCGACCTGCCGGCCGAGCCGCTCGTCGCGGCCCGAGTAGACGTTCGACATGCCGCCGCGCCCGATGAGCTCGCCGATGCGATACCTCCCGGCGAGGAGGCGGGTGTCGTCGGTCACAGGTGCTGCTCCACGGAAATCGTCAAACGGACAGGTGTCGAGGTCAGGCTACCGGTCGGGCTCAATCTTCGGGCGTCTCGGAGGGCTTGGGCGTCGGGCCGCCACCGGAGATCGACAGTGTCAGCGCTGGCGAGAAGCCCGAGGCCGAGCCGGAGCAGGTCACCTGGTACTTGATCTCGATGGTCGAGGTCTCGGCACCCGTCGCCGTGAACTCGGCGCTCGTCGCCGTTCCCGGCTCGGCCTGCAGGGTCGCGTTCGTCGCCTGCAGCGTGTAGCCGTCGAGCGTGGTTCCCGAGGGGCAGCTGTACGACGACCAGGAGACCGTGAAGTTCTCACCGGGCTCCACGCTGCCGGAGTCGGTGGTCGGAGCCGTCGCCGGGGCGTCGGGAACGATCACGTCGCCGTAGACCGTGAGCTGGATGGTGGTACCCGGGTCGACGTTGCCGACGGGGGTGGCCTGGTAGACGACGTCGACCTGATCGGCCGAGGGGGCGGCGTTGCCGACCACGCGGCTGGCCGACAGGCCCATGCCCTCGAGGATGCCCGAGGCGTCGGCGAACGACTGGCCCTTGAGCTCCGCCTCGGAGACGGGGATGCGCGTGTTGGACGGCGTGGGCGACGGAGCCGTGGTGGTCGGAGGCGCGGAGGTGGGCGGTGCGCTCGTGGAGGTGGTCGCGGGCACCGCGTTGCCGCCGTTGTTGTTCTGGAAGAGAACGGTGACGAGGGTTCCGACGCCGATGACCAGCAGGATGATGATCAGCACGATGAGCGGCCAGGTCCACGGGCTGCGCTTCTTCGGCGCCTCCTCGACCGCGTCGGTCTCGGGGTCGGTGGGGAACAGCAGCGGGTTGGCCGCGGCTCCACCGGCGGCACCGGCTCCCGCCGCGGCGAGCACGGTGGTCGCCTGGGTGGCGTCGTTGCTCGTCGGCATGACGGTGGTGGCCGAGGTCGGGGGCAGCGGCTCGTCGCCGAGCACAGCGGGCACGGCCGCCGCCGCCGAGGCGATGTCGCCGCGACGCAGCGCCATGGCGGCCCGCGCGAGGGCACCGGTGGAGGTCGGCCGGTCTTCGGGCTTCTTGGCGATGCAGGAGAGCACGAGGTTGCGCACCGGGGTGGCGATCGTGGTCGGCAGGTCGGGCGGCGTCTCGTTGATCTGCGCCATCGCGATCGCGACCTGCGACTCGCCCGTGAACGGGCGCTTGCCCGCCAGGCACTCGTAGGCGACGATGCCGAGCGAGTAGATGTCGGTGGTGGGGGAGGCCGGCTGACCGCTGGCCTGCTCGGGCGAGAGGTACTGCACGGTGCCCATGACCTGGCCGGTCGCGGTGAGCGGCACCTGGTCGGCGATGCGAGCGATGCCGAAGTCGGTGATCTTCACACGGCCGTCGGGCGTGATCAGCAGGTTGCCTGGCTTGATGTCGCGGTGCACGAGGCCCGCGGCGTGCGCGGCCTGCAGGGCGAGCGCGGTCTGGGCGACGATGTCGAGCACCCGGTCGGTGGAGAGCACGTGCTCGCGCTCGAGGATGGTGGAGAGCGCCTCGCCGGGCACCAGCTCCATCACGAGGTAGGCGCTGCCCTCCTCCTCGCCGTAGTCGAAGACGTTCGCGATGCCCTCGTGGTTGACGAGCGCGGCGTGCCGGGCCTCGGCGCGGAAGCGCTCGAGGAAGCCCGGGTCGCCCAGGTACTCGTCCTTCAGGATCTTGATCGCGACGGTGCGGCCGATCACGAGGTCGGTCGCCTGCCAGACCTCGCCCATGCCGCCGATCGCGATGCGATTCGACAGCTCGTACCGGCCCCCGAAGGTCACCCCTGCTGTGGGTCTCATTTACTCAGCACCGCCTCTAGTACTCGTTTCGCGATCGGCGCGGCCAATTCGTTGCCTGTGCCCGATTGGCCCAGCCCACCGCCGTCTTCCACGACCACAGCGACGGCGACCCGAGGGTTGTCAGCCGGGGCGAAACCGGTGAACCACAGGGTGTAGGGATCGTCTTCCCCGTTCTCTGCGGTGCCGGTCTTACCAGCCACACTGACGCCGTCTATTCTTGCATTAGTAGCCGCGCCGTTATCGACCGCCTGCGCCATCAGCGTCGAAAGTTCCGAAGCTGTTACATCGGTCAGCGGGGTCGAGAATTCCTTCGCCTCGAAGCTCTGCAGCACGCTCAGATCGGGGGCCCGGATCTCGTCGATGAGATCGGGCGTCATGATCGTGCCGCCGTTCGCGACGGCCGCCGAGAGCATCGCGATCTGCAGCGGCGTCGCCACGTCGCTGCCCTGACCGAAGGCCGAGAGGGCGAGCTGCGCGTCGTCGAGGCCGCGCGGGTACTCGCTCGTCGAGACGTCCATCGGGATGGACAGCTCGCTGCCGAAGCCGAACGCGCTGGCCATGTCGCCGAGCGAGGACTCGCCCATCTCCATGCCGAGCTCGGCCATCGGGATGTTGCAGGAGAGGATGAAGGCGGTCGCGATGGAGACCGTGTCACCGCCTCCGCAGGTGCCGCCGCCGGCGTTCGCCACGGTCGCGTCGCTGCCGGGGAGCGGCAGGCGCGCGAGGTTCGGCTCGGTGTGGTCGACCGGCAGCCCGGAGTTCTGCAGCGCCGCCGAGGTGGTGACGATCTTGAACGTCGAGCCCGGGGGGTTCAGGTCGTTGATCGTCTTGTTGATGAGCGGGTCGCCGGGGGCCGCCAGCAGCTGGTCATAGGCGTCGAGCACCTGCTGGGTGTCGTGCGCGGCCAGGGCGTTGGGGTCGTAGTCGGGCTTGGAGACCATGGCCAGGATGCGCCCGGTCGACGGCTCGATCGCCACGACGGCGCCCTGGTAGCTGCCGAGCGCGTCGTACGCGGCCTGCTGCACCACCGGGTCGATGGTGAGCTCGACCGAGGCGCCCTGCGGGTTCTTGCCGGTGACCAGGCGGTCGAGGTACTCCAGGAACTGCGAGTCGCTCGTGCCGCTGAGGTAGTCGTTCATCGACTGCTCGATCTGGCTGGAGCCCTGGCCGAGTGTGTAGTAGCCCGTGACCGCGCTGTAGAGCGGGCCCTGCGGGTAGCTCCGCTGGTACTTGAACTCGTCGCCCGTGGGCACCGAGACCGCGATCGGCTGCCCGTCGACCAGGATCGGCCCGCGCTCGACGTCGTAGCTGGCGTAGATGGTGCGGGCGTTCCGGGCGTCGCCCGCGAGGTTGTCGGCCTGGAAGAACTGGATCAGCGTCGTCGAGACGAGCAGGGCCAGGAACATCGCGAACACGACGATGCTCACGCGCTTGAGTTCTCGGGTCACGGGTCTAGATCACCAGCCTCGGCTGATTGCGCACTGTGTCCGACAGGCGGAGCAGCAGCGCGACGATGATCCAGTTGGCCACCAGCGACGATCCGCCGGCCGCGAGGAACGGGGTCGTCAGACCGGTCAGCGGGATCACCCGGGTGACGCCGCCGATCACGATGAAGCACTGCAGCGCCAGCGTGAACGAGAGGCCGACGCCGAGCAGCCGGCCGAAGTCGTCCTGCCCCGCGAAGCTGATGCGGAGGCCGCGCGAGATGAACAGCAGGTAGAGGCCGAAGATGGCGAACAGGCCGGCCAGCCCCAGCTCCTCGCCGAGCGAGGCGATGATGTAGTCGCTCTGCGCCAGCGGGGTGATGTCGGGCCGGCCCTCGCCGAGACCCGTGCCGATCAGCCCGCCGTTGGCGAGGCCGAACAGCCCCTGCACCAGCTGGTAGCTGCCGCCCTGGGCGTCGTAGACGGCGGGGTTGAAGGCGTCGAGCCAGTTCGTGAAGCGGTCGTTGACGTAGACGAGCACCTGCCCGGCGATCACACCGCCGGCGAGGAACAGGCCGACCCCGAGCACGACCCAGCTCGCCCGCCCCGTGGCGACGTAGATCATCACCACGAACAGTCCGAAGTAGAGCAGCGCCGTGCCGAGGTCGCGCTGGAAGATGATGATCGCCATCGAGAGGGCCCAGAGCACCAGGATGGGGCCGAGGTCGCGGCCGCGCGGGAAGCGGAGGCCGAGCATCCGTCGACCCACCATCGAGAGGCTGTCGCGGCGCGAGACCAGGTAGCCCGCGAAGAAGACGGCCAGGGCGATCTTCGCCACCTCGCCGGGCTGGAACGAGAACGAGCCGACGTGGATCCAGACCCGGGCGCCGTTGATCTCCTGGCCGAGCACCGGCAGCATCGGCAGGAGGAGGAGCACACCGGCGACGAGCCCGGCGACGTAGGTGTAGCGCTGCAGCACGCGGTGGTTGCGGATGACGACGATCACGGCGATCGCGAGGGCCACCGCCACGGCCGTCCAGACCACCTGCCGAAGCGCGGTCGACTCCCAGCCGGTGAGCTTCTCGGCGATGTCGATTCGGTAGATCATCGCGATGCCGATGCCGTTCAGGAGCGAGGCGATCGGCAGGATGAAGGGGTCGGCGTTCGTGGCCACCAGCCGCAGCGCGATGTGCATGGCGAACACGAGCACGGCGAGCCCGGCGCCCAGGGTCACGACGGTGAGATCGGCCGAGCCCAGCGCGCCGAACTGCACGATCACGACCGCGAAGGCGTTGACCGCGCAGACGAACAGCAGCAGGAACAGCTCGAGGTTGCGCAGCTTCTGCGGCACGCGGATGCGTCGGATGCCCTTGCCCGGTGTGGCGGCCGGAGTGGGGGAGACGGGAGCGGTGGGGGCGGCGGACATCAGGGGGCCGGGGTTCCGGTCGGGGTGGGCGGGGGCGTGCCGTCCGGCGCGGGAGTCGGGGTGGGTGTCGAGGTGGAGGGTGCGCCGCCCTCGTCGGTGGGGGTCGCGGAGTTCAGGCGCTCGACGATCTCCCGGGCATCCTGCACCGAATCGGCGGTGATGGTCTTCTCGACCTGGTTCTGGGCGTAGGGAGTGAGCGCGTCGGACTCGATCTCGGTCTGCTGGTAGACGTGCGAGAGCGAGATGGGCCCGACACCCTGCTGGATGCCCTGGTAGATCGAGACGTAGCCGTCGGACTCGCCGACGTAGTAGCGCGTCTGCGTCCAGCGGTAGCCGGCCCAGAGACCCGCCGCGACCAGAGCGATCACGAGGATGGCGCCGACCAGCCAGGTGATCTTGCGTCGGCGGCCGCGGCGGCGGTCTTCTTCGATCAGCTCGTCGAGGTAGTCCTCGGAGCCGGGCTCGAAGTGGCTCGGCTCGGTGCTCGCGGGGCCGCGCGGGTGCAGGCGGAGGCCCGGGATGCCGGCCAGGTTGGTGGAACGGGTGGTGCGGCGGCCGGTGCGCTGCTCGAAGGCGATGGGCGAGGCCGCCGAGCCGACGATGACCGGCTCGACCTCGGGGGTCTCGAGCGACTGGTGCACGTCGACCACGACGACGGTGACGTTGTCGGGGGCGCCGTGGTCGAGGCTCTCCTTGACCAGGGCGTTCGCGGCGTCGCTCGGCGAGACCTGGTTCTTCAGGACCTTCTCGATGTCGTCGTGCTCGACCACACCCGAGAGGCCGTCGGAGCAGAGCATCCACCGGTCGCCGGGCCGGGTGTCCATGACCTGGAGGTCGACCTCGGGGGCCGCGTCGACGTCGCCGAGCACCCGCATCAGCACCGAGCGGCGCGGGTGGGTCTTGGCCTCCTCGGGGGTGATGCGGCCCGAGTCGACGAGGCGCTGAACGAAGGTGTGGTCGACCGTGATCTGGGTCAGCACGTCGTCGCGCAGGCGGTACACCCGCGAGTCGCCGATGTGGGCGAGTGCGACACTGTGGCCCACCCGCACGAGGGCGCTGAGGGTGGTGCCCATACCGGTGAGCTCCGGATGCTCGTACACCGTCTCGGTGAGCACGGCGTTCGCGGCGACGATCGCCTCCTGCAGCGCGAACTCGGCGTCGACCGCCGACCCGTACTCGCCGTCGATCTCGGCCAGACGCTGGAGTGCCAGGGCGCTCGCGACGTCGCCGCCCGCGTGCCCGCCCATGCCGTCGGCCACCGCGAAGAGCGTCTCGCCCGCGAACCCGGAGTCCTGGTTGTTGGAGCGGATCTTGCCCACGTGGGACACGGCCGCGCTCACGGTCACGATCGCCACCGGCTACCGCCGCAGTTCGAAGCTCGTGGCGCCGATGCGGATCGGCGTGTTCAGGGGAACGTGGACGGGGGAGGTGACGCGCTGGCCGTCGAGGAAGGTGCCGTTGGTGGAGTCGAGGTCCTGGATGACCCACTCCTCACCCCACACCATCAGGCGCGCGTGATGGGTGGAGGTGTAGTCGTCGCGGATGACCACGCTCGAGTCGCTCGAGCGGCCGATCGTGAGCGGCTCGGTGCCGAGCGGGATCTCGCTGCCGTTCTTCGGGCCCGAGGTGATGACGAGGCGGCGCGCGTTCGCCGTGCTGGCGCGGGGCGGGCCGGAGAGCTCGGTGCCAGGGGCCGGCACGAAGGTGGGCACCTTCGGGGCGGGCGGAGCCGGGGTCGCGGGGGTCTGCGGTGCCGGGGCCTGCGCGGCGTTCGAAGACCTGGCCCCGGCTGCGCCGCCGCCGGCGGCTGCGGCGGCGGGTGCTGCGTCGCTTCGCAGCTTGCGCACACGCTGCCCGAACAGGTCGGAGCGCATCGCGTAGACGACGATGAAGATGAACACCCAGAGCAGGGCCAGGAAGGCCAGCTGCAGGATGAGGAGTGTGAGTTCGCTCATGGCCCGCCTACCGCCAGAATCCGCCGGCGTCGGGGGAGCCGCTTCCCGGAGTGCCGCCCGGGGCGCTGCGCGGGGCGCTTCCCGGTGTGCTCCGGGGGGCGGCGGCGCCCGCCGGCCCGGTCTGCGGGACGATGCGGAAGACGATGGTCGTGCGGCCGATCTGGATGACCGAGTCGGGATCGAGGTTGGCACGCTGGAACGGCCGGCCGTTCAGCTGCGAGCCGTTGGTCGAGCCGAGGTCGCGGGCCTGGGCGTGCTGCCCGTCCCACAGGATCTCGACGTGCTTGCGGGAGGTGCCGGTGTCGTCGATCGTGATGTCGGCGTCGCTGCCGCGCCCCACCACGGTGCGCGCCTTGGTGATCGGGTGGCGGCGGCCCGCGACGTCGAGCACGGGCATCCACCTGACCTCGCTCTGCACGTTGGCCGAGTCGATCTGGATGACGCCCGTCGTGAGCTTGGGGTCGTCGACCAGCTCGATGGAGACGCCGCCCGCGAACTGGAAGCCCTGCTGGGAGGCGTGCTGCTGGACGATCTGGTTCAGGTCGTCGAGGAGGGTCGGGCCGATGCCCGTCATGCGCTCGTAGTCGCCGGTGGCGAGGAGCACGCGGAAGCTGTTGGGCGCGAGGATGCGGTCGCGCGAGACGACGGCCGCCTTGGTGTCGAGCTCGCGCTTCAGCGCGGAGGAGATCTCGACCGGCTGGAGCCCCGAGCGGAAGGTCTTCGCGAAGGCGCCGTTGACGGCGCGCTCGAGACCCTTCTCGAAGTTGTCCAGTATTCCCACGTCTCTCCGTTTCCTGTTCTCCCGGCATCGCTCGGCCTCGGGAGGGAGGCGTCGGGGTGTCGTTCGATGCTCCGCGCAGGCGGCGCGGGCTCTTTAAGGCGTGAATGCTACGTCGATGTTACTTGTCTTGGGTGTTAATGCACTCTCAGCCCTTCGCGGACCCGCGGCACGGCCCTTCCCGCCCGGTTTCGCACCTGCCTCGCGCGCGTGCTAATCTCTCCTAGTTCGCGCGAGTGGCGGAATTGGCAGACGCGCTGGCTTCAGGTGCCAGTGCCCGCAAGGGCGTGGGGGTTCAAGTCCCCCCTCGCGCACGGACGAATGGGATGCCGGTCGGCTGGAGGAGTACCTCCGGGGGCCGGCATTCGTCGTTCCTGCGTTCGGTTCGGTGCCGCTCAGGGGGCGGCGAGGAAGTCGTCGAGAGCGGTGGTGAGCCGGGCGCGCATCCGCTCGTCGTCGATCGAGGCCGTGCCGTCGCCCGGCTGGGGGCCGTAGTCGCCGAAGGAGGCGTGGTTCGCGCCCTCGATCACGACGAAGCGGGCGTCGGCGGGGAGGTCGGCGCGGGAGGCGTCGATCTTCGCGGGGGTGCTGAGGCCGTCGTCGCTTCCCGAGACGGAGAGGACGGGTGTGTCGCTGTCGCTCAGGTCGCCCGCGCAGTAGGAGCCGAGGAGCACGAGGCCCCGAACGTCGGCGTCGGCGTCGGTGGCGTACTGGCAGGCCTTGACGCCGCCGAGGGAGTGGCCGCCGACGTACCAGTCGTCGACGCCCGGGGCGAGCTCGGTGAAGGTGCTGAAGGGGCGGAACTCGAGGATCGCGAAGTTGAGGATCGGGCGCACGATCACCACGGTCGTGCCCGAGTCGACGATGCCGCTGAGCTTGTCCGCGTAGGCGAGCGGGTCGACCTTCGCGCCGGCGAGGAAGACGAGGCCGGTGCCGTTCGGGGGGCCGGTGGGGGTCATCACGACGTCGCCGTGGGTCCAGGCGATGTCGACGGCGGGATCGGCGGCGACCGCCTGGACGGGTTCGAGTTCGGCGGCGTAGGTGGTGTGGGCGTCGACGAGGAAGCCGACGACGACGGCGACGAGGAGAGTGGCGATCGCGAGGGCCAGGGGTTTCAGGATGCGGCCGGTCGGGCGTCGGCGTCGGGTCGCCATCAGCGTGCGCCCATCGGGGTGGGCCGGTCGGTGGGCGGGTTCATCGGCGGGCGTGCATCGTGTCGTAGCGGGCGAGGGCGTCTGCGTCGGTCGCGAGGGTGGCGGCGCGCCGGGCTCCGTCGAGGGCGGCGACGGGGTCGGCCTCGAGGCGGGCGAGCTGCAGCTCGCGCTCGGCGGCCGCGAGGCGGGTGCGGGCATCCGTGCCGACGCCGCCCCGGCGGGAGGAGATGAGCTCGCTCGCCGTGCGGATGTGGCTCTCGGCGATGGCGAGGGCTCCGACGAGGGCCTCGCGCGCCGAGTCCAGGCGCTGCTGGGCGGTGCGCGCCGTCGCGAGGGCGTGGTCGAGCTCGGCGGCCGCGGCGTCGAGGGCGTCGATGTCGGCGGCCGGATGCGCGGGGCGGCGGGTCTCGGCCAGGGCGACGGTGTCGCGCATCCGCTTCTCGGCGTCGAGGATGCGCTGGGCGGCGTCGGGGTCGGCGACCTTCTGTCGCAGCTCGTCGGCGTCGCGCAGCCGGGACGCCGCGGCGTCGAGGGCGGAGGCGCGGTCGAGGCGGGCCTGGCGGAGGGCGTCGCGGGTGCGGTCGACGGAGTCGAGGAGGGCGACGGCCTCGCGGAGGAGCGCCTCGGCGCGCCGCACCTCTTTGTCCACGGGCGCGACGGCGGCGGTCCGGAGGCTGTCGTGGGCCTGCGCCCGGGCGGCATCGGCTGCGTCGAGGGCCTGCCGCGCGCGGTCGTCGGCGCCCTCGATCGCCTCGAGAGCCGCCGGGTCGTAGGCGTCGTGGAGTTCGGCGAGGGTGGCGGTGGCCAGCGGTACGCGGGTGCGGGCCTCGGCCGTTCGGTCGCTCAGGCGGGCCAGGGTGTCGGGGGCGGCGGTCTCGGCGCGGCGGCGATCGGTGATCGCGCGGGTCTGCGCGGTGACGAGGGCGAGGGCCGCGTCGCTGAGGGAGAGGATGCGTTTGCTCCAGTCGCGCTGCTCCTGCTCGGTGTCGGGGACGGAGTCGTCGAGGCGCTGCTTGAGGGCGAAGGCCTCGGAGGCGCGCTTCTTCGCGGTGCCGAGTGCCTCGGCGAAGTCGTGCACGGCGGCGTCGCCGAACTCGGCGCGGGCGAACTCGAGCTCGTCGTCGGCGTCGCGGATGGCGTCGTCCATCTGCACGAGCTGGATGTTGGCGCTCTTGATCAGCTCGTCGACGGGGAGGCGGGTGGGGGCGACGGTGCGGCGCTGGGCCTCGGCCGTGCGCTGCCTCGTGCCGCGGCGGCGCAGCACCGTGGAGGCGGCGGCCAGGGTGACGAGGACGGCGCCGAGGGTGATCGCGCTCGGGAGCAGGTCGAATCCGTCCATGGGTCCAGCCTACGGAGGCTTCGTGGATGCGGCCCGGCTTCGCATTGAGTAGTGATTGCTCATAACGCTCGTCGGCGCTTCTGCGCGAGGTTGGGGCCATGTTCTCTCTGCATCGTTCCCGTACCGCCGCCGTCCTCGCGGGGGTGCTGCTGGCCGCGGGGATGTTCGGCGGCGTCGTCGCGCCCGCCTCCGCTGCCCCCGGCGACCAGATCTCGGTCTCGCTTCCGGTTCTCACTCCTGACTTCGGGTACGTCAAGCAGGGGAGCGTCATCCCGCGCACGATCGAGCTACTGAACGACGGCATCGACTCGATCACGATCGATCCGGCACCGCTCTCGGCGCTCACCTCGCCGTTCGCCCTCTCCTCGACCACGATCGTGGGCGGGAACGTGATCGCTCCCGGCCAAAGGCGCACGATCTCGGTCACCCTCACGGCGCCGCCGGCCCCGACGGTCGCGAATCAGGCGGTGACGCTGATGCTCGTGTCGAACGACCGGGTCGGATCGATGCCGCTCACCCTGAACTTCCACTCGGAGTCGCTGACGACCGCACGGGCGCACTTCGACATCGCGACTCCGGACGGGTCGGCGACGCTCGGGTTCGGGTCGGTGAAGCTCGGCACGGCTGTGACCCGGCGGCTGACCCTGACGGTCGGTGGCATCGATCCGCTGTCGTTCGGCGAGGGCGACGTCAAGGTCACCGACAGCAGCGGGGCCACCGTGGGTGCCGTGCGGGTGACGGGGTCGTCGTTCGGCGCCGGCACGACCTACCGGCCGATGGAGAGTGCGACCGTCGACCTGACCTTCACCCCGACGGCGGCGGGCACCTTCTCGGGCGCCGTCACCATCACCGGGCGCACGATGAACGGCAACCCCGAGGCGCCGAGCGTCGTCGTGGCTCTGCCGTTCACGGCGGCGGCGACCGCGGTGCCGACTCCGACGCCCACGCCGACAGCCACCGCCACTCCCACCCCGACGTCGACCGCCACTCCTCAGCCGACCTCGACGTCCACCGCCACGCCGTCGGCATCGGGCGCGCCTGGTGCCGGCGGCTCGGGGTCGGCCGGCAGCGGATCCGGCAGCAGTCGGGGCGGCAGCACGGGCCCGGGCGCATCGCTCGCGAGCACCGGGGCGGCCCCGATGGTGGCGTCGGGCTTCGGCCTCGTGATGCTCGTCGGTGGTGCCGCGGCGGTGGTGCTGGGCATCCGTCGCCGTCGTCTGCACGGCTGACGACAGTCGGCGTGCGGACGGGCTAGAGGAGGGCCGTGCGGAGCTGGTCGACCGAGTGCACGACGCCGATCGCGCCGACCGACTCGGCCGGGGAGCCGTAGCCCCACTCGACCATGATGACCGGAACGCCGTGGGCCGCGGCGCCGATGATGTCGTGCTCGCGGTCGCCCACCATCACGATGTTCGTCAGGTCGATCGACTGCTCGCGCAGGCGACGGAGCGCCTCCTCCACGACATCGGCCTTCGCGCTGCGGGTCTCGTCCTCCGACGAGCCGCAGATCACCTCGAAGCAGTCGGCCACGTCGAGGTGCTCGAGGATGCGCAGCGCCTGCGTCTCCGACTTCGAGGTCGCGATCGCGAGCGGGATGCCCGCGGCGTGCAGGGCGCGCACGAGCCCGATCATCCCCGGGTACACGCGGGCGTCGTCCTGCGGGCCCTCCGAGGCGGCGAGCCCGCGATACACGACGAGCGCCTCGCGCGCCTCGGCCTCCGTCATCGACGCCACGTCACGGAACCCGTCGAGGATCGGCGGCCCCACGAACGCCACCAGCTCCGCAGGCAGCGGCACCGGCCGCCCCATCGCCTGCAGGGTGCGCGAGAGCCGGCCGATGATCCCCGGGGCGGAGTCGGTGATGGTTCCGTCGAGGTCGAAGAGGATGCACGACCACGGCTTGGACGGGTTCTGCTGAGTCACCCGCCCAATCCTAGAGTCGCCCCGCGGCCCACCGGAGCGGCCGTGCAGCTCCGCCACCCTAGACTCGCCCTGAAATGGTCGCTTCCCTCGCCCGCCGCGCCCCCGTGGTCATCACGCTGCTCCTGCTCGCCGGGGCGGTCGTCGTGGTCGCCACCGGCGTGCTGCCGTGGCCCGACTTCACCGCTCTGGTCGAGCGCGTGGCCCCGGTGCTCGCCTTCGTCATCGCCATCACGATCGTCGCGGAGCTGGCCAGCGACGCCGGGGTGTTCACCGCGCTCGCCGAACGCATCGCCGGCTGGGGCCGGGGCCGCATCTGGGCGCTCTGGCTGCTCGTGATCGCGCTCGCCGTGGTCAGCACCGCCTTCCTCTCACTCGACACGACGGCCGTGCTGGTGACCCCCGTGGTCGTGGTGCTGGCGCTGCACGTGGGGGTCTCGCCGATCCCGTTCGCGCTCGCGACCGTGTGGCTGGCGAACACGGCCTCCCTCTTCCTCCCGGTCTCGAACCTGACGAACCTGCTGGCCGCGCGCTTCTTCGAGGGCGGGCCGGTGCAGTTCCTCGGCGTGGTCTGGGCTCCGGCCCTGGTCGGTGTGGTCGTGAGCGTGGTCATCCTCTCCGTGGTCTACCGCTCGCGGCTCGTCGGGCGGTACCTCACCCCCGAGCGCACGCCCATCCGGGATCGCGGCCTGCTCGTCTACTCGGCGGTCGTCGTCGTGCTGCTGCTGCCGATGCTCGTCTCGGGCCTCGAGGTCGCCTGGGTCGCCGGGGTCGCGGCCGTGCTGCTGCTCGGCGCGTTCCTGGTGCGCCGGCGCGAGGCGATCGCGGTGTCGCTCGTGCCCTGGCAGGCGCTCGGCATCGCCTTCGGGTTGTTCGTGCTGGTCGAGGCGGCGCACGCGCACGGTCTCGAGGACCTGCTCGCCTCCGTCAGCGGCTCGGGCGACGACCCGCTGAGCCTGCTGCACCTCGCGGCGGTGGCCGCGGTCAGCGCGAACGGCATCAACAACCTGCCCGCCTACCTCGTGCTCGAGCCGCAGGCCGGCAGCCAGCTGCGCCTGGTCGCCCTGCTGATCGGCGTCAACCTCGGGCCGCTCGTCACACCGTGGGCGTCGCTCGCGACCCTGCTCTGGCACCAGCGCCTCACGGCCCTCGGCGTCACCATCTCGTGGCCCCGCTTCATGGGTCTCGGCCTGATCGCGGTCGTGATCATCGTGCCGCTGGCCACCCTGGCGCTGGCCTTCACGGCCTGAGAAGTCTCTCGTCAGTCGGTTGCAGTGAGCGGATGCCCGAGCCCGACCTTCACGCCTCGACGAACTCGCGCTTGACGACCTGGCCCAGTGTTCCGGCGTCGAACTGCACGGCGACGAAGTCGGCGGTCGAGACGAGGGCCAGCGCATCCGGAGCCGGCAGGATCATCGCCTGGGCGGCGGCCCGCTGCTCCTCGGGGACGGCGAGCCGCAGCTCGGCGATGGAGGTGAACAGCGGCAGCACCAGCTCACCCGTCGTGGACAGGACCGTGCGCAGCTGAGGGTCGGCCGCATCCGTCGTGCCGGTGATGTCGACCACGAGGCCGCCCGTGCGCATCGCCGTCAGGAGGGCGTCGAGCGTCGTGCGGTTCGGCAGTGCCGCGAAGGTCTCGAGCGCCTTGCGCAGCGGCCGGTTCGAGTACGACTTGGGGAAGGCGGGTCTGCGGGAAGCCACCCCTCAACCCTATCCAGCCGGTGACTCAGAAGAGGCGGGAGTCGGCGTCGTCGAGGCCGCGCATCGCGTCGTAGTCGAGCGTGACGCAGCGGATGCCGCGGTCGAGTGCCAGCGTGCGCGCCTGCGGCTTGATCTCCTGCGCGGCGAAGACGCCCTGCACGGGGGCGAGGTGCGGGTCGCGGTTCATCAGCTCGAGGTAGCGGGTGAGCTGCTCGACGCCGTCGATGTCGCCGCGGCGCTTGATCTCCACGGCGACGGATGCCCCGGCCGAGTCGCGCGCCAGGATGTCGACGGGGCCGATCGCGGTCATGTACTCGCGTCGCACCAGCGTGTGGCCGTCGCCGAGGAGGTCGATCTGCTCGGCGAGGAGCTTCTGCAGGTGCGCCTCGACGCCGTCCTTGACGAGACCCGGGTCGATGCCGAGCTCGTGCGCCGAGTCGTGCTCGATGTCGTAGAGGGAGACGACGAGCACGTCGTCGGTCTTCTTCTGCGTCACCTTCCAGAGCTCGGTGATACCCGCCTCGGCCTGGTCGGCGTCGGGCTCCTGCACGGTGATGCTGCAGGGCGGGCTCATCCAGTTCAGCGGCTTGTAGCTGCCGCCGTCGGAGTGCACCAGGATGCTGCCGTCGCTCTTCAGCATCAGCAGCCGCTTCGCGAGCGGGAGGTGGGCGCTGAGGCGGCCGGCGTAGTCGACGGAACAGGTGGCAATGACGAGACGCACCTGTAGAGCGTAACCGCCCGCCCGGCACCTGCCTCCCGCGGGTCAGGGGCTGGGCGCGGCCTCGAGGGGAGCGCGCTCCCGCGCGGCCGGGGAGGCGAGGCCCGCGAGCACGACGAGCACCAGCACGAGCAGCAGCCCGTTCAGGATGCCGAACTCGTGACCGAGCAGGCCGATCACCGGCGGGCCCACGAGGAACGCGGTGTAGCCGATGATCGCGACCGCGCTGACGCGGGCGGCCGAACGCTGCGGGTCGGGGGTGTCGGCGGCGGCCGACATGCCGACCGGGAAGCCGAGCGACGACCCGAGCGCCCAGAACGCCGCGCCGACGAAGGCGAGCCAGGGTGCGGGGGCGAAGATGAACAGCAGCAGGCCGAGCACGGCCAGGGCTGCACTCACCCTCAGCACCGGCACCCGCCCGAAGCGGTCGAGCACCGGCCCACCCGCGACACGACCGACGGTCATCGAGACCGTGAACACGCCGAACGCGATCGCGCCCGTGGTGTTGGACTGGTCGTAGCCGTCGACCATGGCGATGGCGAGCCAGTCGTTCGCCGAGCCTTCGGCGAAAGCCATGCCGAGCATGATCAGGCCGATGGCGAGCAGCCGAAGATCGCGCCAGACGCCGAGCGACTCGACGAGGCGCTCGCGCAGCGGCTTCTTCGGCGTGTCGTCGAGCTCGGCGGCCTCGACCCCCTTCGGCACGAAGCGGATGGCCACGACCACCGCCACGAGCACCACGACGGCCATCACGGCGAGGTGGGCGATCACGGGCACCGAGAGAGCGGAGGCGAGGGCCCCGATGCCGGCGCCGGCCACGGTTCCGAAGCTGAAGAAGGCGTGCATGAGGGGCATCAGCGTCTTGCCGATCGCGCGCTCGGCGGCGGCGCCCTCGACGTTCATCATCACGTCGACCGCTCCGTTGCCGAAGCCGAAGAATGCGAGGCCGATCGCGACGACGGCGGGGCTGACGAGGGTGTCGGTGCCGAGGCCGATGCCGACGAGGCCCACCGAGACGAGGCCCAGCACGATCACCATGCCGGCCCGGGCTCCGATGCGCGCCATGATCGGCGGCGCCGCGATGAGCCCGATCACCGAGCCGGCCGACATGGCGAAGATGAGCAGGCCCACCTGCGCGGTGTCGATGCCGAGCTGGTCGCGCACGGCCGGCAGGCGGGCGACCCAGCTCGCGATGGAGACGCCGCTCAGGGCGAAGATGACGAAGATCGCATTGCGCCAGGCGTGCAGCTGACGGAGCGTGAGCGTCGTGGTCGTCATGGGAATCCTCGGTGACTCGAAGTGGGCCGGGCGATCGTCGTGAAATCGAATCGTTTCGATCGAATCGATTCGACTACAGTAGCGAGCATGACCGGCCACTCGCAAGGCGCGCGCCGGGCGACCCTGTCGCACGTGGCGGAGCGCGCCGGCGTGTCCCGGTCGACGGCCTCGCTCGCCTTCAGCGGTGCCGGCCCGGTCTCTCCGGCGACGAAGGACCGGGTGCTCGCCGCGGCGGCCGAGCTCGGCTACGGCGGGCCCGATCCGCGGGCCCGGTCTCTCCGGCAGGGGCGGTCGGGGGTGGTGGGCATCGTGTTCGACGAGAAGCTGCTGCACGCGTTCCGCGACCCGGTCAACGTGCAGACGCTCGACGGCATCGCCGACGGCCTCGGCGTGGACAGCAACGGCCTGCTGCTGCTCACCGAGACGGGCGCGGTGGGGGAGGGCATCCGCTCGGCCGCGGTCGACGCCGCCGTTCTGATGGGCTGCAGCACCGTGCTCGACGACGTCATCGCCGCGCTGGGGCGGCGGGGCATCCCACTCGTCTCGATCGAGGGAGGGGAGCGGGAGGGCGTGGT
The DNA here is from genome assembly GCF_013409865.1 of Herbiconiux flava. Classification (NCBI taxonomy): domain Bacteria; kingdom Bacillati; phylum Actinomycetota; class Actinomycetes; order Micrococcales; family Microbacteriaceae; genus Herbiconiux; species Herbiconiux flava. The sequence goes on from NZ_JACCBM010000001.1 coordinate 843,492, forward strand.
CGACATCGGGCTCGACAACGTGAACGCCTCCGAGGAGCTCGCCCGGCACCTGCACGCGCTCGGGCACCGACGGGTGGGCAGCGTGCTGCTCGGGGTCGACCCCGACCGGGTCTCGCGGAGGGTGACCCTCGACGAGCTGCCGGTCATCACGGCGCCGGTGACGGCCGACCGGCTGCGCGGAGCGGCCCGGGTCTTCCCTGGGCTGACGGCTTTCACCGCGGGCTTCAACCTGGTCGAGAACGGCGCCGCGGCGGCCGGATCACTGCTAGATGTGCCCGCCGGCGAGCGGCCCACCGCGATCATGGCGCAGAGCGACCTGCTCGCCGTCGGCGTGCTGCGGGCGGCCGAGGAGCGCGGGCTCCGGGTGCCCGACGACCTCTCGGTCACCGGCTTCGACGGGGTGCGGATCGACGGCCTGACCGGCCACGAGCTCACCACGATGCGCCAGCCGGCGGCGGACAAGGGCCGGGCGGCAGGCGAGGCGGTGGCGGCGCTGATCGCCGGCGAGGAGGCCCACTCCCTCCAGTTCGCGTGCGAGCTGCGTCTCGGCGACACGACCGGCCCCGTCCCCGCCTGACCGGGGCTCTGGCACGGCGGGGCGGCGGGGCGCTACTGTCGTGCCAGGTGCCGCCGGGCATCCGCGGGGAGGGGTGGCGCATGGGGGCAGCTGCGGCACGAGACACGGCGAGCCGAGCCACGGCCGGCACCGCGCCCGCGCGCGGCGGGCTCGTGCTGCTCGCGCTCATCCTCGCCTCGGGCGTCGCCAACCTCAACCTCTCGGTCGCCAACGTCGCCCTGCCCTCGATCGGGCAGGCCTTCGACGCCTCGCAGACCGCGCTGAACCTCGTGGCGGTGGGCTTCTCGCTCGGCCTCGCGGGCTCCGTGCTCTACCTCGGCGCCCTCGGCGACCGCTACGGGCGCAAGCGGATGCTCGTGCTCGGCCTCGCGCTGAGCATCCCCGCGGCGCTGCTCGCCGCCTACGCGCCCGGCATCGAGGTGCTCTTCCTGGCCCGGGTGTTCGGCGGGGTCGCGGCCGGCATGGCCTACCCGACCACCCTCGCGCTGATCGCCGCGCTCTGGACAGGGCCGAAGCGCATCGCCGCGATCGCCCTCTGGTCGGGCCTCGGCGGCGCCATCTCGGCGCTCGGCCCGCTGGCCTCGGGCTACCTGATCGGCGTCTTCGACTGGAGCGCGGTCTTCCTGATGACCATCCCGCTCGCGGCGGTGACGCTCGTGATCGTGCTGCTCGTGGTGCCCGCGAAGGTGAACGAGGGCACCGATCCCGTGGACAATCCGGGTGGCGTGCTGTCGATCGTGCTGGTCGCCGCGCTGGTGCTGGCGATCAACTTCGCCGCGGTGCCCGGGGCGCAGCTGTTCGCCCTCGGGCTCGGTGCCGTCGCGGTGGTGGCGGGCATCGGCTTCGTGCTGCGGCAGCGGCGGGCCGCGCATCCGCTCTACGACCTGCGCATCGCCGCCCGCCGCACCTTCTGGGTGGCGGCCGTCGGGGGCATCATCGTGTTCGGGTCGTTGATGGGCGCGATGTACGTGGGGCAGCTGTTCCTGCAGAACGTGCTGCAGTACTCGGCGCTCGAGGCGGGGGCGAGCATCCTGCCCGCGGCGCTGCTGATGGTGCTCGCGGCGCCGCTGTCGAGCCGGCTCGTGCTGCGGTTCGGGGCGCGGGTCGTGTTCCTGCTGGGCTTCGCGTTCTGCCTGCTCGGCTTCCTCACGATGCTGCTCTTCTGGGACGTCGGGATCAGCTACCTGCCCGTCGGCGTCGGCTACGCCCTGATCGGCATCGGCGTGGGGCTCGCCGGGCCGCCGTCGTCGCGCTCGCTCACCGACTCGGTGCCGGTCGAGCGCGCGGGCATGGCGTCGGGCACCTCCGACCTGCAGCGCGACCTCGGCGGGTCGATCATGCAGTCGGTGCTGGGGGCGATCCTCACGGCGGGGTACGCGGCGGCCATCGCGAAGTCGATAGCGGATGCTCCCGCCGACGTGCAGGGCGAGGTGAACTCGAGCGTGGCCGCCCAGTTGCAGAAGTCGTTCGACGGGGCGGTGTCGATCGCGAAGCAGTACCCCGAGTACGCCGACGGGATCGTGGCGGCCGCGCGGCAGTCGTTCCTCGACGGGGCCGATTGGGCCTACGCGACCGGGATGCTCACCATGCTGGTCGGGGCGGTGCTGGTGTTCCTCTTCTATCCGCGGCGCGAGCGCGAGCACGAGCTGTTCCGCGAGTACGCCGGCGGTGCAGCGGCCGAACGGGGCGCGGAGCCGGCCGCCGAGCCGGCCGGCGAGCCGCCCGTCGGCGGGAACCCGGAGCCGCGCACGGGAGGATAGGGGCATGCTCCTCACCGTGCTCGGCACCGCGACCCCCTACCCGCGACCCGACGACCCCTGCTCGGGGTACCTGCTGCAGGGCGAGCCCTCGGCGCACGGCGGGCGCACGACCGTCTGGATCGACGCCGGCACCGGCACCTTCGCCGGACTGCAGCGGCACGTCGACCTCGACCGGCTCGACGGGATCGTGATCTCGCACCGGCACGCCGACCACTCGGCCGACCTGCTGGTCGCGTACTACGCCCTGCGCTTCTCCGAGCACCGGCCGAGCGGACCGATCCCGCTGATCGCCCCGGAGGGCATGCTCGAGCGCCTCGCCGCCTACCTCGGCCCGAACTCGGTCGACGAGCTGCCGCGGGTGTTCGAGCACCGGCCGATGAGCGGCTTCGGGGACGCGAGGATCGGCAGCCTCTCGCTCTCGTGGGGGCCGGTGCAGCACGGGGTCCCGGCGTTCGGGCTCACGGTTGAGGAGGGCGGCCGTCGCTTCGCCTACTCGGGCGACTCGGCACCCTGCCTGTCGCTCGAGGAGATCGGCGAGCGGGCCGACCTCTTCCTGGTGGAGGCCGGCTACGACCGGGAGCCCGACGGCGTGCCGGCGCACCACACCCCCGAGGACGCCGGTCGCACCGCCACGGCGGCGGGGGCCGCGCGGCTCGTGCTGACGCATCGCGCCGAGACGGTGACGGGCGAGCAGGCGCGGGCACGCGCATCCGCTCACTTCGACGGGCCCATCGACGTGGCGGTGCCGGGGCTCGCGCTGCAGGTCTAGGCCGGCGGGGCCGCACGAGGCCGGCGGGCCGCATGAGGCCGGCGCCGTGCGTGGCGCAGCTGTCGCGCGTCTAGGCCGGCGCCCCCGTCACGATCCACCGCGATCCGCGCGCCCGGAGCCCGAGCGTCAGCGCCCGCGCCCCGATGTAGCCGAAGCCGAACGCGACCCACAGCCAGACCAGCCCCGCGACGCCCGGCGGACGCACGACGTCGACCACGATCAGCAGCGGCAGGTAGGCCACGAGGGTGACGAGCCCGGCCAGGGCGAGGTAGCGCGCATCCCCCGCCCCGATCAGCACCCCGTCGAGCACGAACACGAAGCCGGCCAGCGGGATGCCGACCGCCATCGTCAGGAGCGTCGCCGTGACGGCCTGCTGCACCTCGGGCGACGAGCTGAACACCGGCCCGGCGAACGGCGCCACCGCCGCGACGAGCACGCCGAGCACCACGCCCGAGCCGATGCCCCACCGGATCAGGCGCCCTGTGACCGCGTGCACCCGGTCGACCTCGTCGGCTCCGAGCGAGTGCCCGACCAGCGCCTGCCCGGCGATCGCCAGCGCGTCGAGGATGAACGCCAGCGTCGAGAACACCGTCAGCGCGATCTGGAACGCCGCGAGCTCGGTCACCCCGAGCGACGTGGCCACGACCACCGACGCCACGAGGGCCGTGCGCAGGCTGGCCGTGCGCAGCAGCAGCCAGCCCCCGGCGAGAGCGGCGCCCGACACCCCGTCGAGGCCCGGTCGAAGCGACAGACCGGATGCCCGGGCCGCCCGCACCGCCATCACGACGTAGACGGCGGCCATCCCCCACTGCGCCAACACGGTGCCGGCGGCCGACCCCGCGATGCCCCAGCCGGCGCCGTAGATCAGCAGCGCGTTCAGCGCGGCGTTGACGGCGAAGCCCGAGACCGCGACGACGAGCGGGGTGCGGGTGTCCTGCAGGCCGCGCAGCAGGCCGGTGGCGGCGATCACGACGAGCATGCCGGGCAGGCCGATCAGCGAGACCGTCAGATAGGTGGTCGCCTCGGCCGAGACCGCGGCGGTCGAGCCGAACAGCCCCACCAGCGGGGCGGCGAGCGGCCAGGCCACGAGCGCCAGCAGCACGCCGATGCCGAGAGCGAGCCACATGCCGTCGATGCCGGCCTTCACGGCGCCCGGCCGGTCGCCCGCGCCGAGCCGCCGGGCGACCGCGGGGGTGGTGGCGTAGGCGAGGAAGATCAGCAGGCCCACCGCGGTCTGCAGCAGGGTGCTCGCGACGCCGAGGCCGGCGAGCTCGGTCTCGCCGAGATGCCCCACGAGGGCCGTGTCGGTGAGCAGGAACAGGGGCTCGGCCACGAGCGCGCCGAGCGCGGGCACCGCGAGGCGCAGGATGTCGCGGTCGAGGCTCGGCATCTGCTCAGCCTAGATCGGGCCACCGACGCCGGACGGGCTCGGGCCTGCGTCGCGCACCGACCCTGGATGGGTGTCAGGGGTGGGTGCGTAGAGTTGCCTCGTGACTGCTTCCGGAATCGACCTCACCGAACTCGACCCCACCGTGCGCGCGCAGGACGACCTGTTCCGCCACGTCAACGGCAGGTGGATCGCCCGCACCGCGATCCCCGACGACAAGGCCCGCTACGGCTCGTTCTACGTGCTCGCCGAAGAGGCCGAGAAGGCCGTTCGCACGATCATCGAGGAGTCCACCGGCGCTCCGGAGGGCACCGAGGCGCGAAAGTTCGGCGACCTCTACACGAGCTTCATGGACGTCGAGCGCATCGAGGCCCTCGGCGCCGCACCGCTCGAGCCGCAGCTCGCGCTGGTCGACGCCATCGACGACCGCGCCTCGCTCGCGCGCACACTGGGGCGTCTCGAGCGGCAGGGCGTGCCGGGCATCCTGAGGCTCTTCGTCGACAACGACCCGGGGAACCCCGAACGCTACCTCGTGTTCGCCGAGCAGGGCGGCATCTCGCTGCCCGACGAGAGCTACTTCCGCGACGAGAAGTTCGCCTCGGTGCGCGAGGCCTACGTCGGCCACGTCGAGCGGATGCTCGGGCTCGCCGGTCTCGACGAGGCCCCCCGCCGCGCCCAGCGCGTGTTCGAGCTGGAGTCGCTGCTCGCCGCCTCGCACTGGGACAACGTGCGCACCCGCGACGCGCAGGCCACCTACAACCTGCTCACCTGGAGCGAGCTGCTGTCGCTGCCGGCTGCCCCGTCGTCCGCGTCCGAGACCTCGGGCGCGGAGCTGATCGGGCTCTGGCGCGACGCGCTCGAGGCCCCGGAGGGCGTGTTCGATGAGCTCGTCGTGCGCGAGCCGAGCTTCGTGACCGGGCTCGGGGCCGCCCTCGTCGAGGCGCCGCTGGAGAGCTGGAAGGACTGGCTCGCCTGGAACGTCGTGCACGGCTGGGCGCCCTACCTCTCGGGCGACTTCGTGGAGGAGAACTTCGACTTCTACGCGCGCACGCTCACCGGCACCCCGAGCATCCGGGATCGCTGGAAGCGCGGGGTCTCGCTGGTCGAGGGCTCGATGGGCGAGGCCGTGGGCCGCATCTACGTCGAGGAGCACTTCCCGCCGACGGCGAAGGCGGCGATGGACGTGCTGGTCGCCAACCTGATCGAGGCGTACCGCCAGTCGATCTCGACCCTCGAGTGGATGAGCCCGGCCACCCGCGAGCGCGCCCTCGAGAAGCTGGTCAAGTTCACGCCCAAGATCGGCTTCCCGGCGCGCTGGCGCGACTACTCGGCGCTCTCGATCGACCCCACCGACCTGATCGCCAACGTGCGCGCCACCAGCGAGTTCGAGTTCCAGCGCGAGCTCGGCAAGATCGGCAAGCCGCTCGACCGCGACGAGTGGTTCATGACGCCGCAGACGATCAACGCCTACTACAACCCGGGCTTCAATGAGATCGTGTTCCCGGCGGCCATCCTGCAGCACCCGTTCTTCGACGAGAACCGGGACGCGGCGGCCAACTACGGCGCCATCGGCGCGGTGATCGGGCACGAGATCGGGCACGGCTTCGACGACCAGGGCTCGCGCTTCGACGGCGACGGGCGGCTCACCGACTGGTGGACCGAGGCCGACCGGGAGGCGTTCGAGAAGCTGACCTCGTCGCTCATCGCGCAGTACGACGCCCTCGCCCCGGCCCAGGTGCCCGACCACCACGTGAACGGTGCGCTGACGATCGGCGAGAACATCGGCGACCTCGGCGGGCTCGGCATCGCGTGGAAGGCCTACCTCATCTCGCTCGACGGTGCCGAGCCGCCGGTGATCGACGGGCTGACCGGGGCGCAGCGCTTCTTCCTCTCCTGGGCGCAGGCCTGGCAGCAGAAGTCGCGCGACGAGGAGGTCATCCGGCTGCTGTCGATCGACCCGCACTCGCCGAACGAGTTCCGCTGCAACCAGATCGTGCGCAACATCGACGAGTTCTACGCCGCCTTCGACGTGGCGTCCTCCGACGGACTCTGGTTGGACCCAGCCGACCGTGTCACCATCTGGTGAACGACGAGGTGAGGAGCAGCTGAGCATGCCGGAGTCGATCCGCCGTCGGGCGCGGGAGGACCGCGACGAGGCCGCGCCCCGCGGGCGCCGCTCGGACGCGATCGAGAACGACGGCGGCATCTTCCGCAAGGGCTTCGCGTCGTTGACCGAGCTCGCGCTCTCGGGAGTGCAGGTGACTGCGTGCGCGGTCGACCTGGGGTCGGGCAAGGTGCTGTTCTCGGTCGACGACCACCTCTCGGTGCCGACCGCGTCGATCGGCAAGGTGCTGCTGCTGATCGAGGTGGCGGCACGCATCTCGGCGAGGGACGGGGCGGGCACGGGGTCGTCGGGCTCCTCCTCGTTCGACGCCGCGCGGCCGGCGTCGCGCCCGCGACCGGTGCGGCCGGGGCCCGGGGCGGAGGCGCTGAGCATCCTGAACCGCACGGCCAACGACGAGATCGGCGACTCGGGCCTCTGGCAGCACCTGCAGGTGCCGGCGCTGCCCGTGAGCGACCTCGCGGCGCTGATCGGCGCGACGAGCGACAATCTCGCCACCAACGTGCTGCTGCGGCGGATCGGGCTCGACACCGTGCGGGCGCGGGCCGAGTCGCTCGGCCTCCGCCGCACCCTGCTGCTCGACATCGTGCGCGAGGAGCGGGGGCCCGACGACGCCCCGCAGCTCTCGGTCGGGTCGGCGCGGGAGCTCGCCATCCTGTTCGGGCGGCTGCACGCGGGCACGGTCGTCGACGAGACGACCTCGCAGCTCGTCCGCGGCTGGCTCAGTCTCGGCACCGACCTGTCGATGGTCGGCGGTGCCTTCGGGCTCGACCCGCTGGCGCACGTCGGGGCCGACCACGGGCTGCGACTGTTCAACAAGACGGGCACGGATGCGGGCATCCGCTCGGAGGCCGGCGTGATCACCGGGCCGCGCGGCGGGGTCTCGTACGCGGTGACGATGCGCTTCAACGATGCCGAGCTGTCGGGGCGGCTCGCGGTGCTCGAGGCGATGCGGGTGCTGGGCACCGACTTCCTGGAGTACGTGTACTAGACGGTACGCCGGGTGAGCGTCGTCAGCAGGCGCAGGGTCTCGGCGACGGCCGGGATGTGGTCGGCGCCCGGGCGGGTGACGGCGACGAGCATCCGGTGGTCACCGGCGAGGGTGCGGTGGGCCTCGACGCCCGACGGCAGCGCCGAGGCCGAGATGGCGAGCTCGGGCAGCAGCGCGACGCCGAGGCCGGCCGCGACCATGCTCATCACGGCGACGAAGTTGTCGGTCTCGAACGAGATGCTGGGGGCGAAACCCGCCCGGGCGCAGGAGTCGAGCAGGTGCCCCCGGCATCGCGGGCACCCCGCGATCCAGTTCTCGCCCCGCAGCGCCCCCAGGTCGACGGCCGCGCCCCCGGCGAGCCCGGGGTGGCCCGTCGGGGCGAGCAGCAGCACGTCGTCCCGGGCGAGCTCGTGCACCACGAGGCCCTCCGCGCTCGCGTCGAAGGGGTCGTGCCGGTCGGCCGGGTGCCGGAACGCGATCGCCAGGTCGCTCACCCCGTCGCGCACCCCCGCGACCGCCTCGGGCGGCTCGGCCTCGAGGTAGGTGACCTGCACTCCGGCGTGGTCCGCCGCCATCGCTCCGATCAGCCGCGGCACGATCGTCGACGACGCCGAGGGGAACGCCGCCAGCCGCACCCGCCCCGACCGCAGCCCCGACAGATCGGACAGTTCGCCAGCCGCGGCGTCGAGGGCGGCCAGCACGGCGTCGGCGTGACGGGCGAGCACCTCACCCGCATCCGTCAGCCGGATGCCGCGCCCCGACCGCGTCACGAGCGGCATCCCGATGCGCGCCTCGACCCGCTTCAGCTGCTGGCTCACGGCCGGCTGGCTGTAGCCGAGCACCGCGGCGGCCCGCGTGATCGAGCCGTACTCGGCCACGGCCGCCACCGCCCGCAGCGTCTGCGAGTCGAGGTCGAAGCTGCCGGGCAGGGGTGCGAGCGTCATGGTCGGGAGCGTAGCGCATTCATAAGCTGGCGTGATGACTACCATGAGCGACTGACCGTAGACCAATGGATGCGCTGCCGCGATGCTGGAGGCATGACCCTCCTCGACGCCGCCTCCGCCCTCTCGGTCACCGAGCTGCAGCAGCACTTCGACGCCCGCCCGGGCTATCTGTCGGCGTGCATGGTGGGTGTACCTCCGCGGGAGACGGTGGCCGCCCTCCGCGCCGACCTCGAGGCCTGGGCCGAGGGGCATCGCGCGCCCGGCGCTTACGGTCTCGCCGTCGAGCGGGCGCGCGCCGCCTACGCGCAGCTCGTGGGTGTGCCCGTCGAGTGGGTGGCCATCGGCTCGCAGGTGTCGGCCACGGCCGGGGTGCTGGCCGCGTCGCTTCCCGAGGGATCCGAGGTGCTGCTGGTGGAGGGCGACTTCAGCTCGATGGTGTTCCCCTTCCTCGTGCAGCAGCAGCTCGGGCGCATCACGGTGAGGTGCGTGCCGGTCGAGGGGCTGGCCGAGGGCATCCGCTCGTCGACGACGCTGGTCGCGTTCTCGCTGGTGCAGTCGGCGACCGGGGCGGTGGCCGACGCCGAGGCGATCGTCGAGGCGGCCGAGCGGCACGGGGCCGCCACCTTCTGCGACACGACCCAGGCCTGCGGATGGATGCCCGTGGACGCCTCGCACTTCGACGTGACCGTCTGCCACAGCTACAAGTGGCTCTGCGCACCCCGCGGGGCGTCGTTCACCACCGTGCGGCCCTCCTACCTCGGTCGGGTGCAGCCGCTGCTCGCCGGCTGGTACTCGGGCGACGACGTGTGGGGCTCGTGCTACGGCCCGGCGATGCAGCTGGCTCCGGATGCGCGGCGACTCGACCTCTCACCCGCCTGGCCCGTGTGGGTCGGCGCGGCCGCGTCGCTCGAGCTCTTCGCCTCGGCCGACCTCTCCGCGGTGCGCGAGCACTGCGTCGGCCTCGCGGAGGCGCTGCGGGAGCGACTACGGGCGGCGGGCGTCGCGTCGGTGGGCAGCGCCGACTCGGCCATCGTGACGTGGCCCGACGCCGACGGCCGCGCCATCGCCGCTCTCACCGCGGCCGACGTGGCGGCCTCGGCGCGTTCCGGCCGCTGCCGCGTGGCGTTCCACGTGTGGAACACGGCCGACGACGTGGAGCGGGTCGCGGCGGCGCTCGGCGCCTGAGCACGGCTCGGCTGGGCCGGCGGCGGGCGCCCGCCGATCGGCCGGGGCCGGCCGGTCAGTCGATCAGGCCGAGGGCGGCCAGACGCGCGAGGGTCTCGGCGCCGGCCGGGGGGCAGCGGCCGGAGTCGGCGGTGGTGACCCAGTGCACCGCGTCGACCTCGGCGGAGGGGCGGGGGTCGTCGGGCGTCGATCCCGCGAAGAGCTGCATCTCGACGAGCCGGCCGACGGGCTCGCCGTGGGCCTGCACCGTGACGGTGAAGAGCGGCTCGAGGGCGTCCGGGTCGACCGTGACGTCGACCTCCTCGTGGGCCTCGCGTGCGGCGGCCTCGGCGGCGCTCTCGCCCGGGTCGATCTTGCCGCCCGGCAGGTAGAGCACGTCGCGCGCCCGCGCGGTCACCATGAGCAGCCGGCGCTCGCGGATCAGTGCGAGCGCCGCCACCCGGATCGTCGGCAGCGTCACGCTCTCGGACGCCATCGGGGCCGGGTCAGCCGTCGGCGCGGCGGTAGGACTCGAGCGAGACGGGGGCCGTGTCGAGCGCGGGCGCCGCGGCGGCCGCGCGGGTCGCGGCAGCGGCTCCGAGGCCGAACAGCGTCTCGACGGCCGCGAAGACCTCGGCGGAGCGGCCCTCCCGCGCGAGCTCCCGGGCACGCACCGACGGCGAGTGCAGGATGACGCCGACGAGGTGCCGCAGCGCCTTCTGCGTCTCCTCCGAGTCGCCGCGATCGCGCGAGCGGCCGAGCTCGTCGTCGAGCAGGTCGAACAGGTGCGAGCGCAGGGCGACGACGGCCGGGGTGACCTCGGCCTCGGCCTTGCCGGCCCGGTACTCGGCGGCGGCGCGGTCGACGAGGGCCCGTGCATCCGACTCGGCGTTCAGTTCGTCGAGGGGGGCGTGCAGGCTGATGGTCTCGAGGTCGAGCAGCTCGGCCCCGCCGACGCCCGACACGAGCGGGTCGACGTTGCGGGGCAGGCCGAGGTCGATGACCAGACGGCGGGTGAACGCCCCGGGCACCGAGGACGCGGCCTGGAGGTGCGTGGCGTCGAGCACGTAGGTCTCGGCGGTGGAGCAGGTGATCACGACGTCGGCGGTCGCGATGGCGCCGAGGTAGTCGCCGGCGGCCACGGGCGCGATCTGCTGCTTGGCCGCGAACGCGACGGCCCGCCCGGAGGGCGAGTAGACGCGGATGTCGGTGACCCCGCGCTCGCGCAGGTTCGCCAGGGTGACCCGGGCGTACTGACCGGTGCCGACGAGCAGCACGCGGGTCTGGGCCCAGTCGGTGACGCGGCTCTCGGCGAGGTCGAGCGCGAGCCGCACGAGCGAGCGCCCGGCGCCGCCGAGGCCCGTCTTCGTCTTGACGTCGCGCGAGGTGTGCGAGGCGCGCTGGAACAGACGCTCCAGGTCGCTCGAGGTCGTGCCCGACAGCCGCGCCGTGGTGAGCGCGCGCTTGACCTGGCCGGCGATCTCGTCCTCGCCCACGACGACCGACTCGAGGCCGGACGACACGGCGAAGAGGTGGTCGGCGACGCTGTCGCCGGAGAGCACGGTGAGGCTGTCCCGCAGTTCGGCGACGTCGGTTCCGGATGCGCTGCCGAACGTCTCGGCCGCCTCCTCGACCGCGAGCGAGATGCCGGCGGTGAGCGGCTCGTCGATGTCGAGGTAGGCCTCGAAGCGGTTGCAGGTCGCGAGCACGACGGCGCCCTGCACGAAATCACTGTGCTCGACGAGGCCCTTGGCGACGTCGGAGGTGCCGAGCGAGAGCTTCTCGAGGAGGTCGAAGCTCGCGTTGCGATGGTTCGCGGTCAGGCAGATGAGCACCAGATGATTGTACTCCTGCAACGACCGCCCCTTGCCGGGAGCGAGCGGATGCGCATCCGCTCACCCCCGGCCGGTGGCGCCTCGGGGTCAGTCCCAGAGCACCGTGGGGCTCTCGGACGCCATGTCGATCGACGGGCTGCCGAGCGACGGCCCGAAGAGCACGTCGCAGGTGCCGGTCGCGCCGTTCTGCGTGCACTGGCCCGAGGTGGACACGGAGCCGATGTACTCGCCCTGCGCCAGGGTCGGGTTGTCGTAGCTCAGCGTCGGCACCATGCTCTGGATGGTGACGGTGGCGTCGGCCGAGATGCTCCGGGTGATGGTGCCCTCGGTGAGCTGGGTGCCGTCGTCGAGGGTGGCCGGCAGGTCGAGGCCGCATCCGGCGGCCAGGGTGGTCGAGGCGATGCAGGCGTCGACCGCGGACTGCACGAGCGAGCGGAACTGGCCGAGTGCGGCCTCGCTCAGCCCCGGCTCGATGTCGCTGACGTCGACCGTGCCGAAGGGCTCGGTGGCGGCGACGGTCGTGGTGCCCGAGAGGGTGAAGTTCGGCAGGCTCGTGGCGAGCTCGTAGGTTCCGGGGAAGAGCTGCAGCTCGCCTCCGGTCACCTCCTGGCCGTTCACGGTGAGGCCGAGACCGTCGAAGCGGTCGACGTTGAGGTAGCTCAGGCCGCCGGTGATCTTCCAGCCGTCCTCGTCGTAGTCGTCGACGCTGTACTCGGCGGTGACCGGGGTGCCGCCGAGCGAGTAGCTGACGGTGACGTCGCCGTAGCCGTTCTCGGTGGTGTCGTCGACGATCTCGACGTCGGTGATGGGGGCGAGCTCGTTCGAGGCGGCCAGCACCTCGTCGGTGAGCAGGGTGTCGTCGTCGGGCGCCTGGCTGATCAGGCCGAGGGCCGTCTCGGCGTCGCCGTCGGAGAGCGCGGTGAAGAACGTCTCGACGGCCTCGGTGGCGGTGCCGCCCTCGCCGCCCCCGCCGCCGGAGGAGGTGTCCCCGCCTCCGCCGCCGCCGACCAGCAGGCGCGACACCACGACCGCGATCACGATGATCACGATGATGACGAGCAGCAGGCCGCCGCCCACGATGCCGAGGATGGCGCCCGTCCCGAGGCCCTTCTTGGGCGGCTGGCCCGGCTGACCGGGCTGGCCCGGCTGGTTCGGGTAACCCGGGTGGGGCTGCTGGCCCTGGAAGCTGGGGTCTTGCCACTGCTGCGGAGGAAGCGGCGGCAGGCCGCTGTCGCTCGGTCCGGACGGGGGCGTAGGCGGGGTCTGACTCACGACACCTGTCTACCATCGCGCCCGCGATCGGCCCATGGGGAGTTCTCCCCGCTCGGTCCCCAAGCGAGTCCGTATCATCGGGGGGTGACCCTGCCCGCGACGCATCCCCTCCTCGACGGCCGCACCGCCGCATCCGCTCTCGTGACGACCTACCGGGGCGTGCGCGGTGACCGCACCCCCGTCTGGTTCATGCGCCAGGCCGGCCGCTCGCTGCCCGAGTACCGAGAGCTGCGGGTGGGCACACGGATGCTCGACGCCTGCCTCGACCCGGCCATGGCCAGCGAGATCACGCTGCAGCCGGTGCGGCGGCACGGTGTCGACGCCGGCATCTTCTTCAGCGACATCGTCATCCCGCTGAAGCTCGCGGGTGTCGACGTCGAGATCGAGCCCGGCCGCGGCCCCGTTCTCGCGAAGCCCGTGCGCACGCTCGCCGACGTCTCGGCCCTCCCCGATCCGGACGGCGCCGACTTCACGGCCATCGAGCAGGGCGTCGCGCTCACGGTCGCCGCGCTCGGCAGCACCCCGCTGATCGGCTTCGCCGGTGCTCCGTTCACCCTGGCGGCCTACCTCGTGGAGGGCGGGCCGTCGAAGGACCACATCCGCGCCCGCACGCTGATGCACGCCGACCCCGAGGCGTGGGAGGGCCTGCTCTCCTGGGCCGCCGCGGTGACGGGGCGCTTCCTCCGGGCCCAGCTGCTCGCCGGCGCGAGCGCCGCTCAGCTGTTCGACTCCTGGGTCGGCTCGCTCTCGAAGGCCGACTACGTCGAGCGGGTCGCCCCGTTCTCGAAGAAGGCCCTCGAGCCGATCCGCGACCTCGACGTTCCGGTCGTGCACTTCGGCGTCGGCAGCGGCGAGGTGCTCGCTCCGATGCACGAGGTCGGCGCCGACGTGGTGGGCGTCGACTGGCGGCTGCCGCTCGACGAGGCCTCGAGGCGGCTCGGCGGCGGCGTGACCCTGCAGGGCAACGTCGACCCCGCCCTCCTCGCCGCGCCCTGGCCGGTGCTCGAGGCGCATGTGCTCGACGTGCTGCGCCGCGGCCGGAGCGCCCCTGCCCACGTTCTGAACCTCGGGCACGGCGTGCCGCCGGAGACCGACCCCGACGTGCTGACGCGGATCGTCGAGCTCGTGCACGAGCGCGGCGGGGCGGCGGCCGAGGAGTCGCGATGACCGGCGTCGGAGGCGGCACGGAAGCCTCGGCCGCCTCGGCAGCCGCAGCCGACGCCGACGTCGACGTCCTCGTCATCGGAGGCGGGGCCGCCGGGCTCGTCACCGCTCTCCAGCTCGCGAAGCTCGGGCACACGGTGCACGTCGTCGAGGCGCGGGAGCGGCCGGGCGGCTTCGTCTCCGAGCACGAGCTGGCGGGCATCCGCCTCGACTCGGGGGCCGAGAGCTTCGCGACCCGAAAGGGCACGGTGGCCGCGCTGGCCGCCGAGGTGGGGCTCGGCGAGGACGTCGTGGCGCCGAACCGCGCCGGCGCGTGGGTGCGCTGGAACGGGGGCACCGCACCGCTGCCGGCAGCGGGCATCCTGGGCATCCCGGGGGTGCCGCTGGCCGTCGACGTGCGCCGGGTGATCGGCTGGGCCGGCAGCCTGCGCGCCTACCTCGACCGGCTGATGCCGCTCCTGCGCGTGCGTCCCGAGCACGATCTCGGCGACATCGTGCGCCGCCGGATGGGCCGCCGCGTGCTCGACCGGCTCGTCACCCCGGTGGTCGCGGGGGTGCACTCCGCCGACCCCTCCGACGTCGACGTGCGCACGGTCGCGCCCGGCCTGACCCAGGCGATGACGACTCAGGGCTCGCTCTCGGGCGCCGTGATGGCGCTGCGCGAGCAGGCCCCGGCCGGCAGCCAGGTACAGGGCATCGTCGGCGGCATGCACCGGCTGGTCTCGGCGCTCCAGGAGCAGCTCGCCTTCTACGACGGCACGCTCGAGACGGGCACGCGGGTGGTCTCGCTGCAGCGGTCGGGCGAGGCCGAGCTCGACGAGGGGCCGGATGCGCGGCCGCTCTGGAGCGTCGAGCTCGCCCCCGCGACGGCACCCTCCGCACCGACCTCGACCGCACCGACCTCGACCGCACCCCCCGCCACACCGGCGTCGCCCGAACCTCGCCGCGTCACGGCCCGGGCGCTCGTCGTGGCTGCGGGCTTCCGTCCCGCGCTCACCCTGCTGGCCGACGCCGGAGTCGCCGCACTCCCCGCCGCGACGGCCTGGCCCGAGCCCGCCTCGGTCGCGATCGCGACCCTCGTGGTCGACGACGCCCGGCTCGACACCCACCCCCGCGGCACCGGCGTGCTCGTGGCGCCGGGCACCACCGGCGTCACCGCCAAGGCCCTCACCCACGCCACGGCCAAGTGGGCCTGGCTCGCCGCGCAGCTTCCGCCGCACCGCCACGTGCTGCGCCTGAGCTACGGCCGCGGCGGCGAGACCCTGGTGGAGCCGGAGCTCGCCACCGTGGTCGCCGACGCGTCGACGCTGCTCGGCCTGCCGCTCTCCGTGGCCGACGTCGTCGATTCCGACCTCGTGCGCTGGGACGACTCGCTCGCCTTCGCGACCGTCGGCCACAAGGCGCGGGTCGCGCAGCTGTCGGAGGCCGTGGCGGCCGTGCCGGGCCTGGACGTCGTGGGCGCCTGGGTGTCGGGCACGGGGCTCGCGGCGACCGTCGAGCAGGCGAAGGCCACCGCATCCGGGATCGCCGCCGAGCTGCGCGGCGACCCCCGCCTGCCCCGCTAGAGGCGCCGGAGCCGCCGCCGACCGTGCCCATGCGGGTGCGGGACGGGGGGACTACGCTTTGGAGCACCCTGTCCCCGACCCATCGGAGTTCACACATGCGCGGAAAGATCATCTTCGTCGTCGGGCTGGGCACGGGCTACGTGCTCGGCACCAAGGCCGGTCGCGAGCGCTACGAGCAGATCAAGGCGGGAGCCGACAAGGTCTGGAGCATGCCCGCCGTGCAGTCGGGCGTGGCGAAGGTGCAGGAGTTCGCCGGCGCCCGCGTCGACACCGTCAAGGTCGAGCTGTCGAAGAAGGCGCGCAAGGCGCTCGCCGCATTCATCGGGCGCGAGCCGCTGGACCGCCCCTCGCAGAGCCCCGCCGCCGCCAAGGCCGGATCGACCGCGCCCCGCCCGCCGGCCGCGAAGCCGGTCGAGTCGCCCTCCGCCGAGGCCAGCACGGCCGCCGCGAAGCCGGCCAGCGCCGCCACCGCCAAGCCCGCCGCGAAGAAGCCGGCCACGAAGCCCAGCACCTCCACCACCCAGCCCTCCGACGACTAGACGACCAGAAGGACGCCGATCGTGACCGAAGAACGCGACAAGAAGGCCCGACGCTCGCTCGTCTCGCTGCTGGCCGAGCTGCCCACTCTCATCATCCAGCTGCTGAAGGACGAGCTCGAGAACTTCAAGCGCGAGATCACCGCCAAGCTCGCGAAGCTCGGCATCGGAGTCGGCCTGTTCGTCGCAGCAGCCCTGCTGGCGTTCTTCGCCTTCGCCACCCTCATCGCGGCCGCCGTGCTCGGCATCGCCACCGCCCTTCCGGCATGGCTCTCGGCGCTGATCGTCGGCGTCGCCCTGCTGCTGATCGCGGGCATCCTGGTGCTCGTCGGCATGCGGTCGCTGAAGAAGGGCCTGCCGCCCGTGCCGGAGCAGACCATCGAGAGTCTGAAGAAAGACGTCAACACGGTGAAGGGGCTCGGCCAGTGAGCGACGCGGCCGTGTCGAAGCCGTCGGCGAAGGCCCCCGCCGAGCGCAGCACGCCGGCGCTGCACGCCGACATCCAGAAGACCCGGGACGACCTCCGTTCGACGCTCGACGCGATCGAGTTCAAGCTGAACGTCCCCAAGCAGGCGCGTCACGCGGCGCACCGGCTGAAGAGCCGCTTCAACCGGCTCCGCGCCGAGAATCCCGTCGCGGTCTACGCGGGCATCGGCGGCGCCGTCGTGGTGCTGGCCGGTGTGGCCGTTCTCGGCTTCCGCTCCGCTTCGAAGGGGTAGCGTTGTAGTCGAGGCCCGGGCATCCGCTCGCCCCGGCCCGTCTGAACCGGTGCCGAACCGGTCGTACGGGCGCGCCACAGCCTCGCGTACCGCCCGCGAAACGAAGAGGGATCATGACTGACCCGACAGTCCGAACCGACGAGACCACCCGCGACGTCGAGGACTCGGAGGAGGTGCCCGCGCTCGGCTACACGCTCTGGGCGGTGCTCCGCCGCAACCCCGACCGGGCGCTGGTGCTCGACGGCAGCGAGGTGCCGGATGCGGTGGCCGAGCTCGATGCGGCCGTCGCGACGATCGAGGCCGAGGACGTCATGCTCCGCGGCTTCTACGACGTCTCCGGCCTCCGCTCCGACGCCGACGTCATGGTCTGGCTGCACGGCAGCGTTCCCGAGACCCTGCAGTGGGCGCTCCGTCAGCTGCGACGCACGCAGCTGTTCACCCCGCTGCTTCCGACCTGGAACGCGATGGGCGTGCACCGCGACGCCGAGTTCTCGTCGAACCACCTGCCCGCGTTCATGCGCGGGAAGGAGCCCCGCGGGTGGGTGACGGTCTACCCGTTCGTGCGCTCGTACGACTGGTACATCCTGCCCGAGGAGGAGCGGCGTGCGATGCTCGCCGACCACGGCCGCAAGGGCGGTGCGTTCCGCTCGGTGCTCGCCAACACGGTGGCCTCCTTCGCCCTGGGCGACTACGAGTGGATCCTGGCGCTCGAGGACGACGAGCTCACGAACCTGGTCGACATGATGCGAGCTCTCCGCCAGACCGAGGCGCGGCGGCACGTGCGCGAAGAGGTGCCGTTCTACACGGGCCGGCGCATCGACGCCGCCGAGATCGTCGAGGTGCTCCAGTGACCCTGTCCTCCGAAGCCGCACCGGTGGTGCGCAACGCGAGCCCCGCCGCGGCCGCCGGGCCCGAGCACGTCTCGGAGCCCACGGCGTACGACGCCATCCTGCTCGCCTCCTTCGGCGGGCCGGAGGGGCAGGACGACGTCATCCCCTTCCTCCGCAACGTCACGCGCGGCCGGGGCATCCCCGACGAGCGCCTCGAGGAGGTCGCGCACCACTACCGCGCCTTCGGCGGCGTCAGCCCGATCAACGCGCAGAACCGGTCGCTCAAGGCGGCGCTCGAGGCCGAGCTCGCCACCCGCGGCATCGACCTGCCCGTGCTCTGGGGCAACCGCAACTGGGACCCCTACCTCCCCTCGGTGCTGAAAGAGGCGGATGCGCGGGGGCTGCGCACCCTGATCGCCGTCGCCACCAGTGCCTACAGCTCGTACAGCTCGTGCCGCCAGTACCGCGAGGACTTCGCCATGGCGCTCGACGAGACCGGCCTCGCGTCGACCATGACGATCGACAAGGTGCGCCAGTTCTTCGACCACCCCGGATTCGTGCAGCCGTTCATCGACGGCCTGTCGGCGGCCCTCACCGGCATCCGGGAGAAGTTCGACGACATCGACCTGGCGACCGAGGTGGAGGTGCTGTTCAGCACGCACTCCATCCCGAGCGCCGACGCCGAGCGCTCCGGGCCCTCGTTCCGCGAGCTCGGGCCCGAGGGCGCCTATGCAGCCCAGCACAAGGCGGTGGCCGAGGTCGTGCTGATGGCGGCGACGTCCGGGCTCGAGGGCCAGCCCGACGTGCCGTGGCAGCTGGTCTACCAGTCGCGCTCCGGCCCGCCCACGCAGCCGTGGCTGGAGCCCGACATCAACGACGCGATCGCCGAGCTGCCGGCCCGCGGCATCCGGGCCGTGGTGATCGTGCCACTCGGCTTCGTCAGCGACCACATGGAGGTCATGTGGGACCTCGACAACGAGGCGCTGGAGAGCTGCGCCGAGCACGGCCTGTACGGCGTGCGCACCCCCACGCCCGGCGTCGACCCGGCCTACGTGGCCGGTCTCGTCGACCTGGTGATCGAGCGCATCGAGGGCACGCCGGCCGCATCGCGGCCCCATGTCACCGAGCTCGGCCCGTGGTACGACGTGTGCCGTCCGGGCTGCTGCGAGAACGTGCGGCTCGGCTTCAAGCCGGCCGTCTCGGGGCTCGCTCCCTGAGCCGGGCCGCAGTCGCATCAACAGAGGTATGTAAGGAACAGCAGTCATCGTGAGTAGCAAGCTTCGGGTCGCGACGCGAGGGAGCGCCCTCGCGCGCGCCCAGACGGGCCACGTCGTCGCGGCGCTCGTCGAGGCCACCGGCATCGAGGTCGAGACGGTCATCATCACCTCGGAGGGCGACCGCTCGAAGGAGTCGCTGGCGTCGCTCGGCGGCACCGGCGTCTTCGCCAGCGCCCTGCGCGAGGCGCTCGTCGCCGGCGACTGCGACATGATCGTGCACTCGCTGAAAGACCTGCCGACGGCCCGCTACGACGGGCTCGTGATCGGCGCGGTGCCGCTCCGCGAGGATCCGCGCGACGTGCTCTGCGCCCGCGACGGACTCACCCTCGACGAACTGCCCGAGGGCGCCCGCGTCGGTACGGGGTCGCCCCGCCGGGTGGCCCAGCTGCTGGCGCTCCGGCCCGACCTCACGGTGGTCGACATCCGCGGCAACGTCGACACGCGGCTCGGCCGCGTGCGCGACGGCGATCTCGACGCCGTGGTGCTGGCGTCAGCGGGGCTCACCAGGCTCGATAGGCTAGACGCAGCATCCGAGATCTTCGCCCTCGACCTCTGGCCGACGGCGCCAGGGCAGGGTGCCCTCGCGATCGAGACCCGAGAGGGAGACAGCATTCCCGAGTTGCTCAGCATCGAACACCCGCCGACGCGCACGGCCGTGCTCGCCGAGCGCTCGGTGCTGGCCGCCCTCGAGGCCGGCTGCGCCGCGCCGATCGGCGCCACGGCGACCGTCTCGGGCGACGAGCTGACGCTCGCGGCCACGGTCTACCAGGCCGACGGGGCCGTCGAGCTCGGCTGCGAGCGGTCGGCGCGACTGCTCGGAGACGACATCCACGTGGCGTCGCTGCTCGGCGAGGCCGTGGCGCGACAGCTGCTCGACGACGGCGCGGCCGAGCTCGCACCCGTGGGCCCTTCGGCCGACGGCGGAGCCGACCCCACCACCGCCGCACGCTGGCCGGGCGGCACCGAATGACGGCCTGGGCGCAGCGGCCGCTCGGCGGCTGGCGCATCCTCGTTCCGCGCGGGGGCCCCTGGGGCCACGGCGTCGCGGCCGATCTGCGAGCCGTCGGAGCCAAGCCGATCGTCGCCCCCATGATCAACTTCGCGCCCACCGAGGACGACGAGACCCTGCAGCGGGCGCTGCAGGCGCTCGCGGCCGGGCGCTTCGACTGGCTCACCATGACCAGTGCCACCACGGTCGACGTGCTCACCGCGCACCAGGCCGTCGTGCCGCCGGAGACGCACATCGCGGCGGTCGGCGAGACCACCGCGGCCGCGCTGTCGGCGGCCGGCTACAAGGTCGACCTGGTTCCGCCGGAGGACAACTCGGCGGCCGGTCTGCTGCGCGAGCTCAAGCGCTTCGAGCAGTTCGGGCCCGAGCTCAAGGTGCTGACGCTGCGCAGCGACATCGCCAAGCCGGTGCTCACCGAGGGGCTGATCGCCCGCGGTCACACCGTGGAGTCGGTCGTGGCGTACCGCACGGTCGGCGTCGCCGTCGATCCGCAGATCCGCACCGACGTGGCCGAGGGATCGATCGACGCGATCTTCGTGACCTCGGGGTCGGTGGCCGAGCAGGTGCAGCTGCAGCTCGGGCCGATCCCGTCGTCGACGCTCGTGGCGGCCATCGGTCCGCGCACGGCCGAGGACGCCCGCGCCTACGGGCTGCGGGTCGACGTGATCGCGAAGGGCCGTTCGGCCGAGTCGCTGATCAACGCGGTGATCGAGGTCGCCAAGTCGCGCCGAGCGGCCGACGACGACGACTGATCAGGCGTCACCCGCTCGGTGATCGACCGTGAGGCGCTCGTCCGGCCCGTCCGCCCTCTCAGCGCGGCCAGTCCGGCCGGAACTGCACGCTGATGCGCGGCCCCACCGCCTGCTTCGTCTTGAGGATGGCGTGCTCGTGGGTGCGCTGGCAGCTGCCGCCCATGACGATGAGGTCGCCGTGGCCCACGGGGAACCGCAGCGTCTCACCCACCGCCCGGCCGTTCACGGGCTTCGGCCGCACCGACAGCGTGCGCGCCGCCCCCACCGACACGATCGCCACCATGGTGTCGCGGTCGATGGTGCGCCCCACGCGGTCGCCGTGCCAGGCCACGCTGTCGCCGCCCGTGCGGTAGAAGCACAGCCCGGCCGTCTCGAACACCTGGCCCGGAGGGCGCCCGTAGTGGTCGTTCAGAGCATCCTGCGCGCGCGTCAGCACCAGGTCGGGGTAGAGCGACCCCACCCCGAAGCGCGAGACGAGCCGCGGCACGTCGACCACCCGGTCGTACATCTCGCGCTTGTCGGCCTGCCACGGTACGTCGACCGCGAGCCGCTCGAACAGCGCGTCGGAGTTCGTGACCCAGCCCGGCCGCAGATCGACCCAGGCCCCGTCGCCGAGCATCGTGCGCTCGACCGTGCCTCCCAGCGGCTCGAGCCCGGGGTCGGCGTCGAGGTCGTCGAAGAGCGAGGTCTGGAAGTCGATATTCATGCTGCAACCCTATCCAGATTCGAACATGTGTTCTAGTCGTCCGGCATCGATCCAGCCTGGCCGATCTAAGCTGGAGGTCATGAACTCCGGCTCCTTCCCCGAGATCCGACCGCGCCGGCTGCGCGGCACCCCGGCGCTCCGGCGCCTGGTCGCCGAGACCCGCATCGACCCCGCTCAGCTGGTGCTCCCGCTCTTCGTGCGCGACGACGTCGACGCCCCCGTTCCGCTGAACTCCATGCCCGGTGTGCTGCAGCACACCTTCGACAGCCTGCGCGGCGCGGTCGCCGAGGCGGCCGAGGTCGGGCTCGGCGGCGTGATGCTCTTCGGCGTGCCCGCCGACGCCGACAAGGACGCGGTGGGCACCGCCGCCACCGATCCCGACGGCGTGCTGAACGCCGCCACCCGCATCGCGGTCGAGGAGGCCGGCGACGCCCTCGTCGTGCAGACCGACCTCTGCCTCGACGAGTTCACCGACCACGGCCACTGCGGCGTGCTGGATGCGCGGGGAGCCGTCGACAACGACGCCACCCTCGTGCGCTACCGCGACATGGCCCTCGAGCAGGCCCGCGCCGGCAGCCACCTGCTCGGCCTCTCGGGGATGATGGACGGCCAGGTCGCGGCGGTGCGCGACGCGCTCGACGGCGAGGGCTTCCAGGACGTGGCGATCCTCGCCTACGCCGCCAAGTACGCCTCGGCGTTCTACGGACCGTTCCGCGAGGCCGTCGGCTCGACCCTCCGCGGCGACCGCAAGACGTACCAGCTCGACCCGGCGAACCGCCGCGAGGGTCTGCGCGAGGCCGTGCTCGACGTCGAGGAGGGCGCCGACATCGTCATGGTGAAGCCGGCCCTCAGCTACCTCGACCTCGTGGCCGACGTGTCCGCGACGGTGCCCGTACCCGTCTGGGCGTACCAGGTGTCGGGGGAGTACGCCATGATCGAGGCGGCGGCCGCCAACGGCTGGAT
Source organism: Herbiconiux flava (assembly GCF_013409865.1). NCBI lineage: Bacteria > Bacillati > Actinomycetota > Actinomycetes > Micrococcales > Microbacteriaceae > Herbiconiux > Herbiconiux flava. The sequence continues at coordinate 865,834 of NZ_JACCBM010000001.1, forward strand.
CGACCGGGAGCGAGCGATCCTCGAGTCCCTCACGAGCATCCGTCGCGCGGGCGCCGAGGCCGTGCTCACCTACTGGGCGGTCGAGGTCGCCCGAACCCTGAAGGGCCTGTGATGACGAGCGAGATCGACCTGCGCGGCACCGACACGAGCGGGACTGACACGAGCGGCACTGACACGAGCGGCACCACGACCGCGGGCGGCAGCCCGGCAGTCCCCGAGCAGGGCGCCAACGCCCGCGAGTTCGCCCGCGCTCAGCGCTCCATTCCCGGCGGCGTCAACTCCCCGGTGCGGGCCTTCCGCTCGGTCGGCGGCACCCCGCGGTTCATGGTCTCGGCTCAGGGCCCCTACATCACCGACTCCGAGGGCCGGGAGTACGTCGACCTGGTCTGCTCCTGGGGCCCGGCGGTGCTCGGGCACGCGCATCCCGAGGTCGTCAAGGCGGTTCAGGATGCCGCGGCCCGCGGTCTCTCGTTCGGGGCCACCACCCCGCCCGAGACCGACCTCGCGGAGCTCGTGCGCGCCCGCGTCACGGCCGGCGGTGTCGCCCCGATCGAGAAGCTGCGGCTCGTCTCGACCGGCACGGAGGCCACGATGACGGCCATCCGCCTGGCCCGCGGCTTCACCGGCCGCGACGTGCTGATCAAGTTCGCCGGCCACTACCACGGCCACTCCGACCCCCTGCTGGCCGAGGCCGGTTCGGGCCTGGCCACCCTCGCGCTCCCCGCCTCCGCGGGCGTGCCCGCCGCCACTGCCGCGCTCACCATCGTGCTGCCCTACAACGACCTCGACGCCGTGCGCACCGCGTTCGAGGAGTTCGGCCAGCAGATCGCCGCGATCATCGTCGAGGCCGCCCCGGCGAACATGGGCGTCGTGCCTCCGGCGCCCGGGTTCAACGCGGCGCTCGCCGCCACCGCCCACGAGCACGGCGCCCTGCTGATCGTCGACGAGGTGCTCACCGGCTTCCGGGTCGGCTCCGCCGGCTGGTGGGGGCTGGAGAACGCTCCCGCCCCCGACGGCGTGGTCGTGCATCCGTACACCCCCGACCTCGTCACCTTCGGCAAGGTCGTCGGCGGCGGCATGCCGCTCGCCGCGCTCGGCGGCCGGGCCGACGTGATGGACCACCTGGCCCCGCTCGGCCCCGTCTACCAGGCCGGCACGCTCTCGGGCAACCCGATCGCGGTCGCCGCGGGCCTCAGCACCCTCCGCCTCGCCGACGCGGCCGTCTACGAGAAGCTCGACGCGGCGTCGCTGATCATCTCCGACGCCGTCTCGTCGGCTTTCGCCGAGGCCGGCGTCGCGCACAGCCTGCAGCGGGCGGGCAGTCTGTTCAGCTTCACCTTCGGCTCCGACGTCGCTCCGCGCGACTACGCCGACGTGCAGCGCCAGGAGGCGTTCCGCTATGCGCCCTTCTTCCACAGCATGCTCGACGCGGGCGTCTCGCTGCCGCCGTCGGTCTACGAGGCGTGGTTCGTCTCGGCCGCGCATGACGACACCGCGATCGGCCGCATCGTGGATGCCCTGCCCGCCGCAGCCCAGGCGGCCGCCGCCGCGACGCCCGCCTGATGCCCATGACGCTCGCTTCGCCGACACCGATCACGTCCTCATTGCCGACGTTCTCTCGAATCGTTACCGCTTACTCGGGCGAGAGCCTCCCGCTCGCCGGGTCGCCCACGGCAGGATAGAGGCATGGCCGTTCTCTTCGTCCACACCGATCGTCTCGAGATCCGTCTCACGCGAGCCGAGAAGGTGCTGTCGTTCCGCCGCACCGACATCGTGGTGCCGCTCGACAGCATCCGCTCGGCCGCGCTCACCGACGACCCGTGGGTGTGGGTGCGCGGCATCCGGGCGCCCGGAGCCGCCGTGCCGCTGACGCTCGCGGTCGGCACCTGGAAGTTCCACGACGGCAAGGACTTCCTGCTCGTCAAGGGCACCCGCACCTCGGTGGTCATCGACCTCGAGGGCCAGGAGTTCTCGCGCATCATCGTCACGACGTCGCACTCGATCCAGCTGCTGCGCGCGCTGCGGCTGCCGCCGCTCGAGGGCACCGAGGTCATCCAGTAGCAGCGGGCCGCAGCACGGGCCGGTAGCGCGGGCGGGCGCCGGGTTCAGCTCCCGACGGTCACCACCGTGCGGCCGCGCACCTCGCCCGCGAGGATGCGCTCGGCCACGGCCGGCACGTCCTCGAACGCGACCGTGGTCGTGAGCGAGTCGAGCAGCTCCAGGTCGAGCTCCTCGGCGAGGGCCGCCCAGGCGCGCTCGCGCAGTGCCCGCGGGGCCTCGACCGAGTTGGCGCCGGTGAGCGTGACCGAGCGCAGGATGAACGGCAGCACCGTCGTCGGGAGATCCGACCCCTGCGCCAGCCCGCAGGCCACCACCGTGCCGCCGTACCGGGTCTGCGCGAGCACGTTCGCGAGGGTGTGGCTGCCGACACTGTCGACGGCCGCCGCCCACGTCGCCTTCTGCAACGGCCCGCCCTCCTCGGAGAGCGCGGAGCGGTCGATCACGCGGGCCGCCCCGAGCCGGCGGAGGTAGTCGCCCTCCGCCTCCGCGCGCCCGCTGGACGCGACCACCGTGTACTCGCGGCCCGCGAGGAGCGCGATCGCGATCGATCCGACCCCGCCGGCGGCGCCCGTCACGAGCACCTCCCCGTCACCCGGTTCGACCCCCGCGTCGGCCAGGGCCAGCACGGCGAGCATGCTCGTGAAACCGGCGGTGCCGACGGCGGCGGCCTGCTCGGGGGTGAGGCCTGCGGGCAGGGGCAGCAGAGCATCCGCCCGCACCCGTGCGTGCTCGGCCAGCCCGCCGTGCCGCGTCTCGCCGAGACCGTCGCCGTTCAGCAGCACCACGTCTCCCACCGAGAAGGCGGATGCGCGCGACGCCGTGACCCGCCCGACCACGTCGATCCCCGGCACGAGGGGGTAGCGGCGCACGATGCCGGGCTTGCCCATCAGCGCCATGCCGTCCTTGTAGTTGATGCTCGTGGCGAGGACGTCGAGGTCGACGCTGCCCGCCTCGCCCGCGCTCTCCTCGTCGCCGAAGATCTCGCTCAGGTCGCGGTCGACCAGCTCGGCCGCCGCACCCTTCTCGGTCACCAGGTAGGCGCGGGACATGATTCCTCCTCGAATCGAGACGGTCTGATTGGGGCGGACACGGTCAGGAGACGTCGCGCCGCCAGCTCGTGGCGAAGCCGATCAGCGTGGTCACCGCTGCGATGGCGGCGAGCACGAGCCCGCCCTGCCACCACTCCAGTGCGACCCCCGCCGTGCCCGACATCGCGGTGTAGATGCTCGAGCCCACGAGCGCGTCGCTCGCCGACCCCGGCAGGAACTGCCCGATCTGCGCCGACCAGTCGGTGATCGTCGACCCCAGCCGCAGCAGCGGCTCGACGAACTGCGTGAACGCCAGCACGATGACGATCGCCGCGACCTGGCTGGGCACCAGGGTGCCGAGCCCGACGCCGATCGCGGCCCAGAGCGCCATGGCGAGCAGCGAGCGGCCGACGAACGCCCAGGTGCCGGGGTCGCCGAGCAGCGGGTCGATGCCGAAGCCCGCGAGCACGGCCGCCCCGGCACCCATCGAGGCGAGCAGCGCGAGCACCCCGAAGCCGGCGCCGGCGAGGAAGAGCGTGATCAGCTTGCCCGTGAGCACCACCCCCCGGCGCGGGATCGCGAGGAAGGTGGGCGTCAGCGACTGGAAGCGGAACTCGCTCGTGACGGCCAGCGCCCCGAACAGCACCGGGAAGACGTAGCCGACCGAGGTGGCGAAGCTGTAGATCAGCAGCGGGATCTGCGCGTCGGGCAGCACCGGCCCGTTCGTATTGGTGCCGAGCCCGCCGAAGATCGCGCCGAGGCCGCCCGCGCACAGGCCGACGTAGCCGACCATGATGAGCGCGAGCACCCACCACAGTCGGGTGCTGGTGATCTTGGTGGTCTCGGAGCGGACCGCGCGGACGAGACTCACAGCGCCCCCTCCTCTCCGACGAGCGTGAGGAAGCTCTCTTCGAGCCCCGTTCGCTTCTGCGACAGGCCGGTCAGCGGGATGCCCGCGTCGAACGCCAGCCGCCCGATCTCGCCGGCCTCGGCGTTGTCGACGAGCACCCCCGAGCGCAGGTTGGACACGGTGTACCCGGCCCCTCGGATGATCTCGGCCAGTCGGTCGCGGTCAGCGGCGTTCACCTGCACCTGCTTCGTGTCGGAGGTGTCGAGGGTCGACAGCTCGCCGCGGTGCACCAGGGTGCCGTGCGAGATGATGACCACCTCGTCGACGGTCTGAGCCACCTCGCTGAGCAGGTGCGAGCTGATCAGCACGGTGCGGCCTTCGGCGGCCATCGCCCGCAGGAGCAGCCGGATCCACTTGATGCCCTCGGGGTCGAGGCCGTTGATCGGCTCGTCGAGAACGAGCACGCCCGGGTCGCCCAGCAGGGCGAAGGCGAGGCCGAGACGCTGGCGCATGCCGAGGGAGTAGCCGCCCACCCGGCGGTTCGCGTAGCCGGCGAGCCCCACCTTCTCGAGCGCCGCGTCCGGAGCCGTCTTCGGCAGCCCCGCGGCCTGCGCGTACACGGCCAGGTGGTTGCGGGCCGAGCGGCCGGGGTGGAAGCTCGCGGCCTCGAGCGAGGCGCCCACGGTCGACAGCGGCGAGTCGAGCGCGGCGTAGGCGGTGCCGCCGAAGCTCGCGCTACCGGAGCTCGGCTGAACGAGTCCGAGCAGCATGCGCAGGGAGGTGGTCTTGCCGGCGCCGTTCGGGCCGAGGAAGCCCGTGACCTGCCCGGGCTCGACGGTGAAGGTGAGGTCGGAGACCGCTGCCACCTGCCCGAACTTCTTCGTGAGGCCTGAGAATTCGATGGGTACGCCGGTGGGCATGGATGCCTGTCCTGTCGGTGTCCGGATGGGGAACGCGCGGCCGCCACCGCTCATCCAGCCTAGGGTGGCGGCTGCGGCTTGTCACAGGAATCCCGGGAATCTGAGAGAATCCCAGAGACGAAAGGATGCTGTGGATGGCTCCACGGGACGCCGACGCGGCTGAGCGCGAGCTCGAGGACTCCTCCCTCGCCGAGCACATCCGTCGCCGTACCCTCCGCGCCTCCGTCGGTCTCGTCGTCGACAGCGTGTTCTTCTTTTTCGGCACCGTGTCGATCGGCTGGCTCGCCTTCCTGGTGGTGACCGAGTCGTTCGCCCGCGGCTGGCAGCAGCTGTGGTTCCTGCTGGTGTTCTGGGTGGTCGTGGCGTACCTATTGCTCCCGCGGGTGCACAGCATCCTGACCCTGTTCTACGTGCCCGACTACTTCATCGGGCGGGCCCGCACCCGCGAGGGGCTGCTCGGCGACCCGGTGAACGTGGCGCTGCGGGGCAGCGAGGAGCAGATCCACGAGGCGATGATCCGGGCGGGCTGGCACCGCGCTGACGACATGGGGCTCACCTCGGCGCTCCGCACGGTGCGCGGCACGCTGCTGAACCGCAGCTACCCGGGTGCCCCCGTCTCCCGGCTCTACCTCTTCGGCACCGTGCAGGCCTTCACCTATCAGCAGGAGGTCGAGGGCACCCCCTCCAAGCGCCACCACGTGCGGTTCTGGCGCTGCCCCGCGGGCTGGCTGCTGCCCGGCGGGCACGAGGCCGACTGGCTCGCCGCCGGCACCTACGACCGCAGCATCGGCATCTCCTTCTTCACCCTGCAGGTCACGCACCGCATCGACAAGGAGACCGACAAGGAGCGCGACCACATCGTCTCGACGCTGGTCGAGGGCAACCCGGCGGCGTCGATCGAGCTCATCCGCAACTTCTCCACCGGCTACCACCACGTCAACGGCGGGGGCGACGCGATCGTCACCGACGGCGACCTGCCCGTGGTCGACCTGACGGCGGTGCCGCTGCCCACGTCGGAGCAGGCCGAGACCGACGGGCTCCCGCACGCCGAGAAGCCGGTGGCGCCGAGCCCCGCCGCGGTGTTCTCGGAGTCGCCGATCGCCGGCACCGGGCGGCCGGCCTCGATCTACCTCGGGGTGCTGCTGATGGCGGCGCGGGTGGTCGCGGCGCTGATCGCTGTGATCGTCGTGGCGTTCTCGATCGGCGACGGGCAGCTCGACTTCCGCACGCTCACCGGAGCGCTGACGCCGGCCGACTCGGCCTACCTGTCCTCGCTCGTGGCGGCCGTCTTCGTGGCGCTGGCGCTCGTGATCAGCGCGCTGTACTCGGTGCTCGCGTTCCTGATCTACCACGGGCACAACTGGGCGCGCTTCACGGCGATGGGGCTGGGCTCGGCGGCCATCCTGATCACCGCCGTCGACTTCTTCGGCGGCGGGCCGCAGATCACGCTGCAGACGAACCTGGTGGGGCTGTCGTTCGACGTGCTGGTGCTGCTGGCGCTGTCGGGCACGGATGCGCGGCGGTTCTCGCACCGTCGGGCGCTCGACCGGCGCGAGGCCCGCGCGGCGCGGCGCGGTCGCTAGCGGGCTGCTCGGCGGCGGCAGTGGCGGCGGCGGCCGCGGCGCGCCGGCTCAGGTGAGCAGCTGGGTGCCCGGCGGCAGCGAGCCGCCCGCGTAGAGCTCGAGGGCCGACTGCTGGAGGGCCGTCAGCGCCACCCGCTGCGGCCAGGGCCCGTACGAGATGCGGGCGATGCCGAGCTCCTCGTAGCGCTTCGGGGAGAGCGACCCGGGAACGCCGATCACGCTCACCCGGCGCTCGCCGATGCCCTCGACGAGCCGCCCGGCGAGGTCCTCGTCGATCAGGCCCGGCACGAACACGCAAGCGGCCCCCGCGTCGAGGTACGCCCGCCCGCGCTCGATGGCGTCGGCCACCGCGTCGTCGAGCGGCCGGTCGCCGCGCATCAGCAGGGCATCCGTTCTCGCATTGAGCACGAAGCGCACGCCCTCGGCCTCGGCGGCCTTGACCACTTCTGCGACGTTCTCGACCGACTCGATGTGCGGGCGCATGGCGTCCTCGAGGTTCGCACCCACCACGCCGACTCCGATCGCGCGGCGCACCGTCTCGCCCGGGTCGCCGTAGCCGCTCTCGAGGTCGGCGCTGACCGGCAGCGAGGTCGACAGCGCGATGCGGCCGACGGCCTCGATCATCAGGTCGACGGGGATGCGCTCGCCGTCCTCGTAGCCGTAGGAGGCGGCGATGGCGTGGCTGGCCGTGGCGAGCGCCTTCGTCTGGGGGAGGTCGGCGAGCACGAGGGCGCTCGCGACGTCCCAGACGTTGACGACCGTGAGGATCTCGGGGGCGTGGTGCAGTGCGAGCAGCGCGTCGGCGCGGTCGTGCACGAGCTCGTGGCTGGGGTGGGCGACGGTGGGATCGTAGGCGTCGGCGCTGCCGGCGGCGGAGGTGCGCTGCGGGTCGGTCATGGAGCGAGCATACGGCTCGGGCCGGCCCTGGGCACTGACCCCCGCTTTGCGTTCGGCCTAGGTAATCGGGCCCGGAGGGAGCAGAGTGGGGAGTGCGGCACCGGCTGCCGCTCGGAAGGGATCGCGATGCCGAACACCGATGAGACTGCCGGACGGGCGGTTCTCGACGCTCTGGTGCGGCTGCGAGTCGCCGAGGACGAGAAGCGCAAGGTCGTCAAGGTGCAGACCGGCCTCAGCGAGAACGACCAGGAGGCGCTCCGTGTGGTCGTCGACGGCGGGGCGAGCGGCGAGCCCGTCGGGCCCGCGCACCTGGCCAAGGCCCTGGAGATCACGGGCGCCTCGATCACCGTCATGCTGGACCGGCTGGAGAAGCGCGGACTGTTGCGCCGCGCCGCCAGCACGACCGACCGGCGCGCCCTGCTGCTCCGGCCCACAGAGGCGGGGATCGCCCTCTCGGCGGCCGCCAACGCGACCAGCACGGCGAGCGACCGGCTGTTCGACACCCTCCCCGCGGAGAACGCGGCGATCATCACGCAGTTCCTCGAGCGACTGAGCGAGACCGTCGCCCAGCCCCTCGCGCCGGCCGTCTAGGCCCAGTGCCGCGGGAGGTGGAGCGCCTCCGGCACCCGGGTCGCGCGGTCACCGTCGGCCGCCTCGAGCTGCGCCTGGGTGAGGAACAGTGATCCGGACAGGTCGGCGCCCGCCAGTCGCGCGTCTCGGAGATCGGCACCGAGCAGATCGACACCGGCCAGATCGCTGCCGCGCAGGTCGGCAGCGATGAGCGCGGCGCCGCGCAGGTCGGCTCCGCAGAGCGGGGTGTCCCGCAGATCACGGCCGGCCAGGTCGGCAGACGGATGCAGACCGTTTCGTTCGCGCGCTTCCTCCTCGGCGCCGTAGCCGCCCCGCACCTCCTGGCTCACCTCGATCAGCACCCGCCGGACCTCGTCCCGCAGCCGATCGACGTCGGCTGTGAGGATCTCCGCCGGCTCGCCGTCGAGGATCGTCAGGATCGCGTCCCGGATCCCGGCCACTGCTTCGTCCGGGTGCATCGCGCGGTCGGCCGTCTCCGCGAGGTACCAGAGCATCTCGTGCAACTGCCGCACGACGCCGAAGACGCGGAACATCTCGGCCGCGGTGCCGGGGCGCTGCCGCCAGCTGATGCCGGCGTACAGCCGCTTCGACACGGCCTGCCCCGCTCCGAAGCAGTCGAACACGGTGCAACCCCGGAACCCACGGGGCCGGAGGGAGTCGTGGACGGTGCAGGAGAAGTCGTCGGCCAGGTTCAGGCACGGCGTACCGGCGGGCTTGTCGATCGGGAAGTCGGCGGAGCGCTGGAACCCGAAGGCCGTGCAGCAGAGCGCGAAGCAGTCGGAGCAGTCGGCCCGGAGCGCGGCGCGGTCGTCGGTGGAGGGATCAGTCGTGGTCATGGGTGGTCGTTCTTTCGCAGCTGAGGTCGAGTGCGGGCCTGGGTTCAGGGGAGCTCCGCCGGGAGCCCCCCATCCGGGCACACCGAATAACCACTCCTCGTCCGAGAAGCGAACGGATGTCGCTGAAGGGCCTCTGGGTCGCAGAGAGAAAGAACGTGTCACTGCCCCCAAGGATACCGGCGGACCCGCTCAGACGTTCGGGCTCCGGGGCGGGCGGCGGCTGCGCGACGTCGCCAGCGTGAAGCCCGCCCAGAACGCCAGGGCGGCCAGTCCGAGGGCGACGGCCACCGCTCCCGCGATCGAGCCCCAGCCGACGATGATCGCGCCGGTCGGGCTGAACACCGTCGCCGACAGGGGCGCGTACGCGAACCAGCCGAACGACGCGGACTGCGGCGTCGAGACAAGGATCCCTACGAGCCCCGCCGCCATCACCGCGACGGCGAGCAGCGGAACGAGGACCGTGGAGACGAGACGCCGCATGCCACCACGCTAGCCTGCGCGGCGTGCCCTCCGATCAGACGGGAGAGAGCGCGGAGTCGGGGGCGTGCGCCGCGCAGTGCAGCGGGGGGTGCTCGGCGCAGGCGACGAGCTGCTCGCGGCACGACGGGTCGGCGCAGTTGCGCAGGGTCGACGTGGGAGCCTCGCAGACGATGCAGCGGGCGATCGGGGCCGGGTCGCGGCCGAAGCTGAGCGAGCCGCGCCCGTCGAAGACGTAGAGCGCTCCCTTCCAGAAGCCGCGATCGCCGAAGGCCTCGGCGTAGCGCACGATGCCGCCGTCGAGCTGGTAGACCTCGCCGAAGCCGCGCGCGGTCATCAGCGCCGACAGCACCTCGCAGCGGATGCCCCCGGTGCAGTACGTCACGACCGGCTTGTCCTTCAGGTGGTCGTACTTGCCGCTGTCGAGCTCGGCCACGAAGTCACGCGTGGTCGCCACCTCGGGAACCACCGCACCTTCGAATCGGCCGATCGCGGCCTCGAACGCGTTGCGCCCGTCGAAGAACACGACCTCCTCGCCCGCCGCCCGCTTGGCCTCGACCAGCTCGTGCAGGGCCTCGGGCGCGAGGTGCGTGCCGCCGCCGACCACACCGCCGGCGTCGACCGTCAGCTCGCCGGGGGCGCCGAAGCTCACGATCTCGTCGCGCACCTTCACGCTCAGCCGCGGGAAGTCGGTGCTCGCCCGATACACGGTGTGCTTGGATGCGCGGCCCTCCTCGAGCCCCGTGCCCTCGCTCCACTTCACGTCCAGTGCCGCGAACGGCGCGAACTCCCGCGTCTTCCGCACGTAGCGCTTCACGGCGTCGAGCTCGCCGCCGAGCGTTCCGTTGATGCCGTCTTTCGAGATCAGGATGCGCCCCCGCAGCCCGAGCGACTCGGCCAGATCGCGCTGCCACAGCCGCACAGCGTCAGGATCGGGCACCGGCGCGAAGACGTAGTAGAGGATGATCTTCGGCACGGGCATCCGCTGATTTTAGTCGTCGGGGCTGGATGGCGGGCCTCTCGGCGCCCCTGGTGCTTGTAGGACTCCACAGCGGTGGCGCCGAACGGGCGCACGATGTCTACGATCGCTGGGTGCACTTCTTCTTCCGGACGCTCCTCGGCATGTTCAGCGCGCGCTTCCGTTCCCCGCTCGGCATCTGGGACGTCGGGAGCCGGCCGTTCCGGGTGCTGCCGACCGACCTCGACGTGCTGCGGCACATGAACAACGGCGTCTACTTCTCGCTGCTCGACATCGCCCGCCTCGACCTGCTCACGCGCAGCGGCCTCTGGCCCGAGCTGCAGCGGCGCGGGTGGTACCCGGTCGTGGTGGCCGAGACGATGAGCTTCCGGCGCTCGCTCGAGCTGGGGCAGCGGTTCGAGATCGAGACGCGGATGCTCGGGTTCGACGAGCGCTCGCTCTACGTGGAGCAGCGGTTCGTGGTGAAGGGCGAGGTGTACGCGCGGGCGTTCATCCGGGCGCGGCTGCTGAAGCGGTCCGGCGGCATCGTGACGGTGCCCGAGGTGATGGAGCTGCCCGGGGTCGGCGCGGCGCCCTCGGACGGGCGGATGCCCTCGTGGATCGCAGGCTGGGCGGCCGGCACCCAGCTGCCCTCGACGAAGGTGCCCACCCGCAGCGACTGGCGCTGAGTCAGGCGGTGGCTTTCCAGTAGCCGTTCAGGGCGACACGGGTGGCGGGGAGGCCGAGGTCTTTGCGGAGGTGCTGGCGGAGGGGGACGAGGGCGGCGGCCTCGCCCGCGCCGAAGACGAAGGCGCCCTCGTCGAGGGGGCCGAGGCCGCGGAGTGCCGCGAGGAGCTGGCCGTCGCCGTGCTCGCGGAGGAGCCAGAGGATGTCGGCGCGCATCCGGAGCTCGTCGGGGAAGTAGCTGCGGGCGCGGGCGTCGGTGACCTCGAGGAGCACGGAGATCGGGGTTTTGGCGGGCAGCTGCTCGAGCCAGCGGGCGATGGCGGGGAGGGCCGATTCGTCGCCGAGGAGGAGCACCGTGGTCGCGTCGGCGGGGAGGGCCTTGGAGACGCGGGGGCCACCGACCACGAGTGGGTCGCCCGGGCGGGCGGTGGCGGCCCAGGTGGAGGCGACGCCGGCACCGTGCAGGAGGATGTCGACGTCGAGCTCGGCGGAACGGGCCTCCGTTGCGGGGTGGTCGAAGGTGGCCGGGCGGGTCCGGGTGGCGGGGCGGAAGGCGCGCGGGGTGTAGTCGCGGGCGAGCACCTCTGCGCGCGGGGTCTCGAGATCGGCGCCGGGGACGTGGGGGCTCGGCACCGTGATCTCGCCGGTCGCCGGGTCGGGGAAGAAGACCTTCACGTGGTCGTCGGGGCCGGTGGCGGGGAAGCCGTCCAGGTCGTCGCCGGTGAGGGTGACGCGGGCGAAGACGGGGGTGATGCGGGCCACGCCGGCGACCGTGAGGTGGCGGAGGGCGGGGAGGTGATGGGTGGTGGGGCGGTCGAAGGGGGCGGGCATCCGGAATCTGCTTCGTCTCGGTCTTCGCGGGAGGTGCCGGTCGTCGCCAGGAGGGCGGGGGTCGGCGGAGGGTGGGGTCGCTAGAGGGTGTCGTCGAGCACGGCCATCGCCGCGCTGTGGCCGCCGAGGCCCGAGACGCCGCCGCCGCGACGCGTGCCGGCGCCGCAGAGCAGGATGCGCGCGTGACCGGTCGCGACTCCCCAGCGTTCGGCGGCGGTGCTGCGCGGCGCGTCGTCGGGGAGGAACGGCCAGCTCAACGGCCCGTGGAAGATGTGTCCGCCGGGGAGTCCGAGCGCGTGCTCGAGGTCGGCGGTGGTCTTGGTCTCGATGCAGGGGCGTCCGGCGGCGTCGGTGAGCAGCAGGGGTTCGATGGGCTCGGCGAGCACGCTGTTCAGGGAGGCGAGCACGGCGTCCTGCAGCTCGTCGCGGGAGGCGCCGAGGCGGCGCGGGGTGTGCAGGGCGAAGACGGTGAGGGTCTGCGCGCCCTGATCCTGCAGCTCGGGCGACAGGATGCTCGGATCGGTGAGCGAGTGGCAGTAGATCTCGGCGGGAACCGGGGTCGGGATGCGGCCGGTCCCGGCGTCCCGCACGGCCTGCTCGAGCTGGGACTCGAGCTCGTTGATGTGGAAGGTGCCGCCGAAGGCCGCCTCGGGGGAGACCGCCGTGTCGCGGAGGCGGGGCAGGCGGCGGAGGAGGAGGTTGACTTTGGTCTGGGCGCCTTCGGGCTCAGGGGTCGGGGTGGACTCGTCGCCAGGGAGGAGGCGGGCCAGGAGCGACGGGGCGACGTTGACCAGGACGTGGTCGCCGTGCACGTCCGTCGCGCTGGTGTCGGTGTCGCCAGCGCTGCGGTCGCGGCCGGTGGTGCGGTAGCGGACGGTGCCGTCGGGCGAGATCGCCGTCACCTCGGCGCCCGTGCGGAACTCGACGCCGGCCTCGCGGGCCACCCGTTCGAGCTCGCCCGTCACCGCGCCCATGCCGCCGACGGGCACGTCCCAGTCGCCGGTTCCGCCGCCGATCACGTGGTAGAGGAAGCAGATGTTCTGCTGCAGCGAGGGGTCGTCGAGCGAGGCGAAGGTGCCGATCAGGCCGTCGGTCGCCACGACGCCCCGCGCCAGGTCGTTCTCGAAGCGGGCGCGCAGGGTGCGGCCGAGCGGATGCGCGAACAGCTCGTTCCACAGGACGTCGTCCCCGAGCATCCGGCCCACCTCGGACTCGGTGGGCAGCGGGCCGGTCATCGTCGGCCAGACGGCCGCGGCCACGCGGGCGAGGTCGGCGGTCAGGGTGTCGAAGGCGTCGGCGTCGTGTTCGGCGCCGAGGGCGGCGAAGGACGCCCGGGTGGCGGCCGGGTCGTGGTTGTCGATGAGGAGGCCGCGGTCGGACCCGGGTTCGGGTGTGTAGGAGGAGTAGCGGCGGCGGATCAGCGCGAGGTCGAGCCCCAGATCGTCGATGATCGAGCGGGGGAGCAGGCTGACGAGGTAGGAGTACCGGCTCAGGCGGGCATCCATGCCCTCGAAGGCATACGCCGAGACGGCGGCGCCACCGAGCACGTCGTTCTTCTCGAGCACGCACACGCTTCGGCCAGCTCGGGCCAGGTACGCGGCCGCGACGAGGCCGTTGTGTCCTCCACCGACGACCACGACGTCGAAGTTCTGCACAGCTGGCATGCCCTGAGCCTAACGGCGGCACCCGCGATCTATCCTCGGAGCATGACCGAGCTGCACTCCCACCCGTCCCAGCCCGCTCCGGGCGAGCCTTCGGACGACGGGACGGGCTCGGGTGCGTGTGCTGCCTCCGTGGGTGCTGCAGACGTGGCGGGCGCTGGGGGTGCGGTGGCGGGCGACTCTGCGGGGGTCGACGCGTCGGTGCCGCTGGCCGAGGCCGCGGTGGCGTTGGCCCGGCGGTGGGTCGACGAGAGCGTTGGGGCGCCGGTCGATCCGGCGGCGGCTCGGCTCGCGGGAGTGCTGAAAGATCCCGACGGGCTGGGGTTCACCGTGGGGTTCGTCGACGGGGTGGCCCGGCCAGAAGACCTGACGGTGGCCGCGAAGAACCTGAAGCGGCTGGCCGATCGCGTGCCGCACTTCCTGCCGCCGGCACTGCGGGCGGCCGTCGTCACCGGCGGCGCGGTCGGCGAGGTGCTGCCCCAGGCGGTGGTGCCGGTCGCGCGGCGGGTGCTGCGCGCGATGGTCGGGCACCTGATCGTCGACTCCCGTCCCTCGAAGTTCGGGCCCGCGGTGAAGAAGCTGCGCGAGGCCGGCGACGGGGCCGTGCGGCTGAACATCAATCTCCTCGGCGAGGCCGTGCTCGGAGACCGCGAGGCGGAGAACCGGCTGAACGGCACCAAGAGGCTGCTGCAGCGGCCCGACGTCGACTACGTCTCGGTGAAGGTCTCGTCGGTCGCGGCCCAGCTGTCGATGTGGGCGTTCGACGAGACGGTCGAGCGCGTCGCCCAGACCCTCATCCCGCTCTACCGCATCGCCGCCAAGAAGAGCCCGCTCGGGCTCGAGGCGCCGGGCGGGCATCCGGATCGCACCTTCATCAACCTCGACATGGAGGAGTACCGCGACCTCGATCTGACGATCGCGGTCTTCCAGCGCATCCTCGACGAGCCCGACTTCCTCGACCTCGAGGCCGGCATCGTGCTGCAGGCCTACCTGCCGGATGCGCTGCCCGCCCTCCAGCGCCTGCACGAGTGGGCCGCCGAACGCCGCAGCCGCGGTGGGGCGCCGATCAAGGTGAGGGTCGTCAAGGGTGCGAACCTGGCGATGGAGCACGTCGACGCGGTGCTGCACGGCTGGCCCCAGGCCACCTACGACTCGAAGCAGCAGACCGACACCAACTACAAGCGGGTGCTCGACTGGGCTCTCCGCCCCGAGCACGTCGACGCCGTGCGCATCGGCGTGGCCGGCCACAACCTGTTCGACCTGGCCTGGGCCTGGCTGCTCGCCGAGCGGCGCGGGGTGACCGATGCGGTGGACGTCGAGATGCTGCTCGGCATGGCGACCGGCCAGGCCGAGGCCGTGCACAAGACCGTCGGCTCGCTGCTGCTCTACACGCCCGTCGTCGCGCCGAAGGAGTTCGACGTGGCCATCGGCTACCTCGTGCGGCGCCTCGAGGAGAACGCGTCCGACGAGAACTTCATGTCGTCGCTGTTCGAGCTCGCGTCCACCCCCTCGGCCTTCGACAAGGAGCGCGACCGCTTCCTCGCCTCGCTCGAGGCCCTCGAGGCCGAGCTGGAGTCGAACGGTGCGCCGGCCCAGGACGGCGATGCGCCACAGCGAGCGGTGGCCGATTCCGATGTGGAGGAGGCGGACAGCGAGTTGCAGCCGTTGGACGCCAGCGCGGATGAGGGCGCTTCGGGCGGCGAGCCGGAACTGCCGGAGCTGTCGGAGCT
This sequence comes from Herbiconiux flava, assembly GCF_013409865.1. Classification (NCBI taxonomy): domain Bacteria; kingdom Bacillati; phylum Actinomycetota; class Actinomycetes; order Micrococcales; family Microbacteriaceae; genus Herbiconiux; species Herbiconiux flava. The sequence goes on from NZ_JACCBM010000001.1 coordinate 880,944, forward strand.
GGAGCGGGAGGCCAAGGAGGCTCTTCGCGTTGCGCTGGCGGAGCTGGAGGCCGAGCAGGCACGCCAGGTGTCGCTCGCCGAGCTGCGGGCGGAGACGGCCGCGATCGATCTCGATGCCGAGAGCGGCGAGGACGCGTCGGAGTCGGCCTCGGAGATCTCGCCGAGTGATGGCGGCCCGAGTCCGTCCGGCACGGTCGCAGCAGACGGCCCGGTGGGCGAACGTTCACCGGCTGGTGGGCCGGGGTCCGGGTCGATCGGTGCGGTGGGTGGGGCGGAGTCCGGATCGTACGGCTCGGCTGGTGCCGGGGGATCGGGAGCTGTCGGTGCGGCGGGCGCGGACGTGGGGCCGCGGCGCACGCAGAACCGGCTGACGGGCGATCTGGAGCCGGCGGCGGCGGAGTTCCGGAACACCCCGGACACCGACACGTCGCTCGCCGCGAACCGGGCCTGGGGGGCGCGGATCCTCGCGCGGGTGGCGGGGTCGACGCTCGGGGTCGACACGATCGAGTCCGCGCGGGTCGACGACGAGGTGCAGCTCGACGGGATCGTCGCCGCCGCGGTCGCCGCCGGGGAACGGTGGGGAGCCCGGAGTGCCGCCGAGCGCGCCCGGTACATCCGCCGGGCCGGCTACGCCCTCGAGGCGAACCGCGACCGTCTGATCGAGGTGATGGCGGCCGAGACGGGCAAGACCATCGACCAGGCCGACCCCGAGGTGAGCGAGGCGATCGACTTCGCCGGGTACTACGCGCACACGGCCCTCGAGCTCGACACCGTCGACGGCGCGGTCTTCGTGCCGTCGCGGCTGACGGTGGTGGTGCCGCCGTGGAACTTCCCCGTCGCCATCCCGGCCGGGGGAGTGCTGGCGGCGCTCGCCGCCGGAAGCGCCGTGATCGTCAAGCCGGCCCCGCAGGCGCGGCGGTCGGCGGCGGTCATGGTCGAGGCGCTCTGGGAGTCGGGCATCCCGCGCGAGCTCCTCACCCTGGTCGACGTCGACGAGGGCGACCTCGGGCGGCAGCTGATGTCCGACGAGCGGGTCGACCGGCTCATCCTGACCGGCTCCTACGACACCGCGGCCCTGTTCCGGTCGTGGCGCCCCACCCTCCCGCTGCTCGCCGAGACGAGCGGCAAGAACGCCATCGTCGTGACCCCGAGCGCCGACCTCGACCTCGCCGTCTCCGACCTGGTGTCGAGCGCCTTCGGGCACGCCGGGCAGAAGTGCTCGGCTGCGAGCGTCGTCATCCTGGTCGGCTCGGTGGCGCGCTCGGAGCGCTTCCGCCGGCAGCTGATCGATGCGGTGACCTCGCTCAAGGTCGGCTACCCGTCCGACCCCGAGAGCCGCATGGGGCCGCTGATCGAGCCGGCGAGCGGCAAGCTCGCCGAGGCGCTGACGACACTCGGATCGGGCGAGCGCTGGCTCGTCGAGCCGAAGCAGCTCGACGGCAGCGGGCGACTCTGGTCGCCGGGAGTACGCGAGGGCGTCATGCCGGGCACGGCCTTCCATCTCACCGAGTACTTCGGACCGGTGGTGGGGATCATGCACGCCACGAGCCTCGAGCAGGCGATCGAGCTGCAGAACGCTGTTCCCTACGGCCTGACCGCGGGGCTGCACTCGCTCGACTCCGACGAGGTGCGGCAGTGGCTCGCGAAGGTCGAGGCGGGCAACCTCTACGTCAACCGCGGCACCACGGGCGCGATCGTGCGTCGGCAGCCGTTCGGCGGCTGGAAGAAGTCGTCGGTCGGAGCGGGCGCCAAGGCCGGCGGCCCGAACTACCTCGTGCACCTCGGCACGTGGCGCACCCAGCCGGGCGAGCAGGGCGAGGGGCCGAACCTCGCCGGGCTCTCGCCGGCGGTGGTGCAGCTGCTCGAGTCGGCGACCGGCGGGCTCGACTGGGAGGACTTCGACGCCGCCCGCCGCGGAGCCAAGAGCGACCAGGCCGCCTTCGGCTCCTTCTTCCGGCCGAGCGATCCCTCCGCGCTCGTGGTCGAGCGGAACGTGCTGCGGTACCTGCCGGTGCCCGTCGCGATCCGGCTGTCGGAGGGCCGGCCGCTGCACGAGCTCGTGCGGGTGCTCGCCGCCGCGACGCTCGCCGGGTCGACGGTGTCGGTCAGTTCGGCGAGCAAGCTGCCGAGGCCGCTCCGGGTGCTGATGAAGGAGCGGGGCGTGAAGGTCGTCATCGAGAAGGACGCCGCCTGGCTGAAGCGGGCGCCGCAGTTCGTGGGGGAGGTGCCGCGCATCCGTCTCATCGGCGGTGACGCCGGGGCGCTCGCCGTGGCCCTCGACGGCTCGCCCGAGCTGGCGGTGCACGCGGGCGAGGTCACCCGCGCCGGCCGCCTCGAGCTGCTCCCGTTCCTGCGTGAGCAGGCGGTCTCGGCGACGGCGCACCGCTTCGGCAACCCCACCCCGCTGCTCGACGGAATCCTCTAGCCCCGGCCGTAGGTCAGGGGCGGAGGTCAGGGGCGGAGGCCGAGGGCGGCTGCCACGAGCGCCGCCGCCTCGGACGGCGCGACGCCGAGGGCGGCGGCGCGGTTGGCGTAGGCCCGCGCCGCCGCCTGCATCTCCCGGTGCACCGGCGACCCGGTGGCCGCCACGAACGAGCCGAGGCGCCCCCGGGTCTCGATCAGCGCATCCGTCTCGAGCTCGCGGTAGGCCCGGGCCACGGTGTTCACCGCGACTCCCGTCGAGGCGGCGAGGGTTCGCACGGTCGGCAGCCGCCCCCCCGCGGCGAGGGACCCCGAGACGATGGCGTCCCGGATGCCCGTCCGCAGCTGCTCGAACGGAGGAGTCGCCGCACGGTGGTCGATGGTCAGCGAGAAGTCGGACGGCGTCGCAGCGGGCATCCGCTCACCGCCTGATCAGGTTCGACAGCACGATGGCGCTGCGCGTGTGATCGACGTTCGGCGCGATGCGCACGCGCTCGAGGGCGTCCTCGAGGCTGGGGATGTCGCGCGAGCGGATGTGCACGATCGCGTCGGCGCTGCCCGTGACGGTGCCGGCGTCGACCACCTCCGGCACGCCCGAGAGGATGCGCTTGAGCTCCGCGGGCGCCACCGTGCCCCGGCAGAACAGCTCGACGTAGGCCTCGGTGACCGTGCCGTCGAGCGCGGGGTTGAGCTGGATGGTGAAGCCCGTGATGACGTTGTCGGCGACGAGCCGGTCGATGCGCCGCTTCACCGCCGAGGCCGAGAGGCCGACGACCTGCCCGATGTCGCCGTAGCCGCTGCGGGAGTTGATCTTGAGGAGGTCGATGATGCGGTGGTCCAGGGCGTCCATGATCGACGAGCCTACGGCAGAATCGTGCGTCAAGCCGCATCACACGCATGAAACGCGAGCCGGATGCGCGGCATCCGTCGGATCGTGCGTGCGACACTGGGAGCGGCGTGCCCCGGTCGGGGCCTCAGGACAGCACGCTGGTCCGCCATCCGCCTCTCGCACTTCACCCTGTAGGAGAACGTATGTCGACGCCCACGCTCGAAGAGACCCCCCAGAACGACACGCACGCGGCCGCCGAGGCCCGCACCGCGAGCCCCCGCCACTACCTGATGTGCCGCCCCGACCACTTCACGGTCGCCTACCGCATCAACCCGTGGATGGACCCGGCCGTCCCCACCGACACCTCCCTCGCCGTGCGCCAGTGGCAGACGCTCTACGACACCTACGTCGGCCTCGGCCACACCGTCGAACTGATCGACCAGATCGAGGGCCTGCCCGACATGGTCTACACCGCGAACGGCGGCTTCGTCATCGACGGCATCGCCTACGGCGCGAGCTTCACCCACGAGCAGCGCCAGCCCGAGGGCCCCGCGTTCATGCGCTGGTTCGAGCAGCGCGGCTACCGCGTCGTCGACCCGCAGAACGTCAACGAGGGCGAGGGCGACTTCCTGCTCGTGGGCTCGCGCATCCTCGCGGGCACCGGCTTCCGCAGCGCCACCCGCAGCCACGAGGAGGTCGCGGAGCTCTTCGGCCGCGAGGTCGTCAGCCTCACGCTCGTGAACCCGAACTTCTACCACCTCGACACCGCCATCTCGGTGCTCGACCCGCTCACCGACGACGTCACGGCGAACATCGCCTACCTGCCGAGCGCCTTCGACGACGCCAGCCGCGCGAAGCTCGAGCAGCTCTACCCGGATGCGATCCTGGTCTCCGAGGAGGACGGGTCGGTGCTCGGCCTGAACTCCATCTCCGACGGCCTCAACGTCGTCATCGCCCGTCGCGCCACCGGCTTCGAGAAGCAGCTGCGGGAGCGCGGCTACAACCCGATCGGCGTCGACCTGTCCGAGCTGCTGCTCGGCGGCGGCGGCGTGAAGTGCTGCACCCTGGAGCTGCGCGCATGACCGCCGGCCAGGCCCTCGCCGCCGAGGCCATCCGTCAGGTCGACGAGCACGCCGCCCACAACTACCACCCCCTCCCCATCGTCGTCGCCACCGGCGACGGAGCGTGGGTCACCGACGTCACGGGCCGCCGCTACCTCGACTGCCTCGCGGCGTACTCGGCCGTGAACTTCGGGCACGGGCATCCGCTGCTCGTCGCCGCCGCCAAGGAGCAGCTCGACCGCGTCACCCTCACCAGCCGCGCGTTCCACTCCGACCGCCTCGGCCCCTTCGTCGAGGAGCTGGCGGCGCTCGGCGGCAAGGACATGGTGCTGCCCATGAACACCGGCGCCGAGGCCGTCGAGTCGGGCATCAAGGTCGCCCGCGCCTGGGGCTACCGCGTGAAGGGCGTGGCCGAGGGCCGCGCGACGATCATCGTGGCCGACGGCAACTTCCACGGCCGCACCACCACGATCATCAGCTTCAGCGACGACGCCACCGCCCGCGACGGCTTCGGCCCGTTCACCCCCGGCTTCGTGCGCGTGCCCTACGGCGACGCGGATGCCCTGGCCGCCGCTCTGGCCGCGAATCCCGACACCGTGGCGGTGCTGCTCGAGCCCATCCAGGGCGAGGCCGGCATCATCGTGCCGCCCGCCGCGTACCTGCCGCGCGTGCGCGAGCTCTGCACCGAGCACGAGGTGCTCTTCATCGCCGACGAGATCCAGTCGGGCCTCGGCCGCACCGGGGCCACCTTCGCCTGCGACCTCGTGGGCGTCGTGCCCGACGTGTACCTGCTCGGCAAGGCGCTCGGCGGCGGCATCGTGCCGGTGTCGGCGGTCGTCGCGAACCGCGACGTGCTGGGCGTGCTGCACCCGGGCGAGCACGGCTCGACCTTCGGCGGCAACCCGCTGGCGGCCGCCGTCGGCCTCGCCGTGGTGCGGATGCTCGCGACCGGCGAGTACCAGGAGCGCGCCGCCCGCCTCGGCGAGCACCTGCGCCTCCGTCTCGAGGAGCTCGTCGGCCGGGGCGTCGTCACCGTGCGCGGGGCCGGCCTCTGGGCGGGCATCGACATCGACACCGAGCTGGCCTCGGGCCGCGCGGTCTGCGAGCTGCTGATGGAGCGGGGCGTGCTGGCGAAGGACACGCACGGCTCCACCATCCGCCTCGCGCCGCCCATCGTCGTCGAGCAGAGCGAGCTCGACTGGGCCGTCGATCAGCTGGCCGAGGTGCTCGCGTCGCTGCGGGAGCCCGCGCGGGTCTGACCCCGCGGCCGGGGCCTGAGTTCTGCTGTGAGCAGAAGGGCGGGGCGGGCGGATGCGCGTCCCGCCCCTCACGGCCTAGCCTGACCTCATGCTGCTGCGCCACGCGATCGGGCACGTGCTGAGACGACTGCGTCTGGAGCGCGGGCTGACGCTGCGGCGCCTGGCCGAGCGGTCGCGCATCTCGCTGCCCTACCTCTCCGAGATCGAGCGCGGTCGCAAGGAGGCATCGTCGGAGATCCTCGCGACGCTCTGCCGCGTGCTCGACGTCTCGGCGGGCGAGCTGCTCACGTCCTCGGCGGCGGTGCTCGCCGAGGATGACTCCCGCAGCACCCGCCCCGTGGCGCCGGTGCTCGCCGAGGACGACGCCCGCAGCACCCGCCCCGTGGCGCCGGTTCTGCGCCTCGACCTCGGGCCCGGCCACGCCCTCGCCGGCCCGGCCGTCGAGAGCCCGGGCGCATCCGCTCTGCTGCTCGCGGCCTGAGCCTGGACCCGGCGTCGGCGCGCTGCTGCTGCCGCCGCCGCCGCAGCTCAGCGCGTCACCGGCGGCAGACCCAGGAATTCGCGCCCCTGCGACTCGAGCCGGCTCGCGGGGAAACCGCGCTCGGCCGCGTGCCGCACCGGATCGGGGTCGGCCATGTCGAACGGGTGGTCGCTGCCGAGCAGCACCCTGCCGTACCCGGCCTTGGCCTCCAGCAGGGCGAGGGCGTCGGCGTCGTGCGTGACGGTGTCGAAGTAGAGATTCTGGAAGCCGTCCTCGGGCGGGCGGTGCGACGAGGCGCGCACGTCGGGTCTGGCGTGCCACGCGTGAGTCCAGCGGCCGAGCAGGTCGGGCGCGCATCCGCCCCCGTGCACGAAGCAGATGCGCAGCTCCGGGATCCGCTCGATCACGCCGCCGAGCAGCACCGAGGCGACCGCGGTCGCGGTCTCGACGGGGTTGCCGATGAGGTTCGCGAGGTAGTGCTTCGAGAGCGACGGCGAGGGGAGCTGCATCGGGTGCACGAGCACCGCGAGCCCGTACTCGGTGGCGAGATGCAGCACCCGCTCGAGCGGTTCGGAGTCGAGCGACGTGCCGTGCATCAGCGGCGGGATGGCGACGCCGAGGAGCCCCGGGGTGTCGGCGATCGTCCGCAGCTGGCGGAACACGGCGTCGGAGTCGGCCGGGCTGACGCAGCCGAAGCCGGCGAACCAGCCATCGCCGTCGCGCACCACCCGCGCGAGGCCGTCGTTGAAGGCGTCGACGTACTCGGCGGTGCCCGCCTCGGCGCCGAGGGCGAAGGCGAACGGGGGAGCCGAGAGCACCCGCGCGCCCACCCCGGTGCGCTCCATGTCGTCCCGGATGGTCGAGACATCGCTCATCAGGCGGGTCTCGATCGACAGCGGCACCTCGCCGAGGAACAGGCGGCCGTCGCGGTCGGTGATGCCGCCGAAGGGGGCTCCAGGCGGCAGGCCGAACAGCTCCTCGGAGAGCCAGTGGGCGTGGACGTCCACGGGGCCGCGGCGCAGGGAGAAGCTCATCGGGAGGCTCCGCGGTCGATCGAGATGGGCAGCGGAAGGGGCGGGTTGTCGGAGTCGAGGTGCTCCACCGTCGTGAACACCAGGGGGCCGTCGCCGACGTTCTCGATGTCGTGCAGCAGGTACTCCCCGGCGCCGAAGCGGAAATGCCGCGTCTCGCCGGCGCCGTAGGAGACGTCGCGGGTGGTGCCGTCGAAGGTGTGCTGACGACTGGTGCCGGCGTTCACGGCCGTCCAGAAGTAGTCGAGCACGTGCCGGTGGGCGTGCCAGCGCTCGCCGGGTTCGAGGCGGATCTCCCAGACCCGCACCCGGTCGTTCTCGCTGAGCAGTCGGGAGCCGACGGCGCCGTCGAAGGCGTGGTCGGCGAACTCGGCGCGGAGCTCGTCGCTCCAGCCCTCGAAGTCCGTGGCGATGAGGGTTCCCGCGAGGGGGAGGTCGGCGAGGAAGCTCGACATGGTGGGTTCTCCGTTCGGTCGGTGGGGCGGGTGGTGACTGGTGCGGGCGGCGGGCGGCGGGTCGGCGGGCGCCGGGTCGGCCGGCTCAGGCCGCGGGCTGCGGCTGGCGGCTCTCGGGGTGGAGCACGCCGGGGCCGTAGAGCCCGAAACGCAGGCTGGGGTCGCCGGGGATCCAGGTGTTGTGGAACTGCGAGCGGTCGCCCATCTCGGTGACCCGGTCGAGTAGGGCCCGGCTGAGCTCGAGCTGCGCCGGCTCCCACCTCGCGAGCGCCTCCTCGATGTCGCCGTCGGTGGTGAGGAGCGCGTCGCGCAGAGCCCAGGCGTCGGCGGCGGCCTTGGCCGTTCCGGCCGCGGCGTGCGGGCGGGCGCTGCAGGCGGCGTCGCCGAGGAGGGCGGTGCGGCCGCGGGCCATCCGATCGGAGCGCACGTCGAGCACCACCTGGAGGTAGGGCTGAGCCGTGGCCAGCACGACCTCGGCTGCGGCCGGTGCGAGCAGGGCCGCCGCGCTCGCGCGGAGCTCCGTCAGGAAACGCTCCTGCACCTGGCCCGGAGGCAGCGACACGGCGCCGACGTGGCCGTCGACACCCGTGAGCAGCTCGGTGAGCTCGGGACCGGCGGGCACGTTGCGATACCAGACGTAGTTCATCAGCTGGTCCTCCGCATCCACACCCTCCTCCCCGGGGATGGGGTAGAGCGTGATGTGCGAGTCGGGCACCACCGAGTACGTGATCGCGTCGCCCATCAGGGCGCGCGTGACCGGGCTCAGGGCCGTGAGCGGCACGGTGCCCCGCCAGCCGACGTAGCCCGAGTAACCCGGCTCGGCATCCGCATCGAAGCGGGCTCGCGCCCGGGAGTTGATGCCGTCGGCGAAGACCACGAGCTCGGCCGTCTCGGAGCGGCCGTCGGCGAAGTGCACAGTCACCGAGCCCCCGTCGTCGTCGTCGAAGCCGGTCGCCGAGGCACCCAGGTGGTAGTGTTCGGTGCCGAAGTCACCGAGCAGCGCCTGGTAGAAGGTGCCCCAGGAGGTGTACTCCCAGCGGCGATCCTCCTCGGCGATGACGGTGTTCGCCCGGTCGAGGTACTGCACGCGGCTGGTCGAGGTCTTGAGGGCGGAGGTGTCCACCGTGCTCCGCTCCTCGAACCAGCGCAGCGTGTCGGGCTGCAGCACGATGCCGCTGCCCCGGCCGTGCAGGGGCGTCGCGGTGCGCTCGTAGACGTCGACCTCGAAGCCGATGTCGCGCAGCAGCAGGGCGGTCGTGAGTCCGCCGATGGAGCCGCCGATCACAAGGGCGCGCGATCCGCGGTACGGCTGGGGGCTGTCGCTGATCATGATCAGGCCTTCCGGGTGACGGCGATTGGAGCGGATGAGGTGGCGGAGCCCGAGAGCTCGTCGTCGGTCGGCAGCGGCTTCCCCCGGGTCTCCCGGGCGAACAGCACGCCGACCAGGCCGATGATGCCGACCGAGGCGATCACAGCCGTGGCGATGCCGAGGTCGCCGCCGAACCACGAGCCGGCGATGACACCGGCGACGAGCGGTCCGGCAGCCGTGAAGAAGCGGCCGACGCTGTTGCAGAAGGCGATCGCCGACGCTCGGACGCTGGTGGGGAACACCTCAGGGCTGTAGATGAAGGCCCCCGAGAGCGAGCCGAACAGCGCGAACCCGAGCACCGGCATCACGACGAGGTAGGTCGTGATGTCGCGCTGGAACGGGAACAGGAAGGCGATGGCGATCGCCCCCAGGCCGAAGGTCAGCAGGAAGGTGGGGCGCCGGCCGATCCTCTCGGCGATGAAGCCCCAGGCCGCGTAGCCGACGATGCCTCCGGCGTTGAAGAGCATCGAGGCGAGCGCCACCTGCGAGGCGATCAGCTCGGGCGACCAGGCCTCGGCGGCGCCCATCTGGCGGATGATCTGCGGGTACCAGGTGCTGACGCTCCAGAACGCGATCAGCGCTCCGGTCGCGATGGCGGTGCAGGTGAGGGTCGGGCGCAGCAGCGGCTTCCGGAACAGTCGGCGCAGGGCGAAGTCGTCTCGGGCCAGCGATCTGCCCGCCTGCTTGCGCTCCCGGCGCTCCCGGATGGCATCGGCCGACTCCGGGGGCTCCTTGACGAACCGCCGGATGAACCAGACCAGGATGGCGGGGATCACGGCGAGGGCCATCATGAAACGCCAGCCGAGACCTCCGGCCAGCGCGAAGACGATTGCGGCGATGAAGAAGCCCGCGGCGTAGCCGGACATCATCACGCCGCCCGCCCGGGCCCGGTACCGGTTCTTCCAGCTCTCGGCGATCAGCGCGGCGCCCACGGGGGCCTCGACCCCCGAGCCGAGCCCCGCGATGAAGCGCAGGATGCCCAGCTGCCACCAGGTGTCGGCGAAGGCCGCCGCCGCGGTGAACACCGCGTAGGTCAGGATGCCGATGGTCAGGATGCGCGTGCGCCCGAAGTAGTCGGCCAGCACGCCGAAGACGATCCCGCCGAGGGCCCAGCCCGCGAGGAAGAGGGCGATGGTCAGCCCGCCGTACAGGCCGATGGCCGCGGGGCTCACCTCGATCCCGCTGTGCGGCAGCAGCTCCGCCATCGCCGGGCCGAGCACGAGTGTGTAGAGGCTGCCGGCGAAGCCGTCGAGCCCCCAGCCGAGCATGGTGCCGGTGAGCACGAGCCACTGGGCCTTCGTGATCTCCTGGCGCCAGCCCGAGCGCAGTTCGTTCCGTGTGTTGCGAGTTCCAGTCACCATCGACGTACTCTCCTTCTGTGCGGGGCGGGGTGTGGTCAGTTCAGACGCTCGGTGCCCGCTCCGCCGTACCAGTCGACGGAGTCGGGGGCGATGCGGGTCACGACGGTCTTCAGCCAGGAGAACTCGTCGAATGACTCGATCCCGGCGTCCTTCCCGATTCCCGACTCCTTGATGCCGCCCCAGGGGAGCGACGGCTCGAGCCGGTGATGGTCGTTGATCCAGACCATCCCGGCCTCGATGCGGTCGGCCACGCGGTGGGCGCGGTCGAGTCGGTGGGTCCAGATGCCGGCGCCGAGGCCGTAGGGGTTGTCGTTCGCCATGGCCACGGCGTCGTCCTCGTCGTCGAACGGGATGACGACGGCGACCGGCCCGAAGATCTCCTCGCGGGCCACTCGCATCGCCATCGTCGCGTCGGCGATCACCGTCGGGGCGTAGAAGAAGCCGCCCGCCAGTTCGCCGTCGAGGGCGGGAACGCCGCCGCCGGTGCTGATCGTCGCGCCCTCCTCACGGCTCGAGTCGACGAGCTCGGCGACCTTGCCGCGCTGCCGGGCGCTGATCAGCGGGCCCATCTGCGTCTGCGGGTCGTCGGGGTCGCCCACCCGGATGGCGGCGGCGCGGGCGGTGAGGTGCTCCACGAAGGCGTCGTAGACGTCGCGCTGCACTAGGAACCGCGAACCGGCCACACAGGACTGGCCGGCCGCCACGAACGCCGAGAAGGCCGCGCCCTCGGCGGCCTCCCGTGGGTCGACATCGTCGAACACGATGACGGGGGTCTTGCCGCCGAGCTCGGCGGTCATCCGCGCGAAGCGCCGGGCCGTGGCGACCGCGGCCGACCGGCCCGTCTCGGTGCCGCCGGTCAGGGTGATCTTCGCGATGTCCGGATGCTCGGTGAGCCGCCGCCCGGCCTCCGCCGCTCCCGTGACCACCTGCACCACCCCCGCGGGCACCCCGGCCCGCTCGAGGATGGGCAGCAGCGCGAGGGTGGTCAGCGGGGTGAGCTCGGAGGGCTTCACGACGACCGTGTTGCCGTTGGCCAGCGCGGCCGACAGACTCCGCGCCAGGATCAGCATCGGGTGGTTGAAGGGGGTGATGATGCCGCAGACCCCGAGCGGCGCGCGGCGCTGGTAGGTCAGGTACGGCCCGTCGCTCGGCAGCACGGCCGTGCGCTGCGCCGCGAGCAGACCGGCGTTGTAGCGGAACCACTCGGGCACCCGGGAGAGCTGCGCGCGGGTCTCGGTGACCGGCCTGCCGTTGTTCTGCGCCTCGAGGCGGTAGAGCTCCTCGGTCGAGCGCTCGATCTCGTCCGCGATCCGCAGCAGGACGCGCGACCGCTCGCTCGGCCGCATGGTCGCCCACGGTCCGTTCTCGAGCGCGTCCCGGGCCACCGCGACGACGCGGTCGACATCGGCCGCTCCATGCTCCGGGACGGTCTGGATCACCTGACCGGTCGAGGGGTTGAGGATGTCGCGGGTGGCGCTCGCCGTCGCGGTCTCCGCGGCGCGGTTCTCGATGATCGTCATGGTTCTCTCCTCGTGGCTGAGTCGTGAGCTGAGGGAGCCGCGAGTCCTGACAGGCCTCGATGCCCCACCCAGTGCTGACCAGTGTGACGAGCCGTCGAGACCGTCACAATGTCGTCAGCGACACACTTGTGGGAATGGGATGTTCGTGATGACATGAGCCCATGCGGAGCGAACTCGTCACCTGGCTCGACCGGCTGCGCGAGCTGAGCTCGATCGTCGACGCCGGGCTGCCGCTCGGGGAGTCGCTCGGTCTCGTGGCCTCGACCGCGCGGGAGCTCCTCGGCTTCGACTTCTGCGGGGTGCTGACCCCCGACACCGGGGCGAGGGCCCTCGTGATCACCGGCTGGAGCGGCCTCTCGCGCCGCTACGTCGACAGCGTCAACAGCTCCAGCCCCGTGGTGCTCGGCGGCACCGCTCCCTCGAGCCGGGCCTACTTCAGCGGTGAACCGGTGTCGGTCTCCGACATCGCCACCGAGAGCGGCTTCGCACCGTGGGGCGGTGTGGCGGTTCAGCAGGGCTACCACTCGATGATCAGCGTGCCGCTCCGGGCGGCGGGCCGGGTGCTCGGCACGCTCAACGGCTACCACGCCGAGACCCACCACTACTCGGTCGGCGAGGTCGAGCGGCTGACCCTGCTGGCCGGCTATGCCGCCGCGGCCCTGCACTCCGCGTCGCTCGTCGACGAGCTGCGCGAAGCGAACGACTCCCTGCGCCGGCAGCGCGATCTGCTCACGCGCTCCGAGGCCATCCACGACCGCCTCCTCCGCGTCTCGCTGGAGTCCGGGGGGATCGACGGGGTCGTGACCACGCTGTCCGAGCTGATCGGCCGGCCGGTCAGCATGCACGACCCGGCCGGGGAGGTGCTGGCCGCCGCGGCCGCCGCGGCGGACGGTGCATCGTCCGACGACGATGTGGTGCGCCCCGTGCTGCTCGGCGCCGAGACAGCCGGAAGCATCGTGGTCGGCGGCGCGGCCCTCGATCCGGTCGATTCCCGCGCCGTCGACCACGCCGCCGTCGTCATCGCGCTCGAGCTGCTCCGGCTGCGCACCGCGCTCGAGACGGAGTACCGCATCCAGGGCGAGCTCCTGAGCGACGTGCTGCTGTTCGGGCCGGGCGAGCGGGCCGAACGCCGCGCCCGCACGCTCGGGCACGAGCTCTCCGCGCTGCGGTTCGCGGTCGTCGCGGAGGTTCCCGGCGCCGCGTCGGGCGACCGTCGGCGCCGCGTCCTGACGGCACTCTCCGCCGTCTCGGCGGTGCGGCTGCGCGGCACGGACGACGACGAGCGACGGCCCCTGGTCGCCGAGCATCAGGGCCTGATCGTCGCGCTCTGGCCCCTCGGCCAGACGGATCCGGGAGCCGGCCACGACGTCGCGGAACGGGTGCGCGAGGGGCTGCGCGCCGCGTTCCCGGCGGATCCGGTGCTGGTCGCTTCGTCGGGTGCGCGACGGTCGGGTCTCGCCGACGCGCACCGGGTGGCCGTCGGCGCGATCGGTCTGGCCCGGGCATCCGGTCTCGACGACGGCGTCGTCACGCCCGATTCGCTCGGCATCCTCGGGGTGCTGCTGCAGGTCGACCAGCCGGATGCCCTGCTCGAGTTCGCCCGCCGGCAGCTCGGTGCCGTGATCGACTACGACGCACGCCGGGGCACCGAGCTGCTGGCGACGCTCCGCGCGTTCCTCGACAGCGGTGCCGACCGGTCGGCGACCGCGACGCGGCTGCGCGTGCATCCGAACACGGTGCAGCAGCGCTTGCGGAGGATCGAGGCCCTCACCGGAACCGAGCTGCGCACCCCCGCCGACCTGCTCTCGATCTCGTCGGCGCTGGCGGTGTGGCAGCTCGTGCCGCACTGAGCCGGCGACGGGCCGCGGCACCGCGATCAGCGGCCGGCGGTGCGCAGGCCGAGCAGGGGCTTCGGCACGCGGAAGGTCTCGGGGGCGAACAGCGCGACCGCCGAGGAGACCAGCGAGGCGCCGCCGCAGAGCACGATGGCCGGCAGCCAGTTCGTGCCGCCCGCTCCCATGCCCTGCGCGACGGCGGGGGCGAAGCCCGCCAGCAGGATGCCGAGCATCAGCCCCACGGCCATGCCGGTGTAGCGGCACGCGGCCGGGAACTGCTCGGGGTACCAGGTCGCGCCCACGGTGATGGGGATGCAGTAGAACACGCCGATCCCGAGGATGCCGTAGAGGTAGACGAGCGGGATGTCGCCGGCGTCGATGGCCACGAACAGCAGAGCGATGAAGACGCTCGCGCCGAGTGATCCGATGATGAACAGCGGGCGCCGCCCGAAGCGGTCGGAGAGCCGGCCGGCGACGGGCGACATCACCATGGCCACGAGGTTGCCTAGTGAGACGACGGCGAGCATCACAGCGCTCGGCACGCCGTTCTGGGCGCCGTAGGCGAGGGCGAACACGTTGAAGATCGTGCCGACGATGTTGATCGTGCTGAGGAAGAGCACGCGCACCGTCGTGCGCCAGTGGTCCTTCAGCAGCACGGCGATCGGGAGCTTCGCCCGCGTGCCCTCCTCGCGCATCGCGGTGAAGGTCTCGGGCTCGTCGAGCTTGCGGCGCAGGAGGTAGGCGATGATCGTCAGCACTCCGCTGGCGAGGAACGGCAGGCGCCAGCCCCAGCTGTAGAGGGCCTCCTCGGGAAGCAGGGCGATCGGGATGAAGACCAGGCTCCCGAGGGCGATGCCGAACTGCATGCCGCTCATGGTGAAGCTGGTGTACCAGGCGCGGTGAGCATCCGGGGCGTGCTCGACCGTGAGCGACGTCGACCCGGGCGATTCGCCGCCGGCAGAGAGACCCTGCAGCAGGCGCAGCAGCACGAGCAGCGTGGGGGCGGCCCAGCCGATGGTCTCGAAGGTCGGCAGCAGGCCGATCGCGAAGGTCGCGACACCCATCAACGCGATCGTGAGCACCAGCGCGAGCCGGCGCCCGAAGCGGTCGCCGATGTGGCCCCACAGCACGGCGCCGAAGGGCCGCACGACGTAGGCGACACCGAAGGTGGCGATCGAGAGCAGCGTCGCTGTGGCGCCGGAGTCGCTGAAGAACAGACGCCCGAAGATCAGGGCCGACGCCGAACCGTAGATCAGGAAGTCGTAGTACTCCAGGGCGCTGCCGAAGAATCCGGAGATCGCGGCACGCCTCACCTTCTGCCGGCTGGCGGCAGCGGTGGCGCTCGCGTCGATCGTGGTGGTCATGGGGTCTCCAATGAGGATGTCAGAGCCGCGCTGCGGCGGGGAGGGTGATGGGGGAGAGCCGGATCTCCTGCGGTCCGGCCGTGGAGTCGAAGCCGACGGCGTAGAGCCCGTCGGCGAGACCGTTGAAGCGCAGCTCGACGCCGAGCTCGTCGGGGTCGAGCGCGCCGAGCCAGTCATCGAGGTCCTCGGCCGACCCGCCGAGCTCGAGCGAGGTCACGCCGAGGCCGACGACGTCGCCGGTGCCGGGCTGGGGCTCGAGCACACTGGAGTGGCTCGCCAGATCGGAGACGAGGTAGATGTTCGGCTTGCCGATCAGCCACGAGTTGAGGAAGTCGGGGGCGTGGGCCGCCTTGCCCCGCTTCTGCCCGGGCACCATGAGCGACTTGCCGCCCGCGATCTCCGAGGAGAGGGTGACGCCGCGGTGCCGCGCGAACGACTCGATCTCGGCGAGGTCGTCGCTGCGCAGGCACAGGCCCGCGAAGCAGTCTCCCGCCGAGGTCTGGCGCTCGAGCTCGAGCGCGACGGGGTGCCGTTCGAGGATCATCGCGTGGTCGACGATGCTCTCGATCTCGAGGTACACACCGCCGCCTAGCGAGATGATCTTCTGGCCGAGGCCGAGCCCGGGGAACCAGCCCCCGTCGGCGCTGCCGATGCCGGTCAGGCGGCTCAGCTCGATCGTGGTGCGGTACAGGTTCTCCGACCAGACGGCGATGTGGTCCAGGGCGATCATCGAGGCTCCCAACGGCTACTTCTTACAAATTCGAAGTTATTGCGCCGACGTTACCAAAGAACGCGCCGTTTGTTTCAAATTTGTAAAAGCTCACCCCGAGCCTCGTGATGACCGGTCCCGCGCCCCGGCCTCTGCCGGGCTAGTGCGTGTCCTCCGGAGGGGCCTGATCGGGCAGGATGCCGCCGGTCTCCTCGCCGCGCAGGTGCCGCTGCAGGGCGCCGAGCGCGGCGTAGGCCGCCTCGACCTGCTCGCGGTCGAGCGGCGCGACCGCGGCGTCGCGGATCATGTCGTTCTGCGCCTGGGACACCTCGCGCAGCAGCTGCCGGCCGGCCGGGGTGATGCGGGCGAGCACTCCACGGTCGTCGCCCGGCGCCACCACGCGTTCGACGAGCGCGGCCTTCTCGAGCTGGGAGACCTGATAGGTCAGGGCGCTCGGCGTGCTGACGAGCTTGTTGGCGAGCTCGGTCATCCGGATCTCGCCCCCCGCGTTGCGCAGACGGATCAGCACCTCGTACTGCGTGTATTTGATGCCCGTATGTTCGCGCGTCGCCCGGTCCGCCCGGCGCTCGAGCAGCTTGCCCACGTCGATCAGCCGCTCGAACAGCGCCAGTTCGATCGACTCCAGTTTCTCGGCCACCGCCCCACCCTATGCGTCCTGCCCGGCCTGCCGCCGCCCTGGCGATGGCGGGGGAGGATGGAGGGGCGACGGCACCCCCGTCGCCCGAGAACAGGAGATCCGCCATGACCGCACCCCGCCGCGCCCTCGTGATCATCGACGTGCAGCAGCAGTACTTCGACGGACTGCTCGAGATCCAGTACCCGCCGCACGCCTCGTCGCTGCCGCGGATCGTCGAGGCCATCGACGCGGCGGTGGCGGCCGGCATCCCGGTCGTGGCCGTGCAGCACAGCTCGGGGGCGGGCGCGGCGGTGTTCGACCCCGATTCGGCCGAGTTCGTGCTGCGGCCCGAGGTCGAGAGCCGCGCATCCGGTGACTGGAAGCTGCTCACGAAGGAGTACTCGTCGGTGTTCGCGGGCACCGACCTCACCGGGTGGCTGCGCGAGCGCGACGTCGACACCGTGACCTTCGTCGGCTACATGACGAACAACTGCGTGCTCGCCTCGGCCGTGGAGGCCGAGTACCTCGGCTTCACCATCGAGGTGCTCGCCGACGCGACGGGCGCGATCCACCTCTCCAACAGCGCGGGGTCGGCGGATGCGCGCACGGTGCACGAGACCCTGATGACCCTGCTCGGCTCGAGCTGGGCGCGCATCGCGACGACCGACGCCTGGGCGGCCGCTCTCACTTCCGGCGCCGAACTCCCGGGCAGCGACCTCGGCACCTCGGCCGCGGCCGGCGCCGCTCGCGCGGGCCAGTAGGGGCCCGCGCCGCCTCGCGGTCTCGAGTCAGGCCCGGGGGTCGAGGATGAGCTTGCCGCGGAGGGAGCCCGACGCGAGGGCGCGCTGCGCCGCGGCCGCCTCCGCGAGGGGGTAGACCGCCGCGATCTCCACCTCGAATCGGCCGGCCGCGATGAGGTCGGCCGCCACGCCGTAGGCCTCGCGGCGCCAGGCCTGCTCCTCGTCGGTGAGGGGGTGCGGGCTGCCGCCCATCCAGGCGCGGATGCCGAGGGCGTCGGCCTTGGCTCCGACCACGATGGTGCCGATGTGCGAGCGGTCGGGGACGAGGGCGAACGAGACGTCGAGCGCCTCGTCGGTGCCCGCGGCGTCGAGGACACGGTCGATGCCGTCGGGAGCAGCATCCTGAACCCGTTCGAGGAGGCCCTCGCCGTACTCGACCGCGATCGCGCCGAGCTCGCGGAGGCGGTCGAGGTTGCGGGCGCTCGCCGTGGCGACGGCCGCGGCTCCCCGGTCGCGCGCGAACTGGATGGCCGCCTGGCCGACCGCGCCCGACCCGCCGTGCACGAGGAGGGTCTGACCGGCGTCGACACCGAGGGAGCGCAGCGCCTGGTACGCGGTGCCGACCGGGATGCCGATGCCGGCGGCCTCGTTCCAGCCCACCGCGGCGGGCTTCGCCACGAGCTGCGCGGCGCTGGCCGGCACGTGCGTGCGGTACGCCCCGGCGGCGTCGCGCACGATCACCTCGTCGCCCACGGTCCACGCGCCTGCATCGGCGCCTGCATCGGCGCCGGCGCCGGTCTCGGCGACCGAGACGATCACGCCGGCCGCATCCG
The DNA here is from genome assembly GCF_013409865.1 of Herbiconiux flava. Taxonomy (NCBI): domain Bacteria; kingdom Bacillati; phylum Actinomycetota; class Actinomycetes; order Micrococcales; family Microbacteriaceae; genus Herbiconiux; species Herbiconiux flava. Next base: position 898,849 of record NZ_JACCBM010000001.1, read on the forward strand.
ACCCCGGCACCCGCGGCGCGGTGATCGGCGGGCTCGGCCGCAGTCCCGATCGCAGCTTCACGTCGATCGGGTTCACGCCGATCGCGCGGGTCTCGACGACGACCCCGCCGTGCGGCGCGACAGGCGTGGGGACGGTCACGAACTCGAGCACCTCGGGGCCGCCGAGCGTGCGGTACTGGATCTGCTGGGCCATGCCGACCATTCTGGACCCGGTGCTCGCGAGCGCCCCTCTGAATGCACCGCCGCATCCGTCACCGCATGCGACGCCGCCGCACCGGGCCCGAGCCTCCGCAGCCCGGGTAGAATCGACCCGAAGGCAGGTGATGGATGGCCACGGGCACCGAGACGGGCAGTCGCGTCGACGACGCGTACGAGTGGCTGCTCGCCGAGATCACGGGGTTCCGGCTGCGGTCGGGCTCGCCGCTGTCCGAGAACCGCCTCGCCAACCAGCTCGGCATCAGCCGCACCCCGGTGCGCGAGGCCCTGCAGCGGCTCGAGAAGGAGGGCCTCGTCAAGCGCACCGACAACGCGCGCTTCACGGTCTCCCAGCTCACCGCCACCGAGGTGAACGATGCCTGCGACCTGCTCGAGGTGCTCGACACCTACATCGCCCGCAAGGCGTCCTCGACGCTCACCGACGAGGGAGCCGCTGCCCTCAAGGGCTACGTCGACGACATGTACCGTGCGGCCGCGAACGACGACCGGGCCTCGTGGGCGCTGGCCGACCAGCTCTTCCACCGCAAGGCGAACGCCCTCGCCGGAAACGTGCTCGTGGCCGAGACGGTGCGCGAGACGCGTCGCCGCATCCAGCGCTTCTGGCTGCGCGCGGCCTCGCTGCAGAGCCGGCTGCTCTCCTGCGCCGAGGAGTACGACGAGCTCTACCAGGCCATCGTCGCCCACGACTACGCGGGCATCGAGCCGGCGGTCAAGAAGCACATCGGTCACATGAGAGAGCGGATGCTCGAGATGATCGCCGCGGCCGCCATCCTCCTCGGCGACGACTGACCGCGGTCGCGCATCCGCTCTGTTCAGTCAACCGCTGTTGACCCAACCGTGGTAGGCAGGACCCGAGGCTGCTTCGGCCCATGAGGTCGGACGGCGAGAGGGCGGTGCCATGACGACGCTGAGGTCGGGACGCATCGCCGCCTGGAACGAGAAGTTCGTCGTCGAGGAGCGCTACCTCCCGGCAGCCACCCGGCGGCAGCTCTACGTCACGGCGGCCGTGCTGATGGTCGTCGGCGCGATCGCGTTCGTCGCCCTGCTCGTCGGCGTGCTGACCCAGAGCGGCTTCGAACGCCTCGACCAGCCCGTCGAGGACTGGTTCGACGCCACGGTTCGCGAGTCGACGACGGCGTTCATGATCGTGCTCGCAGTCGTGTTCGGGCCGGTGGCGCTGCCGATCATCATCCTCGTGGTGCTGATCGGCTGGATCGTCGTCGCCCGGCACCTCTGGCGGCCCTTCCTGCTGGCCATCGGCATGGTCACGGGAGTGGTGCTGGCGCAGGTGATCGCGCCGATCGTGCAGCACCCGAGACCGCCGATCGGTGAGATGCTCTTCGGGCCCGACCGCTCCTTCTCCTTCCCCTCGGGGCATGTGCTGGGCACCTGCGACTTCCTCTTCATCACCGCGTACCTCCTGGCGAGCCGGCTGCAGCGCACCTGGTTCACCGTGGCCGCCTTCTCGGTGGCGGTCGTGGCGATCGCCGCACAGATCGTGAGCCGGCTCTACCTCGGCTACCACTGGATCAGCGACACCACCGCCTCGGTCGCACTCTCCCTCGTCATCCTCGGCGCGATCATCGCCGTCGACACCCACCGCACCGTGCGCATCGCGGGCGAACCCGTCACCGGGCCCGCCTCGCAGCCGCAGCGCGACGGAACCTGACCCGACCCTCCCCGAAAGGACCTCCACCCATGAGCACACGAGCCGGCTCCTCAGCCCGCCGCGCCGCCTCGAGCGCCGGCAACAGCCGGGCCCTGCAGATCCTGGCCCGCGTCGGTTTCGCGGCCAGCGCGCTGGTGCACATCCTGCTCGGCTACCTCGCCATCCGGGTGGCGGTGAACCAGGGCGGCGAGTCGTCCGACCAGTCGGGCGCGATGGCCGAGATCACCAAGCTGCCGGGCGGTGCCATCGTGATCTGGGTGGTCGTCGTCGGGCTGTTCGCGCTCGGCCTCTGGCTGATCGTGCAGGCCGTGCTCGGCATCGGCTCCACCTCGGACAAGCGCTGGGTTCGCAGCCTCATCCCCGCCGGAAAGGCCGTGGCGTACATCGCGCTCGGGGTGACCGCGCTGACGTTCGCGCAGGGCGGCTCGACGAGCAACAGCGACTCGACGCAGCAGGCGAGTGCGAGCATCCTGTCGCTGCCCGGCGGGCCGTTCCTGCTCGGCGTGGTCGGTGCGGGCGCCGCGGCGATCGGTGGATACTTCGTGTTCAAGGGCGTGACGCGCAAGTTCGAGGAGGACCTGCGCATGCCGTCGGGCACGACCGGCAAGGCCGTGCGGGTGCTCGGCGTCGTCGGCTACGTCGCCAAGGGCGTCGCGGTGTTCGTGATGGGCGTCTTGATCGTGGTGGCGGCCGTGACCGTCGACCCGAGCAGCTCGACCGGGCTCGACGGGGCGCTGAAGTCGCTGGCGTCGCTGCCGTTCGGGGTGGTCATCCTCGTGGCGGTGGGCGTGGGGCTGATCGCCTACGGCGTCTACACCTTCGTGCGGGCGCGGTTCGCCCGGCTCTGAGCCACGGCGACGTGCGGGGGGGTGATCGCGTGACAGCGCCGCAGATCGGTTAGGCGCCTCGGCCGTCGAATCCCTCCGGTGCCGAGGCGAGGGCCGCCGCGGCCGCCACGGCGAGAGCGTCGGCCGGCTCGCGCCCGAGCAGCTCGGCCAGGTCAGGACCGGTGCGGGCGAGGAACCCGTGCGCCACCGCGGTGTGGATCGACATCAGCATGGCCGGCTGGAACGGCTTCAGCCCCGCCCCGTCCAGCTGCACGCGCCGCTCGGCCAGCGTGATGTCGCTCAGCGTCGCGCCCAGGCGCTCGGCGACCTCATGCGCCGTGATCGGCCGGCCGACGAGGTCGTAGCTCCGGCCGGCGTGCACCTCGGGTACCGCCGCGACGATGGCGGCGGCCTCCGCGAGGTCGTCGCGCGTCACGGCGGCCAGGGCTCCGTCGCCGAACGCCGACGTCAGCCGCTGCCCCGACCACGGCAGCAACGAGCCGAACAGCTCGGCGTACAGACCATTGCGGAGGATCGTCCACGACGGCGTGCTCCGGCGCAGCCGCCGCTCCGTCCACCGGTGGGCCAGCGCGAAGGCGAGATGGTCGCCGTCACCCGCGAGGCTCGTGTAGACGACGTGGGTCACTCCGTCGCGCTCGGCGGCGGCGATCACCGCCTCGTGCCGGGCGATCACCACGTCGTCCTCCGCCTCGCCGGCCGAGACGAGCAGGAGGGTGTCGACGCCGGTCAGCGTCAGGCCGGCCGGGTCGTCGAAGTCCAGGATGCGCGTGCCGCCCGCGCCGCTGCGGCTGCTCCCGATCGCCGGGGCGCCGCGGCCCGAGAGCTGCGAGAGGATCGCGCGGCCGAGCTGGCCGGTGCTGCCGGTGACGAGGATCATGGTCATGCCTTCCGTGGTTCTCTTCGGTAACTAGGCTGATCGTGTCCCAGCCGCCCGGCACCCCACAAGAAGGCACTCTCATGTCACTCACGCACACGGAGGTAACCGCCGAGCTCGAGCCGTGCGGCGCCGAGGGCCACCCCGACTGCGGCATCCGCGACGTGCTCGACCGCATCGGTGACACCTGGTCGGTGCTCGTCGTCGTCGAGCTGGCCTCGGGCCCCCGCCGCTTCAGCGAGCTGCAGCGCGCCATCGACGGTGTCTCCCAGCGGATGCTCACCCTCACCCTGCGCCGCCTCGAACGCGACGGTCTGCTCTCCCGCTCGGTGCACCCGAGCATCCCGCCGCAGGTGACGTACACGCTCACCGGCCCGGGCCGCAGCCTCACCCACCTCGTCAAGGCGCTCGCGGACTGGTCGCTCGCCCACCGCCCCCTCATCGCGGACGCCCGCGCCGCCTACGACGCCGCGCACCCCGCCCACACCATCCGCTGACCCCTCACCCGCCCCGTCCCACCCCGCCCCGCCCCGCTCCCACCCCGCCCACTTCGCTCGGTCGCGGCAAAGTGTCGCGTTTGGCGCTGAGTCGCGGCAGAACGCCGCCGTTCGCCGCGACTCACCGCCGCCGAGCGCGGGGCGCGACCGACGCGAGCTGCAACAGCAGCGGTCGCGGCGCGCTCAAGTCGCTCGCCGTCACGCGCAGCACTCGCCACCCGAGGTGCTCCAGCTCGCGCGTGCGGCCGATGTCACGACGCCACTGCTGCGCTTGCACCCGGTGGTGGTCGCCCTCGTACTCGATCGCGAGCCGCCGTTCGGGGTAGGCGAGGTCGACCCGCGCGACGAACCGCCCCCGGGCATCCCGCACCTCGTGCTGCAGCTGAGGCGTCGCGAAGCCGGCCTCGACCAGCAGCACCCTGAGGCGCGACTCCTGCGGCGACTCGGCCGGTCCATCCGCGAGTTCGAGGGCGCGCCGCAGCAGTGGCCGCCCCCGCCGCCCCGGCCAGGCGGCCAACGCGTCATCGAGCTCTGAGGGGCCGGCCATCGGCGCGGCCGACACTCGACCGTCCGAGGGCGAATGGATGCGCATCCCCAAGCTCGCGTCGGCCACCCGTGAGGCAGACTCCCAGTCGTCGTCGAAGGGCGAGCGGATGCTCATCCCCTGCATCGCGTCGGCGGGCGGGGCAGACTCCCAGTCGTCGTCGAAGGGCGAGCGGATGCCCGCCCCCAGGATCGCGTCGGCCACCGCCACGAGGTCCCGCAGCTCGAACTGTCCCGACCCCCCGAGGTCGCACAGCGTGGGGGGAGGGCTCGTCACCCGCAGCCCGTTCGCGTGCACGACCTCGGACGGCCCGAGCCGCTGCTGGTGCCCCGACACCCCGGCCGCTTCGAGAGCGCGCCGGGGCCGGGTGACGTGCAGAGTCGTGGCGGGCAGCAGCGCCGCGGGCACCGGCAATCCGTGCAGCAGCGCCGCCGTGACGTGGCTGAAGGCCGCGTCGGACGGCATGATCTGGGCGTACGCACGACACAGCGCCTCGAGCCCGGTCGGCACGACGCGTGCCCGCACCCCGTGGAACGGTCGCGCCAATCCGGGATTGCGCAGCCGCCCGACCGAGACCCCGGAGGCCCGCGCCCGCGCGACGGAGAACTCGGGCCCGAGTGACGCATCCTGACTCATGGGCGACATGCTCGCATCCGCTCGCCCGCTCAGGGCGTTATCCCCAGCCCACCTCGGTGGGTCGCGGCAGAGCGCTGCGTTTTGCCGCGACTCAGCCCGAAACGCGACCCTTTGGCGCGACTCATCGGGCCGCGGCGAGGGTTGGGCGGGAGAGCAGGGGCGCGGCGGGCTACTGCGGCTCGGTGACGAAGTCGATCAGCTGCTCGACGCGGCCGAGCAGCACCGGCTCGAGGTCGGTGTACGTCGACACCTGCGACAGGATGCGCTTCCAGGCCCGCGCGATGTCGGCCTGCGAGTCGTGCGGCCAGCCGAAGGCCTCGCAGATGCCGTGCTTCCACTCGATCGACCGCGGCACCGTCGGCCACGCGCGGATGCCCATCGCCTTCGGCGTCACCGACTGCCAGATGTCGACGAACGGGTGCCCGACCACCAGCACGTGCGCCCCGAACGGCCCGCGCTGCACGGCCTGGGCGATGCGGCTCTCCTTCGACCCGTCCACGAGGTGGTCGACCAGCACGCCGACCCGCCGCTCGCGGTTGGGGGCGAACTCGCGCACGATCGCGTCGAGGTCGTCGACGCCCTCGAGGTACTCCACCACGACGCCCTCGCCGCGCAGGTCGTCGCCCCAGACCTTCTCGACGAGTTCGGCGTCGTGCCGTCCCTCGACGTAGATGCGGCTCGGCCGGGCCACCCGCGCGCGCTCCTCCGGTCCGGCGATGCTCCCCGAGGCGGTGCGCTTCGGGGCGGATGCGCGGCTCGCCACCACCGGATGCACCAGCTCGATCGCCCGCCCCTCGAGCAGGAACCCGGCGCCGAGGGGGAAGACGCGGCGCTTGCCGTGCCGGTCCTCGAGCTCGACCGTGCGGCCCTCGACCCGGGTGACGCTGCCGCAGAAGTCGGTGGCGACCTCCTCCACGACGAGGTCGAACTCGGCCGGCACCGTGGGCAGCACCACGGGCTTCGCGCGGCGCTTGTAGTCGGCGAGAACGTCGGATCCGTAGCGGTCGTAGTCGGGCACCGCCCAAGGCTACGTGCCCGCCTGGCCGCCGCCACGCATCCGCTCAGCGCGCCGCCGGTCTGAGCGTGCCGTCGTCTGAGCGCGCCGCCGGTCTCAGCGGGCTTCGCGCTCGCGCAGCGCCACGGCGACCTCGTCGAGGAAGTCGTCGACCTGATCCTGGTCGTACCCCGCACGGAACTTCGTCTGATCGAAGCGCGAGCGAACCACCTCGTCGGCGGTCACGATCCCACCCGACGCGGCGCGCCCCTCCTCGTAGGCGACCAGCGTCTGCTGCACCCGCGCGAGCAGCGAATCGACCTGGTCGATCTCGTACCCCTCACGCCATTTGGTACCCACGAACGTCTTCTCCTGCACATCCTGCGACTTCATGCGATCCCTCCCCAAGGCCTCGATCCTCCCACGCGGGGCGCTGCAGGAGCGCCCTAGACTGGCGGCGATCGGCGCGAGCGACCGCCTGTCAGAGAGGCCCGCATGTGCGACATTCCGCGTTCCGACGAGACCCCGCAGTCCACCGAGACCCCGCAGTCCACCGAGCAGATCGCCGGTTCGACCGAGATCGTCGCGATCGGCGAGGCCCTGGTCGACGTCGTCGCGCGCCCGGGCGCCGATCCGGTCGAGCATCCGGGCGGCTCGCCGATGAACATCGCCTTCGGGCTGGCCCGCCTGGGGCGTCCGGTGACACTCGTCACCGAGATCGGCACGGATGCCCGGGGTGCCGCCATCGCGGAGCACCTGCGCTCCGCCGGGGTGTCGCTCGCGCCCGGGTCGATCCGCGAGGAGCCGACGTCCTCGGCGACGGCCCACCTCGGTGTGGATGGCTCCGCCTCCTACACGTTCGACCTCCGCTGGTCCCTCCCCGCCGGCCTCACGGCCGCCGACCCCGCGCTGGCCTCCGCGGGCATCGTGCACGCCGGCTCGATCGCGGCCTTCCTCGAGCCCGGCGGCTCGGAGGTGGCTGCGCTGCTCGCCGCGCTCGCCGCGGGCGAGACGCCGCCGCTGGTCACGTTCGACCCGAACATCCGCCCCTCGATCGTGTCCGACCACGCGGCGGTGCTCGCCCGCTTCGAGGAGCTCGCGGCGCTCGCCGCCGTGCTGAAGCTCAGCGACGAGGACGCCTCCTGGCTCTACCCGGGTGCCGACGCCGACGAGGCGGCCGACCGCATCCTGGCGCTCGGTCCGGGGCTCGTGGCGGTCACCCGAGGCGGCGACGGCGCGCTGCTCGCGGCGGCCGAGCACCGGCGCGCGGTCGCGGGCATCGCGGTCGAGGTCGCCGACACCATCGGCGCCGGTGACTCCTTCATGAGCGCGCTGATCGACCGCCTGGCGAGCCTCGTCGACGAGGGCGTCCCCCTCGACTCGCTCCGGGACGGCCACGCCTTCGACTCGGGCCGCCTCGGCCTCCTCGGCGACTTCGCGGTGCGCTGCGCCGCCATCACGGTCTCCCGCCCCGGCGCGAACCCCCCGACCCGCGCCGACATCGCCGACTGACCCGACCCGCGCCGACATCGCCGACTGACCCGACCCGCGCCGACATCGCCGACTGACCCCGCCGCCGCACGCGCCACTGCCCGGCGGGCGGCAACGCCATGCCGCCGTGCGAACGGCTCAGGTGCGCGCCAGCGCCCGACCCATGATCGCCGAGGTGAGCGCCGCGACCGCGTCGGCCGGCGCCGAGGGGTTCGAGAGCAGCGTGAAGTCCACCTCGCCGAGGTCGGGCAGCGAGAACCGGTTGCTCACTTTCACGAGATCGTCGGGGATGAGGGTGTGCGGGTGCGCGGCGACCCCGAGCCCGGCACGCACGGCGGCGAGCATCCCGTTCACCTCGCGGGTGTTGCAGGTGATGCGCCAGGTGCGGCCCGCCGCCTCGAGCGCCTCGATCGCGAGGCGGCGGCTGATCGACGGCGTCTGGTACGTGATCAGCGGCACGGGCTCGCCCGGCTCGATCAGGGTGCGCTCCTCCGCGAGCCAGACGAGGGTGTCCCGGCGCACGATCGTTCCCGTCTCCGGGATGAGGTCGTCGCGCGCATCCGGGATCTTCTTGATGAAGATCAGGTCGAGGTGCCCCGACTTCAGCCGCCGGTACAGCGGCAGGCTCTGGTTCACGGTGAGCTCGAGGTTCACCTGGGGGTGCAGCTGCCGGAAATGCCTCAGGATGCGCGGCAGCTGCGTCGCGGCCAGGTCGTCGGCGGCGCCGAACCGCAGGCGCCCCCGCATCGCGGAGCCCGAGAAGTAGCTCGTGGCCGCCGCTTCGGCCGCGAGGATCGTGCGGGCGAACCCCGCCATCGCGTCGCCGTTGTCGGTGAGCGAGACCCCGTGGGTGTCGCGCGAGAGCAGGATGCGCCCGGCCGCCGTCTCGAGCCGGCGCACCTGCTGGCTCACCGTCGGCTGGCTGAGCCCCAACTGCTCGGCCGCACGGGTGAAGCTGCGGGTCTCGGCGACGGCGAGGAAGGTGGCGAGCAGGGCGGGGTCGAACACGGGGCTCCTGACGACGGCTATTCGAAGAACCAATGGCAGTCATAGCGCTGATCGGCTCGATCAATGACTCTGCCGAGCGTACCGTCGAAGAAGACCCACGACCACAGGAATCTTCATACGTGACTTCGACGCTCGCTTCACCCGCTCCCGCCACCGAACCCATCACCGTCCTCAGCGCCCCGCCGCCCTGGCGCCACACGCTCCTCTCGCTGAGCGTGCGCAACTACCGCATCTTCGCCGGCACCTCGCTGGTCGCCCTCACAGCGCTCTGGATGCAGCGCATCGCTCAGGACTGGCTCGTGCTGCAGCTCTCGGGCAGCGTCGTGACAGTCGGCATCACGACGGCGCTGCAGTTCGCGCCGATGCTCGTGCTCGGTCTCTTCGGGGGGCTGATCGTCGACCGCTACCCCAAGCGGGTGCTGCTGATGATCACGCAGAGCGCCTCGGTGCTGACCAGTGCGGCGCTCGCGATCCTCGCGCTCACGGGCTGGATCGAGGTGTGGCACGTCTACGTCGTCGCCGTGGTGCTCGGGCTGATCACGGTCGTCGACAACCCGGCGCGCCAGGTGTTCACGAACGAGCTCGTCGGTCCGTCGATGCTGCGGAACGCGATCAGCCTCAACTCCTCGACGTTCCAGATCGGGGCGCTGATCGGCCCGGCGCTCAGCGGGGCGCTGCTCGTCGCAGTCGGCGCGGGCTGGTCGTTCGCGATCAACGCGCTGGCCTGCGCGCTCGTGGTCGTGGCCCTCACCCGGATGAACCCGGCCGAGCTGCACCGCGCCCCGCGCTCGCCGCGGGCCAGGGGGCAGCTGCGCGAGGGGGTGCGCTACGCGATCGGGAAGCCGGCCATCCTGTACACGCTCGTGCTGCTGGCCGTGATCGCCGTGTTCGCCCAGAACCTGCCGGTGCTGCTCGCCGCGTACGCCGACGACGTCTTCGCCACCGGGGCGGGCGGCTACGGGCTGTTCAACTCGCTGGTGGCGGTGGGGGCGCTGACGGGAGCGCTGCTGTCGACGCGGCGGCGGGCGGTGCAGCTGCGCACGGTCGTCGTCGCGGCGATCGGGTACAGCGTCGTGCAGGCGCTCTGCGGGCTTATGCCCGGTCAGCTGCCGTTCTCGATCGCGCTGGTGCTGCTCGGATTCGGCTGGCTGCTGTTCATCACGGCGGCGAACTCGCTGGTGCAGATGTCCACGAACATGGGCGTGCGCGGCCGGGTGATGGCGCTGTACATGCTCGTGCTGCTTGGCGGCCAGGCCGTGGGCGGGCCGCTGATGGGCGCCTTCGTCGAGCACGTCGGCCCGCAGCTCGGCATGCTCGTCTCGGGCGGGGTGCCGGCGCTCGTGGCGCTCGCGGTCGCGGCGCTGCTCTGGCGTCGCGGCCTTCTCGCGCCCGCCGCCTGACCCGTCGGCTCGATCCCCGGCCAGGCTCGACGCCGGGCCGGCTCGCCGCCGGGCCGGGCCCGCTCCCGGGCCGGACCCGCTCCCCGGTCAGGGGGCGAGCGTTCGCGCCAGACGGGCGCCGGCCTCGGTGAGCCAGCGCAGGGGGTCGGCGAGCGAGGCGGCGGGGCTGCCCGCGAGCTCGGGGTCGACGAGGGCAGCGGATGCGGCGAAGCCCGCAGGCTCCGCGTCGATCAGACCGGCCACGAGAGCGGGGCGGGCACCGGCCGCCGCGGCGAGATCCCGCACGTGGGTGGGCACCTTGCCGGCCTCCGACTGCCCGTCGAAGCGGCCCTCGCCCGTGATCACGACGTCGGCGCCCGCGATCGCGTCGGCCAGCCCCAGCTCGCGGGCGACGGCCGCGGCGCCGGGCTCGAGGGTCGCGCCCCACACGAGCAGCCCGAACCCGGCGCCGCCCGCGGCCCCGCTCCCGGGGACATCCGCCGCCCCGGCGTGGGTGCCTGCCGCTGAGTCGCGCCGATCGGTCGCACTCTGCCGCGACTCAGCGTCCACAGCGACAGTTTGCCGCGACTCGGCGGCCACGGCGACGGATTGCCGCGAGTGAGCGGCGGTGAGGGCGGGTGCGAGGAGCGCGGGGGCGAGGAGCGCCGCGTAGCGCGCGAGGGAGGCCTCGACCGCGGGGGAGGCGGCGGGGGTGAGGCCCTTCTGGGGGCCGAAGACCGCGACGGCGCCGGCGGGGCCGAGGAGCGGCGAGGTGACGTCGGTGAGCACGACCGCGCCGCCGGGCGGGAGCGGGCGCAGGCCCGAGAGGTCGGCCCGGGAGAGCGACGCGAGACCGCGGGCGCCGGCGGGGATCGGGGTGCCGGCGGCATCCGTCAGCCGGGCGCCGAGTGCGGTGAGCAGCCCGCTGCCGCCGTCGGTGGAGGCGCTGCCGCCGATCGCGAGCACCAGACGGTCGACCCCGGCGTCGAGGGCGGCCGCGATGGCCTCGCCGAAGCCGCGGGTGTGGGCGTCGAGGGGGCGGAGGGTCGTGAGCAGCTCGATCCCACTCGTGCCCGCGAGTTCGACGATGCCGGTGCGGGTGCCGTCGGACGCCGTGACGAGCAGCCAGTGCGCCGCCACCGGGGCGTCGGCGGGGCCGAGCACGGTGACGGGCATCCGCTGGGCTGTCGGGTGCGCGATCGCCAGGGCGTCGAGCGTGCCCTCGCCGCCGTCGGCCATCGGGCGCAGCACCAGGTCGTCGCCCGGGCGCACCGAGCGCCAGCCCGCGGCGAGGGCCGAGGCGACCGCGACCGCGCTCGCCGACCCCTTGAAGGAGTCCGGGGCGATCACGACCCGCAGGGTGCCCCCGCCCGAGACGAGGTGCGGATGCGCGTCGCCCTCCCCGGCCGACAGCACGCCACCTGCCCCGCCGGCCTCGATGGGGTGCGGATGCGCGACACCCTCCGGGGCCGGCGCCATGTGACCTGCCCCGCCGGCATCGACGAGGTGCGGATGCGCGTCGCCCTGACGGGCCGGCACCACGTCACCCGCCGACCCGTCGGGCCCCGACCTCATCAGGCGTCGGCGCCGGTCGCGGCCTCGGCGGCCGTCACGGGCTTCGCCGGCTTGCGCGCGGTGTTCGTGGTCGAGGTGGCGGGCTTCGAGGCTGCCGCCGAAGCGCCCGAGCCCGAGGCGCCAGCACCCGAGGCGCCAGAGCCCGAGGAGCCGGCACTCGAGGCGCCAGCACCAGCACCCGCGGCACCCGACCGCGCCTTGACCGCCCGCGCCCGCTCGGGCGCCGCCGAAGCCGCCGCCGCCACAGCCGGCGACACCGCCCGCGGCGCCAGCCGCTCGAGCTGCGTCACGTGCGACGGGTTCAGCTCCTCGAGCGAGTTCACGCCCAGCAGTCGCATGGTGCGCGAGATCTGCTCGCCGAGGATGCCGATCATCCGGTCGACGCCCTCGCGCCCACCGGCCATCAGCCCGTAGAGGTAGGCCCGCCCCACGAGCGTGAACCGCGCACCGAGCGCCACCGACGCCACGATGTCGGCGCCCGACATGATGCCCGTGTCCAGGTGCACCTCGTACTCCGAGCCGAACTCGCGGGCGACGTCGGGCAGCAGGTGGAACGGGATCGGCGCCCGGTCGAGCTGCCGCCCGCCGTGGTTCGACAGCGTGATGGCGTCGACGCCGAGCTCGGCCAGGCGCTGCGCGTCGCCCATCGACTGCACGCCCTTGACGACGATCTTGCCCGGCCACTGCTCCTTGATCCACTCGAGGTCCTCGAAGGTGACCGTCGGGTCGAACATGGTGTCGAGCAGCTCGCCGACCGTGCCCGACCAGCGGTCGAGCGAGGCGAACGAGAGCGGCTCGGTGGTGAGGAAGTTGATCCACCACTCGGGGCGGGGCAGCGCGTTGATCACGGTGCCGGGCGTCAGCTGCGGAGGGATCGAGAAGCCGTTCCGCTTGTCCCGCAGCCGCGCGCCGGCCACGGGAACGTCGACCGTGACGAGCAGGGTGTCGAAGCCCGCGGCGGCGGCGCGCTCGACGAGCGCCATCGACCGCGGCCGGTCCTTCCACATGTAGAGCTGGAACCAGTTGCGCCCGGTCGGGTTCGCCTTCTTCACGTCCTCGATGGCCGTGGTGCCCATGGTCGACAGCGAGAACGGGATGCCCGCCGCCCCGGCCGCGCCGGCCCCCGCGATCTCGCCCTCGGTCTGCATCATGCGCGTGAACCCGGTGGGCGCGATGCCGAACGGCAGCGACACGGGCGCGCCGAGCACGTCCCACCCGGTCGACACCGTCGACACGTCGCGCAGGATCGCGGGGTTGAACTGGATGTCCTGGAAGGCCTGACGCGCCCGCTGCAGGCTGATCTCCGCCTCGGCCGCGCCCTCGGTGTAGTCGAAGGCGGCCTTCGGCGTGCGGCGCTTCGCGATGGTGCGCAGGTCGTCGATGGTGAGCGCGGCGTTCAGCCGGCGGCGCTTGGCCTGCAGGTCGGGCGCCTTGAACTGCATGAGCGGCGCGAGGTCGCGGACTTTGGGGATGCGGCGCTGGACCATGGGTTTCGCTTTCCTTCGTTCTCGGTGGGCCGGTGTCAGTGGGCCGCGTCAGTGGTCGTGGATGCTCGAGACGTTCGTCTCGGCGTGATAGGTCTCGATGTGGTTCCGGATGCGCGTCCGCGCCCCCTCGGCGTCACCCTCGTCGATGGCGCCGACGATGGCGCGGTGCTCCCGGGCCAGCCGCTGCTGCGTCGCCGCCCAGTCGGGCAGCACCGAGGCGCCGACGCGGATGTACTGCTCGATCGAGTCGCGGAGCCCCGACATCATCGCGGCGATCACCGCGTTGCCCGAGGCGGCGGCGAGGGCGAGGTGGAAGGCCTGGTCGAGGGTGAGGAACTCGTTGCGGCCCATCGGCGCTCCGTCGGCTCCCTCCAGCTCCATCGCGTCGAGCAGCTCGCGCGCCTCCGTGAGGGCCGCCCGGCCGGCGCTCAGCTCGGTGACCACGGCCGACTCCAGCACCACACGGGTCGCCACGACGTCGGGCACGGCGAAGCCCTGCGCGGCTACCTGCAGCCGCACCAGCGCGCTCATGCCGCCGGTCGGCCGGGCGATGATGACGGCGCCCGACTGCGGCCCCGACCCCGCCCGGGTGCTGATCAGCCCGAGCACCTCCAGCACCCGGATGGCCTCGCGCACGCTCGAACGCCCGACTCCGAGCTCCGCGGCGAGGGCCCGTTCGGCCGGCAGGTGGTCGCCCGGCTTCAGGATGCCCGCCACGAGGTCGCCCTCGATCCGACGCAGCACGACCTCCCACGCCCGCCCGCTGTCGGCGGCGGGAGTGACCTCGGCGACGGCGCTCACGCTGTCCTCCTCGACGGCTCGTGTGGTCAGACCATGTGGTCAGACCACACGGTACCAGATGGCGGCGGACCTGTCAGCCCGTGCGGCCAGCCCGCGTTCTCGACTCGCGCCGTCAGCCCGCGCTGTCGGCCGAACCCGCCGAGCCGAGGAGCGCCCGCAGCCGCTCGTCGACCGCCGTCGCGAGCACCCGCTGCCCCGCGGCCGTCGGATGCGTGTCGTCGAACTGCATCAGGTCGAACCGGCCGGCGAGCGGCTCGCCGACGTCGACCCAGCTCGCGCCCTCCGCCTCGGCGGCCGAGTGCACCGCGTCGTTGATCTCGGCGAGCTCGGGTGGCGGCTCCTGGTCGCCCCAGATCGCGCCGAGGCCGACCAGCGCCGTGCCGGGGAAGGCCCGGTGCAGTGCCGTGAACGCCTTCGTCGCGGCGTGCTCGACCTTCCCGGGGTCCCGGCCGAGGTCGTTGCTGCTGGCGGACACGACGATCAGGGCGGGCGCATCCGGGTCGTCGGGGGCGTCGGCGATCGCCTGCGTCACCTGCTCGGCGAAGGTGTGGCCGTCGTCGCCCGGCTGCACGAAGCCCGCCCCGTCCTCGGCGAGGTTCGTGACCTGCCAGCTGTTCGCCCGGGCGAGCACGTCGGGCCAGGCCTGCTCGGCGTCGAGGCCGTTGCCCGACATGATCGAGTCGCCGATCGTGACGATCTCCTGTCGCGCGCCGGGCTGCGGGGCGCCGGCGCCGGAGTCGATGGTCCACGGGCCACCGGGTGCGACACCGGCCGCCCCGAAACCGCTCGTGCCCGTGGCGGGGGCCGAGCATCCGGCCAGCAGCATCGCCGAGGTGAGCGCCCCGGCGAGGGCGAGGCGACGGATGCGCGGCCGGCCGCTCGCCCGTCGGCCGCCCCGACCCCGCTGCACCCGCACAGCCCGAAGTCTCGACCCCGGGCCTGGGAACCGGCGCGGAATCACCCGGGAGCGGACCGCGCAGCACCGGCGGCCGCTCGCGCCGATCCGGGTCAGCACCGCTCCGGGTCAGCACCGCTTCGGGTCAGCAGCGTTTGAGGGCCTGCACCTCCGCGCTGAGCGAGACCGTGCCGCCGACGAGGGTGACGTGCTCGGTGTCGAAGCCGTCGAGGGCGGCCAGCACGTCGTTCGGCACGCACGAGGGCGGCACGACGTACAGCGGGGCGCCGAAGCGGGCGGCGACAGGGCCGCCGGCCAGGGCATCCGCGAACCCGGAGCCGCTCGCCAGCAGCACGCGTGCGGTCGGCGCCGTGAAGTAGGCCGCGTTGATCGCCGAGCTCGTGGCGTAGCGGTCGCCGCCGGCCAGGCGGGTGACGCGCTGCATCGTGGGCACCTGGTAGAGCTGGCCCTCGATCTCGGAGGAGACGGTGAGCAGGCCGCCGACGATCGCGGCGTCGGTCGTGCCGAGCTTCGTCAGGAGCGACGCGGTGGCGCCGTCGAGGCCGGCCGGCCCGTTCACGAGCACCACCGGCATCGCCGATCCGGCACCCGCCGCCCCGGCCGAGAGGGCGTCGGGGAAGTTCGCGCCCGTGGCCAGGAACACCGAGGGCGCGGAGGGGAAGGCGCTGGCGACGATGGCCCGGCCCGTGGCGTAGCGGTCGGCGCCGGCCAACCGGGTGACGGGCGCGATCTTCTTCGCCGCGTCGGCGACGGCGGCCGAGACGCTGTTCAGGCCTCCGACGATGACGATCTTCGCGGGATCGAGCCGCTGGAGCTCGGTGCGCACGGCGGCGGGCAGTGCCGTCGGGGTGGTGAGCAGCAGGGGGCCGCCCTGCTTCGCCGCGGCGGGGCCGGCGGCGAGGGCATCCGGGTAGGTGGTGCCGGTGGCCAGGTAGACGACGGGTGCGCCCGACGGGAAGGCGGCCTTGGACAGCGCGATGGCGGTGCCGTAGCGGTCGGCGCCCGAGAGGCGGTCGCGGGTGGTGACGCCCGACAGGTCGACGGCGCCGAGGCTGATCGAGACCGTCGCCGACGAGGAGGTGAGCGACTTCACCGACACCGTGAAGCCGCCGAGATCCGTCGTCAGGCTGTCGCCAGTCGCCAGGAAGCGATGCCGTTCGGAATCGCTCGCCGCCGTGTCGAGGAGCGCGGCCGACGACTCGTCGAAGCGCTGCGTGCCGTCGAAGTCCTCGTACGGATCGAGCCGCAGCCGGAGCACGCGCACCCCGGGGCCGTAGTCGGGGTAGTACGCCCCGACGGTGCTGTAGAAGGCCTGGGCGTCGCGGCCGTTCGCGACCGAGGTGCCCGTGCCCGAGCGGTACTCGAGGTAGTAGCGGCCGCCCGTCCTGGGGTCGGTGACGACGACGCCCCGGGTGCCGGAGGTCGCCGACGCGGCGGCGAGGGTCGCGGTGACGGTCGCCGTCGACTGGCCGCTCGGCAGGGTCACCGTCTGCAGCCCCTTCCCCGGGGCGAGCACCCCGAGGTGCACGCGATGGGTGACGTTCAGCGCGGCCAGGGCCTCGGTCGTCGCGAGTGCGGCTCCCGATCCGTCGACCAGGCGGAAGCCGCCGGACATCACGTCGTAGTAATCGCCGTACACCGCGTCGTAGCAGGGCGGGGACGTCTCGAGCACTCCCGGGTAGCCGTAACAGCTGACGTCGTTCGAGTGGCCGAGCGAGATGTTGTGGCCGAACTCGTGCGCCATGACCTGGTTCTCGTCCACGCCCGGGTCGACCACCGCCCAGATCTCGCCGCCCTCGCCGACCCCGTTGCCGACCGTGCCGTAGCCCGTGCCCGCACCGCAGGCCTTGCTGGCGATCACGACGAGGTGGGTCGGCGTCGACCGGCTCCCGTCCCAGTACGACTGCTCGGAGGAGCCGAACGCCGAGGCGGCCGTCGACCAGGCCGCGGAGCTGTCGCAGCCGTTCTGGGTGATGCGCTTGTATCCGCCGGTGGCGCCGAGCGAGGCGACCTGGCCGCCCGACTGCTGCACCCAGAAGGCGCCGAGGTTGCTCACGATGCGGTTCACGACGGAGTCGGGGAAGACGCCGGACGAGCTCTCGCCGGGCTGGGTGACGACGGCGACGTTCAGCACGTGCGCCTTGGGGGAGGCCGCCACCTGGGCCTTGGCGGCCAGCGGTGTCCACTCGGCGATCGCCGGTGCCGGAGCGCCGTCGCGGGTGGCCGCCACGACCTCGCCGAGCAGCTCGGGGGAGGGCGCGGTGCCGGCGGAGTCGAGCTCGTCGCGCGCCGGCTCCGAGAGCTGCTCGGCGAGGGCGTCGGGCAGCACCAGCTCGACCTGCACCCGGTCGCCGGTGCTCGTGCCCGTGGGAGCGTCGGGCAGCGGCACCGCGACGCCGCCGTCGGTGAGGATCGCGTAGTCGAAGCCCGTCGGCGCCGGCGGCGGGACCGCCGCGGGGTCGTCGGTGACGAACGGCGGCGCCTCCTTCGGCACCACCCGCACGAGGCCCTCGACGGTGACCGAGACCGATCCGTCCGGCAGGGCGGGCGCCGCGGCGGCGGGGCCGACGACCGTGGTCGCGGCGAGGGAGGCACCGAGCACGAGGGCCGTGCCGAGGGCGAGCGAGCGGAGCGACGTTCTCATGGGCGGTCTCCCGGAGGGACGGGTGCGCGGCACGGCCTCGCGGCGACGGCGCAGCGGGCTGACCCGCATCCTATGGCCCGCCCGCCCGATGGCGCCAGACCGGCCGCCTCGCGGAATCCGCTCAGATCTCGGTGAGCATCTGCTCGAATCGCACGGCGGCGGCCAGTGAGGGGGTGAAGGCGCCGGCCGCGACCGTCAGGCGAGGCGGGCGAGCTCCTCGTCGCCGAGCTCGAGGCGGAACGACTGCACGAGGGCCGGCAGCTGCTCGACCGTGCGGGCGCTCGCGATCGGCGCCGCGACCGTCGGCTGCTGACGCAGCCAGGCGAGCGCCACGGCCGCGACCGGCACGGAGCGCTCGGCCGCGATGGCGTCGAGGGTGCCGAGCAGCTCGACGTTGTGGGGGTCGTCGAGATACGCGGATGCTCCGCCGGCCCGTGCCGAGTCGACGACCTGGCCCGGCCGGTACTTGCCGGTGAGGAACCCGCTCGCGAGGCCCGAGTAGGGCAGCTCGACGATGCCGAGGTTCTGGAGGGTTCCCTGCAGCGCCGTCTCGAAGGAGCGGTCGACGAGGTTGTACTGGTCCTGCGCGACCGTGAAGGCGGTGAGCCCGGCCTCGTTCGCGATCGACACGGCCGAGCGCAGGCGATCGGCCGAGAAGTTCGAGGCACCGGCTTCGACGATCTTGCCGGCCTGCACGAGCTCGTCGAAGACGGCGACGTACTCCGCCTGCTCCACCGACTCGTCGTCACGGTGGGCGTAGTAGAGGTCGATGCGGTCGGTCTGCAGGCGGCGCAGGGAGTCGTCGACGGCGGCGCGCACGTTGGCGGCCGAGAGACCCGGGCGCTCGGCGAGCGAGAACACCTTCGTGGCGATGACGACGTCGTCGCGCCGGCCGCGGCTCGCGAACCACTCGCCGATCACCGTCTCGGACTCGCCGCCCGAGTTGCCGGGAACCCAGGCGGAGTAGACGTCGGCGGTGTCGACGGAGCGTCCGCCGGCATCGACGAAGGCGTCGAGCACCGCGAAGGACTCCTCGCGACTCGACGTCCAGCCGAAGGTGTTGCCGCCGAGCACGAGGGGGCCGAAGTCGAGCGAGGTCATGGTGTCCTTTCGAGGGTGAGCAGTCCCTCCACGCTACGCCCGGGGCCCTCCCCTGGTTCGGGGCTACCGCTCAGGGTGCGGCGTCGGGCAGGGTGGCTGCATGAGCTATGACGACGCCCGCACCTCCCACCTCCGCCTGAGCCACGCCGACCGCGACGCCGCGATCGCCGCGCTCGCCCGCGCCGAGGCGGAGGGCCGCCTGACCGCCGACGAACTCGCCGAGCGCACCGCCGCCGCGGGCCGGGCGGTCGTGCGCGGCGACCTCGCCCCGCTCTTCACCGATCTCCCCGACACCGACGCCGGCCCCCTCGCCGACCCGGCCGCCCCGGCCGCACCCTCCGCTTCCGCTCCCGGTGTCGATTCCGCGCCCGCCGGGCCGCCGGCGAACCCCGCCTTCGCCCAGGCGCCCGGCTACGGCGGCCCGGGCTACGGCGCACCCGGCTACGGCGGCCCGGGTTACGGCGCCGGCTACGATTACTCCGGTCGCAGCACCGGTCCCGCTCCCCTCGGCGGCGCGGCCGGCGTCGTGGCCGTGAGCGTCACGCCGCTGATCGCGCTCGGCCTGTTCCTGGCCTGCGGCTTCCTCATCCCGGGCGGCTTCGCCTGGTCGTGGGTCTTCTGGCTCTTCGTGCCGATCGTCGGCATCGTCGTCTGGGGCCCGGCCGGCCGCGGCCACGACCACCGCTAGCCTCGGGAGCACCGCCCGCCGGAGTGTCGCCCACGCGCATCCGCTACCCTCGCCGCATGCCCCTCGCGACGATCGGTCTCATCCCGCACCCGAGCAAGGACGTCACGCGCTCGATCGGCCTGCTGCGGGAGTGGGACGCCGCGCATCCGGCCACGCTGATCGCCCTCGAGAGCGACGCCGGCCGGGTCGGAGACGGCATCGAGCTGGTGACCGAGGCGGCGTTCCTCGACCGCGCCGAGGCGGTGGTCGCCCTGGGCGGCGACGGCACGATGCTCGGCGCGATGCGGCTGGTGGCGGGCCACGAGCCGGCCATCCCGGTGCTCGGCGTCAACTACGGCAACCTCGGTTTCCTCGTCGAGGTCGAGCCGGCCGAGCTGCCCGAGGCGCTCGATCGGCTGGCAGCCGACGACTTCCAGCTCGAGGGCCACCACGCGCTCGAGGTCGTGGTGCGGGGTGCCGACGGGTCGACGCGCGCCGAGTCGCTCGCCTTCAACGACGTGGCGGTGGCCCGGATGCCCGGGGCCGGCGTCGTGACGGCCGACCTCCGCGTCGACGGCCGGCCCTACGGGTACTACCGGGGCGACGCCGTGGTGGTCGCGACCAGTGCCGGCTCCACCGCCTACAACTACGCGGCCGGTGGGCCCGTGATGTCGCCGTCGCTCGTGGCGGCGGTGATCAGCCCGGTGGCTCCGATGACCGGCATCGACCGCGCCCTGGTGCTGAGCGCACGCGAGCCGATGGAGTTCGAGCTGGGCGACGGCACCCGCGGAGCCGCGGTGGAGATCGACGGGAGGGTGGCGGCCGAGGTGTCGGCGAAGGATCTGGTGCAGGTTCGGCTGCGGGCCGACGCGGCCACGGTCATCCGTTTCGACGCCGAGCGGCACGCGAGCCGCGGGCGGGTGAAGCTGAGCCTGCTCGACCTGCCCCTCAGACAGGACCAGCTGCTGCAGCTCGTGCCCGAGGCCGTGCGCGCCGAAGCGGCCCGCCGCCGCCGCTAGGCGGTCAGAACGGCGCGATCAGAAGGGCCGAGGAGTCAGTCCTCGACCCCCGCCACGACCAGGATCGGCAGGTGGTCGGACTCGCCCTGCGGCAGCGTGTCGATCGAGTCGATGCGGGTGTGGGCCGAGGTCACGAAGTCGAAGTGCCCCTTGAAGTACTTGTACCGCGCGTAGGTGGGCTTGTCGCTGAAGGAGAGCAGGTAGCCCGACTCCTCCATGCGCTCGCTCAGGTTGCTGCGGAACCAGGGGTAGTTGTAGTCGCCCACCATGACGGTCGGCAGACCCGGCCCCATCACCCGCAGCGCGCCGTGCGCGGCCGCGATCTGCTTGCGTCGCAGGGAGTTCGTCGCCGTCAGTGGCGCCGCGTGGAACGAGCCCACGAGGATCTCCTTGCCGAGCGAGTGGTCGTAGAGCTTCGCCGCGAGCAGCCGCTCGTGCGCCGGCGCCATCACGCGGTCGTGCATCGACTTGCGCAGCGCGAAGACTCGGGTGGCGCGCAGCTCGAAGCGCTCGGCGCGGAAGTAGATCGCGAGACCGAGCCGGTTCGTCTTGGTCGAGTCGGCCAGCACGAGGTGCTCGATCACCGGGGGCATGTCCTCGGTGTCGCACTCCTGCAGGCAGAGGATGTCGACGTCGTAGAGCTTCGAGAGGTCGATCAGCTCTCCGCTCGCGTGGTGCTTGCGGAGGTTGTAACTGATGATGTTCAGTTCACGTCGCATGGTCGTCGGGCACGCACCTTCTGTCGCCTCAGCCGATCGGATCGGCGAACGGGTCGCCCGGCTGTGGTCACGATTCTGTCACGGCCGGACGACCTCTAGCCTGAGCGCCGCCCCCGAGCGGGCTCGTAGCGCACCGGGCGGAAGGTGCGTGCCACCAGGGACCGCAGCGCCTCGAGCGAGGAGTCCCCGGCGACCAGGCCCTGGGCGCGCGCCTGCACGAGCACGTTGCCGATCGCGGTCGCCTCGACCGGCCCGGCGAGCACCGGCCGCCCGGTGCGGTCGGCGGTCAGCTGGCAGAGCAGGGTGTTCTGCGACCCCCCGCCCACCACGTGGATGGCCGAGACCGTGCGCCCTGACAGGGCGGTGGCCGCCTCGATCGACTGCGCGTACGCGGCGGCGAGGCTCTCCAGGATGCTGCGCACGAACTCCGCCCGGGACTGCGGTGAGGGCATCCCCCGTGAGCCGAACCAGTCGGCGATCCGTGCGGGCATGTCGCCCGGCGCCACGAACACGGCGTCGCCCGCTTCGAACACGGGCACCTCCGTCGTGACCGCCGCGGCCTCGGCGATCAGCGTCGGCAGGTCGATCGGCACCCCGTCGCGCTCCCAGGTGCGCACCGACTCCGACAGCAGCCACAGCCCCGAGACGTTCTGCAGGTAGCGGATGCGCCCGTCCACCCCGCCCTCGTTGGTGAAACCGGCGAGGCGCCCCTCCTCCGAGACGACCGGATGCTCGAGCTCCACCCCCACGAGCGACCACGTCCCGCTGGAGATGTACGCGATGTCCTCGGCCGTCGACGGCACGGCCACCACCGCCGACGCGGTGTCGTGCGAACCGACCGCGCTCACCGGGAGCGACGCCGGAGCGCCGAGCTCGGCGGCGACCGCGGGCAGCAGCGTGCCGACGGTGGCACCGGGCGACACGAGGGGCGGCAGGATGCCCGCCGGCAGCCCGAGGCGCTCCACGAGTTCCGCGTCCCACGCTCCCGAGTGCACGTCGAGCAGCCCGGTCGTCGACGCGTTCGTGACCTCGGCCCGCCGCTGCCCCGTGAGCCAGAAGTTCACCAGGTCGGGCACGAGCAGCATCCCGTCGGCGAGCTCCAGGGTTCCGGATGCGCGGTCGGCGGCCAGCTGGTACAGCGTGTTGAAGGCGAGGAACTGCAGGCCGTTCGCGGCGTACAGCTCGGCGGGGGAGACGAGGGCATGGGTGGCCTCGACACCGCCGGCCGTGCGGTCGTCGCGGTAGTGGTACGGGGTGCCGAGCATCCGCTCACCTCGCAGCAGCGCGTAGTCGACCGCCCACGAGTCGACCGCGATGCTGCGGATGTCGGGCTCCTCGCGCACCGCCGACGCGAGGCCGGCGATGACGCTGCGGTAGAGCTCGAGGATGTTCCAGTGCAGACCGTCGATCACCCGCACGGGGGTGTTCGGGAAGCGCGCGACGGGCACGAGCCGCAACTCGTCGTGCCCGACGTAGCCGAGCATCACCCGCCCGCTGGTCGCCCCGAGGTCGACCGCGGCCACCGCTGCCGTCATGCCCGGAGCCTAACGGAGGAAGGCCGCGGCGACGCCCGCGTCGACCGGGATGTGCAGGCCGGTGGTGTGCGTGAGGTCGCTGCCGGTGAGCACGGCGACCGCGTTGGCCACGTTCTCGGGGAGCACCTCGCGCTTCAGCAGCGTGCGCTGGGCGTAGTAGGCGCCGAGCTCCTCCTCGGGCACGCCGTAGACCGCGGCGCGCTTGGCGCCCCAGCCGCCGGCGAAGATGCCCGAGCCGCGCACGACGCCGTCGGGGTTGATGCCGTTGACCTTCACGCCGTACTCGCCGAGCTCGGCCGCCAGCAGTCGCACCTGGTGGGCCTGGTCGGCCTTCGTCGCCGAGTAGGCGATGTTGTTCGGGCCGGCGAAGACGGAGTTCTTCGACGAGATGTAGATGATGTCGCCGCCCATCTCCTGCTCGATCAGCACCCTCGCAGCCGCCTTCGAGACGAGGAAGGAGCCCTTGGCCATCACGTCGTGCTGCAGGTCCCAGTCCTTCTCGGTGGTCTCGAGCAGCGGCTTCGAGATCGACAGGCCGGCGTTGTTCACGACGAGGTCGAGCCCGCCGAACTGCAGCAGCGCCGCCTCGATGCCGGCCTGGATCTCGGCCTCGCTGGTGACGTTCGCCTGCACGCCGATCGCGACGTCGGTGCCGCCGAGCTCGGCGGCCGCCGCCTCGGCCTTCTCCAGGTCGAGGTCGGCGATCACGACGCAGGCGCCCTCGGCGGCGAGGCGGGTGGCGATGGCCTTGCCGATGCCGGAGGCGGCACCGGTCACGAGGGCCACCCGGGTGGCGTGCGACTTCGGCTCCGGCAGACGCTGCAGCTTGGCCTCCTCGAGCGCCCAGTACTCGATGCGGAACTTCTCGGCCTCGTCGATCGGCGCGTAGGTGCTGAGGGCCTCGGCGCCCCGCATCACGTTGATCGCGTTGATGTAGAACTCACCGGCGACGCGGGCGGTCTGCTTGTTCGCGCCGTAGCTGAACATGCCGACGCCCGGCACCAGCACGATCGCGGGGTCGGCGCCGCGCATGGCGGGGGAGCCCTCGACGGCGTTGCGGTCGTAGTAGGCGGCGTAGTCCTCGCGGTAGGCGGCGTGCAGCTCCTTCAGCCGGGCGATCGAGTCCTCGACGCTCGCGTCGGCGGGCAGGTCGAGCACGAGCGGCTTCACCTTCGTGCGCAGGAAGTGATCGGGGCAGCTGGTGCCCAGGGCGGCGAGGCGCGGGTGCTCGGCGGAGGCCAGGAAGTCGAGCACGACGTCGGCGTCGGTGAAGGAGCCGACCTGCGCCTTGTCGGTCGAGGCGAGGCCGCGGATGGTCGGCGCGAGCGCGGCCGCCTTGGCGCGGCGCTCGGCGGGCTCGAGGGCTCCGTAGCCGTCGAGGGCGGGGCCGAACGGCTCGGGCCGGCCGTTCGCGGCGATGTACTCGGCGGCGGTGTCGATGATCCAGAGCGAGTTGCGCTCGCTCTCCTCGCTGGTGTCGCCCCACGCGGTGATGCCGTGGCCGCCGAGGATGCAGCCGATGGCCTCGGGGTTCTCGGCCTTGATGGCGGCGATGTCGAGGCCGAGCTGGAAGCCGGGGCGGCGCCACGGCACCCAGACCACCTTGTCGCCGAAGATCGTGCGGGTGAGCTCTTCGCCGTCGGCCGCGGTGGCGATCGCGATGCCGGAGTCGGGGTGCAGGTGGTCGACGTGCGCGGCGTCGACCAGGCCGTGCATCGCCGTGTCGATCGAGGGGGCCGCGCCGCCCTTGCCGTGCAGCGTGTAGTCGAAGGCGGCGACCATCTCGTCCTCGCGGTCGACGCCGGGATAGACGTTGACGAGCGCGCGCAGACGGTCGACGCGGAGCACCGCGAGACCCGACTCGGTCAGGGTGCCGAGATCGCCGCCCGAGCCCTTGACCCACATCAGCTCGACGTCCTCGCCCGTCACGGGGTCGACCTCGAGGCCCTTGGCGGAGGTGTTGCCGCCGGCGTAGTTGGTGTTCTTCGGGTCGGAACCGAGTCGGTTCGAGCGCGCGATCAGATCGGCGGCGGCCTGCGAGGTCATGGATGCTCCATCGGATGTCATGGCGTGTGAACTTCACAAAACATAACACCGAGCCGCGCGACGGTCAACGGCTGCCGCAAAGGAGCGACCGGAGAGCCGCCTCAGCGGAGCTCGACGAGGTCGCGGAGCGGGTCGAGCCGCGCATCCGCCGGATCGAGCTCGGTGATGAGGACGGAGATGCCCGACCACGGGATGGCCACCGCCATCGCGCGCCGGTCGAGCTTCGAGGAGTCGAGCAGCAGCACGGTCTCGCGGGCGGCGCGCACGAGCTCCCGCTTGACCTGCGCCTCCTCGATGATCGTCTCGGTGGTGCCGTGCTCGGCGTCGACGGCGCTCGCGCTGGTGAAGAATCTGTCGTAGGTGAGCATGCCGGCCGCCGCGCAGGCGATCGGGCCGACGAAGCTCTCGGTGCGGGGCTCGAGCTCGCCGCCGAGCAGCACCGCGCGCACGCCGCGCACGGTGCGGGCCCGCGCGTGGTTGTGCGCCGAGTTCGTCGCGAGCACGAGCTCGGTGGCCGGGCGCAACTGGGCGAGCAGGTGACCCGAGGTCGACGAGGCGTCGACGGCGATCGACCCGGTCGCCGGCACGAGGTCGAGCGCCTTCTGCGCGATCGTGGTCTTGGCGGCGTCGCCCGTGCCCTGCCGCTCGGTGAACGAGCGGGCCTTCACGGTCGCGACGGCGCCCCCGCGCACCCGGCTCACGATGCCCTCGTGCTCGAGCGCCTCGAGGTCGCGGCGCACCGTCATGGTCGACACGCCGAGCGCCGAGGCCGACTCCTCCAGCCCGATGATGCCGTGCTCCTCGAGCCGGGCCAGCAGCAGTTCGCGGCGCTCGGCCCCGATCACGACGCCACCCCGATCACCGCGACCACCCGGCGCTCACGCCCACATGCCAGCGGGGTCGGCGAGCAGCTGCTCGAACGCGATCTCGGCCGCGCCCACGACGAGCAGGCGCGAGCGCAGCTGGGCCCGCTCGATGGTGAGCTCGTCGGCGAGCTGGGCGAACGACGCGGCGCGCACGCCGTCGACGATGCGCTCCGGATGCGCGGCGAACAGCGACCCGAGGAAGCCCCCGAGCAGGATGCGCGAGGGGTTGAAGACGCTGACGAAATCGGCCAGTGCCAGCGTCAGCACGTCGAGCTGCCGGGTGATCTCGGCTTCGACGGCCGGGTCGGAGCTGGTCAGCAGCAGCTGGTCGAACTCGTCGGCGTCGAGGTGGTCGCGCCCCATGGCGGCGAGCAGCCCCGCGAGGTGCACCTCGGTCTCGAGGCAGCCGACCCGCCCGCAGTGGCAGTCGATGCCGCTGCCGGCGACGCTGATGTGGCCGAGTTCGGCGGCGTAGCCCTGGGCTCCGCGCAGCGGCACCCCGCCGACGAGCACGCCGCCGCCGATTCCGCTGGCGCTGCCGTTGACGTAGACCAGGTCGTCGATGCCGCGGCCCGCGCCGTAGACGCTCTCGGCGATGATGCCCGCCTTCGCGTCGTTGGTGACGGTGGCGGGGTAGCCGAGCGCCTCGGTCACGAGCTCGGCGAGCGGTTCGTCGTGCCAGTCGAGGTGCGGGGCCAGGGTGACCACGCCGGTGTCGGCGCGCACCAGGCCGGGAACCGCGATGCCGACGCCCGCGATGCGGAAGGAGGTGTCGAGTTCGCTGCGCATCCCGTCGATCACGGCCTTGACGATGTTGACCGTCTCGCGCACGGTGGGCACGCCCGCGGTCTCGTAGCGGATGCGCTTGTGCACCACGCCGCCGAGCCCCACGAGGCCGATGATGATGGCGTCGGTGTCGGGGTTCACCGCGATTGCCGCGACCTGCTCGGAGGGCGTCACGGTGGGGCTCGGCCGGCCGACGCCGCCGTGCTCGGTGCTGGCCGTCTCGTGCGCGAGGCCGAGGTCGACGAGCTCGCCGACGAGGGCGGCGATGGTCGAGCGGTTGAGGCCCAGGCGCCGCGTGAGGTCGGCCCGGGTCTGCGCGCCGCCGTGGTGCAGTGTGGTCAGGATGGTCGACAGGTTGTGCCGGCGGGTCTGGTCGTTGCTGTTGCCGACGCCGGCGCTGACCGGGCGCGGGGTACCGAGGACGGACACGGCGACCTCCTCGGACGGCGGCGATTGGGCGGGCGGATGAGCCGGGACGGGCGGCGGACGGCCGCGGGACGGGATGCGAAGGGGGCGGCCGTACGCGACGACCGCCCCCGAAGCTTAACGCCGGGTGACCGGCGCGCGCGTCAGCGGCCCGACCGCCGCTTGTTGATGATGTCGAACGCCACGGCGAGCAGCAGCACCATTCCCTTGATGGCCTGCTGCCAGGCGGCGTCGACCGAGAGGATCGACAGGCCCATGTTCAGCACGCCCATCACGAGACCACCGATGACGGCGCCGACCACGGTTCCGACACCGCCCTGCACGGCCGCTCCACCGATGAACACGGCGGCGATGGCGTCGAGCTCGTAGCTCTGGCCGGCGCTCGCGACGGCCGACCCCGCGCGGGCGGTGGCGACCACGCCGGCGAGGGCGGCGAGCACGCCCATGTTCACGAAGATGAAGAAGTTCACCCACTGCGTCTTCACGCCGCTCATCTGCGCGGCGAACAGGTTGCCGCCCATCGCGTAGACGTGCCGGCCGAACACCGTGCGGTTGAGCACGAAGGTGTACAGCAGGATGAGCACGGCGAGGATGATCAGGATGATCGGCGTGCCCGAGTAGGCACTCAGCTGCCAGGCCAGCGCCATCACGGCGATGACCAGGATGGCGCTCTTGATGATGGCCGACACGGCCGGCTCCCGCGGCAGCTCCAGCTTGCGGAGGGTGGCGCGGGTGCGCACCTGCTGCACGACGAAGGCCGCGGAGGCCAGCACGCCGAGCACGAGGGTGAGCGTGTCGCGGCCGTCGAGCGCCTCACCGAGGAACGGCGGCAGCCAGCCGGCGCCGATCGCGGTGAACTCGTCGGGCAGGCCGGAGATCGTGCCGCCGGTGAGCAGCACGAGGGTCAGGCCGCGGAAGATCAGCATGCCCGCGAGCGTCACGATGAAGGCCGGGATGCCGACGAAGGCGACCCAGAAGCCCTGCCAGGCGCCGATCACGGCGCCGACGACGAGGGCGAGCAGCACGGCGGCCCACCACGGCAGGCCCCAGCTGTTCATCGCGAGGGCCGCGACCGCTCCCACCAGCGCGACGACCGAGCCGACCGAGAGGTCGATGTGGCCGGCGATGATGACGATCACCATGCCGATCGCGAGGATCAGCACGTAGGAGTTCTGCTGGATCAGGTTGTTGATGTTGCCGGGCATCAGCAGGCGCCCGTTGGTGAGCACCTCGAACAGCAGGATGATGATCGCCAGCGCGGCGAGGATGCCGTACTGACGGAGGTCGACCCGCATCCGGCGGGGCGACTTCACCGGGGCCGGGCCCGAGGGCTCGGTCGGTGCTTCGGTGGCTGTGTTCGTCATCGGGGTCAGTCCCTTCCCGCGGTCATGTAGTGCATGAGTGTTTCCTGCGTCGCGTCCTCACGGACGACCTCGCCGGTGATCCGGCCTTCGGAGATGGTGTAGATGCGGTCGGAGAGACCGATCAGCTCGGGCAGCTCCGAGGAGATGACGATGACCGCCTTGCCCTCGGACGCGAGCTGGTTGATGATGCCGTAGATCTCGTACTTCGCGCCCACGTCGATGCCGCGGGTGGGCTCGTCGAGGATGAGCACGTCGGGCCCGGTGAACATCCACTTCGACAGCACGACCTTCTGCTGGTTGCCGCCCGAGAGCTTGCCCACGATGGACGACACCGAGGGCGCCTTGATGTTCATCGAGGCGCGGTAGCCGTCGGCCACCTTGTTCTCCTGGTTGCGGTCGACCACCCCGCCCTTGGCGAGCTTGTTCAGCGCGGCGGCGGAGATGTTCTCGGAGATGTCGCCGATCAGGTTGAGGCCGAACTTCTTGCGGTCCTCCGTGGCGTACGCCAGGCCGTTCTGGATGGCCTCGCTCACCGTGCGGGTCTGGATCTCCTTGCCCGCCTTGAAGACCCTGCCCGAGATGTTCGTGCCGTAGGAGCGGCCGAAGATGCTCATCGCGAGCTCGGTGCGCCCGGCGCCCATCAGGCCGGCGAAGCCGACGATCTCGCCCGCCTTCACCGTGAAGGAGGCGTCGTCGACGACCTTCCGCTCGGTGTCGACCGGGTGGTACGCCGTCCAGTTCTCGACCCGGAAGTACTCCTCGCCGATGTTCGGCGTGCGGGGCGGGAACTGGTTGTCGAGGGGGCGGCCGACCATCGAGCGGATGATCCGCGACTCCGTCGCATCCGCCTCCTTCATCGAGAAGGACTCGATCGTCTTGCCGTCGCGGATGATCGTGACGGTGTCGGCGATCTTGCGGATCTCCTTCAGCTTGTGGCTGATGATGATGCAGGTGATGCCCTGCTCGCGCAGGTGGTTGATCAGCGTCAGCAGGTGCTCGGAGTCGTCGTCGTTCAGCGCGGCGGTCGGCTCGTCGAGGATGAGCAGCTTCACGCGCTTGGACAGCGCCTTGGCGATCTCGACCAGCTGCTGCTTGCCGACGCCGAGCTCGAGCACCGGCGTGGCCGGGTTCTCGTTCAGCCCGACCCGGGCGAGCAGCACGGCCGCTTCGCGGTTGGTCTTGTTCCAGTCGATGATGCCGCGGCTGGCGTTCTCGTTGCCGAGGAAGATGTTCTCGGCGATCGACAGGTAGGGGCTCAGCGCGAGCTCCTGGTGGATGATCACGATGCCGTCGTGCTCGCTGTCGTTGATGGTCTTGTAGGCGGTCGGGTGGCCTTCGAACTCGATGGATCCGCCGTAGCTGCCGTGCGGGTACACGCCGGACAGGACCTTCATCAGGGTCGATTTTCCGGCGCCGTTCTCACCGCAGATGGCGTGCACCTCACCGCGCTCCACGACGATCGAGACGCCGTCGAGCGCCTTCACACCGTTGAAGTCCTTGGTGATGTCGCGCATCCACAGAATCGCGTTGCTCATGGGTCGCGTCGCTCTCTTCAAGCTAAGGGGGTTGAACAGGGTGATCGGCGGCGGCCTCAGGGAGGCCGCCGCCGATGGTGTCAGCGCTTCAGCGCAGGTCAGAGACCGATGTCCGAGGCCTTCAGGAAGCCGGAGTCGACGAGCTTGGTCTGCACGTCGTCCTTCACGACCACCTCGGGGTCGAGCAGGTAGGCCGGGACGACCTTCTCGCCGTTGTCGTACGTCTCGGTGTCGTTGACCTCGACCTCTTCGCCGGCCGCGATGGACTGGACCATGTCGAAGACGCGGTCACCGAGGGCACGGGTGTCCTTCCAGACGGTCATCGACTGCAGGTCGTTGAGGATGGCCTCGACGTTCGCCTTGTCGGCGTCCTGTCCGGTGATCACCGGGTAGTCGGCGCCGGCGCTGTACCCGGCCGACTTCAGCGAGGCCTCGATGCCGAGGGCCAGGCTGTCGTTCGGGGAGAGCACCACGTTGACCTTCTCGCCGCCCGTGTAGAACGAGGAGAGGCGGTTGTCCATCTCGGCCTGGGCGTCGTCCGAGCCCCAGCCGAGGATGCCGATGGCCTTCCAGCCGTCCTCACCCTCGGGGTTCTTGCCGGAGGGGATGACCAGCTTGCCGCTTTCGACGTACGGCTGCAGCACATCCCACGCGCCGTGGAAGAAGAAGCCGGCGTTGTTGTCGTCGGGGCTTCCGGCGAAGGGCTCGAGGTTGAACGGACCCTTGCCGTCCTTCAGACCCAGCTGCTCCTCGATGTACTGGCCCTGGAGCTGGCCCACCTTGTAGTTGTCGAAGGTCGCGTAGTAGTCGACGTCGGGGGTGCCGTTGATCAGGCGGTCGTAGGCGATGACCGTGATGTCCTGCTTCTTGGCGTCGGCGAGCACCGGGCCGAGGGTCTCGCCGTCGATGGCGGCGACCACGAGGATCTTCGATCCGCCCGCGACCTGGTTCTGGATCTGCGAGATCTGCTGCTCGGTCTTGTTGTCCGCGTACTGCAGGTCGACGGTGCAGCCGGCGTCCTGGAGCTTCTTCTGCAGGCCTTCGCCGTCGTTGATCCAGCGCTCGAGGCTGCGGGTGGGCATCGAGATGCCGACGTTGCAGTCGGCGACCTGGGCGCCGTCGGTGCTGCCGGCATCGGTCGATCCGCCCGAGCTGCAGGCGGCGAGGCTGGCGGCGAGACCGCCGACGACAGCGAGCGCCATCATTTTCTTCGTCATTGACATGGTGGTGTCAGTCCCTTTCGTGATGTGAAGGGGAAGGCATGTAGCCATTACTCCCTTGTAAGGCGTCAACTCTTGGTGCATCTTTGTTGACTCACGAAACATATACCCCTGTCGAGCGCAACGCAAAGCTTTGATAGAGCGCGATCACGCTGTTTCCGAATCGTGATCTTTGACAGACCGCACGACGTCCGAATATGTTGGGACCGATAACTTTTGCGCGCGCTCCTCGCCGGAGCGACTCACCAAAGACGTTGAACTGGAGCTCCGCCATGTCCTACACCCCCACCCGCGACGACAAGTTCTCCTTCGGTCTGTGGACCGTCGGCTACAACGGCGCCGACCCCTTCGGCGGCCCCACCCGCGCCCCCCTCGACGTGGTGCACGCCGTCGAGAAGCTCTCCGAGCTCGGCGCCTACGGCCTCACCTTCCACGACGACGACCTGTTCGCCTTCGGCTCGACGGATGCGGAGCGCCAGACCCAGATCGACCGCCTCAAGCAGGTGCTCGCCGACACCGGCGTGATCGTGCCGATGGTCACCACCAACCTGTTCTCGGCGCCCGTCTTCAAGGACGGCGGCTTCACCTCCAACGACCGCGCCGTGCGCCGCTTCGCGCTCCGCAAGGTGCTGCGGAACCTCGACCTGGCCGCCGAGCTCGGCGCGAAGACCTTCGTCATGTGGGGCGGCCGCGAGGGCGCCGAGTACGACGCCGCGAAGGACATCCGCTCCGCCCTCGAGCGCTACCGCGAGGCCGTCAACCTGCTCGGCGACTACGTCACCGACAAGGGCTACGACATCCGCTTCGCCATCGAGCCGAAGCCCAACGAGCCCCGCGGCGACATCCTGCTGCCGACCGTCGGCCACGCGCTGGCCTTCATCGAGACCCTCGAGCGCCCCGAGCTCGTCGGCGTCAACCCCGAGGTCGGCCACGAGCAGATGGCGGGCCTGAACTTCGCGGCCGGCATCGCCCAGGCCCTCTACCAGGGCAAGCTCTACCACATCGACCTCAACGGGCAGCGCGGCATCAAGTACGACCAGGACCTCGTGTTCGGCCACGGCGACCTGCACAACGCCTTCGCCCTGGTCGACCTGCTCGAGAACGGCGGCCCGAACGGCGGCCCGTCCTACGAGGGCCCGCGCCACTTCGACTACAAGCCCTCGCGCACCGAGGACGAGACGGGTGTCTGGGAGTCGGCCAAGGCCAACATGCGCACCTATCTCATCCTCAAGGAGCGCGCCGCGGCGTTCCGCGCCGACCCCGAGGTGCAGGAGGCGCTCACCGCCGCCCGCGTGCCCGAGCTCTCGGTGCCGACCCTCGGTGAGGGCGAGTCGTACGACGCGTTCCTCGCCGACACCTCGGCCTACGAGGAGTTCGACGCCGACGCGTACTTCAACGGCAAGGGCTTCGGCTTCGTGCGCCTGCAGCAGCTGGCACTCGAGCACCTCACGGGCGCCCGCTCCTAGCGCGCACCTCTCTGATCCCCTCTCCTCCCCGCGAGGAGGGGGGATCAGGCGTCTTCGCCGATGTCCTCGTTCCAGAGGGCCGGTTCGGCCGCGATGAACTCGCGCATCAGCTCGATGCACTCGGGGTCGTCGAGCACGGTCACCTCGACGCCACGCTGGCGCAGGTAGTCCTCGCCGCCATAGAACGTCGTGTTCTCGCCGATGATCACGCGCGGGATGCCGTACAGCAGGATCGCGCCCGTGCACATGTCGCACGGCGAGAGCGTCGTCACCATCGTGGCCCGGGCGTAGACCGAGGCGGGCAGCCGCCCGGCCGCCGCCAGGCAGTCCGTCTCGCCGTGCAGGATCGGCGAGTCGAGCTGCACCCGCTTGTTGTGGCCGGTGGCGAGCACCTCGCCGTCGACGATCAGCGCGGCGCCGATCGGGATGCCGCCGGTCGCCCGCCCGGCGCGCGCCTCGGCGATCGCATGGCTCAGCAGTTCGGTGTCGGTGGGGGCCATCGTTCGCTCCTTGTGAAGATCGGTCGTGGGTGGGTCGGGGGCTCGGAAGGTCTACGCGCGCCGGTACGGCGTCAGGTACGCGCCGGGGTACCGCACCCGTCGTCCCCACACGGCGAGGGCCGCGATGACGACGAGGTACGGCAGCGCGATCAGCAGTTCATTGGGCACGGCGCTGAACAGCGGCGTGATGGCGAGCTGCAGCTGCAGCGCATCCGTGAAGCCGAACAGCAGCGCGCCTGCCACCACCGGCCAGACGCGCCAGCGGCCGAAGATCACCAGGGCGATGCAGATCCAGCCGCGGCCCGACACGATGTCGAGCGTGAAGCTGCCGAGCAGCGACAGCGTCAGGAACGACCCGCCCACCGCCATCAGCACGCTTCCGAGCATCAGCGCGGCGTAGCGGGTGCGGGCCACGGGGATGCCGGCCGCATCCGCCGCCTCGGGGTTCTCGCCCACGGCGTGCAGCCGCAGGCCGAACCCGGTCGAGCGGAGCACCCACCAGAGCGCCGGTGCGAGCACGAGGAACGCCACGAACGTCATCGGGTACTGCGCGAGCATCCCGAGCCCGGGGAACCAGCGGTCGAACTTCTCGGTCACCGACTGCGTGCCGGTCGAGAACAGCAGCCGGTTGGTGAAGTCGCAGGCGGCGACGAGCAGCAGCGTGGTGCCGAGGCCGGCGACGTGCTGGTTCACCCCGAGGGTCACGGTGAGCAGGCCCATCAGGGCGCCCGCCGCCAGCCCGGCGACGACCGCGGTGCCGATGCCGAGGTACGGGTTGCCGGTCGTCACCGCCGTGAGGAAGCCGACGAAGGCGCCGGCGTACATCGTGCCCTCGATGCCGAGGTTCAGGATGCCCGCCCGCTCGTTGATCAGGGCGCCGAGCGCCGCCCAGACGAGCGGGGGTGGCGATGGTGAGGGTCGCCGCGAGCACGGCGAGCACGGGGAAGTCCATCAGCTGCCCTCCCTTCGGGAGCCGGCGCGTCTGGTGAAGGCGAGGCGGTAGCGCCGGGCGGCCAGCAGCGCCACGACCGCGAGGAGCAGCGTCGAGCTGACGATCGCGCCCATCTGGGTGGGCAGCTGCAGCGTGATCGACGCGTTCTGCGCCCCCACCGCGATGTCGCCGAGCAGCAGCGCGACGAGCAGCACGCCGCCGGCGGTCAGGGCACCGAGCGTGGCGACCACGACACCGGTGTAGCCGTAGCCGTTCGAGATGCTCGCGGTGAGCTGGTGCTGCACGCCGAGCACCTGCGAGGCGCCGCCGAGCCCGGCGATCCCGCCCGACACGAGGGCCGAGCGGAACTGCAGCGACGACACCCGGATGCCCGAGAAGCGCGCCGCGGCCGGCGACTGCCCCGCGGCGCGGAGGCGAAGCCCGAGCGGGGTGAACGACATCACGACGAAGGCGACGACGACGAGCAGCAGGCCCACGACGAGCCCCCAGTGCACCCGGGATCCGTCCACCAGGGTGGGCAGCGTGTATCCGGCGCCGTAGCGATCGGAGTCGGGGAAGCCGGTCTCCGAGTTCCGCCAGGGCCCGTTGAGCAGTCCCTGCACGAGCAGCAGCGCGACCGGGTTCAGCAGCAGCGTGGTCACGACCTCGTCGATGTTCGCGTGCCGTTTCAGCAGCGCCGGCACGAGCGCCCAGAGCAGCCCGCCGAGAGCGCCCGCGCCGAGCGCGAGCGGCAGGGCGACGAGCGGGGGGAGACCCGGCAGGGCGAGCCCCGGGACGGTGGCCGCGATCGCGCCGGCGAGGAACTGGCCCTCCGCGCCGATGTTGTAGTAGCCGACGCGGAAGGCGATGGCGACGGCGAGTCCGGTGAAGATGAGGGGCGTGGTGGAGAGCAGCACCTCGCCGATGCCCGACGGCGTGGTGAGGGGGGTGACGAGGTAGCGCTGATAGGCCGCGATCGGGTTCGCGCCGGCGAGGCGGATCGGCCCCGCCGTCAGCAGCAGCGTGAGCACGACGGCGGCCAGCACGGCCGCGGGGGCGAGCCAGCGCGACTCGCTCGCGCGCAGGACGATCTTCACGCGGCCTCCACCGCCGATCCGGTCATCAGCAGTCCGAGCTCGGCGCGGGTCGTGCGTGCCGCCGGCACGTCGCCCACGATCCGGCCGGAGACCATCACGACGATGCGGTCGCAGAGGCCGAGCAGCTCGTCGAGGTCCTCCGAGACGACGAGCACGCCGGCGCCCCCGGCCCGGAGCGCCCGCAGCTGCTCGTAGACGTACGCGCAGGCGCCCACGTCGAGGCCGCGGGTCGGCTGCGACGCCACCAGCGCGCGCGGATCGCGGGCGATCGCGCGGGCGAGCAGCACCTTCTGCATGTTGCCGCCCGACAGGCTGCGGATGGGGTCGCCGGCCGACGCGCGGATGTCGAAGCGCTCGATCAGGGCGGCGACGTGGGCGCGCACCCGGCGCCGCGAGGTGAACGGGCCGACGCGGAAGCGGTCGAGGTCCTCGAGCACGAGGTTCTGCTCGACGGACAGGTTCAGCACGACGCTGCCCCGGCGGTCCTCGGTGAGTCGCCCGAGCCCGGCGCGGATGCGGGCGGTCACGTCGAGGGCGGTGATGTCGGTGCCGCCGACGTGCACGCTGCCGGAGGACGGCTCCGTCATGCCGCAGAGCACCGAGACGAGCTCGGTCTGTCCGTTGCCCGAGACGCCGGCGACTCCGACGATCTCGCCCTCCGCGACGGTCAGGGTGACAGCGTCGAGGAGGGGCCGGCCCCGGCCCGCGAGGGAGAGGGCGGTGATGCCCAGTGCCGCGGGGGCGGCGGATGCCGGAGCGCTCGGGCGGGCATCCGGAACCCCGGCGGGCGCCGTCGTGGGCTCGGCCGGCGTCAGCCCGAGAGGCGCCGTCGGCACGGCCGTGGTCGACCCGCCGACCATCAGCTCGGCGATCCGCGCCGGCACGAGCCCGGCGGCCGGCACGTCGGCGACGATCCGGCCCCGGCGGAGGATGCTGACCCGGTCGGCGATCTCGACGACCTCGTGCAGCTTGTGCGAGATGAAGATCACGCCCATCCCGTCGGCGGTCAGCCGGCGCACGGTGGCGAAGAGCACCTCGACGTCCTGCGGGGTGAGCACGGCGGTCGGCTCGTCGAGGATCAGCAGACGGCAGTCGTGGAAGAGCGCCTTCACGATCTCGACCCGCTGGCACTCGCCGACGGAGAGCCCGCCGACCACCGCATCCGGCTGGATGGGGACGCCGATGCGCTCGGCCGCCTCGAGCACGCGTGCCCGGGCCGCCGGCCGGCTGACACGGCCGAGACCGGAGCCGGCCAGCATCAGGTTCTCGGTCACGGTCATGGTGTCGATCAGCGAGAACTCCTGGGTCACCATGCCGATGCCCGCCGCCATCGCGGCCGCCGGCCCGTTCACCCGCACCACCTCGCCGTTCACGAGGATCACGCCCTCGTCGGCCTGGCTGAGACCGTAGAGGATGCGGGTGAGGGTCGACTTGCCGGCTCCGTTCTCGCCGAGCAGCGCGAGCACTTCGCCCGGCTGCACGGCGAGATCGATGGCGTCGTTGGCGGTGAGGGTTCCGAACCGCTTGGTAATGCCCCTGAGTTCGGCCAGTGGTGCGGAGACGGTCACGCGGAGCTACTCCCCGACGGTCGTGGAGCCCGCGGGCGCCTCTTCGTCGATCGGGGTCTCGAAGCTCCCGTCGAGGATCTCGGCCTGCCGAGCCTCTACCGCCGTGGTGAGCGTGGACGGGATCTCGAAGGCGGTGCCGGTGTTGACCGGCGCGAGCGCGCTGCCGCCGTTCACCATGAAGGAGTACTCCCCGAGGTCCGCGGCCTCGTAGCTGCCGTCCTCGACGGCGGAGACGACGGCCTCGACGGTGGGACGCATGTCCCAAAGCAGCGAGGACACGACGTACTCGGGTGCCTCGGACTGCTGGTCGACCATCATGCCGAACACCGGGAGGCTGTTCTCGGACGCGGCCGCGATCACCCCGGCCCGCTCGGCGAAGAGCACGTCGGCGCCTCCGGCGATCGCGGCCTCGGCGGCCTGCTTCGCGGTGGCGGGGTCGAAGAAGGAGTTGATGAACGAGACCGTCACGGTCGCCGAGGGGTTGGTCTCCTGGGCGCCCGCGATGAAGCCGTTCACGATCCGGTTGACCTCGGGGATCGGCATGGCCGCCACGACGCCGATGGTGCCGCTCTTCGTGAGGCCGCCGGCCATCATGCCGGCGAGGTAGGCCGGGTCCTGCATCCAGTTGTCGAAGACGCTGAAGTTCGGTGCCTGCTCCTCGTCGCCAGAGCCGAACGCGAAGGCGATGTCGGGGAAGTCGGCGGCCACGGCGCGTACCGCGTCCTCGGCGGCGAAGGCGTCGCCGATGATGATGTCGGGCTCCTGGTTGGCGATGATGTCGCGCAGGCCGCTCTCCATCTCGTCGGCCGTGGCGAGGTTGTCGACGTGCTGGTACTCGATCAGCCCGTCCTCGGCTGCGCTCTCGAGCGCGGCGTGGATCGCGCCGTCCCACGGCTCCTCGAGCGGGGTCGCGAACGCGCCGAACACCAGCGGGAGGCCGGAGTCGGCGGTGGCCGCGTCGCCGGCCGGCTCGTCACCCGTGGCACCGCCGCAGCCGCTCAGGCCGACGATCACGGCGGCGGCGAGACCGAGCGCGGCGAAGCCGGTCGCCGAACGGCGGCCGCGTCCGCGGGTGGTGCGGTCGGTGGATCCGGGGGTGGGACCGGTGGTTCGGGTGCTGGGGCCGCGAGTCATCGGGTGCCTCTCAAGGGGGTCGTCGGTGCCGTGTGGTGCAGGATTCACCCGAGGTTACGGGCATCCGGTCGCCGCATTCCAGGGACAGACCGTTATTTCGACGCCGTAAACACTGGACGGTCTGTACGGTGGTCGGATGGTCTTCACCGTGGCGGAGTTGATGGCGCTGCCCGCCGTGGTGCGCGCGCGGCCCGAGGTGGCGGCCGGGGGCGAGGGCTTCGGCCGGCGGCCGGTGCGGTGGGTGCACACCTCCGAGATCTTCGAGATCGCCCCACTGCTGCGCGGCGGCGAGGTGCTGCTGACGACCGGCCTCGGGCTCGTCGCCGTGTCGGCGGATGCCCGGCGGAGCTACATCGCCGACCTCGCCCGCGTGGGCGTGGCCGCCCTGCTCTTCGAACTCGGCCGCACCTTCCCGACGGTGCCGCCCGAGATCGTCGACGAGGCGGAGCGCGCCGGACTGCCCCTCGTGCTGCTGCACGGGGTGGTGCCGTTCATCGAGGTGACGGAGGTCGCGCACGCGCGGATCCTCGGCGGCGAGCTGACCGGCCTGCGCTTCGCGGCGCGCCTCCAGGAGCGCCTGACGCTGGCGCTCGGCGACGATCGCGGTCTGGTGGCGTTCGTCGGCGCGATCAGCACCGGGTCGGGCTTCGCGGCGTCGCTGCACTCGGCGGCCGGTGAGCTGGTGGCCGGTGTCGACCCGGCCGAGGCGGATGCCCGGGCCGCCGTCGAGGTGGAGGCGCCCGTGCTCGTCGGCGGTGAGGCCTGGGGCCGGCTCGTGCTCCGGGAGACGGCGCCGGCCGCGGATGGCGACGGCCCCGACGCGGTGCAGCAGCAGATGCGGCTCGTGCTCGGCGTGGCGGCTCCGCTCGTCGCGCTCGAGGTCGCCCGCTCGGGGGAGGCCCCGGTGAGCCGGCGGCAGGCGGGGGCGGAGCTGCTCCGCGACATGGTCACCGGCCGCTACGTGTCGACCGAGGAGCTGGTGGCGCGGGCCATCGGGGTCGGACTGCGCATCCGGCCCGGGCAGGTCGCGGTCGCCCTCTGCGTGCGCGCCCGGTCGGCCGGGGCGAGTGCGGCCGACGTGCTGATCGCCGCCCGGGCCGTGGCCGGTCGCCTGC
Organism: Herbiconiux flava; assembly: GCF_013409865.1. Lineage (NCBI taxonomy): Bacteria > Bacillati > Actinomycetota > Actinomycetes > Micrococcales > Microbacteriaceae > Herbiconiux > Herbiconiux flava. The sequence continues at coordinate 937,523 of NZ_JACCBM010000001.1, forward strand.
TCGGCGCGGCGCTCGTCGCCGAGCACGAGGGCGACGTGCTGATCGGGGCCCTGCTGCGGCCCCGGGAACTGCGCAGCGTGCTCGCCCGCTTCGCCGACGACCTGGGCCGCGAGCTGCGATCGACCGTCGGCGGGGGCGTGCTGGTGAGCGCCGGCCCGCCCGTCGACGACGTGCCGGCCCTCGTCAGCGCCTTCCCGAGCGCGCGCGAGACCGCCCGGCTGGCCGCGCGGCTGACGCCCTCGGCCGTCGTGGTGCTCGCCGCCGACTTCGCGCTCTACCAGCTCCTCGTCTCGCTCGTCGACGACGAGGCGCTGGAGGGATTCGTGGCCGGACAGCTCGGGCCGCTGCTCGAGCACGACGCCCGCACCGGCGCGGGGCTCGTGATGACCCTCGACGCGTTCCTCGCCGCCGGCCTGTCGAAGACGCGCACGGCCGAGGCGCTGGGCATCCGGCGGCAGACCCTCTACGGCCGGCTCGAGCGCATCGAGACGCTGCTCGGCGGTCTCGACCTCGACGACCGCGAGCGCCGTCTGGCCCTCGACCTGGCCCTGGTCAGCTGGCGGCTGCGGCTCTCGGCGACCCGCGCCTGAGGGGGGCCGGCGGTCGCGGTCGAGGCCGGCGCTAGCGCTGGGTGAAGCGGCTCAGGATGCCCGCGAGGTCGTCGGGCTCGCCTGCCTCCTGGGCCAGGGCCCGCTGCTCGACGGCCGCGATGTGTGCGTCGACCAGTCGCTGGGCCTCGTCGCCGTCGCCCGCCCGCAGCGCGTCGACCAGGGCCACGTGCTCCGCCAGGCTGTCGTGCTGCGGGTGCGCCTGCCCGTACACCGCGAGGATCAGCGTCGTGCGCCCCACCACCTCCTCGAGGTAGCGGCGCAGCAGCGCGTTGCCCGTCAGCCCCGCGAGCAGCATGTGGAACTCAGCCCCGAGCCGCACCGAGCGCTTGTGGTCGCCCTCGTCGGCGGCGAGCCGCTCCTCGTCGATCTGGGTGCTCAGGATGCGCTCGCCCTCGTCGCTCCAGCGCAGGGCGACGAGTCGCACCACCTCGCGCTCCAGGGCGCGGCGCACCTCGAAGGCGTCGAGCGCCTCTTCCCGGCTGGGCTGCGCGACCGTGGCCGACTTCGTCTTGCCGATGTCGACGAGCCCCTCGCCGGCGAGTCGCGCGAGAGCGGCGCGGATCAGCGTGCGACTGACGCCGAAGTGCTCGCCGAGGTCGCTCTCGGGCAGCTTCGTGCCGGGCTTCAGGGCGTTCTCCATGATCGCCTCGCGCAGGGCGGCATAGGCGTTCTCGGCGCGGGGCATGCTGCGAGTATACGGCCGGGACGGCGGCGAGACCGGTGTAACGTGCACGAAACATAAAGTTTACGTATACCGAAATGAGAACTACCGCATACTGAATGCATGACCGATCTCCTCACCCGCCTCGAGCTCAGGCTCAATCAGCAGCAGCGCGAGCTGCTCGACCGCAGCCTCTCCGCCGGAGAGGCCGACGACCTGTCCGGCCTCGTGGCACGGGCGCTGCGCGAGAGCGCCGACGACGCGATCGCACCGCTGCCGGTGCCGGCCGTGTCGGGGCGGGTCGACGACTGGACCAGCCGGATCGCGCATCCGGTCGCCGACGAGCGCGAGCTGCTCGAGGAGTTCGTGCTCGAGCCCGGAACCGGCAAGGCCGTCGAGGTGCGGGCCGGGGAACTGCTGCGCGTCGAGCAGCTCGAGGGCGCGCAGTGCGTCGATTTCAACGTGTTCAACCTGCACGACTACCGCGAGTTCTTCCACACCGGCCGCACCCGCACGCTGCACGGCATCAACCCCGGGCCGGGCGACTTCCTCTGGTCGTCGCCACCGCGCGAGCGGGCGATGATGTTCATCCTCACCGACACCGTGCACGTCAACGACGTGGTGTTCCCGCGCTGCAGCGCCAACCTCTACGAGACGGCCTACGGCTTCGCGACGCACACCAACTGCGCCGACATCCAGGCCGAGGCGCAGCGCGAGTACGGGCTCACCCCCGACGACGTGCACGACTCCTTCAACCTCTTCATGAGCACGACGGTCGACGAGGGGATGCCCGCCATCCACCACCAGTCGTCGAAGCCGGGCGACCACGTCGAGCTGCTCGCGGTGATGGACGTGCTGGCGGTGCCGAACATCTGCGGCGCCGACGTGATGAAGACGAGCAACTTCGCGATCAAGCCGGTGCGGGTCACGCGCTGGCGGGCCTCGGCCGCCGATCTCGCCGACGTGCCCGAACTCAGGGCCTACGACACGCAGCGCACGGTGGCGCAGTTCCGGCAGCCGGTGATCCGCACCGAGCGGGCGCTGTCGCGCGACCCGTCCTACGTGCCGGCCTTCGCGAACACGCCGATCCGGTACGAGGCGGTGCCCGTCGTGCTCTCGGACTCGTCGGCCGAGCTGCTCGAGCGGCTGTGGCGGCGCGACCTCTACACCTCGTCGGGCGAGGCGCTGCGCGACGTGCTGCTCGCCTGGTGGGCGGCCGCGCACCGTGCCTGACGTCGACTTCACGGTGCTCGGCGAGTACGAGCGCTACAAGCTGATGGCGAGCCTGATCGTCCCGCGCCCGATCGCGCTCGTCACCACGGTCGACGCGGGCGGGGTGGTGAACGCCGCCCCCTTCAGCATGTTCGGGATGATCGGCGAGGAGCCCCCGCTCGTGATGCTGAGCCTGAATCGCACGAGCCCCACCGGGCGTCGTGACACCGCCCGCAACATCGACGCGAGCGGGGAGTTCGTCGTTCACCTCGTCGACGAGCCGCTGACCGAGGCCGCGGACCGCTGCGGCGAGAACCTGCCGCACGGGGTGAGCGAGCTGATCGCGGTCGGCCTCGCCACGACGCCCTCGCTCGTGGTCGCGCCGCCGACCATCCAGGCCGCCCCGGTCGCGCTGGAGTGCGTGCTGCACGAGAAGCTCGAGACCGCGAGCCGCGAGGTGTTCTTCGGGCGGATCGTCTCGCTGCACACCCGCGACGACCTGATCGACACCGAGACCTGGCGGGTGCGGCTCGCCGGTTACGCGCCCGTCGCGCGGTTCGGCGCCAGCTTCTACACGACCACCCGCGATCGATTCACGGTCGGCGGCGCCACGTCGACCGCGGTCGACGAGCTCTGACCTCTCGCTCCATCTCGTGCTCCACCCACTTCAAGGAGAACCCATGTCCCGCACCCGCACCCGCACCGCCCTCGCCGCCGGCGTGCTCGTCGTCTCGGTCGCCGCACTGACCGCCTGCTCGGCCACCGCATCCGGAACCGACTCGGCGAGCCCCGACCCCTCGCTCACCATCGGCTCGATCGACCTCTCGGCCGACTGCCCCGCGACCGTCGTGATCCAGACCGACTGGAACCCCGAAGCCGAGCAGGGCGACCTCTACCAGCTGATCGGCCCGGATGCCCGAGTCGACGCCGGGGCCAAGTCGGTCTCGGGCCCCCTGTTCACCTCGGGCGAGTACACGGGCGTCGACGTCGAGGTGCGCTCCGGCGGCCCGGCGATCGGTTTCCAGAGCGTGACGAGCCAGCAGTACTCCGACCCGAGCATCACGCTCGGCTACGCCAACACCGATGAGGCCGTGCAGCTCTCGGCCGACATGCCCACGACGGCGGTCTTCGCGCCGTTCGAGGTGGGGCCGCAGATCATCATGTGGGATCCGGCGACCTACCCCGACGTGACGACCATCGCCGAGCTCGGCAAGACGGATGCGGTGGTGCGGTACTTCGGCGGGGCCACGTACATGGACTACCTGACCGGGTCGGGCATCCTGCCCCTCGACCACGTCGACGGGGGCTACGACGGCACACCGGCGAGCTTCGTGGCGGCCGACGGCGCCGACGCGCAGCAGGGCTTCGCGACCGTCGAGCCCTACGTCTACGAGAACGAGCTCGAGGACTGGCGGAAGCCGGTGGCGTACCAGCTGATCCACGATGCGGGCTACCCGATCTACGCCTCGGCGCTCTCGGTGCGGAGCGGTGACCTCGAGTCGCTCTCGCCGTGCCTGACGAAGCTGGTGCCGGTCATCCAGCAGGCGACGGTCGACTACTACGCCGACCCGACGGCGACGAACGCGCTCATCCTGAAGGCGGTCGACGAGTTCGACAACGGGTGGGTCTACACCCAGGGCGTGGCGGACTACTCGGCGGCGACGCAGGTCTCGCTCGGGCTCGTGGGCAACGGAGACGACGACACGGTCGGCAACTTCGACCTCGACCGGGTGCAGAAGATCATCGACATCACGACGCCGCTGTTCGAGAAGCAGGGGGCGACGACCGCGCCCGACGTCTCGCCGGAGACGATCGTGACGAACGAGTTCATCGACCCGTCGATCGGGTTCTGAGTTCGGCGCCCTCGGATCCGGTTCGGCCGGTCAGGGGGTGATCTCGGCCACGCGCTCGAGCGGCGGGCGGGGGCGGTCGCGCTGCGTCGCGATCGCCGTCCCCGCCGCGACGCAGACGATCGTGATCGCGATCACCTCCAGCACGGTGAACCGCTCGTTCAGGATGAGCCAGCCGAACACCGCCGCCACGACGGGGCCGAACGCGGTGATGATCGCGTAGAGCCGCGGGGTGAGCCGGCGCAGGATGAACGTGTCGAGGCTGTAGGGCAGGGCCGACGACAGGATGCCCACCCCGACCAGCAGGGCGACGACGTCCCAGTCGAACGCCGCCGGGTCGAACGTGGCGATCGCGAACGGCAGCAGGAGCACGAGGCTGACGATGCCCGCCACGCTCAGCCCCTCCAGCCCCGGGAGGCCGACGGCCACGCGCCTCGTCAGCACGATGTACGCAGCCCAGGCCGCCGCCGCGGTGAGGGCGAGCAGCACGCCCCAGCCGTCGATCGTGCCGTCGAGCCCCGTCAGCATCACCACGCCGATGCCGGCGGCGACGGCGCAGACGACGTCGAGCAGGCGCCGACTCGTCACCAGGGCGAGCGTCAGCGGCCCGAGGAACTCGATCGTGGCCGCGATGCCGAGGCCGAGAAGGTGCACCGACTGGTAGAACGAGACGTTCATCACCGCGAGGGCGACGCCGAGGGCGAGGGCGGGCCAGAGCCGCGCCCGGGTCAGCCCGGCGCGCTTCGGCCGGTAGAACGGCAGCACCGCGGCCGCCATCACGAGCTGCCGCGCGGCCACGACGACGAACGCCCCCACCACCGGGATCACGAGCCCCGCCAGCGCCGACCCCAGGTTGATGCTCACCTCGGTGCCGAGCTGCGTCGCGGCCCCCACGGCGGTCCGCCCCCGCGTCCCCGCCGCGCTCGTCCCCGCCGCGCCCGTCTCCGGCGCGCTCGTCTCCGCCGCGCCCCCCTCGTCCGTCACCCTCCGACCCTACGGCCTCGCCGAGTCTCGATCCTGAGGGGGCGCGAAAGCGGCCCGGGTCTCCCACCACCGGAGACCCGGGCCGCGGCTCGGGGGTGCGGCGCCGGAGCGCCGCAGCGGGACTGGGGCTACGCGCCCCAGCTGGCCTGGGCGCCGCCGACGCGCTCGGCGACGATGCGCTCCTGGTAGCCGGAGGCCTTGAAGGCCGCGATCGGGTCGCCCGCGAGGCCGCGGGACTCGCGCCAGGCGGCGAGGGAGGGGCGCACGTCGGTGTAGAACGCGTCCATCAGGATGGCGTTCGCCCCCAGCACGTCGTTCGCGTTCTGCGCCTCGAGCAGGGCGGCGCGGTCGACGAGCAGCGCGCGCGCCGTCATCTCCTGCACGTTGAGCACCGAGCGCATCTGGCCCACGATCTTCTCCTCGACGTTGTGGCACTGGTCGAGCATGAAGGCCACGGGGGAGTCGACGTCGTAGCCGCCGCCGCGCACGACCTCGTAGAGGATGCGGAACAGCTGGAACGGATCCGCCGCGCCCACGATCAGGTCGTCGTCGGCGTAGAACCGCGAGTTGAAGTCGAACGAGCCGAGCTTCCCGAGTCGCAGCAGCTGCGCGACGATGAACTCGATGTTCGTGCCGGGGGCGTGGTGGCCGGTGTCGAGGCAGACGAACGCGCGGTCGCCGAGCGCCGCGACGTGGGCGTACGAGGTGCCCCAGTCGGGAACATCCGTGTGGTAGAAAGCCGGCTCGAAGAACTTGTACTCGAGCACGAGCCGCTGCTCCTCGCCGAGCGCACCGTAGATGGTCTCGAGCGACGACGCCAGCAGGTCCTGACGCGAGCGGATGTCGCCCTGCCCCGGGTAGTTCGTGCCGTCGGCGAGCCAGATCTTGAGGTCCTGCGAGCCGGTGAGGTGCATGATCTCGATGCACTCGAGGTGATGGTCGATCGCCTTCTGGCGGGTGGCCGGGTCGCTCGAGGTGAGCGAGCCGAACTTGTAGGCCTCGTCCTGGAAGGTGTTCGAGTTGATAGTGCCGAGCTCGACGCCGAGGTCGTTCGCGTAGGAGCGGAGGGCCGAGTAGTCGGCCACCTTGTCCCACGGGATGTGCAGCGCCACCTTCGGGGCGAGGCCCGTGTAGCGGTTGACCTGTGCCGCATCCGCGATCTTCTCCTCGGGGGTGCGCGGGGTGCCCGGCGTGCCGAACACCTTGAAGCGCGTGCCCGAGTTGCCGAAGGCCCAGGAGGGGAGCTCGATCGCCTGGCGTTCGAGCTCGGAGGCGATGTCGCTGAACTGCACCATGGGAATTCGTCCTTGCTGTCGTCGATGAAGCGGTGAGTGGTGGGTGAAACGATTCACTACCCGGAGGAAGCTTACGCGAGTTGGTCCTCGAGATGGAAGACCTCGCTCAGCCGGAGGAAGCCGGTGTCGGGTGCCCCGTCGAGCGCGACGAAGAACTCGCCCATCTCGGCCTGCCAGCGCGCGTTGACCTCGGTGGCGGCCATGCCGGTCTGCGCCGCGGCGAGCGACGGCGTCTCGAAGTAGCCGATCAGCAGCCCGTCCTCGCGCAGGAACAGCGAGTAGTTGTTCCACCCGGTCGCCTTGAGGGCGGCCGCCATGTCGGGCCAGATCGCGCGGTGGCGCTCGGTGTACTCGGGGATGCGCTCGGGCTTCACCTGCAGCTGGAAGCAGACGCGTTCGCTCGTCTCGGCCGTCATGATCGTGCATCCCCTCATCGTCGAGTGTGTTGAAACGATATAACCATCGATCGGGCCGATGCGCCAGCGCACGCCCTGCGCTACTCTCGTGAAACGTTCTACCCATCGCCGGGACGACGGCGCCGAACCCCACGAGGTGTGCATGACCACGGCCAACGTGCGCGACGTCGCGGCCCTCGCCGGAGTGTCGGTGGGCACCGTCTCGAACGTGCTGAACCAGTCGAAGCCGGTGGCGGCCGACACCGCCAAGCGGGTGATCGACGCGATCGAGAAGCTCGGCTTCGTGCGCAACGACGCCGCCCGCCAGCTGCGGGTCGGGCAGAGCCGCACGGTCGGCATGATGGTGCTCGACGTCTCGAACCCGTTCTTCGCCGACGTCGAGCGCGGCGCAGAGGACCTGCTCGGCGAGCACGGACGGCCGCTCATCCTCGGCAACAGCGGCGAGTCGACCACCCGCGAGCTCGCCTACCTCGACCTGTTCGAGGAGCAGCGCGTCTCGGGGCTCCTGATCACGCCCGTCGGGCAGGTGCAGCGCCGGCTGGAGCGGCTGCGCGAGCGCGGCTCGCCCGTCGTGCTCGTCGACCGGCACGACAACGCGCAGAGCTTCAGCTCGGTCTCGGTCGACGACCTGCGCGGGGGCGAGCTCGCGGCGGGCCACCTGCTCGACCTCGGCCGGCGGAACCTCGCCTTCGTGGGCGGTCCACCCGAGATCCTGCAGGTCTCCCAGCGCGCACGCGGGGCGCAGCAGGCGGTGCTCGAGCGCGATGCGGGGCGCATCCGGATGCTCGAGCTCGACACCATGCGTGCGGAAGCCGGCCGCGCGGCGGGGGAGCAGCTGCTCGCCCTGCCCGCCGCCGACCGCCCCGACGCCGTGTTCGCGGCGAACGACCTGATCGCCATCGGACTGCTGCAGGCCCTCACCCACGCCGGGGTGCGGGTGCCCGACGACATCGCGCTGATCGGCTACGACGACATCTCGTTCGCGGCGAACGCGGCGATCCCACTGTCGTCGATCCGGCAGCCGGCCCGCGAGATGGGACGGGCGGCCGCCGAGCTGCTGCTGGCCGAGATCGAGAACCCGGGCCGGGGCGAGTACCGGCACATCGCCTTCCAGCCCGAGCTCGTCGTGCGCGAGTCGACGGCCGGCCGCTAGGGCCGGCCGCCGCTCGCCCGCTAGGGCCGGCTGCCGCGCATCCGCTCGGGCCGCCCGTTGCGCGGACCGGTACGGCCGCCCGCTGGGGCGGCCCGCCGCTCGGACCGCTACGGCGCCGGAGTCAGCACGAGGTCGCCGGCGCTCGTCTCGAACGAGTACACGCGCTCGGCCCCCGGAGTGCTCGGCAGACCCAGCTGCACCGTGCCGAGCGAGGTGTCGGTGCGGATCTCGTACTCGCCGTCGGGCAGGGCGACCCGCACCGTCCCGGCCGAGCTGTCGACCGAGATCGACGACGGCAGGGTGGCGAAGGAGAGGTCGGTGTCACCGGCCGAGGTCTCGGCGACCACCGGGCCCGAGACGTCGAGGTCGGTCGCGGTGATGCGGCCGGCCGAGGTCTCCAGGTGCAGCGAGTCGGCCGAGCCGCTGAGCTCGACGTCGCCCGCCGAGCTCTCGAGCGACAGGTCGGCGAAGTCGCCGTCCACCCGCACCGAGCCGGCCGAGGAGTCCACGTCGAGGCCGAGCGGCTCGGCGTCGCGCGGCAGGGTCACCGCGAGCGTGGCGTCGCCGAGCGACGTGACGTCGAAGAGGCGGATCGGCCACCAGCCGCGATCGCCGACGGTGACGCGCAGGGTGTCGCCGAGCATCCGCTGGTCGAAGTGCAGCGACGAGCCGCCCGAGTCGAAGTCGAAGCGCGGCTCGGACACGTCGGCGTAGGCCACCGTGACGGCGGCCGCGCTCACGTCGACCTCGAGGGTGTCGAAGGGGCCGGCGGCCGAGTAGCTGCCCGAACCGTCGCCGCGGTTCGCGTCCGCCGCCGACTGCACGAGCTGCAGGATGCCGACGCCGACGAGCAGGAGCACGAGCGCCGAGCCGATGGTGAGCAGGGCGATGCGCAGCGAGCGGTTGCGCGGCGGCGGGGTCGGACCCGAGGCGGGGGAGGGGCCGCCGGTCATCGGAGGCAGGGTGGGGGTCTGGACGCTCATGATTCCTTCTTTCGCAGGGGATGGATGGGGAGTCAGCGCGCGTCCGCGCCGAGGTACTTGAGCACGGCGAGGACACGGCGGTTGCCGTTGTCCTCGGCGGGCAGGCCGAGCTTGCCGAAGATGGCCGAGATGAACTTCTCGACCGCGCCGGGGGTGATGTGCATCCGTTCGGCGATGCTGCTGTTCGAGCGGCCCTCGGCCATCAGCTGCAGCGCCTCGCGTTCGCGGGCGGTGAGGGTGTCGAGCTCGCGCAAGCGCCGGGAGCGGATGACGATCTGCGCCACCACCTCGGGGTCGAGCACGGTGCCGCCGCCGCCCACGGTCTCGACCGCGGCGAGGAAGTCGTCGACCTCGGCCACGCGGTCCTTCAGCAGGTAGCCGAGGCCGGCCGAGTCGCCCGCGATCAGCTCGGCGGCGTAGCGCTCCTCGACGTACTGCGAGAGCACGAGCACGGGCAGCTTCGGGCCGCCGGGGCGGGAGCGCAGCAGCACCGCCGCACGGATGCCCTCGTCGGTGAAGCTCGGCGGCATCCGCACGTCGACGACGGCGAGGTCGGGGCGGTCGGCGTCGACGCTGCGGATGAGCTCCTCGGCGGTCGCGGCCGACGGCAGCACCTCGTGCCCGGCGTCGGCGAGCAGGCGTTCGAGACCGGCGCGCAGCAGCACGTGGTCCTCGGCGATCAGAATGCGCACGGTACCTCCACGGTGAGAACGGTCGGACCGCCGGTGGGGCTGTCCACGGTGAGGGTGCCGCCGGCCGCGCGCACGCGGTCGGCCATGCCGGAGAGTCCGGTGCCGCCGCCGCGCCCGAGGGCGGCCCCGCCGACGCCGTTGTCGAACACGACGGCGCGCACGGCGGTGGGCGTCGCGGTGACGCTGACCGAGCATCCGGATGCCCGCGAGTGCTTGCTCGCGTTGGCCAGGGCCTCGGAGACGGCGAAGTAGAGCACGGCCTCGGTCTCCTTCGAGGGGCGCTGCGGCAGGTCGACGCGCACGCTGGTGGGCACGGTGCAGTGGGAGGCGACGGCCGAGAGGGCCGCGTCGAGGCCGCGGTCGGTGAGCACCGCCGGGTGGATGCCGCGGGCGAGGTGCCGCAGCTCGGTGATCGACTCCTTGGTCTCACGATGCGCCTCGTCGAGCAGCGCCTTCGCGCCCTCGGGGTCGTCGGCGAACTTGGAGCGGGCGAGCCCGAGCGTCATCGCGACCGAGACCAGGCGGGGCTGCACCCCGTCGTGCAGGTCGCGCTCGATGCGCTGCCGCTCGGCCTGGGCGGAGTCGACCGCTCCCTGGCGCGCATCCTGGAGCCTGTCGACGCGCTGCTCGAGCACGGCCTTGGCGCTCGCGCCGAGCAGGGCGACGCTCAGCTGCCGATCGAGCAGGCCGGCGCCGGCCGTGTAGGCCACGAGCACGGCGGCGGCGAGCACGGCGGCGAGGACGACGAGGGCAGGGTTCCCGAGCAGGCTGCCGAAGCGGCCGGCGGCGAGGTCGCCGACGAGGTCGATCGAACCGCCGATCAGGGTGAGGAACAGCAGGCCCAGCAGGGCGGTCGTGAGGTGGTGCAGGATGCCCTTCCACAGGGGCGCGCCGAAGCTCTCGACGAACGTGCCCGCCAGCCAGTCGCCGAACGTGGTGGCGGCGGGGCGCACGGGCGGCGGCACGATGACCACGCCGTACAACGCCTCGGCGCGGCGCCGCTCGACGAAGCGGATGCCCCGCCCCAGCTGCACCGTCAGCCACAGCAGCGCGATGCCGATGCCGAACGCGGGCACCGCGCTCACGCCGGTCGCGAGCAGGCTGAGCATGATCGTCAGCCAGGTGACCCCCAGCACGCCGTCGATGGCCAGATCGGCCGCAGCGGCCCACAGGAACAGCAGTCTCTTTCGCACATCCCCACGTTAGGGCGGGGGTCAGGGGCGGCACGATGGGGCGGCCCGCCCGGTTCCCCCGGGGGTTAACCCCCGGCCCGCCCCTGCCCTCCGCCCTGCTCGCGTGGGAGGCGAGCCGGGCCGGCGGTCGGGGCCGGGGGATCGGGCCGGCGGGCGGGGCCGGCGGTTCAGGATGCGCGTCGGCGCCAGGAGGCGAGAGCGGCGGCCGCGGCACCGAGGCCGACGAGCCCCGCGGCGGCGACGCCGAGCAGGGTGACCTCGGCGGAGGCGACGCCCGTGCTCGCGAGCAGGCCGCTGCCGGGAGCGCCGGGGCCGCTCACCCGGGACGCGCCCGCTGCGCCCGGCCCGGGGCCGTCGCCGGCCTTGGGCACGGAGGTGGGTGTCGGCGACGGCGTCGCGGTGGGGGTCGGCACGGGTGTCGGTGTGACCGCAGCGGCGATCGTCATCCGGTACTCCTTGCTGTCCTTGGCGATTCCGTTGTCGGCCGTGATGGTGAAGGCGTAGCTGCCGGCCTTCGTGGGGGTGCCGGCGAGCTGGTGGGTGCGCTCGTCGAACGAGAGCCCAGGAGGCAGGGTTCCCGACGAGACCGAGAACTCCGGGGCGGGAGTGCCGGTCGCGGTGACCGTGACCGTCGGGTAGCGGTCACCGACCCGGCCGTCGGCCGGCGGAGCGGAGGTGATGTGGGGAACCGACGCAGGGTCGGCTGCGATCACGATCGTGTAGCTGTGGGTGTCGACACCCGAGGCGTTCTCGGCCTTCAGGGTGAAGTCATAGCTCCCGGCCTTCGTGGGGGTGCCGTAGAGGTGGGCCCGACGCTCGTCGAACTCGAGACCGGGCGGGAGGGTGCCGCTCGAGACGGAGAGGGCGGGCTCGGGGCTGCCGCTCGCGACGAGGGTGGTGTCGGGGTAGACCGTGCCGACGGTTCCGTTCGGCACGGTCGCCGTCGTGATCGTCGGCGCGGTCGGCCCCGACGGCGCGACGACGATCTCGAGTGTCGACTCGGCGGCCGGTGCCAGCCCGTTCGAGGCGGCCACGGTGAAGCGGAAGGTGCCGGCGGTCGTCGGCACGCCGTTCAGGATGCCGGTGGGGTCGAGCGCGACCCCGGGCGGCAGGGTGCCGCTCGCGAGCGAGAACGTCATGGCGGTGGGCCGGCCCACGGCGATCACCGCCGCGGTGAAGCTCATGCCCACCCCGGCGCCGTAACTGGCGGGCGACACGATGAGCGGGCTCGCCGTGACGTCGTAGCTCGTGACGGTGCCACCCGTGAGCGCGCTCGTGGTGGTGATCACCCGACGCGTGCTGTCGTCGACCGCGACCGACGACGCCTTCGGCATCGTCATCGGGTCGCCCTGCTCCACCAGGGTGTCGAGACGCAGCGAATGCAGCTGCCCCATCTCGGTGGTGACGAAGAGCGAATAGATGGTGGCGTCGGTCGCGAAGGAGGTCGCCTTCGAGTCGAGGGCGGCCGAGGTGTGGGTCAGCGCGAGGAGGGTGTCGTACATCTCGACCCGGTAGTCGAACGGCCCCGCGCCGGCTCGCGTGCCGATCGAGATTCCGCCGGCACCGATCCCGAGGCTGAGGGGCGTGCCGCCGAGCACGACCGACGAACGCGGCGATCGGGCGTCGATGAGCGTCAGCGTCGAGGCCGCCTCGCTCGTCACCCAGGCCTTGTTCGACCCGGCGAGGGTCACGACGTCGCTCGGTGCGCCGGGAAGCGGGATGCGCGCGACTCCGTGGGTCGACAGGTCGATCACGCTCAGATCGCTCGAGATCGTGTTGGCGACGTACAGCAGCTTCGAGCCGGCGTCGACCGCCAGCCCGGCACCCCCGATGCCGGTCGTCGAGATCGTGTCGACGATGGTGTTCGCCGTCGGGGAGGCCGGGTGGCCGTCGATCTGGAGGACCGTGTTGTCGACCCGGTCGGACACATAGACCTGATGGGTGCCTTCGTCGACCGCCGCCTCCACCGGGTCCGACCCCAGCCCGATGCGGGTGAGGTAGCGCGGAGCCGCTCCGCTGACGTCGTAGACCAGCAGGTCTTCCGACGGGAGGTCGATGACGTAGCCACGACCCATCGAGGCGTCGATCTGCATCTGCCCCAGATTCGCACTGGGGGACGGGGAGTCGCTGCCGGTCGGGCTGAGCACGATCGCGCGGGGCGCGGCGGCATGGGCGGCGGTGGGTGCGGCCACGAGGGTGGCCAGCACCAGCGCCGTGCCCGCCGCGGCGGGAGAAAGGTGACGAAGGCTCATACGCATGTAGTGAGGATAGTTCATCCGGGCGGATCGCGAAACACCCGCGCAACACCCGAGCAGTAGGCTCACCGCATGGTTGACCTGTTCGACGGCTACGGAGCCACCCTGCTCACGCGATCCCGGCGGGCCGGGGCGAGTCCGTGGGACGAGATGTTCCCCGAGCCCAAGTCGCAGGACGGCGTCGAGGCGCGCGCCGCCTACAAGGACATCTACACCGCCCTCGCCCGCATGACGCAGGAGGAGCTGCGCGGCCGCACCGACGCGCTGGCCAGTTCGTACCTCGCCCAGGGAGTGACCTTCGACTTCGCCGGCGAGGAGCGGCCGTTCCCGCTCGACGCCGTGCCGCGCGTGATCGAGCAGAGCGAGTGGGTCGACGTCGAGGCCGGTGTGAAGCAGCGGGTCAAGGCGCTCGAGGCCTTCCTCGCCGACATCTACGGCTCGCAGGCTGCTGTGCGCGACGGGGTCATCCCCGCGGCGCTGATCAGCTCCAGCAACCACTTCCACCGCGAGGCCGCCGGCATCGTGTCGCCCAACAACGTGCGCATCCAGGTCTCGGGCATCGACCTGATCCGCGACGAGAAGGGCGCCTGGCGCGTGCTCGAGGACAACGTGCGGGTGCCGAGCGGCGTCTCCTACGTCATCTCGAACCGCCGGGTCATGGCGCAGACCCTGCCCGAACTGTTCGTCAGCATGCGGGTGCGACCGGTGGGCGACTACCCGAACAAGCTCCTGCAGGCGCTGCGCGCATCCGCCCCCGCCGGTGTCGACGACCCCACGGTCGTCGTGCTCACCCCCGGCGTCTACAACTCGGCCTACTTCGAGCACACCCTGCTGGCCCGCCTGATGGGCGTCGAGCTCGTCGAGGGCCGTGACCTGTTCTGCTCGGGCGGGCGGGTGTGGATGCGCACGACCGCCGGTCCGACCCGCGTCGACGTGATCTACCGCCGGGTCGACGACGAGTTCATCGACCCGCTGCAGTTCCGCGCCGACTCGATGCTCGGCAGCCCGGGCCTCCTGCTGGCTGCCCGGCTCGGGAACGTCACCATCGCGAACGCGGTCGGCAACGGCGTGGCCGACGACAAGCTCGTCTACACCTACCTGCCCGACCTCATCCAGTACTACCTCGGCGAGAAGCCGATCATCCCGAACGTCGACACCTGGCGCCTCGAAGACCCGGGGGCCCTCGAGGAGGTGCTCGACCGCCTCGATGAACTCGTGGTCAAGCCGGTCGACGGCTCGGGCGGCAAGGGCCTCGTGATCGGCCCCGACGCCTCGCCGAAGGAGCTCGAGACCCTGCGCAACCGGCTGATCGCCGACCCGCGCGGCTGGATCGCGCAGCCCGTGGTGCAGCTCTCGACCATCCCCACCCTCGTCGAGGACGGCATGCGCCCCCGCCACGCCGACCTCCGCCCCTTCGCGGTCAACGACGGCAACGACGTCTGGGTGCTGCCCGGCGGCCTCACCCGAGTCGCCCTCCCCGAGGGCCAGCTCGTGGTCAACAGCTCGCAGGGCGGCGGCTCGAAGGACACCTGGGTCGTCGGTCAGGACCCGTTCTCGGCCCTCGCCGCCGTCTCCCGCGACGCCCACGACATCCAGGGCCTCGTCGCCGAGCAGGCCGCGAACACCCAGGCCATCCCGATCATCGGGCACGGGCACACGCCCGACCACTCGCCCGAGGATGCGCCGCGCAGCGATCAGTCGCAGCAGCAGCAGCAGTCCAAGCAGCTGCCGGATGCGCATCCCGCCCCCGCCACGAAGGGAGACGTGTGATGGCCATGCTGTCCCGCATCGCGGAGTCCCTGTTCTGGATCGGCCGCTACATCGAGCGCTCCGACGGCACCGCGCGCATCCTCGACGTGCACCTGCAGCTCCTCCTGGAGGACCCGTGGATCGAGGAGAACCTCGCCTGCCGCTCGCTGCTGTCGGTGATGGGCAGCGACGTGCCCGACGACAACCGCTCCCTCACGCGCGCCGACGTGCTCGCGCTGCTCGCGGTCGACCGCACGCATCCGGCCTCGATCGCCTACTCGCTCGGCGCCGCCCGCGAGAACGCCCGGCGCGCCCGCGAGATCGTCTCGACCGAGCTCTGGGAGTGCCTGAACACCACCCGTGCCCGGATGCCGCGGAAGATCGCCGGCGAGAAGACGCACGAGTTCTTCGGCTGGGTGCGCGACCGCTCGGCGCTCGCCGTGGGCATCATGGAGTCCAGCGCCAGCCGTGACGAGGCCTGGCACTTCTTCACCCTCGGCCGTTCGATCGAGCGCGCCGACATGACCGCGCGCCTGCTCGCCACCCGCAGCCTCACCGAGGCGAGCGGCCCGTCGTGGACGACGATCCTCCGCTCCTGCGGCGCCTACGAGGCCTACCTCCGCACCTATCGCGGGGTGCCCAGCGCACGCAACGCGGCCGAGTTCCTGCTGCTGGACCGCCTGTTCCCCCGCTCCATCCTGTACTCGGTGTCGCGCGCCGAGCAGTGCCTGCGCGACCTCGGCCCCCGCAACGAGCGGCTCGGCGTCACCGACAGTGCGCAGCGGCTGCTCGGGCAGATCCGCTCGCAGCTGGAGTACCGGCCGATCACCGACATCCTGCACGAGCTGCCGCGCCACATGGACAGCGTGCAGGACGCCACGAGCGCCGCCAGCGAGGCCGTCCGGCAGCGCTACTTCCCCACCAACACGGCCCCGAGCTGGATCGGAGAGAGCGCATGAACCGGCTGCGCATCCGGCACATCACCGGGTACCGCTACGAGGGCGAGGTGCAGGCCTCCTACAACGAGGCGCGCATGCTGCCCGTGAGCTCGGAGGCGCAGTTCGTGCTGCACTCCTCGCTCGAGATCGCCCCCGTCTCCTCCAACCACGGGTACATCGACTACTGGGGCACGCGGGTGTCGTCGTTCGAGGTGCTGACGCCGCACAAGGAGCTCTCGCTCACGGCGACCAGCCTCGTGGAGGTGCGCAACCGGCCGCACGCCGCTCATCCGCTCGAATGGTCCGAGCTGGCGTCGCAGGCCGCCACCTCGACCACCTACGTCGAGCAGGCGAAGCAGACGAAGCTCACGGCGCCGGCCGCCGATCTCGTCGAGCTCGCCGAGTCGATCGCGGCGGCCCACACCTCGCCGTGCGACGCGGCGCTCGAGATCTGCACCGAGATCGGCCGCCAGGTCGAGTACGTGCAGGGCGTCACGGGCGTACAGTCGACCGCGCGCGAGTCGTGGAAGGACAAGCGCGGCGTCTGCCAGGACATCACCCACATCGCGATCGGCGCCCTGCGCTCGGTCGGAATCCCGGCGCGCTACGTGTCGGGCTACCTGCACCCGAAGCCCGGCGCCGCCATCGGCGAGACGGTCACGGGCGAGTCGCACGCCTGGGTCGAGTGGTTCTGCGGGGAGTGGCGCGGCTTCGACCCGACGAACCTGATCGACATCGGCGAGCGGCACGTCATCGTCGGGCGCGGGCGCGACTACAACGACATCGCGCCGTTGCGCGGGGTCTACGCGGGCCCCTTCGGCTCGCAGCTCTTCGTGAAGGTGGAAATCACGCGCGAGTCGTGAGGGGCGGATGCGCGGGTGCTCGGTTCGTCGAGAGGGGCGGATGCGCGGGTGCTCCGTAATGGGGGTGCCGGCGGTCCCCTGCTCGTCTGTGCGCAGTGCCACAATGACGTATGCCTGAGCAGCCGCCGCCGAGCGCGCACTTCACCGCCGTGTTCGAGGACGAGCAGGGTATCGCCATCACCTATTACGGCTGGACGGTCGAGCAGCCCCGGGCCGTCGTGCAGATCTCGCACGGTCTCGGCGAGCACGCCCTGCGCTACGCCGCCCTCGCGGCCGAGCTGAACGGGGCCGGCTACAGCGTCTACGCCGCCGACCAGCGCGGACACGGCGCCACGGGCCTCGCCCAGCACGGCGGCGACCGCTCGAAGATGGGCCGGCTCGGGCCGGGCGGGCTGCGGGCGACGGTGGACGACATCCGTCAGCTGGGCGTGCAGGTCGCGCGCGAGCATCCGGAGGTGCCCCTCGTGCTGCTCGGCCACAGCTGGGGCTCGTTGATGGTGCAGATGCTCGTCAACACGCCCGCGCTGGCGCACTACGCGGGCGTCGTGCTCGTCGGCACGGCGTACCGGATGCCCGGGTCGATGGACGGCGGGGACCTCACCCGACGGCACCGCCCTGCGAAGGGCAGCCCGGGCGCACCCGGCAACGGCTTCGAGTGGCTCTCGCGCGACGTCGAGGCGCAGCAGCGCGCCGCCTCCGACGAGCTCATGTTCCCCGCCGAGGTGCTCAAGCTGTTCGGAGTGGCCGACGGTCTGCGCCTGTTCGGCCGGCCGTCCCGGCACCTCGTCGCCGACGTGCCCATGCTCATCATCGTGGGCGACGACGACATCCTCGGTGGGCGGGCGAGCGCCACCAAGCTGCGGCGCGCCTACCTCGAGCGGTCGAAGCTGAGCGACGTCGAGCTGCACGTGTATCCGGATGCGCGGCACGAGATCCTGAACGAGACCAACCGCGACGAGGTGGTGCGCGACCTGCTCGCGTGGCTGGAGCGCCACGTGTCGCCGCCCGGCGCCGCCGGAGGCGCCGGCTCGTCGCTCTCCTCGCCGACGGCAGGGGAGTAGACCGTGGAGGCGCTGCTCGAGCTGCCCATCATCGACGGCCCCCTGATCTGGGTCGTGGTCGCCCTCTCGGCCGTCGTGCTCGTCTACCTGCTCGTGCGCCCGCCGGGCATCCGCTGGCTGCTGACCGTGCTGATCGGCCTGCTCGCCGGGGCGCTCGTCGCCTTCGGCGTGATCGCGTGGGCCGAGCTCACCGACGCCTTCGGCATCGCGCTGCCGATCCAGGTGAAGGCGATCGCCGTCGCGACCTTCGCCGCCGTCGGGGTCGCGGTGGTGAACCTGTGGCGCTCGCGGTGGTGGCGCAAGGTCATCGCCGTTCTGGGCGTGCTGCTGTTCGCGGCGTCGGGCGCCCTCGGCGTCAACGCCTGGTTCGGCCTCAACCCGACGGTGGCGTCGCTCCTCGGCATCACGGTCGAGCATCCGATCGTCATCCCGACGAACTCGCCGCAGCCCACCTCGACCGACGACCCGGATGCGGGCAAGCCCCTCTACGAGACCTGGAAGCCGCCGGCCGGCATGCCGACGGTGGGCACCCAGGGCACGCAGGTCATCCCGCCCACGGCCTCCGGCTTCACGTCCCGCCCCGCGGGCATCTACCTGCCGCCGGCCGCGCTGGTCGAGGGCGCCCCGGCCCTGCCGTTCCTGCTGCTGATGATGGGCCAGCCGGGCAACCCCGAGACCGACTTCGTGGCGGATGCGCTCGACAGCTACGCCGCGTCGCACGACGGCCTGGCACCGATCGTCATCGTCGCCGACCAGCTCGGCGACCCCAACCAGGACCCGGTCTGCGCTGACACCGCGGCCCTCGGCGACGCCGAGACGTTCATCACGCAGGACGTCGTCAACTGGGCGCGCTCGAACCTGAACATCCTGAAGGACCCGGCCCACACGACCATCGCGGGCTACTCCAACGGCGGCGGATGCGCGTTCAAGTACGGCGCGAAGTACCCCGAGATCTTCGGCAACGTCTTCGACATCTCGGGCGAGGAGTACCCCGGATCAGAGGAGCCCGACCAGGTGATCGCCTCGCTCTTCGGCGGGGACGTGGCGGCCTTCGAAGCGGAGAAGCCGGAGAGCATCCTGACGTCGGGGGCGCACGCCTATCCCGACACCTTCGCGGTCTTCACGGTCGGCGGCAACGACCCGGCCTTCCTGCCCGAGGCGGCCTCGGCCTCGGCGGCGGCCACAGCGGCCGGCTGGAAGACGACGTACTACGTCGTCCCCGGCGCCGGCCACGTGCAGGACGCCATCCGCGGCGGCCTCAGCTACGGCTTCGGCCTCCTCTACCCGCGCCTCGGCCTGGCCCCGCCCGCGTAGCCGCTAACTTTGGCGACCCGTGCGGGCGGGCGTAGGGTAACCCGCGCGCGGGGTCAGACGGCTATGTAGGACCGGAGCTGCGCCTCTACAGCCGGGTCGACTGCCTGCGTCCCGCCCAGGATGACGATCCGTCGCGGATCGAGTCGGTCAAGCTCTCGGGCGATGTCGGCCGGAATGCTGGTCGGGCCTACGAGCAGCACGGGTGAGCCCGTTGCGATCGCCGCTGCAGCACCAGAGAGCGCGTCTGCATAGCTGGAACCCGACGCGACGTACACGGTGGAGGTGGGAGTCGGAAAGACCCCCTTGGACACGGCCGCTGACACGGCGAAGCGATCAGCTCCCGCCGTGCGACGGGTGTTCGGCTGGATGGTCTTGAGCGTATCGACGACCGATTCGTTGATTGCCGCAGTGCCGCCGAGAACGACGATCTTGGCAGGGGTCAGTCGCTCGAGTTCCTTCTTCACAGGGTCGGGGATGGTGTCGGGGGTGACGAGGAGCACTGGGCCCCCTAGTGCGCCGGCGGCTGCCGAGCCGGAAAGCGCATCGGGGAAGTTGGTTCCGGACGCTACGTAGGCGACCGGACGCGTGGGGCCGAAGGTCGCGCGGGACACCGCAGCTGACACCTCGAACCGATCTGCTCCGCTGAGGCGGGTCACGTCTGGGGAGTACGACTCCAGCGCCGTCTGAACTGCCGCGCTCACCGCCACCGTTCCACCCATCACGACGATGTGCTGCGGCTTCAAGCGAGAAAGTTCGGCCGCGATCGCCGCCGGAATCTTGTCCCGCTCGGTGAGGAGCACTGGGCCGCCTTGTGCACCTGCGGCCGCGGAGGCACTGAGTGCATCGGCGAACCCCGCACCCGAAGCGACGAACGCCACCAAGGGCGACGAGGCGAATTGCCGCCTTGAGATCGCCGCCGACGTCTCAAACCGATCGGCGCCCCCGACCCGCGTCACCGTGGGCGAGGCCGTGTACAGCTCCACCACCGTCGAGCCTGCTGACACGAGTGTGCCTACGCTGTGGTCCACATCAAGGATGGAGCCCTTCGTGACGACCTTTCCCTCGATCGCCAGGGTGCTGGCATTGAGCATATTCACTTCGCCCGCGCCCCCTGGCACGTAGATCACTTGCCGCTCGAGATCGACCTCGACGTCTCCCGTGTTGGCTAATGCTGGTGCGGTGGCAGTGACACTCCAGGTCTTCGTATCGAACCTGCTCAGACCTGAGCCGCTTGATACGAGGACGTCGCCGGACGCGATGGCCATCCCCGTGGGTTGGAAACCGATGGCGTGCGGAATGCTGGTGCCGTCAGGACGCAATTCCCAGATCGTCTTGTCGTCCAGGATTGCGGCATAGACGATGTGGGACACGGGATCCACCGCCAAGCTCTTCTTCAGACTCCTCGAGCTGGTCCCGTAATAGGACACGGTTCCGTCGGCGATCGACACTCGTGCGACGCGGTCACTGGTGCCGAAATCTCCCGCATAGACGTAGCCATTGTCGATGTCGACGGTCAGAGGAGTGACCGACCCGGTACCGACCGTCGTCAGAAGGGTGTTGACCGACCCCGATGCCCGATCGGTGTCGATGATGGCCACCGAGGGCTTGTTGAGATCAGCCACTGCCAGTCGGTGGGCGTTCTCGTCGAGCGCTGTCGCGACCGGGAACGCGAGCCCCGTCGGGATCGACGTCACGGGGATGAAAGAACTCTCAGACAGGTCATAGACGAGAACGGATTTCGAGGCCTTGTCGACGACGTAGCCGAAATGGCTCGTGCTGTCGATCTTCATGCCCGAGGCGATCGCACCGGGAACGGCGAGTGTGTCCGCAAGCGCGAGATCGAGATCTCGAGACCCGGCGGCGGACGCCGAGGACACTGCGCCCGTCGGGACGGTGAAAGCGCCGACGAGGAGTAGTACGGCTGTACCGACACGGAGAAACCGAGAATTGATCATAACTGCAAACTGTATCAGAATAGTGATGGATAATCAGCTTGGCCGCTGAATTTGCGGATCAGTAGCGGAGCGTGGGCATGGAGGTCAGTCGAAGCCGACGATCGACTCCGGGCCCTCGATGTCGGAGACGATCGTGGGCATGGAGGCGGTGATGACCGAGCCGTCGGCGCGCATCGTGCCCTCGATGTCGGAGGTGGTCGGCGCGCCCTCGATGGTGGGGCGGTCGTCGGCCAGCGGGACGGTGACCGGGGTTCCGGACACGAGGAGCACGCGCTCGCCGCGCACCCATACCTCGACCGAGCGGTTCGACTGCGTCGAGGGGGAGGCGTAGCGCCCGGCAGGGGCGGTGGCGGCAGGGGCGGTGGTCGACCCCGTGTCGCCGGCTCCGCCGCGCCCGCCGCCGCCCGCGGCAGCCGCGACCCCGCCGCCCGCGGCAGCTGCCACCCCGTCGAGCGCCGCCACCGGAGTGGGCGCCGAGGGGCCGAGGATCGTGAAGGTCATCTCGTGCTGCCGCAGGTCGACCTCGATCAGCGAGCCGTGGATGGTCACGTGGAACACCATCGACTCCCACTCCTCGGGCAGCCGCGGGTCGAAGGTGAACTTGCCGAGGTAGTCGCGCATGCCGCCGAAGCCGAACGCCAGCGCGCTCCACACACCGCCCGTCGACGCCACGTGGATGCCGTCGGCCGTGTTGTGGTGCAGGTCGCCGAGGTCGACGAACAGCGCCGCCTGGAAGTAGCCGAGTGCGAGCTCGCGGTAGCCGACCTCGGCCGCGATGATGGCCTGCGTCGAGGCCGACAGGGTCGAGTCACCGGTGGTGAGCGCGTCGTAGTACTCGAAGTTCGCCCGCTTCTCGCGGGTGGTGAACTCGTCGCCCTGCAGGAACAGGGCGAGCACCACGTCGGCCTGCTTGATCACCTGGAAGCGGTAGATCACCAGCGGGTGGAAGTGCAGCAGCAGCGGCCGCTTCGAGGCGGGCGTGTTCTCGAGGTCCCACAGCTCCTTCTCGAGGAACTGCGCGTCCTGCGGGTGGATGCCGAGGTCGGCGTCGAAGAGGATGTGCATGGCCTCCGCCGCCTCCGACCACTCCTCGATCTCGTCCTCGGTGAGGTCGAGGCGCTTGGCCATCGCGGCGTAGTCGTCGGGGGACTCGTGTCGCAGCCGCCGGGCCTGACGCACGGCGGCACGGAGGTTCGCCCGCGCCATCACGTTGGTGAAGAGGTTGTCGTTGACGACGGTGGTGTACTCGTCGGGCCCGGTGACGCCGTGGATGTGGAAGGTCTGCGGCCCGTGGTCGCCCTCGCGCCCGCGCCAGAAGCCGAGGTCGGCCCACATTCGCGCCGTCTCGACCAGGATGTCGATGGCGCCGCGGCGCAGGAAGTCGTCGTCGCCGGTGGCCGCCACGTACTGCGAGAGTGCGTGGGAGATGTCGGCGTCGATGTGGTACTGCGCCGTGCCGGCCGCGTAGTAGGCCGAGGACTCGAGGCCGTTGATCGTGCGCCAGGGGAACAGCGCCCCGCGCTGGTTCAGCTCGACCGCGCGGTCGCGGGCGGCGGGCAGCATGCCCTGCCGGAAGCGCAGCGCGTTGCGCGCCACCTGCGGCGAGGTGTACGTGAGGAAGGGGAGCACGTAGATCTCCGTGTCCCAGAAGTAGTGGCCGCCGTAGCCCGAGCCCGAGACGCCCTTCGCGGCGATGCCGCCGCCGTCGGTGCGCGCGGTCGACTGGGCGAGCTGGAAGATGTTCCAGCGCACGGCCTGCTGCACGGCCGGCTGCCCCGGGATGACGACGTCGGAGCGCCGCCAGAAGTCGGCCAGCCACTCCTCCTGCCGCGCGAACACCTCTTCGATCGGCGTCTCGCGGATGCGGTCGAGCGTGCGGTTCGCCCGGTCGGCGAGCTCGGACGTGGGCACCGTGGAGGAGGTGTGGTACGCGATGGTCTTGACCAGACGGATGCGCTGCCCGGCCTTCGCGCGCACGCGGTAGACCTGCTTGGCGATGTCGTCGTCGATCTGCGCCGACTCGTCCCACTCGTTGGCGGTCTCGAGGTGGTGCTCGGCGCCGACCGCCAGGGTCATGCCCGAGTTCGCCGCGCGGTAGCCGAGCACGTAGCGGCCCTCGTGGATCCACTTGAAGCGCGGGAGCAGCACCCGCTCGCTGAACGAGGACGCCTTGCGCGGGTCGCCGATGCCGGCTCCGCCCGCTCCCGCCACGGGGGTGTACTCGTCGACCCTGTCTTGCCGGTTGAGGATCTGGCTCGAGATGAGCACCGAGGCGTCGGAGTCGAGCATGGTGACCTCGTAGTCGATGACGGCGAGGTGCCGGTCGGTGAACGAGACCAGCCGGCGCGAACGGATGAGCACCCGCTTGCCCGAGGGCGTGCGCCACTCCACGACCCGCTCGAGCACGCCCGTCCTGAAGTCGAGCCGGCGCGAGTACTCGATGGTGTCGGCATCGGCCACCACGAACGGCTCGTCGTCGACGTAGAGGCGGATGACCCGTGCGTCGGGCACGTTCACGATCGTCTGCCCCACCCGGGCGAAGCCGTACGCCTCCTCGGCGTGCTTGATCTGCCAGGTGTCGTGGAAGCCGTTGATGAAGGTGCCCTCGGCGTAGGCCTTGTGGCCCTCCTCGAAGTTGCCGCGGAGGCCCAGGTAGCCGTTGCCGACCGCGAACAGCGTCTCGGTGCGGCCCTGCGTGGCCGTGTGGAACTCGGCTTCGGTGAGCGCCCACTCGTCGAGCGGGAACTGGGTGCGGTCGAGCGGATCGGAGGCGATGGGGTTCATCGGATGCTTTCTCGGGGAGGGAACGCGGTGACGGGTCGATCGATGCTAGCGAACAGCGGATGCGCGGTGCAGCGCCTGGGCACGGAAAGCACCGCAGGCGAAGAAGTGCAGGAGAGGACGCGCGGTCAGCGCAGCGACGGCAGCAGCTCGTCGAGGTCGTCGACCACGATGTCCGCCCCGGAGTCGAGCAGCTCCTGGGCCCCGACCCCGCGGTCGACGCCGATGACGAGGGCGAAGTCGCCGTCGCGGCCGGCCTGCACGCCCGAGTGCGCATCCTCGACCACGATGCACTCGCTCGTCGGGAGGCCGAGCAGTGTGGCCGCGCGCTGGTAGGTGTCGGGCGCCGGCTTGCCCGAGATGCCCTCGGCCGCGGCGACCATCCCGTCGACGATCACGTCGAAGCGGTCGCGGATGCCGGCCGTCGTCAGCACGGCCTCCGCGTTGCGGGAGCTCGACACCACGGCCACCTCGTAGCCGGCCGCGATGGCCCGGTCGAGCATGACGGCCGAGCCCGGATAGGGGGCGATCCCGTCCTCGCGGAGGGCGGCGGCGAAGGCGTCGTTCTTGCGGTTGCCGAGTGCCCAGACGGTGCCCTCGCCCGCCGGGTCGTCCGGCGTGCCGTCGGGCAGCGAGAGGCCGCGCGAGTCGAGCAGCGACTTCACGCCGTCGAAGCGCGGCTTGCCGTCGATGTGGAGGTAGTAGTCGTCGTCGCTGTAGGGCGCGGCACCGTGCGCCTCGAGGTACGGCGTGAAGAGGCGGGACCAGGCGCGCATGTGCACGTCGACGGTGGGCGTGAGCACTCCGTCGAGGTCGAACAGGAACGCTTTCGAGGAGGCGATGCGCGTCTGGTCGCGGACTGCGGTTTCGGTCATGGTCAAACGGTACGCGCTCGACGTGAACGACATGTAATCGCCGTGTTTCGATCACGGGCGCGGTGAGCCGCGAGCCGGCATCGGCCGAGGGGATGCGCCGGTGCCGGCCCGGGCATCAGCCGATGCCGATCGCGCCGATGCCGACGCCCACCGCGAGCATCACCAGCGCGACCACGACGGCCCGCCAGAGCACCTTCTTGTGGTGGTCGCCCAGGTTCACCCCGGCGAGCGAGACGAGCAGCAGGATGGCCGGAACCAGCGGGCTCTGCATGTGCACGACCTGGCCGGTGATCGAGGCCCGGGCCATGTCGACCGGGTCGATGCCGAAGGCCGAGGCGCTCTCGGCCAGCACCGGCAGGATGCCGAAGTAGAAGGCGTCGTTGGACAGGAAGAAGGTCATCGGGATGCTCAGCAGCCCCGTGATCACGGCCGAGAACGCGCCCAGCGAGGCGGGGATGGAGGAGGCGACCCAGGCGGCCATGGCGTCGACCATGCCGGTGCCCTCGAGCACGCCGATCAGCACGCCGGCCGCCAGCACCATCGACACGACGCCGACGATGGAGGGGGCGTGGGCGACGATGCGCTCGGCCTGCTGCGAGACCCGCGGGAAGTTCACCAGGATCGCGACCGCGCTGCCCGCCATGAAGACGTAGGCGAGCGGGAGCACGTCGGCGACGAGCAGCACCATCACGGCGACGGTCAGCACGAGGTTGAACCAGAACAGCTTGGGGCGGAGCGTGGGGCGGTTCGGGTCGAGCATCGTGTCGGCCATCGCGGTGTCGGCCGGGTTGACGAGGGCCTGCAGGGCACCGGTCGAGATGCGTTCGACCTGCGTGGCGGTGCGCGCCGAACCCGAGCCGCCACGACCGCCGCGAGCCGCCGAACCCGAGCCGGGACGGGGCGAGGCCGGGCGCCGGAACAGTCCGCCGCGCGACGAGCCGGCACGGGCATCCGGGACCTCGCTCTCTTCACCCGGCAGCGCCAGCGACCCGAGCCGCTTGCGCTCAAGCCGGCCCAGGTGCCACGCGAACAGGAAGATCACGGCCAGCCCGGCCAGCATCGACGGGATCATCGGGGTGAACACGTCGCTCGGCGAGAGTTCGAGCGCCGCTGCGGCCCTGGCGGTGGGCCCGCCCCAGGGCAGGATGTTCATGGTGCCGTTGGCGAGGCCGGCGACGCAGGTCAGCACGACCGGGCTGAGGCCGAGGCGCAGGTAGATCGGCAGCAGGGCGCTGGTGACGACGATGAAGGTGGTCGATCCGTCGCCGTCGAGCGAGATGACCGCGGCCAGCAGGGCCGTGCCCACCACGACCTTCACGGGGTCGTTGCCGACGAGCCTCAGGATCAGGCGCACCAGCGGGTCGAACAGCCCCACGTCGATCATCAGGCCGAAGTAGATGATGGCGAACATCAACAGCGCCGCGGTGGGGGCGAGCCCGCCGATCGCGTCGAGCGCCATGTCGCCGATGCCGAGCCCGGCTCCCGCGAACAGGCCGAAGATGGTCGGCACAATGATCAGGGCGAGCACGGGCGTCATGCGCTTGGTCATGATCAGCACCATGAAGGCGGCGACCATTCCGAATCCGAGTAGTACGAGCACGGGAGACTCCTTCGTCTGTTTCCGGAAGACTAGGAAGAGGGCCCGGTGCGGCGCGCGCTACTGCGCATTTGCCGCGAAGAGCGCGTTGAGCGCGTTCTGCGCATTCTGCTCACGGGGCGCCCGGTCGCCGGGTTAGCATTCCGGCATGGCGACGAGGCTGCAGACGGGCGAGCGGATGCGCGGCCGCACCCTGCCGCGACGCGCCCCCTTCACCACCCAGGTCAACCGCTCCATCGTGGCGGCGATGATCCTCGTCTCGCTCATCACGGTCGCCCTCTTCGCCCTCACCGGCTTCAACCGGCTCGTGCAGCAGACCCAGGAGTCGGCGCTCCGGGTCGCGCAGAGCGTCGCCGAGACGCCGTCGGTGCGCCAGGCGGCGGAGGCCGAGAGCGACCGGCCGACGCCGTCCACGGATGCCGAGCTGGTCGACGGCACGGTCGACGACTACGCCCGCGCGATCGAGCAGCGCACCGGAGCGCTGTTCGTGGTGGTCACCGACGACACGGGGCGGCGGCTCGCGCATCCGAACCCCGACGAGATCGGCGACCCGGTCTCGACCAGCCCCGACGCGGCGCTGGCCGGGCAGGAGACCGTCAGCTGGGAGAGCGGCACCCTCGGCGACTCGGCCCGCGCGAAGGTGCCGATCTACGGGCTGGCCGACCCCACGCGGGTCGTCGGCGAGGTGAGCGTGGGACTGCCGCCGCTCGAGGTGTGGTCGACGGTGCTGACGGATGCGCTTCCCGTGGGTCTCTCGACCGCCCTCGCCCTCGGCGTCGGAGCGGTGCTCGCCGCGTTCATCACCCGGCGGTTGCGCGCGACCACCCTCGGCCTCGAGCCCGAGGAGCTGCTCAGCCTCGTGCAGGATCAGCAGGCCGTGCTGCAGGGCGTCGACGACGGGGTGGTGGGGCTGTCAGTCGACGGGGTGGTGACGGTGTGCAACGACCGGGCCGCCTCGCTGCTGGGGATCTCGCTGCCGGGCGCGGTGGGGCGGGCGTTCGACTCCGTGGTGACGGATGCGGGGGTGCGGGAGAGGGTGGCGGGTGGCGCGTCGTCGTCGCCTGCGCCGTCGTCGTCGGCTTCGTCCTCGGCCCTCGCCGAGCCGCTGCTCGTCGCCGGGCACCTGCTCTACGTCGACGTGCACGAGGTGCGGCGGGATGCGCGGCTGCTCGGCCGCGTCGTGATCGTGCGCGACGTCACCGACGTCGAGGACCTGACCCGGCGGCTCAGCGCCGTCGGCACGCTCGCCGGCGCGCTGCGGGAGCAGCGGCACGAGTTCGCGAACCGCATCCACGTGGTGTCGGGGCTCGTGCGGGCCGGTGACACGGCGCAGGCGCTGGAGTACCTCGACCAGGTCGCGGGGCACGGGCCGGTGCGGTTCCCGGTCGAGAACGCGCAGCTCGTGCGGGAGCCGTACCTGCAGGCCTTCCTCGGCGCCAAGGCGGCCGAGGCCGAGGCGCGCGGGGTGATGCTGCGGGTGGGGCCGGACGCCGACGTGGTGGGTTCGCTCGTGCATCCGGAGGACGTGACGACCGTGCTCGGCAACCTCGTCGACAACGGGATCGACGCGGCGGCGCGATCGGCGCGGACGCCCCGGTGGGTTGAGGTCGAGGCCCTGCGGCACGGGGACGAGCTGCACCTGTCGGTGATGGACTCGGGGGACGGTGCGGGGGAGCCCTCGTCGACCGCGCCGGCCGCTCCGCCGGAGGGCCCCGAGGCGGTGCACGGGCACGGCATCGGCCTGCGCCTCTCGGCCGACGTGGCCCGGCGCCACGGGGGGCGGCTGTGGCTGGCGATGGCCGGGGCATCCGACCACGGAGCCGTGTTCTGCGCCGAGCTGCACGGCCAGTTCGAGAAGGAGGACGGCTCATGAGCGAGCTGCGCGTCGTCATCGTGGACGACGACTTCCACGTCGCCCGGCTGCACACCCGCATCGTCGAGGCGACCGGCGGCTACACCGTGGTCGCGACCGCCGGCTCGATCGCCGAGGCCCGCACCGCGATCGAGGCGGCGCGGCCCGAGCTGCTGCTCGCTGACATCTACCTGCCCGACGGCTCGGGCCTCGACCTCGTGCGCGGCTACGACCTCGACGCGATCGTGCTGAGCGCCGCGGTGACGGCCGCGGCCGTGCGCACCTCGTTCCAGCGCGGCGCCTTCGCCTACCTCGTGAAGCCCTTCGCCGACGAGGCGCTCGCCGAGGTGCTGCGCGGCTACACCCGCTACCGCAACCTGCTCGACGCCCAGCCAGAGCTCGACCAGGAGACCATCGACCGCGCCCGCCGGGTGCTGCACGGCTCGGCCACCCGTGATGCAGCGGCGCGGCGCTCTCCGACCGAGCAGTCGGTGCTCGAGGCGTTGGCTCAGTCTCCGGATGCGCTGTCGGCGCCCGTGGTGGCGGCGCAGCTCGGCATCTCGCGTGCGACGGCGCAGCGGTACCTGTCGGCGCTCGCGCACGACGGCCAGCTGCTCGTCGAGCTGCGGTACGGAAGCACCGGGCGGCCCGAGCACCGGTATCGGCTGCCTCGCTGAGCGGCCGCGCATCCGCTCGTCTGCTCTGCTCACCTCCACCCCGCCGCTGGCGGAGTTCGCCAAGCGTGCGCGCGACCACCGCTCTATAGGTGGCGGTTCGGGCCAGGGCTGGTGTTGTTCGCGTACGCTGAACGCATGCACGGTGAATACAAGGTGCCCGGCGGCAAGCTGGTGGTGGTCGATCTCGACGAGGTCGACGGCCGCATCCAGAACTTCCGGCTGGCCGGCGACTTCTTCCTCGAACCCGACGACGCCCTGCCGCTGATCGACGAGGCGGTGAACGGGCTGCCCGCCGATAGCGACGCGGCCACCATCGCGGCCGCCGTGCGCAGGGCGCTGCCCGAGGGGGCCGTGCTGCTCGGCTTCACGCCCGAGGCGGTGGCGGTCGCGGTGCGGCGCTCGCTCGCGCGGGCGACGAGCTGGGACGCGTACGAGTGGCAGCTCATCCACACCGGCCCCGAGACGCCGCAGATGCAGCTCGCGCTCGACGAGGTGCTGACGAACGAGGTCGGCGAGGGCCGCCGCAAGCCGACGCTGCGCATCTGGGAGTGGAACGAGCCCGCCGTCGTGATCGGCAGCTTCCAATCGCTGAAGAACGAGGTCGACCCTGACAATGCCGCGAAGTACGGCTTCGAGGTCGTGCGGCGCATCTCGGGCGGCGGCGCCATGTTCATGGACGCGAACTCGGTCGTCACCTACTCCATCTACGCTCCGGCGGCGCTCGTGCAGGGCATGAGCTTCGCGGATTCCTACGCCTTCCTCGACGAGTGGGTGATCACCGCGCTAAAGTCGCTCGGCATCGAGGCGTTCTACCAGCCGCTGAACGACATCTCCTCGGTCAAGGGCAAGATCGGCGGCGCCGCGCAGAAGCGCCTCGGCAACGGCGCCGTGCTGCACCACGCCACCATGAGCTACGACATGGACGGCGAGAAGATGACTCAGGTCTTGAGAATCGGCCGCGAGAAGATGAGCGACAAGGGCACCACCTCGGCCGCCAAGCGCGTCGACCCGCTGCGCAGCCAGACCGGGCTCTCGCGCGCCGAGATCATCGACCGGCTGATCGCGACGTTCACCGGCCTGTACGGAGCGGTGCCCGACTCGATCACCGCCTCGGAGCGGGCGGCCGCCGAGGAGCTGGTGCGCACGAAGTTCGCGACGCCCGAGTGGATCGGGCGGGTGCCGTGAGCGCCGCCGACTCCCTCCCGTCTCTGCCCGTCTTCACCGTCGACGACCTCGAGGTGGCGCCGGTGTTCGACGTCGAGTCCTTCTCGAAGTCGGATGCTCTCGACCTCGGTGTGATCGCCGCCGACCTCGTGCGCTCCCGCGGCCTCGACCTCGCGGTCGACATCGTGCTCGCGGGCGACCTGGTGTTCCGGTCGAAACTCGGAGCGACCGGACCGGAGAACGACTTCTGGCTCGCGGGCAAGGCCGCTGTGGCGGTCTACTTCGGTGTGCCGTCGTTGCTGGTGCGCCGTCGGCACGAGGCGGCCGGCACCCGCTTCGACGAGCTCGATGAGCCCGCGGTCGACCACGCGGTGATGCGGGCTCACGGCGGAGCGATCCCGCTCTTCGTGCGCGGGGAGCTGCTCGGCACCCTCACGGCCTCGGGCGAGCCCGACGTGGTCGACCACAAGCTTGCGGCGGACGCCCTCGCGGCCTACCTGGCCCGCTAGCCCTCTGCAACCCGGCCATGTCCATCTCGGGCAAGCGCGTCAGCGCGCGGCAGCCGTGTGTGCTGCCGCGCGCTTCGCGCTTGCCTACGGATGCGATGGTTGGCTAGGCGGCGGGTCGCTGGATGGTGCGTCGCCGGGTGGTCGGGATCGGTGTCTGTTCCGTGTCGACCCATCTCGGCGGGATGAGATGCGGCACCCCGTCGTGCATGGTCAGTTTCCATGGCGATTTGTGCAGGTGGGAGTGGTGGAAGTGGCAGAGGAGGACGCCGTTGTCGATGTCGGTTCTTCCGGGCGGATGATCGTCTGAAACCCACTCGTTCGCATGATGTGTCTCGCAGTATGAGGGTGGCCTGTCGCAGCTGGGCCACACGCATCCGCCGTCTCGGGCCGCTAGTGCCCTGTTCTGCGCCGCAGTGAAGAGCCGCTTGGCCTTGCCGTGGTACAGGACCTCGCCCTTGTCGCCGAACAGGGTCGCCGCGACCGGCGATGAGCACCGGAGCTGCTCGACGGTGGAGGCGGGAACGGGCTGGTCGATGCCGTCGATCCAGCCGACTCCGCGTCCCTTTTCGAGGTCGTCGAGGGTCATGTGCACGTTGACGGTGGCGGTGGCTCCGTTGATGCGCGGCATGTCCTCGGCGCCAGCAGCGCGGGCGATCAACTCAGTCACGGTGTCGGCGTTCTTCTGCGCCTGCGTGCGGCCATCCGCGGTCGCGTATTCGTCTCCATCGACGAATCGCGGCCCGGTCACGCGCGGGCTCTGCAACGCTCGGATGCTCGCAAACCAGACCCCGCCCTGCTCGGGCGTGAGCGCGAACTTGCCCCGGTACATCCCATCCGGGGCCAGCGCGATCGTGAGCGAGCGCCGCATCTGCAGCACCTCGTCACGCGGTTCGGCGCCGTCGGGGTCGAGCACCTCGCGCAGGTGAATTGCGGCTCGAAAGGTCTCGTCGGCGGTCAGCCGGCACGAGAGGGTCTGATCGACCAGGGTCTCCTCGGCGAGGGTCACGACGTCGGGCGAGCATCCGCGGTCGGCGAGCGCACTGCACTGCTTCACGATGGCCGACGCCGCCTCGACGCCGAGCACGCCTTCATCGAGCACGCGGGCGACCGCCGGGAAGGGCGCCGGCCCTTCGCCACCACCCAGCAGCATCGACCCGCGAAGCTTCCGCCCGAGCTCGAGCCGCGCCTTGCACGCCCGCGCCGACGCCCCGGTGACCTTCGCGACCAGCGCGACCGGTGTCGTGAAGTTCTGCGACCGGCTGAGCCCCTCGTCGCCGAGCTCGGTGCGTGACCGCACCGCGACCTCACCGGCGGCGTGCACCTGCCCTGCCGAGGCCAGCCGCGCGATCGCCTCGAAGTCGGCCATGACCTCGAGAAGTGCCTCGTCGGTGAGACCCGCCATCCCGCTGATCGCTGCGCCCAGAGCGACGCGGAGATCGTCGGCGATCCCCTTGAGCTGGCCCTCTGATTCCATGCTGAGATTCTATC
This sequence comes from Herbiconiux flava, assembly GCF_013409865.1. Classification (NCBI taxonomy): domain Bacteria; kingdom Bacillati; phylum Actinomycetota; class Actinomycetes; order Micrococcales; family Microbacteriaceae; genus Herbiconiux; species Herbiconiux flava. The sequence continues at coordinate 969,651 of NZ_JACCBM010000001.1, forward strand.
AGAAATACCTGATGAAAGCTCGGTTCATGTATTTGCATGTGCCCGAGATTCTTGCGCTCGGCTACTCGTTCAGCGCGGCGAGGAGCTCGGGCCAGACGTCGGCCTGCACCGGGTAGGGCGTCGAGAACGAGAGGCGCTGCACGACGCCGGCGAAGCGGTCCCGCAGCTGCGCCGCGACCTCGGTGGGGGAGCCTACGACGGCGAACTCCGCCAGCACCTCGTCGGTGACCAGGGACGTCATGGCGTCCCACTCGCCCTTAACCGACCCCGCGTGCATCCGCTCGTGCAGCTCGCCCCAGCCGTGCAGCTCGAGCACGCCCTTGTAGGCGGGCGTCGAGCCGTAGAAGGCGATCTGCTTCTTGATGGCGGTGGTCGCGGTGTCGAGTTCGGCATCCGTGCGGCCGACGGCGACCAGCGCGGGCAGGCTGACCTCGACCGGCTCACCGGCACGGTCAGCGGATGCCCGCCCGCGCTCGAGCGCCGGCAACGACACCTCGCGGAGGTACCGTGCCGTGGTGAAGCTGTGGCTGAGGAACCCGTCGGCGACCGCCCCCGCCGTCTCGGTCATCAGCGTGCCGACGGCCGCGAGCGCGATCCGCGGATTGCCGTGCGGGTTCGGCCCGGGGCTGAACACGGGCGACATCAGCGTGTGGGAGTAGAACTCACCCTCGAAGCGCAGGCGATCGCCGGTCTCCCAGCTGGCCCAGATGGCGCGGATCGCCTCGACGTACTCGCGCATGCGCTTGGCCGGGTGCGACCACGGCATGGAGAACCGGCGCTCGATGTGCGGTTTCACCTGAGACCCGAGTCCGAGCACGAACCGCCCGCCCGACACGAGCTGCAGATCGTTCGCGAGCATGGCCGTATTCATGGGGTTGCGCGCGAACGCGACGGCGATGGCACTCGACAGCCGCACCCGCTCGGTCGCCCGCGCGGCCAGCGTCAGCGCCACGAACGGATCGTGCCGCGTCTCGGTGACGAGCACGCCGTCGAACCCCTCGCGCTCGGCGACGCGCGCGGCCTCCTCGAGCTGCAGGGGGGTGCTGGCGATGTCGCCCCCGGCGTCGACGGCGAACCGCTTGCCGCCGCCGGTCGCGCCGGTCGCGCCGATCACGCCGGTCGACTCGGCATCAGCGGCATCAGCGGCATCAGCGGCATCAGCGGCATCAGCCGCGTCAGCGCCGTCGGCGGGCGTCGTGGCGGCGGTGGCTTCGGGGGTCTCGTCGGTGAGCATGCCCACATCTCACCACGACCAGCGGATGCACGCCCCTCGCCTGTCGGGTGACGACAACCCACCGCCCCCTCACCTGCCCGCCCGCGGGTCGCGCCCTCCAATCGCTGCCGACGTCTCCGGCATGCGAAGGTGCTGCGCGAAGCGGTGGGCGGGGCGTTCGACGAGGCGGTGGAAGGCGGTGGCGGTCGCGAGGGAGAGCGCGATCGCCCCGATCGCCATGGCGACGATGCCGAACGGGCCGAGAGCGGCCAGGGCCGAGCCCGCCACTATCTCGTCGGCCGTCTCCGGGGTCGAGAGGCAGAGGCCGGCTGCGCAGACGGCGTCCGACAGCGGCACCGAGAGGCGCACCACCGCGAGCAGCACGGGCTCGTGCACGAGGTAGAGGCTGAACGAGACGAGGCCGAGCCACTCCAGCGGCCTCGACGAGAAGGCGCGGCGGACGGGCGGCCACAGGCCGGCCAGCGCGATCAGCAGCATCGACGCGAGCAGGTGCCCGGTGGTCTCGACAACCGAGCGCACCGGAGGCGGAAGACCCGACGCCGACAGCTGCCAGCCCACGAGCGCCAGCTCTCCGGCGTCCGCCAGCGCGAGCACCGTCGCGACCGTCAGTGCACCCGGACGCCGTCGCGCCGCGGCCTCGAGGGCCCCCAGTATCCGGGCGAGAGCGGCCCAGTGGAGCGCGAGCACCACGCCCAGCCCGAACATCGGCAAGTAGAGCAGCGTCGGGTTGCCGAGCACGCCGCCGAGCGCCGCGGACGCGAGCAGCAGGGGCAGCGACAGGAGCGCCGGCACCCGCCGCAGCACGGCGAGATACAGCACGAGGAGCAGGGAGAAGAGCACCTCCCACTGCAGCGTCCAGAGCGGGGAGAGTGCGCCACTCGTCCCGGTGAGCAGTGTGGCGTCGTTCAGCAGCGCCCATGGGTCGAGGTGCGTCGGATGCCCGTCGGCCCACGCCCCGAACCCGCTGCTCGTGCGCCGCACCAACAGCGCCGTGATCACCACGAACGCCAGCGCCGCCCACACCGGCAGATACAGGCGGGCGAGCCGCGACAGCGTGTAGCGCCCGTAGTCGAAGCCGCCCGGCGGCCCGCGCGTCGCGAGCTTCGTCAGCACCACTCCCGAGAGCACGAAGAACAGCCAGACCGCGTGCGAGGCCGCGATGCTGAACGCGTTCGTCGTCAGCCCGAACGGCGACGGCCCCCACCAGTCGGCGACGACGTTCTCGCGCACCACGAGCAGCCCGTGCCCCACCGCCACGGCCAGCGCCGCGAGCCCGCGGAGACCGTCGAGTGCCGGCAGCCGTGCCGATGCGACGGGTGGCGGGAGGGTGGGCGAGCGCGGCACCGGGCCACCCTACAGCTTAATGAGAAAAGATCAAGAAGCGGTTTCGAAGTCAGTGAGACGCTCCAGCGCCCTGTCGAAACGCGCAAGACCCTCGTCGAGCGACGGCGCCGCCGACGCCCCGTGCCGGGCGACCTCGTCGAGGTCGGCGGCGAGGTTCGTGCGGGCACCGGTGAGCGCCGCGCGCAGAGCCGCCGCCGCCACTGCGACGTCGGGTCGCAGGAAGGCCGGCGCGAGCGGCGCCAGCGCCTCCAGGTCGTCGAGCGCCTCGAGTGCGAGCTCGGCGAGGTCGGCCGAGGTGCGGGCGGCGGCGGACCCGGCGGAGCGCACCGCCTCGTCCCGGGGCTCGCCGCGCGGCTCGTGGTAGGCGGCCCCGAACTCGGCCGACTCCCGCGCGTCGACGTCGGCGAGATCGAGGGCGCGTTCGCGGCGGGCATCCGCTCTCTCGGCGATCGCCCTGGCGGCCAGCGGATGCTCGTGCCGCGAGTACCCCGCCACCATCGCCGTCAGCGCGCACGCCATGCCCAGCATCACGCCCGACGCCGCCCCGCCGCCCGGGTCGCCCACGGGCTCGGCCAGGCGGCCCAGCCACGCGCGGACCGACGCCCCGCCGGTGGTCGCGCCGATCTCGTCGCCCATCGGCATCCGCCTCTCGTATCGTGCGTCGCCGCCGGAGGGCGATCGCGGTGCGGGTGGTTCGGCTGCTGCCGGTGCGAGGTGAGGCGGCCCCGGGTTAACCGCGGTCGACGAGCTCCTGGTAGTCGGGGTGGGCGTCGATGAAGTGGGCCACGAAGGTGCACTGCGGCACCACGGTGAGGGCGCTCGAGGTGCGCACGTCGTCGAGGGCGTACTCGACCAGGGCTCCCGCGAGGCCGGCCTTGCGGCGGCGGGGGTCGACCTCGGTGCGGGTGAAGACGATGCGGGAGCCTTCGAGCCGGTAGTCGGCGAACCCGGCGACCTGATCGTCGAGGGCGATCGTGTAGCGGTTCTGCCCGGGCTCGTTGCGGATCATGGTGCTCATCGGGGGCGACGATACGCCGCCGACCTTGGAACTGCCAGAATTGCACAATGCCTGTCGCCGGATCGCCCGAAGCCGGATCATCCGATACCGACGCGCCCGCCGCCCGATCGCCCCTCGACGAATTCGCCGACGACGCCCGGGGCGAGGGGCTCGTCGTCCACGCCGACAACCTGCCCGTGCTCGGCGCCTTCCCCGACGGCTCGTTCACGCTGATCTACCTCGACCCGCCCTTCAACACCGGGCGCGCGCAGGCGCGTCGCTCGACCACGGTCAAGCGGGTGCCGCTGCCTGAGGCGGTGGGCGAGCATCCGGATGCCGCAGCCCCCGTCGAGACCTCGGTCACCGAGACGGGCGCACCCGCCGGAGACCCCGCGACCGTCACCGCGGCAGAGCCGGTGGCCGGCCCCGTGCCCGAATCAGCGGCCGACCCCGCGCCCGACCCGGTACCCGGCCGCTACGCCGGCTTCAAGGGGCGCCTCTACGACCGCATCAAGGGCGACCTGCTGCAGTACGACGACCGCTTCGACGACTACTGGTCGTTCCTCGAGCCGCGGCTGGTCGAGGCGTGGCGGCTGCTCGCCGACGACGGCACGCTCTACCTGCACCTCGACTACCGCGAGGCGCACTACGCGAAGGTGCTGCTGGATGCGCTGTTCGGGCGCGAGAGCTTCCTGAACGAGATCATCTGGGCCTACGACTACGGCGCCAAGTCGAAGAACCGGTGGCCGACGAAGCACGACACGATCCTGGTCTACGTGAAGAACCCCTCCACGTACTACTTCGACTCGGAGACCGTCGACCGCGAGCCGTACATGGCGCCCGGGCTCGTGACGCCCGAGCGGGCCGCGCGCGGGAAGCTGCCGACGGACGTCTGGTGGCACACGATCGTGTCGCCGACGGGGCGGGAGAAGACGGGGTACCCGACCCAGAAGCCGGAGGGGGTGCTGCGGCGGATCGTGCAGGCGTCCAGCCGCGAGGGCGACTGGGTGCTCGACTTCTTCGCGGGCAGCGGCACGACGGGGGCGGTCGCGGCGGCGCTCGGGCGCAACTACGTGCTGGTCGACCGGAACGAGGCGGCGATCGACGTCATCCGCCGCCGCCTGCCCGCGGCCCGCGTGGTGGAGGTACCGGCAGCGCCGTGATCGATACCGTCGGCGCGGGCGTCACCACCCCGTCGTCAGCACGCGGTCGAGCTCGTCCGCGAAGCGGTCGGCGTCGGCCGTGGTCAGCGTCAGTGGCGGCTTGATCTTCAGCACGTTCTGCCGGTCGGAGGTGGGCTGCACGATGATGCCGCGGGTGAGCATCCGCTCGCACACCGCCGCGGTCTCGAGCGGCGCCGGCTCGAGCGTCACGCGGTCGCGCACGAACTCGACGCCGAGATAGAGGCCGAGGCCGTGCACCGCCCCGATCAGCGCGTGCCGCTCGCCGAGTGCCTGCAGGCGGGCCTTGAGGTGGGCGCCCACGACCCGCGCGTTCTCCTGCAGCCCCTCGTCGCGGATGATGTCGAGCACCGCCAGCCCCACCACCGAGCTCACCGGGCTGCCGCCCGCCGACGAGAAGAAGTAGCCCTGCGAGCGGTAGGCGTCGGCGATCTCCCGCGTGGTGACGACCGCACCGAGCGGATGCCCGTTCCCGGCCGCCTTGGCCACCGTGACGATGTCGGGCACGACGCCCTGCTCCTCGAAGCCCCAGAAGTGTTCGCCCAGGCGGCCGTAGCCGACCTGCACCTCGTCGGCGATGCAGAGGCCCCCGGCGGCGCGGACCGCGGGGTAGATCGCACGGAGGTAGCCGTCGGGCAGGGGCAGGCCGCCCGCGTTGCCGTAGAAGGGCTCGGCGATGAAGGCGGCCGGGGCGCGGCCGTCGCGGGCGAGCTGCTCGATGCGGGCCACGGCCTCGGGCCCGTAACGGGCCGCGTCGGTGCCGCGGTGGCGGCCGCGGTAGGAGTTGGGGGTGTCGAGGGCGTGGATCCACGGCGGCCGCGACTCGAGCGCCCCCGGGTTGTCGGCGACGGAGGTCGAGACGGCGTCGGACGCGAAGGTCCACCCGTGGTAGGCCTCGCGCAGCGCGACCGTGTGCTGGTGACCGGCCCGCGCCCAGGCGATGCGCAGCGCCAGATCGACGGCCTCGCTGCCGCTGTTCACGAGGAAGACGGTGTCGAGCGGGTCGGGCAGCAGCCCCGCCAGCCGCTCGGAGAACTCGACGATGCTCGCGTAGTTGAACCGCGAGTTCGTGTTGAGCAGCTCGAGCTGGGCGCTCACCGCATCGGCGATGCGGGGGTGGGCGTGACCGACGGACGCCACGTTGTTGACCATGTCGAGGTAGGCGCGCGCGTGGGTGTCGACGAGGTGGTGCCGCCAGCCACGCTCGATCTGCGGCGGGTGGGCGTAGTAGTGCTCCTGCACCTCGGCGAGCGACCGCTCCCGCCGCGCGAGCAGCCCCTCGCCCTCGTGCGGGCCGGCGGATGCGCGCGCCGCCGCGTCGGGGAGCAGCGACGTCGGGTCGCCGACGAGGGCGCCCCACGCCTCGGCCAGCTCGGGTGTGGCGAACCAGGGCGTGGTGGCCGGGTCGGCATCGGGGTGGAGGACGCGGATCGCGAGGTGCGTGGCGGCGCTGCCGAGCAGGTCGCCCGCGGTCACCGCGGCCGGTGCGGCTGGGGTGGTGCCGGCCGGGCCGAGGGTGGATGGGGTGAGGCCGGTGAGCTCGAGGGTGGCGGTGGGGCTGCGGAGGAGCATCCGCTCGCCGTCGACGGTGACGGTGCCGGCCCAGGGGGCGTGCACGCCCTGGGGCTCGGCGAGGTGGAGCTCGACGCCGAGGGCCGCGGTGGGCGCGTGCGGGTCGTCGAGCCGGGTGCGGGTGAGACGGCGCTCGCCGAAACGCGTGGCCACGGCGGGTGCCTCGGCCGCCAGGGTCGCGGCGGCCAGGGCGCGCTCGGCGTCGGGGTCGAGGAAGCGGCCGCGGGCGAGTGCGGGGGACGTGGTGGAGAGGTCGAGAGTCGCGAGCGGGCGGCCCACGAGGCCCGGGAGGAGGGGCGACGTGGCCGCGGGCACCGGCAGCGACGGTGCCAGGAGCCCGGGCGCCCGGAGCCCGAGCGCCAGGGACCCGGGCGCCGGGAGGCCGAGCGCCGCGCGGAGGGCCGCCGTGACGACCGGCGCCGGCACCGAGGTCGCCACCTCGAGGATGCGGTGCTCGTGCGCCGCGTTCGCCGCCGTGTACTCGTTGCCCGGGTCGATCGCGGCCGCGTGGTGGGCGCTCGCCACGAGGGTGGCCGCCCGGGCCACGACGAGCGGCCAGAGCGCATCGACCTCGGCGGCCTCGAGCGGCACCAGCGCGTGGAACGCCGTCACCGCCGGCAGCACCGACAGCACCGTCGCGTCGGAGTGGTGCAGCACCGACGAGCACGTCACCGCCAGCTCGGCGATGCGCCACGAGTGCATCACGTCGCCGATGTCGATGACGCCGAACGGCTGCAGGCGCCCGGCCTCGTCGCGCTGCGCCACCACGTTGTCGTCGGTGATGTCACCGTGGACGACCTGCCGCCGCAGCCCGGGGTCGAGCCCCTCGACGACCGGCCACACGGTGTCCATCGCCGCCCGCAGCGATGCGCCCGTGGCGGCGTCGGCGAAGGGCAGCAGGTCGTCGACGAGGTGGCGGGCGTTCCGCAGATCCCACTCCAGGTCGCGGTCGGCTCCCGGATGCGCGAACGCCGCCAGCGCCTGCACCGAACGGGCGGCGAGCGTTCCCAGCCGGGCCACGACCGATGGCGCGAGGTAGCCGGGGCCCGACAGCGTCGACCCCTCGAGGAAGTCGAGCAGGCGCACGGGCAGCCCGGCGCCGTCGACGACGGCGGTGCCGACCTGTTCGCCGGTGAGTGCCGGGTGGGTGCGAGGGGTGGCGACGTCGCCCGGGGACGCGCGCACCGCATCCGCCGCGGCCGACTGCGCCTCGAGCTCGGCGAGCGACGTCGACGGGTTCGCGACCTTGAGCAGCAGCGGCGCGGCACCAGGACCCGGACGCAGCCGGAAGTTCGCGTCGGTCTGACTGCCGAGCGACGTCGCCTCGAGGCCCTCGCGCGCCAGCCCGAACACCTCCGCGGCGATCTCGGCGGCCTGCCCCTCGGACACGTCGGGCGCCGCCGTGACGGTCTCGGCGAACGATCGGCGCGGGGCAGAAGGCTGGTGCATGCCCTCAGTATCTCGAAGGCGGCCCAGGCCCCGCGCCCACCTGACCCACGTTGTGGACAGTCGCGTCGACCTGACGCACGGTGTGGAAACTCGACGGGACGGTCGGGTCAGTCGGCCCAGCCGCCGAGGTGGGCCGCGAGTTCGGGTTCGGGCGGGAGGGCACGGAGGGCCGCCGGGCGGCGCTCGGTCGTGAACTCGTGCGCGTCGGGGCGACGCTCGCGGCGGTGCTCGGCGCGTGCTGCGGCCACGGAGACGATGAGGGCGGGGCCGGCGGGGGCGGGGTCGTGGAGCTCCACCCATCCGAGGTCGGCGGTGCCGACGTCGTCGGTCGCCCGGGACAGGGCGGTGCAGACGGCCGCGCGGTCGGCACGGGGGACGGTGAAGAGGGTGTCGGTCGTGACGGTGACGCGGGCATCCGCTCTGCTGGTGGTGGCGGAGCTTCGCCCCAGCACACGGTCGTCACCCGGGAAGAGGGCGGCGAGGGCGTCGTCGACCACGACGCGGGCGGTGGGGAGGGCCTCGAGGATGAGATCGGCGCAGACGGCGGTCGCCGCGGGGGTGCCCGACGGGAGCGTGACGACGATGTCGGGGGCGGCGCTGCGGAGGCCGCGGCCGACCGACCCGGGCACGCCGATGCGGTTGAGGAGGAGGAGGGTCTCGCGGTTCATCCGGCGGCGGAGCTCGTCGGGGTCGTCGCTGCGTCCGCTGACGTCGGGGCCGTTGTGCCAGGCCACCGCGGTGGGCACGTGGGCGAGGACGGCGCCGCGGGTGAAGGCGCGATGGGCCCACTCCCAGTCCTCGCCGCCGTACTCGTCGAAGCTCTCGTCGAAGCCGCCGGTCGCGGCGAAGAAGGCGCGGGAGCAGGCGAGCACCGAGGAGATGACGTAGCGGTACGAGCGGTGGTCGGCGTCGAGGAGGTCGTGCGAGCGGGCATAGGCGTCGCGCAGCCACGCGGGTTCGGGCAGCTCGGCCGCGGGGCCGGCGAGCTCGACGGGAGAGGCGACGGCAGGCGGCGAGAAGGCCGCGTGCCGCCTCCGCCCCACCGTCACGGCGTCGTCGCGCACCGCCGGCAGCCGCGTCAGCTCGGTGACGTACGAGGGCTCGGGCGCGGTGTCGGCGTCGAGGAAGCACAGCACCGACCCCCGGGCGACGGCGGCGCCCCGATTGCGCGCGGTGGCGGCCCGGAAACCGCGATCCGGCAGCCGGATCAGCCGCACCCCCGGCGGCACCTCGGGCGCCGAGGCCGAGCCGTCGTCGACCACGATCACCTCGAGCAGATCCTGCGGGTGGGTCTGCCGCGCCAGCGCGCCGAGCGTGCGCGCGAGATCGCCCGGCTGCTCGTAGTGCACGACGACCACCGACACGAACGGCGGATGCTCGGGCCGCACCCCGTCGAGCACCGTCCAGTCGTTCCCCGGCACCCGCACCGCGCCGCTCTCGACCCCGCTCACCACGCGACCCCCCGCCAGAACTCCCGGTACAGCGCCGCGACCCTCCCCGTGTCGGGCCCGAGCCGCCCGCGGGCGGCGTCGTCGAGCCACGTGCTCGAAGGGTCCTCGAGCGCCGCCGCGATGGCCGCCGGCAATTCGTCGGCGGTCGTCAGCGTGAGCGATCCGCCGTGCAGCTCGGCCATCTCCTCCATGTACGGGCTCGAGACGACGACCGGCCGCCGCCCCGCGCTCAGCCACGACGCGAGCGACCCCGAGGCCGAGACGTGCTCGTGCGCGATGACGGGCACCGTGGTCTGCCGGCTGCGGGCCAGCAGCTCGTCATCCGAGAGGTAGCCCGTCACGGTGAAGCCCACACCGAGCGACCCGGCGAGCGTCGCGAGCGCCGAGAGGTCGCCCTCGTGACCGGCGGATGCCCGTCCCAGCACCTCCACGCCCGCCGAGCCCGCCAGTGCCGCGACCGCGCGGATGACCCGGTCGTGCCCCTTACCCGGGTACACGAATCCCAGCACGCCGACCGTGGGGTCGGCGACCCGCACGGTGTCCGCGGCCGGATGCGGATCCACCGGCAACGGGATGACCGCCGCCCGCGCCGCCCGCGAGGTGTGCCGCCGCAGCAGCCGCAGCTCGTGCTCGCTGTTCACCACGACCCCTGCGGCGGCGTCGATCACGCGGCGGTACGCGTCCGAGCGCAGCCGCAGCCCCTCGTCGCCGTCGGAGGGCTGCGGCACGTCGTGAAGCGTCACCGAGAACGGGCCGCCCGAGGCGAGCAGCTCCACGGCGGCCGCGGCGGCGTCGGGGTCGGGCCCGAAGAGCCGGTCGGTGAAGTGCAGATGCCGACGGTGCGGATGCGCGGCCGCACCCGCACCGGCACCGCCCTCCGGCTGTCCGACGCCGGCGCCGAGCGCGTCGGCCAGCTGCTGCGCGTACCGCGTCACCCCGTGCCGCGGGTCGCCTCCGATGTGGAGGCGGGGGAGAGCCCCGGTCACGAGGCGAGCCCGAGCAGGCCCAGTGTGGAGGCGTGCCGGGCGAGCCCGGCGGTGACGGCTCCCGGGTGCTCGGCGTACCAGGCCAGGTGCGCCGAGCGCACGTCCTCCGCCGACAGCGACCGCCCGTCGACGATCCAGTCCACGGTCGGCTCCTCGGGCAGGTCGAAGGCCTCGATCACCACGGCCTCGCGCGGCGCGTGCACCGAGTCGAGCAGCGGCCCGCCCGGGTCGGCCGCGGGCCCCGGCAGTCCCAGCTGCGAGAGCACGCGCTCGCCGAGCGCCGCCCAGACGGGATTGCCCGGGTGGTTGATCGTGCGCATGAGCGCAAACGTGGGCGCGGCGAAGAGGTCGGAGGCGACGACCGATCCGTGCCGCTCCTCCCGCGAGCGGAGCGCGGCGATCGACTCGGCGGCGACCGCGCGCACCGCGTCGACGGTCAGGGCGGGCAGCCGCAGCCCGGCCGCCTCGGCCAGCACGGCGGCGTCGTGGTACGCCACGAGCGGCGGGGATGCCGAGGGGTCCTCCGGCGGCCGGATGATGAGGTGCCGCGGGTAGAGCCCGGCGAAGCGGATGACCGGCAGCACCGCGTGCCGCGTGCCCGGCCGGGTCTGCGCGAGCAGCTCGCGCGTGCCGAGCGGCAGCCCGCGGTAGCCGTCGCGGATCGGCTGGGCGACCACCGCATCCGCCCGCTCGAGCCAGGCCCCGAGGAAGGGCAGGTCGTCGTCGGTCAGCTCGTGCACGGGCGGGATGCGCACGGTCGTCGCGGCCGAGGGCGGCACCACGAGGCGCAGCGACTCGGCCTGGCAGTTGCCCAGCGCGAGCAGCACGGTCTCGCCGGCACCGACCGCGGGCCGGGAGTAGAACGCGCTGTAGTGCCGACGGCGCGCGTCGTCAGGGGTCGGGGTCACTCTCCCCAGTCTCGTCCGAAAGCGGGAGACCCGCACGAGCGGAACCCCCCGCTTCGGCCTAGCCTCGAACCGACATGAGTGCGCGCCCGAACCCGATCCGCGTGGCCAGCGTCCCGGCAGGGCATCCGTACGTGCGGGCCGTCACCCCGGGCCCCGGGCTCACCCGCCTGCTGCCCGACCCCGAGCTCGGCCGCCCGCCCGGTCAGTGGTGGCCGCCCGCCCTCTTCGACCCGTCCTACCTGCGCGAGAACCTCGACGGCTTCGACCTGCTGCACGTGCACTTCGGTCTCGAGTCGGTGCCCACCGCTCAGCTGGTCGAGGCGCTCGGACTCGTGCGTGCCGCCGGGCATCCGATCGTCTTCACCGTGCACGACCTCGAGAACCCGCAGCTCGTCGACCAGGCCGAGCACCTCGTGCGGCTCGACGCCGTGATCGCCGCCGCCGACGAGCTCATCACGCTCAGCCCGGGGGCCGCCGCCGTCGTCGCGGAGCGCTGGGGCCGCCCGGCCACAGTCGTGCCGCACCCCCGTATCGCCGAGCACTACCCGTCGGTCGAGCGGGTTCCGGATGCGCGCCCGCGCCTCGGCGCGCACCTCCGCGACCTCCGGCCGAACATCGACGCGCTCGCGGTGGCACGCTCGCTGGCCGCCGGCGCCCGGGCGCTCGCCGCAGCGGGGCGACCGGTCGACGCCGTGCTGCGGCTCGACGAGCGGGTGCGCGACGAGGCGACGGCCGCCGAGCTCGAGCGGTTCGTGCAGGACGAGGGCGGCCTCACCCTCGAGGGCGGCACCAGCCTCGAGGGCGGCCTCACCCTCGAGCGCGGCCTCAACCTCGAGGGCGGCCTCACCCTCGAGCGCGGCCCGCGGCAGAGCGATGTCGAGCTCGAACGCTGGATCGCGGGGCTCGACGTCGCCGTGATGCCCTACTCCCACGGCACCCACTCCGGCTGGGCGGAGCTCTGCTGGGACCTCGGCGCCGTCGTGGTCGACGACGGCCACGGCTTCATCGCCGAGCAGCTGCCCGACGGGGTCGTGAGAGGCGGCGCCGGGGAGGCTCCGGAGGCGCTGCTCGCCCGGGCGCTCGAGCTCGCGACCTCTCCGGGCTCGCCCGAGCGCGCCGCCGTCGTCGCGGCCCGCCGGGCCCGGCGAGACGCGGAGCACGACGGCATCACCCGGGCGCACACCGCGGTCTACCGTCGCGCCCTCGGGGACGTGCGTGCATAATTAGGTAATGCTTACCTATGTGCCCCGCACGGAATCGGATCGCGACGGGCGTCCCTCGTACCGCCCGTTCCGGGCCGAGGTCGTGCGCGTCGTCGAGCTCAGCCCGTGCTTTCGCCGGGTGACCTTCACCGGCCCCGACTTCGGCGACTTCGGCACCGCGGGCCTCGACCAGCGCATCAAGCTCGTTCTCCCGCACGCCGACGGCAGCTTCGGCGACTGCGGCTGGGACGACCCCGCCGTGCTCTCCGACGGCACCTGGTACGAGCGCTGGCGCATGCTGCCGGCCGAGGCGCAGAACCCCATCCGCACCTACACGGTGCGCGCCATCCGCTCCGCCGAGCGGGAGCTCGACGTCGACTTCGTCGTGCACACGGCACCGGATGCCGCCGGCCGGGACGCGACGGAGGCGGCGGACGGGGCCGCGCCGGCCGCGCATCCGCCCCTCGACGGCGCAGCCACCGGAACCGCCGACGGCCCCGCCGCCGCTTGGCTCGCGGGCGCCCGGGCGGGTGACGAGCTGATCATCGTGGGGCCCGACGACCGCAGCCGCGACTACGCCCTGGGTCTCGACTGGCGGCCCGGCGAGGCCATCGACTACCTGCTCGCCGGCGACGAGACGGCGGCTCCGGCCATCTGCGCGATCCTCGAGTCGCTGCCGGCCGGCACCCGGGCGCACGCCTTCATCGAGGTGCCCTGCTCCGACGACGCGCAGCCGGTGCAGACCGCCGCCGAGGGCTCGGTGACCTGGCTCGCCCGCGACGAGGGCGGCGTGCTGCAGGATGCGGTGCGCGGCTGGCTCGACACCCATCGCGAGGCCATCGCCCCGGCCCTGGCCGACGGCGCTCAGGAGCTCGCCGACATCGACGTGGACGTCGACATGCTCTGGGACTCGCCCGTCGACGTGCACGGCCGGTTCTACGCCTGGCTCGCCGGGGAGTCCGCCGCGATCAAGGCCCTCCGGCGGCTGCTGGTGAGCGAGGTCGGCGTCGACCGCCGCAAGGTCGCCTTCATGGGCTACTGGAGACGCGGCAAGGCCGAGGGGTCATGACGCGGGCCGCTCCGGCGGCAGCATCCGCTCGCCTCGCCCGGCAGGGGTCGCGGGGCCGGCCGGCACGCCTGCTCGGGCTGGTCGGGCTGCTGCTGGGGGTCGTCGTCGCGGTGGCGCTGAGCCTGCTGCTCGGGTCACGGGCGATCGACTTCGGCACGGTCGTCGGCGCACTGACGGGTGCGGGCGGCGGCGGCGCCGCGAGCGGTGACGGCGCCTCGACCGAGCAGATGGTCGTGCTCGACCTGCGCGTGCCGCGCACGGTGATCGGGCTCGTCGCGGGCGCCGCGCTGGGGCTCGCCGGGGCGCTCATGCAGGGGCTGACCCGCAACCCGCTGGCCGACCCCGGGCTGCTCGGCGTGAACTCGGGGGCATCGCTGGCCGTCGTGGTCGCGATCTCCGTGTTCGGCGTCACGAGCCCGATCGGCTACATCTGGTTCGCCTTCGCGGGTGCGGCGCTCGCGGCGATCGTCGTCTACGTCGTGGCCTCGGGGCGCACCGGGCCCACGCCGCTCAGTCTCACGCTCGCCGGAGCGGCGGTGACCGCGGTGCTCACCTCGCTGATCACGCTCGTGCTGCTCCGCGACCTCGACACCCTCGGCCAGTACCGCTTCTGGTCGGTCGGCTCGCTGGTCGGCCGCGACGCCTCGACGGTGCTGCCGCTGGTGCCCTTCCTCGTGGTCGGCGCGGTGCTCGCGCTGGTGCTCGGCCGCGGGCTGAACGGCCTGGCGCTCGGCGACGACGTCGCGCGCGGGCTCGGGCAGCGGGTCGGGCTGACCCGCGTCGTGGCGGGGGTCGCGATCATCCTGCTCTGCGGCTCGGCGACCTCGCTCGCGGGGCCGCTGGTCTTCGTCGGGCTGGTCGTGCCGCACCTGGCGAGACGGATGATCGGCACCGACTACCGCTGGATCCTGCTGTACTCGGTGCCGCTCGGCGCCATGCTGCTCGTGCTCGCCGACACCGTCGGGCGCCTGATCGCGCAGCCCGCGGAGCTCGAGGCCGGCATCGTGGTGGCCCTGATCGGGGCGCCCGTGCTGATCGCGCTCGTGCGCCGCGACCGGGCGGTGACGCGGTGAGCGGCGTGGGCGTGGGCGCGGTGAGCGCGGTGGCGGGTGAGGCCGCTCCGAGCGTCGCGCCTGCACCGCCGCCGTCGGGCGGAGGCGCACTGCGCCGAGTGCGGGCCGCGGGACTCCACCGTCTCGTCGTGGTGTGCGGGCTGCTCGCCCTGCTGCTCGGGGTGATCGCCGTGCTGGCGCTGATGCTCGGCGACCGCGTGGTGGCTCCGCAGGACGTGCTCGCCGCCGCCGTCGGACAGGGCTCGGGAGGCGACCGCTTCGTCGTCCTAGGCCTGCGCGCGCCGCGGCTCGCCCTGTCCCTGCTCGTCGGCGCCTGCTTCGGGCTGGCCGGCGCCGTCTTCCAGAGCCTGCTCGGCAACCCGCTGGCGAGCCCCGACATCATCGGCATCTCGCAGGGGGCGAGCGCGGCGGCGGTCACCGCGGTGCTGCTGTTCGGCGCGAGCGGCCTCGCCGTCTCGGGCGCGGCGTTCGCCGGGGCCGTGCTCGCGGCGGCGCTCATCCTGCTGCTGGCCGGCCGGGTCGGCCGCTCGGGCGCCGTCGGATCGGGCGGCGCCGCCGGCTCGCGCTTCGTGCTGATCGGCATCGCCCTCGCCTTCCTCGCCCAGGCCCTGATCGGCTACCTCCTCACCCGCGCCGACGTGCGTGACGCCCAGGGCGCCCTGCTCTGGCTGGTCGGCAGCATCGGCACGGTGCAGGTGCCCGAGCTCGTCGTCACCGGGGTCGCGGCCCTCGTGCTGGCGGCGGCCCTCGTCGTGCTCGCTCCGCGGCTCAGGATGCTCCAGCTGGGCGACGAGGCCGCCACCGCCCTCGGGGTGCGCGTGACCCCGGTGCGCCTGCTGCTGCTGCTCGTCGCGGTGGCGTTCGCGGCGGTGGCGACGGCGGCCGCAGGCCCGGTGGCGTTCGTGGCGTTCGTCTCGGCGCCGATCGCGCGGCGCCTCGTCGGCGGACTCGGCCCCGCCCTCGTCGCCAGCGCCCTCGTCGGCGCCGTGGTCGTCGGTGGCGCCGACGTGCTCGCCCAGCACGCCGTCGCCGGGCTGCAGGTGCCCGTCGGCATCGTGACCGGCCTCGTCGGCGCGCCCATCCTGCTCACCCTGCTCGCGCGGGGCAACCGCACCCGAGGAGCCGCATGACCTCCCACCCACCCGACCGCGCCGCCGCCGTCACCGGGCCCGGCCCCGACACCACCGGCCCCGACGCCACCGGCCTCGACGCCACCGGCCACGACGCCACCGGCCCCGATCGCGCCGCCGCGCATCCGTCGCCCGAGCCGCACGAGTTGCGGGCCGACGCCCTCACGCTCGCCTACGACGGGCGGCGGGTGGTCGAGGGCCTCGACGTCGTCATCCCCGACGGGCGGGTCACCGTCGTCGTCGGACCGAACGCGTGCGGCAAGTCGACCCTGCTGCGCTCGTTCGCCCGGCTGCTGCGCCCCGAGAGCGGAACCGTGACCCTCGACGGCACCGAGGTGCACCGCTTCCCCAGCCGCCGCCTCGCGACGCAGCTCGGCCTGCTGCCGCAGCAGCCGGTCGCGCCCGAGGGCATCACGGTCGCCGACCTCGTCGGCCGCGGCCGCTTCCCGCGCCAGGGCCTGTTCCGCCAGTGGACGGGCGACGACGACCGCGCCGTCGACGACGCGCTCCGCGCCACCGACACGCTCGCCATCGCCGAGCGCCGCGTCGAGGAGCTCTCGGGCGGCCAGCGCCAGCGCGTCTGGATCGCCATGGCCCTCGCCCAGCAGACCGACGTGCTGCTGCTCGACGAGCCCACGACCTTCCTCGACGTGACGCACCAGATCGAGGTGCTCGACCTGCTGCACGAGCGCAACCGGGTGCAGGGCATCACGGTCGTGATGGTGCTGCACGACCTCAACCTCGCGGCCCGGTACGCCGATCACCTGATCGTGATGTCGGCCGGCCGCATCGTCGCCGAGGGCGCACCCGCCGACGTCATCACGCCCGAGACGGTGCGCACGGCGTTCGGCCTCGAGTCGCTCGTGGTGGCCGATCCGGTGAGCGGGTCGCCGATGGTCGTGCCCAAGGGCCGGTTCCATGGCGGCGGGGCGAGCTCGGCGGTGTGACCGCCTGGTTGTGTGACCGCCCGGCTGTTTGACCGCGCGGCCGGATGCCCTATGGTTGTTAGGTAAGCCAAGCCTTACTCCACAGCATCCTGAAGACCCCGACTGGAGACACCCGTGCCCCGCCGACTGAAGCTCGCAGCCCTCACCGCATCCGCCCTCGCCACAGCCCTGGTGCTGGCCGGATGCTCGACCGGCGCCTCGGGCGACGCCCCCGCCACCGACTCCGCCGCGACCGGCGGCGACGTCACCATCGAGCACGCCTTCGGCGAGACCACGGTGCCGGCCGACCCGCAGAACGTGGTCACCCTGGGCTGGGGCAGCACCGACGCGGCGATCGCGCTCGGCACCATCCCTGTCGCCATCCCCTTCGACTCCTACGCGGGCGACGACGACGGAGTTCTGCCCTGGGTGAAGGAGGCCGTCGAGACGGCCGGCGCCGAGCTGCCCGAGATCCTCCCCGAGACCATCGACGACGAGCCGCCCTACGAGGCGATCGCGGCCGCCGACCCCGACGTGATCCTCGCCGTCTACTCGGGCATCACCGAGGAGCAGTACGAGACCCTCAGCCAGATCGCCCCCACGGTCGCTTACCCCGACCAGGCGTGGAGCACCCCGTGGCGCGACGTCGTGACCACGGTCGGCAAGGCGCTCGGCAAGGACGAGCAGGCCACCGAGGTGCTGCAGGGCATCGACGACCAGCTCGCCGAGGCCGCCGCCGCGCATCCGGAGTTCGAGGGCAAGACCATCGCCGCCGTCTGGGACGTCGCCGGCACCTTCTACGTCTACAAGAAGGAGGACCCGCGCGTCGAGTTCATGCTCGACCTCGGTTTCGAGAGCGCCCCGGCGGTCGACGAGCTGGCGAACGGCGACTCGACCTTCTTCTACACGCTGAGCTACGAGCAGCTCGACCAGCTGCAGGCCGACGTGGTGCTGAGCTACTCCGACACGCAGGCCGAGGCCGACGCGTTCCTGACCGCGCCGCAGACCTCGGTCATCCCCGCCGTGCAGGCCGGGAACGTGGCGCAGCTCGTGGGCACGCAGTACATCGCCGCCGTGTCGCCGCCCACCGCGCTGTCGCTGCCCTGGGGCCTCGACCAGCTCGTCGACGCGCTGGCCGCCGCGACGAAGTAGCGCTCGGCGGTGCGGCCGTGCCGCCGCACCGCGTGCGCTCGGAAGACGCCGGCGCCGGGGGCCCCACACCCTCGGCGCCGGTCCTGCCGTGCCGCGGGGCGGCGCGGGTCTCGTCGTCGGCGCCCCGGCATCGCACCGCGCGCTACAGGAGCTGGTGCATCCGTCGCCCGAGCAGCTCGCGCAGCACGATCGCGGTCGAGGTGCGGCGGATGCCCCGGCACTCCATCAGCGCCTGCGTGATGCGGTACACGTCGTCGGCGTCGACCGCGATCACCTCGATCTGCAGGTCGCTCTCGCCCGAGATGCCGAGGCAGCCCACCACCTCGGGGATGCGCGCGATCTCGTCGATCAGCCCCTCGAACCGCGCCTGGTCGATCTCGGCGGTCACGAACGCGCGCAGCGGCCGGCCCACCGCGGCGGCGGGCACCTTCGTCGTCTCGGGCAGCAGAACGCCGTCATACAGGCGACGGATGCGCGCCTGCACGGTGCCGCGCGCGAGGTTCAGGCGCTCGGCGAGGTGCGCCACGGTCGCGCGCGGCACCCGGTCGAGCTCCCTCAGGATGCGCCGGTCGGTCGCATCCAGGAGCGGATCGGTGTCTCGCGGGGCGGCCGGGGTCGCGGTCGGGTCGGTGGTCATCGGTCATTCCGATCAGTCTCGGCGGCTTGAGCTGGGCGTGATTGGGCGTTCTGACCACTCAGAGTAGTCACTCTTGTGGTCAGCGAGGCGCGATCTCATCATGGTGACCATGACGATCACCGCCGACCACGCCGCCACACACGCCACCGCAGCCCCGACCGCGCCCGCCGCCTCGCTGCTGTCCGCCCGCCCGCATCCCGCGGGGCACGAGCGGGTGGAGGTCGTCCGCGGAGCGCGCTCCGGCCTCGTGATGATGGTGGCCGTGCACTCGACGCGACTCGGGCCGGCCCTCGGCGGCTGCCGCCTCTGGCACTACGACACGGTCGACGACGCGGTCGCCGACGCGCTGCGCCTCTCGGCCGGCATGACCGCGAAGAACGCCCTGGCCGGCCTCGCCCACGGCGGCGGCAAGGCCGTGATCATGGCACCCGACGAGCCTCTCGACGCCGACCGGCGCGAGGCGGCCTTCCTCGACCTCGGCGACCTCGTCGCGTCGTTCGACGGCTCCTACGTCACCGCCGAGGACGTGGCGACCGGCTCGGCCGACATGGCGGTCGTCGCGAGGCAGACCTCCGCGGTCGTGGGGCTGCCCGAGGCCGACGGCGGCCACGGCGACCCGGGGGAGTACACGGCTCGCGGGGTGCACAGCGCTCTGCTCGCGGTGCTGCCGCGCATCCGCTTCGCTTCGCCGGAGGGCCTGCGGGTCACCATCGTGGGCTTCGGGCAGGTCGGCAGCCGGCTCGCCCGCATG
Source organism: Herbiconiux flava (assembly GCF_013409865.1). NCBI lineage: Bacteria > Bacillati > Actinomycetota > Actinomycetes > Micrococcales > Microbacteriaceae > Herbiconiux > Herbiconiux flava. The sequence continues at coordinate 988,713 of NZ_JACCBM010000001.1, forward strand.
CTCGTCGAGGCCGGTGCCGTGGTCAGCGCGACCGACGTGAACCCGGCGCGCCGAGCGGCCGTCGAGGAGCTCGGCGCCACGTGGGTGTCGCCGGCGGACGCGCACCGCCTCGACACCGACGTCTTCGTGCCGGCCGGTGTCGGAGGCATGCTCAGCGGCACCGTCATCGACGAGCTGCGCTGCCTCGCCGTGGTGGGCCCGGCGAACAACCAGCTCGCCGAGGCCGACGGCGGCGACCGGCTGGCGGCGCGCGGCATCCTGTACGCACCCGACTACGTGGTGAACGCGGGTGGCGTCATCCACCTCGGCTCGCCCGGCTCGTCGCGCGAAGAGGTGCTGGCGCAGATCGACGCCCTCGGCGCCCGCCTCGACGAGGTGCTGGCGCTGGCCGAGGCCGAGGCGCTCACGCCGTCCCGCGCGGCCGACCTCCTGGTGGCCCGCCGCCTCGCGGCCTGACCCCTGTCGCCGATCGGCGAGCGCAGGTGAGCGGCGGCTGTGAGTCGGTTGCGCGCCGGCCCGAGAGGTCCACAGTGGTGGGTGAGGGCGATCAGCCCCCACCGACGAGAGAGGAGCCCACCCATGAGTGCAGGCGACAAGATCGAGAACGCGGCGGAGAAGCTGGGCGGCAAGGCCAAGGAGGCCTTCGGCAAGGCGACCGACGACGACTCGAAGGTGGCGGAAGGCCGCGCCGACCAGTCGAAGGCCGACCTGAAGAACGCCGGCGAGAACGTCAAGGACGCGTTCAAGAACTGACCGCGCGATCGCAGCAGCCGACACGGCCCTCCACCCTCCGGGGCGGGGGGCCGTTCGCGTTCAGGCCGAGCCGCGCCGCACGAGCGACGTCGGGATGACCGTGCGCCGCGGCACGTCCTCGCCCGCGATGAGCGCGATCAGCACCTCGGCCATCGCCTCGCCGAACTCCATCGCGGGCTGCCGCACGGTCGTCAGCGGTGGGCTCAACGTCGCCGCGAAGGTGTCGTCGTCGAAGCCGATCACCGCCACGTCGTCGGGAACGCGCCGCCCGTGTGCCGCCAGCACCCGCATCGCGCCGGCCGCCATCTGGTCGTTCGCCACGAACAGGGCGTCGAGCCCGGGCTCGCGGGCGAGCATCCGCTCGGCTGCCTCGGCCCCGGAGTCCTGCGTGAAGTCGCCGAACTCCACGAGGTCGACGGATGCGCGTCCCGCCCCCGAGGCCGCCACGGCCTCCCGCCAGCCGACCAGCCGGTCGAGCCCCGCGGGCATGTCCTGCCGCCCGGCGATCGTGCCGATGCGCGTGCGGCCGAGGCCGAGCAGGTGGGCGACGGCTCGGCGGGCGCTGTCGACGTTGTCGACGTCGACGTGGTGCCGGTCGGTCAGGCCGGGGATGAGCGGCCGCCCGCCGAAGACCATCGGCAGGGCCGAGCCCAGGCCGACGTAGGAGTGGTCCTCGGCGTGGTGCGAGACCACGAGGGCGCCGTCGACGTTGCCGCCCTGCAGGTAGCGGCGGGTCTTCTCGGGGCGCGACTCCGACGCGATCAGCAGGTTCAGCGTGTAGTCGGTGTCGCCGAGCACCCGTGCGACGCCGCGCACGACGGGCGCGAAGAACGGGTCGGCGAACACCGTCGACGCCGACTCCGGCACGATCAGGGCGATCACGTCGGCCCGCCGGCTCGCGAGCGAGCGGGCGACGCGGTTCGGCACGTAGTCGAGCCGCGCGACCGCCGCCTGCACCTGCGCGATGATGTCGGGCGCGACCGAGGTCGATCCGTTCACCACCCGCGACACCGTGGCACGCGAGACGCCGGCCTCGGCGGCCACCATCTCGAGCGTCGGCGTGCGTGCGCCCCGATTCACCGGCTAGCCGAGCACGCCGGCCGACGCCGGGTCGACGGCCCGAGCATCCGTCGCCCCGTCGGAGACGCCCGAAGCCGAAGCCGCAGCCGAAGCCGCAGCCGCAGCTGAAGCCGCGCCCGCGCCCGAACCCGCGCCCGCCGCAGCGGAGGCCGAGGCCGCCGCGATCTGCGCCGCGTACGCCAGCGCGCTGTCCTTCGGCATGCGCTCGAGCGTCTCGTAGTCGACCCGCACGATGCCGAAGCGCTTGCCGTAGCCCCAGCCCCACTCGAAGTTGTCGAGCAGCGACCAGACGAAGTAGCCGCGCACGTCGGCGCCGGCGGCGATCGCATCCGACACCGCCCGGATGTGGTCGACGATGTACTTCGTGCGCAGCTCGTCGTGGATCGCGCCGTCGGCCGACACCTCGTCGTCGTAGGCGGCGCCGTTCTCGGTGACGTAGAGCGGCGGAAGCGTCGGGTACTCCTCGCCGAGGCGCACGAGCAGACGGGTCAGCCCGCTCGGGTTGACCTCCCAGCCCATGCCCGTCAGCGGCAGGCCGCGCAGCGGGAAGGTCACGTACTCCGAGCCGACGAACGGCGAGCCCACCGAGCGGATGCCCCCGGCCACCGCGTGCGGATCGGCCGGCACGAGCGACGGATCGGCCGGCACCTCGAGCGGGTGCCCGCTGACCATGTCGTCGTGGTAGTGGTTCACGCCGAGGAAGTCGAGCGGCTGCGCGATGATCTCGAGGTCGCCCGGGCGCACCAGGGCGTCGTCGCCGAAGGTCAGGCCGAGGTCGGCGAGGTCGGTGCGGATGTCGTCGGGGTACTCCCCGCGCAGCAGCGGGTCGAGGAAGATGCGGTTGTTCAGCGCGTCGACGCGGCGGGCGGCCTCGAGGTCGACCGGGTCGCCGGCGTCTTTCGGGATGGCGTTGGTGAGGTTCAGCGTGATGCCGATGTGCTGGGCGCCGAGCTCGCGCAGGCGCTGCACGGCGAGACCGTGGCCGAGGTGCTGGTGGTGCACGGCGGCGATCGCGGCGGCGGGCTCCTGGCGGCCGGGGGCGTGCACGCCCGAGGCGTAGCCGAGCAGCGAGGAGCAGAACGGCTCGTTGAAGGTGGTCCAGTTGGCGACGCGGTCGCCGAGGGCGCCGTGCACGATCTCGGCGTACTCGGCGAAGCGGTAGGCGGTGTCGCGGTTCGCCCAGCCGCCCTTCTCCTCGACGGCCTGCGGCAGGTCCCAGTGGTAGAGCGTCAGCCAGGGCAGCACGCCCGCCTCGAGCAGCTCGTCGACGAGCCGCGAGTAGAAGTCGAGCCCCGCGGGGTTCACGTCGCGGTCACCGGGGCGGATGCGCGCCCAGCTCGTCGAGAAGCGGTACGACTGCAGGCCGAGCCGCTTCATCAGCGCGACGTCCTCCGGCATGCGGTGGTAGTGGTCGACGGCGACGTCGGGGGTGTCGCCGTTCAGCACGGCACCGGGAACGCGGGAGAAGGTGTCCCAGACCGAGGCCTCCTTGCCGTCCTCGAAGGCGGCGCCCTCGATCTGCGCGGCGGCGGTCGCCGATCCCCAGAGGAATCCGGGCGGGAATGAGGTGGTCATGCGGGGCACTGCTCCTTTGCCTGGTGCTGCACGCTCGCTCCGGGTGCGAGAGAGCGCTCTCTGCAGTGTACAGGGCCGCCTCCGTCGTAACAGAACTTCGCATAGGGCGAGGCATCCGGATGCGCGTGCGACCCTGGTTCATCATGACCGACGACTCCCGCACCCCCCGCCACGGTTTCGCCACCCGCCAGGTTCACGCCGGTGACGTGCGGGGCGACGGCATCAACTCCCGCGTCACACCGGTTCACCTCACCGCCGGCTTCGTGTTCGACGACTTCGCGCAGGCAGAGGACCGGTTCTCGGGCGCCGACGACGGCTTCAGCTACACGCGCCTCGCCAACCCGACGAACGCCGCGGTCGAACGCCGCATCGCCGCCCTCGAGGGCGGCACCGAGGCGGTGCTCGTGGGCAGCGGGCAGGCCGCGGTCACCGTCGCCGTGCTCGGGCTGCTGCAGGCGGGCGACCACCTCGTCTCGGCCAACAGCATCTACGAGGGCTCGCGCGGGCTCTTCCTCGACAACTTCGCCCGGCTCGGCATCGAGACCGACTTCGTGGTCGACGCGAACGACCCGCTGGCGTGGGAGCTCGCGGTGCGGCCGACCACCCGGGCGTTCTTCGTCGAGTCGATCCCCAACCCGAAGAACGACATCGTCGACCTCGCGCTGGTGGCCGAGGTCGCGCACCGGCATGGCATCCCGCTGATCGTCGACAACACCTTCGCGACGCCCTACCTGCTGCGTCCGCTCGAGCACGGGGGCGACGTCGTGGTTCACTCGGCAAGCAAGTTCCTCGCGGGGCACGGGGCGGTGCTCGGCGGCGTGGTGGTCGCGGGCTCGACCTTCGACTGGGACGGTACTGCGGCGGATGGCACGGCCCGCTTCCCGCACCTGACGAACCCGGTGCGCTCGCTGGGCGACCGTTCGTTCGCCCAGCGCTTCGGCCGGGGCGCGTTCCTCGCCTACGCGCGCGACGTGGTGGCCGCACGACTCGGGCCGACGCCCTCGCCGCTGAACGCGTTCCTGATCCAGCAGGGCATCGAGACGCTGTCGCTCCGGGTCGACCGGCAGTCGTCGTCGGCGCTGGCGATCGCGAGCTGGCTCGAACAGCGGCCCGAGGTGGCGAGCGTGGACCACGCCGGGCTGCCCTCGAGCGCGTACCACGAGCTGGCGCAGCGCTACCTGCCCGACGGCCAGGGCGCCGTGTTCGCGTTCACGCTGCACGGCGGGCTCGAGGCGGCGAAGACCTTCTACGACCGGCTCGAGCTCTTCACCCGCATGACGCACCTCGGCGACGTGCGCTCGCTCGTGCTGCACCCGGCGACGACCACGCACGCCTGGCGCACGCCCGAGCAGCGTGCGGAGGCGGGCATCGCGCCAGGACTCCTGCGCCTGTCCATCGGCGTCGAGGACCCGGCCGACCTCACGGCCGACCTCGCCCAGGCGCTCGCGGGACTGCCGAGGGCCGCGGCGGCACCGGCTCCTGACGCCGCCGCGACCGCCGACGCCGCGACCGCCGACGTCGCGTCGGCCGGCTCGGGCGCCACCGCTCCCGCCCCCACCTCCGCCTCCGCGCGAAGCGGCGTACCCGCGTGAGCCGCCTCCAGCACTTCGGCTGGTTCCTCTCGCGCGGCTTCGGACCGCACGGCTGGGGCCACCCGTACTGGGACTGGAACGACCGCTGGACGAGCCCGAAGCTCTACCAGCAGTCCGCCCGCGACCTCGAGCGCGCCGGCTTCGACCTCGTCATCATCGAGGACGCCCTCTCCCTCGGCAACGCCGACACCCTCGACCTCCGCATCCGGTCCGCGTACGGCGGCCCCAAGCACGACCCACTGCTGCTCGCGCCCTACCTCTTCGCCGCGACGGAGCACCTCGGCATCGCGCCGACCGTGAATCCGCTCGCCTACCCGCCCTACCAGGCGGCCCGGCAGTTCGCGACGCTGCAGCACCTGAGCGACGCGCGCTTCGGCATCAACGTGGTGACCGACGTCGGCTCCAGCCGGCACTTCGGCGCCGCGCCGCTCGGCCACGACCAGGCGTACGACCGGGCCGAGGAGTGGCTCACGGGCATCCGCGACCTCTGGCACAGCTGGGGGCCGGATGCTCTCATCGCCGACCCCGCGACCGGCCGTTTCGCCGACGGCACCCGCCTCGACCCCGTGCAGCACCGCGGCGAGCACTTCACCTTCGACGGCCCGCTGAACGCCCTGCCCTTCCCGCCCCTTGGCCCGGAGACGCTGAGCGGCGACCCCGTGGTGGTCTCGCCCGGCGGATCGGGCCGCGGCCTGGGCTTCGCCGGCGCCCACTCCGAGGTGCAGCTCGCCCTGGCCTCGCTCGACCTCGACACGGTGCGGGCGTACCGCGCGAAGGTGCACGAGGCGGTCAGGGCGGCGGGGCGCACCCCGGCCGACATCGACATCCTGTTCGTGTTCAAGCCGATCGTCGCGGCGAGCCCGGAGGAGGCGCAGCGCATCGTCGACGCCTCCCTGCACCCCGACGACCAGGCCCTGCACACGGTGGCCGCCGCCTGGTCGAGCGACCTCGAGACCGATCTCACCGGGCTCGACCTCGACCGCCCGGTCGACCCCGCGATCTTCGGCGACCACGTCTCGAAGGGCAGCATCAAGGGCCTGCTCGGCCGCTACGACTCCTTCGCCGACGCCACCCTGCGCGACCTGCTGACCGCCAAGGCCAGGCTCGGCCGCATCGCCTCGCGCGAGGGCTACGTCGGCACCGCCGAGGAGATCGCCGACTTCATCGAGGAGTTCGGCGAGGAGGCCGGCAACGACGGCTTCATCTTCTCGGGCGACCTGCACCCGGTCACCGTGCACCGGATGCTCGACGAGCTCGTGCCCGTGCTCCGCCGCCGCGGCATCCTCCGCTCGAGCTACGGCGACGCCGGCCTCCGCGGCAACCTCCGCTCCTTCTGACGCGCCCGTCCCTCGTGGGCGCGGCGCTGAGTCGCGGCAGAGTGTCGCTCCAGCGCCTGAGTCGCGCCGAAATGCGACACTTTGGCGCGACTCAGCGGGAGGTCAGCGGTCCGCGGGGCGTTGGACGGGGGTGGAGGAGGTGTCGGGGAGGACGAGGGCGCCCATCTCCTCGGCCGCGAGCTGCGCGCGCACCGCGGTGTCGTCGTGCGCCGCGGCCTCGGCGTCGACTCCGCGGGACGTGGCGTCGGCCGCGTCGGCCGCCGCGCTCTCCTCGAGCGCCGACTTCTGGCGCAGCGGGGTCGCCTTGAGGAAGAAGCTCAGCACGAACGCGACGAGCACCACCGCGAGGCAGACCCAGAACACCGTCGAGGTCGCGTTCGCCCAGGCGTCCACGAACGGCAGCGTGAGGCGCGGGTCGGCGCCGACGAGGAACGAGGTGTCCCCGCTCAGGGCGTCGCCGAGGCTCGACGGGTCGGCCTGCGCGGCGGTCAGAACCTGCAGGATGCCGGCGTTCGCCGGGTCGGCCTGCACCGCGGGATCGGCGGCCGCGGCCTGCGTGCCGGCGATGATCGCGGGGTCGGTGAAGGAGGCGGCCAGCGTGGATCCGAGGCGGGAGAACAGCACCGAGAAGACGACGGCCGTGCCCAGCGTCCCGCCGATGGAACGGAAGAACGTCGAGGACGAGGTGGCCACGCCGATGTCCCGCGGTCCGGCGGAGTTCTGCGCGGCGATCGTGAGGGTCTGCATGAGCTGGCCGAGCCCGAGGCCGACCACGAGCATCCCGATCAGCACGAACCAGACGGGCTTGTCGGCCGAGACGAAGGTCAGGTAGAAGAACGCGGCGCTGAGGAGGCCGGTGCCGAGGATGGGGAAGATGCGGTAGCGGCCGGTGCGCGAGATGAGCTGGCCCGAGACGATCGAGGAGATCATGAGGCCGAGAACCATCGGGATCATCAGCAGGCCGGCCTCGGTCGGGGTGGCGCCCGTGGCGATCTGCAGGTAGTTCGGGATGGTCATCATGGCGCCGAACATGCCGAAGCCGACGAGCACACCGAGGATGGTCGCCATCGAGAAGGTGGGGCTCTTGAACAGCTTGAGCGGGATGATCGCGTCGTCGCCCATCCGGCGCTCGACCACGATGAACAGCACGAGACCGAGCGGCGCGAGCACGTAGCAGAGGATGGAGCCCCACGAGCCCCAGCCCCACTCGCGGCCCTGCTCGGCGACCAGCAGGAGCGGCACGACGGTGAGGATGACCGCCGCCACGCCCCACCAGTCGATGCGCACGGCGCGCTTGGTGTGCGGGATGTGCAGGAACAGCAGCACGATCACCATCGCGACGGCGCCGATCGGCAGGTTGATCAGGAAGATCCACCGCCAGCCGGTGATGCCGAGGATCTGGTCGGCGCCCGAGAGGAGGCCGCCGAGCAGGGGGCCGATGACGCTGGAGATGCCGAAGGTGGCGAGGAAGTAGCCCTGGTACTTGGCGCGCTCGCGGGGGGCGAGGATGTCGCCCATCACCGTGAGGGCGAGCGACATCAGGCCGCCGGCGCCGAGGCCCTGGATGGCGCGGTAGACCGCGAGCTCGTACATGTTCGTGGCGAGACCGGCGAGCAGCGAGCCGACGAGGAAGATCGCGATCGCGATGATGTAGAGCGGGCGACGGCCGAAGATGTCCGAGAGCTTGCCGTAGAGCGGGGTCGAGATGGTCGACAGGATGAGGTAGCCGGTGGTCACCCACGCCTGCAGGCTGATGCCGTCGAGGTCGTCGCCGATGGTGCGCATCGACGTGCCGACGATCGTCTGGTCGAGCGAGGCGAGGAACATGCCGGCCATCAGGCCGAAGATGATGAACAGGATCTGGCGGTGCGTCATGCGCCCGCCAGACTCGGCGAACGCCTGGTTGCGGGCGTCCGTCTTGGCCTGACGGTTCGTGGGTTGTGCGGCGGATTCGGCGCGAGACATGGGCGTCCTCGGGGGCGGAGAAGGCGGACCGCGCAGAAATTTGCGCAGACTGCAAAGTTACACCTTCTGCACCCCACTGCCAACCACACCCCCAGCCCGAGGGCTGCCGCGGGTCAGCCGCCGAAGAGCTTGCCGAAGAAGCCCTGCTTCTTCGGGGCGTAGCCGGCCGCGGTGAGGGCCTCGATGAGCGGCGTCTTCACTTCGTCGGTCGTGAACGAGTACCCGTAGGTGTTGCCGACGTGGGTGCCCTGGCGGTCGGTCGACTCGGCCGCCACCGGGGTGGCGCCGAACTCGAACGAGAACGACTTCTTCCGGCCCGAGAACGTCGAGGTGCCCCCCGAGATGCCGATACCGCCCGGACGAGCCCGCGCGGTCACGTCGGACGAGGTGTCGGTCTCATGGAAGGTCCAGGTGCCCTCGGCCGGGTCGAGCTCGACCCGCAGCTCGTAGGCCCGGTCGATCAGGCCGGCCGCCGTGAAGGAGGCCCACTTGATGTCGGCGTACTTCCAGATCGCGCGGAGGCCGTCGGGCTCCGCCGTGTAGACGAAGGGCAGCTCGTCGCTGTTCAGCGCGAGCACGGCGTTCTGGGCGTCGGCGAGCGGGGCGGCCATCAGACGGTCGTCACCGCGCTCGACTGGATCTCGCGCAGCTCGCCCCAGAGCGACAGCGCCTGCGATCCGGTCGCCGTGGCCGTGATCTGCACGAGGTCGGCGACGGGCCCGTTCTCGACGACCACGATGCGCACACCCTGCATCAGGGTGCCGACGCGCTCGTCGGGGTAGCTGAACTCGATGCGGTAGCCGTCGCGGCCGAGCACCTCCTGAGCCTCGCGACCGCCCTCGACGACGCCCGGCAGGGCCTCGACGCGCGCGGTCACCTCGTCGATCGCAGTCTGCAGCGCGTAGCCCGCCGTGAAGCGGGTGATCGCCACCACGACGTTCGGGCGGAATGTGCCGGGCTCGACGGTCTTGCCGGTCGCGAGCACGGCGCCCGGGGCGGCGAGCGGGGCCCAGTCGTCGGGCACCGTGAGGCCGATCGAGGGGAAGCCGGGAGCGGCGTCACCGGGGAAGGTCAGGGAGTGGGACATGGTTCGAGCCTTTCTGAAGTCGGGGAGGAGGGCAAGCCGGGTCACAGCCCGAACAGGTTGCCGATCGAGTCGATGGTGTCGGAGGCGTCGATCTCGAAGTCGAAGCTCACGCCGCCGCCGATGCCGAGGGCGGCTCCGACGTCGATGGTGCCGTTGAAGGTGTCACCGTCGACGCCCACGTCGATGTTCGCGTGACCGCCGATGCCGGCGTAGACCTCACCGCCGACCGTGGCGGTCGCGCCGGCCACCGACACCGAACCCTCGGCCTCGGCCTTGGCGCCCGCGAAGGCGTCGACACCGGCGGTCACGCCGATGCTGTCCGGGCCGATCGTGCCGCCGACGGTGGCGTTGGCCTCGGCGCCCGCCATGACGGATGCGCTGCCCTCCGCCTCGGCGAAACCGTTCAGTGCCGAGACGGAGCCCTCGGCCTCGGCCTTGGCCCCGGCGAAGCCGCCGACGGACGCCTCACCCGCGAATCCCTCGTCCCATTCGAACGAGCCCTCGGCGGCGGCGTTGCCCTCGACCCCGACGATCGCGTCGGCCGAGCCCTCGCCGCCGAACGTGTCGTCGCCGAACGAGCCGGAGGTCCCGGCGCCGGCTCCCCACTGCCACTTCGCGTCGGCGTCGCCGTGCGCGGTGCCGATGCCGATGTCACCGTCGGAGTTCGTGTCGGTGTGCACGCCGGGGAGCATCGTCCAGGGGCCCTCGTCGTCGTCACCGCGGCCGTCCCCGCCGCCCCCGCCGCCTCCGCCTCCCGCGGAGCCGCCACCATCCGAGCCGCCGCCCCCGCCCGAGCCGCCGCCGGCCCCGCCCGCGGAGCCGCCGCCGGACCCGCCGGCCCCCGCGCCCCCGCCGATCGAGTCGGTCGATGCCGCGTTCTGCTCGTCGGCGTTCTTCAGCAGCCCCGTGCTACCGGAGGTGAGCGCGGCCACGGCGGCCTTCAGCTGCGCCGTGTGCGTCCCGTTCCAGTCGGTGCGGAACTGCGACGCATCCGGGCCCTGCCAGGCCTGCGTCTGATTGACGCTCGAGGTGAGGGTCGTGCCGACCGTCTCGAGCTGCGAGGCGGCCGTGTCGAACTGCTTCGCGAGCGTGCGGAGCTCGTCGACATCGGCGCCGTAGAAACCACCAGGCATGACACCCTCTCAGCGTGTGCGGGGTTGGAGAACAGGGGGAGACGGCGAAGGGGCGGGAGCCGAAGCTCCCGCCCCCGTGAACGCTAGGCGTTCGAGGTCGACTCCTGGTCGCTGGCGTTCTTCGACGCCTTCTGCGACGCGTCCTCGAGAGCGGTGATGACCTGCTTCAGCGCGGCGGTGTGGGTGGTGTTCCACTCGTTGCGGAAGCCCTCCGCGTCCGGACCGGTCCACTGCACGTTCTGCAGTGCGCTGGTCAGCGTGGTCAGGATCTGCTGCACCTGCTGCGACTGGGTGTTGAGCTGCTTGCTGAGCCCACGAACCTGCTCGACATCGAGACCCCAAACGGCCATGATTCTCTCCTTCATCTCCGCGGTCCGGACTGTCCGGATCCGCTACTTCCTGTGAGTGCTTCTCACAAGGAAGACACTATTGACACCTGTCGCTGACGGCGATGGGGAGAAGTCCCCATCAGTCGTCCCTGGTCGCCACCTGCAGCTTCACGACCCGGCCGCCCTGCACGTAGAACCCCCGGCCAGGCGGCAGATCCGCGCGCTTGAACCGGCCGAGCGAAGTACCCAGAAGAGAGTCGCCGTCGAGGTCGCCGGGCACCAGCAGGAGCCCCCGTTTGGAGTTCTTGAAGGCTCCGCCGAGCGTCCAGGCCGCCGACCAGGTCGACGACTCGCTCTCCCCGATCACGAACACGTCGTCCCGCAGCGCCCGCTTCACCAACCGATCCACGTCGGCCTCGGCCGGGCTGCCGTTCAGCTCGCCGACGTTCTCGACGAACACCGCGAACTGCGTCGGCTTCAGCGTCTCGGCGTCGAGCTGCGCGGTCACGTCGTCGGCGAAGGCCGCGATCTGCGCCGGGTCGCTCAGCGAGAGGCTCCAGAGCGGCAGCGGCGTGAGGCTCGTCTTGCGCGGCGAGATGTGCACGAGACGGATGCCCGGGTCGGCCCGTCGCAGCGCCGTCGCGATGGTCGCGAGCGCCGTCGACCGCCCGCTGCCCGCGGTTCCGGCGACGAGCATCGCTCCCGAGGGCGAGATGCCGAGGGCGCCGAGGGTGTCGTCGCGCACGCCGATCACCGGCTGTCCCGCCGCGACGGCGGGGAGCGTGCTGAGCGGGATGGCGTCACCGAGGGTCTGGATCGGCGGAGCATCCGTCACCCCCTGCCGGCGCATGGCCTCGGCGAGCTTGGAGATCTCGCGGGACTGGATGGCCACGTTCGAATCGGCCCCGAGCACCGCCATCTGCACCTCGTCGCCGTCCATCACGCCGCGGCCGGGCGGGGAGACGGCGCTCAGCGTGTCCTTCGGGGCGCCGAGCAGCGCGTAGTCGTCGTCGTTGGCCATGCGCAGCACGAGGCGCCGCTGGATGGTCGAGCCGAGCGACGCCGGCACCGAGTTCGGCCGGTCGCCCGCCACGACGATGTGCACGCCGACCTGACGGCCGTCGGTGGCGATCTGGGCGAAGGTGGTGAACCAGGCCGAGTGCCCGCCGAACTCGTACTGCTCCCGGAAGGCGCCGATGCCGTCGACGAGCACCAGGATGCGCGGCTCCTGCGGGGCGTCGGCGATCCGCCGGTAGTCCCCGATCGATCCCGCGCGCACGGCCGAGTAGCGGATGGAGCGGTCGTCGACCACGTCGCGGAGCCTCCGCAGCAGCCGGATCACCCGCTCCTCGTCGTCGCCGGAGATGATCGCGCCGACGTGCGGCAGCTCCTCGAGCATGCTCAGGCCGCTCGAGCCGAAGTCGAGGCCGTAGACGTGCACCGGGCCGCCGCGCGGCGTGACCGCGGCCGACACGGCGATGGTGCGGAGCGTGGCGCTCTTGCCCGAGCCTCCGGTGCCGAGCACGGCCATGTTGCCGTCGCGGTCGGGCTCGTAGAACACGGTGGGCTGGCTCTGGCTCGCCGGGTCGTCGATCACGCCGAGGAGCAGCCGCTCATCCGTTCTCGGGTTGGGCAGCAGCGAGAAGTCGTAGACCGCCGCGAGCTCGTCGAGCCAGGGCTTGCGCGGTTCGGGGATCTTCGCCATCGACGCGGCGTGACGGATGCTCGTCACGAGCCGCGCGATGTCGGTCGGCCCCTGCTCGACCGACTCGGGCGTCTCCTCGTCCTCGGGCACCTCCCAGGCGGCGCCGGCACCGAAGTCCATCTCGACGAGGTCGATCCGGGGGCGGGGCGGGGTGCTGGTCGTCCAGCCGCCCGCGTAGCCGGTCTGGAACGGTGCGAGCCGCCCCGGGCCGGTCTTCGCGGCGCCGCGGCCGGGGATCGACTGGTCGAAGTAGGCGGCCATCGGATCGCCCAGGATGTCGCTGGAGTCGTCGGCGTCGGCCATCCGGAGTGCGATGCGGAGGTTGGTGTTGGCGCGCAGGTTGTCCTTGATCACGCCGGCCGGGCGCTGCGTGGCGAGGATGAGGTGGAGGCCGAGCGAACGGCCGCGCTGGGCGACGTCGACGACCCCGTCGACGAACTCGGGCACCTCGTTCACGAGCGCCGCGAACTCGTCGACCACGATCAGGAGGCTCGGCGGGGTGTCGGGGTCGCCCGTCTTCTCGAGCGAGACGAGGTCCTTCGCCTTCTTGCGGTTGAGCAGGTGCTCGCGGTAGCGCAGCTCGGCGCGGAGGCTCGTCAGCGCGCGGCGCACGAGGTGCGGCGACAGGTCGGTGACGAGCCCGACGGTGTGCGGCAGGCCGACGCACTCGGCGAAGGCCGCCCCGCCCTTGTAGTCGACGAACAGGAAGGTGGCCCGGTCGGGGCTGTGCGCCGCTGCCATGCCGAGCACCCACGACTGCAGGAACTCGGACTTGCCGGCGCCCGTGGTGCCGCCGACGAGGGCGTGCGGCCCCTGGTTGCGGATGTCGAGGTAGAACGGCTCGGTGCCCGAGTGCCCGACCAGCGCGCGCAGCGATCCGGCCTGCTTGCGGCGCACGGGCGGCGACCCGTCGCGGAGGGCGATCGAGTTGCTCTCGCGCCAGCGGTCGATCACGGCCTCGGGCTCGTCGGCGAGCTCGGAGCCGACGAGCGTCAGGTAGGAGACCTGGCGCGGCAGGTCGGAGTCGTCGTCGACCGGCGCTCCGACGTCGGTCACCGGCGAGAGCTGGCGGGACAGCCGGTGGGCCGTGTCGGCGTCGACGGTCTCACAGACCAGCGGGAAGGTGTGCTCGCCGAGGCGCACCTGGCCCGCGGTCGCACCGGCGGCGTCCTGGTCGACGCTGACGAAGCTGCGGCAGGCGGCCGGCAGGGCGGCGATCGAGGGCGCCGACCAGATCACGTGCACGTTCGCGTCGGCGCCGCGCTCGACGAGCCGGGTGAGGCGGCCGCGGTCCAGCGGTGCGTCGTCCTCGATCACGACGAGGACGGCGGGGGTGATCGGATGCACGAGCTCGTCCTCGCCGCTCTTGCCGCTGGTGTCGATCGGCCCGCGGGGGGAGGGCGCGCCCTTCGTGCGACGCGAGATGAGGTCCTCGAGGCGGGCGAGCAGCGCGGATCCCGAGCCGGGGTTGTCGGCCAGGTGGTCGCCGGCCAGCGGGCTGTGCGGCGAGCTGGTGTGGGGCAGCCACTCCAGCCACTCCCAGGTGCTCCGCGAGGTGGGGGAGACGACGGCGGCGACGACGAGCTCGGCGGGGGAGTGCAGCCCGACGAGCTGCGTCACGATGCCGCGGGCGACCCCGTGCCGCTGCTCGGCGGGGCCGGCGACGCCGAGGGCGCCGGCCTTGCGGAACTCGACCACGATCGGCACGCCGTCGATCCGCGAGAAGCGGTCGGCGGTCTGCTCGACCTGCGCGTAGTACTCGGGCAGGGCGTCGTTCTCGTTCGGGGTGGTCACCACGTCTCGGCTGAGCGAGGTGCCGAGGCCGAGCCGGGCGGTCAGGAACGACGGATGCTCGGGCCGGTGCGTCCACATCAGCTGACCCAGTCGCTGCACCGCGTCGATCGTCGCGGCCACCGCCGGGGCCTCGGTGAGCCGCACGGCCCGCTGCACCCGCTGGCGCTCGTGCATGGACGCGACGAAGGCGTCGAGCGACTCGTTGAACTGCTTGATGGCGGCCTTCAGCTGCGCGCGGGTCTGCAGCTTGTGGTCGAGCCAGGTGCCGATCATCAGGATCGGGCTCAGCGCGATGAAGACGAGGCTCAGCGCGTTGCCGGTCGCGGCGAACAGAATGGGGCCCATGATCAGCGGGGCGATCAGCGCCACCAGCGGGAAGCGCAGCGACTGGGGCTGCTTCGGCGGGGTGGGGGCCGGGAACTCGGAGCCGGGGTAGCGCGCGACGACCCGCGGCGAGCGGTTGAACTCGATCACCGGCGTCGACGGCGCGGCGCCGCCGAGGCGCTGCAGCGGCACGACGCAGATCGCGGTGTCGCCCAGCACGACGACGTCGGCGGAGCTGAGGGTGGTGCGGGCGACCTGCTCGCCGCCCATCAGCAGGCCGTTCGCCGACTTCATGTCGACGATCTCCACCTGCTCGCCGATGTTGATGCGGGCGTGCCGCTTGGAGACCAGACCGTCGCTCAACCGCACGTCGATGCCGCGCTCGCGGCCGATGTAGCTGGAGCCGAAGGGGAGCGAGAACTCGGCCCCCGCATCCGGCCCGCTGAGCACCCGGAGCGTCGCCGCCGCCGGGCCGTGGCTGCCGGAGCTGAAGCCGTCGCTGTGCCGGGCGAGCTCGAGCACGGAGCCGGAGCGCACGCCCGCCTCGATCAGGTTCGAGGCCGGGTCGACCACGCGCTGCTCGCCGCTCGTGCCGGTGACCTGCAGGGTGAGGCCGGCGGGCACCTGGGCGCGCTGGTACTCGCTCAGCTGCGGGTCGGCGAGGTGGATCGCCTCGGCGATGTCGCCGACGCTCGCCGTGGCGTCGGCGGTGATCTGGAGGTTCGACGCCGATCCCCCGGGGCGTCGGAGGGTGGCTTTGATGCGCATCCGGTGCTACCTGTCGTCGGTGTCGTCGTGGGGCTGGTCGAGCAGCGGGAGGTCGTTCTTGGTGACGAGGCGCGAGAGCACCGCGTACTCCACGAGCCGCGCCCGGCGATTGGTGGCGAGAGCGCCGACGCCGCCGCGCAGGCCCTCGACGCCGGTGCGGCTGAGCTTGTCGCAGACGTTGTCGAGCTTGCGGTTGAAGCGGCTGAGCGCCCAACCGAGCCGTTCGGCCGCAAGCTGGCTCGAGGGGATCTCGCTCGTGCCGGTGCCGTCGCGCTTCAGCATCGGCTCGGCCAGGGCCAGGATGAGCAGCTTCTGCGAGGCGGTGAAGGTGACGGCGCCGACGGTGGTCGCCCCGCTGCCGTCGGGTACCGGGGTGGAGTCGAAGAAGGTCGGAGTGCTCGTGTGCACGGTGAACTCGTAGCTCGTGGGGCCCGCGGTGAAGACCACGGTGGTGAGACCGAAGACGATGGGCATGCGGGCGCCCGGGGCGAGCCAGGCCTGCATGGTGCGGCTGGCGTCGGAGACGGTGGCGCTCAGCCGGGAGCCGACGTTCGAGAGCCACCACATGCCGTCGACGTTCGCGATCTGCAGGAAGCGGCGGTGCAGGTACTGGTTGTCGTCGATGTCGAGATCGGCGTCGCGGCCGATCTCGAACGGCTTCGCCGGGTCGAGGGCGAACCACTCGCCGCAGAACTCGACGTTCGCGTCGGAGCGCGTCGCCGGAGCGGTGGGCGGGGGAGCGGTGGTCTCGTCGGGGGTGCTCATTCCGCGCATCCCGCCGCCGCGTCGGAGCCTCGGCCGTCACTGCGCACCACGCTCACCTCGATGCACACGGCCTGTCCTCCTTCGGGCTCCACCGTGACGGTGGGCTGGTCGATCGTGCGGGCCTGCTGCTCGGTTCCGGGGGTCGTGGGCACCCAGCGGTAGGTGTCGCCGTCCTGGGGGTCGGGGTTGGTCCAGGTGAAGACCACGCCGTCGGGGGTTGTGGTGCCGGTGACGTCGACGGGGGCCTCGATGTCGGCGTCGTCGATCTGAACGGTGTCGACGGGCTCGTCGGTGGCCTCGGCGTTCTGCTCGGCCGGGCTGCCGGCTCCGCCGTTCAGCGCGAACACGAGCACGCCGACGCCGACGAGCAGCACGAGGGCGGCGCTGCCGACGATCCACGGCACGCGGCTGCGGCGCGCGGGCGCGGGCGCGGGCGCGGGCGCGGCGCCGGCGTCGCCCGGGCCGCTGCTCGCTCGGTGGACGGTCTCCTCGAGCTCGTCGTCCGTCTGAACCTGAGCGCGAGGCGTCGAGGGCACGGGGGTTCGGGCGGGAGGCGTCGCGCGGGGGCGGGGAGCGGAGGCGGGCGCGGGCGGCGGGGTCGCGCGGCGGCTGCGGGCCGGGGCCGGGGCGGTGGGGTCGATCGTGACGATGCCGCGGATGCGCGTGTTGCCGTCGTCCTCCTCCTCGAAGTCGTCGGAGGGCAGGGCGTCGTCGAGCACGTCGGCCGGGGTGACCGACATGGCCAGCTCGAGCTGGATCTTCTGCAGCGCCCGGGCGAACTCGAGCGCGGAGGAATAGCGGGCATCCGCTCTCTTGGCCATCGCCGTGGCGAGCACCTGCTCGAGCGAGGCGGGCACGTCGGGCCGCCCCGTCGGGGCGAGCGGGGCCGACTGGATGCGCGCGATCAGGTCGAGGCCCGAGTTCGAGCCGCCCGGCACCTCGAAGGGCGAGCGCCCGGCGAGGATCGTGTAGACCGTGGCCCCGAGCGCGTAGATGTCGGCGGCCGCCCCGCTCTGCGGGACCGCGCCGAACACCTCGGGTGGCGACCACGGGATGGACATGCCGACCGATTCCTGCTCGGCCCCCGACTCGCCCGCCGAGCCGGCGCCGCCGACGAGCGCCACCGAGATGCCGAAGTCGGTCAGTGCCGGACGGTTGTATTCCGTCACGAGAATATTGGCCGGCTTGATGTCGCGGTGCAGGATGCCCGCGCGGTGCGAGGTCTCCACCGCACCCGCGACCTGCACCCCGATGCGGAGCGCCTCGGCCACGCTGATCTTCTCGCGCCGGTACCGGGCGCCGAGGTTCGGCTTGGGGCAGTACTCCATGGCGAGGTAGGGGCGGCCGTCGCCCGCGATGTCCGCCTGGTAGATCGTGACGATCGAGGGATGCGTCGAGAGCTGCGCCATCAGGTTCGCCTCGGCGTCGAAGCTCTCGCGGGCACCCTCGGTGAGGGCCTCGGCGAGCAGCACCTTGATTGCGACGCGGCGGCGGGGCATCCGCTGCTCGTAGAGGAAGACGTCGGCGAAGCCGCCCGAGCCGAGCAGCTCGACGAACGAGAAGCCGGGGATCTCGGGCGGGGCCGAGGGGGGCCTGCGGGCGCTCACGGGATCTCCTCGAACGCCACGGTCACGCCGTCGCCGAGGTCGATCACGTCGCCGCTCAGCACCAGCTCGGGCTCGTTCGGGCCGAGGCGCTTGGGCGGGGTGCCCTCGCGGTGCAGCACGCTGCCGTTCGTGGTGGCGAGGTCGACGGCGAGCACGTGCCGGCCCTCGAGGCGGATCTCGAGGTGGTTGCGCGAGATGTCCTGCTCGGGGCTCGCGACCGTGACGAGCACGGGCACCGCGTCGGCCTGCACGCGGTTGGCGCGGGGCCGGCGGCCGATGATGACGGGGCGGTCGAGGTCGTAGCTCTCGCCGGTCGACAGCACGATGCGGCCGAGTGCGTCGGCGGGCAGGCCTGCTGCGGCGGGCGCGGCGTCGGCATCGGCGAGGCGGCGCATGGCCTCGAGTTCGGAGACCGTGACGGTGAGGCCGTCGTGGTCGTCGTCGGCGGGGCCGGCCGCGGGGGCTGCAGGGGCTGCAGAGGCCACGGTGCTATGCGGCGGCTTGGGCGCGGCGGGCGGCACGGTGGTGCCGAGCAGGGCGGGGCTTCCGGATGCTGCGCCGACGCTCCCGAAGCCGGGAACGCTGTCGATCAGCCCGGTGCCCTGCACCGCGGGCGCCGGAGTGGAGGCGGGCGGCGTCTGCGGCGCAGGTTCCGGGGCCGGCGTCGGAGGCGTCGGGGCCGCGACCGGTACCGCCGCGCTCTCGGCCTCCGCCTCCTCGTCGTCGAGCTCGCGCACGGCGGCGTCCTCGACGGACTTCACGACGGTCGCGCCCCACAGGTGGTCGTACGCGTCGTCGGGCAGCTCGGCCTGGGTGCTCTCGAGCTCCTCGGCCTGGGAGTTCTCGAGCTCGCTTGCGACATCCTGGGTCAGCTCGACGTCGGGGGCGGGCTCGGGGACGGGATCCGGCTCGGGTTCGGATACCGCCTCAGGGGCAGCAGCCGGTTCCGGTGTCACCGCGGGTGCGGGCGCGGGCGACGGTGCGGGCGCCGCTTCGGGCTCGGGCGCGGCGACAGCGGTGGGCGCAGCCGCCGGCGGCGAGGCGATCGCCGCCCCCGAAGCCACCTCCACCTCGCTCACCAGCACGACCCCCGACACGATGGCGAAGCGCTCGCCACCGGCCGAGGTCTCGGGCGTGCTCACCACGAACCCGGCCGCCGAAGCCACCGCCCGCTCGCTCCACGTGCTCACGCCGGCCCCCGACACCACGACCGGCCCGGCGTCCTCGGAGATCGACACCGAGACCTCGCCGCGCACCGCGAGCCGGGACTCCCCGTCGCCGAACGCCACCACGGCGAACGGCGGCAGGGCGCTGAACCCTCCGCCGACCGCCTCGGCGAGCGACGAGAGCACCGCACCGAGGCCGGCACCCGAGTCGAGCACCGCCCGGATGCGCCCGAGGAGCTCCGCGTCGACGGTCGGCGGCAGCACCGCGACCCCACCGGCCGCGACCACCGCGCGCCAGGCTCCGGGGCTGTACAGGATCTCGCTCATGTCAGTTCCTTCCGCCCACGTCGACCGGAGGCCGGGGGATGGTGTCCTCACCGTGCGGGTCGCGCCGGCGGCCGCCGGGCCCCTCGGCCGAACCGGCGGCATGCGCCTCGGCGCCGGCGCGGTCGTACGCGTCGACCACCACGGCGGTGAGGTTGTCGCGCCCGCCGTGCAGCAGCCCTTCGTGCACCAGGCGGCTCGCGGCCTCCTGGCTCTCGTGCTCCTCGAGCAGGATGCGCTCGATCAGCTCGTCGTCGAGCTCGCCCGAAACGCCGTCCGAGCAGATCAGGATGCGGTCCCCCGACTCCACCGGAACCAGCCAGTAGTCCGCCTGGTACGGTCCGCCCGCCCCGAGCGCGCGGGTGATGACGTTCCGCTCGGGATGCGTCGCGGCCGCCGCCCGGGAGAGCGTGCCGCCGTCGAGCATCTCCTGCACGACGGAGTGGTCGACGCTGATCTGCTCCAGCTCGCCGTCGGCCAGCCGGTAGGTGCGCGAGTCGCCGAGGTTGAACACGAGCCAGTGCGCCCGCCCGTCGCTCTCGGCGATGGCGACGCCCGAGACGGTGGTGCCGGCCCGCCGGAGCCCGGTCGAGACGATCGCCGCGATCGACTCGTGCGCGCGTCCGAAGGCGTCGCGGAGGTCGGCGGCGGCGACGCTCGCCGTGCCGGTCAGCGTGGCGAAGGCATCGACGGCCAGGGCGCTGGCGACCTCGCCGGCCTCGTGCCCGCCCATCCCGTCGGCGACGAGGAAGAGCGGCTCGGCGGCCAGGAACGCGTCCTCGTTCGCCCGCCGGCGCAGCCCGGTGTGCGTCGCGGTGCCGACCTGCAGCCGCAGCTCCGCGAGGGTGACGCCGGGCGCCGCGGTGTCGTCGCTCATGCCGAGCCCTCCACCTGCAGCACGCGCGTGCCGACGCGGATTCGGTCACCCGACTCCACCCGCACGCGCTCGCCCGCGTCGAGCTCCAACTCCACGCCGTCGCCGCGCACGAGCGCCGTGCCGTTGGTCGAGCCGCGGTCGCTCACCCAGACCCGGCCGTCCTCCAGCCCGAACTCCAGATGCGTCTTCGAGACCGAGAGGGTGTCGCCCTGCAGCGCGATCAGCAGGTCCGACGCGTCGCCGCCCGGAGCCACCGGGTCGCGCCCGAGCACACCGTGCCGCGTGATCGGCACGACCTCGCCCGTGTCGAGCCGGAACACGATCACGCCCGCCGGCACCGAGACCGGCCCCGAGCCCGACAGTCGCGTGCTCTCGAAGTCGTCGGCGGGCGGGGCGGATGCGCGTGCGCCCCCCGCACCCTCCGGCGCGAACCCGGGCACGCGGTCGATGGGCGCGAACGACTCGGTCGCGGGCGGCACGGCGGACGGTGCCACAGGCGCGGGCGCGGTGGCCGGAGCCACGGGAGCGGCGTTCCGCGGCCCGCTCGCGCGAGCATCCGGAACCGGAGCCGGCTCGGACTCCTCGAGCACCAGCTGCCCCGGCCGCGCCTTGAGCGGGTTCGGCCCCGCCTTGACGTCGATGACCCAGGTGCCCGCGAGCTTGTCGTGCCAGCCGCGGCTCATCTTGGAGGCATCCCAGAGCGGGGACAGCCAGACGACGTACTGGCCGATCAGGAAGACGAGCGAGGCGGCCGCGACCACGAGCCAGCGCAGCAGCATGTGCAGGATGCCGACCCGGCCGAGCGTGTCGAGCCGCACGATGCGGAGACCCATCAGCGCCTTGCCGGGCGAGAAGCCGGGCAGGGCCTGCATCAGCAGCGAGACGATCGGGTAGAGCACGGAGGCGACGAGCAGCAGCACAGCGCTCGGGCCGGTGAACGCGATGGCGGTCTCCTCGACCTGAAACGCGATCACGCCGAGCGCCATCAGGGGCAGCACGATGACGAGCCAGAGCACGGTGCCGAAGACGCCGTCGAGCAGGAACGCGAGCACGCGACGGCCGTAGCCCGCGGGGAGCAGGTCGCCCTCGCGGATCGGCTCGACCGCCGGGTCGGGCCGCCAGCCGTCGATCGGGGCCGAACCCGGGCCGGCGGCGGGCGCCTGGCCCGCGACGGAGCCGAGGGCCGCCGACTGGCTGCGTGCCGCGGAGGCGGGGGTGCCGCAGACGAGGCAGAACTGCGCGTTGCGCGGCACGGGGGAGCCGCACTGCACGCAGGGATGGCCGGCATCGGTCATGGGGTGTCTCCTCCAGGCGTCGTCGCTCGGTCTGCGGGGCCAGTGTCCACCGTACGGCCTCGTCCGGCCGCAGGCGTGACGTCCGGCTCGGCGGCGGCCGCCCGGCCCGGCCCGGAGGCGGCGTCGCCCGCTCGCGCGGTGCCGGGTGCCTTGCGCCCGCGCAGCAGCGACCGCACCGACCAGCGCGCCTTGAACCGCGTCCACCACGACACCGACGCGGCCATCGTGCTGACCACGGCGTCGACCTCAGTCCAGTACCGCTCCACCTCGTCGTCGGCGGGCTCGCCCGGGCCGAACACGCTCGAGTCGGCCTTCGTGGCCACGTCGAGAACGGGGGCGGACGGATACGCGGTCGCGAGCACCCGGGCGCCGTCCCGGCGGGTCACGCCCGCGGGCACCGGGGTGCCGAGGTCGCCGGCGCGGTCGACGATCTCGTCCCACCCGCCGCTCACGCGGTCGGCCGGGCGCGGGGCCAGGCGCCGGCGCTTCCGCCGCCGCAGCTTCAGGAGGGCGATCGCGAGCAGCGGGCCCAGGATCAGGATCAGCAGCAGCAGTCCGCCGCCCACCGCGAGGGCCACGGGGAGGAAGTCGAAGCCGTCCTTCTCCGCGTCCTCCTGCTCGGTGTCCTCGGTGCGGATGTCCGGCGGCAGCTCCGCGGGAGCCTGCGGCGGGGGTGGCGGCTGCAGCACCTGCGCCTTCGGATCCGACTTCGGCTTCGGGGCCTCCTCGAGCGGAACCTGGTCCTCGGGCGGCGTCGGGTCGAACGCGACCCAGCCGGCCCCCTCGAACGGCACCTCGACCCACGCGTGCAGGTCGTCTCCGGTGATCTCCTGGGTCGCATCCGGCCCCGCGTACTCGTCGGGGTGGAAGCCCATCACGACCCGGGCGGGCATGCCGAGCGAGCGCACCATGAGCGCCATGGCGACCGAGTACTGCTCGTCGTCGCCCACCATCTGCTCGGCCGCGAGCATGCTCGCGATGCGCTCGGCGCCGTGTCCGGCCCGCGAGACGGCCTCGCCCTCGAGGCCGTGGCTGAAGAAGCCGTTCTGGCTGAGGTTCGCCGCAAGGTTGCGCACCTCCTCGATGGGGGTGTCGGCGTCGCCCACGTACTCCGAGGCCAGCGAGCTCACGACGTCGGGGACGCCGGACGCCCGAGGCAGCGCGACCGAGTCGATCGAGCGACTGGCGAGCTGCTCGTCCGTGAAGGTCGGGGGCAGCACCGCGTCGACGGTGTAGCTGTCGCCGTCCCGCACGCCGAGGGTGTCGAGCGCCACGCCGGTGGCCGCGTTGTAGTGCAGCGCGCCTTCGAGCGAGTCGGCGCGGTCACCCGTGAAGCGCAGGCCGTCGAGGTAGCCGAGGTCGGGCATCCAGACCCCGGTCAGGCCCGTGACGCCGATGTCGACGCTCACCGGTTCGCCGGCGACGTCGTTGGCGATCTCGCTCGAGACGCGGGTGAAGGTGCCCGAGCCCTCGGTGCCGTCGCCGGCCACGTCGTAGACGATGCCGTCGTAGCTGTCGAGCGTGGCGAGGCGGATGCGCGCATCCGTCGGAAGGCCCTTCACGGTGAAGAGCGACTCGTCCTTGAAGTCGCGCACGTAGCTGCGGAAGCCCACCAAAGGGCTCGCGTAGTCGTGCAGGTCGAGTGGCGGCACGACGTTGTCGCGCAGCACTTCCCGGGCCGACGCGGGCACGAGCAGGCCGCCGGTGACGGCGCCCACGACGAGCGCGCCGACCACGAGACCGGCGCCCGCGGCGAGCCGGGTCGTGCGCAGGGCCTTGGCGGTCGCGGGGTCGAGCGAGCTGCCGCCCCCGAGGTCGGTGCCGCGGGAGGCGCGGGCGCGCGACTCCTGTCGGCGCCAAGCCGTCCAGACCAGGGCGATGCCGGCGAAGGCGAGCCCCAGCACGACGGGGAACGCGGCCTCGCGGGTGCCGAAGGCAATACCCAGCACGAACAGCAGAGTCAGCGGCAGCAGGGCCCAGCCGGCGTGCTTGAGGCGCAGCGCGAAACTCGTCGCCAGCACGGTCGCGACCAGTGCCGAGAGGAAGGGCACCACGAGTGTGCCGTCGAACTGGCCGACGGGCACCACGAGGGTGAGTGCGTCCTTCCACGAGAACACGATGCCGAGCACGAGGGTGCGCAGGGTGTCGAGCGTCGGGACGACGCCGAGGATCGTGGTGCCGGGCGCCGCGAGCGGGCCGCCGAACAGCAGGTAGACGACGACGGTGGCCGCCGCGACGATCAGCAGGTTCCACGACAGGCGCCAGCCGGCCGCGCCGATCAGGATGCCGAGCACGGCGCCTCCGATGCCGGCGACGAGGTAGCCGACGCCGCCGAACGCGGGGCCGAGCGTCAGCACCGAGACGATCGCGAGCAGCAGCACGACGCCGGCGTCGGTCGCGATCGACCAGGCCGGGCGGGCGGCCGCGGGAAGCGGCGGGAGCAGCGGGGTGGAGGCGCGGGCGGCCCGGCGCGGACTCGCCGCGCTGGCCCGCCGGGGGCTGGAGGCCGTGGTCATCAGCTGTTTGCCCTCCGGAGTGCGCGCGGCAGGTCGGTCAGATCGCCGACGGTCAGCAGGGTGATGTCCCCGAGCGTGCGCAGCGACATCCGCTCGCCTGGCCGCGAAGCGATCGCGATCACGCGCACCCCGAGCGGGATGTGCATCGACGACGCCTGGATCTGGGTGGGAGTCACGCCGCTGCCGAACAGCAGGAACGCCACCGACGCCTGCGGCACCGCGGTGCCGGTGGTCTTGGCGAGCTGCACGACGGTCTCGCGGCTGGTCTCGTTCTGCTCGACGGCCGAGAGCTCGTCGAGCAGGCGCCGGCCGGTCTCGGCATGCAGGGTGCTCCCGGGGGTGAGCACGGTGATCTCCCGCTCCTCCATCAGCGCCTGCACGGCGAGCGAGCCGCAGACCGAGACCGCGAGCTCGAACTCCTCGTCGCCTCGCTCGCCGTCGGCGTAGTCGGCGCGGTTCGTCGAGAGCGCGATGGCGAGGTGCGAGCGTCGGGTCTCCTCGAACTGGCGCACCATCAGCTTGCCCGTGCGGGCGGAGGTCTTCCAGTGGATGTACCGCCGGTCATCCCCCGGCACGTACTCGCGCAGCGCGTGGAACGAGACGTCGTTGTCCGACAGCACCCGGCTCTCGACGCCCTCGAGGTCGCGCAGGAATCCCGACGACGAGCCGCCGAGCGAGACGGTCCTCGGATGCACGAACAGGTCGACCGGGTCGGTCCACCGCAGCTCCCGCCGCAGCAGGCCCAGCGGATCGCCGCGAACCGATCGCACGGGCCCGACCACGATCACGGCACGACGGCCGGTCGGGATGCCGAACAGCTCGTCGTGCTCGGCCTCCGGAGCGAGGCGCGGCAGCTGGAAGGATGCGAAGGCCGAGCCGACGGGCAGCTCGATGCGGGCGGGCAGGAGGGTGCGGGCCGAGGTGTTCGAGACGGCGAGCCGGCCGACGGCCCGCTCACCCACCACCACGCGGGTGAGGGCGAGGTCGAGCCGCACCGCGTAGGCCGAGCGCCCCACGGCGAAGCCGATCGCGATCAGCAGCGCGGCGAGCAGCACGAAGCCGATCACCAGCAGCTCCCGCCAGCCCAGCGCCAGGCCGGCGACGATCGCGACGACCGTCACGCCGAGCACGGCCCAGCCGAACCCCGACACGGTGCCGAGCACCGGGCCGACGGCGGGCGCGACGGCGGACCCGGCGCGCCGTGCCGTCGTCGACACCGCGGGCCAGCCCGTCTCCGTCACCCAGCGCGCGGGCGCCGATCCGCGGATCGCGCGCGCGCCCTCCCCCGCCCGGCTCATGCAGCGGGTTGCCTCGACTGCGGTGCGGCGACGTCGGCCAGCACGCGGGCGAGCACGCCCTCGGCCGTCGCCCCCGAGAACTCGGCTTCGGCGTCGAGCACGAAGCGGTGGGTCCAGACGGGCCCGGCGAGCTCCTTGATGTCGTCGGGCAGCACGAAGTGCCGGCCCTGCGAGGCCGCCCAGACCTTGGCGGCGCGGATCAGCGCCATCGCGCCGCGCACCGAGACGCCGAGGCGCGACTCGGGGGCGCTGCGGGTCTCCTCGGCGAGCTGCGCGGTGTAGCGCAGGATGGCCGGGTCGACGTGCACGGTCGCCGCGAGGTCGGCCATGTCGGCGACCGCGGAGGTGGTGATCACGGGCGAGAGGCCCGAGGAGGGGTTGCGGTTGGCGGAACCGGCGAGGATCTGCTCGGCCGACGCGAGGTCGGGGTAGCCGATCGACGTCTTGATCAGGAAGCGGTCGAGCTGCGCCTCGGGCAGCCGGTAGGTGCCCGCCTGCTCGATCGGGTTCTGGGTCGCGATCACGAGGAAGGGGCGGCCGACCTCGTGGGCGACGCCGTCGACCGACACGCGGGACTCCTCCATCACCTCGAGCAGCGCCGACTGGGTCTTCGGGCTGGCACGGTTGATCTCGTCGGCGAGCACGATCGAGGCGAAGATCGGGCCCTTGTGGAAGTCGAACGTGCGGGTGTCCTGGTCGTAGATCGTCACGCCGGTGACGTCGGAGGGCAGCAGGTCGGGCGTGAACTGGATGCGCTGGCTGGTGCCCTGCACGGTCGCCGCGATCGCCTTCGCGAGGCTCGTCTTGCCGGTGCCCGGGGCGTCCTCGAGCAGCACGTGGCCCTCGGCGATCATCGCCATCAGGGCCAGGCGCACCACGTGGTCCTTGCCCAGCACGGCCAGGCCGACGTTCTGGGTCAGCCGGTCGAAGGTGCCGGCGAACCAGGTCGCCTGCTCGGGGGTCATCGTCATCGTTCCTCTTTCATCACACGTGTCATCGTCTGACCTTCATCGGCGTGCCCTCGCAGTTCATGCGGGAGGCCTGGTTCTCGAGCGAGTAGGCGCCTGTGTCCTGCGTGTACCAGTTGAGCTGCTTCGAGCCGTTGCCGTTGCCGTCGACCGGGATGGTGGTGCTGAGGTACTCGCCCCCGGTCCACTCGCAGAACACGCTGCTCTGGCCGAGGAAGTTCTCGACCGTGATCTTCATGCGCACACAGGGCGGCCCGTTGACCAGGCCCTCGCCGTCGCAGCTCTTCCACGACGACAGGAAGGCGCCCTTGGGGGGAGCCGAGCCGCTCGACGCGCTCGTCGAGTTCTCGGAGCTCTGCCCGGCCGAGTCCTTCACCACGACGCGGATGGAGTGCTTCTCGCTGTAGGCGTCTCCGACGGTCACCGTGCCGTTGCCGGCGTTCGAGTTGAGGTTCCCGTCGACGTAGACCTCCACCGATGTGATGGGGCGTCCGTTGCCGGCCGGAGCGTTCCAGGACAGCGTCACCGACTTCGCGTTGCCGTTCGCCGACACCGAGGGCTGCGCGAGCGGGCCGAACGGCACTCCGGCGTTCGATTCGCCGCTCGCCGGGCCCTCGTAGTTCGTCCCGTCGAGCGGGGTCGTCGCCCGCACCCGCACCGTGTAGCTCGTGCCGTTCTGCAGTCCGGTGACCTGGTAGGCCTGGGCGTTCCCGGGGATCGGGGTCCAGCCGCCGCCGTTGACGCTGTACTGGTAGATCAGCTCGCCCTGGGAGGCGCCGTTGCCCGAGGCGCTGGCGCCGCGGTCGAAGGTGACGCTGCCGTCGCCCTCCGAGGTGATCGTCGCAGGACCGGCTGCTCCCGGCGGAGTGAAGCTCCGGCGGGGGGCCGAGGCCGCCGAGGGAGCGCCCTCGCCCGCCTTGTTGGTCGCGGTCACCGAGAAGGTGTAGTCGCTCTCCGAGGTGTCGAGCCGCACGGTCTGCTCGGTGGCGGTGAGCCCGGGCAGGCTGTCGACCGGGCTGCCGCCGCGGAGGATGGTCAGCGTGTACTTGAGGTTGTCGTCGCCGTTGCCCGAGGGCTTGCTCCAAGCAACCCGCATCTGCGACTGCCCGCCGACGGGGTCGAGCCGGGTCGTGCTCGGCTGACCCGGGGCCTCCGGCTTTCCGGCCGGGATCTCGGTCGCCGAGAAGGCGCTGAAGTCGGAGGGCTCGGGGGCCTTGTTCACGGCCTGCACCCGCACCTGGTAGGCGGTGCCGTTCTCGAGGCCCTCCCAGACGATCGAGTTGCCCGTCACGCCGTAGCGCGAGGGGGCTCCGCGCGCCGGGGCGGGGGAGATCTCGAGGTTGAACGACTGCACCGCCGAGCCGGGGGTCGGGGGCGTCACCCAGCTCACCTCGAGGCTCTTGTCGCCGAACTTCAGGGTCGGCGGCTGGGGCTGATCGGGACGCGCGTCCGGTCGGGCCACGGCCGAGGAGGGCGACGGGTCTGAGGTGCCCACCGAGTTCGTCGCCGTGACGGTGAAGGTGTACTCGACGTCGTTGGTGAGACCGTCGAGCGTGCACGTCGTCGACGCGCAGGTCTTCGTGTAGCCCTGGGGGCTCGTCACGGTGTAGCTCGTGATCTCGGCGCCGTTGTTCACCGGGGACGCCCAGTTCAGCACGACCGTGCGGTCCTGGATGCTCGTGACCGTCGGCGTCGCGGGGGCGTCGGGGCGGCCCTGTACGGTGAGCTGGATGCGCCCGTCTGCTTGGCGTGACGGGTCGCCCGTGGCGTCGATGATGCCGTAGCGCACGACCATGGTGCCCACGAAGTCGGCCGCCGGGGTCACGGAGACGTCCGAGCCCGAGAAGTCGGCGTTGCCGGTGCCCGTCTCGATGGCGACCTCGGTGATCCTCAGGGGGGTGTCGGGGAACGGATTGAAGTCGTTCGCCAGTACCGGCACCGAGACCGTCTGGCCCTGGTTGGCCTGCGGCACGATGTCGTCCGTGGCCGACGGGGGCGTGCGGGTGGTTGCGAGCACCGAGATCTGCACGGCCCCGCGCACCGGCGTGTTGACGCCGTCGGAGACCTCGATGTCGAGGGTGGAGGGGTTCAGCGGGGCATCGGCATCCGCCCGGGCCACGAGCGTCGAGCCGTCGAGGCGCACCGAGACGCCGGCCGGAGCGTCGCCGACGATCGCGAAGGTCAGGGCCTCGAGCTCGCCCTCGTCGGGGTCCTCCGCGGCGCCGCGCAGGTCGATCGACTGCTCGTCCTCGCCCGCCGCGACGGTGAGCTCGGCGCCCTTGAAGGTGGGCGGGGTGTTGTAGTCCGAGACGACGGTGATGGGGATGACGAGGGTCGCCGTGCGGCCGTCCGGGTCGTCGGGGCCCGTGCCGTCGGTGACCTCGAAGCTCAGGGCGTCGGGGCCGTCGTAGCGCGGCTTCGGCGTGTAGCGGAGGGTGTCGGCATCGGCGAGGAGGTCGTCGCCGTTCGAGTTCGCGGCCCTCACGGTGTCGGCCTCGGTGATGCGCACCGACTTGCCCTCGCCGACCAGCACGTAGTCCGAGAGCTCGACGTCGACCGTTTGGCCGTCGTTCACCACGAGCGGCTCGATGCCCGGCCGCAGCACGGGCGGCAGCGTGTCGCTGCCCGGCACGTTCACGAAGGCCGAGGCGGTCAGGCCGTCCTGGTCGGTGACGGTGTAGGTGATGATCTGCGAGGTCGGCAGCAGGGTGATCTGCAGGTTGCCGCTCGCGAGCGGGGTGGCGGCGGGGTCGGAGCTCGTGACCGTGAGGCCCTCGATCGTGCCGTCGGGGTCGTCGTCGTTCTCGCGCACGTTCACGTCGACGGTCTCGCGGTCGAGCATGTCGGCGACGGGCACCTGGTCGTCACGGGCGATGGGCGAGGCGAGCGGAGCATCCGGACTCACCTGCACCAGCAGCGTGCCGGCCGCCGCCGCACCCCAGCGGTCGACGATCGTGTACTGCAGCGTGTAGTCGCCGGCCTCACCCGGGGCGGTGACGAGCACGCGGCCGCCCTCGACCGAGGCGGTCACGCCGTCGGGCACGGTCAGGCCCTCGGAGCGGATGGCGATGGGGTCGCCGTCGGGGTCGTTGTCGTTCTCCATCACGTCGACCGCGACCGTGCGGCCGGGGCGGGCCGAGATGGCGTCCTTCACCGCGTACGGCGGCTGGTTCGACTCGCTCGCGGGGATGATGCCGACGAGCACGGAGGCCGTGGCCGAGGCGCCGAGCCGGTCGCGCACGGTGTATGTGAACGTGTCGGTCCCGGATGCGTCGGGGTACGCCTCGTAGACGAGCCACGCCTCCCCGACCTCGGTGATGCGCCCCTTGCCCGGCGCCGAGCTCTGGCCCACGAGCTCGACCGAGTCGCCGTCGGGGTCGATGCCGTCGAGCGGGATCGGGATGCGCACGGTCGTGCCCTGCAGCGCCCGGATCGTGACGTCCTGCGGTCGCGGCGGCGCGTTGGTGCCGTCGTCGGGGCCGACGATGCGGATGGTGATGTAGCCGGCGTCCTTCTGGCCCTGCGAGTCGACGGCCTCGTAGGTGGCGTAGACGGTCTTGGGCTCGGGCCCGGCGTTGAAGCGCACGGTGTCGCCGGCCACGAAGATGCTGCCGTCGGCCGGGTCGACCACGGGGTCGATCAGCGTGGGCGAGAGCGAGAGCGTGTCGCCGTTCGGATGGGTGTCGTTCGCGAGCACCGGGATCGTCACGATGTCGCCGACCCGCACCGTGACGTCGTCGTCCTCCGCGTTCGGCGGGAGCAGCCGGTCGGGGGCGGGGATCGGCGTGACGAACACCTCGCCGCGTGAGGAGGCCGCCCCGTTCGACACCGTGTAGGTGATGGTGATCGGGTCGGTGAGCCCGCGGTCGGTGATGCGCAGGATCTCGTGCTCGAGCACCTCGACGCTCACGCCCGCCTCGGCCGGCACCTGCACCGACTGCACGGCGAGGATGCCGCCGTTCGGGTCGGTGTCGTTCGACAGCACGTTGACGAGCGTGGTGCCGCCGTTCGGCAGCTGGGCCGTGTCGCGCACGGCGATCGGCGGGTCGGTGCTGTCGGTGACGGGCAGCACGGTGACGCGCACGAGGCCCTCGGCGGTCTTCGGGCCGTCGGAGACCAGGTACTGCACGTAGTAGTCACCCGGGGTGCTGCTGGTGAAGTCGAAGGTGCCGGTGGTGTAGTCGGGCTGCAGCGCGGCGCCGGGGGTCTCGTTCACCTTCGCCAGGCGGAGCGGTGCTCCCGACGGGCTGAGGTCGTTGTCCATGGGCGCCACGGTCACGCGCTCGTCGACGGTCGTGACGACCGTGTCGCCGTTGGTCACCGGCGCGAGGCTGCCGGGGTCGCGCACCTGGAAGCGCACGGTGCCCTCGGTCTCGGTGCGGCCGTCGGAGACGACGACCGTCACCTCCTTCGGGCCGGTGTCCTGGTCGATGCTGGTGAAGCTGATCTGGCCGTCGGGTCGGTACTGCACCTGGTCGTCGGTGCCGGTCGAGGCGCCGACGACGTAGAGGTCGTCGCCGTCGGGGTCGATGAAGTCGGGCAGCACGTTGTGGTTGACGCTCGCCCCGAGCTCGACCAGCACGTCGGTGACGCGCTTCTGCTTCGGCGGGGCGTTCTCCTCGTCGCCGCGCACGCTGAGCGAGACGGTGGCGGTGTCGCTGCCGCCGCGGCCGTCGTCGACGGTGTACCCGAAGCTCGCGCTGCCCGAGGCGTCGGGCGAGACGACGATCTGCAGGGCCGCTCCGTTCAGGATGCGCTGCACCTCGCCGATCCCGGGCTGGGAGCCCTCGATCTTCGCGGTGAGCATGTCGCCGTCGGGGTCGAGGTCGTTGTCGAGCACGGGCAGCACCACGGTGCGGCCGGGCCGCACGCCGAAGGCGTCGTCCTCGGCCGTCGGAGGAGTGTTCTCCTCGGAGCGGTCGGGCAGCAGCACCTGGAGTTCGTCCTCGGTGCTGTCCTCCTCCTCGTCGGAGTCGCTCTGCTCGGGCGGCGGGGCGATGTCGTCCCAGTTGTCGACCTTCTTCATGTCCTGGTTCACCAGGAACACGACGCCGGTCGACACGTCGTTCAGCACCACGACGTCGCGGTTCACCCGGAAGCGGAGGTCGGCGTTCGCCGCCAGGCCGTCGATCTGATCCTCGACGTCGTTCGCGTCGCCCGAGCAGTCGCGGAGGAAGGCCCCCGATCCGGACCAGGCGGCGTACGCGCATCCGTTCAGGAAGACCGGCGCGGCCGGTGTGCCGGGTTCGCCCCCGGCGGGGATCACGGTGGCCTCGCCGCCGTCGAGGGGCTGCCGGATGAGCGAGGTCTTCGTCGCGACCAGCACGTCGGAGGAGGCCGGCCCGGTGGGCTGCACGACACCGCCCTCGGCGTCGGGCAGCTCGACCACGGAGCCGCCGGGCAGGTGCAGGCTTCCGGAGGAGGCGTCGAAGACGACGGCCTGGTCGCCGACGGTGGTCAGGGTGAGGCGCGCGCCCTCCTCGACCTCGGGGAAGTCGGTGCTGGCCGGCTCGACGGGGAGGCCGCCGTTCTCGTCGCGGTCGTACTCGAGCAGCTTGCCGGCGGAGGTCGACAGCGCGTGCACGTTGCCCGCGGCGTCGGCCACGGCTGCGCCGGCGCCGCCGAGCTCGCCGAGCGGCTCGTCGGGGTCGAGCTGCAGGCCCGCGGCGTTCGACGAGGGGCCGGCCCAGAGCTCTCCGGTCTCGCGGTCGAGCACCGTGAGCGTCGGGCCTCCGAGTGACACCGATGACTCGGGAGGGAGGATGAGGGGCGCCTCGAGCGCCATGGTGACCGGGTTGACCGGGGTGAGGGAGGAGCCCGTGGTGTCGAGCATCAGCACCGTCTCGTCGCGCTGCAGCACGTCGAACTCGGTGGAGGAGGTGCGGAGGCCCCCGTCGATCACCTGCGCGGGGTGGTTGAGGTGCCCGAGCAGCAGCCCGGAGGGCTTCGTCACCCAGACACCGCCGTCGTTGAGGTCGACGTCGGCCGTCTCGATGCCCTCGTAGAGGAACGCCATCGTGGTCACGCCGATCGCCAGAGCGGCGATGGTGGCCACCGATGCCGTCGTCGCCTTGCGACGGCGGATCGCCTCGAACAGCCTCACACGGGTCTCCACATCGTCAACGGTGTCCAGCGGTGTGGGTAAGACGGCGGGTCAGGACACATGGGTGAGCGATTCCTGCGGCTCCCGACTTCGGGTGGGGGGAGCCCCGCACATCGGCAATTCAAGCACGGTTCCGAATTGCCGCCCAAATCGGGTGCCACCTTTTAAGGGGGGAGAACTCCCCATTGCGTCACGGGGTTCCGATGCACCGGGCGTTATGCTCGTCGGGTGTCGAGGTTGATGGACCGCCGGCAGCGGCGCTCGCGGCGTCGCGTGCGCGGAGTGCTGATCGGCGCCGCCTCCCTCGTGGTCGTGGCGCTCCTCGTGGGCGGTGCGCTCGTGGTGACCGGGGTGCTGCATCCCGCCGGTGGAGTGCTGGCGGCTCCGACGGCACTGCCGGCCCCGTCGTTCACGGCGGCACCCTCGTCGTCCCCTGCTCCGACGCAGCCACCCGTGGCCTCGGCCACCGTCTCACCGGCTCCTTCTCCCTCCGCTTCGCCCGAGCCGGCCGCCCCGCCGGCGCCTCCCGCCTTCGACCGATCGGCGAACTCCGTGGACGATCCGCTCAGCCCCTGGGTCGTGGTGAACAAGCTCCGCCCCATCCAGGACGGCGCCGACTACGGCCCGCCCGACCTCGTCGACCTGCCGGGCGACATCCCGAACCCGAACGGCTACCAGCTCCGCGCCGACGCGGCGTCGGCCCTGGTCGACATGTTCCATGCGGCGGCGGGCGAGGCGGGCATCCAGCTGGTCGCGCAGAGCGGCTACCGCTCGTACAGCGTGCAGGTGCGCGCCTACGACTACTACGTGAACTCGCTCGGTGTCGAGGGGGCCGACCTCACCAGCGCCCGCCCCGGCTTCAGTGAGCACCAGACCGGCATGGCGATGGACATCCTCGACACGGTCTCCGGATGCTCGACCGACGGTCGCTGCTTCGCGAACACCCCCGCCTACACCTGGCTGCAGCAGAACGCCCACCGCTTCGGCTACGTGCTGCGCTACCCCGACGGCGGCACCCCCGTGACCGGTTACGAGTTCGAGCCGTGGCACTGGCGCTGGGTCGGGGTGCCGCTCGCGACGGAGCTGCACACGACGGGCATCCCGACCCTCGAGGAGTACTTCGGGCTGCCCGCGGCCCCCGGCTACGCGGGCTGAGGCCCTTCTTCGCAGCCCAACCCCCAAAGAGCTATTTGACGGTCGGATGCGCGGCCCGCACGATGGCTCCATGTCCTCCCTCGACGTCCTCCGCGCCACCGCCCACCCCGTGCGCCTCCGGCTGCTGTCGCTGCTGACGGCCACCGCGATGAGCGCGGCCGAGGCCGGACGCGAGCTGCGGGTCTCCCAGGCCGCCGCCAGCTACCACCTGCGGGTGCTGGAGCGGGCCGGGCTCATCCGCGTCGTCGAGGTGGTGCGGGTGCGGGGCGGTGACGCGAAGCGCTACCGGCACGAGTCGTCGGCCGAGCCGTTCCGGTTGGACGAGGGGGTGGTGGCCGGCGGCGCGGCGTCGGAGGAGCGCGCCGAGTACGTGGAAGCGGTGATCGACGAGCTGCGCCGGCGCTCGGCACTGCGGGTCGCAGGGCCGCACCTGACGACCGACGCCGAGCTGTGGGTCGACCCGGTGACGTGGCGGCGCGTCGTCGGAGCCGTGGGCGCCGCCTCGGCGCTGCTGCACGAGGCCGCGCGTCCGGCGCGCACACCGGGCACGGTGCCCGTGTCGATGACGGCGGAGCTGTTCCCGCTGCGGCGACCGTGAGCGGCGCGCCGCCGCCTGCCTCGGGGTCGCCCGCCGTGCCATCGCCGGCTCCCGTGCCTTCACCGGCTCCACCGTCGCCTGCCGGCACGTCGCTCGTCGGGCGCCCGCGGCTGCCGGGGCCGCTTCGGCGCCGCGCGTACCGGTGGCTGCTCGCGGCCCGCACGACGAGCATCCTGGGCAACGCCGTCGCGCCGATCGCCCTGGCCTTCGCGGTGCTCGACCTCACGGGCTCGGTGGTCGACCTCGGTCTCGTCGTCGCCGCGCGCTCGATCACGAACGTCGCCGTGCTGCTCGCCGGCGGGGTGCTCGCCGACCGGCTGCCGCGCGACCTGCTGCTCGTCGGTGCCTCGCTCGCCGCGGCGCTGACGCAGGGCGTGGTCGCCGCCCTGGTGCTCACGGGCACGGCGTCGATCCCGTCACTGGTGCTGCTCGGCGCGCTGAACGGGGCGGTCGCAGCGGTGAGCCTCCCCGCCGCGGCGGCGCTCGTGCCCGAGACCGTTCCGTTCGCCGAGCTGCGCTCCGCGAACGCCCTGCTCCGGCTGGGGCTCAACGGCTCGAGCATCGTGGGCGCCGCGGCGGGCGCGGGTCTCGTGGCCGCGGTCGGGCCGGGCTGGGGGCTCGCCATCGACGCGGCCGGGTTCGCTCTGGCGGGGCTGCTCTTCTCGCGGATGCGGCTGCTCCGCGCATCCGTCACCCCGCCGCCGCCGGGTCGGCCCGGCCTGCTGACCGGCCTGCGAGCGGCGATCGGCGAGCTGCGCGAGGGCTGGCGGGAGTTCACCCGCCGCCGCTGGGTGTGGGTGGTCGTGGCGCAGTTCGGCGTGCTCAACGCCGCGTTCGTCGGCGCGACGACGGTGCTCGGGCCTCTCGTGGCCGACCAGACGTTCGGCCGGGCCGGGTGGGGCTTCGTGGTGGCGGCGCAGGCCGGTGGTCTCGCGCTCGGGGCGGTGCTGGCGCTGCGCTGGCGTCCGCGCCGGGCGCTCGCGGTCGGGGTCGGCGGGATGGCGCTGACGGCACTGCCCGTCGTGGCGCTCGCAATCGTCGCCGGCGGTCTCGGGCCTTCCGCCGCCGGGGCTGCGGCGGTGCCCGTGCTGATCGTCGCCTTCGCGCTCGGCGGGGTCGCCCTCGAGGTCTTCGCCATCGCCTGGGACCAGTCGCTTCAGACCCACGTGCCCCGCGGGGCGCTGTCGCGCGTCTACTCGTTCGACATGGTGGGCTCGTTCCTCGCGATCCCGCTGGGCGAGGTGCTCGTGGGCCCGCTCGCGCACAGTTTCGGCACCGCGCCGACGCTGCTCGGCTGCGCCGCGCTGGTCGTGGCGGCGACCGCGGCGGCCCTCACGGTGCCGGCGGTTCGGCGCTTGCGCGCATGACGTCGCGGGGGTCTGGGCCCCCGCGGCGGCTAGTGCCCCTCGAGCTCGGGGGCGTCGGTGACGCCCGCGGCGGCCGCCTCGCGACGGCGCGCCCGCAGCGACGGCGCCACGAGCGCCGCGAGGATCGCCAGCACGCCGACCCCCGCCGACGCCCAGAAGCCCACGGTGAACGCGTCGTCGAGCGGAGCCCCCTGCGGGGACACGTTCGACGAGATCAGCGCCGCGATCACCGCGGTGCCCACGCTGCTGCCGACCGTGCGGATGACCGTGTTCGCACTGATCGCCTCGCTGGTCTGCGCGGCCGGCACGCTCTCCACGATCGCGTTGGAGGTCGCGGCGAGGGCCATGCCGATGCCGATACCGGTCAGGATGCCCGACAGCAGGATCTGCCAGGTCTCCCCGTGCCCGAACGCCGGGATCAGGAACGCGACGGTCACCGACACCCCGCCGAGCACCATCGGGATCTTCGGTCCGACCCGCCTGATCAGGATGCCCGCGAGCACGCCCGAGATGACCATCGCCACGACCGTGGGCAGCAGGTAGAGCCCAGCCTCCGTCACCGACAGCCCGAACCCGTAGCCGAGCGCCGAGGGCAGCTGCAGCAGGGTGGGCACCAGGATGAACGTGCCGAACATCGCGAAGCCGAACGCCAGGGCGACGACGTGAGCGGTCCAGACGCCGCGGTGCGTGAACAGCCGCACGTCGATCAGGGGCTCCTTCACCCGCAGCTCCACGAGCACGAACGCCACCAGCGCCACGGCGCCGAGCGCGAGCAGGCCGATCGTCTTGCCGTCGCCCCAGCCCCACTTCTCGCCCTCGCTGATCGCGAGCAGCAGGCCGACGAGGCCGACGGTCAGGATGGCGGTGCCGACGAGGTCGAGCCGGCCGGGCGTCCGCACCGGCGACTCCGGGATGCCGAAGATCGCACCCAGCAGGGCGATGGCCACGAGCACGGCGGGCAGCCAGAACAGCCAGTGCCACGACAGGGCCTCGACGATCGGCCCGGCGGCCACGATGCCGACACCGGCGCCGATCCCGAAGATCGCCGAGAGCAGGCCGATGGTCACACTGACCCGCTCCTTCGGCAGCTCGTCGCGCACGATGCCGATCGACAGCGGCATCACCGCGCCGGCGGCACCCTGCAGGATGCGGGCGACGATCAGCACGCCGAGGTTCGGGGCGAGGGCGGCGAGCACCGTTCCGACGAGGAGCAGCGCGAGAACGACGATGATCACGCGGCGCTTGCCGACCATGTCGCCAAGGCGTCCGAGGATCGGCGTGAGCACCGACGCCGAGAGCAGGTAGGCGGTCAGCACCCAGCTCGCGTCGGTCGTCGCGACGCCCAGGTCGCTGCCGATGGTGCCGAGCGCGGGCGCGACCAGCGACTGCAGCACGGCGAAGGAGAGCCCGCCGAGCGAGAGGAACAGGATGATCGCCGTGCCCCGTCCGCGGGCGGCCGCGGTGGTGGGCACCGAACCTGTGTTCGGGCTCCGGGTGGTGGTGGTCATGACGCTCCTCGGGTATGTAAGCAGATGCTGACTTGAGAAGTATCGTCCTGTGGTTGCTCTAAGTCAACTTTTGTTTACACCCGCCCACGAGCCGGTACAGTGGCTCGGGCATGAGCATCGACGACGAACTGATCCGGTCGGGCCGCGACGCCGCGGTGACCCGACGGGCCCTCGTGCGCGCCGCCCGCCGCCGCTTCGCGACCGACGGCTACCGCGCCACCACCGTGCGCGCCATCGCGGCCGACGCGGGCGTGAACGTGGCCCTGATCAACCGCTACTTCGTCTCGAAGGAGGGCCTGTTCGAGGCGTGCATGGCCCGCACCTCCGACGAGCTCGACACCCAGACGCCGGCCCGCGCATCCGATCTCGAGGCCGTGATCGACCGCCTCGTGCTGCACGTCGTCAATGCACCGGATGGCGACGACCCCCTGCAGCTCCTGCTGCTGCTGCGCTCCTCCGGTGACGAGAACGCCGACCGCATCCGCCGCCGCACCCTCGAGCACTTCACCCGCCGCCTGGCGGCCGCGGCCGGCTGGCGCGAGGACGACCCCGCTACCGCCCCCGTCCTGCTGCGCGCGCAGCTCGCCATCTCCACCCTCCTCGGCGCGGTCATGCTCCGCAGCGCGGCGGCCGCCGAACCCCTCGCCTCGGCCACCCACGACGACCTCGCCGCCCCCCTCCGCGCCACCTTCCGCGCGCTCCTGGCCCGCTAGGCGTCGCGGGGCGTCGTCGACGCCCGCACGATCAGCCGCGTCGGCATCATCGTGACCCGGTCGACCGGCTTGCCCTCGATGCGCCGCACCAGCACCTCGGCCATCGCTCGCCCCAGCTCGAGCGACGGCTGGTCGATCGTCGTCAGAGCCGGCACCGCCGTCGACCCGAAGTAGTTGTTGTCGAAGCCGGCGACCGCGATGTCGTGCGGGATGCGCAGCCCCCGCTCGAGGATGACCGAGTAGGCCCCCGCCGCCATCTGGTCGTTCGCCGCGAACAGCCCGTCGATCGGCTCGCCGCGATCGAGCAGCCGCCGCATGGCCTCGGCGCCCGAGTCGGGGGTGAAGTCACCGTACTCCACGAGGTCGGAGCGCAGCCGCGCATCCGCCATCGCCCGTCGGAAGCCGCGCAGCCGGTCGAAGCCCGGCGGCATGTCCTGGGGCCCCGCGATCGTCGCGATCGAGCGACGGCCCGTCGCGATGAGGTGTGCGGTCGCCTCGGCGGCCCCAGCGACGTTGTCGACGTCGACGAAGTAGCTCTCGCTCTCGCTCTCGAGCAGCGGCCGGCCGCCGTAGACGATCGGCAGCGACAGGTCGAGCCGGTCGTAGGAGTGGTCGCCCTCGTGGTGCGAGACCACGAGCGCCCCGTCGGCGTTGCCGCCGAGCAGGTAGCGACGCGTCTTCTCCGAGCGCATCTCCGACGCGATCAGCATGTTCAGCGTGAAGTCGGTGTCGGAGAGGTAGAGCGCCACGCCCTGCACGACCGTGGCGAAGAACGGGTCGCTGAACAGCTTGGCCGTCGTCTCCGGCACCACCAGCGCGATCACCTGGGTGCGCCGGCTGACGAGGGAGCGTGCAGCGCGGTTCGGGACGTAGTTGAGCTTGAGGATGGCCTCGTTCACGGCCTCGGCGATCGCATCCGACACATTGGGAGCCGCGTTCACCACCCGCGAGACGGTCGCCCGCGACACCCCGGCGGCGGCCGCCACCATCTCGAGCGTGGGGGCCGGATGCGCGTCCCGCCCACGCCCCGACGACATCTCGCTCACGGGGCCTCCTCAGGGTCTGCCGATCTCCAGTGTAGAGCTCGGCTCAGCCCTTGACCGCGCCCGCCATGATGCCCGAGACGAGCTGCTTGCCCGCGAGCACGAACAGCAGCAGGAGGGGCAGGGTGGCGAGCACCGCGCCGGTCAGCACGATCGAGTAGTCGACGTACTTGGCCGACTGCAGCTGGCTCAGCGCCACCTGCAGCGTCGGGTTCTGCGGCACGACGAGCAGCGGCCAGAGGTAGTCGGTCCACGCGGTCATGAACGTGAACAGGCCCAGGATGGCCATCGCCGGGCGCGCGGCCGGGATGCCGACGTGCCAGAACGTGCTCAGCATGCTCGCGCCGTCGACCCGGGCGGCCTCGATCAGCTCGTCGGGGATGACGTCGACGAGGTACTGCCGCATGAAGAACACGCCGAAGGCGGTCACCAGGGTGGGCACGATGACGGCGCCCAGGGTGCCGGTCCAGCCGAACTGCTTCATCACCATGAAGAGCGGGATGATGCCGAGCTGGGTGGGCACCGCGAGGGTCGCGATGACGAACACGAGCAGCCCCTCGCGGCCGCGGAACTTCAGCTTCGCGAACGAGTAGCCGGCGAGCGTCGAGAACAGCACGACCGACACCGTGATGACGCTCGAGACGATGATGCTGTTCAGCAGCGACGTCCAGAACGGCACCGTGTTCATCACCTCGCCGACGTTCTGCCAGAACTGCCCGCCGGGCAGCAGCGGCGGCCACGTCTCGGTGAGCACCGAGCTCGGGCTGGTGCCCGCGATGAACGACCAGTAGAGGGGATAGGTGCCGGCGACGAAGAAGACGATCAGCAGGCCGTAGGTGAGGAACCCGGGTCGCTTGTCGATGCCGAGCGGCTTGCGGCGGCGGGCGATGGTGGTCGTGGTCACGAGCGCTTTCCCTTCTTGATGGCCTTCTTCGCGATGAATCGGCTCTCGACCGAGGCGATGCGCCGCGAGATCAGGAAGTTCAGCACCCCGAAGAGCACGATGATGAGGAACAGGAGCCAGGCGACCGCGGAGGCCTTGCCGAAGTTCTGCCGGTTGAACGCGAGGTCCCAGAGGTAGAGCACCGTGGTCTGGTACTGCCGCTGCGGGCCGCCGGGGGTGGCGGTGGTGGGGTTGAAGAGCTTCGGCTCGGTGAAGATCTGCAGGCCACCGACGGTGGCCGTGACGATCACGAAGATCATGGTCGGGCGGATGCTCGGCAAGGTCATCGAGAAGAAGCGCCTGATCGCTCCGGCGCCGTCCAGCGCGGCGGACTCGTAGATGTCACGCGGCACGGCCTGCATGGCGGCGAGCAGGATCAGGGCGTTGTAGCCCGTCCAGCGCCAGTTGACCATCGAGGCGATGGCGACGTGCGAGGGGAGGGTCTCGGTCTTCCACATCACGGGGTCGATCGAGAGGGTCTGCAGCACGTTGTTGATCAGGCCGTACTTCTCGTCGAAGGCGCTGGAGAAGATCAGCGTCACGGCGACGGGGGTGACGACGTAGGGGATGAGCACGCTCATCCGCCAGAAGGTCTTGGCGCGGATGTTCTGGTCGAGCACCGCCGCGATCAGCACCGCGCCGACCAGCTGCGGGATGGCCGAGAGCAGGAAGATGCTCACGGTGTTGAAGAGCGAGTTCCAGAAGAAGGGGTCGTTCAGCTCGGCGACGTAGTTGTCGAGGCCGACGAAGCCGGCGGGGCCGGAGAGCAGGTTCCACTCGTTCAGCGACACGATGAAGGTGTAGACGAGGGGGAAGAGCCCGACCAGGCCGAACAGCACGAAGAACGGGGCGATGTAGAGGTAGGGGGAGGCCTTCACGTCGAAGCGGCTGCGCCAGTACGCGAAGGGGGTGCGCTGCTTCGGGCGATAGGGCTCGTGCGGCGTCGTGTCCGACGTCGGCGGCGTGAGGGTGGCGGTCATGACGGCTTCCTGGTGGCTGCGGCAGGGAAAGGTGGGGGGTGGGCGGCCGAGGCCGCCCACCCCCGGGTGCTTACTTGTTGACGACGAGCTGGTTCAGCAGCTCGAGCGCGTTGTCCCAGGCCGTGGCGCCGTCGGCCTTGCCCGAGTCGATCTGCTGGATCGCGGGGCCGAAGACCTGCGACTGGATGACCGAGTCGTCCGGGCCCTTGTACTGGGCGACGACACCGTCGGCGCGCTGGGCGAGGATCTCACCGATGGGGGCGTCGTTGAAGAACGTCGACAGCTCGTTCGTGCCCGTCACGGCGGGGTCGGTCTGGGCGGCCGTCACGCTCGGGAAGGTGCCCGCGACACCGAAGGCCGCGGCCTGCGACTTCGCGTCGGTGAGGAAGGCGGCCAGCTCGGCGGCCTCCTTCGGGTGCTTGGACTGCGTGGGCACGGTCAGGAAGCTGCCGCCCCAGTTGGCCGCACCGCCGGGGAAGACGTTGGCGAAGTCCCAGCCGGTGGTGGCGTCGCCGCCCGCGGCGGTGACCTGGCCCTTCACCACGCCGAGCATCCAGCCCGGGCAGACGAAGGTCGCGAAGGTCTGGTCGGTGAAGGCCTTGCCCTTGCCCCAGTCCCAGGCGGTCTGGTTGGCCGACAGGCCCGACTCGGTGGCGGCGGAGAGGGTCGTCCAGAGCTTCTGGAGGTCCTTGTTGCCGTCGACGTTCAGCTCGCCGTCCTTGGTGTAGTAGCCCTCGGGCTGCTGGTTCACCATGGCGTTCCAGAGGAAGCCGGACTGGTCGTAGAACGCCTTGCCGGTCGCGGCCTTGTACTGCTGGCCGACCTCGAAGTACTTGTCCCACGTGGCGTCCTCGCCGCCGAAGAGCGTCGCAACCTCCTCGCGGTCGGTGGGCAGGCCGGCGGCCTCGAAGGCGGTGCGGTTGTAGCAGAGGCCCTCGGGGCCGATGTCCGAGCCGTAGCCGATCAGGCGGCCGTCCTTGTCGGTGGCCTGGGCGAGCTTCCAGTCGACCCAGCGGTCCTTGATCTCGTCGGCTCCGTAGTCGCTGAGGTCGTTGAACTGGTCGGAGACCTGCATCACGGCGCTCAGCCAGCCCTCCTCGACGGCCTGCACGTCGGGCAGCCCGGCGCCGGCGGCGGCCTTGGTCTGCCAGTCGGTCTTGGCGTTGTCGCCGGTGTCGATGTTGGTGGGCTTGATGGTGATGTTCGGGTGGTCGGCCTCGTACTGCGCGTAGAGGTCGTCGTAGCCCATCGTGCCGAACGTCGTGACGGTCAGCTCGACCTTGTCGCCGGAGCCCCCCGACGACGACGAGTCGCCGGCCGAGCAGCCGGCGGCGAGAAGGGCGATGGCGGCCGCGCCCGCAACGGCGGCTACGGCTTTTGTGCGTCGTGAAAGACTCACGGTCACTCCTTTGTGCGTGTCTATGAGAGCGCTCTATCACGCGACCGTGCGTGCTGTGAGAGCGCTCTCTTGGGATTACCAGGAGCGTAAGCGCGTGGTTGTCCCACGTCAAGGAGGACGGCGGAAAATCGTTCGACGGAAGTTCTCGGGCTGTCGAGCCCGTCCCCCTCATAGGGGACACAAATGAAGATGTGTTGCGATGGACCTCATGCCCCGAAGCAGTACCCGACGTCCTTCCGCTCGCCCCTCCCGCCGCCCGCTCACCGCTCTCGTCGCGGCCTTCGCCGTCGCGAGCCTCGCCCTCACCGGCTGCGCGGCCGGCGCCTCCGGCAGCGGCTCCGGTTCCGGATCCGCCGACTCCGCTGCGGCCGCCGCCCGCGTGGCCCTCGAGGCCGTCTCGCCCGCCACCGGCAGTCTCACCGGGGGCGCCGAGGTCACCGTCTCCGGATCCGGGTTCGACGGCGATTCACCCGTCGCCGCGGTGCGCTTCGGCACCGAGGCCGCACCCTCCTTCGCCGTCGTCGACGACCGCACGCTGACCGCGGTGACCCCCGCATCCGTCGACTTCGCCGTGGCCGCCGTGCCCGTGACCGTCACCCTCGAGGACGGCTCGGAGGTCGTGCTCGACGGCGGCTTCGGCTACGAGGTGCAGACTCCGGTCGACAGCCAGATGAACTACGCCTTCACCTACTGGAAGGACTACAACCTCGCCGAGTGGGGCCAGTTCCCCGACAACGACTGCGGCAACTTCGTCAACCAGGCCATGCTCGCGCGCGGCTGGGTGCAGGACGAGAACTGGTACAGCGAGTACGCGACCACCGGCGACTACAGCTACAGCTGGATCCGCGGCAACCAGATGGACGCCTACTACGCCTCCCGTCCCGACACCACGCGGCTCGAGATCACCCAGCGGGACCAGGTCAAGATCGGCGACGTCGTGATGTTCGACTGGGACCCGCAGAACGACAACGGGGTCGACCACACGATGATCGTCTCGAAGGTCACCCCGAACCTCGACGGCACCATCGCGATCAAGATGGTCGGCCACACGCTCGACGCGCAGTACCGCGACCTCGACACCGCCATCACGGTCGAGAAGCCGGGCGGCACCGCGCACTTCTGGTCGATCGCCTAAGAGGCGCCGGCAGAGGCACCGCCGCCGCTGCTGCCGCGACCGCGACCGCCACCGCCGTCGGACCCGGCTTCGACTTCGGCCCAGAAGTCCCCGACGACCCGCGCCAGGGCGGCGGGCTGCTCGAGCGGCACGAGGGTGCGCGCGCCCGCGATCGTGACCGACCGCGCGATCGGCCCGGCGGCGGCGGCCGAGCGCTCGGCGTCGGCCGGGCTCCAGTCGCCGCGGTCGTCGGAGGCCACGAACAGGCTGGGCACCGTGAGCCGCGGCAGCAGCGCCGACACGTCGACCCGGTTCAGGATGAACGATCGCAGCGCGAGGCCCATGCTCCGTCGCTCGGGCCGCCCGAGGCTCTCCAGCACGGTGCTCCGGATGCCCGGGTCGGCCGCCGAGGCGTCGGTGAGCATCGCGTCGAGCACGGCCGCGCGCACCGGACCCACCGGCC
Organism: Herbiconiux flava; assembly: GCF_013409865.1. Taxonomy (NCBI): domain Bacteria; kingdom Bacillati; phylum Actinomycetota; class Actinomycetes; order Micrococcales; family Microbacteriaceae; genus Herbiconiux; species Herbiconiux flava. Next base: position 1,032,357 of record NZ_JACCBM010000001.1, read on the forward strand.
CGATCAGCCGCAGCACCGGCGCGAGCAGGTTGATGCGCTGCCGCAGCTCGACCGAGATGGGCTCGACCGGGGCGCTGACCGCGACGAACGAGCGCAGGAGGCCGGGATCGGCCGCCAGTTCGTAGCCGACGTGGCCGCCGAAGGCGTTGCCGAGCCAGTCGACGGGCCGCCCGTCCGGGTTCAGCACGGCGAGGGCGTCGCGTGCGGCGTCGGCGGCGCCACGGATGTCGGTGGCGCGCGTCAGCGCGTCGCTTCGGCCGAGGCCGGGCGGGTCGATCAGGGCGAACGCGCGGGTGGGGTGGGCGCGCTGCAGGAGCGGGAGCATCCGGAACCAGGTGCTGCTGTCGACGAACATCGACGACCAGAGCACGGTCAGGGGGCCGGCGGCGGGGCCGGTGGTGCGCACGTGCAGGCGGCCCAGGCGGGTCGGAACCAGTTGCGCGCGAAGACAGTCATTCGGAGTGAGTGAGGTTGACATGAAAAGTGATGTTAGCCTAAGTCACATGAAAGCGCGAGACTCCGGCGGCAAGCCCCGCGAGTACCGCATGTCGGTGCGGGCCGAGTCGGCCGAGGCGACCGGCGAGCGCATCGTGGATGCGATGCTGACGCGCTTCGCCGACACTCCGTACGAGCGCATCCGCCTCGACGACGTGGCCGCCGACGCGGGCGTGGCGGTGCAGACCGTGATCCGGCGCTTCGGCGGGAAGCCGGGGCTGATGACGACGGTGGTGGAGCGCGAGCTGGGCCGCATCGCCGCCGCCCGCGAAGCCGCGGCGCAGGCGTCGGTCGCGGCCACGGTGGAGGCGCTGGTCGAGCACTACGAGGTGTACGGCGCGCTCATCCTGAAGACCTACTCGGAGGCGCCGCTCGTTCCCGGGCTCGTCGACCTCGCCGCCCGGGGCCGGGCGTACCACGTGGACTGGTGCCGCCGCACCTTCGAGCAGCACCTCGACCCGTCGCTGGACGGCGCGACGCAGCGCCTGCGCCTGGCGCAGATCGTCGCCGTCTGCGACGCGACGACGTGGCGCATCCTGCGCGCCGACGGCGGGCTCACCGCCGCCGAGACGACGACGGCGCTCCGCGCCTTCCTCGCGCCGCTCCTGCCGTAGTTCGAGAGCGGGGCCGGGCGCTACGCGCCGAGGGCGGCGTCGACGATCAGCTTCGCCTCGGCCTGCACGCGGCGGAGGTGCTCCTCGCCCACGAAGCTCTCGGCGTAGATCTTGTAGACGTCCTCGGTGCCCGAGGGGCGGGCCGCGAACCAGGCGTTGTCGGTGACGACCTTGACGCCGCCGACGGCCGCGCCGTTGCCCGGGGCGTGCGAGAGCTTCGCGATGATCGGGTCGCCGGCGAGCTCGGTGGCCGTGATGGCGTCGCCGTCGAGCTTGCCGAGGGCCGCCTTCTGCGCCTTGCTGGCCGCGGCGTCGACGCGCTCGTAGACCGGCGAACCGAACTCCTCGGTCAGTTCGGCGTAGAGCTGCGAGGGGGTCTTGCCGGTCACGGCGAGGATCTCGGAGGCGAGCAGGGCCAGCAGGATGCCGTCCTTGTCCGTGGTCCAGACGGTGCCGTCGAAGCGCAGGAACGACGCTCCGGCCGACTCCTCACCGCCGAAGGCGACCGAGCCGTCGATCAGGCCGGGGACGAACCACTTGAAGCCGACCGGCACCTCCCAGAGGGTGCGGCCGAGCGAGCCCGCGACCCGGTCGATCATGGAGCTGGAGACGAGGGTCTTGCCGATCGCCGCATCCGGCTGCCAGCCCTCGCGACGCGAGTACAGGTACTGGATGGCGACGGCCAGGTAGTGGTTGGGGTTCATGATGCCGGCGTCGGGGGTGACCACGCCGTGCCGGTCGGCATCCGCGTCGTTGCCGGTGGCGATGTCGTACCGGTCGCGGCTCGCGACGAGGGAGGCCATGGCGTAGGGGCTCGAGCAGTCCATGCGGATCTTGCCGTCCCAGTCGAGCGTCATGAACGCCCACTGCGGGTCGACCGTCTCGTTCACCACGTCCATGTTGAGGCTGTAGCGGTCGCGGATGAGCTCCCAGTACTCGACGCTCGCGCCGCCCAGCGGGTCGGCCCCGATGTGGATGCCCGACTTCTGGATCGCGTCGAGGTCGATCACGTTCACGAGATCGGCGACGTAGTGCTCGCGGAAGTCGTAGGTGCCGGTCGGCGCGCCCTCACCGCGGCCCACGCGCTTGACGTCGGCGAGGCCTCCGGCGATCAGCTCGTTGGCGCGGTTCGCGATCCAGCCGGTGGCGTCGGAGTCGGCCGGGCCGCCGTGCGGGGGGTTGTACTTGAAGCCGCCGTCGGCCGGCGGGTTGTGGCTCGGGGTGACGACGATGCCGTCGGCCTGGTCGTCGTGGCCCGCCCGGTTGTAGGCGAGGATCGCGTGCGAGACGGCGGGCGTCGGCGTCCAGCTGTCGCGGGAGTCGGTCCAGACCGTGACGCCGTTGGCGGCGAGCACCTCGAGCGCTGTGTCTTCGGCCGGCTTGGACAGGCCGTGGGTGTCGCGGCCGAGGAAGAGCGGGCCGGTGATGCCCTGGTCGGCGCGGTACTCGACGATCGCCTGCGTGATCGCGGCGATGTGGTCCTCGTTAAAGGCCGTGTTGAAGCTCGAGCCGCGGTGCCCGCTCGTGCCGAACGCCACCTTCTGCTCGGGGTCGTTCACGTCGGGGTGCAGCTCGTAGTAGGCGCGCACCAGCGCGTCGACGTCGATCAGGTCTTCGGGAAGGGCCACAGTGCCGGCGCGTTCGAACATGCCCCAAGTCTGGCACCCGCCGCCCGCCCGTGCCATCGCCGCTCGCTAGGCTCAGGGGCATGTCGGAGACCTACAGCTACCTCGGCCCCTCGGGAACCTTCACCGAGGCCGCGCTCGCCCAGGTGCCCGAGGCACGGGGCAAGGAGTGGCGCTCGGTCAACAACGTGGGCGAGGCGTTCGACGACGTGGTGTCGGGGCGCAGCGTCGCCGCGATGATCGCGATCGAGAACTCCATCGAGGGCGGGGTCACGTCGACGCTCGACGCGCTGGCGAACATCCCGAACCTCAGGATCGTGGGGGAGTACCTCGTGCGGGTGCAGTTCGTGCTCGTGGCCCGGCCCGGCACGCGGCTGGAGGACGTGCGGGTGGTGAACGCGCATCCGGTCGCCTACGCTCAGACCCGCAGCTGGCTCGACGCGAACCTGCCGACGCACGGCCACATCCCGTCCACGTCGAACGTGGCCTCCGCGCTGGCGCTGTTCGAGAACGACCTCGCCGACGCGGCCGTGGCGCCGCCGCAGATCGTGCAGCACCACGAGCTCGAGGTGCTGGCCGAGAACATCGCCGACAACGCCAACGCGGTCACGCGGTTCGTGCTCGTGTCGCGCAGCACGGTGCTGCCGGCGGCGACCGGGGCAGACAAGACGAGCATCATCGCCGAGCTCCCGGATGACCGTTCCGGAGCCCTGCTCGAACTGCTCGAGCAGTTCTCGACGCGCGGGGTGAACCTGTCGCTGCTGCAGTCCCGGCCGATCGGCGACGCCCTCGGGCGCTACCGCTTCGTGATCGACGCCGACGGGCACATCTCCGACGAGCGGGTGGCGGATGCCCTGCTCGGCGTTCGCCGGTTCAGCCCCAGTGTGATCTTCCTGGGGTCGTACCCGCGGGCCGACCAGGCGCCGGTCGAGTACGTCGACCGCTACGACGACGAGGTCTTCCGCGAGGCGCGCGAGTGGCTGCGGGGGCTGATCGACGGCGAGCCGACCGCCTAGCGCGGCCTGGTTGCGAGGCGTTCGATCGCGTTCACCGGGATCGAGACCCAGTCGGGCCGGTTGCGCGCCTCGTAGCTGACCTCGTAGAGCGCCTTGTCGAGCTCGAACGCATCGAGCAGCACGCGCTGCGCCCGCAGGTCGAGCCCCGAGCGCGAGACGTAGCCGTCGATGAACGCGTCCCGCGCCTCGTGCGCCCACGCCCGCGCCGCCTCGGCGTGATCGGACTGCGCGAGCGTGCCCGCGACGTAGTCGAACGAGCGCAGCATGCCGGCGACGTCGCGCAGCGTCACGTCGGGTTCGCTCCGCTCGGCGAGCGGGCGCAGCGGCTCGCCCTCGAAGTCGAGCAGCACCCAGCCGCGCCCGGGCACGGCCAGCACCTGCCCGAGGTGGTAGTCCCCGTGGATGCGCTGGAACGCCGGCCACGAGGCCTCGGCCGCCGCCGCGAACACCTCGTCGACCGCGCTCGCCTGCGACGCGAGCGACGGCACCTCGACGAGCGCCTGCGCGGCCCGGTCGCGGAAGCTCGCGACGATGGCGCCCCGGTCGGCATCCGACGCCTCGTGCACCGGGAAAAGCCGCGCCAGCTCGGTGTGCACCTGGGCCGTCGCCTCACCGAGCGCCTTCGCGAGCTGCTCGAACGACTCGCCGGCCTCGGCCGAGCGCAGCGCCACCCGCCACGCGTCCTCCACCTCGGGGATGAACTCCTGCGCGAAGGCCAGGTGACCGGATGCCCGCCCGGCCTCGACCCGGGGATCGTTCCACGACCCCGAGACCGACCCCACGGCGCGCGGCACGAGGCGCGAACCGGCATCGCTCAGCGCCGACTGCACCACCACGTCGGGATTCTGGCCGTCGCTCAGCACGCGGAACAGCTTGCAGATCACCGGCTGCGCCGGCTTCCCGTTCAGGTGCACGAGATCGAAGATGATCGAGGTGTTCGACTGCTCGCCGCGCAGCACGCGCGAGTCGGTGACCCGGATCTCCGGACTCGTCAGCGCGTGGTGCCCCGTCGCCTCGGTGCCGTCGGGCGACTCGCCCGCGGTCACCTCGTCGTCGAGCATCAGCGCGAGCAGGGCCCGCGTGAAGGCGGGGTCGTGCGGGGCGTCGTAGACGTAGACGGAGCCGCTCGGCCCCTCGACGCGCTCCACGAGGGCGCGCTCACCGCCGAGCAGCGGTGACGAGCGGAACGACAGCGGCACCTGGTAGAGCACGGGCGCCGGTCCCGACTCGTCGAGCAGCAGGTGCGTCTCGAGGCCCACCTGGTGCTTGTGGTCGGTCAGCGTCCAGACGCCGACGCGGGTCAGCGCGGGGCTCTGCTCGGAGGAGGCGTACCAGCGCTGTTCGCGCATCCAGTCCGCGAGCTCCGGTCGCACATCGGTGTATCGGTCCAGGCTCACCGTGGGCACGCTCATGCTCGAACCGTACGCCCGGGGCCGCCGACCCGCCAGAGCGTGGGGGCGCTACTCAGCCGATCGGGCGAGCCGCAGGCCCACGTCGTCGTGCGTCGAGCGGGGTGGCGCGCCGCGTCGCACGTCGGCCCGCACGTTCCACGCGTCGTCGGCGAAACCGCCGCCGCGGAAGACCCTCGATCCGCGCGCGGGGTCGTCATCGGGGTCGAGCAGGTCGAAGCACCACTCCGAGACGTTGCCGAGCGTGTCGAAGAGGCCGAAGAGGTTCGGATGCCGTGCCCCGACGTCCTGCGGAGACCCGACCCCGTCGGCGGCCGACCACGCGACCTCCCCGAGCGGACCGTAGACCGGCCCGGTCGAGCCGGCGCGGCAGGCGAACTCCCACTCGGCCTCGCTCGGCAGCCGGTACCCCTCGGAGTCGCGGTGCCAGACCACGTCCTCGCCGTCGACGCCGTAGGCGAGGTCGAGGCCCTCCCACTCCGAGGCGGCGTTGCACAGGCGCACGGCGCGCAGCCAGCTCAGCTCGACGGCCGGGCGGCGCGGGTGCTCGGCGGTGACCCCGATCAGCTCGGCCACGAGTGCCTCGGTGACCGGGTAGACGCCGATCTCGAAGGGCTCGAGCTGCTCGGTGCGGCGGATCTTCCGCCTCGCATCCACGAGCTGCAGCGTGCCGCCCGGGATCGAGGCCAGCTCGATGTCGGTCACGCTGAAATCGCTGTCGAGTCGACCGAGTGAGCCCAGCTCACTCGGCGCTGGCGTCGCGGCGACGATCCACCGGATCGTCGCTTTCAGCTCCAGCGCGCTTACCTGCCTTGATGTCGTTCACGCGGTGGTTCTCTTCCCGCACCTCGGCCTGGATGCGGCGTTCGGTGACCAGCCACTCGGGCGGTGCCTCGAGCAGCTCCTTGATCTGGGCGGTGGTGAGCGCATCCGTAACCCCGGCGCGGGCGAGACCCGAGATCGAGACGCCGAGCTTGCGCGCCACGACGTCGCGCGGGTGCGGGCCGTTCAGCCGCAGCTCGACGAGCCACTCGGGCGGGGACTGCAGCAGCTCGTTCAGGGTCTCGCGCGTCATCGGCGCCTCCTGCAGCTCCGCGGGGGCCGCGGGCAGGTAGATGCCGAGCTTCTTCGCGGCGGTCGCCGGCTTCATGGTCTGCGGCGTCTTGGAGGGGCTCATCTGCACAGCGTATCCTGGGCGGGCTCGACGAAAGGGGGCGCCATGGTCCTCCGAGTCGCCTTCGTGCCCGGCGTCACCCCGTCGAAGTGGGTGCGCATCTGGGGCGAGCGCTTCCCGGGTGAGCGGCTCGAGCTGCTGCCGCTCGACACCGTCGCGCTGGGTTCGACCGACGATCTGGCGGTGCTCTTCGAGGTGCCGGATGCTCGCGCCGACGATGCGGAAGCCGCCGACGCCGAGCCGGCCGAAGTCGCCTCCGACGATGCCGGCCCCGCCGATGCCGAGCCCGCCTCCGGCCCCGCCGACGTCGTGATCGCGCGGCTGCCCGTGCGCACCGAGGGCGTGCACGCGATCCCGCTGTACGAGGAGCTGCCGGTCGTCGTCGTCCCCGCCGACCACGAGATCACCGCGGTCGACGAGATCGCGCTGGACGAACTCGAGGCGATGCTCGGCGAGCGGATGCACGCCCCCGCCGCCACGCCCACCGGCGGCCCCGACGCGGTCGCCCTGGTCGCGGCGGGCGTCGGCGCCGTGCTGCTGCCGAAGTCCCTCGCCCGCCTCTGGGCACGGAAGGACGTCGACTCCCGCCCCGTGACCGGCGCCCCGTCCACCACGGTCGCGCTGGTGTGGCGCACCGATCTCCCGGCCGAGCGCGCGGCCCTCGTCGAGGAGTTCGTCGGCGTCGTGCGGGGTCGTACCGCCAACACCTCGCGGGCGGCCGGATCCACGGAGCCCCCCGTCAAGCAGAAGGCGACCGCCAAGGCGAAGGCGCGCGCCGCCGAGGCCCGTGCCGCCGAGGCCAAGGCGAAGGCGTCGCGCAAGAAGACGGTGGTGCCGGGGCGCACCCGTCCGCGCCGGGCTCGCTGAGCATCCGCTCGCTTCGCTTTTCGGGGTCAGGCCCGACCGGCTGATTCGCGCGCCGTGACCGCCGCGGCCGTGACCGCGGGCGTGAGCGACGGCACGCGCACGAGCAGCGCCGCCGGAGCGACATGGCTGCGCACGGCCGTCGCGGTGCCCCACTCGTCGCCGTCGAGCTGGATCTCCTCCTCGGTCTCGAGCCGCAGCTCGAAGTCGCGGCCCTTCGCGTAGGTGACCGAGCGCACGTCGTGGTTGAGGTCGATGATGCGCCGGCCCGCGGCCGACTTGCGCAGCACGCCGTTCTCGAAGGCGATCTTGTTCCACACCTTCAGCCAGCCGAAGGGGCCCTCGGGCCGCAGAGCGACGATGTCGAGCAGGCCGTCGTCGGGCTCGGCGTTCGGGATGAGCAGCAGCCCGCCCGGCAGCAGTCCGCAGTTGCCCACGATGACGGTATGGGCGGAGGTCGAGCGCCAGGCCGAGCCGTCCATCCGGAAGCGCAGCCGCACCGGCTTCAGCTCGGGCAGCGCGCGGCCGATGCCGTCGACGTAGGCGAGCCAGCCGACTCGCTTCTTCAGCGCCTTGTTGGTCTTCGCGATCATCTTGGCGTCGAGCCCGAGGCCCGCCATCACGAGGAAGACGTGCTCGTCGACGGAGCCGTCGCCGCGGGTGGCCTGGACCACTCCGAGGTCGATCGCGCGATCGAACCCGGTGAAGGCGGTCATCACCGCGAGCTCGACGTTGGTGAGGTTCAGCTCGAGGTTGCGGGCCAGCAGGTTGCCCGTGCCCACCGGGAGGAGGCCGAGCGGCACCCCCGTGTCGCGCAGCGCCTCGGCCACGGCGCGCACGGTGCCGTCACCGCCGGCCGCCATCACGACCGCGGCCCCGAGGGCGACCGCCGTCGTGGTCGCCTCACCGCCGGCCTCGTGCACGGTGGTCTCGAACCAGAGCGTGGGGCCCCAGCCGGCCGCCGTCTCGGCCGCCTCGACGAGCCCGCGCAGCTTCGCCGCGTCGACCTTGACCGGATTGACCACGATCGCCGCCCGCGGGGGTGTGCGCGTCTCCGCTTCCCGTGCCACGGGATCACCGTACCGTGCGGGGGCGGGGCGTTCCCGCCGCGGGCTGTCCGGCCCTGGCTGTCCGGCGTGGATCCCGCCTGGAGTCTGCGCCCGCTCCCCGCCGCGGGCTGTCGGGGGCGGCCCGTAGACTGGCAGGCGTGATCGATCCCGTCCTCCTGCGTGAAGCCCCTGATGTCGTCCGAGCCTCGCAGCGTGCGCGGGGAGCATCCGTCGAGCTCGTCGACACCGCCCTCGCGGCCGACCTGGAGCGGCGGGCCGCGCTGACCGAGTTCGAGACGCTGCGGGCCGAGCAGAACGCCTTCGGCAAGACCGTCGCCGCCGCCCCCAAAGACGAGAAGAAGGCCCTCGTGGCCCAGGCCCAGGAGCTGGCCGCCGCGGTGAAGGCCGCGCAGCAGCGGGCGACGGATGCGGAGGCGGCGTTCACGGAGTCGGCCCGCCGCATCCAGAACATCGTCGTCGACGGCGTGCCCTCGGGTGGCGAGGAGAACTTCGTCACCCTGCGCGAGGTCGGCACCAAGCCCTCGTTCGGCTTCGAGCCTCGCGACCACGTGGAGCTCGGCGAGTCGCTGAAGGTCTTCGACCTCGCCCGCGGCGCCAAGGTCTCGGGGGCCCGCTTCTACTTCCTCACCGGCATCGGGGCCCGGCTCGAGATCGCCCTGATGAACCTCGCGCTCGACCGCGCGCTCGCCGCCGGCTTCACACCGCTGATCACCCCGACGCTGGTGCGGCCCGAGACCATGGACGGCACGGGCTTCCTCGGCGAGCACGCCGACGAGGTCTACTACCTCCCCGCCGACGAGCTCTTCCTCACCGGCACGAGCGAGGTGGCGCTCGCCGGGTTCCACATGGGCGAGATCCTCGATCTCTCGGCCGGATCGCTGCGCTATGCGGGATGGTCGACCTGCTACCGCCGCGAGGCGGGGTCGCACGGGAAGGACACCCGGGGCATCCTGCGCGTGCACCAGTTCAACAAGCTCGAGATGTTCAGCTACGTGCTGCCCGAGAACGCCGAGGCCGAGCACGAGGCGCTGCTGTCGTACCAGGAGGCCATGCTGACCGACCTCGGTCTCGCCTACCGCGTGATCGACGTGGCCGCCGGCGACCTCGGCTCGAGCGCCGCCCGCAAGTTCGACACCGAGGCGTGGGTGCCATCGCAGGAGACCTACCGCGAGCTCACCTCGACCTCGAACTGCACCACCTACCAGGCGCGCCGCCTCGACACCCGGTACCGCACCGAGTCGGGCAAGACGGCGCCGGTGGCGACGCTGAACGGCACGCTCGCCACCACGCGGTGGATCGTGGCGCTGCTCGAGACGCACCAGCAGGAGGACGGCTCGGTGGTCATCCCCGAGGTGCTGCGGCCGTACCTCGGCGGGCTCGCCGTGATCGAGGCGCCGTGAGCGGGGCTGCTGCGGCTGCTGGGGCTTCCGCCTCGGCTCCGGTCGCGCCATGGCTCGTCGCGCTCGACATCGACGGCACCGTGCTGCACGAGGACAGCTCGCTGAGCGACATCGTCGGCGCCGAGGTGCGCCGCGCCGCCGCCGACGGCCACGAGGTCATGCTCGCCACCGGGCGCTCCTCGGTGCACACGCTGCCCGTGATCGCCCAGCTCGGCATCACCCCGGAGTACGTGGTCTGCGCCAACGGCGCCGTCACGCTGAAGCGCGATCCGTCGGCACCGCTCGGCTATCGGCAGGAGCACGTCGAGACGTTCGATCCGGGGCCGGTGCTCACGACCATCCGCTCGCATCTCGCGGAGGCCGTGTTCGCGGTCGAGGACGACGACGGCAACTTCATGTACACCGACTCGTTCCCGCAGGCGGCGCTCGGCGAGCAGACGCGGCTGGTGACGTTCGAGGAGATGATCGGCATCCGCGCGACGCGGGTCGTCGTGGTCTCGCCCGACCACGACATGGAGGACTTCCTGCAGGTCGTCGACCGCATGGGCCTGCACCGGGTGTCGTACTCGATCGGCTGGACCGCCTGGCTCGACATCGCGCCCGACGGCGTGAACAAGGCCACCGGGCTCGAGCGCGTGCGCGAGGCGCTCGGCATCCCGCGGTCGCGCGTGATGGCGATCGGCGACGGGCGCAACGACCTCGACATGTTCCGCTGGGCGGGCGAGTCGGGGCGGGCCGTCGCCATGGGGCAGGCGCCCGATGACGTGATCGCCGCCGCGACGGAGGTCACCGCCTCCGTCTACGACGACGGGGTGGCGCAGGCGCTCGCGACGATCTGACGCGGCCCTTTTCCTGCGCTCGCAGGTGGGCGGGTATGCTCGTGGCTGATCGTTGCGCCCTTGGGGCGGCGGCGATCGGGAGGGCTGTCCGAGCGGCCGATGGAGCCAGTCTTGAAAACTGGTGGGGTGTCAAAGCCCTCAAGAGTTCGAATCTCTTGCCCTCCGCCAGGTCTTTCCGCTCCGCGGGTGGGCGGATGCTCGGCCCGATCGTCGACGGCCCCCTCCGCCGTGGAGTCACCGGCCCTCTTCGCTGTAGGGGGTGACCGCCTCGTCGGCGTCCTCGGGGGTGGCGCCGTCGGCGTCGCCGTCGCGTTCGCCCGACAGGGGTTCGGCGAGGCCGCGGAAGGTCGCGCCGAGCACGCCGCCGGTCTCCTCGTCGTCGTCGGGGGCGTCGCCGACCGTGCCGCGGTCGTCGCCCTCGAGGCCCTGGGCCAGGCCGTTGGTCTGGTCGAACGGCTCGTTCTCGCCGGTCGGTGTGGTGGTGCTGTCGTCGCTCATGATGGTCTCCTTCGACGTCGTGATGATCGCTCCCAGTCAATGACCATCGGCGAATGACGGCAACGGGGTCGCCCGCCGCGCAGCAGCTGCGTCGCATCCCGTAGCGTGGGGGGATGAGTGAAGGCGTGCGCGTTCCGTGGTCGGAGGGTGCGTGGACGCATCCGCCGGTCGACGCCGAGGAGCGGGGAGAGGCGCTCGTCGTCACCGCGGTCGAGGGCAGCGACGCCTGGCGCGAGACGTACTACGGCTTCGTGCACGACAGCGAGCACGGTCTGCTCGCGCCGTTCGCGGTCGGCACCGCGATGGAGGTCGAGTTCGAGGCGGAGTTCGCCGAGCAGTTCGACCAGGCGGGGATGTTCGTGCGGGCATCCGCTGATCGCTGGGTGAAGGTGGGCGTCGAGTTCGCCGACGGGCTGCTGCAGCTGGGCGCCGTGGTGACCCACGGGCGGTCGGACTGGTCGGTCGCGCCGATGCCCGCGTGGCTCGGGCGGCGGGTGCTCGTGCGGGTGAGCCGCGGCGACGACGCGCTGATCGTGCGGGCCGCGGTCGACGGCGGGCCCCTGCAGTTCGTGCGTGTGATCCCGTTCGAGGCGTCGCTCGAGGCGCAGGCCGGGCCGCTCGTGGCGGCGCCGACGCGCCCGGGCCTCACGGTGCGGTTCCTCGCCTGGCGACGCACCCCGGCCGACGTCTCGCTGCACTGACCCCCGCCCGCCGACGTCCTCGGCGGCTGAGTCGCGGCAGATGGTCGCGTTTCGGGCTGAGTCGCGGCGAAATGCGACGCATTGCCGCGACTCAGCCGCCGCCGCCGTTGCGCGCGGGGGCCGCTTCAGGGGGCGAGCAGGGCGTCGAGGCGGCGGTAGCCCTCGACGACGCCGCGCTCCATGCCGTTCTGCACCATGCCGTCGCGCGCCTCGACGCTCGGGAAGACGCTCCAGCCGCGGATGACCGTGCCGGCGCCGCCCGTGCCGCCGGTGCCGCCCGCCCCGCCGTCGCCCGCCGTGAAGCGGATGCTCTCGAGCGCCACCGAGTCGGGCATCCCCTCCCACTCGAACGTCTGGATGATCAGCTCCTCGGGCCGCACCGTGTGGAACGACCCGCGGAACGCGAACACGTCGCCCGCCGGGTTCGTGTGCAGGTAGCGGTAGTGCCCGCCGCTGACGAGGTCGTAGCTCTCCAGGTCGACGTCGTAACCGTCGGGCCCGAGCCACTGCGCCACGAGCAGCGGGTCGGCATACGCGGCGTAGACGGCGGCGACGGGCGCGTCGAACTCGCGCACGATCTCGATGAACGGCAGGCCCTCGGGGGCCGTGATGGTGGTGGGGTTCGTCATGATTCCTCCTCCTTCTCCTTCGAAGTCGTGGCGGGGGTGATGGGTTCCGGCGACGCAGGGGCAGCGGATGCTCCGAGCACCCCGTCGAGGCGCCGGAACCGCCGTTCGTGCTCGAGCCGGTACCCGTCGATCCACGCCGTCAGCCCCTCGAGCGCCGCCGGCGCCAGATGCACCGGCCGCCGCTGCCCGTCGCGGCTGCGCGTGACGAGCCCGGCCTCCTCGAGCACCCGGATGTGCCGCGACACGGCCTGCACCGTGATCGCGAACGGCTCGGCGAGCGACCCGACCGTCGCGGGCCCTCGGCTGAGGCGGGCGACGATGCTGCGGCGCACCGGATCGGCCAGCGCGAGGAACGCCCGGTCGAGCGCGGCATCGTCGCGAGCATCCATCGTCAACAACTTCGTTTATCAACCAATGCGTTGAATATAGCAGTGTGCCAGACTTCTGCAAAGGAGACCCCCACCATGACGAAGAAGACGCCGATCGCGCGCCACGGCCGCCTGCGCAGTCCCCATCCCCTTCGCGCCGTCGCGACCACCGCGCTCGCCGCCGTCGCGGTGCTCGGGATCAGCGGCGCCACCCTCGGCGCCTACGCCGCCTGGGACGTCACGCGGAGCATCCAGACCGTCTCGCTCGTCTCCGATCAGGAGGCCGCGGCTGCCCAGGCGAGTGGCGCTGACGGGGCCGACATCGCAGCCGCAGCCCCCGCCATCTCGGCCATCGACGGCGGCGTCAACCTCCTGCTCGTCGGCAGCGACAGCCGCACCGGCCAGGGCGACGCCTACGGCGACGACGAGGGCGCCGAGCTCAACGACGTCACGATGCTCATGCACATCGCGCAGGACCACTCGAGCGCCACCGTCGTCAGCTTCCCCCGCGACCTCGTCGTCGACCTCCCCGAGTGCCCCGAGGGCGGCGGCTACACCGCGCCGATCAACGAGTCGCTCGGCCAGGGCGGCCTCGCCTGCACCGTGCTGACGGTCGAGAGCCTGACCGGGCTGAGCATCCCGTTCGCGGCCGAGATCCAGTTCAACGGCGTGATCGAGATGTCCAACGCGGTCGGCGGCGTGCCCGTCTGCGTCGCCGAGGTGATCGACGACCCGTTCACCGGCGTCTACCTCGAACCCGGCACCCACCCGCTGAAAGGGGCGGATGCGCTCGGCTTCCTGCGCACCCGCCACGGCGTCGGCGACGGCAGCGACATCGGCCGCATCTCCTCGCAGCAGGTCTTCCTCTCCTCCCTCGTGCGCACCGTGAAGAGCGACTCGACCCTCACCGACTTCGGCAAGCTCTACGGCCTCGCCAAGGCCGCCGCGAGCAACATGACGCTCTCCGACCGGCTGGCCTCGCCCGACACGATGGTCTCCATCGCGCTCGCCCTCAAGGACATGGACCTCTCCAAGGTCACCTTCGTCGCCTACCCCAACTTCGCCGCCGACTGGGTTCCCGAGGGCAAGGTCGCGCCCGACACCGAGGCGGCCGACATCCTGTTCGCGGCGATCCTGGCCGACCAGCCGGTCGCGGTCGCGGCTCCGGGCGGGGTGGCGTCGGTCGTCGATCCGGCTTCGCCGGGGGCTCCGGATGCTGCCGCCCCCGTCGACCCGTCAGCCCCCGCCGCTCCCGCCGACCCGTCGGCGCCGGTCGATCCCGCGGCCCCCGTCGACCCCGCGGCCCCGGCTCCGGGCACCGTCCTCGCCGACGGATCCACCCTGCTCCCCGACTCCGTCAAGGGCCAGACCGCCGCCGACTACACCTGCTCGGTGGGCAACGAGTAGCGCCGTGCCCGAGCTGCTCTGGACCGGCCCCGCCGACGGCCCCGTGCTCGTGCTCGCGCACGGCGCCGGCGCGGCGATGGACTCGGACTGGATGAACCGGATGGCGGCCCTCCTCGCCGACCGCGGCGTGCGCGTCGCCCGCTTCGAGTTCGCGTACATGGCCGCCCGCCGCGGGCCCGACGGACGCCGCAAGCCGCCGCCGAAGGCCGAGACGCTGATGGGCGAGTACCGCGCCGCCGTCGCGGCGGTGCTTTCGGCCGAACCGGCCGCGCGCCCGGTGCTGATCGGCGGCAAGTCGATGGGCGGCCGCGTCGCCAGCCTCGTCGCCGACGAGCTGCGGGCCGACGGCGAGGTGCGGGGGCTGGTGTGCCTCGGGTACCCGTTCCATCCACCGGGGCGGCCCGAGAGGCTGCGCACCGCGCACCTGCTCTCGCTCGCCACGCCGACGCTCGTCTGCCAGGGCACGCGCGACCCGTTCGGCACGGTCGAGGAGGTGCCGGCGTACGGGCTGGCGGCGAGCATCCGCTTCGTCTGGCTGGAGGACGGCGAGCACGAGTTCAAGCCGCGCGCGAAGCTCTCGGGGCGCACCCACGCCGAGCACCTGACGGCGGCGGCGGATGCGGTGGCCGACTTCGCGCGAACCGTCGGCTATGATGGCACAGGCGAAAGCCAAGGAGACGTCGCATAGTTCGGCCTAGTGCACCACCCTGCTAAGGTGGAGTACCCGTCAAGGGTACCGTGGGTTCAAATCCCACCGTCTCCGCACTGCACCGTCAGATCCCCACGATCTGGCGGTTTTCTTTTTGCCCGTGTGCGGCGGGGTCAGTACCAGGTGACGGTGAAGTTCTTCGGGGCGGCGGTCCGGTCGACCGCGTTGAAGGCGAGGGTGTCCGACGCGGGGTAGTTCAGGTGCTGCGACTGGGGCTGCAGCAGCACGGAGTTGCTGATCGCACCGGGGGCCAGGATTCCCGACCAGGAGAGCGTGGTGGACGAGTACACGGTGCGCGTCACGCCCGACCACTGGGGGGTCTCGGCGATGGCGACGATGAAGAAGTTGTCGGAGTGCTGCACGAACATCCCCGACATGATGACGGACACGGTGCCGGAGAACTCCGTCGTCGACGTGTTCATGATCGAGAGGTTCACCGAGCTGCGGACGTCGCGGTAGGTGGTCGCCGACTCGGGCGACAGCACCAGGGCGAACGCGAACTCGGTGCTGGCTGCCTCCGCCGGAGCGGCGACGGCGGCGGCCACCACCGGCACGGACCAGGCGCCCATCGCGAGGACGGAGCGTCGGTTCAGGTCTGGCACGGTGGACTCCCTCGCGCAGTGATCGGGACTGCCCTTCAGGATCGGGCCCGGGCGCTATCCGACACAAGGCCCGGTTGCGGACATGTCCGCTTCCGGGCATGCGTCACGGGGTCGGGGTGAAGAACTCCAGGGCTGTGCCGTCGGGGTCGGTGAAGCTGAGGGCGGTGCCGTAGTCGGCGTCGACCAGGCCGCTGTGCGCGATGCCGACGGTGTCGAGGTGGGCCGCCCACGCCTCGAGCTCGGCGCGGTCGGCGACCGCGAGGCCGAGGTGGTCGAGGCCGGGTCGGAACGGGCTGAAGCTCTCGCTCGTCGCGGTGTCGTGCTGAGTGAGGCCGAGGTTGACGCCGTCGGGCAGGGTGAAGAGCCGTCGGTGCAGGTGCTCGTCGTCGATCCCGCCCGCGGGCGGGAAGCCGAGGACGCGCTCGTAGAAGGCGGCGGAGGCGGCGAGGTCGCTGACGGTGACGGCGACGTGGTGGATTCCGGTGAACTGGGGCACGCTCGCCACCGTACGCCGGGGCGCGGGCCGCCGCGGTGGCAGTGGCCGCGCCGCGCATCCACGGTCGACCTCGTGGGGCGGGGGTCAGGCGGGGCGCATCGTCGCGGTCGCGCGGGAGGCGAAGGCGCGGGCCGTGGTGGCGACGGTGCGCTGCATCACCTGCACGGCGCGGGACGGGGTGACGTCGCGCGGCCGGGCGAGGCTGATCGTGCGGGTGAGGGGCGGCCCCGCGAGGCGCAGCGAGCGGAGGCCCGGGCGGTCGATCAGCACCATCGCCGGCACGATCGCCACGCCGAGGCCGCGCTCGACGAAGCGGAGCACCGCGTCCATCTCGGCGCCCTCGAGCACGACATCGGGCGTCAACCCGGCGAGAGCGAAGGCCTCGTCGGTGGCCGCCCGCAGGTCGTAGCTGCGGCTGAAGACGATCTGGGGCAGCGCGGCCGCCTGCGACAGCGACAGCGTGGCTCCGGGCGCGACCGGGGGAGCCGCCGCCGAGGAGATCAGCACCAGCTCCTCCACGAGCAGCGGGCTCACGGTGAAGCGCTCGGCGGTGGTCGCGTGCGAGGTCGTGATCAGGGCCAGATCGAGCTCGCCGCCCGCGAGCTGGTCGAGCAGCCGCCGCGAGCCGTGCTCCGAGAGATGCAGCTCGACGCCGGGGTGCTCGGCGTGGAAGTCCTTCAGCACCTCCGCGACGAGGCTGATGCAGAGGGTCGGGGTGGCCCCGAGGCGCACCGTGCCGCGCTGGAGGCCGGCGAGTTCGGCGAGTTCGCGTCGCACGGAATCGGCGTCGGCGAGCATCCGCTTCGCCAGGGGCAGGAGTGACTCGCCGGCCGCCGTGAGGGTGCTGCCGCCGCGGGCGCGCGTGAACAGCTCGGCGCCGAGGTCGTGCTCGAGGGCGGCGATCTGCCGGCTGAGCGAGGGCTGGGCGAGATGCAGGTTCTCGGATGCGCGGGTGAAGTTGCCCTCGCGGGCCACCTCGGCGAACCCTCGCAACTGATCGAGGTTCATGGCGATAGCTTACGCGCATCGTCACAACGCTCAAGATGCATTGGAGTAATAAGAGCACCCATCCTAGCGTTGAGGCATGCGCCCCACAGAACGACAGATCTCCACCACCGTGCTCGTCATCGGCACGGGCGGCTCCGGCCTCCGCGCCGCCATCGAGCTGGCCGAGGCCGGCGTCGACGTGCTTGCCCTCGGCAAGCGCTCCAAGAGCGACGCCCACACCTCCCTCGCGGCCGGCGGCATCAACGCCGCGCTCGCGACGATGGACCCCGAGGACAGCTGGCAGCAGCACGCCGCCGACACGCTCAAGGAGTCCTACCTCCTCGCCAACCCCCATACGGTGCAGATCGTCACCGAGGGCGCCGCGCAGGGCATCGACGACCTCGAGCGCTACGGAATGCCGTTCGCGCGCGAGGGCGACGGCCGCATCTCGCAGCGCTTCTTCGGCGCGCACACCTACCGCCGCACCGCCTTTGCGGGCGACTACACGGGGCTCGAGATCCAGCGCACGCTGGTGAACCGCGCCGCGCAGCTGGACGTGCCGATCCTCGACACGGTGTACGTCACGCGCATCCTCGTGAACGACGACGGCGCGGTGTTCGGCGCCTACGGCTTCGACGTCGAGGACGGCACCCGCTACCTCATCCACGCGGATGCCGTGATCCTCGCCGCCGGCGGACACAACCGCATCTGGCGCCGCACCTCGTCCCGACGCGACGAGAACACCGGCGACTCGTTCCGGCTCGCCGTGGAGGCGGGCGGGCGGCTGCGCGACCCGGAGCTGGTGCAGTTCCACCCGAGCGGCATCATCGAGCCCGAGAACGCCGCCGGCACGCTGATCAGCGAGGCCGCCCGTGGTGAGGGGGGCATCCTGCGCAACGGTCTCGGCGAGCGGTTCATGCACAAGTACGACCCCGAGCGGCTCGAGCTCTCGACGCGCGACCGGGTGGCCCTGGCCTGCTACACCGAGATCAAGGAGGGTCGCGGTACGCCGAACGGCGGGGTCTGGCTCGACGTGTCGCATCTGCCGCGCGAGACGATCATGACCCGGCTGCCGCGCGTCTACCAGACGATGCTCGAGTTGCAGATGCTCGACATCACGACCGACCCGATCGAGATCGCGCCCACCGCGCACTACTCGATGGGCGGGGTCTGGGTGCGGCCCGAGGACCACTCGACCGACGTTCCCGGGCTCTACGCCATCGGCGAGGCCTCGTCGGGGCTGCACGGTGCGAACCGGCTGGGCGGCAACTCCCTGATCGAGCTGCTCGTCTTCGGACGGATCGTCGGGCAGGCTGCAGCAGCGTACTCGAGCGGGCTCACGGCGCAGAAGCGCTCGGCCGCGGCGGTCGAGACGGCGCGGTCGGAGATCACGTCGCTCCTCGAGGGCGACGGGCCCGAGAACGTGCGGGCGCTGCAGCGGGCCATCCGCAACACGATGACCGAGCATGCCGGTGTCGTCCGTGACGAGGAGGGGCTGCGGGCCGGCCTCGCCGAGCTCGACACCATCGAGGCGCGCATCGGCGACGTGGGCGTGCACCCCGACATCGCCGGGTACCAGGACCTCGCGCACGCCTTCGACCTCAAGTCGGCCGCGCTGGCGGCCCGGGCCACCCTCGAGGCGGCGCTCGAGCGGCGCGAGACGCGGGGGTGCCACAACCGGAGCGACTACCCGTCGATGGATCCTGCGCTGCAGGTGAACCTGGTGTGGTCGCCGTCGGGTGGGGTGACGCGGGAGTCGATCCCGGAGATCCCGTCCGAGATCGCGGCGCTGATGGCCGAGGAGGTCTCGGTGGGCGGGAAGCTGCTCGAGTAGCCTTCGGGCATGGCTTCCCCCACCGTAACCTGCCCTGGTGGCAGCACCCGCACCGGCTTCACGCGCGCCGATCTCGACGCGTTCCGGGGCCGGTCGATCCCCGACGTGGTGGGGCCGGCGCCGCGGCTGCTGCTCGTGGGCATCAACCCCGGGCTGCACACCGCAGCCGTGCAGGCGCCGTTCAGTCGGCCGGGCAACCGGTTCTGGCCGGCGCTGCACCGGGCGGGCATCCTGGATCGTGTCGTCGACGCCTCGGCGGGGCTGCTTCAGGATGACCGTGCCCACCTCTTCGCGCGCGGCGTCGGCATCACCACCCTCGTCGCCGGGGCGACCGCGCGGGCCGACGAGCTCACCGCGCAGCAGCTGCGCGACGGAGCCTCGTCGCTCGCCCCGCGCGTCGCCGAGCTGAGGCCGCGGGTGGTGGCGCTGCTCGGGATCACGACCTTCCGCATCGCGTTCGGGCAGCCGCGCGCCGTCGTCGGACGGCAGCCGGCCGATCTGGCGGGGGCGGAGCTGTGGGTGGTGCCGAACCCGAGCGGACTGAACGCGCACGAGAGCGTCGACTCGCTCGCGGCGGCGTATCGGGCGGTGGCTGTGGCGGCCGGGATCGACGTCTACCCCGTGCCGGATCCCTCCGTCGCGCGCGGGGCCGGAACGTAGTCGCAAGGGCTTCCGCGCGGGGGAGTCGGGGTGCCATCGTGGAGGATGGCCATCGAACGGATCCGCCCCGAGGGGCTCGTGCGCAGTCCCGCCTTCAGCCACGTCGCCGTGGTGCCGCCGGGCTCGACGACCGTCTACGTCGGCGGGCAGAACGGCGTCGACGAGTCGGGCGCGGTCGTCGCGCCCGACGTCGGGGCGCAGGCGGCCCGGGCGCTCGAGAACGCCCGCGTCGCGCTGGCCGCCGCCGGCGCCACGCTCGACGACGTCGTGCAGTGGACCGTGCTCTTCGTCGAGGGCGCCGACCTCCGGGCGGGCTACGGGGCGATCGCGGGGGAGCTCGCGTCGGAGCATCCGCCCCTCGTCACGGCGGCCTTCGTCGCGGGCCTCGGCGTGCCCGGCGCCCTCGTCGAGATCACGGCGATCGCGGCCCTGGCCCCCTGACCCGCCCCGTCGGCACCGCGCGCTCGCCGGTTCAGGGGATGGGGGTCGCGGTGCCCTCGACGCGGATGCCGCCCGCGGCCGGGATGGTGGCGACGAGGAGGCTGGGTCGGCCGACGTGGCGGCCCTGGTGGATGGTGAGGCGGGCCGGCGGGGTGAGCGCGCCGAGGTGTCGGAGGTAGCCGCCGAGGGAGGCGGCCGCCGAGCCGGTCGCCGGGTCCTCGGTGATGGCGCCGACCGGGAAGAGGTTGCGCGTCTCGACCTCGAGCTCGGCCGGGGCGGCGGGCGCCGGAGCGGCGGGCGCCGAGGAGGGCACCGAGGCGCGCGGGTCGAGGGCGCCTGCAGCGGGCGCGTGCATCACGGTGACGGTGCCCCGCCAGCCGCGGCGGTCCATCAGCGCGCGGAGGGCCGCCGGGTCGAAGGCGAACGCGTCGAAGGTCGCGGGGGAGGCCACGGCGACCACGGGATGCCAGTTGCCCGCGAACGACTCCAGCAGCGGGAAGCGGGGGTCGAGATCGGCCGGGGAGAGTCCCAGCAGGGCCAGCAGGTCGTCGGCGACGCCCTCGTCGGGCACCCGGACGTCGGGGGTGACGCTGGTGAAGGCGGCGAGCATCCGGTCACCGTCTCGGGTCGTCTCGATCACGATGGGGCCGACGGGGGTCTCGACCGTGAAGGGCCCAGGGCCGCGCTGCTCGGCGAGGGCGACCGCGGTCGCGATGGTGGCGTGGCCGCAGAAGGGCACCTCGGCCGTCGGCGAGAAGTAGCGCGCGCGCACGTGGCGCTCGTCGCCGTCGATGGCGGGGTCGACGAGGAACGCCGTCTCGGAGTAGCCGACCTCGGCCGCGATCGCCTGCAGCGCGGCGTCGTCGAAGCCGCCGGCCTCGAGCACCACCCCGGCGGGGTTGCCGCCCTCGGGCGTGGCCGCGAAGGCGGTGAGCCGCAGCACCTCCGGGGTCGTGTCGGGCGGGGTCGGGTCGGCCGGATGCGCGTCAGTCACCCCTCCATTCTGCCGAACGGCAGCGGGCACCGGGCGCGCCGGGCACGCATCGCCGACGGCACCGTTCCGGTAGGCGGCGGCGCTCAGCAGCGCAGACCGAGGAGGCCCAGGACGACGACGTTCAGGGTGTAGGGCGACCCCGCCGACACGGTGCCGTAGGTGCCGTCGACCGCTTGCACGAGTATCGGGACGGAGCCGAGGCTGAGGACGCCGAGCTGGCTGCCGTTGACCTTGATCGTGGGGGCGTTCGGGTCGGGCGGCACCGCGTTCACGATCACCGTGCCCGGCGTGCTCGCCCTGACGACGTTGTAGCTCGTCGCACCCACCGCCCTCGGGAACGACAGCGTCACCGTGCCGACGGGGTCGGTCGAGGTTCCGGTGCCGTTCGTGCAGGTGACCGTGCCCGGGTCGGGAACCCGGTAGACGCTCTGCGTGATCGCCGACGCCGCCGTCGCGCTCCAGTTCGCGCCGACGCGGCCGGTGAGGGTGAAGGTGGCCGTGACGGTCTGGCCCTGCGAGGCCGCCGTCGTCGTGGTCAGCCGCAGCGCGACGCAGAGGGCGAGCGAGCTGCCCGCCGGCACCGAGGCGAAGGCGGCCGGCAGGGTGAGCGCGCCGGTCAGGGCTCCCGAGGTGGTTCCCGAGGCGGGCACGCTGCTGCCGCAGAGAGCCGCCGTGCTCGCGCTCCAGAAGGTGACCGCGATGTTCGCGGCGAGGGTGCCGTTGGTGTTCGTCGCCGCGACGGTGAGCGCGAGCGGTACGGTGCCGGTGTTCGCGTAGGTGAACGCCCCGAGGTGCGTCGTCTCGGTCACGGGTGGTGAGGTGACCTGCACCGCGAACTGCCCGGTCGGAGGTGTCGTGACGGTCGAGGTCACCGACACGGATGCCGCCGCGGCCGAACCGGCGAGGGTGACGGGGGCCGCGGTCCACGAGGCGCTCGCCGCCCAGCTCGAGGTACCCACGGCGAACACCGACACGAAGACGACCACGATCAGGCGCCATCCCGCGAGCCGGCGCACGGGGCGGGGGCTCGGGTCGGGGCTGTTGGGCATGGTGGGCGAGCGCCTTTCGGGTCGCCGTCAAGTCTGCGGATGCCCGGCCCACCGGCCTCGGAACGCGACCCCCGACGTCGCCGGGGTGACGCATCCGGTCGCGCAGGTGACCACGCACGCCGCGGGCACGGGACCGGTGGCGGGCCTGCGCGCCGCTGGGAGCGCCGGTTACTGCGCCGCGGGCACGGCCGCGGGCACGGCCGCGAGGTGCTCGCGCGACTTCTGCTCCAGGAACGAGCACAGCTCCGCCGCCACCACCAGCTCCTCCGAGAGCTCGTTCAGCCGCTCGACGTCGAGGGTGAGCTCGTCGTGCCGGGGCGCGAACACGACCTGCCAGCTCGGGTCGCCGGGCGCGGTCGGTTCGAGGTAGGCGTAGGGGCCGGCGTTCTTCAGGCGAACCACCACGAGGCCGGTGTCGCCGCCGCTCAGGTCTTCGTGGCGCAGCACTTCGAGCTCGCCGGGCATCGGATGCTCCTCGGCGATGAATTCGGCGAGCCACTCCTCGAGCAGCTCCTTGGTACGGAACGGCACCGGTCCTCCTCTGCACTGGCGACGGGAATGGCCGCTCGGCCACAGCAGAATCATAGGGAATGCGAGCCGTTCACCCGAAGGCGCCCGGAGGGGTTGACGGCTGCCCCTCCGGTGCGACGGTGCCGGGCCCGGTCAGCCGCAGCACGAGTCCTCGGGGGCCGGCCCGCCCGGCCCAGGCGGGGTCGTGCGTGGCCTGCACGACGGTCGCCCCGCGCGCCAGCTCGGCGTCGACCGCCGCGCGGATGAGCTCCTGCGCCCGGTCGTCCACCCCCGAGGCCGGCTCGTCGAGCAGCACGAGCGCGGCCCGTTGGGCGAGCGCCTGGGCGACGAGCGCGCGCTGACGCTGTCCGCCCGACAGCTCGTGCAGCGGCCTCCGCGCGAGCGGCCCGATCTGCAGGGCGTCGAGAGCGTCGTCGACGATGCGGCGGTCGGCGGCGCGCAGGAGGCCGACGGGTCCGCGCGCCCGCCAGCGCCCCATCGACACGACCTCGCGCACGGTCAGGGGCATCCGTTCGGGGGCGGCGCTGCGCTGCACCACGAGTGCCACGCTCGATCGCGGCCGGCGTTCGAGGTGCCCCGAGCTCGGTTTCAGGATGCCCGCCAGCACCGCGAGCAGCGTCGACTTGCCCGATCCGTTCGGCCCGAGCAGCACGGTCAGCCGGCCCTCGGGCGGTTCGAAGTCGACCCGGTCGAGCACGAGCCGGTCGCCGTAGGCGGCGGACACGGCGGTCAGCCGCACGAGCGGCCCGGTCGTCGGAGCGGGTAGGGAGGTCACGCGCCGATCCTAACTTAATGAGAATGGTTATCAATTAACGCTAGGGTCGGTGACCATGACCGAACTGCTCGAGCCCTTCGCCGCCGGCTTCCTGCTGCGTGCCCTCGTCGGCGGCGTGCTGGTGGCGGTGCTCTGCGGGGTAGTGGGCACGTGGGTCGTGATCCGCGGCATGGCCTTCCTCGGGGAGGCGATGGCGCACGGGGTGCTGCCCGGGGTGGCCGTCGCGACGCTCCTCGGTCTGCCGCCCGTCGTCGGGGCGGCGGTCAGCGCCTCCGTGATGACCGCCGGCATCGGGGTCGCGTCGCGGCGGGGGCGGCTGTCGGACGACACCGCCATCGGTCTGCTCTTCGTGGCCATGCTCAGCCTCGGCGTGATCGTCGTGTCGCGGTCGCGGTCGTTCGCCACCGACCTCACCGCCATCCTGTTCGGTGACGTGCTGGCCATCTCGTGGGGGGACATCGCCCTGCTGGCGGGCGCTCTGCTGCTGGCGCTGGGGGTGTGTGCGGTGTTCCATCGCTCGTTCGTGGCGGCGACCTTCGACGAGCGGATCGCCGCGACCCTGGGGCTCCGGCCGTGGATCGCGCGGCCGGTGCTCGTGGGGTTGGTGACGCTCGTCGTCGTGGCCTCGTACCAGGCCGTCGGGAGCCTGCTCGTGGTGGGACTGCTGCTCGGTCCGGCGGTCGCGGCGGGGCGGTGGGTGCGGAGCATCCCGGCGACCATGGCGCTCGCCGCGGCACTCGGCGCGCTCGCCGTGCTCGGGGGGCTGCTCGTCTCGTGGCACGCGGCCACCGCCGCGGGCGCCACGATCGCGGCGATGGCAGCGCTGCTGACGGCGCTGTCGGCGCTCGCCCGAGCGCTCCTCACGGCGACCACCGCCCGCCGCGCCACCCGCCGAACCGCCCGCCGCGCCTCGGGCCGCCGCACCGCTTCTGGCCGCGCCTTTGCTCCGGCCCGCGCCGCCGGTGGCGCCGTCGTCCCCACGACGGCCCCTGTTCCCACCCCCGGCCCCGTCCGCCTCGGCGGCTCAGTCAAGGAGACCGCAGAACTGTGAGCACCTCGTTCATCCCCATCCGCCGGAGTGCCGTCGTCGTCAGCGCCCTCCTCGCCGTCATCGGGCTGACGCTGGCGGGCTGCACCTCTCCGCCGAGCGCGACCGAT
This sequence comes from Herbiconiux flava, assembly GCF_013409865.1. Taxonomy (NCBI): domain Bacteria; kingdom Bacillati; phylum Actinomycetota; class Actinomycetes; order Micrococcales; family Microbacteriaceae; genus Herbiconiux; species Herbiconiux flava. Next base: position 1,056,702 of record NZ_JACCBM010000001.1, read on the forward strand.
CGCGCTCCGGCGTCGACGGCCGGCGACGGGCACGGGTTCGTGGCCGGTGCCGCCGAGATGCCCGAACCGCAGCTGCGCCTGATCACGCTCGGCGAGACCGGCCTGCAGGCGTTCGACCCGGCCACCGGCGACTCGGTCGCGCTCCTCGACGAGGCCCAGGGAGCGCTCTCGAGCGACGGCCGCTACGCCGTCGTCACGGAGCCCGACGGCCGCGCGACGGTCGTCGACACCGGCACCTGGACGGTGCCGCACGGCGACCACTCCCACTACTACCTCGCCGAGCCGCGCTCGCTGGGTCGCCTCGACGACAGGGCGGATGCGGGTCCCGCCCGACTGGCGTCGAGCACCACCCTGACCGCCGTGTCCCTCCCGGGTGCCGGCGACAGCTCTGCGGGGGAGGGCCTGGGGATCGTCCTGGATGGGGAGGCGCTCGCTGACGGCCGGCTCGAGGAGCGCGCGCGCATCCCGCTCGCCGCTGGGGGAGCCCTGCTCCCGCTGGAAGATCTGCTGGTCGGCCCGGCACCCGACTCGGAGAACGTGGAAGCGGGCGCGCTCGCGTCGTATTCCGCGGACGGCATACGGCTCGATGTCGAAGCCGACTGCGCTGCGCCCGCCGGCGCCGAGCTCACCCGGGTGGGAGCCGCGTTCAGCTGCGCCGACGGCGCCGTGCTCGCGACCGCCGAAACCGGGGGTGGCTCGATCCGCTTCGAGCGCATCCCCTACCCCGACGACATAGCAGACGGGGATCGCGCGATGTCCTTCGCCGGCCGCCCCGGTCGCCCCGACGTCGCGGCGGTGGCCGGAGGCCGTGGCGCCTGGCTGCTCGACACCCGCGATCGCCGCTGGACGCTGCTGCCGAGTCCCGCCCCGCTGCTCCGCGCGACCGCCGTGGGCGACGCCGACGGCACCGTGGTGGGCGTCGACGTCGAGGGCCGGATCGTCGTGCTCGACGCGCAGAGCGCAGGGGACGGGGCCGCACCCGCACGGAGCGAGCCCGTGCTCGCCGCCGAGATCGTCGACGGGCAGGTGCCGGCCGAGCTCGTGTTCGAGGTCGACGCCGACCGCGCCTACGTGAACGCGCCGTCGGCCGGCACGGTGCTCGAGATCGACTACCGCGACCGGGCGCGCATCGCCCGCACGCTCGACATCCCCGGCGGCGCAGCGGCCCTCGCGGAGGTGGGATGATGACCGCGACCCGCCCGGCCCGCGTCGCCGCGACGGCGGCGATCCTCGCGGCGCTCGCCGCCCTGACCGGCTGCACCGCCACCACCTCCATGGCCACCGACCCGCCGCCCGCCGGCCGCCCCGTCGTCGCCGTCACCACGACCATCCTCGGCGACGTCGTCACCGAGCTCGTCGGCGACCAGGCCGAGGTGCTCACCCTGATGCCGCCCGAGGCCGATCCGCACTCCTTCGAGATCTCGGCGACCGAGGCGGCGCGCCTGCGAGACGCCGCGCTCGTCGTCTCGAACGGTCTCGGCCTCGAGGAGGGGCTGCAGCACCACGTCGACGCCGCCGCCGAGGACGGCGTGCCCACCGTCGAGGCCGGCGAGCTCATCGACCCGCTCGACTACACCGACGGCGACGCCCGCGGCGAGCCCGACCCCCACTTCTGGACCGACCCCGCCCGCATGATCGACATCGTCGACGGCCTCGAGCCGACGCTGGCTGCTGCCGAGGGCATCGACCCGGCCCGCCTCGCCGCCGCCGCCGATCGCTACCGGGCCGAGCTGCAGGCGCTCGACGCCGAGATGATCGGCCGGTTCGAGGCGATCCCGTCCGCGCAGCGGGCGCTCGTGACGAACCACCACGTCTTCGGCTACCTCGCCGACCGCTACGGGTTCCGCGTGATCGGCGCGGTGATCCCGGGCGGCACCACCCTCGCGGCCCCGAGCGCGTCCGACCTGCAGGAGCTCGTCGACGCCATCCGCGAGGCCGGCGTCCCCACGATCTTCGCCGACGCCTCGCAGCCCGACCGGCTGGTGCAGGTGCTCGCCGAGGAGGCCGGCGTCGACGTCGACGTGGTCGCCCTGCACACCGAGTCCCTCTCGACCCCCGGCGGGGGAGCCGCCACCTACCTCGAGATGATGCGCTCGAACGCGCAGCTGATCGCCACCGGCCTGTCGCCCTGACCGGCCGACCCCGACCACAGGCCTGTCGCCCTGACCGGCCGACCCCGAAAGGAAACGATGAACACCAGAACCACCACGCATCGACGGATGATCGCCGCGATCGCTCTGACGACCACGACGCTGCTCGGCCTGTCCGCCTGCGCGAGCACCGCATCCGGAGACCCGGCCGGCGACGCCGGACCCGTCAGCCCGAACGCGGCCGCGTCGACCGGCCCGCGCATCGCCCTCACCTACGACGGCGGACTGCTCGTGCTCGACGGCACGAGCCTCGACACGCTCGCCGACATCGAGCTGGCCGGCTTCAACCGGGTGAACCCCGCGGGCGACGGCCGGAGCGTGATGGTCTCGACCACCGACGGTTTCCAGGTGCTCGACACCGGCGCCGGCAGCAGCGACGGGCCCGAGCTCACCGACCTCGTCTTCGAGGCGCCTTCGCCGGGCCACGTCGTGCGCCACCACGGCCGCACCATGCTCTTCGCCGACGGCACGGGCGAGACCACGATCTTCGACTCCGCCGAGCTGCTCGCGAACGCCGGCGCGGGCCGGCTGCCCCAGACCGAGACGGTTCCCTCGCCCGAGGCGCACCACGGCGTCTCAATCGAGCTCGCCGACGGCACGCTGCTCACGACGATCGGCACTCCGGATGCCCGAACCGGCGTTCGAGCCCTCGATTCCGATCGCACCGAGACGGTCCGCAACGAGGAGTGCCCGTCGGTGCACGGCGAGGGAGCGGTGCGCGGCGAGGTCGCGGTGTTCGGCTGCAGCGACGGCGTGCTCGTCTACGACGACGGCGCCTTCACCAAGATCGCGGCACCCGACGCCTATGGCCGCACCGGCAACGCGTACGTCACCGAGACCTCTCAGATCATGGTCGGCGACTACGACGCCGATCCCGACGCCGAGGGCTACGTGCTCACCGCGCTGACGCTCGTCGACACCGAGGCGAAGTCGTCCCGGGTCGTGTCGCTGCCCGAGGGCGTCGGCTACACCTGGCGAGACGTCGCCCGCACCGCCGACGACGACGCGATCGTGCTCGGCACCGACGGGGCACTGCACGTCCTCGACGTCACGACGGGGGAGTTCGGCGCCTCGTTCCCGGTCATCGAGGCGTGGGAGGGCCCGGCGGAGTGGCAGGACGCGCATCCGGCCCTCGTCGTCGACGGCGGAACGGCCTACGTCACCGATCCCGCGACCTCGTCCATCCACGCGGTCGACGTGGCCACCGGCGAGGTGCTGGCGAGCAGCGAGCTCGCCGGCGTGCCGAACGAGATCGCCGTCACCGGCTGAGCCCGCGCCGCTGCTCCAGCCGCCCACCCTTGACCGGCACCCGGCCGTGCCCCGTCGCTGGGAGGCCGCTGGATGCCCGGCCGCAGTCTGCTGGAGGCCCGCCCCCATTCCGCCGCGAACGGGAGCGGGCCGCCGGCGTTCGCGGTTCCATGGACTCGACACGATGGCTTGAGGGAAGGCGCCGCGATGAACAGAGCCCTGGTGGTCATGCCGACCTACAACGAACTCGAGAACCTCGAGCCCATCGCCCGGCGGGTGCTCGCCACCGGCGCAGCCGACCTGCTGATCGTCGACGACAGCTCGCCCGACGGCACCGGTGAGCTCGCCGACCGGCTCGCGGCGGCCCACCCGGGCGCAGACGGCTCGAGCGCCGTTCACGTGCTGCACCGTGCCGGCAAGGAGGGCCTCGGCGTCGCGTACCTGGCGGGCTTCGCCTGGGCGCGCGAGCGCGGCTACGACGCGATCATCGAGATGGACGCCGACGGCTCCCACCAGCCCGAGGCCCTGCCCGAGATGCTCGCCCTGCTCGAACACTCCGACCTCGTGCTCGGCTCCCGCTGGGTGCCCGGCGGAGAGGTGCGCAACTGGCCGCTCAGCCGCAAGATGCTGAGCCGCGGCGGCAACCTCTACGCCCGGATCGCCCTGGGCATCGCGGTGAAGGACGCGACCGGCGGCTTCCGCGCGTACCGCACCACCGCGCTCGACACCATCGGCCTCGACGACGTCGCCTCGCACGGCTACTGCTTCCAGCTCGACCTGGTCTGGCGTGCGCTGCAGTCGGGCCTCCGCGTCACCGAGTTCCCCATCCTGTTCGTCGAGCGAACGCACGGCGAGTCCAAGATGAGCGGGTCGATCGTGCGCGAGTCGCTCGTGAAGGTCACGCAGTGGGGCCTCGACCGGCGGATGCGGTCGGCCCGCGAGGTCGTGCTGCACGGTCACCGGCTCCCGTCGGTGCGCGCCGGCTCGAGCGTCGCGGGCGCCGGCCTGGCCCGCCTCTAGCCCGAGCGCCGCCGCCGGGCCCGCCTCCCGCCCGAGCGCCGCCGCCGGGCCCGCTGGGAGCCGGACGACGTCTGTGTGAGAATTCGGGGGATGGACGGTGAACCGAGCGCACTGATCCGGACCGAGTCGTCCGGCACGGAGCTCGACGATGCCCGCGCGATGTACCAGGACGGCTACAACGGCTCGGGCTTCCGCGCCGAGCTGAGCGACGAGGAGTTCTCGTACCGCTACACGGTGGCCGGCGGCCCCGACATGACGCTGCGCTCCTCGACCTACCTCGGCACCATCACCGGCACGATCCAGCCCGAGAACGCCTACATCGTCTCGTGGCTGCTCGGCGGCCGCGGCACGATGGACGTCGGTCACGACGAGGTGTCGCTGGTGCACGGCGTGCCCGCGATGTTCCCGACGGGCAAGCCGTACGCCTTCGACTTCGCCGACTACCGGCAGAACCTCGTGCACTTCGACGCCGGCTTCCTCGAGCGGGTGGCGGCCGAGCACGAGGGGCTGCTCCCGGGGCCCATCCACTTCGCCTCGGGGGTGCTGCCGGCTCCGGATGCGCTGCGGCGGTGGAACGCCAGCGTCGACGAGGCGGCCCGGCTGATCATCCGGGGCGAACCGACCCCGCTGCAGCTGGCCGAGATCGACCGGCGCACCGCCGTCGCCCTGCTGGACGCGTTCGCGCATGAGGGCAGCGGCATGCCGACGGTGCTGCTGGCGCCCCGCAACGTGCGGCTGCGGCGGGCGGTCGAGCGGATGCACGCGAGCGCCCATCTGCCCATCGCACCGTTCGAGGTGGCCGAGGAGGTCGGGCTGACACCGCGCGGACTTCAGCAGGCGTTCGCCCGGCAGCTCGGAGTCACGCCGACCGAGTACCTGCGGGCCATCCGCCTGGATCGCGTGCAGGCCGAGCTGCAGCAGCTCGGCCCCGACGAGACCACGGTCGCACAGGTGGCGGCGCGCTGGGGCTTCACGCATGCCGGACGCTTCTCGCGCTCCTACGCGGCGCGCTTCGGCGAGTACCCCCGCACCACCCTGCTGCGCTGAGCTCCCCGACCGCTGTTCGTTCTGCGGACACGACGGGTGCGTTTTGTGGACAGAAGGAGCATTCTCCCAGCCCGCATCCACTCGAATGGATCCACCGACCCGAGGAGGTGCCGTGCCGTTCCGCACGCAGGAGATCCTGACGCAGTGGCTCGAGGACTTCCTCGCCGCCGGCCGAGCGATCGAGGGCACCGTGGAGGTGCTCCGCCAGGACGGCGCCGACGGGGCCGACACCGGTCTCGTGGTGATCGAGCTGGCGAACGCGCCCACCACCCTCTACCTCGAGCCGGTCGCGCCCGGCGACCCGCGCTGGTCGATCACCTTCCTCGCCCGCGACGTCGACGCGGCCCGGTCGCCCGACCGCGTCTCCGCCCTGGCGGCCGAGCTCGCCGTGATCGCGGAGCTCTGCCGGCACCTCGAGGCGCTCTCGGCCTCATGGGACGCCCCCGACCTCCGCCCGAGCGGCGGCCGCCCGGCCCTCCTCTGACCCGCCCTCGGACGACGATGCTTGACAGGCCTGGCTAATGGGATTAGCTTTGGGCTAACAACATTAGCCAGAGCATCCATCGCCGGGAGGCAGCCATGACCGAGTACCTCACCCTCGACGAGGGCGCCATCGCGTACGACCTCAGCGGAACGGGCCCGCTCGTCGTGCTCGCCCACGGCATGGGCGACAGCCGCCACTCGTACCGCTTCGTGGTGCCCGCCCTCGTCGCCGCCGGCTACCGGGTCGCGAACGTCGACCTCCGTGGCTGCGGCGAGTCGAGCACCGGTTGGGCCGGCTACAGCCGCACCGACATCGCCGGCGACCTCGTCGCCCTCGTCCGCCACCTCGGCGGCCCCGCCGTGATCGTGGGCCAGTCGATCAGCGGGGGAGCGGCGACCATCGCCGCGGCCACCGCGCCCGAGCTGATCGTCGGGCTCGCCGAGCTCGCGCCGTTCACCCGCGCGCAGTCGGTCGACCTCGGCGGCCTCCTCCGAAATAGGAACCACCGCGCGGGCACGGTGCAGCTCGCCAAGGTCATGATGACCGGCAGCCTGAAGGCCTGGCTCGCCTACCTCGAGCTCGCGATCCCCACGAAGCCCGCCGACTGGGCCGCGGAGCGTGCGCGTATCGAGACGTCCCTCGGCCAGCCGGAGCGGATGGCCGTCCTCAAGGCCATGACGAAGACCACCCCGGCCGACGCCGGCGCCCAGCTCGCGAACGTGCGCTGCCGCGTGCTCGTGATCGAGGGTGGGGCCGACCCCGACTGGGCCCGTCCCGAGGAGGAGGGTCAGCGCATCCTGGCCGACCTGCCCACCGGGCTCGGCGAGCTCGCGGTGATCGACGGTGCCGGGCACTACCCGCACACCGAGACCCCCGACGCCGTGGTCGCGCTGCTGCTGCCCTTCCTCGCCGCGACGCTCAGCCCCGCCACCCTGGGCGACCGTGCCTAGGGCCGGTCTCGACGCCGCCAGCGTCACCGAGGCGGCGGCCGACCTGGCCGACGAGCTCGGGCTGGGGCAGCTCAGCATGAGCCTCGTCGCCGAGCGCCTCGGCGTGAAGACCCCTTCGCTGTACAAGCACGTCGACGGCCTGGCCTCGTTGACGCATCGCATCGCGGTGCTCGGCGCCACCGAGGTGGGCGACCGCCTTCGCGACGCGATGCAGGGCGTCTCGGGAGGGGAGGCGCTCACAGCGGCCGCGCAGGCGCTCCGCCGCTTCGTGAAGGAGCATCCGGGGCGCTATGCGGCCACCACCGGAGCCCGGCCGGCCGGCCCCGACGACCCCCTGGCGCCGGCCCTCGGCCGCACCCTCACATCGCTCGAGGCGGTGCTGCGCGGCTACGGTCTCGACGACGCCGACCGCATCCACGCGCTCCGGATGCTCCGCAGCGTGCTGCACGGCTTCGCCACCCTCGAGGCGGCCGACGGCTTCCAGATCGACACCGACGTCGACGACAGCTTCCTCTGGCTGATCGACTTCGTCGATGGAGGGCTGCGCGCCCGCGCCTCGTCCTGACAGCCCTCCCGACCGCCCGGTTCAGCGGCGTCGCCGCAGGAACACCGCCACGAGGATCGCGGTCGCCACGGCGATCGCCGCGTTCACCCCGATGGCGCTCCGGATGCCCGGCAGCAGCGTCGCGCCGGCGAACGCCGTGACGATCGCCGCCATGACCGGCGTGCCGAGCGCGATGCCGACCTGCTGGCTCAGGGTGATCAGCCCCGTGGCGAGCCCCTGCTCACCGGCGGGCACGCCGGCCGTCGAGGAGACGGTGAAGGCGACGATCGCGACGAGGTTCGCGACGCCGCCGACGAACACCGCGGCGAGCAGCGGCACGATCCAGCCGGGGGAGTCCGTGACGAACGCGAGCGGCAGCGTGGCGGCGGCTTGCACGAGGAGCCCGGCGACGATCGCCGTCCGGGCGGAGGTGCGGCCGATGATCCGCGGGGCGATCAGCCCGCCCACGACCGTCCCGACGCCGAGCCAGGCGAAGATCAGGCCCGTCGTGATGGCGCCGTAGTCGAGCACCTCCTGCAGGTAGAGAGTCAGCGGGAACACCATCGAGGTCCAGGTCGCGAACGCGACGAGCCCGGCGAGGTTGCCCCAGGCGATGTTCGGGCGGCGCAGGAGGGCCGGGGCGACCAGCGGCTCGGCCACCCGCGACTCGATGCGGAGGAACACCGCGATCAGCACGGCCGCGACGAGCACGGCACCCCAGGCGAAGGGATCGCCCCATCCCTTCTGCCCGGCCGTCGTGATGCCGGAGACCAGGCTGACGAGGGCGAGGGTGACGGTGACCGCGCCGGGGGCGTCGAGCCGGGGGCGCCGCCCGGCCCTCGTCTCCGTCAGCACGAACGGCGCGACGATCAGCACCGCGACGGCGACCACGACGTTGACGTAGAAGGCCCACCGCCAGGAGACGGTGCCCGTGAGGAGCCCGCCGAGCGCGGCACCGATCGTGAACCCGGCTGCCATCAGCGCACCCGAGAGACCGAGCACGCGGGAGCGGGCGGGGCCTTCGGGGAACATGGTCGTCAGCAGGGCCAGCGCCGCCGGGGTGACCATCGCGGTCGCGAGCCCCTGACCGACGCGGGCACCGAGAAGGGTCGCCGGATCCGCCGCGAGGCCCGCGACCAGGGAGGAGGCGCCGAGCAGTGCGATCCCGATCAGGAACAGGCGCCGACGGCCGACGAGGTCGGCCACCCGGCCGAAGAACAGCGTGAACCCGGCGGCGCAGAGCGCGAACGCGGTCACGATCCACTGCAGCTCGGCCGTGCCGAACCCGAGGTCGGCGCCGATGCGGGGGAGGGCGACGCCGAGGATGGAGAAGTCGACGGCCAGCGTGAAGTTCGCGGTCAGCAGCACGATCACGGCTGCGCGCATCCGCACCGGCGGTCGCTCGCGGCCGGAGGACGCCGGGACGGTGACCGAGGTGGCCCGGTCCGCGGGCGTCATCGCGTCACCTCGAGGGCCGGGAGGTGGAAGGCCACCTCCACCGCGAGCAGACCGGCAGCCCGCTCCGCGTCGTCCAGGTGGGCCGGCCCGTAGGTGATGACCGGCTCGAGCACCTCGTAGCCGACGAACTCGAGCATCCCGCGGTGGATGTGGAACAGGAAGCGGTCGATGTCACCGAACGCTCCGTCGGGGGCGAATGCCTCGGCCGGCCCGCCCGTGGTGGTGAGCACGACGGCACGCCGTCCGGCGAGCCGGGCGGTCTCGAACAGGCCGGCGTCACCGCCGGCGACGCCGCCCATCACGAACACCCGGTCCAGCCAGCCCTTGAGGATGGCCGGCACCGAGAACCACCAGAGCGGGAAGGACAGCACGAGCAGGTCTGCGGCCAGCACCCGGTCGAGATCGGCCCGCACCTCCTCGGCGAGGGTGCCCTCCCGCACGGCGGCCCACTGTTCACGCTGGGGTTTGAACGGCCCGTCGACCGGCGCGAATTCGCCTCGGTCGAGCACCGGGTCCCAGCCCCGGGCGTACAGGTCGAGGAGCTCGACGACCCAGCCGTCGGCCTCCAGGGTCCGGCGCGCTCGATGCGCCTGGGCGGTGCTGAACGAGGAGGGCTCGGGATGAGCGTGCACGATCAGCGCGGTCGGAGGAGTGGTGTCAGTCACCCCGACAACATATCGTTAAAACGCGATGCGTTGATATGTACTAGATCGAGCCCGACCCGGCGGCACCGGTGACGGCGTCACCGACCTGCTTCATCCGCTCCTCGTCGAGCCGATAGTGGGTGTACTTCCCCACCCGGGTCGGATGCACGAGGCCCGCGCGCTCCAGCGTCGCCATGTACGACGAGACGGTGGACTGCGCGAGGCCGCTCTTGGCCTGGATGTGGCTGACGCAGGCGCCCACCTCGGCGCGGTCGGCGATCGGGTCGTAGTCGGCGAACGCGGCCTCGGGGTCGCGCAGCCAGCCGACGATCTCCAGGCGCACCGGATTCGACAGCGCCTTCAGCGCGTCGACCAGCGCCTCGGCCGGAATCGGCACTCCATCCACCATGTCACCCGCCTCTTTCCCATCTACGGATCACTCTATGTCGATGGGTGGAGCGAAATGACGACGGGCGGATCGAGCAGGTTCGAATCGGCGTCTTGACACGCTCCGAAGCGTGTGGCAGTTTTACCTAGAACGTTTCAGATGAAACGTTTCAGATCACGAACGACGAGGTTCATCGATGGTTCCCTCCGCACCCGGAACGCAGCCGGCCACCCCCGACGTGGCCCTTCAGGCCAGCAGCATCTCCCGCCGCTACGGCGCCGTCGTCGCTCTCGCCGACGCGTCGATGACACTGCGCCGCGGCGAGGTCATGGGCCTCGTCGGCGACAACGGCGCGGGCAAGTCGACCTTCCTCAAGGTGCTCTCGGGCGCCGTCGTCCCTGACGGCGGGGAGATGGTGGTGGGTGGCTCGCCCGTGAGCTTCCGCCGCCCCTCCGACGCGCTCGAGGCGGGAATCGAGACCGTCTACCAGGACCTCGCCCTCGTCGACACCATGTCGGCCGTGCAGAACGTCTACCTCGGCCGCGAGGAGCTCTCGAAGAACCCCTTCCTGCGCCTGCTCAACGTCGTGAACGACGGCGGCATGCGCAAGCGCTCGCGGGAGGTGCTCTCCGAGCTCGGCGTCGGAATCCAGTCGGTCAACGTCTCGGTGAAGGGCATGTCGGGCGGTCAGCGCCAGTGCCTCGCCATCGCCCGGGCGCTGCTCTGGGGTCGCCAGATCGTCATCCTCGACGAGCCGACCGCCGCCCTGGGCGTGCGGGAGTCGGCCCAGGTGCTCGAGCTGATCGGCCGCCTCCGCGACCACGGCGTCAGCGTCATCCTGGTCAGCCACAACATGCAGCAGCTCGTCCAGGTCGCCGACCGGGTGACCGTGATGCGCCTCGGCCGCACCATCGCCACCCGTGACGTCGCCGACGTCACCCCCGAGGGCATCGTGGGCCTGATCACCGGCGCCGTGCCGGCCGACGTCGCCACCCCCGAGGACACCTCGTCCGTCGTCCACTGACGGTCCCCCCCAGCCACCACCGCGCACCACCCCTGCAATCCCTACCCATCTCACTGAGGAGAACACTGCAATGACGCACTTCACCCGCGGGCGCCTCGCCCGATTCGGACTGGTCGGCGTGGCCGCCGCCGGTCTCCTGCTCACCGGCTGCAGCACGGTCGGCAGCACCTCCGACGCCGGCTCGACCGGCGCCGCCGACGACGGCACCTTCACCGTCGGCTTCGCCGTGGGCGGCCAGCCCGACGCCGACTGGCAGGACCTCCAGGGCGACGTCGCCGAGGGCCTCGCGAAGCAGCGCGGCTGGGACTTCGTCGAGCTGAGCAACGACAACAGCGAGGCGACGGCCACCAAGAACGCCGACATCTTCATCCAGAAGGGCGTCGACGTCGTGATGATGTTCAACGGGCAGCCCTCGGCCAACCCGGTCATCGCCAAGAAGTACGAGGCGGCGGGCATCCCGGTCGTCACCTTCGACATCGCCCAGCCCGGCTGGTACTTCGTCGGCGTCGACAACGCGGCCGCCGGCACCGACGGCGGCACCCGACTCGGCGAGCTCGCGAAGGAGAAGTGGGACTGCAAGGTCGACCTGGTCATCTCGGCCGAGGGCACCGCCGCCGGCCAGATCAACACCTGGCGCACCGGCAACGCCCGCGACGCCGTCAAGGAGACCTGCCCCGACATCCCCGAGGGCAACTACGTCTCCTACGAGGCCGACGGCAACCTCACCACCTCGCTCGCGAACGCCCCCGGCATCTTCGCCGCCCACCCCGACGCGAAGAACATCCTCGTCGTCGGCCTGAACGACCAGGCCGTGGTCGGCGCCCTCCAGGCCGCCACCCAGCTGGGCCGCGACGGCTCGATCATGGGCTGGGGCCAGGACGGCGGGCTCATCACCGGGCCGAACGTCGACCCGAACCTCGTCGGCAGCGTGATGTACTTCCTCGAGGGCTACCCGGCCGGTGCCTTCGAGATCGCCGACGAGATCGCCGCCGGCAACGCCCCGGCCGTGAAGGACACGGGCGATGACGCAGCCGTCAGCGTGCAGCCCTGCGCCGTCACCGCGGACGAGGCGGCGGAGATCCCCTCCATCGACCAGCGCGTCTCCGAGCTCGCCGACGCCCCCAAGGGGACGACGGAGTACGACCTCTACTGCAAGTCCTGATCACCTCACGGTGACCCCCTGCCCGGATCAGCCCTGAACGGTACTGGAACATGACCACGTCACTCATCACCCCGGCCGATCCGGCCGCACCCCGGAGTCCGGGCGGCCCCAACCGCCGCCCGGACTCCCGGGGGCTCCCCGTGAGCGCTCGCGACGCCCTCAGCATCGCGGGCGTCTGGATCACCCTCATCATCGCCACCGCGATCGTGCGGCCCGACTTCCTCTCGACGCAGTCCCTCCTCGCGGTGACCTTCACGATGTCGATCTCCGGCATCCTCGCGGTGTCGCAGGCCATCATCGTCATCTCGGGCGGACTGCTCGACCTGAGCCTGCCGGTCTCGCTCATCCTCAGCGCCTGGGCGACGGTCACGGCACTGAACAACGGCCTGCCGACGCCGGTCGCCGTGCTGATCGGCATCGTCACCGGCATGGCCTGGGGCCTGATCAACGCGCTGATCGTGGTGTTCGGCAAGCTGAACCCGATCATCGTCACCCTCGCCACCGGATTCGGCGGCCTGGCCGTGATGCTCATCTTCTTCAAGTCCGCCCAGATCCCGGCGGCGTCGGACCTGCGGCTCTACGGCCTCGGCCGCTTCCTCGGCCTGCCGAACGTGTTCTGGCCGATGGTGATCGTGATCCTGCTGGGCGGACTGGCCTTCGCCTACACCCGCTGGGGTCGCCGCCTGATCGCGGTGGGCGGCAACGCGTCGGCCGCCAAGGCACGCGGCATCGACCTGCGCCGCATGCGCTTCGCCAGCTTCATCGGCGCCGGCGCCGTGGCGGGGCTCGCCGGGGTGATGTTCTCGGCGGTCACGCCCAGCTTCACGCCGGCCGCCGGGGCGGGCTTCCAGCTGATCGTCATCGGCGCGGTCATCCTCGCCGGCATCAGCCTCTCGGGCGGCAAGGGCAACCTGCTCGTGCTCCTGCTCTCGGTCGGCTTCTTCGCCACCATCCCCACCTCCATCGCCTTCTTCGGGCTCGCCCCCGCCTGGGCGCTCGTGTTCCAGGGGGCGCTGCTGATCATCGCCGTCGGGATCGACGGCTACCGACTGAAAAGGACGGCGCGATGACCGCCACCGCCACCCCACCGGCCACCCTCTTCGACGACCCGGTGCTCCCCGCGCACCGCCGCATCCTGAACTCCTTCCGCGGGCCGGTGGGCAGCATCAGCGCCACCCTCGTGGTGACCCTCCTGGTCGGCCTCGTCTGGGTCGGGCCGAGCTTCTTCTCGCCCTCGAACATCCAGATCGTGGGCGTCAGCGTCGCGATCCCCCTGATCGTCGGCGTGATGGCCTCGTTCGCCCTGCTGGCCGGCGTGGTCGACCTCTCCATCGGATCGATGGTCGGCTTCGGCGCCGTGATCTTCAACCAGCTCGTCGCCGCCGGGCTCGACCCGTGGCTCGTCGCCCTGATCACCGTGGTGGTGGGCGTCGTGGTGGGCCTCACCAACGCCTTCGTGATCGTGCGTTTCGGCGCCGAGCCGCTGGCGGTCACGCTGGGCATGCTGACGCTGCTCCGCGGTCTCTCCCAGGTGATCGTGGTGAGCGCGCCCCCGTCGACCCTGATCGAGCCGCTCTACAACGTCACCCAGGGCGCCATCGCCGGCTTCCCGACGCTGCTGCTGATCGGTATCGGCGTGACCCTGATCGCCGCCGGGATCGTCTCGAAGACCCGGGTCGGCCGCAAGGTGCAGGCCGTGGGCGGCGACGACCGGGCCGCGAGCCGGGCCGGCATCTCGGTGCCGAAGGTTCGGGTTATCGCGCTCGTGGTCAGCTCGGTCGGGGCGGCGATCGGCGGCATCCTCTACGTGGGGCAGCTGGGCTCGGCGTCGAACGTGCTGGGCACCGGACTGGAGTTCCAGATCTACGCGGCCCTGATGATCGGCGGCTACTCGATCACCCGGGGAGGGGTGGGCAACCCGATCGGGGCGCTGCTCGGCCTCCTCGTCGTGGCCGGGATCACGAACATCCTGAACGTCACCTTCACCGACCCGAACTACCTCGACCTGATCACGGCGCTGATCCTGCTGGCCGCCGTGCTGGTCGACCGGTTCCGCGGGGGTGACTCGTTCGAATGAGCGTCGCCACCGTTCCCACCGCCGTACTCGGCCGCACCGGTCTCGAGGTGTCGTCGCTCTGCGTGGGCACCGCCGCGTGGGGCGTCAGCTCGCCCGTGCACGGTGTCACGGTGTCGACCGACGACGCCGTCGCCACCGCTCTGCACGCCTTCGGCGGACCCGTCACCTTCCTCGACACGTCGAACAACTACGGCGACGGGGAGGCCGAGCGCCGGGTCGGCCTCGCCATCGCGCGGGCCGGAGGGGTGCCCGAGGGCTTCGTCGTGCAGACCAAGCTCGACCGCGATCCGGTCACCGGCTCGTTCGATGCCGAGCGGATGCGCGCTTCGCTCGCCGAGAGCCTCGAACGCCTGGGGCTCCCGAGCGTTCCGGTGCTCTACCTGCACGACCCGGAGCACATCGGTTTCGAGGCCGCGATGGCCGACGGTGGACCGGTGGAGACGCTCCGGCGACTGCGCGACGAGGGCTTCGCCGAGCACATCGGCATCTCGGGCGGGCCGGCCTCGATGCTGCTGAGCTTCGTGGAGACGGGGCTGTTCGACACCGTCATCACCCACAACCGCTTCACCCTGGTCGATCGCACCGCCGACGAGCTGCTCACCGCGGCCCACGAGGCAGGTCTCGGCGTGCTCAACGCCGCCGTCTACGGCGGGGGGCTGCTGGCGCAGTATCCCCGAGTCTCCGACCGCTACCACTACGCGGCCGCGCCGGCCGAACTCCTCGACGCCGTCGACGCGATGGGCGCCGCCTGCGCGCGGCACGACGTGCCGCTGCTCGCCGCGGCGCTGCAGTTCTCCACCCGCGACCCCCGCGTCACGTCCACCGTCTGCGGAGTGGTGACGCCGCAGCAGCTCGACGACGCCGTCTCGAGCATCTCGCTCGAGATCCCGGATGCGCTCTGGGAGGAGCTCGAGAGCCTCCGCCCCGGCCGCTCGAACTGGATCGATGACTGACGCGGCGACGACCACGGCCACCGGCCGGCCGCTCGCCGTCGTCGTGCTGGTCGGGGAGGCGGAGCACGGCGACCCCTGGCACGCCCTCGACCAGACGGGGCGGCGGGCGGCCGAGGTCATCGCCGACGAGCTCGGCCAGGCGGTGTCGGTGCGCCTCGCCCGCACCTCCGACGACGCGGAGACCCTGCTCGACGGAGCAGACGTCGCGGTGCTGGACGTCAGCGGCGACCTCGCGGAACCCGAGACCGACTCGTCCGCGCTGGTCGACGCCCTGAGCGCGCACCTCTCCGCCGGCCGCGGTCTCCTGGCCCTGCACAGCTCGGCGATCGCGTTCCGCGACGATCCGCGCTGGGCGGCGCTCCTCGGCGGTCGCTGGGTGCCCGGGGTGACCATGCATCCGCAGATCGGCCACGCGCTGGTGCAGACCTCAGGCGTCGTCGGTGCTCCGCCAGAGAGCGACTTCGTGCTCTACGACGAGCGGTACACCCACCTCGAGACGGACGAGGGGGTGGAGGTGCTGGCGTTCCACACCGAGGACGGCATCGCGCATCCGCTGGTCTGGCGCGCCGAGGCACCCGGCCGGGGGCGGGTCGCCTACGACGCTCTGGGTCACGGCGTGGAGTCGTTCGACTCCGCCAAGCACCGGGCCCTGCTCGCCGCCCTGGTGCGTTGGGTCGCCTCGTGAGGGCGATGTGGCGCGGGCTCCAGCTGGACGCCGTGGACTACGAGATCGTGCGTCTCTCGGCGAGTGCTGGGCGGCCGGATGCCGTCGCCTTCGCCGATGCGCACCACGTGACCAGCCCCAGCTGGCGCCTGGTCAGCGGGTACTTGTCGTTCGAGGTGCAGCCCGAGGACGGCTCACCGCGCGCGGGTGACCAGCTGGTCGTGCGCAGTCATGGTCACCTCGTCGCCCGCGTGCGCCGCATCGCCGAGGGAGGCCGCACGGCCGAGGGAGCCGGCGTGCGGATCGAGTTCGAGCACGATCCGATCACCGGCCCCGACGGCGTAAGGTCCGAGGGAGGCATCGCGATCGTGCCCGACGAGGGTTCTCGGGTCGTCGTCGAGGGTCGCGTGGCCGAGCTGCGGGGCGGGCCGCAGTGGGGCGCGGCGCTCGTGCACGGGCCCGCCGAGATCAAGCTGGACAACCGCATCCGGTTGCTGCGCAGCCTGGAGCGAGTGGGGGGTCGACATGGATGAGGTGGGGATCCGCGACGTCGCGGCTCTCGCCGGGGTCTCGGTGAGCACGGTGTCGAATGCGCTGAACCGGCCGGAACTGGTCTCGCGGAAGGCCGCGACGCGGGTGGCGGAGGCGATCGCCGAGCTCGACTACGTGCCGAACGTCGCCGCCCGGCAGCTGCGCGCCGGTCGCAGCAACGCGATCGGGATGGCCGTGCTCAACATCACCAACCCGTTCTTCTCCGACGTCGTGCTCGGCGCGGAGGAGGTGGCCGAGGAGGCCGGCTACTCGGTGATCGTCGGCAACAGCTACGACTCCGTCGACCGCGAGGCGCGCTACCTCAGCCTGTTCGAGCAGCAGCGCCTCGACGGCGTGCTGATCGCACCCGTCGGCGAGTCGATCGAGATGCTCGACCGCTTCCGTCGTCGCGGAGTGCCCGTGGTGCTGATCGACCGGGTCGACACGAGCGGGGTGCTGCCCTCGATCTCGCTCGACGACGTGCTCGGCGGGAGGCTGGCGGCGAAGCTGCTGGTGGAGGGGGGCGCCCGGCACCTCGCCTTCATCGGCGGGCCGCTGCGGGTGCCGCAGATGCGCGAGCGGCTGAGGGGCTGCCGCGAGATCGTCGAGGCCGCCGGCGCCCGTTTCACGTTCATCGAGACCAGCACCCTGAACCCGCAGCTCGGTCGCGAGATCGGCGACCGCCTCTCCGCGCTGCCGTCAGGGGAGCGCCCCGACGGCATCTTCGCCGGCAACGACCACGTGGCCCTCGGCGTGCTGCAGAGCCTGATCAGTCACGGAATCTCGGTGCCGGGCGAGGTCTCCATCGTCGGGTACGACGACATCGACTTCGCCTCGGCGGCGGTCGTCCCGCTCACCACCGTGCGGCAGCCGAGCCACGACATGGGCGGCAACGCGGCCCGGCTGCTGCTGGGTCAACTCACCGACCGGCACGACCCGGGGCTGCGCATCCGCTTCGACCCGGTGCTCGTGACGCGCCAGACGACACGCTGACCCGGCCGCGGCTCCCACCGCACCACCGACCGACACCACGACAGGAAGACGACACACACATGCACTACGGCGGCGACTACAACCCGGAGCAGTGGGACGAGGCCACCTGGCTCGACGACGCACGATTGATGCGCGAGGCCGGGGTGAACCTGGTCAGCCTCGGCATCTTCGCCTGGTCGCGCATCCAGCCCGACGAGGAGACCTTCGACTTCGACTGGCTCGACCGGGTGATCGACCTGCTGCACGAGAACGGCGTCTCGGTCGACCTCGCCACCGCCACCGCATCGCCGCCCGCGTGGGCCGCGGCGCGCTACCCCGGCATCCTGCCCCAGGACGAGAACGGCGCCACCTACTGGCCGGGCAGCCGCCAGGCCTACAGCCCGAGCTCGCCCGACTACCGGCGGCTGGCGGCGCGCCTGGTCACGGCCATCGCGGAGCGGTACCACGCGCATCCGGCCGTCGTGCTCTGGCACGTCAACAACGAGTACGGCTGCCACCTGCACTACGACTACTCCGACAACGCGGCCCGCCACTTCCGGCGCTGGCTGGAGCGCGAGTACGGCGACATCGAGACGCTCAACCGCATCTGGGGCACCGCGTTCTGGTCGCAGCACTACGGCTCGTTCGACGAGATCGTCCCGCCGCGGAAGGCGCCCTACAGCCACAATCCGACCGGACTGCTCGACTTCAAGCGCTTCACCTCCGACACGCTGCTCGAGCTGTTCACCATGGAGCGCGACATCATCAGGGCGAGCGGGGCGGCCCAGCCCGTGACGACCAACTTCATGGGGGCCTTCCCGCCGCTCGACTACGCGAAGTGGGCGGCCGAGGTCGACGTCGTCAGCGACGACAACTACTTCGACCCGAACGACCCGCTCTCCTTCCGGGGTGCGGCGTTCAGCCGCGACCTGATGCGGTCGCTGAAGCCCGGAGTGCCGTGGCTGCTGATGGAGCAGGCCACGAACTCGGTGAACTGGCGGCCCTCGAACGCCCCCAAGGCGCCCGGCCAGATGGCGGCCCTGTCGATGCAGGCGGTGGGTCGCGGAGCCGACGGCATCCTGTTCTTCCAGTGGCGGCAGTCGCGTCGCGGCAGCGAGAAGTTCCACTCCGCGATGGTGCCGCAGGCGGGCCTGGCGACGCGCACCTGGCGTGAGGTCACCGCCCTCGGTGCCACCCTGGCCGGCCTGCCCGCCCTGCCCTCCGGGGCCGAGGGGGGCAGCGGCGCCCGCGTCGCGCTCGTCTTCGACTGGCAGAACTGGTGGGCGATCTCGAGCCCCGACCACCCCGTGCGGCTCGACTGGCTCGCCCTGGTGCAGCGCTGGTACGCGGCCCTGCACCGCCAGAACATCGCCGTCGACCTGGTGCAGCCGACCGCCGACCTCTCGGCCTACTCGCTCGTGCTGCTGCCGCACGGCTACCTGTTGACGGAGGCGGCGGCCGGATCATTGACGGCGTTCGTCGAACGGGGCGGCCACCTGCTGGTCACCCCGTTCAGCGACATCGTCGACGAGCACGACGCCTTCCGCGAGGGCGGCTTCCAGGTGGGGCTGCGCGGGGTGCTCGGCGTCACCGTCGAGGACTTCGGTGCCCTCGTCCCGCCCGCAGCAGGGCCGGGGCAGAGCTCGGCCGGCGAGACGGCGGGCGGCGTCACGGCGCTCGCCCAGCCCGGGCAGGACCATGCCCTCGTCGACGCGCCGTTCGGCTCGTTCCGCGGCGAGTACGTCGCGGAGGAGCTGCAGCTGCTGGCCGACGACGTCACCGTCGAGGCGCGCTTCTCGAGCGGGCGCACGGCGGGGCTGCCGGCGCTGACGACGCGGTCCTCCGGCGACGGGGCGGCCCACTACCTGGCGACCGTCCCCGATGACGAGGGGATGCTCGCGCTCACCCGCTGGGCCACCCGCGCCGCCGGGGTCGAACCGCTCCTGGCCACGCCGAGCGAATGGGTCGAGGTCGCCCGTCGCGGCGACGTGCTCACGCTGATCAACCATGGACCGGACACCGTGTCGATCGCGATCGCGGGCGTCGACGTCACCACCGGCGCCGCCGTCGACGGGGTCGAGCTGGGCCGCTACGACTGGGCCCTCATCCGCACGGAGGAGAACGCATGAAGTACACCCGGCTCGGCGACTCGGGCGCCCTCGTCAGCCGCATCGCCCTCGGCACGATGAACTTCGGCCCGGTGATCGGCGCCGAGGAGTCCTACGGCATCCTCGACCTCGCGGTCTCGCACGGCATCACCTTCATCGACACGGCCGACGTCTACGGCGGCGCGCCCTGGGGCGACGAGCCCGGCCAGAGCGAGAGGCTGCTCGGCGACTGGATGCGCGAGCGGGGCAACCGCGACGAGCTCGTCGTCGCCACCAAGGCCCAGGGCCGGATGGGGGCCGGGCCGAACGACCGAGGCCTCTCGGCGGTGCACATCAGGGCCGCCGTCGACGCCTCGCTGCGCCGGCTCGGCACCGACCGCATCGACCTCTTCCAGATGCACCACATCGAGCGGGAGGTGCCGCTGGACGAGGTGCTCGACGCGATGACCCTGCTGCGTCAGCAGGGCAAGATCCTCTACCTGGGCTCGTCGAACTTCGCCGGCTGGAACATCGCCCAGTACCGCGAGCACGCGGCCGCCCGGCAGCAGGTGCCGCTCGTCACCGAGCAGTCGGTCTACAACCTCGCCCAGCGCACCCTCGAGCTCGAGGTCGTGCCCGCGGCCGAGCACTACGGGATGGGCCTGCTGCCCTGGTCGCCGCTCGCCGGCGGGCAGCTCGGCGGCGTTCTGAAGAAGGCCGACCGCTCGCGCTCGAAGGACCTCTCGCACCTCGGCGGGCGGCGCCCGCAGATCGAGCGGTACGAGGCGTTCGCCGAGGCAGCCGGTCACGACCCGGCCGAGCTCGCCCTGGCCTGGCTGCTGCACCAGCCGGTGGTCACCGCGCCCATCGTCGGACCGCGCACGGCCGGGCAGCTCACCGGCGCGCTCGCAGCGCTCGAGCTCGAGCTCTCGGCCGAGGAGCTCGCGCAGCTCGACGAGATCTGGCCCGGTCCTGGAGGGCAGGCGCCGGAGGCGTATGCCTGGTAGCGCCCGCCGGCCGGCCGCCGCACCGGGCCGGCTGCCCGCGGTGTTCTTCGTCACGCTCGGTTTCATCCAGGCGATCTGGCCGCTGACGATGGACCTCTACCTGCCGTCGTTCCCGCAGATCGAGCGGGAACTGGCGACGGCGCCGTCACTGGTGCAGTTCACGCTCACCGGGGCGTTCATCGGCATGGCGGCCGGGCAGCTGGTCGCGGGGCCGCTGTCGGACCGGATCGGGCGCATCCGGCCGCTGCTCGCGGCGCTCGCCGTGTACACGGTCGCCAGCGTCGGCTGCGCCCTCGCCCCGAGTATCGAGGTGCTGATCGGGGTGCGGGTGGCGCAGGGGATCGGCGCGTCGGCGACGGCGGTGATCATCCTGGCCATCGTGCGCGACCGCGCCGAGGGCCCGGTGATGGTGAAGCTGCTCGCGCGGCTGCAGCTGATCAACGGCGTGTTCGTCGTGGCCTCGCCGGCCCTCGGGGCGCAGCTGCTCGGGGTGACCGACTGGCGCGGGCTGTTCTGGCTGCTCGTGGTGTACGGGGCGGTGATGCTCGTGGCGGCCGCGACGGTGCTCGGGCGGGGACTGCCGAGGCCCGCGACGGGGGCGAGGGCGGGTGCGACCGGTCGTGCCGAGATGGACGGGGGTGACACGGCTGCGACCGACACCGCTGCGACCGGAGCGCCGGCGGTGCCGGGGGCGCGGCTGATCGATGACTACCGGGCATTGCTCGGAGACCGCCGCTACCGGGCCGCCGTGGGAGCCGGTGCGCTGCAATGGGCGGCGATGATGAGCTACATGGCGTCGTCCGCCTTCCTGTTCCAAGGGGTCTTCGGGCTCGACGAGCTGCAGTACGCGATCGTCTTCGGCGGGCACGGGGCACTGATGATCGCCGGCGCCCAGATCAGCGCGAGGCTGGCCGGTCGCGTCGACATCACCGTGGTGGCGCGGGTCGGTGCCGTGGTGCTCTTCGGCACGGCGCTCGTGCTGCTGGCCGGTCAGCTCTGGCTGCCCGGGCTCGGGCTGCTGGTGTTCCTGCTGCCCCTGTTCGCCTTCACCACCACGTTCGGCGTCATCTCGCCCACGCTTCAGAGCACCGCGCTCGCCGACCACGGCAGCCGGGCCGGCGCGGCCGCCTCGCTGATCGGGGCCACGAACATGATCTCGGGGGCCGTCGCCTCACCGCTGGTGGGGCTGTTCGGGGTGGCCACGACGGTGCCGGCGGCGACCGTCATGACGATCGCGAGCGGGGCGTCGGCGCTCGTGCTCGTGCTGGGATTCCGGACGAGGAGGCGGTGGCGATGAGCACGATCGATCTGAGGGGCGTGGTCGAGGAGGCCGAGCGGGCCGTGGCCGCGCAGCGCCGAGGGGAGGGGTACGCGCGCTTCGCCGAGCGTGACGGCGGCAGCGACCGTGACGGGGGTCCCGACCTCTACGGCACGGCCGACGCCGTCGGGGTGTTCGCCACGCTGGGCCGGCTCGATCCCGACCCCGCGGTGCGCGATCGCCTGGCGGCCGCCGTCGTGGCGTTCCAGCAGCCCGACGGGCGCTTCGTCGACGACAGCCACGGAGTGCTGCACTCCACGGCCACCGCCGTCGGAGCCCTCCACCTGCTCGGACGCCCGGCCCCTCCGCCCGCCTTCCTCGAGCCCCTGTTCCAGCCGTCGGCCGTCGAGCCGTTCCTCGACGGCCTCGACTGGGCCGATCCCTGGCTCGCCTCGCACGACGCCGCGGGTCTTCTCGCGGTCGCCGTCATGACCGGCCTCGACCGGCCCGGCTTCGTCACCGCGTACCTCTCGTGGCTCGACGCGCACGTCGACCCCGCCACCGGTCTGTGGCCCCGCGGCGGAATCGGGCGCCTGGAGGAGTGGCCCGGCCTCTTCGGCAACCTCGGATGCTCGTTCCACCTGCACTTCCTGCTGCGGCACCTGGGCCGCCCCATCCCACACGCGCCCCAGGTGGTCGACACCTGCCTCGAGCTCGCGAGCGGCACCCGCGCGGTCTTCGACGCCGGGTCCTGGGGCTACCCGCAGCTGGACTGGGCCTACTCCCTCTCCCGGGCTTCCCGCCAGTCAGGCCATCGCGTCGCGGAGACGCAGGAGGCGCTCCGCGCGCTCGCCCGTGCGCTGCAGCACGACCTCGAGCACGACGGCGCTCCCTCGGTCACGGGCTCGCACGACCTGCACACCGTCGGCGCGGTGACCGCCCTGGTCGCCGAGCTCTCCGCCGCCCTCGGCGACGAGCTGCGCACGGGGGCCGACCTCACGCCGACCACCGATCTGAGGCCCTTCATCTGACACTGGCCGGGCGTGATTCAGACCTGGCCCGGCCTGACCGCTGCGTCAGGAGCCGGCCGGCTCGCGGGGCCGGGACAGCGCCGCGAGCGCCCGCTCGAGCGGCCCCTGCCCGAGGGTCGCCGTCCAGACGCTCGCGAACACCAGGCTGGCCGCGCTGAGCAGGGCGAACGGCAGCCAGGTGTCGGCGAGCGCTCCGCCCGAGCTCCGCCACACGGCCAGCGCCACGACGTGGGCGGTGTACACAGTGAGGGGCATCGCGCCCACGGCCTGCAGGGGCCACAGCACCGCTCCCGTCACCCGCCGCCAGCCGCTCGCCGATTCGGTGACCAGGAGCAGCGCTGCGATCAGCGCCACGGCGGCGCCGATCGCTCCGAGGTGCACGAGCAGCTCGGTCGAGAGGGGGCGCTCGCCGGGGCCGCCGGTCGCCCGCGGGGCCAGTGTCGCGAGGGCCAGCACTGCCCCGCCGCCGAGCAGCAGGAGCTGCGTGCTCCGGCGGCGCAGCGGGAACCGGGAGATCGCGAACCCGATGGTGAGGAAGCCGAACCAGAGCAGCAGCGGGTACTGTCCGATCGCCGCCCACTCGAACAGCTGGTTCAGCACCAGGTTCCGGGCGAGCTCGTCGCGGGCGGTGATCGGCAGGGCGGCGGCGAGGGCCGAGCCGGCGAAGACGGCCGCCGCGGCGCCGGCCAGCAGCAGCGGGGTGCGCACCCGCAGGACGGGCAGCGCGATCAGGAACAGCACGCCCCAGGTGTCGAGCACCACAGCCACCCCGGAGGCCATGGTCTGCAGCACGAGACCGAGGGCGATCAAGGCCACCCCGCGCACCGCGATCTCACGGCGGATCTCCCGGTCGGAGAGCCCGCGGCGGTCGGTGCTCGCGACGAACAGCCCGAGTGCGATCCCCCCGACGACGGCGAACAGCGTGCGCGGGCGCTCCCCGCCGCCCGCCACGGCGATCAGGTCGAGTGCGCCGGTCGGCAGCGTGGGCTGCACGTGCGCGACGAACATCGTCAGCACGGCGATGCCGCGGGCGATGTCCACGGCGGGGATGCGGTGGGCCGCCCGGGCGGGGAGGCGGCGTGCAGGCGCAGGGGCGGTGGAGGTCGTCACCCCTCCGATCCTCCGGGTGCCGGCCGGCCGGCACCCTCGCCCGCCCGGCGCCCGTCGTCGAGATGACGGGCGGTGTCGCCGGAGTGACCTTCCGGGAGCGACCTGCTCGACACGCCCGGCCGGCTCAGCAGGTCGTGAGCGACGCCACCCCGTCCTCGAGCGACACCGGTCCGCCGAGCAGCGTGACCTTCGTGTTGGAGAAGGATCGGAAGCTCGCCTTCACGTCGGCCGGCACGCAGTTCTGCGGCACGACGAGCAGGGGCGCGCCGAGGGCTCCGGCGTAGGCGGAGCCGGCCAGGGCGTCGGGGAAGTTCACGCCCGTGGCCAGGAAGACCCGGTCGCTCGTGCCGTACGCGTCGTCGTTCACGGCGAGGGCCGTCTCGTAGCGGTCGTCGCCGGCGAGCCGCTTCACCGAGACGCCGGGCAGTGCGTCGAGCGAGGAGGCGACGCCCGCCGAGACGGTGTTCGGCCCGCCCGCGATCGCGACCGTCGAGACCTCGAGGCTCTTCAGCGTCGCCGCGGTGGCCGAGTCGATCGACGAGGCGCCGCCGTTCACGAGGATGACCGGCCGCCCGAGGGCCCCGCCGGCGCCGCTCGCGCTCAGGGCGTCGGGGAAGTTCAGGCCGGTGGCGACGTAGGCTCCGGATGCTCCTCCCGGGAACGCGTAGGCGGCGAGGCCCCGCGACACGGCGAACCGGTCCGCCCCGTCGATGCGCTTCACGGAGTTCGTCAGCTTCGACACCTGCTGCTGCACGGCGCCGGACACGGCGTTCGTGCCGCCGACGATGACGACCTTGGAGGGCTCGAGCCGCACGATCTCGGCCCGCACCTCGTCGGGCAGCGCATCCGGGGTCGTCAGGAGCAGGGGGCCGTGCGCCGCCACCGCCGCGGGGCCGGCCGAGAGGGCGTCGGCGTAGCCGGTGCCGGTGGCGAGGTAGACCGTCTTCGCGCCATCGGGGTAGGCCTTCTTCGAGATCGCGACGGCGCCCTCGAAGCGGTCGTCGCCCTGGATGCGGTCGACGTCGATGTGCGGGAACCCGAACCAGTCGGTGTAGACGAACCAGAAGTTGAGGTTGCCGATGCTCGAGCACCGGTTGCCGTCGCTGCCCGTCACCTTGGCCGCGTCGTTGGGTTGATACGGCGTGTACGAGTAGAGGGCCGCGGTCGCCACCGTTCGGAGGGTGATCGTGGCCGCGCCGCAGCCGGAGTTCGGCGAGTAGTCGATGGACGTCGGGGTGCCCACGGGGAAGCGGGGGTCGGTGCGGTAGTCCTTCAGCTGGCGGGCCGCGTTGTAGACCTGCAGGAAGAAGCCCTTGTAAGCGGGGTCGCAGCTCGAGGTGTCGGGGCATCCGTAGCCGGTGGCCTGGTCGTAGGAGGCGTTGCTCGGGTCGTTGCTCAGCACGACCGAGGACTCCTTCTGGATCAGCGCGAGCAGCGCTTTCTGGCTCACGCCGCAGGCCTTGCCCGAGGCCGCGATCATGGCCGAGGCCTTCGTGTAGCCGGCGGGGACGGCGGTGCAGTCGTTGTTCGCGGGCTGCGCGGGCGAGGCCGAGAAGGAGCGGATGTCGATGCAGTTCGTGCTCGCGCACTGCGGGGTGTTCTTCACCAGGAAGTCCTGCACCTGGTCGGCGCTCATCGCGCCGCCGTCGTACATCTTCTTGTCGGTGATGATGTCGTCGTTGCGGAAGCTCGCCACGCTGCCGGCCGCGAGGTAGGCCTCGAACTCCGGGGACGGGGACGGGGGCGGCGTCTCGGCGGCCGCACTCGGCGTCGGCGTCTCGGCCGCGACGGACGGGGCGGGAGACGGGGACGGCGACGTCTCGGTGGCGGCAGCGGGCGCGGCGGCCGCCGTGAGGAGAGCGGCGACGAGCGACAGCGACCAGAGCATCCGGAATCTCATGGGGGAACGCTAGCCGTCATCGACAGCTGTCGGAAGAGACGCGAGGTGAACTCCCGGTCAGAACGGTGCGGTCAGTACTCGTCGCCCAGGGCCGGCGCCGAGGCATCGGGGTCGGGCTGAGCGCGGGCCGGCCGCAGCCGTGCCGTCTTCTCCTGCATCGACGTGACGGCATCGGGATCGTCGAGGTCGACGTCACGATCCAGCGCCGGAGCCGCGAAGAGCTGGCTCGCCGGGCCGATCAGCAGCCGAACCGTGCCGCGCAGACCCTCGTCGGAGAGGGCCGGCACGACGACCAGATCGGACTTGCCCACATCGGCCAGAGCTTGGGCGTATTCGACGACCGCGTCGCAGATGGCGTCACTCAGCAGAATGAACCCACCCGCGTAGAAGAGCTTCTGCATCTCTCCATACTCCCCCCATCCGGCGAGTTCGCCAGGGGCGACTAGTGTCGATAGCAGGCCGAGAAGCCTCATCCCCACTGTTCTTCCCCGAAGGAGATCCATGTCCTCGCACTACGACGTCGTCGTCCTCGGAGCCGGCCCCGGCGGCTATGTCGCCGCCATCCGTGCCGCCCAGCTGGGCAAGAAGGTGGCCGTGATCGAGTCGCAGTACTGGGGCGGGGTCTGCCTCAACGTCGGCTGCATCCCGTCGAAGGCGCTGCTCCGCAACGCCGAGCTGGCGCACATCTTCCACCACCAGGCCGAGCAGTTCGGCATGTCGGGCCAGGTCGACTTCGACTTCGGCGTCGCCTTCGATCGCAGCCGCTCGGTGGCCGACGGTCGCGTCAAGGGCGTGCACTTCCTGATGAAGAAGAACGGCATCACCGAGATCGACGGCCGCGGCTCGTTCCAGGATGCGCACACGATCGAGGTCATCCTCGGCGCGGGCGGCACCGAGACCGTCACCTTCGACGACGCCATCATCGCGACCGGCAGCACCGTGCGGCTCCTCCCCGGCGTCGAGCTGAGCGACAACGTCGTGACGTACGAGACCCAGATCCTCACCCGCGAGCTGCCCGGTTCGATGGTGATCGTGGGCGCCGGTGCCATCGGCATGGAGTTCGCCTACGTGCTGAAGAACTACGGCGTCGACGTCACCATCGTCGAGTTCCTCGACCGCGCGCTCCCCAACGAGGACGCGGACGTCTCGAAGGAGATCGCCAAGCAGTACAAGAAGCTCGGCGTGAACATCCTGACCTCCACCAAGGTCGAGACCGTCGTCGACGACGGCTCGCAGGTGACGGTGACCTACACGGCGAAGGACGGCTCGCAGGGAACGCTCGTCGCCGACAAGGTGCTGATGTCGATCGGCTTCGCGCCCCGCGTCGAGGGCTTCGGCCTCGAGACGACCGGCGTGCAGCTGACCGAGCGCGGCGCCATCGCGATCGACGACTTCATGCGCACGAACGTCGAGAACATCTACGCCATCGGCGACGTCACCGCGAAGCTGCAGCTCGCCCACGTGGCCGAGGCCCAGGGCGTGGTGGCGGCCGAGACGATCGCCGGCGCCGAGACCCAGTCGCTCGGCGACTACCGCATGATGCCGCGTGCCACCTTCTGCCAGCCGCAGGTCGCCTCGTTCGGCCTCACCGAGCAGCAGGCCCGCGACGAGGGCCACGAGCTGCTCGTGTCGAAGTTCCCGTTCACCGCGAACGGCAAGGCCCACGGCCTCGGCGAGCCGACCGGCTTCGTCAAGCTGATCGCGGATGCCCGGTACGGCGAGCTGCTCGGAGCCCACCTCATCGGCCCCGACGTCTCCGAGCTGCTGCCCGAGCTGACGCTGGCGCAGAAGTGGGATCTCACCGCCACCGAGCTGGCCCGCAACGTGCACACGCACCCCACGCTGAGCGAGGCGCTGCAGGAGGGCTTCCACGGCCTCACCGGCCACATGATCAACATGTGATCCGGTGCGGCATCGCCGGGCGTGGCAGGCTCGTGGGGTGAACCCGCCCGCCGAGTCGCCCGCCTGGCGCGGCTTCGAGCGCGGCGAGCGGGCCTACGCGCGCATCGTCGTGGCCCTCTTCGCGGCCGGTTTCGCCACCTTCGCGCAGATCTTCGACGCGCAGGCGGTGCTGCCCGCCCTCGGCCGTGAGCTGGGCGTGCCGGCGGCCGGTGCCGCGCTGACGGTCTCGGCGACCACCATCGGCCTGGCGATCTCGGTGCTGCCCTGGGCCTCCGTCGCCGACCGCATCGGCCGCATCGCGGCCATGAAGATCTCGCTGGTCTCGGCCACGCTGCTCTCGCTGCTGGTGCCGCTGATGCCCGGTTTCGAGTCGGTGCTCGTGATGCGCGGGCTCGTCGGCCTCGCGCTGGGGGCGGTGCCGGCGATCGCGGTCGCCTACCTCGCCGAGGAGCTGCACGGCTCCTGGGTCGGCGTGGCCGCCGGCACCTACGTGGCGGGCAACACGATCGGCGGCATCGCCGGCCGGCTGGTGGCCGGGCCGCTGTCGGAGGTCGTCGGCTGGCGGTCCGGGCTGCTGGCCGTGTCGGTGCTCGGTGCGGTCGCCGCGGCGACCTTCTTCGTGCTGGTGCCCGCGGCGCGGGGGTTCGTGCGCGTGCGGGAGGTCGCCGTGCCGCTGCGCACGCGCATCCTGTTCCAGCTCAGGGACCCGGTGATGCTCGCGCTGTACGCGGTGGGGTTCCTGCTGATGGGGGCGTTCTCGGCTGTCTACAACTACCTCGGCTTCCATCTGACGGGGGCGCCCTTCCTCGTGCCGGAGACCCTCGTCAGCCTGCTCTTCGTCGCCTACCTCTCGGGCACGGTGGCGAGCCGGGTCTCGGGCGGGCTCGGGCAGCGCATCGGCTACCTGCGCGTGATGCTCGGCGGCATCGCCGTCATGGTGGCCGGGCTGGTGCTGCTGTTCAGCGACTCGCTCGCCGTCGTGATCGTGGGGCTCGTGGTGTTCACGGTCGGCTGCTTCAGCGCGCATCCGGTCGCCAGCGGACTGAGCGGGCGCTGGGCCCAGCTCGGCCGCGGCCAGTCGACGGCGCTCTACCAGCTCGCCTGGCTGAGCGGAACGGCGTTCTTCGGCTGGGCCGTGGGGGTCGTCTACGACGGGGCGGGGTGGTCGGCGACGCTTCTCACGGTGCTCGGGATGTGCGGGGCGGCGGCGCTCGCCGCGGGCGTCGGCATCGGGCTGCTGGGGCGGCGGAGGCCGGTGCCGCCGGCCTGAGCTCGCGCTGCCGTCCCAGGCCTCCCGCTCCTCCGCTCGACTCCGTCGGCGCGCAGCCGGGCCGCGACGTCACGGGGCGGGGGTGGGGGTGGGCGCCTCCGCGTCGACCAGGCGCACGGTGACCGCGATGACGACCGGGGGCGCGAGCGTCGGCTCGTTTTCGATCGCGTGGCGGAGGAGCTCGCCGACGCGGCGGAGGGTGG
This sequence comes from Herbiconiux flava, assembly GCF_013409865.1. Lineage (NCBI taxonomy): Bacteria > Bacillati > Actinomycetota > Actinomycetes > Micrococcales > Microbacteriaceae > Herbiconiux > Herbiconiux flava. The sequence goes on from NZ_JACCBM010000001.1 coordinate 1,085,786, forward strand.
CCGGCGCCGGGAGCGCGTCGGCGGCGGCGATCTGCGCGCGCACCGTCACGACCCCGAGGGCTCGCTCGACGTCGACGTACGAACCCGGGGGCCGCAGCTCGAGGGTCTCGGCCACCACCTCGGCCGCGGCCTCGAGCGGCGGCTGGGCGGGATAGACCGCGGTCACGCCCTCGGCGGCGCGCACCAGAGCGTTCAGGCGCTGCGAGAGCTCGGCGTCAGACATCGGCGGCACCGCCCCTCGGGTGGACGTCGTCCACCGCCACGTCGACGGCTCCGACCACGAGCTCGGTGTGCCGGGCGAGCTCGGCGCGCACCCGGTGGCGCAGTCGCTCGACGGTCGCGCCGATCGGCAGGCCGTACTCGATCGCGCAGCTGAGGTCGAGGCGGATCACCGCCCCCGGCTCGTCGACGTCGCCGTCCAGCCGGCAGCGGCCCATCACCACCCCGCCGAGGGTGTCGCCCGCGCGCCGCACGATGCCGCGCACGGCCGCCTCGGTCAGGGTGAGTCGCAGCGCGGGGTCCGGATGCGCGACCGGCACGTCCCGTCCCGAGACGATCTCGGCGCGGATGATCTCCAGCAGCCCGGCGATCCACAGCTCGTCGCGGGCGGGCTCGCTCTCGGCCTGCCGGCTCAGCAGCCCGGTCGACAGGCCGGCCAGCCGGCTCAGGTTCGCGAGCGCGAGGCGGCAGCCCGCGGATCCCTCGATCGAGGGGTCGAACGGCGTGCGGCCGCGGTCGAGGTACTCGCCCAGCTCGGCCAGGGTGTGGCCGTCGAGCCCGGGCTCGGGGGCGGAGGCGGCGGAGCGGTCGGGGGTCATCGCCACGCCTCCATCTCCCGCAGCAGGGACTGCCGCGCCCGGGCGAGCAGCCCGCGCACGGTCGACACGGGCAGGCCGAGGGCCTCGGCGATCTCCTGGTAGCGGTAGCCGCCGATCTCACGAAGCAGCCAACACCGCTGCTGCTCCGGCGGCAAGCGGTTCAGCGCCAGCCACATCGCGTCGAACTGCAGTCGCGTCTCGACGATGCGGTCGGGGGAGGAGGCGTCGGGAGCGGGCGGATCCCAGTCGTCGATGTCGTCGTGGCTGCGGCGGACGCGCATCCGGTCGATGGCCTTGGAGCTGACGATGCGCATCAGCCAGGCCCGCACGTGCTCGGGTCTGTCGAGGTCGGCGAGCCGGCGCCAGCCGATCAGGAACGACTCCTGCACCACGTCGTCGGCTTCGCCGTCGCTGCCGAGAAGACGCGAGGCGTAGACGCGCATCAGTGGTCCGTGCCGCCGGGCGAGCTGGGCGAACGCCTGCACGTCGCCGTCGACCGCGCGTGCCGCGAGGAGGGCGTCGTCGGCCGTGAGCAGGGCGTCGTGCTCGATGATGTCCGCCTCTCTCCCGGGTCCAGGGCTCCCCGGTGAGAGTCCCTCGGAGTGCCTATCACCGTCGGCCCGGAACACGACCCGAATATGTCCGTGCAGCGAAAGTCGTGACGAAACGTTCGTTCTCCACGTCTTATCTGTGACCGCGTGTCTGCGACCCCGCAGACGGCTGCCGGGCAGACCCGCCCCGGGGGCCGCGCGGTGCGTGAGATGGAGAGAACGACGAGCAGCTACACAGCAGGCCACGAACCCGGTGGAGCCCTGCGCCGCTTCGAGAGCGCGGGCGCCGACCCGCGTGAGGCGGCGACCACCTATTCCGACGCGTACGGCGGCGGAAGTCTCCGCGTGCGCGCCGCGTCCGGCGACTTCGCCTACCGCTACGCCTACATCGGCGACGAGCGGGTGACCCTCCGCACCTCGGAGTGCTCGGGCGTCCTGAGCGGCGACGTCCTGCACCTGCAGGAGTACGTCGTGGGCTGGTTCCGGCGCGGCGGCGGCACGCTCGACCTGCGCCCCGTCACCCGACGCGGCTCGGACACCTCCGACCCGCTGCTGCTCCCCGCCGAGCGGCGCTTCAGCCTGGAGTTCGAGCCGCACCGGCAGAACCTCATCCACTTCGCGCCCGAGTTCCTCGAGAAGGTCGCGACCGAGCAGCACGCCGGCCCGCTGCAGCCGATCTCGTTCGACTACGCCGCTCCCGCCGACCCCTCGATGCTCGACCGGTGGCGCACCGCCGTCGGTGAGGCGACGCAGGCGATCGCCCGGGTGGGCGCCGGCCCGCTGGTGCGACTCGCGGCCGAGCTCGACCTCGCGCGCGTGCTGCTGCGCCTGTTCCCGTGGCGGGCGTGGGACGTGCCGGAGAGCATCCGCACCCCCGCCGCCTGGCGCACCCGGGTCGCCCTGGACTACCTGCACCACCACGCGCACGACCCGATCGCACCGGCCGACGCGGCCGAGGCGGCGGGGATCCACACCCGCACCCTGCAGCAGGCCACGCGCCGGCACTTCGGCATGTCGCCGTCGACGTACCTCAGGAACATCCGGCTCGACCGGGTGCACCGTGAGCTGACCGAACGCGATCCGGGTTCGGCGACCGTGGCCGAGATCGGGCGCGACTGGGGCTTCGGCAACCTCGGGCGCTTCGCGGCGTCGTACTCGGCGCGGTTCGGGGAGCGGCCGAAGGACACGCTGCGGCGGTAGGCGAGCATCCGCTCGGGCTCGGCTGGTCTGCGCGGCCTCGGCGTCGCTCGCGCATCCGCTCGGCTACAGCTCGCGGCGCTCCTTGAGGCGCAGCCGCCGCGCCTGGAACGCCGAGAGGCCGCCGAGCAGCAGCAGGCCGATCGCCAGTGCCACCGCGACCTGCCAGAACTCGTTGCGGGTGAGCAGGTTGGCGAAGAGCACGATCAGGCAGCCGCCGTTCAGGCCGAGGGCGAGGTAGGACCACTGGGCCGAGGTCCAGCGCGGGCGGTCGGCGGGCGGGACGGGGCTCGGCATGCGTCCATTCAAGCAGAGCGGATGCGCGGGGCCCCGTGTGGGGGCGGTGGCGTGGTGGCGCGGGGGCTGCGCGGCGGCTCTAGAGTGGCCCCGTGAGCGAGAGGGCGGCCGGCGGGCGGATCGCGGTGCTGGGGCTGGGGCGGATGGGGCTGCCGGTGGCGGGGCGGCTGGCGTCGCGGATGCCTCCGGGTGCGGTGACCGGGTTCGACCCCGTGGCGAAGCGGCGGGCCGCGGCCTCGGCCGCCGGCCTGGACGTGGCCGCGTCGGCCGAGGCGGCGGTGCGCGGAGCCGATGTGCTGGTGCTCGTGCTGCCCGGGTCGGCCGAGGTGGAGGAGTTCGTCGCGGGGGCGGACGGCGCGAGCATCCTGAACCTGCTCGAGGCCGGCGCCACCGTGCTCGACCTGACCAGCACCGACCCGAGGGTGGCCGAACGCGCCGCCCACGCGATGGCGACCGGCCGCCCGGGGCGGGCGGGCTCGGACGGCCGGGCGGGCGACATGGGCCGCCCGGGGCGGGTCGGCTGGGTGGGTGCGCCGATGGGCGGAGGCGTGGCCGGGGCCGGGAGCGGCGGGCTGACGCTCTACGTGGGCGGTGCCGCGGGCGACGTCGAGCGGGTGAGGCCGCTGCTCGACGCTCTCGCCGATCCGGCCGGGGGCGGGCGGGTCGAGCTAGCCGGCGCGGGGCCGGGTGACGGATGCACGGCGAAACTCCTGGTGAACGCCCTCTGGTTCGGCCAGGTCGCCGCGGCGGCGGAGGTGCTGCAGATCGGGCGCGAGCGCGGTCTCGACCCGTCGCGACTCGTCGGGCTGCTGGCGCGGAGCGCGGCCGGCGGCGCGGTGCTCGAGGGCTACGGGCAGGCGATCGTCGACGACGAACCGCTGGCGGTGTTCGGCCTCGACCGGGTCGTCGAGGAGCTCGAGATCGTGCGGGGGCTCGCCGCCGACGCCGGCACCGACGCCCGGCTCGCGGATCTCGTCGCCCGCCTGCACCGGGAGGCGCTCGCCGAGTTCGGGCCCGTCGACGGGGAACTCCTGGTGGCACGGCTGATCGCGCGACGGTCCGGCAGATCCGGATCGCCGTCGCCCGATCGGGCGACCCGGGGGGATTGACAGCGGCCGCGATCTGAGCGGCTGGCGTTCCCGGCCGGGTGTGCTGCACAATCGCCTGGTCGGAGAACCCGCCCGACGCCCGATCGATTCTGGAGACGCATCCCCGATGGTCACTCTCGGACTCACCAGCCCCACCGCGGCATCCTCGTCCGCCGCACCCGCTTCCCTGGGCACGGCCCGGTGCGAGCACTGCGGCGACGTCGTCGAGCACGGCGGTTCGTTCTGCTCGGACGATCACGCGGCCGCCTGGCTGGAGACGCCGTTCAGCTGAGGCCGCCCCTGACGTCCCGCTCGCGACCGGTGCTTGGCGGGCTGCGCCCTCCTGGGCCACACTGATCCCGATGGCGTCGTCGACGTCATCGGGGGATCGAGGGGGAACAGGATGACCGGTCGCGCGTTCCGGCGGACAGCAACCATCATGAGCGGGCTGGCCGTGTCGGCCGCGCTGGCGCTCGCCGCACCACTGGGGGCCGCCGCGGCTGCGCCCGCCGCGCTCCCTGCGCCCGCCGTCGGATCGTCGGTCGCCGACGCCCCGACCCCGACGGTCGACCGGTTCGGCGGCGCCGACCGCACGGCCACCGCCGTCGCGATCTCGAAGCAGGCCTACCCGGGCACCGCCCCCGTCGTCTACGTCGTCACCGGCACCGGGTACGCGGATGCGCTCTCCGCCGGTCCCGCCGCGGCCGTGCAGGGCGGCCCGCTGCTGCTCACTGCGGGAGCCACCCTCCCGCAGTCCGTCGCCGACGAGATCACCCGGCTCCACCCGGAGCGCATCGTCGTGGTCGGTGGCCCCGCCGCGGTCGGCCGCGCGGTCATCTCCGCCCTCACCCCGCTGGCGGCCGAGGTCGAGCGCGTCGCCGGGGACACCCGCTTCGCGACCTCCCGCGCGGTCGCCGACTACGCCTTCGGCGAGGGTGCCGCCGAGGCCTACGTCGCCACCGGCCGAGACTTCCCCGACGCGCTCACCGCGGGTGCCGCCGCCGGCTTCCACGACGCCCCGGTGCTGCTGGTCGACGGCCTGGCGTCGGTGCTCGATGCCCCGACCCGCGATCTCGTGACGCGACTCGGTGTCGACGGCTTCGTCGTGGCAGGCGGGCCCGCATCCGTCACCCCGGCCCTCGAGGAGGACCTCGAGGCCATCGCGCCCACCACCCGCCTCGGCGGCGCCGACCGCTTCGAGACCTCGACCGCCGTGAACCTCGACGGCTTCGCCGCCGCGGAGCGCGCGTTCCTCGTGACGGGCACCGACTTCCCGGATGCGCTGGCCGGCTCGGCTGTCGCGGGCAGCGTCGGCGCGCCGCTCTATGCGGTGCGGCCCGACTGCGTGCCCGAGTCGACCCTCGCCGCCCTGCGGCAGCAGGGAGTCACCCGGGTGACCCTGCTCGGTGGCCCGAACGCCCTCGGTGTCGGCGTCGAGGCGCTCGCCGGCTGCGGCGCGGAGCCCCAACAGGCGCCCGTGCGCGTGCCGGTCGCGTGCGACGCAGTGTTGCCGGAGGGCACGGCCGAGGCGCTCGGGGGGTCTGCGCTCGACCCGGTCGCCCTCGCCGGGAACCACCCGCTCGACTTCGCCGACGCCCGGGCCGGCGCGCTCACGTGCAGCTTCAGCGGCCCCGACGTGCCGGCGGGGAGCTACCGTGCCGGCGCGTACCTGACCATCGTTCCCGACGTCACCGACGAGGACTACGAGTGGACGGCGAACGGCGAGACCTTCGGCGGCAGCCCGGCCATCCCGGGCGGCGGCCCCGAGTCGAAGGAGTTCTGCACGGTCGGCGGCACCTTCCCGATCTGCGGTCTGGTCGACCATGTCGCCGGCTACGGCGTGCGCCTCTCGGTGTCGCCCGCCTCGGGCGCGATCACACCCGAGCTGGTCGCGGCCGCCCGCAGCGCGTTCGCGAGGGCGACCGCCGCGGTGGCCGCGGGCGGGGAGCCGGGCCCGCTCTGGCACCCGGCGGGCGCCGACCTCGCGGGTGCGTCGAGCTGTGACGAGCTGATCCCCCTCGACCGGCTGGCGGGCATCGTCGGCGATGCGACGGTGAACGTCTACCGCAGCTACGAGGGCGAGTACGCGCTGGCGAGCTTCCGCAGCAACCGGCAGGTGGGCGGCTTCGGCTGCGGCTGGGCCGGGGACGTGGCGCCGATCCTCTCGGCCGCGGTGCTGCCGGGCGGCGCCGGCTACTTCCCCGAGTCGACGCCGGTCGGCGGAGGCACCTGGGCGCCGGCCACCGGCTACCCGGGCGAGGCCTACGTCTCCTCCTCGGGCGACCAGGTCGCGGTACTGCTCGACAACGCGTGGTTCTCCCTCCGCGTCACGCCGGGGCAGGAGGCGCTGCTGCCGCAGTTCGCGGCGGCGGTCGTCGACACGGTGACGGCCGACTGACCGGGGTGCGGGGCCGACGCCGACGGCGGGAGCCTAGACTCCCGCCATGACGACCGTCGACGACCTGGCCGAGTACGACGCCTTCGGCCCCTGGATCGACGAGGTGCGCAGCCCGTCGGAGGTGCCACGGCTCTTCCGCGCGCATCCGCTCGACCTCGGGGCCGCGTCGCTCGTGCTCAAGGTGCCGCGCAACATCGTGCGCCGCGACGCGAACCCCGCGATGCACCTCTACGACGCCCTGCTGGCGCTCGACCCCGAGGGCCTCGTCGTGCTCACCCGCACCGACGACGCCTTCTCCGCCCGCCGTGTGCCCCTCGCCTCGATCGTCGCCCTGCAGAACGATTCCCTGCTGCTCGACGCCCGCTTCACCGTGCACACCACCGACGGCGACCCCCTCGTCGTGCCCTACAACGGCTCGGCCCGCGAGAGCATCGACCGCCTGATCACGCGGATGCGTGGCCTGCTGACCCCCGCGGCATCACGCCCGCCCGCCCAAGCGCCCGGGGGCTCGCCCACCCCGACGCCGGCGGCCCCGCCTGCCCCGCCGGCGGGCACGCCCGCCGCTACCGGTGTCCGCCTCCCCGACCACCCGCGTGACGCCGGGCTCGTGGCGGCCTACGCCGACTTCGCGGCGGGGGAGCCCGAGATCACCCTGCTCGCGGCCCACCCCACGCTCCGCCTCCGCCCCGCCGGCGGCGCGCTCACCCGAGCCCTGCACGCCGTGCGCCCCATGACGCTGCACGGCGCCGTCGTCGCCGCGACCCCCGGCGAGCTGCACGTGCTCCACCGCCGTGAGTGGCTCGCGCGCGGCAGCCAGGCCGACATCTCCGACGCCCACACGCTGGTCGTGCGGCGACCGGATGCGCGGCCGGCCTCGCACGCGCATCCGCTCTACCCCGACGCCGTCGTGGTTACCCTCCCCACGGGCGGAGCCCCCCTCGAGCTCGTGCTCGACGCGGACACGGCGGCGGCCCTGCTCGCTCACTGACGCCCGGGGAGCAGCGGCGGGCGGCTCCGCACCGGCGAGCATCCGCGGCTGAGGCCGGCCTGTTGACATCTCCCGGCGGCTCTCTTATGCTCGGCCTATCTGGTAGCGCTACCAGAATGGAATGACTCGACGAGGAGACCCCGATGCACCGAGAGAAGCGCAGGCGCGCCAAGCTCACCGGCTGGTGGTTCTTCGGCCCCTTCGCGCTCGTCTTCATCGCCACGGTGATCGTGCCGCTGGCGTACGCGCTCGGGCTCAGCGGGTTCCAGGACAAGTTCATCGGCGGCCTGCAGTTCACCGGTCTCGGCAACTACGTGAAGGTGCTCACCGACCCGGCGCTGGTCGCCGGTCTGGGGCGGGTGATCCTGTTCATGGCGATCCAGGTGCCGATCATCCTGCTGCTGGCGCTGCTCACCTCGATCGCGATCGACAGCGGCAAGCTGCACTTCAGCGGCCTGTTCCGGATCGGGATCTTCATCCCGTACGCCATCCCGACCGTGGTCGCGGCCCTCATGTGGGGCTATCTCTACGGCGACCAGTTCGGGCTCGTCGGTCAGTTCTTCACGGGCCTCGGCCTTCCGGCACCCGACCTCCTCTCGAAGGACCTGGCGATCCCGTCGATGGCGAACATCTCGATCTGGCAGTTCACCGGGTACAACATGCTGATCTTCTACGCGGGGCTGCAGAGCATCCCGCGCGAGCTCTACGAGGCGGCGGCGATCGACGGGGCCGGCGAGTTCCGCAAGGCCTGGAGCATCAAGCTGCCGGCGCTGATGCCGTCGGTGCTGCTCGCCCTGTTCTTCTCGGTGATCGGGGGCATCCAGCTCTTCACCGAGCCGAGCATCCTGCAAGTGCTGGCGCCGACCACGATCAGCAACGACTACACGCCGGCCCTCTACATGTACAACCTCGCCGTGAAGAGCGGCCAGTTCGAGTACGCCGCGGCGGTGGCCGTGTTCATGGGGCTGGTCACCATCGCCGGCGTCCTCATCGTGCAGATCGTTCTGGCACGCCGAAGCAGGAAGGCCCTCGCATGAAGACCGCCACGACGAAGAAGTCCTTCCTCCTGACGGCCGTGATGACCGTCGCCCTGGTGTACTACCTCCTGCCCCTCGTCTGGCTCGTGATCAACTCGACGAAGAGTCAGGGCGACCTGTTCAGCACGCCCGGCCTGGCCTTCGGCAACTCGTTCGACCTGTTCGCGAACATCGACCGGCTGTTCGCCTACGAGGGCGGCATCTACGGGAGCTGGCTCGCCAACACCCTGTTGTACGCGGCGGCGGGGGCCCTCGGCTCGGCCATCCTGTGCTCGCTCGGCGGCTACGCGCTCGCCCACTTCGCCTTCCCGGGCAAGAAGGCGGCGTTCGCCATCATCGTCGGCGCCGTGATGGTGCCGGGGTCGGTGCTGGCGTTGCCGATCTTCTTGCTGTGCAGCCAGGTCGGCATCACGAACACGGCGCTGGCGGTCATCCTGCCCTCGCTCGCGAACCCGTTCGCGCTCTACCTGATGGCCATCTTCGCGGCGCAGTCGGTGCCGCCCGAGCTGCTCGAGGCAGCGCGGATGGACGGGGCGGGCGAGCTGCGCATATTCTTCTCGATCGCGCTGCGGCTGATCGCGCCGGGGCTGGTGACTGTGACGCTGTTCCAGATCACGGCGGCGTGGAACAACTACTTCCTCCCGCTGATCGTGCTGAACGACTCCGGCCTGTTCCCGCTCGGTGTCGGGCTGGCGCAGCTCAACGCTCGGGCCACCCAGAACGACAGCGCGCTGAATGCCGCTGGCCTGTACCCGACGGTGCTGGTCGGGTCGCTGATCGCCATCATCCCGCTCGTCCTCGCTTTCCTCCTCCTCCAGAGGTTCTGGCGCTCCGGCCTGGCCGCCGGCGCCGTGAAGCTCTGACCCACCCCCGAAGAAAGGCAACAATGATGTCCGTCCTTCCTGCCCGCACCGGCCGCACAGGCCGCACAGGCCCTGCCGGCCGCACCCGGCGCACCGGCCGTGTCGTCGGTGCCGTCGCCGCCGCCCTGATGGTCCTTCCCCTCGCGGCCTGCGCCGCCGGCGGTTCGGATGCCGCGTCCGGCACCAGTGACGAAGACCGCTTCGGCTCGCCCGACAACCCGATCACCCTCACGATGTGGTCGTGGGGCGGCGGAGACACCGCCGCCACGGAGAAGGCCTACGAGAAGCTGCACCCCGACGTCGACGTGCAGATCACCCAGTTCGGCGGCAGCGGCGACGTCTACACGAAGCTCGGTGTCGTGCTGAAGGCCGGAGACGGAGCGCCCGACATCACCGCGGTGGAGCTGATGAACATGCCGAGCTTCGCGGCCCAGGGCTACCTGGTCGACCTCGCCGACTACGGGGCCTCAGCCGATTCGTACAACCCCTCGGCCGCGGCCGCCGCATCGTTCGACGGCTCGCTCTACGCGATCCCCACCGACACCGGCCCGCTCGTCATGTACTACAACCAGGCGCTGTTCGATCAGCTCGGCATCGCCGCTCCGACCACCTGGGACGAGTACCGGCAGGCGGCCGAGACGCTGAAGGCCTCCGGCCACTTCATCGCCGACATCGACCCGGGCGACGCGAGCCTGTCACTCGGTCTGCTCCAGCAGGCCGGGGCCACCCCGTTCTCGCTCGAGGGCGACGACGCCGTCACGATCGACTTCACCGGGAAGGAGGCGAGCGCGGTGCAGGACTACTGGAGCTCGATGATCACCGACGGCCTGATCGACACCGAACCGGCGTGGTCGCAGGAATGGTTCAACCACTTCGCCGACGGAACCTACGCGACCTGGCTCACCGGAGCCTGGGGCGGATCGGTGCTGTCCGGGTCGATCCCGCAGGCGAACGGTCAGTGGCGGGTCGCCCCGCTGCCGAACTGGTCGGCCGATTCCGTCAGCGACGGCGTCTGGGGCGGCTCGGGAAGTGCGGTCACCACGCAGAGCAAGCACCCGGCGGCGGCAGCGGCCTTCGCCGAGTGGTTCTCCCGCGACCAGTACCTCGACCAGCTCGACAACGCCGCCAACATGCCCTTCCCGGCCAACCAGGAAGTGCTCGACGACCCCCGGTACGTCGACGCGTCGAGTGAGTTCCTCGGGGGCCAGAAGCCGGGTCAGCTGTACATCGATGCGGCCGCGACGGTCAACACCGACTTCCAGTTCCTTCCCTTCCAGCTCTACGCCAACAGCGTGTTCAAGGACACCGTCGGACAGGCGATCGTCGGCGACGGCGACCTGAGCGCCGGGTTCCAGGACTGGCAGAAGAAGATCGCCGCCTACGGCACCGACCAGGGCTTCACGGTCACCTCCAAGTAGCAGCACCCGCCGGCCCCGCAGTGCGCTGCGGGGCCGGCCCTACGAGAAACGGCACCCATGCGATACACGACCGTCGGCCGCAGTCGACTCGAAGTCTCCCAGCTCTGCCTGGGCACCATGAACATCGGCAGGTTCGCCGACCGCGAGCAGTCCTTCGCACTGCTGGATGCGGCCGTCGACGTGGGCATCAACTTCGTCGACACCGCCAACAGCTACGGAGTGCAGGGCGAGCGGGGCCTCACCGAGACGATCATCGGGGAATGGTTCGCCTCCTCGGGGCGCCGTGACCGGATCGTTCTTGCGACCAAGCTCTACGAGGACCAGGGTGACTGGCCGAATTCCGGCGGGCTGTCGGCGCTCAACATCCGCCGCGCCTGCGAGGCGTCGCTGAAGCGTCTCGGCACCGATCACATCGACGTGCTCCAGATGCACCACGTCGATCGCCGGGCCCCTTGGGAGGAGATCTGGGAGGCGTTCTCGGTGCTCCGCGACCAGGGCAAGATCCTCTACGTCGGATCGTCGAACTTCGCCGCCTGGCAGCTCATGGCTGCACAGCACGCCGCTCATGAGCTGGGATCGTTCAGGCTGCTCTCCGAGCAGTCGGTCTACAACCTGACCCAGCGCAGCATCGAGCTCGAGGTGGTGCCCGCCCTCGAGCACCTCGGGGCCGGGCTCCTGGCCTGGAGCCCGCTCGCCGGTGGTCTTCTGGGCGCTGCGCCGTCGGAGACGACCGTGGGGGAGGGGCGCCGGTCGGACCCGTCCTTCCGGGAGCGCCAAGCGCAGCAGTCCGAAGCGCTGGAGAGCGCTGCGGCTGCGGCTGCCGGCTTCGGCCTCACTCTGGCGCAGGCGGCGATCGGGTGGTTGCTGGCGCAGCCGGTGCTCACCGCCGCGATCGTCGGGCCGCGCACCGCCGATCAGCTCTCGCAGCTCGCGACCAGCCTCGACGGCCACGACGACCGTGGGGCTCTGTGGGCTGAGTTGGACGCGCTCTTCTCCGGGCCGGGAGCCGCCCCGGAGGCCTACGCCTGGTAGGAGACGGTCAGCCCGACGACCGGACGATCAGGGTTGAATCCACGACGGTGCGCGAGCCCGGCCGACCCGGCTCGCGCACCCTCTCCCAGACGAGCTCGGCCATTCGCGCCCCGATGTCGAAGAACGGCACCCGGGTGGTCGTGAGGGGCGGCACCGTCGTCTCGGCCAGCGACGAGTCGTCGAAGCCGATGACCTTCACGTCCTCGGGGACTTTCCGCCCCTGCTCCTGCAGCGTGGTGATGGCTCCGACCGCCATCGCATCGCCGCAGACGACCAGTCCGTCGACGCGACCGGCCCCCAGAAGCTCACCGGCCGCCGTGCTCCCGGCCCGAACCGAGTAGTCGCCGCGGGCCACGGTGCGAGGATGCGCCGCCGGCAGCTCGCGGTCGTAGGCCGCGTACTGCAGCTGCGAGCGAGGGTCGTCGAGTGGCCCGGCGATGAGGCCGATGGCGGTGCAGCCTTCGTCGAGCAGCCGCTGCACCGATCTGGCCACGGCCGATTCGATGTCGACGTCGACGACGTCGAGGCCCGGGCGCTCGTCGAGCGACCCGGTCGCCGCCAAGGGGACGTTCGCGTCGAGCAGCTTCTCCATCACGTCGGGGATGATCTGCGGCGACAGGATGATCGCCCCGTCGACGTGCCGAGCGAGGACGTGGTCGCGCGCGCGGTCGGCCTGCTCGGAACCGCCGGCGATCAGCACGACCAGCTGAGATCCCAGCTCGGTCAGGCGGGAGCTCGCCCCCGCGATCATCGGGGCGATGTTCGGGTCGTTGAAGAACCGCTCACCGGCCATCGGAGCGATCAGGGCCACGCTGTCGGTGCGATTGGTCGCCAGGCTCCTGGCGCCCTGGTGCGGTACGAAGCCGAGTTCGGCCGCGGCCGCGCGCACCTTCTCCGTCGCGGCCGCGCTGACGTAGCGCTCACCGTTCATGGCCCGCGACGCCGTCATCATCGACACCCCGGCCAGTGCTGCGACATCCGTCAGCGTGGGCCGCTTCGGCCCCGGCTGATCGCCCTTCCTGCTGCGCACCCCTGCACCTCTTCCGCTAGCGCTACCAGCAACAGTATCGGGCAGCAACATCCGGTCGCCGAATACGGTCAAGGAGGAAGTGGGTACGACCGGAACGTCTAGCGCACCGCGAACGGCGACGCCGCCCCCACCCCGAACAGCGCCACCCCCGTGAACACCTCGACGGTCTCGCCGTCGACCAACACCTCCACCGCGCCGTCGCCGGCCGGCACCACCGTCTCCGCGCCCTGCCAGGTGCAGACCACCGAGTCGAGCTCGCGCCGGATGGTGAGCGTCCCGTCGGCGCTCGACGCCGTCCACTCCTCGCCGACGGCGATCGCGGTGCGCGCCGAGGCCGAGGCCTCCGCGACCGCGGGGTGCGGCGACGCGACGAGGGTGTCGCCCTCGAGCCGCAGCACGTGCGGCACGCTGAGCGCGCTGCTGCGGCCGACGTCGGGGTCGCTCGCGCCGCGCATCCACGAGATCAGGCAGGGCCGGCCGTCGCGGTCGCGGAAGAACGAGGGTGCGTAGTAGCTGTCACCGTACGTCAGGCGTCCCCAGCTGCTCGCGGTGAAGCGGCCGTCGGCGAACGCGCCCACGGCGTAGGCGACGTAGTGCAGTTCGTCGTCCTGCCAGACCGAGGTGACCATCACGTCCCGGCCGTCGATGCTGAAGATCTGCGGGCACTCCCACAGTGCGCCCGTCCACACCGGGTCGGTCTCGGTCGTGCTGCGCGATGCCGCCAGGCCGTCGAACGACCAGGAACCGAGGTCGTCGGAGACGAACGAGCTCGCCGCGGCGTCTCCGCCCACGATGGCGGTGCCCACGAGCATCCGCCACCTCTCACCGTCGCGCATCACGAAGGGGTCGCGGAAGGCCACGAGATCGAGCGGCGGCGCCTCGGCGACCACCTCTCCCTTGGTCCAGACGAGCCAGTCGTCGTCGGCCGGGGTCGCGGTGCGGATACGGCCCACCCCGAACTCGGGCGTCGAGACCGCGGTGTAGAAGATCGTGGCGCGGCCCTCGTCGTCGACCGCGAGGGAGCCCGACCAGATGCCGTCGTCGCCGTCACCCGGTTCGAGGGCGACCGGATGCTCGGTCCACGAGATCAGGTCGGGGGAGCTCGCGTGACCCCAGCGGCACTCGGGAGCCCACGTCGTGCGGTCGGGCACGTACTGGAAGAACAGGTGGTAGCGGCCGTTGTGCCAGGTGAGCGCGAGCGGGTCGTTCATCCAGCCGGAACCGGGCGTGAAGTGCCAGCGGGGGCGGGCGCGCGTCGCGTGCGTCATGAGGGCGGCTCCTTCTGCTGCCGCCGTCGATGGCGGGCCTGCTGGACAAGTATGGACTTGACAAGACGATTTGGCAAAACGTATTGTCAGTGCTGTCGCCCCGGCGATGCGCGCCGGCACCCACGGCACGTACCCTCGCAATCACGCAACGTCGCACAGAATTGGAGTCGAAGTGATGATGCTTCGCACACACCGACCGGTGTCCCGCCGGGTCCTGGCCGGAGCCGCCGGCGCCCTCGCCCTCGCCACCGCCGTCGTCCTGTCGGGCTGCGGTGCCGGAGGAGGAGCCCCCGCAGCGGGCGACGACTCGATCACCGTGCTCGTCGAGGCCGGTGGCCACGGCGAGCTGCAGCCCATCGCCGACCAGTTCGAGAAGGACACCGGCACGTCGGTCACCTTCGTCGAGCTGCCCTACGACGGCCTCTACAACCGCCTGAACAGCGAGTTCAGCTCGGGGTCGCTCTCGTTCGACGTCGCCGCCCTCGACTCGATCTGGCTGCCGACCTTCGCCGAGGCGCTGACGCCGCTGGATGACATGATGACCGACGAGGTGCAGTCCGACCTCTTCCCGGCGCTCGTCACCGAGGCGCAGGTCGACGACTCCTTCGTCGGGATGCCCGCCTGGACCAACTCCGAGATCCTCTACTACCGCACCGACCTCTTCGAGGACCCGGCCCAGCAGCAGAAGTTCAAGGCCGAGTACGGCTACGACCTGGTCCCACCCACCACCTGGGAGCAGTACGCCGACGTCGCGAAGTTCTTCACGCAGGACACCGACAGCGACGGTCAGGTCGACGTCTACGGCACCGACGTGAAGGGCGCGGTCGAGACCGAGTGGCTCGCCACCCTCTCGCAGACCGGCGAGAAGGACATGGTCGTGGGTGACGACGGCACCGTCTCGCTCGGCGACGCGGACAGCCTCGCCGCGCTCGACTTCTACACCAGCCTCCTGCCGTACGCCCCGTCGGGTGCCGCGCAGCTGGACTGGGCCGGATCGCAGAATCTCTTCAACCAAGGCCAGCTCGCGATGATGCGCTTCTGGGCGCACGCCTACAAGCAGATCCCCGCCGACTCGGCGGTCACCGGCAAGGTCGGCGTGACCACGATGGTGGGCGGCCCCGGCGGGGTCGCCGGCGTGCCCGGAGCCTGGTACCTCTCGGTGCCGGCCGGCACGAGCAAGCAGGAGAAGGCGCTCGAGTTCGTGCAGTACGCCTACGACCACAACGAGCTGTCCGTCGACACCGACCTCGGCCTCGCCTCGCGCATCTCGGTGCTCGAGAAGTACCAGGACGAGCCCGGCTACGAGAACTACAAGCCGCTGGTCGACACCCTGAACGCCACCGCGACGATCCCGCGGCCGGCGAACCCGAACTGGCAGGAGATCGTCGACTCGGCGCTCATCCCGATGATCCAGAAAGCCGTCGTGCCGGGCGCCGACAACCAGCAGCTCCTCGACGACGCCAAGGCGCAGGTGGAGTCCATCACCGAGTGACGCGGGCTGCGGCGCCCCGACCCGACCGGGGCGCCGCAGCGCTCTCCCGCCATCCGTCCCCCGACCCGAAAGTCTCCTCGTGCGTCTCACCGATCGCCGGTTCGCCTTCCTCCTGATGCTGCCGGCCACCGCCTTCCTCGCCGTCTTCGTGGCGTGGCCGCTCGTGCAGTTCGTCTCGGACTCGTTCTTCGAGATCAGCAAGTTCGCCGGCGGCCCGCGCACCTTCGTCGGCCTCGACAACTACGTCGAGGCGTTCACCTCGGGCGACTTCGGCAACGCCGCCTGGCGCACCGTGGTCTACACCGTCATCGTGGTGGTCTTCGAGTTCGTGCTCGGCCTCGCCGTCGCGCTGATGTTCACAGCCCTCGGCAACTCCTCGCGGGTGTTCCGCACGATCTTCCTCTACCCGCTGATGATCGCCCCGATCGTCGCGGGCCTGCTCTGGCGCTTCCTGCTGATCGACAACTTCGGCATCGTCAACCAGCTTCTGACGGATGCCCACATCCTCAGCGACCCGGGCCAGATCCAGTGGCTGAGCGACCCGAACATCGCCCTGTTCTCGGTCGCGATCCCCGACATCTGGCTGACGACGTCGTTCATCTCGCTCGTGCTGTTCGCGGGCCTGCAGAACATCCCCGGCGACGTGATCGAGGCGGCGAGGCTCGACGGGGCGCGCTACCCGACGATCCTGTTCCGCATCATCATCCCGCTGCTGAGGCCCGTGATCGCGGTGGCCCTGATCCTCCGCGGCATCGACGCGGCCCGCGCCTTCGACGTCATCCTGATCCAGACCAACGGCGGCCCTCAGCAGAGCACCGAGACGATGTCGCTGCTCGTCTACCGCACCATGGTTCGGTTCGGCGACCCGGGCCTCGCGAGTGCCATGGGCACCGTCTACCTCGTGGCCATGCTCGCGGTCTCGGTCGCGGCCATCCTGCTCATCTGGCGACCCGGAAGTGAGAACATCCGATGAACGGCCTCGAAACCACCCGAACGAGCTCCCGGGCCATCCTCTGGGTCGCCCTCGTGCTGCTCGTCGTGCTCTACGGCTTCCCCTTCCTCTACATGCTCTTCACCTCGTTCAAGACGCCGCTGGAGACCATCGCGGTACCCCCGACCGTGCTGCCCTCGAGCTGGACGATCGAGAACTACGCCTCGGCCATCGGCCGTGACGGAGTGGTCGCCTCGTTCGTGAACAGCGTCGTGACGGCCGTGCTCAGCACTGCCATCTCGCTGGTGCTGGCGCTGCCGGCGGCCTACGCCGTCACCCGCTTCCGCACCCGCTTCGGTCGCTTCTTCATCGTCGGGGCCCTCGTGATGCGCATGGTGCCGCCGATCGTGATCGGTGTGCCGATGATCGGCATCTTCCGCAGCCTCGGCATCTCCGACACCTCGTTCGCCCTGGCGATCGCCCACGCCACCATCTCGCTGCCGCTGTCGATCTGGCTGATGTCGAGCTTCTTCGAGGCCGTGCCCGAGGAGCTCGAGGAGGCGGCCAAGATCGACGGTGCGAGCCGGCTCGGCGCGCTCTGGCGGGTGGTGCTGCCGGTCACCGCGGGAGGGATCGCGGTCACCGCGATCTTCGCCTTCCTGGCGTCGTGGAACGAGTTCCTGTTCGCGCTGCTGCTCACCGCCACGCGCTCGCAGACGACACCCATCGTGATCGCGAACTTCCAGACCCAGTTCGGCCTCGACTGGGGCGCGATGACGGCACTCGCGGTGCTGTACTCGGTGCCGGTCATCCTGCTCGCCCTCGTGCTGCAGCGTCACATCGTCGCCGGACTGACCGCCGGGGCGGTGAAAGGGTGACCGACTCGGTGAGAATGGTCGCGAGCCGAATCGCCCGGCCTCGAGCATCCAAGGGGACACAGTGGCACGCAAAGCGGTAGGCATCAAGGACGTGGCCCGCGAGGCGGGGGTCTCGGTGACCACGGTCTCGCACATCCTGAACGACGTGGAGTTCGCGCGCGCGAGCGACGAGACCCGCGAGCGGGTGAAGTCGACGGCCGAGCGCCTGGGCTACGGCGCGAACCGCATCGCGCGGAGCCTGCGCCGCCAGCAGTCCGAGATGATCGGGCTGCTGAGCGAGGAGATCGCCACCACGCCGCACGCCGGCCGGATCATCCTCGGTGCGCAGGAGGCGGCCCGGAAGCGCGGCCTCACCCTCGTGCTCATCAACACCAGCCGCGACGAGCTCGACATCCAGCGCGACACGGATGCCCTGCTGCGCCAGCAGGTCGACGGAGTGCTCTACGCCACGATGTACCACCGCGAGATCGACCTCCCCCGCTCGCTGCGGTCGGTTCCGACGGTGCTGATCGACTCGACCTCGCAGGACGGAAGCGTGCCGTCGGTCGTCCCCGACGAGGAGGGCGGAGCGTACGTCGCCGTGAACGAGCTGATCGGGCACGGCCACCGGCGCATCGGCTTCGTCACCAACTCCGACGACGTCCCGGCGACCCGCGGCCGACTCGCGGGCTACCGGCGTGCGCTGGCCGAGGCGGAGGTGGAGTTCGACCCGCGACTCGTGGTCGCCGAGCAGTCCGAGACCCCCGGCGGGTACAAGGCCGCCCGCTCGGTGCTCGACCGCGACCGCGCCGACCGGCCGACCGCCCTGTTCTGCTACAACGACCGGATGGCCATGGGTGCCTACCGGGCCGCGGCGGAGCTCGGGCTCCGCATCCCCGCCGACCTCTCGATCGTCGGCTTCGACAACCAGGAACTGATCGCCGAAGGTCTCTACCCGGCCCTCACCACCGTCGCTCTGCCGCACTTCGAGATGGGCGAGTGGGCCCTCGGCGCCCTGGCCGAGCTGATGGTGGGCGACGCCGACTCCGCCGCGAAGGACAGCTACCAGCCCGCGGTGCTCTCCTGCCCGCTGGTGCGGCGCGACTCGGTCGCGGCACCCCGCCCGGCCGGAGGATCCGCCGGTGACTGAGCTGCTCGTCGTCGGCGAGGCGCTCGTCGACGTCGTGTCGACGCCCGTCGGGCGGCAGGAGCACCCGGGCGGCAGCCCGATGAACGTCGCCATCGGTCTCGCTCGGCTCGGAGCATCCGTCGCCCTGGCGACCCGCCTCGGCACGGATGCCCGGGGCCGGCTGGTCTCGCGCCACCTCGCCGACTCGGGCGTGCGTCTGGCGCCCGGCTCGCTCGACGAGGCGATCCGCACCTCGAGCGCGACCGCCACGATCGGGGCCGACGGCTCGGCGAGCTACGACTTCGACATCGCCTGGGACGTCTCCGACCTGCCCGCGACCGGCTTCGAGCTGGTGCACACCGGATCGATCGGGGCGCTCTTGGCGCCCGGAGCCGACGCGGTCGCCGCGTGCTTCGAGGCCGTCGACGAGGGAGTGCTCCGGTCGTTCGACCCCAACATCCGGCCGTCGGTGCTCGGCAGCCGCAGCGAAGTGCTCCCGCTCGTGGAGCGACTGGCCCGGGCGAGCACGGTGGTGAAGCTGAGCGACGAGGATGCGCGCTGGCTGCATCCCGAGCTCGATCCGCTCGGGGTGACCGCCCATTACGCGCGCCTCGGCGCGCAGATCGTCGTGGTGACGCGCGGCCCGGAGGGGAGCCTCCTGCGTGCCGGCGCCGAGACGGCCGCCATCTCGTCGCCGACCGTCGACGTCGCCGACACGATCGGTGCCGGCGACTCGTTCATGGCCGGGCTGCTGTTCGGCCTCACGACCTCGGTCGGCGCCGAGACGGTCGTCGGGCGAGCGGCGGCCTTCGACGACATCGTGCAGGCGGCCCGGTTCGCCGCCGCGTGCGCCGCGATCACGGTCGGCCGCCCCGGCGCCGACCTCCCGCGACGGCACGAGGTCGGCGTCCTGACGACAGCACCGGCACCGGCACCCGCACCGGCACCCGCACCCGCAGAGAGAGGCAGACGATGAGCAGCGCCAACCGCTACGACGTCACGACGTGGCCCGTCGGGGATCCCGCCCACGACATCGGGGAGGTGCTGAACAGCATCATCGCCGACGTCCACAGCCGCCAGTCGGCCTCGGTCGACTCCGACGGCGGCCGGCCCGGTGCGGTGATCGTCATCCCGCCGGGCGACTATCGGCTGCGCACCCAGGTCGTCATCGACCTCAGCTTCCTCAGGATCGAGGGGTCCGGCCACGGGTTCACCTCGTCGAGCATCCGCTTCAACGTGCCCGAGGAGGAGTGGACGGACCTCCACGAGCTGTGGCCGGGAGGCAGCCGCATCCTCGTCGACCTGTCCGTCGCCGCCGGGGCGAGCGAGCGCGAGGGGGCCGCCTTCGTGGTCTCGCGGAGCGGCAGCCCGCGGATCAGCTCGGTCGAGTTCGCCGGCTTCTGCATCGACGGGCTGCACTTCACGGGCGAGCGTTCGGGCCGGCATCCGGAGAACAGCTACTTCAACGGCAAGACGGGCATCTACGTCGAGAGCGCCAACGACTCGTTCCGCATCAGCGAGATGGGGTTCGTCTACCTCGAGCACGCACTCACGATCTGCAACGCGGATGCGCTGTCGATCCACGACAACTTCGTCGCCGAGTGCGGCAGCTGCATCGAGCTGCGCGGCTGGGGCCAGGCCTCGAAGATCACCGACAACCTGATCGGTGCCGGCCCCGACGGTTACTCGATCTACGCCGAGAACCACGGCGGGCTGCTGATCACGGCCAACAACGTCTTCCCGCGCGGGGCGAGCAGCGTGCACCTGGAGTCGGTGAGCCGCTCGAGCGTGACGGCCAACCGGCTGCACTCGTTCTACCCCGGGATGCTCGTGCTCGCCGGCGGCAGCTCGGAGAACCTCGTCGCCTCGAACCACCTGCTGCGCGACCACGAGCCGTGGACGCCGTTCCTCGGCGTCGACAACGGCCTCGACGACCTCTACGGCCTCGTGCGGGTGGAGGGCAGCGACAACTCGATCATCGGGAACCACGTCTCCGAGGTGATCGATTCGGCGAGCATCCGCCCCGCCGGTGCGCGGCCGGTCGTCATCCGTCTCGCTTCGGGCAGCGGCAACTACGTCGCCACGAACCATGTCGTGGCGCGGGGCGTGCACGCGTCGACGGGTGGTTCGGCCTTCGAGGCCCAGGTGGATGCGCTGCTGGCGACCTCGGCGGCGGAGACCCTGGCCGTCACGGCCGTCGCCGTCGACCCGGCCTCGACGCGGAACACGATCCTCGACAGCGGCACCGACGCCGAGGTGCAGGCCGACCGCGCGGTCAACGCGGTCCGCCCGACCCCGACCGTCGACTGACCCGAGCTCAGAGGCGCGCCACGACGTCCTCGATGTTGGGATGGAGGTCGTTGTTCAGGCGGAGTACGCGCACCCCGGTCCATGAGATCGTGAGGTCTCCCCATTTCGGCCAGAATGCGTCCCAGTCGGCGAGCTTGACCGTGTCGCGGGGGAGACCGCGCTCGGCGAGGCGGCGTCGCGTCGTCGTCTCGGACGCGGACACATGGAGCACGGTGTGGGGTAGAGCAGGCCAACCGGCCTTGTCCGCGGCCTCGGTGAAGAAGGCGGGCTGGTCGAGATAGGCGGCGAACGGCGCGTCGATGACGACGGAGCGACCGAGTCTCAAGTTGTCGTTCGCCACGGCGAACAACGCGGCGTACTCGGCGGGCATCACGTGCTCGAGGTAGTACGCGTTCGACTCCCGCTCGTCGCCCGGCTGCCCGTTGGCGGCGAGCGCTGCTTCCACGAGCGGCCCGGCGAGAGCGTCCTTGTCGAGGTAGACCGCTCTCGTGCGCCGGGCGAGGCGGCGGGCGACGGTGGACTTGCCCGAGCCGGCACCGCCGACCACCGCGAGTGCGAAGGTCATCGCTGTCGGGCTCCGCGGACAGCGGTCAGGAAGTCGGCGGCCGCCGTCGTGACGCGGGAGTAGTCGCCGTCGGGCCTGGCGGCCTTGGTGATGGTGCTGCCCACGCCGACGGCTGCGACTCCGGCGTCGAACCAGGTCTTGGCGTTGGCGGCGGAGACCCCTCCCGCCGGCATCAGGGCGACGTGGGCCAGCGGTGCGAGGACGGCCCTGGCGTACTCGGGGCCGATCTCGGCGGGGAAGAGCTTCACGATGTCGGCGCCCTCCTCGATCGATTCGACGATCTCGGTCGGAGTGTACGCGCCGCTGATCGTCGGCACCTGGTGCCTGTTGGCGGTGCGGATCATCTCTCGGCTGAGGTGGGGGCTGACCAGGAACGAGGCTCCTGCCGAGATGGACGCGTAGGCGCTCGGACCGTCGAGCACGGTGCCGGCGCCGATCGACGCGGCCGATCCGTGGGTCTCGACCAGGCGCTCGATCACGCGGAGTGCTCCCGGGGTGGAGAGGGTGATCTCGATGGCGCGAATGCCTCCGGCGATGGCCGCGTCAGCGGCTCGGTAGGCCTCGTCGGCGTCGTCGAGGCGAACGATGACGATGGTTCCGTCCTCGATGATGTGATTGAGGGTGACGAGTTTGTGCAGCATGCTCGCTAAACTACAACAAAGTGCGACAGAAAGCGACAAAGATGATCACATCGTCCGCTCTGCTGGCCGGGGACCGCCAGGCGCGCATCCGCGCTCAGATCGCCGATCGGGGTTCGGTGCGCTCGGCCGAGCTCGCCGCGGAGCTCGGAGTCTCGATCGTCACCATCCGGCGCGATCTGGCCGACCTGCGGAAAGCCGGCGAGGTCGAGCTCGTCTACGGTGGAGCCCGCTCGGCGGGCGGGCGTGTACCGCCACCCGATCGTCGGGAGCGCACCGGGGTCGAGGTCGAAGCGAAAGCAGCGATCGCGCGGGCGGCGGCAGGTCTGCTGAAGGCGGGTGACACGGTGTATCTCGACTCGGGGACGACCTGCGCGGCCATGGTGCCGTATCTGGCAGCCGTCGACGGCCTGACGGTGGTCACCAACGACCTCACGACGGCGGTCGAGCTCACCGGCGCCGCTCCCGAGGTCTCGGTGATCATGGCGCCGGGCGTCATCGACCCCGCGACGCTCTCGACGGTCGGCGAACTCCTCCCGCCCGTGCTGGCGAACTTCGTCTTCGACGTCGTCTTCGTCAGCGCCAGTGCCTGGCAGCCCGGGGTAGGAGCCACCACGGGCGACCTCAGCTATGCCGCGGTGAAGAGAGCGGTGATCGAGCGGGCCAAAGCGTCGTATCTCCTGGTCGACGCCAGCAAATTCGGCGTGGCCGAGCCGCACGTCGTGCAGCGGTTGCAGGATTTCGATGCCGTCGTGACCGACGAGTCCCTCTCGGCCGAGCACCGTCGAGAGCTCGACCAGTGCGGTGTCGAACTGGTCGCGGCGTCCGCCTGAGATGACTCTTGACACTCGACGGTGGCTCGGTTAGCTTTTCTGCAACCGATCTCAGCAACCGATCTCATTGGAGAGATACATGATCAACAAGCGATGGGGCTTGACGCTGGCCAGCCTGACCATGGCCGGTCTCCTGCTCGCCGGGTGCTCCGCATCCTCCGACTCCGGATCCGCAGACTCTGCCGGACCGGTCACTCTCACCTACTGGGACTTCCTCGACCCGAGCCAGGACAACCCGCGCTCGAACGCTCTGAAGGAGAACATCGCGAACTTCGAGGCGGCGAACCCCGACATCACGGTCGACCTGTCGGTCGTATCACTCGGTGACATGCTCAACCGCCTGCCCCAGGCGGCGGCCGCCGGGCAGGCTCCCGATGTCTTCAAGATGTTCACCCCGACCGTGCCGCAGATGGCGGCGGCCGGAGCGTACGAGCCTCTGCCGGAGGCGGCGACGGAGATCAGCGACTGGCTGCGTCCGACCGACGCGCTGATGGGGCGCGATGGTAAGCAGGTCGCCGTTCCCTACGAGTACCGCACCTGCGCCCTCTACTACAACCAGAAGATCCTCGACCAGATCGGCGCTCCCGTGCCGACGACCTACGACGAGGTCATCGACGTGGCGGGCAAAGCCGCCGCCGCGGGCTTCACCGGGTTCGGGACCGGCTTCTCCGACACGGACAACTCGGCGATCATCAGCACCTTCTTCGACTGCTTCATGAGCCAGGTCGAGCAGGAGATCTGGAACGGCGACGGCGACCCCGACTTCGCCACCAAGAAGGGCGAGGAGTTCGGTCAGTTCCTGGCCGACCTCCGCGATGCCGGAGGGCTCGGGAGCAGCGTCGTGTCCGACAGCTACTCCACCGTCACCGACGGCCTCACCAACGGCACCGTCGCCATGGCCGTGCTCGGCAGCGAGCGGGTCGTCACCCTCACGAAGGCCAATCCCGACGTGAAGTGGTCGGCTCTGCCCACCGCCTCGACGGGAGACTCCACCGGAGCGACCATCGGCTGGACGCTCGGCATGGGTGCCGGCACGAAGCACGCCGACGCGGCCTGGAAGTTCATCGACTACATGACCGGAGCGGAGGCAGGAGCCGTGATGGCGACCGGTGGCGAGGTGCCCACGCGTTCGTCCACCTACGAGCAGCCGTACTTCTCCACGCCCGAGGCGGAGACCGTGAACGCGGTCGCGGACTACGTCGAGAAGAACAGCAAGCCGCACGCCTACTCAGATGACTGGATCTCCATCGCGACGGGGCTCTCCTCGGCCGGACAGGAGCTCTACCTGAACGGGCTCAGCGGCAGCGAGTTCATCCAGTCCGCACAGGACTCCGCCAGCAAGTAGCTCGATCGACAATCCGGGGGGCCCGACCAGGGTCCCCCGGGGAAACGAGTCGTCATGACCCTCACCAGTGCGCCTGTCCTGCAGACCCCCACTCCCGTGGGAGAACGCACCTTCCGCCGCCCCCGCCGAGACCGCAGGGTGTGGCTCTACGTCATCCCGGTCGTCGCAGTCTTCCTCTTCGTGTTCGTCGGCCCGCTGTTCTACACCGCGTGGACCGCGCTGCACGAGACGAACTACTACCAGATCGGCGAGTTCTCCGGTCTCAGCTCGTTCAGCAACCTCTTCGCCGACCCCGACCTGCTGGGGCAGATCGGCACCACTCTCGTCTTCTCCCTCGGAGCGCTCGTCATCGCGCTGCCGGCGGGCCTCCTCTCGGCCATCGTGCTGAACAACCTGCACCGCTTCAAGCGCACCGTCCGCAGCCTGTTCCTGCTGCCGTGGCTGATGTCCCAGGCGACGGCCGGAACGATCTGGCTCTGGTTCCTCAACCCGAACTTCGGTCCGGCATCCGCCATCACCAAGGCGCTCGGGTTCGGCCCCACCGATGTCTTCTCGACACCATCCGCAGCCCTCGTCGCGGTCACCCTGATCACGGCCTGGTGGTCGTATCCGCAGGCGATGCTCCTGTTCCTCGGAGCTTTGCAGACCATCCCCGTGGAACTCCGCGAGAGCCTCACCATGGACGGCGGCGGCATCTGGCGCGGCTTCGTCAGCATCACACTGCCCTACCTCCGCAACACGATCGTCTCGGTCGTGGTGGTGCTGCTCATGCTCTACGTGCAGATGATCACCATCATCCTCGTCACCACCCGCGGTGGCCCGCTCGGGGCGACCGAGACCCTCTCCATGCGGGTCTACAACCAGACCTTCAACGACTTCGACCTGTCGGGAGCCTCGGCGACCGCGCTCCTCCTGTTCGCGATCAACGCCCTCCTGACCCTGGTCGCCATCCGGTTCCGACGTAAGGAAGCCCTGTGACCGCCGCACCTGTCAGCCGCCGCCATCGCGCCGGCAAGGCACTCCGCAACGTCCCCGCCTGGATCTACATCGTGCTGTCGGCCGCGATCGTGCTGCCGCCCGTGGCCTGGATCCTCTCGACCTCGCTGAAGCCCGAGGCCGACACGATCCAGTTCCCACCCGAGTGGATCCCGAGCCCGGTGACCTTCGACGCCTTCACCGGGCTGTTCACCTCCACGAACATCCGCTTCTTCGTCAACTCGCTGATCTACGCCGGCGGCTCGATCGTGCTCGCGCTGATCATCTGCATCCCGGCCGCCTACGTGGCCACCCGCCATCACAGCCGCCGCATGGAGACCCTCATGACGGGCATCCTGGTGCTGTCGATGGTGCCGGCGATCGTGGTGTTCATCGCGCTCTACTCGATGTTCGTCAAGACCGCCTTCATCAACACCTATCCCATGCTGATCGTGGTCTACACCGCGATCATCTGCGGCCAGACCATCCTGTTCCTGCGGAACTTCATCGAGAACATCCCCGTCGAGATCGAAGAGGCCGCTGCGATCGACGGATGCTCGCGATTCCAGATCCTCTGGCGCATCGTCCTCCCCCTGATCCGGCCCGGAATCGCCGCCATCGCGATCTTCATCTTCGTCTTCGTCTGGAACGACTTCCTCGTCGGCACCGTGCTCGCCACGACCGAGGACATGAAGACGGTGCAGAACGGCATCGTCCGCTACGTCACGACCGGGTTCGGCAACTTCTGGGCCCTCTTCTCCGCCTTCGTGATCGTCGCGTTCATCCCGGTGCTCGCCATCTTCGCCGCCTTCCAGCGCTGGTTCATCGCCGGCCTCACCTCAGGTGGGGTGAAGGGATGACCGGGGAGCAGCAGACCAGGGTCGCCGTCATCGGCGCTGCCGGGTGGGCGGGCAGTCGTCACGTCGCCGCCTTTCACCAGCTGGGAGCAGATGTCACCGCACTGATCGATCCGTCGCCCCGAACGCAGGAGCTCGCGACGTCGGTCGGGGCCGAGGTGCTCGGCTCGGCCGAGGAGTTGAGCCCGGACTCCGTGGACCTCGTCGTCGTGTCGCTGCCGAGCAGCTTCCAGCCCGAGGCGGCGGCCGGCCTGCTCCGTCGGGGCTTCCGAGTGCTCGTCGAGAAGCCGATCGGCTCGTCCTCCGACAATGCGGCCGTGCTGGAGGGCATCGAAGGCATCGACGAGACCCTGATGGTCGGGTACACCCTGCATCAGCACCCGGCGGCGCGCGAGCTCGCCGAGTGGATCTCGGCCTCGCACGTCATCGGCGTCAGCGTGCGATCCGCAGCCCGGAAGCTCAGCCTCGACTCGTGGCGGGTGGCTCCCGACGAGGGCGGTGTCGCGGTCGTCAACGGAATCCACGCGATCGAATTCGTCTCGTCGCTCTTCCCGGGCGACGCCGAGGTCATCAGCAGCCACGCCAGCGATGGACTGCACGGAGCCGCTGTGCCGGACTACGCGGCGGCCACCGTGGCGTTCGACGGCGGACCGCTGTTCCGGTTCGAGAGCTACTGGAACCCGTGGAATCACAGCTCCGGACTGAACCGCGACGACTGGTCACTGGAGATCGACGTCGTCGCGCACGAGGGTCGTCGGGTCTGGAGCAATTGGGAGATCCACGCCTGGGACCGGCTGGGGTCGGAGACCGTCCGGCATCTGCCCGAGGTCGACCTGTTCCTCGCCCAGGCCGCGGACGCTCTCCGCTTCGCCGAGGGTCAGGCGCCGACCGTCGGCTACCGGCAGGCGCTGCGCGCCACCCGGTTGGCCGACGAGATCATCGCGCGGGCGGGGGCGCTCGGATGATCCGCGCGCGCACGCTCGTCATCGGGCCCACCCATTGGCACGTTCCGCTGTATACCGACCGCATCGCCACACGGCATGAGGTGATCGGTGTGAGCGACCTGGACCAGGCCGGTGCTGCACCGTTCGCGGAGAGGTGGGGAGCGCCACTCGTGGGGAGCTGGGAGCAGCTCCTCGACGAGCATCCGGATGCCGAGCTGGCTTACGTCTTCGCTCCGCACGACACCATGCGGGACATCTGCCTGGCCCTGATCGACCGCCGCATCCCCTTCGTCGTCGAGAAGCCGGCGGGGATCTCGCTCGAGCAGCTGCGGGAGATCCGCGACGCCGCCGAGATCGCCCACGTGCCGATCGCCGTGCCGCTCGTGCAGCGGGGCGGCCCGACCGAGCGGTGGCTCGAGCAGGCGGGCCGCGCGGTCTACGAGAGCTCGCAGTTCATCGCCGGCCCTCCCGACCGCTACCTCGTCAACGGCAGCCCCTGGATGGTCGACCGGGCGAGGGCGGGTGGGGGCTGCGCCGTGAACCTGGCGCCTCACTTCGTCGACCTGTTCCTGCGGGCCGGCGGATCGACCGTCGCCCACGTGACGGCCGCGATGTCGTCGGCGCTGCACGGCCGCGGAGTCGAGGACTTCGCCTCCCTCGTCCTCACCACCGCCGACGGGCGGGTTGCCACGATCGAGGTCGGCTACGCCTTCCCGGGTTCGCCGCTCAAGCGGCACTGCTCCTTCCTGCGGATCGGCGCTGCCGGCACCGCGACGATCTGGGCCGACGGCCGCGCGAGTTTCACCACCGCCGACGGAGTCACCACGACAGCCGAGCTCGACGTCGACAGCGACCCGCTCTACGGCCCGTTCGTCGACGCCGTCGCCGACACTCTCGCGGACGGCTTCACGGGGCTTCCCGGGATCGAGGATCTGGAGGCCACCATGGCGGTCATCTGGGACGCTTATGCACATGCAGCACGAGGGGGATCCGATGTCCATACCGAGCATTGACGAGGTCGCGGCGGCGGCCGGCGTGCACAAGTCGACGGTGTCCCGCGCCTTCTCCCGCCCCGAAGCGGTGAAGAAGCAGACCCGCGACCACGTGCTGCAGGTCGCCGCCTCGATGGGGTACACGATGAGCCCCCTCGCGCAGGCCCTGCGCACCAAGACGAGCACCCTCGTGCCGCTGATCGTGCCCGACATCACCAACCCGTTCTTCGCCGAGCTCGCGCAGGCCATGACCGCGGCGGCGGGGAAGCGCGGCTACCAGCTCGTGCTGGGCATCGATGATCACGGGGGCGCCACCGGTGGCTACTTGCAGGCGATGCAGTCGATGTACGCGCCCTTCGCCATCATCGCCCCGTTCAGCCGGATCGATCCCGCCGACTACGAGCGGTTCGGCTTCGGCAGCCGGCTGGTCGTGATGGACAGGATCGAGTCGGAGCACCAGGTGTCCACCGTCACGGTCGACAGCGGTGTGGGCATCCGTCTGGCCTTCGATCACCTGGTCGAGCTCGGGCACACCTCGATCGCCTACGTCTCGGGCATCGCCGGCACGCACACCGCCGCCGACCGCCGAGCCGCCTACCTCGAGCTGGCCGAGAGCCACGACATGGCGCCGGTCGAGTTCGACAGCGGCATCGGTGCAGAGGCCGGCGAGCACGGTGCCGAGAGCCTGATGGCGATGGCCGACCGGCCGACCGCCGTGATCGCCGCGAACGATCTCGTGGCGTTCGGCCTGATCAGTGCCCTCGGTGCGCGCGGGGTGCGGGTGCCCGATGACGTCTCCGTCGTCGGGTTCGACGGTCTGCCACTCGGGGCCCGCAGCAACCCGCCGCTCACCTCGGTGCAGCAGCCCATCGCCGAGATGGCACGCATCGCGGTCGAGCTGGCCGAGCATGCCGCCGAGGACGGGCGGGTCGAGCACGTGGTGCTCGAGCCGAGCCTGCTGGTGCGCTCGTCGACGGGACCGGCGCTGTGAGCGAGCTGCGGATGCCCGGGCTGCAGTACGTCGACCATGCCGCCTACACCGTGCCCGATCTCGATGAAGCGGTGCGCTTCTTCGTCGACGTGCTCGGCGCCGAAGAACTCTACCGATCCCGCCGGGGCCCCGACGAGCACTTCATGCCGGCGAACTTCGACGTTCCCGCCGACGCGGTGCTCGAGCTGTCGATGCTCCGGATGCCGCCGAACCTGAACATCGAGCTGTTCGAGTGGGCCACCGGTGATCGTCGCACCGAGCATCCGCGTCACAGCGACCGCGGCGGCCACCACCTGTGCTTCGTGGTCGAGGACGTCGACGCCGCGGCCGCGCACCTCGCCGGTGTTCCCGGAGTGCGGATGCTCGGCGAACGCAAGGAGGTCGCCGGCGACAGCCCCGCGGTCGCCGGCAACCGCTGGACCTATTTCGTCACGCCCTGGGGGCTGCTGATGGAACTCGTGGACCGGTCGCGCGTCGCCGATCCGCCCCCGCTGGTCGGACCGGCGGACTGGACCCGCCCGACAGAAAAGCCTCCAGAGAAGAGTGAGACCTCATGATCATCGCCGGACACACCCTCGGCACCCCGGGCCGCGACCTCGCCGAGGCCCTGAGCCTCTTCAAGGAGGCCGGGCTCGACGCCGCCGAAGTCATCTACCAGGAGGGCTACCCCGCCGCCATCGACCCGGCCGACCCGGGCAGTGCTCGGTCGGCCGTCGCGGCTGCTTCTGCTGCGGGTCTGCCGATCGTGGCCCTCACCCCGTACACCACCGCCATCAACAGCCTCGATCAGGGCGAATGGCAGGCCGGTGTCGACGAGTTCCGGGCCTGCATCGAGGCCGCGCAGCAGGTGGGCGCGAAGCGGGTGCGGGTCTATGCGGGTTCGTGGCACCCCGGCGATGCCGATGAGGCCGCGCGGTGGCTGAGGCTGGCGGCAGCACTCGAGACCCTCTCCGTCGACGCGGTGCACGCCGGTGTCGTGCTCTGCGTCGAGAACCACTTCGGCACGATGACTCAGACGGCGGCTGACACCGCGCGCCTGGTGAGGCAGATCGATGCGCCGTCCGTGCGGGTGCTCTATGACCAGGCGAATCTCACGTTCACTCACGACGAGGAGTGGAGGGCGGCCTTCGCAGTGCAGGGTGACCTGATCAGCCATGTCCACGTGAAGGACCTCGTGTTCAAGGACCCGGATGCTCCGTTCCGGGCATCCGACACCGCTCGCGTCAAGGCGGAGGAGCGGGCGGTCCGGTCACGGGTGGTGGGGGAGGGTGTGGTGCCCTGGGCCGAGATCGTGGGCGAGCTCGTGCGACGCGGGTACGACGACGTGCTCACGCTCGAGTACGAGTACCGCTGGCACCCTCAGGACCTCCCGGATCCTGAGATCGGATTCGCCCAGTCGGCGGCGGCGCTGCGCACCATCCTCGACTCGACGGTCGTAGCGAATGAGTACTGAACGGCTGCGCGTCGGGGTCGCCGGCGCCGGGAACATCGCGACCATCGCCCAGCTGCCCACCTTGGTCGCCCGGGATGACATCGAGCTGACCGCTCTCGTCACCCGCCGTGACGACCCCCAGCCGCTGATGCGGCGGTGGGGGTTCCGCAGCGCCTACCCGGCCGTCGAAGCGATGCTCGAGGCCGAGAACCTGGACGCGTTGTTCGTCCTGACTCCCCGCTCGGAGCATCTGGCCTCGACCCGGTCTGCGCTCGAAGCCGGGGTCGACGTCTTCTGCGAGAAGCCACTGGCCACCAGAGCCGAGGACGCCCAGGAGCTCGCCGAGCTCGCGGACCGCAGCGGCCGCATCCTCATGGTGGGCTTCAATCGCCGCTTCGCGCCTGTGTACGAAGCGGGACGGGCCGCCTTCGGTGAGAGCGGCGCGAGTTTCTGCGTCGCTCAGAAGAACCGCGCCGGGTCGGAATACCGGGCGACGTTCGAGAACGCCATCCACATGGTCGACCTCCTCCGCTGGTACTGCGGCGGCGAGCCCGTCGACGTGACGGCGCACGCCGCCGGTGACGACCCCTGGCAGGAGGACGGGCTGAGCGCCCTCGTCCGCTTCGACAACGGGCACACCGGTGTGCTGATGGCCGCTCGCAACGCCGGAGGCTGGAGTGAGAAGCTCGACGCCTACGGCGACGAGGTCACCGCTGCCGTCACGGCCCCGGACCGGGTGGCCGTCACCCGCGACGGTGCCACGACCGTGCGCGACATGTCGCCCGAAGCGTTCGGCTGGGCGACCGCGACCCAGACCTTCGGCTTCGCCGGAGCCGTGCACCACTTCCTCGACCGGGTGCGGGACCGCCGGGAACCCCTCACCTCGGGTGCCGAGGCCGCGAGGACCCAGCTGCTGCTGGACCGCATCCTCGCCGCAGCCGGTCTGCCGACCGAGGAGCAGCCAGGCCGGACTTGGGCGAGTTATGCCAAGAAGTGAGAAGGAGCAGACCGTGAAGGACCAGATCGTCGTCGTCACCGGATCCAACGGCGGCATCGGCGCCGCGATGGTCGAGGCCTACCTGCGCGCCGGCGCCACCGTCATCGGCGCCGATCGCGGTGACGAGGGCGTCGACGGCCTCGCCGCCTACTACCCGCTCGACGTCACCGAGGAGGCGGGGGTGGTCTCGGCCGTCGCCGACATCGTCGCGACGCACGGGCGCATCGACGCCCTCGTGCACGCCGCGGGCGTGCTCGGCGAGACCCCGGACCCGATGCGGACGAGCACCGCAGAGTTCGAGCGGATCATGTCGATCAACGCGACCGGCACCTTCACGATCGTGCGGGAGACAGCGCAGTCCATGCTGGACACGGGCGCCGCCGGCACGCTGCTGCTGTTCTCCTCGGTCGCGGCGAAGGAGGGGCGGCGCACCTACCTGCCCTACAACGCCAGCAAGATCGCCGTGCTCCACATCATGTGGTCGATGGCCCAGATCCTCGGCCCCTCCGGCATATCCGTCAATGCGATCACGCCCGGCCCTGTCGAGACGAACATGTGGACCCAGCTCGCCGACGCTGCGGGCACCGCGGTCGACTCGGCCGCCCGGGCGCGGGCGGAACGTGCGGCCCAGCTGCCGATGCAGCGCTTCGCTCAGCCTGACGAGGTCGCCCGTGCGGCGCTGTTCCTGACAGACCCGGCGAACCGGTACATCACCGGCGTCAGCCTCGACGTGGCGGGCGGGGCGCACCTCGGCATGGGCTCATAGCCTCCCGGGCTTCTCCATCGGCGGCCTCCTCCAGAACCGCCACGTCATGCCCCCGCTCACCCGCATGCGTGCGAGCGGATCGGGGGTGCCGGGGCAGATCATGGCCGAGCACAACGCGCAGCGCGCATGCAGGCCCGGCGTCAGCTCGCGCGTTCGACCGACGACGTCGTCTCCCCCTCTTAGACCACAGATTCTGTACACCTGTCCAGAACAGGCGTAGGGTCGAGGGCATGAGCGCTGCCGCCGGGTCGAACGAAGAGCTGCGGCGCGGCCTGCAGGAGTCGCTCGACCCCCGGGTCGCCCGCACCCGCACAGGCATCGCGGCGGCGGTGCACCAGCTCTCCGACGCCGGAGGGGAGCTGAGCGTGGCCGCCATCGCGCGCGCCGCCGGCATCAGCCGGGCCAGCTTCTACGCGCACTACGCGAGTCTCGACGAGCTCGCCGACACCCTCCGGCGCGACGCCTTCCTCGCCATCGCCGACCTCTACCAGAACGACGAGCGGCCCGACGCGATGCGCGCCTCGCAGGATCGCCTGGTCGCCCACTTCGCCGGCAACCGCGCGCTGTACGCGGCGGTCGGCGCGCTGCCGGTCACCAAGGAGGGCTACCTCGCGGGCGTGCGCGCCATGGCGGCGGTGATCGAGGAGGCGCTGCTCGAGCATCCGGCCCGCCCCGCGGAGCTCGCCCCCGAGCCCACCGCCCGCTACATCGTCGGCGCCGCGTACGGGCTGCTCGACGCCTGGATCGCCGGCGAGATCGTGCTCGAGGAGGAGGCGCTGGCCGACCATCTGACCCGCCTCCTGCCGAGCTGGTTCAGCGGCATCCGCTGACCCGAACCCGAAGAACGGGGGCGACTCCGAGAGCCGAGCCCCACCCGAAGAGAGGAACACCCATGAAGGCCACCCTGGTACGCGAGATCGGTGCAGGATTCGTCACCGAGGACGTCGAGCTCGCCGATCCGATCGGCCGGGAGGTGCTCGTCGACGTGAAGGCCTCCGGGCTCTGCCACACCGACCTCACCTATTCGCGCAACGACCTCGGCAGCCCGCTGCCCATGCTCCTCGGCCACGAGGTCGCCGGCGTCGTCGCCGCAGTCGGCCCCGGTGTCACCGAGTTCGCCGTGGGCGACCACGTCGTCGGCTGCCTGGTGCAGTCGTGCGGAAAATGCGAGGCCTGCCTCACCGGCCGCACCTTCCAGTGCGAGCATCCCGAGGCCACGCTGCGCACGGGCGACGAGCCCGCCCGCGTCAGCGACTCGCACGGCCACCGGGTCGAGCAGGTCTTCGGCCTCGGCGGCTTCGCGCAGCAGGCGCTGATCCACGAGAACCAGCTGGTCAAGGTCAGCGACGCCATCCCGTTCGCCCAGGCGGCGCTGCTCGGCTGCGGCGTGGTCACGGGCGCCGGCGCGGTCATCAACACCTCGAACACCCAGGCCGGCGATTCCGTCGTGATCATCGGCGCGGGCGGCGTGGGCCTCAACGCGATCAACGGTGCCGTCGTCGCCGGAGCCACGACGATCATCGCGGTCGACGTGGCCGACGACAAGCTCGAGAAGGCGAAGCGCTTCGGCGCGACCCACACCATCAACTCCACGAAGACGGATGCGGTGGCCGAGGTCATGGCCATCACCGGCCGGGGTGCGGATGCGGCCTTCGACTTCGTCGGCATCCCCGCCGTCACCGCCTCCGGTCTCGAGATGGTCCGCCCGGGCGGCGGTCTCTACCTGATCGGCATCATCGACCCGTCGGCGACGCTGCCGCTGCTGACGATCGGGCTGATCGGAGCGCAGAAGCGCATCCAGGGCGTGTACATGGGGTCGACGACGCCGAAGCACGACATCCCGCTCTACGCCGAGCTGTACCTGCAGGGGCGCTTCAACCTCGACGACCTGATGTCGCGCGAGATCGCGCTCGATGGCGTCGAGGCGGGGTACGAGCTGCTGAGGGATCCCGAGGTGACGCGGGTGGTGATCACCTCCGGGCTGAGCTGAGCGTCGCTCGGCCGAGGCGGGGCGAGGCGGGGCGGGCCGAGGCGGGGCGAGGCGGGGCGAGGCGGGGCGAGCTGGTCGGTCGAGTCGGGAAGGGTGCGCCGCCCGCCGGCGTTGACCCTGACATGACCGTTCCCCTCTCGATCCTCGACCTCGCCCCGATCGCACCCGGCGAGACCGCGCGCGACAGCTTCGCCGCCTCCGTCGCGCTCGCCCAGCAGGCCGAGACGAGCGGCTACCGGCGGGTCTGGTACGCCGAGCACCACAACATGGAGTCGATCGCGTCGAGCGCGACCGCGGTGCTGATCGCGCACGTGGCCTCGCAGACGTCGACGATCCGGCTCGGGGCCGGCGGCGTGATGCTGCCGAACCACGCGCCGCTGACGATCGCCGAGCAGTTCGGCACGCTCGAGGCGCTGCACCCCGGGCGCATCGACCTGGGGCTCGGGCGGGCACCCGGCAGCGACCAGGCGACCTTCCGGGCGCTCCGCCGCGACCCGGCCTCGTCGGAGCGGTTCCCTGAGGACGTGCTCGAGCTGCAAGGCTTCCTCGCCGGCGAGTCGCGCGTGCCCGGCGTGGGCGCCACACCGGGTGCCGGCTCGCGGGTGCCGCTGTACATCCTGGGCTCGTCGCTGTTCGGCGCCCGGCTCGCCGCCGCCTACGGGCTCCCCTACGCCTTCGCGTCGCACTTCGCTCCGGATGCTCTGCACGACGCCGTGGCGACCTACCGACGTGAATTCACCCCCTCCGAGCAGCTCGACCGGCCGCACGTCATCGCCGGGGTGAACGCGATCGCGGCCGACGACCGTGACGACGCCGAGCAGCAGTTCGCGCGCATGAAGCGTGCCCGGCTGATGATGCTGCTGCGCCAGAGCGGCCGCATCTCGCTCGAGCGGCAGTTCGGCGACGACGAGCTCGACTACCTGCTGACCACCCCGGCCGGTGCGCACGTCGCCACCATGACGACCTACACCGGCATCGGCACGGGTGCCGAGGTCGCCGACTACGTCGAGGACTTCGCGCGCGCGGCCGACGTCGACGAAGTGATCGTGGCGCACGCCTCCCTGGCGACGGACGCGCGGGTGCGCTCGGTCGAGCTGCTCGCCGACGCGCACGCCCGCGTCGCCGCCTAGGGCGGCCGGGCCGCCGGCTCAGCCTGAGACGCCCGCGTCGCCGCTAGCCGGCGCCACCCGGGAGGGCCGGGAGGGCAGGCGGCCTCACGGCAGCACGAGCACCCCGTCCACGCGCCGCGGGAAATCGACCGGCCCGTCACGCAGCTCGGCCGGCAGCTCGGCCTCCGGCGCGTTCTGCCACGCCACCGGCCGCAGGTACCGCCGGATCGAGGTCGCGCCCACCGAGGTGTGCACCGAGTCGGTCGAGGGCCACGGCCCGCCGTGGTGCTGCGCCCAGGCGACGGCCACTCCCGTCGGGTACTGGTCGTAGAGGATGCGCCCCGCGCTCGCCGTGACCGCGGCCCGGGCCGCGGGAACGCCGGCGTCTCCGGGCTCGAGGAACAGCGTCGCGGTCAGCGTTCCGGGCAGGCCCGCGGCGAGCCGGGCGGCGTGCTCGTCGTCGCGGTAGCGCGCCACCACGGCGACGGGCCCGAAGCACTCCTCGGCCAGGCGGCCGGCCAGCTCCTCGCCGTCGAACTCGACGACGGCCGGGGAGGTCGACCCGGTGGCGGATGCCGAGCCACCGCTCAGCAGCGAGGCGCCGGGAACGGCCGCGAGCGAGGCGAGCCCGTCACGGTAGGCGTCGGCCATGCCGAGAGTGAGCGCCGGCTTGGCGTCCACGGCGGCGACCGCAGAGGCCAGAGCCGCGACGAGGGCGTCGCCCGAGGCGCCCGCCGGCACGAGCGCGATGCCCGGCTTGGTGCAGAACTGCCCGCCGCCCTGCACGATGGACGCGGCGAGACCCGCGGCGATCGTGTCGGCCCGGGCCGCCGCGGCGGCGGGCGAGACGAGCACCGGGTTGATGCTGCCGAGCTCACCGTAGAACGGGATCGGCGACGGCCGGGCCGCCGCCAGCTCGGCCAGCGCGCGTCCGCCACCGGGCGACCCGGTGAAGCTCGCGGCGCGGATCGCCGGCGCCTGCACGAGGTCGATCCCCGCCTGGTAGCCGTAGACCACCGACACGGCGCGCCCCACCACGGGATCGGTCACCTCGGCGGTCACCGACGCGACGAGGGCGCTGGTGGCCGGATGCGCGGGATGCGCCTTCACGACGACCCCCGCTCCGGCGGCCAGCGCGGCCGCGGTGTCCCCGCCCGGCACCGAGAAGGCGAGGGGGAAGTTGCTCGCGGCGTAGACGGCGACGGGGCCGAGCGGAACGAGCATCCGGCGCAGATCGGGCCGCGGGCCCATGGGGGTGTCGCCCGCGTGGTCGATGACGGCCTCGAGGTAGGAGCCCTCGCGCAGCACCTCGGCGAAGAAGCGCAGCTGGAAGGCCGTGCGGCTGAGCTCGCCGTTCAGGCGGATCGAACCGAGGGCCGTCTCGGAGTCGGCGGCGGCGACGACGTCGTCGCGCCGGGCCTCCAGCGCGTCGGCGATCGACTCGAGCAGGCGGGCCCGGCCCGTGCGGCCGAGGGCCTGGAGGCGGGTCGTCGCGGCGGTTGCGGCCGAGACGGCGGCGGCGAGGCCGGCCG
The DNA here is from genome assembly GCF_013409865.1 of Herbiconiux flava. Lineage (NCBI taxonomy): Bacteria > Bacillati > Actinomycetota > Actinomycetes > Micrococcales > Microbacteriaceae > Herbiconiux > Herbiconiux flava. Next base: position 1,122,456 of record NZ_JACCBM010000001.1, read on the forward strand.
AGTCGGTCTCCTCGAGGTCGAGGGTGCGGCGCACGCCGGTCGCCGGGTCGGTGGTGGTGATGGAGGTCATGCTGTCGTGCTCCTTCGTCTCAAGGGGTCGGGTCGGGTCGAGCCGGGCCGCCAGGTCGACGGCGGGCGGCCGGCGGGGCGGCGGTCGGTGGGCTGGCGCCCTACATCCACCCCGTCGACCCGTCCGGCTTCACCGGCACCCGCCGCTCCCAGTGCACCCAGTCGTCCTCCACCAGGGCCGTCTCGTCGATCGTGATGCCCCAGCCGGGCCGGTCGGGCCGCAGCTCGAGGTGACCGTCGACGGGCGTGTAGGGGTCGTGGCACCACGAGACCGGGTCGGGCTTGTACTCGAGGATCGAGAAGTTCGTCGTCGCCGCCGCGAAGTGCACGTTCGCCGCGGTCGCGAGCGGCCCGAGCGGGTTGTGCGGCGCCACGGGCACGTAGTGGGCCTCGGCGAGGTGCGCGATCTTGACCATCTGGGTCAGCCCGCCCACCACGCAGATGTCGGGCTGCACGATGTCGGCGCCCTGCACCGAGAGCAGCCCGAGGAACTCGTTGGGGGAGTAGAGCGACTCGCCGGTCGCGAGCGGCACCGAGAGCGCCGACAGCTCCGCGCGGATGCGCGCCCAGGCCGGCAGGTACTCGGGCCGGATCGGCTCCTCGAGGAAGAGCGGGTCGTTCGGCGCGAGAGCGGCGCCGAGCGCCACCGCCTGCTGCGGCGACCAGAGGCAGGCGTGGGCGTCGAAGGCGAACTCGAAGTCGTCGGGATGCGCATCCCGCACCTCACCGAAGTACCGCCCGAGCTCGGCGGCCACCACCCCGAAGCGGTGCCGGTGCAGCTCGGTGCGGTAGGGGCTCAGCTTGAAGGCGGTGAAGCCCTCGGTCTCGTGCAGCCGGGTGGTGCGGTCGAGCAGCTCGGGCACGTCGGGGGCCGAGTAGAGGCCGGCGTAGACGCGCACCCGGTCGCGCACCGCGCCGCCGAGCAGCTGGTAGACGGGCAGCCCGGCGGCCTTGCCCGCGATGTCCCACAGCGCGTGGTCGATCGCCGCGAGGGCCGCGAGGCCGAGGGCGCCGGGCGGGAACCGCGACGACTGAAGCAGCAGCTGCGCCACGAACGAGGTGCGGCGCGCGTCGATGCCCTTGATCTGCTCGAACAGGTACTCCAGCAGCGGCGGGAAGGCGAGGTCGGGGCCGTGGTTGTACACCTCGGCCCAGCCCTCGAGGCCGTCGTCGGTGGTGATCTTCACCAGCACCCGGGGGCGGTCGCCGACGCGCTGCAGGTAGGTGTCGAGCCGCTCGATCACGGTCATGCGGGCACCGCGGCAGTCTCGACGTCGCGCTGCAGGGGAGGCGCGGCGGGCCAGTCGGCGATCGACTCGCGCACCTCCTCCCGGGCGCTCGCGGAGAGCGGGGCGCTCGGTGGCCGCAGCTCGCGGCGGCAGAGGCCGAGCTGGTGCATGGCCTCCTTGACGACCGCCACGTTGTCGGCCGAGCGGCCCCGGGCCCGCAGGTGCTCGAACTGACGGATGCTCCGCCACACGGTCTCGGCCTCCGCCGGGTCGCCCCCACGGAGCGCCTCGAGCATCGCGAGCGAGGTGGCGGGCACCACGTTCACCAGCCCCGAGGTGAAGGCCCGCGCGCCGCCCTGCCAGTACGACGGGGCGTACGACTCGGCGAGCCCGGCGATCCACAGCACCTCGGATGCCGTGGCGGCGGCCACCTCCGAGCGCACGGTGGCGAACACCACCGGGTCGGGCACCGAGTACTTCAGCGCCACCACGTTCGGCGCCGCGTCGATCAGCCGAGCGATCTCGGCGCCGCCGATCAGCGTCGAGCTCAGGTAGGGCACCACCCCGATCTCGGGCACGGCCGAGGCGATGGCGACGTTGTAGTCGATCCAGCCCTCCGGCGAGAGGTAGGGCAGCACCGGCTGGTGCACCATCACGGCGTCGGCCCCGGCGTCGCGGGCGAAGCGGGCGTCGGCGATCGCGGTGGTGAGGTCGAGCCCCACTCCGCCGATGATCGTCACCCGGCCGGCCGCCGCATCCGTCACCGTTCGGAGCACCGCGCGGCGCTCCTCGGGCGAGAGGGCGTAGAACTCGCCCGTGTTGCCGTTCGGCGTGAGCGCCGTGACGCCGGCGACGACGAGCCGGTCGACCAGGGCGGTGAGCAGCGGATGATCGATCCCACCGCTCGCGTCGAACGGCACGACGGGGATGCCGACGACGGTGGAGAGTCGGGCGATCAGGGCGTCGCGGTCGAGGCCGGATGCGGTCATGACGAGGTCCTTTCGGAGGGCGGGACGGTGGTGCCACTGGGCGGGACGGTGGCGTCGGCGGGTGGGACGGTGACGTCGGAGAGGGGGACGACGGGCTTGATGCGCACCCAGAACCCGTAGATCGCGGCACTGATCAGGCAGCTGAGCGCGGCGAAGACGAGCGGGCCGACGTAGGAGTTGTCGCTGAAGGTGAGGAACAGGCCGATGGCGATCGGGCTGATCAGGTTGCCGAGCTGCGAGCCGAAGTTCTGGAACCCGGCGACCGAGCCGACGGTGTCGCGCGACTCGGCGACCTCGGCCGGCAGGCTGAGGATGGCCGCGCCGGCGAAGGAGTGCGCCGCGCTGGAGACGGTGAGCACCACCATCACGAGCACGTTCGACTCGATGAAGGGGCTGAAGCCGATGCAGGCGCTCAGCACCAGTCCCGCGATGATCGGGATCTTGCGCGCGGCTCCCGCCGAGACCTTCCCCGAGGCCAGCAGGCGGTCGGAGACGATGCCGCCGAGAACGGTCGCGCCGATCGCGATGACGGCGGGGATCGCACCGACCAGCCCGAACTCCTCCTTCGACAAGCCGCGGTCGTTCAGCAGGTAGCTGGGGTACCAGGTGAGGAAGAAGGCGCCGGCGAGCGAGCGGAAGACGTAGCCGAACATCAGCGCCCAGACCTGGTTGTTGCGCAGCAGCGCGCGCCACGGCTTCTTCTCACCGGTCGACGCGGCGGCCACCATCTCGCCCTGGTCGGAGTTGATGTACTCGAGCTCCTCCGCGTTGACGCGGCGGTGCTTCTCGGGGGCGCGGTACACCGCCAGCCACCCGACCACCCAGAGTGCGCCCACGACACCGATGAGCAGGAAGGCGAAGCGCCATCCGGCGAACACCGCGAGCGCGGTGACGACCGGGATCGACAGCGCGGTGCCGATCTGCTGCCCCATGTCGAACAGGCTCGACGCGAAGGCGCGCTCGCGGCGGGGGAACCAGCGCGAGACGACCTTGACGTTGGCCGGCTGCACCGGCGCCTCGCCGATGCCGAGGCCGAGGCGGAAGACGATCGTCGAGACGACGCCGGTGGAGAGGGCGGTGAGGGCGGTCCAGATCGACCACCAGCCGACGGCGATCGGGTAGATCACGCGCGGCCCGAACTTGTCGAGCAGCCAGCCGCTCGGGATCTGGAACAGCGCGTAGGTCCAGAAGAACGACGACAGCAGCACGCCCTGGATGGCGGGGCCGATCTCGAACTCCTCGGCCATGAAGGGCAGCGCCACGGCGAGCGCGGCGCGGTCGAGGTAGGCGATGGTGAGACCGAGGGCCGAGAAGCCCACGATCGTCCAGCGCATGTTCGAGCGCTTCCGGCGGACGTCGGGCGTGGCCGCGGGGGCCGGTTTTGTATCATTGTGAAGCATCGTTGCTCCTTCGTAAGCGACGGTGACCGCTCCGTGAGGAGCGTTGAACGACGGGGCGGCTCGGGATCTTGGCGGTGAACGAGCCGTCTCCCCACTTCTAGGCGGATCCCCCTTCCGGAGTCGGGTGCTCAGCCGGCACGACGTGCCGGCGGGCGAAGTCGGCGATGTGCTCGCGCACGAGTCGCGCGGCGCCCTCGGAATCGCCCGTCTGGGCGACCTCCAGGATGCGGGCGTGCTCCTCGGCCTCCCGCTGCCACGAGGCGCTGCGCGCCCAGGAGCCGGCGGAGATGAGGGCGATCTGGTCGCGCAGGCCGTCGAGGGTCTGCAGCAGCAGCGGGTTCCCGGAGTGGCGGTAGAGGGCGCGGTGGAACTCGCGGTTCGCCATGCTGCGCTCCGAGCCGCTCTCGGCGGCCGAGGCGCGGGCGAGGGCGTCGGCCGCGCCCGTGAGGTCGGCGCCGGAGGCGATGCTGCGCCGCACGGCCTCGGGCTCGAGCAGGAGTCGCATGTCGTAGATGGCGACCGCGTCGTCGTCGCTGAACACCCGCACGATCGCGCCGGTGTACGGGCGGATGACCACCAGGCCCGTTCCTTCGAGCGTCTTCAGTGCCTCGCGCACGGGAGTCTTCGAGACGCCGAGGCGGCCGGCGAGCTCGGCCTCGACGAGCGCCTCACCCGGTTCGAGCTGCCCGTTCAGGATGGCGCTCTTCAGGATCTCGAGCACGTGGGACGTGCGGGACGTCGTCCCGACCGGCCCGAACTGCGTCGTCGCTGCCATGCGCACTCCCTCGTGGTATTTCGTACATCATATATGACGGCCCACCGAGCGCAAGAGCGCGGCCACCCGAGGATCAGGCCAGGGCGGCGTCGACCAGCACCTCGGCCGCCGCGCGGGCGTGGCCGGCCGCTGAGGCGTCGCCTGCGATCGCGGCAGTGGTCTGCGCGCCCTCCGCGAGGATGGCGAGCTGCGGAGCGAGCGACGGCGGAGCGCCCGCCTCGGCCGCGAGGCGCGCCATCTCGTCCTGGAACGACTGCTTGTGGGAGCGGATCAGTGCGCTCACCGCCGGGCTCACGCCGCCGAGCTCGCCGAAGGCGTTGATGAAGCCGCAGCCCCGGAAGCTCTCGTCGGCGAACCAGGCCGAGAGGTAGTCGTAGACGGCGAGGATTCGCGAGCGGGGGTCGCTCCGGGCTCCGACGACCGCGTCCAGTCCGCTGGTCCACTGCTCGTGCCGCCGTTCGAGCATGGCGAGCACGATGCTCTCCTTCGACGGGAACACCGAGTAGAGGCGCCGCAGGCTCACGCCGGCCGCGTCGCGCACCTCGTCCATGCCCACGGCGCTGAAGCCGCGGGAGTAGAAGAGGGCGTCGGCGGCGTCGAGCACGCGATCCCGGGCATCCGTCTCTGCAGTCATATGACCAGTGTACTTGCGCTGAGAACGATGGTTCTCCTATACTCGGACGCAGATGAGAACGAGCGTTCTCACTGTCGGAAGGAAAGGCACACACCATGGGCTACATCACCGTCGGCACCGAGAACACCGACTCGGTCGAGCTGTACTACGAAGACCACGGCACGGGCCAGCCGGTCGTCCTGATCCACGGCTTCCCGCTCGACGGCCACTCCTGGGAGAAGCAGTCGGCCGCGCTGCTCGACGCCGGCTACCGCGTCATCACCTACGACCGCCGCGGCTTCGGGCAGTCGAGCCAGCCGACCACCGGCTACGACTACGACACCTTCGCGAGCGACCTCAACACGGTGCTCGAGACCCTCGACGTGACGGATGCGGTGCTCGTCGGGTTCTCGATGGGCACCGGCGAGGTGGGCCGCTACCTCGGCCGCTACGGTTCCGGCCGCGTGGCGAAGGCCGCGTTCCTCGCATCGCTCGAGCCCTACCTGTTGAAGACCGACGACAACCCCGACGGCGCCGCCCCGCTGGAGTTCTTCGAAGGCATCGTCGACGCCGTGAAGGCCGACCGCTATGCCTACTTCACCGGCTTCTACCAGGACTTCTACAACCTCGACGAGAACCTTGGCAGCCGCATCTCCGAGGAGGTCGTGCGCGCCAGCTGGAACACCGCCGCCGGCAGCGGCTTCTTCGCCGCGGCCGCCGCCCCGCTGACCTGGTTCACCGACTTCCGCGCCGACATCGCGAAGATCGACGTGCCGGCGCTCATCCTGCACGGCACCGGTGACCGCATCCTGCCCATCGACGCCACCGGCCGCCTCTTCGCGAAGGCCCTGCCGAACGCCGACTACGTCGAGATCGAGGGCGCCCCGCACGGCCTGCTCTGGACGCACGCGGCCGAGGTCAACGAGGCGCTGCTCGGCTTCCTCGCGAAGTAGCCCCGCGACGACGAAGGGCCGGCTCGATGCCGGCCCTTCCGATGTTCCTGGGTGCGAGCGCAGCCCCGCCTAGCGGTCGAAGCGCCGGCCGGCCGGGTCGGAGGCCGACACGAAGAACACGAGCAGGATGATCGCACCCACGATCGGGATGAGGATCAGCAGGTACCACGCGCCGCTGCGGTTCGTGTCGTGCAGCCGGCGCCACGCGAGCGCGAGCGTCGGGATGATCGTGGCGAGCGCCCAGATGCCGGCGATCACGGAGACCACGGTGGCGCCGGCCGACATGGTGGTCTCGCCGCTCATGGCCATGCCCGCGCCGCCGGCGGCGAACGAGGCGATATTGAGCACGGCGCTGACGATGAACACGACGAGCGCCCACCACCAGTACTCGCTGCGGCTGGCCCGCCCCGAGAAGGTCGCGTACTTCTGGAAGAAGCGCTTCGCGGCGACGCCGAACGGCGCCCCGTAGTAGGGCTGGTCGAGCGGCGGCTCGCCGCCCTGGGTCTGGTGCGGGTAGGTTGCCGGGCTGCCGGTCGTCATGGCGATCTCCTCGTTGTCGTGCGTGGTCGTCGCCGAGCCTAGGGCCGCGGCGGCCCCGGCCTCCGGATGCCGACGCGCCCCAAAACGGGGGCGGTGCAGGCGGAGAGCCGGCACGCTAGGCGGCCCCGGGAACCCGCCGCCGTGTCGAGAGCACGCCCGCGAACACCAGAGCCAGCAGCCCGGCGATCGGCACGATCAGCAGGCCCACCCGCAGGCTCGTGGCGTCCGCCACCGCCCCGACGATCGGCGGGGAGACGAGGAAGCCCACCCGCAGCAGCCAGCTGACGATCGTCAGCCCCGTGCCGGGGCGGAACCCCGGCAGCTCGTCGGCCGCCTGCATGGCGGCGGGGATGAGCGTGGACACCCCGAGTCCCGCGAGCCCGAACCCCGCGATCGTGCCCCAGACGGTCGGGAAGGCCAGCGCGAGCCCCATCCCGACCAGCACGATCGCGCCGCCGGCCCTAGCCACCGCGCGCTGGCCGAACCGGTCGACGAGGCCGTCGCCGAGCATCCGGCCCACGAACTGCATGCCCTGCAGGGCGACGAAGCCGAGCCCTGCGAGGAAGGCCGAGGTGCCGAGCGAGCCCGAGAGATAGAGCGCCGACCACGAGGCGCCCGAGTCCTCGACGACGGCGCCCACCGAGGCGATCACCACCAGCGCGAGCAGCACCCCGTACTTCGCGAGCGCGCCGACCCGGGCGCGCACCGCAGCGGGGGTGACGGATGCCGCCGGCTCCACGACCTCGAGCGGCTCCGGGCCGGGCAGCAGCAGTCGGTAGGCGACGAGGGCCGCCACCGAGAACAGCACCCCGCTCAGTGCCAGGTGCAGCGGGATCGGCACCGCGAACTGCGCGGCGGCCGCGCCCAGCACGCCGCCCGAGACGGCGCCGATGCTCCAGATGGCGTGGAAGGAGTTCAGGATCGAGCGCCCGTAGAGCCGCTGCACCCGCAGGGCATGGGAGTTCTGCGCCACGTCGGTGATCGAGTCCATCGCCCCGGCGACGAACAGTCCGCCCGCGAGCACCGCCCACGACGAGCCGGAGCCCGCGACCAGGATGCCGACGGCCGACAGGATGGTCGCCACCACCGCCACCCGCGAGGAGCGGAACCGCCGCACCAGGGCGCCCGCGCTCAGCCCGGCGAGCAGGGCGCCCACGGGGAAGGCCGCGACGGCGAGGCCGAACGAGGTCTTGCTGAGGTCGAGCTGCTCGACCAGCTCCGGGTAGCGCGGCAGCAGGTTCGCGAAGATCGCGCCGTTCGTGAAGAACAGCACGGCCGCACCGAGGCGGGCCCGGCGGGCGAGGGACGTCGGGCGCGGGCGTTCGGCGGTCACCGTCCTCACGCTAACAGTCGGAGCGCCGGCCTCAGGCGGGGGAGCGGTCGGCCACCACGTGGTGCCGCCCGAGCGGCAGCATCAGCGGCTTCCCCGAGGTGGGGTCGGCGATGATCCGGTTCTCGAGCCCGAAGACGGTGCGCACGACGTCCTCGGTGAGCACCTCGGCAGGGGTGCCCGCGGCGTGCACCCGTCCGTCGGCGAGCGCCACCAGGTGGTCGGCGTAGCGCGCGGCCAGGTTCAGGTCGTGCAGCACCATCACGATCGTCGTGCCGCGCGTGCGGTTGAGGTCGGTGAGCAGGTCGAGCACGTCGATCTGGTGGCTGACGTCGAGGAAGGTCGTCGGCTCGTCCAGCAGCAGCAGGTCGGTCTGCTGCGCGAGCGCCATCGCGATCCAGACCCGCTGGCGCTGGCCGCCCGAGAGCTCGTCGACGGGACGGTCGGCGAGCGCGACGGTCTCGGTGGCCTCCAGGGCGGCGGCGACCGCGGCGTCGTCGGCGGCGTTCCAGCGGGCGAACAGGCTCTGGTGCGGGTGCCGCCCGCGGCCCACGAGGTCGGAGACCGTGATGCCCTCGGGCGCGATGGGCGACTGCGGTAGGAGACCGAGGGTGCGCGCGAGCTCCTTGGCGGGCATCCGATGCACCTGCTTGCCGTCGAGCAGCACCTGGCCGCCCTTCGGGGCGAGCAGCCGCGACATCGAGCGCAGCAGCGTCGACTTGCCGCAGGCGTTGGCGCCCACGATGGCGGTCACCGCGCCGGGCGGCACGGCCAGGTCGAGGCCGTCCACGACGGTGCGGTCGCCGTAGCCGAGGGTGAGGTCGGCGGCGACGAGGGTGTGGCCACGGGTCACAGCGAGCCTCCTGAGCGGTTCGAGCGGATGATCAGATAGACGAGATACGGGGCGCCGAGCACTCCCGTGACGACGCCGACGGGGTAGCGCGTGCCGAACGCGAACTGGCCCACGAAGTCGGCGACCACCACGAGCAGTGCGCCCACGAGCGCCGCGGGCACGAGCAGGGAGCCGCCCGGCCCCACCAGCCGCGCGGCGATCGGGCCGGAGAGGAACGCGACGAACGCGATGGGCCCCGCGGCGGCCGTGGCGAAGGCGATCAGGCCCACGGCGGCGACGATGACGATGAGCCTCGTGCGGTCGACGCGAACGCCGAGCGCCGAGGCGGCGTCGTCGCCGAGCTGCGTGACGGCGAGGTTGCGGCCCTGGCCGAGCAGCACGGGGGAGAGCAGCACGACCGCGGCGAGCACGGGCAGCACCTGCGGCCAGCTGGTGCCGTTCAGGCTGCCGGTGAGCCAGCGCATGGCCTCCTGCAGGTCCCACTGCGCGGCCTGCGAGAGCACGTAGGCGGTGACGCTGTCGAGCATCGCGGCCACGCCGATGCCGATCAGGATGAGCCGGGTGCCGGCGACCCCGCTGCGGTACGAGAGCAGGTAGATCAGCAGCGCGACGGCGAGCCCGACGACGATGGCGAAGACCGAGACCTCGGTGGCGCCGAGCGAGAGGGTGACGATCGCGAAGGCGGCGGCGGCGCTCGCGCCCGAGCTGATTCCGATGATGTCGGGACTCGCGAGCGGGTTCCGCAGCATGGTCTGGAAGGCGACCCCGCCGAGGCCGAACGACAGCCCCGCCAGCACGGCGAGGGCCGTGCGTGGCAGCCGGAGGCGTCCGACGGTGAACGAGGCGCCCGGAACGTCCTGCCCCAGGATGACGCCGAGCACGTCGGCGGGCGGGTAGAAGGTGCGGCCGGCCATCAGGCTGACGGCGGCCATCACGGCGATGAGCAGGGCGAGCAGCACGATCACGGTGCGGCGGCGGCGGGCTCTCGTGGCGCGGCCGTGCTGCACCGCATCCGTCGTCGCCGTCGGGGCGCGGTCGAGCAGCGTCACAGGCTCTTCACCTTCTGCCGGCGCACGATCGCGATGAAGAAGGGCGCCCCCACGAGCGCGGTGATGATGCCCACGTCGATCTCGGCGGGGCGCGCGACGACGCGGCCGAGGATGTCGGCGGCGGTCAGCAGGCACGCGCCCACGACGGCCGAGAACGGCAGCAGCCAGCGGTGGTCGACGCCGACCAGGAGCCGGCAGGCGTGCGGCACGACGAGGCCGACGAAGCCGATCGGCCCGGCGATCGCGGTGACGGCGCCGCAGAGCACGACCGCGCCGAGGGCCGCTCCGCCCCGGGCCAGGGCCACGCGCTCGCCGAGGCCGGCCGCGAGCTCGTCGCCGAGGGCGAGGGAGTTGAGGCCGCGCGCCGAGAGCAGGCAGATCACGAAGCCCGATATCACGAACGGCAGCACCTGCTGGATGCTCGCCGCGGTCGCCCCGCCGACGCCCCCGATCTGCCACGAGCGCACGCTGTCGGAGATGTCGCCGCGCGGCAGCACGATGGCGCTGGTGAACGACACGAGGGCCGCGGAGGTGGCGGCGCCCGCGAGCGCGAGTTTCAGCGGGGTCGCCCCGCCGCGGCCGAGCGAGCCCACCACGTAGACGAAGACGGCGGCGATCGCGGCGCCGGCGATGGCCACCCAGATCTGCGCCGAGGCGCTCGCCAGGCCGAAGAAGGCGATGCCGGTCACCACGGCGAGCGACGCGCCCATGTTCACGCCCAGGATGCCCGGGTCGGCCAGCGGGTTGCGCGTGACGCCCTGCATCACGGCCCCCGACACGGCCAGGGCGGCCCCCGCCAGCACGGCGAGCAGGGTGCGGGGGATGCGCGTCGCGACCGCGGCCCGGTCGAAGCCGTCGGTGGCGCCGCCGAGGGCCGCGACGATGTCGTCCCAGCCGACTTCGCGCGACCCCACGGCGACGCTCGCCGCCGCGAGCGCCACGAGCACCGCCGCCGCGATCAGCAGCCAGAGCGCACGCAGCCGCCTCGGGCGCCGCACGGCGGCGGCTCCCGAGGCGGCGGGTGCGACGGCGGTCGAGGTCACGCCTTGTCGGCGGCCTCGGCGAGCAGTGCCAGGTAGTCGTCGAGCACCCACGAGATCGACAGCGGCGTGGGGTTCGCGGCGGTGCCGAGCGGGGTGGTGCCGGGCAGGGCGACGATCGCCTTGTTCGCCACCGCGGGCATCTGCGACAGCAGCGGGTCGGCCTCGAGCGCGGTCAGCAGCTCGTCGCCGCCGTACGTGACGATGATGTCGATGTCGGTGAACGCGTCGGCCTGCTCGGCGCTCTGGGTGAGGGCGAAGAGGTCGGTCGTGGCCGAAGCAGTGGCGATGCTCTCGGGGGTGGTCAGGCCGAGGTCGTCGAAGAACATCGCCCGGGTGTCGTGGGTCGTGTAGAAGCTGACCTCGCTGAGGTCGGCGGTGTCGACGTGGGTGAGGAAGGCGGCCGAGGTGCCTTCGAGCTGCGGGTACTCCGCTGCGGCGTCGGATATCTGGGTCTCGAGGTCGGCGATGAGCTCCTCGCCCTCGGCCTTCTTGCCGATGGCCTCGCTGTTCAGCTCGATCATCTCGCGCCACGGGGTGCCCCAGGCGGTCTCGGGGTAGGCCACGACGGGGGCGATCTCGCTCAGCGTGTCGTAGTCCTCCTGCGTGAGCCCGGAGTAGGCGGCGAGGATCACGTCGGGGTCGGTGTCGGCGACGGCCTCGAAGTCGATGCCGTCGGTCTCGTCGAAGAGCACGGGGGTCTCGGCGCCGAGCTCGGTCAGCTTCTCCTCGACCCAGGGCAGCAGGCCGTCGCCGTCGTCGTCGCCGAAGTTGGCGGCGGCCATGCCGACGGGCACCACCCCGAGGGCGAGCGGCACCTCGTGGTTCGCCCAGTTGACGGTGGCCACGCGCTCGGGCTGCGTCTCGATCACGGTGGTGCCGAGGGCGTGCTCGATGGTGATCGGCTCGAAGGCGCCGTCGGTCGACGAGGCGTCGGTGCCGGCCGACGAGGGCGACGAGCAGGCGGCGAGCGAGGCGGTGAGCAGGGCCGCCGTGGTGAGGGCGGCGAAGCGCGTGACGCGGGGCATGGAGGTGCCTTTCGGTGGGATGCAGGAGGGTGCGGAGCTGCGCTGCTGTGACGGCGCATTAGGATTGCCTAACCAAACTACGTGAGTCGTCGGTCCGATTGCAAACCCCCTAGGATTCGATGCGGGGGACAGGAAGGTACGACGTGGGTGTGGCGAGGAGATGGGTCTTCCCGGTCATCCGGATCATTCTGATCGCGGTGATCGCAGTGGCTCTGGGCAAGCTGGCGTTCTTCCCGGACAAGCCGGCCGAGGCCGACCCGGCGGTGCCCACGGGCGCGCTGGTCGAGCCGACGGTCGCCGTCGCGCGGGGCACGATCACGAACGACGTCGTGCTCGACGCGACCGTCTCGGCCGACCCGGCGGTGCCGGTCAAGTCGACCGCCGCGGGCGCCGTCGACGAGGTGTTCGCCGCGGTCGGTGCCTCGATCGCGGCCGGTGACGTGGTGTTCGACGTGAAGGTCGAGATCGAGCGCGACCCCGGCGAGACCGTCGACGCCGAGGGCAAGCCGCTGCCGGCGATCTTCCGCTACGAGCAGGTGCTCGCGCCCATCACGGGCACGCTCAGCTCGCTCGGCGTGATCCCCGGGCAGACGGTCACGATCGGCGAGGCCGCCGGGCAGATGGCGCCGCCGACCTTCTCGGTGTCGGGCTCGCTGCAGCCCGCGCAGCAGTACCGCCTGGTGAGTCAGCCGACCGAGGCGTCGGTGGCGATCACCGGCGGGCCGGCTCCGTTCACCTGCACGGGGCTCAGCATCCGCACGCCGCTGGCGGGGGCGTCGGAGGGCGGCTCGGGCGGGAGCGGCGGGGGCGTCACGGGTGGCGCGACCGACGGCGGGGGAGGCGCAGGCGGGGGTGGAGCATCCGGGAGCACCACCACCGTGAGCTGCCCGGTGCCCGACGGCGTGACGGTGTTCCCGGGGCTCGCCGCTCAGCTGACCATCGCGGGCGGGAAGGCCGAGAACGTGCTCGTCGTGCCGACCACGGCCGTGCGCGGAGCCGCCCAGACCGGCGCCGTCTGGGTCGTCACCGCCGACGGAGCGAACGAGGAGCGGGCCGTCGGACTCGGCCTCAGCGACGGCAGCACGGTGGAGATCACCGGCGGGCTCGCCGAGGGCGACACCGTGCTGCAGTTCGCCCCCGGCGCCTCGGCCGTGCCCGCCGACGGCATGGAGGGCTGCACCACGCTGCCCGACGGCAGCGGCGTCTGCGGACCGGTCTCGTGACCCTGCTGCACCTCGCGTCGGTGACGCGCACGGTGCTGCCTCCCGACCAGCCGGCGCTGACCATCCTGAACGGCGTCGACCTCGACGTGGAGGAGGACGACCGCATCTCGGTCGTCGGCCGGTCGGGTTCGGGCAAGTCGACGCTGCTGAACCTGCTCGGCCTGCTCGACACCCCCACCAGCGGCGTGCTCGAGTTCGCCGGGCGGCCCGTGAAGGACTACTCCTCGGGCGAGCGCGACCGGGTGCGCGGGCGCGAGATCGGCTTCGTCTTCCAGCAGTTCAACCTGCTGCCGGGGCGCACCGCGCTCGAGAACGTGATCATGCCGCTGCTCTACGCCGAGGGGCGGCAGTTCTGGCGGCGGCGGGCCATCGCGGCCGAGATGCTCGAGGAGGTGGGGCTCGGGCACCGCCTCGAGAGCCTGCCCGACCGGCTCTCGGGCGGAGAGCAGCAGCGGGTCGCGATCGCGCGCTCGCTCGTGCGCGGGCCGCGGCTGATCCTGGCCGACGAGCCGACCGGGGCGCTCGACCTCGACACGGGGCAGAGCGTGATGGAGCTGATCGACGAGGTCGCCGCGCGCACGAATGCGGCGCTCGTGGTGATCACGCACGACCCGGCGATCGCCGAGCGGTCGCGGGACCACTACCGGCTCGATCACGGGGTGCTGACGCGGGTGGGGGCCGGTGTTGGTGCGAATGCGAGTTCTGCCGCCGGGGCCGGGGCTGAGGCCGTTGCCGGGGCTGACGCCGGGGCCGGGGCCGCATGAGCCGCCTGCTGACCGGCCTGCTCGGGGCCGTGCTCGAGGCGTGGCAGGAGCTGCGCATCCACCGCACCCGCGTGCTGCTCTCGCTGATCGGCGTCGCCGTGGCCGTCTGCTCGCTCACCACCGTCGTCGCGCTCGGCGGCATCCTGCAGCAGTCGACCGCCGAGCTGAGCGAGCGGCAGAGCGGACGGCCGGCGACGCTGTACGTCTCGGCCTACCGCGACGACGGCGGGCAGGTCGACGCGGAGACGCTCCAGACGGCGTGGACGGAGACCGTCTCGCGCTACGGCATCGATTACGCCAGCCGCGTGGTGAACGCCTCCGTGCCCGTCGACTCGCCGAACGGGGTGCTCTCGGTCGGCACCCAGGCCGTCGACCAGCCCTACGGCGAGATGCACCGGGTGCGCATCTCGGAGGGGTCCTGGTTCAGCGCGGACGACGACGAGCAGCTCGCGCCCCGCGTCATCGTCAACTCGGTCTTCTGGGACTCCCTCGGGCAGCCGGCGCTCGACGCGCATCCACTGCTCTCGCTCGGCGGCGACGAGGGTACGACGGCGGTGATCGTCGGGGTCTACCCCTCGGCCGACTGGGAGACCGAGCCGGCGATGTTCATGCTCGCCGACCAGCTCGCGGCCTTCCAGCAGGCGGATGCCGGGGCCGGCGCCGCGACGGACCCCTTCGCCGGGTCGTCGGTGCAGTACGAGCTGTGGGTGCCGACCGGTGACTGGGAGGCGCTCGCCGCGGCGGTGAAGCGCGACCTCGCGGCGGCGGTCGGAGACGGGGCGACCGTCGACGTGCAGCGGCAGGACGCCGCGCAGTACGGCGACGACCCCTTCCTCGTCACGCAGATGATCGTGGGCGGCATCGCCCTGCTGGTGCTGCTGCTCGGGGCGCTCGGACTCGTGAACATCGCCCTCGTGACGGTGAAGCAGCGGGTGCGGGAGATCGGCATCCGTCGCAGCTTCGGCGCGACCGCCGGGCGGGTGTTCTTCGCGGTGATGATGGAGAGCGTCGTCGCGACGATCGCCGCGGGCGCCGTCGGGGTGGCCGCGGCCATCCTGATCGTGCAGAGCCCGATGGTGCACGACCTCGTCGGTCAGGGGCTCGTCACCGACTTCCCGCCGTTCCCCGTCGACGCGGCGGTGCTGGGGCTCGTGGCGGCGTCGGCCGTGGGGGCGCTGGCGGGCATCCTGCCGGCGCTCGTCGCGGTGCGCGTCAAGGTCATCGACGCCATCCGCTACTGAGCCCGCACTGCGGCGCTGAGCCCGGTGGCGCATCCTCTCTGAATGCTGCCTGGGTGCGTGTGCGCTCCTCGATCCTGATCACGTCTCACTGGTGAAGACCCGCTTCGGAGCCTCCACCCGGGAGGCCCCCACCCAAGGAGAGATCATGACCGACACCACCACCGCCAAGCACTCCACCACCGCCTCGAAGGGCAGCAACACCATCGCCGACGGCGTGGTCGAGAAGGTCGCCGGCATCGCCGCGCGCGAGGTCCGCGGCGTGCACGACCTGGGTGGCGGGGCCGCTCGGGCCATCGGCGCCATCCGCAACGCGATCAACGCGCAGGACCGCGGCCAGGGCGTCAAGGTCGAGGTCGGCGAGCGCCAGGTCGCCGCCGACATCACCGTCGTCGCCGAGTACCCCGTCGACCTGCAGAAGCTCGCCGACGACATCCGCGAGAGCGTCAGCCGCGCGATCACCACCGTCGTCGGCATGGAGATCGCCGAGGTCAACGTGACGGTCTCCGACGTGCACATCCCCTCCGACGACGAGGGCGACGACGCCGCCGAGAGCCGCGTCGCGTGACCTCGCCGACCGCCGCGGGTCGGCACGTCGAGCCGATCGATCTGAGCCAGGTGCCCGCGCCGGCCGGGGTCGAGCCCGATCCCGCCGAGATCCTGGCGCGCACCGTCGCCGACACCGCCCTCGGCGTGAGCGGCGTGCACCGGCTCGGCACCCCCTTCGGGCGGGCCGTCGACTCGGTGCGCCGCTCGGCCTTCGGGTCGGGCTCCAACCCCGGCGTCGTGATCTCCCAGCGTGACGACGGTCTCGCGATCTCGGTGTCGCTCGTGGTCGAGTACCCGGCGAACGTCACCGAGGTCGCGGAGACGGCCCGCACCCAGATCGCGCACGCGGTCGGGCAGCTGCACGAGCATCCGATCGCCGTCGACGTGACGATCACCGACGTGCACGGCCCCTTCGACGCGACGACGAGCACGGGGTCACCGGAGTAATCGGGCGCCGTACGCTCCGGACGAATAATCGGCACCACGGCGACCACTTTGGCGGCGGAGGGCCGGAAACCCGTCCGGAGCGTACGGGTCAGGCGGGGAGCAGGGTGACGGGTGCGTGCTCCTGGCGGATGACGCCGTCGATGACCGCGAAGCCGCGCACCTCGGGCTGGGAGTCGAGGCAGAGGGCGGGCTCGGCGAGGTCGAGCGTGACGCAGACGGGGCCGTCGGGGTAGGTGACCTCGGCGTCGTCGTGCCGCCGCTCGAGGTCGCCGCAGCGGCTGAACACGTTCACGGACTGCGGCTCGAACACCGCGTAGAGGGTCACCCGGCGGCCCGCCCCGTCGCGCAGCGCGTCGACCCCCAGCACGACGGCCTCCACGCGCCCGGCCGGCAGCACGTCGGACAGCGCGAACGTCAGCACCAGGCAGTAGTCGACCGCCGTCTCGACGAACGCGCCCAGCATCGGCCAGCCCGCCCGGTCGGTGCCGCGCGCCTCGGCCTCGCGCTCGCGCATGTCGTCCCTCCTGCCCTCGGTGCGTCCACCGTCGGCCCGAAGGCGATCGACGGAGTGGGGGTTGACATCGCCGCCTACTCGACGCGCCTCGGCTCCAGCTGGTCGCTGAAGGAGAGCGAGTTCTCACCCGGCAGCGTGATCTCGAAGCTGCCCGCGATCACGAACCCGTCGATCTCGGGGTTGTCGGCCGCCCAGGAGACGGCGACGCCGACGTACACGGTGCCCTGCGGAAGGGCCAGACCGGGGGCGACGAGGACGAGCGGTTCGTCGCCCGGGAGCGAACCGCGCACGAAGGCGGGATTGCTCAAGGGGACCACGTCATTGCTGTCGCCGCCCACCGGTACGGTGTCGGTCAGGTCGTCGTCGAAAGCCATCGTGACGACGCCCGCCGTGAGGCCCGTCGACGGGGTGTACCCCGTCAGGGTGATCGTCGCCGAGTCGGCGGTCACCGCCGCACCCGAGTTCGTGATCGCGATCACGGCCAGCACAGCGGTCTCGTCCGGGAGCTCGATGTAGGCGGCAGCGAAGTCGACCGTGATCGTCGTGCTGGCGGCGGCCGCGGGGGCGCCGACGGCGACGGCGATGACCGGCACCGACCACGCGGCTCCGGCGAGCACGGTGCGGCGGTCGACGGGCGTGGTGGGGAGGGCCATGGCGTCAGCCTAGGGAGCAGCCGGCCCCGGACGCGCGCCCCCGACCGGGGCAGGGCCCGGCGGCGATACCCGCAGCAGCCCGAGCGGCACGCGCAGCAGCACCCTCAGCAGCACCCTCAGCAGTTGGGGACGTTCACCGCGAGCCCCCCGCGCGCCGTCTCCTTGTACTTGCTCGACATGTCGGCGCCGGTCTCGCGCATCGTCGCGATCACCTGGTCGAGCGAGACGTGGTGCGTGCCGTCGCCCCAGAGCGCCATCTTCGCCGCGTTCACGGCCTTCGCGGCGGCGAGGGCGTTGCGCTCGATGCACGGCACCTGCACGAGCCCGCCGATCGGGTCGCAGGTGAGGCCGAGGTTGTGCTCCATCGCGATCTCGGCCGCGTTCTCGACCTGGCGCGGGGTTCCGCCGAGCACCGCAGCGAGCCCGGCCGCCGCCATCGACGACGCCGATCCGACCTCGCCCTGGCAGCCGACCTCGGCACCCGAGATCGAGGCGTTGCTCTTGTAGAGCGCCCCGACGGCCGCCGCCGTCAACAGGAACTCCGTCACGATGCCGCGGTGCGCATCCTGAACCAGCGAACGCGGCGTGTAGTGCAGCGCGTAGTACAGCACCGCCGGGATGATGCCCGCCGCCCCGTTCGTCGGCGCCGTCACGACCCGCCCGCCCGAGGCGTTCTCCTCGTTCACCGCGAGGGCCACGAGGTTCACCCGCTCCTGCCAGAACTCGGGCCGCCGCTCGGGGTCGACCACGTCGAGGTGCGCGTGCAGCACCCCGGCCCGCCGCCGCACGTTCAGCCCGCCCGGCAGCACGCCGGTGCGCGTGAGGGCGTTCCGCCAGCACGCGTCCATCGCCTGCTCGATCGCGACCAGGCCGTCGTCGAGGGCCGTGGCCGGGCGCGTGGCGAGCTCGTTCCGCCGCACGACCTCGGCGATCGACAGTGCCGTCTCGTCGCAGCGCGCGAGCAGCTCGTCGCCCGTGGCGAAGGGCAGGGGCACCGGATGCTCGTCCCGCCCGATCGCGCCCTCGTCGTCGCCCTCGCGCAGCACGAACCCGCCGCCGACCGAGTAGTACGTCTCGGTGACGAGCCCCGCGCCCGCCGCATCGACGGCCGAGAGCGTGAGCGCGTTCGGATGCCGCGGCGCGATCGTCAGCGGCCGCAGCACGAAGTCGGCCACGGCGCACCGCACCGCGAACTGCCCGGCGAGCCGCACGACCCCCGAGGTGCCGATCGCGGTGAGCCGCTCCTCGGCCTCCGACGGCAGCGTCGTCTCGGGCCGCAGCCCCTCGAGCCCGAGCTGGATCGCGCCGAAGGTGCCGTGTCCCGACCCGGTCGCCGCCAGCGACCCGAAGAGCGTCACCCGCACCTCGGCGGTGGCGTCCAGCACAGCGGGGGAGAGGGAGTTGGCGAAGGCGTTCGCCGCGCGCATCGGCCCGACCGTGTGCGAGCTCGAGGGCCCGAGACCGATGGTGAAGAGGTCGAAGACGCCGGCCAGTCGTGGCGGCGTCGCCGTGGATGATCCGCTCATCGCGCACTGCTCCTTCATGCCCGGCGTCGTGTGCCGGGCGCTCCGGCCGCGCGGGGTGGGCGGGCGCGGAGTCGTTCGACTGTACCCGCGCGCCCACCGCCGATCAAGACCGCGCCCGGCGGCAGACCGCGGCCGCCCCCGCGTCAGCCGGCGCGTGCAGGAGCCGGACGCGATCGCCGCCGCATCCGGCCCCCTTCGTCGCAGCGCGAGACGCCGCCGCACCCACTCGCCGCGGGTGCGCCGAGCCGCCCGGGACAGTTCGGCGTCGGGCGCGAGCAGCTCGAACAGGTGGTAGCCGCCCGGCCAGACGTGCAGCTCGGCGTCACCGCCCGCGGCCCAGATGGCGCTCGCGTAGGCCACGTCCTCGTCCCGGAACACCTCGGCGGACCCCACCTCGATGTACGTCGGCGGCAGCCCGGCGAGACTGTCGGCGCTCGCCGGGGACTCGTAGGGAGTCAGCGACCCACCGTGCCGGCGGTCGCCGAGGAGGAAGTCCCAGCCCGTCTCGTTGCTCGTTCGGTCCCAGATGCCGACGCCGTCGATCTGCCGCGCGGACACCGAGTCGTTCCGCTCGTCGAGCATCCCGTACATGATCACCTGGCCGGCGAGGACTGGCCCGCCGCGGTCCCTGGCCATCAGGGTGATGCCCGCCGTGAGCCCGCCCCCGGCGCTGCCGCCGATGGTGAACAGCCGCTCGGGGTCGATGCCGAGCTCGGCGGCGTGCGCGGCCGTCCAGCGCAACGCGGTGTAGCTGTCCTCGAGAGCGGCGGGTGCCGGATGCTCGGGGGCCAACCGGTACTCGACGGTCACGACCACGGCATCGAACTGATCGACGTAGTCCAGCACCGGCTCGACGCCCACGAAGCGGTCGCCGAAGATCATCCCGCCCACGTGGGTGAAGAAGAATCCGGGACCGGTGGTGTGGCCCGGGCGGCTGAACACCGAGACAAGGAGCTCGGGTGCGCCGTCTGGCCCCGGCACGATGGTCTCACGGTGCTCGAGATCGCGCTCGGCGAGCAGCTGATCGAGCGTCTTCGTGAAACCCGGACCGCGGAGCGCCTCGAGATGCTCCGGCAGCAGCGTCGGACTGATGGACTGGTTGACGACGTCGAGCACGACCTTCAGTTCGGGGTCGAACGGGGGAGGCGAGATCGTCATCACTTGCCCGCCGCCCGTTCGATCAGCTTCGCCACGTCGGCGGGCTTCTCGAGCATCGAGAGGTGGTCGGCCTTGACCTCGACCACGGTTCCGCCGGCGCGCGACGCCATGGCGCGCTGGCCGTCGGCCGGGATGACCCGGTCCTCGGTACCGATCAGGAAGAAGCTGGGCAGCGTCTTCCACGCCGGGGCACCGGACGGCTCCTGGAGGGCGCCACCGGCGATCGGCCGCTGTGAGGCCGCGAGGACAGCGGCGTCGTGTCGGTCGAGGTGCGCGGCGAACGCCGCCGCGAAGCCAGACCGCTTGACGTAGAGGTCGGGGTTCCCCGCGGGCAGGTTCGGATCCTGCACCGCGTCGAACACCTCACTCGGGTCGGCAGCGAGGGCCGAACCGGGTACCGCCCCCGCGAGCTGCACGATCGTCTCGCCCTGATCGGGTGCGAACGCGTCGATGTAGGCGAGCGCGGTGACGCTGGGGGTCTGAGCCGCGGCGTTGGTGATCACCGCGCCACCGTAGGAGTGGCCGACGAGAACGACCGGTCCGGTGGTGGCCTGGTTCACGAACGCGGCGACGGTTCCGGCGTCGGCGGCGAGGCCGCGCAACGGGTTCGGCGCGGACAGCACCGTGAAGCCGTCCTTCTGCAGGCGGGCGGTGACCGGGGCGAAGCTCGAGGAATCCGCCCAGGCGCCGTGCACCAGCACGATCGTCGGCTTGGCGGAGGGACGAGCGGCGATCTCGGCTGCCGCGGCAGGGACGGCCGAAGCGGCGGCGAGGCCGGTCAGCGCGGCGACTGCGGTGACAGCGGCGGCGAGTCCCCGGTGGGAGCGCCGCGAGCGATGGAGTGACATGGAATGCCTTTCGGTAAGTAGAACGATCGGTCGTTCTTGGTTAAAGAAAGCACTCGGTCCGGCTCCTGTCAACCTGGTTTAGAACAATTTCATCGGTAGATATACCGTTCGTTCTTGTGTATGATCACGGGCATGCCTGCACGCACCCGCGACTCACTTCCGCCTCGCGAGCATCTGCTCGAGGTGGCCGCCGGGCTGTTCTACCGCGAGGGCATCAACTCGGTGGGCATCGACCAGATCGTGCGGGCGGCCGGTGTCACGCGGGCCACCCTGTATCGGCACTTTCCCGGTAAGGAGGCGCTCGTCGTGGCCTACCTGCAGCGCGAGGACGAACTGCTCCGGGCGGTCTTCGCGCAGGGCGAGGCGCAGGCGGTGTCACCCGAGCACATGCTGGAATCCGCGCTGGAGGGCATCGCCGACGATGCGACGCGTCACCATCAGCGGGGCTGCCCCTTCATCAACGCCGCCGCGGAGTTCCCCGACGCCGACAGCGCCGTGCGCCGGGTCGTGGCCGACCATCGGGCCTGGTTCAAGGAGTCGCTCGCGCGCTATCTGAGCGACGCCGGCCGGCCCGAACCGGCCGAGACGGCCGACGCCCTCGGCATCCTGCGCGACGGGGTGCTGATCGGCAGCTACCTCGACGACTCCGCGAGGGTGCGCCGGGCCTTCCTGCGAACCGCGCGGCCTCTCGCCGGGCTCTCCTGAGGAGGCCGGGCGGGTGCCGTCAGGCGCGGCGGCGGTCGCGCATCCGTCGACCGAGCACGGTGGCGAAGTGGAGCACCACGCCCAGCACCAGGAACCCGCCCCCGAAGGCCCAGACGATCGGCTCCTGCTGGGTCAGCAGCAGGATGCACGAGAGCACGCCGAGCACCGGCACGAACGTCCAGACCCGGAAGTGCTCGTGCGAGACCTTGTCCCGCCGCAGCACCAGCACCGCCACGTTCGTGCTGATGAACGAGAACAGCAGCAGCAGCACGACCGCCGAGGCGAGCGTCGCGAGGTCGCCGACGAGCGTCAGCAGCATCGCCACGATCGTGGTGCAGATGATCGCGACCCACGGGGTGCGCCGCTTCGGCAGCACCTTCGCGAGCGGGCTCGGCAGCAGGCCCTCGGTGGCCATGCCGTAGCTCAGCCGGCTCGTCATGATCATCGTGAGCAGCGCCCCGTTGGCCACCGCGATCAGCGCGATCAGGCTGAACAGCCAGTCGGGGATCGGCACACCGCTCGCGGCCACGACCGCCAGCAGCGGCCCCGACGACTCGCCGAGCTCGTCGGCCGGCAGCGCGATCGACGAGGCGAGCCCGACCAGGATGTAGACCACCCCGGCCGTCAGCAGCGCCCCGAACAGCGCCTTCGGGTAGACCTTCGAGGGTCGGCGCACCTCCTCGGCCACGTTCGCCGAGGTCTCGAAGCCGACGAAGGAGTAGTAGGCCACGATGGCGCCGCCGAGCACCGCGAGCGCCGGCGAGGCGTCGGTGGGGAACTGCCCGACGCGCGAGACGTCGCCGCCCCCGCCGCCGAGCATGAGGCCCACGACGACCACCACGATCACGAGCCCCGAGACCTCGATCACGGTCATCACGACGTTGCTCTTCACCGACTCGCTGATGCCGCGCGCGTTGAGCGCCGCCACGAGCAGCAGGAACACCAGCGCCGCGGGGATCGTCGGCACGGGCAGGAACGTCTGCAGGTACTCGCCCGCGAAGGCGATCGCGAGCCCGGCCGCGCTCGTCACCCCGGCGGCGAGCATGCAGAAGCCCACGAGGAACGACACGATCGGCGCCTTGAACGCCCGCTGCGCGAACACCGCGGCGCCGCCCGCCTTCGGGTACTTCGTGACGAGCTCGGCGTACGACCCCGCGGTCAGCAGCGCCAGGATCAGCGCGAGCGCGAGCGGCGCCCAGAGCGCCCCGCCGACCTCGCCGGCCAGCACGCCCATCAGCGCGTAGATGCCCGCCCCGAGCACGTCGCCGAGGATGAACAGGAACAGCAGCGGCCCCGTGATCTTCTTGCGCAGCGGGGTGTCGCCGTCGCCGTCCTCGGTGCCGCTCGGAGCGGTCTCGCGTGTCTCGCTCGTCATGGGGCACACCGTACCCGGCTCGCGTCCCGCTGCCTCCCCCCTTGCCGACCGCCCCGCGTCGAGGCATCTTGCGACAGATGACGGGGCGCCGGCGCTCGGTGCGCGGCTAGGTTGGCGAGCGGATGACCGTGCCCACGGGCATCCGTTCACCATCGTGAACCCACCGAGCTGCACCACCGAAAGGGGCCACCGATGTCCGGCATCGACCACGTCAGCCAGCACCACCGCACCACCCTCGAGAACATCGGCCACCACCCCACCACCCACAACCTGGAGTGGAACGACGTGATCGGCCTGCTCGAGGAGATCGCGGAGGTGCGCGAGGAGCACGACGGCAAGTTCGTCGTGAAGCTCGGCGACGAGCGCCTCGTGCTCACGAAGCCCCGGCACAAGGACGTCGACGAGCAGATGGTGCTCGACCTGCGCCGCATGCTGCGCGGGGCCGGGTACCTGCAGGCGAAGCCCTAGCGGCCGGCCGGCGCTCAGGCGACCCGGCCCGACCAGGCCCCGCGATGCCCGCGCGGGCGTAACGTCGCTCGCATGACCGTCGTCATCGCGTTCCTCGCCAACATCCTCGTGGCCGCCGCCAAGTCGGTCGTCGCCGCGCTCACCGGCTCGGCGTCGATGCTCGCCGAGGCGGCCCACTCGTGGGCGGATGCGGGCAACGAGATCTTCCTGCTGATCGCCGACCGGAGGGCCGAGAAGAAGCAGGACCCCGCGCATCCGCTCGGCTACGGCCGGGACGCCTACATCTTCTCGCTGTTCGCGGCCTTCGGCATCTTCACGGTGGGCGCCGTGGTGTCGGTCTACCACGGCATCCAGAGCCTGGCGGAGCCCGAGGCGGTCGAGGACTACGCCCTCAACTACATCGTGCTCGCGGTGGCCTTCGTGCTCGAGGGATTCTCGCTGACGCAGTCGGTGATGCAGGGGCGTCGCGCCGCGAAGCAGTACGGGCGCGGCTTCTTCGACTACGTCGTGAACGGCTCGAACACGACGCTGCGCTCGGTGTTCTTCGAGGACACAGCGGCCCTTGTCGGCCTCGTCATCGCGGCGGGCGGCATCGGCCTGCACCAGGCGACGGGCGACCCGATGTGGGACGCGGTGGGCTCGATCCTGATCGGGCTGCTGCTCGGCGGGGTGGCGCTGCTCCTGATCAGCCGCAACCGGCGATACCTGCTGGGGGCGGGGCCGAGCAGCTCGTACCGGGCCGAGACGGGGCGGATGCTCCTCGCGCACCCCGAGATCCAGCGCGTCACCTCGCTGTACCTCGAGTTCTCGGGGCCGGGCAAGCTCTTCCTGGTAGCCGCCGTCGACCTGGTCGGCGACCAGAACGAGGACGGCGTGGCCGTCCAGCTCCGCCGCCTCGAGGCCGACCTCGAGCGCGAGGAACTGATCGGCAAGGCCGTCCTCACCCTCGCGGTCAGCGACGAGCCCTCCCTCGACTTCGCCTGAGCCACCCCCGCGCTTCAGCGGTAGACGTCGCGCCGGTTCCGGGCCGAAACCACCACGACCCTGAGCACGCCGTCGTCGATGCGGTAGATCACGCGGAAGTCGCCGGTGCGCACGCGCCGCTCGGGTCGCGCCACGAGCCTCTTCGCAGCGGGAGGACGCGGGTCGTCGGCCGGCAGCTCAATCGCCGCCTGCACCCGCCGCTTGCCCTTGGGCGGCAACTTCTTGATCTCCCTCACCGCCGAGGGGAGAACCTCTACTCGATACCGGCTCATGCGAGACCGAGGTCGCGCTTCACGTCCTCCCACGGGATCGGGGTCAATCTGCACGTCGCCGAACCTGCGCCGCCGTCGGCTCGTTAGGTAGAGCGCTATTCGAACTTGATGTACCACTTGGCTGTGGTCGCGGTGGTGCCGTCGATCCTGAGTACCGCAATGGATCGCGTGACATGGAGTTCGCGCTGGTCGTAGGTAGCGACCGTGCAGTTGTCGGACGTACTGTTCGGCGGCACCTCGGTCGTCCAGCGAAGCAGGGCACCCCAATGGGGAGCGTGAAAGACTCCGTAGATCATCGGCCCGAAGCGCTGATACGAATCGCTGCACGTGAGATAGACGGAGAATTCGGTCGGGTCTCCATCGCTGCGGTGAGGGTCCAGGGACAGCGTGCTGACGTCGACGTTGATCTCGTTGTGAAACCGAGGGTCGAGAGTGATCGAGCGGGAAAGAGTAGGTGGAGCTGTCGGTACTGGGCGTGGTTCGGGTGAACATGCCGGCGGAGGCTCCTCGACGTCGCATTTCGGAAGGCCCGCCGCAGGGCTTGCGTGGGCCATGGCCACAGACCCGAGTAGGAGGATTGCGAAAGTCATCGACCGGGACTTCCAGTTACTGGTCATCTGGCCATCGTAAAGAGAAAGTGAGCAAACGTCACTATATTGCCCCGCTTTGACCCCCGGGCCCGCGTGATGTGTCATAGGGGGATGACCGACCGAACCACGCTCGCCGCGCGGGCCGCCGAGCTCGACGCCGCCGATGCGCTCGCGCCCTTCCGCGACGAGTTCGTCGCCGACCCCGGCGTGCGCGCGTACTTCGACGGCAACTCCCTCGGCCGCCCCTTCGCCGTCACGAAGGAGCGGATGGCGGCGCTCCTCGACGCCTGGGGAGGCCGACTCATCCGCGGCTGGGACGAGCAGTGGATGGTCGCGCCCGAACAGGTCGGCGACCGCATCGGCGCCCTCACCCTCGGCGCCGCCCCCGGCCAGGTCGTCGTCGGCGACTCGACGACGGTACTGCTCTACAAGCTCATCCGGGCCGCGGTGGCCGCCCGTCCCGGCCGCGACGAGATCGCGATCGACGACGACGACTTCCCGACCGACCGCTTCCTCGTCGAGAGCATCGCGCGCGAGTGCGGTCTCACCGTGCGCTGGATCCCGGTGCCCCGCGACGGCGGCCCCGAGCCCGCGCAGATCCAGGAGCTCGTCACCGAGCGCACGGCGCTGCTGCTGCTCAGCCACGTCTCGTACCGGTCGGGCCACCTCGCCGACGTCGAGACGCTCACCCGCCTCGCCCACGACGCCGGCGCGCTCGTGCTCTGGGACGTCTGCCACTCCGTCGGCTCCGTGCCCACCGAGCTCGACCGCTGGGGCGTCGACCTCGCGGTCGGCTGCACCTACAAGTACCTCAACGGCGGCCCGGGCGCTCCCGCCTTCGCCTACGTGCGGGCTGGACTGCAGCCCGAGCTGCGCCAGCCGATCACGGGCTGGATGGGCGCGGCCGATCCCTTCGCGATGGGTGAGCACTACGAGCCGGCGCCGGGAATCCGCCGGGTGCTCAGCGGCACGCCCTCGATCCTCGGCATGCAGCCGATGCTCGACATGCTCGACCTGATCGAGCGGGCGGGCATGCCGGCGGTGCGGGCCAAGTCGGTCGCGCTGACCGGGATGGTCGTCGACGCACTCGACGGCGAACTCGCCGGCCTCGGCCTCACGCTGGCGTCACCCCGCGACCCGTCGCGGCGCGGGGGCCACGTCACGCTCGGGCATCCGGATGCGCAGGCCGTCGTCGCCCGGGCCTGGCAGCGCGACGTCCTCCCCGACTACCGCGCGCCCGGCGGCATCCGCATCGGGCTGTCGCCCCTCAGCACCTCGTTCGCCGAGGTGGCCGACGGGCTCGGCGTGATCGCGGAGTGCATCCGCGGCTGAGCCGACCCCCGCCGCTCGTGTCCGGCCAGGCGGGCGGGGTTCAGGATGCGCTGGCCGGCACCGGCGCGATCCGCCCGATGATCGCCGTCAACCGGGCCTGCAGCTCGAGCAGCTCCTCGACGTCGACGCCGAGCGCCTCGACCACCTGCGACGGCACCTGCTCGGCCCGATCGCGCAGGCGACGCCCTTCCGGCGTCAGCTGCACCGCGAGCTGCCGCTCGTCGCTGGCCGACCGGGCCCGGGTGACGAGGCCCGCCGCCTCGAGTCGCTTCACGAGCGGCGACAGCGTCGCCGGCTCGAGCCGGAGCGCGGCGGCGAGATCGCCGAGCGAGCGAGGCTCCCGCTCCCAGAGCGCCAGCATCACGAGGTACTGCGGATGGGTCAGCCCCAACGGCTCGAGGATCGGCTTGTAGACCCCGATCACCGAGCGGGACGCGACGGCGAGCGCGTAGCAGAGCTGCCGGTCGAGGGCGAGCAGATCGGTGCCGGTCGTCATGATCGTTAGTATACTAATTGTTATGGCACGAAAGAAGGCCCCCCGCGAGCCGAACCCGATGAACCCCTTCGACGGCAAACCCGGCTTCGTGAACCGCCTCAACCGCATCGTCTTCACCTTCACGGGCCCGGCCCAGGTCGGCATCGGCCGCCCCGAGGCGCCCTACGTGCCACCCGCCGACCCCCGCTGCCCCCTCTGCGGCAACCTCATGGCCGACCACACCATCGACCGCACGGGCGAACGCACCCAGCTCCACTGCCCCGCCTGAGGCCGACCCGAACAGGGGGCGTCGTGTCAAGCCCCTTGCCGAGAGGAGAAGCGGTTCTAGCGTTTCTCTCGGTTCCAGGGCCGGAGCCCGGTGCGACAGGTCGTGCCGCGATCGACAGCGACGAGGGCGACGATGGACAGCGCACGGAGGGCATGGGCCGCGACCGCGGTCGTCACGGGGATCGCACTGGGGCTCGGCGGCTGCGCCGTCGGCACCGGCGGAACCGCGAAGCAGGACGACACCGACTACGACTCCTCGGCGGCCCTGGAGGGCGAGCTCACCGTGATGGGCTTCGGCGCGGGTGACGAGGTCGCCACCGCCCGGGTCGATCTCACCGAGAAGGAGCTCGACAGCGACGTCGACGTCGAGCTGATCGAGGGCGACCTCGACATCCAGCAGTTCCTCTCCTCGGTCGCCTCGGGCCAGCCGCCCGAGCTGCTCTACGCCAATCGCGACCAGATCGGCTCGCTGGCCGCCCGCGGCGCCCTGCTGCCGCTCGATGCCTGCATCGCCGGCGAGGGCATCGACACCGGGCAGTACCGCGACACGGCACTCGCGCAGGTCACCTTCGGCGACGAGATCTACGGCATCCCCGAGTTCAACGGCATCCAGATCACGATGGCCAACAGCGACCTCCTGAACGCGGCCGGCCTCACGCTCGGCGACGTGAACGGCAGCGACCCCGCCGCCGTGACCGCGGCCAGCGCGGCGCTCGCGAAGCCCGATGCGAACCCGCCGGTGATCGGCTACGACAGCAAACTGCCGGAGTTCCTGCCGCTCTGGGCCAAGGCGAACGGCGCCGACCTCATCTCGGAGGACGGCCGCACCGCCCAGCTCGACGACCCCGCCGTCGTCGACGCGCTCGAGTGGGCGGTCGGCATCTACGACGCCCAGGGCGGCTTCAGCTCCGTCAAGGCCGTGCGCGACTCGGCCGACTTCTTCGGCTCGGGCAACCAGTTCGCCACGAACGTCCTCGGCGCGATGCCGATGGAGCAGTGGTACCTCAACGTGCTGAACGACGTCTCGCCCGACGCCCCGCTCGTCTTCGACACCGTGCGCGACCGCCAGGGCCAGCCGCTCGCCTACGCCAGCGGCTCGGCCTGGGCCATCCCGGCCGGCAGCGAGAACACCGCGGCGGCCTGCCGCTGGGCGCGGGTGATGACGAGCGTCGACGCCTGGCAGGCGGCGGCGGATGCCCGGCTCGCCGCCCGGCAGGAGGAGGGCAAGCCGTTCACGGGCATCCTCACCGCGAACGTCGAGGCCGACGAGGCGATCCGGGCGATGGTCACGTCGGGCGGCGAGCCCTGGGACTCGGGCGTGACCGCGATGTACGAGGCCAACGACCACACCTTCTCGCTGCCGGCGAACCCGGCCGACGCCGAGTTCAAGGCGGCCTGGCAGGACGCGGTCAACCGCGTGCTGAACGGCCAGCAGGAGCCGCAGGAGGCGCTCGCCCAGGCGCAGGACGAGGCCCAGAAGGCGCTCGACGAGGCCTGGGCGACGCTGGATGGCGAGTGACACGACGGCCCGCCCCCGAGCGAGCCGCGACGCAGGCGGGGTCGACGGCAGCGCCGCCGCCGGTCCCGCACCGAAGACGAAGGCCGCCCCGATCCGCCCGAGCCTGAGGCGGGCGCGGCGCCGCAACCTGGTAGCGGCCCTCGCCTTCCTCTCGCCCTGGATCGTCGGCTTCCTCGTCTTCACGCTCTGGCCCCTGATCTACAGCGGCTACCTCTCGCTGACCGACTACGACGTCATCAACGATCCCTCGTTCGTCGGCCTCGACAACTACGCGCAGCTCTTCGCCGACCCCAAGGTGGCGCTCGCGCTCGGCAACACCCTCTTCTACGCGGTGCTGCAGATCCCCGCGTACGTGATCGTCTCGCTGGTGCTGGCGGTGCTCCTGGATCGTGCCGGGCGCGCATCCGGATTCTTCAGGACCGTGTTCTTCCTGCCCAAGATGACCCCGCCCGTGGCCATCGGCGTGCTCTTCCTGCTGCTCTTCAACGGCCAGAACGGCCTGGTGAACGGCGCGCTCGGGCTCGTGGGCATCGACGGGCCGGCCTGGACGACCGACCCGGCCTGGGTCAAGCCCGGCCTCATCCTGATGAGCCTCTGGACGGTCGGCTCGTCGGTGATCATCCTGCTCGCCGCCCTGCGCAGCGTGCCCGAGGACGTGCTCGAGGCCGCTCGCCTCGACGGCGCCAACGGCCTGCAGGTCACCTGGCGCGTGACCGTGCCGCTGATCAGCCCCGCGCTGTTCTTCATCGTGATCATCAACACGATCAACGCGCTGCAGACCTTCGACGAGGTGTACACGGCGTTCTTCGGCGGCGGCAACACGACCTACAGCAACGACGCCGCGCTGTTCTACGTCATCTACCTCTTCCAGCAGGCCTTCGAGTTCCTGCACATGGGCTACGCCTCGGCGCTGGCCTGGCTGCTGTTCGTGATCATCATGGCGATCACGGTCGTGCAGTTCGTGGTCTCGCGCAAGGTCGTCTACTACGAGGGGGGCGAGCGATGAACCGGCGACGGATGCGCGGCGTGCCCCTGGGCATCGCCCTCGTCCTGGTGTCGGTGGTGTTCCTCTACCCCTTCGTCTGGCTCGTCAGCGCCTCGTTCAAGCCGCGCGGCGAGGTGTTCGACAACGCACTCATCCCGAAGACGTTCACCCTCGAGAACTACGTGACCGTCTGGCAGGAGGCCCCGATGGCGCTGTGGCTGCTGAACACGGTGCTCGTCACGGTGCTGGCCGCGACCGCGGTCACACTCTCCAGCGCTCTCGTCGCCTGGGGCTTCTCGTACTACCGCTTCCGCGGCCGCGGCGTGCTGTTCGCCTTCGTGCTCGGGTCGATGATGCTGCCCGGGGCGGTCACGATGATCCCGACGTTCCTGATCTGGAACTCGCTCGGTGCCGTCGGCACGCTCGTGCCGCTCTGGGCGGGCAACCTGTTCGGCAGCGCGTTCTACATCTTCCTGCTCCGGCAGTTCTTCCTCGGAGTGCCGCGCGACTACTTCGACGCGGCCCGCATCGACGGTGCCGGCCACTTCGGCATGTTCTGGCGCATCGCCCTGCCGCTGTGCAAGCCGGCGCTCGTCGTCACGTTCCTGTTCGAGGCGCAGGCCGCCTGGACCGACCTCATGCGCGGTCTGATCTACCTCCGCGACACCTCGACGTTCACCATCCCGCGAGGCCTCAAGTCGCTCGTCGACGCCTACGGCTTCGGCGGCGAGTGGCACTGGGAGATCATCGTCACGGCGTCGGTGATCACGACCGTGCCGATGATCATCCTGTTCTTCCTCGGTCAGAAGCAGTTCGTCAGCGGCATCAGCACCTCGGGCCTGAAAGGCTGAGCGAGCGGATGCGCGGCCGGCGCTCCTCGTCGGCCGCGCCCGTGCGGCAGACGGGTGCCCGGCATACGGTGAGGGCATGGCACTCGAACTGACCGACACCACCATCGAGCACCGCGGCTCGAGCTACGCGCTCAGCGGCGGCCCGACAGAGTGGGCCATCACCCGGGCGGGCACGCCACTCGGGCACCTCGTCGTGAAGTCCTCCGCCGGCGAGGAGGGCGAGCCCGTCTACACGACCCGCCTGCTCGACGGCGCGGCCGGCAATCTCGAGGGCACCGACTGGGAGCAGGTCGTGCGCGGCCACCTGAACGAGTTCGACCCCGAGATCGCCGACCCGACCTCGGACGTTCCGAGCGCCGGCGGCTGAGCCGCACGCGGATGGTGGAGCGCGGAGGGGACCCGAGTGAGCCGAACACCTCGATCGAGGTGCGGCGCGTCGAGCGCGGCGACGTCTACGCCCGGGTCTCGACGATCGGCTCGCCCGGCGGCCGCGCCTTCGTGCTCGTGGCCGGCCTCGGCGTCGCCGCCACCTACTTCGAGCGGCTCGCGCCGAACCTGAACGAGTTCGGACCCGTGCACGCGCTCGACCTGCCCGGGTTCGGCGGGGTCCCGCATCCGCCCGCCGCGATGAGCATCGAGCAGTACGCCGACCTCGTCGAGGCGGTGATCGACGAGCTCGACCTCGACGACCCGGTGCTCGTGGGTCACTCGATGGGCACCCAGATGGTCGCCGAGGTCGCGGCCCGTCGGCCCGACATCACGACGGTCGTGCTGATCAGCCCCGTCGTCGACCCTTCGGCGCGGCGGCTGCCGATGCTGGCGTTCCGCTTCCTGCACGCCGCCTGGCACGAGCCGTTCAAGGTCAAGCTGCTCGCCGTGGGCTCGTACCTGACCTGCGGGCCGAAGTGGTTCCTGCGGGTGCTGCCGGCGATGATGCGGTTCCGCATCGAGGACCGCTTCCCGCGCATCCGGGCCGCCACCCTGATCGTGCGCGGCGAGCACGACGCCGTGGTATCGGAGGCCTTCGCCGAGTGGGCGGCCACGCGCATCCCGTTCGCCTCGACCTGGGAGATCGGCGGCGCCGCCCACTCGGTGATGCACCAGCACGCCGAGGGCGTGGCCCGGCTCTGCGTCGAGTTCGCGCGGGCGCCCCGCGACACCGACGGCCTGCTCAACCGCATGTCGCACGAGGCTGCCGAGACCCCCGAGCCGACCCACGCGAGCCCGGCGCTCGCGCTCAAGGCGCTCGGCGGGCGGCTGCGCGAGTTCGTCGGGGTCGTGCGGCGCGACGACCGGCTGATCGCCGAGGGCAAGAGCGAGCACGCCGAGGCGATGGCGGAGGAGCAGGGCGAGCGCTGACGCGTCTTCTCCGCGGGTTGTCCCCGTCTTCTCAGCCCAGAGTTCGCTTGCGCAGTGCGGTGTAGGTCTCGCGCAACGCGTCGACCGAGCGATCGAACGAGGCCTGCGCCACGCCCGTGAACAGGCAGTCGATCACCATCAGCTGCGCGATGCGGCTGCCGAGCGCGCCCGAACGGAAGCGGGTCTCGCGAGCCGCGGTGGTGAGCACGACGTCGGCGCCGCGAGCGAGCGGCGACTCCGAGAAGTTCGTGACCGCGACGGTCGTGGCTCCCGCCCCGGCGGCGAGGCTGAGGAACTCGGTGGTGTCGGTGGTGGCTCCGGAGTGCGAGATGGCGATGGCCACGGCCCGGTCGTCGAGCACGGTCGCCGCGGTCCACGCCGCGTGGGCGTCCGGCCAGGTGATGGCCGTGCGGCCGATGCGGGTGAGCTTCTGCTGCAGGTCGAGCGCGACGACCGAGCTCGCGCCGACCCCGAAGATGTCGATCCGTGCGGCTCCTGCCACCGCCGCGACTGCGGCACGCAGCGACTCGATGTCGAGCGTCTCGACGGTGTCGGCGATCGAGAGGGTCTCGTTCAGAGCCACCTTCGACACGATGTCCTCGAGCGTGTCGGAGCGGTCGATGTCCCCACTGACGGAGTTGTAGGCGCTGCTCTCGACGGTCTCTCGAGTGGCCTCGCGAGTGAGATCCATCCGCAGGTCTTGATATCGGGTGTAGCCGATACGACGGTAGAACCTCACCACCGAGGTCGGCGACACCTGGCAGGACTCGGCCAGCTCCGCGATCGACAGCGCGGCGGCGTGCGCCGGGTCGGTGAGGAAGGCCTCGGCGACCCGACGCTCGGACGGCCGCAGCCCTGGCATGGCGGCGCGCATCCGCACCAGGACGGTGCGGGGATCGGGGCGCTCGACGGCCTCGTTCTTCATCCTGCAGCTCCTCGCGGGTCGGTGGAGGCCACATTACTGGCAGCCGGGGTAAGCAATTTACGGAAATCAGTTACAGAGCCGAAACATTTCTTGTAACTTTGTACCCTACGGTTGGTTCAACGTCGACACCGTGGCCCGATCGGGTCCGTCGGCAGCCGCCCCACTGCCCCACATCACACGTCCGATCAGGTAATCCAGGGAGTTCAACATGTCACACGGTTCCCGAGCCGCACGCTGGCTCGCCGCAGGCGCTGCCGCGGTGGCCCTCTCGGTGATCGCCAGCGGTTGCACCGCCGGCGGCACCGCCAGCCCCTCCACGAGCGGCGCATCCTCCAGCGATGGCGCCCTCGTCGTCGGCGTCACCAGTGACCCCGACACGCTCTTCCCGTGGAAGGCGACCCAGTTCCAGTCGGTGAACGTTCTGCAGAACATCTACGGCACCCTCACCGAGTTCGACCAGGACCTCAACGTCGTGCCCGGCCTCGCCGAGTCGTGGGACGTGTCGGAGGACGGGCTGACCGTCACCTTCACCCTGCGCGACGGCGTCACCTTCGACGACGGGAGCGCCTTCGACTCGGCAGACGTCAAGTACTCGCTCGACACGATCAAGGAGGAGGCCACCGCCGCAGTCGCGGCGGCGACCCTCACCTCGGTCACCACGGTCGAAGCGCCTGACCCCACGACAGTGGTGCTGACCCTCGCCACACCCGACGCCGGGTTGCTTGCCGGCCTCGCGAGCGTGAACCTCGCGATCCTGTCGTCGGACGACACGGAGGAGTCGCTGAACACCACGCCGAACGGAACCGGCCCCTTCGAGTTCGACCAGCGCACGGCCAGCCAGTCGCTCACGCTGTCCCGCTTCGACGAGTACTGGGGAGACCCGGCCACTCTGGCTTCAGTTGAGTTCCGTGTCATCCCCGACGAGACCTCGATCGTGTCGGCCCTGCAGTCGGGCAACGTGCAGTTCGCGGTGTTCGACGATCCGCTGGTGGCCCAGACCGCCGAGACCGGAACGGTGACCGTGGAGGAGACCCCGCAGTTGAGCTACCACGCGCTGCAGCTCAACGCGAGCCGCGACGTGCTCTCCGACGTCAACGTGCGCCTCGCCATCCAGTGCGCGATCGATCGCGATCAGGTGCTTCAGACCGCGGCGCTCGGCGAGGGCGAGGTGACCGGCCCGATCACATCGCCGGCGTACAAGTCCGACCCTGACGCGCGGCCCTGTCCCACCCGCGATCTGGACAAGGCGAAGGACTACCTCGACAAGGCCGGCCTCTCCGGCGGCGTCACCATCGACACGATCGTGTCGCAGGGTGAGTACGCCACCAGCGTGAACGAGGCCCAGAACCTCCAGTCGCAGCTCGCCGAGGCCGGCATCACGCTCAACCTCGAGGTGCTCGAGTCGGGTGCCTATGTCGACCGCTGGGTCGCGGGCGACTTCGACGCCGCGGTCGCCCTGAACGGCGGGCGACCCGACCCCGACGGCATGTACGGCCGGTACTTCACCAGCACCGGCAATCTGAACAAGGTGGCCGGCTACAGCTCGCTCGAGCTCGACGCGCTGTTCGCCGAGGGCAAGGCCACCGCCGATCCGGATGCCCGTAAAGCCATCTACGACGACGTGTCGAAGCTGCTCGAGGACAACGCCGTGTGGATCTGGATGTTCACCAGCTACACCTACACGGCAACCGACTCCTCGGTGCAGGGCTTCCAGCCCATGGCCAACGGCTCCCTGCAGTACCTGCGCACCACGACCGTCGGCTGATCCACGCTCGGCTCCCGGGGCGGCGGGCCCGATCCGTCGCCCCGGAGACCGCCGCCCCGGAGGGGAGAAAGGCTTCCATGATCCTGCAGAGAATCATCCGCAACGGCGCCGTGCGCCGGGTGGTGCAGGCGGTGCTGACCCTGCTCGGGGTGGCCGTCTTCGTCTTCATCATGCTGCGCGCGATCCCAGGCAACCAGATCACCGCCGGGCTCGGCACCGAGGCCGCCGCGCTCACCCCGTCACAACGGGCCGCACTCGAGTCGTACTACGGACTCGACCAGCCGCTCGTGCTGCAGTTCTTCAGCTGGCTGGGCAACATCTTCACCGGCAACCTCGGCTTTTCGTCGCGGGCGCAGCAGAGCGTGCTCGATCTGATCACGGCCGCTCTGCCGGTGACCATCGAGCTGGCGATCATCTCGATCGTGCTCGCGCTCGTGATCGGCATACCGCTCGGCATGCTGTCGGCTTCCAAGCCCGACTCCGTCCGCGACGGCGTCGGCCAGGTGGTGGGCCTTGCCGGACTGTCGGTTCCGGCGTTCCTGCTCGGCACCACGCTGCTGTCGGTGCTGGCATCGACGTTGGCGTTCAACCCGAACGGCCAGACCTTCGCACCGCTGCTACAGAATCCGGCCCTCAACCTGCAGCAGATGCTGCTGCCGGCCTTGGTGCTCGGATTCGGCATCGCGGCGCCCATCATGCGCACGGCGCGCACCGCGCTGCTCGAGGTGCGCTCGCTCGACTTCGTGCGAACGGCCAAGGCGAAGGGCGTCCCACCGCGACGCCTCGCGGTGAAGCACGTGCTCGGCAACGCCATGGTGCCCATCGTCACCATGACGGGCCTGCAGTTCGGCTACCTGCTCGGCGGTGCCGTGGTCGTGGAGCAGATCTTCTCGCTGCCCGGCATCGGTCGCCTGGTGCTGCTCGGCATCCAACAGAAGGAGTACGCCCTCGTGCAGAGCACCGTGCTGGTGATCGCGCTCGTGTTCGTGATCGTGAACCTGCTCACCGACCTGCTGTACCGGGTCATCGACCCCCGGGTGCGTGTCGCATGACCGGCGTCGTGGAGACCGCCGGCATCCCTCCGGCGACGAGCGCGAGGGGCGAGCGGCTGCGCGCCATGCTGCGCAGCCCCAGCGCGGTGGCGGGTCTTATCATCTCGGCCATCTTGGTGCTGCTGTCACTGATGGCGCTGTTCGGGCTCACCCCTTACGACCCGGTGGCACAGGACCCGCCGTCGCGGCTGCAGCCGCCGA
The DNA here is from genome assembly GCF_013409865.1 of Herbiconiux flava. Classification (NCBI taxonomy): domain Bacteria; kingdom Bacillati; phylum Actinomycetota; class Actinomycetes; order Micrococcales; family Microbacteriaceae; genus Herbiconiux; species Herbiconiux flava. Next base: position 1,158,390 of record NZ_JACCBM010000001.1, read on the forward strand.
GCGCCATGCATTGGTTCGGTACCGACCAGTTCGGCCGCGACATGTTCTCGCGTGTCGCCGCCGGGGTGGCCAACTCGACGGTGATCGCCGTGGTCGCCGTGACCGTGTCGGCAGTCGTCGGCACCGCAGCCGGTGTGGTCTCCGGCTTCTACCGGGGTATCTCCGACACCGTCATCGGTGGGATCACGAACGTGCTCTTCGCCTTCCCTCCTCTGCTCCTCGCCCTGTCGCTCGCCTCAGTGTTCGAACGCAACTGGCTGACGGTGGCGGTCGCGATCGCGATCGTCTACGTGCCGATCTTCGTTCGCGTCACGCGCGGGCCCGTGCTGTCGCTGCGGGAGATCGACTTCGTGCGCGCTGCGACGAGCACGGGCATGCGGCGATCGCGCATCATGCTGCAGCACGTGCTGCCGAACATCACGTCGATCATCATCGTGCAGGTCACCCTGTCGCTGTCGTGGGCGGTGCTGACGGAGGCGTCGCTCAGCTTCCTCGGTCTCGGAACGCCGCCACCCGCGCCCTCGCTCGGCTCGATGATCTACGACGCCCGAACCCTGCTCTCCATCGCGCCCTGGACGATGATCGCGCCCGGAGCCGTGCTGGTGCTGCTCATCGTGGGCCTGAACCTGCTCGGCGACGGACTGCGCGACACGCTCGACCCCCGAAACAGAGGAACCCGATGAGCTCCACCGGAATCGACCGCGACGCGACAGGCCGCCTCACCACCGAGGCCGTCGACCCGCGCTACGCCGACATCGACCGGCTGCCGATCGCCGAGCTCGCCCGGCTGATGAACGAGGCCGACACCACGGTGCCGGGTGCCGTGGCGGCCGAGCTGCCCCACATCGTGCCCGCCCTCGAGGCCGTCTCCGAGCGGATGGCCGGGGGTGGCCGTCTGGTCTACGTGGGCGCAGGCACCCCTGGCCGCATCGGCGTGCTCGACGCCTCGGAGAGCCCGCCCACCTTCGGCACCTCTCCCGAGCAGGTCTTCGGCATCATCGCCGGCGGCCCCGGCGCGATCGTCTCGCCGATCGAGGGCGCGGAGGACGATCCGGAGGCCGGCCGCCTCGCGGTCGCTGAGGCCGGAGTCGGCCCAGGTGACAGCGTGATCGGCATCGCGTCGAGCGGCCGGACACCCTTCGTGATCGCGGCCGTCGAGGAGGCGAGGCGCCGCGGTGCGGTGACCGTCGGACTCTCGTGCAACGCCGACGCCGCTCTCAGCCGCGCCGCCGAGTTCCCGATCGAGGTGGTCGTGGGTCCCGAGTTCATCAGCGGGTCGACACGACTGAAGGCCGGCACCGCGCAGAAGCTGGTGCTGAACATGTTCTCGACCATCGTGATGATCCGGCTCGGCAAGACCTACGGCAACCTCATGGTCGACGTGCGCGCCACCAACGACAAGCTTCGGGCCAGGGCGGTGCGCATCGTGGACACGATCACGGGTGCCGGGCCGGCCGAGTCGGCGGCGGTGCTCGAGTCGTCGGGCTTCGACGTCAAGGCCGCCGTGGTACGCATCGTGCGCGGGGTGGGGCTCGACGAGGCCCGCCACCTGCTCGACGCTTCCGACGGGCGTCTCAGACGCGCGCTCGAGGCCGGCGAGGAGGTCACCTCATGAGGGTGATGGGCATGATCTCGGGCACCTCGCATGACGGCATCGACGTGGCGGTGGTCGACATCGACGAGCCGTCAGGCCCTCCGGCGCAAGAGCCGCTCGACAGGTCGGCCGTCGACGGCGCTCCTCTCGTGCTGACGGCCCGGGTGGTCGCCGCCGAGAGTGCACCCTACGAGCCGGTGCTGCGGGCGCGCCTGATCGCCGCGCTGCCGCCGGCGCCGACCACCTTCGCCGAGATGACCGAACTCGACACTCTGATCGGGCAGGCGTTCGCCGCCGCGGCGCAGGAGGTCGCGGCCGGCCTCGACGACCCGGTCGACCTCATCTGCTCGCACGGGCAGACCGTGTTCCACTGGGTGGAGGGCGGCCGGGCGCTCGGCACCCTGCAGATCGGTCAGCCGGCGTGGATCGCCGAGGCGCTGGGTGTTCCCGTGGTCTCCGACGTCCGCATCCGCGACATCACCGCCGGTGGGCAGGGTGCGCCGCTGGTGTCGTTCCTGGACGAGCTGCTGTTCCGACAGGTGCCAGGCCGGGTCGCGGCGCTCAACCTCGGAGGCATCTCGAACATGACCGTGCTCGCTCCGGGCGAGCCTCCGGTGGCCTTCGACATCGGCCCGGCGAACGCGCTGATCGACGCGGTGATCGTGACCAGGGCCGCTCATCCCCGCGGCTACGACGAAGACGGAGCTATCGCGGCAACCGGGACTGTCGACCGGCTGCTGCTCGAGCAGCTGCTCGCCGAGGACTACTACGCGCTGCCGTCGCCGAAGAGCACCGGCAAGGAACTGTTCAACGCCGCTTACGTCGATGCCGCTCTGAGGCGGCGCGCGGCGCCCCTCACGACACCTGACCTGGTGGCGACGCTCACGGAGCTCACCGCCGTCACCGTCGCCGACGCGGTGCGGGTCCAGGACGTGAGCACCCTCGTGGTGTCCGGCGGAGGCTGGCGCAACGGCACCCTGGTGTCCCGGCTGCGGGAGCTGCTGCCCGGCGTCACGCTGCGGGCCACCGACGAGTTCGGAGCGGCGAGCGACGACAAGGAAGCCATCGCGTTCGCCCTGATCGGCTGGTGCACGGCGCACGGGGTGCCGGCGAGCGCTCCTAGTGCGACCGGGGCGAGGCAGGCGCGGGTGCTCGGCACCATCACGCCCGGTTCGGGGCCCTTGCGACTGCCCGAGCCGGTCACGACGCCGCTCGGCTCGATGTCGCTGACGGATGCCCGGGTGACGGACGGCGGGTCGGGGCGCTGATGGCCACCACTCTGAGGCAGGGGACGGCCGCGGATCTGGACGGCGTCGTGGCCGTCTTCCTCGACTGCTGGCGCACGAGCTACGCGACCGTGCTGCCGGCGCGCGTGCGTGACTCCATGACCGAGGCGTCGGCGCGCGAGCTGTGGCGCACCGCTTTCGCACGAGCGAGCGACAGCACCGTGCTGGTGGCGGTCGAGGGCACCGTCGAGGTAGACACAGCGGTCGCCTCGTCCACTCCTGGCTCCCCGGCGGGCGCCGTGCTCGGGGTCGCCCGTTGGTCGCAGCAGGTCGGCTCGACGCGCGGCGACGTCCATTCGCTCTACGTGTCGCCTCGCGCCCAGGGTCGAGGGCTCGGCACCGTGCTGCTCGACGCCGCGGTCGCCCGGCTTGCCGCGTCCGGTGCCGAGGTGGCCCGGCTCTGGGTATTCGAAAGCAACCGCGCCTCCCTCGACTTCTACCGGTCGCGCGGCTTCGCCTTCGACGGACGCCGCCGCACCGAGGCCGCTTACGGAGTGTCCGAGCTCGGTCTCTCCCTGCCGATCACCCAGCGTGCGCCGGCTACGGCTGAGGTTGCGTCGGCGCGCACGACGAAAGCCGGCACCGCGGAGGCAGGAACGTGAGAGGCGACGACGGCATGACCGGCGTGCCCGTCTCGATGCGGTGGCTCGTGCTCTCGTTCGCGGGCCTCGGTGCCACGGCCGCGACGGTGCCGTCGATGATCCCGGCGGTCGCCGAGGGCTTCGGGGTCGACACCACCGCGCTCAGCCCCGCAGTGCCTGCCTTGTTCGCCGGGGTGCTGCTGGGCGTGCTGCTCACCCCGATTGCCGGGCGCCTTCTCGCCCCCTCGACGCTGGTGCGGGCCGGAGCCATCGTGCAGGCTACAGCCCTGCTGCTCGTCGCAGTCGCGCCGACTCCGGCGGCCTTCGTGGCGGGCGCGGGTGCAGCAGGTCTCGGCTTCGGTCTCGTCGAGGCCGCGGGCACGGCGTCCGCTCGTCTCGGCGCCGGTGCCGCCACCCCGCGGCTGCTGGTGCGTCTGACGCTGGCCGTCGCCGCGCTGGGTACCCTGACCCCGATCGCGGTCCTCGCCACTTCGAGCGCCGGTGCCGTGCGGGCGGTGCCGGTGGTCGTCGCTCTGCTGCAGCTGCTCGCCGCTCTGCAGCATCGGCCGCGCCGGTCGCCGGGTGCGGCCGATGTCGTCGCGGGCGGTTCGGGCGGTGCTGCTCCCGCCGGTGCCCGGGTTGAGACGAGGGGCGCCGCATTGCCGGCACTGGGCCTCGCCTCCACGGCCATTGCCTGTTATGTAGGCGTCGAGACCATCCTGTCGGGCTGGTCGGCGACCATCGTGGCCGTCGAGCTGGGAGCCGATCCCGCCGTGGCGGCGCTCGGCACCTCGGCCTTCTGGCTGCTGATCAGCCTGGGCCGGCTCGCGGGCGTGCTCGCCGGCCGACGTCTGCCGGCTGAGGGCCTGGGCATCGGCGCCGCGGTGGCCGTCGCCCTCGCGGTGGCTGGCGCCGCCGTGGTCACGTCCGTGTCGGGGCCGGCTGGTGTCGCGCTGCTGGCGGTGGCGGTCTTCTTCGCAGGGCCCTGCTACGCCATCATGCTCGGCCTCGGACTCGACGCGGTGTCGTCGGCGCGATCGGTCACGGTGGCCTCGGTGCTCGTGGCGGTCGGTGCGGTCGGCGGTGTCGTCGTGCCGTCGATCGCCGCCGTGCTGGACGGAGAGACGGGCTCGGTGCCAGTGGCTCCGGCCGCCGGGGCAGCCGCACTGATGCTGGCGGCACTCGTCGGGTCGAGGATGCTCGTACGCCGCTCGGTGTCGCTCTCGTCCGAGGCTCCGGCATGACCCGCATCGAGCGTGTGGTCGTCCACACCGTCGCCATCCCTCTGGTCCGTCCGTTCGTCACGGCCGTGCGCACGGCGCGGGAGCTCGACACCGTCCTCGTCGAGCTCGTCGACTCCGACGGGCGGAGCGGCTGGGGGGAGGCACCCGCCAGCTGGCGGGTCACGGGCGAGAGCCGACAGGGGATCGCGGCAGCCGTGAAGGGCCCGATCGCCGCTGCCGTGATGGGGTCGCGGGTCGAGGACCTGTCGGCCTCCGCGGCCGCAGTCGTCGGCTCGGTGGTGCGCAATCCGGCGGCGCGTTCGGCGGTCGACTGCGCTCTGCACGATCTCGCGGCCCAGGCGGTCGGGCTGCAGCTCGCCGACGTGCTGCGTCGCACGGTCGCCAGTGGCCGGGGCCTGCCGCCGACGGAAACCACGGCGCCGATGGATGTCGTCACCGACATGACCGTGTCGGCGAGCGACGATCACGACGAACTGGTAGCCGATGCGGTGGCGCAGGTCGCGGCGGGCTTCACGACGCTTAAGGTGAAGGTCGGATTCTCCGGCGGTGGCGCCCGAGACCGGGAGGGGGTGCGCCGGGTGCGTGAAGCGGTGGGCCCGGGCATCCGTCTTCGCGTCGACGCCAACCAGGCGTGGTCGGCCGGCGACGCCATCGCAGTCATCCGGGGCTGGGAGGACGACGGCATCGACCTCGAGTTCGTCGAGCAGCCCGTCGCAGCCCGGCGGCTCGACCAGCTGGCCGATGTGGCGCGCGCGGTGAGTACGACGGTGATGGCCGACGAGTCGGTGTGGGATGCCGCCGACTTGCGCGAGCTCGTGCTCCGCGAGTCCGCCCCGGCCGTGAACGTGAAGCTCGCCAAGTCCGGCGGCCTCACCGAAGCCCTCGCGATGATCGAGCTGGCCGCGCGGTCGGGAATCGATGTCATCGTGGGCTGCATGATGGAGAGCAGCGTGGGCATCGGCAGTGCCGCCGCTCTCGCGTCGGCGCTGCTGGACGAGCCAGCCGGAGAGTCCCGCGACCGCTCCGTCAGCCCTCGCGCCCATGACCTCGACGCCGGCTTCTGGCTGGCCTCTGCCGCAGTGGGCGGCGGACCGGTCGCTGTCGGTGAGCGTATCCGTCAGTCGCCGGGGGCCGGTCTCGGCATCACCGGCCTGACCACGTCGACCGCGGATCGCGCAGCGGGGGTGCCGGCATGAGCGCCTCTGACGTGCTGGGAATCGGCGTCGGCGCGCTGCTCGCCCACGGATTCTCGGGTGCCGTCCTCGGCGTCGCCGCGGGGGGCGAGCGCAGCATCGGCGTCGCCGGGCGCACCGGCCCTGCCGCGGCCGATCCTCCGCTGACGGCCGCGGCGCGCTTCGACATCGCCTCTGTCACCAAGATCCTCGCGACGACCACGAGCCTGCTGCGCCTCGTCTCGCAGCGCCGCGTCGGGCTCGACGATCCGATCGGCCGCTTCCTCCCGGCCTTCAGCGGCGCCGACCGTGCCGAAGTGACCGTGCGCCACCTGCTCTCCCACCGCGGAGGGCTCGCGCCTTGGTGGCCGCTCTACATCGACGCGCAGCGCTCGGGTCGCGATCCGTTCGAGATCGCGGTCGGCCTGCCGTTGGCTTCGCGACCCGGCTCCACTCGCGTGTACTCCGATCTCGGCTTCCTGCTCCTCGGCGGGGTGATCGAGGCGGTCACCGGCACCGGACTGGCGGAGGCGGTGACCGCGCTGGTGATCGACCCGCTCGGCCTCACGGGAACCGGCTACGCGCATCCGACCCCAGGTGACGCCCTGGTGCTCGCCTCGGCCGACGGCGACGAGGTGGAGCGCCGGATGGTGGAGACCGGTCGACCGTACGCGGTGCCGTTCGCCGCCGAAGACTTCGACGGGTGGCGCGAACGGGTGATCTGCGGCGAGGTGAACGACGGCAACGCGTTCCATGCCTTCGGGGGAGTGGCCGGCCACGCCGGGCTGTTCTCCTCGGCCGACGACCTGCTCACCCTCGGCTCCGCCCTCGCCGGGGGGCCATCGGGTGAGGGTTTGTGGAGCTCCGCCGTGGCGGAGGAGTTCTTCGCCGCGAGCCCCGATCCCGAGCAGGCGCTGGGGCTCCGGCGCTACCGGGCAGACCTCGGCCGTGGCGAAGAGGACGTGCTCGGACATCCGGGATTCACCGGTGTGGCCTTCGGGTTCGTGCCGGGTGCCGACACCGCTGTGATCATCGCCACGAATCGCCTGATCGGCAGCGAGGTGACGAACGACCGACTCTGGCGCGATGCGATGCCCGTGTGGCGCGAGGCGCTCGCCGCGCTGCCCCCTGCGCCGTCGCCCCACGATCACATCCCCGAGAACCACCTCCCCGAGAAGCACCTCCCCGAGAAGCGAGAGAACAAATGACCTCCTCATCACCCCTCCTCGCCCTCCGCGACCTCTCCGTGGCCTTCCGCACCGGTGCCGGCGAGGTCTCGGCCGTGCGTGACGTGAGTCTCGAGCTCGCTCCCGGCGAGACGCTCGCGGTCGTCGGCGAGTCCGGCTCGGGCAAGTCGACCACCGCTGCCGCCATCAACAGGCTGCTCCCCGGCAACGGTCGCATCACTGCCGGGAAGGTGCTGTTCGAGGGTCGCGATCTGGCGTCGCTGCGTGAGAAGCAGATGACGGGCATCCGGGGTGCGCAGATCGGCCTCGTGCCGCAGGACCCGATGTCGAATCTCAACCCGCTGCAGCGCATCGGCCATCAGATCGAGGAGGCGCTGACCGTGCACGGCAAGGCCGGTCGAGGCACGGCTCGCGGCAAGGCGGTGGAACTGCTCGAGCTCGTCGGCATCCCCGATCCGGAGAAGAGGGTCGATCAGTACCCGCACGAGTTCTCGGGTGGAATGCGCCAGCGCGTGCTGATCGCCATCGGTCTCGCTTGCCGGCCGCGGCTGCTCATCGCCGACGAGCCGACCTCGGCGCTCGACGTCACCGTGCAGCGCCGCATCCTCGACCAGCTGGCGCTGCTCACCCAGGAGATGGGCACGTCGGTCTTCCTCATCACTCACGACCTGGGGCTCGCGGCCGAGCGCGCCGACCGTATGGTGGTGATGCGCCGCGGCGAGATCGTCGAGTCGGGCGACTCGGCGCAGATCCTCTCGAACCCCGAGCACGAGTACACGAAGCAGCTCATCGCGGCGGTGCCGAGCCTCGCGGTCGAGCGCGCACCGGCGCGTGAGGCCGTCCGCGTCGCCGGGGGTGCTCCGGATGCCCGTGCCGACGACGCCCTGGTGCGCATCGACGAACTCACCAAGGTGTTCACTCTGCGCGGCCGTGGAGGCGCCACGAACGACTTCGCGGCCGTGGACTCGGTGAGCTTCGACATCCCGCGAGGCCGCACGGTCGCCATCGTCGGAGAGTCGGGATCGGGCAAATCGACCACCGCCAATCTGGTACTCGCGCTCGAGACGCCCACCTCGGGCCGCATCGACTTCGAAGGCACCGACATGGTGTCACTCGACCGCAAGGGCCTCTTCGCTTTCCGCCGTCGCGTGCAGCCGGTGTTCCAGAACCCCTACGCGTCGCTCGACCCGCGGTTCCCCGTGGGCCGTTCGATCGCCGAGCCGCTCGTGGTGCACCGCATCGGCGATTCCCGCTCGCGCCGAGACCGAGTGGTCGAGCTCCTCGAGCAGGTGGCTCTGGCACCGGCGCTCGCCGACCGGCTGCCGCACGAGCTTTCGGGCGGGCAGCGGCAGAGGGTCGCCATCGCCCGGGCGCTCGCGCTGTCTCCCGACCTCGTGGTGCTCGACGAGGCCGTCTCGGCGCTCGACGTTGTGGTGCAGGCGCAGGTGCTCGACCTTCTCGCCGAGCTGCAGCAGCAGCTGGGGCTGAGCTACCTCTTCATCAGCCACGACCTCGCCGTCGTTCGCATGGTCTCCGACGTCGTGCACGTGATGCAGCGGGGCCGCTTCGTCGAAAGCGGGACCCCGGAGCAGATCTTCGGGTCGCCGCAGCAGGAGTACACGCGTGAGCTGTTGGCGGCCATTCCGCGCGCTCGCGCGGCCTGACCAGGCGGTTCAACCCGTGGCTCGCGGCACGCTGGCTCAGGCCGGCTTGGCCGCGGCGATCTGCCGGTAGTAGTCGATCAGCCGCAGCCTGCTCGCCGCGGCTTCGTCGACGATCACCGTGGCATCGGCATGCAGCTGCAGCGCCGAAGCGGGCACGAACGCCGAAAGCGGGCCCTCGACGGCCGCAGCGACCGCATCGGCCTTGTGGTCCCCGCTCGCGACGAGCACCAGCTTCCGGGCGTCGAGGATGGTGCCGATGCCCTGCGTGAGGCAGTGCCGAGGCACCTCGTCGGGCGAATCGAAGAAGCGGGCGTTGTCGAGCCGGGTCCGCGTGGTGAGCGTCTTGATGCGCGTGCGCGACGCCAACGACGAGGTCGGTTCGTTGAAGCCGATATGGCCGTCGGTGCCGATGCCGAGAAGCTGAACCGTCACGCCGCCGGCGTCACGGATGGCCTGCTCGTAGTCCTCGCACTCGACCGCGAGGTCGGCCGCCCGTCCGTCCAGTACCCGCACGCGGGCCGGGTCGAGGCGGAGCGGCAGCACCGCCTCCAGCCGGATCACCTCGTGGTAGCTCGCCGGATGGTCTGCGGGTATGCCGACGTACTCGTCGAGCGCGAAGGCGCTCGCCCTGGACAGATCCAGCCCGGCGTCTACCCGGGCGGAGAGCGCTCGGTAGGCCGAGAGCGGGCTGGATCCGGTCGCGAGCCCCAGGGTGAGCTCGGGATCGGTTTCGGCGGCCCTGGCCACGATGCCCGCGGCGACGTCGCCGGCCTCATCGAACGACTCGACGATGATGATCTCCATCAGTGACCTTTCGGGTAAATATGTTTCTCGACCAGGCGTAGCGTTGAAAGAAGTTTACCCATGGGTGCCGAGAGGCGAGGCGGGCGCCGATGACCGTCTTCTACTCTTGTGGTCATGAGCATCGAAGACGTGTGGCCGCTGTTCGCCCTCCGCCTCGAGACTCCGCGGCTGGTGCTGCGGGTCGTGCGCGACGACGACCTGCCGGGTCTCGCCGATGCGGCGCTCGCGGGCATCCACGGCGAGCGGATGCCCTTCATGCGACCCTGGAGCGAGGAGGAGCCCGCGACCCTCCGCCGCTCGCTGGCGCAGTTCCAGTGGCGGCGCCGCGCCGAGCTGCGGCCGGAGTCGTGGGGCCTGAACTTCGCTGTGCTGCGGGACGGGCATCCGATCGGCGTGCAGGACCTCGAGGCCGACGACTTCGGCACCCTGCGCACGGTGGCGACCGGCTCGTGGCTCACCCGCTCGGCGCAGGGCCAGGGGTTCGGCACCGAGATGCGGCAGGCGGTGCTCACCTTCGCCTTCGACCACCTCGGCGCCGACTACGCCGACTCGGGGGCCTTCGACTGGAACGAGCCCTCGCTCGCGGTCTCCCGCAAGCTGGGCTACCAGCCCAACGGCCTCGCCTTCGCGAGCCCGCGCCCGGGCGAACGCGCCACCGAGCAGCGCCTCCGCCTCGCGGCCGCCGACTTCGCGCGACCCCCGTGGCCCGTCGCGATCACGGCCCCGCCGGCGGCTCTCGCAGCCCTCCTCGGGTGACGCTGTTCGCTCACACTCCGCCCGCGGCGGCGACCAGCTCGACCGTGACGTCGAGGGTCGGCGCGAAGCGGTCGAGCTCGCCCCGCGCGATGCGGTGCCGCTTCGCGACCGGGCGCCACTCGCGGGCCGCGTCGGCGACCTCCCGCAGAACGCCCCGCGCCCCGGCAGCGTCGAGGTCGAACGAGGGCGCGTAGTCGAGGAGTGTGCGCAGCTCGGCGTCCGGAGTCGACGCACCGCCGACCGAGGTCACCCGCTGGGCGGCGAGGGCCGGTTCGGGGTTGACGTCGAACGCCGGCGACAGCGTCCAGCCCCCGCGAGCGCGCAGGAAGCCGTGGTTGCGCAGATGGTCGTCGGTGTTGTGCAGGGCGATCGAGAACGCGATGCGCCGCCAGAACTGGCGGAGGTCGGCCGTGGCGCGAGCACTTTGCGCGGCCAGGGCCTCGGCGATCTCGAGGTAGTCGCGCGGTTCGCCGTCGCTCGTCTCCAGCATCGTCATGGCGGAGATGTAGCCGACCCGCTCGGTGCCCGCCCGGTCGAAGCGCTCGAGCAGCAGCACGCTGCGGCCGTCGAGCTCGAGGTGCTGTGTCACCGGGACGTCGATCCCGGCCTTCCCGGCGAGTTCCAGGGCGACGCCCTCCCACGCGATTACGTCCCACTCGTCGCCGGGGTGGGGGAACTTCGCGATCAGGAGGCGCTCGCCATCCTGTACCGAGGCCTTCGGGCGGGCTCCGCCGAGCGATCCCGTTCCGGCGTCGAGCAGCAGCTTCACGGCGGCGAGGTCTCCGGGCTCGTCGCGGGCCACGCGGTCGGCCGCCCGCATCAGCTCGGGCAGTGCGATCAGCTTGGGCACGGTGTCGGCCGGATGCTCGAACGGGCCGTCGGGCGAGGTGCGGAACCGCAGGGCGCCGTGCCGGGTCGCGTCGCTCACGCCGAGCAGGTAGTCGCGGTCGTCGATCATCCCCATGACCTCGCCGGCGGCCGACGCCTCGGCGCGCAGCCGCTTCCCGATCAGCGCGCGTCCCCAGCGATCGGGGGCGGCGTCGGCGAAGGCCCGGGGCAGCGGGGTGGCGAGCGCCTGCGACCCGGCGTGCAGCGGGAGGGCTGGTTCGATCGCGTAGGCCGACGGGTCGGCGAGGTAGCTTCGGTCGTAGCCGAACGACGAGACGACCGTGCGGCGCCGCACCGTCGAGAAGAGCTCCCCGACCGGGCGCGTCGTGCCGCCTTCGTCGAGCTCGGCGAGGATGCGCATCAGGGCCGCACCCGGATGGGCAGCGCCTCGTCGGCACGGGCTCGGCCGAGGTCGGTGCGGTACGGGTCGCTCGCCTCCACCAGCGCGTCGAGCACGCCGAGCGCCCGCGACACCGCGAGCACGGAGCCGAGGCCGACGCCCGGGTCGCCGTGCTCGATCTTCGAGAGCGTGGAACGGGAGATGCCGGCGCGCTCGGCCAGCTGCGCCGAGGTGATCGACTGGAGCTTGCGCCACGCTGCGAGGTTCTCGCCGATCTCAGCGGCGGACCGGGTGACGCGAAGTGGGACGGGTCGGGCCACTTTGGCTCCTTCCGTCTGCAGATGACGACGCAAAGCGCTTTTACGTCGTTGATCTGAGACAATAGCACGCCGCACTGCTGATGCGGGAATACCTGCGGGAGTCAGGCGTTGTAGGAGATACATGCAAACGCATTGATCTGAGAAAGGGTCGCAGCCATGCAGTTCGGAATCTTCACCGTCAGCGACGTCACCACCGACCCCACGACGGGCCGTACCCCGGATGACACCGAGCGCACCCGCGCCATCCTGACCATCGCCCAGCACGCCGACCAGGCGGGCCTCGACGTCTTCGCCACGGGCGAGCACCACAACCCGCCGTTCGTCGCCTCCTCGCCCACCACCATGTTGGGCTACCTCGCGGGCACGACCGAGAACATCGTGCTGTCGACCTCGACGACCCTGATCACCACGAACGACCCGGTGAAGATCGCCGAGGACTACGCGATGCTCCAGGTCATCTCGAACGGCCGCATGGACCTCATGATGGGCCGCGGCAACACCGGGCCGGTCTACCCCTGGTTCGGCAAGGACATCCGGGCGGGCATCCCGCTCGCCGTCGAGAACTACGCGCTGCTCCGCCGCCTCTGGGAGGAGGAGGTCGTGGACTGGGAGGGCAAGTTCCGCACCCCGCTGCAGGGCTTCACCTCGACGCCCCGCCCGCTCGACGGCGTGCCGCCGTTCGTCTGGCACGGCAGCATCCGCAGCCCGCAGATCGCCGAGCAGGCCGCTTACTACGGCGACGGCTTCTTCCACAACAACATCTTCTGGCCCATCCAGCACACCGAGCAGATGGTGTCGCTCTACCGCAGCCGCTTCGAGCACCACGGGCACGGCCGCGCCGACCAGGCGATCGTGGGCCTCGGCGGGCAGTTCTTCGCCCGCAAGAACTCGCAGGACGCCATCGACGAGTTCCGCCCCTACTTCGACAACGCCCCCGTCTACGGCCACGGCCCGTCGATGGAGGACTTCACCGAGCAGACGCCGCTCACCGTCGGCTCGCCGCAGCAGATCATCGACCGCTACGCCACCATGCGTGACCACGTCGGCGACTACCAGCGCCAGATGTTCCTGATCGACCACGCCGGGCTGCCGCTGAAGACGGTGCTCGAGCAGATCGACATCCTGGCCGAGGAGATCGTGCCCGCCCTGCGCGAGATCAACGACTCCCAGCGCCCCGCCGGTGTGCCGAGCAACCCGCCGTCGCACGCCGAGCGCGTCGCCGCCGCCCGGGCCGCGGGCGCGGTGGGCGAGGGCCACGTCGCCGGTGAGGACCACTGGACCGGTTCCACCGCCGAGGACGACCGCACCCCGGCCGCCGCGGGCGCCCACACCGGGGCTGCCTTCGGCCTCTGACCCGCGCGGCGCTCTCTCGCCGTACGCTCCGGACGAATAAAGAGGCCCTCCGCCGCCATAGTGGTCGCGGAGGGCCTTTTTATTCGTCCGGAGCGTACAGCGGCGTCAGCGCTGGGTGATCGCCAGGGCGACGAGGGTCGCGGTGCCGCCGACGAGCAGCACCCAGCCCAGGATGCGCACAGCGAGGTTGCCCCGGAACCGCTGCCAGCGCGTCCGGAGCTCGGGCCGCGCGAACGAGCCGCCCTTCGCCGCGACGGGCCGCCGCGGCACCGCCGTCGGTCCGGCCGGTGCCGGTGCCGGTGCCGGTGCGGTCGCGCGATCGAGGTCGGCGCGCTCGCGGGTGACGTCGAACTCCCAGAGCAGGTCCTCGATGGCCGCGTCGTTCTCGGCCGTCCTGTCCTGTGAAGTGTGCTTCGTCATCAGGCTCCGAGCGTAGGCGCGGCAGCGCGGAGTGCGCGATGGGGAGAACTCCCCATGGCCGCAGCCGCGAGCGCTCGCGGGGCGTCAGTCGGTGGGCCCGCGCAGGGCGGCGGCGTAGTTCGTGAGGGAGCGCCGATAGCGCGGCACGTGCGGCGCGAGCGCCCCCAGCGCGACCCCCACGGCCTCGCGCTCCCGGCCGGCGTCGGCCAGGGCGAGCGCGAGGAAGGCGAGCACCGCGTCCTGCAGCTTCTCGGCCTCGCGGGCGTTCTCGTCGTCTCCGATGATCGGATGCGCGGCCTCCGCCTCGAGCAGTGCCACCGCCTCCTCGGCCTGCCCGAGGGCGCGGAGCGAGCTCGCCAGCTGCACCGTCGCCTGCCTCCGCCGCCACGCGTCGAGCCCCGGCTCCCGGCCGTCGGATCCCGCCTCCAACGCCGCGCGGTAGAGCGGCACGGCCTCCTCGGTGCGGCCGACCGAGTCGAAGCCGCCGGCGCGCTCGAACTCGACCACGGCGCGGGGCACGTCGTCGGCGGCCTCGGCCGTGACGCGCTCGAGCTCGGCCACGAACGCCTCGGGGTCGTAGTCGTCGAACCGCGCCCAGAGATCGTCGACCCGGGACTGCCAGCGTGCATCCGTCGTGCTCATCGCTCCAGTCTCGCACCCGGCTCGGCACCCGCCGGGAGCGGGCTGGGCGAAGCGCGCCCGACCGGCGTGGCTGCCGCCGATGTCGGTGGTGCGGCGCACAATGTCGGCATGAACGATTTCGACATCTGCGAACGCTGCGACGGCTCCGGGGCCGACCCCCTGCAGAGCTTCCACGACGACGAGTTCACCCACTGCCGCGACTGCCGCGGCGACGGCGTGACGCTGTCGTTCGACGAGCTGATCGAGGAGCCCCTGCGCCTCTCGGCCTGATCGCCACCGCCCGTCGCAGCACCCCGCCGCGACACAGCACCGCCGAGAAGTCAAGCCGCAACGAAGCGATAACGAATCGTGGCGCATCGTGCGAAACTTCCCGTAAGCGAGGACGATTTTCCCCAGGGGAGGCGAGATGGGCACCAAGCACTACCGGCGCGGCGACGGTGCCGGCGCCACCGCCGTCGCTCCCGATCCGAGCGATCCCTACGCCGCCTACCTCGACTGGGTCGCCGAGGGCCGCCCGTCGCTCTCCGGCGGCCTCAGCACCGGCCCCACGCCCATGCCGGCGGGGCCCGCGGCCGAGGCTCCGGCCATCCGTGTCACGGCCCACGTGCAGGTGCAAGACCTCGGCGGTGTCGCCGAGCAGCCCCTCCGCCCCTCCCTCTGGCGGCGCCTCACGGCCTTCGGCCGCTCCCGCTGACCCGGCCCGTCGCCTGGGTGCGAGGCGTGCGAGGCGTGCGCGGTTCGCGCGGTGCCGGAAGGTGCCCGACCGCCCGGTTTCGCATTCCGGCCATTCCGGCGAGGACGCCGACGCCGGGTTCGATGGACGGCTGCTGAGACGTCAGCCGGCGCGGCGGTCGGGGGTGTCGGCGGTGTCGGGGGCGCCCGGGCGGGCGATCGAGCCGTTGCGGCCGGGGCCCGGGGCCCAGTCGGGAGCGTCTTTATCGCCGATGAGGCGCCAGACCGAGGGGGTGAGGTCGGGGTGATCGAGCGCGATCTGCCGCAGCACGCGGTAGTTGCGCGCCGCGGAAGGCCGACGCCCGCCGTTCGAGGCGATGTTGTCGGCACGCAGGAGGTAGACCACGAGCTCGTCGACGGTGGGCAGCTCGTCCATGAAGTCCCACGGGTCTTCGCCCGAGAGCAGCCGCTCCTGCACGATCGTGGCGAGCTCGTCGGCCGCCTCGGCCCGCAGCACCTCGAGGCTGGCGTGCCCCCGGGGCAGATGCTCGTCGTACGTCACCCGAAGAGCCTAAGCGGCACCCCCGACACCTGCCCAACCAGAGCATCACTCACGACACGACCCCATCGCTAGGGCGGCAGTGCAGGCAGTGCAGGCAGCGCCGGTCAGAGCTGCGAGGCGTCGACGCCGAAGGTGTCGCAGGCCGTCGGCCCGCCCGCCAGCCCCGCCGAGAACCACTTCTGCCGCGACTGACTCGACCCGTGCGTCCACGCCTCCGGGTTCACCTGCCCGCTGCTCTTCTCCTGGATGCGGTCGTCGCCGATCACCGAGGCGGCGTTCAGCGCATCCGCGATCTGGGCGTCGGTGACCGGCTCGAGGAACGTCGTGCCGTCGGCGTCCGCGATGGTCGACGCCGCCCCGACCCACGATCCGGCGTAGCAGTCGGCCTGCAGCTCGGTGCGCACCGACGCCGAGGCGGGCCCCGTGTCGCCCGAGTTCTCCGACGCCAGCACCCCGGTCAGGTTCTGGATGTGGTGTCCCCACTCGTGCGCGATCACGTACATCTGCGACAGCGTGCCGCCGCTCGCCCCGAACTGCGTGCGCAGCTCGTCGAAGAACTCGGTGTCGAGGTAGATCTGCTGGTCGGGCGGGCAGTAGAAGGGCCCGACGGCGCTGGTGGCCTGGCCGCAGCCGGTGTTCGTCGTCTGCTCGAACAGGATGATGTCGCCCGGCGCCCGGTACTGCGCCCCCACCTGCGCGGCCGCATCCGTCCAGTAGACGTCGAGCGAGGTCGCCGCGCCGGTGATCAGGCAGTCGGTGCCGGCGTTGGCGTCGGCGCCGGTCTCGCATGAGACGGCTTGGTCCTGCGAGCTGTCCGAGCCACCGCTGCCGCCGCCGGCGAGCCCGGTCAGGTCGATGCCCGTGAGCTGCGACAGCAGGAACAGCCCCACGACGACGACCACGCTGCCGCCGCCAATCGCGACCCCGCGACCCCGCTTCGAGACCTTGCCGGAGTCGATCTTCGCGTTCGGGTCGAATGTCATGTGCTGAATGTACTGCGGAACGCGCATCCCGGCCCGTGTATACACAGACGCTTGAAATGACCGGCGAAGGCGCGTAGATTGACCTTGATGTATACAGAGAGCGGATGCGCGTGATGGCCCGCGCCGGTGAACTCGCCTACGAGGCGCTGCGCTCCGAGATCCTGTCGTGGCAGCTCGCGCCGGGCGCCGTGCTGGCCGAGGTGGAGCTCTCGGGCCGTCTCGGCATCTCCCGCACCCCCGTGCGCGAGGCCCTCGCCCGGCTCGTCGCCGACGGTCTTGTGGAGCCGCAGGGCGGCCGCGGCCTCATCGTCACGCCGGTCTCGGCGGCGAACGTGACCGAGCTCTTCGAGCTGCGGCGTGCGCTGGAGACCGAGGCGGCCGCACTCGCGGCCCGCCGCCGGAGCGCCCCCGTCTTCGTCGCCCTGCAGAACGAGCTGCGGGAGGTGCCCGCCCTGCTGACCGATCCCGACCCGGGCCGCCATGCCTACTACGACCTCGCCGTCCGCTTCGACGCGGCCATCGACGAGGCCGTGCGGAACCCGTTCCTCGTGCAGGCTCTGACCGGCGTGCGCACCCACCTGGCGCGCCTGCGTCGGCTCTCCCGCGACAATCCCGCGCGGCTGCTCGAGGCGGCCCGCGAGCACCTCCTCATCGTCGACGCCATCGTCGACGGCGACCCGCAGCTCGCGGCCGACGCCACCCGGGTGCACCTCGCGCGGAGCCTCCGCGCCACGCTCGGCTCCCTCGACGCCGACCCGCCCACGACCCCCGCGCGAGCATCCGGCCCCACCGACGCCCCCGGCGACGCCACCACCGATGCCACCGGCGACGCCACCACCGATGCCGCCAGCGACGCCCCGGGCGACGCCACCCAGACCTACCAGCCCCTCACCACCCCACCGAAAGGCGCCCCCGCCCGATGAACCTCCACGACGTGCGCGTGCACCGCAGCGACGAGAACCTCCCCCGCGAGGGCCAGCTGGCCCACAAGATCGCACGGGTCGCCGCCGATCCGGTCGCGGTGTCCCCCGAGGTGACCGAGATGGTCATCAACCGCGTGATCGACAACGCCGCCGTCGCGGTCGCGAGCATCACCCGCGGTCCGGGCGTCGCCGCCCGCGCCCAGGCGCTCGACCACCCCTACGCCCCGGGCGCCTCCGTCTTCGGCGTGACCGGCGGGTACAGCCCCGAGTGGGCCGCCTGGGCGAACGGCGTCGCCGTGCGCGAGCTCGACTACCACGACACCTTCCTCGCGGCCGAGTACTCGCACCCGGGCGACAACATCCCGCCGATCCTCGCGGTGGCCCAGCACGTCGGCCGCACCGGTGCCGACCTCGTGCGCGGCATCGCCACGGGCTACGAGATCCAGGTCGACCTGGTGAAGGCGATCAGCCTGCACGAGCACAAGATCGACCACGTCGCGCACCTCGGCCCGTCGGCCGCCGCCGGCATCGGCACCCTGCTCGGCCTCGATGTCGAGACGATCTTCCAGGCCGTCGGCCAGGCGCTGCACACGACCACCGCCACCCGCCAGTCCCGCAAGGGCGAGATCTCCACCTGGAAGGCGCACGCCCCGGCCTTCGCCGGCAAGATGGCCGTCGAGGCGGTCGACCGGGCGATGCGCGGCCAGACCAGCCCCACCCCGATCTACGAGGGCGAGGACGGTGTGATCGCGTGGCTCCTCGACGGGCCGGATGCGCGCTACGACGTCCCGCTCCCCGCCGACGGCGAGGCGAAGCGCGCCATCCTCGACACCTACACGAAGGAGCACTCGGCCGAGTACCAGGCTCAGGCGTGGATCGACCTGGCCCGCAAGCTCAACCGCGAGCATCCGGAGACCACCGACCCGGCGAACGTGGTGAGCGTGACGATCCACACCAGCCACCACACCCACTTCGTGATCGGCTCGGGCGCGAACGACCCGCAGAAGTACGACCCGACGGCCAGCCGGGAGACGCTCGACCACTCCATCCCGTACATCTTCACCGTCGCGCTGCAGGACGGCGCCTGGCACCACGTCGACTCGTACAGCCCGGCGCGGGCGGCGCGACCCGACACCGTCGAGCTCTGGCAGAAGGTGCAGACGCTCGAAGACCCCGAGTGGACGCGCCGCTACCACTCGCTCGACCCCGCCGAGAAGGCGTTCGGCGGACGCGTCGAGATCGTGCTCGCCGACGGCTCGACCGTCGTCGACGAGATCGCCGTGGCCGACGCGCACCCCCTCGGCGCCCGGCCCTTCGCCCGCGCCGACTACGTGCAGAAGTTCCGCACGCTCGCCGCCGGCGTGATCGAGGAGGCCGAGATCGAGCGCTTCCTCGCCCTCGCCGAGCGCCTGCCGACGCTCACGGTCGACGAGGTGCGGCAGCTGAACGTCGTCGCCCGCCCCGGCCTGCTCGAGGGCATCACCACCCCGAAGGGACTCTTCTGATGCTGTACTCCACCGTTCCGGCGCACGAGAAGCGCGCCGCCTTTCGCTCGGCGCTGAGTTCCGGCCGACTGCTCAGGATGCCCGGCGCCTTCAACCCGCTGAGCGCCCGCCTGATCGAGGAGAAGGGCTTCGACGGCGTCTACATCTCGGGCGCGGTCATCGCCGCCGACCTCGGCTTCCCCGACATCGGGCTCACCACGCTCAGCGAGGTGGCGACCCGCGGCGGCCAGATCTCGCGAATGACGAACCTGCCCACGCTGATCGACGCCGACACGGGCTTCGGCGAACCCATGAACGTCGCCCGCACGGTGCAGACGCTCGAGGACGCCGGGGTCTCCGGCCTGCACATCGAGGACCAGGTCAACCCGAAGCGGTGCGGACACCTCGACGGCAAGGCGGTGGTCGACGCCGACACGGCGGTCAAGCGCATCCGGGCCGCCGCCGACGCGCGCCGCGACCCGAACCTGCTGATCATGGCGCGCACCGACATCCGCGCCGTCGACGGCCTCGGCGCCGCGATCGACCGCGCCAAGCAGCTCGTCGACGCGGGCGCCGACGCGATCTTCCCCGAGGCGATGGCCGACCTGTCGGAGTTCGAGGCGATGCGCGCCGCGATCGACGTGCCGATGCTCGCGAACATGACCGAGTTCGGCAAGAGCGAGCTGTTCTCGGTGTCGCAGCTCGAGTCGGTGGGCGCGAACCTCGTGATCTACCCGGTCTCGCTGCTGCGCATCGCGATGGGCGCCGCCGAGCGCGGGCTCGACGCACTCGTCGCCGAAGGTTCACTGAAGAGCGAGGTCGCCACGATGCAGACGCGTGCCAGACTCTACGAACTGCTCGACTACCCGGCTTACAACGCGTTCGACTCCTCGGTCTTCGATTTCGAGGTTCCGGATGCTCGCTGAGCACCTCACCGGCCGGCCCACGTTGTTCACGAAGGAGTGCTGACATGACCGATGCGCAGGAGATCAAGAAGGGGCTGGCCGGCGTCGTCGTCGACCACACGGCGGTCTCGAAGGTCAACCCCGAGACGAACTCGCTGCTGTACCGGGGGTACCCGGTGCAGGAGCTGGCGGCGTCGTGCTCCTTCGAGCAGGTCGCCTACCTGCTGTGGAACGGTGAGCTGCCTTCCGACGCCGAGCTCGAGGCCTTCGAGCGGGCCGAGCGGTCGCAGCGCGCCCTGGATCCGGCCGTGAAGCGGGTGATCGACGAGCTGCCGCTGACCGCGCATCCGATGGACGTCGTGCGGACGGCCGTCAGCGTGATCGGCGCGCTCGACCCCTCGTGGGACGACTCGTCGGAGGAGGGGACGCTCGGCAAGGCCGTGCACCTGCTCGCCGCGCTGCCCGCGATCGTGGCGTACGACCAGCGACGCCGCCGCGGGCAGGAGCTCGTGGAGCCCGACGAGTCGCTCGGGTACTCGGCGAACTTCCTGCGGATGACTTTCGGCGACGTGCCGTCGGACGTGGTCGTGAAGGCGTTCGACGTGTCGATGATCCTGTACGCGGAGCACTCGTTCAACGCCTCGACGTTCACCGCGAGGGTCGTGACCTCGACGCTCAGCGACCTGTACTCGGCGGTCGTCGCGGGCATCGGGGCGCTGAAGGGCCCGCTGCACGGCGGCGCCAACGAGGCGGTGATGCACGTGTTCGACGAGATCGGCACGGCTTCTGCGGCCGAGGCGTGGCTCGACGAGGCGCTGGCGTCCAAGCGCAAGATCATGGGCTTCGGGCACCGGGTGTACAAGAACGGCGACTCGCGGGTGCCGACGATGAAGGCCTCGCTGGACACGCTCGTGGCCGAGTACGACCGGCCCGATCTGCTCGACCTGTACGTGGCTCTGGACGAGGCGATGCAGTCCCGGAAGGGCATCAAGCCGAACCTCG
Source organism: Herbiconiux flava (assembly GCF_013409865.1). Lineage (NCBI taxonomy): Bacteria > Bacillati > Actinomycetota > Actinomycetes > Micrococcales > Microbacteriaceae > Herbiconiux > Herbiconiux flava. The sequence goes on from NZ_JACCBM010000001.1 coordinate 1,179,172, forward strand.
ACTACCCGTCGGGGCCGGCGTACCACCTGATGGGCTTCGACACCGAGATGTTCACGCCGCTGTTCGTGGCGTCGCGGATCGTGGGCTGGACGGCGCACATCCGCGAGCAGCTGGCGTCGAACGCGCTGATCCGGCCGCTGTCGGCGTACAACGGGGTCGACGAGCGGCACGTGCCTTCGGCCTGAGCGGCACGGCTTGTCGACGCCGCCGCCGTGCGCCAGGATGGTGCTGACGAAGGCGGGGTAGGGGATGGACCAGGCTGATCCGGTCGGCATCGTGCTGATCGCGGCGCTCGCCGTGGCGGCTCCGCTCGTGGCCGCGGCCGTGGGCCGGGTGGCGCGCGTGCCGCTGGTGGTGTTCGAGATCCTGCTGGGCGTGCTGGTGGGGCCGAGCGTTCTCGGCTGGCTCGGCCCCAGCCCCTTCTCGGGAGCGATCGCCGAGTTCGGGCTCGCGCTGCTGTTCTTCATGGCGGGCCGCGAGATCGACTTCGCCGCCATCGCCGGCCGCCCGATCGCCCGGGCCGGCCTCGGCTGGGGCATCTCGCTCGTCGTCGCGATCGCGGTCGGCTACCTGATCGCCCCCGACCTCGAGGCCGCGGTGTTCATCGGCGTCGCCCTCACCTCCACCGCGCTCGGCACGATCATGCCGATGCTCCGCGACGCGGGCGAGCTGTCCACCCCGTTCGGCCGGGCCGTCACCGCGGTCGGCGCCGTGGGGGAGTTCGGGCCGCTGATCGCCATCTCGCTCTTCCTCAGCGGCCGCTCGCCCGGCATCTCGGCCGTCGTGCTGATCGGCTTCACGGCGATCGCGCTGCTGGGCATCCTGGCCGCCTCGCGCGGACCGCGCACCGGCCTCCACCGCATCGTCACCACGACTCTGCACACCAGCGGACAGTTCGCCGTGCGCCTCGTGCTGCTCGCGATCGCGGCGCTCGTGGTGCTGAGCGTGATCCTCGGGCTCGACATGCTGCTCGGCGCCTTCGCGGCCGGCGTGATCTGCCGGGTGCTGCTCTCGGGCGTGAACAAGCCCGACCTGGAGCTCGTCGACGCGAAGCTCGAAGCGGTCGCGTTCGGCTTCCTGGTGCCGGTGTTCTTCATCTACACGGGCATCACCTTCGACCTCGAGGCGCTCCTCGCCGACCCGGTCGCGCTCGTGCTGCTGCCGGTGTTCGCGGTGCTGCTGCTTCTCGTGCGGGGGCTGCCGAGCATCCTTGCGGCGCCCGCCGGATCCTCCCGCGTCGACCGTGCGGCCATCGGCCTGTTCGGTGCGACCGGCCTGCCGATCATCGTGGCGGTCACGGGCATCGCGCTCGACCGCCAGGCCATCCTCCCGGGCACGGCGGCGGCGCTGGTGGGCGCGGGGATGATCTCGGTGCTGCTGTACCCGCTGATCGGCCTGACGCTCCGCCGCCGCTCCCGCGGGGGCGCGCCGCTTCCGCCCGACGACGAGCACGTCCCGGTCGAGGCGTAGCGGCACGCACGGCGGCCGCCGAGCCCGTGACAGCGGCGGCAGCCGCGTGGCGTGTGCCAGGCTGGGCGGATGACCGTGCCGACGCTCGCGCCCTCCGACCTCGCCCCCGCAGACCTCGCGCACCTGGAGCGGGCCGTCGCGCTGGCGGCCGCCGCCCGCGACCGCGGCGACCACCCCTTCGGCGCCCTCCTCGTCACCGCCGACGGCCGCGCGATCGAAGCGATGAACACCGTCAACACGGGGCACGACCCCATCGGCCACGCCGAGACCAACCTCGTCCGCGACTCGGGGCAGCAGCTGGAGCGCGACGAGCTCGCCGCCTCCACGCTGTACACGAGCACCGAGCCCTGCGCGATGTGCACGGGGGCGATCTACTGGGCGGACATCCCGCGCGTGGTCTTCGCCCTGTCGGAGGAGGCGCTGCGCGACCTCGTCGACGCCCAGGAGGGCGTGCCGACGTTGGCCCTGCCGTCGCGCGAGGTGTTCGCCCGGGGCGGCCGCGTCGTCGAGGTCGTCGGCCCGGTCGCGCTCCCCGGGGCCACCGCCGTGCACGAGGGGTACTGGGACGAGGACTGACCCGGCGCCCGCCCCCGCGCGCGGCCCGGGCCCATGGCACTCGGCCTACAGCGCCTCGCGCACCTCGCTCCACGAGCTGCCCTGCTGCATGTGCTGCACCCCGATCAGGTGGTCGAAGACGATGTTGGTCTGCGTCGAGGCGACCGAGTTGTCCATGCTGAGCTCGGTGGCCACGAAGTCGCGCAACTGCCCCGTCGAGGTGCACGCCACGTGGATCAGGAAGTCGTCGGCCCCGCCGAGGAAGAACACGTTCAGGACGTTCGGCAGCGTGATCACCCGCTGCGCGTAGCTGCGGATCTCGGCCCGCGCCTGCGCCTTCAGCCGCACCTGCACGATCGCCTCGATCGGCAGCCCGAGCGACGCCCAGTCGGGCTGCGCGTGGAACGACCGCAGCACCCCGCTCGCGTGCAGCGCCCGCACCCGCACGAGGCAGGTCGACGGAGCGATGCCCACGCGTTCGGCCAGCTCCTTGTTCGGCAGCCGGGCCTCGCGGCAGAGCTCCCAGACGATCCGCTCGTCGATGTCGTCGATCGCCGCTGTTCCGTCGGTGCGCGCCATCACCCTCGTCCTCCGAACCGCGCGGCCAGAATTGCCGCCTCGACCGAATGATATTCGGGAATGATGACAGCGAGCATCCGATCGCCCGATAATCGAGCCAGATCGCGAATGAGACGATCGACGACGAGCGAAGGAGCCCACCGTGATCATCGGGGTGCCGAAAGAGATCAAGAACAACGAGTTCCGGGTGGCGATGACGCCGTCGGGCGTGTTCGAGCTGGTGAAGCACGGGCACACGGTTCTCGTCGAGACGGGGGCCGGCGTCGGCTCGGCGATCGTCGACGAGGAGTATGCGGCGGCGGGAGCATCCGTCGTCGATGTCGATGCGGTCTGGGCCGCCGAGATGATCGTGAAGGTGAAGGAGCCGATCGAGCCCGAGTACGAGCGGATGCGCGCGGGGCAGCTCATCTTCACCTACCTGCATCTGGCCGCCGCCGAACCGCTCGTGGCCGCGCTGATCGCGTCTCGGGCGACGTCGATCGCCTACGAGACCGTGCAGCTCGCCGACGGGTCGCTGCCGCTGCTCGCGCCGATGAGCGAGGTCGCCGGTCGGCTGTCGGTGATGGTCGGCAGCTACCACCTGATGGGGTCGAAGGGCGGTCGCGGGGTGCTGCTCGGCGGCGTGCCGGGGGTGCGGCCGGCGAAGGTGACGGTGATCGGCGGCGGTCAGGCCGGCGAGAACGCCGTGCAGCAGGCGGTCGCGGCGGGGGCGGACGTGACGGTGCTCGACCTGTCGATCCCGCGGCTGCGGCACATCGACGAGGTGTTCGCCGGGCGCGTGAAGACCGTGGTGTCGAACGCGTTCGAGGTCGAGCGGAGCGTGCTCGAGGCCGACCTCGTGATCGGCGCGGTGCTCGTGCCCGGTGCGGCCGCACCGAAGCTCGTCTCGCACGAGCTCGTGTCGCGGATGAAGCGCGGCTCTGTGCTGGTCGACATCGCGATCGACCAGGGCGGCTGCTTCGAGGACTCGCGACCGACCACCCATGACGAGCCGACCTATCCGGTGGAGGAGACGATCTTCTACTGCGTGGCCAACATGCCGGGCGCGGTGCCGGCGACGTCGACGGCGGCGCTGACGAACGCGACGCTGCCCTACGTGGTGCGGCTGGCCGACCGCGGGTGGCGGGAGGCCGTGGAACGGGACGCGGCGTTGGCGGCGGCGGTGTCGACGGTGGACGGGCGGCTGACGCACGGGCCGACGGCGGAGGCGTTCCCGCACTTCGGGTACACGCCGCTCGCGTCGGCGCTTGCCGCGGAGCCCGCGGCTGCGGCTTCGGCGGCTTAGCCCGCCTCGGCCTGACCGCCGGCCCGCGGAGCCGCTGGGCGACGGTCTGGGCGGCGGATGTGACGAAGCGGGGCGCGGGAGCGTCTCAGAGGTGACGCGCGTGGACGAAGCCGCCGCGCGCGGAGCCGCCGCCATCCGAGGAGCACCATGCGATCGTCCCGTTCTCGCCGAAGCCGTCCGCGCGCCGTCTGGGCCGCCGTCATCACAGGGATCGTCGTCAGTCTGCTGATCGTGGGCGGCGTGATGCTGCCCGTGCTCGGCCTGATCGCGGGCGCCGACGCCACGACCGTCGGGGTGCTCGACGTGCCGGTCGGTGCGATCGCGGTGTCGATCCTGATCTGCTCGGTGGTCGCGCTGGGGTGCCTGGGACTGACCTTCGTGTCGCGGAACGGCGCGCTCTCGTGGGTCGCGGCCGTCGCTGCGGTGGTGGCGACGCTGATCGGGTCGGTCTGGCCGCTCGTCGCGACCGGGATGTCGAGCGTCGGCCAGGTGCAGGACCTCGTCCCGTTCATCCAGGAGCTGATCGGGCGCGTCGCAGCCTTCGGCTAGCGCCGCCCGTCAGCCGAGCAGCGCCCGCAGGTCGTCGGCCGTGAGCGCGCCCGCGAACAGCGCGTCGTCGTCGAGCACCGCGTCGAAGAGCTCGGCCTTGTGCTCCTTCAGGGCCATCACCTTCTCCTCGACGGTGTCGGTCGCGACCAGCCGGTAGACGTTCACCGGGTGCTCCTGCCCGATGCGGTGCGTGCGGTCGATCGCCTGCGACTCCGACGCCGGGTTCCACCACGGGTCGAGCAGGTAGACGTAGTCGGCCTCCGTCAGCGTCAGCCCGAAGCCGCCCGCCTTGAGGCTGATCAGGAACACCGGCGCCGTGCCCTCCCGGAACCGCTGCACCACCTCGGGCCGCTGCCGTGTCGAGCCGTCGAGGTATTCGTAGGCGATGCCCTCGGCGTCGAGCCGCGCGGCCACCTTCGCCAGGTAGCTCGTGAACTGGCTGAACACGAGCGAGCGGTGGCCCTCGCCGATCACCTCGCCGAGCTGCTCGACCAGCACGTCGAGCTTGGACGAGGGGATGGACGAATGGGCGTCGTCGATGAGCGAGGCATCGAGGCTGAGCATCCTGAGCAGTGTCAGCGAGCGGAAGACGATGAAGCGGTTGCGGTCGAGGTCGTCGAGCAGCCCGAACAGCTTCTGCCGCTCGCGCTGCAGCACGGTGTCGTAGAGGTGGCGGTGCGCGGGGGAGAGCTCGACGGGCAGCACCTGCTCCTGCTTCGCCGGGAGCTCGGGCGCGACGGCGTCCTTCGTGCGGCGCAGCAGCACCGGGCGGATGCGCTGCCGCAGCGTCGCGAGCGCCCGCGGGTCGATGCCCCGCTCGATCGGGCGCTGGAACTTCTCGGCGAACAGCCGCGCCGACGGGAACAACCCCGGCGCCACGATGTCGAGCAGCGCCCAGAGCTCGAGCAGGTTGTTCTCGAGCGGGGTTCCGGTGATGGCGAGGCGGAACGGCACGTCGAGCTCGCGCGCCGCCTCATGCGCCTTGGAGAGGTGGTTCTTCACGAACTGGGCCTCGTCGAGCACGAGCCCGGCCCAGTCGAGGGCGCGGTAGTGGGCGGCGTCGAGGCGGAACAGGGCGTAGCTCGTGACCACGATGTCGGCCCCCGCGGCGACCTCGGCGAGCCGCGCGGTGCTGCCCTGGGTGGTGGTGACGGCGCGCACGACGAGGCCCGGGGTGAAGCGCGCGGCCTCGGCCTGCCAGGTGCCCACGACCGACGTCGGCGCCACCACGAGGAAGGGCGGCGGATGCGCGGTGGCACCCGCCCGTGCATCCGTCGTCGTCACGGGCTCGCCGACCGCGGCGGCACCCGCCCCGCCTTCGGCCGGGTGCTCGCGGGCGTGGGCGATCAGCGCGAGGGTCTGCAGCGTCTTGCCCAGGCCCATGTCGTCGGCCAGGACGCCGCCGAGCCGGTTGCCGTAGAGGAACGCCAGCCAGTCGAACCCCGCCTTCTGGTAGGGGCGGAGGGTGGCCGAGACGGTGGCGGGCACCGGTGTGGGCGGCACCGGAGCATCCGTCGCCCGGGCCAGCTGCTGCGCCGCCCGCACCGCCTGCCGCCAGGCGAGCGTGTCGGGGCTCTCGTCGGCCGTGTCGTCGAACTCGGCGAAGCGGACGGCCTGGTGGCGGCTGACGCGCAGGCCGGTGTCCCACTCGTCGAGCGCGGTCGACTCCTCGAGCAGCTCGCGCAGGCGGTCGAAGGCCGGATGCTCGAGGGACAGGTACGTCTTGTCGACCATCAGCAGCCGCGTGCGCCCCTTGGCCAGCGCCTTGAAGAGCGGGCCGAACGGCACCCGGTAGCCGCCGATGTTCACCACGATGCCGAGATCGAACCAGTCGCGCTTCAGCGTCTCGACGTGGGTGATGCTGATGTCGGGGTGGCCGATCAGCTCCCGGTACGCCGGCCGCGGCCCGATCACGTCGACCCGCACGTCGGGCAGCGCATCGAGGGCGGGCAGCGCCTTCTCGGCGAAGGCCGCCGCGGTGACGCCGTCGAGGGTGACCGGTGGCGCATCCGCATCGATCTCGAGGGCGGCCGCCGCAGGGAAGCGCCGCAGCGCGCTGTCGAGCTGCTCACGCGCCGATTCGGCGATGCGCAGCTCGGACGTCGGGTCGCGCAGCCCCGCCCACTCCCAGTCGAGCGTCAGCACGTCGTCGGCCAGGAACCGGGCCGTCAGCACGAGCGTCGGCGGCGGCACCGTCGGCAGCGCGACGCTCCCGTCGGCGCTCGCGAGCAGGATGCCGCGCCGGAGTGCGGGGTAGTACTCCTCGAAGAACTGCCCGGTGTCGGCCGCCGGCACGGTGATGGCGGGGCGACCGAGCGCGCGCTGCTCTTCCGTGCTGAGCGGATGCGCGGACGGCGCCAGCACGATCCGCGGCCGCTTGGCGCTCGTCAGGTCGTAGGAGTAGATGCCGTGGTCGCCGATGGCTCCGGCGTGCTGGGCGGGGTGGTGGGCATCGTCTTCTTCATCGTCGCCGTGGTCGCCGCGACCTGCGCCGCCACCGGAATCGGCGGACGTCTCTGTGAACGAGACGAGCGGGGTGAGGCGGAGGTCGCCTGAGCGCTGGCGGGCGTCGAAGGAGACGGACGCGCATCCGCTCACCTGCACCGTGCCGGCCTTGGCCGAGCTGACTAGCGCGATGCCCAGCCGGCGCGCCTCGGCCAGAAGCTGCCAGAGCAGCGGGCTGAGGAAGTCGTCGAGCGTGAGCCAGTCGGTCTCGGGCACGACGTGGGGCGGGCGCGTGGCGCGATGCAGCGCGGCGAACTGCGCGAACCAGCGGTGGTGAGCGGGGTCGAGCGCGAGCCGGTTGACCTGGTGGGTGAACGACCCCCAGGTCACGTTCGCCTTGACGTACGACCCCGAGCCCGCGCGGATGACCGGCCGAACCGCCAGCCGCCTCGGCGCCCCCTCGGACGCCGCCCCCTCAGCGGTCGCCGCGCGGGTGCTCGGGCCGCGCCAGCGGTCGTGGTCGCGCGGAGCCTCTTCGCGCACCTCGAACTGCAGGCCCATGGGGGTGCTGCCTTCACTGCCCGACCCGCCCGACCTGCCCGTCTCGGCGGTTCGTGCGCCCGCCGGCGCGCGCTCCGACCCGGGCGGCGACAGCTCGTCGACGGCCGAACGCCAGTTCGGGGGCGGTGCGGGGGGCATGGGTCAATCGTGGCATCCGCCCCCGACATCGAGGCACTCGCGAGCTGAGGCTGCGTCGACTTTGTGTTGCCCGAACCACCTGCTAGGCTCTGATGTTCGTGCGGGAGATCGTTTCTCACACACTGCGCCCTTAGCTCAGCTGGATAGAGCGTCTGACTACGGATCAGAAGGCCAGGGGTTCGAATCCCTTAGGGCGCACCACACGAAGGCCCCGGTTCCACGAACCGGGGCCTTCGTCGTTCCCTCCGCCCACTGGCCGACGCGGCACCCGGCCGACGTCGATGAAGGTCAGGCTGCGGCGGCCGAGGCGTGGCCGAGCCAGGGGTGGCGGTTGCCCGCCCAGCACCAGCCGAGCTTGGCGGCGCCGCGGCGGGGGCGGCCGTCACGGCCCGTGCCGCCGCTGATCCACAGCGCCGGGACGCGGGCGTCGAGCGTGCCGTCGGACTTGCGGTGTGGGGAGGCGATGGTCATGAAGCAGTGGTTCGGGGCCAGCTGCTCGGGCTGCTGGAGGAGCCAGCTGATGCCCTCGCTGATCGTCAACGGGCGGCGGCCTCGGGCGAGGATCTCGGGCAGCGCCTCGTCGGGCGTGCGGTTCGCCAGGTCGTCGCCGCGGTCGATTCCGTGGGCGAGCGAGAAGCCTTCGGGGCAGGCGTCGAGGTCCGGATGCTCGGTGAACGCGTCGAGGTCGGTGAGGTCCTCGACGACGAACCCGGGCTTCCCGCCCCGACGCAGCAGGGTGACGAGCTGTGAGGGCGCGGCGATCGCGGGGCCGACCACGAGGATCGAGTCCGGACGGCCACGGAGACTCGACGCGCGGCTCCGCAGCTCCTCGGCGCTGATGCCGGCGAGTTCGGGCAGGCCCAGGTCGATCAGGCGCTGCAGCTGCTCGCTGAGCGGTGGGGTGCGGTGGGTCGTGGGGGTGGCGATGGTCAAGGTCATGGTCGGCCTTCCAGGTCACCCGGTCCAACGCCTGGCTGGGTGCCGCCATTCCCCCGCCCGCCTGCCCTTCGGTGGTGGGACGAACGGGGGAGAACGTCAGGCGACGCCGTCGGCGTCGGGGTCGGGGCTGTCGGCGTGGGCGTCGGCGGCCTCGGCCGAGGCGTCGGCTCCGTCGCTGTAGGCGCCGATGCCGTCGGGGCTGCTCGTGCCGGATCCGTTCGGGCCCGAACCCTCGGAGTGCGCTTCGCGGGCGGCGAAGCTCTCGTGGTCGGGATCGAGCGACGACTTCTCGCCGCGCTCGTCGACGCCGTCGGGCTGGTCGGCGGTGTCGCGCTCGTCCGTGGTGTCGCCCGTCGCGCCGTCACCCGCAGAGCCGTCACCTGTCGAGGCGTCGACGGTCGGGGCGCCGAACGAGCCGCCCTGATCGAGGACGTCGGGCTGATCGGCGTCGTCGGGCGCGGGGGTGGTGCTGCTGTCGGTCATGGTGACTCCTCTGTCGGTGCTTCCACCTTGGGCCCGATCCACGGATGCGCAAGCCCGCGAGTGCGCGCCGGTTTCGCGCGGTCGCGGAGCCGGGGCCCTGCGGGGGTCTCGCCTCAGAGGGCGTCGACGTAGTACCAACGGCCTCCTTCCCGCACGAAGCGGCTCGTCTCGTGCTGCGCGCCGGCCGTGCCCTCGTGGCCGGGGTGGGGACGGTGATGCGCCGCGAACTCGACGACGCCCTCGGTGTCGAGGGGGCCGCCCGCCGAGCGGGAGAGGATGTCGAGGCGGTACCAGCGCAGCGAGTCGTCGAGCTCGAGAGACGCCGGACGGGTCGAGGGATGCCACGTCGCGAGCAGGTAGCCGGCGTCACCGACGGCGAAGGCCGAGAACCGCGATCGCATGAGCTGCTCGGCGGTGGGCGCGACGGCCGTGCCGGCGTGGAACGGGCCGCAGCACTCGCCGTAGGGCGAGCCGCTGAGGCAGGGGCAGCGGGCATCGGCGGCGAGGCCGGGTGGCCCGGCGGCGGCTGAGGCGGCGGAGTCTGTCACCCGGCCATTCTCGCGCGCCTAGGGTGGTCGAGTGACTGCGGGTGAGGCGAACGGTGGAGTGACTCCGGATTCCATCGGCGGTGCAGGAGTGGACGCAGAAGCCGCGGACGAGGGCGCGCGCCAGGTCGCCGGCGCCGGTGGCCTCCCGATCGCCTACGAGACGGCGGGCCCGGCGGGCGCAGCGACGGTGCTGCTCGTGCACGGCTTCGCCTCCGACCGCCGCTCGAACTGGGTGCGCACGCGCTGGGTGTCCACGCTCGCCGATGCGGGCTTCCGCGTCATCGCCGCTGACCTCCGCGGCCACGGCGAGAGCGCCCGCCCGCACACGATCGCCGCCTATTCACTGGGTGCCTTCCGCGAGGACCTCACCGCCGTCCTCGATGCCGAGGCGCCCGGCGAGAGCGTTCACCTGATCGGCTACTCGCTCGGCGCCCGCCTCGCGCACGACTACACGCAGACCCACCCCGAGCGCGTGCGGTCGGTGACGATGGGCGGCCCACCCGTCGACGGGTCGTTCGCCGGTTTCGACCTAGCCGCCGCCAGAGCCGCCACCAGAACCGCCGCCAGAACCACGGCGGGCGGTAGCCGGGCGATGAACGGGGAGACCGCCCGGTACGTGGGCATGGCCTCATCCGCGGGCAACGACCCCGACGCTCTGCTCCGGCTGGCCGAGGCGGTTCGGCGGCGGGCGTTCCGGCCGCGCGCGGGTGCGGTCGCGCATCCGCTCTTCATCGTCGCGGGGGAGGACGACCCGGTGCACGACGGCTCCCGGATGCTCGCCGGCGAGCTGCCCGGTGCCCGGTTCCTCGGGTTGCCGGGCCGCGACCACGTCAGCGCCGTGACGTCGCGCGTGTTCAGGACGGCGGCCGCGGCGTTCGTGACCGACGTCGAAGAGGCCCGTCGGAGTGACCCGTCACCCGCCGGGCGATCGCCTGCACCGGGCCGGTGAGCACGAGCAGGAACAGCCCCCAGAGGCCGAGCCCCGGCACGAGCACCACCGCGAGGAAGGTGACGAGCATCATCCCGGCGGTCACGACCGAGGGCACGATCGAGAGTGTGCCGCGCACCGCGGGCGCCACGAGCTCGGGTCGGCGGATCAGGATGGCCTGCTGCCAGAGCAGTGCGAGGCTGCTGAGCAGCATCGTGCCGACGTAGATCGCCGCCCGGCCGTCGTCGGCGCTCGTGCCCTCCGACAGCAGCTCGGTCGGATACGGCAGGAAGACGATTGTGATCAGCCAGAACAGGTTCGCCCAGAGCAGCCACGAGTCGTAGTCGACGGCGCGTTCGTAGACGCGGTGGTGCGCGATCCAGAAACGTCCGATCACCGCGAAGCTGATGATGAAGACCATGAACTTCGGCAGGTCGTCGAGCACGACGTCCCAGACGCTCTGCCCCGAGGCGACGTCGGTGACGCTGTCGACCAGCGGAAGGATGAGCAGCGTGATGGCGATGGCCACGACGGCGTCGCTGAAGTTGACCAGTCGATCGAAGCCCCGCTCGGTGTGCATGGGGCCATTCTGTCGAAGAAACGCGTCGGCGTGCCCGCGGTGCCGGGCGAGCATCCGTCGACCGATCAGGAATAGAGCGGATGCCCGTGCGGTTGCACCCGCGTATCTACTTCACAGGGGGCAATCATCTCGTCGACGCAATCGGGTAACGATCAGAACGTGCAGCAGGACGTGCCGTGGCTCAGCGACGAGGAGCGCGCCCGTCTGAGCGCGCCCGTCAATCAGCGGGCCGTCGTGTTCACGCTCGCGTTCACGGGGCTGGTCGCGGCGTTCATGATGACGCTGCTGACGCCGCTCGTGCCCTCGTTGCCGGCGCTGCTCGACGTCTCGCCCGAGGACGGGCAGTGGGCCGTCACCGTGACGCTGCTCGCCGCGGCCGTGTCGACCCCGATCGCGGGGCGTCTCGGCGATCTCTACGGCAAGCGCCGGATGGTGCTGGTGCTGCTCGCGCTCGTGATCGTCGGGTCGGTGGTCGCGCTGTTCTCGAGCTCGCTGATCCCGCTGATCGTGGGGCGGGCGCTGCAGGGCGCGGGGATCGGCGTGATCCCGCTGGGCGTGAGCATCCTGCGCGACGTGCTGCACCGCGACCGGCTCGGCGGGGCCGTGGCGCTGGTCTCGGCGACGCTCGGGGTCGGCGGCGCGGTCGGTCTGCCGGTCGCCGCCGTGATCTCGCAGTACCTCGACTGGCACGCGCTGTTCATCGTCTCGGGGCTGCTCGCGGCCGTGGGGCTGGTGCTGGTGTGGCGGATGATCCCCGTGAGCACCCTGCGGAGTGAAGGGCGTTTCGACGTGCTCGGCGCCATCGGTCTCGCGGTGGGGCTGACGGGTGTGCTGCTCGGGGTGTCCAAGGGCGGGAGCTGGGGCTGGGGGTCGCCGCTGACGCTCGGCTCTCTCATCGGCGGCGCGGTCGTGCTGCTCGCCTGGGGCGTGTTCGAGCTGCGCACGTCGAGCCCGCTGATCGACCTGAGGGTCGCCGCGAGCCGCACGGTGCTGCTGACCAACCTCGCCTCGATCACCGTCGGGTTCGCGTTCTTCGCGAGCACCGTGGTGCTGCCGCAGCTGCTCGAGGCACCGACCGGAACCGGCGTCGGGCTCGGGCAGACGATGCTCGTCGCCTCGCTCTGCCTGATGCCGAGCGGGCTCGTGATGTGGGCGATGTCGCCCGTGGCCGCGCGGCTGATCAAGGCCCGTGGAGCGCGCTCGAGCTTCATGCTCGGGATCGCGATCATCGCCGTCGGATACGTGCTGGCGCTGTTCCTGATGACCGAGGTGTGGCACACGATCGTGATCGCCACCGCGGTGGGCTTCGGCGTGGGGTTCGCGTACTCGTCGATGCCGACGCTGATCATGGCGGCGGTGCCGGCGACCGAGACGGCCGCGTCGAACGGGCTGAACTCGGTGATGCGCACGCTGGGGTCGACGATCGCGAGCGCGGTGCTGGGCGTGGTGCTCGCCGGGAACCTCGTGACGGCGAACGGGGTGACGACGCCGAGCGCGTCGGCGTTCCAGGTGACCTTCGTGATCTCGGCGATCGCGGCGGCGGTCGGCGTCGTGCTCACGGTGTTCATCCCACGGCACTCCGCGGCCGTGCGCGGCGCGAGCCTGCCCGACTAGCCAAGCGGCTGCCCGACTAGCCAAGCGGCTGCCCGACTAGCCGAGCGGCTGCCCGACTAGCCGAGCGGCTGCACGACCAGCCGGGCGGCTGCTCGACCAGCCCGTGGCACCCCGGCTAGGAGGTGCGAGCCTCACTGACCAGCCGAGCGGACACCGGTCGTCGTGGAGTCTGATCAGGATCGTCGCTCGGAGTCAGTCGCAGAACTCGGTTGCGTACTCCTCGAACTGCTGAGGGGTGAGGAGCGGACTCTCGATCTGGTCGCCTGATGCTGGGGTGAGGACCCGGCCCGGCTTGATCGCGTCCAGATCACTCGAGGTGAAGGCGGCGGAGAAGGCGTTGCCTTCGGAGCCGGACGAGCGCAGTTTGTAGCGCACCTCGTCCTGCACAGATCCCTCGTCGAAAGGCAGGGCCACGTCCCCGCTGGCGGTGACGGACGGCGAGAGAGTGACTTCCTGATCCGGAATCGATTCCCAGCTGCTGTCGTCCGGCTCGTCAGTCGCCCCGCGGTGGAGGGGACCGACGGCCTCGAGCCCCAGGTCGTCGATCGATCCGCGGCAGATCCGGATCAGGACGTCGAGCGATCCGTCGTCGAGCCGGGCGATGCCGAGGGTGCCGATTATGGAAGGGCTGCAGGCGGTCAGCACGAGGAGCAACCCGCCCAGCAGTGACACCACCAGGGGCGATCGGAGTCGTTTCATGAGGTCGGGGTGATCGGTGAGGTGATCGCTCTTGGGACTGGTGGCCGGGCGCGGATCTGGATTCAATGTGGGCGGGTTAGACCGCGGCGATGGTCCAGGCGGCGGTGGTCGACTCGTTCGGCGCCAGGACGATGAGGTCGGTGCCCGAGTTGAAAGCGTCGGGCGGGCAGGTCATCGGTTCGACCGCGAGGCCCGCGCGGTGCATCGTGGGGTCGACGTTGTCGGCCGTGTGCACCTGCACCCAGGCGCACTCGGCGCCGAAGGTCATCGCGGTGGCGGTGCCCTCGGGGGAGCGGACGGTGACCGTCGCGGTGCCGTCGGCGTCGCGCGAGAGCGAGCGGAACGCGTGGTCGATGAAGGTGTCGGCGATGAGGCGCTCGGTGCGGAAGTCGAAGACCCCGCTGTCTTCGCTCGCGACGTCGGCGATCGCGACCGGGATGAGACGGTCGGGCGTGACGGTGAGCACCTCCGCTGCCGGGAGGGTGAGCATCCACTCGTCGACCGGGCCGGGGCCCGCCACGAGGTAGGGGTGCGGGCCGGTGCCGTAGGGCGCGGGGGTCCCGGAGACGTTCGTGGCCGTGACGGACTGGCGGAGGCCGCCGTCGGCGTCGAGCGCGTACTCGACCGCGAGCTCGAGGCGGTGCGGGTAGCCCGCCTGCGGCTCTACGGTCGCGCCGAGGACGACGCGGGAGGCGTCGCGCTCGAGCACCGCGAAGTCGAGCCAGGCCGCGAGCCCGTGCAGGGCGTGGCCGCGGGCGGGCTCGGTGAGGGCCAGCACCTGGTCGATGCCGTCGAAGGTGTAGCGGCCGTCGACCACGCGGTTCGGCCAGGGCGCGAGGGTGGCGCCGCGGTAGGCCGGGCGCAGCTCGTCGAGCCCGAACGGCACCACGAGGTCGCGGCCCCCGTGCTGGAGCAGGCGCAGCGTGGCGCCGATGCTGGCGATCGAGGCGCGGTAGTCGCCGGCTTCGAGGTCGATCCGCGATCCGGACAGGGGGCGGCGGGAGGCGTTCACGGCAGAGCTGCTTTCAGACGAGGCGAGACGGGACGGCAGGCACGCGACGTCGGTCGGTGGACCTGATCGCGCCTCCACGCTAGCGCCTCGTCGGCTCCCGGCCGGGCAGCGGAGGGCTGATCTGTGGACGGTCCGCCGCGCATCCGAGCCTGTGCAGGAGCTTCGCGGTAGGTTCGTGATGCACCTGCTCATCAACTGAAGGGGACACGACGATGACCGACGACAGCCAGCGCCCGGGCGAACCCACGCCGCCTCCCGCCGCACCGCAGTACCAGGCTCCGCAGGGTCAGCAGCCCGCCCAGCCCTACCAGGCCGCCCCTCAGTACAACGCAGCGCCGCAGTACAACGCCGCTCCGCCCGCCGGTCAGGGTCAGGTGGTGCCCGGCAAGACGCTCGGCATCGTCAGCCTCGTGCTCGGCATCGTGGGCTTCTTCTTCCTCGCGTTCGTCGCGCCGATCGCGGGCATCATCACCGGTGTCATCGCCGGTCGCCAGTCCAAGGCCGCCGGGGTCAAGAACACGCCGGCCAAGGCGGGTCTGATCATCTCGATCGTCGCACTGGTGCTGCAGATCATCGGCACGATCATCCTCGTCGTGGTGCTCGGTGGTGTCATCGCCCAGTGCGCCGACCTCGGCCCCGGCGTCTACGAGGTCGACGGCACCACCTACACCTGCGGCTGATCCCGCATCTGATTCGCACCGAAGCCCCGAGGGTCGCCCTCGGGGCTTCGTCGTCCCGCCGCAACATTCGGGCTCTGCGGAGCCTGGCGAACTAGAGTTGGCAGCGACGCTCCACGACCAGTTCACGCTCCAGAAGCTCCCAGAAAGACGGTACCCATGGCTGCTCGCATCTACGACGACGTCACCCAGCTCGTCGGCCGCACCCCGCTCGTGCGCATCAACCGGCTCACCGAGGGCATCGACGCCACGGTGCTCGGCAAGCTCGAGTTCTACAACCCCGCCAACAGCGTCAAAGACCGCATCGGCGTGGCCATCATCGACGCCGCCGAGAAGTCCGGCGAGCTGAAGCCCGGGGGCACCATCGTCGAGGGCACGAGCGGCAACACCGGCATCGCGCTGGCCATGGTCGGCGCCGCACGCGGCTACAAGGTCGTCATCACGATGCCGGAGACGGCCTCGACCGAGCGTCGCGTCGTGATGCGGGCGTACGGTGCCGAGATCGTGCTCACCCCCGGCCCCGAGGGCATCCGCGGTGCGCTCGCGAAGGCGCACGAGATCGTCGACGCCACCCCCAACTCCATCCTGGCGCGCCAGTTCGAGAACGCCGCGAACCCCGAGATCCACCGCACCACCACCGCCGAGGAGATCTGGGACGACACCGACGGCGCCGTCGACATCTTCGTCGCGGGCATCGGAACCGGCGGCACCATCACGGGCGTCGGCCAGGTGCTGAAGCAGCGCAAGCCGGGCGTGCAGGTCGTCGGCGTCGAGCCGCTCGACTCGCCCCTGCTCACTCAGGGCACCGCCGGCCCGCACAAGATCCAGGGCATCGGCGCGAACATCGTCCCCGACATCCTCGACCGCGAGGTCTACGACGAGATCATCGACGTCTCGCTCGACGACGCCCTGCGGGTGGGCCGCGAGCTCGCCAGCGAGGAGGGCATCATGGCCGGCATCTCCTCGGGTGCCATCATGTGGGCGGCCCTCGAGGTCGCGAAGCGTCCCGAGAACGCGGGCAAGACCGTGGTCGCCATCGTCTGCGACCTGGGCGAGCGCTACATCTCGACGCCCCTCTGGGCCGGACTGGGCGACTGACGCGCGGGCAGCGGGCAGGCGAGGCGTGAGCGACCGGTCGGCGCTGCCGGCGGGCGGGTTCGCCCGCGCGCGGGCGCGGCTCCGGGAGGACGTGCGGACGGCGCGGCTGCGTGATCCGGCGGCGCGGTCGGGGCTCGAGATCGTGCTGGCGTACCCGGGGGTGCACGCCGTGTGGGTGCACCGGGTCGCGCATCGGTGGTGGCGCAGCCCGGGGCTCCGGCTGCCCGCGCGGCTTCTGTCGCAGTTCGCCCGGTTCCTCACCGGGGTCGAGATCCACCCCGGTGCCCGCATCGGGCGCCGCCTGTTCATCGACCACGGCATGGGCGTCGTCATCGGCGAGACCGCGGTGATCGGCGACGACGTGATGCTCTACCACGCGGTGACGCTGGGCGGGAAGAGCACCCGGCGCGAGAAGCGGCATCCGACGCTCGGCGATCGCGTGACGGTCGGCGCGGGGGCGACCATCCTCGGGCCTGTGCACATCGGCTCCGACTCGAGCGTCGGTGCAGGAGCAGTCGTCGTGAAGGACGCACCCGCCGGCGCCATCCTCGTCGGCATCCCGGCCCGCGACCTCTCGCAGCACGCCTCGACCGGCCCCGGCTCGCTCACCGACCCCGCCTTCTACCTCGACCCCGGCATCTACATCTGACCGACGCGTCACGCCGCGTCACGCCGAGCCGCGTCACGCCGAGCCGCGTCACGCCGAGCCGCGTCACGCCGAGCCGCGTCACGCCGCGCCGGGTCGGCCGCGCAACCCGGGTGGTCGCGCATCCGTCATCGGGGCAAGCTCGAAGCATGAGCGAGCAGAGAGACGAACGGATGCCCGACCCCACCGATCGCGACAGCGGGCCCGATGCGGCCCACCGCCGGCCCGAGGGAGTGGACGACGCCACCGTCGAGGCGCTCGGCAAGCTGTCGGAGGCGCTCGAGGTGATGGAGCAGGCCCGCGGATTCCTCTACGGCTTCCATCGTCTGACCGGCAAGGCCGACCTCGCGCTGGGCGAGGCCGTCGGGTTGCTGCGCGACGCCGGCCACGAGGAGCTGGCCGAGCGGATCGACACCGAGATCGTGGGGCGGAACGTCATCGAGGGCCGCTGGACGTTCCAGATCGTGGAGGACTTCGACGACGACTACTACGCCGCCTTCAAGGCCGCCGAACGAGACGCCCGCGACCAGCTCGCAGAAGGCCGCCGCCACCTCTTCGAGGCGGAGATGAAGGAGGACCGCCGCACCCA
The DNA here is from genome assembly GCF_013409865.1 of Herbiconiux flava. Lineage (NCBI taxonomy): Bacteria > Bacillati > Actinomycetota > Actinomycetes > Micrococcales > Microbacteriaceae > Herbiconiux > Herbiconiux flava. The sequence goes on from NZ_JACCBM010000001.1 coordinate 1,196,567, forward strand.
CGGCCGCCGCCACCACGAAGCGCGCCCCTGAGCCGCCCACGCCGAAGGGCCCCTGCCGAAGCAGAGGCCCTGAGGCAAAGGGCCCGAGGCAAGACCCTTCGGCGGAGGCCCCGCCGCTCCTGGATCAGCCCTGTGAGGGCGACGACGGCGACTCGACGACGACGGTGCCGGCAATGATGTCCGCCTTCAGCTGGTCGAGCTCGGCGATCACCGACGGGTCGATGCGGCTCTCCCAGTCGTGCAGCGGCGCGATGCCGACGCCGTCGTTCTCGAGGGTGCCGACGTAGGGGGTGCTGTCGAAGTCGCCGGCGCCCGCGGCCGTCGTGACCTCGGAGGCGGCGGTCGTCAGGTTCTTCAGCACCGACGTCAGGTAGTAGGGAGCGCCCTCGGGCTCGGCCTCGTAGGCGTCGTTGTTCACGCCCAGGATGGCGCCGTCGACGCCCCGGTCCTTCATGGCCTCGATCGACGCGAGGAAGAGCGAACCGGCCACCGGCATGATCACGTCGACGTTCTGGTCGAGCAGGCCCTCGCTCAGCGTCTTGGCCTGCACCTGGTCGTCGAAGTTGCCGACGAAGAGGCCGTCCTGGGCCGCCTTGTCCCAGCCGACCACCTTGACCGCCGCGCCGTGCGCCTCGTTGAACTTCGCGACGCCGTCGACGAACCCGTCCATGAACACGGTGACCGAGGGGAAGGGCATCCCGCCGTAGGTGCCGACGACGCCGGTCTTCGAAGCGGCGGCCGACAGGTATCCGGCGAGGTAGGCGGCCTGGGCGGTGTCGAAGAGCACGGGCTTGACGTTGTCGACCTCGACCGGCGTCCCGTCGTCGTCCGAGACGGCCGAGTCGATCAGGGCGTAGTCGATGTCGGGGTTCTCGGCGGCCGAGTCACGGGTGGCGGCGGCCAGCGCGAAACCGACGGTCACGATCAGGCTGCAGTCCTCGTTCACCATGGCCGAGATGTTGCCGGCGTACTGGTCCTCCGAGGTCGACTCGGCGGTGCGGGTGTCGACGCCGAGCTCGTCCGCGGCCTGGGCGACGCCGTCGTAGGTGAGCTCGTTGAACTGGCCGTCCTTGAACCCGGTCAGGTCGGAGACGGCGCACGGCAGGAAGTCGCCGGCGGCGGTTCCGGATGCTCCCGCCTCCGTCTCGGGTGCGCTGGCGCAGCCCGCCAGAACGAGGGCGGCGGCGGCCGTGACGGAGCCGAGGCCGAGGAAGCGGGTTCTCGTGGTGAGGGTCATCGTGATCTCCAGGGTTCGCTGATGCGGTGTCGGAACGGTGCAGGTGGTGCGGGTGGAGCTGATCGGTGCTGCAGGTGCTGCAGGTGCTGCAGGTGATGCGTGGTGCGGTGGTGCGGTGGTGCTGGGGGAGACGAGTGCCTATCGCCCTCGTCCCGCCGCCGCGATCAGACCCGCCCGCACCGAGTCGTCGGCGAAGACCGCCGCCGCACTGGTGCGGTCGAGCCGCTCGAGGTCGGCGGCCGTGAAGCCGAGGGCCGGGCCGAGCAGTGCCCGCTCGGCCGAGAGCGGCGACCCGGTCTGCACCGGGTTGTCGTCGCCGAGCGCGAGGGCCGCACCCGCGCGGGCGAACAGCCCCGCCGGATGCGCGTCCACCGACGGGATGGCCCCGGTGTACCAGTTCGACGTCGGGCAGATCTCGATCACGATGCCCTCATCGACGATCCAGGCCAGCGCCTCGGGGTCGCTCGCGAGGTGCGCCCCGTGCCCGATCCGGCTGGCGCCGAGCAGTTCGACCGCCGACCGCGCGGCGCGGCCCGGAGCCGATTCGGCGGCATGGCAGGTGAGCCCGAGCCCGGCGGCCCGCGCGAGGCGGAAGGCGTCGACGTGCGGCTCCAGCGCGGGGAAGAGCAGCTCGTCGCCGGCCAGGTCGAAGCCGACGACGCCGCGTCCGGCGAAGCGCGCGGCGCTCGCCGCGACCTCCTCGTTGACCGTGGGCGAGTGGTGCCGCAGCGCGGCCACCACGACGCCCGCGGGCATGCCCGTCAGGGCGACGCCGTCGGCGACCCCTTCGCAGACCGCCGCCACGACCTCGTCGAGCGGCAGCGCCTCCGAGACGTGGGTGGCCGGTCCGAAGCGCAGCTCGAGGTAGTCCCCGCCGTCGGCGGCCGCGTCCTCCACCGCCTCGCGGGCGATCCGGGTGAGCATCTCGCGGCGCCGGAAGAACGGGTAGCTCGACGCCACCTTCTGCAGGTAGACGGTGAGGTCGGCGGGGCCGGTGAGCTGCAGAGCATCCGCCCAGCCCGCCGGCGGCTGCGACAGGCCGGCCGCCCCCGCGAGCTCGGCGGCCGTCGACGGGCGCAGCCGCCCCTCGAGATGGGAGTGCAGATCGATCAGCACGTCACACCTCCAGCAGCCGGTCGAGCAGCACGGGCGCGAAGTCGGAGCCGAGCTCGAGCACGACCCGCACGTGCGCGCCGGGCTGGTCCGGATGCCCGAGGAAGCGACCGCGCAGGTCGCAGATGGTCTGGCCCCGGCCCGGCCCGTCGGTGGTGTCGACCTCGACGTGCACCCGCGGCGCCACCGAGGGGCGCACCGTGCCGGTGGCGATGGCCGCCGCGAGCGGGTCGTGCAGCGCCGAGCGGCGTTCGCCGTAGAACGTGGAGTTGAAGTCGAAGTAGAAGTCGAGCATCTCGCCGAGCGCGGTGGCGAGAGGCCGTCCCGAGTCGAGCAGCCGGTGGCGGCCGGCCTCGTCGAGCGGATGGGCCAGCGTCACGTCGAGCGGCACGAGCGTGACCGGCCACGGTGCCGAGAGCACGGCCTGGGCCGCCTCGGGGTCGTTGCCGATGTTGGCCTCGGTGACGGGCGAGATGTTGCCGGGCACGAGCGCCGCGCCGCCCATGATCGTGACCTCGGCGATCAGGGAGGGCAGTGCCGGCTCCCGGCGCAGGGCCTCCGCGAGGTTGGTCAGCGGGCCGACGGCCAGGATGCGCAGCGCTCCGCCGTGCTCCCGGGCCAGCGAGATCAGCAGCTCGGCGGCGTCGACGTCGAGAGGGCTGGCGGCGGCGAGGGGCGCCGAGAATCCGCCGAGCCCCGACGGCCCGTGCACGTGCGTGGCACCTCCATCGAAGCCCGACCGGGTGAACCCGCCCTCGGACGGCTCGGCCGCGCCGACCGCGACCGGCCAGGACCGGCCGGCCAGCGCGAGCACGTCGATCGTGTTGCGGGCGCCCTGGGCGGCGGACACGTTGCCGCTCACGGTGCCGACTCCCACCACCTCGACCTCGGGCGACGCGGCCAGCCAGCCGAGCGCGAGGGCGTCGTCGATGCCGGTGTCGCAGTCGACGTACAGGGGTGCGGGGCTCATCGGTTCTCTCCAAAAGGGCGGGCCAAAATGGCGGGAGCGGGTATGAAGTTGGATGTTATACGTCCAATGTGTCAACGGTGTTACGGAAGAACCGAGTTCTCACAGCTCCAGCCGCACCGCGGTCTCGAGCGCGGCCTCGATGCTCGTCATCCATCCCGCCGCCAGCGCCTCCTTGACGCCGTCGTACAGACTCGTCCCGTCATGCAGGTTGCTCGAAGCCGCACAGATCATCCCGGCCCGCACCCCGCGCAGTCGCGCGACGACGAACAGGGCCGAGCTCTCCATCTCCACGTTCAGGATGCCCAGGCCGTTCAGCTCGGCGATCCATTCCGGCGTCTCGGCGTAGAACGCGTCATCGCTGACGTTCAGGCCCGAGTGCACCGTGGTCGAGGTGCCCGCGGTGAGAGACCGTGCGGTCTCCGCGAGGCTGGTCGCGATCTGCAGGTCGGGCACGGCGGGGTATCCCGGGTGCGCGTAAGCGGCCGTCGTGCCGTCGTTCCGCAGCGTGCCCTCGCTGACGAGCAGGTCGCCGGGGCGGATGCCCGTCTGCAGCCCGGCCGACGAGCCCACGCGGATGAGCGAGGTGACGCCGACCCGGATCAGCTCCTCGGCCGCGATGGCGGTCGACGGGCAGCCCATGCCGGTGGAGGTCGCCGTGATCAGCCGCCCCTTGTAGAGCCCGGTCATGGTGAGGTGCTCCCGCTGGTGCGCGACGGTCTTCACGTCGGTCAGGAACTCCGCGATCATCGGCACCCGGAAGGGGTCGCCGGGCAGCAGGGCGACCGTCGAGACCTCGCCCGGAGCGATCCCGATGTGGTACTGCCGCTCGCCGAGTCCGACCGAGTTCTTGTCGACCGCTGTCGTTGCCATGGTGTCTCCCTGTCTTGAGTGAGTATGATGTTATACATCCGGCTCGGCGTCAATGACCGACGGATGATCGGCACCGACGTCCGCGCGACGAGGAGAACGTCCATGGCAGCTGCAGTCACCACCCTCCGGCTCGACCCGCTCGTGGTGCCCACGGGTCAGCCGCTGCGGGTAGCCGTTTACTCCTCGCTGGCCGAGGCGATCCGCGGCGGGAGGGTCGAGCTCGGCTCGCTGCTTCCGAACGAGGCCGATCTCGGCGTGGCCCTCCGGGTCAGCCGCACGGTGGTGCGCGAGGCTCTGATGCTCCTCGAGGAGGACGGCCTGATCCGCACCCGCCGGGGCATCGGCCGCTTCGTCGCCGAAGCGCTGCCGCAGGTCGGTCTCGAGCAGCTGCGCCCGCTCGAGGCGATCGCCGCGACCGGCGACGTCGCCATCGAGGTGGTGCGAACGCTGCACGAGCTGCAGCCGACGAGTGACTTCATCACCCGCGGGCTGCAGCTCGGGGCAGACGACGACACCTGGGTGCAGGAGAACGTGCTGAAGCGCGACGACGAGCCGGTGGCCCAGATGCTCGAGGTGCTTCCCGCCGGAGCGGTGCTGGCCGAGCGGAGCCCGGAGCTCGCGGCCCGGCTGCCGGAGCTTCAGACGGAGGGCCGCAGCCTCCTCGCGGCCGTGATGGACGTGCTGGGCGGCCGCCTCGGGCCGGCCGTCTACGACGTCTCGGTCGGCCGGGCCGGCGCCGAGCGCGGCCGCACGATCGGCCTGCCGGCGAAGGCCCCGGTGCTGGTGCTCACGCACAACGTGCTGCTCGACGGCAAGCCGATCTACCTGGCGAAGAACCTCATCACCCAGGGCTTCGGCAGCCTCACCATCGCGCAGGGCTGAGAGCGGTCAGCCCCGGCCGAGACGCAGGCTGCAGCTCACTCCGACGACGACGACTCGGATGACGAGGCCGAGCGGATCGACAGCGCCGCGTTGATCAGCGCCAGGTGGCTCAGCCCCTGCGGCAGGTTGCCGAGGAACGCGTGGTCGTCGGCCGCGATGATCTCGGAGTAGAGCCCGACGTCGTTGGCGAGGGGGAGCAGGGCGCGCATCCGCTCGGTCGCATCGCCCACCCTCCCGGTGCGCGCGAGAGCCTCGGTGAGCCAGAAGGCGCAGGCCACGAAGGTGCCCTCCTCCTCGTCGACACCGCTGTAGCGGTAGAGCAGCGGGCCGGCCGAGAGCTCCTCGTCGATGCGGGCGATGGTGGCGTCCATGCGCGAGCGCGGCCCGAAGGCGCGGTCGGCGTGCAGCAGGATCGACGCGTCGAGCCGGTCGCTGCCGGGGTGCATGAGGTAGGCGCCGCGCTCCTCGCTCCAGCCGTGCTCGGCGACCCACTCCTCGATCAGGCGGCGGTTCTTCCGCCAGTGCGACAGGTCGTCCTCGCTCGGCTTGATCTCGCCGATCTCGGCGAGGTGCAGCGCGTCGGTGATCGCCTGCCAGCAGCCGACCTTGCTCGAGACGTAGTGCTCCTCCTCGGGCAGCTCCCACATGCCCGAGTCCTTCTTCGGCCACTCGTGGCAGGCCGCGTCGGCGAAGGCGACGATGAGCTCGCTGGTGCGCTCGTCGAGGATGTTGCCCGCATCCACGTAGCGCGCCATGATGCCCACGACGTCGGCGTAGACGCCGAGCTGCAGCTGGTCGCTGGCGTCGTTGCCCACGCGCACGGGGCCGATGCCGCGCCAGCCCTCGGCGGGGGCGTCGTGCATCCGGCCCGGCAGCGAGCCGTCGAGGCGGAAGAAGATGTGCAGCTCGCCCTCGTACTGCTTCAGCGTCTTCAGCACCCACGACACCGCCGCGTGCGTCTCCTCACGCAGGCCGAACTCGACGAGCGCGCCGACCGTGTAGGCCAGGTCGCGCACCCAGGCGAAGCGGTAGTCGTAGTTCTTGCCGCCGGTGCGGTTCTCGGGCAGGCCCGTGGTGGCGGCGGCCGCGATCGAGCCGGTGGGGCTGAAGATGAGCAGCTTGAGGGCGAGGGCGCTGCGCTGCACGACGTCGGTCCACTCGTCGTCCTCGTCGCCGTCCGGGCCGTCGAACTCGCGGGTCCAGGCCTGCCAGCTCTCGATCGAGCGGTCGATGCCGCGGTCGACGTTCTCGGGCACCGGCACGTGGATCGGCTCGTCGTCGGTGCCGCAGAGCGTCAGCAGGTGCCGCGACCCGGCCGACGCCGTGAAGGCCCCGTAGAACGACAGCGGCCCCTCGGGGAACCCGTCGCCCGGCTCGGAGGGGTCGAGGCGGCCGTGCTCGCTGCCGACCAGCACGAGGTCGATCTGGCCGACGCGCAGGATGGGGCCGTGCACGGTGTCGACGCGCTTGACCCCGGGGATGTCGCTGCCGTTCCCGCCCCCGTCGTCGGCGGTTCCGGATGCGCGTCCCGCGTCGTCCCCGCGGGCCGAGCTGTCGCTGCCGTCCGTGTCGCCGCCTTCGCTCCCGTCGTCCAGCCCCGCCCCGTCGTCCTGCAGGCCGTCGAACACGGCTCCCGGGACGACCGCCCACCGCATCGGCACCGACCCCTCGAGCCCCTCGATCCGCCGGGCGAGCTCGAGCCACGGCAGCCGACCGGCCACACCGGTGACCAGCGCATCCGTCACCCGCACCACGCCGGTCGCGGTGGTGAACGTCGTCTGCAGCACGTTGGTGCCGGTGACGTACTCGCGCTCGGCCGTGAAGTCGTCCTCGGGGCGCAGCTCGAAGCGGCCGCCGCCGGGGCCGTCGACGAGGGCCGCGAAGACGGGGGGCGAGTGCAGGGCCGGCACGGGCATCCAGTCGACCTGCCCGTCGAGGGCGATCAGGGCGACAGTCCGGCCGTCCCCGATGGCGGCGTAGTCGCGCAGGTCGACGTAGCGGGTGGGCAGCTGGGGTGCGGCGTCGGCCGGTGAGGTGGTCATCGCTCTCGATCATGGCCCTGCGCGCACCGCACGGCACCGCTTCGCGCCCGTGAGTACGCCGACTGCCAGCTGTCTGCAAGCCCCGAGCGGATCCGGGGCGACCGTCGTAGCGTGGCGGCCATGTCCGACACCATGTACACCCCCAAGGATCCGACCACCCAGTACCCCCGCCCCCCGTTCCCGCCGCAGCAGCAGGACGGCCCCGGCGACAGCCGCAAGATGGACCCGGCCCCCGACCACGGCGAGACCACCTACGTCGGCACCGGCCGCCTGCCCGGCCGCAAGGCGCTCATCACCGGAGCGGACTCGGGCATCGGGCGCGCCGTCGCCATCGCCTACGCCCGCGAGGGTGCGGACGTCGCCCTGAGCTACCTCGCCGAGGAGCAGGCGGAGGCCGAGGAGGTCGCCGAGCTGATCCGCGCCGAGGGCCGCACCGCCGTGCTGCTGCCGGGCGACCTGCAGGACGAGGCCGTCGACCAGCAGGTCGTCGCCGACGCCGTCGAGGGCCTCGGTGGCCTCGACATCCTCGTCATCAACGCCGGCACCATGCCCACGGTCGACAGCATCGACGACTTCGAGACGGAAACCCTTGACCACGTGCTGAAGGCCAACATCTACCCGCTGTTCTGGCTGACGAAGGCGGCCTCGCCGCACCTCAAGCCGGGCGCGTCGATCATCACCACGTCGAGCATCCAGGGCTTCGTGCCGTCGCCCTCGCTCGCCGAGTACGCGGTCTCGAAGGCGGGCATCGCCAACTGGACCCGGGCCATGGCGCAGCAGTTGATCGAGCGCGGCATCCGCGTGAACGGCGTGGCCCCCGGCCCCGTCTGGACGCCGCTGCAGCCGGCCTTCGTGCCGAACGAGAAGATCGAGGAGTTCGGCAGCGAGACCCCCATGGGCCGCGCCGGCCAGCCGGTCGAGCTGGCTCCGGCCTTCGTGTTCCTCGCCTCGCAGGAGTCGAGCTACGTCGTGGGCGAGACGATCGCCGTCACCGGGGGATCACCCACTCACTAGCTGCAGGCTTGAGGGCCCGGTGCGACTGCGTCGCGCCGGGCGCTCGAGCGGCGGCTGCGCGCTTCGCGCGCGGCCGGGCGAGGCCGGGGGCCTCGCGGTTCGGCGCAACCGTGTCACTCGCGCCCTGTCGGGGGCGAGTTGGGATGGAGAACCGGTCGCCGTAGAGCGGGCGCGGTGGTTCGGGCTCGCGGCAGGGGGCTGAGGGGCGGATGCAGGGGTGACCCTGTGTCCGCCCCTTGCGTTCGTTATGCACGCAATTCGGGAGGTGGGGCGGGGGACCGTAGGGTTGAGGGGCAGCCTGTCGATGAAGAGAGAAGCACCATGACGTCAGAGACCACGACCACGCCGACCAGCGCGCCCACGCCCGCCGCCGAGCGGCACGAGGTGCCCGCCGAGATCTCGCGCTCGTGGCTGCTGCTGTCGGCGCGGCGCACCGACGACTTCGATCGCGCCTCCCGCTCGCGCGCCGACCAGCTCGTGCTCGACCTCGAGGACGCGATCGACCCCAAGCACAAGGACTCCTCGCGCGACGACGTCGCCGCGTGGCTGAGCGGCGGCGGCAGCGCCTGGGTGCGCATCAACGACCGCGCCAGCGACTTCTGGAGCGACGACGTCGACCAGCTCAAGGGCCTGCCGGGCCTGAAGGGCGTGATGCTCGCCAAGACCGAGGACGCCTCGCACGTCACCGAGACCTACGACCGCCTCGGCGGCACCACCCCCGTGCTCGTGCTGATCGAGTCGGCCCTCGGCATCGAGGAGTCGGTGAACATCGCGCGGGCCCGCGGTGCCTTCCGGCTCGCCTTCGGCAGCGGCGACTACCGCCGCGACACCGGCACCAGCGCCGAGGACATCGCGATGGCCTACCCGCGCTCGCGCCTCGTCGTGGCGAGCCGCGTGGGCGGGCTGCCCGGCCCGATCGACGGCCCGACCGTCTCGTCGAGCCACCCCGTGCTGCGCGAGCAGTCGGCCACCGCGGTCGCACTGGGCCTCACCGGCAAGCTCTGCCTCGACACCGATCAGCTCCCCGTGATCAACGAGGCGATCAGCCCGACGCAGTCCGACGTGACCTGGGCGCGCGACTTCCTCGCCGACTTCGAGGCGCGCGGCCGCGTGATCCGCGACGGCAGCGACCTGCCCCGCCTCGGCCGTGCCGAGAAGATCGACCGGCTCGCGCGCGCGTTCGGGGTCGGCCCGCTCTAGGGAGCCTCAGCCGCAATTCGGCCACCGTCGCCCCCGGTGTCGGTGGCGCCCGATATCATCGGCAGATGCCGTTCCGCAGCAAAGAGACCCTGGAGGCCTGGCTCGATGAGTTCCGCACCACCCGCGAGGGGGGTCAGCTCATCAACGTCCTGGTGCAGCATGGAGGCGATGGTGCCGACACCGGCCTCGTCGTCGTGCCCCTGAAGAACGAGACCACCGAGATCTACATGCAGCCGGCGAGCGTGGGCGATCCGCACTGGACCGTGACGCTCGGCGAGCGCACCAAGCCCCTCGAGCTCTCGTCGCTCGACCTCCAGGCACTGGTGGCCGAACTCGCGGTCGCGGCGGCCCTCTGCCAGTTCCTGCAGGACAAGTCGGCCTCCCACACCGAGGCCTGACCCGCCCCACCTGACACGAGAGGTGTCAGGTCGAGCGGGCGGGTCAGTCGCCGAGCACGGCCCAGCCGTGCGGCGGGAGGCTCGCCCGGCCCGCCGCCAGCGACGCCGAGCCCGCCAGCACCGCCGAGGCGCCGCCCGCCGGCACAGCGACGGCCTCGTCGCCGATGTTCAGCGCCGTCACCACCGCGCCCGATCCGGTGGCCGTGCGCACGACCAGCGCCGTGTTCGTGACGTGCAGCACGTCCGACCGTGCCGAGTGCAGCCACGCGTGCCGCCGCCGCAGCGCGATCAACTCACCGTGCAGAGCGAGCAGCTCGCGCGCATCCGGCCCGGCGCCCGGCAGCGAGGAGGGCAGCGACTCCACCGACGGCGGCGAGTCCGGGAACTCCGGCCGCACCGCGTCGTCGCCGCCGAGCCGCTCCTCCTTCACGGCGCGCAGCCCGTACTCGTCGCCCGCGTAGACCATCGGCGTGCCGGCGAGGGTGAACAGCAGGGCGAGGGCGTGCGGCAGATGCCGCGCATCCGGGATCGCCGACGCGATGCGTGACACGTCGTGATTGCCCACGAAGGTGGTGGGAACGAAGCCCTCGAGCAGCTCGTTGCCGCGCTCGACCGCATGCTTCAGCTCGAACAGGTTCGCGTCGGCGATGCCGTGCCAGAGTCCCTGCCACAGCTCGTACTGGGTGAGCGAGTCGAGCCCCGACTCGGCCACGATCGCGAGCGCGTCGCCGTGGATCACCTCTCCCGTGAACCAGGCGTCCGGATGCACGTCCCGCACCCGCGGCAGCACCTGCGCCCAGAACGCCGGCGGCACCGCGTACGCCGCGTCGAGCCGCCAGCCGTCGGCGCCTCGGCCGAGCCAGTAGGTCATGACCTCGACCACGAGGTCGGCCACGGCGGGGGAGGAGTGGTCGAGCGCGACGAGCTGGTCGTGCCCCTCGAAGACGTCGGCCCGCACGGGGTCGCCGGGCTGCCAGCCCTGCCAGTCGACCCGGAAGAGTGCCGCGGTCGCGGCAGACGGCCCCGATTCCTCGAGGGCCGCGAAGGCCGGATGAGCGCGTCCGACGTGGTTGAAGACACCGTCGAGCAGCACGCGGATTCCCCGCTCGTGCGCGGCGGCGACCAGCCGGTCGAAGTCGGCCTCGTCGCCGAGCCGCGGGTCGATGCGGAAGTGGTCGGTCGTGTCGTAGCCGTGGGTGGAGCTCGCGAAGACGGGGCCGAGGGCGAGGCCGTTCAGGCCGAGGTCGACCACGTGGTCGAGCCAGGACTCGATGCGGCCGAGGCGGTGGGCCGGAGCATCCGCCGACGCGCCCTCACCCGCCTCGGGACGCACGGGTGCCCCCGTGAAGCCGAGCGGATAGACATGCCACCACATCACGTGGTCGACCCAGGAGCTCATGCCGTCAGTCAACACCGTTCCGAGGCGGGTGCGGCGAGACCATAGGATTTAGGGCATGTCCAAGGTTCTGAGCAGGCTCCCCGTCGGCGAACGCGTCGGCATCGCATTCTCGGGAGGGCTCGACACCTCCTGCGCGGTGGCGTGGATGCGCGAGAAGGGCGCGGTGCCCTGCACGTACACGGCCGACATCGGCCAGTACGACGAGCCCGAGATCGACAAGGTGCCGGGCCGCGCACTCGAGTACGGCGCCGAGATCGCCCGCCTCGTCGACGCGAAGGCCGCCCTGGTCGAGGAGGGCCTGGTGGCGCTGCAGTGCGGCGCCTTCCACATCCGCTCCGGCGGCAAGACCTACTTCAACACCACGCCGCTCGGCCGCGCCGTCACGGGCACGATGCTCGTGCGCGCCATGAAGGAGGACGGCGTCGACATCTGGGGCGACGGCTCCACCTACAAGGGCAACGACATCGAGCGGTTCTACCGCTACGGGCTGCTCGCCAACCCCCGCCTGCGCGTCTACAAGCCCTGGCTCGACGCCTCGTTCGTGGGCGAGCTCGGCGGCCGCACCGAGATGAGCGAGTGGCTCGTCGAGCGCGGCTTCCCCTACCGCGACTCCACCGAGAAGGCCTACAGCACCGACGCAAACATCTGGGGCGCCACCCACGAGGCGAAGCGCCTCGAGGAGCTCTCGGCCGGGCTCGACCTGATCGAGCCGATCATGGGCGTCGCCGCCTGGCGCGACGACGTCGAGGTCGCCACCGAGGAGGTGTCGGTGCGCTTCGAGGCCGGCCGGCCGGTCGCGATCAACGGTGTCGAGTACGACGACGCGGTCGCGCTCGTCTTCGAGGCCAACGCCATCGGCGGGCGGCACGGTCTGGGCGTCAGCGACCAGATCGAGAACCGCATCATCGAGGCCAAGAGCCGCGGCATCTACGAGGCCCCGGGAATGGCGCTGCTGCACATCGCCTACGAGCGCCTGCTGAACGCCATCCACAACGAGGACACGGTGGCGAACTACCACACCGAGGGCCGCCGCCTCGGCCGCCTGATGTACGAGGGCCGCTGGCTCGACCCTCAGTCGCTGATGCTCCGTGAGTCCATCCAGCGCTGGGTCGGCTCGGCCGTGACCGGAGAGGTCGTGCTGCGCCTCCGCCGCGGCGACGACTACACGATCCTCGACACCACGGGCCCGGCGCTCAGCTACCACCCCGGCAAGCTGTCGATGGAGCGCGTCGGCGACGCCGCCTTCGGCCCCGACGACCGCATCGGCCAGCTCACGATGCGCAACCTCGACATCGCCGACTCGCGCGCGCGGCTCGAGCAGTACGCCCTGGCCGGCATCATCGGCGGCGCGACGGCCGAGCTGGTGGGCGAGCTCGAGCAGGGCGAGGCGAGTTCGATCCTCGAGGGCGGGCACGTCTCCGACTCCGAGGATGCGCTGGAGCGGGCGACGGATGCGGCCTCCGAGGGCGCCGCGTTCGACGCCGGCACCGACTGACGGCCTGCACACGCACGACGGCCCCGGTCGCCCGCTCATCGAGCCGGGCGGCCGGGGCCGTTCGCGTGACCGCTACTCGTCGTAGTTGAGGTTGTCGGCGATGACCTCCTGGTCGTCGCCGAACACGGGGTTGATCTCCTCCGCGTCGTCCTCCTGCACCTCGTCGATGCTGACGGTTTCGTCGAGATCGACGTCCTCCGCGCCGATGTCGGTCAGATCGGGGTCTTCGATTCGGTCGTTCACGTCGGACATGCCGTTCCTCTCGGGGAAGTCGATAGCTGCAACCCCTCCAACTTACGCACCTTTCGGGCAGCGGGAGGAGTGTACTGAGGAGATGTCCCCCACTCACCCCAGTGCCTCGGCCCAGCCGCCCGCCGGACGCTCGCTCTGGCGCGACCGGCCCGCCCGCGCATCCGTCGCGACGCCGTTCGACCCGACCCCCGTCTACGACGTCGCCGTGGTCGGCGCCGGCCTGACCGGGCTGATCACCGCCCTCCGGCTGGCCCGCGCCGGCAAGCGCGTCGTCGTGCTCGAAGCCCTCGACATCGGTGCGCTGGCGTCGGGCAACACGACCGGGAAGGTGTCGCTGCTGCAGGGCAGCCGCTTCTCGAGCATCCGCTCTCACCACTCGTCGCGCATCCTGAAGGCCTATGCCGCCATGAACCGCGACGGGCAGGAGTGGCTGCTGGGCTTCTGCGAGGAGCAGGGCGTGCCGGTCGAGTACCGCACGGCCTACAGCTACGCCCAGCACGCCGACCCGAAGGCGGCCGACACGGTCGACGCCGAGTACCGCGCCGCCCGCGAGGCCGGGCTGCCGGTGTCGCTCGTCACGCCCGACGACGTCGACGTGCCGTTCCCCTTCGCCTTCGGCGTGGCCCTGCCCGAGCAGGCGCAGCTCGACGCGATGGACGTGCTGGAGGCGCTCGCCGCCGCCTTCACCGGTCTCGGCGGGGTGCTGCACACGCAGACCCGCGTCACGGGGGTGCGAGCGTCGAAGCCGGCGCACGTCCGCACCAGCCGCGGCGAGCTGCGGGCGCAGTCGGTGGTGCTCGCGACCGCGACGCCCATCCTCGACCGGGGCCTCTACTTCACGAAGGTCGAGGGTCTTCGCAGCTACGGGCTGGCGTTCGAGGTTCCGGATGCCCGTCCCGGCGCACTCCCGGACGGCATGTTCATCTCGGTCGGCGACTCGGCCGCCGAGGGTTCGCGGTCGGTGCGCACTGCCCCGCACGAGGGGACGGAGCTGCTGGTCATCGGCGGCGACGGCCACTCGGTCGGACGGCCCGGCGACCGCTCCGAGAAGGAGCGCGTGGAGCAGCTCGAGCGCTGGACCGAGGAGCAGTGGCCCGGTGCGCGGCTGACCCACGCCTGGTCGGCGCAGGACTACGAGTCGCACAACCTGATCCCGTTCGTCGGCGCCCTGCCCCGCGGCCGGGGACGGGTCCACGTCGCGACCGGCTACGCCAAGTGGGGGCTGACGAACTCGGCGGGGGCCGCCATCCGGTTGACCGACGAGCTCACCGGGACGCCCCGGCGTGATCGGGCCCACTGGCAGACGGTGCTCGGCACGCGGCTCACGCGGCCGGCCGACCTGGCCAAGGGGGCGGCGGCAGGAGCATCCGTGGGCCTGCAGACGGTCAAGGGGTGGCTGGGCGCCGAGACGCGGTCGACCCCGGTGCCGCAGCCGCGCGAGGGCGAGGGCGTGGTCGCGAATTCGGGAGGGCGGCCCGTCGGCATCTCGACGGTGGACGGCACGACCTGCGCCGTCAGCGCGGTCTGCCCGCACCTCGGCGGGGTGCTGGCGTGGAACGACTCCGAGCGCAGCTGGGACTGCCCGCTGCACGCCTCGCGGTTCGCGGCCGACGGCACGCGGCTGGAGGGGCCGGCGCTGAGCGACCTGCCGACGCTGCCGCGCACGCGTCACCGGCACAGCGTGTAGGGGTGCGGGCCCCCGTCTTCCCCGGTGTCGGTGGTCATGTGTACGCTGTTCACATGACCACCACCGAGGCGCCGGCGCACTGGAAGCGGAACGCCGGTCTGTTCCTCACGGGGCAGACCGTGTCGCTGTTCGGGTCGATGATCGTGCAGTACGCGGTGATGTGGTACGTCACCTTCGAGACCAGGTCGGGGCTGGCGGTCGCGCTCTACGCGCTCGCCGCCTTCCTGCCGCAGGGCATCGTGTCGATCTTCGGCGGGGTGATCGCCGACCGGGTCAACCGCAAGGTGCTCGTGATGATCGCCGACAGCAGCATCGCGCTGGCGACGCTCGCGCTGGCCCTGCTGATGCTGAACGGGCTGACCGATCTGTGGATCATCCTCGTCGCGGTCGGCGTGCGCTCGATCGGCGCCGGGGTGCAGTCGCCGGCCGTGCAGGCGATGATCCCGCAGATCGCGCCGCCCGATCAGCTGATGCGGGTGAACGGGCTGTTCCAGACCATCCAGTCGGCCATGGCCCTGCTCGCCCCGGCGGCCGCGGGAGCGGTGTTCGGCGTGTTCGGCATCGTGCCGGTGTTCTTCATCGACGTCGTCACGGCCGTGATCGGCGTGGGACTGCTGGCGCTCGTGACGGTGCCGACGCTCGCCTCGATCGCGGCGAAGGAGACCAGCTTCCGCTACGACCTCGTCGAGGGGCTGCAGTACATCTGGCGGCACAAGGTCGTGCGCTGGCTGCTGGTGGTGTTCGCCATCATCTTCCTGCTCACCGTGGCGCCCTCGTTCATCACCCCGCTGATGGTCGCCCGCACCTTCGGCGACGAGGTGTGGATGGTCACGGTGCTCGAGCTCGCGTTCAGCGTGGGCATGATCATCGGCGGCATCCTCGTGTCGACGGTGCTCGCGCGGTTCAGCCGGATGGGGCTGATCCTGTTCGCGACCTTCGGCTTCGCGGTGTTCACCACGGCGCTCGGGCTGAGCCCGAACCTCTGGGTGTTCTACGGCTTCATGTTCGGTTTCGGCCTGCTGGTGCCGCTGTTCTCGGCGCCGTTCATGACGCTCGTGCAGGAGACGGTCGACCCCGACAAGCACGGGCGGGTGTTCAGCTACGTCGGCATCGTGATGGCGCTGGCTGCCCCCATCGGCATGAGCGTGTTCGGGCCGCTGGCCGATGTGATCAGCGTGCAGCTGCTGCTCGTCGTCGCGGGGGCGCTGACCGTGGTCGTGGTGGTCGTCGCGATCGCGTTGCCGTCGGGGCGGGCGGCGATCGCGGCGTCGCGGGCGGTGGCGGTGAAGGAGGTGGCAGAGGGCGGCGATGCGTCGCCCGCGGCCGACGGCGGGGTCGTCGACGCCCCGGCCGAACCCAGCCGGCGTGAGTAGCATCGGAGCATGACGCGCGCGGTCCGGGAATCCCTCATCCGCCAGACCATCGCCGGAGCCGTCCGCGGAGCCCGCGACGGCGAGGTGCTCAGCTGGAAGGGCATCCCGTTCGCGGCCTCGCCCACAGGGGAGCGGCGCTTCCGCCGGCCGCAGCCGCCCGAGCCCTGGCACGAGCTGCGCGATGCGACGGCGTTCGGGGCGATGGCGCCGCAGCACGTGCTGAAGTCGATGGAGGTCGACCCCTCGGTGCCGCTCGGTGAGGATTGCCTGACGCTGAACGTCTGGGCGCCGGCCGGGTCCGCGCCGGGTGCGGCGGGTGCGGCCGGCAGACCGGTCATGGTCTGGATCCACGGCGGCGGCTACTTCGCCGGCTCGACCGCCCAGCGCTTCTACGACGCCACCACCCTCGCGGCCGAGGGCGACGTCGTCGTGGTCACCGTCAACTACCGCCTGGGCATCCTGGGCTTCGTCGACTTCTCGAGCCTGAACCCCGGCACCGACTCCGCGTTCCGCCACGGCTTCGACGCGAACGTCGGCCTGCGCGACCAGATCGCGGGCCTCGCGTGGGTGCAGCGGAACATCGCCGCGTTCGGCGGCGACCCCGGCAACGTCACCCTTTTCGGCGAATCGGCCGGCGGAGCATCCGTCATCGCATTGATGGCGTCGCCCCTGACCACCGGCCTGTTCCACCGGGCCATCGCGCAGAGCGCGCCCGTCACCTCGGTCTACGGCCGTGAGCGCGCCGCGACGGTGGCGCACCGCTTCCTCGACATCGTCGGCATCGATCCGGGCGACGCCCACCGGCTGCGGGAGCTCGACCCCTTCGACCTGGTCGATGCGGGCGCCGAGCTGGTGCACGAGGTCTCGGGCGCGGTGCCGGGCACCCTGGCGATGGCCCCGGTGATCGACGACGAGGTCGTGCCCGAGTATCCGCTGACGGCGTTCCGCGAGGGGCACGTGCCCCGCATCCCGCTGATCATCGGCACGAACCACGACGAGTCGTCGTTCTTCAAGCTGATGCGCTCGCCGCTCCTGCCGATCACCTCCGAGAAGGTCGAGCAGATGTTCGCCGAGATCGCCGCCGACAACCCCGGCAGCCCCGGCTTCGACGAGGCGGGCGCGCGCATCACCGGCGCCTACCCGAGCTACCCGCGCCGGCGCACCCCGGCCGAGGTCTCCCGCGACGCGGGGTTCCGGATGCCCAGCATCTGGCTCGCGGAGGCCCACAGCCGGCACGCCCCCACCTGGATGTACCGCTTCGACCACGCCACCCCCCTCCTCCGGGTCACGGGCATCGGCGCCACCCACGCCGCCGAGCTCGCCTACGTCTTCGGCTCGTTCGCGCCGCGCGGCCGCGACATCGTGTTCGGGCTGGGCGGCCGGGCCGAGGCGCTGCGGGTGGCGGGGCGGATGCGCGGCCGCTGGATCGCGTTCGCCCGCGGTGAGGCGCCCGACACCGACGCCGTGCCCTGGCCTCCCTACGACACCGAGGAGCGCCCCACCCTGATCATCGACCGGGAGGAACGGGTCGACAACGACCCCGACGGCGAGATCCGCGAGGCGTGGGGGCCGGAGATCCTCGCCTTCCGGTGACGCGCCGGGCGAGCATCCGCCCCCGTCCCGAGCCGCGCCCGAGGCGCCTCACCGTCGTGATAGGAATGCTGCATGGTCGCCGAGCAGTTCGTCACGCCGTTCTGGCTCGACCTCGCGGCGACCGGCCTCGGCAGCGTGCAGGGCGCGTCGTTCGCGGCCCAGTTCAAGGACAAGCGGCTCGACCTGCTCGGCGTCGGCCTGATCGGGGTGGTCGCGGGCTTCGGGGGCGGTCTCATCCGCGACCTGCTGCTGAACACGGTGCCGGCCGCGCTGGAGTCGAACTGGTTCATCCCCGTGGCGATCGTCGCGGCGCTGCTGGGCATGCTGCTCGAGCGCGTGTTCACCCGCCTGAACGTGCTCGTCACGGTGCTCGACGCCGTCAGCCTCGGGCTGTTCTGCGCGATCGGCACCAGCAAGGCGCTCGCGTTCGGCCTGCCCGTCGTGCCTGCCATCTTCGTGGGCATCGTCGCGGCGGTCGGTGGAGGCATGCTCCGCGACATCCTGCTCGGGCTGCCGATCGGTGTGATGCACGTCGGATCGCTCTACGCCGTCGCGGCGGGCGCCGGTGCGATCTTCCTCACGGTGGCGTTCGGGATGGGCTCGAACATCACCGTCGCGGGCATCGGCTGCGTGATCGTCACGACCCTGATCCGCCTGCTGGCCGTGCGCTTCGGCTGGAGCCTACCCGAGCAGCGCACCATCAGCACCCTCCGGCGGCTGCGCCGGCAGAAGCGCGCCTGAACGTTTCGTCGCCGGGCCCCGTTGTCCGAGGATGAGGCCGTCGGCAGCCCTCCTTGCACACCGGCCTCAGGCCAGGTGCAAAGAAACGCCATAGGGCTCTGCCAGCTTCGCTGAATACCGTCGAGACCGCCCCCGCCCCCAACGACAGGATGCGCCCATGATGACCACCCGACAGAAGAAGATCGGCCTCTCCGCCCTCGCCGGAGTCTCGCTCTCGGTCGCCCTGGCCGGCTGCGCCACCGATGCGACGGCCGAGTCCGGCTCCGGCTCGGCCGACACGGACTCCACCCCGGCCGCCTCGGCCGCGGCGACCCCCTCGTCGACCGCTGCGGCCGACGACTCGACCGGCTCGTCCACCTACCAGGACGGCACCTACGAAGCCACGGGCAGCTACACCTCGCCCAACGGCCAGGAGGAGATCGACGTCTCGCTCACCCTCGCGGGCGACGTCATCACCGCCGTCACGGTCACGCCGGAGGCCACCAACCCGAACTCCGTCAACTACCAGACCCAGTTCGCCGACGGCATCTCCGAGGTCGTCGTCGGTAAGGACGTCGACGAGATCGACGTCTCCCGTGTCGCCGGCTCGAGCCTCACCAGCGGCGGCTTCAACGAGGCCGTCGAGACCATCAAGTCCGACGCGGCCTGACGCCGCCGGTCGTCACCCCACCCGTCGTCGCCGCGCCCGTCTCCGCCATGCTCGCCGATCCCTCCGCTCCCGTCGATCCGTCCGCTGACGGTGCCCTGGCACCGCGGCCGTCGCGGTTCGACTTCGAGGCGATCGGCACGCATTGGCAGATCGAGACGCCGCACTCGCAGCCGCTCGGGCCGGCCACCCGTGCCGCCGTGCTCGAGCGGGTCGAGGCCTTCGACCGCGACTACTCGCGGTTCCGGCCCGACTCGCTCGTCACGGCGCTCGCCCGCGGCGCCGCCGAGGTCGACTTCCCGGCTGACGCAGAGCCTCTGTTCGAGCTCTACGACCGGCTGCACGCCGCCACCGAGGGGGCGGTCGACCCGCTGGTCGGGGCGCGGCTCGAGCAGCTCGGGTACGACGCGGAGTACACGCTGCGTGCGTCGCCCGCGGGTGAGCCCTCGGTTCCGGATGCTCGTGACCGACCCACCTGGCCCACCACCGTCACCCGCACCTCAGCTTCGCCGCGCTCCGGCGTCTCCGTCTCGGCGCCCGCCGGGACCGTCATCGACCTCGGCGCCGCCGGCAAGGGGTATCTCGTCGATCTCGTGGCCTCCGTGCTTCGCGACGCCGGCCACACCGAGTACGTCGTCGACGGGAGCGGGGATCTGGCGCACTCGGGCAGCACCCCCGTGCGGGTGGGGCTCGAGCATCCGCTCGACCCGAGCAAGGCGATCGGCGTCGCCGAGTTCGCCGGCCTCTCACTCTGCGCCTCGGCGAGCAACCGCCGGGCCTGGGGCGGGGGACTCCACCACATCGTCGACCCGCGCACCGGATCGCCCGCCCGCGAGGTGATCGCCACCTGGGTCATCGCTTCCTCGACGGCTCTCGCCGACGGCCTCGCGACCGCCCTCTTCTTCACCGGCGCCCACCAGCTGGCGAAGACATTCCACTTCAGCTATGTCCGCATGTACGCCGACGGGCGCGCCGAGCGCTCCCGTGACTTCCCCGGGGAGCTCTTCGCATGAAAGCACGACTCGACACCTTGATCGGGCGCGTCACCATGTACAACCTGATCGTGCTGGTGCTCGCCGCGCTGGTGGTGACCGCCATCGTCGCCGGCGCGCTGGGGCAGCTGTTCTACACCCCGTTGCAGCTGGTGCTCTCGACGGTGGTCGCGGTCGTCGCGACCGGTGCGGTGAGCTGGCTGCTGGCGCGGCTGTTCCGGACCCGCGCGCACCTGCCGTCGTCGGCGATCTCGGGGCTGATCATCGTCTTCGTCTTCATGCCGACGGCCGACCCGGCCGGGCTCGCGCTGATCGCCCTCACCGGGGCCATCGCAGCGGCGTCGAAGTTCGTGCTGGCCTTCCGGGGGCGGCACGTCCTGAACCCCGTCGCCGCGGCGGCCGTGGTGATGAGCGTGACCGGGCTGTACCCGTCGGCGTGGTGGGTGGCGACGCCGGTGCTGCTGCCCTTCGTGGCGATCGGCGCCTTCCTGGTGCTCTGGCGCACCCGCAAGCTCGCGCTCGGGCTCACCTTCGTGGTGGCCGCCGGGGCGATCACCATCGGGCGGATCATGCTCACCGGAACCGCCTTCCCCGACGCGCTGGTGCTGGCGTTCGGCTCGTTCCCGATCGTCTTCCTCGCCGGCTTCATGCTGAGCGAGCCGCTGACGCTGCCGCCGCGCCGCTGGCAGCAGCTGCTCGTCGCCGTGGTCGTCGCGGTGCCGTTCTCGATCCCGTTCACGCTCGGGAGCGTGTACTCGACGCCCGAGATCGCGCTGGTGATCGGCAACGTCGTCGCCTTCGCGTTCGGCCAGCGGCGCGGGGTGCGCCTCCGCTTCGCGGGCAGCCGCACGCTGACCCCGACCTCGGCGGCGTTCGACTTCGAGCCCGCCTCGCCCGTTCCGTTCCGCGCCGGACAGTACCTCGAGCTGTCGCTGCCCCATGCTCGCACCGATGCCCGAGGTGCGCGGCGGATGTTCAGCATCACCACACCGCCGCCGGCTCGCCTGCACGCGGAGACGCCGGCGCCGGTCTCGCTCGGCGTGAAGCTGTCGGATCCGTCGAGCTCGTTCAAGCGGGCGCTGACCACCCTGTCGCCGGGAGCGACCGTGCACGCGACCTGGGTGGGCGGCGACTTCCTGCTGCCGTCCGACGTCTCGGTTCCTCTGGTGCTCGCCGCCGGCGGGATCGGTGTCACACCGTTCGTCAGCCAGCTCGCCGAACGGGCCCGCCGCGGCTCGGCGGGGGACGTGGTGCTGATCTACTCGGCGTCGGCTGCGGACGAGCTGGCGTACACCGACGAGATCGCCGCCACGGGCATCCGCGTGCTCGTCATCGCGCCCGATCGGCCGGCCGAGCTGCCGCCGGGGTGGACGTACCTCGGGCCGGCCCGACTCACGGCCGATGTGGCGGGCGAGGCGATCCCGGATCTCGCTGCGCGGCGGGCCTACGTCTCGGGCCCTCCCGGGTACGTCGACCATGTCTCGGCGCAGCTGCGGCGGGCAGGGGCGCGGCGGGTACGCACCGACGCGTTCGCGGGGTACTGAGCGGAGCGCCTGACTCGCGCCCGCCTCAGCGGATCGTCGCGTAAGCGTCGAGCGCCGCGCGCCGCGACTCCTTCAGGTCGACCATCGGCTCGGGGTAGGCGGGCGTGCCCGCCTCGGGCACGTAACGGTTCACGTAGGAGCCGTGCTTGTCGAACTTGGAGGCCTGCAGCTCGGGGTTGAAGATGCGGAAGTACGGCGCCGCATCGGGCCCGGACCCCGCGACCCACTGCCAGTTCAGTGCGTTGGCCGCCGGGTCGGCGTCGACGAGCGTGTCCCAGAACCAGGCCTCGCCGACCCGCCAGTCGACCCGGAGGTTCTTGACGAGGAATGACGCCACGACCATCCGCACCCGGTTGTGCATGATGCCGGTCTGCCACAGCTCACGCATGCCGGCGTCGACCAGCGGGATGCCCGTGTCGCCCTGCTGCCATCGCTCGAGCTCGTCGTCGGTGACCTCGGCCCAGGGGAAGCGGTCGAACTCCGAACGCATGTTCTCGGTGGTGATCGAGGGCAGGTGGAAGAGCAGGTGATACGAGAACTCGCGCCAGATCAGCTGACGCAGCACGGCGGCCGCTCCCTCGGCGTCGCTCGAGGCCCGCGCGCGATGCCCGTCGAGCGCATGCCAGAACTGGAACGGGCTGATCTCACCCCAGCGCAGGTGCGGTGAGAGCATCGAGGTGCCCTCCTCGGCCGGAAGGTCCTGGTCGGCGACGTAGTGCGACACCCGCTCGGTGAGGAACGTCTCCATTCGCTCGGCCGCGCCGGCTTCTCCCGGACGCCAGCGCTCGCGCAGGCCGCCGGCCCAATCGGGCACCGGTGCCGCGGGCAGCAGCCCCCAGTCGCCCAGCGCGTCGGACGCGACCTCTCGATGATGTAGCCCGTCGGTCTTCGTCGGCGCCGCCAGCGGATGCCGCGGCGTCGGTTTCGCCATCACCGCGCGGTAGAAGGGGGTGAACACCTTGTACCAGCCGCCCTGCCCGGTCAGCACGGTCCACGGCTCGGCGAGCAGCGAGCCCTGGGAGCTCTCGGCCTCCACCCCCGCCTCCCGCAGACTCGCTTTGAGGTCGCCGTCGATGCCGCGCTCGACCTCGCCGTAACGCCGGTTCCAGAGCACCCGCGTCGCTCCGACCTCGTCGACGAGCCCGGTCACGACCTCGCGCGCCGGACCCCTCCGCAGCGTCAGCGTCAGCCCCACGTCGCGCAGCGACTCCCCGAGCGCCTCGAGCGAGTGATGCAGCCACCACCGCGACGCCCCACCGATCGGCCGGATGCCCGGCGACTCGTCATCGAGCACGTACACGCACACGATCGGATCGCCGCGCAGCACGGCCTCGTGCAGCGCCGGGTTGTCGGCCACGCGCAGGTCGTCGCGGAACCAGACGACGGAAGTTGCTCTCTCGCTCACGTCCCCAGTCAACTCCACGCCGCCGACACCCGCCGCGCCGTCGTGCGGCGGCAGCGCTCAGTGGCCGGAGACGCCCTCGCGGAGCTTGTCGCAGAGACGGGCCAGCTCAGCCAGCTCGTCGGGCGAGAGGTGCCCGGTCATGTGGGCGGTGATCGACTGGGCGTGCACGACGGCGGCCTGGCGGTACACGCCGACCCCCGCATCCGTCAGCCGCACCAGGGTGCCGCGCCCGTCGTTCGGGTCGTCGGCCTTCTCGAGGATGCCCCGCGCGACCAGCCGGTCGACGAGTCGGCTGATGCTCGGCTGGGTGAGCAGCACCTTCTCGCCCAGGTCTTTGATGCGCAGCGTGCGGCCCGGGCACAGCGACAGGTTGAACATGACGTCGTACTCGTTCAGCGACACGATGCTCGACGGGAACTCGGCGGCCAGCTCCCGCATCACGCTCACCTGAGCGCGGAACAACGACTCCCACGCCGCGACCGGCGACACCTCCGCGGCGGCCATGGCACTCCTTCTGCAACGTAGTGGAAGCTCATTCTTCCACGCCGGTGCTCGGGTGAGGCCCGCGCCCGGAGTGCCTGCGCCTTAAATGATTGAGGGCCCGTCGTAGAGGCTAACGACGGGCCCTCTCCCTTGCACCAAGAGTGTCCTGCAATCACATTCCGCGGGAGCTGCCACAGCAAACAACTTCCGCTCCATGAATATATAACGGTCAGATAACGGAGCGCTAGTTATCGAATCGTTATTTTTCTGGGAGTTCGCTGTGTGCCGCGAATGGGGGTCAAACGAGCTCCGATGGCGTGCTCCTTCTGTACTAAGGGCTTGATTCCCCACACAAACAGACATAGAGTCACCGAAACGAAGATTTGCGCAGAAACACGAACAGACGCAGAAGCTGAGGTCAGAGTCGACATGTACGCCATCGAACGCCACGAGCGCATCCACGCTCAGCTCAGCGACGCGGGCCGGGTCACGGTCGTCGACCTGGCGACGAGCCTCGGCGTCACCCCCGAGACCGTGCGCCGCGACCTCGACGCCCTCGAGCGGGCCGGCGTGCTGCGACGGGTGCACGGGGGAGCGGTCGCCAACGGCAAGACGAGCCTCGTCGAGCCGACCGTCGCCGATCGGGCGAACCGGGCCCGCGCGGCGAAGTCCGCGATCGCCGACGCGGCCCTCGCCCTGCTCGGCGACGACTTCAGCGGATCGATCCTGCTCGACTCCGGCACCACCACCGCCGCGCTCGCCGAGCGCCTGGCGCACTGGCGGCCGTCGACGCCCGGCACCCAGCTCACGGTCATCACCAACTCGGTGCCCATCGCATCCCTCCTGCACCTGAACGACGCACTCGAGCTGCACCTGCTCGGCGGCCGGGTGCGCGGTGTCACGAGTGCCGCCGTCGGCAGCCCCGCGATCGACCAGCTCGCGCGCCTCCGCCCCGACATCGCCTTCATCGGCGCCAACGGCCTCAGCGCCGAGTTCGGCCTGAGCACCCCCGAGGAGCACGAGGCCTCGGTCAAATCCGCCATGGTGCGCAGCGCCCGTCGCGTCGTCGCGCTCGTCGACGCGACGAAGCTCGGCGACGAGGCCCTGCACCGCTTCGCCGAGCTGCGCGAGCTCGATGTGCTCATCTCCGACGCCGACCCGGCCGGCACCCTCAGCGCGGCGCTCGACGCCCATGAGGTGGAGGTGATCGTGGCGTGATCGTCACCGTCACCCTGAACCCCTCGCTCGACCGCACGATCGAGCTGTCCGATCGGCTCCTCCGCGGCCAGGTGCAGCGCGCTGCCCGCACCACGCAGCAGCCCGGCGGCAAAGGTGTCAACGTCTCCCGCGCCCTGCACGCGGCGGGCGTCGAGACCCTGGCCATCCTCCCCGGGTCGCTCGACGACCCGATGATCGTCGCCCTCCACGCCGACGGCATCCCGGCGGCGAGCGTCGCGGTGCGGGGCGCCGTCCGCGCGAACACCACCATCACCGAGCCCGACGGCACGACCACGAAGCTCAACGAGCCGGGCGAGCCCCTGAGCGACGAGACGACGGATGCGCTGATGACCCTCATCGTCACCCACTCCCGCGCGGCGAGCTGGCTCGTGCTCGCGGGCTCCCTGCCTCCCGGCGTGCCCTCCGACTTCTACGCGCGGATCGTCCGGGCGGTGCGGCACGATGCCCGCGACCGTGTCGGGGCGACGGATGCACGGCGCACCGCCGACGGCCGCCTCCGTATCGCCGTCGACACGTCGGGCGCTCCGCTGGCCGCCCTGGTGGCGTCGGGCGAGCCCGTCGACCTCATCAAGCCGAACGCGGAGGAGCTGCTCGAACTCGTGCAGTCCCTCCCCGGCGGAGCCGTCCCCGCCGGTGCTGCATCCGAGACCGAACCGGGGCGCCCGACCGGCCCCGAGATCGTCGCCGACCCGGAGCAGCTCGCCGCGGGCGACGAGCGCATCGAGGAGCTGGCCGCGAGCGTGCTGTCCGAGTCCCTGGGCGCGGTGCTCGTCACGCTGGGCGCGAACGGCGCCGAGCTCGTCACGCGGCATGCGGTGCATGCCGCCGCCGCCCCGCGCATCGAGGCGCGCAGCACCGTCGGCGCCGGCGACTGCTCGCTCGCGGGCTACCTCCTCGCCGCCGACGGCGGACGGGACGACCCCTCCCGCCTCGCCCAGGCGATCGCCTACGGTGCGGCGGCCGCCGCACTGCCCGGCTCCACCGTTCCCCTGCCCGCGGAGGCCCCGGCCGACGCCATCGTCGTGAGCACCCGCTCGCGTCGCACCCTCGGCCGGCCCGTCGCCGTTCGCTGAGCATCCGCCCCACCCCCGTCAACCACCACCTCCCGTCACCCCCCCCCCCGCACCCCGCCGCACCGCCGCGGCGCCCGCCCCGAAGGAGCACCGATGTCCGCCCTCATCACCCCCGAGCTGGTCGTCCTCGACCAGGATCTCGGCCGCGACCGCGCCCCGGTCATCCGCCGCCTCGCCCAGCTGGTGGTCGACGCCGGTCGCGCCACCGACGTCGACGCGCTCTTCGCCGACGCCTGGGACCGCGAGAGCAAGACCGACACCGGCATCCCCGGCGGCCTGGCCATCCCGCACTGCCGGTCGACCGCCGTGCTCGAGCCCACGCTCGCCATGGCGCGGCCGGCCCCGGGCGTCGACTTCGGATCCTCCGACGGCCCCGCCGACCTCATCTTCTTCATCGCCGCCCCCGACGGCGCCGACCAGGAGCACCTGAAGCTCCTCTCGACCCTCGCCCGCTCCCTGATCAAGCCCGAGTTCGTGGCGTCCCTCCGCACGGCGGCCACCCCGGCCGAGATCGTGGCGATCGTCGACGGGGCACTGGCCCCGGCCCCGGCTCCCGAGAAGGCCCAGGCCGCAGCCACGACGGCGACGGATGCTCAGCCCGCCCCTTCGGCGACGACCACCTCGCCCGCCACCCCGGCCCCCGCATCCGCGGCCCCGGCCCCGGCCTCCCGCCCTGTCATCGTCGCCGTCACCGCCTGCCCCACCGGCATCGCCCACACCTACATGGCGGCGGACTCCCTGGTCGCGGCCGGCGAGCGCGCCGGCGTCGAGCTGCACGTCGAGACCCAGGGCTCCTCGGGAGCCACCCCGCTCGACCCCGCCCTCATCGCCCGTGCCACCGCCGTCGTCTTCGCGGTCGACGTCGACGTGCGCGACAAGGCCCGGTTCGCGGGACTCCCGGTCATCCAGGCCCCAGTCAAGCGCGGCATCGACGAGCCCGACGCTATGGTCGCCGAAGCGCTGGCCGCGGCGGACGACCCGAACGCCCGGCGAGTAGCCGGCGGCGGCAACGACACCGACGGCACAGCGGCCGGCAGCACCGACTCCGGCCCGAACGAGCACATCGGCCAGAAGCTCAAGCGCTACCTCCTCACCGGTGTCAGCTACATGATCCCCTTCGTCGCCGGCGGCGGCCTCCTGATCGCCCTCGGCTTCCTGCTCGCGGGCTACCAGATCAACGGCAACGCCACCGACATCGTCCTCGGCAACAGCCTCTGGAACCTCCCCGAGGGCGGGCTCTCCACCTACCTGGGCGCCGTCGCCTTCGTCATCGGCGCGGCCTCGATGGGCTTCCTCGTTCCGGCGCTGGCGGGTTACATCGCCTACGCCATCGCCGACCGGCCCGGCATCGCGGTCGGCTTCACGGCCGGAGCGGTCGCGCTGGTGATGAACGCGGGCTTCCTCGGCGGCCTCGTCGGCGGTCTGCTCGCGGGCTTCATCGCCTGGGCGATCGGCCGTATCCGGGTGCCTCGAGTCATCCGCGGACTGATGCCCGTCGTGATCATCCCGCTGTTCGGCTCGATCTTCGCCTCCGGCCTGATGCTGCTCGTGCTGGGCGGCCCGATCGCGCTGCTGATGAGCGGACTGAACGACTGGCTGTCCTCGCTGACCGGGGCCTCCGCAGTGCTGCTCGGCGTCATCCTCGGCACGATGATGGCCATCGACCTCGGTGGCCCGATCAACAAGGTCGCCTACGCCTTCGCGGTCGCCGGCCTCGGCGCCGGCACCATCGCGAACCAGGCCCCCTGGCAGATCATGGCCGCGGTCATGGCCGCCGGCATGGTGCCACCGCTGGCCCTGGCGCTCGCCACCCTGATCGACCGCAAGCTGTTCAGCGCCGCCGAGCGCGAGAACGGCAAGGCGGCCTGGTTCCTCGGCGCGGCCTTCATCTCCGAGGGAGCCATCCCGTTCGCGGCGGCCGACCCGCTGCGCGTCATCCCGGCCGGCATCGTGGGCAGCGCGCTCACCGGCGCCATCGTGATGGGAACCGGCGTCACCTCTCAGGCCCCGCACGGCGGCATCTTCGTCTTCTTCGCGATCGGCAACGTTGGCATGTTCATCGTCGCGATCCTCGCGGGCATGGTCGTCTCCGCCGCCCTCGTCGTGCTGCTGAAGCGCTTCGTGCGCCGTCGCCCGGTGCAGGCCGGTGCGGCTGCCGACACGTCCGCGCAGGCTCCGGATGCTCGCGCCACCGCCCCGGCCGGCGCCCCCGCCCCGGCTGCCACCCGCACCCCGGTCCCGGCCCGCTGACACCGGTCACCGACGCCACGCGTCCCACGTCGCCGACCCACGGCGCCGGTGACCGACCCCGCCCGTCCACCCCGCCCCACCACCACCGAAGGATCCCCATGCCGGAACGCACCGCCACCATCGCCAGCCGCGTCGGGCTGCACGCCCGCCCCGCCTCGCTCTTCATCGAGGCCGTGAAGCGCCAGAACACCAAGGTCACCATCTCGAAGGACGGCAGCGCGCCGATGGACGCGTCGAGCATCCTCTCGATCATGAGCCTCGGCGCCGCCAACGGCGACACCGTCACGCTCGCGGCCGAGGGCCCCGACGCCGACGCGGCGCTGACCGAGCTGGTCGCCCTGCTCGAGACGGATCTCGACGCCGAGTAGCGACGCCGCGCATCCGCTCGTCTCAGAACGCCCTTCCGCCAGCAGCGGAGGGGCGTTCTGCGTCAGAACAGGTCGGGGGAGGGTGTCGAGGTGTGGCGCACCGAGACGTCGGCGTGCCGATCGAAGCGGTACCCGACGCCGCGCACGGTGCGCACGATGTCCTCGTAGTCGCCGAGCTTGGAGCGCAGGCGCCGCACGTGCACGTCGATGGTGCGCTCGTTCGGCACCTCCTCGTCGCCGGCAGACCAGAGCGACGAGATCAGCTCGGCGCGCTCGATGGTGCGGCCCTCGCGGAGCACCAGGTACTGCAGCAGCTCGAACTCCTTGTAGGTGAGGTTCGCGGCCTGGTTGTCGAGCAGTACGCGCTTGCGGGAGAGGTCGACGACGACGCCGTCGCGGGCGCGGTCCTGCTCCTCGTCAGGGGCCTGGCGGTGCTTGGCGAGCGCGGCCGGGTCCTGCAGGGCGAGGCGCACGACCTCGACGTCGCGTCCGCCGGCCCCGCGGGGGGCGAGGGCGACGGCGGCATAGGTCTCGGAGGAGGGGGCGATCTGAGCGGCGAGGGCCTTCAGCTGCTCGACGATGCGGCCGAGGTCGGTGCCGTCGGCGGCCGCCTTGTCCTCGTCGATGCCGACGTAGAGCACGAAGCCGCGGGCCTCGGTGCCGTCGGGCACGGCGCGGATGCGGGGGGTGGGCTCCGCGGCGACGCGCGAGCGGAGGGGGGTGACGGTGGAGGGGCGGGAATCGAGGTGGGCGATCGACATGGAGGCGTGTCCTAGCGGGAGCGGCCCGTGGTCGACGGGCCGGAAGTGTGTCATTCCGAAGGATCCTGGTGCGGATCCGGAGACGGCAGACCGAATCAGACGAGACGGATGCCGGGGAGCACGACGCTCTCCGCGATCAGATGCGCGGGGGTCGGTGCTCGAGCGAGAGGGTGAGAGTTCTCGTCAGCGACACATTCGACAGCACATGACGGCGCCGCCGGCCATCATGCCGGCGTTCCCGGGGGCCTCAAAGGAGGTCGGGGTGAACGCGTTGTCAGTCATGTCCCCAATCAAAGCGGATGCGCGAGACGGATGTCAAGCATCCGCTCGACTTCTGTGCAGTGGCACGGCGACGGCTGAGGTATAGGTTCGACCCCATGACCCGGAGCGAGGCATGACCCAGACGTCCCCACCGATCGCCGATCGGGCACGCTGGCAGGCCTTCGCGGTCTGCGTCGCGGTCGCCGCGCTGACGATCCTCGACCTGTCGAAGGTGAACGTCGGACTGCCGTCGATCGAGAAGTCGCTCGGCGCCGGCCCGACCGAGCTGCAGATCATCGTCGCGGGCTACGCCCTCGCGTTCGGTCTCGCGCTCGTGCCCTCCGGCCGTCTCGGCGACCTCTACTCGCGCAAACTGCTGTTCATCATCGGGCTCAGCGCCTTCACCCTCGCCAGCGCGGCCTGCGCAGTCGCGCCCGACATCAACACGCTCGTCATCGCGCGGATCGTGCAGGGTGTGGCGGCGGGCATCCAGATGCCGCAGGTGCTCGGTCTCGTGCAGCAGCTCTTCCAGGGCGAGGAGCGCGGCCGCGCCTTCGGGCTCTTCGGGGCGACGATCGGCGTGGCGACGGCGTTCGGTCCGACGCTCGGCGGGCTGCTCATCGCGATCGGCGGGCCGACCGACGGCTGGCGCCTGCTGTTCTGGATGAACGTGCCGCTCGGCATCGTGCTGCTGCTGATCGCCATCAGGCTGCTGCCCAAGGCGCAGGTGCGCGACCCCGGTGCGAGGAACCTCGACCTGATCGGGATCGTGCTGCTCGGAGCATCCGTCTTCACCTTCATGCTGCCGTTCGTGCTGACCACCGGAGGGCCCGACGACAGCAACTTCCGCTGGTTCTGGCTCGCGGGCACGGTCGTCGCGGTGGCGCTGTTCATCTGGTGGGAGCGGCGGTACCAGGCGAGCGGCAAGTCGCCGGCCATCCGCTTCTCGCTGTTCACGATCAGCTCGTACCGCAACGGGCTGCTGCTCGCGACGGCCTGGTTCGCGGCGGTGCCGGCGGTGTTCCTGCTGACGACGCTGTTCCTGCAGGAGGGGCTCGGGTTCGAGCCGGTGTTCGCGGGGATGGTGAGCATCCCGTTCGCACTGACCTCGGCGATCTCGTCGCTGATCGGTGGGCGGCTCGTGATGCGGCTGGGGCGCAAGCTCGTGGTGATCGGCGTCGTCGTGGCGATGATCGGGTTCGTGCTGGTGCTGCTCGCAGCCGTGCTGCCGCCGGCCGGCTGGTCGATCTGGCTGATGGCGGGGGCGATGGCGGTCGCGGGTGCCGGTGGCGGCTTCGTGATCTCGCCGAACCAGACGCTGACGCTCGCCGAGATCCCGGTGACCGAGGGCGGCGTGGCCGGGTCGATGGCCCAGGTGGGGCAGCGCGTCGGCACGGCGATGGGCGTCGCGGCGGCCTCGTCCATCTTCTTCGCGACGCTGTACCGCGAGGGGCCGGGCAACGCCGACAACGTGATGATCTACCACGACGGGTTCCGCAACGCGTTCTTCGTGGCGCTGGGGCTGCTGTCGGTGGCGCTCGTGATCGGGCTGCTCGACCTGCGGCGGCGGGCGAAGCAGGCGGCGGGCCCGGATGCCGAGGAGCCGGCCTCTTCCGCGGCTTCGTAGGCGGGCTTTCGCTCGGTGCGGGTCAGTGTGCGGGCGGGAAGCCGGCTCTGAGCTCGTCGAAGACGGCGCCCGCGTCGTCGAGCTGGGCGAGCGCCGCTGACTGGCCGGCCCAGAGCGAGAGGAGCTCGCCGCGATCGAGTCGGGAGGCCTCGGCTCGGAAGCGTCCGGTGAGCCAGTTCTGCGTGGGGAAGGGAGCAATGGCGCCGGACTCCTCGACGATTCGCGTCGCCCGGTTCGGGAGGCCGCGGGCGAGCCGTCCGCTCATCGCGCGGGTGAGCACGGTGTCGTGGGCGGCCGCAGCGGCGATGGCCTGTCTGTGCGACTCGGGCGCCGCCGACTGCCGGGTGCGCAGGAACGCGGTGCCCACCTGCACACCGTCGGCGCCGAGCGCGGCGGCCGCAGCGACCCCGCGCCGCTCGGCGATGCCGCCGGCCGCCACGACCGGCACGCCGACCGCGTCGACCACCTGGGGCACCAGCGCCATCGTTCCGACGAGCGACTGCTCGGGCGGGCGGAGGAACGAGGTGCGGTGCCCGCCGGCCTCCGACCCCGAGGCGACGACGACGTCGACTCCGCCGTGCTCGAGCGCAAGGGCCTCGTCGACGGTCGTCGCGGTGCCGATCACGACGATCCCGGCACGGTGGGTGCGCTCGACGACGTCTTCGGGCGGCACCCCGAACACGAACGACACGGCGGCCGGGCGCGCCTCGAGCACGGCGTCGACCTGCTCGCCGAACGGCGGAAGGAAGGCGTCGGGCAGCCCGGGCATCTCGAGTCCCACCTCGGCGAACAGCGGGGCGACGGATGCCGCCGCCTTCGCGAACGCCGTCGCCGTCGCCGACTCGGCAGGCGCGGCCTCGTCGCCCGTCGGCACCCACAGGTTGAGGGCGAACGGCCGGCGCGTGCGGGCGTGGAGTTCTGCGGCGACCTGCCGGATGCGCGCGGCGTCGTACCCGTACAGCCCGAAGGACCCGAGACCGCCCCGGTCGCTCACGACCGCAGCGAGCTCCACCGACGAGACCCCGCCGAACGGCCCCAGCACGATCGGTACCTCGACCCCGATCGCGGCTCCCAACGACATCGTCATGCTCCGAGTATCCACCCGCCGCGGCGCCCGGCTCGCAGTGCGATCATCCATCTCTGGAACCCGCGCACTCCGCGGTCCTGCCGACCGGACCCGATCTCCTTGATCCAGCCATGACCATCTCGGGCAAGCGCGTGAGCGCGCGGCAGTCGGGTGTGCTGCCGCGCGCTTCGCGCTTGCCCTCGGATGCGGTGGCTGGCTAGGCGGCGGGTCGCTGGATGGTGCGTCGCCGGGTGGTTGGGATCGGTGTCTGTTCCGTGTCGACCCATCTCGGCGGGATGAGATGAGGCACCCCGTCGTGCATGACCAGTTTCCACGGTGATTTGTGCAGGTGCGAGTGATGGAAGTGACAGAGAAGTACGCCGTTGTCGATGTCGGTGCGGCCGGGCGGATGATCGTCTGAAACCCACTCGTTCGCATGATGTGTCTCGCAGTATGAGGGTGGCCGGTCGCAGCTGGGCCACACGCATCCGCCGTCGCGGGCGGCTAGTGCCCGGTTCTGCGCCGGGGTGAAGAGGCGCTTGGTCTTGCCGTGGTAGAGCACTTCGCCCTTGTCGCCGAAGAGGGTCGCTGCGACGGGGGATGCGCAGCGCAGTTGCGCGACGGTGGAGGCGGGGATGGGCTGGTCGATGCCGTCGATCCACCCGACTCCGCGGCCTGCCAGGAGGTCGTCGAGGGTCATGTGCACGTTGACCGTGGCGATGGCCCCGTTGATGCGAGGCATGTCGTCGGCGCCAGCGGCGCGGGCGATGAGTTCGGTGACGGTGTCGGCGTTCTTCTGCGCTGCGGTACGGCCATCAGCAGTCACGTACTCGTCGCCATCGACGAACCGTGGCCCTGTCACGCGCGGGCTCTGCAACGCCCGGATGCTCGACATCCACACCCCCGCCCTGCTCGGGGGTGAGCGCGAACTTCCCCCGGTACATCCCATCCGACGATTGCGCGATAGTCAGTGACCGCTGCATCTGCAGCACCTCGTCCCGCGGCTCCGCACCATCGGGGTCGAGTACTTCGCGCAGGTGGATGGCGGCCCTGAACGTCTCATCGGCGGTCAGCCGACACGAGAGGGTCTGATCGACCAGGGTCTCTTCGGCGAGGGCTACGACGTCGGGCGAGCATCCGCGATCGGCGAGCACACTGCACTGCTTCACGATGGCCGCCGCCGCCTCGACGCCGAGCACGCCTTCATCGAGCACGCGAGCGACCACCGAGAACGGCACCGGCCCCTCGCCACCACCCAGCAGCACCGCGCCCCGCAGTCGCCGACCGAGCTCGAGCCGGGCCTTGCACGCCCGCGCCGATGCCCCGGTGACCTTCGCGATGAGCGCGACGGGGCTGGTGAAGTTCTGCGACCGGCTGAGGCCCTCGTCGCCGAGCTCGGTGCGTGACCGTACCGCGACCTCGCCAGCGGTGTGCACCTGCCCGGCCGAGACCAGCCGTGCAACCGCCTCGAAGTCGGCCATCAGCTCCAACACGGCCTCGTCGGAAAGCCCCGCCAGCCTGCTGCGCGCCGCACCCAGAACGCCTTGGAGATCGCGGGCGATCTCCTTGAGCGAGACGTCTGGTTCCATGCTGAGATTCTATCAGAAATACCTGATGAATGCTCTATTAATCCGCGCGTCCGTAGCCTCTGAGCGGGTGCGGAGGGACAGGTGCGGGTCGGTCGGACTAGACCAGCCCGTAGAGGCGGTCGCCCGCGTCGCCGAGGCCCGGGACGATGTAGCCCTTCTCGTTGAGGCGCTCGTCGAGGGCGCCCAGCACCAGGGTGACGTCGCGGCCCTCGGTGGCCTTCTCGAGGGCGGCGACGCCTTCGGGAGCTGCGAGGAGGCAGATCGCCGTGACGTCCTGCGCACCGCGGTCGAAGAGGAACTTGATCGCCGCCGACAGCGAGCCGCCGGTGGCGAGCATCGGGTCGAGCACGAAGCACTGGCGGTCGGAGAGGTCGTCGGGCAGGCGCTCGGCGTAGGTGGTGGGCTCGAGGGTCTCCTCGTTGCGCACCATCCCGAGGAAGCCGACCTCGGCCGACGGCACCAGCTTCACCATGCCCTCGAGCATGCCGAGCCCGGCGCGCAGGATCGGCACCACGAGCGGACGCGGCTCGCTCAGCGCCAGGCCCTGGGTCTCGGCGACGGGGGTCTGGATTGTGATCGGCTCCACGCTCACGTTGCGGGTGGCCTCGTAGGCTAGGAGCGTCACGAGCTCCTCGGTGAGCGCGCGGAAGGTCGGCGAGGGTGTCGTGCGGTCGCGCAGCACGGTGAGCTTGTGGGTGATGAGCGGGTGATCGGCAACGTGAACTCGCATGAGGCCAATCTACTGGAGAGGACGGCGCCACCGTGCCCGAGAACGCCGCCCCGCCGCTCCCGCCCGCGAGTGTGCTCGACGAGTGGATGCGCGCCGCCCTCGTCGAGGCCAGGGCCGCGCTCGACACCGGCGACGTCCCGGTCGGCGCGATCGTGCTCGATGCCGCCGGCACCGTGATCGGCGTCGGACGCAACGAGCGCGAGGCCCGCCACGACCCGACAGCCCACGCCGAGGTGCTGGCCCTCCGCCAGGCGGCGGAGACGATCGGCGACTGGCACCTGACCGGGGCGACCCTCGTCGTCACGCTCGAGCCATGCGTCATGTGCGCGGGCGCGATCCTGTCGGCGCGGGTGCCGCGGGTTGTCTACGGCGCCTGGGACGAGAAGGCGGGAGCCGCCGGCTCGGTCTACGACGTGCTGCGCGACCGTCGCCTCAACCACCGGGTCGAGGTCGTCGCCGGCGTGGAGGCCGCCGCCTGCGCCGCGCTGCTCACCACCTTCTTCCGCGGCGCCTGACGGCCGCGGGCAGGGGGCTGCCCGGGGTGCTGCTCGGAGGGCGGCTCAGAGGGCCGCGATGCGGGTGAGGTAGTCGTCGAGGAGGCGGGACGAGGCGGTCTGCATCGCGTCCGAGTACCGGGCCCGCTCGGCGCGGAGCGCTGCGGGGGAGTAGCCCGCCGCCGTCACGTAGGCCTCGTCTCCCGTGAGCCACTGCTCGTGCATGTCGGAGGTCAGTTCCGGGTGGAACTGCACCGCGAGCATCCATTCGCCGATGCCGAAGGCCTCGTTCGGGTACTCGGCCGAGGAAGCCAGCAGGGTCACGCCGTCGGGCAGGTCGAAGGTGTCGCCGTGCCACTCGGCCACGGGCACACCGGCGACGTGGCGCACCGGCGAGCCCGCACCCGCCGCGGTGGGCTCGACGACCCGGTAGCCGACCTCGACGGGCCCCGGATGCACGGACGACCCCAGCGCCGCCGCCATCGCCTGCGCCCCGAAGCAGACGCCGAGCACGGGGCGCTCCGCGTCGAGGCGGGCCCGCAGGAAGTCGAGTTCGGGGTCGATGTAGCCGAGCCGGTCGCGCTCGTAGACGCCGTCGGTGGAACCGAGCACGATCACCAGCTCGGCATCCCGCGCCCGCGAGAGCCCCGCCGCGAACTCCGCCGCCGGGCCCGACGCGTCGACGAGCTCGATCGAGTAGCCGTGACGCGTGAGCACCGGGGCGAAGTTGCCGAGGTGCACCGACGCCTGATGCTGCACGACGACAGCGCGGCGAGCGCCGGCCGGCCCGGCCATCTGCTCGGTCGCTCGGAGCTCGGTCAATCGGCGCTCTTGATCACGATCGCCGAGGTGTTGAGCTCGACGTCGACGGGCGGCACGTAGACGTCGGGCTCGAGGTAGATGACGCGGGCGATGGGCACGACCTCGCGGATACGGCCCTCGACCTCGTCGATCGTCTCGGCGACGTCGCGCAGCTCCGAGTCGGGCGCGAGCGCGATCTTCGCGCCGACGAGCAGCTCGTCGGGCCCGAGGTAGAGCGTCTTGATGTGGATGAGGCGGTCGACCTTCGGCGTCGACTCGATCGCCCGCACGATCTTCTCGTGGTCGGCATCGGTCGCGCCCTCGCCGACGAGGAGGCTCTTGGTCTCGATGCCGAGGATGACGGCGACGACGACGAGCAGCACGCCGATGAAGAGCGTCCCGATGCCGTCCCACACCCCGTCGCCCGTGATCACGGAGAGGCCGACACCCACGAGGGCGAAGGCGAGACCGGTGAGGGCCGCCGTGTCCTCGAGCAGCACGACGGGCAGCTCGGGCGCCTTGGCGCGGCGCACGAACTGCACCCAGCTCTGCTTCCCGCGGGTGTGGTTGCTCTCCTTGATCGCGGTGCGCAGCGAGAAGCCTTCGAGCCCGATGGCGATCACCAGCACCGCGAGCGGCACGATCGGGTTCGAGATCTCCTCGGGGTGGGAGATCTTCTCGATGCCCTCGTAGATGGCGAAGACGCCGCCGACCGAGAACAGGATGATCGACACGACGAACGCGTAGACGTAGCGCTCGCGGCCGTAGCCGAAGGGGTGCTCGCGGTCGGCCTGCTTCTTGGCCTTGCGGCCGCCGAGCAGGAGCAGGAGCTGGTTGCCCGAATCGGCGAGCGAGTGCACGCTCTCGGCGAGCATCGACGACGATCCCGAGATGAGGAACGCGACGAACTTCGCGATGGCGATGCCGACGTTGGCCAGCAGAGCCGCGACGATCGCCCTGGTGCCGCCCGATGCACTCACGTGAGACCTTCTTCCTGCGGTGGGGTGATGCCAATCCTAGGATGGCGGGATGACCGACGCAGAGCCCACCGTGCCGACCGCTACCGAGCCGACCGACCAGGTGCCCTCCCCGCTCGCACTGCCGACGATCGCCCTGCTCGGAGCCGGGTCGATGGGCCGCGCCATCCTGAGCGGGCTGCTCGCGCCGACGGTCGAGGTCGACGGCCCGATCCGCGTGACCAACCGCAGCGCCGCAAAGGCCGCCGAGCTGGCCGGCACGCCGGGCGTGACGGCGTTCGCGACCGACGACGACGCCGAGGCGAACCGGCGGGCCGTCGCGGGCGCCCACGTCGTGCTGGTCGCGGTGAAGCCCTCGATGGTGGTCGATCTGCTCGACGAGATCGCGGATGCGCTGGAGCCGGATGCCGTGGTCGTGAGCGTGGCAGCCGGGGTGACCGTGGCGACATTCGAGGAGCACCTCCCTTCTGGTGTGTCTGTGGTGCGGTCGATGCCGAACACGCCCGCGGTGGTGGGACGTGCCGTCACCGGCGTCTCGGCAGGAACCCGCTCGAGCGACGACGACCTCGCGCTGGTGCGCCGCCTGTTCGAGACCGTGGGGACGGTGGTCGAGGTTCCGGAGAGCCAGCTCGATGCTCTCAGTACGATCTCGGGCTCGGGCCCCGCCTACGTCTTCCTGTTGATAGAAGCGCTGACCGAGGCCGCTGTGCAGAAGGGGTTCACGGATGCTCAGGCCGCCGAGCTCGTGAACGGCACCTTCGCGGGCGCCGCCGAGCTCCTCGTGGCGTCGGGGAAGACCCCGACCGAGCTGCGCATCCAGGTGACGAGCCCCAAGGGCACGACGGAGCGCGCCGTCGCGGTGCTGCAGGAGGCGGGCCTCCCGGAGCTTTTCGTCCGCGCCACCGACGCCGCCCTCGCGCGGGCCCGCGAGCTCGCCGCCGGCTAGAGCTGCGCTAGTTCCCGAGCGCCGCGAACGTCTCGATGTCCGACGACTTCCCCGACACGATGATCAGATCGTGGTTCGACACCACGGTCGACTCGGTCGCGTAGGTGAACGGCTTCCCCGGGCTCTTCACACCCACGACGGTCACGTGATACTTCGACCGCACCCCCGACTCCGTGAGGTTCAGCCCGCGAATCGGCTTCGGCGGGTACATCTTCACCAGCGCGAAGTCGTCGTCGAACTCGATGAAGTCGAGCATGCGCCCCGAGACGAGGTGCGCGACGCGCTCGCCGGCCTCGGCCTCGGGGTAGATGACGTGGTTGGCGCCGATGCGCTCGAGGATCTTGCCGTGCGAGCGCGAGATCGCCTTCGCCCAGATCTGCGGCACCCTCAGGTCGACGAGGTTCGCCGTGATCAGCACCGAGGCCTCGATCGACGAGCCGACCGCGACGACCGCGATCTGGAACTCGGGGGCCCCGATCTGGCGCAGGGCCTCGACGTTGCGGGCATCCGCCTGCACCGTGTGGGTCACCCGCTCCGACCACTTCTGCACGAGCCGCTCGTCCTCGTCGATCGCGAGCACCTCGCGGCCCAGCCGGTCGAGCTCGCCCGCGGTCGCCGCACCGAACCGGCCGAGGCCGATCACGAGCACGGGCGCGTCGTGTCTGATGCGATCAACCAACGATGGGCCTCTCTTCCGGGCGCTTGTAGAGCTGCTGCCGCTGGCTGGCCGCCAGGGCTGCGGCGAGTGTCACTGTACCAACGCGGCCCATGAACATCGTGGCGGCCATGATGTAGACGCCCGCGTCGGGCAGCGAGGCCGTGAGACCGGTCGTCAGCCCCGAGGTGGCGAACGCCGAGATCACGTCGAACAGCACGAAGTCGAGCGAGGCCTTCGAGATCTGCAGGATCAGGATGCTCGACACCGCGACCGTGGTGGCCCCCCACAGCACCACGGACACACCGAGGCGCAGCACGTCGCTCGGGATGCGGCGCCCGAACGACTCCATGTCGTGCACACCCCGCGCCTCGGCGAACGCGGCGAGGAACAGCACCGCCAGCGTCGTCACCTTGATGCCGCCCGCCGTCGAGGCCGAGCCGCCGCCGATGAACATCAGCATGTCGGTGACCAGGAGACTCGAGCCGTTGAGATCGGGGATGGAGATGGTCGAGAAGCCGCCCGAGCGCGTCATCACCGAGAGGAAGAAGCTCTGGAAGACGGTGTCGCCGGCGTCGAGCTGGCCGAAGGTCTTCGGGTTGTCGAACTCGAGTGCGATGTAGAGGGCCGCCCCTACGACGATCAGAAGCAGGCTCGTCACGATGGTGAGCTTCACGTGCACCGACCAGCGCACCCGCGTCTCGGTGCCGTGCACGCGTCCGGTGCGGCGGCGGATGCCCCACGCCCGCAGGCTCCGCGACAGCGTGTAGATCACGGGGAAGCCGATGGCGCCGAGCACGACGCCGAGCATCAGCACGCCGAGGAAGAAGTAGTCGTCGGCGAAGGGGGCGAGTCCTTCGGCGTTCGGCGCGAATCCGGTGTTCGTGAACGCCATGGCCGAGTAGTAGAAGCTGTGCCAGACGGCCTCGCCCACGGGGATGCCGTCGATGAGCATCCGCGGGAAGAGGAGTGCGGCGAGCAGCGCCTCGATGACGAGGGCGCTGATGGCGACGGTCGCGAGCAGCGAGCCGATTTCCCCGAGCCGCACCGCCTGCCCCTCGGCGACCGGGCCGTGGTGCATGCGCAGCGGGTTGGTGTCGCTCGCGGCGATCAGCCGGGCACGCAGGCCGAGCTTGCGCGAGATGGCCAGGCCCAGGATGCTCGCCAGCGTCAGCACCCCGAGAGCACCGATCTGCACACCGATGTAGACGATGGTGTGGCCGAAGGCCGACCAGTGGGTGGCCATGTCGACGGTGGACAGGCCCGTCACGCAGATCACCGAGACCGCTGTGAAGAGGGCGTCGGCCAGCGGGGTCATCTTGCCGTCGGTGGCCGCGATCGGGAGCGAGAACAGGATCGTGAAGATCAGGATGAGCACCGCGAAGATCAGGATCGCGAAGCGCGAGGGCGAGTTCTCCGAGAACTCCCGCATGCCGTCGCGGATGCGACCCGCCAGAGTGGCACTCCGATTGAACGGATTGGGTCGTGCCGGGAGGGTACGGGCGCTCACCGCAGCAATGCTACTCGGCGGCCCGTGCCGCCAGCGGCGGGTTTGACGCGGATCCGGGCCCTGCCCACTACCCTGGTCGCATGGCCGACATCTTCTCCGTGATCGCTGACCCGACCCGGCGTCAGCTGCTGTCGCTGCTGCTGGAGCGGTACGTCTCCGCGGAGTCGGCCACCGCCTCCGGAGCCTCGGAGGGCGAGTACAGCGTCTCGGAGCTCGTCGGCCACCTCGAGCTGAGCCAGCCGACCGTGTCGAAGCACCTCAAGGTGCTGCGCGACGCCGGCCTCGTCGCCGTGCGCGAGGAGGGTCAGCACCGCTTCTACAAGATCGACGTCGCCCCGCTGGAGGACGTCGAGGACTGGCTGATCCCCTTCCTCTCCGCCGACTTCGACACCGCCGAGGAGGATGCCCTGTGGGACAACGCCTCCGACGCCGTGCGTTCGGCCGCGGCGACCTTCGGCCAGAACGTGGGGCGGCGGGCGGCGCAGACCTCGCACGCGGTCAAGTCGGTCACCGAAGACCTTGTCTCCAAGCTCCGCCGCTAGCCGTTCCCGCGGGGGCTCCCGGCGCACTATAGTTTCGCCATGACCACCTCCTCGTCCGAGCTCGGCGACGTGAAGTTCCTCACCGTCGCCGAAGTGGCCGAGATGATGCGGGTGTCGAAGATGACGGTCTACCGTCTCGTGCACGCCGGAGATCTGCCGGCCATCCGCTTCGGCCGCTCCTTCCGGGTGCCCGAGTCGGCGGTCGCCGTGGCCCTCAAGAACCACATCGCCGACACCGCCTGACGGCGACTGCTACACTTCTCCGAGGCTCTTTCTGCCCCTGGCCGCCGTTCTCGTGCGGTCATCCCCGAAACGTGTGAGGTCTGTGTGGGTTCTGTAATCAAGAAGCGACGCAAGCGCATGGCGAAGAAGAAGCACCGCAAGCTGCTTCGCAAGACTCGCCACCAGCGTCGCAACAAGAAGTAGCGCCGAGGCTTCCGCCTCGCCGTTGCGCGAGCAGAGCGTCAGACCTTCGGGCCTGGCGCTTTTTGCTTAGGCTGGCGCCATGCCCCTCTTCTGCGCCACCCTCGTCGTGCGCGACGCGGTCACGAAGCTCGACGCCCTGGCGATCGTGGCGCTGGCGGCGGATGCGGTGGTCACCGACGCGGGCACCATGCGACCCCGGGTGGTGCTGCCGGGCGGCGCCTGGGTCGAGGTCGAGATCCCGAAGTTCGGCGAGCCGCCGCCGCTCGCCCTCGACGTCTACTCGGAGCTCGGCGACGACCACGCGAAGATCGCCGCGCTGGCGCTGCTCACCCGCCTCGAGGAGCGGACGGCCTGGACGGTGAAGCCCGACTTCGTGCTCTGAGCGGGGCGTGATACCGTCTTCGTGGCTTGTCACTGCTCTCGCAGGCAACACCGCAGCTGTTCTCGACGTCGACGACAGCACGAGTGTCCCTAGGAGTGAATGTGTGCGAGGCGAAGCCATGATCGTGCGGCGGGTGCTGAACAACAGCGTGGTCGACGCGCTCGACGACTCCCTGCAGGAGGTCATCGTCTTCGGCCGGGGCATCGGCTTCGCGTCGAAGCCCGGCGACACGATCGACCAGTCGATGATCGAGAAGATCTTCCGGCTCGACGACGACGCCGCCAGCCGGCACTTCGCCTCGATCGTCGGCAGCGTGCCGGCCGACGTGCTCTCGGCCACCGCCGACCTCGTGACCCGGGCTCGCGCCGAGCTGACGGCGAAGATCAGCGACAGCCTCTACGCCTCGCTCGCCGACCACCTCTCCTTCGCCGTGCAGCGCGTGCGCTCAGGCGAGCAGTTCACGGTGCCGCTCGCCGTGGAGGTGCAGCGCTTCTACCCGAGCGAGTACGCCTTCGCCCGCAGCGCGGTGGCCGAGCTGAACAGCCGGCTCGGCATCGAGCTGCCACCCGAGGAGGCGACGAGCATCGCCCTGCACGTGATCAACGCGCAGGTGGGCGGAGCCGCCGACAGCGCGACACGCATGATGGAGCTCACCCGCTCGGTGCTCGACATCGTGCGCCTGCACTTCGGGCTCGACTACCGCGACGACGACCCGGCCTACCTCCGCTTCGTCACGCACGTGCGCTTCTTCGCCCAGCGGGTGCTGCTCGGCGAGTCGGTGCAGCGCGACGACGCAGAGCTGCTGCAGCTGCTGCGCACGCAGAAGCCGGCGGCGTTCGTGTCGGTCGACAAGGTCGACGCCTTCGTGATGCGCAGTCACGGCCACGCGATGAGCGCCTCGGAGAAGGTCTATCTCGGGCTGCACATCGCCAACTTCCTGTAGTCCGCACCACCCGTTCCACCCGTTCCATCCGTCCCACCGAAACCGAACAGTCACACCGAATCCGAAGCCGCGTCAGGGCAACCGCGTGAAGCCGGGATTCTCTATCGAGGAGAGTTCCATGAAGTACGAACGAGACGCCGCCGCGATCATCGCGGCGGTCGGCGGCGAGGAGAACATCTCCTCGCTGTACCACTGCGTCACCCGCCTGCGCTTCGGCCTGCGCGACAACGCGAAGGCCGACCAGGGCGCGCTGCAGGCCATCGCGCCCGTGATGGGCGTGAACGACGCCGGCACCCAGTACCAGGTGGTCATCGGCAACGACGTCCCCGACGTGTACCGCGCGATCGTCGCCGAGCTGCCGCGGCTGGCGCCCGCCGAGGGGGCCGACGGCGCGGGCCCGTCCGAGGCCGCCGACACCGTCGAGCCCACCGGCAACCCGGTCAAGCGCGCCTTCGCCCGCTTCCTCGACTTCATCTCGGGCACCTTCGCGCCCATCCTGCCCGCCATCGCCGGCGCCGGTCTGCTGAAGGGTGTGCTCGCCCTGATCAATGCCTTCGGCTGGGTCGACCCGCAGTCGCAGACGTTCCTGATCTTCTCGGCCATCGCCGACGCGGTGTTCTTCTTCCTGCCGGTGATCGTCGCGATCTCCGCCGCCCGCAAGCTCGGCGCCAACCCCTACGTCGCCGGCTCCCTCGGCGCCGTGCTGGTCTACCCGGCGCTGACCGCGCTGCTCGGAGCGGGCGATCCGGTCGGGCTGCTGGGCATCCCCGTCACGAACGTGTCGTACTCGTACTCGGTCATCCCGGTGCTGCTCGGCGTGTACCTGATGTCGTGGGTCGAGCGCGGGCTCACCCGCGTCATCCCGTCGTTCCTCAAGCTGACCGTCGTGCCCATGCTCACCCTCGTCGTGGTGGCCCCCATCACGCTCGTCGCGCTCGGACCCCTCGGCACCTTCGTCGGCAACGGCATCGCGGGCGGCATCAACTGGGCGCTCGACAACGGTGGGGCGCCGGCCGGCTTCGTGATCGGCGCGCTGCTGCCGCTGATCATCATGACGGGCATGCACTACGCGCTGGTGCCGTTCATCCTGCAGAACCTGGCCACGCTCGGCTTCGACAAGTTCCTGCCGCTGACCTACGTGCAGACCTTCGCCACCGCCGGCGCCGTGTTCGGCGTCTTCCTCCGCGCGAAGAACTCGCAGGTCAAGGCCCTCTCGCTCTCGACGACCTTCACGGCGCTGATGGGCGTCACCGAGCCGGCCCTGTACGGACTCGCGCTGCCGCTGCGCCGGCCCCTGATCGCCTCGATGGCCGGCGCCGGCGTGGGCGGAGCGATCTCGCTCGGCCTCGGCGTGAAGGCCTACGTGCTCGCCGGCAACGGCGGGCTCCCCGGGCTGCCGGGGCTCGTGGGCGAGACGTTCATCTGGGCGATCGTCGGCATCGCCGTGGCGTTCGTGGTGTCGACCGTGGTCGCGATGGTGCTGGGGGTCGACGAGTCGATCCTGGCGCGCACGGCCGAGACGGCGACGGGGGCGGCGAAGGCTGCGCCCGCCCAGGGTGCGGCGGGTGCGGTCACCGGTACCGCCGCCGGTGCCGCCGTGCCGGCCTCGACTGCTGCGGCTCCGGATGCCCGTCCCGCCGCCCTGGCCACGACGCCCGATGCCCGGCTGATCGGCGAGATCGTCTCGTCGCCGATGACCGGTGAGCTGGTGTCGCTCGACGACGT
Source organism: Herbiconiux flava (assembly GCF_013409865.1). NCBI lineage: Bacteria > Bacillati > Actinomycetota > Actinomycetes > Micrococcales > Microbacteriaceae > Herbiconiux > Herbiconiux flava. The sequence goes on from NZ_JACCBM010000001.1 coordinate 1,240,268, forward strand.
GCCCGACAGCACCTTCTCCAAGCGCCTGGTCGGTGACGGCACGGCGATCCGCCCGATGGTCGGCATCGTCGACTCCCCGGTCGACGGCGAGGTCGTGACGGTCTTCCCGACCAAGCACGCCATCGGCCTGCGCAGCGACTCGGGCATCGAGGTGCTGATCCACGTCGGGCTCGACACCGTCGCCCTGAAGGGCGAGGGCTTCCAGAGCCGGGTCGCCGCCGGCGACCGCGTGCACGTCGGCGACCGGCTGCTCGACTTCGACCTCGAGGCGATCAGCCGCACGAACGATCCACTGAGCGTGATCGTGATCACGAACTCCGGCGACTACGGCATCGACCCGGGCACGACGGGGCCGGTGCGGTCGGGCGACGCGCTGATCCGCGTCACGCCCGCCGCGACCGGCGAGCCGGTGGGCGCCACCGAGGGGGCCGTTCGATGAGCGCCGGGACCGCGCATCCGGAATCGGAGGCGACCGCGGGGATGACCACGACGCCGACCGCGACCGACCCGGCCCCGCACGGAGCGACCGGGCCGTTCCCCGAGGGGTTCCTCTGGGGGGTCGCCTTCGCCGCCAACCAGGTCGAGGGCGGCTTCGACGAGGGCGGCAAGGGCCTGTCGCAGGCCGACGTCATCCCGTTCCGCACCGCCCGCGACTACGTCGACATCAGCGCGCTGATGAAGGCGAGCGACGAGACCATCGCCGAAGCGGCGGCCACCCCCGGCGCGGCCGGCTACCCGAAGCGGTCGGGGAGCGACTTCTACCACCGCTGGGAGGGCGACGTCGAGCTCTTCGCCGAGCTCGGCCTCTCGGCGCTGCGGATGTCGATCGCCTGGTCGCGCATCTTCCCCACCGGGGTGGAGACCGAGCCGAACGAGGAGGGGCTGCTGTTCTACGAGCGCCTCTTCTCCCGGCTGCGCGAGCGCGGCATCGAGCCGGTGGTGACGATGTCGCACTACGAGATGCCGCTGCACCTCGTCACCGAGTACGGCGGCTGGACGAACCGGGCGGTGATCGGGCACTTCGAGCGGTACGCCCGCACGATCGTGACCCGCTTCCGCGGACTCGTGCACTACTGGCTGACCTTCAACGAGATCAACACGACCGTGATCGAGCCGTACACCGGGGGAGGGGTGATCGAGCGCGAGCCTGCTCCCGGCGTCGACCCGCGGCAGGCCTCCTACCAGGCGCTGCACCACCAGTTCGTGGCGAGCGCCCTGGCCGTGCGACTCGTGCACGAGCTCGATCCGGATGCGCGGGTCGGCTGCATGCTCGCCCGGATGGCGCACTACCCGGCGTCGAGCGACCCGGCCGACGTGGTGAAGGCGCAGTTCGACAACAACCTGAATCTGTTCCACACCGACGTGCAGGTGCGCGGACGCTACCCGGGCACCGTCCGCCGCTTCTGGCGGGATCAGGGCATCGACGTCGTCATGGAACCGGGCGACGAGGCGCTGCTGGCGGAGGGGACGGTGGACTTCCTCTCGTTCAGCTACTACATGAGCCTGGTGTCGTCGGTGTCGCTCGAGAAGTACGGAGCCACGGGCGGCAACCTGTTCTCCACGATCAAGAACCCGCACCTGCCCACCACGGAATGGGGCTGGCACTTCGACCCCGAGGGCCTGCGCTACGTGCTCGACGACCTGTGGGACCGGTACGGCATCCCGCTCTTCATCGTCGAGAACGGTCTGGGTGCGACCGACGTGCTGGAGGGCTCGGCGGCGGATGCGGCGGCCGGCACCCCGGACACCAGAGCCGTGCACGACCCCTACCGCGTTGACTACTTCGTGCAGCACCTCCGCCAGGTGCGGGAGGCGATCGCCGACGGCGTGGAGCTGCTCGGCTACACGGCGTGGGGCGGGCTCGACATCGTCAGCGCCTCGACCTCGCAGATGACGAAGCGGTACGGCGTCGTCTACGTCGACGCGGACGACCTGGGGAACGGGTCGTACGACCGCATACGGAAGGACAGCTTCTTCTGGTACCAGCGGCTGGTCGCGACGAACGGGGCGGTGCTCGACGAGGGCTGACGGTCGCATGTCGCGGGTCGCGGGTCGCGGCTCGCGCTCGGGTGGCGCTCGCGCTCGGGTGGCGCCCGGGTCGCACCGTGGGGGAGAGGGCGGAACGCCTAGGCTTGGGGCGTGGCCGCCGTCTCCCTCACCTTCATCGCCAAGCCGGGGTGTCATCTCTGCGACGACGCCCGTGCCGTAGTGCGCGAGGTCATCGGCTCGCTGGCCCCCGCGGTCGAGGTCGAGGTGACCGAGCTGTCGATCCTCGACAACCCGGCGCTGATGGACGAGTTCGCCGAGGAGATCCCGGTCGTGATGATCGAGGGTCGTGTCCACACCATCTGGCGGGTCGAGCCGGCCCGTCTCCGCACCGCCCTGCAGGAGGCCGCCTCATGATCCGACACGTCGTGGCCTGGAAGGTCGCCGCCACCGAGCCCGCGGAGGCCGCCGCGGCCGCCGCCGAGATCACCCGCCTGCTCGCATCGCTGACCTCGCTCGTGCCGTCGATCTCGTCGCTCACCGTCGGGCCGAACATGGCCTACTTCGAGTCGAACTGGGACGTGGTGCTGGTCGCCGACTTCGAGACGCTCGCCGACCTCGACGCGTACCAGGTGCATCCGTCGCACCAGGCCGTGGTGCCCCAGATCAAGGCGCTCGTCTCCCAGCGGGCGGCCGTCGACTTCGAGCTGTGAGCTCGGCGCCCTCGCCATCGCCGTTCGAGGTGCGCACCGAGCGACTGCTGCTGCGTCGCTGGCGTCCGGATGATCGGCCACCCTTCGCCGCGATGAACGCCGACCCCGAGGTGATGCGCTACTTCCCGGCGCCCCTCACGCAGTCCGAGAGCGACGCGCTCGCCGCACGCGCCGACGCCTCGTTCGCGGAGCGCGGCTACGGACTCTGGGCGCTCGAGCTGCGGGAGTCGGGGGAGTTCCTCGGCTTCACCGGCCTCGCGCCGATGCCCGATGGCTTCGGCGGGGTCGAGGTCGGCTGGCGCCTCGCGCGGCCGTTCTGGGGTGCGGGGTATGCGACCGAGGCGGCGCGGGCGAGCATCCGCTTCGCCTTCGACACGCTCGGGCTCGACGAGGTGAGCTCGGTGACTTCGGTGATCAACGAGCGCTCGCAGGCCGTCATGCGCCGGCTCGGCATGGTGCCGGTCGAGCATTTCGACAGCCCCCGTGTGCCGGCCGGCTCACCGCTGGTGCCGCACGTGCGCTACGCACTCGCGGCCCCGCGCCCTACGGCGTGAGCCGCGTCGGGCCGCGCGCTACGGCGTGAGCCGCTCCGGGCCGCGCCCTACGGCGTGAGCCGCGTCGGGCCGCGGAACAGGTAGACGACCTCGCGCAGGTTCGTCTGGTGCAGCATGAGCATCAGCACGCGCGACAGGCCCATGCCGAAACCGCCGTGCGGCGGCACGCCGTAGCGGAAGAAGTCGAGGTAGAAGCCGAGCTCCTCGGGGTCGAGCCCCTTCTCCTTCGCCTGCTCGATCAGCACCTCGACGCGGTGCTCGCGCTGCGCGCCGGTCGAGATCTCGACGCCGTTGTAGACGAGGTCGTAGCTGTTGGTGACGGTCTCGTCGCCCGCGTTCCGCATGTGGTAGAACGGGCGGATGCTCGCCGCGTAGTCGGTGAGGAAGACGAAGTCGTGGCCGTAGGTCTCCTTGACGTAGGCCGCGATCTGGCGCTCGCCCTCCGGGTCCATGTCGTCGTCCTCGCGGGGCACGACGTAGCCGCGGTCGGCCACGATCTGCTTCGCCTCGGCGAGCGGGATTCGCGGGAACGGCTGCGTCGGAACCTCGATGTCGACGTCGAAGAGGGCCTTGATCTCCTCGCCGTGCTTCTCCTTCACGGCGCGCAGGCCGGCGACCATGAGCTCCTCGTGGAGCTGCATGACGTCTTCGTGCGAGTCGATCCAGGAGATCTCGGCGTCGACGCTCGTGAACTCGGTGGCGTGACGGCTGGTGAAGCTGGGGTCGGCGCGGAACGCGGGCCCGACCTCGAAGACCTTGCCGAAGCCCGCGGGCTGCGCCATCTGCTTGAAGAACTGCGGGCTCTGCGAGAGGTAGGCCTTGGTCTCGAAGTACTCGACCTCGAACAGCTCGGCGCGCGACTCGCTGGCCGAGGCCATGAGCTTCGGGGTGTGGATCTCGATGAAGTCGTGCTCGACCCAGTAGGTGCGCCAGGCGTGCTCGAGCGTGGTCTGCACGCGGAAGACGAGGTTCTGCTCGGGGCGGCGCAGGTCGAGAAAGCGCCAGTCCATGCGCTTGTCGATGCCGGAGTCGGCCGCGATGGGCGTCTCGGGGATGGCGGCGGTGACGACCTCGAGGCTCGCGAGCTTGACCTCGATGCCGCCGAGCTTCACGCGCTCGTCATGCTTCAGCTCGCCCGTGACGGTGATGAATGAGCCCTGGGCGAGGCCCGAGATGGTCTCGGCGACCTCGACGGTGTCGTCGGTGCGCGGGTTCACGAGCTGCACGGCGCCGGACTCGTCGCGCAGGACGACGAACTGCACCTTCTTCTGATCGCGAACGGTGTCGACCCACCCGGAGACGGTCACGGGGCCGTCGTCGAGGGCGGAGAGGTTCTTGACGAGGGTGCGGGTTGAGGCGCTCACGGGTTCGGTCACGGTAGAGAAGTCTACCTGCGCCGCCGCGGCGCACGAGGGCCGGCGGCGGCGCAGGACCGAGCGGACCGGACTGCACGCCGGCGGGCTCGGACTGAGCGGCGGGACTGCACGCCCGGCTGCTCAGGGTCTGGGGCTGAGGTGCTGCGTCAGGCCTTGCGGGTGGGCACGCGGTGGTAGCCGTCGATGCCGATGGCACGGACGGTGGCGACGATGCCGGCGAGGGAGACGAGAGCGAATGCGGAGAGCGTGATGAGAGTCATGAGTAAGCCTTTCTGTCTCCTATTTCATCGCCAGAAACTGTTCAGCACAATCGCATAGTTCTACACGTCTCATGTAGCTCGCCTTCACAATCGATGAGCCGCTCGTTCTCGGCAAAAGCTCGGGTGGGGCGCTCGTAGACTTGACGGGTGCCCGCCCGCCAGATCCACCTCGTCCGCCACGGAGAAGTCTTCAACCCGACCGGCGTGCTCTACGGCCGCATCCCGGGCTTCGGACTCTCCGAGCTGGGGCACCGCATGGCCGCGGCGGCCGCGGCCGACATCGTGGCGCGCGACCGGCCGGTCGCCGCTCTGTACACCTCTCCTCTGCAGCGGGCACGCGAATCCGGTCGCCCCATCGCCGAGGCCCTGGGTCTCGAGCCCTCGATCGAAGACCGCATCATCGAACCCACGAACGCCTTCGAGGGCCGGCGCATGGAGGGCAAGGGCGGCGCGCTCCGCGACCCCCGCATGTGGCGCTTCCTCTGGAACCCGTGGCTGCCGGCCTGGGGCGAGCACTTCACCTCGATAGCGGGGCGGATGCGCGCGGCGATGACCGACGCGCACGCCGCCGCCGAGGCAGCCGGCGAGGCGGGCGACGTCGTGATGGTCAGCCACCAGCTCCCCATCTGGATGGCGCACCGCTCCATCGTGGGCGAATCCCTTCCGCACGACCCCCGCAAGCGCCGCTGCTCCCTCTCGAGCATCACCAGCTTCGAGCTGCACGACGGGAAGCTGGTCGAAGTCGGCTACAGCGATCCTGCGGCCGGGCTGCAGGCCGAGGCCACCGACGTGGGGGCGGTATGACGGTCACCCGCTCGCGCGCTCGCGTCGGCGTCGCCGCCGGGTTGGCGCTCGTCGCCCTGCTGCTGGCCGGATGCTCGAACGACCCCCTGGCCGAGCAGTACCTCGAGGGCAGCGGCAAGGGCTACATCTCGGGTGACGGCACCGTCACCGAGGTCGACGAGGCCGATCGCGGCGAGCCGATCGCGTTCGAGGGAACCGACGAGAACGGCGACCCCGTCAGCTCGGCCGACTACGCCGGCCAGGTGCTCGTTCTGAACTTCTGGTATGCCGGCTGCGCCCCGTGCCGCGCCGAGGCACCCGACCTCGAGAAGCTGAACACCGAGTACGCGGGCACCGGCGCCTCCTTCCTGGGCGTCAACGTGCGCGACCAGGCGGCCACCGCCCGCTCCTTCGCCGAGACCTACGGCGTCACCTACCCCTCCATCGTCGACACCGACGGAGCGCTGCAGTACGCCTTCGCCGGAACGGTGGCCCCGAACGCGGTGCCGACCACGCTCGTGCTCGACACCGAGGGCCGCGTGGCGGCGCGCATCCTGGGCCGGGTGAGCGAGCCGGCCATCCTGGACACGCTGATCAAGACGAGCCTCGGCACCCTGCCCGAGCCCGGTGCGACCTCGTCCCCGTCGCCCACCCCGGCTGCCGGCTGACGTGAACAATCCCTTCGCCGAGATCGTCCTGAGCGGACAGCTGCTGCTCGCCATCCCGATCGCCCTGCTCGCGGGGCTCGTGTCGTTCGCGTCGCCGTGCGTGCTGCCGCTCGTGCCGGGGTACCTCGGGTACGTGAGCGGTATCGCGGGCATCCCGTCGCCGGCGTCGGGTTCGACCTCGCAGGCCGAGGCGCGCAAGGCGGCGAAGGATGCCCGGCGGCGCATGCTCCTCGGCATCTCGCTCTTCGTGCTGGGCTTCTCGCTCGTCTTCCTCGCCTACTCCGCCGCGTTCGGGGCTCTCGGCACCTGGCTGTTCCGCTGGCAGGACCTGATCACCCGCATCATGGGCGTCGTCGTGATCGCGCTCGGACTCGTCTTCATCGGGCAGTTCAGCTTCCTGCAGCGCACGCTGAAGCCGGCGTTCCGCCCGGCGACCGGCCTCGCGGGCGCTCCGGTGCTCGGCATCGTGTTCGGCCTCGGCTGGACCCCGTGCATCGGCCCGACACTCGGAGCCATCCAGGCACTCAGCCTCACCAGCGGCTCGGCCTGGAACGGCCTGCTGCTCGGCTTCTTCTACTGCATCGGCCTCGGCGTGCCGTTCCTGCTGGTGGCCCTGGGGCTCAACTGGGTCACCGGGTCGGTCGCATTCCTCAAGCGGCACATCCGCACGATCAACATCGTCGGGGGCGTGCTGCTGGTCGTCATCGGCCTGCTGATGGTGACCGGGCTCTGGTCGCTGTGGATCTACGAGCTGCAGGCGGTGATCTCCGGTTTTGTCCCGTCCATCTGATCACATCGACTCTCCCGATCCTTCGCGGCGGACTCCGGCCGGCGGCTCCGGTTCCGGCTCCGACGACGTCGCGCTGCCGAAGCTCGGCTTCGTCGGATACCTGCGCTGGTTCTGGCGGCAGCTCACGAGCATGCGCACGGCGCTGTTCCTGCTGCTCCTGCTCGCCCTCGCGGCGGTACCGGGCTCCCTCGTGCCGCAGCGCGCCGCCGACCCGAACGGCGTCACCCAGTACTTCGTCGACAACCCCGACCTCGCGCCGGTGCTCGACAAGATCCAGGCCTTCGACGTCTACACCTCGGTCTGGTTCTCGTCGATCTACCTGCTGCTGTTCGTCTCGCTGATCGGCTGCATCATCCCGCGCACGAAGCACCACTTCGATGCGCTCCGCGCGAAGCCGCCCCGCACCCCGGCTCGGCTGTCGCGGCTGGCCGGGTTCACGACGCGCGAGGTGCCCGCGACCTCCGCCGCCTCCGTCGTCGACTCGGCTCGCACGCTGCTGAAGCGGCAGCGCTACCGCACCGTCGTGTTCACCGGCGTCGACCGGGCCTCGGGCCTCGAGACCGCTTCGGTGTCGGCCGAACGCGGCTACCTGCGTGAGACCGGCAACCTGGTGTTCCACTCGGCGCTCGTCGGCATCCTTCTGGCCGTGGGCATCGGCGGGGGATTCGGCTATCAGGGCCAGCGCGTGGTGGTCGAGGGCCAGACCTTCGTGAACACCCTGCTCGCCTACGACTCGTTCAACCCGGGCCGCTTCTTCAGCGACGGGGCCCTCTCGCCCTACCAGATCACCCTCGACTCCTTCTCGGCGACCTACGAGACGCAGTCGCTGAAGGCCTTCGGCCAGCCGCTCGACTACACGGCCGCCGTCACGACCACCGACGCCGACGGGTCGGTCTCCGACGCGGACATCAAGGTGAACGACCCGCTGAAGATCGGCGGCACCGACGTCTACCTGCTCGGGAACGGCTACGCCCCGACGATCACGGTGCGCAACCCCGCGGGCGACGTCGTGTTCACCGACTCGGTGCCGTTCCTGCCGCAGGATGCGAACCTCACCTCGCTCGGCGTGGTCAAGGTTCCGGATGGCCTGCCCGATCAGGTGGGAATGATCGGGTTCTTCTACCCGACCCAGTCCGAGGCGCAGTCCGGTGTCTACTTCTCGTCGTTCCCCGACCTGCAGTACCCGGTGCTGACGCTCAACGTCTACGACGGCGACCTCGGATTGAACGACGGCGTCCCGGCGTCCGTCTACTCGCTCGACACCGACACGATGAACCAGCTGACCGGCGGCGCCACCGGCGTCGACTCGATCGAGCTGAAGCCGGGCGACACCGCCGAGCTGCCGAACGGCCTCGGCACCGTCTCGCTCGACGGCGTCAAGCGCTTCGCCTCCTTCGACGTGCACCACGACGCGACGCAGGGCTGGGTGCTGCTGTTCGCGCTGCTCGTGCTGGCCGGGCTGCTCACGTCGCTGTTCATCCCGCGGCGGCGACTGTGGGTCAAGGCGACTGCGCGGGCCGACGGATCGGTGCACGTGGAGTACGCCGGGCTGGCGCGCGGGGACGACCCGCGACTGGTGGAGGCGGTGGCGGCGCTGGCCGACAAGCACGCCGGCAGCGCTCCGGCGGAAGCAGCTCCGTCCACAGGCTCGCCGACTCCCGGCACACCCCCCGATACCAAGGCTTAGGCTTCTACCGTGACGCAAACCCTCGACGAGATCTCGATCATCCTCATCTACTCGGCGATGGCCGTGTACGCGCTCGCGTTCATCGCGTTCGCGCTCGATCTCGCTCGCCGCTCGTCGACGGTGAAGTCGGCCGTCGGAGCCTCGGCCTCGGCCGTCTCGACCCCGGTGTCCGCCTCGGTCACGCCCGAGCTGGCGACGGTCGGCGGCTCATCCTCGTCCCGTCCAGTGCGTGGCGCGGGTGCCGACGACTCGGATGCGGGCCTCGTGTCGCTGGCCGGGGTCGACGCCGCCGGTCGCCGCTCGATCGCGCTGCGTCTCGGCGTCTCGTTCACGATCCTCGCCTTCGTCGTGCAGCTCGCCGGCGTCATCCTCCGCGGCGTCGCGGCCTCGCGGGTGCCGTGGGCGAACATGTACGAGTTCTCGATCACGGGAACGCTGCTGATCGTGGCTGTCTTCCTCGTGGTGCTGCTGCGCGAGGACCTGCGCTTCCTCGGCACCTTCGTCACCGGCCTCGTGCTCATCCTGCTCGGCGTCAGCGCCGTGAACTACTACGTCAGCGTCGCCCCGCTGCCGCCGGCGCTGCAGTCGGCGTGGCTCGTCATCCACGTGCTGGTGGCCATCCTCGGCACCGCGTTCTTCGCCCTGGGCGGAGCGCTGTCGGTCATCCAGCTGCTGCAGACCAAGGGCGACTCGGTCTCCCGCCTGGCCACCACGCTGCGCCTGCGCTTCCTCAAGACCCTGCCCGACGCCGAGACCCTCGAGCGTCTGGCCTACCGCGTCAACATCGTCGGCTTCGTCTTCTGGACCTTCACGCTCATCGCCGGCGCCATCTGGGCCGAGCGCGCCTGGGGCCGCTACTGGGGGTGGGACACTAAAGAGGTCTGGACCTTCATCATCTGGGTGATCTACGCCGGCTACATCCACGCCCGCGCGACCCGCGGCTGGCGCGGCTCCCGTTCGGCATGGCTCGCCATCGTCGGCTTCTCGGCCGTGCTCTTCAACTTCGGAGTGGTGAACGTCTTCTTCAAGGGTCTGCACGCGTACTCGGGCCTGTGATCGGCTGATCGACCCCCTGGCCCCATCGCCCCATCGCCCCATCGCCTCTGCGGTGGTCAGCGGGCGAGGTGGGCGTGGGTGCGGGTGACGCGATCGGCCCACCACTGCCGGCGAGCATCCGTCGCCCGGTGCTCGACGAGCAGCGCGGGGTCGACGCGGGGGCGCTCGACCGGGATCGTGCCGCCGCGGGGCACGAGGCTCTCGCCCGGCGGCACGACGTCGCCGGTGAACAGATCGACGGTGGCCAGGCCGCAGTCGTAGTCGAGCTCGGGCAGGGCGGCCGCGAGATGCGCCCCCATCGCGATGCCGACGGAGCTCTCCAGGGCCGACGAGACCACGGCCGGCAGGCCCGCCTCGGCGACGATCCTCAGTGCGCGGGCCACCCCGCCGAGGGGCTGCGCCTTGATCACGATGAGGTCGGCGGCGCCCGCCCGCGCCACTGCGATCGGATCCTCCGCCTTGCGCACGCTCTCGTCGGCGGCGATCGCGATGCCGAGCGACTCACCGACCCGCTCGCGGATCTCGACCAGCTCCTCGACGCTCGCGCACGGCTGCTCGACGTACTCGAGGTCGAACTCGGCCAGGCTGCGGATGGCGTGCTCCGCCTCGTCGACGTTCCAGCCGCCGTTCGCGTCGATGCGCACCCGCCCCTCGGCGCCCACGATCTCGCGGGCCCGGCGCACCCGCGCGACGTCGTCGTCGAGCGTCTGGCCGCGCTCGGCGACCTTGACCTTCACGGTGCGGCAGCCGTCGTACCGCGCCAGCACCCCCTCGACCTGCTCGGCGGCCACCGCCGGCAGCGTCGCATTGACGCGGATGCTCGTGCGCCCCGCCACGCCTGCCGGAACCTCGTTCCAGCCGAAGTCGACCGCCGCCCGCAGCCACGTGCCGGCCTCGGCGTCGCCGTACTCGGGGAAGGGGGAGAACTCGGTCCAGCCGCGGGGGCCCTCGAAGAGGGCGAGCTCGCGGACGGTCTGGCCGCGGAACCGCGTGTTCAGCGGGATCGCCACCACGTGCATCCGCTCGAGGAGGTCGTCGAGCTCGGGCAGGATCGGATCGTCCACGATGTCATCCACAGCACAATCCTCGACCCCGCACTCGTTCTCCACAAACGCTCACGCGTCCCGGTTCTCCACAATCGCACCGTCCGCGGAGCGGCGCGGGCTGAGCCGCGTAGCCTTGGAGCATGACCGACCAGAGCACCGTCTCCGACATCTTCGACCCGTCAGCGTGGGTCGTCGCCCCGGGTTCCGAGGGCTTCACCGACATCACCTACCACCTCGACACCGAGGGGCAGGTGGCGCGCATCGCCTTCGACCGGCCCGAGGTGCGCAACGCCTTCCGGCCGAAGACGGTCGACGAGCTCTACAGTGCCCTCGACGACGCCCGGCAGAACCCGCGGGTGGGCGTGGTGCTGCTCACCGGCAACGGGCCGAGCCCGCGTGACGGCGGCTGGGCGTTCTGCAGCGGCGGCGACCAGCGCATCCGCGGCCGCGACGGCTACAAGTACTCCGACGAGGAGACCGCGGCGGGTATCGACCCGGCGCGCGCGGGCCGCCTGCACATCCTCGAGGTGCAACGGCTCATCCGCTTCATGCCCAAGGTCGTCATCGCGGTCGTGCCGGGCTGGGCGGCGGGCGGCGGCCACTCGCTGCACGCGGTCTGCGACCTCACCATCGCCAGCGCGGAGCACGGTCGCTTCAAGCAGACCGACGCCGACGTCGGCTCCTTCGACGCCGGTTACGGCAGCGCCTACTACGCCCGGCAGATCGGGCAGAAGCTCGCCCGCGAGGTGTTCTTCCTGGCCGAGGAGTACAGCGCGCAGCGGGCCTACGAGATGGGCGCCGTGAACAAGGTCGTGCCGCACGCCGAGCTCGAGACCGAGGCCCTGGCCTGGGCCCGCATCATCCTCGGCAAGTCGCCGACGGCGATCCGCATGCTGAAGTACGCGTTCAACGCGGTCGACGACGGCCTGGTCGGCCAGCAGATCTTCGCGGGCGAGGCCACCCGCCTCGCCTACGGCAGCGACGAGGCGGTCGAGGGCCGCGACTCCTTCCTCGAGAAGCGGGCGCCCGACTGGTCGGCCTTCCCGTACCACTACTGATGCCGCCCCCACCCGAGGTCGTCCCCACGATCGCGGCCTCCGAGGTCGTGTCGTGACGCGGCGGCTCGAGGTCGTGGCCGGGCTGTCCGCCCCGGAGTTCTCCGCGCGGCTCCGCGAGGCGCTGTCGAACGACGGCCCGGCGCTGCTCCCGCGCGAGACCGGATCGGCGCCATCCGTCCCCTCGTCCGGTGCTGCGGCGTCGTCGTCGCTCTCGTCGTCCGGCCAGCCGGCAGCCGCAGAGGCGCCGCTCGGCGACGCGGGCGCCGTGGCCGCGGTTCCCCTGGCGGGGGAGGTACCCAAGGCCGTGGCGCTCGTGATCGAGACGTCGGGATCGACGGGGGTGCCCAAGCGCGTGGCGTTGAGTGCGGATGCACTTCTCGCCTCGGCGGCCGCGTCGGAGCAGGCGCTCGGCGGCCCGGGGCAGTGGCTCCTCGCGCTGCCGACCCACTACGTGGCCGGGGTGCAGGTGCTGGTGCGCTCGATCGCCGCCGGGTCGGAGCCGGTCGTGCATCCACCCGGTCACTTCTCGCCCGAGACCTTCGCCGCGCTCGCCCGACGCCTCGAGCTGCCGCTTCGCTTCAGCTCGCTGGTGCCGGCCCAGCTGGCCCGGCTCGTCGAGGCGGCCGAAGGTGATCGGGGCATCCGTCGGGCGGTCGCACGGTTCGACGCGATCCTCATCGGCGGTCAGGCGCTGCCCGATCCGCTGCGCGAGCGGGCGCTCGATCTCGGTTTCGCCGTCGTGCGCACCTACGGCGCGAGCGAGACCGCCGGCGGCTGCGTCTACGACGGACAGCCGATCGGCCGCACCCTCGTCCGCCTCCACGCGGGGGAGCTCGAGATCGCCGGCCCGTCGCTGGCCGAGGGCTACCTCGGCGACGACGAGCTCACGGCCGCCCGCTTCCACAGCGACGAGGGCCACCGCTGGTACCGCACCAGCGACGCCGGCACGGTCGTCGACGGCCTGGTGACGGTCACCGGCCGCCTCGACGACCTCATCATCTCGGGCGGCATCAAGGTCTCGCTCGGCCGGGTCGAACGCCTCGTGCAGTCCCAGCCGGGTCTCGAGCAGGCGGTCGTCGTCCCGCGAGACAGCGAACGCTGGGGCCAGGTCGGCGTCGTCGTGACCGAAGACCCCTCGACCGTGGCCCCGGTTGTCGAGCTCTCGGGACCGCGCCTCGACCGTCTCCGCGAGGCCGTCGTCGCCGAAGCCGGCCGAGCGGCCGCTCCCGCGGCCCTCGTCCACGTCCGCGCCCTGCCCCGCCTCTCCTCGGGCAAGCCCGACCGGGTCCTCATCGAACGCCTCGTCGCGGGCGGCGCCCCCGGCATCGCCCCGCCGAACCCCGATCCCCGCTCGGTGCCGAGTGGCGACGGGGCCCTTCCCGCCCCGCTCACAGACGACGCCGCGCCACGAGAATAGAATCAGCCCCGATGTCCAAGACGAAGAAGCGCCCCTCCGGCCACCCCGCCCGCTCCGCCGCGCCGCGAAGCGGCGCCCGCACCGCTCCAGGGCGCGCGCCCGCCGCCCGCCCGGCCGGCCGGCGATCGGCGGCGGGAGCGTGGATCGCCGGTGCGCGCATCCGCACGCTGACGCTCGGCGTCGCCCCGGTCGCAATCGGTACCGGGGCGGGCATGGTGGCGAGCGACTTCGACATCTCGAAGACCCTCGTCGCGCTCTGCCTGCTCGTCGCGATCTTCCTGCAGATCGGCGTCAACTACGCCAACGACTACTCCGACGGAGTGCGCGGCACCGACGACGTGCGCGTCGGGCCTCCCCGTCTCACGGGGTCCGGCCTCGTGCCGGCGAAGCGCGTGCTCGTGGTCGCCCTGGTCTTCTTCGGGCTGGCCGCGGCCTCCGGGCTGGCGATCGTCATCATCACCGGCCACTGGTGGCTGCTCGCCGTCGGTGCCGCCGCCATCGCCGCGGGCTGGTTCTACACCGGCGGCAAGCATCCCTACGGCTACTACGGTCTCGGCGAGATCTTCGTCTTCGCCTTCTTCGGCATCGTCGCGACGGCCGGCACGACCTTCATCCTCGCCGGCGACGTCAACTTCGAGGGCTGGGTCGGCGGAGTGGCCGCCGGGGCGATCGCGTGCGCGGTGCTGATGGCCAACAACATCCGCGACATCGACCAGGACCGACTCGTGAAGAAGCGCACGCTGGCGGTGCTGATCGGGCGCACGGCCTCGCGCATCCTGTACGTGTTCTGGCTGCTGGTGGCCTACGTGGTGCTGGCCTTCTTCGCGCTGATCTACCCCAAGGCGTGGCTGGTGTTCTTCACCCTGCTGCTGACTGTGCCGGCGACGATCATCATGTTCACCGCGCGCACACCCAAGGAGTACGTCACCGTGCTGAAGCTCACGAGCTTCTTCGGCCTGCTCTACGGCGTGGGCCTCGGGCTGTCGTTCGCCTACTGAGGGTTGATCGAGCCGCAGTGACTCACTGGGTGCGGCGGTCGGTGCCGTCGACGGCGCTGTCCTCGACGTCCTCGTCCTCGGTCGAGCCGGCCTTGCGGGCCGGAGCCGCACCGGGGTCGGAGGCGGGCGTCGGGCGGCCGGCCTGTCCGCGGTTCTGGCGCGCCTCGTAGAGCGAACGCGCGGCCTCTTCGCGCGGCTTCCGAAGGAAGATGATCGAGATGCAGAGCGAGATGATCGCGGCGATGACGGCGGCGATCCACGGCTCGATGCGCAGCAGGTAGAGGACGGTCAGCACGACGGCGAAGATCCCCACACGGATGAGGGTGTACACGAGCCACGTACGTCCAGGATTCACACCCCGAGTCTAGAACGGGCATCCTGACCGCCTGCCCGACAGCCCGCCGACCACCTGCCCCGACGCCCGCCGACCACCTGCCCCGACGCCCGCCGACCACCTGCCCGAGGCCCGCCGGCCAGCCGGCCGAACCCTCGCCGTGAGCCGCCCGGCCGACCCTGGGAATCCCACCCCCAGCGCACGACGAACACGCAGTCCGCTCCCGGATCCCGGGGGTACAGTTACGACATGGCTCGCGTACTCCTAGCCCTCGTCATCGTGGTCGTGGCATTCACCGTGTACGCCCTCGTCGACTGCCTGATGGTGCCGAAGTCGCGCGTGAAAGCTCTTCCCCGCATCGCCTGGGTCTTCATCATCATCCTGTTCACGCCGATCGGCGGCATCCTGTGGCTGGTCATCGGCCGCGGGCGCCGGTCTAACACACCACCCGTGCGGGCGATGGGGCCCGACGACGACCCCGACTTCCTCGGCACCATCCGCCCTGTTCGCGATCCCGACGACGACGAGCGCCTCCGCGACCTCGAGCGCCGCCTCGCCGAGACCGACGACGAGCAGGACAACCCCCGCGCCGAACGGTGACCCTCAGCCCCGCGGCGACCTTCGCCCACCGGCTCGTCGACGCCTTCATCGACCTCGGCGTGCGCCATGCGGTCGTCTCACCCGGATCCCGCTCGCAGGCCCTCGCCCTCGCCCTGGCCGACGCCGAGACCCGCGGGCGCATCACCCTCCACGTCCGCATCGACGAGCGAGTCGCCGCCTTCACCGCACTCGGCCTCGCCCGGGAGTCGGGCATGCCGGCGCTCGTCGTCACCACGTCGGGCACCGCGGTCGCGAACCTCCTCCCCGCCGTCGTCGAGGCGAGCCACTCGGGCGTACCGATGATCGTGCTGAGCGGCGACCGCCCCGCGCACCTCCGCGGCACCGGCTCGAACCAGACCACCTGGCAGCCCGGTCTCTTCGGCCGCTTCACCCGCCTCGAGCTCGACGTCCCGCCACCCACCCTCACCAGGCTGCCGGATGCCCGAGCCCTCGCCGCCCGCACCCTGTCGGCCGCCCGGCCCACCCCCGCGCCGGCCGTGCCCGCGGGTGGCGGGCACGCCCCCCGTCACGACGACTCAGGGCGGGCTGATGACGGATCGACGATGATCGGCGCCGGACCGGTGCACCTCAATCTGCAGTTCGTCGAACCGCTCTCGGGGGACGTGCTCCCGGAGGAGGCGACGGTCGAGGACGACCCGGCCACCGCATCCGTCGACCACCCGGGTGGCGCGGTCGCAGCTGGGGCGGCAGCGCCCCGCACCGTCCACCTCGACCGAGGCCCGCGCACCCTCGTCATCGCCGGGGCCGACGCCGGCGAGCGCGCCAACGCCTTCGCCCTGCACGCCGGCCTGCCCCTGATCGCGGAGGTGTCGAGCGGCGCCCGCTTCGGCCCGAACCTCGTCAGCGCCTACCGCACCCTGCTCGACCACCCCGACTTCGGCGGCCGGGTCGAACGTGCCGTCGTGTTCGGACACCCCACGCTCAGCCGTCAGGTGCCCGCCCTGCTCGCCCGTGACGACGTCGAGACGATCGTGGTGCGGGGTCACGGTGAGGCGGTGGTCCCGCATCCGGAGACCCTCGTCGTCGACGTGATCACCGCCGACCCCGACGACCGCAGCGACCGCGCAGCCCGGGCCTGGACGGGCCAGTGGGTCTTCGCGGGGCGCGAGCTGCTCGAGGAGCAGTCGGCGGCCGACGACGTCGCCGCGCCCCTGATCATGCCGGGCGGCTCGGCCGACGTGGCCGGCGCGCGGGAGTATGCGAAGGCCGAGCTCGCTGCGCTGCGTGCCCCGGTCACGCGCCGGTTCCTGGCCGACGCCGTCTGGCGGGCGACCTGGCCGCACGACCGGCTGGTGCTCGGGGCATCGAGGCTCATCCGCGAGGTCGACGCGGCGGTCGGCGGCAAGAAGATCGTCGTGCACGCGAACCGCGGCCTCGCCGGCATCGACGGCACCGTCTCCACCGCGATCGGCATCGCCCTAGCCGCGCAGACGGGCTCTGCTGCCGGCGGACGCACGGGCACGACCCGCGTGCTGCTCGGCGACGTCACCCTGCTGCACGACGCCGGCGGCCTGAACGTGCCGCCCGGAGAGCCGCGCCCCCGCGTGCAGCTCGTCGTCGGCAACGACGGCGGCGGCACCATCTTCGACGGCCTCGAGGTGGCCGGAACCGCGGCTCGCGACCCCTTCGACCGGGTGATGTTCACGCCCCAGAACGTCGATCTGGCCGCGCTGGCGCAGGCTTTCGGATGGTCGTACCGCACCGTCTCCACCCGGGGAGACCTCGACTCGGCCCTCGCGTCGCCCCCCGCGGGCTTCAGCCTGCTCGAGGTGCCGCTGCCGCGCTGAGCACCCGCTCCAGCGCGCTCGCTGATCCTCCTCGCGTCGCACCTCGGCGCGCGTCATCTCGTCCTGCACCATCGCGGCGACTCCGGATCTTCTCCACAGACCCGCCCCGGCGACCGCGCTGTCAGCCCCGCGAACTAGGCTCGACCCGTGACCGAAACCACCGCATCCGCAGCTCTCGAGACCCTCAGCCGGGTCTTCGGGTACGACTCGTTCCGAGGCGACCAGGCGGAGGTCATCGATCACGTCATCGGGGGCGGCGACGCCGTGGTGCTGATGCCCACGGGTGCGGGCAAGTCGCTCTGCTACCAGGTGCCGTCGCTCGTGCGGCACGGCACCGGCGTGGTCGTCTCGCCGCTCATCGCGCTCATGCACGACCAGGTCGAGGCCATGAAGGCCGTCGGTGTGAAGGCGGCGTTCCTCAACTCGACGCAGGACGCGAGCGAGCGCGCGGGGGTCGAGCGCGACTACCTCGCGGGCGACCTCGACCTGCTCTACGTCGCGCCCGAGCGGCTTTCGAGCGAGAGCACGAAGCGGTTCCTCGAGAGCGGCGACATCGCGCTGTTCGCGATCGACGAGGCGCACTGCGTGTCGCAGTGGGGGCACGACTTCCGGCCCGACTACCTCGCGCTGGCCGAGCTGGCCGAGCGCTGGCCCGACGTTCCACGCATCGCCCTCACGGCGACGGCCACCGAGGCCACCCACAAGGAGATCACGCAGCGGCTGTCGATGGGGCAGGCGAAGCACTTCGTGGCGAGCTTCGACCGGCCGAACATCCAGTACCGCATCGACCCCAAGGTCGAGGTGCGCAAGCAGCTGCTGTCGTTCATCCGTTCGGAGCACTCTGGCGACGCGGGCATCGTCTACGCGATGTCGCGCAACACCGTCGAGAAGACGGCGCAGTTCCTGGCGGCCAACGGTGTCGACGCGATGCCGTACCACGCGGGGCTCGACTCGCGGCTGAGGGCGCAGACGCAGGCGCGGTTCCTCCGCGACGAGGGCGTCGTGATCGTGGCCACCATCGCGTTCGGCATGGGCATCGACAAGCCCGACGTGCGCTTCGTGGCGCACATCGACCTGCCCAAGTCGGTCGAGGGGTACTACCAGGAGACCGGCCGTGCGGGCCGTGACGGATTGCCGTCGACCGCGTGGATGGCGTACGGGCTGAACGACGTCGTGCAGCAGCGGCGCATGATCGACGAGTCGCCGGGCGATCTCGCGCATCGGCGCCGGCTGTCGGCGCACCTCGACGCGATGCTCGCGCTCTGCGAGACCGTGAGCTGCCGCCGGCAGAACCTGCTGGGCTACTTCGGCCAGAAGAGCGAGCCCTGCGGCAACTGCGACACCTGCCTGACGCCACCCGAGTCGTGGGACGGCACGGTGGCGGCCCAGAAGCTGCTCTCCACCGTCGTGCGGCTCGACCGGGAGCGCAATCAGCGCTTCGGCGCGGGTCACCTGGTCGACATCCTGAGGGGCAAGCGCACCGAGCGGGTCGGGCAGTGGAAGCACGACGAGTTGAGCACCTGGGGCATCGGCACCGAGCTGAGCGAGCAGCAGTGGCGCGGGGTCGTGCGGCAGCTGCTGGCGCAGGGGCTGCTCGCGGTGAACGACGATGGCTACGGCACGCTCGTCATCACGGCCGACAGCGCGGCGGTGCTCTCGGGCTCGCGCACCGTGCAGCTGCGCAAGGAGCCGGAGCGCGTCGCGACCCGCGGCGGCTCGAGCTCGGGGTCGGGATCGTCGCGCGGCGGCAGCCGTTCGGCGGCGAAAGACGATCTCAACGAGGCCGACGCGGCGCTCTTCGAGGAGCTGCGCGCCTGGCGCGCGGCCACGGCGAAGCAGCAGGGCGTGCCGGCCTACGTGGTGTTCCACGACGCCACGCTCGCGACCATCGCCTCCCTGCGCCCCGGCACGGTCTCGGCCCTCGAGGGCGTCGCGGGCATCGGCGACCGCAAGCGCGAGTCGTACGGCGCGGGCCTCGTCGAGGTCGTCACGGCCGGCGCCTTCGACCCCTCGTCGCTCCCGGCCCCCGATTCCGACGGTGAGGCTGCTCCCTCCGCTGCGCCTGCGTCGACCGGCGCTCGTGGCTCGGGCGGCCGAGGCCGCACCGGCTCGGGTGGCGCGCGGCGCGACGGCAACCGTCGGCCCGGTGCCTCGCGCTTCACGGCCGCCGCCGAGCCCCCCTTCGACGACGTGCCGCCGTTCGACGACGTGCCACCCGACGCGATCTACGACGAGGCGCCCCCGTACGACGACGAGGACGCGCCACCGCTGTACCCCTGACCGACCAGCTCCGTCGTCATCGGGGTCTCGACGCCGATGGAGGTGGCGGTGGAGGTGGCGGTGGGGCGAGCGGTGATCGAGGCGGCAGACTCGGGGGATGACGTTTCCCGGGCCGACCGATATCGCCGCCGAGCTCGAGCAGGTGACCGCGCACTGGACGCCGCGGGTCGTGGGGCGGGTGAACGACCAGTACGTGAAGGTCGCGAAGCTGCTCGGCGAGCTCGTCTGGCACGCCCATGAGAACGAGGACGAGATGTTCCTCGTCGTGTCCGGGCAGCTCGTGATCCAGATCAAGGATGCCGAGGACGTCGAACTCGGCCCGGGCCAGTTCTTCGTGGTGCCACGCGGCGTCCGGCACAATCCGGTGGCGAAGGAGGAGGTGCACATCGTCCTGATCGAGACGGTCACCACCGCTCACACGGGCGACGTCACCGTGGAGGGCACCGTGCCCCTCGATCGTCAGCTGGGCGAGTTCCGCTAGTCGGGAATCTAGTCGGAGGTCGTGCCGTCGTCGGGGGTGGCCGGCAGCGCGAGGGATCGGTGTGCCTGCGCGAGGGCCTCGTCGAAGTCGGCCTCGGGGTCGGTGAGGAGGTGCGCCGTGGCGAGGGCGTGGGCGCGGACGTCGGGACGGGCATCCGTCGACGCGGTGTCGAGGGCCGGGCGGGACGGTTCGCCCAGGCGCTGGAACGACTGCGTCAGGCTCAGGCGGAGGTCGCGGTCACCGCGGCCGAGCTGAGACGCCAGAGCGGAGGCGAGGGCGGCCCGGTGCTCGTCGTCGGGCGCCAGGCCCGAGGCGGTGCGCCAGGCGTTGCGGGCGACGATGTCGTCGGCGTCCGTGAGGAGTGCGGTCGTGATCGCCGGGTACGTGCGGGGGTCGCCGACCTTCGACAGGGTGTGCAGCGCCTGACTGCGCGCCTGCGCGATGGGGGAGTCGAGCTCGGGGAGGAGCAGGTCGACCACGGTGTCGCGGTTGTGGCGGGTGAGCGCCCAGGTGAGCATGTCCCGCACGAAGAAGTCGGGTTCGACCCGGCACTGTCCGACCAGCACCCGCGCATAGGCGTCGGCCGGGCGGGTGCCTGCGGTCAGTGCGGCCTGCAGGCGGCTCGACGCATCCGGAGCGCTCAGGGCGAGGCGGAGGCGGGTGGTGGCGCCGGCCGCGTCCGTGTCGCTCATCCCCCGGACCTCCAACCAGACAGGCACGCCGATCGGCCCGCCATCGTCCAGCGTACGACGGCGGGCCGACCGAGCGGGAGGAGGTCAGCCCTTCAGCAGCAGCGTGTACACCTTCGCGATCCGACCGTCCCGTACGAAGCACGAGTCGACACCCCGCACCACCGGCGGCTGCCCCTCCGGCCCGAGGTTCCAGGCCAGGTACCCCATGTCGTGGTTGACGTAGATCGAGCCGGCCTCCGAGAAGACGAAGCCGGGGGCGCCTTCGAGCAGGGCGCCGGCCTTGGCGTCGAGGGCGTCCCAGCCCTCGACGACCTCGTCGGGGTCGAGGAACACCACGTCCTCGGTGTAGGTGCGCTCGATCGCCGCGCGGCGGAGCGCGGGGTCGCGCTGCCCGAAGACCTCGTGGAGGTTGGCCTTCATCAGGCTCTCGATCTGCTCGATGGGCTCGGGCTGTGCGTGCTGCTCGGTCATGGTCGTCTCATCTCATCTTTCTCGATAACGCGAATGGGTCAGGCAGGGCGAGGCTCACGGCCGCGACGCCGCCGGTCGGTCCAGTCGAACACGAGGTTCCGCTCCGCGATCCATCCGGCTGGGGGAGGCACATCTGCTCGGGGATCGCCGGGCGAGTGCGTTCTGGGGCGACGACTCCCGCTGAGCCGAGTCAGGCATTGCTGCTGCCGCGCTCGAAGGCGACGACGGGCGCGTCGAAGGGGCCGCTGATGGAGCAGAAGGTGGTGGTCTTCAGCTCGTCGCTGTCGGAGGACCACTCGACGTGCATCATCAGGGCGTTCGGGTCGTCGGACACGTCCGTGGTGATCTTCTCCTCGGCGATCGGGTTGGTGTCGGCGGGGTCGAACGGGGTGAAGGTGCCGGTCATGCCGGCGAGGTCGTCAGTCGCGTACTGCACGCAGGTCGCGTAGGCCGCCTCCAGGTCGTAGGACGCCGGGGCGGCCGGCGCGCTGGTCGGGGTGGCCGGCTCGCTGGTGGGAGCGGGGGTCGTGGACGTGGGGGTCGCTGTCGGTGCGGCCGTCCGGCTGGCGCTGGCCGTCGGCGACGGAGCCGGGGTCGACGTGCATCCCGCCAGGAGGATCGCCGAGGTCAGTACGGCAGCGGCGGCGGAAGCAGGGCGCGCAAGGCGGGGAAGTCTCATGCCCCGAGCGTACGACGACTCCTACTGATGCAGGTCGGCCTGGTAGACCTTGCGGAATGCGTCCTTGCGGGCGATCTTCCCGCCGCGGAACTCGTAGATGTCGCAGCCCCGGGTCGTCTGAGTCGTTCCGTCGGGGCCCGGGCCGGTGAACGACCAGGTGGCCGCCCCGCGCGGCCCGGCGATGATGGGGTTCTCCTCCTCGTGCCGCTCGTGTCCCGTGTCGAAGGCGAGCATAATCGCGAAGCCCTCACGCACCTGCTCCTTCCCCGACCAGGTCTGGCCGGGCTCAGGGCCGACGGATGCGCTATAGACGCAGTCGTCGGTGACGTGACTCATCAGCGCCTCGAGGTCGTGACGGGTCCAGGCATCGCTGAACGCCGCCAGCACCTCGGGCGTCATCTCACTCGTGCTGCGGTCGGTCGGAAGGGAATCAGTCATGAGTGAACTCTCTCATCGGCTCGTCAAGATGTCTCGCACGAGTTTGCGGGGCGCCCGCTCGCCCGTCCAGGTCCTCTTCCGGTCATGTCCGGAAGAGGACGCCCACCGTCGT
Source organism: Herbiconiux flava (assembly GCF_013409865.1). Lineage (NCBI taxonomy): Bacteria > Bacillati > Actinomycetota > Actinomycetes > Micrococcales > Microbacteriaceae > Herbiconiux > Herbiconiux flava. The sequence continues at coordinate 1,262,555 of NZ_JACCBM010000001.1, forward strand.
TCAGGCGCGGCAGGTCAGAGAGGTGAACGAGGACTGGGAGGTCCCGCCGGACGCGACATAGCCCTCAGGCAGTGACGTGTCGGCCCGGAGCGTCCAGGGTGCGGTGATCGAGGTCGACAGCGTCGTGCTGATCGTCATCGTCATGCCGGCCGGAAGCCCGGCGGTGAGCACAATCAGGCGGGAGGTCTCCGTGAGGTAGTTCACGCTCGCGCTGCCGCGGTGACACCGACCTCGCCGATGGTCGTCGCGCCCGTGACGGCGACGGTGATCGTGGTGCGCGCGAGCAGGGGCACGGTCGGGCCGGCCGTGAGGAGGAACCCCGGGCCGCCGGATCCCGGCACACTGCAGGAGGGGGAGAGGCGGTACGCCCCCGCATCGAGCGAGGACGCGGCCGCCAGAGGGGCGGCGACAGCGAGCGCGACGACCGGGGCTCCCCAGACGGCGGCACGCACAACCGCCCGGCGACCCACGCTGACGTCCCCGAGGTGGGTGGCTGGTGCTCCGGTCATCGTGTTCTCTCTCACACAGCGGCGCGGTTCGACCTGCACACGTTACCGCCCGCCCGGTCCGAAATCGACAGTCGTAGTCGCCGGACGGCGAACCGAGCGGCATCCTGCAGGATCTGCGTGGCTGGCATCATCGAAGGCATGAGTGAATCCCCGGTCCAGCGAAACACCGTGAACGCCTTCGAGCTGGCCGGAGCGCCGAGTTTCGCGTCGATCGAGGTGCAGCGCATCACCATCGCCGCCGGTGTCCATCCGGGAGCGCACTGGCACAACGGGCCGGTTCTCGGTCTCATCGAGGCCGGGTCGGTGTTCTTCCAGGTGGGAGCCGAGCCCGAAGCGGTCCTGCGTGCCGGCGACACGTTCTATGAGCCCGGGTACGCGACGATCACGCGTTTCGACGCGACCGACGAGGGAGTCACCTTCCTCGCCTGGCTCCCGGTACCGAGTGGGATCGAGCCGGCGGTGACGATGGGCGAGCTCCCTCGCTGATCGACGATGCCGGTCGTCGAAAGTGAATCGGTAGCAGTCCCGGGATCCGGCCTCTCCACTGCGTCAGTCGCGCGTCAGCGGCCGTGTGTGCGCACGAACTCGGCGACGACCCGGGCGCACTCGTCGGGTGACTGGAACGTGGTGTCGACCTCCACGTCGTAGGAGACGCCGGTGTGGACGACGGATGCCTGCCGCCGCGCCATGCCGGCCACCCGGTCGCCGCGCGCGGCCTCGCGTGCCGCCGCGACCTCAGGATCGCATCGGACGCCGACACAGATCAGGGTCTCTGCGCCGAAGGCCGCGCGGAGGCGTCGCTGTCCGGCGCCCCCGGACAGCAGCACCTCATCGAGGATGAGGTGAGCTCCGGACTTGACCATCGAGCCCAGCCCGGAGTACCAGGCGTCCTCTAGCCGGGTGTACTCCTCGCTGAGCAGCACGGCGCCTTCTGCGTCGAAGCCGAAGCCGATGCCGGATCGCGGGCTGTCGCCGCGGCCGGGGAGGGCCTCGATGAAAGTGTCGACGCCGAACGTCAGCCAGATCCCGGGCAGGAGCTCCTGCAGGGCCCGGGCCACGGTCGACTTGCCCGAGCTCGACCCGCCGTTGAGCACGATCATCCGGGCGCTCGGTCTCGCTGGCATGCCTCGATCGTAGATCGTGCCTCAAGGTGGCTAGGACTTCTCAGCCGGGCGCGCGCCCTGCCTCAGTACTTGGCCAACTCGCGAACCTCGACCGAGCCGTAGAGCGGCGCCCGTCGCGCGGCCCGAACCGCCTCGTCGTGACTCGAGCAGTCGAGCAGGTAGTACCCGACGAGACCGGCCCGGGCCGGCGTCGTGCCGGCGGGGCCGTCCGGCGTGGAAGGGTCGGTCGTGATGGAAACGCCCCCACCGGCCTCGGCGAACTGCCCAGATGCGACGAAGATCCCGTCGTCCCGGAGTGACGCTCCGTAGTCGGCCCAGGCCGCGTAGTCCTCCGCCGAGCCGCCCCCCGCGTAGCTGCCGTCGGACCACATCATGAGCATGACCTTCATCGAACCTCCCGCGCGTCGTCCGACAACTGTCCCACCTGCCTGCGCTCTACGACAAGGTTGTGGTCGTCGCGACAAGGGGCGAGCGGCTATGATCCGCTGAGCACCTCGACTGTCATGCGGCGCAGGGCGAGGCGCGGCCCGAAGATCGCAGCCCACGCGAGCACGAACAAGGCCGCCGCAGCGAGAACCCTGATGAGCGGCATCGGCGATGGCGCGCCGGCGCGGGCACGATCGCGGTCCCGAGCCGGATCAGACGCGGCACGAACACCGGCGATGCGTCAGATGCCGGATGCGCGCCCGCCCGCCGCGCGAGACTCATGCAGACCAGTCCCGACGAAGGGATCCCAGTGGCCCTTGAAGATCACCAGCACGGAGAGGGAGGACGGACGATGGGTCTGTTCGGTCGCAAGAAGATGACGCCGCAGCCCGCGTCTCGTCGACCGATCCGGGTGGCGCGGTGGCCATCCACGTCGACTAGTGGTTGCAGCAGCCACTCGAGGAGGCGATGGAGCCCTGAACCTGCGGGCGGGTCAGGTGCGGGCGGCCAGGAGCTCCTGCATGTACTGGATCTCGCCCGACTGGGCGAAGACGATGGCCTTCGCCAGGGCGGTGACGAGCGGGTTCGTGGTGCGCGAGAGCGCGGCCTCGGCCATCTCGACGCCGCCCTGGTGGTGGGCGATCATCAGCTGGAGGAAGAGGGTCTCGGCCTCCACCCCGGTGAGGGAGGAGAGGCGGTCGAGGTCGGCGGAGGTCGCCATGCCCGGCATGGGCTCGCCGGGCACCATGGGGGCGGGGGTGCCGGCGGCGGTGTCGCCAGCGGCGGCGTCGCCTGTGGCGTCCGAGGCCGCGGTGGGGGAGGCCGCGCCGCCGTGGCCGTGGCCGTCGGAGCCGTCGAGGGTGGGCTGGAGCATCCACGTCATCTCGGGCTGGGTCGAGGCCTGGGGGAGGCCCCAGGCGTTCAGCCACGCGTACATCTGGCCCGACTGCTGCGCCTGCGAGGTCGCGATGTCGTAGGCCAGCGAGCGGATGGCCGGGTCGTCGCTCTGCTCGCGGATGATCAGGGCCATCTGCACGGCCTGGTCGTGGTGGGTCTGCATGTTCCGGGCGAAGCCGGCCTCGACGCCGGTGTCCGTGGGCGTCGCGGTGCGGGGGGCGGCGAGCCAGCCGGCCGAGAACGCCACGATCGCCACGAGCACCGCGGCCACGATCGCCGCGAGGGTGAGGCGGCCGCGAGAGGGGCGCCGAGCATCCGGAGCCGCGGTCGCGGGCGAGGAATCAGCGACCGAGGGATCAGCGAGCGAGGGATCAGCGACCGAGGAGTCAGCGGGCGAGGAGTCGGGCACCCCGCTCAGGCCACCTTGCCGGCTGCGTCGAGACCGCCGGTGCACGCGGCGCCGGGCTCGGGGGCGTCGTTCGAGCGCCAGAACTTCTGCACGAAGTCGCCGAGGCGCTCGTCGTCGACGCCGTCGAGGAAGACCTGGTTGCCCCAGGCGGAGGCGACGACGGGGGCGGCGATGCCCTCGTAGGGCGAGAGCACCACGTAGGTGTCGGGCAGCTTGGAGCGCAGGGTCTCGACGCCGGCCTCGTCGACGACGGCGGGGTCGTAGGTGACCCAGACGGCTCCGTGCTCGAGCGCGTGCACCGCGTTCTCGTTCGGCACCTGCTGGTCGTAGACGCCGCAGTTCAGCCAGACGGCGTTGTGGTCGCCGCCGGCCGGAGGGGTCTGGGCGTAGTCGACGGTGGTCGAGACGTGGTTCGAGGTGAGGTTGTCGTAGCTCTGGAGCTCGCCGATCGAGATCGACGCCGGGTCGACCTTGGGCTCGGCGCTCGTGACGACGAAGGTGATGACGAGACCGAGCGCGATCACACCGGCCGCGGCGCCGCCGAAGATGCCGATGCGGCGGTTGCGCTGCTGCTTCTTCTGCTGCGCGACCATCTGCGCGACCTTCTCGGCGCGGCGGGCTTCGCGCTCCTGCTTGACCGTGAGCTTCTTGGCCTGGTCTTTGGCCTTCGGGGGCACGGAGGAGGAGGAATCGGTGGGCACGGGTCTCATTTCGACGAACGGGAGCAGGGCAGGTTGAAGCGACAACCATTATGAGACTGCCGTAGCCACCTATGAAAACGCAGTGAGCAGGACGGCGCAACGAGCTCGATGGCGCCGTGCACAGAACCATAGCCCGCGCGGCATGCGATGCGTGCGAGCATCGGGGCATGTTCAAGACGATCGCCCGGGGCCTCGCCCGCCCCCTCGCCGGCGCGGTCTACCGGCCGACGGTGATCGGGCGGGAGCTCGTTCCCCGTGAGGGCGCCGTGCTGCTCGCGAGCAACCACCTCAGCTTCATGGACAGCGTGGTCATCACGGTCATCGCACCCCGCGACGTCCGCTTCCTCGCCAAAGAGGAGTACTTCACCGGAGCGGGCCTGAAGGGTCGCGTGTCGAAGACCTTCTTCGAGTCGATCGGGGCCATCCCCGTCGACCGCGAAAGCGCCACCGCGGCCCAGGACTCTCTCGAGCGCGGTCGCGAGGTGCTGGATTCGGGCGGCGCCTTCGCGATCTACCCCGAGGGCACCCGCTCGCGCGACGGCCGGCTCTACCGGGGGCGCACCGGGGTCGCCTGGCTAGGCCTGACCACCGGATGCCCGATCGTGCCGGTCGCGCTCAGCGGCACCGAGAACCTGCAACCCGACGGCGCTCGCGTTCCCCGGGTGACTCCGGTGACCATCCGCTTCGGCGAGCCGATCCAATCAGCGGGCTACGGCGAGGCGGGCTCGGCGCGGGCGCGGCGGAGGCTCACCGACGACGTGATGGCGGCCATCGCCGCGATGTCGGGGCAGGAGCTCGCGAACGCCTACAACGAGCCCCCCGCCTCGGGCGTGGTGGAGCGGGTGCGCCGGGCGATGCACCGCAACGACCCGGGCGGGGCGACGCCCGACTGACGCGGCGGGCGGACGGGCGGGAAGAAGGCGACCGAGCATGGCCCGCGTGACGCCCGCGAGCCGCAGCGCTGCCTGCCCGCCCGCCTACCAGCGCGTGCGTGCAGCCGGCCCCGGCGCGATCGTCACGTCCAGCGCCGCCACCGCCTGCCCCTCGCCGTCGACGAACGCGAGCGACACCGGCTCTTCGCCGGCGACCAGCACCGACGACGCCCCGCCCTCGTAGGGGTTGTACGCATCCCCCCACTGCACCATCGCCCCGATCACGACCGCGAGCCCCCGCCCCGCCTCGGTGAGGTGGTAGCTCGAGCGTTCGCGCGAACCCGGGGCCCGGTACGGCCGCTTCTCGAGCACGCCGCTGTCGACGAGCTTCGCCAGGCGCGCGCTCAGGATGTCGCTCGGGGCCCCCAGCGAGTCCTTGAACTCCGAGAAGCGGGTGAGCCCGCGGAAGGCGTCGCGCACGACGAGCAGCGACCACTTCTCGCCGACCACGTCGAGCGTGCGCACGATCTGGCACCGGGGCCCGTCGGCGGGCCGGCTCGCGGGGTCGCTCATGGCCACCATGGTACGTCCGGACCGCCTGTATTGGAAATTCCAACTCAGACCGCTACTGTGGCGGCATGACGAGAGCAGTGCGCTTCGGGCGCCGGGGGACGTTCTGGGCGGCAGCCGCGGTGCTGGCGCTGTGCCTGTGGTCGAGCGGGGCGGCCAGCGTGCTGTACCCGAGCTACGCCGCCGAGTGGTCGCTGCCGCCGGTGGTGACCACGTCGGTGTTCGGCGCCTATCCGGTGGCCCTGCTGATCGTGCTGCTCCTGTTCGGCGGCATCAGCGACGCGATCGGCCGTCGCCGCGCGATGCTGCTCGGCATCGCGCTGCTCGCCGTCGCCGCCCTCGTGTTCGCGGTCGCCCCGAACGTCGGCTGGCTCTTCGCCGGCCGCATCCTTCAGGGCGTCGGAACCGGCTTCGCGCTCGGTGCCGCCAGCGCAGCGCTCGTCGAGCACAACCCCTGGTCCAACCCCCGCCGGGCGAGCTCGATGACGACCGTCTCGACCTCCACCGGCCTGACCCTCGCGCTGGTGGTCTCGGGGCTCCTGGCGCAGTACGCCCCGCTTCCGCTCGTCCTCGGCTTCGTGGTGCTGTTCGTGCTGGCGCTCCTCGCCTTCGTGGCCGTGCTGCTGACCCCCGACGACCGTCCCACGGCGACGACGGGTCAGGATGCGCGGTCCGCCTTCCGCCCGCAGGCCCTCCGTCTGCCGCGGGGCATCGCCCTCGCCTTCGCCGCCGCGACGCTCTCCGTCGCCACCGCCTACAGCGTCGGCGCGATCTTCCTCTCGCTCGGCGCCCAGATGGCGCGCGAGCTGACCGGCACCACCGACCTGCTCGTGGTCGGCGCCCTGCTCGGCGTCTCCTCGGCGACCATCGGCGTGACGGCGCTGCTGCTCGGCAGGGTGCCCGCCGTGCCGGCGATCGTCATCGGCGGCATCGTCTCGCTGGCCGGCCTCGGCCTGATGGCGGCGGCCGCGTCGTCCGGATCTCTGCTGCTCTTCTTCGCCTGGTGCATCGTCGGCGGCATCGGTTACTCCTTCGCGTTCACGGGCGGTCTCGGGCTGGCGAACCGCGCGGCCCCCGCCTCGCACCGCGGCGCCGTGCTCTCGCTGCTCTACCTCTTCTCCTACCTGCTGCAGGCGCTCACCGCGATCGGCGCGGGTGCCGCGGCGACGGCGCTCGGCCTCGCGACCGCCGTCGACCTCGCAGCGCCCGCGCTCGCGGTGCTCGCCCTGGCGACGATCGTCCTGGCGCTCGTCGAGCGGATGCGCGACCGCCCGGCCACGCTCACCAACCCCGGCCCTTTGTCTGCCTCGGTGGGTGGATCCTGAGAACGACTGTGGGATGTCCACAGTGCGCCGTGCACCCCTTCGGCCCCCGTTTGTAGGCCCGTCACCGGCCGTTTCGCGCTCTCCTGCACTCCTCCTACCGTGGGATCAGCCACGACGACGAGGATGACGATGACGAACACGATCGAGAACACGCAGGGCTCCGAGCAGAAGCCCGACACCGACGCCGCCCGCATCGACAGCGAGCTCGACGCCTCGGCCCGGCTGCCCAGGCGCTCCACGGGCAGCGGTGTGGTCGTCGCCCGCACCGACGTCGAGTGGCTCGGCCGCTACCTGCTCGGCAGCTGGGCCGAGGTGCGTCTCGCCGCCCGCGAGCTGACCGCGCGCCCCGAGATGCAGCGCATCGAGGGCCAGAGCGTCGCCGAGCACCGCGAGCGCGTCTTCGGCCAGCTGAAGCTGCTGGTGGAGGACGGCCAGGTGCACCGCGCCTTCCCGAAGTCGGTCGGCGGCGAGGACGACCACGGCGGCAACATCGCCGGCTTCGAGGAGCTCGTCACGGCCGACCCGAGCCTGCAGATCAAGTCGGGCGTGCAGTGGGGCCTGTTCGGCGCCGCCGTGCTGCACCTCGGCACCGAGTACCACCACCGCACCTTCCTGCCCGGCATCATGAGCCTCGAGGTGCCCGGTGCCTTCGCCATGACCGAGACGGGGCACGGCTCCGACGTCGCCGCCATCGGCACCACCGCCACCTTCGACGAGGCCACAGGCGAGTTCGTGATCGACACGCCCTTCCGCGGGGCCTGGAAGGACTACCTCGGCAACGCCGCGAAGCACGGCATCGCCGCGGTGCTGTTCGCGCAGCTCATCACGAAGAACGTCAACCACGGTGTGCACGCCTTCTACGTGCCGCTCCGCGACGCGGCCACCGGCGAGTTCCTGCCCGGCATCGGCGGCGAGGACGACGGCCTGAAGGGCGGCCTGAACGGCATCGACAACGGTCGGCTGCACTTCGACGGCGTGCGCATCCCGCGCGCCAACCTGCTGAACCGCTACGGCGACGTCAGCGCCGAGGGCGAGTACTCCAGCAGCATCGCGAGCCCCGGCCGCCGCTTCTTCACCATGCTCGGCACCCTCGTGCAGGGCCGCGTCTCGCTGGACGGCGCCTCGGTGGCCGCCGCGAAGATCGCGCTCACGATCGCCGTCACCTACGGCAACGAGCGCCGCCAGTTCACCGCCGGCAGCGACACCGACGAGGAGGTGCTGCTCGACTACCAGCTGCACCAGAAGCGCCTGATGCCCAAGCTCGCCACCACCTACGCAGCGAGCTTCGCCCACGAGAAGCTGCTCACCAAGTTCGACGAGGTCTTCTCGGGCGTCGCCGACACCGACGAGGGCCGTCAGGACCTCGAGACCCTCGCCGCGGCGCTCAAGCCGCTCAGCACCTGGCACGCGCTCGACACCCTGCAGGAGGCGCGCGAGGCCTGCGGCGGCGCCGGCTTCCTCGCCGAGAACCGTCTCGTCGGGCTCCGTGCCGACCTCGACGTCTACGCCACCTTCGAGGGCGACAACCACGTGCTGCTGCAGCTGGTCGCCAAGCGCCTGCTGAGCGATTACGGCCGCCGCTTCGCCAAGGCCGACTTCGGGGTGCTCGCCCGCTACGTGGTGGAGCAGGCCGCCGGCCGCACGGTCAACGGCTCCGGTCTCCGATCGTTCGCGCAGACCGTCGCCGACTTCGGTTCCACCGCCCGCTCGGTGGGGCAGCTGCGGGAGTCGGCGGCCCAGCGCCAGCTGCTCACCGACCGCGTCGAGACGATGGTGGGCGAGGTCGCCGGCAAGCTCCGGCCCGCCGCCAAGCTGTCGAAGAAGGATGCGGCCGACCTGTTCAACCTGCACCAGTCCGAGATCATCGAAGCGGCCAGGGCACACGCCGAGCTGCTGCAGTGGGAGGCGTTCACCGAGGCGATCGAGGGGGCGGACGGCACGAGCCCCGAGGGCATGGACGACGGCACCCGCGTCGTGCTCACCTGGCTGCGCGACCTGTTCGGCCTGGGCCTCGTCGAGAAGCACCTCGCCTGGTACCTGATGAACGGCCGGCTCTCGCCGAGCCGCGCCCGCGCCGTCGGCCTCTACACCGAGCGGCTCTCGGCCCGGCTGCGCCCGCACGCGCAGGACCTGGTGAGCGCCTTCGGCTACGGCCCCGAGCACATCCGCGCCTCGATCGCGAGCGGGGCGGAGAAGGCCAGGCAGAGCGAGGCCCGCGAGTACTACAAGGCCGCACGGGCCGCCGGCACCCTCCCGGTGGAGGAGAAGAAGCAGGCGAAGGCGAAGTAGCTCGTACCCCGGTACCAGCCGCACGGCACCGGGGTCCGATGAGGGGCGGCACGGGCATCCGTAGCGTGGAGAACGGCGCAGAGAGCGCCCGAACCACGAGCACAGGAGCGCGAGAGCCCATGATCGAAGCCACCTCGTTGACCAAGCGCTACGGCCCCCGCACGGCCGTCGACGCCATCGACTTCACCGTGCGACCCGGGCAGGTGACGGGCTTCCTCGGCCCGAACGGCGCCGGCAAGTCCACCACCATGCGCATGATCGTCGGTCTCGACCGGCCGACCTCGGGACGGGTCACGGTGAACGGCCGCCCCTACGCCGAGCACCGCGCCCCGCTGCGGGAGGTCGGTGCGCTGCTCGACGCGAAGGCGGTGCACACCGGCCGCTCGGCCCGCAACCACCTGCGCGCCATCGCGGCCACCCACGGCATCCCGGTGCGCCGGGTCGACGAGGTGATCGGCCTCACCGGCCTCGAGAGCGTCGCCCGCAAGCGCGTCGGCGGCTTCTCGCTCGGCATGGGCCAGCGGCTCGGCATCGCGGCGGCCCTGCTCGGCGACCCGGCCACGCTCATCCTCGACGAGCCTGTGAACGGCCTCGACCCCGAGGGCGTGCTCTGGGTGCGCGGCTTCGCCCGGCAGCTCGCGGCCGAGGGCCGCACGGTGCTGCTGTCGAGCCACCTGATGAGCGAGATGGCCCTGACCGCCGACCACATCATCGTGCTCGGCAAGGGGCATGTCGTGGCGAATGCCCCGGTGTCCGAGATCCTCGGCTCCACCGGCGGCTTCGTGCGTGTGCGGAGCCCTCGCGTCGACGAGATCGCCCGCCGGCTCGGCCAGCCCGACGTCACGGTCACGAGCGTCGACGCCACCACCATCGAGGTGCGCGGTGCGCAGGCCGAGGTGATCGGCGACGTCGCGGCGGCCCTCGGGGTTCCGCTGCACGAACTCTCCCTGGTGCAGGGCTCGCTCGAGGACGCCTACCTCTCGCTCACCCGCGACGAGGTCGAGTACCGCACGGGCGGCGTGACCGGTGAGCCGGCCGGTGCCGCTTCCGGTGCAACCGCCGCTCCCGTCACCGAGGAGGTGGCCCGATGAGCGCCGCGACGACCGCTCCCGCCGCTGCACGGGTGACGCTCCAGCCGGTTCCGGATGCGCGGCTGCGCTTCACCGGACTCCTCCGCAGCGAGTGGATCAAGCTGACCACCCTGCGCTCCACCGTCTGGGCCTACGCCATCCTGATCGCCCTGCAGATCGGCATGGGCGTGCTGCTCGTGCTCACCCAGACCGGTGAGATGTCGGCGGCGGCCGGATCCGACGCCGCTGCCGCAGCTCAGGCGGCGGTGCAGGTGTCGACCCTCGGCATCCTCTTCAACCAGCTCGTGATCTCGGTGCTCGGCGTGCTCGTCATCACCGGGGAGTACGGCACCGGGCAGATCCGTTCGAGCCTGACCGCCGTGCCCAAGCGCCTTCCGGTGCTCTGGGCGAAGGCCCTGGTGTTCAGCGTCACGAGCTTCGTCGTCGGACTGGTCGCCGTGTTCGCCAGCTACGCCGTCACCTGGCCGATGCTGCAGGCGAACGGCGTCGAGAGCGACCTCGGCGACGTCGAGGTCTGGGGTCACCTCGTCGGCGCCGCCGGCTACCTCGCCCTGATCGGGCTGGTCGCCTTCTTCCTCGGTGCGCTGCTGCGGCACACCGCGGGCGGGATCGCCGCGGCCGTCGGGCTGCTGCTCGTTGTGCCCTCGGTGATCTCGTTCATCTCGGCCGACTGGGCATCCGTCCTCGCCGACTGGCTGCCGGGCTCGGTGGGCCAGACGCTGTTCTTCGGCGGCGGGGTCTTCGAGCCCTGGCAGGCGGTGCTGGTTATGCTCGGGTGGATCGCCCTGTTCGCAGTGCCCGCGGCGGTCCTGATGCGCCGGAGGGATGCCTGACAGTGGTGACGACGGGGCCCTCGGGCCCGGGCATCCGGTCCTCGGCGCCGGCGGTACCCCCGCCCGGCGCCGAGGACCTGCGGCTGCCCAAGCCGCCGGGCTTCATCCGCTCCTTCTTCAACCGGCACCCGTGGCTGCTCGACGGTCTGATCGCCGGAACCTACGCCGTGCCGATGGGCGTCTGGGCCCTCGCATCGGCCGTGGCCGTGCTGGTCGGCTCGCCGTTCGGCGACGACCCGGTGACGAGCAGCCCGCTCTTCCCGGCGCTGCTGCTCTACGGGGCGGCGGCCGTGGCGGTGGCGCTGCTGTTCCGGCGGCACGTCCCGGTGATCACGGCGGCGATCTGCATCGGCGCGATGCTGCTGCCCTCGCCCGACGGGCCGCAGCTCGACGTGTCGCCCGTGATGTTCGCGCTGTACGCCCTGGCCGTCTACCGGACGACCCGCTCGGCCTGGATCGGCACCGGCGTCGCCGCCGGCGTCGGGGTGCTCGCGACGGCGCTGCAGACCGGCGACCCGGTCTCGACGGTGGCCTTCGGCATCCTGATCGCATTCCTCTGCGTGATCTCGACCCTCGTGGGCATCACCTTCGGCAACCGGCGCCGGTACATCGACGCCCTGCTCGAGCGGGCCGCTCAGCTGGCCCGCGAGCGCGACCAGCGGGCCCAGCTCGCGGTGGCTTCGGAGCGGGCCCGCATCGCCCGGGAGATGCACGACATCGTGGCGCACAGCCTGACGGTGATCGTCGCCCTGAGCGACGGCGCCGAGGCGAGTCTCGCCCGCTCGGGCACCGCCCCGGCGTCGGCGCAGGAGGCCGTGCGCCAGACCGGCGTCACGGCCCGGAGGGCGCTCACCGACATGCGCCGCTCGCTCGGCGTGCTCGCCGACGACGAGAGCGGCCCGGGGATCGCCGGATCGTCGCCCGCCGCCCTCGCCCCGCAGCCCGGCGTCGCCGACCTGCCGGAGCTCATCGCCACCTTCCGCGCGGCCGGTCTCCCGGTGCGCTTCACGAGCATCGGCGAGCCGCCCGCCGACTCGGTGCTGCAGCTCACCGTCTATCGGGTGGTGCAGGAGGCCCTGACCAACGCGCTCCGCTACGCGATGGACGTCGACCGGGTCGACGTCGAGCTTCGCTACGACGTGACCGGCATCTCGATCACGGTGCTCGACGACGGCATCGACCCGGCGCGCGGGGCCGCCTCCGAAGGCTCGGGCCGCGGCCTGATCGGGGTGCGCGAACGCGTGCAGGTGCACGGCGGCACGGTCAGCGCCGGGCCGCTCGGCACCCGCGGCTGGCGCGTGGCGGCGCGGCTCGGCGATCCGGTGCCCGCGCCGCTACCTGTGCCAGCGCCGCAGCCCGTTCCCGTGCCGGATCCCGCGACCGCACCCACACCGCTCCCTCAGGAAGGCACCCCATGACCGACGCCCCCGCCCGCATCCGGGTGCTCCTCGTCGACGACCAGCAGCTCATCCGCCTCGGCATGCGCATGGTGATCGAGTCGTACGACGACCTCGAGGTCGTGGGCGAGGCCGGCGACGGCCGTGAGGCCATCGCCGCCACCGCCCGGCTCACCCCCGACGTCGTGCTGATGGACGTGCGGATGCCCGGCCTCGACGGCATCGAGGCCACCCGCGCGATCGTGGCGGCGAACCCCACCAGCCGCATCATCATCCTCACCACCTTCGACCTCGACGAGTACGCCTTCGCCGGGCTCTCCGCGGGCGCCAGCGGCTTCCTGCTGAAGGACGCCCAGCCGGCCGAGCTCGTCGCCGCCATCCGCGCCGTCTCGTCAGGAGACGCCGCCGTCTCGCCCCGGGTCACCCGCAAGCTGCTCGAACTGTTCGGCCCCCAGCTGCCGGCGGGTGGGGCGGATGCCCGCCCCGCCGCCCCCGCCCCGGGCAGCCCGGGCGCCGCTCCCGCGCTCCTCGCGACCCTCACCGAACGTGAGCACGAGGTGCTCGTCGCCATGGCGGAGGGCCTGACGAACTCGGAGATCGCGGCGCGCTTCTTCCTGTCGGAGTCGACGGTGAAGACCCACGTGGGGCGGGTGCTGATGAAGCTCGAGCTGCGCGACCGGGTGCAGGCCGTCATCTTCGCCTACGGGGCCGGGCTGGTCTGAGATGGGGCGGCCGCGCATCCGCTTCGGTTGTCGGCCGCTTCCCATGGGGCGGTCGACTCGCCCCGCTACGATCGGCCACGTGGTCCCTGCACTCCGTCTCCGCGCCTCGGCGGTCGCCCTCGTCGTGGTCACGGTGCTCGGGCTCAGCGCCTGCGCGACGGGCTCCGACGACGACGGCCCGGCAGCCGCTTCCGGCACCGGCACCGGTACGCCCAGCGCCACCGCGAGCCCGACGCCGAGCGCCACGGCCGAGGTGGACGCGGCGGCGCCGCCGAGCATCCGCCCGCTGCCCGCCGACCCGGTGTTCGACTACCAGCTCGGCGGCGCCTACGCGCCCTCGGTGGGCGTGAACGTCGTCGCCCGGGACAGCACGGCCGCCCCCGAGGCCGGGGTCTACAGCATCTGCTACGTCAACGGCTTCCAGAGCCAGCCGGGCGAGAACTGGCCCGAGGTGCTCGTGCTGCGCGACGACGAGGGCGAGCCGGTCGCCGACCCGGGCTGGCCCGACGAGACCATCTTCGACATCTCCACGCCCGACAACCGGGCGGCGCTCGCCGACCGGATCGCGGTGACGATCGCCGGCTGCGCGGGCAGCGGCTTCGACGCGGTCGAGTTCGACAACCTCGACTCGTACACGCGCTCCGACGGCGCCTTCGGGCTGGAGCAGGCGGTGCAGTTCGCCACGATGCTGGTCGGCATCGCGCACGCCAACGGCCTCGCCGCCGGCCAGAAGAACACGCCCGAGCTCGGCGCCCGCGGGCACACGCAGATCGGCTTCGACTTCGCCGTGGCCGAGGAGTGCCAGCGCTTCGCCGAGTGCGAGAGCTACACCGAGGTGTACGGCGACCAGGTGCTCGACATCGAGTACGCCGGTCACCTCAGCGGCAGCTGGGCCGAGGTCTGCGCCGATCCCTCCCGGCCCGCCGGCATCGTGCTGCGCGACCGGCCGCTCGCTCCGGCGGGGACGAAGGGTCACGTGTACGACCGCTGCTGACGCCGGGTCTTCACCGTCCGTTCACCTGCAGGTCGGCGCGCACCACCGCGAGGCGTTCGCGACGGCATGCAGGATGAGGCGCAGGCGGTGGGGCGTGCGGTTCCCGCGGAACGGGGCGGGCGTGAGAACGAGAAGCGGTGGGCGGGTATCCGGAACCGGCGGGGACTCGTCGCTCGTCGACACCATGCTGCTGTTCGACTGGAACGGCACCATCGTGATCGATTCCGACCACGCGCACGCGGCGCTGACGACCGTGCTCGCGCGGCGGGGTCTGCGCACTCTCGGCGAGGCGGAGTTCGCGCTGCGGTTCCGGCTGCCGCTCGGCGAGCTGCTGGAGCGGCTCGGGGTCGACCCGGCCGATCTCGCCGCGGCCGAGGAGGAGTGGACGACGGCGCTCGCCGAGTCGCGCACGCAGCTGCGGGGCGGGGCGGCCGAGTGCCTGCGAGCTCTCGCCGAGGCGGGGGCGTGGCTCGGCGTGGTGTCGGTGGCGTCGCCCTCGGCGGTGCGCTTCGACCAGCGGGCGCTGCAGGTGCCGCCGGTGTGGAACTCGGTCGACGCCGGCGTCGGCGACACCCTCGAGCTGCTGCTGCGGCACCGCGCGGTGCGCGAGCGGGCCTTCTTCGTCGGCGACGACCCCGACGACCTGCGCTGCGCCTCGGTGGCGGGCTACCTGCCGGTGGGGGTGACGGATGCTCCCGCCGACGCCCGGGCCCTGCGCGCCGCCGGAGCGCTGCACGTCATCGGCGACCTCGAGGAGCTGCCGGCGATCGTGGCGGGGACGCGATCACCCGAGCGGGTCCCGGCCGGGACCGTCGGGCGGCCGGCGCCGCAGGGTCAGCTGCTGAACGAGCCGTAGTCGAGCGAGTTCATCATGCCGATCGTGATGCTGAAGATCCAGACGGTCACGGCGATACCGATGATCAGGCTGAGGGCCAGCAGGCCGATCGACACCCACATCGGGGCGATGCCCCGGCCGGAGCGGCGACGCACGACGATCGAGCGGCCGATCGGGTAGACCGGCGCCGGGATGAACGCGAAGGCCCAGTGGAAGGGACGGTCGAACCCGCGGGCCAGAAGCCATTTGCGGTCGAAGAACGCGAGCACGACGCCGGCGCCGTAGATCAGCCAGCCGAACAGCGTCGCCGCCGACTGCGCCAGGAGCGCGCCGCCCGAGAGGCCGCCGGACATTCCGTAGCCGGTGCCGCCGCTCTGCATCTCGTAGCGCATCATGTCCTCGAAGCCGGTGAACGACAGGGGCAGCAGCAGGAGGCTGAGTGCGGGCAGCAGCGTGATGATCCAGATGAAGGGGCCGTAGACCGGCGTGCCGGGGTCGACGCGGCGCGGCTCGGTGCCCGCGTGCGAGCCGTAGGCGGGCGCGGCGGGGTAGGCGTACTGCCCGGCCGCCGGCTGCGGCGGGGCCGCCTGCTGCGCGGGCTGCACGTGGTCGCTCCAGCGCGAGCCGTCCCACCAGCGCAGGCCTCCCGACCCCGCCGGGTCGTCGTACCAGCCTGCTGCCGTGCCGCCCTGTCCATCCGTCTGGCTCACTGCGCCCCCTTCGTCACCCACAGCATAGAGGCCCCGCCAGAATGGACGGGTGCATCCCGGCTACCTGAACCACGCCAGCTACGGACCCCCGACACCGGAGGTCGAGGCGACGGTGCACGAGCTCCTCGCCGCCGCGATGCGGGGCGAACCCGCGGCGTCCCTCCACGCGGTCGGCGAGCGGGCGCGCGTCGCCGCGGCACGCCTCACAGGCTTCGACCCTGAGGGCGTCGCGCTCACCACGAGCACCTCGCAGGGCCTCATGACGGCGGCCGCGGGGCTCAGGGGCGAGGTGCTGCTGAGCCTCGACGAGTTCCCCGCGAACCTGTACCCCTGGCTCCGCGCCGAGCAGGCGGGGCGGATGCGCGTGCGGCCCATCCCGGGATCGGGCACCGGCACGCCCATCCCGGTCACCGCCGACCGCGTCGCCGCCGCCCTCACCCCGTCCACCCGGGTGCTGGCGGTGAGCGCCGTCGACTTCCGCACGGGCTACCGCGCCGATCTGCGGGCGCTCCGCGAGGCGATCGGCCCCGACCGGCTGCTCGTCGTCGACGGCATCCAGAACCTCGGCGCCGCCGCCAACGACTGGACGGCCGCCGACGTGCTGGCCGTCGGCGGCCAGAAGTGGCTGCGGGCCGGCTGGGGCACGGGCTTCCTCGCACTCTCGCCGCGTGGCCTCGAGGCAGTCGGCCCGGCGCTCGGCGGGTGGACCGGGGTCGAGGACCCTGCGGCCTACGACGGGCGCGAGCATCCGCTGCTGCCCGGCGCGGAGCGCTACTCGGTCACCAGCCTCTCGCCGTTCGCCACCGGCGCCTTCGCCACGGCGCTCGAGCTGTTCGAGGCGGCCGGCCCCGAGCGGGTGGCCGAGGGGGTACGGGCGGCGACGGAGAGCGTGATCGCGGGCATCGACGCCGCCGGCCTGACGCTGCTCTCGCCGCGGGCGCCCGAGGAGCGCGCGGGCATCGTGGTCGCCGGGCTGCCCGAGGAGCAGGCGGCCGGGCTGCACGCCCGGCTCGCGGACGCCGGGGTGACGACGACGCTGCACCCGGGCGGGCGCATCCGCTTCTCACCGCAGGCGGGCGCGGATGCCGAGACGCTCGACCGGCTGCCGGCACTGCTGCGCAGCTGATGCGGGTTGTGGGGGCGGTATTCTCGAAGGGGTTGGCGACGAGACGGGCAGTGGGCGGCAGGGCATGACGAGCAGCACCGAGATCACCCCCGCGCTCGACGACTCCGTGCGGGTCGCGGGCGGGGTCGTGCGCATCCTCGACCGGCGGGTGTTCCCCGAGACGGTGAGCTGGGTCGAGGCCGGTGACGCCGAGCAGGTGGCCGAGGCCATCCGCGCCATGGTCACGCAGAGCTCCGGCCCGCTGTTCGCGGCCTACGCCGGGCTCGAGCTGACGGCACTGCAGGTCGCGGGGCTGCCTCCTCAGGCGGCGCGCGAGCGGATGCGCGTGGCGGGGCTCGCGCTCGAGAGCGCCCGTCCGACCAACGGTCACCCCCGCGAGGCCGTGCACCGGGTGCTGGGCGACGTCGACGCGGCGCTGGCGGCGGCCCGCGCATCCGGAGCCGACGACGCCCGCGCCACCGCCGCCCTCGTCGAGGCCGCGGTCGAGAGCGCGCGGAGCGGGGCGCAGAGCTACCGCGACCGCAGCCGGCGGCTCGGCGTCGAGACGGCGGCGCTGCTGCCCGACGGGGCGCGCATCCTGACCCACTGCTGGATGGACACCTACCTGATCGAGTTCGTGCGAGCCTCCCGCGAGGCCGGCAAGCGCTTCGACTGGGTCGCAACCGAGACCCGCCCTTACCTGCAGGGCGCCCGGCTGACCGCGCACACCCTCGCGGAGTTCGGCGAGCACGTCACGCTGATCACCGACGGCATGGGCGCCGCCGCGCTGGCCCCGGGCTCGACCCTCGGGCCGATCGACGCGCTCGTCACCGCTGCCGACCGGGTCTCGCTCGACGGCAGCGTCGTGAACAAGGTGGGCACGCTCGGGCTCGCGGTCGCGGCGTCGGCGTTCGGGGTGCCGTTCTACGCGCTGGTGCAGGCTCCGGATGCCGAGGCGCCCACGGCCGCCGACATCGTGGTCGAGGAACGCGACCCCGCGGAGGTGCTGCACACCCTCGGGCGGCGCACGGCCTCGACGCTCGTGACCGACGCCTGGTATCCGGCGTTCGACGTGACGCCGGCGCGGTTCGTCAGCCGGATCGTGACCGACCGGGGGGCGTTCGAGCCCTCGCGGGTGGGGGAGTACTACGCGGGGGCGGCTCGGTGAGCGCCGCCTACGAGCTGCTCGTCGGGCGTGACGACGTGGTGGCGTACCTCGACGGGGCCGGGCTGCTCGGGCGGATCGCCGCCTCGGCCTCGGACGTGCGGGTCGACGAGGTCACCGCCGGCAACATGAACCGCGTGTTCATCGCCCGCGGCCCGCTCGGCAGCCTCGCCGTCAAGCAGGCGCCGCCGTGGGTGCAGGTCGTCGGGCCAGACTGGCCGGTCGACCCTGGCCGGATCGCCTCCGAGGCGCGCACCTACGAGCGGCTCGCCGAGCGGGTTCCCGAGTCGATCCCCCTGATCGTCGCCTTCGACCCCGAGCGCTACGTGCTCGTGATGGAGGACCTCAGCGCCCTCGACGTGCTGCGCGACGCCCTCGTGCGCCAGGTCGTCTCGGGCGCCGATGCGGTCGACGTCGACTACGCCGGCCTCGGCGAGGTGGTCGGCCGCTTCGTCGCCGAGCTCGCCGCCTCGACGACGGTCACGGCGCTCGGCCCGGCCGCCCACGCCGAGCTGGTCGAGACGGCCGCGAACCCCGAGCTCTGCCGCATGACGCTCGACGTCGTGCTCGACGAGCCCTACCGGCGGCACGAGCACAACCACTGGCACCCGGCTCTCGAGGAGCGGGTCGCCGCGCTCTACGACGACGAGCGGATGCGCGCGGCCGTCGCGAGCATCCGGCACGACTTCGAGACGCGGCACGAGGCGCTGATCCACGGCGACCTGCACACCGGGTCGGTGATGATCGGGCGGCCTTCCGGCGCTCAGCGGGTCGTGGTGTTCGACCCCGAGTTCAGCTTCGTGGGGCCGATCGGCATGGACCTCGGCCTGTTCTGGGCGAACCTCGAGCTCGCCGCGATCGCCGCCGATGCCGTGGGGCAGCCGGCGCTCGCCGCCGCCCGGCGCTCGGCGATCGACGCGAGCTGGGACGCGTTCGCCGAGGTGTGGGACGCGGCCGGTGCCTCGGCGCCGTCGCTCGCCGCGATCTCACGCGACGCCTGGCGCTTCGCCGGGGTCGAGGGGATGCGCCGGGCCGTCGGCTTCTCGCACGCCGCCGACATCGAATCGCTGCCCGGGGCCGTGCTGGGGGAGGCGTCGATCCGCCTCTTCGACGCGGCCCGGCATCATGTGCTCACCGGCGAGGCCCTGCCCGCATCCTGAACCGGGTGGGCGCGCGCCGCCCGCCGACCCCACCGCTCTGCCCGACCACCCCCGACGCGAAGGAACGACCGTGACCATCGAGAACCCGCCGGCTCCCACCCCCGACCCGCTGATGGTGACGGCACGCTGCCTCGTCGTCGACCTGGAGGGCACGACGAGCGCCGCCGGGTTCATCCTCGGCGACCTCTACGACTACGCCCGGCCCCGGCTCGCGGCGTGGATCGACGAGCACGCCGACGATGCGGCGATCGCCGAGGCGCGGGAGCAGGTCATCCGTGACGCCTCGCTGCCGGCCGATGCCACGACCGACGCCGTGGTCGCCGTGCTGCACGAGTGGATGGAGCAGGACGTCAAGGCCACGCCCCTGAAGACCATCCAGGGCCAGATCTGGGCCGAGGGCTTCGCGCGGGACGAGATCTCGTCGCACTTCTTCGACGACGTCATCCCGAAGCTGCGCGATTGGCACGAGCACGGCGTCGCGCTCGCGGTGTTCTCGTCGGGCTCGGTGGCCTCGCAGGTGCCGTGGTTCCGGCACTCGCCGGACGGCGACCTGACGCCTCTGATCACCGACTACTTCGACACGATCAAGGCCGGCCCGAAGAAGGAGGCCGCCTCGTACGACGCGATCGCCTCGGCGCTCGGCATCCCGGCGGAGGAGCTCGTGTTCTTCACCGACAACCCCGGCGAGATCGCGGCGGCGCTCGAGGCCGGCTGGCAGGTCGTGGCGTTCTCGCGCGAGGGGGAGCCGTTCTTCGAGGCGGACTTCGGCACCGCATCCGTCGTCACCTCGTTCGCCGACGTGGAGGTCGTGGCCCCGTGAGCGGAGCCTCGACGCACGGCGTCTCGGCCGGTTCGCTGAGGGCCGCCGGCGCCGCACTCGCCGCCGAGTCGGCCCGCTTCGCCGGCCTCGGCTGGATGCCCGGCACCGCCGGCAACCTCTCCGTGACGCTCGACCGCGACCCCCTGCGGCTCGCCGTCACCGCCTCGGGCCTCGACAAGGGCGAGCTCACGGCCTCGGACATCGTCGTCGTCGACGAGCACGGCGACTGGGCCGCCGACTCCTCCGCTCTGACCTCGTCGCTCGGGCTCGCCCGGAAGCCCTCCGCCGAGGCGGGGCTGCACGCCCGGATCGCCGCGGTGACCGGGGCGGGCGCCGGCATCCACGTGCATGCGCTCGCGGCCGTGCGCGCCGGCCACCGCTGGCCGGAGGGCGTCGAGCTCGAGGACCTCGAGATGCTGAAGGGCATCGGTCACTCCGCCCACGGCGAGCGCGTGATCATCCCGGTCGTCCAGAACCACCAGGACATGGGCGTGCTCGGCGACGACTTCGAGCGCGTCTACCGCCGGCCCGCCGACGGTGTCGCCGAGGTGCCGGCCCTGATCGTCGCCTCGCACGGCATCTACGCCTGGGGCGCCGACCTCCGCCAGGCCCGTTGGCACCTCGAGCTCACCGAGGCCCTCCTGCAGATCGCCCTCGCGACCCGCTGACCCGGCCCGCTGACCCGGCCCTTTGATCGGTCAGGGGCCGCCGAGCCAGTGGTCGATGCGGTGGTGGTCGGGGGAGAAGCCGTGGGCGACGCCCCAGAGCACGGCCTGGGTGCGGCTGGCCGCGCCGATGCGGCGGTAGATCTCGCGGATGTACGACTTGATCGTGTTGACGCTGAGGTAGGTGAGCGCGGCGACCTCGGCGTTGCTCTTGCCCTGCGTGATCAGGGCGAGGATCTCGGACTCGCGCTCGGTGAAGCCCTCGTGCCGGCCGGGCCAGTCGAGGCCGGGGGCGCTGCCGACCCGCTTGCTCGGGGGTTCGCTGACGACGCGTTCGCCCGCGTGCACCGCCTCGAGGGCGGCGACCAGCTCGCGCGCGGGCAGAGTCTTCGAGAGGTAGCCGTGGGTGCCCTGGGTGCGCGCGCTCTCGACGAGCTCGGGCTGGAAGTTCCAGGTGTAGACGACGACGCGGCTCGCCCGCGGGTTCCTGACGAGGGCGGCGAGCTCCTGCCGATCCGACTCGGGCTGGGCGAAGGAGTCGTAGAGCACGATGTCGACCTGGTCGCTGAGCTCGGCGTTCGCGTCGATCTCGCAGATGACGATGCGGTCGCGGTAGCGGTCGAACATGTGCGCGAGGCCCGTGAGCACGACGTCGTAGTCGTCGACGAGGGCCACGCGGATGGGCTGCTTCGTCGTCTCGGTCACGTTCTGAACCTACCCCCGCTGCGGGTTCGGAAGACCACCCCTAGGGGTGTCCCGGCCCACCTCCCAGGGTGGTTCGCTGAACGGAGTCGCTCAGAACCGGGCGCACGAACGAAGGAAGACATCATGCTCGGACTCATCATCAGCCTCCTCGTCATCGGCATCATCGCCGGTGCGCTCGCCCGCCTGATCGTCCCGGGACGACAGAACATCTCCATCCCGATGACCATCCTGCTGGGTGTCATCGGCTCGTTCGTCGGGGGCTTCCTCGGCTTCCTGATCTTCCAGCACGACCCGATGGACGGCTTCTTCCAGCCCGCCGGCATCATCGGCTCGGTCATCGGCGCCATCATCGTGCTGCTGATCTGGACCCGCTTCGCCGGGCGCAGCACCGCGCGCCGCTGAGCGCACGACCTGCCCGGCCGACGGCCCTCCCCTCCGGGGGAGGGCCGTCGGCGTTTCCGGCCATCGTATGAGGCCGGCCGACGCGGGATCCCGGCCGCGTGGTCAGTCCAGCTGGCGGGCGAGCGCGGCCGCCTCGTGCCGGTGGCCGACGAGCTCGTAACCGACGACCACCACGAACGGCGACAGTGTGATCAGGATGAGGCTCGTGCCCATCGACGCCCCGGCCGCCGCCGCCAGCACCGACGCCACGAGCAGGGCCACGGTTCCCGCGATCAGGCCGAAGTGGAACGGGTCGATCGCCTGCACCAGGTAGTCGTACAGCGCGAAGATCGTCAGGCACAGCACGAGCACCGGGATCGCGACCGTGAGCACCGCCCCGACGGTGCCGAGCTCGGCCTCGCCCTCCAGCTCGTAGGCGGCGACATGGAGGCCCGCCCCCGTGGCGGTGATCGCGGCGAACAGCAGCAGGTGCCCGTAGCCCCAGCCGAAGCCGCGGTTGCGGTGCTTGGCCAGGATGCGCCCGGCGGGCATCAGGAAGTACGACCACCAGACGCCGAACGTCAGCCCGATGCCCGCGGTGACTAGCAGCACGGCCTCCACCGTCCAGCCCTGGTGCTCGATCACGGCCGAGACCGCCGTGACCGTGCCGAACACGCCCTCGCCCAGCGCGATGATCGTCAGCAGTCCGTAGCGCTCGGCGATGTGGTGGGCGTGCCAGGGAGTGCCGCCCTCGTGCACCCGGCGCTCGGCGAGCCACGGCCCGACGAGCTCGACGGCCCACAGCACGAGTGCGATCACGATCGTCAGCGCTAGGGCGGTGTGGGCGATGGCGAGCGCCACCCAGCCCACCTGCGCGACGGTCACCCAGAGGGCGTAGGTGAGCGCGGTGCGGCGGCGCGCCGGGTCCTGCCGGGCGACCCGCAGCCACTGCGCGATCATCGCGACCCGCATCACCACGTAGCCGGCCACCAGCACGCCGTTGTCGAGGTAGTGGCCCTCGTCGATCGAGTGGAACAGCGGCGGGATGCCCAGGGTGAGCACCACGACGCCGATCATCTGCACGAGGGTGGTGAGCCGGTAGAACCAGTCGTCGGTGTCGTAGGCCGAGGCGAACCAGGAGAAGTTGATCCAGGCCCACCCGGTGGCGAACATGACGAAGGCGAAGCCCATGATCGCCGACCCGATGTGCCCCTCGGCGAGGTAGTGCGCGAGCCCGCTGCTCGCCTGGCTGAACGCCACCACGAAGGCGAGGTCGAAGAGCAGCTCGAGCGGCGTGGCGGCGCGGTGCGCCTCGGCCGGGTCGCGGCCGGTCATCCGTCGGAGGTGGTGCGCGAGGGTCCCCGTCATGCTCACGAGGACATGGTGGCAGATGGCGGGGCCGTCGCACTACTCGGGCGCGTCGCGCCGGCGGGGCGGGTCAGGCCTCCAGGCCGAAGGCCTCCGCTAGCACGCCGGCCGTGAAGGCGGCGTCGACCGGCAGCGACGCGCCGTCGAGCGAGCGGATGGGCGCCAGCAGGCGTCCGCTCGAGCAGAGCCAGGCCGCATCCGCGGTCGCCAGGTCGTCGGGCGTCAGCACGGCCTCTTCGGCCGTGAGGCCCCGGGCGCGCACGGTGTCGAAGAACGCGGCCTGCGTGGTGCCGGCGAGGATGCCGAGGTCGGTGCGCGGCGTGCGGAAGACGTCGCCGTGCCGTACGACCACGTTCGCCGTCGGGCCCTCCAGCAGCACACCGTCGGTCGAGACGAACACGACGTCGTCGGCGTCCCGGCGGGCGGCCTCGCGGAGCGCCGCCTTGTTCAGCGCGTAGGAGAGCGTCTTGGCGCCCTGCAGCAGCCACGGCGCGGTCTGCGCGATGTCGCTGCGGTAGCCGCGGTCGAGCAGCACGACCCGCACACCGTCGCGCCGGGCGGCCGTGTGGTCGGCGCCCGAGAGCACCTGCACCCACCCCGTCGGGCCGTCGATCGTGTGCGCCGGCGTCTCGACGCCTCGGCTGTGGAACAGCTTCACCAGCAGCTCCGGGGCGGGCTCGTGCGCGGCGAGGGCCGTCTGCACCGCCGCCTCGAAGGCCGCGAGGTCGGGCGCCGGCAGCTCGAGCAGCTCGGCCGAGTGCGCGAGCCGGGTGAGGTGGCGGGGCAGCTCGAGCGGCCGGCCGGCGACGACGCCGATCGACTCGAACACGCCGTCGCCGCGGGTCACCGCGAGGTCGGCCACGTTCACCTCGGCCTCCGCCTGGGGCACCGGCACCAGGGCGGCGGATGCGCGGCCGCCGCCCGGCAGGAACACCACCACGTCGTCGTTCGGCACGGTCGTCGCTTCGGTCATGGTGGGGGCTCCTCGTGTCGTGCGGGCCGCGCATCCGTTCGTCGGGCCCCTGACAGTCTCACCCACGACTACCGTTCAGCGGAGCAACGCAACAGGATGGTCGCATGAGAATCGACCTGAGTTCCACGACCGCCCTCGTCACCGGCAGCACCTCGGGCATCGGCTTCGCCATCGCCCAGGGGCTCGCCGCGGCCGGGGCCGACGTCGTCGTGAACGGGCGATCGGCGGAGCGGGTGGCGGAGGCGGTCGAGAGGCTGCGGAGCGAGCATCCGGACGCCACGATCTCCGGCGTCGACGCCGACATCGCGAGCGACGAGGGCACGGCGCGGCTGCTCGAGCGGGTGCCCGCGGTGGACGTGCTGGTGAACAACCTCGGCATCTTCGGGGAGGCGCCGGCGCTCGAGATCTCCGACGAGGAGTGGCGGCGGTACTTCGACACGAACGTGATGACGGCGGTGCGGCTGATCAGGCACTACCTGCCGGGCATGATCGAGAAGGGCTGGGGGCGGGTGCTCGACATCGCGAGCGACTCGGCGCTGGTGATCCCGGCCGAGATGATCCACTACGGGGTGTCGAAGACGGCGCTGCTGGCCGTGTCGCGCGGCTTCGCCAAGGCGGCGGCGGGCACCGGGGTGACGGTGAACTCGGTGATCGCGGGGCCGACGCACACCGGTGGTGTCGAGGACTTCGTCTACCAGCTCGTCTCGAAGGACCTCGACTGGGACGAGGCGCAGCGCGAGTTCATGCGCCTGCACCGGCCGCAGTCGCTGCTGCAGCGGCTGATCGAGCCGGTCGAGATCGCGAACCTCGTGGTGTACCTCGCGTCGCCGCTCGCCTCGGCGACGACGGGCGGCGCGGTGCGGGTCGACGGGGGCTACGTCGACTCGATCGTCCCCTAGGGGGGGCGGATGCGCGGGCGCGCCGGTCGCGCCCGCGGAGGTCTCGGTGCGGGGCGGGCGGGCGGCGGGTGCGCGGCAGCGCCGGTCGCGCCCGCGGAGGTCCCGGCGCGGATGGCCGCGGCTAGCGGGGGGTGCGGGCCGCGCGGAGGGACGCGAGTGACTCGGCGGCCAGGGCCTCGACGTCGGCGATGCCGTGGCGGGTCAGGGCGAGCGAGCGGCCGGCGTGCAGCACGCCGCGGGCCGCGCCCTCGCGCTCGGCGGGCGGCAGGGTCTCGATGTCGCTCGCCTTCGCGAAGCCCACGATGCGCCGGATGGCCTTCGCCGCCGCGAACACCGCCGCGTCGTCGCGGATGCCCGCCAGCAGCTGCTCGAGCACCTCGTCGCCCCACACCCGCGGGTCGAGCCGCTCGGGCCAGAGCGCTCGGTACTCGCGCTCGAAGGCGCCCCAGAGGCGGCCGGGGAGCGAGAGCACGAGCTCGGCGCGATCCGGTTCGCCGAGGGCCTCGGCGCGGGCCGCCGCGAGGATCAGGTTGGCCCAGAGAGCGCCGAGGTCGAACCCCGTCGGGCCCACGAAGCCGAACTCGCTGTCGAACGCGCGCACGGAGGCGCGAGCATCCGTCGCCCTGTCGAAGCCGCCCGCCGGCCGCACGAACACCGAGCCGGTGTGCAGGTCGCCGTGGATCAGCGACTGTGCGGTCGTCATGAAGCGGAACTTCGCCAGCCCCATCTCGCGCCGCAGCGCCCGGTCAGCCCGGAGCGCCGCCACGTCGGGCTCGTTCGCCGGCAGCACGCCGTTGTGGGGATGGTCGACGTACGGCTCGGTGAAGACGAGGTCTTCGGTGATCTGCGCGAGCTCGGGGTTCACGGCACGCGCGACGAGGGCCTTGTGCTCGAGCGGGTCGAGGCCGAGGGGCGAGGTCGCGAAGGCGGTGCGGGCCACGTAGGAACCGATCGCGTCGGCCGCGTACTCGTGCACCCGGCCGGCGTTCAGCTCGTTGCGCCAGACCCGGTGGTCGGACAGGTTCTCGATCGCCAGCACGAAGTGCTCGTGGTCGAAGTCGTAGAGGGCGGGCACGTGCTCGGCGTCGGCGCGCTGGTGCTCGCCCAGCACGGTGGCCTCGCGGGCGGAGCGCTCGCGGGTCATCGGCCACGACGGGTCGGTTCGCACGTGGGGCAGCGACTGCTTCAGGACGACGGATGCTCCGCCCGCGTCCTCGACGATGAAGACGAGGTTGAGGTTGCCGTCGCCGACCTCCCGCACCGACGCGATGCGGTCGGCGTCGATCACGGCGGCGAGGGCGCGGCGGCTCGCGAGGTAGGCGGCGACGGTGTCGGCGGTGAGCTGGGTGAAGTCGGTCATCGTGGTCCTGGTCATGCGGTGGGTTCGGGTGAAGGCGGTTAGGGCGGTCGGCTGGTGCTGGTGCTGGTGCTGGTGCGGAGGCGGGCGCCGGTTCAGGCTGAGCTGGTGGTGGAGCCGGCCGTGACGACGGTGCGGCGGCGGGAGAACGTGAAGCTGAACAGCAGGGCGACGAGGAGGACGATGCCCTTGCCGAAGTCCTGAGCGTAGTAGGGCAGGCCCGCCATGGTGAAGCCCGTCACCATCACCGCGATCAGCACGGCGCCGAGTGCGGTGCCCCAGGCGTTCGGCCGGCCGATGCCGAGCACGCTCACGCCCACCAGCGCGACCGCGACCGCGTCGAGCAGCAGCGAGTTGCCCGCCGTGACGTCGCCCTGTCCGATGCGGGCCGCGAGAAGCAGGCCGGCGACCGAGGCGAGCAGGCCGCAGCCCATGTACGCGGCGGTGCGGTACCACTGCACTCGGATGCCCGAGAGCCGCGCCGCCTCGGCGTTGGTGCCGACGGCGAAGAGCGCGCGGCCCCAGCGGGTGCGCTCGAGCAGGAACCAGAGCAGCACGGTGATGAGGAGGAACAGGATCACGGGGATCGGCACCGGGCCGATCGAGCCCCGGTCGAGCCAGAGGAAGTCGGCGGTGAACTTGCCGGGGGCGGTGGTGCCGTTCGAGAGGGTCATCTGCGACGAGATCGACTTGCCGTCGACGATGATCAGCTTGAGGCCGACGATGACGAACATCGTGGTGAGCGTCGCGAGCAGGTCGGGGATGCGCGCCACCACGATCAGGAACGCGTTCAGCGCCCCGATCAGCAGCCCGCAGACCAGCACGACCGAGACGGCGACGCCGCCGACCTGGTTCGCGATGACCATGGTCCAGGCCGCGATGGAGACGGCGAAGCCCGCCGAGGCGCCGACCGAGAGGTCGATGCCGCCGACGGTCATGGCGAGCATGACACCGAGGCCCGCGATCGCGGTGGGGGCGATGAACTTGAGCATGCCGAAGACATTGTCGACCGTGCGGAAGTTCGGTTCGGACACCACGAAGAACAGGATCAGCAGCGCCGTCACGGCGACGAAGCCCCACTTCACGACGACGCCCGAGACGCGCTCGGCCGTCGACCTGGTGCGTGCGGCCGGCCGGGTGGGCGGGGCCGTGGCGGTGCTGCTCATGAGGAAGTCCTTTCGGGGCGGGACTCGGGGGTGGAGGAAGTCGGGGTCGCGCCGGGGGAGGCGGCGTGAGTGGTGGCAGGGGCGGCCGCGGGACCGGAGGGGGCGGGGGCCGACGCGGTCTCGCCGAGGAAGGCGTGGATGATCGTGGGGCGGTCGACCGTGTCGGCGTAGCGGTCGAGTTCGATGCGGCCCGCGACGAGCACGACGATGCGGTCGGCCACCTCGAGGATCTCGTCGACGTCGCTCGAGAAGACGACCGCGGCGGCGCCGTCGGCGGCGATGGCCGCGAGGCGGGCGCCGATCTCGCGGCGGGCCGCGATGTCGACGCCGCGGAAGGGCTCGTCGAGCAGCGCGAGCTTGGGCGCCGCCGAGAGCCACCGGCCCACGACGACTTTCTGCTGGTTGCCGCCCGAGAGGTCGTCGATCAGCGCGTCGGGCCCGGCCGTGACCACCGAGAGCGTGTCGATCACCGTGTCGGCGCGCGAGCGCTCCGAGCGACGGCGGAGCAGGCCGAGCGCACTCGACTCGGCGAGGAACGGCAGCGTGATGTTCCGCAGCACCGACCAGCCCGGCAGGATGCCCTGCTTCTGCCGGTCCTCCGGCACCAGCACGACCCCTGCGCGGATCGCGTCGGAGGGCCGCTTCGGCGCGTACGGAGCGCCCTCGAGCGTGAGGGTGCCGGCGAGCGGCTGCGCCAAGCCGCCGAGCAGTTCGGCGAGCTCGGTCTTGCCGGCACCGATCAGGCCCAGGACGCCGAGCACCTCGCCGCGCCGGATCTCGAGGTCGATGGGCGGAGCGTCGGGAAGGGCGACGACGCCGTCGAGGCGGGCCACCGCATCCGTTCCCCGAGCGGCCGTGCCGCGGTCGTTCTCGAGTGCGGTCTGCCGGCCGAGCATGTCGTGCAGCAGCTCGTGCCAGGCGAAGGGCCGGGCCGAGACCGACTGCACCAGACCGTCGCGCAGCACGACGACGCGATCGGCCAGCGCCTCGATCTCACCGAAGCGGTGGGACACGTAGACGATCGACAGCCCCTGCGCCCGCAGCGCCCGCAGCACGCCGAACAGGCGCTCGGCCTCGGCGGCGGTGAGCGCCGAGGTGGGCTCGTCGAGGATGAGCAGCCGCGGTGTGCTGCGGAGCGCGCGCGCGAGCACGAGCAGCTGCGCGTCGGAGATGGGCAGCGTGGCCGCGTCGCGCTCGAGCACCGCGTCGCTCCAGTCGAGGCCGAGGGTGCCGAGGGCGGCCCGGGCGTCGGCGAGGGCCTGGCGGCGACGGCGCAGCGGATGCCTCGACGCCTGCGCGAGGTCGTCGAGCGTGAGGTTCTCGGCCACCGAGAGCCCGGGGACGATGCCGTCGGCGACCTTCTGGTGCACGGTCGAGATGCCCAGCTGCCTCGCCTGGACGGGCGAGGACAGGTGCACCACGTCGTCGCCGATGCGGATCTCGCCGCCGTAGCGGGCGTTCGCGCCCGAGAGCGCCTTGATGAGCGTCGACTTGCCGGCTCCGTTCGCGCCGAGCAGCGCGGTGATCTCACCGGCGCCGAAGGCGAGGTCGACGCCCTGCAGCACGACGTTCGAGCCGTACGCCACCGAAACGCCGCTGAGCGACACGACGGCGTCCGGAGCAGCCACGACGGGCAACGCCGCGGGAACCCCGACGGGGGACACGACGGCGTCGTGCCCCCCGGGGTGCTCAGAGCGGGAGTCGGTCATTCGGAGACCGCGGGCAGCCAATCCGCCACGACCACGTCGTCGAGTGCCAGCGAGGGCTCGGCGTCGCGCAGCTCCTTGACGTTCGTGACCTCGTTCTCGGCCAGGAAGTCCTGCGTGATGGTGATGGCGGGGAACTGCACGTCGGTCTCGTCGAGCTGGCCGGCGAGGCTGAGGGCGAGGGCGCGCACGACACCGGCGCCGACGGCGGCGGGGTCGGTGGCAGAGGTGGCGACCCAGGGGCTGCCGTCGGCGGTGATGACCTCGAGGTCGGCGTTGGAGATGTCGATGCCGTAGACCTTCACCGAGCTCTGCAGGTTGTTCTGGATGACCGCCTGCACGGCACCCTTCGTGATCTCGTCGTAGGGGGCGAAGATCGCCTTCACGTCGGGGTTCTGCTTGAGCGCCGCGTCGACGAGCGGGATGTTGTCGGTGGCGGTCGACTCGGAGACCTTGCCCGTCGAGAACACGACGTCGAGGTCGTTGTCGGCGACCACCTTGTCCCACACCTCGGCGCGGCGGTCGAGCGGGGCGAAGCCGGTGGCCGACACGTAGCCGACCTTCGCGCCCTGGCCGACGTCGGCGACGAGCTGCTTCAGCACGCCCTCGGCCATCGAGGCGTCGGACTGGCTGGTGGTGATGACGCCCTCGGTGTCGGTGAGCGCCAGGTCGTAGACGATGACGGGGATGCCCGCGTCGACGGCCTTCGTGATGAGCGGCTGGATGGTGTCGGTCTGGCCGTGATCGACGATGATCGCGTCGGGCTTGGCGGCGATGGCCTGCTCGAGGTCGCTGGCCTGCTTCGCGTTGTCGTTGCGGGCGTCGGTGACCTGGAGGTCGATGTTGGCGAACTCGGCCTGCGCGGCCGCTCCGGCGCCCCAGGCCTCGAAGAAGTCGCCGGCGCCGCTCTGGCGTACGAGGGCGACGGTGACCGGGTCGCCGTCGAAGGGCGAGGGCAGGGCGGCCGAGGCGGTGGGTGCGGCCGAGGAGTCGGCGGCGGTCTCGGACGAGGTGCTCGACTGCGCGCAGCCGGAGAGGACGAGGAGGCCGGCGGCGGCGAGGGCCGTGACGGCTGCGGCTCTCTGGAGAATGGCCATGGAGTGCTCCTTCGGGACGAGGAAGAGGGGTGCGGTGGGTGTGAGTGCAGCTCGATTCAAGACCTCGGGCGAGTGCCGCGACGAATCGTGTTGCGCTCTGTTACCGTTTCGCGCCTGTGCGACGGATGTGCAGGAGGAGACGCCCGGCGAGCGGGATTACGATGAGGGCATGACCCTGCTGACCGTGTGGAACGACACCGACCCCACCACGCCCGCGCTGCAGACGCGCGACTTCGACACCATCCACGAGGTGCTCGCCGGACTGAACGCCCGGTTCAGTCGCTGGGAGCTCAAGCAGCTCTCGGCGGAGCCCACCCAGGAGGAGGTGCTCGAGCTCTACCGCGACGAGATCGCCGGCGTGAACGCCGACCACGGCTACACCCTGGTCGACGTCGTCTCGATCACCCCCGCCGACACCGACGAGTACCGGGCGCAGGCCGCCGAGGCGCGTCAGAAGTTCCTCAGCGAGCACCAGCACGACGACGACGAGGACCGCTTCTTCGCCCGCGGCTCCGGCGTCTTCTACCTGCACGCGCAGGGCAAGGTGCACGCCGTGTTCTGCGAGGCGGGCGATCTGCTGTCGGTTCCGAAGGACACCACGCACTGGTTCGACATGGGCACGAACCCCGACTACGTCTCGGTGCGCTTCTTCCACGACGACGACGGCTGGGTCGGCCACTTCACCGGCAGCGACGTCGCCACGCACTTCGCCACCTACGACGAGCTGGCCTCCGTCCCCGCCTGACCTCAGGACTGGGTCGCGCCGAACGCCAGTCCCAGCAGATAGGTGACGGCCGCAGCACCGAACCCGATGGCGAGCTGCCGCACGGCCCGCCGCAGCGGTGGCCCACCCGAGAGCAGCCCGACCACGGCACCCGTGCCGAGCAGGGCGAGTCCGACGAGAACCGACGCGATGACGACGGCGACGATCCCCGAGAGCCCGAACAGGTAGGGCAGCACCGGGATGACCGCCCCCGACGCGAAGAAGCAGAACGACGACAGCGCGGCCTGCCAGGCGGTGCCGATCTCCTCGTGCTCGTCGCCGGCGGAGTCGGCTGAATCGGGAGCCACCGTCGGCGCCGTCACCCCCGCGTCCCCCACCCGCTGGATGCGGATCGCCGAGGTGGTCGTCGACAGCCCCCCGAACACGTCGGCGGCCTTCGCCGCGGCATCGGCCGAGCTCATGCCCCGCGCCCGGTAGACCAGCGCCAGCTCGTTCGCGTCGACGTCGAGCTTCGGCACCGCCGTGTGCGCGTCGGGGTCAGGAGTCGACGCGGCGAGCAGCTCCCGCTGCGACCGCACCGAGACGAACTCCCCGGCGCCCATCGACAGCGCGCCGGCCAGCAGTCCGGCGACGCCCGTGGCCAGCACGACCGTGCTCGAGACCCCGGTCGCGCCGATGCCGAGCACGAGGGCGAGGTTCGACACGAGTCCGTCGTTCGCGCCGAAGACCGCCGCGCGGAACGTGCCCGAGAGCCGGCTGCGACCTCGAGCCGCGAGACTGCGCACGACCTCGCCGTGGATGCGCTCGTCGGCCGCCATCGCCGCGGTCGCGTCGTCGTCGGTCTCGTACGGGGAGCGCGCCTCGGCCCGCTGCATCAGCGCGAGCACGAACACCGAACCGAAGCGGCGCGCGAACACGGCGAGCAGCCGGGTGCGGAAGTCGGCCCGGCGCGGCTTGCCGACGTCGTCGCCGAGCAGCTCGAGCCAGTGCTCCTCGTGCCGCCCCTCGGCGTCGGCGAGGGCGTCGAGGATCTCGCGCTCCGACCCGGTCTTCCGCTGCGCGAGCTCGCGGTACACGCGGGCCTCGGCCCGTTCGTCGGCGAGGTACTGACGCCAGCGGCGGAGTTCGGCCGGGCTCGGCGAGGCGGGGGAGGGCGTACTGATCACAGGCGACAAGTCTGGCAGCCGCGCGTCACCCTCCCCGCCCGATCACCGTCTTTCCCAGTATTTCGAGCCCCCGAAACGCCGAGCCGACATACCCGGCCGGGCGGATGCGCGACGCGCCCGCCGCGGCCGGTGCGCAGAGGCGCCGGGCTAGTCGTCCTCGTCGCGCAGATCGAGCGGGTCGGACTCGCCGACGGGCTCCGAGGCGTCGGTCGCGGCGTCCGGCCCGGGCGGGATGGTCGGGTCGGGCTGCGCCTCACCCTCCGTGTCGCCGTCGAGCCCCGACGGCAGCGCGGTTTCACCGGCGATGGCGCCCGTTCCGGCACCCTCGGGCAGCAGCTCGTCGGCGTCGCCCTGGCCGTAGTCGCGGCCCTCGCGGTCGTCCTCGGCCTCGGTCGGCCCGTCGGGCAGCACCGTCTCGCCGGCCACTGCGTCGTTCGTCACGGTCTCCTTGGCCATCGCGTCGGCCAGCACGGTGTCGCTCACCGTGTCGGAGTCGGGCAGCTGCGTCTCGGCGGGGGTCGTCTCGATGCCGTTCCCCTCCGACGCGACGCGGCCCGAGAAGCCCTCGTCGGCCAGGGCGCCTTCCGAGGAGCCCTCGGGCGTGATGCTGTCAGTCATGGTTCCGCTCCTTGCCGGGCGGCCGATCGCCGCCCCGAGCTTCCAGCCCACCACCCTGAGCGCCGACCGCAACCCCCACGACCGAGCTGCGACCGCAACCCCTAGCTGTACCCCGACGGCGTCGGGAAGAGGCCCTGCAGCGCGTGGTCGCCGACCTCCTGCGCCTTGTACGCCACGGGGTCGTGCAGCGTGATCGTGCGCGCGTTCCGCCAGAAGCGGTCGAAGCCGTACGACTCGCCGGTGGCCCGCGCCCCGGTCAGTTCGAACAGCCGCGACGTCACGTCGAGCACGGTCTTCGTCGAGACGACCTTGGCGGCCGCGATCTCCACGGCGACCTCGCCGCGCTCGGCGTCGGTGAG
The DNA here is from genome assembly GCF_013409865.1 of Herbiconiux flava. Lineage (NCBI taxonomy): Bacteria > Bacillati > Actinomycetota > Actinomycetes > Micrococcales > Microbacteriaceae > Herbiconiux > Herbiconiux flava. Next base: position 1,295,693 of record NZ_JACCBM010000001.1, read on the forward strand.
GGCCCAGCCGCGGTCGGCCGCCTCGACGAGGGCGTCCGTGGCGCGCCAGGTCAGGGCATCCGCCGCCCTCGTCTGCGCGGTCAGCTCGCCGATCAGCTCGCGGATGTACGGGTCGTCGACGGCCCGGTCGACCGCGGACGTCGACCACGGGCGGGTGCTCGTGGCGACGTACGAGGCGGCCGCGGCCAGCGCCCCTTCGGCCAGCCCCACGTGCAGGTGGTCGAGCGCCACCTGGAACAGCAGGATCGACAGCGAGGCGTAGGGCCGGTACGCCGCCCCGGCCTGCTCGCCGACACCCAGCACGTGCGAATCGGGCACGAAAGCGGCCTCGAACGACACCGAGCCCGAGGCGGAGAGCCGCTGGCCGATGTTCGCCCAGTCGTCGTGGTGCACGACCTCCGGCTGCCGGGCGTCGATCACGATGGCGAGCTTCTCGCCCGTGTCGACGCGGGTGGCCGAGGCGGTGATGCGGTCGGCCACCTGGGCGCCGGTGGCGAAGAACTTGCGCCCCGAGACGGTGAAGCCGCCGGCGGCCGGCGTGAGCTCGAGCCCGGCGTCCCTCGGGTTGCCGGCGCCGCCCCAGAACCAGTGGTTCGCGGCGAGCCCGCGCTGCAGGCCCTCGATGGCCGCGCGGTCCTCGTTCAGCTGCACCCGCCACGAGTTGACGTAGTGGTACGCGAACACGTGCCCGAGCCCGGCATCGGCACGGATGACCGGCCGCAGCGCCTCGAACACCGACCGCCAGCCCAGCCCGCCGCCGCCCAGCTCGGCCGGCACCAGCGCGGGCAGGGCGCCCGTGGCCCGCAGTCGCTCGACCTCGGCGAACGGTGCCGTGCCCTCGGCGTCCCGCTCGACCGCCACCGCGGCGAACTCGGACGCGAGAGTGCCGAACGCGTCGACCAGCGCGGGGGCGGAGGTGATGGTGCGGGGCGTCATCGCTGCTGCTGCTCCTGCCACGGCGACCGGTTCCACTGCCGCAGAACCTGGTTGCCGTGCTCGAAGCCGAGCACGCAGAGCGCCGCGGTGTCGAGCACGAGGTACTCGCCGGTGCTGATCGGCGCCCCGATCCAGGTGGCGGCGAGGGTGCGCAGGTAGTGGCCGTGCGAGAACAGCAGCACGTCCTCGCCGCGGTTGAGCGTGAGGTGGGCGCGGCGGATGATCGCCTGGTTGCGCCGCAGCAGGTCGGCCGCCTGCTCGCCGACGCCCTCCGGGGTCGGCTGCACGCCGTCGCGCCAGAGGTTCCAGTCGTCGCCGTAGGCCTCGGAGATCTGCGGGCTGGTCAGGCCCTCGTAGGCGCCGTAGTCCCACTCGACGAGATCGGCGTCGGTCTCCGCATCCGGGTAGCCGACGATCGCGGCCGTGTCGACGGCGCGCCGGCGGGGGCTCGAGAGCACGAGGCCGAAGCGGCGGCCGGCGAGCACGCGGCCCACCGCGGCCGCCTGCTCCTCGCCCCGGGCGGTGAGGGGGATGTCGGTGCGGCCCGTGTGACGACCGTCGAGGCTCCACTCCGTCTCTCCGTGCCGCACCAGGACGACCTGGGGAGCGGTGCCGCGCGCGGCGTGCTTGAAGGTCTCGCCCGCGTCGGGGTGGTCGGGCGGGAGGGCTGCGGGGTGGGTCATGGCAGGGGTCCTTCGACGTGAGGGCGGGCAAAGACGCCCCATCAAGGCTAGCGCCCGAAACATGGCCGCAATCCGGGCGGGGCATCATGGCGTCATGAGCGAAGCCAGCACCCTCCTGACCATCGTGAACGCCGTCGTCATCCCGCTGGCCGACGGGCCGGTGCTCGGTGGCGCGGCCACGGGCGGCGCGGGCGGTGCCGCGGCCGGGGCCGGCGGCACCGGCTGGTTCCGCGGCTGGCTCGCCGTCGGCGCCGACGGGCGCATCGAGGCGATGGGCGAGGGCGCCCTCCCGCCCGAGCGCGAGTCGATCGGCTCGGGCGAGGTGCTCGACGCGAAGGGGGCGTTCCTCGCACCCGGGTTCGTCTCGGCGCACAGCCACATCTTCACCAGCGGGATGCGCGGCATGACCCCGGGCGAACCGCTCTACGGCTGGGTCGGCGAGCAGAGCACCTTCATCGCCGGCGCCGACGAGGAGGACGTGTACTGGTTCACCCTGCACGGCTGCCTCGACTTCCTCGGCAACGGGGTGACGAGCGCCTACAACTTCACCGACTCCCGGGTCGTCGGCAAGTACGACGCCGAGACCGATCGCCGCGAGATCTACGCGATCCGCCCCGAGGGCTACCTGCACCGCCAGTTCGATGCGGCCCGGGATGCGGGGCTCCGCACGATGAACGCCATCCGGCTCGACAGCGAGTTCCAGCCGGCCGAGGAGGCCTTCGACGCCTTCGGCCGCGCCGTGCGGTACCTCGAGGCGTCGGTTCCGGCCGAGCTGTCGCTCGGAGCATCCGTCTTCGGAGCCGTGCAGTGGTCGGCGAGCGCCCAGGCCGCCCGCGACGAGGTGCGCGCCATGGACGAGCACGGGATCGGCAACCAGGCCCACTTCCTCGAGACGAGCGAGGCGCTGGATCAGCAGCGCGAGAAGTTCCGCTGGTACGAGGAGGCGGGGGCGCTGCGGCCCGGCTTCCTGTTCGGCCACTTCGTGCACCCCGACACCTACATGGCGCGGGTCGCCGCCCAGAAGGGCGCGGGCATGGTCTGGCAGCCCACGTCGAACGGGCGGCTCGGCTCGGGGGTCGCCGACATCCCGCGCTACCGCGAGCTCGGCATGCCGATCGGGGTGGGGCTCGACGACCAGTCCTGCACCGACGTCTCCGACCCGTTCCAGAACGTGCGGATCGGCGTCTACACGCAGCGGGCCGTCAACCAGGACGCGTCGGTGCTGATGCCCCGCGACATGCTCCGGATGCACACGCTGGGCTCGGCCGAGGCGCTCGGCGTCGCCGACCGCGTCGGCTCGCTCGAGGTCGGCAAGTTCGCCGACCTCCTCCTCGTCGACCCGTCGAGCCCCGACACCGGGCCCGTCTGGGACGTGCACGCGCACTACGCGTTCGCCTGCGGGCTGCGCAACCTCAAGCGCGTCTACGTCGGCGGGCAGCTCGTGTCGGAGGACGGCGTCAGCACGAATCCGCTCGCCGCGCGGGCCTCGGCCGAGCTGCATTCGCGGGTGCGGGAGGTGGCGGCGAGGTCGGTGTCGAGGAGCACCGAGCGACTGGCCTGGTAGCGACGGCTCCTGAGAACACGACGTATTTGCTGGACCCGGTACAAAAAGGGGGGATACGCTCCGAAAAAGGGAAAGGTCACCGCCATGTCTGACACCACTTCCGCCTCCGCCGGCTCCTCCGCCGACACCGACCCGTTCGCCGACTCCGCCGGCCCCGAGGGCCACTCGATCACCGACTGGACCGACCTCGGCCGCGAGATGTGGTCGTACCTGACCGGCCGCGGCGCCGCCGTGAACTACAGCTTCGTCGACATGACCGTCGAGGTCCCCCGCGACATCGGTCCGGACGCCCCGCGCGCCACCTGGAAGCTCAACGGCACCCTGCGGGTCACCACGAGCGACGACACCGCGGCCGGCTCCGACCCGCATCGCGGACGCTGAGCCGGAGACCCGGACGGCGACGGGCGCCGACATGGTGCGCCTCGACATCGACCTGACGTTCTCCGAGATCGAAGCGGACGGCGACGGCACGACCACGCCCTTCGAGGGCACGATCACGGCGTCGGGCACCGAGATCACGATCCACGTGAACGAGCCCGGGCGGCTGCCCGGGAACGGGCGGCGGAGCCTCGCCGACCTCACGACCGTCGCCGACGCGCTCGCGGCGCGGGGCGTCTCGCTCTGCCTGGAAGGGCCGGACGGTCCGATCGTGCACCTCGGCGACGTGAAGAACAGCCGGCTGCAGCGGCTCGTCACGCGCTCGCCGCACATCCGGCTCGGCGGCCTCCAGGCGCTCGCGCCGCTGCTCGTGCGCCGGAACGGCGACCAGGCGCTCACCTTCCCGCTGCCTCCGACGACACCGTTCCCGCTGCTGCCGACCGTGAACCGGGTGGTGCGACGCCGGGTCACGACGACGCACTACCTCCCCGGCTCCGGCCGGCCCCGCTTGATCTTCACCGTCGGCTCCGAGTACTGGGACGGGCGACCGCCCCGCGAGTTCGACCTGCTGCCCGGCCGCACGGTCATCGGCTCGGGGCCCGACGCCGACCTGCGGCTGCCGGGGCTCGCGCCCGTCCACGCCGAGATCCGGCACGAGGACGACGACGAGTACGTGCTCTACGACGTCGAGCCCACGGGCGGCGGCCACACCCGCGAGGCCGGCCCGGTGGGGGGCCGTCCGCCGCGCGGCCGCATCCTGCGCACCGGCGCCCGGGTCGAGCTCGGCGAGTGGCGGCTGGCCTACTTCCGGGAGGAGTTCGCCGACCACGGCCGCCCCTACGGCGGCCGGGTCGGGGGAGAGCTGTCGAAGCAGAAGAAGCAGCCTCCGCGTGGCGGGGCGTCGTCGGTGGCCGGGAGGGTGACCGATCCGAACTAGCGCGGTGCGGGCATCCGCTCTTCGCTACAGTCGTGCTGAGCCCGAGCCCGCCCCTCGACGGGGCGTGCCGGCCGGTGCGAAGGAGACCGCCATGCTGACCGACCTCGGCGAAGCCGAACTGGCCGAATACGAGAGCGTGCAGACCGCTCCCGACGACTTCGACGAGTTCTGGGACTCGACGCTCGCCGAGGCGCGGGCCGCCGGCGTCGGTGCCGGGCGGGAGGTCGTGCTCGAACGCGTGCCGACGGGGCTCGAGACCGTCGACGTCTACGACGTGACGTTCCCCGGCTTCGGCGGGCAGGGCATCAAGGCGTGGCTGCGGGTACCCGCGCGAGCCGAGGGGCCGCTGCCGGCCGTCGTGCAGTACGTCGGCTACGGGGGCGGACGCGGGCGGGCCTGGGAGAACCTGTTCTGGGCGAGCGCCGGCTTCGCGCACCTGCAGATGGACACCCGCGGCCAGGGCTCCACCTGGTCGGTGGGCGCCACGGGCGACCCCGACGGGTCGACGGGGCCGCAGATCCCGGGCGTGATGACCCGGGGCATCGAGAGCCGTGAGGGCTACTACTACCGCCGGCTGATGACGGATGCGGTGCTCGCCGTCGACGCCGCCCGAACCCTGCCGCAGGTCGACCCCGAGCGCATCGGCGTGGTCGGGGGCAGTCAGGGCGGCGGGCTGGCCCTGGCCGTCGCGGCCCTCGCCGAGGGCGTCACCGCCGGCGCCTTCACCACCCCGTTCCTCTGCGACTACCCGCGGGCCATCCGCATCACGGATGCGCACCCCTACAAGGAGATCGCCCAGTACCTGGCGGTGCACCGCGATCGCCTCGGCGAGGTGATGGAGACGCTGCGCTACTTCGACGGGGTGAACTTCGCCCGCCGGGCGCAGGTCCCCGCCTGGTTCTCGGCGGCGATGATGGACCCGATCACCCCGCCGTCGACGATCGCCGGCGCCCATCGGGCCTATGCCGGCGACAGCGCGCTGCACCTCTGGCCCTTCAACGGCCACGAGGCGGGCGGTCCCGACGAAGACGCCCTCGTGCTCGCCTTCCTCGCGTCGCACCTGCGCCGCTAGAGTTCGGATCATGCCCGTCGATCTCCGTCCGCTCGCCGAAGAAGGCCTCGCCGAGTTCATCGCGCGCAGCAACGCCGAGTACCGCCGCGAGCGCATCGAGTCCGGGGACAGCCCCGAGTACGCCGACGAGCGCGTGGCGTCGTCGAACGAGCAGTACTTCCCGGGCGGCGTGCCCGCCGAGGGGCAGCTCGTCTTCGAGGTGCTCGCCGACGGCGAGACCGATTCCGACCCCGAGGTGGTCGGGGTGCTCTGGCTCGGGGTGATCGACCCCGTGCGGCCGACCGAGTGGTGGGTGTTCGACGTCGAGATCGCCGAGGAGCACCGCGGGCACGGCTACGGCCGGGCCGCCATGCTGCTCGCTGAGCGCGTCGCCGCCGAGCACGGCGCCACGAAGCTCGGGCTGAACGTCTTCGGGCACAACACCGTCGCGCGCGGCCTGTACGACTCGCTGGGCTACGAGGTCACGGCGACGAACATGGCGAAGCCGCTGTGACGCAGAAGAGGGGGAGGCAGGGCATGCCGGCACACGCCGAACCGCCGCGCGGGCGGATCGAGGGGCCGTGGAGCTCGAGGCTGCGGGTGGGGGCGCCCGGCGCATCCGTCGATCTCGGCGACTTCGACACCGGAGCGACCCCCGGTGTGCTCGACAAGGACGACGGGGAGGCCAGCTTCCGCGGCACCGGCAAGTCGCTCGCACGGCTGCAGGAGCAGCTCTTCGCCGCGAGCACCGTGAGCGGTGGGGCGACGGCGCGCTCGGTGCTGCTCGTGCTGCAGGGCATGGACACCTCGGGCAAGGGCGGCGTGGTGAAGAAGGTGGCCGGCTCAGTCGACCCCCAGGGGGTCTGGCACCACGCCTTCAAGGCGCCGACGGAGGAGGAGCGGGCGCATCCGTTCCTCTGGCGCGTCGAGCGGCAGCTGCCGGCGCCCGGGCAGATCGGGGTGTGGGACAGGTCGCACTACGAGGACGTGCTGGTGCCGCGGGTGCGCGGCACGCTCTCGACCGCTGCGATCGACGACCGCTACGCGACCATCAACGCCTTCGAGCGGCAGCTCGTCGAGGCCGGCACGACGATCGTGAAGGTGTTCCTGCACCTCGGGTACGAGGAGCAGCGCAAGCGGCTGCTGCGCCGGCTCGACCGCGCCGACAAGCACTGGAAGTTCAGCCCCGGCGACGTCGACGACCGCGCGCACTGGCCGGCCTTCCAGGAGGCCTACGAGGCGGCGCTGTCGGCCACCAACACCGAGCCGGCGCCGTGGTTCGTGGTGCCGGCCGACCACAAGTGGTTCTCGGCGCTCGCCGTGCAGCAGCTGCTCGAGGAGGCGCTCACCGGGCTGCAGCTGCGATGGCCGACGGCGTCGTTCGACGTCGAGCGGGAGCGGGAGCGGCTGCTCGCGACCTGATCGACGCGGGTGGGCGCCTGCCGCTCGCGACCTGACCGGGTATCGTTCGAGAATGAGCCAGGGCCTGCGCCGCCGCATCGCCCTGCGCGACGGACGCGGGCTGGCCTACCGGGTCTACGGCGATCCGCACGGGTCGCTCGTGCTGAGCTGCCACGGTGGGCTGATGAGCGGCCTCGACGCCGCCACCGGGGACGCGGTCGCCCGCTCGCTCGGCATCGCCCTCGTCTCGCCCGACCGCCCGGGCATCGGCGGCAGTTCGCGGAGCCCCGGCCGGACCCCGCTCGCCTGGGCCCGGCAGGACGTCGCCGCCCTGCTGGAGCACCTCGCGTCGCCCGCCGGCGGATCCCTCGACACGGATCGCTTCGCGGTCACCGGCTGGTCGGAGGGTGGCCAGTACGCGCTCGCCGTGGCCCGCGCGTTCCCCGACCGGGTGTCGGCCGTCGCGGTCGTCGCGGGTGCGCTGCCACTCGCCGACCCGGCCGTGTTCGCCGAGCTCAACCGCACCGACAAGCGCGTCGCCGGGCTGTCGTTGCGGGCGCCGCTCCTGGCCGCCGTGGGCTTCGCGGCCACCCGGCGCATCGCCCGCGCCTTCCCTCGACTGACCGCCGAGGCCTCGGGCGCGGCCCTCGACGCGAGCGACACCCGGCTGCTCGCCCGCCACTCGTCCTGGTTCGCCCGCTGCGTCGCCGAGGGCGTCGCCGACCCGCTCGGGGCCGTCGACTCGTACCGCGCCTTCGTGGGGCCGTGGGGCTTCTCGCCCGCCGAGGTGCCGGTGCCGGTGGTGGTGCACCAGGGCTCGGCCGACCGCCTCATCCCGGCGGCGTGGGCCTCCCGCCTGGTCGACGAGCTCCCGGATGCCCGCCTGCGCCGCTATCCGTCCGAGGGCCACTTCATCGTGCTGAGCCGCCGCGCCGACGTCCTGGCGTCCCTCGTCACCCCCGTGTGACCGGCTCGGCCGGGGTGGGGACGCGGGGGCGGAGGCAGAGAGCCAGGAGGAGGGCGCCGACGACGGCGCAGCCGACGTAGACGAAGGAGAGGGGCACCTGGTCGCGGTCCGGCAGGCCGGCCGCCCCGGCCATCGTCGCGGCGACGACGAGGTAGCAGACGGCGCTGGTGAGGCCTCCGATCAGGCCCAGGTTGCGGTCGAAGAGGCCGAGGGCGAGGCCGTAGGCGAGCGGGCAGAGTGCGCCGCAGCCGACCATCACGAGCATGCCGCCGATGGTGATCAGCAGGATGTCGGGCCCGACCGTGAGACCGCTGACGAGCAGCACCGCGGTGCCGGCGACGAAGAAGGCGAACGCCGAGAAGCCGATCACCCGCGACGACAGCCGGGTCGCGAAGGCGCCGGTCGCGAGCTCGCCGCCCAGGTTGGCCGCGCCGATGACCAGCGCTATGGCGCCGTACTCGGGCGCCGACAGTCCGAGTGTCTTCTGGTAGATCAGCGGGGCGATGATGCCGAACAGCAGCTGGGCGCTGGCGAACACCGCGAACGCGAGCGTCAGGCCGACGAAGATCTTCTGCCGGAGAGTGCTGCCCAGCACCCGGACGATCGCCCTCGGCACGATCGGCTGGGCGTCGGCCGGGTCGAGCGTCTCGGGGAGCATCCGCCACACCACCAGCAGCGCGATGCCCGCGAGCACCGCGACGAGCACGAAGATGCCCCGCCAGGTCACGGCGTCCACGAGGAAGCCGCCGATCGCGGGCGCGATCACGGGGGCGAGGCCCCACGAGGCGCCGAGCAGGCCCGAGAGGGAGGTGAGCTTCGGGCCCCGGGTGGTGTCGGCGGCGACGGCGTAGACGAGGACCATGCACGCGCATCCGCCCACCCCCTGGAAGAAGCGCAGCACCAGCAGCACCGCGATGTCGTTCGCGAAGGCGATGCCGACGCTCGTCACGAGCAGCAGGGCGAGGCAGGTGAGCAGGGTCGGCCGGCGCCCCTTCGCGTCGGCGATCACGCCCACCGGGATGAGGCCGAGGCTCATGCCGAGCACGTAGACCGCCACCGAGGTCTGCACGAGCGACGACGTGGTGTCGAGCTCGGTGATCATCGTCGGGATGGCCGGCGTGTAGATGTCGATCGGCGCCTGGCTGAGCGGGATGACCCCCAGCAGGATCGCGACGAGCACCCGTCGGCTCGGCATACGAGGGCCCGACCGCTGGGGGCCGCGGCGCGTGGTGGTGCTGTCGGTCATCCGGTCTCCCCTGGTCGCTGCGGTCAGCCTAGGGGCGGGGGCGGTGGGCGGCCTGCCCCAGAAGGGGTGCAGCTCCCGACTCCTGATGGAAGGGTTCGGGCCGGGCGGGTGTTGACTCGAGGCATGGCACAGAAGACATGGTTCATCACCGGAGCGTCCCGCGGTTTCGGCCGCGAGTGGGCGCTCGCCGCCCTCGAGCGAGGGGACAGCGTGGCCGCGACCGCGCGCGACACCTTCACCCTCGCCGAGCTGGTCGACCGCTACGGCGACCGATTCCTCCCGCTGCAGCTCGACGTGAACGACCGCGAGGCCGACTTCGCCGCCGTCACCGAGGCGTACGACTACTTCGGACGCCTCGACGTCGTGATCAACAACGCCGGCTACGGACAGTTCGGCTTCATCGAGGAGCTCAGCGAGAAGGAGGTGCGCGACCAGTTCGAGACGAACGTGTTCGGCGCGTTCTGGATCACGCAGGCCGCCCTGCCGTATCTGCGCGAGCAGGGGTCGGGCCACATCATCCAGGTGTCGTCGATCGGCGGCATCTCGGCGTTCCCGAACATCGGCGTCTACAACGCGTCCAAGTGGGCGCTCGAGGGGTTCTCGCAGGCGCTGGCCCAGGAGGTCGCCCCGTTCGGCGTGCACGTCACGCTGGTGGAGCCGGGTGGGTTCAGCACCGACTGGGGCGGAGCATCCGCCAAGCACGCCGAGCCGCTCGAGGACTACGCCGCCGTGAAGGAGGCCGCCGCCGAGGCCCGCAAGTCGCGGGTCGCCTCGCCGGGTGATCCCACGGCGACGGGTGAGGCGATCCTGCGGATCGTCGACGCCGAGAAGCCGCCGCTGCGCGTGTTCTTCGGGCGCACCCCGATCGAGACGGCGAAGGCCGACTACGCGGGGCGCATCGCGGAGTGGGAGCAGTGGAACGACGTGTCGGTGCTGGCGCAGGGTTGAAGGCTCACTCCTGCGGGGCGGGCCTGAGTGCTCGGGCGATGTCGTCCTGCACCAGGTCGTAGTTGATCACCGTGGCCGCGGTGAGCCCTGACGCCGCGGCCACGATGACGAGTGCGCCCGCGTTCGCCGAGTTGCCCGCCACCCACACCCCGGGCACCGAGGTGAGGCCGGTGGGGTCGGATGCGGTCCACTCACCCATCGGGCCGGCGGCCGTCTCGGCACCCAGCTGTCTTAGCAGCTCGTCGTTCGGCACGAGCGCCCCGCCGGTGAAGACGACGTCGGCCTCGAGCGTGCTCCCGTCGTCGAGGGTGAGGCGGAGGGGTCGCTCCCGTGCTTCGTCGACGCGTTCGACGCGCACCACGTCGTTCTCTCCCACCCGGATGCCTCGAGCCGCGAAACCGCGCAACGTCTCGGTCCCGAGTTCGGCGGTCACGCGGCCGACGATCGTGACGTCGTCGCTCAGCTGGCGCATCAGCTCGGCCTGGTGGGACGCGCGGGCGGAGGCGGCGATCACCACCACGCGGGAGTCGCGCGCCTCCCAGCCGTCGCAGTAGGGGCAGGCGACGGCGCCGCGGCCCCACTGCTCCTGGAGGCCGTCGATCGGGGGGAGCTCGTCGCGGAGTCCGGTGGCGATGACGAGGCGGCGGGCCTTCAGCGTGCGGGTCTCGCTGCCGGCGGTCTCGACCGTAACCTGGAAGGCGCCCGCGCTCCCGGTCGCGCTCACGGCGCGGCCCTGGAGGATCGTGGCGCCGTAGCCGCCCACCTCCTCGCGGCCGATCCGCAGCAGCTTGGCCGGGTCGAAGCCGTCTCGGGTCAGGAAGCCGTGCATGTGGGCGGTGAAGCGGTTGCGGGGCTCTCCGGCGTCGACCACGACCACGCGGCGGCGGGAGCGGGCCAGCACCAGGGCGGCGTTCAGGCCGGCTGCTCCGCCGCCGACCACGATCACATCGAATTCGTTCTCATCCATGGTTCTACTGTCGTCGCGGGCAGCGCTTGCGGCAAACCAGATTGCTGATCCGGCAAGGCTGGGCCCATGTCGGAACCGAGCATTCATCAGCTGTTTCTGATAGAATCTCAGTATGAGTTCAGCTGCCCGCATCCTTGAGATGGCCGCCGGTGTCTGCGGCCGTTCCGGCGCGGGGCTGACGGGTCTCGGTGATGACGAGTTGCTCGAATTGATGGCCGCCTACGAGGTGCTCGGTCGTGCGGTGTCGGCGCAGCAGGTTCGGTTTGCGGGTGAGGTCGGGGTGCGGTCGCGTTCGGAGCTCGGCGACGAGGGCCTGAGCCGGTCGCAGAACTTCACGACACCCGTCGCGCTCGTCGCGAAGGTCACCGGCGCGTCAACGCGGGCGTGCAAGGCGCGGCTCGACCTCGGACGCACACTGCGGGGTGCGGTGCTGTTGGGTGGGGGCGAAGGGCCGGCACCGTTCCCGGTGGTCGCTCGCGTGCTCGATGAGGGCGTTCTCGGGGTCGAGGCGGCGGCGGCCATCGTGAAGCAGTGTGGGGTGCTCGCCGACCGTGGATGCTCCCCCGAGGTTGTGAGCCTCGCGGAGGAGACACTCGTCGACCAGACCATCTCGTGCCGACTGACAGCGGACGAGACCTTCCGGGCCGCCATTCACCTGCGCGAGGTGCTCGACCCCGATGGTGCTGAGCCGCGGGACGAGGTGCTGCAGATGCAGCGGTCGCTGACCATCGCCCAGGCACCGGATGGGATGTACCGGGGGACGTTCGCCCTCGGGCCCGAGCAGGGCGGGGTGTGGATGTCGAGCATCCGGGCGATGCAGAGCCCACGCGTGGCCGGGCCGCGTTTCGTCGACGAAGACGAGTACGTGATCGCGGATGGTCGCACGCAGGCGCAGAAGAACGCTGACACCGTCACTGAGCTGATCGCCCGCGCCGCTGGCGCCGAGGACATGCCCCGCATCAACGGGGCCATCGCCACGGTCAACGTGCACATGACGCTTGATGACCTTTTGGCGGGGCGGGGTGTCGGGTGGATCGACGGCATCGACCAGCCCGTCCCCGCCTCCACCGTTGCGCAGCTGCGGTGCTCATCCCCGGTCGCGGCGACGCTGTTCGGCGACAAGGGCGAGGTGCTCTACCACGGCAAGGCCAAGCGCCTTTTCACCGCGGCGCAGAACCGGGCACTCGCAGCCCGAGACGGCGGCTGCGTGTGGCCCAGCTGCGATCGGCCACCCTCGTTCTGCGAAACACATCACGCGAACGAGTGGGTCTCAGACGATCATCCGCCCGGCCGCACTGATATCGACAACGGGATTCTGCTCTGCCACTTCCACCACTCACATCTGCACAAGTCACCGTGGAAATTGACCATGCACGATGGGGTGCCTCACTTGATTCCGCCGAGGTGGGTCGACACGGAGCAGAAACCGATCCCGACCACTCGGCGTCGCACCATCCAGCGACCCGCCGCTTAGCCGGCCACCGCATCCGAGGGCAAGCGCGAAGCGCGCGGCAGTACACGGCTGCCGCGCGCTGACGCGCTTGCCCACGATGGTCATGGCTGAGTCGTCGAGGAGGACAGGGCCGGGCGGGCCACAGAGAGGGAGCTAGGCGACGCCGCCGAGGGCGCCGATCAGGCGCAGCTGGTTCTCGCGGTCGACGCCTTGGGCGTGGAACTTGCCGTCGGGCGTGAAGTAGGCCACGAGACCGTCGGGGTTCGGGTGGCCCCAGGTCCTGAGGTGCTTCTCGAGGTCCTTGACGTAGTAGCGGGCCTCGCCCTCGACGGTGCGCTTCTCGGTGTGCTCCGAGGCGTCGAGCTGCTGGGCGCTGGGGCGGGGGAGGTCGTCGTGATCGCTCATGCTGCGAGCCTAGAACCCGTCGGGGTGCGGCAGGATGGGAGCGTGGTCACCGAGTCGCAGGGCGCACGCATCGGCGCCCGGCTGCGTTCCGCGCGCACCGGGCGCGAGCTGACCCTGGCCGCGCTCTCGGCCGGCACCGGCATCTCCGCCAGCACCATCTCGCGCCTCGAGGCGGGCAAGCGGCAGCCGAACCTCGAGCTGCTCATCCCGCTGGCCGCAGCCCTCGAGGTGACCATCGACGAACTGGTGACGGATGCGGTGCCCGACCCGCGCATCCGGGGTCGTCACACCCACCGGCCGGGGGTCACCACCGAGCTGCTCTCCCGCGAGAACGCACCGATGCAGACCGTGCGGATGACGCTGCGGCCGAGCTCGGAAGAGGTCGCGCTGCGCACGCACGAGGGCTTCGAGTGGCTTTACGTGCTGAACGGGCGGCTGCGGCTGCTGCTCGGCGACCACGACCTGGTGCTCGCCGAGGGCGAGGCCGCGGAGTTCGCGACACGGGTGCCGCACTGGCTGGGAAGCGCCGACGACCAGCCCGTCGAGCTGATGTGCATCTTCAGCCGGGACGGGGAGCGCATCCACGTGCGGGCGCAGACCGAGCCCGACCGGCGCGCGGGACGCTGACGGCCTGCCTCACCGACGGGCTGGGGGCCGTTGTCAGCCGTGCGCCGTACGCTCGGGGGATGGAGCGAACGCGAGCGACAGAGGCGGCCGGGGTCGCCGGGGCCGGGGCGGCCGGCAGCGGTGAGCTGCGCTTCGAGGGCCGCATCGCGGGGTTCGGTAGCGCATCCGGAACCCGCGTCGTGATCGGCCTGTGGGAGCGCTCGCCGTTCGGCCGCTTCGCCGACGCCATGATCGAGAACGCCGCCGGCCACCGCACCCTGCTCGCGCCCTCGGAGGTGGTGGCGGCGTTCGTCTCCGAGACGTACGAGTTCGACGAGGTGCGGGTGGTGCCGGTGTCGTCGCGACGCATCTCGGGTGGCCTGGCCGTGCGGGCGGGCGACGACGGCTCGGCGCTGACGGCGCGCATCGCGGTGGGCGACGTGCCCCCGCTCGGACGGCTGCTGCGCTCGGTGCCGCGACGGCTCGCGACCGACGTGCGCTGGCTCAGGATGCTCGACCCCATCGCCTCACGCCTGGTGCCCGGTGTGCACACCGCCGGTTCGGCCGGGCACGGGCGTCGTGAGTTCTACGGGGTCACGACGATGCGGCGCATCGCCTGGGCCGAGGCGACGGTCGACGGCGAACCGCTCGGCGCCTTCGCGGCGCTCGACCCGCCCGTGCGCTTCGGCTTCGGATCGGCGCCGCCCGAGCCGCACCTGGTCGACCTCACGACGGTCATCCGTCTGCCGCGTCGCTGACCGGTCGCACCGGCGGCTCAGGCGGGGAGCTGCTCAGGCGGGGAGCCGTTCGGGCGGGGGAGCCGCTCAGGCGGGCGAGCCCGCGAAGACGTAGACCCAGGCCAGCTCGCCGGTGTCGAGGGGCAGTTGCACGCGCTCGTAGTCGTCGACCTCGTAGGCGTCGGCCGCGGCGAGCTCAGCGGGCGTGAGTTCGAAGACCGTGCCGGGCACGGGCGGGGCGGTGGGGTCGGGCACGAGCAGCGGATGCCGGTCCGAACCACTCGCGGCGATCACCGCCGGGTCGGAGATCGCCAGCCACTCCTGCGAGTATCCCACGATCGACGCGTCGCGGCCCTCGATCAGGCGGCCGAAGACGGCCTGCTGCACAGACTCCTGGCGGAGGGTGCCGTAGGAGAACAGCAGCTGCGCATCCGTCGCCCGTCCGGTCTCGTCGGTCATGCAGCGAGTGTACGGTGCACCGGCCGGGACGACCTCAGATGGTCGCGACCGAGCCCGCGTCGACGCGGTAGTTCGAGCCGTTCACGAACGAGGCGCGGTCGGAGCAGAGGAACGCGATCACCGCGGCTACCTCCTCCGGCTCGCCGCGGCGCTTCAGCTCGAGGTAGGGCCGCTCCTCGTCGAGGAACGACGAGATCGCCTCGTCGACCGAGCTGCCCTGCTGCTCGGCGCGCTTCTGCATCATCGCGTCGGTCATCGGCGTATGGATGAACGCGGGCGAGACCGCGTTCACGAGCAGCCCCTCCGTCGCGTAGCTGCGTGAGAGGCCCTTGGCGAGCGCGAGCACGCCGGCCTTGGCGGCGCAGTAGGGGAGCTCGTCGTCGTAGGGCTGCACCGCGTCCTCGCTCGCGGTCAGCACGATCCGCCCCCAGCCGCCTTTCCGCAGCGACGGCAGGAACGTGCGCACGAGTCGCACCGGCCCGAGCAGGTCGGTCTCGATGGTGCTCGTCCAGCCCTCGTCGTCGATCTCGTGGAACAGGCCCTGCGCCCCGGTGATGCCGGCGCACTGCACCAGGATGTCGATGTCGCCCACCGCATCCTTAACCCGCTCGTGCAGCGTCGCGAGGTCGTCGAGGCGCGTGATGTCGGCGGGGAACCCGTGCAGGGTCGCACCCTCGCGCGGAGCCGGGAGCTCGGCGAGGGCCCCCTCGAGCTTCGAGGGGTCGCGGTCGGTGACGACGACCGAGGCTCCCTCCTCCAGCAGCAGCTTCGCGGTGTGCCAACCGATGCCCGAGTCTGCACCGCTCACGAGGGCGGTCTTGCCGGAGATGCCGAGATCCATGCGGCCGACGCTACGCCGGGCCGCGCGGGCACGCACGGGGTGGGCGCTCAGGCTTTCGGCGGGTGGGCGGCCTACCGGGCCGGGCCCGATCGGGGTTCGATGAGAAGTGGATGCCCGAACACGGAAGGTGGCGCCATGCAGCAGGGAGTCACGCTCGACGGCCGGTCCGGGGGCGACGCCGCCCTCGACGCGCTGTTCGCGTCGGCGCTCGCGGCGGCGGGCCCTCAGGACGCCGGGCCACATGCGGCGGTCGAGTTCGCCCGGCGGCAGGGCGCGGATGCCCCGGCGCCTGGGCGGGGCCGCACGGCCCGATACCTCGAGACGTTGGCGACGCTGGGAGCGGCGGACGTGGCTCTGGCGAGGGTCGTCGAACCGCAGCTGGACGCACTGGCCATCCTCGCCGAGTGCCCCGACCCGATCGACCTCGTCGGCATCGGAGCCGACTCCGACAGCACCTGGGGTGTGTTCGCGGCCGAGGGCCCCGGGGTGCGGCTGACGGCGGTTCCGGATGCACGGGGCTGGACTCTGAGCGGCACGAAACCCTGGTGCTCCCTCGCCGGTGACCTGAGTCACGCGCTGGTGACGGCTCACGTCGAGCTGCCCGACGGCGCGAGCGAGCGGCGGTTGTTCGCGGTGGCGCTGCAGCGGGGTGGGGTCATCGTTCATCCGGAGGCCTGGGTCTCGCGGGGGATGCCGACGGTGCCGAGTGGCCCGGTCGACTTCGACGCCGTGCCGGCCGTGCCCGTGGGGGCGCCGGGGTGGTACCTGGAGCGGGACGGTTTCGAGTGGGGCGGCATCGGCGTGGCCGCGTGCTGGTTCGGTGGAGCGGTGGGTGTGGCGCGGCGCGTGCTCGACGCCGCCGGCCGCCGCGACGACGACCTCGGTGCGCTGCACGCCGGCCGTTGCGCGGCAGCTCTCTTCGCGGCCCGCTCCGTGCTCGCGGCGGCGGCGTCCCGCATCGACGCGGCCGGGATGGGGCGGGACGAGGCCCGGGAGCTGGCGCAGGGGGTGCGGAGCGTGGTGCGCGGGGCCTGCGAGACGGTGTTGCGCGAAGCGGCGCACGCGCTTGGGCCCGCGCCGCTCGCGCTCGACGCGGCCTACGCGGCACGGGTCGCCGACCTGGAGCTGTACCTGCTGCAGGATCACGGCGCCCGCGACGAGCTGCGCCTCGGCCGGATGCTCGTCGAGCGCGCACGACGGGAGGCCGGCGCGGTGGCGCCGGGGGTCGAGGGAGGGATCCGATGAGCGGCTTCACGCATCAGGACGAGGGCACCGCCGAACCGCGGTGGGCCGACGTCTTCGCCGAACGCGGCGGCGCGCTGCCCGAGATCAGCGTCGGCGAGCTGGCGGGGCTGGGGCACCTCGTGGTGGTGGCCGCGCATCCGGACGACGAGACGCTCGGCGCCGCCGGGTTGCTCGCCCGCGCCTACGCCGCCGGGGTGCGCACGACGGTGATCGTCGCGACCTCGGGGGAGGCGTCGCACCCCGCGTCGACGACGCATCGGCCCGAAGAGCTCGCCCGGCTGCGCGAGGAGGAGACCACCGCTGCCGTGGCGTCGATCGACCCCGGGGCGACGGTCGCGTTCCTTCGCGCACCGGACGGCCGGCTCGGCGAGCCCGAGCACCGCCAGGCGCTCACGGCCGCGCTGCTCGCCGCGGTGCACGGCAGCGGCACCGGCACGAACACCGGCACCGCCACCGGCACCGACACCGCCACCGACACCGACACCGGCAGCGGCCCCGCGGCTCCCGTCGCCGAGACCTGGTTCGTGGCCCCGTGGAGCGGCGACCGCCACCCCGACCACGAGGCCGCCGCCGACGCGGTGGCCGAGGCCGTGCGGCGGCTGGCCGACGAGGCGGGTGGGATGAGCATCCGGAGCCTGGCCTACCCCGTCTGGCTATGGCACTGGGGTGCGCCCGAGGGCGACGACCTGCCGTGGGACGCGCTCGTGCGCCTGCCGCTCGACGATGCGACGCTCGCGGCGAAGCGCGGCGTACTCGCCGTGCACCGCAGCCAGGTCGAGCCGCTGAGTGATGCGCCGGGGGACGAGGTGCTGCTGCATCCGGGCATGCTGGCGCACTTCGAGCGGCCGTTCGAGCTCTTCGTCGAGGTGCCGGCCGAGGCGGCCGCGCACGACGACACCGCAGCCCGCTACTTCGACGCCCTGCACGAGTCGACCGACGACCCGTGGGGCTTCGAGTCGCGCTGGTATGAGGAGCGGAAGCGGGCGATCCTGCTCGCGAGCCTGCCCGATCGCGAGTACCGGGAGGTGCTCGAGGTCGGCACGTCGACCGGGGTGCTCTCACGGGAGCTGGCGGGGCGCGCATCCGCTCGTTTCGTCGGGGTCGACGTCTCCGAGGTGGCTCTGGCACGTGCTGCCGAGCGCAACCGCGACCTGCCGCACGCCGCATTCGAGCGGATGACCGTGCCCGCCGAGTGGCCGGACGGAACCTTCGACCTCGTCGTCGTGTCCGAGGTCGGCTACTACCTCGACCCGGCGTCGCTGACCGCGCTGTTCGACCGGATCGCGGCCGCCCTCGCCCCCGCCGGCGCCCTCGTGCTCTGCCACTGGCGGCACACCATCGTCGACCGCGCGCTCACCGGTGACGACGTACACGCCGTGCTCGAGCGGCGACCCGAGTTCGTGCGGCTCGCCCGCCACCTGGAGGAGGACTTCGTGCTCGATGTCGTCGTGCGCCCACCGGCCGTCTCGATCGCTTCGCGGGAGGGGCTCGCATGATCGGGGCGATCGACGTGGTGATCCCGGCGCGGGACGAGGAGGAGTCGCTCGGCGAGTGCATCCGCGCGGTGCTGGCGAGCCGGAAGGCGCTGCTGCACCTCGACCCGACCCCGCTGGTGCGCTGCCGGGTGGTCGTCGTGCTGGACGCCTGCGTCGACAACTCGATCGACGTCGCCGAGTCGTTCGGCGACGCGGTGACCGTGCTCGAGTCGACCGCCGGCAACGTCGGGCAGGCCCGCGGCATCGGCGTGCGGCACGCCCTCGCGGGCTTCGACCGGCCCGACGAGCAGTGGATCTGCACCACCGACGCCGACACCGTCGTGCCCGCCGAGTGGCTGATCGACCACCTCTCGGTCGCGCAGTCGGGGGCCTACGTGGGGCTCGGCCGGGTGGAACCGCGCGGTGACACGCTCCCGCCCGAGGCGCTGGCCGCCTGGCACCGGGCGCACGACGACGAGGCGGTGCGGCACGTGTACGGCGCGAACCTCGGCGTGCGAGCGGACGCGTACCTGCGGGCGGGTGGGTTCCCGCCGATCCGGGTGGGCGAGGACGAGGAGCTGGTGCGCGCGATCGAGGGGCTCGAGTCGCACGGCGGCGAGCCGGCCGGCGGGCGCATCGCTACCGTAAACGGGGTCGCGGTGACGTCCGACCGCCTCGACGGGCGCACCTCGGGCGGCTTCGCGGGCTTCCTCCGCCGCCTCGTCGACTGACGGATCAGGCCGCCGACCAGCCGCCGTCGGAGGGGAGGATCGCGCCGTTGACGTTGACCCCGTCGTCCGAGAGCAGGAACGTGATCGACGCGGCCAGCGCGTCGGCCTCGACCGCGTCGGGCAGGATCGCCATGGCCTGACGCACCCGCTCCGCGCCGAGGGGCGACGCGAACCGCGCCTCGATGTTCGTGATCGTCGGGCCGGGCGCGACCGCGTTCGCGCGGATGCCCGACGGCCCGTACATGAACGCCGTCGACTTCGTCAGCCCCGCGACCGCGTGCTTCGAGGCCGTGTAGGCGGCACCGGCGGCCGAGCCGCGGAGGGCCGCCTCCGAGGCCACGTTCACGATCGAGCCCGCGCCGCGTGCGAGCATCGCGGGGATCACCGCGCGGGTCAGCTTCATCGTCCCGGTCACGTTGATCGCGAAGACCCGGTTCCAGACCTCGTCGGTGACCTCGCCGACGGGCGTCATGTCGTCCATGATCCCCGCGACGTTCGCGAGGCCGTCGATCCGTTCGCCCGCGGCTGACACGATCGCCGCGACGGCCTCGTCCGAGGTGATGTCGCCCGCGACCGGCGTGATGTCGGCCTCGGGCAGCGAGGCGGCGAAGTCGTCGAGCCGTTCGGCCGAGATGTCGACGGCGATCACGCGCCCGCCCTCCCGCGCGATCCGCGAGGCGGTGGCCCGGCCGATGCCCGAGCCGGCGCCCGTCACGATCACGGTCTGGCCGGCGAAGCGCCCGCCGTCGAGCCGCTCGACCCACTCCGGCCGCTCGACGGGCACGAGGCCCTCCTCGGTGCTGCCGAGGTCGCCGGCGCCACCGGCGCCACCCGAGTCCCCCGCCGTGCCAGAGCTTCCGGATGCTCCCGCGCCCCCGGCGGCACTCCCGGCCTCCCCCGAACCCGACCCGGCCGGCACCTCGCCGGCGGCGGCCCGCGCGACGAGCTGCTCCACGAGCTCCGCGGGGAACTGCCCCTTGCTCAGCAGGACCAGCCGCTTCAGCGCCAGGCGCCGCACCGGCCGCAGCGCGTCCGCGTCCTGCCCGCCCTGGGCAAGCAGCTCGCGCATGAGGGGGCCGCCGACCGGATGCTCGAGCCAGGTGGCGATCGAGGAGTCGGCGCTGAGGGGAGCGGAGGAGGACGGCATGGTGGTCTCGCTTTCTCGGGAGGTGACACGGTCGGGCAGAGCAGGCCGGCGGACGTCGTCGACGCTCCGGCGGGCGGGGCGCCTCAGGGCGAGGAACCGGACAACCTTGTCCGCTAGTAGGCTACACGTCGTGCCCACGGCTCCGAAACCCAATCGCGGCCCGAGTGCGGGGCCCGGCAACCGGCGGGCGCTCATCGCGGCGGCCCGCGAGATCTTCGCGGGAGACGGCTATGCGGCGCCCCTCAGCTCAGTGGCTCGTCGCGCCGGCGTCGGGCAGGGCAGCCTCTACCGCCACTTCCCCGATCGGGTGGCGCTCGCGATCGCGGTCTTCGACGAGAACATCACCGAGCTCGAGGCGCTGGCCGCGCATCCGGAGACCACCGTCGAGGCGCTGCTCGACGGCGTCGTGGCCCAGGCGCTGGTCTCGACGGCGATGATCGACATGATCCGCGCCGAGCGGGACGACGACCGGGTCGACCATCTGAGCGAGCGGATGCTGCGCGTCGTCGGCGAGGTCGTCACCCGCGAGCAGGCGGCCGGTCGGGTGCGGGCGGAGGTGTCGGCCGACGACGTGTTCCTCGTGGTGTCGATGCTGGCGGGGCTGCTCGCCACGACCCCGGAGGCGCAGCGGGCTGCCGCGGTCGCTCGCGCGCGCGAACTCCTGCGGCCGGGCCTCGACCAGCGCTGATCCGTGACCGTGACCGTGGCCCAGGCGGGCGCGGTGTGCGCGGCGGGTGCGGCGGCGCGTGAGCAGCGCCGAGGCGAAGGCCCAGGCCGCGTACCCGAACAGCGCCACCACCACGATCGGCACGATGAGAGCCCGCGCTTCGCCGTTGACCGCGGTGTTCACCCAGCCGAGCAGCGGAACGCTGTACCAGAGCACTCCCACGATCTGCACCTCGCGCACGGGCTGCTCGTCGACCGCGTCGTTGTTGTCGCCCTTGGTGCGGAAGGTCGTCGAGCCGTCGGTCGCGAAGGTCTTCTCGACCACGCGGTGGCTGACGACCCCCGGCTCGCCCGACTCGATCTGGTAGGTCACGACGTCCCCGAGCCGGATCTCGCCGACCGGCTCCGGCTTCACGATGATCAGCGTCCCGGGCGGCAGCCCCGGCTCCATCGACTGGGTCAGCACGGTCAGCGGCCGCCCGCCGACCGCCAGCGGCAGCAGGATCGTCACCACCGCCAGCCCCAGCACGAGCACGAGCAGCCCCGCGCTCAGCCCGACCCCGATCGCGTGCAGCATCCCGCGCTCGCGGGGCGGCACCTCGAGCACCCGCCGGCCGGTCATCGTGGCCGCTCCGGGTCGTTCCGACGGGACCGGGCGGCGCCGATCCGCAGGGACACGAGCAGGGCGCCGGCCACCGCCAGCGCCGCCCCCCAGAGCAGCGCGGCCAGCGGTGGAGCCGCCCCGGTGTCGGACAGCAGCCCGCCCGGACCCGAGGCCGGCCCGTCGGGCAGGCCCGGGATCGCGATCCCGGCGCCGCACGCGCCGGCGCCGGCCGCTTCGGCGGCCTCGTCGCGGAGGGACGCGGTGAAGTCGAGCGTGGCGCGCGCGTCGTGGCCGACCCGGTCGGGCGTCGCCGCCGAGAAGGAGAGCGAGACCGCGACGGCGACCCGTTCGCCGGGCTCCAGCACCGGACCGCGGAGGAGCACGGCGCAGTCGGCGGCGTCTCCGAAGGGCACCGCGCCGGCGTCCAGCGGGGGAATGGCGGCCGAGACCCGGAGGGCGTCGGCGAAGGCGGCGACGGTGGCCCGCGCATCCGTCGCATCGATGCGCAGCGTGGCCGGGACGGCGCCGTCGTTGCGCACCCAGAGCGTCTCGGTGACGACGTCGCCCGGCACGATCACGGGCGGCGCCGCGAACAACGGCTCGGCCGGGGCGTCGTCGTACCGGCTCCCGTCGACGCTCACCACGACGCCTCCGTCGTCGGCCGGGCCGGCCGCGATCGCACCGGGGGCTCCCATCGCAGCGAGCGCGGTCGCGCCCAGCGCGACCAGCACCGTCGCTGCCGTGACCGGCGCGGCCCTGGCGAGACGGCGGCGGCCCATGTCAGGCGACCTGCCGGCCGTCGATCGAGAGCGTGAACGCCGCGGGCGCCGCCCCGGCCGCGGACGCCGGGGCCGATGCCGGCAGTGTCACGCCGACGCAGACCCGCGCCGTCCCGCCCGGCACCACCCGCACCGCGAGATCGGTGGGTGTCGACGACGCGAACGTCCCCTGCCAGGCCGTCGGCACCGCCGGGCAGCTGCCGCTGCTGATCGCCGACACGTGAACGGTCAGGGCAGAGGAGAAGGTGGTCGCCGTCCCGGTCAGAGCGAGCCCCGCGACCCGCACCGACAGCGGCACCTGTCCCGAGTTGGTCACGACGGCGGAGCCCGAGACGGTCGCACCCGGGTAGAGCGGGGTCGTGGCGAGCGACAGGGCCGTGCTGACTCCGAGTTCGGCCGTGCCCGAGCGCACGACCGCGCCGGGGCTGGTGGCGGAGGAGTTCAGCAGCGCGAAGGTGCTGCCCGAGGCGACGGTGCCGAGCAGCACGGCACCGCCGGCGAGAGCGGTCGCGACGAGCATCCGCTTCACCGGGGAGGGTGACGCGGAGGGGCCACGGAGCGAGGATGGCCCCGGGCGACGCGCGCGAACGCGCCGCCCGGAGCCGTGGGGGGTCACGGGGTGACGGCGGGGGCGGTCTGCGACAGCGTGAGGGTGAGGTTGCTGAGGTTGACCGCGCCGAGCTTGGCCGCGTTCTCGGCGCCGGCGGTGTTCACGTTCGGGAACTTCAGCGCCACCGAGGCCGTGACGTTCTGGCTGACGCCCGCGGTGCCGGCGGTCACGGTGTACGTCGGGCCGGTGCCCGAGATGCCGGTGCCGGTCGCCGTCAGCGTGTTCGTGGCGCCCGCGTTCAGGTAGGCGGCCAGGGCGATGTCGGCGGTGTTGCCCGTGACGGCCGGGGCGATCGAGCCGGGCTGGATGCCGAGGGTCGCCACGAGGTTGTTGCCGACCGCGGTCACACTGAGGGTGTCGGTGTAGGTGAGGGTGTCGCCGGGCACGATGCGGTAGGTGGCGATGTTGACGACCGTGCCGTTCTGGTCGGTCCAGACACCGGGGCCGTCGGCGTTGGAGACCGAGAGGTTGCCGGCGGTGATCGTGCCGCCCGCGACCTGCGCGGTGGAGTTCCAGAAGGCGAAGGTCCCGGCCCCTCCGAGAAGGAGCACGACTCCGGCTGCTGCGGCGATTGCGCCCTTGGTGAGCTTGTTCATGAGGGGGAGATCCTTTCGCGCCGGTCCGTGCGGGCGCCTGGGGCGACAGGTGTCGCGTGGGTTGTGGCTCGAGTGTGACCAGCGGGGGCCGGCGTGGCCAAGGGCCTGGCGAGCGGATGTCGCACGGGTCATCGAAACTGTCGCCCACTGCACGGTGCCTCCGAATCGCTGGCCGCAGCGCGCAACCCGGCGTAGGCCTGATGGCATGAGAGCACTCACCTGGCAGGGAACGATGAAGGTCACCGTCGAAGACGTGGCCGACCCCCTTCTGATCGACGACACCGACGTGATCATCCGCGTCACCTCCACCGCGATCTGCGGCTCCGATCTGCACCTCTACGACGTGCTCGGGCCGTTCCTCGACAAGGGCGACATCCTCGGCCACGAGCCGATGGGCGTCGTCGAGCAGGTCGGCTCGGCGGTCACCCGGCTCGCGGTCGGCGACCGGGTGGTCATCCCGTTCGTGGTCGCCTGCGGCCACTGCTTCATGTGTCGGCAGGGCCTCACCACCCAGTGCGAGACCACCCAGAACAGGGCCACCGACACGGGCGCCTCGCTCTACGGCTACACCGAGCTGTACGGTTCGGTTCCCGGCGGCCAGGCCGAGCTGCTGCGCGTGCCGTTCGCCGACTTCAACGCGCAGAAGGTCGGCACGGAGCTGCCCGACGAGCGCTACCTGTTCCTGTCCGACATCCTGCCGACCGCCTGGCAGGGCGTCGAGTACGCCGAGCTGCCCGAGGGCGGCACGCTGGGCGTCATCGGCCTCGGCCCGGTCGGCCAGTTCGTCGCCCGCATCGCGCGGCACCGCGGCCACCGCGTGATCGCCGTCGAGCCCGTCGCCGAGCGCCGCGCCATGGCCGAGCGGCACGGCATCGAGACGCTCGACCTCACCGACGACGTGGTCGACCGGCTGCGCGAGCTGACAGACGGCCGCGGCCCCGACTCGATCGTCGACGCGGTGGGCATGGAGGCGCACGGCAACCCCGCGGCCTCGTTCGCGCAGTACGCGGTGGGCCTGCTCCCGGACGCGGTGGCCAAGAAGGCCATGCAGACCTTCGGCAGCGACCGGCTGGCCGCACTGCTGCTGGCCCTGGACGCGGTGCGGCGCGGTGGCACCGTCTCACTCTCGGGCGTCTACGCCGGAGCCGGCGACCCGCTGCCGTTCATGACCATGTTCGACAAGGGCATCACGCTGCGGATGGGCCAGTGCAACGTGCACCGGTGGCGCGACGACATCCTGCCCCTGGTCGAGGACCCGGCCGACCCGCTGGGCATCGACGACCTCGTGACGCACACGGTGTCGCTCGAGGAGGCGCCCGAGATGTACGAGCTGTTCAAGAACAAGCAGGACGGCTGCATCAAGGTCGTGCTGAAGCCGGGGCTGAAGGTCGCGGTCTAGAAGCTGGACGAGAAGCTGTAGAGGAACTGCACGAGCAGCCCGTAGCTGAACGATCCGATCACCGAGACGAGCGCGGCGGCGCCGAGCGCGATGCCCGCCGCCGCGAACGTCTTGGAGAGCCCGGGCCGGGTGATCGCGACGATGCCCAGCACGATCGCCGCGATCGCCAGCAGCCCCGACAGCACGCCGTTCACCGCCGAGACCGCGCCGAGGGCCTGTGCGTCGGCCGTCGTGATCACCGCGGCCTGGATGACGAGGAACAGCAGCCCGAGCAGCGAGATCGCGGCGCCGACCAGCAGGGACGCGAGCCCGAGCGGGTTGCGGCCGGGCTTCGCGGGGCGATAGTCGTGCGGCTGCGGCTGCGGCTGCGGCTGCGGCTCGCCCTGCGGCTGCCGGTACTCGGGCTGCCGGTACTCGTCGCTCACGAGCTGGTCTTCTTCAGCGCCTCGGGCTTGTGCACGGCCTCGCGGCCGCTCTTGTCGCTCTTCACGAGGTACTGCGGGTCGTCATCGGATGCCCGGACCGTCCGTCCCGCCGCCTCGGTGTCCGACGTGATCGACTTCTCGACCTCGCCGCTCGTGGTGGTGCCGTGGGTGGACCACTCGACGTGGTCGCCTTTCGAGAGTTTCTTCGCCATGGGCTGGACGGTACTCCCGTCGGGCCCCTCGCGCTCGAGCTTCACGAACACGACGCCCGCCACGATCAGTGCGCCGCCCATCAGCTGCAGCCAGGTCGGCACCTCGCCGAGCAGCAGCCAGGCGAAGAGCACCGCGAACAGCACCTCGACGAGCCCCACGAACGAGGCGACGCGGGAGCCGAGCCGGATGGCCCCGATGATGCCGGTGAGGTACGCGAACGCGGTGGCGACGAGAACGACCACGGCCATCGGCAGCATCCACGACACCTCGCCGACGAGCGGCATGTCGACCGGGGCGAACGAGAACGTGAACGGCACGAGGCCCACGGCACCGACACCGCCGAGTGCGACGCCGCCGAGCACGAGCCCGGCGCTGACGAGCGTGACCGGGGGGAGATCGCCCGTCGGCAGGGCGGCGATCAGGTAGTAGCCGGCGAGGCAGAGCGCGGCGCACAGCGCGAACACGACGCCGAGCACGTCGAGTCCGCCGGCGCCCGAGGGGTTGATCACCAGGGCGAGGCCGGCGATGCTGAGCACCGCGCCGACGATCGTCAGCAGCGCCGGCGGGATGCGCGTGCGCCCCCAGGCGAGCAGCACCAGCAGGATGGGCGCGGTGTATTCGATCAGCAGCGCGATGCCCACCGGCATGCGCGAGATGGCGGCGAAGTAGAACACCTGGGCGCCGATCACCGCGACGAGGCCGTAGGCCAGGACGAGGCGCCACGCCGCGAGGAGGAGACCCCAGCGGCCGCGCAGGGCGACGAGGGCGGCGGGCAGCAGCACGAGGCCTCCGGCGAAGGCGCGCACGGCCACCGCGGCGGCGGGGGACCAGCCCGCGTCGAGCAGCGGTTTGACGAAGGGGCCGCTCGTGCCGAAGGCGGCGGCCGCCGCGAGGGCGATGATCAGCCCCGAGGCGCGGTGTGTCGCGGGAGCGGGCATGTCGCGCATCCTCTCGTCGAGAACTCGATCGTCGGGGGTTCGGCCGTGTCAGGAGTGTCAGGGCTTACGCTAGTGACAGTAACCCCCGAGCTGTCAGGAGTCAACATGGTCTTTGCCTATGACACCGAAGCGACCCTCGCGTTCGCCTCGGCGCTGATCGACTCGACCGGGGGCATCTCGAACGGCAACCCCGAGGGCCTCGCCGACGTCGGCGACCTCGAGCGGATGCTCGACGAGCACGGCTACTCCGGACGGCGCGACCTCGATGCCGCCGAGCTCGACGAGGTGCGGGCGCTGAGGCCGGAGTTCCGGCGGTTCTGGGAGGTCTCGCGCGACGAGGCGGTGGGGCTGGTCAACGGCATCCTTCGTGACGCGAAGGCGCTGCCGCAGCTCGTGCGGCACGACGACTGGGACTGGCACCTGCACGCCACCGAGGCCGACGCGCCCCTGGCGACACGGATGCGCGTGGAGTTCGCCATGGCGTTCATCGACGTCATCCGCTCCGACGAGTTCGACCGGCTGCGGGTGTGCGAGGCGAGCGACTGCTCGGCGGTGCTGGTCGACCTGTCGCGCAACCGCTCGAAGCGGTACTGCGACATCGGGAACTGCGGGAACCGGATGAACGTGATCGCGTATCGGGCGCGGCAGGCTGCGGAGGGGTAGTCCGGTCCGCCGCGAGCCGGGCCGACTCGGCCCGGCGGGGCTATTGGGCTACTCGCTCGGCTGGGCGGGCTGGGCGGGCTGGGCCGGCTTGCCCGCCTCGCCGCTGTCCACGGTGTCGGCGGTCGGGCTGTCGAGCGTCACCGAGGTGCGGGGCGACAGACCGGGCGCCTGGGCGACGGGCACCGGGAGGCGCACGATGAGCGAGCCGGGGTCGACCCCGAAGCGGCCGCGGGTGGTCTCGCCGACGGGATCGCCGTCGAGCTCGGCCAGCACGGGTGCGTCGAGCTCGAACTCGAACTCGCGCCCCGGCCACTGCTTGAGCGAGGCCAAGCCGTTGCGGTTGCGGGTGGCGACGTCGATGGCCACTCCCACCCATCCGGCGACGATGTTCGGCTGCAGCATCACGAGCTCGAGGTCGCCGTCGTCGAGCACGGCGCCCGTCGCGATCTCGATGTTCGCCACGACCGAGCTGCAGTTGCAGGCGAGCACCATCAGGCACTTCGCGGGATCCTCGGTCTGGCCGTCGATCGTCAGCGTCGCCTCGAAGCCGCCCTTGAGGAGGGCGGGGGCGCCGGCGGCGACGTAGGCGCCCCAGCCGACCTTCTTCTTCAGCTCGTCGTCGGTCTTGTCCATGATCTCGGCGTCGAGGCCGACGCCGCCCATCACGACGAAGACGCGCTCCTCACCGTCGTCGAAGGTGGCGAGGCCGACGTCGATGGCGCGGTCCTGGCCGAGCAGGGCGATCTCGACGGCGTCCTCGAGCGACGTCAGCGGGATGCCGAGGTTCCGCGCGAGCAGGTTGCCCGTGCCGCTCGGCAGCAGGCCGTAGGGCACGGAGGTTCCGCGCAGCACCGCGGCCACCGCTCGCACGGTTCCGTCGCCGCCCATCGCGCACACCACGTCGGGCTCGGCCTCGAGCGCCGATTCCGCGGCGGCCGTGCCGGAGTCGTCGACGCTGGTCTCGAACCAGAGCGGCTCGTTCCAGCCCGCGCGCTGCGCGCCGGCGGCCGCGACCGCCTTCACGGCCTCGACGTCGTCGAACTTGCTCGGATTGATGACGACGGCGACAGTGCGCCGCCCGCTCTCTGCGCTCATCCCTGAACTCTAGGCCGTCGCCCCTCCCGCGCCACCCGCCCTGTCCGCCGACCGCCGCGCCCCGGGCCTGCGACGCCTCCCGGTTCAGAGGAGCTTGCGGAGGGTGCGGAGGTTTCGGGTGGTGGTCGTGGCGCGGTACTGCGCGCGGGCGAGGTGCTTGGCGAGCGGGGTGTCGGTGCTCGAGCCGCGGGGGCATCGCCAGTAGAGGACACCGTCGCCCGGCTCCGCCCGCTCGACACCGTCGGGCGCGAGGGTGGCCGCGAAGGCGGTGACGTCGGCGTGCACGTCGGGGGCGGAGGCGAAGACGACGTAGGGATGGGTGGCGTCGTCCTCGGGGAAGGGGTAGGCCGCGACGGCCGCCGCCAGGCGGTCGTGGGGGAGGAGGACGATCCACGCGTCGTAGCCGAAGCGGGTGCCGAGGGCCGCCTCGATGGTCGGTTTCAGGGTGAGGGCGTCGCGCGCATCCGTCGTCTCGAACACGACGTTGCCGGAGGCGAGCACCGTTCGCACGTCGGTGAAGCCGAGCGTGCGGAAGAGCTCGGCGAGCTCGGCGCTCTTCACCGTGATGCCGTTGACGTTCACCCCGCGCAGCAGCGCCACGAACCGAGTCATGCCCCGACGCTAGCGCAGCACCAGTGCGACCTGCTCGCGGATGTCGGCAGAGAGTGCGGCATCGCTCGCGGCGACGTTGAGCGGCGACGACAGCGTCACGAACATCGCCGCCGAGATCGTGCGGGCGAGCACCGCCGCGTCGTGGGCCGAACAGCCGGCGTCGCGTTCGAGGATCTCGACGAACGCCTCGTCGACCCGCGCGATCAGCTCGAGCCCGACCCGGTGGTGCGGCTCCTCGGGATCGCCGAAGACGAGCTCGCGCAAATAGGTGCGGCCGTTCTCCACCTGCCGCCGGTTGCAGGCGACGACCGGTTCGATCAGCGCCATGATCGCGTCGAGCGGTGAGCCGGCGCGGGGGGCGGCGGACAGCCCGGCCTCGATCGCCTCGGCGTAGTGCACGTTCTGCACGAGCAGCAGCAGCTCGGCCTTGGTCTTGGCGTAGAGGAAGAGCGTGCCCGTGCCGATGTCGGCCGCGTCGGCGATCTGCTGCGTCGTGACCTCGTCGATGCCGTGGCGGTCGAACAGCTCGGTGGCGGCAGCGGTGATGCGCTCGAGCTTCTGCTGCTTGTTGCGCTCGCGGCGGCCGGGAGGGGTGGCGGTCATCAGGTGGCGAGTCTACCGCACGCCCACTGTTGCTCATTTGCGATCGTACTCGAATATGAGTACGCTCATAAAAACGACGAGACGAGAGAAGACGATGAAGGCGTTCAGCATCGACCGGTACCAGGGCGAGATAAAAGCGACGGATGCACGCGAGCCCGTCCTGGGCGCCCGTGACGTCCTGGTGCGAGTGCGCGCCGCGGGCACCAACCAGCTCGACGTGAAGCTGGCGGGGGGCGAGTTCAAGGCCCTGCTGAAGTACGAGCTGCCGCTCGTCCTCGGTCACGACCTCGCCGGAACCGTCGAGGCGGTCGGCGCCGCGGTGACCCGCTTCGCCGTCGGCGACGACGTCTTCGCCCGCCCGGCCGACTTCCGCATCGGCACCTTCGCCGAGCGCATCGCCGTCGACGAGGCCGACATCGCACGGAAGCCCGCGACGCTGAGCATGGTCGAGGCCGCGGCGCTGCCGCTCGTCGCGCTCACGGCGTGGCAGGCCCTGGTCGAGAAGGCGGGGGTGAAGCCGGGCCAGAAGGTGCTGATCCACGGCGGCGCCGGCGGCTTCGGATCGATCGCCGTGCAGCTCGCGAAGCACCTCGGGGCGCACGTCGCCACGACGGCCAGCGGCTCGAACGCCGAGTGGCTGCGCGAGCTCGGCGCCGACGAGGTGATCGACTACCGCTCCCAGCGCTTCGACGAACTGCTCAGCGGCTACGACGTGGTGGTCGACAGCCTGGGTGGCGAGAACCTCGAGCGCTCGCTGCGCATCCTGAAGCCCGGCGGCATCGCCATCGGCCTCGCGGGCCCACCCGACCCCGACTTCGCTCGGCAGCTCGGCCTGAATCCGGCCGTGCGCCTGGCCGTCGGCGGTCTGAGCGCGAAGATCCGCCGGCAGGCGCGGCGGCTCGGGGTGCGCTACTCCTTCCTCTGGATGCGAGCGGATGGCGAGCAGCTCGCCGCGATCGCGGCGCTCGTCGACGCGGGTGCGCTGCATCCGGTGGTCGGCCGGGTCTTCCCGTTCGCCGAGACCCCGGCGGCGCTCGCCGCCCTCGGGCGCGGCGGCTTCCGCGGCAAGGTCGTCGTCGACCTCGCCGGGTGACGACGCTCGCACCCCACCTCACCCCACCACCCACCACACCCGAGGAGACCCCATGCCCACCCTCACCGGAGCCGTCGTGCTCGTCACCGGAGCCAACGGCGGAATCGGCTCGGCCTTCGTCGCCGAGGCCCTCGCCCGCGGAGCCGTCAAGGTCTACGCGACCGCCCGCACCCCGCGCCGCTGGGAGGACGACCGCGTCGTCCCGCTCGCTCTCGACATCACCGACCCCGCCTCGATCGCGGCCGCGGTCGAGAACGCCCCCGACGTGTCGGTGCTGATCAACAACGCCGGCATGCTGCCGCCGACGGCGAACTTCCTCGAGCTCTCGGCCGACGACCTGCGGGCGACGATGGAGACGAACTTCATCGCGCCGGTGCTCGTGGCGACGGCCTTCGCGCCGGTGCTGACCGCGCATCCGGAGTCGGTGCTCGTCGACATGCACTCGGTCGCCAGCTGGTACGCGTTCGGCGGCGTCTACAGCGCCTCGAAGGCGGCCCTCTGGTCGGCCACGAACTCGCTGCGACTCGAGCTCGCCCGGATGGGCACGCACGTGGTCGGGGTGCACGTCGGCTACGTCGACACGGCCATGGCCGCGCACGCCGACGGCCCGAAGCTGGCGCCGGCCGACCTGGCGGGCCAGGTCTTCGACGCCGTCGAGTCCGGCTCCTACGAGGTCATCGCCGACGAGCTCACCGCCTCGGTCAAGAGCGCCCTCAGCGCCCCCGTCGAGGCCCTCTACCCCGAACTGAAGGGCTGAGAGCTGAGAACCAAGCGCTGAAAGGCGGATGCGCGGCACCCCGTCCCCGAGGGGAGAGGTGCCGCGCATCCGGTGCAGCGGCAGAACCGCAGCGGCAGAACCGCGGGTCAGGCGGCGTGCTGGCGGCGGCGCTGGCGAACCAGGAGCAGCCCGCCGGCGGCGAGGAGCAGCGCGCCGAGCGTGAGGATCGGGGCGACGACTGCGCCCGTCGAGCCGAGCGCCGACGAGCCGGAGCCCGTGCCCGATCCCGAACCGGCCGAACCCGTGCCGCCCGAGCCGTCAGCGCCCGGGTCGCCCGCCGGAGCGGTCGGCGCCGGGGTGGGGCTCGGCGCCGGGTCGGCGCCCGCGGCGACCGTGAAGTCCACCGTGGCGGTCACGCCGCTCTGGCGGCCGCTGACCGTGAGCGAGTACGAGCCCTCCGCGGTCGGAGCCTCGAAGGAGAAGCGCGCCGCGCCGTTCACCGAGTCCTCGGAAGCGAGCTGCACCGCCGCCGACGTCGGGTCGAGCTGACGGTCGCCGCGGAAGCCGCTCGCATCGAGCACGAGCGAGTCACCGGGGGCGACGGTCGTCGCGTTCAGCGTGGCGGTCGCGCCGGCGCTGAAGCTCGCGGTGTCGCGGTTCAGGGTGAGTGCGTTCGCCATCGTGAAGAAGTTGTCCGTCTGGTCGGTGAGCCCGACGACCTGCGCCGCGCCCGGTCCGAACGCCGCGATGCGGAGCTGGGTTCCGGTGTGCTGCTGCGATCCGCCGGCCTCGGCCGTGCCGTAGGCGACCTTCATGGTGGAGCCGTCGGCCGTGGTGAGCGCGGTGCTCAGGGTCGCGGGCGGGGCGTCGTCGACGATCTGGCTCGAGTGGGCGTGGTCGGCGGTCACGATGACGAGCGTGTTGCCGTCGGCGCGGGCGAACTCGAGGGCCTTCTGCACGGCCTCGTCGAGGTCGATGGTCTCACCGATCTGGCCGCACGCGTCGGCCGCGTGGTCCTGCTTGTCGATCGAGGCGCCCTCGACCTGCAGGAAGAAGCCCTCGTCGCCGGTGTTCAGCAGACCGATCGACTTCTCGGTCAGCGAGGCGAGCGAGAGGCCGGTGTCGAGCCGGGCCGGGTTCGGCTGGCAGGTCACGGGAGCCTCGTCGCCGCCGCCGACGGTCGCCGTGGTGGGCGCGTAGCGGGTGGGGAAGTTGCCGGGGGTGAACAGGCCGAGCACGGGCTGGTTCTGGTCGGCGACCGAGAGGCCCTTGAGCCCGTCGACGTCGCCCACGACCTGGTAGCCGCGGTCGGTGGCCTGGTCGAAGAGCGTCTCGCCGTTCCACTGACCCGCCTTGGCGGTCTGCTCGAACGAGGCCGAGCCGCCGCCGAGGGTGAGGTCGGCGCGGGTGTCGAGCAGCTGCTCGCTGATCGAGCCGAGGCCGCCGTTGATCAGGGCGTCGTCGCCGCACACCTCGCTGTCGGGGCCGTAGCACTTGCGCGCGTCGACGTGCGCGACCTCGACTGCGGGAGTCGCATCCTGGATCTCGGCGGTCGACACGTTGCCCGTCTTCAGGCCGTTGGCCTTGGCGATCTCGATCAGGGTCTGCTGCGGGGTGCCGTCGATGTCGACCGAGATGGCGCCGTCGTAGGTCTTGGTGCCGGTCGACCAGGCCGAGCCGGTGGCGGCCGAGTCGGGCACGTAGTCGGGCAGGCCCTTCTCGTCGCCATCGTCGTGCAGCGAGTAGGTGGTGTACTGGCCGGTCAGGGGCAGCGCGTCGATTCCGGGCAGCTCGCCCGCGGCGCCGTAGGCGTAGTTGCGGGCGATGGTGATCTCGGAATCGCCCATGCCGTCGCCGATCAGCAGGATGACGTTCTTCGCCGGGCCGTCGACGATCGAGGCGCGCAGGTCGGCGGCCTTGTCGCCGCTGTTGCGCTGCGCTCCGCCGTTGACCGAGAGGTCGCCGTCGGCCGAGGCCGCGAACGCTGCGGCGGGCAGGCTGATGCTCGCCGCCGTGAGCAGCGCCGCCGCGGCGACGAGCGCCTTCCGGCGGGTGGGTGTGATGAAAGACATGGTGTTCCCCAGTGTTCAGTCCCGAAGGCGCCCGAGCGGGCGTCGAGGCCCAAGCTCATCGTCGCCCGGCCAACGCGGGGTGAACAGGGCCCGACTCGACGGTGAAGCGGCGATGGAGAGCGGATGCACCCCGAACGGGGGCGGCGTGCCGCCGCCTCAGCGCCGGAACGCCTTGCGCGCCAGCCAGTTGCCGAGCGCCTGCACCGCCTGCACGAAGACGATGATCACGAGCACCGCCGCCCACGTCACGACCGGCTCGAACTGGCGGTAACCGTACTGGATGGCGAAGGTGCCGAGCCCGCCGCCGCCCACGAGCCCCGCCACCGCCGACATGTCGGTCAGCGCCACGAGGATGAAGGTGTAGCCCAGGATGAGCGGCCCGAGCGCCTCGGGCAGTACGACGGTGCCGATGATCCGCAGCCGGCTCGCGCCCACCGAGCGCGCGGCCTCGATCACCCCGGGCTGCACCGTCATGAGGTTCTGCTCGACGATGCGGCTGATGCCGAAGGCGGCGGCCAGCGAGAGCGTGAAGATGATCGCCGAGTTGCCGATGCCGACGCCCACCACGAGCCGGGCGAGCGGCTGCGCGGCCGCCAGGAAGATGATGAACGGGATGGGCCGGAAGATGTTGACCAGGATGTTCAGCACGGCGAACACCGGTCGGTTCGGGTAGAGGCTGCCGGGCCTCGTCGTGTACAGCCCGAGCCCCAGCACCAGTCCGCCGAGCCCGCCGAAGACGAGGCTGAGGGCGACGATGTAGAGGGTCTCGTAGGTCGCGGTCGCGAGCTTGGGCAGCAGCGGGATGAGCTCATCCACGAGGGCCCCCGTTCGCCAGGCGGGTGATGCCGACCCCGTCGGGGAGCGAGGCGAGCGCCTGCTCGACCACCGCATCCGGCCCCGTGAGCGCCAGCGTGAGGTGCCCGAAGACGCGGCCCCGGATGTCGTTTACCCCGCCGTAGACGAGTTCGAAGCCGAGCCCGGCTCGCGAGAGCGCCGCGAACACCTCGGCCTGGGTCGGGGCGGCCGCCGCGGCCGACGTGCCCGACGAGCCCCCGTCGCTGAACGACAGCGTCACGAGCGCGCCCGGGTGCCGCACCCGCAGCACCGCCAGCTCCTCCTCAGTGGGCACCCCGCGCACCACCGTCGAGACGAACCGCCGCGACGACGCCTGCTGCGGATCGGAGAACACGTCGAACACGTCCCCCTGCTCGACGACCCGCCCGCCCTCCATCACGGCGACCTTGTCGGCGAGCGTCTGCACCACGTCCATCTCGTGCGTGATCACGATCATCGTCACGCCGAGCTCCTGGTTCACCCGCTTCAGCAACCCGAGCACCTCGTGCGTCGTCTCGGGGTCGAGGGCGCTGGTGGCCTCGTCGGCGAGCAGCAGCCGGGGGCTCGTCGCGAGCGCCCGGGCGATGCCCACCCGCTGCTTCTGCCCGCCCGAGAGCTGCTCGGGGTGGCTGTCCGCCTTGTCGGCGAGCCCCACGAACCCGAGCAGCTCGTCGACGCGGCGGGCGATCTCGGCGCGAGGAGTCCCCGCCACGCGGAGAGGGTAGGAGATGTTGCCGCGCACCGTCTTGGCGGTGAACAGGTTGAACTGCTGGAAGATCATCCCGATGCCGACCCGAAGCCGGCGCAGCTCCCGTTCGGGCAGCCCGTTGAGTTCGACACCGCCGACGGTGATGCTGCCGGAGGTCACGGTCTCGAGGCCGTTGACGAGCCGCACGAGGGTGCTCTTGCCGGCGCCGGAGTAGCCGACGATGCCGAAGACCTCCCCGGCCTCGATGGCGAGGTCGACGCCGTCGACGGCGGTCACCGGCGGCGCCCCCCGGGTGGCGGCCGGGAAGGTCTTGCGCACGTCGCGCAGGCTGACGAGGGGCATCCGGCGGATCAGCCCTCGTGCGCCTTCGTGTCGGCCTCGACCTCGGTGAGCGAGGCCTCCAGCTCCGAGACCGGGGTCTTCAGCAGCTCGGCGGTGCCGCCGGAGTTCTCGACCAGACCGTCGGTGACCGACGTGGTGTCCTGGAAGAGCTCCACCAGCTTGGCGTAGGTGGGGTCGTCCTTGTCCTCGGCGCGGGCGGCGAAGATGTTGACGTAGGGCAGGGCGTTCGGGTCGGACGGGTCGTCCTCGGCGATCGCGTCTGCCGCGGTGAGTCCGGCGTCCTGGATGAAGTCGTTGTTGATGATCGCCGCGGCGACGTCGGGCAGCGAGGTGGCGGTGAGCGCGGCGTCGAGCGTCGTGACCTTCACCTTCGAGGCGCTCTCGTCGACGTCGTCGAGCGTCGAGAAGATGCTGCCGCCGTCCTTCAGCTCCACGAGGCCCGCCGACTGGAGCACGAGCAGGCCGCGGGCGAGGTTGCTCTCGTCGTTCGGCACGGCGACGGTGTCGCCCTGCTGGATGGCGTCGACCGAGTCGTACTTCGTCGAGTAGAGACCGAGCGGGTAGATCGCGGTCGAGCCGATCGGAACCAGGTCCTCGTCGGCCGCGACGTTGTACTGCGCGAGGTAGACGATGTGCTGGAACTGGTTCAGGTCGAGCTCGCCCTCGCTGAGCGCCGGGTTGGGCTGCGCGTAGTCGGAGAAGTCGACGATCTCGACGGGGATGCCCGCGTCGGCCGCGGCCTCCTCGTAGGTCTCCCAGTAGGGGTCGCTCGCACCCACGACGCCGATGCGCACCGGGTCGGACGAGCCGCCGGCGGCGTCGGAGCTGCCGGCGCACGAGGCGAGCCCGAGGAGCAGGGGCAGGGTCGCGGCGGCGGCGGCGAGCTTCCGGGTCGAGGAAGCGGGTGCGGTGGACGTGCGTGCGGTGATGGGCATGGTGGTTCCTCTCGTGGTACGCCGTCGACGCTAGGACCGGACGCCCACCGCACGAAGCCGGCGCGTAACACGGCGGAACGCGGCGACACACTGTGTCGCCCGGCGTGCATCGCGCCGAGGCGTCTGCCTACTGTCGCCCCATGGCCACCTTCATCGACACGATCGTCGTCGGCGGCGGAGCCATGGGCTCGGCGGCCGCCTGGCAGCTCGCCGGCCGCGGCACCGAGGTCGCGCTGTTCGAGCGCTTCGACCCGGGCCACACCCACGGCGCCTCGCACGGTCGCTCCCGCAACTTCAACCTCGCCTACGCCGACCCGGTGCACCTCCGGATGCTCAGCGACTCCGCCCGGCTCTGGCGCGAGCTCGAGGCCGAGACGGGGCGCGCACTGCTGACCGAGACCGGGGTCGTCAGCCACGGGCACCACCCGGGCTTCGACGAGATGGCCCGGGTGCTGCCGAACTTCGGCTTCGAGGCCGAGATCGTGCCACCCGCCGAGGCGGAGGCGCGATGGCCGGGCATCCGCTTCGACCAGCGCGCGCTCGTGGTGCCGCAGGCCGGGCGGCTCGACGCCGACGGCGCGGTCGCGGCGCTGCAGCAGGCGGCGGCCGGCCGGGGCGCCGTCGTGACGCACCGCTCGCGGGTCACGCGCATCCGGGTGCTCGGCGACGATCGCGCCGCCGTCGAGGTGACGCCTCAGGATGCCCAGGGCGACCCGGCGGGCGACGCCGAGCTGTTCGAGTGCCGCCGCCTCGTCGTGACCCTCGGCGGCTGGACCACGCGCCTGCTCGGCCCCGTGCTCGTGCTGCCCCGCCTGACCGTCACCCGCGAGGAGCCGGCGCACTTCCGTCCCGTGGACGACACGGCGGTCTGGCCCGGCTTCAACCACGTCCCCGACCTGGGCGACGGCCGCTACGGCTACTGGCCGGCGCCGATCTACGGGGTGCAGACGCCGGGGGAGGGCATCAAGGTGGGCTGGCACGGCGCCGGCCCGATCACCGACCCCGATTCACCGGCCGCCCGCACCGACCGCCGCCGCTTCGCCCCGCTGCAGCACTACGTGCGCGAGTGGCTTCCCGGTGCCGATCCTTCCGACTTCGCCGAGATCAGCTGCACCTACACCTCGACCCGCGACTCGGCGTTCGTCATCGACCGCGTGGGCCCGGTGGCGGTGGGCGCCGGCTTCTCGGGGCACGGCTTCAAGTTCGTGCCGGTGGTGGGGCGGATGCTCGCCGACCTCACCGAGGGCATCCGCGCCCCCTCGATCTTCTCTCTCAAGCCCGCGCGGCGCTCGGGGCCGCAGCCGGCGCGGCGCTGACGGCGAGCAGCGTCTCGCCCGGGGCGACCGCGGGATCGCCGGCTGCCCGGGCCGTCTGAGCGACCAGGCCGAGCCGCTTCGCCAGCGCGACCGAGCGCGTGTTGCGCGCATCCGTCACCGCCGTCACCCGCTGCGCCCCGACGGTCGTCACCGCGAACTCGAGCAGGGCTGCCGCGGCCTCCGTGGCGTAGCCGCGGCCGCCGAGCGACGGATGCACGACCCAGCCCATCTCGACCGTGCGCGTCGAGGCGGCCACCGAGCGCAGGTGGAGCGAGACGTCGCCGATCACGTGGCCGTCGAGCTCGACCGCGAGGGCCAGGAAGTCGTCGGCCTGCCAGAGCCGGGTGTGCCGGGTGCGGTCGCGCAGGTGCCGCGCCGAGCGGCGGGCGTCGCGCTCCGGCCACGGCAGGAACTCGCGCACCGCGGGCTCGGACTGGAGGTCGAGCCAGTCGGCGGCATCCGCATCGGTGAAGCGGTGCGGGCGCAGCACCAGCCGCTCGGTGCGGAGCACGGGGGCGTCGACCGGATGCTCGATGCGCTCGCCGCGCAGGGCACGCGGGCGGTGCAGCCCCGCCGAGGCGAGGGCGTCCTTGACGGCGGGCAGCGGGTTCGACCAGACCGGAGTGCGGGGCCGGGTCGGGTGTCGGGCCGTGAGCTGGGTCATGCGGAGACCGTAGACGTCCCCCGCATGAGGGGGTCATGAGATCATTTGAGCTCCCTATGAAAAGGGTCGCTCGACTGGAGCCAGGCGTGGGCAGGGCGAACAATGGGGTGGTGACGACCCCTGCCCCCGACGACCTGCTCTCCTCGGGCCGCCGTCGCGCCGTGCTCGCCAAGCTGCCGCGGATGTACCGGGCCGACGGATCGCCCATCCGCGTGCTGCTCGTCGACGACGAGGCCGTGCTCACCAGTCTCGTCAGCCTCGCCCTCGGCTACGAGGGCTGGACGGTCGACATCGCCCACGACGGAGCGAGCGCACTGCAGGCCTACCGCGACGCGCGGCCCGACATCGTGGTGCTCGACATCATGCTGCCCGACACCGACGGCATCTCGCTGCTGCGCCAGCTGCGCGAGCTCGAGGGCGGCGCCCCCACCCTCTTCCTCACCGCGCGCGACTCGGTCGACGACCGCATCGTCGGCCTCACGGCCGGCGGCGACGACTACATGACCAAGCCGTTCAGCCTCGAGGAGCTCGTCGCGCGGCTGCGCGGTCTCCTCCGCCGCTCGATCACGACGACCTCCGAGGACGACTCGCACATCGTGGTCGGCGACCTCACCCTCGACGAGTCCAGCTACGAGGTGACCCGGGGCGGAGACAGCATCGCGCTGACCACCACGGAGTTCGAGCTGCTGCGGTACTTCATGCGCAACCCCCGCCGGGTGCTCTCGCGGGCGCAGATCCTCGACCGGGTGTGGAACTACGACTTCGCGGGCAAGGCCTCGATCGTCGACCTGTACGTGTCGTACCTGCGCAAGAAGATCGACGCCGACCGGCCGTCGATGATCCACACCGTGCGTGGCGTGGGTTACGTGCTCAGGCCCGTCGAGTGAACGGGGCGTCCGCCGCGGGCGATGAGACGGTCGGCCCCGTCACCTCGCGCGGCCGCCGCCCGTGGAGCATCAGCCGGCGGCTCGTGATCGGCACCGCCGCCGTCGTCGCCGCCGTGCTCGCGGCCGTCGGCATCCTCGGGGTCGTCACGCTCACGGCGTCGGTGACCACCGTGGTCGACTCCCAGCTGACGGGATCGATGTCGGCCCTGGACCACACGGTCGAACGGGTGCGCTACCCGAATGCGTCGGCGAGCGCATCCGGAGACCAGAAGCCGGTGAAGCCCTTCGTCGACTACGTCGGTCACGGGCCGGGCGGCTTCATCGCCCTCATCTCGAACGGTGCGGTGGAGGATTCCGCGATCTTCTCCGACTCCGACGCGGCTCCGCTCGACGACGCCGTGGTGCAGCAGCTCGAGTCGGCGACCTTCGACGTGGGCGAGCACCAGAACGTCGACCTCGACGGTCTCGGCTCGTACCGGGTGGCCACCGAGCTCGACAGCCGCGGCAATCTGCTCGTCGCGGGCGTCTCGTTGGCCACCGTGCAGTCGGCTGTGATGCAGGAGGCGATCACCATCGGCGTGCTCTCGCTGGTCGGCCTCGCCATCATCATCGTGGGCGTCGTGGTGGTGGTGCGGCTCGCGCTGCGCCCGCTCGGCCGGGTGGTGGCGACCGCCGCCGAGGTGGCGTCGATGCCGCTCGACCGCGGCGAGGTGGCCATCACGCCGCGCGTCGACGCGGCCGACACCGACCCGCGCACCGAGGTCGGCAAGGTCGGCGAGGCGCTGAACCACCTGCTCGCGCACGTCGACGACGCGCTCGCGGTGCGCGCCGAGACCGACAAGCGGATGCGCCGCTTCGTCACCGACGCCAGCCACGAGCTGCGCACCCCGCTGGCCGCGATCCAGGGCTACGCCGAGCTCACCCGGCAGGACGCCGCGTCGCTGCCCGAGATGACCGAGTACTCCCTCGCGCGCATCGAGTCGGAGGCGAAGCGGATGAACTCGCTCGTCAGCGACCTGCTCCTGCTCGCCCGCCTCGACGAGGGGCAGGACCTGCACCTCGACCGCGTCGACCTCGGCGAGATCGTCGTCAACGCGGTCAGCGACGCGGGGGCGTCCTGGCCCGGCCACTCCTGGTCGCTCTCGGTTCCGGATGAGCCGGTGCCCGTGCTGGGCGACCGGGAGCGGCTGCATCAGCTGGTGCTCAACCTGCTCTCGAACGCGGCCGTGCACACACCCGCGGGAACGCACGTGGCCACGGCGGTCGCGGTCGTCGAGGGGGCGGACGCGCATCCGTCGATCGAGCTCACCGTCACCGACGACGGCCCCGGCATCTCGGCCGAGCTGGTGCCCGAGCTGTTCGAGCGCTTCGCCCGCGGCGACTCCTCCCGCTCGCGCCGCTCGGGCAGCACGGGTCTCGGCCTCGCGATCGTCTCGTCGATCGTGGAGGCGCACGAGGGCTCGATCACGGTCGACTCCTCGCCCGCCGGCACGACGTTCAGGGTGCGCCTGGCGCCGGTGCTCCCCGTGCGCGGCGCGCTGGCCGACGCGGCGTCCTAGCTCGCGCGCGGCCGGCCGGCCGGCTGGTCGGCTGGCCGGCCGGCCGGCTGGTCGGCAAAGCCCTGCTCGGCGAGCCCCTGCTTGTCAACCCCCTGTCGCGCCCGGCGAAGCGGGGTGGGCTGGACGCATGCGAGCGATGACGTACCGGGGCCCGTACAAGGTGCGGGTCGAGGAGAAGGACAAGCCGCGGATCGAGCATCCGAACGACGCGATCGTGCGGGTGACGCTGGCCGCGATCTGTGGCTCGGATCTGCACCTGTATCACGGCATGATGCCCGACACGAGGATCGGCCACACCTTCGGCCACGAGTTCATCGGCGTCGTCGACGAGGTCGGCTCGTCGGTCGAGGGCCTCAAGGTCGGCGACCGGGTGATGGTGCCGTTCAACATCTACTGCGGCTCCTGCTGGTTCTGCGCCCGCGGCCTCTACTCCAACTGCCACAACGTCAATCCGAACGCCACCGCGATCGGCGGCATCTACGGCTACTCGCACTCCACGGGCGGCTACGACGGTGGGCAGGCCGAGTACGTTCGGGTGCCGTTCGCCGACGTCGGGCCGATGGTCATCCCGGACTGGCTGGCCGACGAGGACGCGCTGCTGCTCACCGATGCGTTCTCGACCGGCTACTTCGGTGCCCAGCTCGGCGACATCGTCGAGGGCGACACCGTCGTGGTGCTCGGTGCGGGCCCGGTGGGCCTCGCCGCCGCGCGCTCGGCCTGGCTGATGGGCGCCGGCCGCGTGATCTCGATCGACCAGCTCGACTACCGGCTCGAGAAGGCGGCCTCGTTCGCCTTCGCCGAGACCCGCAACTACACGCACTACGACGACATCGTGGTCGAGATGAAGAAGACCACGGGTGGCCTCGGCGCCGACGTGGTGATCGACGCGGTCGGCGCCGAGGCCGACGGCAACCTGGTTCAGCACGTCACGTCGGCGAAGCTGAAGCTGCAGGGCGGCTCGCCCGTCGCCCTCAACTGGGCGATCGACGGTGTGCGGAAGGGGGGAACGATCTCGGTGATGGGCGCGTACGGTCCGCTGTTCAGCGCCGTCAAGTTCGGCGACGCCATGAACAAGGGCCTGACGCTCCGGATGAACCAGGCGCCCGTGAAGCGGCAGTGGCCACGACTGCTGGAGCACATCCAGGCCGGGTACCTCAAACCGTCCGAGATGATCACCCACCGCATCCCGCTCGAGCACATCGCCGAGGGGTACCACATGTTCTCGTCGAAGCTCGACGGCTGCATCAAGACCGTCGTCGTGCCGGGTTCCTAAGGAGTTCCGATGCCGTACACCGCAGACAAGCCCGTCCCACCGCCCACCGCCGAGCAGCTGCGCGCCCGCGTGCCCGGCTGGGGCGCCGACCTCGACCCCGCCGACCGCCCGGCCTGGCCGAAGGAGCGCTTCGCCCCCGGCGTGAGCGGAGCGCACTGGGAGTATCCCGACGAGCAGCAGCCGCGCGAGGGCCGCGAGAAGAGCATCGAGCACCTGCAGCTCACGCCGGTGTTCGGCACCGCGCAACCGCTGCACGGGCTCTCCGGTGCCATCCGCCGCTACGCCTACGACCGCTTCAGCGAGGGCCGTGCCGCACACTGGCTGCTGCTCGTGGCCGGCGACCGCGTCGAGTCGACCGGCGCGCACCTGCGCTCGCTCGTCACCCTGCGCCCCGACAACCCCGTCACCGAGACGGGGTTGCTCTCGGAGCTGCACCGGCATCCGATCGCCTCGCGCCGCGGCCGCGTCGACGTGCGCCACCAGGTGCTCGACCCCGTGATCGTCGCGGGGCCGTGGCTCGTCGCGGGCGGGGTGGCATGGATGCTCGCCCGGCGCCTGCTCCGTCGCTGACCCCTTCACCCACCCTCGAAAGGAATCTCCTCAA
The DNA here is from genome assembly GCF_013409865.1 of Herbiconiux flava. Taxonomy (NCBI): domain Bacteria; kingdom Bacillati; phylum Actinomycetota; class Actinomycetes; order Micrococcales; family Microbacteriaceae; genus Herbiconiux; species Herbiconiux flava. The sequence continues at coordinate 1,338,079 of NZ_JACCBM010000001.1, forward strand.
TGGATCTCGGAACCCTCGGCGGCTACCGCCTCCCCACCGCTCTGCAGAACGCCTACGGCGTCACCACCGCGCAGGAGCTCGCCGATCAGCTCGGCGTCACGAAGCGCCCGACGCCGGAGCTCGGCGGCGAGGCCGACGCGGCCTACCAGTCGCTCCGGCAGGGCGATCAGGGGCCGGCGCGGTCGCTGCTCGTCGAGAAGCTCGGCGTGAGCGAGGAGAAGGCCGACGAGGCGCTGGCGAAGCTTCCGTCGCTGACGTGAGTCGGACGGGCGACGCCGGCGCCTCGACCGCCGCCGGCTCCTCCGCCCCCGCTCGGCTCGACCTTCGTCGGGCCGAGCTGGAGCGTCACGCCGCCGTGCTGTTCGCCGCCGCGGCGCTGGTCATGGCGGTCATCTGCGGGTCGGTGATCGTCTCGGGCTGGTTCGCGGGCGTGCTCGTCGACAGCTGGGAGCGGCTGTTCTGGGCGGGGGCGCTGCTCGGTGGGCTGATGGTGGCGGTGTTCGCGGCGGCCGCCGTGCCCGGCGGGTCGGATGCGCGTCGCAGCGTTCTGCGGATCACGTGGCTGCTGCGGGCCGGGCTGCTGCTGTTCGTGCTGGCGCCGGCGCTGTGCATCGTGTCACTCGTGGGGGACTTCTACCGGCTGTGAGGGTCGGGAGCGGTCTCGGGCTGCTCGTTCTCGCGCTGCTCGTCGCGGTCGTCGGGCTGCTCGGCGTCGCGGTCGCGGCGTCCGAGTGCGGCCGGGCCGGCGCCGAGGCGCAGGGTGGCGAGGAAGCCGATGGCGAGGAACCCCGCCGCGGCGAAGGCCGAGTAGCGGGTGCCCTCCGAGAAGGCGGCTTTCGCATCCGTCGCCGCATCGGCCAGCGCCGGATCGTTCTCGAGCCCGGCGATCGCGGCCCCCGAGCTGTCGACGACCTGGCTGACGATCTGCTGCCGCTGGGCATCCGGCACCCCGCTGTCGGCGAGGCGCGCGTCGAGCTGCAGCGACGCGGTCGTGAACAGCACCGTGCCGAGCACGGCGATGCCGAGGGCCGAGCCGATCTGCCGGGCCGTGCTCTGCGTGCCCGAGCCCTGGCCGCTCTGCTCGACCGGAACGTCGCGCAGCACGACCCCCGTCAGCTGCGCTGTCGCGAGACCCACGCCGAAGCCGTAGACGAACAGGAACGGGATGAGCAGGCCCCACGCCGTGTCCGGACCGATCACCAGACCGAGCCCCGCGACGCCCACGATCTCGGCGGCCAGACCGACCCGCACGATCACCACGGCCCGGATGCGGTTGCCGAACGCCCCCGCGAAGCCCGACGCCACGAACGATCCCACGGCGAGCGCCACGAGGATGAACCCGGTCTGCAGCGCGTCGAAGCCGAGCACGTTCTGCAGCCAGAGCGGCAGCGAGAGGATGATGCCGAACTCGCCGAGCGACACGATCATCGCCGCCAGGTTGCCGTTGCGGAAGCTCGGGATGCGGAACAGGTCGAACGCGAGCATCGCGCTCTTCCCCTGCTTCTCGCGGGAGCGGCCCCACATCACGAAGCCGACGCCGCTCGCGACGGCCACCGCGAACGCGATCGGCACGGGGGAGAGGGCGAACGGCCACGTCCAGCCGCCGAGCTGCGGGGCCGTGTCGGTGAGCCACCAGCCGTAGGTGCGGCCCTCGATCAGGCCGAACACCAGGGTCGCGCTCGCGATCACCGAGAGCAGGGCGCCGACGACGTCGACGCGGCGCGGGGTTCCGGACGCGGTGAGCGGCTCCTTCGACTCGCGCACGAACACGAGCACCCCGACGATGATCACCACACCGAGCGGGATGTTGATGCCGAAGGCCCAGCGCCAGGAGAAGTAGGTGGTCAGCCAGCCGCCCAGCAGCGGCCCGACGGCGGTCATTCCGCCGATCGTGGAGCCCCAGACGGCGAAGGCCAGGGCGCGCTCGCGACCGCGGAAGGTGGCGTTGATCAGGGAGAGGGTCGTCGGGAGCACCATCGCCCCGCCGACGCCCTGGGCGACGCGGGCCGCGATCAGCAAATCGCCCGTCGCGGCGGTGGCGGCCAGGATGCTCGACGCCGCGAACACGGCGACACCGATGATGAGCATGCGGCGGCGGCCGAAGCGGTCGGCGAGGGTGCCGAAGACGAGCAGCAGGGCGGCGAAGACGAGGGTGTACGACTCCTGCACCCATTGCACCTGGGTCGACGTTATCCCCAGGTCGTCGATGATCGACGGGATCGCGACGTTGACGATGGTGGAATCGACGATGATCAGCGCCACGGCGACGCTGATGAAGACGAGGCCCGCCCAGCGGGCTCGGGAGGAGGGGGCGGTGGGTGCTCCGGGTGTGGGGCGCGCGGTCGTCATGCGCGGGTGCCGGTGAAGCCGGAGCGGGCGGTGCCACCGGTGCGGCTCGCGTCGGTGCGGTCGGGCCCGGTCGTGCTCGTGCTCGCGGTGCGGCCGAGGGCGAGGCGGATGACGACGGTGGCGACCACGAGCGAGATCGCCACGATGGCGGCGGTGGTGGCGACGGGCGCCGAGACGAGCTCGCCGGCGGTGCGCGAGACGGCGACCCAGGCGAGGCCCCAGGCGAGTGACGCCGTGGGCGAGAGGCGGCCTCGGCCGTACAGGGCGAGCGCGAGCCCTGCGAGGCCGGCGACCACCACGATCAGAATGCCCCAGGCGTCGGGCGCCCACCCGAAGCCGTCGAAGCCGACGGTCTGCAGGCCGGCGGTGAGGTTGGCGGCCGTGGCGATCGACACCCAGCCGAGGTAGAGACCGACGGTGCCATCGAGCACGATCGATTCGACGATGCCCTGCGGGCGGCGGCGCGTGCGCAGCACGAGCACGAAGGTGACGAGGAGGGCGACTAGGAGCACCACGATCACGACGCAACTGAGCCAGAGCAGTCCGGCCTGGACGCTGAGGATCCAGGCGGCGTTCAGCACGAGCGTCACGGCGATCGGATAGCCGAGCCGGCGATTGCGCTCCCGCGCGGCCTGCTTCGGCAGCGCCTGCCAGATCGCGTACGCGATCAGGCCGGCGTAGATGACCGACCAGATCGAGAAGGCCGGCCCGGCGGGCGCGATCAGCGTGGAGTCGGCGCTCAGTGCGCCCCCGGCGGCGCTCTGGATCGGCGTTCCTCCGGCAGCTCCCGACCCGACGAACGATCCGATGACGGCGAACACGGCGCTGGAGATGACGATGATCTGCCGCACCCGATCGGCTCTGCTCGGCTCGTTCATGATCTGCTCTCCTTGTTCCGTCGGGCTATTTCGCTAACAACCTTAGTAACTTTATTACCTAGGTGGTTTCTCCGCCACCTCACCGCCGGTCGCCGTGCCGGAGGGGGAGACTGAGAGGATGGCGCATCGGCAGCGGGTGAAGGCGGGGGAGGCCCGGTCGTCCGGGCAGGGCGGTCCGGGCGACGAGAAGACCTGCGCCGTCTGCGGGCGGCGGATGGAGTGGCGGGCCAAGTGGGCCGTGAACTGGTCCGAGGTGCGCTACTGCTCGGATGCGTGCCGGAAGCACGGCATCGGCGACGTCGACCGGCAGCTCGAGGCCACGATCCTGGAGCTGCTCGCCGCCCGGGCGGCGACCTCGACGATCTGCCCCTCCGACGCGGCGCGGGCGGTGGGCGAGGAGGACACCTGGCGCGACCTCATGGAGCCGGCCCGGCAAGCGGCTCGGCGGTTGGTCGCGGCGGGCGAGGTGGAGATCACGCAGGGCGGCTCGGTCGTGGATCCGTCCACGGCGAAGGGCCCGATCCGCATCCGTCGTCGTCGCGGGTCGGACCCGGGGCTCGACCGGAGCTAGCGGCCCTGGCGCTTGGGGTAGGGCTTGGGCTGGCCCTTGACGATAGGGGCGCGCCCCTTACCCTTCGAGGCCTTCGCCTTGCCGCCGGCCTTCCGCGTGGGGGCCGGGGCCTTCGCCACGCGACCGCGCGCCTCGGCGCGGAAGGCGAGCCCCGCAGCCGTCAACCGCACGCCCTCGTCGTCGGCGATGACCAGCTGCTCCTGGCGATCGGCCTCGAGGGCGGCGACGGACGCCTGGATGGTCGCCCGCGAGACGTGCTCGGCGTTCGCGGCGCGCGACCAGTCGCCCTCGTCGGCGACGGCGAGGAAGTGACGGAGCGCGCTGATGTCCACGGCCCCAGGCTACCGGGGTTCTCCGACGCGCCACGGTGCCCAGCGGTGGTCGCCGCGCTCGAGCCGCTCCCGTACCGGACCGGCGATCGCCGTGAAGGAGCCCGAACGGACGATGTCCGCGGTGCGGGTCGCGCTGTCGAGCACCCCGTCTCCGCCCAGCACCTCGGTCGTGAACTCCACCCCGTCGGGCGTCTCGCGCACCCGCTCCTGCACACGACCGGTGGCGGCGGCCTCGACGAAGGCTTCGAGCATCCGCACCCCGTCGTCGTCGGCGCCGAGACCGAAGAGCCCGCCGCCGAGTTCCACGCCGATCGAATCGGCCGGAGCGTCGCTCCTTGACCAGGACAGATGGGCGCCGGCCGCGTGCGGCGTGAAGCTGAGATTCGCCCCGGTCGAGGATCGCCCGATCACGCCGGCATCGCCCCAGTGCTGGTCGAGGTGGTCGGCGAGCGCAGCCAGCCGCACGCCGACCGGGTCGCCCGCCCGCCGCTCGGCGCGGTGGACGGCCTCGAGCCGCAACCGCTCCTGCGTCACGGCCTCGACGCTGCGCCGGTACTCGGGCAGGGCGGTGCCGTCGTCGGTCTCGAGGGTGACGCGGTACTCGTCGGGCCCCTGGGCCCGGGCGGCGACGGTATCGAGCGGATGCGCGTCGCGCTCGCCCTCGTCCCACTCGTGCACCCGGGGCTGACCGGGGCGCTCCCGTCGCCCGTACCGCACGGCCTCGATCGTGACGACCCGGCCCGGCACCTCCCACTGCGGAACGTCCTCGGGGGTCTGGCCGTGGTGCTCCTCGATGAACACCGGGACGTGCGGCACGGCCTCGGTCGCCGTCTCGGGTTCAGGCCGGGCGGCATGCAGGCGGAACGCCACCGTCGCCCCGACGGCGAAGGCCTCACCGCAGCACTCGTGCTCCCACCCCGGAACCACGGCCTCGATCAGCATGCGCCCACGCTAGCGCCTGTCCACGACGGCCGGCCGGTGCGCGCCGCGGACGCATACCCGCCGGCCCCGGCCGCCCTGGCCGGGCGGCGACCCCCTTGCCGCATCCGTCAGCCCCTCGTTCAATGGAGAGGACCGCCCACCATCGAAGGAGCCGCATGTCGGATCTCGACGACCCCACCCAGCGCCCTCAGACCCTGCAGGCCCCGCGCGGCGGCATCGACGCCACCGCCGTCGTCTCGATCGTCGCCGGGCTCGCGGCCATCGTCACGCTCGTGGCGGGCATCCCCACGTGGCTGCCGCTGATCCTCGCCTCGATCGGGCTGTTCATCGGGATGATCTCGGTGCTGCGCTCGCGCCCGTCGGCGGCGCGCTGGGTGAGCACCGTCGGCATCGCGGCGTCGGCGATCCCGTTCATCCTGATGTTCTTCTACATCACGACCTGACCCCGACCGCTTTTCGTCCACAGCCCCTTCAGCGGATGCGGCCGTCGGCTACCATGAACCCACTCCCGCCTCGGGAGTGCCGGGGAAGGGGAGTGATGAGCGCACGCAACCGCATCGGGCGAAGGCTCGCCGCGTCGCTCGTCGCCGCTGCCCTGGTGGTCGCCGGGCTGATCGCGCCGACGGTGCCGGCCCCGTCGGCCCAGGCTGCCGCGCTGCCCGGCTGGCTGCACACGAGCGGCGCCCAGATCGTCACCGCCTCGAACACGCCCTACGTCGTCAAGGCCGCCGCCTGGTTCGGCATGGAGACCTCGAACTGCGCCCCGCACGGCCTGTGGTCGATCTCGCTCGACGCGGGCATGGGGCAGATCGCGTCGATGGGGTTCAACACCATCCGGCTGCCGTTCTCGAACGAGTGCCTCGCGCAGGCGGCGCCGAACTCGATCAACGAGCAGGTCAACCCTGGCCTGTCGAAGCTGACCGTGCTGCAGCTGCTCGACCGGGTGGTGGCGCGGGCCAACGCCTACGGGCTGAACGTCATCCTCGACCGGCACCGCCCCGACTCGGGCGGGCAGTCCGAACTCTGGTACACGGGGCGGTACAGCGAGGCGAAGTGGATCGCCGACTGGAAGGCCCTCGCCACCCGCTACAAGTCGAACCCCGCCGTGATCGGCGTCGACCTGCACAACGAGCCGCACGGCAGTGCGTGCTGGGGCTGCGGCGACGCCTCCCGCGACTGGCAGGCCGCAGCGACGCGGGCGGGCGACGCCGTGCTCGCGGTCAACCCGAAGCTGCTCATCGTGGTCGAGGGCGTCGAGCGCCAGCCCGACGGCAGCTCCACCTGGTGGGGCGGCGGGCTTTCCGGCGTGGCGAGCAAGCCGGTCAGGCTCTCAGTCGCGAACCGCGTCGTCTACTCGCCGCACGACTACCCGTCGACGGTCTTCGCGCAGAGCTGGTTCCAGGCGTCCGACTACCCGGCGAACCTGCCGGCCGTGTGGGAGAAGAACTGGGGCTTCATCGCCACGAAGAAGATCGCCCCCGTGCTCCTGGGTGAGTTCGGCACGAAGCTCGAGACCCGCAGCGACCAGCAGTGGCTCGCGAAGCTGGTCGGCTACCTGTCCGCCAAGAAGCTCAGCTTCGCCTACTGGTCGTTCAACCCCAACAGCGGCGACACGGGCGGGCTCGTGAAGGACGACTGGGTCACCCCGCAGTCGGCCAAGCTCACCGCGCTCCGCCCCCTCCTCGGCGCCGGCGTCCCCGTCCCCACGCCGACCCCGGCGCCCACCACGCCCAAGCCGACCCCGAAGCCGACGTCCACCCCGGTGCCCACGCCGAAGCCGACGTCGACGCCGAAGCCGACGTCCACCCCGGCGCCGACTCCGAAGCCGACGACGACCGCCACGCCCAAGCCCACCTCCACCCCGGCGCCCACGTCCACCCCGAAGCCGTCGACCACCCCCGCGCCCACGTCCACCCCGAAGCCCACGACCGCCCCTTCCCCCACCCCCACCCCGAAGCCGACGGGCACCCCCGCGCCGGGCGCCCCGGTCGCGGCGGCCTGGGCGCTGCAGAGCGCGTGGGGCGAGGGCTACGTCGCCGACCTCACCCTGACGGCGACGTCCACGGTCGCCGGCTGGACGGTCACCTGGCCCGACCCCACGGTCACCTCCGTCGCGAGCTCCTGGGGAATGAGCTGCACGGCGGTCCCGAAGACCTCGATCACCTGCACCGGCGCCGACTGGGCCGCCGCGCTCGCCCCCGGCCAATCCGTCCGCGTGGGCCTCCAGGTCGTGGCCCCCAAGGCGCCGACCACCCCCACCCTCACGGTCACCGCCCGCTGACCACGGCCCGGTCGCCGCCCACGGTGCAGTGACCCGACCACCCTCACCCGCCCGCTAGTCGCGTCCCTCCCGCCCGCGGCCACGTGCGGTCATGCGCCGAGCTGCGTCAGGCGGGGAGGCCGGTGGTCGTGTAGTCGCGGGCGAGGTGCGCCGTGGCGCGGCCCCAGGGGCTCTCCGCCGCGCGCGACCGGTGGGCACGGAAGGAGGGTTCGCCGTCGAAGCGCTCCTCGACGGTCCAGACGAGCGGGTCGGCCGTCGGCGTCACCTCGAACGAGAGGCAGCCGGGCTCCGCGCGGGTGAGCGCGAGATGCGCCGGGAGGTGCTCGGCGACGATCGACGCGTCACGGGCATCCGCGCAGATGAGGCGGCCGGACAGGTGCACGACGGTCATGCCCCCACTGTAGCCAGCGGCCGATGGGGCGGATGCGGCCGGCTTCTCGTAGGCTCGAGTGATGAGCCGCGGCCGCTCGGCGGGTGGGCCGGACGCGGTGGGCCGACGATGACGGGGGAGACGACATCAGCGACGACAGCAGTGGGCGCGGCGACGACCACCCCGACACGAATGCCGAGGCCGCGACCGGTTCGCCCGACGAGCGGGTGGCGGATGCTCCGCCGCAGCACACCGCCCTCTGGGTCGTGCTGTCGCGGTGGCTGCTCGCGGCCGAGGCGTGGCTGCGGTCGCACGGCGGCACGCGGCTGCGGAACGGGATCCGCGCGTTCTGGGCCCTGGTCGCCGTCGGCGGTCTGGTGCTGCTGTTCGGCCCGGTCATCAACGAGCCGCTGAGCCTCGAGGACATCACCGGATCGGCCGACACCGCCACCGACACCTGGATCGCCCGCGACTTCGACGTCGACTACACCGTCGAGCGCGGCGACGACGGCCGCCTGACCGCCCACGTCGAGGAGACGATCACCGCGTTCTTCCCCGACGACGTCGAGGAGACCGGCATCCGGCGCGTTCTGGCGACGCATTACCAGGGCCACGCCCTCGAGCCGTCGGACGTCACGGCGACCGTCGACGGGGTGGCGGTCGAACCCCGCCGCAGCGAGACGTCCGACCAGATGGCCCTCGACCTCGAGGCGCCCGACACCACCGACGGTGCCGCCGGCGGCAGCGCCGTGCTCCAGGGCGACCACGTCTTCGTCATCACCTACGACCTCCACGACCTCGCCTACGTCACCACCCAGGCCGACGCCTCGAACACCGCCGACGACGAGAACCCCGACACCACCCCCGTCGACCTGCTCGAGTGGGACGTCTTCGGCCCCGACTGGCGCCAGGCCCTCGCCGGCCTCGACGTCTCGGTCACCCTGCCCGACGACGTCGACGCCCAGCTGCTGCAGCAGCCCCGCGGCACCCTGGCGTGGCTGCTCATCGGGGGCGGCGAGTGGCTCGCGCCCGAGCCCGGCCCGGATCCCGGCACCACGACCTACGGCTTCAGCAACGACCAGAACATGCCGCCCTACGCCCAGGCCCGCTTCCGGATGGTCTTCGAGCCCGGCACCTTCACCATGCCCGCGCCGACCGCGCTGTTCTGGCTGCAGACGTACGGACCGCTGGCGCCGCTCGCCATCCTGTCCGCCACCCTGCTGCTCGCGCTCGCCGCCCGCGCCGTCGCCTGGAGCGACGCCCGCGGACGCCCCTGGTTCATCGCCCAGTACGACCCGCCGAAGGGGGTCTCGGTGCGGATGGCCGCGCAGATCCTCCGCGAGCCCGCCGCCCTCGAGCTCGCCGAGGCGCTCGCCAAGGCCCGGTCGGCTCCCCGCGCGGCCACGACGAAGCGCCGCTGGGGTCGCCGCAAGAAGACCGGCACGACCGGCACGACCGCTCCGCCGGCGCCGAGTGCCGCGCGCCAGCGGCTGCTGCGCGAGGCGTCCCGCGTCGCCGCGCGCACGGGCCGCCTCGGTGATCGCCCCCGCGCCCTCAGCCGGTACCTCACGGCGTCGGAGCGGGCGGGGCAGCTGCGGGAGGGCATCCGTCGCCTACCCCGCGGCTTCGTGCGCGACCTCTTCATCGCCGCACCGCTCGCGCTGACCGTGGTGCAGTGGGGGCTCGTGCGGCAGCTCTCGCATCAGACCGTGCTCGCGGTGGTGTGGTGGCCGGTCGCGTTCGTGCTGCTCTCGTCGGCCATCGCCGTCGTCGTGCTGGCGATCGCCCTCACCTCGCGCCCGCTGACCCGCAAGGGCGCCCTGCTCAAGCAGCACCTGCGCGGCATCGGCGTCTATGCCGAGCGCACGCGGATGCTCGCCCGCGGCCCCCTCCGCGAAGACGCCCTGGCCTACGCCGTGCTGCAGTCGCCGCCGCGCGAGGCCGGCCGCAGCGTCGTCGCCCTGATCGACCAGGAGCTCGGCGAGGACTCCAGCCGCGGCTGGCGGTCGAGGTCGTTCCTCGGCGGCGGCCGCATCGGTCTCCGGATGCTCGCCCTGCTCCTCGTGGCCGGCGCCGTCGCCGCGGTGGCCTTCCTGCCGTCGCCCTTCCCGCGCTCCTACGACTACGCCACCTATTCGGGCGATGTGCCCGGTGCCCTCTTCACGACGGTGCAGTCGCTCGACGCCGTCGCGGAGCTCACGCGGGACGACGACGGCGCCGCCCGGCTCGCCGTCACCGAGACCCTCGACGTCACGTTCGACGACGAGGGCTCGCGGGTTCCGCAGTTCGCGCAGCAGTGGCCTCGCGAGGCCGGCGGGCAGGACCTCGGACTCCGCGTCGAGGACGTGCGGGTCGACGGGGGCTCGGTGCCCTTCGCCACGCGGCCCGACGGGGACACGCTGCTCGTCGTGACACGGCTGGTCGAGGTGCTCGACGGCTCGCACGAGGTGGAGGTCGATTACGTGCTGGGGTCGGCGGCGGTGGCGGCCGGGCCCGTGTCGGGTGGGGCGGCCGGTTCGGGTTCCAGCTCCGACTCCCGTGGTTCCGATGCGGTGGTCGACTCGGTGCGCTGGGCCGCCCTCCTCGAGTCGTGGGAGTACGACTCCAACTGGGGCGACGACCCGGGCCTCGACCCGCTGCGCCTGGAGCTCCGGATGCCCGAATCCCTCGCCTCCGAGGCGGTCGCCGGCGGCTGGATCACCCTCGACACCGACTCGGCCGACGAGCCGAGCCAGTGGGCCGAGGACGTGATCCCCTTCGGCTCGGTCGGCGAGGACCTCGCCCCGTCGAGCGACTCCACCTCGACCGCCGACGACATGCGCTCCGTCGTGCTCGACCTGAAGCAGGACGGCGACGCCGGCTGGCCCTTCGAGCTGACGACCGACGACCTCGGGGCCCGCCTCGACTTCCCGGCCGGAACCTTCGCCGGCCCCGATCCCGACGCCCTCGCCGCGACCCGGGCCGCCGCCGTGCTCCCGGTCGCGGTGGTCGGCGCCTTCGGCGGCCTCGCGCTGCTCATCGGCCTCGCCGGCCTCCTGCTGCGGCGCCGGCACCTCGCGTCGCTCACGACCCCCGGCCTCGGCCGTGACCTCGTGCGCTGGCTGGCGCCGGCCCTCGGCCTCGCTGCGATCATCCTCTTCATCTGGATGACCATCGACATGCCCGACGACCGCCCCGAGTTCGCCCCCCTCGCCCTGGCGGCCCTCGCCGCGGCCGCGGGCACGGCCCTCGCCCTCACGGCCACCCGCCGCCCGCGCCCCACCCCCACCCGCACCCGCCCCTGAGGCCGGCGTCGCCGCCGCGTCGCCCCGAACGGGTGGGGCGCGGCCGCGGCGCGGTTCCCCTACTGTGTGCACAGGGGCGAGGGCCGGAACGGGGTGCGGTGAGCGGGCACAGCGACCACGGGCGTGCGAGCGACGCGCCCCCGGCGAGCGCCGCCGGCACGCCGAGCGACGACGGCATGGCCGAGTTCGGGTACCGCCCCACGCTCTCCCGCAGCATCGGCCGCTTCGCCAGCTTCGCCGCCGGGGTCAGCTACATCTCGATCCTGACCGGCACGTTCCAGCTGTTCTACTTCGGCTTCCTCAACGGCGGCCCGGCCTACTGGTGGTCGTGGCCGCTGGTGTTCGGCGGGCAGCTCATGGTGGCGCTCTGCTTCGCGGAACTGGCCGCCCGCCATCCGGTGGCAGGATCCGTCTACAACTGGAGCAAGCGCGTCGCCGGCCCCACCGTGAGCTGGCTCGCCGGCTGGCTGATGGTGATCGCGTCGATCGTCTCGCTCGCCGCGGTCGTGCTCGCCTACCAGGTGACGCTGCCGCAGCTCTGGAGCGGCTTCCAGCTGGTCGGCGACGGCACGGGCGCGAGCTTCGGTGTCAGCGCGGTGATCTGGGGAACGATCCTGGTCGTCTTCACCACCGTCGTGAACGCGGTCGGCGTGAAGCTGATGGCCCGCATCAACAGCATCGGCGTGATGATCGAGCTGGTCGCGGCCGTGCTGCTCGTCGTGGTGCTCGCGGTGAACGTCGTCAATCCGCCGTCGGTGCTCGTGGAGACCCAGGGCTTCGGCACCGGGATGCCCGGCGGCTACGCGGGCGCCTTCCTGATCGCGGCCATCGCGTCCGCCTACGTGATGTACGGCTTCGACACGGCGAGCTCCCTCGGCGAGGAGACGATCGACCCCCGCCGCACCGCGCCGACCGCGATCCTCCGGGCCGTCGTGGCGTCGTTCGTGATCGGCGGGCTGATCCTGCTCTTCGGCATCCTCGCCGCGCCCGATCTCGCCGATCCGGCCCTCGGCGAGCCCTCGGGCGGGTTGCAGCTGATCGTGCTGCAGGTGCTCGGCGGCCCGCTCGGCTCGGTCTTCCTCGGCTGCATCGTCGTCGCGATCACGGTCTGCGCGCTCGCGGTGCACACGGCGGGCATCCGTCTGGTCTTCGCGATGGCCCGCGACAACGCCCTCCCGGCCAGCGCCGCCCTCGCGAGGATCGACCCTCGCCGCCGCACGCCTCTTATCCCCGCGATCGTCATCGGCGTGCTCGCCGTGCTCATCCTGGCCGTGAACATCGGCACCCCGCAGATCTTCACCGCGGTCACGAGCGTCGCGGTCATCCTGATCTATCTCGCCTACCTGCTCGTCACGCTGCCTCTGCTCATCAGGCGCCTGCGCGGCGAATTCAGGTCGACGGATGCTCGTCCCGGCCGCTTCTCGCTCGGCCGACTCGGGCTGCCGATCAACATCCTCGCGGTGCTCTGGGGTGCGGCGATGGCGGTCAACCTGGCATGGCCGCGCGTGGAGGTCTACGGCGACGACGGGCCGCTGCAGTACATCGCGGTGATCGTGATCGGCGCGGTCGTGGCGCTCGGGCTCGCGTGGTACCTGCTGCGGGGGCGGCACCGTGTCGGCACGCTGCCGGAGCACGCGGAGCAGACCCGGAATGCCGGCCGGACCCGGAATGCGGGGGAGGTCGGCTAGACGCCGGGACGGCCCCAGAGCGCCAGGACGCTCAGCACCAGCGCGGCGACGGCCGACGCCGAGACCGCGAGGGCCTTCAGCGCCGACGAGCGGCGTTCGCGCACCTGGTGCCGTGCGATGTCGGGGTAAGCGGTGTGGATGTCGATCGCCATGGGTTCTCGCCTTTGAGTGGGTGGCAACGGGTGGACGGATGATCCGGGTGGCCAGGGACCACGACGGACCCCGGTCACCCGATCATGCCATGACCGCCGCACTCGTGCGAGGGCGCTCGCGCGTGTCGGCAGGCCCGTCAGGCGCGATCGTGAAGCGTGATCTGGTAGCCGTCCGGGTCGGCGAAGGTGAAGGTGCGACCGAACGGGCCGTCGATCGGCTCCGCCACGATCGTCACGCCGGCCTCGACGAGGGTGTCGTGCACGGCCTGGGTGTCGGGGGTGTGCAGCCAGATGGCGACGCCGATGCCGGGCTGCGGGATCGCGTCGAGGTCGACCCCCGGGAGCGCGCTCCGCACCGCGAAGGCCGCCGGGACCGTCGCGAAGACGACGGCGTGCGGAGGGCCCGCCTGGCGGGTGAAGCCGAGGTGCGTCTCGTAGAACGCCGCGGACGCGTCGAGGTCGCGCACCTGGAGGGAGATGAAGCCGGGGCCGGAGGAGGTCATGGGAACTCGCTTTCGTCGATGTCAGTTTGTTGACATAGAAGAGTATGTCAGAATACTGACATGAAAAGCGAATCCCCCGGTATCGAGTTGCCTACATCGGTCGGGTACCTGCTGAAGGAGGCGGCGACGGCGCTGAGGGTCTCGATGGAGGCGGTCCTGCGTCCACTCGGGATGAGCGTCACGCACTACTCGTGCCTCGAGCTGCTCGCCCAGCGGCCGGGGCTGTCGAACTCGGAGCTGGCGCGCGGCGCCTTCGTGACGCGGCAGTCGATGAACGTGCTGCTGCAGTCCCTGGAGCGGGACGGTCAGGTGACCCGTCCGGAGCAGCCGTCGTCGGGCCGCGTGCTGCCGACCGAGCTCACGCCGGAGGGTCGGGCCGCGCTCGCGCGGGCCAGCGCGGCGGTCCGAGGCGTCGAGGACCGCATGAAGTCGGGGTTGAGCGAAGCGGAGCAGGCGGCTTTCGCCGACTTCCTGCGCCGCAGCGTCGCCGCGCTGGCCGCCGGCTGAGCCGCACCGCACTGAGCCGCACCGCTCCGCACCGGAGCGCTCCGCACAGAAGCGCTCCGCTCCGGGGCGCTCCGCACAGAAGCGCTCCGCTCCGCTGGCCGCTGAGCGCTCCGGGTCAGGCGCCGGGGAGGGCGCCCGCCACGACGCGGCCGCGCGAGACCACCGCGACGATGCGGGAGGTGTCGAGCTCGGCGAGGTCCTGCCAGGGCCGCCCCTCCATCACGAGGAAGTCGGCCGCCGCACCGGGAGCGAGGGTGCCGAGCCGGCCCTCTTCGCCGATCGCCTGGGCGGCGCGGGAGGTCGCCGACTCCAGTGCCCGCGCCGGCGACCAGCCGAAGGTCGCGGCCATCAGGCGCACCTCCTCCATCTGGTCGCCGAAGTCCACGTGGTGGCCGTTCGCGTCGGTGCCCAGCACGAAGTCGACGCCGAGGTCGGCGGCCTCGCGCATCCGGGAGTCGCGCAGGGCGACGAGGTCGGCCGCCTTCTCGGCCTGCTCGGCCGAGACCCCGGCCCGGCCGGCCGCGATGCGGTCGTTGATGAGCAGGGTGGGGGCGACCGTGATGCCGAGGCCCACGATCCGGCCGGCCTGCGAGGCGCTCAGCAGCGTGCCGTGCTCGATCGAGTCGACCTCGTGCCAGATGGCCGCGTCGATGCCGGCCTCGGTGTGGGCGTGGGCGGCGACGCGCAGGCCCAGGGCGTGCGCCTCGTCGACGATCGCGTCGATCTCGGGGGCGGTGTAATTGCGCCAGGCGCTCTTGTCGCCCACCGAGAGCACGCCGCCGCTGGTGGCGATCTTGATACCGTCGGCGCCGGCGCGCGCCCAGTGCCGCACCAGCTTGCGGCACTCGTCCGGGCCGTCGGCGACGGGCTTCCGCAGCGGGAACGCCGGCGGGATGAAGAGATCGCCGTGCCCGGCGGTCATGCTGACCATGCCGTGCGCCTGCAGCCGGGGACCCTCCACGACACCCTGCTCGAGTGCCCGCCGCAGCGAGAACTGGATGTCGTCGGCCGAGAGGTCGCGCAGCGTCGTGACTCCGCCGCGCAGGGCGGCGCGCGCGTTGGCGAGGCCGTGCAGGGTCTGCTCCTCGGGGCGGGTGGTGAGCGGCCAGGTGAGGAAGTCGGCGGTGCCGTGGCCGGCGTGGCCGACGAGGTGCACGTGGGTGTCGATCAGCCCCGGGATGATGCTCAGCCCGGCGGGCAGAGCGGATGCGGGCAGAGCGGATGCGGTCGTGCCGCCGTCCGCCGGCCGCAGCCCCGAGATGGTTCCGTCGACACCGTCGACCGTCCAGTCGAGGGTGACGGTGCCCCGGGCGGTGGTGCCGTCCCAGAGCTCGGCGGTGAGGGAGTGGTTCATGGGGTCCTGACGGGTGGTGAGCGCGGAACGTGGTGCGGGCGGGAGGGTGGGTCAGCTGCGGGAGGTGCGGCGCGGGAAGAGGTGGCCGAGGGCCGCCGGTGGGCGCATCGTGGTGCCCGCCACCACGAGCACCGCGAGGGTCACCAGGTAGGGCGCCGCCGTGGCGAGCTCGGGCGGCAGCGGCACGAACAGGAACACCAGCACGAGCACCGCGCCGAGCGCGAGCGGGGCGATGCCCGAGCGGCGGGCGCCGCGCCAGAACCGCAGGGCTCCGACGACGAGGAAGATCACCGCGAGGATGAACAGCAGCGCCCGGAACGTCTCGGGCCGCCCGAGCCCGACGGCGTCGGAGAAGCCGAAGAGCGACGATCCGAGGAAGACGCCCGAGGGCATCCAGTTGCCGAAGATCAGCGTCGCGAGACCGATGAAGCCCCGCCCCGCGGTCTGGTTCTCGACGTAGGCCTGCGAGATGAGCGCGAGGTAGCCGCCCGCGAAGCCGGCCAGGCCGCTGCCGACGAGCACGGCGATGTACCGGGTGCGGTGCACCTTGCCGCCGAGCGCCTGCAGCGCAGCCGGCTCCTCACCCGCGGCCCGCCAGCGCAGGCCGAACCTGGTGCGCCAGAGCACGTAGGCCGTGGCGGGGATGAGCAGCAGCCCGATCACGGCCGCGAGCGAGACGTTGTGCGTGAGCCCCCCGACGATGCCGCCGAGCTGCGAGACGACCGGGATGCCCGACTGCTCCATCGTGGCGGTGAGGTCGGGCGTGCCGAGCCCGCCCGAGAGGAACGGCACGCTGAGCACCGGCAGCGAGCCGTCGATGCGCGGCGAGCGGGCGATGGTGCCGCCGTCGACCCCGTTGAACACGATGTCGCTGGCGAAGCGCGCGGAGGCCCCGGCGATCACGTTGATGGCCACACCGACGACGAGCTGGTTCAGCCCCATCTCGATGCAGAGCACCGCCATCAGCAGCCCGAACACGAGGCCGCCGACGACCCCGCCGCCGAGGGCGGCCCAGGGGCCCCAGAGCCAGCCGAACACCCCGGCCATCCAGGTGCCGCCGATCATCATCCCCTCGAGGCCGACGTTGATGACTCCCGCGCGCTCGGAGTAGAGGCCGCCGATGGCGACCACCGCGATCGGCACGGTGAGCCGCAGCGCCGAACCCCAGGTGGCCGAGGCCGCGATGCCGGGCGCGTCGGCGACGTACTGGGCCACGATGACGAGGCCGAGGCCGAGCAGGCCCCAGCGGAGTCCGGCGCGCAGCCGCTGCCGACTCGGGGCGAGCGATCGCGGGGCGGCCGCCGGGGCGGTGGGGGCGGTGGGCTCGACGGTGTCGGTCATCGCGAGGCCTCCATTCCGGTCGGCAGGGGAGCGGCGGGCGGCGGGGTCTCGCGGCGGCGGCGGCGGAGCGTGTTCCAGAGCGTGACGCGCTGGTCGGCGCGCTCGGTGAGCCAGTAGCCGACGGCCGAGCTGAGCAGGATGACGGCCATGAACACCGAGCCGACCTCGGTCGGCAGCTGCACGAGCCCCAGCACCTGCGAGCTGCGCTCGACGAAGGCGAGCACGAAGGCGCCGGCCGCGATGCCGATCGGATGCGAGCGGCCGAGCAGCGCGGCGGCCAGCCCCGTGAACATGAGGTCGGTGGGCAGGGTGCCGTCGAAGCGGAATGCGGTGCTCAGCACGTGCGGCATGCCGACGAGCCCGGCGATCGCGCCCGAGCCGAGCATTGCCCAGATGATCCGCCGGTTCACCTTGATGCCGGCCGACTCGGCCGCCTCGGGCGAGCGCGAGGCCACCTGCAGGGTGAAGCCGAAGACGGTGCGGTACTGGATCAGGTAGAACAGGATGCCCACCACGATCGCCACGACGAGGAAGCCGGTGATCGAGGTGCGGTTGCCGATGCCGAGGTCGATCAGCACGGGCATCGCACCGTCCTCGCCGATGATCGCGGTGCCGGTGTTCTGGCCGCCGCCGGAGCGGAAGACGTCGGCCAGCAGGATGGCGACGACCGTGGTGGCGATCGCGTTCATCAGGATCGAGGTGATCACCTCGCTGACACCCCGGTAGACCTTCAGCAGGGCGGGCACGAGAGCCCAGAGGGCACCGGTGGCGCAGCAGACGATCAGGGTGATGGGCAGCCGGAGGTAGAGCGGCAGCGGCAGATTCGCGGCGACGACCGCGCCGGCCAGGGCGGCGACCCGGTACTGGCCGTCGACGCCGATGTTGAACAGGCCCATCCGCAGCGCGAAGGCCGCGGCGACGCCGGCGAGGTAGAGCGGAACGGCGTTGTTCAGCGCCGACACGAGCGAGGCGGGCTCGATGCCGTAGTTCCACATCACCTCGTAGGCGCTCGTGGCCGAGTAGCCGCCGATGGTGAGGAAGAGGGTGGTGACGAGCAGGGCGAGCAGCACCGAGACGACGGGGCCGGCCAGGGTGACCGCGATGCGCCGGATCATGCGGCACCTCCTTCGGCTGTGTTCGTCGTGTGGCCTCGTACCCCGGTCATGTACTCCCCGAGCTCCTGCGCATCCACCCGCCGCGGATCGAGCGCCCCTACGATGCGCCCGCGGTAGAACACGAGCAGCCGGTCGCTGAGCGCGAGCAGCTCGTCGAGGTCGGCCGAGATGAGCAGTGTTCCGAGACCGCGGTCGCGGGCGGCGGTGAGTTCGCTCCAGACCGCCGACTGGGCGCCGATGTCGACACCGCGGGTCGGATGCGCGGCGATCAGCACGCGCGGATCGCTGCCGAGCTCGCGCCCCACGATGAACTTCTGCTGGTTGCCGCCCGAGAGCGCCGACGCGAGCGTGGACGGGTCGCCGCCCCGCACGTCGAAGCGGCTGATGATGGCCCGGGCCTGGGCTGCGGCACCGGCCCGGCTGAACCACGGCCCCCGCTTCACCGGCGGCCGGCCGTGGTAGCCGAGGGCGGCGTTCTCGCGCAGCGCCATCGACAGCACGACGCCGTCGCGATGCCGGTCTTCGGGGATGTAGGCGAGCCCGCGGGCCCGCCGGGTCTCGGTGGGGAGGGCGTCGATGTCCTCTCCTCCCATGCTGATGCGCCCGGTGTGCGCGACGCGGCCGAGCAGGGCCATCAGGAGCTCCGACTGCCCGTTGCCCTCGACGCCCGCGATGCCCACGATCTCGCCGGAGTGCACCTCGAGCGAGACGTCGTCGAGCGCCGGCACCTCGCCGGCCTCCCCGACGGTGACCCCGTGCGCGGAGAGCACCACGTCGGTGCCCGGCGGAACCGCCCGCGGGGCGACCGCCGGCATCGCGACCTTGACCATCAGGGCGGCGAGGTCGGAGGCGGACGATTCCAGGGGGGTCGTGTGCCCCACCACGGCGCCGGCGCGGATGACGGTGATCTCGTCGGCGAAGTCGAGCACCTCGTCGAGCTTGTGCGAGATGAAGATGACGGCGGCTCCCGCCTCGGTGAAGCGGCGCATGGCGGCGAACAGCGACGCGGCTTCACTCGGCACGAGCACGGCGGTGGGCTCGTCGAGGATGATGATCCGCGCGTCGCGGTAGAGCACCTTGAGGATCTCGACCCGCTGGCGGCCGCCGACCCCGACGTCGCGCACCACGGCGTCGACGTCGACCTCGAACCCGTTGCGCGTCGCGAGCGCGGCCACCCGTGACCGGGCGGCGGCGCTGTCGAGCCGGAAGGCCGATCCGGGTTCGTCGGCCAGCACCACGTTCTCCCACACGCGCAGCGCCGAGGCGAGCAGGAAGTGCTGGTGCACCATGCCGATGCCGGCCTGCTGCGCATCCCGCGGCGAGGAGAAGGAGCGCGGGGAGCCCGCGATCTCGATCGTGCCCTCGTCGGGCCGCTCCTCGCCGGCGAGGATCTTCATCAGAGTGGACTTGCCGGCCCCGTTCTCGCCGACGATCGCGTGCACCGTGCCCGCCCGCACCGTGAGGTCGATGCGGTCGTTCGCCACGAAGGCGCCGAAGCGCTTGACGATGCCCGTCAACCGCACCAGCACGTCGTTCTCGGCTGTCTCGCTCATCAGGTGCTCCTGTCGGGGAGGGAAACGGGGGACGGAGGCGGCGGGGGAGTGGAAGCGCCCGACCGCCGGCGGTGTGGGGCCGCCGGCGACCGGGCGCCGTCTGGGTGAGCGGATCAGACCGCGCTCGGCACCTCGATGGTGCCGTCGATGATGTCCTGCTTGGCCTTCTCGAGCTGATCCGTGTACGCATCGAGGAAGTCGCCGCTCGTGGAGTAGCCGACGCCGTCGTTCGAGAGGTCGAAGTCCTGCTCGCCCGCCTCGAGGCTGCCGTCGAGGAACGACTTGATCGAGTCCTCGACCGCGACGTTCACGTTCTTGATCGCCGAGGTGAGGATGAACGGCTTGATCGACTCGTCCACCTGGTTGTAGACGTCGCCGTCGACCCCGATGGCCCAGTTCTTCTGCGCATCCGTCGACGAGGCAGCGGCCTGTTCGTAGACGCCCTGGCCCGAGCCGCCCGCGGCGGCGTAGATCACGTCGGCGCCACCGGCGTACATCGAGGCGGCGGCCTCCTTGCCCTTGGTGGGGTCGGAGAAGCCGGTGAAGTCGCCGAGGGGCGAGAGGTACGTCGTGTCGACCGTGATCGACGGGTTCACCGACTTGGCGCCGGCCTCGTAGCCCACGAAGAAGTTCTGGATGCTCGGCTGGTCGACCCCGCCGATGAAGCCGATGTGACCGGTCTTCGAGGTGAGGGCTGCGGCCACGCCGACGAGGTAGGAGGACTGCTCGGCCGCGAACGAGATGGTCGTGACGTCGGGGATGGAGGTGCCCTTGTCGATGTCGACCGCCACGAACTGCGTGTCGGGGTGCTCGGTGGTCTGCTCCATCGGGGTGGCGTACTGGAAGCCGATGCCGATCGCGAGGCCGGCACCCTGCGAGATCGCGAGGTCGAGGCGGTCCTGGTAGTCGTCGGTGTTGGGGCTCGAGAAGTCGAGGGGGGTGAACGAGAACTCCGACTGCGCGTCGGTGAAGCCCTTGTAGGCGCTGTCCATGAAGGAGAAGTCGCCGGTGGTGCCGTAGAGCATCGCGACCTTCGGCAGATCGGCGTCGGCGCTCGGCTGCACCGTGGCGGTCTTGCCCGAGCAGGCCGAGAGCAGCAGGGCGGCGGTGAGTGCGGTGGCGCCGAGGGCGGCGGCCTTGCGCGAGAACGTCATGGGGCTCCTTGGAAATCGTTTGCAGAAACGTCGGGCGGGGGGAACGGAAACCGGTGCGAGAATCAGTGTTCGCCCGCGCCGTTGCCGCCGCATTTCTCGAATGTTTCTAGCATGTTTAACGTCGGCAAGGTTCTGCAATCGTTTGCCTAAATTTGCCCGAGGCGGGGCCCCGGAGAGCCTATGCTGTCGGCATGCAGACCCCCGAGCCGACCCTCGCCGACGTGGCCGCCCGCGCCGGCGTCAGCGTGGCCACGGCATCGCGGGCACTCACCGGGGCCCGGCCCGTCAGCGACACCCTGCACCGAAAGGTGCGCGACGCCAGCCGTGAGCTCGGTTATCGGCGGAACGCCGTGGCGAGCGCCCTTCGCCTGCAGCGCACCGAGACGGTCGGCCTGGTGCTGCCCCGCTACACCACCGGCTTCCTGTCCGCGCTGATCGAGTCGGTCAGCGACGGCCTCGAGCGCAACGACCTCTCGCTGGTGCTGCGCTACTCCGAACCCGACGCGCTGCACGACGTCGGCAACGTCGAGTCGCTGATGGCGCGCCGCGTCGACGGCATCATCATCTGCCCCTCCTCCCTCGAGGCGAGCCAGGAGTCGATCGAGGCCGCCGGTCCCGTGCCGATCGTGCAGGTCGGCCGCTTCGTCATCACCGATCGCTCCGACTCGGTCGGCCTCGACGAGGACCGCGCGACCGCGATGCTCGTGGCGCACCTCGTCGAGCGGGCGGCCCGGCGCATGCTCGTCGTCGGGCTCGATCCGGATGCTCCCGCCGACGCCCGCCGCATCCGGGCCCTGCGCGGCGCCGCCGAGGGCGCGGCGGTCGTCGACGTCGCCCCCTTCACCCCGGCGGTGCTCGACGGCGGCATCCGTGCCGCCGAACGCGTGGTGGCGGCCGGACCGGCTGCCCTCCCCGACGCCATCGTCTGTGCCAACGACGACGTGGCCGCGGGCGTGCTGGCCGTGCTGCGGATGCGCGGCCTCGCCGTTCCCGCGCGGGTGCAGGTGGCCAGCCTGCTCGATCTGTCGCCCGGCCGGGAAGACCTGACGGTGACGACCCTCCGGCATCCGTGGCCCGAGATGGGGCGGGAGGCCGTTCGCCTGCTGCTCGACTCGCAGCAGCGGGGGCGCGGACCTGGGGCCGAACCCGCCGCCGAGCGGATAGCCCGCCGGGTCAGTCTCGCCCCTCAGCTCGTGCCCGGCCAGTCGACCCGCGAGCACCCCGTGCCCGATGCCGCCTCGCCCGGGGCCGTGTCGTCCGCCACCGTCCCGACCGCCACCGTCCCCCACCCGAAGGAGATCCCGTGACCCGAATCCTGCTGCTCGGCGAATCGTGGTTCGTGCACTCGATCCATCAGAAGGGTTTCGACTCCTTCACCACCTCGGAGTTCACCCTCGGCGGCGCGGAGTTCAGCGCCGCGCTGCGCGAGGCCGGCCACGAGGTGACGCACCTGCCCTGCCACGAGATCGTGGACGGCCTGCCCGCGACGCCCGAGGGGCTTCGTGCGATCGCCGACGTCGTCGTCATCTCCGACGTCGGGGCGAACACCCTGCAGCTGCCGCCGGCCACCTTCGGCCGCTCCGAGACCTCCGTCGATCTGATCGAGGTGCTGCGGCGCTACGCCGAGCTCGGCGGCGGGTTGCTCATGGCGGGCGGGTACATGTCGTTCTCGGGAATCGACGCCAAGGCCCGGTGGGGGCGCACCGTGCTCGCCGAAGTGCTGCCGGTCGGCGTGCTCGACCGCGACGACCGGGTCGAGCTGCCGGCGGGGGCGGCGCCGTCCACGGTGGCCGCCCATCCGGTGACGGCGGGCCTCGAGGGGGAGTGGCCGGCGCTGCTCGGGCTGAACGAGGTCACGGTGCGCGAGGGAGCGGTGGAGCTCGCACGCTGCGCCGGGCATCCGCTGCTCGTGGTCGGCGGCTACGGCGAGGGGCGCACCGCCGCGTTCACCTCGGACATCGCGCCGCACTGGGCGCCGCCCGGCTTCGTGCAGTGGCCGGGCTACGCCGCGCTGTTCGACCGGCTCGTGCGCTGGCTCGCGGGCGAGGAGCTGCCGGTGGCGTCCGATTCGGCAACGGGCGCGACGAGCGAGGTCTCGGCGTGAGCGGCGACGAGCGGATGCGCTCCGACTCGGTCACGCTGGCCGACGGTTCCGACACCGTCGACACGGTCATCACGCCGGTCACCGTGCTGGCGGGCACCACGCGGCCCGCGCCGGGCTACCCCGACCTGCCGCGCGACGACGTGGCCGCCCGCGGGACGGCCACATTCCTCGAGGGGCATGCGATCGGCATCCGCGACGGGATGATCGCCTGGATCCGGCCGGCGGCCGAGGTCGAGGCCGCCACCCTCGCGCAGGCGGCGGTGATCGACGGCAGCGGGCAGGTCGCCATCCCGGGCCTGATGAACTCGCACACCCACTCGCCGATGACGATGTTCCGCGGCTCGGCCGAGGACGTGCCCATCAAGGACTGGTTCAACAAGCACATCTGGCCGATGGAGGTGAACCTGACCGAGCGCGACGTCACGCTGGGCGCCCGCCTGGCCGTCGGCGAGATGCTGCTCGGTGGGGTGACGAACTTCGCCGACCACTACTTCTTCACGGATCGCATCGCCGAGGTCGTCGCGGAGAGCGGCGCCCGCGGGCACCTCGCGTCGACGTTCTTCTCGTCGCAGGGCCCGGAGGGGCTCGAGCGCTCGGCGGCCTTCGCCGAACGGTGGAACGGTGCAGCCGACGGACGCATCACGACCACGCTCGGCCCGCACGCGACCTACACCGTGACCGACGCCGACCTGGAGGCGACGGCCGAGCAGGCGCGACGACTCGGGGTGCGCACCCACATCCATGCCGCCGAGAGCATGAACCAGACGGAGTCGAGTCTCGAGCGGCACGGCCGCACGCCGGTGCAGGTGCTGCACGACACCGGCATCCTCGAGACGGGGGCGATCATCGCCCACGGCGCGGGCATCGTCGAGAGCGACCTCGAGTGGCTGGTCCCGCACGCCGACCGCGTCGCCGTCGCGTCCTGCACCAAGGTCTACATGAAGCACGCGCACACCACGACTCCGGTGCGGATGCTGCACGACGCGGGTCTCACCGTGGGCCTCGGCACCGACGGGCCGGCCTCGCACAACACACTCGACGTGCTGGAGAGCATGCGGATGATGTCGCTGAAGCAGAAGGACGACCACCTCGACGCCACCTGGATGACCTCGGCCCACGCCCTCGACCTCGCCACCCGGCAGAGTGCGGCGGCGTTCGGACTTCAGGACTCGCTCGGGGTGCTCGCGCCGGGCTACAAGGCCGACGTGGTGCTGATCGACCTGCAGAAGCCGCACCTCCAGCCGATGCACGACCTCGCGGCCGCCCTGGTGCTGAGCGTGAAGTCGAGCGACGTCACCACGGTGCTCGTCGACGGCCGGCTCGTGGTCGAGCACGGCCGTCTCGTGACGATGGACCTCACCGACACCATCGCCGAACTCAACCGCCGCCTGCCCGAGCTCTCCGACCGCACCCGCGGCACGATCCAGGACTACGCCCCGTGAGCGCCCCCCGCCCGCGCGCACACGCCGGAGGCCGTCCGATGACCCGCGTCGACGCCTACTCCACACCCTGGACCGACGTGGCGAGCCACCTCGCCGCCGGCGACGGGCTCGTGCTGCTGCCGTTCGGCGCGCTCGAGCAGCACGGCCCGCACCTCCCGCTCGGCACCGACACGGCCACCGCCGTCGCCGTCGCGGAGCGCCTCGCCGACCGGCTCGACGCCCTGCTCTTGCCGCCGATCCACTACGGGGACACCTGGAACAACGCCGGCTACCCCGGCACCGTTTCCCTCTCGCCCGAGACGGTCACGTCGATCGCCGTCGACATCGGCCGCTCGCTCGCGGCCTCGGGCGCCCGGGCGCTGATCGTCGTGAACGGCGACTGGGGCAACCGGCAGCCGCTCTACACTGCCGTGCGCCGCCTGAACGCCGAGCGCATCCTGCCCGCTCTCGCACTGGACTACCCGGGCATGGACGAGGCCGTCGCCGAGGTGCGCACGAGTCGCGGCGCCGCCCCGGGCCTCAACCACGCCGAGGAGGTCGAGACGTCGATCATGCTGGCCCTCGAGCCGGAGCACGTGCATCCGGAGCGCTTCGCCGCCGAGTACCCCGAGTTCCCGAGCGACTTCGGCACGCGGCCGATGCAGCTGCACCCGTTCTCGCCCTCGGGCGTCTTCGGCGACCCGTCGCACGCGACCGCTGCCAAGGGCGAGCACATCCTGGCAGCCACCGTCGAGGGCTCGCTCGCGGTGCTCGCCGACTTCATCGCCGGGCTGCCCCCGCGCTGAGGGGTGGAGCACCGGCACTCACCAGTCCGCGGGCCCCGCGCTCCCCGCCTCGTACTCCTCGAGCGGCGTCTCGCCCGCGGCCCAGGCGGTGAGCACCGGCGTCACGATGCGCCAGCACTGCTCGGCGATGTCGCCCCGCACCGACAGAAGCCGGTCGTGGGCCAGGATGCCCGCCAGCACCTGCCCGTAGGCATCGAGCTCGGCCTCCCCGGGCCGCGCCTCGAGCTGCACGCGCTCGAGCCGGTCGGTGTCGTCGGCGCTGTTCACGAACAGGTCGAGGTCGACGTCGCCGTTCAGGAGGGACATCCGCAGCACGGTGCCTTCGCCCGCGTCGGCCCCGCCGAGCCCCTCCGGCGGGGTCGACGGCCGGAAGTGCACCGCGACCTCGGCCCGCGGCGAGCCGATCGCCTTGCCCGAGCGCAGCACGAACGGCACGCCGGCCCAGCGCGGGGTGTCGACCTGCAGCAGCAGCTGGGCGAGGGTCTCGATGTCGTTGGCGGGATCCACGTCGTCCTCGTCGACGTACGACGGGAAGAACCGGCCGTCGACGCGCCCCTCGGTGTAGCGGGCGCGGCGGGCGGTGTGCGGGTCGTCGCGCCAGAGCCGCACAGCGCCGAGCACCTCGGCCATCCGGTCGTGCACGTCGTCGGCCGTGATGCGGTCGGGCCGTTCGAGCGTGGTCAGCGCGAGCACCATCAGCAGGTGGCTCTGCAGCATGTCGCGCAGGGCGCCGGTGGAGTCGTAGAACGCGGCCCGGCCCTCGAGACCGAGCTCCTCGTCGAAGACGATCTCGACCTTCTCGATCTCGTCGGCGCTCCAACCCGACTCGAGCAGGCGATTGCCGAAGCGGAGGCCCAGCATGCCGAGCACGGTGGCGTTGCCGAGGAAGTGGTCGATGCGCCAGAGCCGGTCCTCGGGGATGACGGCGGCCAGCGCCTCGTTCAGCGAGCGGGCGTCGTCCAGGTCCTCGCCGAAGGGCTTCTCGATCGCCACGACGAGGTCGTCGGGCAGCTCGAGCTGCGCGAGCGACTCGGCGACGGCGTGCCCCATCGCGGGCGGCAGGGCCACGTAGAGCACGGGCGAGGACGGGCAGGCCGCCAGCAGCGCCTTCAGCTGCTCGGGGTCGGAGGCGTCGGTCGCCACGAAGCGCGCCGCCTTCGACAGGGCGTCGACGGTGGCGGGCGCGATCTGGGCCGCTTCGAGGCTGCGGCGCACGAGGCCCTGCCACTCCTCGTCGCTCTGCGGCGTGCGGGCGGCACCGATCAGCGTGAGCTCGAGCCCGCCGGCGAGCTCGGCGACCTTCCCCAGCCCGGGCAGCAGCAGCCGTTCGGTGAGATCACCACCGGCGCCGAGGATGGCGATGCTCCGCGGCTCGCGGCCGAGCGACTCGGCGTCGGGGATTCCGGGCTGATCCGACATGGCTGACTCCTCGCTGATGCGGCCCGTGCAGCCGCCCCGAGCGCGACCCTACCCGGCCTTTCTGGCCATGGCCCGCCCCGCCCGCCCGCGGCCGGCCCGCTTCCGCGCCGCACTCGCCATGCGTCACACTGGCACCACGGCCGGCAGGAGGCCGACCACCAAGGAGGACCCATGTCGTTCCAGGCCTACCTCGACACCGTCGAGAAGAAGACCGGCCTCACGCCCCGCGAGCTCGTCGCCCTGGCGACCGACCGCGGCTTCGGCCCCGACACGAAGGCCGGCCCCATCCTCGCCTGGCTCGCCGACGACTACGGCCTCGGCCGCGGTCACGGCATGGCGATGGTGCACGTCATCACCAAGGGCGATCGCATCGCGTCGAAGCACGTCGACTCCGGCACCACCCACAGCGATCCGAACGACCACCTCTGGCTCGACGGCGTCGCGACGAAGCCTGACGGCTACTGACCCGGGCCCGGGTTGAATCGTTACACCGCCAGAACATCCGCGCTTGACACCGACCCCCCGCGTTCTTATGGTGGTCACTTGAAGCGCTTCAATTACGAAGGCTCGCACTTCAAGGAGGAATTGTGACCACAGCACGCACCGCTCGTCTCCGCCGCTCCCTCGTCCCCATGGTCGCGCTGGCCGGTGCCGGCGCCCTGGTTCTGACGGGATGCTCGGCGGGAGGCGGAGGCTCGGAGGGTTCCGGCGACGGAGCCTCCGAGTTCACCTACCTGTCCCTCACCGAGAACACCGCGGTGGCCGACATCCTGACCGGTCTCAGCACCGGCGCCTGCAAGGCCGAGAACGACGCCCTGCCCCTGAAGATCACGAACCAGCCGCAGGCGAGCTTCGACCAGCAGCTCCAGCTGCTCGCCGGCCAGGACGCCCTGCCCACGATCTTCGCCGCCGGCAACACCCCGCAGCTCGCCAAGGACCTCAACGACAACGGCCAGCTGCTCGACATCCAGAGCACCTTCGACGACCTGGGCGTCTCCGACGACCTCCTCCCCGCCGCGACCTCGACCATCGAGAGCCTCTACGGCTCGGTGATCGCGCTGCCGACCGAGTTCAACGTCGAGGGCCTCTGGTACAACAAGCAGATCCTCGAGCAGAACGGCATCACCCCGCCCACCACGTGGGACGAGCTGACCGACGCCGCCGCGACCCTGAAGGCCGCCGGCGTGCAGCCGTTCTCGGCCTCGGGCGAGCAGGGCTGGCCGCTGACCCGCCTCGTCGGCAACTACCTGTTCCGCACGATCGGGCCGGATGCGCTGCAGAAGGTCGCCGACGGCGACGCGAAGCTCACCGACCCCGAGTACGTCGAGGCCGCAGCCGCCGTGGCCGAGCTGGGCTCCGAGGGCTACTTCGGCGAGGGCGTCGGATCGATCGACTACGACACCTCGCTGAACACCTTCACCACCGGCAAGGCCGCGTTCCTCTACATGGGCAGCTGGGCGCTCAGCGCGTTCAACGCCGACACGAACGAGATCGGCGCCGAGAACATCGGCTTCGTGGCGTTCCCCGACGTCGCCGGCGGCGAGGGCTCGAACGCCCAGCTCGCCGCCAACGTGGGTGTGCCGATCGCGGTGTCGAAGAAGGCCTACAACGAGAAGGTCGGCGCGTGGCTGAGCTGCATCGCCGACAACTACGGCGCAGCCTCGCTGGGTGACCAGGGCGTGCTGAGCGGCTTCACGGTGAACGACGACGCCGTCGAGGTGCCGCCGCTGACCGCCGAGCTGCAGACCACGATCGACGAGTCCAGCGACAGCGTGCTCTGGTTCGAGGCCCTCTTCGACGCGCAGGCCACCACGACCAGCCAGACCAACGCGGCCCAGCTGGTCACCGGCGCCATCACGCCCGAGCAGTTCATGGAGCTGGTGCAGGCCGACCTCGGCAACTGACCCTCCGCACCATCCCGGGCTGCGGGGCGCCTCCGCCCCGCAGCCCTCCGCTCGTCACCCACCCGAAAGCCCCACCATGAACAACGTCTTCGGCAACAAACGCGCCGTGCTCGTCTTCGTCGGACCGGCGCTGCTGATCTACACCGTGATCATGCTCGTGCCGGTGCTCTGGTCGCTCGGCTACACGCTGTTCACCGGCAGCGTCATCACCGGCTTCGAGTTCTCCGGCCTCGACAACTTCGCCAAGCTCTTCAGTGACCCGAAGGTCGGCGAGGCGCTGCTGTTCACGCTGAAGTACGCCGTGATCCTCACGGTGGGGCAGGTTCTGGTGGGCTACGCCCTCTCCCTCCTCTACGTGTTCTGGCTGCGCAAGGCCTCGAGCCTCGTGCGCACCCTCGTCTTCTTCCCGATCGTGCTCCCCACCGTCGCGGTCTCGCTGCTGTTCCAGAAGATGTTCGAGGTGGCTCCGCAGAACGGCATCGTCAACGAGTTCATCAACCTCTTCGGGCTTCCCTCGGTCGACTGGTTCGGATCGCCCGACACCGCGTTCCTCGTGCTCGTCGTCATGGACATCTGGCGCTCGATGGGTTTCTACGCCGTGCTCCTGTACGCCGGTCTCCTCGACATCCCCGAGGAGGTGATGGAGTCGGCCCGCCTCGACGGCGCCGGCGGCTGGACGCTCATCCGCCGCATCGTCATCCCGATGTCGCTGCCGGTGCTGCTCTCCTCCATCATCTTCAGCATCAACGGCACACTCAAGGTGTTCGACTCGGTGCTCGCCCTGACGAACGGCGGGCCGGGCTCGTCGACCACCCCGCTCACCCTGCTGATGTTCCGCACGGCCTTCAGCTACGGCGACTACGGCTACGGAAGCACCATCGCCCTGCTGCTCACCGTGATCTGCCTGCTGGTCACGATCTTCATCTTCCGCTCGTCACGACGTGACCTGACCAAGGGCTGATCCCATGACCACCACCGCATCCGCCCCCGGCCGCCCGACGTCGGCGAAGCCCGGCCGCCCGCTGCGCATCCGTCGCCGGATGACCCCGCGCCGTGCCGGCAGCATCGCCCTGAAGACCCTCGTCATCGGCTTCCTGCTCGCCATCACCGTGCTGCCGCTGATCTGGCTGCTGCTCGGGTCGCTGAAGACCCAGAGCGAGTGGCTGAACAGCCCGTCGTGGGCGCTGCCCGAGAACTTCCTCAACT
The DNA here is from genome assembly GCF_013409865.1 of Herbiconiux flava. NCBI lineage: Bacteria > Bacillati > Actinomycetota > Actinomycetes > Micrococcales > Microbacteriaceae > Herbiconiux > Herbiconiux flava. The sequence continues at coordinate 1,367,313 of NZ_JACCBM010000001.1, forward strand.
TCGAGAACTACCAGGTCGCCTGGGTCGACGGCGACATCGGCCGGTACATCCTGAACAGCGCGCTCGCGACCTTCCCGTCGCTCGCCCTGATCGTCGTGCTCGGCGTCGCCGCGGGCTTCGCGCTCGAGGTGCTGATCTGGAAGGGTCGCGGCGGCGTGCTGCTGCTCTTCCTCGCCGGCATCATGGTGCCCGGGCAGATGATCCTGCTGCCGCTGTTCTCGGCCTACTTCCAGACCCACCTCACGGGAACGATCTGGCCGCTCATCCTGACCTACACGGCCACCGGTCTGCCGCTGACCGTGTTCATGATGGCCACCTACTTCCGGGCCGTGCCGCGTGAGATCTTCGAGGCCGCCGCGATCGACGGGGCGAGCATCTACCGCTCCTTCCTCTCGATCGGCTTCCCGATGGTGCGGAACGCCGTCTTCACGGTCGCCCTCGTGCAGTTCTTCTTCATCTGGAACGACCTGCTGATCGCCCTGACCTTCACGAGCGTCGGCGACTTCCAGACCATCCAGGTGGGCCTGCTCAACTTCACCGGTCAGTTCGGCCAGGTGCAGTACGGCCCGACCTTCGCGGCGATCTGCATCAACGTGGTCGGCATCCTCGTGCTCTACCTGTTCCTGAACCAGCGGGTCATGCGCGGCCTCACCGCCGGCTCCGTGAAGGGCTGACGTGACCCGCCTCGACGATTCCCCTGCGGGGGCCCGGATGCTCGACCGCGCCCACCCGCGGGCCGCCCCCGTGGTCATCCGCGTCTCGGCCGAGCACCTCGACGTGCCGTTCGGTCTCGGCACGGCCGTTCCCCGCCTGAGCTGGCAGACCGAGGCGGCGCCCGCCTGGAGCCAGCACGGCTACGAGCTGAGCGTGCAGCGCGCAGGCGCGGGCGAGGAGCGGTTCGCCGTCGACTCCGCCGAGCAGCTGCTCGTGCCCTGGCCTGCCCCGCCCCTGCACTCGCGCGAGATCGCCACCGTGGCGGTGCGCGTGACCGGCGCCGACGGTGCGGCCTCCGACTGGTCGGCGCCGCTGACCCTCGAGGCCGGCCTCCTCGATCCGCTCGACTGGACCGCGACCGGCATCCAGCCGCCCTGGCCCGAGGACCACTCCGACGACGACCGCCGGCCGCCGCTGTTCCGGCGGGAGTTCGAGCTCGCCGACGCGCCCCGCCGGGCCCGTCTGCACGTCACGGCCCACGGCCTGACGGAGCTCGAGATCAACGGGCGGCGGGTCGGCGACGACATCCTCGCCCCGGGCTGGACCGTCTACCAGGACAGGCTCCGCACCCTCAGCTACGACGTCACCGACCATCTCACCGCCGGCGGGAACGCGATCGGCGCCTGGATGGCCGACGGCTGGTGGCGCGGACGCTACGGCTTCGACGGCGGCACGCTGAACATCTACGGCACCGACATCGCCCTGCTCGCGCAGCTCGAGATCGAGCGGGCCGACGGCACGGTCGAGGTGATCGGCACGGGGACCGACTGGGTCGCGCATCCGTCGCCCATCGTCAAGTCGAGCCTCTACACGGGCGAGACGTTCGACGCGACGCTCGTGCCCGAGGGGTGGACCCGACCGGGCTTCGACGACTCGGCGTGGCAGCCCGCCAAGGTGGCCGAGTTCGCCCCCGGCACCTTCGTGGCCGCCGAGGGGCCGCCGGTGCGCTGCACCGAGGAGCTCGTGCCGGTCGCCGTGCGGCGCACCGAGCGCGGCTCGGTCGTGCTCGACTTCGGCCAGAACTTCTCGGGGCGCCTGCGCGTGCGCGCCGCCACCGGGGTCGGGGAACGGCTCGTGCTGCGGCACGCGGAGGTGCTGCAGGACGGCGAGCTCTACACGCGCACCCTGCGCGACGCGACCTCGGTCGACGAGTACCGCGGGTCGACGGGCGCGATCGACTGGGAGCCGCGGTTCACCATCCACGGCTTCCGCTACGCCGAGATCGAGGGCTACGACGGCCCGCTCGAGGGGCTCGACGTCGTGGGCCGGGTGTACCACTCCGACATGCGGCGCACCGGCTGGCTGAGCACCTCGCACGAGGGGCTGAACCGGCTGCACGAGAACATCCGCTGGAGCATGCGCAGCAACTTCGTCGACATCCCGATGGACTGCCCGCAGCGCGACGAGCGGCTCGGCTGGACGGGTGACATCCAGGTGTTCGCCCCCACCGCGAGCTACCTCTACGACTGCTCGGGACTGCTCAGCAGCTGGCTGCGCGACCTCTCGGCCGAGCAGGAGCGGTTCGGCACGGTGCCCTGGTACGTGCCGGTCATCCCCGGCGCGCCGATGTGGACGCCGATCCAGCCCGCCGCCGTCTGGGGCGATGCCGCCGTGCTCACGCCCTGGGCGCTCTGGCGGGCTTTCGCCGATCGCGAGCTGCTCGCGCGGCAGTACCCGAGCGCCTCGGCCTGGGTCGACCAGGTCACCCGGCTCGCCGGCCCGTCGCGACTCTGGAACACGGGCATGCAGCTCGGCGACTGGCTCGACCCGAACGCACCGCCCGACGACCCGGCGCTCGCCGTGACCGATCCGTACCTCGTGGCCACGGCGTACTTCGCCTGGTCGGCCGAGACGCTCTCGCAGACGGCCGCCGCCCTCGGGCTGACGGCGGACGCCGAGCGCTACCACCGGCTGCACCTCGAGATCGCCGACGCCTTCACCGCCGAGTGGGGCGGTGCCGACCGTCCGCTGGATCAGCAGACGCAGACCGCGCTGGCGCTCGCCGTGCGCTTCGGGCTGCTGCGCGACCAGGCCCGCCGCCAGGAGGCGGGTGACGCGCTGGCCCGGCTGGTGCGGGACGGGGGGCACCGGGTCGGGGCCGGCTTCGCAGGCGTGAACCTGCTGAGCGACGCCCTCACCGAGACGGGTCACGCGGACACCGCCTTCGCGCTGCTGCTCGAGCACCGGAGCCCCTCGTGGCTGTCGATGGTCGACAAGGGCGCCACCACGATCTGGGAGCGCTGGGACAGCCTGCTCGACGACCTCACGGTGAATCCCGGCAGCATGACGTCGTTCAACCACTACGCGCTGGGCTCGGTCGCCGACTGGATGCATCGGGTGATCGGCGGCATCGAGGCGACCTCGGCCGGGTACCGCACGGTGCGGATCGCACCGCGTCCGGGGCCGCTCGAGCGTGCATCCGCTCGTCTCGAATCGGGCTACGGACCGATCACGACCGAGTGGTCGATGCAGGGGGAGGAGTTCTCCCTGCTCGTGCACCTGCCCACCGGCGTGACCGGCGCCGTCGAGCTGCCCGACGGCACGGTGACCCAGGTCGGCCCGGGTGACCATGCCTTCCGGGCGAGCGTCGAGGCGGTGTCGGGCGTAGCGTGACGAAGGCGCCGATCCGGCGTCCGCCGAGGTCCGTCGAGGACAGCTGGGATCACGCGCCATGTCGAAGAAGAAACCCCGCCCGCAGGTCGAGCGCGTCCGCAAGGACCTCTACGAGGCGGAGCTGGAGCGGCTGCAGATCGAGCTGGTGACCATGCAGCGCTGGGTGATCGAGACCGGCGCCCGCGTGGTCGTGATCTTCGAGGGCCGCGACGCCGCGGGCAAGGGCGGCGCGATCAAGCGCATCGTGCAGTACCTCAACCCCCGCTCGGCCCGGGTGGTGGCGCTGCCGACGCCCAGCGAGCAGGAGAAGGGGCAGTGGTACTTCCAGCGCTACATCGAGCACCTGCCCACCACGGGCGAGATCGTGCTGATGGACCGCTCCTGGTACAACCGCGCGGGCGTCGAGCGGGTGATGGGCTACTGCACGCCCGAGCAGTACCGCCTCTTCCTGCGCCAGACCCCGGTGTTCGAGCGGATGCTCGTGGAGGACGGCATCATCCTGATCAAGTACTGGTTCTCGGTCTCCGACGACGTGCAGGAGGACCGGTTCCGCTCGCGGCTGGACGACCCGATGCGGCGCTGGAAGCTCTCGGACACCGACCTGCAGTCGATCACCCGCTGGGAGGACTACTCAAGGGCGAAGGACGAGATGTTCGAGGCCACCGACCACGCCGACGCGCCCTGGTGGACCATCGAGAGCGACGACAAGCGGGCCGCGCGGCTGAACGCCATCAACCACCTGCTGTCCCGCGTGCCCTACGAGCACCGCGAGCCCGAGCCGATCGACATCCCCGGGCGTCCGGCGTCGGACTCCTACGAGCGGCCCGCGCGCGACCGGTTCCAGTACGTGCCCGACCACGCGCACACGCTGGGCTGAGGCGGGGCTTCGCGCTAGCGCCGCACCGAGCTCGTGCGGGCGATGGCGCAGGGCTTCGCGCTAGCGACGCACCGAGCTCGCGCGGGCGATGAGGGCCGGCGCCAGCACGACGTGCTCGTGCTCGTGGCCCTCGTCGGCGACCTCGCTCCAGAGCAGGCGGGCGCCGATCTCGCCCATCTCGCGCCCGGGCTGGGCGATGGTGGAGATCGGGATGGCGCTCTCGCGCACGGCGCTGTTGTTGTCGTAGCCGATCACGGCGAGGTCGTCGGGGATGCGCAGCGCCGCCGAGAGCGTCTGCACGAGCCCGAGGGCCAGCAGGTCGGAGGCGGCGAAGACGCCGTCGGGCCGCTCCTCCGGCGCGCGGTCCAGGATGATCGAGCCGGCCGCCCGGCCCTCGGGGGCGTTGACCGCGCCCACGATGATCTCCTCGAGCGTGACGGCGCCGTTCGTCTCGGCCACCGCGCGCTCGGCGCCGAGCCGGCGCTCGAGGAGTGGCTCGAGCCGGTCGGGCCCGCCCACGAAGGCGAGGCGCCGGCGGCCCTCGTCGATCAGGTGGCGGGCGGCGAGGTAGCCGCCCTGGAAGTTGTCGACCACGATCGAGCAGCCCTCGTCGACCGGCACGGCGACGTTCAGCAGCAGCACCGGGCGGCCGTGGCCGCGCAGACGATGGGCGCTCTCGGGCGCCGCCTCGAACGGGGCGAGCAGGATGCCCGCGAAGCGCGCCTGGTCGAAGAGGTCGAGGTAGGTCTCCTGCTTGGCGTAGTCGTTGTCGCTGTTGGCGAGCAGGAGGGTCATGCCGTTCGCGGCCGCGCCCTCCTCGGCGCCCCGGGCGATGTCGACGAAGAACGAGTTGCCGATGTCGGTGACGACGAGGCCGAGGGTGGTGCTGCGGCCCATCGCGAGCGAGCGGGCCTGGTTGTTGCGCACGAAGCCGAGCTCGTCGATCGCCGAATGCACCCGCTTCAGCGTGGCCTCGGCCACCTTGTCGGGGTGGTTGAGCACGTTCGACACCGTGCCGAGGGCGACGCCGGCGCGCGCCGCCACGTCGCTCATGCTCGGCATGCTCCTGCTGGTCGACATCGTTCTCCGCGGCTCGGGGTGCAGCCAGAGCTCCGCTCCGGGCTCCAGCCAGCTTAGGGAATTTCCGCACGACTCCTGTTGACACACGCCAGTGCCGCACCTACTTTAACTTGAAGCGCTTCAATCAGCGCCGCACAACACCTCTAGTCACATTGGAGTGGCATGAATTCAACGAAGAGATCGAGGCGTGGACTGCTGGCCGGGGGGCTCGCGCTGGCGTTGGCCGCGGGTGGGTCGGCCCTGGCGGGCGGGCCGGCATCCGCAGCCGACGCGACGGCCGGAGCGACTGTCGGCACGGCATCGGCGTCAGGAGTGACGGGGGCACGCGCATCCGTCGACCTGGCCGAGTGCCCCTGGATGGACACCGCCCTCGGCGCCGACGAGCGCGCCCGGCTGCTGCTGGACGCGAGCTCGCTCGGCCAGAAGTACCGCTGGCTGAACGAGCAGGCGGCGAACACGCCCCAGCAGACCGAGTTCAGCGGCGTCTCGTACCCCGAGCAGGTGGGCTGCACCCCGACGATCGTCTACACCGACGGCCCCGACGGCGTGCGCTTCACCGAGGGCGTCACGGCCTTCCCGGCCCAGATCGCGCTCGCCTCGAGCTGGAACGCCGACCTCGCCTTCGACAAGGGCGCCGCCCAGGCCGCCGAGGCGTGGGACAAGGGCAAGGCCGGCGTGCTCGGCCCCGGCATCGCCGGCGGCCGCACCCCGCTCTCGGGCCGCACCGCCGAGTACCTCGGCGAGGACCCGCTGCTCAGCGGCACCCTCGGCGCCGCGAACACCCGTGGGCTCGAGGAGGGCGACCCCGAGAAGCCGACGCTCGCCGTGCTGAAGCACTACGTGGGCAACGAGCAGGAGACCGACCGTCAGACCAGCTCGTCGAACCTCGACGAGCGCACGCTGAAGGAAGCCTACGACCTGCCGTTCGAGATCCTCGTCGACGGCGGAGAGCCGGCCGGCGTGATGTGCTCGTACAACCAGATCAACGGCGTGTACGGCTGCGAGAACCCGCTGCTGAACACCGATCTGCGGGCGCAACTCGGCTTCGACGGCTACGTCGTCTCCGACTTCGGGGCCGTGCACAGCACAGCGGATGCGCTGAACGCCGGTCTCGACCAGGAACTGAACCGTCCCATCCACTACACACCGGCGCTGCTCGACGCGGCGCTCGCCGACGGCTCGCTCACCGAGGCCACCGTCGACACCGCCGCGTACAGCGTGGTGAAGTCGTACATCGGGGCCGGACTGTTCGACAGGCCGGCGCCCGAGACCCCGGTGGACGACGCCTCGACGCCCGAGCACAAGGCGCTCGCGCGGAGCATCGCCGAGGAGGGCTCGGTGCTGCTGAAGAACGACGGCCTGCTGCCGCTCGACGCCTCCGACGGCTCCACCATCGCGCTGATCGGCCCGACGGTGTCGAACACCCCGACCAATGGCATCAGCGCCTCGTCGGTGTGCAGCATGTCGTGGCGCTTCGGCAGCCCCAACACGCTGGCGTGCGAGGACGTGGTGGCACCCGACACGGCGTTCGCCTCCCGCGCTGCTGAGGCGGGAGCATCCGTCGTCGTGTCGAACGGAGCCGACCCCGCGGCAGCTGCGGCCACCGCAGCCTCGGCCGACGTGGCGATCGTGTTCGGCTACTACCGCTCGGGCGAGTTCAGCGACATCCCGGGCCTCGGCCTCGCCGACGGCGGCGACGAGCTCATCGCGGCGGTCGCGGCCGCCAACCCGAACACGGTCGTCGTGCTCGAGACCGGCAGCGCCACCGACATGCCCTGGCTCGACCAGGTCGACGGCGTGCTGCAGGCCTGGTACCCCGGTGAGCAGCAGGGCCCCGCGCTCGCGTCGCTGCTCTGGGGCGACACGAACCCCTCGGGCAAGCTGCCGATGACCTTCCCGAAGTCGCTCGCCGACACCCCGACCCCCACCCCCTCGCAGTACCCGGGAATCGTGGATGCCGAGGGCATAACGCAGGTCGACTACAGCGAGGGACTGGCGATCGGGCACAAGTGGTACGACGAGCAGGGCATCGACCCGCTGTTCGAGTTCGGGCACGGGCTGTCGTACACCTCGTTCGGCTACTCCGAGCTCGAGCTGTCGACCGCGGTCTCGGGCGGCACCGTCTCGACCACCGCGTCGTTCACCGTGACGAACACCGGGTCGGTGGCCGGCACCGAGGTGCCGCAGGTGTACCTCACGCTGCCGTCTTCGGCGGAAGCGCCCGGCAAGCGGCTGGTCGGCTACGATCGGGTCGCTCTCGAGCCCGGCGCCTCCCAGCGGGTCACGACGACGATCTCGTCGGAGTCGGCCGACCACCCGTTCTCGATCTGGGACGTCTCGGCGGACGCGTGGGAGGTCGTCGACGGCGGCTACACCGTCTCGGTCGGGTCGTCGTCGCGTGAGCTGCCCCTCACCGACTCGGTCGTGGTCGACACCGCGGGCACCGCGCCGGTCGTCTCGGTGGCGACCTCGCCCACGGCGCCCGACGGCGCGGCGGGCTGGTTCGTCTCGCCCGTGACCGTCACGGCCACCGCGGTCGACGACGTCGACCCGGCTCCGGTCGTCTCGACGAACCTCGACGGCGCCGGCTGGGTCGACGGCGGCACGGTCACGGTCTCGACCGACGGGGCGCACACCCTCGAGGTGCGGGCGACGGATGCGGCGGGCAGCGTCTCGTCCATCACGAGCGTCACGCTGCCGCTCGACCGCACCGCCCCCACCGTCTCGGCGTCGGCCGACCGCTCGGCGGGTGCGATCGTGCTGGCGGCCACGGACGCCGCCTCCGGCGTCGCCTCGGTCGAGTGGGCCGTCGCTGCCGACTCGCCCACGTGGCAGGCGTACACCGGGCCGGTGCCGGTCGCGTCGGCGGGGGAGCGGATCGTCTTCCGCGCCACCGACGTCGCGGGGCTCGTGAGCGCGGTGGGCACGTTCGACTATGCGGCGGCCGGGCCGTCGCCGTCGCCCTCGCCGTCCTCGTCGCCCTCTGCCTCGCCGGCGCCGGGTGCCGGGTCGTCGCCGGCGGGCGGTCTCGCCTCCACGGGCCTCGCGGCCGGTGGCATCGCCGCCTTGGCGCTGCTCCTCGTGGCAGGCGGCGCCGTGACGGTGCTCGTGCGCCGGCGCGGCGCGCGGAACGCCGGCTGACGGAGCCGGTGGCGCGTCCCCGACGGCCCTTCCTCTCGCGGGGAAGGGCCGTCGGTCCGTCTCCGCCCGCTCAGCCGAGCAGGCGCCGCAGGGTCGCCGCGACCGGGAGGGGCGGACGGCCGAGCAGCTCGCCGAGAGCCGGGTCGACCACGTCGAACTCGCCGCGGCGTGCGGCCCGGTAGAGCCCGAGCGTGAACTCGGCGGCCGGTGCCGGCATGCCGTGCTCGATCACCGATGCCAGCCACTCCTCATCGTCCACGACGGTGCGGGTGATGGTGCGGCCGGTGAGGGCGCTGAGCTCGGCGGCCACCTGCTCCAGGTCGAGCGCCTCGGCGGCCGTGAGCGGAGCGGTGACCCCGTCGCCCGGGTGCTCGGCCGCCAGCAGGATCGCGGCGGCCTCGGCGAGGTCGTCGTGCGCCGTCCAGGAGACCGGGCCGTCGGCCGGCGCCGCGACCGTGCCCGTCGTCAGCGCGCCGTCGAGCTGGAACGCGAGGGTGTTCGCGTAGAAGCCGTTCCGCAGCGCCGTGGTGGGCACCGTGAGCCGGGCGAGATGCTGCTCGGTCGCCGCGTGCACGGCCTGGGGGGCGAAGAGCGAGTCGGCGGCCGACGCCTGATGGCTCGTGTAGAGGATGCGCCCGGCGCCGGCCGTGACCGCCGCGTCGACGGCGGCCAGGTTCGCCCCCACCGCGGCGTCGCCCCGGATCGAGGCCGAGATGACGAGCACCCGGTCGGCGCCCTCGAACGCGTGCCCGAGGGTCTCGGGCTCGGTGAAGTCACCCGCCCGCACCCGCACTCCGCGGTCGGCGAGCGTCTGCGCACGGGCGGGGTCGCGCACGCTGACGCCGACGGTCTCCGGCGGTACCCGCTCGAGGAGCCGGTCGACGATCCGCGAGCCCAGTTCCCCGGTCGCTCCGGTGATGATGATCATTGCTACTCCTATCGTGTTTCCAGTGATAACGGACGGTAGCAGGGTGTTTCCATCGATCGCAAGTCACTGTTATCGTTGATCCGTGAGCGTCGACGAGTTCGCCCCCGTGGCAACCCAGCCGCAGCGCGGCGCCGTGCGCTCGCGCATCGTCGAGGTCGCCGCCGAGATGCTGCGTGAGAGCGGGGCCGCGGCCCTCACCACCCGCCGCGTCGCCGATGCCGCCGGAGTGCAGGCCCCCACGATCTACCGCCTCTTCGGCGACAAGGACGGCCTCGTCGACGCCGTCGCCGAGCATGTGCTGGGCGAGTTCGTGGCCCGCAAGACGGCCCTTCCCGCCGGCACCGACCCGGTCGAGGCGCTGCGCGACGGCTGGCGCCAGCAACTCGACTACGCCCTGACGAATCCCGAGCTGCATCGGCTGCTCGGCGAGGCCGGCCGCAGCCGCCGCTCCCCGGCGCTCGACGCCGGGCTCGCGGTGCTGCGCTCCCGCATCCACGGCCTCGCGGCCGCCGGGCTGCTCCGCGTCGACGAGCAGCGCGCGCTCGGCATCATCCGCGCGGCCGCCACCGGCACCGTGCAGCAGCTGCTCGACAGCCCACCGGCCGATCGCGATCCCGGCCTCGCGGAGGCGATGCTCGAGGCCGTCCTCGGCCGCATCCTCGTCCCCGGCTTCGATTCGGCCGCCGAGGCTCCCGGCCCGGCCCTCGACGGTCCGCGATCCGCCGCGATCGCTCTCGCGGCCCAGCTCGACGCGTTCCCCGCGTTCTCGGCCGCCGAACGCCGGCTGCTCGCCGAGTGGCTCTCCCGCGCCGTCGAGGATCAGGACGCCACGGGCCACTGACACACGGCCGCGGGTCGTGGCAGGGTGGATGGGATGACGCTGCGCATCGTGAACCCGTACGGCAAGTTCCTCTACGTGCTGATCGGCGGGATCGCCGTCGTGCTGCTCAACCTGCTCGTCGCCGCACTGGTCGGGCCGGTCGTCGGCCCGGTGCTCTACGTCGTCGTCCTGTTCGGCTGGATCCTCGCCGGGGCGCGCTTCTTCCGGGTGCCCGAGGAGCCGATCGAGCCGCCGCGGCCGTGGTGGAAGCTCACCGGGCGACCGACCGCCGGCTTCGTGCTCGCGGCGCTGTTCGCGCTGCAGGCGATCACGAACCAGCTCACGCCGGTGCTGGGCGACCGCGGCCGCGCCGGCGACGACGGCGGCAGCACCACGACGGCCACCGTCGTCACGGTCGCCTGCGCGATCGCGGCGGTGGCCTACCTCGCGTCGTCGCTCCGCCTGCGCGGCCGGCGCGCCGACTAGCCGCAGAGCGGCCGGCGGCCAGCGGCCGGCGCGCCGACTAGCGGCACAGCGGCCAGCGGCAGCGCGGCCGGCGACTCAGCGCCTCAGCGGCTGCGGGCCGTCTCGCGACGGTTCGCCTTCTTGAGCGCGTCGACCAGCTCGTCCTTCGTCATCCGCGAGCGTCCGCGCACGTCGAGCCGCTTCGCGAGCTCGAGGAGGTGCGCCTTCGTCGCGTTCGCGTCGACGCCCTCCTGGGTCTCGCCCGCCGACCCGCGCCCGCCCGCGGCCTTCGCGTCCGACGGGCCCGACTCGTCCTTCCGCTCCCAGTGGTCGCCGACCTTCTCGTATTCGTGCTTCAGCGCGGCGAAGGCCGTGCGGTGGGCGCGCTCACCCTCGCCGTAGCTGTCGACGGCCGAGTCGTGCGCCTTGCTCCAGAGCGCCTGCGCGTGCTTCTCCGAGCGGGCGAGGGTCGAGGGGAGTTCCTCCGATGCGAGCATGATCGTCTCCTTCGTTCCCCTCCACCCTCAACCCGCCCGCCGCGGCCCGCAACACGGCCGTGAACCCTAGGCGTCGTAGTTCTGGATGCTCTTCCCGTGCGACCGGTCGGTCAGCCGCGCCAGGCGCGGCGCCAGCTCCGCGACCACGCCCGGCACGTCGACCGTGAGCAGTCGGCGGTCGCGCATCAGCACCCGGCCGTCGACGATCGTCGTGTCGATGTCGTTCGAGCGGGCGCTGTAGATCAGCGTGCTCGCCAGGTCGTGCACGGGCTGAACCCGCGGATCGCTCAGGTCGACGAGGATCAGGTCGGCCCGGTAGCCCGGCTCGATCCGCCCGACGACGCCCGCGAGCTGCACGGCGGCGGCGCTCTGGGTGGTGGCGTGGTCGAGCAGCTCCTCGGCGCGCATCCAGGTCGTGTCGAGCTCGGTGGCCTTCTGCACGTAGGCCATGAAGGTCATCGACTCCCAGACGTCGAGCGTGTTGTTCGACGCCGCGCCGTCGGTCGCGAGCCCGACCGGCACACCCGCTGCGGCGAGCAGGCGCACGGGCGTCGTGTCGAAGCCGAGCTTGAGGTAGCCCTTCGGCGCACTGCCGACGCCGACCCGGCCGTCCGCGGCGGCGGGCGCGAGCAGCGGCAGGTCCTCGGGCACGATGCCGATTCCGTGCGCGATCAGCACCTTGCCGTCGAGCAGCCCGGTGTCGTGCAGCACCCCGATCGGCGTGCGACCGGTGCGCTCGCGGCTGTGCACGGTCTGCGAGCGGCCCTCCGCGGCGTGGATGTGCACGAGCAGGTCGTGCTCCTTGGCCGCCCTGGCGGTTGCGGCGAGGTCGTCGTCGTTCAGCGTGTAGGTCGCGTGCGGAGCCAGCGCGGTGCTGATCCGGCCGTTCGCCGCTCCCCGCCAGCGCGTCGCGAACTCGAGCGACTGCTCGAGCCCTGCCTGGCCGTCGCTCGAGAAGTAGGTCGAGCCGAGCACGCCGCGGAGGCCGGTCTCGTCGGTCACGTTCGCGATCCGGTCCATGTTGAAGTAGTGGTCCGCGAAGGTCGTGACCCCGTGCCGGATCATCTCGGCGGCCGCGAGCCGCGTGGCGAGCTCCACGTCGTCGTCGGTGAGGTTGACCTCCATCGGCCAGATGAAGTCGTTGAACCAGCGGTCGGCCGGCACGTCCTCGGCCGCTCCGCGGAACATCACCATGGGGGAGTGCGTGTGGCAGTTGATGAACCCCGGCATCGCGACCTTGCCGCGCGCGTCGATCGTCTCCCGGGCGGCGGGCGGGGCGACGGATGCTCCGCTCGCGTCCACCGCATCCGTCACCGACTCGAACACCCCGTCACGGATCGCGACGATCTGCTCAGGCACGAACGAGATGCCGCCCGTCTCGTCGTGACGCAGCACGGTGGCACCGGTGATGACGAGGTCGGCCGGCCCGCGGTCGGGAGAGGTCGTGGGCGCGCCGAGCGCCAAGCCGGACCCGCTCATGCCCGACCCGCTCATGCGAGCGCCGCCAGCCCGAACGACACCATGTTCTCGAAGGTGGCCTCGCGCTCGGCGGCGGTCATCTCCGAGCCGGGCAGGTCGCTCACGGTGCCGACCATCAGCGACTCGAAGCCCTCCTTCAGCGCGACGGCGTAGAGCCCGGCCGCCTCCATGTCGATGCCGATGGTGCCGTAGGCGAGCAGCCTCGGAACCAGGTCGACGTCGGGGTTGTAGAAGGCGTCGGTCGTGAAGAGGGGCCCCACGTGCATCCGCTTGCCCGTCGCCTCGCCGAACTCGACGGCCTTGCGGAGCAGCCCGAACGACGGCGCGTGGCTGAGGGTCACGCCCGGAACCCACTCGCTCGTCATCGCCGAGTTGGTGTGGGCGGCGCTCGCCGCGATCACGTCGCCGAGCTCGAGGTAGGGCGCGATGCCGCCGATGGTGCCGACGCGCACGATGCGCTTCACGCCGTAGTGGCGGGCGAGCTCGGTGCTGTAGATCGACATCGACGGGATGCCCATGCCCGAGGCGAGCACCGACACCGGCCGGCCCTCGAAGGTGCCGGTGTAGCCGAGGATGCCGCGCACCTCGGTGACGAGCCGGGGCGAGTCGAAGAAGGTCTCGGCGATGAGCTTGGCGCGACGCGGGTCGCCGGGCATGAGGACGTCGGGGGCGAAGTCGCCGTCGAGGGCGCCGATGTGCGGGGTGGGCATGGTGTTCCTTCCGGGAGCGGTCGTGGGGGCGGGTCTGGTGGGCCGTGCGGGTGGTGTGGCCGGGTCGGCGGGCGGATGCGCGGCCCGGTGTCGTGGGGTCGGCCGGGGGTCAGCCGAGCTGGGTCGGCGAGTACTTCGCGAGCACCGCGCGCTCGGCCCAGCTGACGAGGCTGTAGAAGATCAGGGAGACGGCGGTGAGGATCGCGGCCGCCGCCCAGAGCCCCGTGTAGTCGGAGTGCGCGCGGGAGGCCACGATCTCGTGCCCCAGCCCGTCGCCGGTGGCCAGCCACTCGGCGAGCGTCGCGGCGAGCACGGCGGTGGGGGCGGCGATTCGCGCCGAGGCGAAGATCGACGGAAGCGTGTAGGGCAGCTGCAGGCGCCAGAGGTTGCTCCAGATCGAGGCGTCGTAGCTGCGCATCAGCGTGAACGCGTCGGACGGCACGCGGCGCAGCCCGCTCTGCGTGTTCGCGAGCGTCGGGAAGAACGTGACGATCGCCGTGATCGCGACCACCCCGCCGAGCCCGCGGCCGAGCGCCAGGATGAGAACCGGGATCAGCACGATGATCGGCACCGAGCGCAGCGCCACCGCGAGCGGTGTCAGCACCCGCTCCACCACCGGGAAGGTGACGAAGGCCACGGCCGCCGCGATGCCGATCACGAGACCCGCGACGTAGCCCACGCCGGCGTGCACGAGGGTCTCGCCGAGGGCCTTCAGCATCACCGCCTGGTTCGCGGCGGCGTCCTCGCTCGTGAACAGGTAGGCGAAGACGTCGAGCGGCGTCTTGCCGACGAACGGCGACATGTCGAAGACGATCAGGTAGGCCCACCAGGCGGCGAGGATCACGAGGATCGAGCCGACGGTCCACGCCACCGTGCGCAGCAGCCGGGCGGCGAGCGGCCCGCGCCGGGCCGGGGCGGCGGCCTGCGCGGTCGAGATCGACGCCGACCATGGGGTGAGCCACCGGCGCAGCAACCCGAAGACGCCGTAGGGCACCGCGGCCATCACGGTCGCGATGACGGCGACCGACCAGACCCGGCCGAGCTCGAGCGACATCAGGCCGTTGATCAGCAGCACGCCGAGGCCGGCCTTCGCGCCGATGAACTCGCCGAAGATCGCGCCCAGCACGGCCGCCGCGGCACCGATCTGCAGGCCGGTCAGGATGGCGGGGATCCCCGAGGGGAAGCGCACGAAGCGCAGGGCCGAGAGCGAGCGGCCGCCCCAGGCCGTCACCATCGTGAGCGGCCCGCCGTCGGCCGAGCGGAGGCCGAGCATCGTGCCGACGAGCGTGGTGAAGAACACCGACAGGGCCGCCAGCACGACCTTCGCGGTGTCGGGGTCGAAGGTGAGCTGGAGCAGCGGGTTCACCGCCACGAGCGGAAGGCAGAACAGGGTGAGCGCGAGGCGCAGGAAGAGCGACTCGAGCGCCGGCAGCTGCACGAACAGCACCGCCACGACGACGGCGGCGAGGTTGCCGAAGAACCAGCCGCGCACCGCCACCCAGGCGGTGGCCGAGAAGGCGTTGAGGTAGACGGGCCAGTCGGCCACGAGGCTCTGCACGATCGCGGTCGGCGAGGCGAGCACGCCGAGGCGGGTCAGCCACAGCTCGGCCGCGATCTCCCAGAGCACGAGCAGGGCGACGCTGACGAGGGCGGTGACGACCCAGCCGTTCAGGGCGCCGCGGCGGGAGTCGCGGCGGGAGCGGGCGCGCTCGGTGGCGATGGCGCTCGCGGCCCGCTCGGCGGCGGCCCGCTCGGCGGCGGACGCGGCCGTCTCGGCGGGCGCTGCCGTGCCGGTGCTCACGCTCACGCCTCCGCCGGTGCGACCGAGGCGAGCTCGCCGTCGCTCACCAGGTCGTCGGGGTCGTCGTCGGTGCCGGCGTGCAGCATCCGCGACAGCTCGTCGCAGACGGCGTGGAACTCGGGCGTCGCGAGCAGCTCCCGCCGCCTCGGCCGGGCGAAGTCGAGGTCGATCTCGCCGACGATCCGGCCGGGCCGCGGCGACATCACCACGACTTTGTCGGCGAGGAACGCCGCCTCCGAGATGGAGTGGGTGACGAGCAGCGCGGTGGCCTTCGTGGCCGACCAGAGCTTCTGCAGCTCCTCGTTCATCCGCTGCCGGGTGATCTCGTCGAGGGCGCCGAACGGCTCGTCGAGCAGCAGGATCTCGGGCTCGGCGACGATGGCGCGGGCGATCGCCACGCGCTGGCGCATGCCTCCCGAGAGCTGGGCGGGACGCGCATCCGCGAAGCCTTCGAGGCCCACGAGGCGGATCAGCTCGTCGATTCGCGAGGCCGGGATGGGCGTGCGCATGACCTGCCCGGGCAGCCGGATGTTGTCGCGGACGCTGCGCCAGGGCAGCAGCGACGGGTCCTGCAGGGCGAGCCCGAGGCGGTGCGCCGAGCGGATGTCCGCCGGCGTCTCGCCGTGGATCGTGACCTCGCCGGCCGAGTACGACTCTAGGTCGGCGAGGATGCGCAGGATGGTGGACTTGCCGCAGCCCGACGGGCCGAGCAGCGCGGTGAACGAGCCCTGCGGCACGGCGAGCGACACGTCGTCGAGGGCGAGCACGTCGCTCTTCTTCGACGAGTAGACCTTGGTCAGATTGCTGAGGGTGAAGCCAGAGCCGGTCACGGCGCCTCCGTTGCTGGTGGTGAAGCCCGGGCCCTCCTCCCGCGGCGGGATCGCGCGGGAGAAGGGCCCGGTCGGTGCTACTTGATGGTGTTCGAGCCCGCGTAGACCTCGTCGAGCACCGAGGTGTCGAAGAGCGAGTCGTCGACGCCGGTGATGCCCAGCGTGTCGAGGGTCGCGACGTTCTTCGCGATGGCGTCGGAGGACATCGTGAGCAGACCGTTCTCCTTGGTCTCGTCGGTGACGAGCAGGTCCATCTGGAGCTGGGCCTGCTTGGTCTGCTCCTCGATGGTCAGGCCGCCGTCCTTCGCGTAGTCGTTGACGGTGAGCTCGACGGCCTCGGTCGGGTCGGCCACGTAGTCCTGCCAGCCCTCGATCTCGCCCTTGAGGAAGCCCTCGATGGCGGCGCGCTTGCCGTCGTCCTCGAGGCTCTCCCGGGTGACCGCGTAGACCTGGGCGTAGATGTCGAGGCCGTAGTCGGCGGTGAGGAAGACGGTGCCGGCCTTGCCGGTGGCCTCCTCGTAGGCGATGGGCTGCTCGGAGTAGAACACCCACAGGCCGTCGACCTCGCCCGAGACGAGCGGGGCGACGTCGAAGCCGACCGGCACGCTCGTGACCTTCGAGGCGTCGACGTCGTTCGCGGCGAGCAGCGCCTCCTGGGCGGCCTCGTCGCCCGAGGGCACGCCGATCTTCATGCCGGCCATGTCGGCCGGCGTCGCGATCGGCTTGTCGGGGCTCGACAGGATGGCGAGGGGGTTCTTCTGGAAGCCGGCGGCGATGATCACCAGGTCGGCGCCCTGCTCGTTGGCACGGGCGACGGTGTCGGCGTTGCCCATGCCGATGTCGGCCTGGCCCGAGACCACCGCGGCCATCGAGTCGACGTCGGGGCCGCCGGGGAGGATGTCGACGTCCACGCCGTTCTTCTCGTAGTAGCCCTCCTTGTCGGCGACGTAGCTGCCGCCGAACTGAACGAGCGGGATCCACGAGGTCTGCAGGGTGATCGGCGTGACATCGTCGCCCGAGGCGGTCTCGCCGCTGGAGGAGGAGGCGCAGCCGGCGAGCACGGCGAGGCTGAGGGCGCCGGCCGTCGCGGCGGCGAGCACGCGGCGGGCGCGGCGTGAGGGCAGTGAGGACATGGGGTGCTCCTAGGAGTCTCGGGAGGGGAGGTGGAACCGGGGGAGGTGCTGTGGGGCTGCGGTGCTGTGGGTGGTGCTGCGGTGCTGTGGGTGCTGCTGTGGGTCTGCAAACCGTTTTGCGGCGGGTGCGTGGCCCCAACCTAGAGCGTCGGTGTTTCGGCCCCATTACCCGGTGTTTCGGGGGTGTAAACGCCCGCGCATCCGCTCGTCTCTTCACCAGGATGCCGTGCAACACGTTTTGCGAAACCGGCGTCGGGGCGCCGCCCGCTCGGCTACTCTGAGGGCGTGAACGACCGACCCCGGCCCTGGACCATGCAGCAGATCGCTCTGGCCGCCGGCGTGAGCGTGACCACCGTGTCGCACACGCTCTCGGGCAAACGGCCCGTGCATCCCGACACGGCGCTCCGCATCAACCGGCTGATCGACGAGTTCGGCTACGTGCCGGATGCGGGGGCCCGGCGCCTGAAATCGGGTCGCAGCCAGATGATCGGGCTGGCCGTGCCCGACATCTCGCACTGGTACTTCGGCCGCATCGCCCGCGGCGTGGAGGAGATGGCGAACGAGCACGACTACGGCCTGATCATCGCGAGCACCTCGAACTCCGACCCGCGGCGCGAGAAGCGCTACTTCAACATGCTCCGCACCCGCGCGATCGACGGCCTCGTCTACACGGCGAGCCGCGAGATCAAGCCCACCGACGAGCTCATGTCGATGGCGTCCTCGCCCGCCCCGATCGTGCTCGCCGACGAGGACATCGAGGAGCTCGAGGGCCTGCCGTCGGTCACCTCGACCAACTATTCGGGTGCCCGCGACCTCGGCCGGCACGTACGGTCGCTCGGCCACACCAAGGCCGTGATCATCGCGGGCTTCCCGGGGCTGCACTCGACGGTGCAGCGGATGCGCGGCATCCGCGAATCGTTCCCCAACGCCCTGGCGATCCACGGCGACTTCGAGATCCGCTCGGGCTACGAGCTGATGGGCGACCTGATCGCGCACGAGGTGAAGTTCAGCGCGGTGTTCGCCTGCAACGACTTCATGGCGATCGGCGCCATGCGGCGGCTGTGGGAGGAGGGCCTGCGCGTGCCCGAGGACGTGTCGGTCGTGGGGTTCGACGACGTCGACATGGCGTCGGTGGTGACCCCGGGGCTGACGACGGTGCGGCAGGACATGCTCGAGATCGGCCGGCAGTCGGCCCGGCTGCTGATCGAAGGGCTGGCCGCCGGGACGATGGAGGGGTTGTCGTCGGTGCAGCTGCCTGTCGAGCTCGTGGTGCGGGGGACGACCGGGCCGGTCGCGGAGTGATCCGCTAGGCGGCCGTCAGGGGCTCGATCAGCGTCGGGTCGTCTTTCGCGACCGAGGTGTCGCGCACGTTGTTGACGCGCTTCGAGACCGGATAGGTCGTGATGGTCGACGCCACCGCGAGCGAGGAGCGGTCGAGCATCGCCAGCAGCTCCTCCTTCTCGTCGGTCTTCTCGAGCTTCATCGGTTCGACCCAGTGCTCCCAGGTGTCGGGGGTGAGGAAGACGGGCATCCGGTCGTGCACCTCGCCCGAGGCGTCGGCGGCCTCGCGCGTGATGATCGTGAACGAGACCGACCACTCCTCGCCCACCTTGCGCACCTCGTAGAGCCCGGCCGCGGCCAGAACGCTCTCGGGCGCGTGGATGTAATGCGGCTGCTTGCCGTGCTCGGTGGCCTCCCACTCGTAGTAGCCGTTCATCGGCACGATGCAGCGGCGCTGGGCGAAGGCGTTGCGGAACAGCCCGTTCGTCGACACGCTCTCGAGCCGGGCGTTGATGGGAGCCGGCCCGCCGGCCTTCGCCCAGGACGGCTTCAAGCCCCAGCTCGCCGCGTCGAGCTGCCGCACGAGCTCGCCGTCGATGAGGCGCTCGCGCACGATCGGCGACTCCTCGGTGGGCGCGACGTTGTAGGAGGGCCGCCAGTCCTCGAGCCGGCCGCCCCGCGCCACGAACTCGGCGATCAGTTCATCGGT
Source organism: Herbiconiux flava (assembly GCF_013409865.1). Classification (NCBI taxonomy): domain Bacteria; kingdom Bacillati; phylum Actinomycetota; class Actinomycetes; order Micrococcales; family Microbacteriaceae; genus Herbiconiux; species Herbiconiux flava. The sequence continues at coordinate 1,386,391 of NZ_JACCBM010000001.1, forward strand.
CTCGGCGCTCATCGCGAACCGTCCGCACATGATCGCTCCTCTCGTCGGCCGGCTGCGGCGTCGTCGCCGCTCGTGGCTCGCCACTCGTGGCTCCATCATGCCCCCACCCTCCGACACCGCGGTCCGGCGGGCCGATTCGATAGGATGCCCTACCATCGGAAATCGGCTGGAGGAGCTGTGGCGAAGCGCGCGTACTCGTCCCCCCGCCGGGCTGCCGAAGCGGCGCGCACCCGGGAGCTGATCCTCGACGCCACCGCCACGCTGTGCGCCCGTGACGGATATCTGGCCACGACCCTCAAGGCGATCGCCGCCGAGGCCGGCGTCTCCGTGCAGTCGGTGACCGCGGCCGGCACGAAGGCCGTGCTGCTCATCGCCGCGTTCGAACGCGCCTTCAGCGGCACCGAGGGCCGTGAGAGCCTGGCCGATCGACCCGACGTCAGGGCGATCATGCAGCGGCCCGACACCGAGCTGGCCCTCGATCAGTACCTCGACTACGTCGCCGACGCCAACAGCCGCACCTCGGGCATCGTGCGGGCGATGGAGGCGGCGGCCCAGCTCGACGAGGCGGCGGCGGCTGCGCTCGCCGATCTCGAGGGGCGGAGGCGATCCGACATGGGGCTCGCCGCCAGATGGTTCGCCCAGCGCGGCCTGATCGATCCGGCCGACATCCCGCGTATCGCCGACGAGCTCGGCTACGTCGTGGGCGGTGAGGCGTACGCCTACTTCGTCGGACTGCGCGGGTGGACCGCCGCCGACTATCGGGCCTGGCTCGCCAGGGCCGTCTCGAGCATCCGCACTGATCGATAAATGAATAGAACTGACTTCTAGTTAATGCTATCTTGAACCTGTGAATCTCTCACCGACGAACAGGAGCCGCCCATGACCGCCACCACCCACCCGCTCACGGTCGCGGGGGACGCCGTCACGCACCCGTTCTGGAGTTCGCGGGGAGGGGCGGCCATCACCGTCGGCGGCTCACTGCTGCTCGCCGCCACCGTCGTGGAATGGCTGCTGGTGGCGCAGGATGCGGCGGGCCTCGTGCCGCTGTTCGCCGCCCTGTTCGTGGCCGCCGCCGTCGCCCACGCCGTCGCGATGGTGCCGGTGGCGTTCGGCCGGCACGGAAGCGACGGGGCCGTCGGACGGTCGGCGCTCGGCAAGGCCGGCCTGATCGTGTTCGGCCTGGCCTTCCTGGCCAACCAGCTCGCCTACCTCGTCGTCGCCTACTTCCTCCCGGCGCAGGACGACTACTCCGCGTTCCTGGCGCTGCAGACGGCGCTGGGCGTCGTGCAGTTCGTCGCTCTCCTGGCCGGCGCCATCGTGATCGTCCGAGCGGGGGTGGCCACGGGGGCGGCACGCTGGAGCCTGCTCGTGCTGGCGGTGCTGTCGATCGTCCTGAACGGCATCGGGCAGCTCTCAGGTGACGTCGACGTCGTGACCGTGGTGCACCTCGTCTCGACCGTGGCCCAGATCATCGCGGGCATCGTGTACCTGCGGCATCGGCGGTGACCGCGGTGGCTCGCACGGCGCTGCTCTGCAGCATGCCCGCGGTGGGGCACGTGACCCCGATGCTCGTCGTCGCGGCGGAGCTGCAGCGCCGCGGTTGGCGCGTGCGGATGCTGACGGGAGCCCGCTACGAACGGCTCGTGCGACGAGCGGGGGTCGCGTTCGAGCCGCTGCCGGCCGCCGCCGACACGCTCGACGAGATCGGCGCCGACAGCCGCAACCGAGGACTCGCCACGATCAACCGCGGGGTGGAGCAGGCCTTCATCGATCCGGCAGGGCCGGCGGGCCGGCGTCTCGAAGAGCTCATCGCGGCCGAGCCCGTCGACGTCGTGCTGCACGACATGACCTTCCTCGGCGTGCAGTCGCTGTTCGCCCGGCCCGCCGCGGATCGGCCGATCACCGTGCTCTGCGGCGTCAGTCCGGCGGGGTTCAGCAGCCGCGACACCGCGCCCTACGGGCTCGGCATCGTCCCTCTGGCCCGCCGACGGACGAACCGGCTCCGCAACGCGGTGCTGAACCGGGTGGCGCCGATCGTGCTGAGGCCCGCGCACCGCAGCCTCGACCGCTTCCTGCTGTCGACCGGCGCGCCGGCCCTCGACGGAGCGTTCTTCATGGACGTGCTCGCGCGAAGCGACCTGCTCGCCCAATTCACGGTCGCGGGCTTCGAGTACGAGCGGAGCGATGCGCCGGCGCACCTGCGCTTCTACGGTCCGATGGCCGCGGCGGCCTCGTCCGCCGTCGCGGCACCGGACTGGTTCGACGAGCTCGACCCGGCCCTGCCTCTGGCGCACGTGACCCAGGGCACCGTGGCGAACACCGACTACAGCGAACTCATCGAGCCGGCTCTCGGCGCCCTCGCGGATCTGCCCGTGCAGGTCGCCGTCACCACCGGCGGCCGCCCGCTGGACACCCTGCCGCCGCTGCCCTCGAACGCCTTCGCCGCCGAGTACCTGCCCTATGACGAGCTCCTCGCCCGCACCAGCGTGCTCGTCACCAACGGTGGCTACGGCGGATTGCACCACGCGATGCGCTTCGGGGTGCCGGTCATCATCGCCGGTGACACCGAGGACAAGGTCGAGACCTCGGCCCGGGTGCAGCACTCGGGTATCGGCGTGAACCTCCGGACGGGCAGGCCCACACCCGATGCGGTGGGCTCGGCCGTCACGCGCATCCTCGCCGACGGCCGCTACGCCGAGGCCAGTCGCCGGCTGGGGGAGGCCATCGGCCTCTCCCGCGGGGCGGCCGGGCTGATCGACGACGTCGAGGCCCTGGTGCGGGCGCGGGAACGGGGCGGCCGAGGCTGAGCGGACTCGGCGGCTCGCCCTCGCTCAGCCGGCGGCGCCCCGGAGTGCGGCGACGGTGTCGACCACTCCGGGATGCGGACCAGCTGCCCGGAGCGCCGGCAGCCAGTCGAGCAGCGCGGGCGACGCGGAGGCGAGGATGACGACGTTGCCGGCCCGCGCATCCGTCACCACCGACGACGGGCCCGAGAGCACGAGGTGGCTCAGCACCGGGTCGAGCGCCTCGAGGTGGGCGTGCAGCGCAGGGGCGTCGTCGTCGTCGGCGACGTTCACCACGAGCACGCCCTCGGGCGCCAGCAGAGCGGATGCCGCCCGGTAGAAGCCGGTGGTGCGCAGGTGGGCGGGCGTCGTGGTGCCCTGGTAGAGGTCGGCGATCACGAGGTCGGCGCGGCGCGCGGCGCGGGCGAGGTCGGCGCCGTTCAGCACGCGGGCGGCGTCACCCGGGTGTGTCGTCAGTCGGGTGCCCGCCGGCAGGGGCAGCGCGTCGGTCACGAAGGGCACCAGCTCCTCCGCGAGCTCGACCACGTGCTGCTCGGAGTCGGGACGGGTCGCCTGCACGTAGCGGGGGAGGGTGAGGGCACCGGCGCCGAGGTGCACGGCGGTGATCGGTTCGCCGGGCATCCGGAGCCGGTCGATGACGGCCCCGATGCGGCGGACGTAGTCGTGGAAGAGCGCCGCCGGGTCGCCCAGGTCGACGTGGGACTGCGGGCTGCCGCCGATGACGAGCTCGAAGGCGCCCGGCATCAGAGGGTCGCGGCGGATGACCGCCTCCTCGCCCGTCTCGCGCAGCCGCTGTCGGGCGACCTCCTCGTCAGCCACCGGTGTTCGGCGTCTTCATCGTCAGGGGCAGCTCGAGGAAGGCGGCGTAGCGCTCGAACGCCCGAGCGAACCCCTTCTGCTCGGCGGCCGTGAGCGGCTCGAAGGGGTCGGTGGTGACCGTGACGGCCTTGGCCGTGATGCTGCGCTTCCAGGTGCCGACGATCGCCCCGCGCGAGACGAGCATCGGCAGGAACATGCCGTTCTCGCCCGGCACCACACGGGCGCTGTACTCGGCGGCGAGGGCCGGCTGCCTGGAGCGGTAGCCCAGGAGGTACTCGTCGAAGCCGGGGAGGGCGAGCTGCTGCGGAGCGGTGGCCGGTTCTCCTTCTCGGGACCCCGCCTCGACCAAGTACCTCTGACCGCCCAGTTCGACCTCCTCCAGCTGGTCGCGGATGCGCGTGAGGGCCGCCGTGGAGTCGGACACGAGCAGCTTGCTCCAGTGGCAGAAGTCCTTGAGCGTGGTCGGGCCGTGCCCCCGCACGTAGCGGAGCAGCAGCTCGTCGTGCGAGTCGTAAGGCGACCACTCCCGGGTCGCCGGCGCCCACTCGTCGAGCAGCACGAGCGCCTGCTGCGTGCCGCCCTCGGCCATCGGCCCCCAGCAGATCAGGCCCTCGTGCGCCAGCAGCCAGATCAGGTGCATGCCCCGCTGCCCGGCCGGCTCGAGCCCGGCGCCCTCGAGTGCGGCGGTGAACTGCTCCCGGGTCGCCCGCCCGCCGCCGCGGAGCAGCCCGGTGGCGACGTCGCGGGCCCGCCCGACGGTCTGCTCGTCGATGCCGAGCCCCCGATGGCGCGCCGCAGCCCCGGTCACCGTGCGGCGCGCCGTCAGCGACAGGAACCCCCGCAGATCGTCGGGGTCGATCAGGTGCAGCGTGCCGCGCATCGGCCACGACCGCACCACGGCCCCGTGGTCGAGCGCGGCGAGCACGTCGCGCCTGGTGCCCCCGGGCAGGCGGACGCCCAGCGCCCAGACGCCCTGCCCGAAGTCCTGCGCCTGCGTGGCGAGCAGGCGCCGCGCGACGGCGGCGACGCGCGAGGGCCCGTCGTCGCCCTCGGCCGCTTCGCCGCCACCGCCGACGGGTGCGAGCCACTGCGACGCCAGCCGGCGCTGCAGCAGCTCGCGCTCACCGGCCGGGATGCGTCTGCTCATGCGCCCAGTATGGCGACGTCCCCCGACATCCGTGCGGCCGGTGAACATCCGTGCGGCCGGTGACATCCGTGCTGCGGGAACCTCAGAGCAGCGCCGTGAGCGCCGCCACCCCGAACAGCGCAGCCGCCAGCGCCCCGCCCACGGCGCGCACGTGGTTGCCCCGCGTCCACTCGGTGGCGTAGCGCGACCAGATGGCCACCGCATCCGGATCGTCGACCCCGACCCGGGCGAGCGCCTCGTTGCGCGGCACGTGGAACCCGATCGTCACCCCGACCACCGCCCCGAGGTACACGACCGCGCCGCCGACCGCCCACCACACTGCGTGACCGGCGCCCTCGACGGCCAGCAGCACGGCCGCGGCCGCCCCCACGAGGAGCGTGCCGAACAGCGCGACCATCAGCGGAGGCCGAACGGCCGCCCGGTTGACGCCCTGCATGGCGGCCAGGCCGGCCTTCGGCGGCGCATCCGCGAGACCGGGCATCACGAATGCCGAGAAGGCGAAGAACACTCCGCCGACCAGCCCGGCGCCGAGCGCGCTCACGGCGGTCAGCCCGATGGCGACGGGAGTCAGCGCGTCCATGCGCCCATTCTCGCGCTCCCCGGCCGCCCCGTCACCAGCGCAGCTGCTCGGCGGCGGTCAGCTCGATCCACAGCTCGCGATGGACGGCGGCCGTCGGCACCGTGCTCGCGAGCACGTCGGCGGCCACGAGCGCCCCGAAGTCGAGCCCGGTCAGCACGTCGAGGTCGGCGACCGGGACCTGGAAGGTGCGGAAGGGCCCGAGGGGCGGCGGAGCATCCGTCGCCGTCTGCTCGTTCAGATCGATGCCGCCCAGTTGCGGCGACTGGTCGAGCAGGTACCCGCTCGCCCGCAGCCCGCCCTCGCTCGCCCAGGCGGCGACCTTCCAGAACTGCTTCGGGATGCGAACCCCGCGATACGACTCGTCGTCGTCGGCGAACACCGGCCCGGTGAACACGCTCAGCCGCAGCCCGTTCGCGCTGGCGTACTCGAGCACGAGATCCTCGAGCCCGTTCCAGAGCTCGAGCGACTGATTGAACTCGGCCGCCTGGGGGGCGGCGTTCGTGTAGCAGAAGCTGTCGAAGTTGGCCTCGGAGGCGATCTCGACGTCGCCCCACACCGGATCCCGCCGCCGCACCAGGTGCCCGCGGTCGAGGTCGTTCCGCGCATACAGCTCGGGCCCGGCCTGCTCGTCGGCACCCACCCGCTCGTCGAGGTGCCAGTCGTCGCCCCGCCCCAGATCGAGCAGCGCGCTCCCGTCGATGTTCACCGCGGTCGCCGCCGCCAGCCGCCGCGCCGTGTCGAGCGCCACCGTGAAGTGCGTGTACTCCAGCCGCCGGATGCGCGCCCCCGCCGCCTCCCCGCGCGCCGCCGGCATCGGCACCGCGCGATCGTCGTCGAGGCCGAGGAACTGCGGGTCGTATCCGGTCATCTTCCGAGTCGACCACGACAGCGTCGGCGCGCAAGCCGCCTTCAGCCGATGTTCACCCGAGCGGGCGGAACCGGGCCGGAACGTGAGAAACCCCCGCCATGTAGAAGCTAGGCGAGGGTTTCAGTGGCTCCGACGGGCGTCGATCCCGTGACCTCACGATTTTCAGTCGTGCAGATGCCCGCGCCCCACATCTGCCGGAGAAGACGGAAATGCCCCCGCGCCCTAGTAGCTCTCGGAGTTCGTGCGTTCATCCGATAGATATCTCAGACGGGCGAACGGTGCGGTGTGGTTCACGGCTGAAGCATCGATGCTCCCCATGTGCAGAGCTGTACAGGGGAGATTGGGCAGCAATTGCCCGGTCGGGCGTGTTTGAGGACCCTGCTGCTCACTACAAATTCTTCCTGTTGACGCTAACGGCGCCGTCTTTCGGCCCCGTGCATCGGGTGTCCTCAGCCGGACGCCCTTGTCCATGCGGATCGCGACACGACGGTAACGACTCCGACTTGCTAGGCACTCCTCTAGACGTTCAAACCTATGACTATCTCGGGCAGGTCTCTTGGAACAGAGATTCGGGGCTCTTGTGGGACCGGACGCGCCGCCGCCTTCGGGACAGGTGGGATTCGCTCGAGTACTTCGTTGTACGGGAGTGGCAAGCTCGCGGCGTACTTCACGTCCACGCGCTTGTGCGGATTGCGCGGAGCGAGTGTCCATCTGAGGCCGAACTACTTACATCGGCACGAAGCGCGACCGCGACGTCCGCGGTCGACGGAGTGATTGTGCAATGGGGAGCGCAGGCAGCCTGCGACACGTTCCGGGTAGGCGCGGCCGGTGCGAAAGCGATCTGGTACATGGCCAAAGCGCTGAACTACGTACTAAAGGATTTAGCTCGAGCTGGCCTGAGTGACCGAGGGCGGTCATGGGTTCACATTGCTCGGCTCAATGCGGCGGCGCGCGCTATGAGATGCGAGTCGTCGTGCTATCCGCCAGATTGTATGAGCCGAGTGCATCAGAGGTTTGGGTCTCGGTCTCACGTGGCGTCTGCCTCTCGTGCGACGGCCAGACGGACCGGTTGGTCGTTCACCGCCTTGACGAGAAGTAGGCAGCGTACTCTGCGGTCGGAATGGGCGCAGAAGATGGCCTGCGTAGCTGACGAAAGACGTGCTGGGGAGAGTCGTCCAGCTGACGAGTCGGCTGCCCCAACCCTGTCAGACACGGGTTGATTAAGTTGTCGAACGTTTGAGCGCTAGCCCCTAGGGTCGAGGTGATGGGGGTCTGATGATGGGCTCGGCGAAAAGGGGATTCAATGGTTGCTGTCAACACCGAGAGAGTAGCTTTTGCGCTCAGCAAAGTAGAGGGATTTCCTTTCGAGCGCTTCGTTAACGACTTCTGGTCGGGGTTGAATGGCGCTGCATTTGTACCAATGGGCGGTGTGAAAGATGGTGGCGCCGACGGATTCGAAACGGTCCCTCTGCAGGACTCAGCCGGGCGTGTATTTGTGCAAACTAGCGTGCGGATCGACGCGGAAGACAAAATCAAGGCCACGGTGGCCCGACTCAGGGCCGTGGGCCGAAATCCCGTTTCATTGACCTACATCTGTGCGCGTCCAATCAAGCTCTCTGACCAGCTCGAAGACGAGCTAATGAAGGAGCTGGACATCACCGTCCGCATTCGCGACTCCGCCTATATTGCCGCGCATATCAATGACAACGCCGCCACTCAGGCAGCCTACTTTCAGCACTTGTATTACCTGACGGAATCTCTCGACCGGTTGGGTAGCAGCAAGGTTGTCGCCCCATCTGCTCACGTCAAAGATCCTTCAGTGTTCGTGTTTCTCACCAACGAGGTTGAGCATCGTAAGGGCGACCAGAGTCTGGTTTCAGCCGTTATCGACAGCCTTGTCCTTTGGGCGCTCGAAGGTACAGATCCTGACAAACAGATTTTGATGTCGATGGAGGACATTCTCCAAAAAATTACTGAAGTGTTGCCTTCGGTGGACGGGCTGGTACGTCCGAGGTTGAAGAAGCGACTTGACGCTCTAAGTGCTCGCGGTGGCGCGACAGGTCGATCAATTCGTACCTATAAGGGACGGAAGATGTTCTGTCTGCCGTTTGAGACGCGACGCCAGCTGACCGCCGAAAATGGCCAAGACGAAGCGCTTCGCTCTGCAGTCGAATCCAGTGTTGAGGAGCGGATATCCGCACAAGACCGGCCGCATTTTGGGCCGGCGACCGTTAAGAAGGCGGTCGATACAGTCATGCGTTCTTTGCAGCGCACCTTTGAGAAGCAGGGAATTGCCTTCATCTCTTCACTCCACTCGACCGATAAGACAGAAATTGTTGTCGTTAGCGAATCGGTGGGAATTGCCCTCGACGAGTTAGAGATCAATGGCGCGATTCGAGTTCAGATCGGAGACAGCGCTCTTGAATGCCTTCGCGGGGTTCTATACGAATCGACCGAAGAAGAGCGTGAGTACCTGCATAAGCTTTCGCGCACATACGCCTTGTTGTTCACACTAAATGTTGAGCCGAAACTTGTGGATTACTTCCAGAGGATGGCTGGCGATTTTTACCTATACGTAGGGGCTGATCAACTCGTGCGTGCTCTTTCTGAGCGGTACCTCGAGCCCGCGGATCAAGTCGTTGGGAACACTCTAAAGATGGCTGCGCAGGCGGGCGCTCGCCTAATTTTGACGAGTCCCGCGTTGAACGAAGTTGTGAGCAACCTCCGCGCTACGGATTTTGAATTCAAGAGCACATTTCTCGAGATCGAGAACTTCGTGACTTATGACATGGCCAGGAACTCACCGAAGATCCTCCTCCGGGCGTATCTATATGCCCGTCTGGGGATTAGTGCGCAGAAACCCAGCAGCTGGCAAAGTTTCGTAAATCAGTTCTGTGGTTATGAGGAACTACATCAGCCCTCGGCCTACGACTCGGTGCGGAGGTACTTGCTGGCGGAGTACTCCATGGAGTACCGGGATGCTGAGGACCTCAGCTCACTGGTCAAGGAGGCCGAACATGCTGAGCTGAAGGCTAGGCTTCAGCAAGATAAGAAGCTCGAAATTCTGGCTGACAACGATGCGCTGCTGGTTCTCGCCGTCTATGGGCATAGAAGGCGTAGTCGAGAGACATCGAACATTTCAGAGTTCGGCTATCAGACCTGGTGGCTGACAAGTGAGACGAAGGTCTTGGAGCACACCGAGGACCTAGTTCAATCCCATGGCGGGACGAGGTACATCATGCGTCCCGAGTTTCTGTTGAACTTTCTCACCTTGGCGCCAGCCGCTGCTGCAGCCAGGTCCTCCTTCGCGTCAATCTTCCCCAGCCTGCTTGGCGTGACCCTCTCTCGCCGGATGGCCGAGGAGCCGTTCAAACGGATCTTGAAAAAGGTCGATGCCGCAATCGAGCTGACGGATTCGCGACGTAACGCCGCGATTGCGCGGCTCTCTGACCAGCTGAAGGGCGATCTGCAGAAGCAGTACCTCTCAACCGACTCCGAGACTGGAACAGAGCTGGTCGGCCTTGATGCAGTAGCTGAACGCGCCCAAAGCGAATAGCTGATGCAGCGCGTCGACCGCTGGTTCTTCACGGGCTAAGCCTGTATCAGCGAGGTCCGCTCGTTCAGGAATCCAATGAAACGTTGCACGACCTGAGCGGCGTTGGCAGGAACGTAAAGTTCCCGGATTGCTCGATGAGGATGGTCGCTTGCGGCGGACGAGAGAGCCGCTGCAGAGTACGTATTCAAAGCGCCTGTTCCTTCAGCGCTCAGCGTATGAACTTCGAAGTCGACTCGCGGGGCTCCCAGGTGGCCCTCAAGGAGGAACTCCATCACGTTTGCCTCGTAGAGAGGTTGGTAAAGGCGGTCAGATCGAAGGCTCGTCTTTAGTGCTATCGCAAGCACGATCTCGCCTGGCTCTATTTTTCCTTCGAGTACTCGATGAGCTCCTTCGAGAGTGCGCTGACTCGCGAGGCTCATATTTCCAAGGCTCTGAGCCCAGACGGGCGCCTGTCGTTCGGTTTCCGGAAGCACAACGACCGCTACGTCCGGAGTGGACGTAGGCATTCCTAAGCCATGCGTCCCGAGACGCGCGCGTAAATTTGTGATCTCTTGCTGTGCACTTGGCACCAGCAGCTTGACCCAGTCGTACCTTCGAGGCAGGTTGAGAACAGCAATCTGCCGACCATCTGAGGCTCGGACCTGCGGACGCGCATACCGTGGGCTGGTCGGCCACGCTTGACCGCGCATCACGCGATTCCACGCCGCCGCAGTTTCCCAAAGGACAGCCGACGTGATCAACTCGTAGATGTCTCCGGCGACCTTCGACGCGGCGTTTGGCGCGAAGACATAGTCGCTGCCATATAGAAGTTGCCCTTCTGCGTGCGCGTTCTCGACAGGCTGTTGCACGACTTCGCGAAAGGGCATCGAATTGATTCCAGGCCCAGCCCAGCCTGGAATTATCGAGTCGAAGGTGTAGGCGAGCATATTCTGCTGAGCGAGGCGGAATTGAGTGGATCTTCCCCGAACTGGAGCGTTCCTTAAGTCAACGATTGATCGCTCCGCGTTCGTCAGGGCTTGAGAAGCAGTGCCGCTGAACCGAAATGGCATTATTCGATATCCTCCGCGTGCCTAATGATCTCGCTGAGGGGCATGTTGAATGCCGCTGCCACGCGATCTTGCGTGTCTAGAGTTGGGTTTCTCTTGCCGGTCTCTAGAGCGCTCACATAAGTGCGCGAGAGTGAGCTGGCCGCCGCCAATTCGTCTTGGGTTAGGCCTCGAGCCATGCGAGCCTGTCGAACCGCGAGCCCAAAGGAATGTGGGCTTACGCGATGCGTCATGTGTGCATGCTAGGTACGGCACAGCCGTAGAAGATCAGGCCTCTCCGTGTGTATCAGATGAAAGACATACGCCGGTCTAACCGTTCAATGTCGGTGATGGAAGTTAGGGTCGTGTTATGACTCTGAACCTGGCCTCGGACTTCGCACACAAACCAACTGCCGTGTCTCTCTTCTCGGGCTGTGGGGGATTCTGCGAGGGTATCCGAGCTGCTGGGTTTGACGTGAAGGCTGCCGTAGAGATAGATCGATTTGCGGCTCAGACGTACAGGGCCAACTTCCCGGAGACGCCATTGTTCGAGGGGGATGTTACCGATTTTCTCCGTGACGAGTCGCCGGCGTGGAAGCTCGACGCCGGACGCTTCCCCGATGTGACTCGCGGAGGTATCGATCTAGTCTTCGGTGGGCCGCCTTGCCAGGGCTTCAGCCAGATTGGGCCTCGCATCTTGGACGACCCTCGAAACAAGTTGTACATGGAGTTCATCCGTGTTCTTGAAGAGCTGCAACCCAAGGTCTTCCTGATTGAGAACGTACCGAACATGCTTCTACTGGCCAAGGGGAAGTTCAAACGAGAAGTCTTGGAGGCGCTCGCTGCAGCTGGTTATAGCGCCAGCACAGTGCGCGTAGTTGTGGCATCCGAATACGGCGTCCCGCAAGTGCGTCGGAGAGCGATCTTTTTCGGAGTTCGAGATGACCTAGATCTGGACGAGGCGGTCGATCAGTTCTTCGGCGACGCACTCGAAGAACAGAAGTTACCTGCACCGTCCGTTTGGGACGCGATTCGGGATCTGCCGGAGACTACTGCGATCCACTACGAGCCGGTTCAATACCCCAGATCTACAGCTGCCTCCCCTTTGCTTGACGAGCTGCGACTTGACCGCTCCGGGAATGTCTACGACAGGGTCCGAAAGGTGGCGCAGACGGGTGGAAAACGCGCGTTGCTGCACAACCACCACACCAAGGAAATTCAGGATCGTCGCAAGGCTTTGATTGCGCTCTTGAAGCCGGGCGCAAAGGGAGACAGCCTTCCTCGCGAGGTTTGGAACGGACTGCGTCCGGAAAAATGGCGTCGCTTGCCATTCGACCGTCCCGCCTACACAATTCTGGCTCAGATGCATCGAGATCTATCCGAGTGGGTGCATCCCAAGTACGAGCGTTGGATCACGGTGCGAGAGGCTGCGCGTCTGCAGTCGTTTCATGACGGATTCGTGTTCCACTCGAGTGAGTGGCAGATGCTCAAGCAGATCGGCAACGCGGTTCCGCCGCTGATGGGTCGCGCGCTCGGAGTGGTTGCCGCTAAAGCGATTGCATCGGTTCAATCACGAACCGTTGCACCTGTTGCAGAGATCGACAGTTACCGAGCCACCTCGGAGGTGGCAGCGCTGGGCTAGGGCGCAGCCCTCTTGATCTTGTATGGGAAATTTCGGGAGCAGGGGGCAGAGCGCTCATCCAAGGACAGCACGGAGCCGCTCGACTGCTTGTTCGGGAGAATCGAATAGCCCAAGTTCAGCCACGAGCTGGGATACGTCGTTGCTATCCGCATGACTAAGCCGGTAGCCGTTGCGCTCCCACTCGATCCTCCATGGTGTCTCGACAAGGGTCCCGTCAAATTCCTGCACGACCCAAAACGATCGGTCCTCGATGCCGCGGGCGAGATAGAGCACGGGTTGATCATATGTAGGCGCCTCGCGCTTGGGCCGGAGTAGCGGCTGTTTACTGACTCTCGGGGCCGATCGGTAACGAGACGGGGCCGCTGGTCAACTTCAATCGACGGCCCGAGAAAGCTTCGACTTGTTCGCTCGTCGGGGGTCGCACGCCGAACCGAACACGCCCATTGCGCTGATCGCTAGCGTCCCGAATGTCATACACCTCAACTACGAATCCGCCGAGCGTCGCGACTAGCGGCCGTCCGACTTGATCGAGAGGGTTCTTGCATGGCCACCAACCCCGCAATGCGTCCGCGCGCACAGTGGCATTCTGGGCAGCGCTCAGATCGGGATCGTAGGGCCCGCGTGAGTATCCCGTGAACATCCGGTCAGGCTCGAGCGTCGCCGCCTTAGAGAGTACGCGAACGACGTATGCGGGCGGGTATGGCTTGGGCACGAAAGGTAGTGCTGCGAGAAGCTCTACGGAATTTGCATCGTAGAGCTTCTGGCGACCAACTTGCTGGGGTGGGGGGAGTAGACCGGCTTTGCCAAGGTGATCTAACGCTCTTAGAGACACATTGAGGAGTGAGGCGGCAGCTCCTGCGGTCATCAACTCCACCTTGAGAGTCTATCGACGGTTGCTCCGGTTTTGACATTCATACATGTTGTGATCAAAACAAGTGTGATACGTTCTGACGTGAGCACGAGTCCCGTGTATGTATCCCTTGAAACAAGTGCACAAGATTGGAGTCCAATGGCCATCCTGAAATTGGAATCGAGGTGGGCAAGCGAGAACCTCCGAGCGCTCAGTCTGGGTGGAGAAGTCCGCCCTCGGTTGAACGATTCGGGCGTCCCGAAGCTCGCGCCGAACGGAAAGCCGACATTCTCGACTGGTGTTGTCGTGGCGCGCGCTGACGGCGGTCAGGATCGCGGAGTCACGATTTCGGTCACTGAGCCCGTGGTCCTCCAGCTGGGCGCGGCTCTTAGGCCGGATGGTGATGTCTGGGTGACGCCCTATGAGACAAACGGACGTGTGGGTCTGTCGATCATCTGTGAGCGCTTGGTGCCAGTCGGACCGGTCGCAGCCGCCAAGCGTCCTGAGTAGGCGTGATGCGGTATCTCATAATGGTCAGCTTGCTCATCCTGCGTTTCGCCCCTCCGCTGAGGAGTCGGCGCCATGAGGTAGATGCCGTGCGAACTGCCGTGTGGCGCTGGGAGTCGATGTTTCGTGGCTTCGAGGTTCCGTCGATTGTCGGTTTCGCTTTGGACTCCAACTGGATTCGCCTGGTGGTGGAGCCGCAGTGTGATTTTGGGCAGGGCGCTGTTGACGTCGCGCAAGTATGCGACGAAATCGGCCGACGGCTCGAAATGGTGCTATCCGTCGGTGAACATGGCGGCCTAGTGCACATCACATTTGTCGATCCGGAGCGCGATTCGCCGCTCCCGTCAGAGCGCTGACGTCCGTGATGGGCGAGCTGAGTTCGGCTGGTAGTACGCGCCCTGTCGCGGACTACCAGCCGAGCGAAGTCGGGCAACACGGACGTCAATTGGCCTGGAGTGTTCTGGAGGTGGTCCATGCCGACGGTCAGTGATGTCTTCGAGCAATACCGTCCTCTTATCCTTGGGCGTATCAGCGCGGGAACTGCCAGGGCTTACATGGTCGCCTGGCGCCGACGAGTGCTTCCGTCGTTTGGCGACCGCGACGTTCAGCGAGTGACGACCCTCGATGTCGAGCTCGAATTTAGTTTGTGGACGGGGGCATTCTCGACTCGAGTAGATGCTCTTGCGATGCTTTCCGCAATATTTCGAGTTGCAGTCAAGGGCGGCCTCGTGAAGGCGAATCCGTGCATCGGTGTGGAGCGCCCGCGGATGCAGCACAATGATCCAACCTCCCGAGCGCTCAGCTTGGTTGAGATCGATCGCTTGTTCGCAGTGATTCCAGAAGAAGGTCCTTATCGACGGTTTATTGAGGCGATGTTGTACACGGGGTGTCGACTGGGGGAGATCGCTGGGCTCGTTTGCTCCGACATCGACCTCCAAGATCGCACAATACGTGTGAGCCGGACCGCCTCACCTGGGTTCAGTGGGGAACTGGTAGTGGGCCCGACCAAGGGGCGGCGCGTACGCACCGTGCCACTACCAGAACCGCTGATACCGTCCGTCGTTAGGGCAATGCGCGGTGGAGGGCCCCACGACATCCTGTTCCCTGGGCCACGAGGTGGAACCATCAATTCGAAGAACCTGTCGAGGGCGCTGAGGTGGTCACAGGTGCGTGAATCAGTAAAGACATTTCCGCCCGGTGAGCCGAAGTTGCACTGGCACGACCTTCGGCATACCGCTGCCACGATGATGTTTCGCGCTGGGCTCTCTGCGCCAGACGTGCAGGCCATCATGGGCCACAGCAATTTGACAGTGACGCAAATCTACGCCAGGGGAGGGGCGGACTCGGCACGGCGGGGAGCCGCTGCGCTTACCAACCTCTACGAGAATCGAATGGGTCAACCTGGCCCAGATATTCGGCGACCAGATTCCGCGAGTTCTGAATGAACTTTCCGGGCAAAATAAAGGCCCTTCCCCATGTAGAAGCTAGGGGAAGGGCCAGTGGCTCCGACGGGCGTCGATCCCGTGACCTCACGATTTTCAGTCGTGCGCTCTACCAACTGAGCTACAGAGCCGAAACGGCGGATTGCGCCGCTTCTAGCGAAAAGCCCTTCCGACTGGAAGGGCTTTCACGCCATGGCGACCCTGACGGGACTTGAACCCGCGACCTCCGCCGTGACAGGGCGGCACGCTAACCAACTGCGCTACAGGGCCTTACTTGTGTTCCTATTGTATGTGTTCTCGCACTGGAGCTTGTGACCCCAACGGGATTCGAACCCGTGCTACCGCCGTGAAAGGGCGACGTCCTAGGCCGCTAAACGATGGGGCCGCGGCGCGACAACTCGTCGAGTATGCCACATCTCCGGCACAGTCGCCAATTCGGCCGAAGTTGTCACATGCGCTCGTATGTGCCGAGCTCGCGCGAACGGCCGAGCTAGATTCAATGGGATGACTTCTCGCCCTCTCCCTACAGGCGTCATACGAGCTCGAAGCGCTCTCGTGGCAGCTCTCTCCGCCGTCGCCGTCGCCGCCGCGGTGGTCTTCGGCGCGGGTGTCGCTCCGGCGTTCGCCGACGACTACCCCACGTGGGACGACGTGAAGAACGCCCAGGCCGATGCCGAGGCGAAAGACCAGGAGGTCACGCGCATCCAGGGCCTCATCTCCGAGATGAACGCCCAGGTCTCCGCGGCCCAGCAGCTCGCCACCCAGCGCGGCAGCGAGTACCAGAAGGCGCAGGAGGCCTTCGACACGGCGAACTTCGTGGCGGCCGAGCTCGAGCAGCAGGCGACGGATGCTCGGAGCACCGCCGAGGCCTCGAACCGTCAAGCCGGCCAGCTCGCCGCGCAACTGGCGCGAACCGGGGGCAACGACCTCAGCCTCAACCTGCTGGTCGGCGGCGAGCAGCTCTCGAACGACCTGCTCTACCAGCTCAGCGCCATGTCGAAGCTGGCCGAGAAGACCTCGCAGATCTACGCGAGAGCTCAGCAGGACACGAACACCGCCACGGCCCTCACCGCCCAGGCCGAGGTCGCCCGCGACGAGCTGAAGGGCCTCGCCGACGAGGCGCTGCGTCTGCGCGACGAGGCGGTCGCCGCCCAGCAGCAGGCCGAGGCCGCGCTGCAGGAGCAGGAGGATCACCAGGTCGAGCTCCAGGCCCAGCTGCAGGTGCTCCAAGAGAACCGCACCGCCACCGAGGCCGACTACCAGAAGGGCGTCGACGCCCGGGCCGAGGCCGCTCGGGCGGCGGCGGCGGCGGGGCTGTCGACCCTGCCGTACATCGCGGCCAGCGGGTGGGCCAGCCCGTTCCCGGGGGCCTTCTCCTCCGACGAGTACGGCATGCGGGTGAACCCGGTGTCGGGCGCGTACATCCTGCACTCGGGCATCGACCTCGTCTACAACGGCGGAACCTGCGGCGCCACCGTCTACGCCGCCGCCGAGGGCATCGTGAACTACGCCGGCTGGAACGGCGGCTACGGCAACTTCATCCAGATCGATCACGGCGGCGGCATCGCCACCGCCTACGGCCACAACACCACGCTGCTCGTCGGCAACGGCACCTACGTCTCGGTCGGCCAGCCGATCGCCTACGCCGGCACCACGGGCAACTCCACCGGCTGCCACGTGCACTTCGAGGTGCGCCAGAACGGCACCGCCATCAACCCCCGCCCCTTCATGGCGGCGCAGGGCATCGAGTTCGGCTAGGCCGATCATGACCTGCGCGCGCCTCCGAGCCCACCGACGATTGAGCGAGTCCCGACGATGAGCACCGCGAACCCCACCCCGCCCCCCGCCCTCGCTGCAGCCCGCCGGGAGCGCCCCCGGGCGAGGCGGCCCGTGCACACCTGGGTCGCGGCCGTGGTGCTCGCGCTCGCGATCATCTGCGTCGAGGTGCTGCGCGGCGTCGAGCCCGCCTCGGCGATCGACTACCCCTCGTGGGAGGACGTGCTGGCCGCCCGCGGCAGCGAGTCGGCGAAGCAGGCCGAGGTGGAGCGCATCCAGGGTCTCGTCGCGCAGCTGCAGACCGAGGTCGAGGCGGCCCAGGCCTTCGCTGCCCAGAAGGCGGACGAGTACACGGCCGCTCAAGACGCCTACGACACCGCCACCTTCCGGGCCGACGAGCTCGACCGCCAGGCCGCCGAGGCCACCGGCCGCGCCGAGCAGTCCAACGGGCAGGCCGGGCAGCTGATCAGCCAGCTCTCCCGGGCCGGTGGCACCGACCTGACGCTCAATCTGATCGTCAGCGGTGACGCGTCCGGCGATCTGCTCTACCGTCTCGGCGCAATGAGCCAGCTCTCGGAGCAGACCGTGCGGCTCTACGAGCAGGCAGCCCAAGACCGCAACACGGCCAAGTCGCTCACCGACCAGGCCGTCGTCGCCCGAACCGAGCTCGAGGGGCTGAAGAACGCCGCCGAGGCTGCGCTGGCCGAGGCCCAGGAGGCTCAGGCGCAGCTCGAGGGCGCCCTCGCCGAGCAGGAGGCCCAGAGCATCGTGCTCGACGAGCAGCTGAAGGCGCTGCAGGAGAGCACGGCGAAGACCGTCGCCGACTACGAGGCCGGCGTCGCCGAGCGCAAGCGCCTCGAGGAGGAGGCGCGGGAGCGGGCCCGCCAGGAGGCGATCCGCCGCGCGCAGGAGGCCGCGGAGGCCGGCGGCGGCGGGGGAGGCCCGATCGCGTCCGTCGACGGGTGGACGAGCCCGCTGGCGAGCTGGCGCGTGTCCGACGAGTGGGGCCAGCGGTTCCACCCGATCTTCCACGAGTGGCGGCTGCACGCCGGCATCGACCTGGTGGCGCCCGGCGGCACCTGCGGCGTCCCGGTGTACGCGGCGGCGACCGGCACGGTGAGCCAGGCCAGCTACAACGGCGGCCTCGGCAACTCGGTCACGATCAACCACGGCGGCGGCCTCACCACCGTCTACGGCCACAACAGCTCGCTCAATGTGGGCCGCGGCCAAGACGTCGGGGTAGGCGAGCTCATCGCCTGGGCCGGCACCACGGGCTCCTCGACGGGCTGCCACGTGCACTTCGAGACCCGCGTCGGCGGCGTCTCGCAGAACCCTCGCAACTTCGTCGGCTTCTGACCCCGGCCGCAGGCGCCACCCGCCGCACCCCGCCGCGCGACCACCCCGCAAAGCAGAACGCCCCGCCACCTCGAACCGAGGGGCGGGGCGTTCTGCGTCAGAACGACGGGAAGGTCAGTGACCCTCCTCCGCGAGCTTGGTGATACCGGCCTGCACGATGGCGTCGGCCTCGGCGGCGTCGCCCCAGCCCTCGATCTTGACCCACTTGTTGGGCTCGAGGTCCTTGTAGCGGGCGAAGAAGTGCTCGATCTCCTTGCGGGTCTGCTCCGGAACGTCGGTGATGTCCTGGATGTGCGCCCACCGCGGGTCCTTGTGGGGAACCACCACGACCTTGGCGTCCGAGCCCGCCTCGTCGCTCATGTTCAGCACGCCGACAGGGCGCACCTTGACGCCCACACCGGGGAACACGGGGTACTCGAGCAGCACCAGCGCGTCGACGGGGTCGCCGTCGAGGCCGAGGGTGTTCTCGAAGTAGCCGTAGTCGGTGGGGTACACGAAGCTCGTGAAGAGCACGCGGTCGAGGTACACGCGACCGGTCTCGTGGTCGACTTCGTACTTGTTGCGGCTCCCCTTGGGGATCTCGACGACGACGTCGTACTCGGCCATGATCTGCTGCTCCCTCGTTGTGGACGACGGCGCCGGATGCGCGCCGCGAAACTGCAATAACGTTACTGGATGCAGACCGACGGCCGCCGACCGCGCCTCACCCCGGCCATCGCCGACGTGCGCCGGGCCGTGCGTGAAGGTCTCGCCGAGATCGCCGGCCGAGGCAGCGCGAGCACCGGCAGAGCGGATGCCCGAGCCGACCTCCTCGTCGCCCTCAGCGGTGGCCCCGACTCCCTGGCCCTCGCGGCGGCCACCGCCTTCGAGGCCCCCCGGGCGGGCCTCCGCGCCGGCGCCGTGATCGTCGACCACGCGCTCCAGGAGGGCTCCGCCGACGTCGCCGCCCGAGCCGCCCGCCAGGCGGAGGAGCTGGGTCTGGATCCGGTGATCGTCACGCGGGTGGAGGTCGAGGCGACCGGTGGCCCCGAGGCGGCCGCCCGCGGCGCCCGCTACGCCGCCATCGACGAGGCGCTCGCCGCGACCGGTGCCGCCGCCGTCCTCCTCGGTCACACGCTCGACGACCAGGCCGAGACGGTGCTGCTCGGCCTCGGCCGCGGATCGGGAGCGGTCAGCCTCCGCGGCATGGCGGCGGTCGCCGAGCAGCCGGGCGGAACGCGCATCCGCCCCCTGCTGGGCATCAGACGTCAGCAGACCCACGACTTCTGCCGCGACGCCGGGCTCGAGCCGTGGCACGATCCGCACAACGACAGCGCGGCGTACACGCGGGTGCGCGTGCGTCACGAGGCGCTGCCCCTGCTCGAGCGCGAGCTCGGCCCGGGCGTCGCCGAGGCGCTCGCCCGCACCGCGGAGCAGCTGCGCGAGGACGACGACACCCTGCACGCCATGGCGATCGAGACCATCGAAGACCTCGTGGAGCACGCCGAGGCCGGCATCGCCATCTCGGCACCGGCGCTCGAGGCGAATCCGGCGGCGCTGCGCAACCGGATCATCCGCTACGTGGTCGACAGCGAGTTCGGGGTGTCGCTCTCACGTGCCCAGACCCTCGCGGTCGCGGCCCTGGTGACCGACTGGCACGGCCAGAAGGGCGTCGATCTGCCAGGGATTAGAGTGGTGCGGCGGGGCGCGCTGCTCGAGTTCGCCCGCGCCTAGCACTCGCCCGCCGGCGTCCGAATCGGCACCGCGAGACCCGCAACACGAGACCCGCAACACGAGACCCGAGAGGATCTGCATGGACATCGACGACGTCCGCGACGACATCACCGAGGTGCTGCTCACCGAGGAGCAGATCGCCGAGAAGATCGCCGAGCTCGCCCGGCGCATCGAGGCCGACTACGACGACGATGACGACGTGCTGCTCGTCGGCGTGCTCCGCGGCGCCGTGATGGTCATGGCCGACCTCGCGCGCGAGCTGCGCCTGCAGCTCAACATGGACTGGATGGCCGTCTCGTCCTACGGCTCGGGCACGCAGTCGAGCGGTGTGGTGCGCATCCTGAAAGACCTCGACACCGACATCACGGGTCGCAAGGTGCTGATCGTCGAGGACATCATCGACTCCGGGCTCACCCTCTCCTGGCTGCTCGCGAACCTCCGCAGCCGCGGTGCCGCCTCGGTCGAGATCTGCGCGCTGCTCCGCAAGCCCGAGGCCGTCAAGGTGGAGATCGACGTGCGCTACGTCGGCTACGACATCCCGAACGCCTTCGTCGTGGGCTACGGCCTCGACTACGCCGAGCGGTACCGCAACCTCAAGTCGATCGGTGTGCTGGCTCCGCACATCTATTCCTGAGCAACACTCGATTTAAGCAAGCGGATGCGCTAGCCTCCTCACGGGTGGGCCGACGAAAGGCCGTCCCATGCGCTCACTGCTCAGAACCTCCCTCGCAGCCGCTCTCGCGCTGACCTGCCTCAGTGCCCTCGTGGCGGCCTCACCGGCGGCGGCCGAGACCACGTTCGCCGACCCCCGCACTCCGCACTGCGAATCCCTCACCGGGGTGCGCCAGGTCGTCGTGGTCGGTGAGTTCACGCCGCTCCTCACGCGCTGCTCCAGCCCCACCGGAGCCCCACTCGCCGTCACCACGCTGGTCGGTGAGGTCGTGCCGGTCTTCGGCACCCTCTACTACCGGGCCGACGAGGTCGGGCCGGGCTACGACAAGCTCACGGTCCATCTGGCGGGCGATCCGACCGGGCCGTCGGCCGTCATCCTGGTGGGCCTGGTCGAGCGATGAGGGCTGCTCGGCCCGGGTGGCGGGTGCTCGCGGTGCCCGTCGCCGCACTTCTGCTGGTGGGGGTGGGCCTGGGCGCGGCGCCGGGTCGGGCATCCGCTCTTCTGCCGTGGCCGACGTGCGAGACGACGGCCGACCCGCCGCAGAAGGTGGTGTCGCTGCTCACCACGCGGCTCTCGACGTGGTGCACGTCGATGATCCCGCGGCCGCTGCTGATGGTCGCCGAGCACGGCGACGCGATCATCGACGACCATGGACGGGTGAGCTATCGCTCGAATCCCGAATTCCTCGGCGTCGACACCATCTGGGCGGTGGTGACGATCGGGGGCCGCCCGTCGATGTACCGCACAGGCTTCGAGGTGGAGGTCGTCGCGCCCGCGGTGGCACGGGCCGACGCCTACGCCGTGCCCGCGGGAGCCCGGTTCGAGTCGCCGGTGGGCCTGCTCGCGAACGACGAGGTGCCGACGGAGGGCTGGCTGATCCAGCAGGGGACCACCCCGCCGGCGCTCGGCACGATCGAGATCGACACGGTCACGGGATCGTTCGTCTACACCCCGAGACCCGGCGCGGCGGGAGTCGACACCATCCGCTACCGGCTCACCGGGCCCGACGACGGCGCCTATTCGAACGCGGTGACGGTCACGCTGGAGGTGGGCTGAGGGCGGGTCGGGAGGGCGTTCGGGCACCGTTACGCCCACGGGGAACATGGAGGCGGCGCCCAGTCCGCGACGGGTACCCTTGCAGCACGACATAGGCATCGTGCCGCCGCCACCGGCACACCGAGCGTAGAAGAGTCATGAACGCGAAACGCATCCTTCGATCTCCCATTCCCTACATCCTGCTCGGCGCGATCGCGCTCTGGATCGGGTTCAGCCTCATCACCGGCGGCGGCTACCAGCAGGTCACCACGCAGGAGGGGCTCGGGTTCCTCTCGAGCGGCAAGGTCTCCGAGGCGACCATCATCGACGGCGAGCAGCGCGTCGACATGACGCTCGCGAACGCCGACGACAAGTACGGCACGAAGGTGCAGTTCTACTACGTCGCCCCGCGCGGTGAAGAGGTCGTCAACGCGGTCACCACCGCCGAGCCCGCCGACGGCTTCAACGACGAGGTGCCCCAGCCGAACTGGCTGCTGTCGGCCCTCGGTCTGCTGCTGCCGATCCTCCTGATCGGAGCCTTCTTCTGGTTCATGCTCTCGGGCATGCAGGGCGGCGGCAACAAGGTCATGCAGTTCGGCAAGTCGAAGGCGAAGCTCGTCTCGAAGGAGTCGCCGAAGGTCACCTTCGCCGACGTCGCCGGTGCCGAGGAGGCGCTGGAGGAGCTCGAGGAGATCAAGGACTTCCTGAAGGAGCCGGCCAAGTTCCTCGCGGTCGGCGCCCGCATCCCCAAGGGCGTGCTGCTGTACGGCCCTCCCGGAACCGGCAAGACCCTGCTCGCCCGCGCCGTCGCGGGTGAGGCCGGCGTGCCGTTCTACTCGATCTCCGGTTCCGACTTCGTCGAGATGTTCGTCGGTGTCGGCGCGAGCCGCGTGCGCGACCTGTTCCAGCAGGCGAAGGAGAACTCGCCCGCCATCATCTTCATCGACGAGATCGACGCCGTCGGCCGCCACCGCGGCGCCGGCATGGGCGGCGGTCACGACGAGCGCGAGCAGACGCTCAACCAGCTGCTGGTCGAGATGGACGGCTTCGACGTCAAGACGAACGTCATCCTGATCGCGGCGACCAACCGCCCCGACATCCTCGACCCCGCGCTGCTGCGCCCGGGCCGCTTCGACCGCCAGATCGGCGTCGACGCCCCCGACCTCAACGGCCGCAAGAAGATCCTCGAGGTGCACGGCCGCGGCAAGCCGCTGGCCGCCGGCGTCGACCTCGAGGTCGTCGCCCGCAAGACGCCCGGCTTCACCGGCGCCGACCTGGCGAACGTGCTGAACGAGGCCGCGCTGCTCACCGCGCGCAGCAACGCGCAGCTGATCGACAACCGCGCCCTCGACGAGGCGATCGACCGCGTCATCGCCGGCCCGCAGCGCCGCACCCGCATCATGCGCGACCAGGAGAAGCTGGTCACGGCCTACCACGAGGGCGGGCACGCCCTGGTGGCGGCGGCGATGAACAACACCGACCCGGTCACGAAGGTCACCATCCTTCCCCGTGGCCGCGCCCTCGGTTACACGATGGTGCTGCCGCTCGAAGACCGCTACTCGGTCAGCCGCAACGAGCTGCTCGACCAGCTCGCCTACGCCATGGGCGGCCGCGTCGCGGAGGAGGTCGTGTTCCACGACCCGACCACGGGCGCCTCGAACGACATCGAGAAGGCCACCGGCACGGCCAAGAAGATGGTGACCGAGTACGGCATGACCGCCTCGCTCGGCGCCGTGAAGCTCGGCAGCGCCTCGGGTGAGATGTTCCTCGGCCGCAACATGGGCCACGAGCGCGACTACTCCGAGAACCTCGCCCAGCAGGTCGACGCCGAGGTGCGCAACCTCATCGAGGCGGCGCACGACGAGGCGTGGCAGGTGCTGAACGCCAACCGCGAGATCCTCGACCGCCTGGCGGCAGAGCTGCTCGAGAAGGAGACGCTCGACCACGACCAGCTGGCCGAGATCTTCACCGGTATCAAGAAGCTCCCGGCGCGCCCGCAGTGGCTGTCGAGCCAGAACCGTCCCGTGTCGACGCTGCCGCCGGTGGCCTTCCCCACCGCGAAGGCCCCCATCGACGGCGGCGCCGTCGACGGCGGTGTCGACTCCGAGCCGGAACCGGAGTCGAAGTCGAAGCGCAGTCCGCGCATCAACCCCCGGCCCGCCACCGCCTAGGCGTCACGTGACCGTCGACCGCGGCAGGATCGAGGCCGCCGTCAGCGAGATCCTCGCCGCCATCGGAGACGATCCGGGCCGCGAGGGTCTCGTCGACACGCCTCGCCGCGTCGGGGAGCTGCTCGCCGAGCTCTACGCGGGCACGGGTCTCGACCCGGCCGACGCGCTCGGCACCACGTTCACCGCCGGTGAGGCGGGTGCGCCGGGCGGAGCGGGTGCATCAGGTGCACCGTCCGGGCGAGCGGATGCTCAGCCGTCCGGTCCCGTGCTCATCCGCGACATCGCCTTCCGCTCGGTCTGCGAGCACCACCTGCTGCCGTTCGAGGGCGTCGCCCACGTGGCGTACCTGCCCGGCGAGCAGGTCGCCGGCCTCGGCGGGGTCGTGCGCGTGGTCGAGTCGGCCGCCTCCCGCCCCCAGCTGCAGGAGCGCCTCACCGACGACATCGCGGATGCGCTGCAGCGCGGTCTCGGAGCCCGCGGGGTGCTCGTGGTGCTCGACGCCCGCCACGGCTGCGTCACGGCGCGCGGCCCCCGCCAGACCGGCAGCACCACCCTCACCCTCGCAGCCCGCGGAGAGCTCGCCGATCCGGCCGCCCGCGCCGAACTCACCGCGCTCATCGCGGCCCCGCGGCGGCCCGTCGAGGGCGGTCTCGCCGCGACGCCCTCCGAGCCGACAGGCGCCGGGACGGGGGCCGGCGCGTGACCAGCATCCTGGGCATCCTGAACGTCACACCCGACTCGTTCAGCGACGGCGGGCTCTGGATCGACCGTGACGCCGCCGTGAAGCACGCCCTCGGGATGGTCGCGCGCGGTGCCGACATCATCGACGTGGGCGGCGAATCGACCCGGCCGGGGGCGCAGCGGGTCGCGATCTCGGAGGAGCGACGGCGCGTGCTGCCGGTCGTGCGCGACCTCGTCGCCCAGGGCGTCACCGTGAGCGTCGACACGATGAACGCGTCCACCGCGGCCGCCGCCATCGAGGCCGGCGCGACGATCATCAACGACGTCTCGGGCGGTCTCGCCGACCCCGAGATGGACGATCTGATCGTCGGCAGCGACGCGCGCTTCGTCGTGATGCACTGGCGCGGGCCGAGCGACGGCATGAACGAACTCGCCCGCTACCGCGACGTGGTGGCGGAGGTGGTGTCGGAGCTCGAGCTGCGCGCCGCCCAGTTGATCGTGAAGGGCGTCGACCCCGAGCGGCTCATCCTCGACCCGGGGCTCGGCTTCGCGAAGAACGCCGACCACAACTGGGCCGTGCTCGGGCGGCTCGACCGCCTCGTCGGCCTCGGGCTGCCGGTGCTGATCGGGGCGTCGCGCAAGCGGTTCCTCGGCGAGCTCGTGCCCGGCGGGGCCACCGCGGTCGAGCGGGATCTGGCATCCTCGACGGTGGCGGCGCTCGCGGTGAACGCCGGGGCGTGGGGGGTTCGGGTGCACGACGTGTCGCTCACGCGGGGTGCGGTCGACGTGGCCGAGGCGTGGATCCGCGGACGGGACGGCGGCGCCGCGGCGGCTGCGACGGGCAGCACGGCCGAGCGGCCGGGATCGGGGCGGCGACGATGACGGCGGGGGAGGGCATCCTGGTTCACATGACGACGGAGCGGGTCACGCAGCCGACGATCGACGAGCTCGACGTGCTCACGCTGACGGGGCTCGAGGTGTTCGCGCACCACGGCGTCTTCGACTTCGAGCGCGAGAACGGTCAGCTGTTCCTGCTCGACGTGCAGCTGTGGCTCGACACCGCGGGTGCGGCCGGCGGCGACGACCTCGCGCAGACGGTGCACTACGGCGAGCTCGCCGAGGAGATCGCGGCCGCGGTGGCGGGCGACCCCGTCGACCTGATCGAGACGCTGGCCGAGCGGGTGGCCGGCGTGGTGCTCGCGCATCCGCCGGTGCGGCAGACGCGCGTGGTCGTGCACAAGCCCGACGCGCCCATCACGGTGCCCTTCGCCGACGTCAGCGTCACGATCACCCGCCGCCGCGTGCCCGTGCCACCGCCCGTGCCCGTGCCGCCGCCCGCCGCGGATGCCCGGACCGCGCCCGTTCCCACCGCGACGCCGCCCGAGGCCGCCCCGGCCGCCCCCACGCCCGCTCCCAGCCCCACGAGAACGGCCCCCGCATGAACCCCCGTCCCATCGGCAGCGTCGAGCGCCGCATCATCCGGCTGCCGGCGGTGCTCGCCTTCGGCAGCAACCTCGGTGACCGCGAGGCCACGATCCTCGCCGCGGTCGACGACCTCCGCGCCACCCCCGGCATCGTGGTCGAGAAGGTCTCGCGGCTCTACGAGACCGTCGCCGTGAAGCCCCAGGGCATCGACGTGGACGCGCCGGGCTACCTCAACGCCGCCGCCACCATCCGCACGAGCCTGCACCCCGAGGAGCTCCTCGGCGAGGTCAACCGCATCGAGCACGAGCACGGCCGCGTGCGCACCGAACGCTGGGGCGACCGCACCCTCGACGTCGACATCGTCACCTTCGCCTCGATCGTGCGCGACACCCCGCGCCTCACCCTTCCGCACCCGCGCGCGGCCGAGCGCGACTTCGTACTGGTCCCGTGGCTCGAGATCGACCCGAACGCCACCCTGCCCGGCATCGGTCGAGCGGATGCTCTGCTCACCTCCATCCCCCAGAACACCCTGCGCCCCTACGTGGGGGAGTCGCGGTGAGGCACACCCGTCCGCTCACCCTGGTGGCCTTCGCGGCCGTCGGGCTCGCCCTCGGCTTCGTGCTGGAGGTGGCGCTCGCGTCGGCGGGGCAGCCGGTGCTGATCCCGCCGTACACGCTCACGGTCACTCTCGTGGCGGCGGCAGCGATCGTGGTGGTGCTGGCGATCCCGATCGCGCGGGCGCTGCGCGGGCGGTCGACCACGCGCATCAATCCGTTCCGCGCCATGCGCACCGTCGTCCTGGCCAAGGCGTCGAGCCTCGTCGGCAGCCTGATCGCAGGGCTCTCGGCGGGCATCGTGATCTTCCTCACGACCCGTCCGGTCATCGCCGACGTCGGCTCGATCTGGCCGGGCATCGCCGCGGCGGTCTCGGGGGTCGCCCTGCTGGTGGCCGGCCTCGTCGCCGAGCGCCTCTGCACCCTCCCGCCCGACGAGCCCGACGACCCGGCCGAGGCGGGTGCCGCATGAGCCGACTGACGGCGGGCGACCCCGTCCCGCCCGACCCGGCTGCCGCCCCCGACCCCGCCACTGCGCCTGACGCCACCGCGCCGAACCCCACCGCGCCGAACCCCGCCGCGCCCGACGCGGCGCACGCGGGGGCAGACGCGATCGGCGACGGCTGGCGCGGCGTCAGCCCGAAGTTCGTGGGCGTCGAGCTCGTGTCGAGCCTCGTCGGCGGGCTGGTGCTCTGCGCCGTCACCGTGCCGTTCATCCTGCTGCGCACCTGGTTCGGCTGGCCGGCGCTCGCGGTCGCCGTCGTGATCACGATCGTCACACTGGCCCTCGCCCCGCGCCGGGTGCGGGCGATCGGCTACCGGCTGCGCGCCGACGACCTGGTCTTCCGCCGCGGCATCATGTTCCACCGCGTCGTCTCGGTGCCCTACGGACGCATGCAACTCATCGACATCAACCGCGGCCCCGTCGCCCGGGCCCTCGGCCTCGCCGAGCTCAAGTTCGTCACGGCGGCCGCCGCGACGGGCGTGGCGATCCCCGGGCTCGTCGCCGCCGACGCCGACGCGCTGCGCGACCGCCTGGTCGAGCTCGCCGAGTCGCGACGCGTCGGCCTGTGAGGCCGTGCCGATGACGGCTCCGGATGCGCGGCCCTCCGACCCCTCGGACGACACCACCCCGCCCGCCGTCGAGCCGGCCGCCGCCGCCGCGACCCCTCCCGCGGCCGAGCCCGACCGGCAGCGCACGGCCACCGAGCTCACCGACGGCGAGTGGCACCGCCTGCACCCCGCGACACCGCTGCTGCGGGGCGGCATCGTGCTGATCGCGATCCTCGGCTTCGTGCTCGCCAACTTCCGCGAGCGGCTCGTCGACTGGGTGTTCGGCGCCCCCGAGCTGCCGGGCGACCCTCTGCAGACCGCCTACGAGCGCGGCCAGATCGGCTGGCTCTCGCTGATCGCCGTCGTGGCGCTGGTGGTCGGCGTCGTCAGCTTCTACGTCTCCTGGCGGATGCACACCTTCCGCGTCGGCGACGACGTCGTCGAGGTGCGCAGCGGCGTGCTCTTCCGCACCCACCGCCGGGCCCGCCTCGACCGCATCCAGGGCGTCTCGATCTCGCGCCCGTTCTTCGCCCGCCTGTTCGGCGCCGCCCGCCTCGAGGTCAGCGTCGCCGGACAGGACGCCAAGGTCCAGCTCGCCTACCTCGGCAGCGCCCAGGCCGACGCCCTCCGCCGCGACGTGCTGCTGCTCGCGTCGGGCGCGCAGCTCGCCCGGGCGCAGGCGACGGGGGCGCCGATCGCGCTGCCGTTCGATCCGGCGGCGGTGGCCGCGGCCCAGGCGGCGGCCGGCGCGCCCGCGGGCACCGAGGGGGGCGCAGACCCGGGCGTCCAGGTCGACCCCGCTCACGAGGGGCCTCGCCCGGGCGGAGCGGCCGGCGCATCCGATCACCACCCCGGCCTGGTCAACCAGCGGATGCGCGAACTGCTCGCCCCCGAGCTCGACCCCGCCCTGGCCGCCCCCGAGTCGGTCGTGAAGATCCCGCCGGGCCGCCTGATCATGTCGCTCGTGCTGAGCGGGTTCACCGTGGTGCTGCTGATCGTCGCGGTGTTCATCGTGGTGAGCTCGATGCTCGGGCGGCGGGAGCTGTTCGTCGTCCTCATCGTGCCGGGGCTGGCCGCGGCGATCGGCTACTACTTCAACCGCTTCACGAAGTCGCTGCGCTACAGCATCGCGGGCACGCCCGACGGCGTGCGGGTCGGCTTCGGGCTGCTCTCCACGAGCAACGACACACTGCCGCCCGGGCGCATCCACGCGATCGAGGTCAGCCAGCCGCTGCTCTGGCGGCCGGCCGGCTGGTGGATGATCCGCATCAACCGCGCGGGCGCCGCCGGCGAGGGCTCGGCGCAGACCAGCACCACGATGCTCCCCGTGGGCACGCTCGACGACGTGCGCACGGTGCTCGGCCTGCTCCTCCCGTCCCTCGCGAAGCCCGCCGCCGATGCCGCGCCCACCGACGCCGACGCCGCGCCCACCGACGCCGATGCCGCGCCCACCGACGCCGACGCGTCGGCCCTCCCCGCCAGCACCCGCGACATCGTGCTCGCCGGCATCACCGCCCGCGCCGGAGAGGGCTTCACCGACGCCCCGCGCCGCGCCTGGCCGATCCGCCCGTTCTCGTGGCGCCGCACCGGATTCGCCGTCACCGACGACGCGATCCTGCTGCGCTCGGGCTTCGTCTGGCGCCACCTCTCGGTCGTCCCGCTGGCCCGCGTGCAGAGCCTCCGCATCACCCAGGGCCCCCTGCTCCGGATGCTCGACCTCGTCGACCTGGCCGTGCAGACCGTCGCGGGCCCCGTCCGCGCCACCGTCCCGGCGGCAGACCGCGTGGCGGGCACCGCCGCCTTCGAGCTCTGGGCCACCCGAGTCGTGGACGCCGCCTCCACCGACACCTCCCACCGCTGGGCCACCAGACCCATCGCCTCCCCTCCCACCCCCGAAGGAGACCCCCGATGAGACCCTCCGAGCGCACCGGCCGCCTCGGCGTCGGCATCATCGGCGCCGGCCGCGTCGGCCCCGTGCTCGGCGCCGCCCTCGCGAACGCCGGCCACGCGATCGTCGGCGTCTCCGCGATCTCCGACGCCAGCCGCGAGCGGGCCGAGGTGATGCTCCCCGGAGCCCCGATCCTCCCCATCCCCGAGCTCGTCGAGCGCAGCGAGCTGGTGCTCATCGCCGTCCCCTCGGCCGAGCTCCCCGCCCTCATCGCGGGCCTGGCGGAGACGGGTGCCTGGCAGATGGGACAGCTCGTGCTGCACACCGCCCCCGAGTTCGGCGCCGACGTGTTCGCCGCCGCGAGGGGGGCCGGCGTGATCCCGCTGGCCGTGCATCCGGCCATGTCGTTCACCGGCACCAGCGTCGACCTCGCCCGCCTCGCGGGAACCCACTTCGCCGTCACCGCCCCCACCCCCGTGCTGCCCATCGCGCAGGCCCTCGTGGTCGAGATGGGCGGCGAGCCGGTGATCGTCGCCGAGGCCGACCGCCCGGCCTACGCGGAGGCCGTCGAGACCGCCACGACCTTCTCGAGCGCCATCGTCGACCAGGCCGCCGGGCTGCTCGAGGCCATCGGCGTCGACGCCCCCGGGCGTGTGCTCGCCCCCCTCGTGCGCTCGGCCGTCGAGAACGCCCTCGCGCGGGCGGGCGGCGGCATCCCCCCGGTCTGAGCAGCTGAGCAGCCCGGGCCGGTGAGCAGCCCGGGCCGCAGAGCAGTGGGCCGCTGAGCGGCCCGGCCCAGGTAGCATCGTCGTGGCGGTCTGCGAGGCAGGCGGCCGACAGCGAAGGAGTTCCCCCGGTGACCCAGGCCGAAACCGCCGCCCTCGCCCCCCATCTCCCGGTCGTCGCCACGACGATCGACGACGTGCGGCGCCGGCTCGAGACGCTCGCGGGCGACGTCGCCGGCGCGGCGACGGATGCACGACCCCGCGTCGCCCTCGTGCCCACCATGGGCGCCCTGCACGAGGGCCACCTCGCCCTCGTCGACCGCGCGGCGGAGCTCGCCGACATCGTCGTGGTGTCGGTCTTCGTGAACCCGCTCCAGTTCACGGATCCCGCCGACCTCGAGCGCTACCCCCGCGACCTCGACGCCGACCTGGCGACCCTCGCCGGACACGGCGCCGACCTCGTCTTCGCCCCCGACGTGACCGAGATCTACCCCCGCGGCGACACCGCCACCCGCGTCACCGCCGGCAAGGTCGGCGGCCTGTTCGAGGGCCGCAGCCGCCCCGGACACTTCGACGGTGTGCTCACGGTCGTCGCGAAGCTGCTCAACATCGTCGGGCCGCAGTTCGTGCTCTTCGGTGAGAAGGATGCGCAGCAGGTCTTCCTCGTGCGCCGGATGATCGCCGACCTGAACCTCCCCGTCGCCGTCGAGGAGGTCGAGACCGTTCGCGACGACGACGGCCTGGCCCTGTCGAGCCGGAACCGCTTCCTGGACGCCCGGGAGCGCCGCGCCGCCGTCACCCTGCCGCACGTGCTCGAGGCCGCCGTCTCGGCGTCCGACCGCGGCATCGACGCCGTGCTCGCCGCCGCCCAGTCGGCGGCCATGGGCGAGCAGCTCGTCGCGATGGACTACCTCGCGGTCGTGCACCCCGACACCTTCCTCCCGGTCGACGACGACTACACGGGCCCGGCCCGCGCCATCGTCGCGGCCCGCGTCGGCGACACCCGCCTCATCGACAACGCCCCCCTCTACCTCGGCCGCTGACCCCGCCGGGGCGCCGTCTCAGGGGCCGTGCGGTGGGGTGAGCAGCCCGGTGAACGTCCAGTCGACGCCCTCGTCGACCGTGATGACGACCCGGTAGCTCGTCTTCGACTGCTCGATCAGGAAGTCGCTGCTCCCGCGCACCGAACACGTGCTGCTGCCCGTGAACGCGCCGGTGCCGGGGATGCGCACGTCGAACGGACCGTCGCCGGCGCACGAGAACGATACGTCCATCCCCATCCACTCGCGCCCCTCCACGATCGGGTAGTACGGGTTCTGCACCTCGACCTCGCCGGGGCCGGTGCCCGAGGCGCTGACGGGCGTGGCGGTCGGAGTGGGCGTCGCGGTGGGCGTGGGCGACGGGGAGGGAGCGGCTTCCGGGGCGGGCGACGCGGAGGTGCAGCTCGCGAGGAGGGCGGTGCCGAGGGCGGCCAGGAGGGCGGCGCCCGCGCGTCGGCGGGCCGTGGTGCGTGCGTCGAGCATCCGGTTCCCCCTGCCGGGTGCCCCCGCACCCCTGGCTCGACCCTAGCCGCCCCGTGCGGCCCGGTAAACTGGGGCCGACCTCGAGGAGACCCGTTCGAATGACTGACGCCCAGACGCCGCCCACCGAATCCGAGCTGACGGCCGCGGAGGCCGCCGCCGAGGCGAGCGAGCAGAAGGCCGTGCGCCTGGCCAAGCGCGAGAAGCTGATCGGGTCGGGTGCCGAGGCGTACCCCGTGTCGGTGCCGGTCACCACGACCATCCCCGCCGTGCGCGCCGCATGGGGCCACCTCGCCGCCGACGAGACCAGCGGCGAGATCGTCGGGCTCGCGGGCCGCATCGTGCACCTGCGCAACACCGGCAAGCTCTGCTTCGTGTCGCTGCAGTCGGGCGACGGCAGCCGCATCCAGGCCATGGTCTCGCAGGCGAACGTGGGCGAGGAGTCGCTCGCCGACTTCAAGGAGCTCGTCGACCTCGGCGACCACCTGTTCGTGAAGGGCGAGGTCATCTCCTCGCGCCGCGGCGAGCTGAGCGTCATGGTCACCGAGTGGCAGATCGCGTCGAAGGCCGTGCTGCCGCTGCCGAACCTGCACACCGAGCTCTCCGAGGAGACACGGATGCGCAGCCGCTACCTCGATCTCATCGTGCGCGACGGGGCGCGGCAGATGGTGCGCACCCGTGCGCTCACCAACGCGTCGCTGCGCAAGACGTTCGCCGAGCGCGACTTCCTCGAGGTCGAGACGCCGATGCTGCAGACGATCCACGGCGGAGCCGCGGCCCGCCCGTTCGTCACGCACTCCAACGCCTTCGACACCGAGCTGTACCTCCGCATCGCGCCCGAGCTGTTCCTCAAGCGCGCGGTGGTCGGCGGCATCGACCGGGTGTTCGAGATCAACCGCAACTTCCGCAACGAGGGTGCCGACTCCTCGCACTCGCCCGAGTTCGCGATGCTCGAGGCCTACGAGAGCTACGGCGACTACAACTCGATCGCCGAACTGACGCAGACGCTGGTGCAGAACGCGGCGCTCGCCGTGGCGGGCTCGCACGTCGTGACCTGGGCCGACGGCACCGAGTACGACCTCGGCGGCGAGTGGGATCGCATCAGCATGTACGGGTCGCTGAGCGCGGCGGCCGGCATCGAGATCACCCCGCAGACCTCGGTCGCCGAGCTGCAGAAGCTCGCCGACCGCGAGGGCGTCGAGGTGCACCTGGCGAACCACGGCAAGCTCGTCGAGGAGCTGTGGGAGCACTTCGTCAAGGCCGATCTGACGAGCCCCACCTTCGTCATGGACTTCCCGGTCGAGACCAGCCCGCTCACTCGCGCGCACCGCTCGATCGAGGGCGTCGTCGAGAAGTGGGACCTCTACATCAACGGCTTCGAGCTGGGCACCGGCTACTCCGAGCTGGTCGATCCGGTCATCCAGCGCGAGCGCTTCGTCGAGCAGGCGAAGCAGGCCGCCGCGGGCGACGTCGAGGCCATGCGCCTCGACGAGGAGTTCCTGCGCGCCCTCGAGTTCGGCATGCCCCCGTCCGGAGGCATGGGCATGGGCATCGACCGGCTGCTCATGGCGCTGACGGGCCTGGGCATCCGCGAGACCATCCTGTTCCCCCTGGTGAAGTAGAGGAGTCCGGCATGAGCATGTTCGGCGGCAAGAAGAACGATCCCCTCGAGCCCGGGAAGAGCGAGCGCGAGAACAACGAGGGCGGCCGCGGCGACGGCACCGGCGACCCGAACAAGCCAACGCCCACGCGCATCGCGATCTGGATCATCGTGGGCGGCGTCGGGCTCTACCTGGTGGGCTCGGGCATCTTCGGCATCCTCACGCACTGAGCCGCGACCGAGCACGTACCATGGAGGACATGGACGTCCTTCTGCCCGCGCTCTCCGCACTGGCCCCGACCGTACTGATCGGGCTCGTGTTCTGGTTCATCATGCGCGCGGTGCTCCGGGCCGACAAGTCCGAGCGTCGCGCCAAGGCGAAGATCGAGGCCGAGGAGCGCGCTCGGCTCGGCCTGCCGGCCAAGGCGTCCGCGGAGTAGCCGCCAGACCGATACGGTAGCTCTGAGGGCAACCGAGGAGGCCGCAGTGACAGGTGGAGACGTCGCGCTCATCGTCGCGCTCCTGCTCCTCCTGCTCGATCTCGCGATCCGCATCGGGTCGATCATCGTCATCCCGCGCAACCGCCGGCCGTCGACGGCCATCGCCTGGCTGATGACCATCTTCCTGATCCCCTACGTGGGCTTCCTGCTGTTCCTCCTGATCGGCTCGTACAAGCTGCCGAAGTCGCGGCGCGACAAGCAGCACGCCATCAACGAGTTCATCGTCGAGACCACCGAGGGCATCGAGCGCGTCAGCGAGAACACACCCTGGCCTCCGTGGTTCAAGAACGTCGTCGAACTGAACCGCACCCTCGGCGCGATGCCCCTCGTCGGCGGCAACAACGCCACCCTCGTGGGCGACTACGACGAGAGCATCCGTCAGATGACCGCCGACATCGACAAGGCGGGCCGCTACGTGCACGCCGAGTTCTACATCCTGTCGTATGACACGACAACGAAGCCCTTCTTCGAGGCGCTCGAGGCGGCCGTGAAGCGCGGCGTCACCGTGCGGGTGCTGCTCGACCACATCGCCTCGGTGCGCGCTCCCGGGCACAAGAAGACCGTGAAGATGCTCGACCGCATCGGGGTGAAGTGGCACTTCATGCTGCCGGTGCAGCCGCTGAAGGGTCGCTGGCAGCGCCCCGACCTGCGCAACCACCGCAAGATCCTCGTGATCGACGGTGACGTCGCCTACATGGGCTCGCAGAACGTGGTCGATCGCAGCTACAACAAGAAGAGCAACCTCCGCCGCGGGCTGATGTGGAAGGACCTGATGACCCGCCTCGAGGGCCCGATCGTCGCCGGCATCAACGCCATCTTCATCACCGACTGGTACAGCGAGTCGAACGAGCTGCTGCTCCGCGAGACGCGCGCCATCACCGACGAGATCATCGACGACGAGCCGGATGCCCTCGACATGCAGGTGGTCCCCTCGGGCCCCGGGTTCGACGGCGAGAACAACCTGCGCCTGTTCCTGGCGCTGCTCTACAACGCGCAGGAGCGCATCGTCATCACGAGCCCCTACTTCGTGCCCGACGACGCCATGCTCTACGCGATCACCACCGCCACCCAGCGCGGGGTCACGGTCGACCTCTTCGTCTCGGAGATCGGCGACCAGGCCCTCGTCTACCACGCCCAGCGCTCGTACTACGAGGTGCTGCTGCGCGCCGGCGTGCGCATCTACATGTACCAGTCGCCGTACATCCTGCACGCCAAGCACTTCACCATCGACGACGAGGTCGCGGTGATCGGCTCGAGCAACATGGACATGCGCTCCTTCAGCCTCAACATGGAGGTCTCGCTGATGGTGCGCGGCCGCGACTTCGTCACGGCGATGCGCGGCGTCGAGGACGGCTACCGAAAGGTCAGCCGCGAGCTCACCCTCGACGAGTGGCACAAGCAGCCGCTCCGCTCCACCGTCCTGGACAACCTCGCCCGCCTCACCTCGGGCCTGCAGTAGAGCCTTACGGGCGGGGCTGCAGGCGAACGGCGGGGAGGACGGGCGCCGGCAGCGGTGAGCCCTCGAAGTGGTGGTCACTCGCGCCGAAGCGCGGGCGGGCATCCGGATGCTCGGCGGCGGCCGGGGGCGACGACCCGTCAGGCTCGGCGGCACCCGACTCGCGCTGCCACGCCGCGCGGTAGGCGACGATCTCGTCGTGGCTGCGGCCGACGAAGTTCCACCACATCAGGATCTTCTCCCCGAGCGGCTCGCCGCCGATCAGCACGACGCGCACCGGCTCGTCGCCCGCGCGGAGCGACAGGGTGCTGCGCCCGACTCCGACGTAGGCGAGCTCGGTGCGGGTGGCGGTGACGCCGTCCACCGAGACGGGGCCGGCGTCGACGAGCACGCCGTGCTCGAAGGAGGGGTCGACGGGCAGCTCCACCGAGCCGCCTGCAGGCAGCATGATCTCGGCGGCGACGAGCGGGGTGAAGGTGGTGGCCGGAACGCCGGCGCCCGCGAGCTCACCGACGAAGACCTTGAGCCGGGCATCCGCCACCTGCACCTCGACGGCCTCGTGGCTCTCGAAGAACGGCTCGCTCTGGCGCGACGCCTCGGGCAGCGCCACCCAGAGCTGCACGCCGTGCAGCACCGTGGCGGCCGGCGTCGAGACCTCCGAGTGCGAGATGCCCCGGCCCGCGGTCATCAGGTTGAGCACGCCGGGCCGCACCATCGCGTGGCTGCCGACGCTGTCCCGGTGCTCGATCTCGCCCTCGAACAGCCAGCTCACCGTCTGCAGCCCGGTGTGCGGATGCGGCGGAACGACCATGCCGCCGGTCTCCGACACCGTCGACGGCCCGTAGTGGTCGGCGAAGCACCAGGCGCCCACCATCGTGCGCTGCTTGCTCGGCAGCGTGCGGTGCACGGTCATGGCACGGGGGCCGCCGAGCGGCACCTCGCGGGCGGTCACGATCTCGGGCGGAGCGGCGCTCGTGGCGGTGTCGCAGGCGGCCCAGGTCTCGTCGGGACGGCGCTCGAGGTTGCTCATGCTCGCATCCTACGTTCTGCCGTCACGCCCACGGCGAACAGGGGCTGTCTGGCCCTGCTTCGCTGGTTAGTCTCTTCCTATCGGTCGCCAACCACCGGCCCTGGCGACCAAGGAGACAGACATGTTTGAGAGATTCACCGACCGAGCCCGTCGCGTCGTCGTCTTGGCGCAAGAAGAAGCCAAGATGCTCAACCACAACTACATCGGCACCGAGCACATCCTGCTCGGTCTCATCCACGAGGGCGAGGGTGTCGCCGCCAAGGCGCTCGAGTCGCTGAACATCTCGCTCGACGCCGTGCGCGAGCAGGTGCAGGACATCATCGGCCAGGGCCAGCAGCAGCCCACCGGGCACATCCCCTTCACGCCCCGCGCGAAGAAGGTGCTCGAGCTCTCGCTCCGCGAGGCGCTGCAGCTCGGCCACAACTACATCGGCACCGAGCACATCCTGCTCGGGCTCATCCGCGAGGGCGAGGGCGTCGCAGCCCAGGTGCTCGTGAAGCTGGGCGCCGACCTCAACCGGGTGCGCCAGCAGGTCATCCAGCTGCTGTCGGGCTACCAGGGCAAGGAGCAGGTCGCGGTCGGCGGCAACGACCAGGCCCCCGACAAGGGCTCGCAGATCCTCGACCAGTTCGGGCGCAACCTCACACAGGCTGCGCGCGACAACAAGCTCGATCCCGTGATCGGCCGCGAGAAGGAGATCGAGCGGGTCATGCAGATCCTCTCGCGCCGCTCCAAGAACAACCCCGTGCTGATCGGTGAGCCCGGCGTCGGCAAGACCGCCGTCGTCGAGGGCCTCGCCCAGGCGATCGTGCGCGGCGACGTGCCCGAGACGCTGAAGGACAAGCAGCTCTACACGCTCGACCTCGGCTCGCTCATCGCCGGTTCCCGCTACCGCGGTGACTTCGAGGAGCGCCTGAAGAAGGTCACGAAAGAGATCCGCACCCGCGGCGACATCATCACGTTCATCGACGAGATCCACACCCTGGTGGGTGCGGGTGCGGCCGAGGGCGCGATCGACGCGGCGAGCATCCTGAAGCCGCTGCTCGCCCGTGGTGAGCTGCAGACCATCGGTGCCACGACGCTCGACGAGTACCGCAAGCACTTCGAGAAGGACGCGGCGCTCGAGCGCCGGTTCCAGCCCATCCAGGTGGCCGAGCCGTCGCTGCCCCACGCGATCAACATCCTGAAGGGGCTGCGCGACAAGTACGAGGCGTTCCACAAGGTCTCGATCACCGATGGCGCCATCGTCGCCGCGGCGAACCTGGCCGACCGCTACGTGCAGGACCGTTTCCTCCCCGACAAGGCGATCGACCTGATCGACGAGGCGGGCGCACGCCTTCGCCTCTCGATCCTGTCCGCCCCGCCGGAGCTGCGCGAGTTCGACGAGCGCATCGCCGCCGTGCGCGGCCAGAAGGAGGCCGCGATCGAGGATCAGGACTTCGAGAAGGCCGCCTCGCTCCGCGACGAGGAGAAGAACCTGCTCGGCGAACGTCTGCGACTCGAGAAGCAGTGGAAGGCCGGCGAGGTGCAGACCTCCGGCATCGTCGACGAGGGACTGATCGCCGAGGTGCTGGCCCAGGCCACGGGCATCCCGGTGTTCAAGCTCACCGAGGAGGAGTCGGCTCGCCTCGTGTTCATGGAGAAGGCCCTGCACCAGCGGGTCATCGGCCAGAACGAGGCCATCGCCGCCCTGTCCCGCACGATCCGCCGCACCCGCGCCGGGCTCAAGGACCCGAAGCGCCCCTCGGGCTCGTTCATCTTCGCCGGCCCCACGGGTGTCGGAAAGACCGAGCTCGCCAAGGCGCTCGCCGAGTTCCTGTTCGACGACGAGAACGCGCTGATCTCCCTCGACATGTCGGAGTACGGCGAGAAGCACACAGTCTCGCGACTGTTCGGTGCCCCTCCCGGGTTCGTCGGCTTCGAGGAGGGCGGCCAGCTCACCGAGAAGGTGCGCCGCAAGCCCTTCTCCGTGGTGCTGTTCGACGAGATCGAGAAGGCCCACCCCGACATCTTCAACTCGCTGCTGCAGGTTCTGGAGGAGGGACGCCTGACCGACGGTCAGGGTCGCGTCGTCGACTTCAAGAACACGGTCATCATCATGACGACCAACCTCGGCACGAAGGACATCACGGGCGCGCCGATCGGCTTCCAGGCCACCGGCAACACCGCGACGTCCTACGAGCGCATGAAGGGCAAGGTCTCCGAGGAGCTGAAGAAGAACTTCAAGCCCGAGTTCCTGAACCGCGTCGACGACACCATCGTGTTCCCTCAGCTCGACAAGGAGGAGCTGCTGCAGATCGTCGATCTGTTCATCAAGCGCCTCCGCGACCGCCTGCTCGACCGCGACCTCACGATCGAGCTCACGCTCGCCGCGAAGGAGCGCCTGATCGAGGTCGGCTTCGACCCCTCGCTCGGTGCGCGCCCGCTGCGCCGCGCGATGCAGCACGAGGTGGAGGACCAGCTGTCCGAGCGCATCCTGCAGGGTGAGCTCAACGCGGGCGACCACGTGCACGTCGACTTCGAGAACGGTGCCTTCACCTTCGTCACGACGTCGCGCGAGCCCGTCGCGATCGGTGCGGGCGCAGACGCCTCGGCCTCCTCGGCCGCGGCGGCCGCCGCTCTCGGCGACCTCGACTAGTCACCCCCTCGAAGGGCCGGACACCTCACGGTGCCCGGCCCTTCGTCGTTCCCGGCACGCCCCGCACCGCCAGGAGGTTACGCTGGTCGGATGCCAGAGCAGAAGACGCCCGTGACCGTGCGGCGGGCGCGCACCAGTGACGTCCCGTGGATCCAAGGTCTCGTGGAGCCCCTGGTGCAGCGACGAATCCTGCTCGGCAAGGACGCCGTCGTGTTCTACGAGGCCGTGCAGGAGTTCCGCATCGCGGTGGCTCCCGACGGCACACCCGTGGGCTGTGGCGCCCTGCACGTGTTCTGGGAGGACCTCGGCGAGGTGCGCACCCTAGCCGTCGACGACGGCTGGCTCGGCCAGGGTGTCGGCAGTGCCCTGCTGCAGCAGCTCGAGGCCGACGCACTCGACCTCGGCCTCTCGAAGCTGTTCTGCCTCACCTTCGAGGTGCCCTTCTTCGAGCGCAACGGCTACACCGCGTCGCCGCTCTCGCTCGTCGACCCCGAGGTCTACGCCGAGCTCGTGCGCTCTCCCGACGAGGGTGTCGCCGAGTTCCTCGACCTCGCCCGCGTGAAGCCGAACACCCTCGGCAACACCCGCATGCTGAAGCACCTGAGGTGATGAGATGAGCGAGCGCGGGCCTGACGGCGACGACCGCGGCAGCGACGACTCCGGCAGCGTCGGTGACGAGCGGATGCGCGGCGACACCGACCCCGCCGACCACCGCAGCTTCAACCAGCGGCTGCGCGACCGTTTCTACGGCCGGCGCCCGGCCGGCGAGACCGGCGCCGATGAGGGCCCGGCCGCATCCGCTCGGCCGAAGGTGAACCAGATGGGCTTCTTCGGGCGCGTGCAGCGACCGGGCGGCTTCGACGAGCCGCCCGAGGAGCCGGTCGAGCTCGAGGGCGAGCTGCCGTGGGAGCTCGGCGGGGAGAAGCGGGCCGACTGAGGGCCTGCGCACCCGGCTCGGCCTGACGTGGCAGATGGCTCGCGGCTGACGGCTCGCGGCAGACGGCTCGCGGCTGACCGTTCAGAGGCGCGAGGCGCACTCGACGCAGAGCGACGCCGTGGGCCGCGCCTCGAGGCGGCCCGGCGCGATCGGGCGATGGCAGACCAGGCACACGCCGTAGCTGCCGTCGTCGACGCGGGCGAGCGCCGCATCCGTCTCACCGAGGCGCAGCTCGGCGGCGAGC
Source organism: Herbiconiux flava (assembly GCF_013409865.1). Classification (NCBI taxonomy): domain Bacteria; kingdom Bacillati; phylum Actinomycetota; class Actinomycetes; order Micrococcales; family Microbacteriaceae; genus Herbiconiux; species Herbiconiux flava. The sequence goes on from NZ_JACCBM010000001.1 coordinate 1,426,606, forward strand.
AGCAGGCCCCGGATGCGCGACCACTCGCTCGACAGCGTCGGCCCCTCGGGGTCGTGCTCGTCGTCGTCGGGCGACGTCTCCCGCGTGCTGCGGAGCGTCGCCATCGTCTCGGTCAGCTCGGTGATGTCGGCGCGCGCCGCGTCGTGCGCGCGCTCGAGACGGGCCCGGACGTCGTCGCTCGTGATCGCGTCCGGTCGTCAGCCCGCGGGCGCGGGACCGTCGGCGGGCTCGGCGTCGCCGATGAACTCCTTGAACTCCTGCTCGAGGTTCTCGTCGAAGGAGTCGGGCTCATCGCTCTCGTCGCCGTTCGCGCGAGCGGCCACGTTCTCGGAGTCCAGGGCCTCGGCCTCGGTGACGTCGACCTCGGGCTTCTGGCCGTTGTGCTCGAAGGACTCGGGCTCGGTGGGTTCGATGAAGGTGCTCATGCGCTCGAGCGTACGCCCGAAACATTCCGAACACATGGGCGGGATACGATCCACGGGTGTCTCCCGTCTCGCCCTACCAGGTCTGCGTCGCGTTCCTCACGCGCGCGGGTGCCGACGGCCGCACCGAGGTGCTGCTCGGTCGAAAGAAGACGGGCCTCGGCTCGGGCAACATCGTCGGTCTCGGCGGCAAGCTCGAGCCCGGCGAGACCGCGCTCGAGGCGATCGTGCGGGAGATCGAGGAGGAGTCCGGCCTCCTGGTCGAACCCGGCGACCTGACCGAGATGGGCCTGGTGAAGTTCGCGTTCCCGTACCGGGAGAACTGGAGCCAGGACTCGACCGTCTTCGTCGCCTCGCGCTTCTCCGGTGAGCCGCAGGAGTCGGACGAGGTCTCGCCCGACTGGTTCCCGATCGACGAGCTGCCGCTTCATGCGATGTGGGACGACGCGAAGTACTGGCTGCCCGCGGTGCTCGCGGGGGAGCGGGTGCTCGGCGACTTCACCTTCGGGGAGGACTGCGCCACCGTCAGCTCCCACGAACTGCACGACCCGGCGTACCACGGCCGCTGAGCCCGTACAATCGCGTGTGCCCTCCACGACCGACCTGACCGATTCCGCCGCCTCTCCGGAGGCCATCGACCCGGCCGAGCTCGCGATCGCCCTGAAGGTGCTCGCCGACATGGTGGAGCTCGACGAGGACCACCCCGACTTCGTGACCGTGCGCCGGGCGACGGCGAAGATGGTGAAGGCGGTCAAGCACAAGCGGCGCCGCGAGATCCGGGCCGAGATCGCCCAGGCCGACCGCATCGTCGTGGCCGCCACGGCCACCGGCGCCCCCGACCGCATCGACGACGAGACCCGGGGCCTGGCCATCGGCGGGTCGAGAACGGCGGCCACGGCGGGCACGCTGCTGAAGGCGCGCAAGTGCTACATCTGCAAGCAGCCGTACACGCTCGTCGACGGTTTCTACCACCAGCTCTGCCCCTCCTGCGCAGCCCTCAGCCACGCCAAACGGGAGGCCCGCACCGACCTCACCGGCCGGCGCGCCCTGCTCACCGGCGGCCGCGCCAAGATCGGCATGCACATCGCCCTCCGGCTGCTCCGCGACGGCGCCCACACCACCATCACCACCCGCTTCCCCCGCGACGCGGTGCGCCGCTTCGCGAGTCTGCCCGATGCGTCCGAGTGGATGCACCGACTGACCGTCGTCGGCATCGACCTCCGTGACCCGGCCCAGGTGATCGGGCTCGCCGACCAGGTCGCCGCCGCCGGGCCGCTCGACATCCTGATCAACAACGCCACTCAGACCGTGCGGCGGTCGCCGGGTGCGTATCAGCCCCTCGTCGACGCCGAGCTCGCCCCGCTGCCCGACGGGCCCCTCCCCGAGCTGGTGACCTTCGGCCACACCAACGACCAGCACCCCCAGGCGCTGGCCCGCTCGGTGAGCGCGCATCCGATCCTCGCCGCGGCCGCGGCGCAGGCCGACGGGCTCACCGCGGCGGCCGATGCGATCAGCGCCCGGGCCGGGCTGCTTGCGGCGCGGGCCGACGATCTCACGGCGCAGGCGCTGGCACCCGGATCGAGCTCGCTGGCTCGGCACGCGGCGGGCACCGCGATCGACGCGGGCGGGCTCGTGCCCGACCTGCACGACGTCAACTCCTGGACCCAGCGCGTGGACGAGGTCGACCCGCTCGAGATGCTCGAGGTGCAGCTGGCCAACACCACGGCGCCGTTCATCCTGATCTCCCGGCTGCGGCCGGCCCTCGCGGCGAGCCCGGCCCGGCGGAGCTACGTGGTCAACGTGAGCGCCATGGAGGGCGTGTTCGCCCGCGGGTACAAGGGGCCGGGGCATCCGCACACCAACATGGCGAAGGCGGCGGTGAACATGCTCACCCGCACGAGCTCGCGGGAGATGTTCGAGAGCGACCGCATCCTGATGACGAGCGTCGACACCGGGTGGATCACCGACGAGCGACCCCACCCCACCAAGGTGCGCCTCGCCGAGGAGGGGTTCCACGCCCCGCTGGATCTCGTCGACGGCGCCGCGCGGGTCTACGACCCGATCGTGCGCGGCGAGGCGGGCGACGACCTGTTCGGCGTCTTCCTGAAGGACTACGCGCCCGCCGCCTGGTGATGCGGCCCGGCCTCGCCGCCACACGAATGGGCGCGGGCCCGGGCGGGGCCGGGTGTCAGTCGGCGGAGGACGTCGCCGAGGCGAACTGCGCCTCGTAGAGCGCCGCGTAGGCGCCGCCCGCCGCGAGCAGCTCGGTGTGGCTGCCCTGCTCCACGATCGAGCCCGACTCCATCACGAGGATGAGGTCGGCGTCGCGGATGGTCGACAGCCGGTGCGCGATCACGAAGCTCGTGCGGTCGGCCCGGAGCGCCGACATGGCCTTCTGCACGAGCTGCTCGGTGCGGGTGTCGACCGAGGAGGTCGCCTCGTCGAGGATCAGCACGCTCGGCTTCGCGAGGAACGCCCGCGCGATGGTGAGCAGCTGCTTCTCACCGGCGCTCACGTTCGAGGCCTCGTCGTCGAGCACGGTGTCGTAGCCCTCGGGCAGCGAATGCACGAAGCGGTCGACGTAGGTGGCCCGCGCCGCGTCGAGGATCTCCTCCTCGCTCGCCGAGGGGTCGCCGTAGGCGATGTTGTCGCGGATGGTGCCGCCGAAGAGCCAGGTGTCCTGCAGCACCATGCCGGTGCGCGAGCGCAGGTCGCGCCGGGTCATCTGCGCGATGTCGACGCCGTCGAGCGTGATGCGCCCGGCGTCGAGCTCGTAGAAGCGCATGATCAGGTTGACCAGCGTCGTCTTGCCGGCTCCGGTGGGGCCGACGATCGCGACCGTCTGGCCCGGCTCCGCCACGAGCGAGAGGTGCTCGATCAGCGGCTTGTCGGGCAGGTAGCGGAACGAGACGTCGTCGAACACCAGCCGCCCGCGGTTCTCGGACGGAGAGAGGGCGGGCACGGCATCCGGAACCTGCTCCTCGGCGTCGAGCAGCTCGAAGACGCGCTCGGCCGAGGCGACCCCCGACTGCAGGAGGTTCACCATCGAGCCCAGCTGGGTGAGCGGCTGGGTGAACTGGCGCGAGTACTGGATGAACGCCTGCACGGCGCCGATGCTGAGCGCACCGGTGGCGACCTGCAGGCCACCGACGACGGCGATCACGACGTAGACCAGGTTCCCGACGAACATCATGGCGGGCATGATGATGCCCGAGACGAACTGGGCCCCGAACGACGCCCGGTAGAGCTCGTCGTTCTTCGCCCGGAAGGCCGCCTCGGTCTCGCGCTGACGGCCGAACACCTTGACGAGGGCGTGGCCGGTGAAGTTCTCTTCGACCTGGGCGTTCAGCTGCCCCGTGCTCGCCCACTGGGCGACGAAGAGCTTCTGGGAGCGCTTGGCGATGACCGTGGTGATCACGATCGTGAGGGGGATGGTGACGAGCGAGATCACGGCGAGCAGCGGTGAGGTGACGAACATCATGACGAGGATGCCGACGACGGTCAGGATGCTCGTCAGCAGCTGGGAGAGCGTCTGCTGCAGGCTCTGGGCCACGTTGTCCATGTCGTTGGTGACGCGGCTCAGCAGCTCACCCCGGGGCATGCGGTCGAAGTAGCCGAGCGGCAGCCTGTTGATCTTCGTCTCGACCTCCTCCCGCAGGGAGTAGGTGGTGCGCTGCACGATGGTGTTGAGCAGGCGGCCCTGCACCCAGGAGAAGATCGAGGCGGCGACGTAGAGCACCAGCACGAGCCCGAGCACCATGGCGAGGCGGTCGAAGTCGATGCCCTGGCCGGGCACCAGGTCGATGCCCGAGAGCAGGTCGGCCTGGCTCTGGTCGCCGCTCGCGCGGAGGCCCTCGACGATCTGCTCCTTGGTGGAGCCGGCGGGCAGGCCCTTGCCGAAGGCGCCCGCGAAGATGATGTTGGTGCCCTGACCGAGCAGCCACGGGCCGAGCACGGTGGCGACGACGCTGATGATGCCGAGCACGATCACGACCAGCACCGGCACGCGGTGCGGAGCGAGCCGTCGGATCAGCCGCTTCGCGGACGGACCGAAGGTCATCGACTTCTCGGTGGGCAGGCCCGCTCCGCCGAAGGGTCCGCCCCCGCCGGGACCGCCGCGACGCACCGGGCCGCGCTGGGCGCCGTTCCCCGAGCCGCTCATGCCGCCTCCTCCGCCGTCAGCTGCGACGAGACGATCTCGGCGTAGGTCTCGTTCGATTCGAGCAGTTCGTCGTGGGTGCCGCGGCCGACGATGACGCCGTCGTCGAGCACGACGATCTGGTCGGCGTCGACGATGGTCGACACCCGCTGCGCCACGATGACCATGGTCGCTCCTCTCACGTCGGCTCGGAGGGCCTGCCGCAGCCGCGCATCCGTCGCCAGGTCGAGTGCCGAGAACGAGTCGTCGAAGACGTAGATCTCGGGGCGCTTCACGAGGGCCCGGGCGATCGCGAGCCGCTGCCGCTGCCCGCCCGAGACGGTGGTGCCGCCCTGGGCGACGGGGGCGTCGAGACCCCCGTCCATCTCCCGCACGAAGTCGGCGGCCTGGGCCACCTCGAGCGCGTGCCAGAGCTCCTCGTCGGTGGCGTCGGGCTTGCCGTAGCGGAGGTTGGAGGCGACGGTGCCCGAGAACAGGTAGGGCTTCTGCGGCACCAGGCCGATGCGCGACCACAGCAGGTCGGGGTCGAGCTGCCGCACGTCGACGCCGTCCACGAGCACCTGACCGCCGGTGGCGTCGAACAGCCTCGGCAGCAGGTTGATCAGCGTGGTCTTGCCCGCGCCCGTCGAGCCGATGATCGCGAGGGTCTGGCCCGGCTCGATCGTGATGTCGAGATCGCGCAGCACCGGCTGCTCGGCGCCCGGGTAGGAGAACGAGGCTCCGCGCAGCTCGACCGTGCCGTGGCCGCGCAGCTCGTGCATCGGGTTCGCCGGCCGGGTGACCGACGTCTCGGTCTCCAGCACCTCGGTGATGCGATCGGCGCAGACCGAGGCGCGCGGGATCATCATGGCCATGAACGTGGCCATCATCACCGCCATCAGGATCTGCACGAGGTAGCTGAGGAAGGCGATCAGCGTGCCGACCTGCATCGAGCCCTCGTCGATGCGGAACGCGCCGAACCAGATCACCGCGACGCTCGACACGTTCAGGATGAGCATGACGGTCGGGAACATCAGCGCCATCAGCCGGCCGGCCCGCAGGGCGGAATCGGTGACGGCCGCGTTGGCCTCGGCGAAGCGCTCGGTCTCGATGCCCTCGCGCACGAAGGCACGCACCACGCGGATGCCCGTCAGCTGCTCCCGCAGCACCCGGTTCAGCGTGTCGATGCGGGTCTGCATGCGCCGGAACTGGGGCACCATGCGCACGATGATCGCGCCCAGCGAGACGAGCAGCACGGGCACGCTGACCGCGATGATCCAGCTCAGCTCGAGGTCTTGGTGGAGGGCGAGGACGATGCCGCCGATCGCGAGGATGGGGGCGGAGACGAGCAGGGTGAACGTCATCAGCGCGAGCATCTGCACCTGCTGCACGTCGTTCGTGGAGCGGGTGATGAGCGAGGGGGCGCCGAACTTCGACACCTCGCGCTCGCTGAACTCTCCGACGCGGTGGAAGATCGCTCCGCGCAGGTCGCGGCCGAGCGCCATGGCGACCTTCGCGCCGAAGTAGACGGCGGTGATCGCGGCGGCGACCTGCACGACCGTGATGCCGAGCATCCACAGCCCCGTCGAGAGGATGTAGGCCGTGTCTCCCCGGGCCACGCCCTGGTCGATGATGTCGGCGTTCAGCGTCGGCAGGTAGAGCGACGCGACCGACTGCACGAGCTGGAAGAACACGACCAGCACGATCGGCCGCCAGTGCGGCCGCAGGTAGCGGCCGAGAAGACGCAGGAGGGTCACGCGCGGTGCCTTTCGGTGGGGACGGGGGCCGAGGTGGGCGACGAGCCGGCGGGGGCGGCCGCCGAGACGGAGGTAGGAGTGGCGGCGGACGGCGCGGCCAGCACGCCGTACGTCATCAGCGCCGCGAGCTCCTCGACGGTGAACGGGGTGTCGACGGCGGCGATGTCGGGGATGGAGCTCGCGAACGACACGAGGCGCGCGAGGTGGATGATGCGGGACGGCGGCCACGCCAGCCGCTCGGCATCGGGGGCGAAGATCGCCGCGACGATGCGCTCGAGCTCCTCCGGGTCGCCCGTGGAGGACGGGCGCTCGCCGCCGAGGATCGGCATGACCTTCATCGCCCCGGTGAACCGGGCCCTCATCAGCCGAAGGATCGCGGCCAGCTTCACCTCGACCGGGTCGTCGGGATCGATGCCCCGCAGCCCGTTCCAGACCGTCTGGCCGTCGAAGAAGCGCTCGGCGGCGGCCTTCAGCAGCGACTCCTTGTCGCCGAACGCGCGGAACACCGTGCCCTCGGCGATGCCGGCGGCCTCGGCGATCTGGCGCGAGGTGACGTCACGCCCGTGCTCGACCAGCAATGGCACCACGGCGTCGATGATCATCTCGCGCCGGTCGGCCAGCGGAAGTGCCGGCGCCCGGCGCGCGATCGCCTCGAGCGGTGACGTGTCCATGCACCGACCCTACCTGAGTGAGCACTCACTCGGCAAGAGTCACTCGACCCGCGCGCCTCCCGAACGCCATCGGGTCTGCTTCGCCCGGTTGCCGCAGATCGCCATCGAGCACCACTGGCCGGTGCGCGAGCGCGAGTGGTCGTAGAACCCCCACCGGCAGGCGTCGTTGCGGCACGCCTTCAGTCGCGACCACGTGCCGTCGGCCAGAGCGCGTGCCGTGGCCGCGACGACGAGCGCGACCACGCCGTCGAGCCCGTCGCTCGTTCCCGCGTACTCGACGCCGTCGGCGCCGAACCGCAGCTGCACCCGGGAGCGCCGCGCCGCCGCGGTGAGGGCTGAGGCCGTCGAGGCGGGCAGGGGCTCCCGGTCGTGGTTCGCGAGCAGGCCGAGGCGGAGCTCCTCGCGGAGCGCCCGGGCGCGGGCGAGGGTCGCCGGCCCGGCCGGGGCGCCGTCCAGCCCCTGGGCGCCGGCCCACTCGCGCCAGGACGCGTCGTCGCGCAGTGCGTCGACCCCCGTCTCGAGGTCGACGCTGTTCACGAAGGCGCGAACCGACTCGAGCTCCCCCGGAGCCTGCGGGCCGGTCGTCGTCATGGCTCTATATAACCATCATTGCCCTCACGATGGTGCCGTAGTAACCTCCCAGAGCATGACGACGGTTAGCAGCGCGTGGCGGTCCAAGCCCTTCCGGCGGGTCTGGACGGCCGGCGCCGTCTCCGGCCTCGGCAGCGAGATCGGCGAACTGGCCGTGCCGGTGCTCGCGGTGGTGACGCTCGCGGCCTCCGCCGCCGAGCTGTCGCTGGTGCGGGCGGCCCTGCTCGTGCCGTACCTGCTGCTGACGCTCTGGCTCGGCGTGATCGTCGACCGCCGCGCCCGCCGTCCGCTGCTGGTCGCCGCCGACCTCGGGCGGGGGCTGCTGCTGGCGGTGGTGTGCGGTCTCGCCCTGACCGGGTGGCTGAGCATCCCGCTGCTCGTCGCCGCAGCCGCACTGCTCGGTTCGCTCGCCGTGCTGTCGACCCTCGCCGAGTTCTCGTTCGTGCCCCAGGTGGTCGAGGAGCACCAGCTGATCGACGCGAACGCCCGCATCACCGCGGCGCAGTCCGCGATCGGTGTGGCCGGGGCCGGGGCGGGCGGACTGCTGGTGCAGCTCGTGACCGCACCGTTCGCGCTGCTGCTGAACGCGGCGGGGTTCCTCGTCTCGGGTGTCCTCCTGCTGCGGCTCCGCGTGGTCGAGAGCGTGCCGGCCCGCCGGGCGGGCCCCCGGTCGGCCGTGCGGGAGGCGCGGGAGGGCATCGTCGTGCTGCTCCGCCACCGCGTGCTCCGGGCGCTGCTGTCCGAGGCCACCGTCTGGAATCTCGGCAACGAGATCTTCATGCTCGCGCTCGCGCTGCTGGTGCTCCGCAGCTACGGCTTCGGCCCGGCCGCGCTCGGCCTGGTGCTGATGGCGGGCGGCGTCGGCGCATTCGCCGGCAGTCTGTTCAGCGCACGCCTGACGGCACGGTTCGGCTACGGCCGCTCGCTCGTCGCGGCCATGCTGGTCGGCAACTCGGCCCCGGTGCTGGCGCTGCTCGCGGCGGGCTCCGCATCCGTCGCCTCGCTCGTGGTGCTGACGGCCGGCTTCGTGCTCTCGGGGCTCGGCATCGGGGTGGCCAACTCGCAGGCGGTGAGTCTGCGGCAGCTCGCGGTGGAGCCGACGCTGCGCGGGCGGGCGAACGCGGGCTACCGGCTCGTGTCGTGGGGCGCCCTGTCGATCGGGGCGCTGGCCGGGGGAGTGCTCGTCACGGCGCTCGGGCCCTGGGCGGCCGGGATGCTCGGTGCCGGGCTGATGGCGCTCGCGACGGTCCCCGTGGGGCTCTCACCCGTGCGACGGATGCGACGGATCGAGGAGGTGCAGGAGGTGCAGAACCTGCCGGCGGGGCGAGCGGTGCAGGATGCGGGACCGGAGCCCGCCTAGAATCCGAGGATGCAGCAGACCCACCCCGAACCCGGCATCTACCAGCACTTCAAGGGTGCCCGCTACGAGGTGGTCGGCGTCGGCCGGCACAGTGAGACCGAGGAGCAGCTGGTCTTCTACCGCAAGCTCTACGACGACTACTCCTTCTGGGTGCGGCCGCTCGCGATGTTCACCGAGCACGTCGACCGCGACGGCTACAGCGGCCCGCGGTTCGCCCGCATCGCCTAGGCGTTCGAAGCGGTGGAACGCACACGGGAGCAGGCTGGAGGCAGACCTGAGGAGGCCTTATGCCCATCACCGAGAGCGCCGTGCTCTTCGACGTCGACGGAACGCTCGTCGACTCCAACTACCAGCACGTCGGCGCCTGGGTGCGCGCGTTCGTGGAGGTGGGGCATCCTGTGCCGGCCTGGCGCATTCACCAGGCACTCGGCATGGACTCGAGCAAGCTGCTCGACGAGCTGCTGGGCGACGCGGTCGGCGAGCTCGGCGACCGCGCCAAAGAGCTGCACGCGCAGTACTACAAGGAGTCGGCCGACCAGCTCCACCCGCTCCCCGGCGCCCGCGAGCTGCTCCGCACCCTGCACGACGAGGGCAAGACGATCGTGCTCGCCACCTCCGCTCCCGCTGACGAGCTCGATATCCTGCGCGGGGTGCTCGACGCCGACGAGTGGGTCGACGCCACGACGAACGCCGACGACGTCGAGACGGCGAAGCCCGAGCCCGACATCCTGCAGGTCGCGCTCGAGCGTGCCGGGGTCGACGCCTCCGACGCGGTGATGGTGGGGGATGCCCGGTGGGACATGGTCGCGGCCGGGCGGTCGGGCATCCGGGGCATCGGGCTGCTCAGCGGCGGTGTCGATCGGCAGGCGCTGATCGACGCAGGCGCGACCGAGACCTACGACGACGCGGAGGCGCTGCGCGCCGCACTCTGAGCGGCCGCCCTAGTACCCGGCCGTGTACGTGACAAACGAGCCGCCCCCCGGCATCCCGTCGGCCCCGGCCCCGGCCTCGCCCGAATCCGAGCCCGACGGCGTCCCGAGCAGGCTCCGCGTCAGCCGCGATCGGTCGTCGAGCAACCCGTCCAGCGCCGCGGCCAGGTCGTCGTCGGTCACCTCCCGGCCCGCCTCGGCCGCGGTGAGCACGGCGCGCCGCACCAGCTCCTTCGCGAACGACCCGGTGGTGCCCTCGGCCCGATCGGCCGCGGCCTCGACGGCGGCCGAACCGAAGGGCAGACCATCGGCGTAGCGGGCGAACAGCCGCCGCCGCGACTCCAGGTCGGGCAGCGCGATCTCGACCGCGAGGTCGACGCGACCCGGCCGGTCGGCGAGAGCCCGCTCGAGCACGTCGACCCGGTTCGTGGTGAGCACGAAGGCCACGTCGGCGTCGCCGTCGAGGCCGTCCAGAGCATCGAGCACCTCGAACAGCAGCGGCTGCGGCCCGTGGTGCATCATGCGGTCGCTCGCCACGAGGTCGACGTCCTCCAGCACCACCAGGGCGGGCTGCATCGCCCGCGCCAGTTCGGCGGCCTCGGTGACGAAGCGGATGCCCGAACCGGTCAGCAGCACCGCCGTGGTGCCCGGAGTGCGGGCGAGCAGGTGCCGCACGGTCAGCGTCTTGCCGGTGCCGGGAGGCCCGTACAGCAGCACCCCGCGTTTGAGGTGCTGGTGCTGCGCCCGCAGCCGTTCGCGCTGCTCGCCCACCCCCACCACGTGCCGCACCACGCTGTCGAGCACGCCCGGTGCCAGCACGACGTCGTCGGCCGCGACCGTGGGGCGCGGCAGGAAGGTGGCCCCGGCCGCGCTCTGCCCGTACTCGTTGCCGGTGAAGGAGAGCACCTGCCCGCGCAGCACCGAGAGGGCGAGCATCCGCCGGCCGAACTCGGCGATGAACGCGTCGGCGGTCGCCGGGTCGGCCGTCAGCACCTCGAGGCTCGCGGCGGCGCGGCCGCGCTCGGGGTTGGCGGCGCGCTGCAGCGCCACCAGGGGCGTGCCCTGGAAGGTGAGCAGGTGCATCCCGAACGACATCACGCGCCGGGTGCTCGCGGGCCCGCTCGGCACCGAGACGTAGTCGATCGGGCCGGTGCGGTAGGGGAAGCGGTGCGGCGGCGCGACCAGCTCCGCCAGCGACGACTGCTCGCGCATCTGGCCGCCCGACACCCCCATGGGCTCCGAGCCGCTCTCAGCCGCGAGGTCGGCGAGGGCGACGTCGGCGTCGACCAGCCGGTGGGCCGCGATCGGGTGCGTGACGACCGGCAACGCCGCCACCTCGGCGCCGAGGAACTCCTGCAGCTGCACGCCGAGCGGCGACAGCGTCGTGCCGCCCTCCGGCTCCCGGTGCACGATCTCCTCGAGGAAGCGGCGGAACAGCTCGGCGAAATCCTGGGTCTGGCGGTCCATGGGTCCTTCCGGGGTGGTGCGGGAGGGCGTCGGGCCGCCGGGAGGTGTCCCCTCCACCGTAGAGGGAGGAAGGCTGACGGGTCACCCCGAGCTCTGGATTCGCCGGCGCCCGCGGGGGATACTGTCAGCGATCGACGACGATTGGCGGTGCGATGACGAGCCCCTGGCTGGCGCTCCCGGGTGAGACCGGCCGCCGCCGTCCGCGCCGGGTCGTCAGCGAGTCGTGGGAGCGGGCCCGCCGGCGCGCGCTCGACCCCGAGCATCTGCTGCCCGCCCTGGAGGTGGGCGAGGACGTGCTGGCGGAGTTCCGGCACGCGCATCCGCTCGACCCGGTGCTGCCGGTCATCCGGTCGCTGCTCGTGCGCGACGCCGAGGGCTCGGGCCTGCTCGTCGCGGTCGGCGACGAGATGGGCCGGCTGCTCTGGGTCGAGGGCGACAGCGCCGCCAAGCGCGCCGCCGAGGACATGCGCTTCGTCGAGGGCGCCGGCTGGGCCGAGACCCGGGTCGGCACCTCAGCACCCGGAACGGCGCTCGAACTCGACCACGGCATCCAGATCCACGAGTCCGAGCACTTCAACAAGCTCGTGCACGGGTGGAGCTGCACCGCCGTGCCCGTGCACGACCCCGAGACCCGGCGCATCCTCGGCGTGATCGATCTCACCGGCGACGCCCGCGCGGTCGACCCGCACACCCTCCCGCTGATCGAGGCCACCGCCGCGGCCGTCGAGGCCGAGCTGATGGTGCTGCGGCTGAAGGCCCAGCGCGACCGGGGTTCGGGGCCGGGCGAGCGGATGCGCGTGACCGGCTTCCCCGGGGCGCCCACCTCCCCGCGCCGCCCGGCCGCCGCTCCGGGCGCGGCACCCCGCCCCGCCGCACCCCGCCCCGCCGCCCTGCACGTGCTCGGCCGCGACACGGGCGAGCTCGTCGCCCCGGGCGCGGCGCTCGAGCTGAGCCCCCGGCACGCCGAGCTGCTCGCCTGGCATCGCGAGGGTCTCTCGGCGGCCCGGCTCGCGCAGCTCGCCCATGGTGACGAGGCGGCCGTCGTCACCGTGCGGGCCGAGATCGTGCGCTTGCGGAAGCTGCTGCACACGGCTCCGTCGCTCGGCGTCGCCGTCGAGTCACGGCCCTACCGCCTCAGCGGGCCGGTCGAGCTCGACGCGCAGCGCGTGCTCTCGCTGCTTGACCGAGGGGCTCACCGGGTGGCGCTCGCCGCGCATCCGGGGCCCCTTCTCCCGGGGTCGGATGCGCCGGGCATCGCGGCGATCAGGGAGACCGTGCGGCTCAGGATGCGCGAGGCCATGCTCGCGGACGCCGCCGTCGACGTGCTGCTCGCCTACGCCGCCACCGCCGAGGGGCAGCACGACGCCGAGATCTGGACGGCGGCCCTGCAGCGGCTGCCCGCGCGCTCGCCGAAGCGGGCCGGGATCGTCACGCACCTCGAGGCGCTTCTCGGCTCGTGAGCGGCCGCGCTCCCGGCGGCCATGCCCTTGCGACGCCGCCCTCGTCGGCCGCAACCGTCTGCAACCTCCCCCGGCGTACCGTGCGAGCATCCGACACCGTCGTCGAGAAGGAGCACTCATGACCATCATCGATCGCCCAGAAACCGAGACCGAGACCGCGCCCGCCACGAGCGGCCCGTCGGTCTACGCCAACCCCGGCTCGCCCGGCTCCGTGATGAGCTACAAGCCGCGCTACGACAACTACATCGGCGGGCGGTACGTGCCGCCGGCGAACGGCCAGTACTTCCAGAACCCGACCCCGATCACGGGCCAGACCTTCACCGAGGTGGCCCGCGGCACCGCCGCCGACGTCGACGCCGCGGTCGACGCGGGGTGGAAGGCGTTCGAGGCCTGGGGGAAGACGAGCGTGGCCGAGCGGGCGGTCATCCTGAACAAGATCGCCGACCGGATGGAGGCGAACCTCGAGCTGCTCGCGGTCGCCGAGACCTGGGAGAACGGCAAGCCGGTGCGTGAGACGCTGGCCGCCGACATCCCGCTCGCGATCGACCACTTCCGTTACTTCGCCGGCTGCATCCGGGCGCAGGAGGGCGGCATCTCGGAGATCGACCATGACACGATCGCCTATCACTTCCACGAGCCGCTGGGCGTGGTGGGGCAGATCATCCCGTGGAACTTCCCCATCCTGATGGCCGTGTGGAAGCTCGCGCCGGCGCTCGCCGCGGGCAACTGCGTGGTGCTGAAGCCGGCCGAGCAGACGCCGGCGTCGATCCACGTGCTGCTCGGGCTGATCGAGGACCTGCTGCCCGCGGGTGTGCTGAACATCGTCAACGGCTTCGGCATCGAGGCCGGGGCGCCGCTGGCGTCGCACCCGCGCATCCGCAAGATCGCCTTCACCGGCGAGACCACGACCGGCCGGCTGATCATGCAGTACGCGAGCGAGAACCTCATCCCGGTGACGCTCGAGCTCGGCGGAAAGAGCCCGAACGTGTTCTTCGCCGACGTCGCCGACCAGAAGGACTCGTTCTACGACAAGGCGCTCGAGGGATTCACCTTCTTCGCGCTGAACCAGGGCGAGGTGTGCACCTGCCCGTCGCGGGCGCTGGTGCAGCGCTCGATCTACGACGGCTTCGTGGCCGACGGGCTCGACCGCGTGGCGAAGGTGAAGCAGGGCAACCCGCTCGACCCCACCACGATGATCGGGGCGCAGGCGTCGAACGACCAGCTCGAGAAGATCCTCAGCTACATGGACATCGGAAAGCAGGAGGGCGCCACGCTCTTGACCGGCGGCGAGCGGGCCGACCTCGGCGGCGAGCTCTCGGGCGGCTTCTACGTGCAGCCGACGGTGTTCGAGGGGCGCAACGACATGCGCATCTTCCAGGAGGAGATCTTCGGACCGGTGCTCGCCCTGACGAGTTTCGAGGACTATGACGACGCCATCTCCATCGCCAACGACACCCTCTACGGGCTCGGCGCCGGCGTCTGGTCGCGGAGCGGCTCGCAGCTCTACCGGGCCGGCCGGGCCATCGAGGCGGGGCGGGTGTGGTCGAACACCTACCACCAGTACCCGGCGCACGCGGCGTTCGGCGGGTACAAGCAGTCGGGCATCGGGCGGGAGAACCACCGGATGATGCTCGACCACTACCAGCAGACGAAGAACCTGCTGGTGTCGTACGCCGACGGGCCGATGGGGTTCTTCTGATGCCGTCTGACTCGGTCGTGGCGGGCTCGGTCGTGGCGGGCTCGGCTCCGGCCGGGCCCGCCGGGCCGGCGGCGCCCGCGCCCATCTCGCGGGTCGACGTGACGGGTGCCGCAGCCGACATGCTGCGGCACCTCGCCGCCACCAACGGCCCGCTGATGTTCCACCAGTCGGGCGGCTGCTGCGACGGGTCGAGCCCGATGTGCTACCCGGTCGGCATGTTCCGCACGGGCGGTTCCGACATCCACATCGGCACCCTGGCCGTCGACGGCATCGACCCCGTCGAGGTCTACATGTCGCGCTCGCAGTTCGAGTACTGGAAGTATACGCACCTCACCATCGACCTCGTCGACGGCCGGGGCAGCGGCTTCTCGATCGAGGCGCCCGAGGGCAAGCGGTTCCTGATCCGGTCGCGGATGCTCGACGACGGCGAACTCGCAGCCCTCGGTCTCGTGACTCGCGACACGGTCTCGTGACTTGCGGCGCGGTGTTGTGACTCGCGGCGCATCCGCCCCGTGATCGGGGCATCCGCTCGTTAGATTGAGGACATGTCGACGCTCAGGCATCCCGTGGGTCCGCAGCCGAAGAAGGTCTACTGGCGGCGAAGGCTCCTCGTGCTGCTCATACTCGCCGCGATCATCGCGGTCGTGGTGCTGATCGTGGTGCGCCCGGGCTCGGGTGCGGCCGAGACCGGGGGCACACCCACTTCGTCGCCGGCGCCCACCACGGCGGGCCAGGCTCCGGATGCTGCCGCCACCCCCGGCTCGGTCGACACCGGTGCCGACGCCGGCGCCGCTGCGCCGGGTGACGTCGTGGCCTGTGCGGGCGGCAACATCCAGGTGACCCCGGTCACGGACGCCGACACCTACGACGCCTCGGCCAAGCCCCAGCTCTCCTTCACTATCACGAACACCGGTGCGGAGCCCTGCTCGATCAACGCAGGCACCTCGCAGCAGATCTACACGATCACGAGCGGCAGCGAGACCTACTGGGTCTCGACCGACTGCCAGACCGACCCCTCCGACACCCAGGCCGTCCTCCAGCCCGGCGTCGCGGTCTCGTCGACGCCCTTCACCTGGGACCGCACCCGCTCGTCCGCCGACACCTGCTCCTCGCCCGACCGCCCCCTCGTCCCGGGCGCCGGCGCCTCCTACCACCTCGACGTCTCGGTCGCGGGCATCGCCTCGTCCGACTCGAAGCAGTTCATCCTCAACTGACGGCTCGACGGCCGCGACGGCTCACCGGCCTCGGCGGGTGTCGCTCGTGGAAGCTCGGCAGCTCGGCAGCTCGCTCGCCCGGGCGCACCAGTCGCCCGGGAGTAGGGTCCCGTTCATGGGGGACGGTGAGACGGGCAGGGATGCGGGGGCGTGGCGCGGGTTCCTGCTGCTCGCCGGGTTGGTCGCGTTTCCCGCGATCGGCGCCACCATCGCTGCCACCCTCGAGGGCGGTCCGATCCGGTGGATCCTCGCTGCTCTCCTCACGGCCGCAACCATCGTCCTCGTCGTCATCACGGTGCGCCTGTACCGGCGGGACAAGGCGGACCTCGATGCTGTCGACGGCGCGGGTAGTGCCACGCAGACAGGTGGGTCGGGCCAGGCGCGGGACTGGCTCGATCGGATCGCGCCGGTCGGGCAGGGTTCCTATCGAGAAGCGGGTGGCGGGCTCATCCTGTTCGGGGTGGTCACCCTCGGTGGCGGGGTGTGGCTGCTGCTCGCGATGCCGTTCTGGCATCAGCTGCGGCATCTGCCGGCGGGCCCGCTCGGGATCCTGGCGGTGATCGCGGGGGTCTACTTCCTGCTGCTGGCCGTCAACGTCGTCCGGAGGACACCGAAGTGAGGGGGATCAGGGTCATGGCCCCACGCAGGTGGATCGCCGTGCTGCTCGCGGTGATCTGCGGGCTCGCGTCGCTGCTGTTCGTCGCGGCCGCCGCCGTCGCCGACCAGTGGTGGGTCATCACGATGGCCGTGGTATTCGGGGTCGGCGCGGTCGTCTTCGCGCGCCATGCCGCATCGTTCGGCCGCGTGCGGCGGCGTCGTAGGTGAGTCGCCGCGGCTCTAGCCGAAGACGTGGAGGAAGAAGTTGGCGATGAGGAGGGCCGCGCCGGTGAGTTGGAGGGCGATCATGAGCTTGCGCTTGTGCGTCCAGGGCTGACCCTTGGTCGGCGGGTTCCTCATGGTCCAGATACCCGTCGGGAGGAACAGGGCCAGACCCGCCCCCAGGAGGAGCCAGTTGAGCGGCTGCATCACTGATCGCGCGGCGGAGCGGCGTCCGGCGGCGGAGCGGCGTCCCGACGCGGGGCGGCGTCGGGGGTGGTGGCCTCCGCGACCGCCTGCTGGACGGCGGCCAGGAGCCAGGGGTGCGCCGACCAGGTCTTGTCGGGGTTCTGCTTGTAGAGCACGTCCTCGACGCCCTTCCGCACCGCCGTGCGGATGACGCCCGCCAGCACGATGAAGCCCACGACCACCACCACGATCGCGAGCACGAGACTCGACAACGGGTCCATCGGATTCCCCTCAGCTTGGCGGAGGACTCCCCGCCGGCGTCGTTTGGGGCTCGGCCGGCGGGGAGTCTGCACCGGCGGCCCTCGGGAGTGGGTGCTCCCTCGATGGGCCTCGGTCATCTCGACCGCCGGCGGTGCCGGGTCGGACCCGCCGACACTATCGGGGCGGGTGCCTTGGCGACAACCGTCGGACTACTGAGAGTCCGACTACTGTGTCGAGGTGGCGGGCGCGAGATGCGCCGCAAAGCCGGTGGCGGGGCCGTCCCCAAACCGCACCCCGCCACCTGCGCTCACCGTACCGCTCGGCCGGTGCAGGAGGAGATCGCGACGCTCCGGTGACGCCCGATGTCGCTCAGACGACGCTCCGAGTTCGCTCAGGGGATGGCGGCGGATGAGCGGCAGATGAGCAGCGCATGAGCGGCGGATGAGCGGCAGACGAGCAGCAGAGCGGCCCCGTTCACACCGTCCGGCTACGATGCCGGGGTGGAGGAAGCGCTGCAGATCGACGTCACCGGCGGCCGCGTCCGCGGTGCCGAACGGCGCGGGCTGCGCTGGTGGCGCGGCATCCCGTTCGCCGCGGCACCCGCGGGCGAGTGGCGCTTCCGGGCTCCGCAGCCCGTGCCGGAGTGGACGGGCATCCGCGACGCCCGCGATTTCGGCCCGGTGGCGATGCAATCGCGTGACGGCGCGTTCGTCGGGGCCGCCCGAACCACCCCCATGGCCGAGGACTGCCTCAGCATCAACGTGCTGCGCCCCGCCGACGACCGCGATGGCCTGCCCGTGATGATGTTCGTGCACGGGGGCGCCTACAGTGTCGGATCCTCCGCCGAGCATCCGCGCGACGGCGAGACGCTCGTGCGCGAGGGCGGCATCGTGTACGTCAGCTTCAACTACCGCCTCGGCGCGCTCGGCTACCTCGACTTCCGCCGCTACGCGACACCCGAGCGCCCGATCGAGGCGAACCTGGGGCTCCGCGACCAGGTGGCGGCGCTCGAGTGGGTGCGGGCGAACATCCGGAACTTCGGCGGCGACCCCGAGAACGTGACCCTGTTCGGCGAATCGGCCGGCGGCAACGCGGTGACGACGCTGATGGCGACCCCTGCCGCGCACGGCCTGTTCGCGCGCGCGATCGCCCAGAGCTCGCCGCCGAACGCCGTCTACCTGCCCGAGACCACCGCGATCTGGGCCGAGGAGTTCGTCGAGCTGCTCTTGGAGTCGATCGACACCGACGGGGTCGAGTCCGCGTCCGACGACCTCGCCGGGCAGGTGCTCGTCGACGCGACCGCCGATGAGCTGGTGGCCGCGGCCGTGGCCCTGACGCTGCGCACGCCCGACGCGCATCCGGGCACCATCGCCCTATCGCCGGTGATCGACGGCGACGTGCTGCCCGAGCGCCCGCTCGACGCCTTCAAGGAGGGGCGGGCCGCGCGGGTGCCGCTGATCATCGGTACGAACGACCGCGAGGGCTCGCTGTTCACGGGGCGGCTCGACATCCTCGCGACGACGCCGAAACGTATCCGGGCGATCTTCAAGCGCACCAAGAAGAGCGCGCGCAAGGCGATCAAGGCCGAGTACCCGGGGCTGCCGGCCAAGCGCCCCGCGGCCGACTTCGGGGGAGACTACGCCTTCTGGTATCCGACCGTGAAGGTCGCCGAGCGGCACTCCCGCTTCGCCCCCGTGCACTTCTACCGCTTCGACATCGCGCCCCGGCTCGTGCGCCTGGCCGGCTTCGATGCCACCCACGGCCTCGAGCTGTTCGCCGTGTTCGACCGGCTCGGCGGGTGGTTCGGGCGCACGATGACGGTGCTGGGCGGGCGCCGCGCGTTCCTTCGAGCAGGCAAGCGGATGCGCGGCCACTGGCTCCGCTTCGCCCACGACGGCTCGGTCGACCCCTCGGCCTGGCCCGCCTACGACGAGTCGCAACGGCTGACGCTGATCATCGACGCCGTCGATCGCGTCGAGGCCGACCCGCGGGCGCCGCGGCGCATCGCGTGGCAGGCGTTCGTGCCGCACGTCTGACGCGCCCGGCGAGTGCCCGTGCGCGGGCGGAGCGGCGACGGCGAAGCCGTGCGGCTGCGGGGCGGGCGTCGCGGTGGCGTTGCTACCATGGCCTCGCCCGGCGGGTGCCGGCCCAGCGGTGAAGCGAGGTCGGCGTGAGTCTGAGATCCCGGATGCTCGTGGTCGTCGTCGCGGCCCTCGTCGCCGCTCTGGCGTGGCTGATCTCGGGCGTCGTGACCATCGACCTGCTCGGCAAGGAGCGGCTGCTGCCGCTCTGGTGGGTCGCCGGCGGGGCGATCCCGGGAGTCGCGCTTGTGTTCCTCGTGCGGGCCGCGGTCGCCGATGACCGGCGACTGGCCACCGGATCGCTGCGCGCCCTGGCGTTCGGCGGTGCGGTCGCGATCGCGCTGGCGGCGCCGCTGAACGGGCTGCTCATCCCCGACGGATCGGGCATCTGGTGGGTGGGCCTGACCGAGGAGTCGAGCAAGCTCGCGGCCGCGCTGCTGTTCTCGATCGGGGTCGGCCGCACGGCCCGGTCGGGGCTCGTCCTCGGAGCCTCGGTCGGGGCGGGGTTCGCCGTCTGGGAGAACGCCGGCTACGTCTTCGGCGTCTACGCCGACGCGGGGTCGGCCGCCGCCTCGGTGACGCTGGCGGTGCAGCGCGACCTGGTGGGGCTGCCGCTGCACGTGCTCTTCGCGGCTTTCGTGGCGTGCGCGGTGTTCCGGGCGGTGCGGCGTCCGTCGGCGCCGCGGATCGCCGCCGCGGTCGCGGTGTTCGAGGTGGTCGCGGCGGCGCACTCGGCCTACGACTGGACGCAGCTCGTGCTGCCCGACCGCGCCGTGCTCGGCCTCGCGCTCACGGACTGGGTGGCGGGCCTCCTCGTGCTCGCCCTCGTGACGACCTGGGTCGTCGTGCTCCGCGGGCTGCGCCGCGCGCGGACGGTCGAGGTCGGTGCTGTCGCTGATGGCCGTCGGTAGTCTGCTGGTGACCACGCCGTCGTGATGGATCGGAGCGAGCATGCGAGAACTCACCTACTACGTCGCCGTCAGCCTCGACGGCTTCATCGCCGGGCCCGAGGGGCAGTTCGACGCCTTCCCGGTCGAGGGTGACCACATGGAGGCGATCACCGAGCGCTTCCCCGACACGGTGCCGACCGACATCGCCGCGGCGTCGGGCATCGATCAGTCGGGCGGGCGCTTCGACACGGTGCTGATGGGCTGGAACACCTACGCCGTCGGGCTGGCGTTCGGGGTCACGAGCCCGTACCGTCACCTCGAGCAGATCGTGTTCACCCGGGCGCACGTCGACGAGGCGCAGGGCGTGGACGGGCATCCGCTCATCACCGACGCCGACCCCGTCGACATCGTGCGCGAACTCAAGCAGCGCGAGGGCCGTGGCATCTGGCTCTGCGGCGGCGGGCGGCTCGCGACCGAGCTCGCGGGTGAGATCGACCGGCTGGTGCTGAAGCGCAACCCGGTGCTGCTCGGCGCGGGCATCCCGCTGTTCGAACCGGGCGCCTATGACCCGCGCCAGTTCGACGTGGAGGAGACGACCGCGTTCCGCTCGGGGGTCGTGCTCGGCGAGTACGTGCGCCGCGCGGCCGTCTGACCGCCCGCCGCCGTGAATCAGCCGATCAGCGGCCGCCGAAGGCGCGGGAGAGGGCGCGGGTGAGCTGGCGCGCCTCGTCGTCGATGATCGTGGTGAAGCCGAGGCGTTTGGCTTCGGCAGCGCGGGTGCGGCTGGAGGCCACCGGCCGCACCTCGCCCGCGAGCGAGATCTCGCCGAAGGCCGCGAGGTCGTGCGCCAGCGGGCGGTCGTTGGCGGCCGACGCGAGAGCCAGTGCGATGGCGAGGTCGGCGCCGGGCTCCGTGAGCTTCACCCCGCCCACCGTGGAGACGTAGACGTCCTTGTCGTTGAGAGCGATGTGCGCGCGCCGCTCGAGCACCGCCAGGATCATCGCCACGCGCGAGGAGTCGACCCCGTTCGTGACCCGGCGCGGGTTGGGTGACGGCGTCTTCACGATCAGGGCCTGCACCTCGACCGGCAGGGCCCGCCGGCCCTCGAGCGCGACGGTGACGCAGGTGCCGGACACCGCATCGGACCCCCGGGAGAGGAACAGCCCGCTCGGGTCGGGCACCTCGGCGATGCCGTCGGCGCTCATCTCGAAGCAGCCGACCTCGTCGGTGGGCCCGAAGCGGTTCTTCAGCGCCCGCACGAACCGCAGCGCGGTCTGCCGGTCGCCCTCGAACTGGCAGACGACGTCGACGAGGTGCTCGAGCACGCGGGGACCTGCGATCGAGCCGTCTTTCGTGACGTGGCCGACGAGCAGGAGCGGGATCGAGCGCTCCTTCGCCACCCGGATGAGCGACGACGCCACCTCCCGCACCTGGGTGGGGCTGCCCGCCGCGCTGTCGAGAGACGAGCTCGACACGGTCTGCACGGAGTCGACGACGACGAGGTGGGGCTGCACCGCGTCGATCTGGCCGAGCACGGTGGCGAGGTCGGTCTCGGCCGCGAGCATGAGCGTGGGGGAGAGGGAGTGCGTGCGCTCGGCGCGCAGCTTCACCTGTGAGACCGACTCCTCGGCCGAGACGTAGAGCACGCGCAGGTGCTCTTCGGCGGCCTTCGCGGCGACCTCGAGCAGGAGGGTCGACTTGCCGACGCCGGGCTCGCCCGAGAGCAGGATCGCCGCACCGGGCACCAGGCCACCGCCGAGCACCCGGTCGAACTCGCCGATGCCGGTGGCCCAGTGGGCGGCCACGTCGGAGGAGATCTCGGTGATCGGCCGGGCGATGCGGGCCGCGTCGAGCACCGTCGCGCGCACGGCGCGGCCGATGCCCTCGTTCTCGGCGGATGAGACGACCGTGCCCCAGGACTGGCACTCGCCGCAGCGGCCGACCCACTTCGGGGTCTGCCAGCCGCACTCGGTGCAGCGGTACGCGCTCGCGGACTTGGTGGCCATGCTCACACCCTAGAGGCGGCCACCGACACCGCCCCTAGTCCTCGTCGTCGACCCAGGCCCCGCGCCCCTGCGCCGCGAGCGTCGCCGCACGCTCCGCGAGCCGCCGCCGGACATCCGCCTGAGCCTCCTGCACGAACGCCGGATCGAGCGGCGCCGTCGCCGCGTGCGGTGAACCGTGCTTGGCCGCGATGTAGGCGTCGAGCTCGGGCCCCGACTCGTAGGACGTGATGAGGCAGTAGCGCGGCTCGGGCCCCTTCTGCCAGACCGCGTGCCAGAACCGCTGCGTGTCGACGATCAGCTGCGCCCCGGCCGGCAGTGCGATCCGCACCTCGGTCTCGGGGTCGAAGCGGTCCTCGCGCAGGATGAGGAACGAGTCCTTGTCGTCGGAGAGGTTGAAGAAGCCGCGCACGATCCACCCGGTGCCGTCGGGGTTCAGACGATTGTTGTCGTCCTGGTGCAGGTTGTAGAGCGCCGTGGCGTAGCTGTTGGGCTGAAGCTCGATCACGCGGCAGCGCCCGATGTTCGCCCCGGGCTCCTCGGCGCGCGCCTTGAGGATCGGCGCCTTGGCGACGTTGGCGGGCACCCACACCCCGTCCTTGTCGGTGCGCGGCGGCGTGTGGTTCCAGAACCCGTTGCACTCCATCTCGCCGGCCGCGCTGGCGAGCGGGGCGAACCGCGTGTCGCCCGACGACTTCCAGGCCACGTACTCGAGGTCGAGCCACTCCTTCGGGTCTTTCGACTGGTCGTAGGAGTCGAGAACGACGTAGCCGGTCTCCTCGAGTGCCGCGGATCGGATGTAGCTCATCGGGGAATGGGCCCTTTCGTTCAGGGAACTCGACCGCAGAGCGCCGCGCCGACGGCCGGCGGATCTACTTAGGCAAGGCTAACACGCGGTCCGTTCAGCATCCGGGCGTAAACTGGCGCCACTGGTGATGCAGGCAGGAGACCCCACCCCACGACCAGCACCGACACTCTCGACCTAGGAGGCGACTTTGAGCGATGACGTATCCGGAGCCCCCCACCTCGAAACCGTGCTGCGCCGTGCCAGCAAGCACCCCATCGCGCTCGACCGCGACGACCTCGTGCTCCGCAAAGGTCAGCTGACCCTCCTCAACGGCCATTCGACGCCGCGGGAGTCGATGATCGACGACCTGTTCTTCGTCGCCGACGCCCTCGATGCGGCGCACATCCCGTTCCTGCTCGTCCGCGGCAACGACGAGCGCCCGGTGCTCGCGGTGATGTGGGGCGACCGCAAGCGCGCCAAGGCGGCCCTGATCGAGCGGATGAGCAGCGAGCCCTTCTACTCCAAGGCCCCCGGCGCCCCGGCGGTGCTCGTCGCCGACGGCCGGCTCTCGCGCGACCCCAAGGCCCGCGTGCTCCGTCTCTACCGGCCCCGCATCGAGCCCATCGGCCGCCTGCGCTACGGGGCGTCATCCGCTGTGCAGCTGGAGTTCTGGAAGCGCGAGGGCGACGTCGTCGAGGCGCCGGTCGAGAACTCGCTGACCCGCCGCACCATCCCGATCGACGAGATGGTCGAGACGACGGTCGAGATCTACGGCCGCACCTGGACGACGATCGAGGGCATGTTCAACGAGCTCGCCAGCGACGTCGACTTCGACATCGACATGGTCTTCTCCTGGGTCGACGGCACGGCCATCGAGTTCCAGCGCGCCCGCGCCCGCCGCATGGCGAACTACGTGGTGGGCGAGGGCGACGACTCCGAGGCCCGCTACCGGCAGATCGACGAGCTGAAGTACGCCCTCCGCAGCGTTTACATGTTCGCGCCGTGGGTGCGCAACATCTACATCGCGACCGACTCGCCGAAGCCCGACTGGCTGGGCGACGACCCGCGCGTCACGATCATGCCGAGCGAGGCTTTCTTCAAAGACCTGTCGAACCTGCCGACCCACAACTCGCACGCGGTCGAGGCGCAGCTGCACCACATCCCGGGGATCAGCGAGCACTTCCTCTACTCCAACGACGACATGTTCTTCGGCCGTCCGGTCAGCCCCGACCTGTTCTTCTCGCCCGGTGGCATCACCAAGTTCGTCGAGGCCGACACCCGCATCGGGCTCGGCGCGAACGCCCTGCACCGCAGCGGCTTCGAGAACGCCGCCCGGGTAAATCGCGAGCTGCTGCAGCAGCGCTTCGGCCGCATCACCACGCGCCACCTCGAGCACTGCGCCGCGCCGCTGCGCAAGAGCGTGCTGTTCGAGATGGAGGAGGAGTTCTCCGACGCCTTCGCCCGCACCGCGGCGAGCCCGTTCCGCTCGGCCACCGACATCTCGGTGACCAACTCGTTCTACCACTACTACGCGCTGCTCACCGGCCGCGCGGTCGTGCAGACGGATGCGCGGGTGCGCTACATCGAGACGACCCTGTTCTCGGCGCTGAAGGAGATGGACACGCTGCTGAAGAAGCGGTCGATGGACATGTTCTGCCTGAACGACGGCTCGAACCCCGAGATCGACGTCGAGACGCGCACGAGCGCGGTCATCTCGTTCCTCGAGCGCTACTTCCCGTTCCCCGCCCCGTGGGAGAAGGCGGCGAGCGAGCCGGTCACGCTCCCGTCGGAAGAAGGATCGGCATCGTCATCGGCGGCTCTGGCGAGACCCGCGAGCTGACCGCGTCGGCGATCACGATGCCCTGGGCGTCGAGCCGGCGGCGCGTCTCCTCGGCCGTGATGTGGTCGAGCGTCGGGTAGCTGCCGACTGGCACCACCGAGTGCAGCACGGTGTGCTCGTAGACGTGCACCAGGTTGAAGGCCTGGGCGCCCGCGCGCCCCTTGGTGCCACCGGGCTCGACGTTGAGGTCCTGCGTGTAGCAGGTGGCCGAGGCGACCGAGACGGGGATGCCCGCGAAGGTCGCGTTGGTGGAGTAGTGCAGGTGGCCGGCGATGATCGAGCGCACGTCGGAGCCCTCGAGCACCTCGGCGAGCCCGCGCTGGTCGCGCAGCTCGACCGAGACCGCCAGGTCGAGCACGCTCGGCACGGGCGGGTGGTGCATGGCGAGGATGGTGCCGTGCGGCACCGGGAAGGCGAGTTCCTCGGCGAGCCAGTCGAGCTGGTCGTTCGAGACCTCGCCGTGGTGGTGGCCGGGAACCGTGGAGTCGAGCGTGATGATGCGGAGCCCGTTCACGTCGTAGACGCGGTCGACGCTGCGATCGGTCGGCACCTCGCCGAACAGGCCCTCGCGGAAGGACGCCCGGTCGTCGTGGTTGCCCATCACCCAGATGACCTCGGCCCCGAGCCGCGCGGCGGCCGGTTCGACGATCGCGCGGAGCCGGCTGTAGGCATCCGGCTCGCCCTTGTCGGCCAGGTCGCCGGTGAAGATGATGGCCTCGGGCCGCCCACCCGACGCCTCGAGCTCGTCGAAGACCTCGCGCAGGTGGCGCTCGCTGTCGACGACTCCGTAGAGCTTGTTCCCCCCTGCCAGCAGATGGGTGTCGCTCAGGTGCAGGAGGAAATGGTTCGGCCTCGGGTACTCGGCCGTTCTGTAGGTCACAGGGACTTCCATTCGGTGAGGTGCGGGCCTCCGGGGTGAGGTCCGTCCGTCGTGCAATCCGACTCAAGCACGCCAATCTGAACGCGAAGCGAACATCCGGCAGTGAGTCGGAGATCGATTCTCCCCACGCAGGTGGACGACCGCCAGCCCCCTCGGCGGGGGTCAGTCGCTGCTCTCCCGATCGTGGTGCTGCTTCAGGATGCGCTCATTGAGGTACGAGACGACGGTGGCGGTGGTCACCCCCACGATCACGACGCCCCCGAACATCAGGGTCACGGCGAGCACCCGCCCCGTCGCCGTGACCGGGTAGACGTCGCCGTAGCCGACCGTCGCGATGGTCACGCAGGCCCACCAGACCGCGTCGCCGAAGGTGGTGATCGTCGCCCCCGGGGCTGCGCGCTCGGCCTGCAGCACCGCGAGCGAGATCGAGTAGACGAACAGCGCCACGAACAGCGCGGCGTGCAGCGCCACCGTCGTGCGCACGGCGCTGCCGCTGCGCCGGTGGAAGAACGGCACGTCCTTCAGCTTGCGAAGCAGGATGAGCGGCCGCAGCACCGGCACCACCACGTAGAGCAGATCGGGCAGCGAGGTGCGAACGAAGGCGCCCTTCCGCCGGGCGAGGGCGAAGCGGATGGCGTAGTCGCCGAGGAACACGGCCCAGGTGCCCGCGATCACCAGGTTCAGCGCGGCCACCGCACCGCGGGGCAGCCCGGTCGCGAGCACCAGCACGGAGTACGCGACGAGGAACAGCAGCGACAGGCCGGCCAGGGGCGCGGACGTGGTCGTCTCCCAGCGGCGCCGCCGCGCATCCTCACCGCCCCTTGGCTGATCGTGCCGCCCCTGGTCGACCATGCCGCCCCCTCGTCGCCGTCTGGGCCCCAGGATGGCACGCGCCGGCCCCGATTGGCGAGACGCGGCGCGCTCGCGTACACTCGTCCCCGGTACCGTGTCCGAGCGGCCGAAGGTGCAACTCTCGAAAAGTTGTGTGGGGGAGACTCCACCGTGGGTTCAAATCCCACCGGTACCGCCACCGAAAGCCCCTGCTGAGCAGGGGCTTTCGTCATGTCCGGGGGTCGCGCTGCCCCGGGCCGGTGGCGGCAGCGGTTGCCGCGGCGGCGGCTCGGACTCTTTCGGTGTGGCGCCGGACGCGGTTGCGGTTGCCGCAGTCGGCGGCGACGCACCACCGGCGGTTGTGCCGGGGGGAGCCGTCGATGAAGACCCAGCCGCACTCCTCGTCGGCACACTGGCGGACGGCGTCCGAGGGGGTGCCGGTCAGGACGTCGACGGCGGCGAGGGCCAGGCGGCGGCGGGGGAGAGCGAGGTCGACGTCGAACTGCCAGCCGCTCGGAGGTTCGAGGCGGGCCGAGGCGATCGCCTCCGTGTACTGCGCGGCGACGGCGGCGGCGGCTTGCGCGTCGGGACCGCCGTCTGCCGGCAGTGCCGCGTGGTAGAGCTGCTCGCGGAGATCCCGCACTTTCCGGAACTCTCGATCGGCGCCCGCCGGGTCGGCGTCTGCCAGCGCGATCAGGGTCTGTCGGGCGGTCTCGTCGGCGAAGCCGAACTGCCCCGCCCAGGCCAGCACGTCGTCGTAGTCGTCGAGGTGGTCGATCCGTCGATCGTCACTCAGCCGCCAGCTGACCGTGTTGATCAGGTCGAGAGCGGGATGCCCGGCGATGGCCGAGTAGGGCCGCCGGCGTGAGGGAGGAGATTCGCCCATGCTCCATGCTAACGCGTCCTTGGCTTGTCGCCCGTTAGGGAGTTGTGCCAGTCTGAAATGTATGAATAGGCGATCACGCATTAGCGAGCCGTGGCGCTCCGATTTCCGGCGATTCTGGTCGGCGGAGGCGACGTCGCTCACGGGGGAGCAGATCCGTGAGTTCGCGGTGCCTCTCCTGGCCATCACGGTGCTCGGGGCATCCGCCGCTGATCTGGGCGTGATCGGCCTCGTGCAATGGCTGCCCTTTCTGCTGCTCGCGTTGCCGCTCGGCGTGATCGCCGACCGGAGCCGACGCCGACGCCTGATCATCCTCAGCCAGTGGTCGCGCGCGGTTCTGATGCTGACGGTCGTCGTCGCCGCGGTGCTCGGCGGGCTCACCCTCCCGCTGTTGATCGCCCTGGTGGCCGCGCTCGGAGGCTTCGCGGTGCTCTACGAGGTCTGCTACCAATCGGTGGTGCCGTCGCTGGTGCCGCAGCCGGCGCTCCAGGGTGCGAACGCGCGGTTGCAGGCCACCGCCTCGGCCGCCGAGATCGGCGGGCCGGGCATCGCCGGCGTGCTCGCTCAGGCGTTCGGCGCGCCGGCCGCCCTGGTGGCGACCACGATCGGGTACGTCGTGTCGGGGAGCGCGGTGGCGAGCATCCGCACCCCGGAGCCTTCGCCTGAGACCCTCTCGGACTCGGAGTCGCGCCGAGGACGACGGCCCGGTGCAGAATTCGTCGGCGAGCTGCGCGACGGCATCCGGCACGTCGTGCACGACCGCTACCTGCTCGCGAACGTCGGCTTCTCGGCGCTCTACAACCCGTTCGCGCAGTGGATCGTGGTGCTCTTCACGCTGCACTGCATCCGCGTGCTCGGGCTGGACGCGGGCCAGATCGGGCTCGTCTTCTCGCTGGGCGCGGCGGGGGCGCTCGCCGCGGCGGCGATGACGCCGACCCTGACGCGGCGGTTCCGGGCCGGGCGGGTGCTGCTGTGCTGCGCGGCCGTCGAGTGCGGTGTGCTCATGGTGATCCCGCTGGTCGACGCGAGCTGGGGCACTCCGGCGATCATCGCGGTTCTCGCCGGAGTCTGGGCGCTGAACGGGGCGGGCACCGGTGTCTCGAGCGTGCTGCTGGTGACCATCCGGCAGCTGCGCACCCCGTCGTGGCTGCTCGGGCGCGTTAACGCCTCGATGCGCACCGTGACCTACGGCTCCATCTCGATCGGGGCGCTGGCGGGCGGGCTCGCCGGGGAGTGGCTCGGCACACGCGCCGGGATCGCGTTGGGGGCGGGGCTATGTCTGGTGACGGTGGCGTGGGTGGCGCTGTCGCCGCTCGCCCGCATCCGAAGCGTCGACGAGCTGGCGGTGGTGTAGCCGTCGCCGCCAGAGCCAGAGCCAGAGCCAGAGCCGGAGCCAGAGCCGGAGCCGGAGCCGGAGCCAGAGCCGGAGCCGGAGCCAGAGCCGGAGCCGGCGCAGGCGACCGCTACTGACCCTTCCGCCGCCGCGGCGCCGCCGAGCGGGGCGGATTCGCCCGCAGCTGACCGGCGGCCCGGCCCAGGATGCGCGCCAGCTCCTCGACGTCCGCATCCGTCAGCGCTGAGAACAGCAGCTCCCGCAGCGCCGCGACGTGCCCCGGGAACACCGTGTCGAGCGCGTCCCGTCCGGCCTCGGTGACGGTCACGACGGTGCTCCGCTCGTCCTCGGGTGAGGGCCCGCGCGTGACGAGTCCGCGCTGCTCGAGCAGCTGCGCCTGGTAGGTCAGGCCGCTCCGGCTGTAGACGACGCCATCGGCCAGGTCGGTCATCCTGAGTCGCCCGTCGGGGGCGTCGCCGAGGCGGGCGAGCAGCTGGAACTGCACGTAGCTGAGGTCGCCGGCGTCACGCAGCTGCTTCTCGACGGAGTGGCGCAGCAGGCTGCTCACCTCGGTGAAGGCGAAGTACGCCTCGAGTTCGGTCGCGGTCAGCCCGCGTGATCGTTCGCCCATGGAGGACATTCTATGTGCTTCGACTTCGAAGCAGTGATACCGTCGGGCTATTGCTTCGAACTCGAAGCAGCCGAGGAGGGGATCAGATCATGAAGGCAGTGCGTTTCCACCAGGTCGGTGGCCCCGAGGAGCTCCGCACCGAGGAGATCGAGAAGCCCGAGCCGACGACCGGGCAGGTGCGGCTGCGCGTCGCGGCCTCGGCGTTCAACGCGGCCGATGCCGGCATGCGCGGCGGGTTCCTGCCGATCCCGGTCGTGCTGCCGCACGTGCCGGGCTACGACGTCTCGGGGGTCGTCGACGCGCTCGGCGACGGCGTCGAGGGTGTCGCCGTGGGTGACGCGGTGATCGCGTTCCTCCCCATGGAGCGAGACGGGGGAGCCGCCGACTACGTCATCGCCCCGGCGGAGGCGGTCGTGGCGGCGCCGATGAGCATCCCACTCACCGACGCCGCCGCCCTGCCCTCGGTCGCGCTGACCGCGTGGCAGGCCCTGTTCGACGACGGCCGGCTCGAGGCGGGTCAGCGACTGCTCATCGTGGGCGCCGGAGGAGTGGTGGGCACGTACGCCGTGCAGCTCGCGAAGCGCGCCGGGGTGCACGTCATCGCGACGGCGAGCCCCCGCAGCATCGACGCCGTGCGCGTGGCGGGAGCCGACGAGATCGTCGACCACACCTCCGTCGACCTCCTCGCTGCCGTCGACGGCCAGGTCGACGTGCTGCTGAACCTCGCCCCCATCGATCCCGAGCGCTTCGCCGGGCTCGTGGCGCTCGTGCGCGACGGTGGCGCTGTCGTCAGCACCACGGCGTTCATGGCGACCCCGGGTGACGCCGAGCGCGACGTGCGGGCGGCCACCGTCTTCGTGCTGCCGAACCGGCAGCGGCTCGCCGAGCTCGTCGCCCTCGTCGACTCGGGCGAGCTCACGGTCGAGGTCACGCGACGCATCCCGCTGGCCGAGCTGGCCGCGCTCCACACCGAGGCCGCGGCGGGCCGGGTCGCGGGCAAGGTGATCGTGCTCCCCGAGTGACGGGCGGGCATCCGCCGCTCGGTTCGGGGCGGGCGAGCGGATGCGCGCTGCGCCCCCGCGCGGCCACCGCCCCCTCGCGCGCCGACCCCGCGCAGGCGTCGCGCGGGCCTGGCGCCGTGGCGTCACTCGTGCTCGGGCAGCAGCGGCGCATCCAGCCCCGGATCGCGGTCGAGCTGCACCGCCCTCGACACCGACGCCGCACCGAACCGGTCGCGCACCGCGTCGAGCACGGTGTCCAGGCGCGCCTGGTCGTTCCAGTCGATGGGCAGCTCGGGCGGCAGGCTGTCGGCCCGGCCGAGCTGCGACAGGGAGATGCCGATCAGGGTGATGCCCCGCGCACCGATCTCGGGTCGGGCGGCTGCGAGCAGCTCGCGTGCGACCTCGAGCAGCACCGACGTGCGGTCGGTCGGGCGCACGGTGCGCGATCGGGTGGCCTTCGCGTAGTCGCCGAAGCGGAGGCGGAGCACCACCGTGCGGCAGACCCGGTCGCCGTCACGCAGGCGCCGGGCCAGGCGGTCGACGATCTGGGTGAGGAAGAGGTCGAGCTCTTCGTCGCTACGCGGCTTCGTGCCGAGGGCCCGCTGCGAGCCGATCGACGACCGACGCCGGGTGGTGTCGACGGGCCGCGGGTCGCGCAGCCGCGCCAACGCATGCAGATGGGCACCGGCTGCCCGACCCAGCAGGCGCTCGGCGGTGGCCTCCTCGAGCTCGGCCAGCTGCCCGACCGTGGTGATCCCAAGCCGGTGCAGCTTCTCGGCGGTGACCGCGCCGACGCCCCACAGCCGTTCGACGGGCAGTGGCATGAGGAACTCCCGCTCCCGAGCGGGCTCCACCACGAGCAGCCCGTCGGGCTTGCACACCGCGCTCGCCACCTTCGCGAGGAACTTCGTGCGCGCCACCCCCACCGAGATCGCCAGCCCGGCCTCGACGCGCACCCGCTCGCGCAGCCGCACGGCCACCTGCTCGGGCGAGCCGGCCAGTCGCCGCAGCCCGCCCACTTCGAGGAACGCCTCGTCGATCGACAGGCCCTCCACGAGCGGCGTCGTGTCGCGGAAGATCGCGAACACCGCCTTGCTCGCCGCCGAGTACGCCTCCATGCGCGGATGCACGAACACCGCGTCGGGGCACAGCTCACGCGCCTGGCGGCCGCCCATCGCGGTGCGAACCCCGCGCGCCTTGGCCTCGTAGCTCGCCGCGAGCACGACCCCGCCGCCCACGATCACCGGACGCCCCCGCAGCTCGGGCGCATCCCGCTGCTCGACCGAGGCGTAGAACGCGTCGAGGTCGGCATGCAGCACACTCGCCTCGCCCCGCATCCCGCCTCCCGTCGAGCTCGCTCCCTGCGGAGATCGTCGCACGCACCGGCGACATCGCGTCGGCCGGGTCAGGCGTCAGAGGTCAGGGGCAGAGGCCAGGCGTCAGGGGTCAGGCCAGGGCGCGCTCCAGGAGCGCCGGGAAGGTGGGGGCGTCGAGGCGGGTGACGCGGCCGTCGTGGCGGTAGGCGCGCCAGGCGGAGCCGGCGGCGTCCGCGCCGGGCGCCGAGAGCTCGTGGATGGTGAAGAGCGGCGTGGTCGCGTAACGGGTGACGCGGAAGAGCGTCCAGACCCGCGGGTGCAGCACCGCGAGCGTGAAGCGCTCGCCGTCGAAGGAGAAGTCGAGCGAGCCGCTGAAGGGGGCGGCGGTCGGGAGGGCGGAGGTGTCGACGGTCGGGTTGTCCTGCAACATGTCCATGCCCGAGACGCTACGGACGCGACCCGAACCCGACCCGAACGCGAGCTTAACGCGGGGCGAGAACCCGGTGCAGCCCAGAAGACGAGACGCCCTCGGCCCCGCCCACCGCAACCCCGCCCACCGCAACCGCGCCCACCCCAACCGCGCCTAGACTGGCAGGCCATGCAGTGCTCCTACTTCGACGCCGGCATCTGCCGCTCGTGCACACTGCTCGACCAGCCCTATGCCGAGCAGCTCGCGGGCAAGGAGCGACGGAGCCGCGAACTGCTGGCCGCCTTCCCCGCCGCCGAATGGCTGCCGTCCGCCGCGAGCGCCCAGGAGGGCTTCCGCAACAAGGCGAAGATGGTGGTCGGCGGCACGGTCGATGCGCCGACGCTCGGCATCCTCGACGAGCGCCGACGCGGAGTCGACCTCTCGCGCTGCCCGCTCTGCACCGACGGCATCCTCGCCGCGATGCCCGCACTCACGGCGTTCGTCAGCGCAGCGCGGCTGGAGCCGTACGACGTGCCCGCGCGTCGGGGCGAGCTGAAGTACGTGCTCGTCACCGAGTCACCCGACGGCGAGCTGATGGTGCGCTTCGTGGTGCGCGACGAGCAGGTGCTGCCGCGCATCCGTCGCGAACTGCCCGCCCTGCAGCGCGCCCTGCCGAACGCTGCGGTCGTGTCGGTGAACCTGCAGCCCGAGCACAAGGCGATCGTCGAGGGGGAACGCGAGATCGTGCTGACCGACCGCGAGACGCTGCCGATGCGGCTCGGCGCGGTGACGCTGAGCCTCAGACCGCAGAGCTTCTTCCAGACCAACACGGCCATCGCGATCGAGCTCTACGCCCAGGCCCGCGCCTGGATCGACGAGGTCGACCCCGCCTCGCTCTGGGACCTCTACTGCGGCGTCGGCGGCTTCGCCCTGCACGCGGCGGTGCCGCTGAGGCGCTCGCTGCTGGCGATGGCGACGGATGCGCGCCCCGCCCCGCCCGTTTCGAGCACCTCGGCCACCGACCGCCCGCGCGACGTCACGGGTATCGAGGTCAGCCCGGAGGCGGTCGCCGCCGCCCGCGAGACCGCCGCCGCCCTCGGGCTGGACCGGGTGCGCTTCGAGGCGGCGGACGCCACCGCGTTCGCGCTGGCCGCGACCGAGCCGCCCGAGCTCGTGCTCGTGAACCCGCCCCGGCGCGGCATCGGCGCCGACCTCGCCGCCTGGCTCGAGCGCTCGGGGGTGCGGCACGTCGTCTACTCCAGCTGCAACCCCGTCACCCTCGCATCGGATCTCGCGGTCATGCCGTCCTTCACCGTGCGCCGTGCGCGCCTGTTCGACATGTTCCCGAACACCGCGCACGTCGAGGTGATCACCCTTCTGGAGCGGGTGGCCTGACCGGTCCGCGACGCGCCAGCACGCTCGCCGCGTGACCGAGGGCGCGGCGGGACTCGGGCGTGAACGTCGCCCCGACGAAGTCGTGGACGCCGCCGCGGTAGAGGCGCAGCTCGACCGCCGAGGGGGCCGGACGGGCATCCTGAGCCGGTGGCGGCTGCCGCCTGGCCAGCTGCTCGGCCTTTCGCGCGAACCGCTTCGCGTCGGCCGCGAACACGTCGTGCGTGCCCTGGTACACGAAGGTCGGGGGCAGCTGCTCGAGGGAATCGTTCAGCGGGCTGACCAGGCGGCCCGCGATGTCGCCGCCGCGCGCCCACAGCCGGGCGCAGTGCACCAGGCCGGCGGCGGCGAGCGTGGGGTCGAGCCGCTCGAGCCGTGCCACTGCCGGGTTCGACATCGTCGCGTCGAGCCAGGGCGAGAACAGCAGCAGACCGTCGGGCAGCTCGGCGCCGCGATCGCGCCGCACCAGCGTATGGGCCAGGGCGAGACCCGCGCCGGCGGAGTCGCCGGCGACGAAGACCCCGCGGCCCGCCGCCCGCCGCCGCACCTCGACCATCACCGAGTCGAGGAAGGGCAGGGCCTCGCTCAGCGAGTGCTCGGGGGCCCGCGGATAGAGGGGCACGGTGACGGTGACGCCGCTCAGCGCGATCAGGCGGTCGATGATCCACCAGTGCGCCTTCAGCAGCGGGAAGACGTAGGCGCCGCCGTGCAGGTAGACGAGCTCGGGGGCTCCCGGTCGGCCGCGGCGGGGCGTCAGTGTCACCACCGGCACCCCCAGCACGGTCTCCTCGCTCACCTCGCAGCGGCGGCGGAGCGCGCGCGTGAGAGGAGCCGGCGGCCGGCGGGTCGCGATGGCGGCGTCGATCCGCTCGGCCGAACGGAAGCGGTTCGGCGTGAGACGCAGCAGGGAGCGCGTGAGCAGCATCGACAGCGACATGGGCTACTTCGCCTGTTCGACGCCCAGCACGTTGCCGTCGGGATCGGTGATCCAGGCCACCCAGGCAGAGCCCTGGTCGGCGATGCCGTTCACCGTCGTGATCTCGTCGGTGTCGTACTCCTCGGGCGCGATGCCGCGCTCCTGCAGCCAGGCCACCTCGGCCTCGAGGTCGTCGACCCGCCAGGAGGCCTGGGTCTGGCTGTCCTTCGTGCCGGTCGTGCTCAGCGAGGCCTTGAGGCGGGTGGCGCCGGTCTGGAAGGAGATGGTCGAGTCGTCCTCGTCGACGATCGCGAGCTGGAGCTTCTCGCCGTAGAACTCGCGGGCGTGCTCGAGGTCCTTCACGAGCAGCACGACGTCGATGGGGTGGGTTCCGAGCATGAGGGCCTCCTGGGGATGTGTCGTCTGCTCCAGCCTGTCCCGGTCGGGGCGTCGCGCCAAGCGTTCGGAGGTCGTCGAGCGTGGTCGCCTGCGTGGCTGCGTCGCCGCGCCAAGCGTTCGGTGGTGCGGCTCCGAACACCAGGGGAACACCGAGCTCAGGAGGCCGCCATGGGTGCCGTGCACAGCAACGACACGAAGAAGACCCGCACACGCGTTCCGCGCAAGCGGTTCTGGCTGTATGCGGCGGTCGCCGGCATCGTCAGCGCCGCCGCGCTGCTCGCGGTCGCCGAGGTGATCGCCCTCGTGGTCGCCCGCGACGGCAGCCCCGTGCTCGCTGTCGGGGCGTTCGTGATCGACATCGTGCCCCGCTGGGCCAAGGAGTTCGCGATCGAGACCTTCGGCGCCAACGACAAGATCTTCCTGCTCGGATCGATCGGTCTCGCGGTGGTCGTCGCCGCGGCGCTCGCCGGTGTGCTGCAGCTGGCGAAGCGCCCGCTCGGTCTGGTGCTGTTCGGGCTGGCCGGCGTGCTGGCGATCGCCGCGATCGTCACCCGCACCGGGGCCACCCCCTTCGCGTCGGTGCCGACGATCATCGGAGCCGCCGCCGGCATCGTGCTGCTGCACCTGCTGGTGCGGCGCCTGGCCCGCTGGCGCGACGACGTGCGGGCTGAGGCCGCCGCGACGACGGCTCCGGATGCTCGCGACCACGCTCGTCCGGCCGCCGACGCCGCCCCGGCCCCGCGTGCCGTGGGTGTCGACCGCCGCCGCTTCCTGGTCGGCACCCTCGTGGTCGCCGCCGCCTCGGCCGTGGTCGGAACCGGAGCCCGCCTCGTCTCGGCGGCCACCTCGTCGCTCGCCGGCATCCGGGACTCGCTCTCGCTGCCGACCGCCAAGTCGACGGTGGACGTGCCCGCGGGTGCCGAGCTGGACATCGACGGCATCACCCCGCTGTACACCTCGAACGCCGACTTCTACCGTGTCGACACCGCCCTCACCGTGCCGCAGGTCGACCCCGCGACCTGGAGCCTGAAGATCACGGGCATGGTCGACGAGGAGGTCACGCTGAGCTTCCAGGACCTCGTGAACATGGGGCTCGACGAGTACTCGATCACCATGACCTGCGTCTCGAACGAGGTCGGTGGCGGTCTCGTGGGCACGGCGAAGTGGCTCGGTGTGCCGATCCGCGACGTGCTCGCCATGGCCGGGCCGCAGTCGGGCGCCGACATGGTGCTCTCCAAGAGCGTCGACGGCTACACGGCCAGCACCCCGCTCGAGGCCGTCACCGACGACAACCGCGAGGCGATCTTCGCCGTCGCCATGAACGGCGAGCCGCTGCCGTTCGAGCACGGCTTCCCGGTGCGCATGGTCGTGCCCGGCCTGTACGGCTACGTCTCGGCCACGAAGTGGGTCACCGAGATCAAGGTCACGACCTTCGAGGCCGACGAGGCCTACTGGACGCCGCGCGGCTACGACGCCGAGGCGCCCATCAAGATGTCCTCGCGCATCGACACGCCCCGCGTCGACAAGCAGATCGGTGCCGGCCCAGCGAAGATCGCGGGCGTGGCCTGGGCCCAGACCGTCGGGATCGAGCGCGTCGAGGTCTCGATCGACAACGGCGACTGGCAGGCGGCGACCCTCTCGACGCCGATCAACGCCGACACCTGGGTGCAGTGGTTCGTCGACTGGACGGCCACCACCGGCACCCACTACGTCGCCGTGCGCGCGGTCGACAAGGCCGGCAACACGCAGCTCGAGGAGCGCGCTCCGATCGCGCCGAACGGGTCGGCCGGCTGGCAGCGCACGCTCGTCACGGTCGTGTGAGGTGGGTCGGGCATCCGCTCGCCGACGTGGTTCGCTCTCGTCGTTCGATCACTTCCTGAGAGTCGCCTGATTCCGGATGCTCGGCGGAACGATCGGGGAAGAACACTTGTTCTTCTCTATGACGCCGCAGCCAGCGACGCATGATCCGAGGAGTCCCCGTGACACAGGAGTACAAGGTAACCCCCGAGGCGCTCGCGCGCCTGACCCGGCAGCAGCGCCGGGTCACCCAGGACGACCAGACCGAGCCGGCCTTCCGGAACGAGTACTGGAACGACCACCGCCCCGGCATCTACGTGGACGTCGTCACCGGCGAGCCGCTCTTCGCCTCGACCGACAAGTACGACAGCGGATCGGGCTGGCCGAGCTTCACCGCCCCGATCGACCCCGCCAACGTGGTGACGAAGACCGACCGCAGCTGGGGGATGGCCCGCACCGAGGCGCGTTCGGCGCACGGTGACAGCCACCTCGGGCACGTCTTTCCCGACGGCCCGCGCGAGGCCGGCGGCCTGCGCTACTGCATCAACTCGGCGGCCCTCCGCTTCGTGGCTCTGGACGAGCTCGAGGCGTCGGGGTACGGCGAGTTCGCCGCTCTGTTCAGCACCACCGATTCCGAGGAGATCTCCCGATGACCGACGCTTCTTCCACTACTGCTCCCACCGCCCGGGCCGTCCTCGCCGGCGGCTGTTTCTGGGGCATGGAGGATCTGATCCGCCGCCGCCCCGGAGTGCTCGACACCCGCGTGGGCTACACCGGCGGCGACGTGCCGAACGCCACCTACCGTCGGCACGGCACCCACGCCGAGGCGATCGAGATCACCTACGACCCGACCGTCACCGACTACCGCACGATGCTGGAGTTCTTCTTCCAGATCCACGACCCGTCGACGAAGAACCGCCAGGGCAACGACGTCGGCACCAGCTACCGCTCGGGCATCTACTACCTCGACGAGGAGCAGCGCCGCGTCGCGGAGGACACCATCGCCGACGTGGACGCCTCGGGCATCTGGCCCGGCCCGGTGACCACGGAGCTGGCCGCGGCCGGACCGTTCTGGGAGGCCGAGCCCGAGCACCAGGACTACCTCGAGCGCTACCCGAACGGCTACACCTGCCACTACGTGCGGCCCGGCTGGGTGCTGCCGCGGCGTTCGGCCTCCGCGGCCGGCGCCACCGCCAGGGCCTAGCACGCCGCGCGGCGGGGAGCGTCCGTTCGTCTCGGTCGCTCCCCGCTTCATCGTTCGCTGCTTTTTCGTTCGCCGCTTCATCGTTCGCCGTGCAGGTCGGCCGCCGCTTGGCGTGTCGTGCCTCCTCGCTGCATAGTGGACATTCGAACACATCTTCGAATGTCCCGGAGCGCCTGATGAGTACGATCGACCTGACCGAGTTCGCCACCCTGTGGTTCACCGACGCCGTGCCCGCCCGCATGCTGTGGCAAGGTCGCCGCTGGCGGGTGAGCGACCGGCCCACCGAGCCCGAGGGGCTGTACTGGGGCACGCACGCCCCCGACTTCGCGGCCTGGCGCTTCCAGGCCACCGACGACGCCGGCCTCAGCCGCGTCTTCGACGTCGTCCGCCCGAACGGGGCGCCGCACTGGACCGTCGCGCACGTCTACGACTGACCCAGCCCCGCCGCTCGGGCGGGGCGAGCGGGCGTGGCGGATCGGTCAGCGCCGGTGGTAGGTGACGAAGCGATAGCGGATGCCCGTGCGCGACGTGCGCCAGGCCTCCGTCTCGGCACTCCGCTGCCAGACGGCCCCGTCGATCGCCGGCGCCCGTGTGTCGCCGTCGACCTCGAGGTCGATCTCGGTCACCTCGAGCCGATCCGCCAGCGGCACCGCCTGCTGATAGACCTCACCGCCGCCGATCACCCAGACGTCCTCGGCCCCGCCGCCACCGTTCCCGGTATCGACAGCGGCCTGCACCGATTCGGCGCGCACAGCGCCGTCGGCGGCCCAGTCGTCCTGACGCGTCACGACGACGTTCCGCCGCCCGGGGAGGGGGCGGAAGCGCTCGGGCAGCGAGTCCCAGGTCTTCCGCCCCATCACCACGGTGCTCCCGGCGGTCAGCTCACGGAAGTGCGCCATGTCCTCCGGCACGTGCCACGGGATGCCCCCGCCGTCGCCGATCACCCCGCCCCGGGCCTCGGCCCAGATCAGCGAGACCGTCACACGGCCACCGCCGCGCGGATCGCCGGGTGGTGCTCGTACCCCACCACCTCGAAGTCCTCGTACTCGTAGTCGAAAACGCTCGCCCGCTCGGCCGTGATCCGCAGCGTCGGCGGAGCGAAGGGCTCGCGCGTGAGCTGCTCGCGCACCTGGTCGACGTGGTTGTCGTAGATGTGGCAGTCGCCGCCGGTCCAGACGAAGTCGCCGAGCCCGAGCCCGGTCTGCGCCGCGATCATCTGGGTCAGCAGCGCGTAGCTGGCGATGTTGAAGGGCACCCCGAGGAAGAGGTCGGCACTGCGCTGATAGAGCTGGCACGACAGCTTGCCGTCGGCCACGTAGAACTGGAACAGCGCGTGGCAGGGCGCCAGCGCCATACCGGGGATCTCGGCCACGTTCCACGCCGACACGATCATGCGCCGCGAATCGGGATCGGTGCGGATCGTGTCGATCACCTGCTGGATCTGATCGATCTGCGCACCGTCGGGCGTCGGCCAGGAGCGCCACTGCACCCCGTACACCGGCCCGAGTTCGCCGTCGCCGTCGGCCCACTCGTCCCAGATGCTCACGCCGTGCTCCTGCAGCCAGCGCACGTTGCTCTCGCCGCGCAGGAACCAGAGCAGCTCGTAGGCGATCGACTTGAAGTGCACGCGCTTCGTGGTGATCAGCGGGAAGCCCTCCGCCAGATCGAAGCGCAGCTGCCGGCCGAACACGCTGCGCGTGCCGGTGCCCGTGCGATCGGACTTCGGGGTGCCGTGCTCGAGCGTCTCGCGCAGCAGATCTTCGTACGGAGTGGCGATGGCGGAGGTCACCCTCCGACTTTATCCGCTGGAACCGAGGCGCGGTCCAAGAAGTACGCTGAGCATCGAGGGAAGGACGCACGACGTGAAGCGGATCAACATCCTGTACGCAGGCAAGCAGTACTCCATCTCCGGACGCGACGTCGAGGAGGTCAAGGAGGAGATCCGCTCCGCCGTCGAGACGGCCATCCCGTCCTGGCTCGAGGTGAACGTCGGCGAGGGCCGCTACAAGCGCGCCGACATCCTCCTCTCCCCGGGCATCGACATCACGGTCATCGGCATCGACGCCGACGACTGACCCCGTGCCCACCACGACGATCGCTGTGCAGCGTCGACTGCCGCCCCTGACGACCGCGACGGGGCTTCCGCTGTGAGCGGCGTCGCACCGCAGCCCCTGAGCCGGGCCGCACCTCCGCTGGCCGGGCTCCTGCACGAGCAGGACTGGCAGTCGCTGACGTTCCTGCACTGGCGGGTCGACCCCGCGATCGTGGCGCCGCACCTCCCGCCGGGAACCCGCCCCGACGTCTTCGACGGCTCGGCCTGGGTCGGCCTCATCCCCTTCCGTCTCGCCAACGCCACGGCACCCTGGTTCCACGCTCTCGGCCCGATCCCGTACGCCGGCACCTTCCCCGAGATCAACGTGCGCCTCTACTCCGTCGGCGACGACGGCCGCCGCGGTGTCGTGTTCTCCTCCCTCGAATCGTCCCGCCTGGCCTCGGTCACGGCCGCGCACGCGCTCTTCGGCCTGCCCTACCGCTGGGCCCGCATGTCGATCACCACGGCAGAGGATCGCACCATCAGCTACCGCTCCGAACGCCTCGGCGCGAACGGCTTCGGAGGCCGCCCCGGCCCGCACTCCCGCATCGACGCCCGCCCCGGAACCGCCGACCGCTCCGCCGACCCCCTCGCCGTCTTCCTCACGGCCCGCTGGGGACTCCACATCGCCCGCGGCGGCCGCACCCTCTTCATCCCGAACGAGCACCCGCCCTGGCCGCTCGTGGACGCCGAGCTGACCTTCCTCGACGACGAGCTTCTCGCCACCGCCGGGTTCCCCGAGCTCGCCTCACGCCCGCCCGACTCGGTGCTCTTCTCGCCCGGCATCCACACCGCCTTCGGCCGCGCCCTCCCGTCCCCTTCGTGAGCCCACCCGCCCCACCGCTCTGAAGCTTCGCGCCCCAACGCCGACGCCGCCGACGTCAGCATCCAGACCGGCGTCCACGCCCAGACCGGC
The DNA here is from genome assembly GCF_013409865.1 of Herbiconiux flava. NCBI lineage: Bacteria > Bacillati > Actinomycetota > Actinomycetes > Micrococcales > Microbacteriaceae > Herbiconiux > Herbiconiux flava. The sequence continues at coordinate 1,467,181 of NZ_JACCBM010000001.1, forward strand.
GCTCACGCCCAGACCCGCGCCCATCCCCAGACCGGCGCTCATGCCCAGACCGGCGCTCATGCCCAGACCGGCGCTCATGCCCAGACCGGCGCTCATGCCCAGACCGGCGCTCATGCCCAGACCGGCGCTCATGCCCAGACCGGCGCTCACGCCCAGACCGGCGCTCACGCCCAGACCGGCGCTCACGCCCAGACCGGCGCTCACGCCCAGACCGGCGCTCACGCCCAGACCGGCGCCCATGCCCAGACCGGCGTCAACGCCATCGGGAGCGGGCCCGCGGTCGGCGGCGGGCCGCGCATCCGGAGCCCGGGATAATGGTCGGGTGACCCTTGAGACCCCCGCCCTCGGCCTGCTGCTCGACGTCGACGGGCCGATCGCCGACCCCGTCACGCGCACCATCGCCATCCCGTCGATCGCCGCCGACCTGGTGGCGCTCGCGAACGCCGGTATTCCGATCGCGTTCAACACCGGGCGCTCGGACGGCTTCCTCAAGGGCGAGGTCGTCGGGCCCCTGGTCGACGGCGGTCTGAACCGCGACGCGCGCGTGTTCGGCGTCTGCGAGAAGGGCGCGGTCTGGTTCGCGATCACGCCCGACGGCGCGGGGGAGTTGTTCATGGCGGAGAGCCTCGTTCCGACGAAGGAGTTCTCGACCGCGGTCGAGCGGATGGTCGACGAGCGCTTCGCGGAGTGGATGTTCTTCGACCACACCAAGCGCGCATCCCTCGCCGTCGAGCAGCGCACCGACGTCGAGTCCACCGACTATCTCGCGGTGCAGGACGACTTCTGCCGTGCCGCCGTCGATCTGTGCAAAGAATTCGACTACGGCGTGATGTGGAGGACCGACTCGTTCCCCGCCTCAGACGGCAGCGTCACGAAGCGCATCGACCCCACGATCATCTCGGTGGACATCGAGTCGATCGTCGTCGGCAAGGACTACGGCGCCGAACGCGCCATCGCCCTGATCGAGGCGACCGGCCCGGTTCCCCGCCGCTGGCACACGGTCGGCGACTCCCGCACCGACTACGCGATGGCCGACTGGCTGCACGCCCACGACTTCGACGTCGAGCACGTCGACGTGCGCCCGGCCGACGGCCTGCTCGAGAAGCCCTACCCCGTCCTCACCGCGGCCGACCCCGCGCAGACGAACGACGCGGCCGGCGCCGCATTCCTCCGCACCTGGGCCACTGACCTCCTCGGCGCCTGACGTCCTGGGAGCCTGACTTCCTGCGAGCCTGACGTCCTGGGCGCCTGACCCCCGCCCTCGCCCTTCAACCGCGCCGGATCCGCGCGACCCGCCCCCGAACCGCCGCCACGAGATCGAGCGGCGCCAGCTCGATGTCGAACCCCCGCCGCCCACCCGACACGAAGATCCTCGGGAACTCCAGCGCCGCGTCGTCGAGCACCGTGTCGAGCGGCGTCTTCTGCCCGATCGGCGAGATCCCGCCGACGACGTATCCGCTCTTCCGCTCCGCGACGGCCCTGTCGGCCATCGACGCCTTCTTCGCCCCGAGCGTCCCGGCCAGCGCCTTCAGATCGAGCTGATCGCGCACCGACACGATCCCGATCCCGAACCCGGTGTCGGTCGCGACCATCAGGGTCTTGAACACCCGCGCCGCCACCACGCCGAGCTCGCGCGCGGCCTCGGCCCCGAAGTCCGTGGCCGCGGCATCGTGCTCGTACACGTGCGGCACGAAGCGGATGCCCGCCCGCACCAGCCCCTGCGTCGCCGCCGTCGTGGGACCGGCCCCCGCGGCGCCGCCCTTCTTCCTCACCACCGTGCACGAACCCCCGTGCGACCGCATCGGTGCCCGAAGGCACCGGGCCGCCACCGCACGCCGGCGCTCACGCCATGCCCTCGAGCCCGAGCGTCACCCGCAGGAACGCCGACACGTCGTCCAGCTCCTCCCGCGAGATGGAGTGCGCGATGCCCGGGTACAGCCGCTCCACCACGCGGAACCGCGACGGCACGAACGCAGCCGTCCGGGCGATCGCATCCGGCGCGATGATCGGGTCGCCGACGTCACGCCCCCAGAACAGCGGCGGTCGCACGGTCGCCAGCTCGTCATCGGACTCGAGGGTGCCCGGCGCGCTGGCCCCCGAGAGGTTCACGGCCGCGGCGAAGCGGTGCACGCGCATCCTGAGCAGCTGGATCGACATCATGCCGCCCTGCGAGAACCCCATCGCGGCGATGGCGCGCGGCGCTCCGTACTCGGCGTCGACGCGGTCGAGCCAGCCGAGCACCGCGGTGGCGGCCTCGGTCGCGGCCTCGGAGCTGACGCCCGGGGCGTCGAGCGGGAACCAGCTCCACCCGCCCATGCGCCACGGCTCCCCGGAGATGGGTGCCCTGAGGAAGGCGTACACGGCGTCGGCCGGCAGCATCGGCAGCAGCTGGGCGAGGTCGTTCTCGTGCGAACCGCGGCCGTGCATGACGATCACCAGGGGCGCGTCGACCAGCCGCTCGGACAGTTCCTCTCGCGGCACCGACCACACCACCGCGCTGTCGTCGATCCGAAGCTCCGTGTCGCTCATGCTCCGAATCTACCGCCCCGGCAGCAGGTCGAGCTCTCGTGCGACGGGAGGCGGGCAGGGGGTTGCGGGCAGCTCTATCGCGCTGCGCGTGGCCGGCGTAGCATGCCGGGCATGGAGCATCCGCGGCTGTTCGACCCCGACGATGCGATGGTCGCGCGGCTCCGCGAGCTCTGCCTGCGCTACCCCGAGTCGGCCGAGGTCGAGGCGTGGGGGAGACCGACGTTCCGGGCGGGCAAGAAGCTTTTCGCGATCGCGGGCGCGTCGATGCACCGGCCGCAGAGCGTCGTGTTCAAACCGGCGAGGGATGAGCATCCGCCCTCTCTGAGCTCGACGACGTCTTCGTGCCGCCCTACTTCGGCCCCGCGGGCTGGCTCGCCATCGACCTCGGCCCCCGCACGGACTGGGCCTTCGTGGCCGAGCTCCTCGACACCTCCTACCGCCAGGTCGCCCTGAAGCGTCACCTCGCGGCCCTCGCCCTGTCAGGCCTCACGCCGAACCCGGCGACTGCCGTCTCCGCCGACGGTCGCCGGGACTGACACCCTCGGCGGGGCTTCGGGCCCGCTCCGAACCCGCGCCCTACGTCTGGCAGTGCGGGCACCAGTACGTCTCCCGCAGTGCGAGCTCCGACGCCCCCAGCTGCCCGTGCCGGATGCGCGTGCCGCACCGCCGGCACGGCTTGTTGTCGCGCCCGTACACCCACACCTGCTTGCCCGGCCGCAGATCGCCGGTGGTCGTGCGCTCGACGCGGTCGCGGTTCACCGTGATGAGCTTCTTCGCGAGCGCCACCACCGCCGGCAGATCGGGCACCTCTGCCACCGGCCGCTGCGGCCGCACTCCGCGCAGGAAGCACAGCTCGTTCGCGTAGACGTTGCCGAGCCCCGCGAGGTTGCGCTGGTCGAGCAGCGCCACGTCGATCTCGCGCGCCCCGTCGGCGGCCAGTCGTCGCACGGCCTCATCGGCATCCCAGTCGGGCCCGAGAAGGTCGGGCCCGAGGTACCCGACGACCTCGTCCTCCCTGTCGCGCGGCACGATCTCGACCGTGCCGAGGTCGAACCCCACCGTCACCCAGTCCGCGTTCTCGAGGATGATGCGCGCCTGGTGCGTCGGCCGCCGCCACGCGGTGCCGTGCCGGTAGATGTGCCACGACCCCTCCATCTTCAGGTGGGTGTGGATGCTCGCCGCCCCCACCCGCGTCAGGAGATGTTTGCCGCGGGCGACCACGCCCTCGACCAGCTGCCCCGTGAAGTCGACCGCGGCGTGCTGCGGCACCCGGATGTCGCAGCGGGTGAGCACCCTGCCCGCCAGCGCCTCGTCGAGGTGCACCGCGGTGCGGTAGACGGTGTCTCCCTCAGGCACGGAGCCTCAGTCCCCGCGGCGTTCCGGTGAAACCCGCAGCCTCGAGCGCGCCGCCCACCGTCGTGCCGAGCACGAAGTCGCCGTTCACCCGCTCGACCGCCAGCTTGTCGACGCGTCCGGTCGTGACCGCGTGGGCGAGCGAGCGGGTGGCGACCGCCAGCACCTCCTCGGAGTCGCTGAACGCCAGCGCCGTCTTGCCACCGCGCTCGAGGTAGAGCGTGAGGGCGCCGTCGACGAGCACGACCAGGGCGCCCGCCTTGCGCCCGGGCTTGTGCCCCTCGACCGTCGGCCAGGGCAGTGCTGCCCCGAACGGATTGGCCGGATCGGTCGCCGCCAGGGTCATCGCCTCGGGCGGCCGGTCGCGGCCGCTGTCGCGCCCCACCGCGTCGGGGGCGAAGCCGCGCAGGCGGTCGATCGTGCCGCCGGTCGCGAACTGGGCGGCGCCGAGGGTCTCGACGAAGTACCCGCGCCGGCACCGCCCCGACTCCTCGAACTGGCTGAGCACGCGGTAGACCAGGGCGAAGCCGCCCGGCACCCGCTCGTTCATCACGGAGCCGCGCGTGACCAGGCCATAGCGGTCGAGCAGCATCTCGGCGGTGCCGTGAGCGCGCAGCGTGGCGTCGCCGACGGGCTCGGGCAGCAGCGACCATCGACCACCCGCCGTCGGTGGGCCGACGCGGGTCTGCATGGAGGCCCGCGCGAGACCGCGCCCGCGGTACATGCGCGACCGTGCCGCGGGCCGCTTGGTGGCGTGCGCCGCCTTGCCCGAGCCGGTGAGGGTGCGCAGCGGCGCGACGGTGTCGTTCGTGACGAGGCCGGCCCACACCAGATCCCAGATGGCGTCGACGACGGCCTGGTCGGTGGGCGGCACGACGAGCGCTGACGCGGACGAACCCGCGGCCCCGGCCGAGCCGACCTCCCCCGCGGAGCCACCCACCCCGGCCGAGCCCGCCGCCGACCCGTCGTCGGGGACAGCGCCCCTCAGGATCGCCGCCCCCACCTCGTCGGCCAGCGACCGGAAGAAGTACGCGCCACCCCGCGCCAGCGCAGCCAGCACCGCCGCGTGCACGGGCGTCTCGTCGAACGGCTCGGGTGGCGTGGCCGAGAGCGGCAGCGTGTCGAGCGTGTGGAACGCGACCCACCCGTCACTGCCCGGCAGCGACCCCCGCCCCGACCAGACGACCTCGCCCGACGCCGTGAGCTCGTCGAGCATCGCCGGGCTGTAGTCCCGCACCCGGGCGGGCAGCACGAGGTTCTCCCAGGCCGAGGCCGGCACGGGCACCCCGGCGAGCTGCTCGATCACGGTCAGCACGCCGTCGACGCCGCGGAGCGAACCGCCGACGTGCTGCCACGACGGCAGGAAGCGAGCGAGCGTCTGCGTGCCGACCGGCTCGACCTCATGGCGGAGCGCCGCGAGCGAACGGCTCCGCAGCCGTCGCAGCACCTCGGCGTCGCACCACTCGGTGCCCCCGGCCTGCCCGAGCGCCGGCAGCGCCGAGGGCAGCGGCTCGCCGTCGAGCACCGCGATGGCCGTCCCGTCTCCGGACGGATCCTCGGACGACGCTTCAGAGGAAGCCGACGCAGAGACCGGCCCCGACCCGGTAGGCCTGAACTCCCCTTCGACCACACGTCGGTCGGCCGAAAGCCGCCGCAGCGCATCCGTCACCACCGCCACGCCCAGCCCGAACCGCGCCGCGACCTCGTGCGCGAGGAACGGCCCGTGCGTGCGCGCGTAGCGGCTGACGAGGTCGATCACCGGATGCTCGACCGGCGCGATGAAGGCATCGGGGACGCCGAAGGGAATCGGCACCCCGAGCGCGTCACGGAGCCGCCCTGCGTCTTCGATGCTCGCCCACTGCGGACGCCCGGCGAACGTCACCGGCAGCGCCCGCTTCGCCGCCACCAGTTCGGACAGGGCGGCGGCGACGTCGAACTCCTGCGACCGGGCCTGCACCTCGGCGGTGGTGAGCGGCCCGAGCATCCGCAGCAGATCGGCCACGCCCTCGATGTCGCGAGCGCGACGATCGGGGGCCAGACGCTGCAGCTCGCGCTCGGTGTCGTCGATGACCGAGGGGTCGAGCAGCTCGCGCAGCTCGGCGCGCCCGAGCAGCTCGGAGAGCAGGCTCGGGTCGAGCGCCAGCGCGGCCGCCCGGCGCTCGGCCAGCGGGCTGTCGCCCTCGTAGACGAAAGAGGCGACGTAGCCGAACAGCAGCGAGCGGGCGAACGGCGACGGCTCTCCCGACTCGACCTCGACCACGCGGATGCGCCGCGCATCCAGATCGCGCGCCAGGGCGAGCAGCGAGGGCAGGTCGTAGACGTCTTGAAGGCACTCACGCACCGTCTCGAGGATGATCGGGAACGACGGGTACTTGCGCGCCACCTCGAGCAGCTGCGCCGAGCGCTGCCGCTGCTGCCAGAGCGGCGACCGCTTGCCCGGGTTCTGGCGGGGGAGCAGCAGCGCCCGGGCCGCGTTCTCGCGGAACCGCGACGCGAAGAGCGCCGAGCCGCCGACCTCTTCGGTGACGAGCTGCTCGAGCTCGGCCGGGTCGAACAGGAACAGCTCGGCCGAGGGCGGCTCGCTCTCGGTGTCGGGCAGCCGCACGACGATGCCGTCGTCGCTCGCCACCGCGTTCGCGTCGATGCCGAAGCGCTCCCGGATGCGCGCGTTGATCGCGAGCGCCCACGGCGAGTGCACCTGCATGCCGTATGGGGAATGCAGCACCACACGCCAGTCGCCGAGCTCGTCCCGGAACCGCTCGACCACCATCGTGCGGTCGCTCGGCACGTGCCCGGTGGCCTCGCGCTGCTCGGTGATGAAGGCCACGAGGTTGGCCGCGGCCCACTCGTCGAGGCCGGCCCGCTCGGACAGCGTGCGCGCGCCCTCCTCGTCGGCCGCCACGACGGAGCGGGTGAACTCGCCGATCGCCCGGCCGAGCTCGGCGGGGCGCCCGATTCCCTCGCCGCGCCAGAACGGCAGCCGCCCGGGCTGCCCGAACGCGGGCGTCACGAGCACGCGGTCGTGGGTGATCTCGTGGATGCGCCAGCTCGTCGCCCCGAGCGCGAACACGTCGCCGACCCGGGACTCGTAGACCATCTCCTCGTCGAGCTCGCCCACCCTTCGGCCCGGTGCGGAGCGGGCCGACCCGGTCGCCGGATCGGCATCCGTCGGCTCGCCGCCCACCATGAAGACGCCGAAGAGCCCCCGGTCGGGGATGGTGCCGCCGCTCGTGACCGCGAGGCGCTGGGCGCCGGGGCGGCCGGTGAGGGTGCCGGCGTCGCGGTCCCACACCAGGCGCGGCCTCAGCTCGGCGAACTCGTCGGAGGGATAGAGGCCCGAGAGCAGGTCGAGCGTGGCCTCGTACGCCGAGCGGGGCAGGTTCGTGAAGGAGGCGCTGCGGCGCATCACGTCGAACCACTCCTCCACGTCGATCGCCTCGAGCGCGCAGGCCGCGACCGTCTGCTGGGCGAGGATGTCGAGCGGGTTCGCGGGCACCGAGAGCGTCTCGATCAGGCCCTCGCTCATGCGCAGCGAGACGACCGCCGAGTGGATCAGGTCGGCCCGGTGCTTCGGGTACAGCAGACCCTTCGACACCTCGCCGACCTGGTGCCCTGCGCGGCCGACGCGCTGCAGCCCGCTCGCGACCGACGGCGGAGCCTCGACCTGCACCACGAGGTCGACGGCGCCCATGTCGATGCCGAGCTCGAGGCTCGACGTGGCGACGACGCAGCGCAGCCGACCCGACTTCAGGTCGTCCTCGATGATGGCCCGCTGCTCCTTCGAGACCGAGCCGTGGTGGGCGCGGGCGAGCACGAGCTCGGCACCCTCGGTCTGGCCGGCCTGCCCCATCAGCTGCGCCGGCGAAGCGGATGCGCGTGCCGCCCCGCCCGGCCCGGCCGCCGCAGCTCCAGCCGAACCCGACCGGCCCGTCTCGGCCCTGTCGGTGTCCGACCCCTCCATCGGCGGCATCGACCCCTCGACCGGCGGCAGCGACACGGTGGCCCCCGCCTCACGCAGCAGCCGCTCCACGCCCTCCTCGAGCATCGCCTCGACCCCGCGTTCGAGCTCCTGCGCCGTGGCGAGCCGCTCGCTGTAGATCTCGTTCAGTCGCGCGGTCAGCCGCTCGGCCAGGCGCCGGGAGTTCGCGAACACGATCGACGAGCGATGCTCGAGGATGCGGTCGACGATGTCCTCCTCGACGTGCGGCCAGATCGACCCCTGCTCGGGCGCGCTCGCGGCGGCGGCCGAGCCTTCGAGCGCCGACCGGTTCTCGGCGGGCGGGATCTGCGACATGTCCTCGACCGGCACCACGACCCGCAGGTCGAACTTCTTCGTCGACGGCGGCGCCACGATCGTCACCGGCCGCCCACCGGCGAGGAACCGTGCCACCTCCTCCCGCGGACGCACCGTCGCCGAGAGGCCGATGCGCTGCGCCGGTTGCGGCAGGAGCGTGTCGAGCCGGTCGAGGCTCACCGCGAGGTGCGCGCCCCGCTTGGTGGCCGCCACCGCGTGCACCTCGTCGATGATCACCGTCGTGACCTCGGCGAGCGACTCACGGGCGCTCGAGGTGAGCATGAGGAAGAGCGACTCGGGCGTCGTGATGAGGATGTCGGGCGGGTTCTTGGCGAGCCCCCGCCGATCGGCCGCCGGGGTGTCGCCCGAGCGCACGCCCACCGTGATGATCGGAGGCTTCGCGCCCAGACGCTTCGCCGTCTGCGTGATGCCCACGAGCGGGGAGCGCAGGTTGCGCTCGACGTCGACCGCCAGGGCCTTCAGTGGCGAGACGTAGAGTACGGACGTCTTGCGCGGCTTGTCGTCGCTCAGCGTGGTCGCCAGCCGGTCGATCGCCCAGAGGAACGACGCCAGCGTCTTGCCCGAGCCGGTCGGCGCCACGACGAGCGCGTGCGCCCCGCTGGAGACCGCGGTCCACGCGCCCTCCTGCGCCGCGGTCGGCCCGGAGAAGGCGCCACGGAACCACTCGCGGGTCGCGGGGGAGAACTGGTCGAGCACGTCGCTCATCCCCTCATCCTGTCCCACACCACCGACATCGGCGCGGACGCGGGTGGGCATCGGGTAAGAATGGGGTATGAGCGTTCGCACCCCCGACCCGAACTCCGGCTGGCTGAGCGACGGCGAGCTCGCCGAGATCAGGCGCCGTCTGCCGCTGCTCTACGTCGAGGCCGTGCCCGTGCGGGTCGACGGTCTGGGCCAGGTCGTCGAGGTCGGCGTGCTGCTCCGGGTCGGGCCGAGCGGCACCATCGCGCGCACCCTGGTCTCGGGTCGCGTGATGTACGGCGAGACCCTGCGCGACGCGCTCTTCCGCCACCTCGAGAAGGACCTCGGGCCGATGGCGTTCCCGCAGCTGCCGGCGAGCCCGGTGCCGTTCCAGGTCGCCGAGTACTTCCCGCTGCCCGGTGTCTCGCCCTTCTACGACGAGCGTCAGCACGCGGTCTCGCTCGCCTACGTCGTGCCGGTCACGGGCACCTGTGAGCCCCGTCAGGACGCCCTCGAGCTCACCTGGATGACCCCGCAGGAGGCCGCGTCGAACGCGGTCGCCGACGACATGGAGGGCGGCCGCGGCGGCCTCCTCCGCTCGGCCCTCGCCTCGGTCGGCCGCCTGCTCTAGCGTTCGGTCTCGCGAAGGAGCCCGCCGTGCCCGCCGACTATCCGCACCACCGGTTCGACGACGCCGCGGCCTTCGACGCCTTCCTCGCCGAGCACGGCGCGAGCGAGCCCGGCGTGCGCCTCCGCATCGCCAAGAAGGGCAGTGAGCACGTCACGGTCAGCCACTCCGACGCGATCGACGTGGCGCTCTGCCACGGCTGGATCGACGGCATCCGCAACGCCCTCGACGCCGACTTCTTCCTGCAGACCTTCACACCGCGCCGCCCGCGCAGCCTCTGGTCGAAGGTCAACCGCCTGCGCGTCGAGGCCCTGATCGACGCCGGGCGGATGCGCCCGGCCGGGCTCGCCGAGATCGATCTGGCGAAGCGCGACGGCCGGTGGGAGGCCGCCTACGACTCGCAGCGCACCATCGAGGTGCAGCCCGACCTCGCCGCCGCCCTCGACGCGAACCCCGGGGCGAAAGCCTTCTTCGCCACCCTGTCGAGCCAGAACCGCTACGCGATCCTGTTCCGCCTGCACAACCTCAAGCGCGCCGAGACGCGGGCCCGCCGCATCGAGGAGTTCGTGGCGATGCTCGCGCGGCACGAGACGGTGTACCCGCAGTAGCCGTAAGGGGCGCGCCGGCCGCGCATCCGCTCGCCTGGGGGGCGAGAACGACCGCTCGTCGGGTCGTGCCGTCGAGTATCTGCTCGCCTGACTACGACAGCGCAGACGGCGAACGGCCCGCCTCACGAGGAGACGGGCCGTTCGATGGTTCAGGATGCTCGATCAGCGCGAGCGGCGACGACCGCCGGCCGAGTTGGCCGAGAACGAGGCTGCCGACTGACGGGGCCGGTCGGCTCCGCCGCCCTGCCCGCCGCGACGGCCGCCCTCGCCGGAGCCGGACGCCGAGCCGTGGCTCGAGGAGCCCGCGCCGGAGCCGCCGGAGGAGGTGCTGTAGAACGAACGGCTGCCGCCGCCGACGCCGCCACCGGCGGAACCGCCGCGACGACCGCGACCGGCGCCGCCGTTGCCGCCGGCACCGCCCGAGCGCGAACCCGCGCCGACACCTTCACCGGAGCCGGAGCCGCCCGCAGCACCGGCGCCACCGCGCCCGTTGCGCTTGCGCTGCGCATTGGCACCGGTCGAGGTGCCGCCGTTGCGACCGCGCGAGACGCCGTCGTTGCCGGTGCGGCGCTGACCCGAGTCGGGCAGCGGGGTCAGCACGGGCTTGACGTACGCGGCGACCACGCCGACGAGGGCGTTGACCGACGCGGAGTCGGCCGTGACGACCTCGGGGGTGACCTGGATGGCCGCCTTGCGGAGGAGGTCCTTCACGTCCTTGCGCTGCGCGGGCAGCATGATCGTGACGACGTCGCCCGCCGAGCCGGCGCGGGCGGTGCGACCCGAGCGGTGCAGGTACGCCTTGTGCTCCTCCGGCGGGTCGACGTGGATGACGAGCTCGATGTCGTCGACGTGCACACCACGGGCGGCGACGTCGGTGGCGACGAGCACCTTGACGGTGCCGGCGCTGAACGCCGCGAGGTTGCGGTCACGGGCGACCTGCGAGAGGTTGCCGTGCAGGTCGACGGCCGGGATGCCCGACGCGGTGAGCTGCTTCGCCAGCTTCTTGGCGTGGTGCTTCGTGCGCATGAAGAGGATGCGGCGGCCGGTGCCCGAGGCGAGTTTCTCGACGAGAACCCGCTTGGACTCGACCGACTCGGTCTCGAACACGTGGTGGGTCATGGCGGCGACGGGCGAGTTGGCCTCGTCGACCGAGTGCAGCACCTCGTTGTGGAGGAAGCGGCGCACCAGCTTGTCCACGCCGTTGTCGAGCGTGGCCGAGAACAGCAGGCGCTGCCCGTTCGAGGGGGTCTTGTCCAGGATGCGCGTGACGACGGGCAGGAAGCCCAGGTCGGCCATGTGGTCGGCCTCGTCGAGCACGGTGATCTCGACGGCGTCGAGCGAGACGAAGCCCTGCTTCATCAGGTCTTCGAGGCGGCCGGGGCAGGCCACGACGATGTCGACGCCGGCCTTGAGGGCAGCGACCTGGCGGGACTGCGAGACGCCGCCGAAGATGGTGGTGGTGGTCATGCCGTAGGCCTTGGCCATGGGGGCCAGCACGGCGTCGATCTGGGTGGCGAGCTCGCGGGTCGGGGCCAGCACGAGGCCGACGGGGCGGCCGGGGCGGCGCTTGCCGCCGGCGAGGGTGCCGCCGAGGCGGGCGACCATCGGGATGGAGAAGGCCAGGGTCTTGCCCGAGCCGGTCTTGCCGCGGCCGAGCACGTCGCGGCCGTTCAGGGTGTCGGGGAGCGTGTCGACCTGGATCGGGAACGGCTCGGTGATGCCGCCCGCGGTGAGCGTGGCCACCAGGGGAGCGGGGACGCCGAGCGCGGCGAAGGAGGTGGGGGTCTGGGACAAAGGTGACTGCCTTTCAGGCATTCGTCCGGACACGCCGCAATCCCGCAGCCCATCCGGAGTGATGGCGAACGCACCGACGGTGCATCCGTTCGCCGCAAGAAGTATCTGCAAATGGGGCGGCACACGAGGCCACGCCCAGAGAAGAGGGAGCGTTCTTTCGACGCACGGGGCTCGCTATCGAGCCCTCGAGTGACTTCAGTCTAGCGCATCGGCCGCCGAGCCCGGCTCGAGCGGCGCGTCGCCGTAGCTCTCACCCACCGGGATCGGCACCGCCACGCGGTTGCCGGGCTGCGCCAGGGGGCAGGCCCAGGCCGGGTCGTAGGCGCACGAGGGGTTGTAGGCGAAGTTGAAGTCGAGCACGAGCCGGGCGCCGTCGGCCTGGTCGGCGCCGGGTGCGAGGGCGGGGTTCAGCGAGGAGCCCTTGATCGTGTCGATCAGGTAGCGGCCGCCGCCATAGGTGCCGCCGGGTCTGCCGGCCAGGGCGTCCTTCACGGGCACGAAGAGGCCGCCGCCGTAGGAGGCGAGGCGCCAGACGTCGAGCTCGCCGACACCGTCGATGCGCGCGACGCCGAGCAGCTCGAACGGCACCACGCCGTCGGTGCCCGTGGCGAACTCGAACGAGCGCGGGCGCGGGTCGTCGGCATCGGGCTCGTCGATCGTCACCTCGAAGCGCCAGGCCGGGTCGTAGGGGGCCACGGGCAGGCCGCTGAAGCCCTCCCGGTCCTCGGGCAGCAGCGGGGTCGCCGGATGCGCGGCGAAGAGCCCGTCGCGTTCGTCGCGCCAGAATGCGTGGGCGTCGGACGCCTGCCCGGCGGCGGTGAGGCGGCGCACCTCCTCGTAGATGCCGAACACGCGCATCCGCCAGTCTGCTGTTTCGAGTGCGGTGACCGCGCGGGCGTTCACGCGCCGGCCGCCTCGGCGCCGACCTCGGGCGCTTCTTCGTCGGCCTGAGGCAGGTCGTACGCCCACGTCGGAGCCAGCTGCTGCAGCTTGCGCCCGCGCCACTGCCAGAACGCCCACAGGCTGTACCAGGCGAAGGGCGTGAGCACGCCCGCGCCGATCCTCAGCTGGTCGCGGTAGAGCGTCTTGCCCGTGCCGGCGGGGTCGGGGGCGATGGCCATCTGGTGATCCCACAGCTTGATGGTGCTGACCGCTCCCGTCACGCCCTGGCCCGAGTCGTGCACGATGCGCACGTCGCCGTGCTGCCGGGTCTCGAAATTGAGGCGGATGATCTGCTTGCCCATCGGGATGACCCCGCCGCCGCGCATCTCGACCGGGTGCTGCCCCGGCTCCCACACCGTCGGGAACCCGTCGGCCGCCAGCGACTCGATCTCGACCAGCGGGCTCGACACCTCCCGGAACACCGCGGGGGAGCGGATGGCCCGCCAGGCGGCATCGGGATCGCAGTCGAGGACGAGCTTCAGGAGTACGCGCATGATCACAGTGTGGTCGGCGCCTCCGACATCGCCTAGCAGGCGCCTCACAGACAGGCTCGAAGGCGCGGGCTCGAAGGCGTAGCGTGAGATCGACATTGGAGGTCACATGAAAGCTGTCCTGAACGGCACCGTCATCGCCGAAGCCCCGAAAGACGACCTGATCGCGATCGAGGGCAACTGGTACTTCCCGCCCGCGAGCGTCAACTCCGAGTACCTCGAGAAGAGCCCGACGCCCTACACCTGCCCCTGGAAGGGCGAGTGCCAGTACTTCAGCGTGAAGGACGGCGACGAGCTCCTGAAGGACCGCGCCTGGAGCTACCCGCACCCCTACGAGGGCGCCTTCGACCGCGTCGGCAAGGACTTCTCCGACTACGTCGCCTTCTGGAAGGAAGTCCAGGTCACCGACTGACCCGGCCTTCTCGCCGCCTCGTTGAGCACAAACTGCTCAGGATGCCCGGCAGCACTCCTCGCTTAGCGTGATCGGTCGACGCCCACCCGGCGCCGACCGATCCGAGGAGCCCCATGTCCGCACCCGTCCGCCGGCGCACCGTTGCGCTCGCCGCCGTCCTCGTCGCCCTGGCGGTCCCCGTTGCTACCGCTGCCGGGCCGGCGGGGGCGTGGGAGCTGCCGCCGCGGGACTACGCGACGTGGCACGAGTACGGGGCGGCGACGGCGGGCGGCAGCCCCGGGCCCGTGGTCGTGGCGCCGGGAGACATCGTCTGGTACGCCGACACGCTCGAGAACGAGATCGTGAAGGTGCCGGCCGCCGTGCCCGCCGCGGTCGAGCACTTCCGGCTGGGGGCGCTCGCGCCGGGCATCTCCGATCTGGCCGCGGCGAGCGACGGCACGATCTGGTTCGGCGACTTCCTCAACGCGGCGATCGGGCGGCTCGACCCGGCGACGGGCGACGTGACGGAGTATCCGCTCGGCGGCGCCTTCGACACCGCGACCTCGTTGACGAACGGCCCCGACGGCGCCCTCTGGTTCGGTGACCCGTCGAACGGCGGGATCGGACGCATCGCGCTCGACGGCAGCATCACCCGCGTGCCCGACCCGGCCGGCGCCGGCGTGTACGGCATCGCCGCCGCCTACGACGGGCGGCTCTGGTACACCCGCGACGGCCTCGGCTCGCTCGGCGCCTACGACCCGGTGACGCGTGATCTCGACATCGTGCCGGTCGGCGTGAGCGGCTTCACCGGCCTGACCGCGGCGGCCTCGGGAGGCGTCTGGGTGGGCGGCATCGACACCGTGGTGAAGGTCGCGACCGACGGCACCGTGGCCAAGCGCATCACCATCCCGGCGCCGCCGTTCGGCCCCGTGGTTCCGCGCCACCTCGTCTCGGCCGACGACGTCGACCTCGCCTTCACCGACGGCGACCGCGGCCTCGGCCGCGTCGACCTCTGGGGCACCGTCTCGTTCTCCCGCCCGCCCTTCGCGGGATCCGAGCCCGACCGCCTCGGCGTCACCTCCTACGGCTCGCTCTGGTACAGCGACCGAGGCCGCCAGACCCTCGGCAACGTCTGAACGCCGGCTAGGCCGAGCGGGGGGTGGCGCGGCGAGCCGCCGTGACGTCGCGGCGCGTCCACGCGATGAGGTGCGCCGGCGAGAAGCCCCGCGCGCACTGACTGCACGAGAGCCGCGCCGCCGGCTTCCGGTGCCGGTAGTAGGAGTGCCCCGCCGGGCAGACCCCGACCCACGGCGCCAGCTCGTCGGCCCGCGTGCCGTCGTGCAGCCGCGACCCCTCGTACCCGAGAGATCGGGCGATCGACACCCACGCCGGGCCGTGACCCGCGGCCGCCCCGGCCAGCGCGTGCGCCACCTCGTGCAGCAGGATCTGGTGGATCTCGTCGTCGTCGTACCGGGCCGCCAGATACCGCGACACCGTGATGCGGTGCGCCGTGTAGTTGCACTGCCCCGCCCGGGTCTTCGCGTTGTCGAAGCCGAAGCTCCAGACCGCGGGGTCGAGGTGCATCCTGATCAGGGCGTTCGCCCAGGTCGTGACGCGCGAGAGTTCGGCCATGCGGGGACTATGCCGCGAGCAGCGACTCGGTCACGGCGACCGCCACGAGGGCGCTCTCCAGCTGATCGATCGAGGCGCCCTGGCGCTCCATCAGGAACACGGCCGCCTTGAAGTCCACCAGGGCCGCGTCGTAGTCCTGCGTCTCGAAGTGCACCTTGCCGCGGCTGAGCGTGGCGATCGCCTCGAGGGCGCCCCACTCGTGCGTCTGCGCCTCCTCGACGCAGAGCCCGAGCTCCTGCAGCGCCGCCGGGTACTTGCCCTGGTACTGCTGCACCTGCGCCCGACGGATGCGCGCACCGAGGGCCATCTCCCGGTCGCCCGAGAAGCGCGCCTGCCGCACCGCCTCGTTCGCGATCACGAAGGCGTCGTCGAGCTTGCCGAGCAGGCGCAGCAGCACGACCTTCTCGTTCAGCGCGCTGAGGCTGCGCAGCAGGCCGAGCTCGTTCAGGCGCTCCGTCGCGGCCTGCACGTCGACCTTCTCGCGCAAGGTGGTCATGTCGTAACCCGTGATGATGCTCAGTTCGTGCTCCTGGTGCTCGAGATCCCTCGACAAGCGTACCCAGGACGAGGGACATCCCCGGGCGCGACACCGGCGAACACCGGCAAGACCGAGCGCCGACACCGAGCGCCGACACCGAGCGCCGACACCGAGCCCGAGCGAACACCCGCGAACTAGTTCACCCCGCCGGAACCAGTTCCACCCGATACAGCACGTCGTCCCCCGCCCGAGGCTCGCCTCGCCCGTCGGTGTTGTTCGTCAGCAGGTACAGCGACGCCCCCGGCCCCCGCACCACATCCCGGATCCGCCCGAACTGCCCCGTGTAGTGCTCCTGAGCCGACCCGTCGAAGCGGATGCTCCACAGCCGCTCCCCGCCGAGCCCCGCCATGAACACGGTGTCTCCGACCACGGCGATCCCCGAGGGGCTGGCGTCGTCGGTCGCCCACTGCTGCACCGGATCCACGAGGCCCGCCGACCCGGTGACCCCCTCCGAAAGCGGCCACCCGTAGTTGGCGCCCGGCGTGATCCGGTTGATCTCGTCCCAGGTGTTCTGTCCGAACTCCGCCGCCCACATCGTCCCGTCGGACGCCCACGCGATCCCCTGCGGGTTGCGGTGCCCCAGCGACCACACCGGCGACCCCGGGAACGGGTTGTCGCCCGGCACCTGTCCCTCCGCCGTCACCCGCAGGATCTTCCCGCCCAGCGAGTCCAGCGTCTGCGCGTTCGCCCCGTCGCTGGCGTCTCCCGCGGTCACGTAGAGCATCCCGTCCGGCCCGAACTTGATCCGCCCGCCGTTGTGGTTCGACGCTTTGGGCAGCCCGGTGAGCACCTCGGTGACGGCGCCCGCCGACCGCGCGCCCGGTGCGCCCGACAGCGGCATCCGCACCACCCGGTTGTCGTCGGCCCCGGTGAACATCGCGTACAGCCAGGTTCCGGATGCCCCCTCCGTCGTCGTGATGCCGAGCAGCCCTCCCTCGCCGAGCGCCGACACCCCGGGCACCGTCGTCACGGGCACGGCCCGACCCTCCACGATCTCCACCACGGCCCCCGTGTCCCGCTCCGAGACGAACAGCGACCCGTCGCCGAGCGTCGCGATCGACCACGGCGCCGGGAGCCCCGACGCCACCACCGTCGGAGACCCCGACGGCACCAGGGGCCCGAGGTCCTCCGCGGGAGCCGAGGACGCGGAAGGAGAAGGAGAGGGCGACGCAGACGCAGCTTCAGACGGAGACGACGCTGACGGAGACGGCATCGCCGTCGAGGCCGCCGTCGGCCCCCGCGTCACCGAGGGCTCCGCCGAGCATCCGGCCAGCACCACGGCGGTCAGGGCCAGAACACCGGCACCCGCGAACGACTTCGATCGGCTCATGACGACCTCCCTCTAGTCGTCCATCCTCTTCCGGTCGACCTGGAAAATGCTCCGAGCCGGCGCCGGCGACCTCACCGCCGTCTGGTCGGTGGCCACCGCGGCCCCCGCGGTGAACTGCCGCAGCTCGCTGCCGGTGACCATCTTCGCGGGCACCGGGTCGCTCGCGACCAGCCGGGGCATCCGATCGAAGGGCAGGGACGAGTTCGAGGCGAACGCGACGACGTTGCCGAACCGGCGCGCCTTCAGCATCTGCGGGTCGGCCACGATCGCGACGTCGGCGAAGACCTGCCCGAGGGTCGCGGCCTGGCTGCGCGCGAACGCGAGCCCCGCCCCGTCGGCGACGTTCACGGCCACGAGGCCCGTGGGGGAGAGCACTGCTGCGACCGCGGTGTAGAACTGAACGCTCGTCACGTGCGCCGGCGTGCGCGCCCCGGCGAAGACGTCGACGACCACCACGTCGGTCGTGCCGCGCAGCCCGGGCGGCAGCTTCTCGAGAACCGCACGGGCGTCGCCGTGACGAACCCGGATGCTCGCCCCCTTCGGCAGGGGAAGGTGCTCCCGCACGAAGCCGACGAGCTCGCTATCGATCTCGACGACCTGCTGGCGCGAACCCGGTCGCGTCGCCTCGACGTAGCGGGGGAGCGTGAAGGCGCCGCCGCCCAGGTGCACCGCCGTGATGGGAGCACCGGGAGCCGCCACGAGGTCGATGCCGTGCCCGATGCGCCGCACGTACTCGAAGGAGAGGTAGCGCGGGTCGTCGAGGTCGACGTGCGACTGCGGCGTGCCGTCGACGATCAGCACCTGGGAGCCGGGCCGGAACCTGTCCTCCTCGAGCGTCGCCAACAGGCCGTCGGCCAGTCGGGCGCGGGGAATCTCTCGATCTTTCACGCGTTATACCTGAGAAACCCAAACTGGTCAAGAATTCGACTGGACAGGCGTGTCGAAAGCGCCTATTGTGGTTCTTTGCGCTCCCAGAACACTCATGCCTTCATATTGTGGTCGGCAGCTGCCTGGTGACGGTCTTCTAATCGTCCCGTGCAGCAACACTCTAGAACCAGATGGCGGGTTCGGACCATATCTCGGGAGTTCTCGACACCACATCGACCGTAAGTAACGCAAGGGCCCGACGGGGTCCACGGAGGTTATTTCCTTGGCTGCTGCGCGCAACGCAACCACCACTTCACCCAAGAACGGCCGGGCCGCATCGCGGCTCTCGTTCGCCAAGATCACCGACACCCTGACCGTTCCGGATCTGCTCGCACTGCAGACCGAGAGCTTCGACTGGCTGGTCGGCAACGACGTGTGGAAGGCACGCGTCGCGGAGGCCAAGGAGGCCGGCCGGCAAGACCTGCCGGGCCGTTCAGGCCTCGAGGAGATCTTCGAGGAGATCTCTCCCATCGAAGACCTCGGTGAGACCATGCAGCTCAGCTTCACGAGCCCGTTCCTCGAGCCCGAGAAGTACACCATCGACGAGTGCAAGGAGCGCGGCAAGACCTACGCCGCCCCGCTGTACGTCGAGGCCGAGTTCATGAACCACCAGACCGGTGAGATCAAGACGCAGACCGTCTTCATGGGCGACTTCCCGCTCATGACCGAGCGCGGCACGTTCATCATCAACGGCACCGAGCGCGTCGTCGTGTCGCAGCTCGTCCGCAGCCCCGGCGTGTACTTCGAGCGCACCCCCGAGAAGACCTCCGACAAGGACATCTACTCGGCGCGCGTCATCCCGAGCCGCGGTGCCTGGCTCGAGTTCGAGATCGACAAGCGCGACCAGGTCGGCGTGCGCATCGACCGCAAGCGCAAGCAGTCGGTCACCGTGTTCCTGAAGGCCCTCGGCCTGACCTCCGAGGAGATCCTCGAGGAGTTCAAGGGCTACGCGTCGATCGAGGCCACCCTGGAGAAGGACTCGATCCTCACCAAGGAAGAGGCCCTGAAGGACATCTACCGCAAGCTGCGCCCGGGCGAGCAGGTCGCCGCCGAGGCCGCGCGTGCGCTGCTCGACAACTTCTACTTCAACTCCAAGCGGTACGACCTGGCGAAGGTCGGTCGTTACAAGATCAACCGCAAGCTCGGCATCGACGCGCCGCTGTCCGACTCCGTGCTCACCACGCAGGACATCATCGCGACGATCAAGTACCTGGTCGCCCTGCACGACAACCGCACCACCCTCCCCGGTGTGCGCGACAGCAAGCCGGTCGACATCCGTCTCGACGTGGACGACATCGACCACTTCGGCAACCGTCGCATCCGCGCCGTCGGCGAGCTCATCCAGAACCAGGTCCGCACCGGTCTGTCCCGCATGGAGCGCGTCGTCCGCGAGCGCATGACCACGCAGGACATCGAGGCGATCACCCCGCAGACCCTGATCAACGTGCGCCCCGTCGTCGCCGCGATCAAGGAGTTCTTCGGAACCTCGCAGCTCTCGCAGTTCATGGACCAGAACAACCCGCTCGCGGGCCTGACCCACAAGCGCCGCCTGAGCGCCCTGGGCCCGGGTGGTCTGAGCCGTGAGCGCGCCGGTGTCGAGGTGCGCGACGTGCACCCCAGCCACTACGGCCGTATGTGCCCCATCGAGACCCCGGAAGGCCCGAACATCGGCCTGATCGGCTCGCTGGCGTCGTTCGCCCGCATCAACTCGTTCGGTTTCATCGAGACCCCGTACCGTCGCGTCGTCGACGGCGTGGTCACGGCGAACATCGACTACCTCACCGCGTCCGAGGAGGACGAGTACATCGTCGCCCAGGCGAACGCGCCGCTGACCGGCGACGCCAAGTTCGCCGAGGCCCGCGTGCTCGCCCGCAAGAAGGGCGGCGAGGTCGACCTGTTCCCGGCCGAAGACATCGGCTACATGGATGTCTCGCCGCGCCAGATGGTGTCGGTCGCGACCTCGCTCATCCCGTTCCTCGAGCACGACGACGCGAACCGCGCCCTCATGGGTGCGAACATGCAGCGCCAGGCCGTGCCGCTGCTCCGCTCGGAGTCGCCGCTGGTCGGAACCGGTATGGAGGGCTTCGCGGCCATCGACGCCGGCGACGTGGTCACCACGACGAACGCCGGTGTCGTGCAGGAGGTGTCGGCCGACGCCGTCACCGTCCAGCTCGACGAGGGCGGAACCGACACGTACTACCTGCGCAAGTTCGACCGCTCGAACCAGGGCACGTCGTACAACCACCGCGTCATCGTCTCCGAGGGTGAGCGCGTCGAGGTCGGTCAGGTCATCGCGGATGGCCCGGCCACCGAGAACGGTGAGCTGGCGCTCGGCAAGAACCTCCTCGTGGCGTTCATGCCGTGGGAGGGTCACAACTTCGAGGACGCCATCATCCTGAGCCAGAACCTGGTGAAGGACGACGTGCTCTCGTCGATCCACATCGAGGAGTACGAGGTCGACGCCCGCGACACCAAGCTCGGCAAGGAGGAGATCACCCGTGACCTCCCCAACGTCAGCCCGGAGCTGCTGGCCGACCTCGACGAGCGCGGCATCATCCGCATCGGTGCCGAGGTTCGCCCCGGTGACATCCTCGTCGGCAAGGTGACGCCCAAGGGCGAGACCGAGCTCTCCGCCGAGGAGCGCCTGCTGCGCGCCATCTTCAACGAGAAGTCCCGCGAGGTCCGTGACACGAGCCTCAAGGTGCCCCACGGTGAAGAGGGCACGATTATCGCCGTCAAGGAGTTCTCGGCCGAGAACGACGACGAGCTCGGCTCGGGCGTCAACCAGCGCGTCGTGGTCTACATCGCCCAGAAGCGCAAGATCACCGCGGGTGACAAGCTCGCCGGCCGTCACGGCAACAAGGGCGTCATCTCGAAGATCCTCCCGGTTGAGGACATGCCGTTCCTCGCCGACGGGACTCCGGTCGACATCGTCCTGAACCCGATGGGCATCCCGGGCCGCATGAACTTCGGCCAGGTGCTGGAGACACACCTCGGGTGGATCGCCAAGCAGGGCTGGGAGGTCGACGGCAAGCCGAAGTGGGCCGCGAACCTGCCCGAGCAGGCGCGTTCCGCTGCTCCCGGCACGAAGGTCGCGACCCCCGTGTTCGACGGCGCCTCCGAGGAGGAGATCGCGGGTCTGCTCGACTCGACGACCCCCACTCGCGACGGCGAGCGCCTGATCGGCTCCTCCGGAAAGACCCGTCTGTTCGACGGCCGTTCCGGCGAGCCGTACCCGGAGCCCGTCTCGGTCGGCTACATGTACATCCTGAAGCTGCACCACCTCGTCGACGACAAGATCCACGCTCGTTCGACCGGCCCGTACTCGATGATCACGCAGCAGCCGCTGGGTGGTAAGGCGCAGTTCGGTGGCCAGCGCTTCGGTGAGATGGAGGTGTGGGCCCTCGAGGCCTACGGTGCCGCGTACGCGCTGCAGGAGCTCCTGACGATCAAGTCCGACGACATCCTCGGCCGCGTGAAGGTCTACGAGGCGATCGTCAAGGGCGAGAACATCCAGGAGCCCGGCATCCCCGAGTCCTTCAAGGTGCTCATCAAGGAGATGCAGTCCCTGTGCCTGAACGTCGAGGTGCTCTCGGCCGACGGCACGGCGGTCAGCCTCCGCGACACCGACGACGAGGTGTTCCGCGCCGCGGAAGAGCTCGGCATCAACATCTCCAGCCGCTTCGAGTCGTCGTCCATCGACGACATCTGAGCCGGCAGCCACTAGAAGACTTTTTCCAGGAGAGAAGGAAAATTGCTCGACGTAACAACTTTTGATGAGCTGCGGATCGGCCTCGCAACGGCCGACGACATCCGCAAGTGGTCGCACGGTGAGGTCAAGAAGCCCGAGACCATCAACTACCGCACGCTGAAGCCCGAGAAGGATGGCCTCTTCGGAGAGCAGATCTTCGGGCCGAGCCGTGACTGGGAGTGTTCCTGCGGCAAGTACAAGCGGGTGCGCTTCAAGGGCATCGTCTGCGAGCGCTGCGGTGTCGAGGTCACGAAGTCGTCGGTGCGCCGTGAGCGCATGGGCCACATCGAGCTCGCCGCCCCGGTCACGCACATCTGGTACTTCAAGGGTGTGCCCAGCCGCCTCGGCTACCTGCTCGACATGGCGCCGAAAGACCTCGAGAAGGTCATCTACTTCGCCGCCTACATGATCATCTCGGTCGACGAAGACGGCCGTCACGATGACATGCCCGGCCTCGAGAACGAGCTGCGCCTCGAGATCAAGACGCTGTCCGACCAGCGCGATGCCCGCATCGCCGACCGTCTGCAGCGCCTCGAGACCGACCTCGCCGAGCTCGAGAACGAGGGCGCGAAGGCCGACCAGAAGCGCCGCACGAAGGATGGCGCCGAGAAGGAGATGTCGCAGACCCGCAAGGCCTACGACGACCAGATCGCCCAGCTCGAGCGTGTCTGGGAGGACTTCCGCAACCTCAAGGTCGGTGAGCTCAAGCCGGAGGACGCGATCTTCCACGAGCTCCAGGACCGCTACGGCATGTACTTCGAGGCCTACATGGGCGCCGAGGCCATCAAGAAGCGGCTCGAGGCGTTCGACCTCGAGACCGAGGGCGAGAACCTCCGCCTGCAGATCGCCGAGGGCAAGGGTCAGAAGAAGATCCGCGCCATCAAGCGCCTGCGCGTGGTGAGCTCCTTCCTCGCGACCGGCAACTCGCCGGCCGCGATGGTGCTCGACGTCGTCCCGGTCATCCCGCCGGAGCTGCGCCCGATGGTGCAGCTCGACGGTGGCCGCTTCGCGACCTCCGACCTCAACGACCTCTACCGTCGTGTGATCAACCGCAACAACCGCCTCCGTCGTCTGCTCGATCTCGGTGCCCCCGAGATCATCGTGAACAACGAGAAGCGCATGCTGCAGGAGGCCGTCGACGCCCTGTTCGACAACGGCCGCCGTGGTCGCCCCGTCACCGGTACCGGCAACCGCGCCCTGAAGTCCCTGAGCGACATGCTCAAGGGAAAGCAGGGTCGTTTCCGCCAGAACCTGCTGGGCAAGCGCGTCGACTACTCGGGCCGTTCGGTCATCATCGTCGGTCCGCAGCTGAAGCTGCACCAGTGCGGTCTGCCCAAGCAGATGGCCCTGGAGCTGTTCAAGCCCTTCGTGATCAAGCGCCTGATCGACCTGAGTCACGCTCAGAACATCAAGGCCGCGAAGCGCATGGTCGAGCGCAGCCGTCCCCAGGTGTGGGACGTGCTGGAGGAGATCATCCGCGAGCGCCCCGTGCTGCTGAACCGTGCGCCCACGCTGCACCGTCTCGGCATCCAGGCGTTCGAGCCCCAGCTCGTCGAGGGCAAGGCGATCCAGTTGCACCCGCTCGTCTGCGCCGCGTTCAACGCGGACTTCGACGGCGACCAGATGGCCGTCCACCTGCCGCTGTCCGTCGAGGCCCAGGCCGAGGCCCGCATCCTGATGCTGGCGTCGAACAACATCCTGAAGCCGTCCGACGGCCGCCCGGTCACCCTGCCCACGCAGGACATGATCATCGGTCTGCACCACCTCACCACGGTGAAGGAGGGGGCGATCGGCGAAGGCCGTGCGTTCTCCGGTGTGTCCGAGGCGATCCTCGCGAAGGACCAGGGTTCGCTCGACCTCAACGCGGTTGTGAAGATCCGGATGCACGACGTGCACTTCGCCGAGGGCGACGGCCCCGAGGGCTACGAAGGCGGCCCCGTGCTGCTGGAGACCACCCTCGGCCGCGCGCTGTTCAACGAGGCGCTGCCGGACGACTACCCGTACATGCAGCAGGTCGCCGACAAGGGCGCCATCTCGGCGATCGTCAACGACCTCGCCGAGCGGTACCCGAAGGTGGAGGTCGCCGCGTCGCTCGACCGCATCAAGGACGCGGGCTTCTACTGGGCCACGCGCTCCGGTGTGACCGTCGCGCTCTCCGACATCCTGACCCCTCCCACCAAGCGGGAGATCGTCCAGGGCTACGAGAAGCAGGCCGCCAAGGTGCAGGCGCAGTTCGAGAAGGGTCTGACCACCGACCTCGAGCGTCGCCAGGAGCTCATCCAGATCTGGACGAAGGCCACCGACGAGGTCGCCGCAGCCATGCGCGCGAACTTCCCGGTCGACAACACGATCAACCGCATGGTCACCTCGGGTGCTCGTGGTAACTGGCTGCAGGTGCGCAACATCGCCGGCATGCGAGGCCTCGTGAACAACCCGAAGGGTGAGATCATCCCTCGCCCGATCATCTCCTCGTACCGCGAGGGGCTGTCGGTGGCGGAGTACTTCATCGCGACCCACGGTGCTCGTAAGGGCCTGGCCGACACGGCTCTCCGTACGGCCGACTCGGGCTACCTGACGCGTCGACTCGTCGACGTGTCGCAGGACGTCATCATCCGCGAGCCCGACTGCGGCACCAACCGCGGGCTCGACCTGCCGATCGCGAACGAGGGCGCCGACGGCGTCTGGACCCGCGACGACAACGTCGAGAACTCGGTCTACGCCCGCTCGCTGGCCGCTGACGCGGTGAACGAGAAGGGCGAGGTCGTGGCCTCGGCCGGAGACGACGTCGGAGACGTGCTGATCGACAAGCTGGTCGCCGCGGGCGTGCGCAACATCAAGGTGCGCTCCGTGCTGACCTGCGAGTCGGCCGTCGGTGTCTGCGCGGCCTGCTACGGCCGTTCGCTCGCCACGGGCAAGCTCGTCGACATCGGCGAGGCCGTCGGCATCATCGCGGCCCAGTCGATCGGTGAGCCCGGCACCCAGCTCACGATGCGCACCTTCCACACCGGTGGTTCGGCCTCGGCCGACGACATCACGCAGGGTCTGCCCCGCGTGCAGGAGCTCTTCGAGGCCCGTACCCCCAAGGGTGCGTCGCCCATCGTCGAGGCCGCCGGCCGCGTCACGATCGAAGACACCGACCGCAGCCGCAAGGTGATCCTCACGCCCGACAACGGCGACGAGCCGATCGCCTACCCGGTGCTGAAGCGCGCGACCCTCCTCATCGAGGACGGGCAGCACGTGGAGCTCGGTCAGCAGCTCATCGTCGGCGCCGTCGACCCGAAGGAAGTCCTTCGCGTCAAGGGTGTCCGCGAGGTGCAGAAGCACCTCGTGGGCGGTGTGCAGGGCGTCTACCGCTCGCAGGGTGTGCCGATCCACGACAAGCACATCGAGGTCATCGTGCGCCAGATGCTGCGCAAGGTCACCGTCGTCGAGCACAGCGACACCGACCTGCTCCCCGGCGAGCTCGTCGACCGGTCGCGCTACACCGAGGTGAACCGCGCCGCGGTCGCCGAGGGCAAGCGTCCGGCCTCGGCCCGTCAGGAGGTCATGGGTATCACCAAGGCGTCGCTGGCGACCGAGTCGTGGCTGTCGGCCGCGTCGTTCCAGGAGACCACGCGTGTTCTCACGCAGGCCGCCATGGAGGGCAAGTCCGACCCGCTGGTGGGCCTGAAGGAGAACGTGATCATCGGAAAGCTGATCCCGGCCGGAACCGGTCTCCAGCGCTACCGCAACGTCACCGTCGAGGCGACCGAAGAGGCCAAGGCCGAGCGCTACCCGAACCGCATCTTCACGGATGACTCGGTGTTCTCGGAGGCCGACCTCTCGTTCGTCGACTTCGACAGCTTCTCGAGCGACGACTACACGCCGGGCACCTACAACTAAGGTCCCGACGAACGCCGAAGGGCCCCTCACCATCCGTGGTGGGGGGCCCTTCGCGTTCCCGTCGTCGGAGCGGCGCGGCGCGGCGCGGTGCGGAGCGGAGGCGGCTCAGGCGAGCTGCGCGAGCACCTGGTTCGCGACGATCCGGCCGGCGCGGTTGGCACCGATCGTGGAGGCCTGGGGGCCGTAGCCGGCGAGGAAGATCCGCGGGTCGCGCAGCACGCGGCCCTTCTCGACCGCGATGCCGCCCCCGTGCTCCCTGAGGTGCAGGGGAGCGAGGTGCCCGAGCTCGGCCCGGAACCCCGTCGCCCAGACGATGTCGTCGGCCGGCTCGAACGATCCGTCGGCGAAGCGCACCCCCTCGGGCTCGATCGAGGTGAACATCGGATGCGCGACCAGCACCCCGCGCTCCACCGCCGCCTTCACGGCCGGCGTGGCCACCAGCCCCGTGCCGCTGACGATGCTCGGCAGCGCCCGGCCCTCCCGCGCGGCCCGATCCTGGACGGCGACCGCCGCCGCCCCGGCCTCCGCCGCCAGCCCGTCGCCCTCGACGAACTCCGGCGGCCGCCGTGTCACCCACGTCGTTGCCTCGGCCACGCCCTCCA
Organism: Herbiconiux flava; assembly: GCF_013409865.1. Lineage (NCBI taxonomy): Bacteria > Bacillati > Actinomycetota > Actinomycetes > Micrococcales > Microbacteriaceae > Herbiconiux > Herbiconiux flava. Next base: position 1,493,575 of record NZ_JACCBM010000001.1, read on the forward strand.
GCTCGAGCAGGATGTTCGTGGCCGACGTGCCGCCGCCCACGACGACCACCCGGCGCCCGCGGAAGTCTTCGGCGCTGCGATAGTCGACCGTGGTCCACTGACGCCCCAGGAAGGCCTCCTCGCCCCGCACGTGGGGCTTGAAGGGGCTCCCCCAGGTGCCGCCCGCATTCACGACGACCTCGGCGGTCAGCGAGCCGTGGTCGGTGTCCAGGCGGAGCAGGGGCTCCTCGTCGCGCACGGCGGACACGGTCACGGGGCGCCGCACCTGCAGCCCGTAGGCGTCCTCGTAGCGGCGGTAGTACTCGGTGACGACGTCGCGGGCGGCCCGGCTGCGGTCGGCCGTGTCGAAGCTCAGTCCGAGCTCGGCCATGCCGGGCAGGTCGTTCACGCGGTGCGCCGAGCCGAGCCGCAGGGCCTCCCAGCGGTGCTGCCAGGCCCCGCCCGCATCCGGGCCCCGGTCGAGCACGAGGAAGCCCTCACCGGCCACGAGCCCGCGACGCTGCAGGTGGTGGGCGACCGACAGCCCGGCCTGACCGGCGCCGATCACGGCGACGCGGGTGCGGGCGGGCAGCGGGAGGGTCATCTGCACTGGAACAGCGAACGCGCCCGATCCCTTCCCTCGCAAGGCCCTGGCGCGGGTTTAGAGTGACGCCATGAGCACCGACGATCGTCAGGACCAGCTGCCCGAGTTCCCGGGCTGGCAGGCCCCCGGCGCCGACGACGCATCGGCTGACGGAGCCGCCGCCGACGAGGTCCCCGCCGCGCAGCCGGCGCCGCCGCTGCCCGTCGCCGAGCCGGCCTCCGCGCCGGCCGCCGAGAGCGCCCCGCGTCCCGTCGAGATCCCGGAGCCCATCGAGATGCCGACGGCCGAGCATCCCGAGCCCGTGCCTGCCGCTGAGCCCGTGCCCGCCGCTGAGCCCGTGCTCGCCGCCGAGCCGGCGCGCGACCCCGAGCCCATCGCCGAACCCGAGACCGTCGCCGAGCACGCCCCCGTCGCCGCGCAGGCCACCGCGGCCTACGACCGCCAGCCCATCGGCGGCCCGTACGTCACGGCCTCCGAGCCCGAGCCGGCCCCGGCCCGCGAGCAGCAGTCCGTCCAGGATGCTCCGACCGACCGCACCCCGTACCCCGCCGCCGCGTTCGCGCCGGCTGCCGCGACGACCGCCGCCGTGCAGGGCGGCTCCGCTCCGGCGCCCGTCTCCGAGAACCCCCCGCCCTACCAGCCCGTCCCCCAGCCGGTGCAGGCGCCCCGCCCGCCGGAGCCCAAGGGCAACCGCGGCGCGGGCAGCCTGATCGCCCTGCTCGGCACGGCCGTGTTCGCCCTGCTGTTCGCCGCGGTGTCGTTCTTCGTGATCGGCGCGAACCTCACGGGGGAGGCGGCGATCACCGCGTTCCTCGACTTCCTGCGCAGCGCCGCGTTCATCGTGCCGGTCGTCGCGTTCGCGTTGTCGCTCATCCTGATCGTGCTGATCGTGAACCGCGCGGGCTGGTGGGCGTACGTGCTCGGCGGCTTCCTCGTCGCCGTGCTGGTCTACTTCGCCGGCATCGCGGGAGCCCTGGTGCACGTACGGGCCTGGGAGTGGCAGCCGCAGGAGCAGTACGACTTCGTGCGCTCGCTCACCATGGATCCGCTCACCCTCGGCGGTGCGATCGTCGCCCGCGAGGTGTCCATCTGGACGGGAGCGCTGATCGCGCTCCGCGGCCGGCGCCTCAAGGCCCGCAATGCGGCGGCCCGCGAGGAGTGGGACCGCGCGCAGGCGGAGGAACGCGCATCCGCCGACCGCATCGACCAGACGCCGGGCGAGGCCCCCGCTCCCATCACGACCTGGTAGGATCCCTAGGTCCGCGTTGCCGGTCGTCGAGCTCAGGTTCGGCGGCATTTGACCCGTCAGGGTCAAGAGGCTAGAATTTTCCGGGTGTGTGCATACTTGCATGCCCAGATTTTCGAGCGAAGCAGGGCTGAGATGCCCCCACTGCTCTTCCAACCAGCGATACCAGAGCCATTTCGTACCGCCGGTGGATCAAGACGAACCCGACACACCAGTACTGGTGCGTGCAGGGGCGTGAACGAACGGGTGCGGGAGTCCGTGCCCGACACCCAGTGAGAACTGACACCGAGCGTTACGAATACAAGGAGTAAGTAGTGCCAACCATTCAGCAGTTGGTCCGCAAGGGTCGCACCCCGAAGGTCACCAAGACCAAGGCGCCCGCCCTCAAGGCCAACCCCCAGCAGCGCGGCGTGTGCACCCGTGTGTACACCACCACCCCCAAGAAGCCGAACTCCGCGCTTCGCAAGGTCGCCCGCGTCAAGCTGTCGAACGGCACCGAGGTCACCGCTTACATCCCCGGTGAGGGCCACAACCTGCAGGAGCACTCGATGGTGCTCGTGCGCGGCGGTCGTGTGAAAGACCTCCCCGGCGTCCGTTACAAGATCGTCCGCGGCGCGCTCGACACGCAGGCCGTGAAGAACCGCAAGCAGGCTCGCAGCCGTTACGGCGCGAAGATGGAGAAGAAGTAATGCCTCGCAAGGGTCCCGCCCCGAAGCGTCCCGTTGTCGCCGACCCCGTCTACGGTGCCCCGGTCGTCAGCCAGCTCGTCAACAAGATCCTCCTCGACGGCAAGAAGGCCATCGCCGAGCGCATCGTGTACGACGCCCTCGAGGGTGTCGCGGCGAAGAACGGCCAGGACGCCGTCGTCACGCTGAAGAAGGCGCTCGACAACGTGCGCCCCACGCTCGAGGTCCGCAGCCGCCGTGTCGGTGGCTCGACCTACCAGGTGCCGGTCGAGGTCAAGCCTCACCGCGCCAACACCCTCGCGCTGCGCTGGCTCACCACCTACGCCAAGGGCCGCCGCGAGAAGACGATGACCGAGCGTCTCCAGAACGAGATCCTCGACGCGTCGAACGGTCTGGGCGCCGCTGTCAAGCGTCGCGAAGACACCCACAAGATGGCCGAGTCGAACAAGGCCTTCGCCCACTACCGCTGGTAGTCGTTCGACCCACCTTCCCTTTTCTACCTTTCGGAGGAATCCGTGGCACAGGACGTGCTCACCGACCTGAACAAGGTCCGCAACATCGGCATCATGGCGCACATCGATGCCGGCAAGACCACCACCACCGAGCGCATCCTGTTCTACACGGGCATCACCCACAAGATCGGTGAGGTGCACGACGGCGCCGCCACGATGGACTGGATGGCTCAGGAGCAGGAGCGTGGCATCACGATCACCTCTGCCGCCACGACGTGCTTCTGGAACAAGAACCAGATCAACATCATCGACACCCCCGGTCACGTCGACTTCACCGTCGAGGTGGAGCGTTCGCTCCGCGTCCTCGACGGCGCGGTCGCCGTGTTCGACGGCAAGGAGGGCGTCGAGCCCCAGTCCGAGACCGTGTGGCGTCAGGCCGACAAGTACAACGTGCCCCGCATCTGCTTCGTCAACAAGATGGACAAGCTGGGTGCCGACTTCTACTTCACCGTCGACACGATCATCAACCGCCTCGGTGCCAAGCCGTTGGTGCTGCAGCTCCCGATCGGTGCGGAGTCCTCGTTCGAGGGCGTCGTCGACCTGGTCGAGATGCGCGCACTGACCTGGCGCGGAGACGCCAAGGGTGACGTGCAGATGGGTGCCAAGTACGAGATCGAGGAGATCCCGGCCGACCTCAAGGAGAAGGCCGACGAGTACCGTCAGTTGCTCCTCGAGACCGTCGCCGAGACCGACGACGCGCTGCTCGAGAAGTACTTCGGCGGCGACGAGCTGACCGTCCCCGAGATCAAGGCGGCGATCCGCAAGCTCACCGTCAACTCGGAGATCTATCCGGTGCTCTGCGGCTCGGCGTTCAAGAACCGCGGCGTGCAGCCGATGCTCGATGCGGTCGTCGACTACCTGCCGTCGCCGCTCGACGTCCCCGCCACCGAGGGCCACGACATCCGCGACGAGGAGAAGGTCGTCGAGCGTCACCCCGACCCGAAGGACCCCTTCGCCGCGCTGGCGTTCAAGGTCGCCGTGCACCCGTTCTTCGGGCGCCTGACCTACATCCGCGTGTACTCGGGTCACCTCGACTCCGGCGGCCAGGTCATGAACTCGACCAAGGGCAAGAAGGAGCGCATCGGCAAGATCTTCCAGATGCACTCCAACAAGGAGAACCCGGTCGACTCGGTCACCGCCGGTCACATCTACGCGGTCATCGGCCTGAAGGACACCACCACCGGTGACACCCTGTCCGACCCGTCGAACCAGATCGTGCTCGAGTCGATGACCTTCCCGGAGCCCGTGATCGAGGTCGCGATCGAGCCGAAGACGAAGGCCGACCAGGAGAAGCTGGGTGTCGCCATCCAGAAGCTCGCTGAAGAAGACCCGACCTTCCGCACGGAGCAGAACCAGGAGACCGGTCAGACGGTCATCAAGGGAATGGGCGAGCTCCACCTCGACATCCTGGTCGACCGCATGAAGCGCGAGTTCAACGTCGAGGCCAACGTGGGCAAGCCCCAGGTGGCCTACCGCGAGACGATCCGCAAGACCGTCGAGCGTCACGACTACACGCACAAGAAGCAGACCGGTGGTTCGGGTCAGTTCGCGAAGATCCAGATCGCGATCGCGCCCCTCGAGGTCACGGCCGACACGGTCTACGAGTTCGAGAACAAGGTCACCGGTGGCCGCGTGCCCCGTGAGTACATCCCGTCGGTCGATGCCGGTATCCAGGATGCGCTGCAGGTCGGCGTGCTCGCCGGCTACCCGATGGTGGGCGTCAAGGCGACCCTCCTCGACGGCGCGTCGCACGACGTCGACTCCTCGGAGATGGCGTTCAAGATCGCCGGGTCGATGGCGTTCAAGGAGGCTGCCCGCAAGGCCAGCCCCGTGCTGCTCGAGCCGCTGATGGCCGTCGAGGTGCGCACCCCCGAGGAGTACATGGGCGACGTCATCGGCGACCTGAACTCCCGTCGTGGACAGATCCAGTCCATGGAGGACGCCCAGGGCGTCAAGGTGGTCCGTGCCCACGTGCCGCTGTCGGAGATGTTCGGCTACATCGGTGACCTGCGTTCCAAGACGTCAGGCCGTGCCGTGTACTCGATGACCTTCGAGAGCTACGCCGAGGTCCCGAAGGCTGTGGCCGACGAGATCATCCAGAAGAACAAGGGCGAGTAACACCTGAGTTCGGCGGGCCTCGTAGGTTCGCGTAAAATATCAACAAACCCCCGCCTGGTTCCGGATGCAATCCAGCATCCGGACGAGGGCATGAGAGTCCTGAGGAGGACCTAGTGGCTAAGGCCAAGTTCGAGCGGACCAAGCCGCACGTCAACATCGGAACGATCGGTCACGTTGACCACGGTAAGACCACCCTTACCGCTGCCATCTCGAAGGTCCTGGCGGACAAGTTCCCGTCGGCGACCAACGTTCAGCGCGACTTCGCGTCGATCGACTCCGCTCCTGAGGAGCGCCAGCGCGGCATCACGATCAACATCTCGCACGTCGAGTACGAGACGCCCAAGCGTCACTACGCTCACGTCGACGCCCCCGGTCACGCCGACTACATCAAGAACATGATCACCGGTGCGGCCCAGATGGACGGCGCGATCCTCGTGGTCGCCGCCACCGACGGCCCGATGGCCCAGACCCGTGAGCACGTGCTGCTCGCCAAGCAGGTCGGCGTGCCCTACCTGCTCGTCGCGCTGAACAAGGCCGACATGGTCGACGACGAGGAGATCCTGGAGCTCGTCGAGCTCGAGGTCCGCGAGCTGCTCGCCGGCCAGAACTTCGACGAGGACGCACCGGTCGTGCGCGTCTCCGGCCTCAAGGCCCTCGAGGGCGACGAGAAGTGGACCCAGTCCATCCTCGACCTCATGGACGCTGTGGACGAGTCGATCCCCGACCCGATCCGCGACAAGGACAAGCCGTTCCTGATGCCGATCGAGGACGTCTTCACGATCACCGGTCGTGGAACCGTCGTCACCGGCCGCGCCGAGCGTGGCACCCTCGCCATCAACTCCGAGGTCGAGATCGTCGGCATCCGCCCGACGCAGAAGACCACGGTCACCGGTATCGAGATGTTCCACAAGCAGCTCGACGAGGCCTGGGCCGGCGAGAACTGCGGTCTGCTCCTCCGCGGCACCAAGCGCGAGGACGTCGAGCGCGGCCAGGTCGTCGTGAAGCCCGGTTCGGTCACGCCGCACACCGAGTTCGAAGGGACCGCCTACATCCTGTCGAAGGATGAGGGTGGCCGTCACAACCCCTTCTACACGAACTACCGCCCGCAGTTCTACTTCCGCACCACCGACGTCACCGGCGTCATCACGCTGCCCGAGGGCACCGAGATGGTCATGCCCGGCGACACCACCGACATCTCGGTCGCGCTGATCCAGCCGATCGCGATGGAAGAGGGCCTCGGCTTCGCGATCCGTGAGGGTGGCCGCACCGTCGGTGCCGGCACCGTCACCAAGATCAACAAGTAGTAGATCCCACACAGAAGGGCCGCGCCTCCGGGCGCGGCCCTTTTGCGTTGCCCCCGGAGGCCGGGGGGTGCAAGCTGGGGGCATGGCTGGATTCGACGACATCACGCGCAAGGCGAAGGCATTCCTCGACGAGGAGAAGGTGCAGCAGGCACTGAAGAGCGAGAAGGCCGAGGAGGTCAGCGACAAGCTCCTCGAGGGGCTCGCGGGTGCCGCCAAGAAGGTCACCGGCGGCAAGCACGACGACAAGATCGACGAAGCCCGCCGCAAGGCCGATGGGGCGGTCGGTGACCGTTAGGGGTTAGCTGAGGAGATGGCACGGCTCCGACGCTCCGACTCCTCGGGCCGGGGGATCCATCGGCTGAAGGCCGGGCGCGGGTTCACCTACCGCGACCACTCCGGTGCGACGGTCACCGACCCCGAGCTCCGCGCCCGCATCGAGCATCTCGCGATCCCGCCCGCCTGGACGGACGTGTGGATCGCGCCGTACGCCAACGGCCACATCCAGGCCACGGGCGTCGACGGTGCCGGTCGCCGCCAGTACATCTACCACCCCACGTGGCGCGAGCAGAAGGACCGGATCAAGTACGACCGGGCCCTCGCCCTCGCCGAGTCGCTCCCGGCCGCCCGTCGCCGCGTCACCATCGACCTGCGGCGCGACGGCTACCCCGAGGAGCGCGCGCTGGCCGCCGGCTTCAGGATGCTCGACACGGGCTCCCTGCGCGTCGGGAGCGAACGCTACGCGGCCAAGCACGGCAGCCACGGGCTGACCACGCTGCTCTGCGCCCACGCCACCACCAAGGGCGACCGCGTCCACCTCTCCTTCCCGGCCAAGAGCGGTCAGGAGTGGGACTCCGAGATCACCGACGCCGACCTCGCCTCGTTCGTGCGCTCGATGAAGCGCCGTGGAGCGAACGCGCGGCTGATCGCCTGGAAGGACGGCTCGCGCTGGCACCCGGTGACCGCCGAGGAGATCAACGCCTACGTCCGTGAGCAGACAGGCGGGGAGTTCACCGCGAAGGACTTCCGCACCCTGCACGGCACCGCCGCCGCAGCCGTCAGCCTCGCCCGGTCGGGCCCGCAGCCGTCGAAGACCGCGCGCTCCAAGTCGATCGCCCAGGCCATGCGTGATGCGTCGGCCGTGCTCGGCAACACCCCTTCGATCGCGAAGGCGAGCTACGTCGATCCGCGCGTGGTCGACCACTTCCGCAACGGCACCACGATCGACCGCACCCGCCTCGCATCCGTCGAGAGCGAGCTCCGCGCACTCCTGTTCGACTGAGAAGTCAAGTCTTGTGCTCGCGCGGGAGAAGCGCAGAATAGGGGCACTCGTTCTCACGGGTCCCCGCCGCCAGACGGTGCGAACAGAGCTCGGCCGCGAGTGGTCAGCGTAGTGATACGTCTGGGCCCCGGGTGACCCGTGAGAACGTTCCCTCCGCGACATCCGTCTGAAATCTTCCGGGCCTAGCGTTGAAGGGTGTTCACCAAAAGCGATCCCCGGGCGCCCGAGGGCTTCTTCGAGGCCGAGGCGGCCGGGCTGGCGTGGCTGGCGGATGCGCGGGGAGCCCCGTGCGTGAGGGTGCAGTCCGTGCATCCGGGGGTCATCGAGCTCGAGGAGCTGCGGCCCGCGCGACCGAGCCGGGAGGCCGCCAGCCGCTTCGGCGAGCAGCTCGCCCGGACGCACCACGCCGGAGCCGCGGCCTTCGGTGCGCCGCCCGAGGGCTGGACCGGACCCTGCTTCATCGGCCGACGCGCCATGAGCACGGGGGAGTGGGCCACGTGGAGCGAGTTCTACCCGTCGCAGCGGGTGATGCCGTACGCGGAGCAGGCGGTCGCGCGCGGGAACCTCTCGGCCGACGGGTTCCGCCTCGTGAAGCGCGCCAGCGAACTGATCGCGACCGGCATCTTCGAGGACGGCGAGGCGCCGGCCCGGTTGCACGGCGACCTGTGGTCGGGCAACGTGCTCTGGACGCCGACGGGCGTGGTGCTGATCGACCCGGCGGCGCACGGCGGGCACCGCGAGACCGATCTGGCCATGCTGCGGCTGTTCGGGGCGCCGTTCATCGACGACATCCTGTGGGGCTACGAGGAGGTCGCCCCTCTCGCGGAGGGCTGGCGCGAACGCCTGCCGCTGCACCAGCTGTTCCCCCTCGCCGTGCACGCGGTGGGCCACGGGCCCTCCTACGGAGCGGAGCTGGAGCGGGCGGCCGCGGCCGTGCTGCAGCTGGGCACCGGTTCGGCGTGATTCCGCGCGACACGCCCGGGTTGCATGTGCGCCCAGGATGTGGCAAACTCGTCTAGTTCAACATTTTGGGCCACTGTGCGTGTGCCCGAATCACTGTCTTGGCAGTGCACAGCTTCCGAAGCTGGGCCGCAGGCAGCAGAACAGAGCTTAATCGCAAACACCCCCCTCACCCAGGTGAAGACTGTGCTGATTTCAGTGCGGGGGTGCGCGCGGTGCTTGATAGCAAAACAGAGGGCGTCCAATGCAGTCGAGGCTGTAAGACGCGAGACAGAGAGAGAGTCACACATGGCGGGACAGAAGATCCGCATTCGACTTAAGTCGTATGACCACGAGGTCATCGACACCTCGGCGCGCAAGATCGTCGACACGGTCACCCGCGCAGGAGCCACCGTCGTCGGCCCCGTGCCGCTGCCCACCGAGAAGAACGTGGTGGCGGTCATCCGCTCGCCCCACAAGTACAAGGACAGCCGCGAGCACTTCGAGATGCGCACCCACAAGCGCCTCATCGACATCATCGACCCGACGCCGAAGGCCGTCGACTCGCTCATGCGTCTCGACCTCCCCGCCGACGTCAACATCGAGATCAAGCTCTGAGCGGGAAGGAACCAGTAGATCATCATGGCAACCACCGCTAAGACCTCCAAGGGCCTGCTCGGCAAGAAGCTCGGCATGACCCAGGTGTGGGACGAGAACAACCGTCTCATCCCCGTCACCGTCGTCGAGATCACCCCGAACGTCGTCACCCAGATCCGCACCCCCGAGAAGGACGGCTACTCGGCCGTTCAGATCGCCGGCGGTCAGATCGACCCGCGCAAGGTCAACAAGCCCTCCGCCGGTCACTTCGAGGCAGCCGGCGTCACGCCGCGCCGCCACATCACCGAGGTCCGCACCGCGGACGCCGCGGAGTACACCGTCGGCCAGGAGCTCACCGCCGAGGGCACGTTCGTGGCCGGCCAGAAGGTCGACGTCATGGGCACCTCGAAGGGCAAGGGCTTCGCCGGCGTCATGAAGCGCCACAACTTCAAGGGCGTCTCCGCCTCGCACGGTTCGCACCGCAACCACCGCAAGCCCGGCTCGATCGGTGCGTCCTCGACGCCCAGCCGAGTCTTCAAGGGCATGCGCATGGCCGGCCGCATGGGTGGCGAGCGCGTCACCGTGCTCAACCTGGTCGTGCACTCGGTCGACGCCGAGAAGAACCTCGTGCTCGTCAAGGGCGCGGTTCCCGGTGCCAAGGGCCGTCTCGTTTTCGTTCGCAACGCAGTGAAGGGGGCGTAGTTCATGGCTACCGCAACTAACACGCTCGATGTCCTCGACGTCACCGGCAAGAAGTCCGGCACCGTCGAGCTGCCCGCCGAGATCTTCGACGTGCAGACCAACATCCCGCTGATCCACCAGGTCGTCGTCGCCCAGCTCGCCGCCGCCCGCCAGGGCACGCACAAGACCAAGGGTCGTGGCGAGGTCTCCGGTGCCGGCCGCAAGCCGTTCAAGCAGAAGGGAACCGGTCGCGCTCGTCAGGGCTCGATCCGCGCCCCTCAGATGACCGGTGGTGGCATCGTCCACGGACCGGTGCCCCGCAGCTACGCCCAGCGCACCCCCAAGAAGATGATCGCCGCGGCTCTGCTCGGCGCCCTCTCCGACCGGGCCCGCGGCGGCCGCCTGCACATCGTCGAGTCGCTCTCGCAGGGTGAGACCCCCTCGACCAAGGCCGTGAACGAGTTCCTCGCCACGATCGCCTCGTCGAAGCACGTCCTCATCGTGCTCGAGCGCGACGACGTGCTGAGCCTCCGCAGCGTGCGCAACATCCCGACCGTTCACGTGCTGCCCGCAGACCAGCTGAACGCCTACGACGTCCTCGTCTCCGACGACATCGTCTTCACCAAGGGCTCGTTCGATTCGTTCGTCGCGGCCAAGGCCGCGACGAAGCAGGAAAGCGCAGCCGTCGCTTCTGACAGCAAAGTAGAGGTTTCCGCATGAGCAACGCCGCGTTCAACAAGGACCCGCGCGACATCATCCTGGCGCCGGTCGTCTCCGAGAAGAGCTACGGCCTGATCGACGAGGGCAAGTACACGTTCGTCGTCGACCCGCGCTCGAACAAGACCGAGATCAAGCTCGCGATCGAGAAGATCTTCGGTGTGCAGGTCGCCTCGATCAACACGCTGAACCGCACGGGCAAGACCCGTCGCACCAAGTTCGGCCAGGGCAAGCGCAAGGACACCAAGCGCGCGATCGTGACGCTCAAGTCCGGCTCCATCGACATCTTCACGGCCGTCGGCTAGGCCCGGAAGCTAGAGGAAAAGACACATGGCTATTCGCAAGTACAAGCCGACGACCCCCGGTCGTCGCGGTTCCTCGGTCTCGGACTTCGCCGAGATCACCCGTTCGACCCCCGAGAAGTCGCTGCTCCGCCCGCTCTCCAAGACCGGTGGCCGCAACAACCAGGGTCGCATCACGACCCGTCACATCGGTGGTGGCCACAAGCGCCAGTACCGCGTCATCGACTTCCGTCGCAATGACAAGGACGGCGTGAACGCCAAGGTCGCTCACATCGAGTACGACCCCAACCGCACCGCGCGCATCGCGCTGCTCCACTTCGTGGACGGCACGAAGCGCTACATCCTGGCTCCCAACAAGCTCGCCCAGGGCGACATCGTGGAGTCGGGCGCCGGCGCCGACATCAAGCCCGGCAACAACCTGCCGCTGCGCAACATCCCCACCGGTACCGTCATCCACGCCATCGAGCTCAAGCCCGGCGGCGGCGCGAAGATGGCCCGCTCCGCGGGCGCATCCGTGCGCCTCGTGGCGAAGGACGGCCCCTACGCCCAGCTGCGTCTGCCCTCGGGCGAGATCCGCAACGTCGACGCGCGCTGCCGCGCGACCATCGGCGAGGTCGGCAACGCCGAGCAGTCGAACATCAACTGGGGCAAGGCCGGCCGCAACCGCTGGAAGGGCATCCGCCCGACCGTCCGTGGTGTCGCCATGAACCCGGTCGACCACCCGCACGGTGGTGGTGAGGGCAAGACGTCCGGTGGACGTCACCCCGTCAGCCCCTGGGGTCAGGCCGAAGGCCGCACCCGTCACCCCAACAAGGAAAGCGACAAGCTCATCGTGCGTCGTCGGACCGTCGGCAAGAAGCGTAAGTAGGAGTTGTAGAAGATGCCACGCAGTCTCAAGAAGGGCCCCTTCGTTGACGACCACCTGTACCGCAAGGTCGTCACGCAGAACGAAGCCGGCAGCAAGAACGTCATCAAGACCTGGTCGCGCCGATCGATGATCATCCCGGACTTCCTGGGTCACACCATCGCCGTGCACGACGGTCGCAAGCACATCCCGGTGTTCATCACCGAGACCATGGTGGGTCACAAGCTGGGCGAGTTCGCCCCGACCCGCACCTTCCGTGGACACGTGAAGGACGACAAGAAGGGCCGTCGCCGCTAACCGCGGCGACGTGAAGGAGGAAGAGAAATGGTGGAGTCGATCGCACGCGTGCGTCACATCCGCGTCACCCCCCAGAAGGCCCGTCGTGTCGTCAACCTGATCCGCGGCCGTCAGGCCGTGGAGGCACTGGCCATCCTGAAGTTCGCCCCGCAGGGCGCTTCGGAGCCGGTGTACAAGCTGGTCGCCTCGGCGATCGCGAACGCCCGGGTCAAGGCAGACGCCTCGAACAGCTACCTCGACGAGCAGGACCTCTTCATCGCGAAGGCGTTCGTCGACGAGGGAACCACGCTCAAGCGCTTCCAGCCCCGTGCTCAGGGACGCGCGTTCCGCATCAACAAGCGCACCAGCCACATCACGATCGTGCTCGCAACCCCTGACGAGGCTGCGACGATCGAGGGCGCGAGCAAGAAGGCGAGCAAGTAATGGGCCAGAAAGTCAATCCGTACGGCTTCCGTCTCGGAATCACCACCGACCACGTGTCGCGCTGGTTCTCCGACAGCACGAAGAAGGGTCAGCGCTACAGCGACTACGTCGCTGAGGACGTCAAGATCCGCAACCTGCTGAAGACCTCCCTCGACCGCGCCGGCGTGGCGAAGATCGAGATCGAGCGCACCCGTGACCGCGTCCGCGTCGACATCCACACCGCCCGTCCGGGCATCGTGATCGGTCGTCGTGGCGCCGAGGCCGAGCGCATCCGCTCCGACCTCGAGAAGCTCACGGGCAAGCAGATCCAGCTGAACATCCTCGAGGTCAAGAACCCCGAGGCCGAGGCTCAGCTCGTCGCCCAGGGCATCGCCGAGCAGCTGACCGCCCGTGTGGCGTTCCGCCGTGCGATGCGCAAGGGCCTCCAGGGCGCTCAGCGCGCCGGCGCCAAGGGTGTCCGCATCCAGGTGTCGGGCCGTCTCGGCGGCGCCGAGATGAGCCGCTCGGAGTTCTACCGTGAGGGTCGCGTTCCGCTGCACACCCTGCGCGCCAACATCGACTACGGCTTCTACGAGGCCAAGACGACGTTCGGCCGCATCGGCGTGAAGGTCTGGATCTACAAGGGCGACATCACCAACAAGGAGCTCGCCCGCGAGCAGGCCAACCAGAAGTCCTCGCGCCCCGAGCGCGGCGACCGTGACCGTCCGCGCCGTAACTCCGCCCCCAAGGCGGACGCACCGGTCGCAGCAGGAGTTGAGGCGTAATCATGCTTATCCCCCGTCGAGTCAAGCACCGCAAGCAGCACCACCCGGGCCGCAGTGGCCACGCCACCGGTGGCACCAAGGTGAGCTTCGGTGAGTACGGCATCCAGGCCATCACCCCCGCGTACGTGACCAACCGTCAGATCGAGTCCGCGCGTATCGCCATGACGCGTCACATCAAGCGCGGTGGAAAGGTGTGGATCAACATCTACCCCGACCGTCCGCTCACGAAGAAGCCTGCCGAGACCCGCATGGGTTCCGGTAAGGGTTCGCCCGAGTGGTGGGTCGCGAACGTCAAGCCGGGTCGCGTGCTCTTCGAGCTGAGCGGGGTCAACGAGACCGTCGCTCGCGAGGCACTCACCCGTGCAATCCACAAGCTGCCTCTCAAGGCACGCATCATCAAGCGCGAGGAGGGCGACGCGTAATGGCGATCGGTTCTAAGGAGCTCGCCCCGGCGGAGCTCGACACGTTCGAAGATTCTCGACTTCTCGAGGAGCTTCGCAAGGCCAAGGAAGAGCTGTTCAACCTGCGCTTCCAGTCGGCGACCGGGCAGCTCGAAAGCCACGGCCGACTCCGTGCCGTGAAGCGCGACATCTCGCGCATCTACACGATCATCCGCGAGCGGGAGCTCGGCATCCGTGCCACCCCCGCCCCCGTCGAGGCCCCGGCCAAGACGACCAAGAAGTCCAAGAAGGCAGCAGAGGCCGAGGCCCCCGCTGCAGATGCTGAGGAGGCGAAGTAATGGCCAAGACCGAAGAGAAGGTCGTCGCGGCCGGCCACGAGTCGTCCTCGCACGATGTCAAGGACGAGGCTGCCCGCGGGTACCGCAAGTCCCGCCGCGGCTACGTCGTCAGCGACAAGATGGAGAAGACCATCGTCGTCGAGGTCGAGGACCGCGTGAAGCACCCCCTGTACGGCAAGGTCATCCGCCGTACCTCCAAGGTGAAGGTGCACGACGAGGCGAACGGCGCCGGCATCGGCGACCTCGTGCTCATCAGCGAGACCCGTCCGCTGTCCGCGACCAAGCGGTGGCGCCTGGTCGAGATCCTCGAGAAGGCCAAGTAGGCCTCGGCTTACTTAGTTCAGGAAGAGTAGAAGAATGCTTCAGCAAGAATCACGAGTGAAGGTCGCCGACAACACCGGCGCCAAGGAGCTCCTGACGATTCGTGTTCTCGGAGGATCCGGCCGTCGCTACGCGGGACTCGGCGATGTCATCGTCGCGACCGTGAAGGACGCCATCCCCGGTGGCAACGTCAAGAAGGGCGACGTGGTCAAGGCCGTCATCGTCCGCACCGTCAAGTCGACCCGTCGTCCCGACGGCTCGTACATCAAGTTCGACGAGAACGCCGCAGTGATCCTGAAGAACGACGGCGACCCTCGCGGTACCCGCATCTTCGGACCGGTCGGCCGTGAGCTCCGTGACAAGAAGTTCATGAAGATCATCTCGCTGGCACCGGAGGTTATCTAAGTCATGGCAAACATCAAGAAGGGTGACCTCGTGCAGGTCATCTCGGGCGCGACCCAGGCCCGCGGCGGCGACCGCGGCAAGCAGGGTCGTGTCATCGAGGTGCTCGTCGAGCGCAACCGTGTCGTCGTCGAGGGCGTGAACCTCGTCACCAAGCACGTGCGTGTCGGCCAGACGCAGCGCGGCACCAAGACCGGCGGCATCGAGACCATGGAGGCGCCGATCCACGTGTCGAACGTCGCCCTGGTCGACCCCGAGACCAAGACGCCGACCCGTGTCGGCCACCGCAACGAAGAAGTCACGAAGGACGGCGTCACCAAGACGGTCCGCGTTCGTTACGCGAAGAAGTCAGGAAAAGACCTCTGATGAGCACCGAGACTGCCGCGCCCGCTGGCAAAATCCAGCCGCGCCTGAAGCAGAAGTACAAGAACGAGATCGTCGACCAGCTGACGAAGGACTTCGCCTTCACCAACGTGCACCAGGTGCCCGGGCTCGTGAAGATCGTCGTCAACACCGGCGTCGGCGAGGCCGCGCGCGATGGCAAGGTCATCGACGGTGCGGTCAAGGACCTCACCGCGATCACCGGCCAGAAGCCGCAGGTCACGAAGGCCCGCAAGTCGATCGCGCAGTTCAAGCTGCGCGAGGGCCAGCCCATCGGCGCCCACGTCACCCTCCGCGGTGACCGCGCCTGGGAGTTCCTGGATCGCCTGCTCTCGCTGGCGCTTCCCCGCATCCGCGACTTCCGCGGTCTGTCCGACCAGCAGTTCGACGGTCGCGGCAACTACACGTTCGGTCTCCAGGAGCAGTCGATGTTCCACGAGATCGACCAGGACAAGATCGACCGCGTGCGCGGTTTCGACATCACCGTCGTGACCACCGCGAAGACGGACGACGAGGGCCGCGCGCTGCTCAAGGCGCTGGGCTTCCCGTTCCGGTCGAACGACTCCAGCTCCAACTAGGCACCATCCACCCACGACGACCCAGGTCGGCATCCTCGTAAAGGGTGTCGAAACCAGGCGCGAAAGGCTACACAATGACAATGACAGATCCGGTCGCAGACATGCTGACCAGACTGCGCAACGCGAACTCGGCACACCACGACACCGTGTCGATGCCGCACTCGAAGCTGAAGTCGCACATCGCCGAGATCCTCAAGACCGAGGGCTACATCTCCGGCTGGGAGGTCGCCGACGCCAAGGTCGGTCAGACCCTGACCCTGAGCCTGAAGTTCGGCCCGAACCGTGAGCGCTCGATCGCGGGCATCAAGCGCGTGTCGAAGCCCGGCCTCCGGGTCTACGCGAAGTCGACCGAGATCCCCACCGTCCTCGGTGGCCTCGGCGTCGCGATCCTGTCCACCTCCTCGGGTCTCTTGACAGACCGTCAGGCGAGCAAGAAGGGCGTGGGTGGGGAAGTCCTCGCCTACGTGTGGTAACCGACAATGTCACGTATCGGACGTCTTCCCATCGACATCCCTGCCGGCGTCACCGTCACCATCGACGGCCAGCAGGTTGCAGTCAAGGGCCCCAAGGGTGAGCTCGCGCTCGCCATCAAGGCCCCCATCGCGGCCACGGTCGAGGAGAACCAGGTTCTCGTCACCCGTCCCGACGACGAGCGCGAGTCGCGTTCGCTCCACGGCCTCACCCGTACCCTGATCGCGAACCAGATCATCGGCGTCACCACCGGCTACTCCAAGAGCCTCGAGGTCGTCGGAACCGGTTACCGTGTCGCTGCCAAGGGCAGCGGCGTGGAGTTCGCCCTCGGGTACTCGCACCCCATCTCGGTCGAGCCGCCCGCGGGCATCTCGTTCACCGTGGAGGGCAACAACAAGCTCACGGTCAACGGCATCGACAAGCAGGCCGTCGGTGAGGTTGCCGCCAACATTCGCAAGCTGCGCAAGCCCGAGCCCTACAAGGGCAAGGGTGTGCGGTACGCCGGCGAGGTCGTTCGCCGCAAGGCCGGAAAGAGTGGTAAGTAGACCATGGCTACTGGAATCAGAGGAAAGTCGAAGTCCGCAGCCCGCGATCGCCGGCACCTGCGCCTTCGCAAGAAGGTCGAGGGCACCGAAGCGCGTCCTCGCCTCGTCGTCACCCGTTCGGCACGTCACGTGTTCGTCCAGGTCGTCGACGACAGCAAGGGTCACACCCTCGCGTCGGCATCGACGCTCGAGTCCGACCTGCGCACCTTCGACGGTGACAAGACCGCGAAGGCCAAGAAGGTCGGTGAGCTGGTCGCCGAGCGCGCCAAGCTCGCCGGTGTCGAGGCCGTCGTGTTCGACCGTGGAGGTAACCGCTACGCCGGTCGCGTCGCCGCGATCGCCGATGGAGCACGAGAGGGAGGTCTGGACCTGTGAGCACCGAAACCAACAAGGAGCCGGACGTGGCAGCAATCGCTGAGGCACCGGTCGAGACGGCCGCGTCGAGCGGTCAGAACGCGACCGAGCCCCGCGAGGCCCGCCGGGGTGGGCGCGAGCGCAACCCCAACCGCGGTGACCGCGGCAGCCGCGACTCCGACAAGAGCAACTTCCTCGAGCGCGTCGTCACCATCAACCGCGTCTCCAAGGTCGTCAAGGGTGGTCGTCGCTTCAGCTTCACCGCTCTGGTGGTCGTCGGTGACGGCAACGGTCTGGTGGGCGTCGGCTACGGCAAGGCCCGCGAGGTCCCGACCGCCATCTCCAAGGGCGTCGAGGAGGCGAAGAAGAACTTCTTCCGCGTCCCCCGCGTCGGCAACACCATCCCCCACCCCGTCCAGGGTGAGGCCGCAGCCGGTGTGGTGCTCCTGCGCCCGGCCGCTGCCGGTACCGGTGTCATCGCCGGTGGTCCGGTTCGCGCCGTGCTCGAGTGCGCCGGCATCCACGACATCCTGTCGAAGTCGCTCGGCTCGTCGAACACGATCAACATCGTGCACGCGACCGTCGAGGCGCTTCAGCAGCTCGAGGAGCCCCGTGCCGTGGCCGCTCGTCGTGGCCTCCCCTTCGACGACGTCGCTCCGGCCCGCCTCGTGCGCGCCGAGCAGGACGCTCTAGCTGCGAAGGCAGGTGCATGATGGCGACGAGCCTGAAGGTGACCCAGATCAAGTCCAAGATCAGCGAGAAGCAGAACCAGCGGGACACGCTGCGCAGCCTCGGACTGAAGCGCATCGGCGATGTCGTCGTGCGCGAAGACAACGCCCAGAACCGGGGTTACGTGCGCACCGTCGCACACCTGGTGAAGGTCGAGGAGATTGACTAATGGCTGAAGAAGAAGCCAAGGAGACCGCGAAGGCGGCTCCGAAGAAGGCTGCGGCCCCCAAGGCCGCTCCCAAGGAGAAGGCTGCTCCCAAGGCCGCCGCTGCCGACAAGGCCGAGAAGGCGCCGGCCAAGGCCGCCGCCCCCAAGAAGGCGGCAGCCCCGAAGGCTGCTGCCGCCAAGGCCGACGCCGCCGACGCGAAGGCTCCGGCCGCCGCGAAGGCGCCCGCCGCTGCCAAGGCGTCTGCGGCCAAGTCCGCTCCGAAGGCCGACGAGACCGCTGCTCCCCGCGAGCACGTGCTCAAGGTGCACCACCTCCGTCCGGCTCCGGGCTCCAAGAAGGAGCGCACCCGCGTCGGTCGTGGTGAGGGCTCGAAGGGCAAGACCGCCGGTCGTGGCACCAAGGGCACCAAGGCCCGCTACACCGTGCGCATCGGCTTCGAGGGTGGCCAGATGCCGCTGCACATGCGCACCCCGAAGCTGCGCGGGTTCAAGAACCCGTTCCGCGTCGAGTACCAGGTCGTGAACCTGGAGAAGCTCGCGGAGCTCTACCCGGCCGGGGGAGACGTCACCGTCTCCGACCTGGTCGCCAAGGGCGCGGTTCGCAAGAACGAGAAGGTCAAGGTTCTCGGCGATGGCGACATCGCTGTGAAGCTGACCGTCGCGGTCGACAAGGTCTCCGGCTCGGCCGAGCAGAAGATCGTCGCCGCGGGTGGTTCCGTCAAGTAGCTGAACCCCTGACCGGTGACCCGATTCCCGGCCCTCACACAGATGCCTCCTCAGAATGAGGTAGCCTGTCGAGGCCACGAATCGGGTCACCGGCATTCTTGGCACTGAGCCACACGAACGCAGGAGGCCCTTTTTGTTCAAAGCCGTCGCGAGGATCTTCCGTACGCCGGATCTCCGCAGAAAGATTGGCTTCACGCTCGGCATCGTCGCGCTGTTCCGTCTGGGATCGTTCATCCCCGCGCCGTTCGTCGACTTCGGCAACGTGCAGACGTGTCTCGCGGCCAACCAGGGCACCTCGGGCCTCTACGAGCTCGTCAACCTGTTCTCGGGTGGCGCGCTCCTCCAGCTCTCCATCTTCGCGCTGGGCATCATGCCGTACATCACGGCATCGATCATCGTCCAGCTGCTGCGCGTGGTCATCCCGCACTTCGAGACCCTCCACAAAGAGGGCGCCTCGGGCCAGAGCCGTCTGACGCAGTACACCCGCTACCTCACCATCGCGCTCGGTGTGCTCCAGTCCACGACGCTGATCACCGTGGCCCGCTCCGGCGCCCTGTTCGGCACCTCGACGGTCGCCGAGTGCGGCCAGCTGATCACCAACGACGCCTGGTACGCCATCCTCCTCATGGTCATCACCATGACCGCCGGCACCGGCGTCATCATGTGGATGGGTGAGCTCGTCACCGAGCGCGGCGTCGGCAACGGCATGTCGCTGCTGATCTTCACCTCCATCGCCTCGACCTTCCCGTCGTCGCTGTGGCTGATCGCCCAGACCCAGGGCTTCGAGACCTTCCTCGCCGTGCTGGCGGTCGGTGTCGCGGTGGTCTTCGGTGTGGTCTTCGTCGAGCTCTCGCAGCGCCGCATCCCGGTGCAGTACGCCAAGCGCGTGGTGGGCCGGCGCACCTACGGCGGCAACAACACCTACATCCCGATCAAGGTCAACATGGCGGGCGTGGTGCCGGTCATCTTCGCCTCGTCGCTGCTCTACCTGCCGGCCCTGATCGCCCAGTTCAACCAGCCCGCCGCCGGCCAGGCCCCGGCCGGCTGGGTCACCTGGATCAACAACTACCTGGTGCGCGGCGACCACCCGCTGTACATGCTGATGTACTTCCTGCTCATCGTCGGCTTCACCTACTTCTACGTCGCGATCACCTTCAACCCCGAAGAGGTCGCCGACAACATGAAGAAGTTCGGTGGGTTCATCCCCGGCATCCGTGCGGGCCGCCCGACGGCCGAGTACCTCGACTACGTGCTCACCCGCATCACGCTGCCCGGCTCGATCTACCTGGGTGTGATCGCGCTCCTGCCGCTGATCGCCCTGGTCGCGGTCGGCGCGAACCAGAACTTCCCGTTCGGTGGCGCGTCGATCCTGATCATCGTCGGTGTCGGCCTCGAGACCGTCAAGCAGATCGACTCGCAGCTGCAGCAGCGTCACTACGAGGGGCTGCTCCGATGACCGACGCAGGAGCGAGTCCGGCGTCGCCCGCACTCCGCCTGCTGCTCATCGGTCCGCCCGGCGCGGGCAAAGGCACCCAGGCCGCCCGCCTGTCGGCGGCCTACGACATCCCCGCGGTGTCGACCGGTGACATCTTCCGCGAGAACGTCAAGAACGGCACCGAGCTCGGAGTGAAGGCCAAGACCTTCATGGACGCCGGTCAGTACGTTCCGGATGCACTGACCAACGACCTGGTGCGCGACCGCCTCCAGCAGCCCGACGCGGCCGACGGCTTCCTGCTCGACGGCTACCCGCGCACTCTGCAGCAGGTCGAGGAGCTCGACGACATCCTCGGCGTCTCCGGCACCGAGCTCGACGCGGTCATCGTGCTCGAGGCCGACACCGACGAGGTCGTGCGCCGGCTGCTCAAGCGCTCGGAAGAGCAGGGCCGCAGCGACGACACCGAAGAGGTCATCCGCAAGCGCCTCGACGTCTACGCCGAGCAGACCGCTCCGCTGGTCGAGGTCTACGAGAGCCGCGGGCTCGTGGTGACCGTCGACGGCCTCGGCGAGATCGACGAGGTCACCGGCCGCATCATCGCCGCACTCGCCGCTCGCTGACCATGGCCTTCGGCAAGAACAAGGGCATCTACAAGACCCCGGCCGAGCTGCGCCTGATGGTGCGGCCGGGTCTCGTGACCGCCGCCTCGCTGGCCGCGGTGCGTGAGGCGATCCGTCCCGGCATCACGACCCTCGAGCTCGACGCGATCGCCGAGAGCACCATCCGCTCCCTCGGCGGCGTCTCGAACTTCCAGATGGTGCCCGGCTACCGGCACACCGTCTGCACCTCGGTGAACGACGACATCGTGCACGGCATCCCGGGTGGGCGGATGCTCGTGCCCGGCGACATCGTCTCCGTCGACTCGGGTGCCGAGGTCGGCGGCTGGAACGGCGACTCGGCCATCACGGTCGTGCTCGACGACCCCGCCCGCCCCGAGGAGGTCGCCGCGCGGCGCCTGCTCTCGGAGGTGACCGAGCAGTCGATGTGGCACGGGATCGCCCGCCTCGCATCCGCTCGTCATCTGAACGAGGTGGGGGAGGCGATCGAGGAGTTCGTCGAGGAGCACCCGTCGACCCGTCAGGGCGCGGTCTACGGCATCCTCACCGACTACGTCGGCCACGGCATCGGCCGCTCCATGCACGAGGCGCCGCCGGTGTTCAACTACCGGGTGCGCCAGCGCGGGCCCGAGGTGAAGCCCGGCCTCGTCGTCGCGATCGAGCCGATGATCACGGCCGGCACCACCGAGACCTACACCCGCGACGACGAGTGGACCGTGGCCTCGGCCGACGGCAGCATGGCCTCGCACTGGGAGCACTCGGTCGCCGTCCACGCCGACGGCATCTGGGTGCTCACGTCCCCCGACGGCGGCGCCGCCGCCCTGGCCCCCCTCGGCGTCACCCCCGTCCCCATCCCGTAGCTCGACGCGAGAGACGTATCTGAGTATTGTTCAGATATGCGAGTTGTGCGAACGATGGTTACGCTGCTGACCGGAGCTGCGCTGTCACTGGGTCTGACAGGTGCGCTGCCGCTCTCCGTGGGTTCTTCCACTGCGGCAGACGACTTCTACGAGACCCCCGCCAATCAGGAGCTGAAGGTCCGCGGCCCTGGCCTTCTCGCGAACGATACGGCGTCCCCGACCTCGATCGTCACCTTCGGTGGCGACGGTCCCCACCATGGCGGTCTGAGCTGGCACGTGGGGATGCGAGAGGGGGAGTTCGACTACACGCCGTTGCCGGGCTACGTAGGATTCGACACCTTCACTTACTGTCTCGTGAGCAGACAACCCAGCCCGTGTGAGTCCGCCGTCGCCACCGTGATCATCAGGGTCGGCGACCCTGTCGTGTCCCGATTGGCGGGTGCGGACCGATTCGAAGGGGCAGCCGCCGTTGCTCGAAGCACGAACCCCGTTCGCTCTGGATTCGTGTTCATAGCTTCTGGGGAGAATTTTCCGGATGCACTGGGTGCCGCTCCAGCCGCGGGGAAGTTCGGGTTCGCGTTGTTGCTGGTGACCAAAGCCGGGGTGCCTGATGCGACGAGGGCGGAACTCGAACGATTGAAGCCGGGCGAAGCCATCGTCGTCGGCGGCCCGGCCGCGGTTTCCGAGTCAGTTCTCGGCGAGCTTCGCGACATCCTGCCGTCGGGTGCCAGTGTCTCGAGGATCGGCGGTCGTGATCGGTACGAAGTCAGCCGGGTGCTGGCTGAGCAACTCTACGGAGAAGCCCCTCATTCGTTCACCGTGACCGGTGCGAACTTCGCCGATGCCTTGTCGGCGGGGTCAGCAGCGGGAGCGGCTCACGAGCCGGTCGTGCTGCTCGACGGTCGAGCCGATGTCGCCGATGGTGAGACCCAGGCCGCGTTCTTGAACCTGAGCACTTCGTCGATCACGATCGTCGGTGGCACGGAGGCGGTGTCGTCTGGCGTCGAGTCGACCCTGCAGACGATTGCAACAGTCGACCGTCTCGCAGGATCAGACCGGTACGAGGCTGCGGTTGGTGTGGCGCGGAAGAACGTCATGACCTCGGCCACCGCTGTCATAGCAACCGGCACGAATTATCCCGATGCGCTGGTCGGAGCGAACCTGGCGGCACAACGCGGCGCGCCGCTCTACCTGTCGCCGGGCTCTTGTGTTCCCACCGCGGTGCTGGCCGATTTGGCGCGGGTGGGGGCGAGCGAAATCGTGCTGCTCGGCGGGGAGCGGGCGCTCAGCCCGGAGGTCGCGGCGCTGAAGCACTGCTGACGCGCGGAGGGCGGCGGGTCAGGTGTCCATGACGTGGACGAGTTCGTCGATGAAGGACGCGAAGTCGGTGGCGCGACGCACGATGCGCTGCACGTCGTCGCGGTCGGAGAAGACCTCGACGAGCTGGTCGAAGACCGTCTGGAAGGCGCGCCGGCCCGAGGAGCTGAAGGCGATCAGCGCGATGACGTTGACGCGGTTCTCGCCCCAGGTCATCGGCGTCTCGTTCACCACGATCGCGATCGCGGTGCGCGACGCGCTCATCGCCATCGCGTGCGGCACCGCGATGGTGTCGGTGAAGGCCGTCGACGACATGCGCTCGCGCTCGATGGCGCCCTCGACGTAGCTCTCGTCGATGATGCCGAGCGCCACCATCGAGTCGCCGAGCGTGCGGATCATGGCCGACTCGTCGCCCGCGTGCAGGTTGCGCCGGAACAGCCGCTCGTCGAAGTACTGCAGCAGCTCGTCCTTGAGCAGCATGCGGCGGCGGTGCCGGCGCACCGTGGTGATCGCGCGGCGCACCGCCTCGATGTCGCCCTTGGTGAGGAAGGGCTGGATGACCACGACGTTGTCGCGCGCGGCCGGCACCGAGATGGTGGTCACGACGATGTCGGAGGACAGCGCCGCCCAGTCGACGTCGGCGCGGGTGATCACGACGTCGACCTGCAGCTCGGAGCCGAGCTCCGCCTCGAGGCGCTGGCGCAGGATGACGTGCATGTCGTAGTAGTTCGGGCAGACGATGGCGCAGGTGACGCGCTCCTCACGGAGGTTCTGCCGCTCCAGGTGCGAGCCGACGTGCAGCGCGATGTAGGCGATCTCGTCGTCGTTGATGACGATTCCCTCGCGCCGCTGGATCTGGCTGGCGATGAACACGGCCAACTCGTAGATCATCGGGAAGGTGCTCTTGATCGAGCGGGTCATCGGGTTGCGGGAGAACGACTTCTCCTGCGCCCGGGCGACCAGGTTCCGGATGTGCAGGCTCAGCCGCACGATGAAGTCCTCGTCGTCGAGGTCGACCAGGTACTCCTCGCTCGCCAGCCGCACGATCCGGCGCATCGCGGCGAGGTCGTCGGGCTCGAGGTAGGAGTCGGCCACCGCCTCGGCCGGCTGGTCGTGGCCCGGGGTCAGCACCCGCGTGGTCAGCAGCACCGAGAGGTAGTCGAGCTCGCGGGGGCTCAGCCCGGCGTCGAAGTGCGCCCGCACGAGCCCGTCGAGCTGCGCCGCGACGTCGCGCACCGTGGCGGAGGCGGGACGTGCATCCTCGTCACCCGGCCCGATGGACTGCTTCTTCGCCACCCGGTCGACCGCGATGGCGATGTGCAGCAGCACGTTGTCGATCGAGTACTCGTTCACGAAGTAGCCGTTGCCGTCGAGCATCTCGATCAGCGCCGACTTGAACGCCGTGAGGTCGCCCGAGAGGAACTCCCGCTGGATGTTCTGCAGGTCGAGGAAGCCCTGGGCGCTCTCGTCGCGGAAGAGGCGGCTGAGCAGCCGCCGCCGGTTCAGCTCGCTGCCCGTGAGCGCGACGACGCTGCCTCGACGGGTGAGGCCGAGGCCGGCGTCCTCGACGAGGAGCTTGGCCTTCCGCAGGTCGGCCTCGACGGTCGACTCGCTGACGTACATGGTCGCCGCGAGGTCGTAGACGTCGAGCCCGTCGGGGGCGTCGCCGAGACCGCGGATGATCGCGTGCACCCGGTCGCGCGGACTGCCGGGCTCCGCATCCCGCACCCGCAGCCCGGCGAGGAAGCTCGCGTACGCCTCGCGGTTCAGTCGGTAGCCGCTGGTCGAGGACGCGATCACCTCGAGGGGCTTCGCGGCCGTCTTGACGCTGGTGACGTAGCTGCGGACGCTCCGGGTGGTGACGCCGAGCCGGTCCGCCAGTTCGCCGGCCGTGACCCAGTCGGTGGTCTCGGCCAGATACTCCAGCAGGCGCTCGTACTTCGCAGTCATCACTGTCACCCTAAGCGCTCCGGCGGAGCAGGGCTTCCTAGGGGCCGGAAGCAAGCCTGCTGGATACGTCTGCATGAGTTGGCGATGATCGTAGGAGATCGGATCAGGACGCGAGGAGGCGTGCGTGGACAGAGTGCTCATCGTCTGCGGTGCAGGAGCATCGAGCACCTTCCTCGCCGTGAGACTGCGCCGGATCATCCGGGACCGCGATCTCGACCTGGTCGTGGACGCGGGAACGCTGGCCGATCTCGACGACAGGCTCGCGGCGACGCGCATCCTGCTGGTGGGGCCCCATCTCGCCGATCGCTACGCCGGTCTGGCCGAACGGGCCGTGCGGGCCGGGGCGGTGGCGGAGCTCCTCCCCGAGAACGTCTTCGGGCGGGACGGCGCCGAGATCGCGGCCGGCCGGATCGAAGAACTCGCCGGGCTGCGGGCGCCGGCAGACCTGAACGCGGAAACACCAACGAACCGAGGAGACCTCCATGGCTGAACGAACCGTCGAACTGGCATCCAAGCACGGGCTGCACGCCCGCCCGGCCACGCTCTTCACGCAGACCGTCGCGAAGTCGGGACTGCCTGTGCAGATCTCGAAGGACGGCAAGGCCGTCAACGCCGCCAGCATCCTCGGCGTCATCTCGCTCGGCATCGAGTACGGCGACACCGTGACCCTCGTCTCCGACGCCCCCGAGGCCGACGCGCTGCTCGACGAGCTCGCGACGCTCCTGGCCACCGACCTGGACGCCGAGTGATGGCTGACGTCCTCACCGGCACCGGCATCGGCCGCGGCATCGCCGTCGGCGGGGTGCTCCGGATGCCCGACCCCCTGCCCGAGCCCACGGACACGCCCTCGGCGCTCACCCCCGACGCCGAGAAGGAGCGCGCCCGCGCCTCCCTGGCGGCCACCGCCGCGATCATCCGGCACCGGGGCGAGCGCGCCGGCGGCTCGGCCAAGGACGTTCTCGAGGCGCAGGCCTTCATGGCCGAGGACCCGACGCTCATCGACGACATCGGCACCCGCCTCGACTCCGGCAAGACCGCCGAGCGCGCGGTCTTCGAGGCGTTCGCCTCCTTCCGCGACCTGCTCGTGAGCATGGGCGGCTACATGGGGGAGCGCGCCACCGACCTCGACGACGTCTCGCAGCGCGTCGTGGCGCACCTGAGCGGCGTGCCCGCTCCGGGAGTGCCCGACCCCGAGCATCCGTTCGTGCTCGTCGCCCGCGACCTCGCGCCGGCCGACACCGCCCTGCTCGACCTGTCGAAGGTGCTCGCGCTCGTCACGAGCGACGGCGGCCCCACCTCGCACACCGCGATCCTCGCCCGCGAGAAGTCGATCGTCGCCATCGTCGGGGTGACGGATGCGCTCGCCCTCGCCGACGGCACCGAGATCGTCGTCGACGCGGCGACCGGCACCGTGACCGTCGCCCCGAGCGCCGAGGAGCGCGCCGCCGCCGAGGCGAAGGCCGCCGGGATCAAGGCGGCCCGCAGCTCTGCGACGGGCCCCGGAGCCCTGGCCGACGGCACCCTCGTGCCGCTGCTGGCGAACCTCGGCTCGGCCGACGGCGCCGCCGACGCGCTGGAGAAGGGCGCGGAGGGCGTGGGCCTCTTCCGCACCGAGTTCCTCTTCCTCGACTCCTCGAGCGCCCCGACCGTCGAGGAGCAGAAGGCGCAGTACAAGCGCCTGCTCGAGGCCTTCGCCGGCAAGAAGGTGGTCGTGCGCGCCCTCGACGCCGGTGCGGACAAGCCGCTCAGCTTCCTCAACGACGCCCCCGAGGAGAACCCGGCCCTGGGCCTCCGCGGCCTCCGTGCCCTGCGGGCGAACGAGCCGATCCTGCGCGACCAGCTCGCCGCGCTCGCCGCCGCCGAGGCCGAGACCGACGCGGACGTCTGGGTGATGGCCCCGATGGTCTCGACCGTCGAGGAGACCCGCTACTTCACCGCCCTCGCCCGCGAGGTCGGTCTGAAGACCGCCGGAGTCATGGTGGAGGTGCCCTCGTCGGCCCTGCTGGCCGACCGCATCCTCGCCGACGCCGACTTCGCGTCGATCGGCACCAACGACCTGACGCAGTACACGCTCGCGGCCGACCGGCTGCTCGGCTCGGTCGCCTCGTTCCAGGACCCCTGGCACCCGGCCGTGCTGAAGCTCGTCGGGGAGGTCGGCAAGGCCGGCCGTGCGACCGGCAAGCCCGTCGGGATCTGCGGCGAAGCCGCCGCCGACCCCCTTCTCGCCGTGGTGCTCGTGGGCCTCGGCGCGACCACGCTCTCCATGTCGCCGTCGGCTCTCGCCGACGTGCGCGCGGAGCTCTCCCGATTCACGCTCGACGAAGCCCAGCACTTCGCCGAACTGGCCCTCTCGGCGAACAGCGCCGTCGAGGCCCGTGGAGCGGTCACCACCGCAGCAGCATCCAAGTAATCCCAACCCGACAACCACACGAATTGGAGCAGTCGTCATGACAACGACGTCAGAAACCAAGACCGGAGGCGGGGCGCGCGTGCGCGTCCAGCGCTTCGGCACCTTCCTCTCGGGCATGGTCATGCCCAACATCCCGGCGTTCATCGCCTGGGGCCTGATCACCTCGCTGTTCATCGCCACCGGCTGGCTGCCGAACGGCATCCTCGGCGGCTTCGGCAACGCCGACGCGATCGGCTGGTCGGGCGCGGCGACCGCCCTGGCCCAGGCCGACGACGGCACCACCTTCCCGCAGTACCTGGGTCTCGTCGGCCCGATGATCACCTACCTCCTGCCGCTCCTGATCGCGAACACCGGTGGCCGGATGGTCTACGGCGCCCGCGGCGGCGTGATCGGCACCATCGCCACGATGGGTGTGATCGTCGGTGCGAACATCCCGATGTTCATCGGCGCGATGATCATGGGCCCGCTCGCGGCGTACCTGCTGAAGCAGCTCGACAAGCTCTGGGCCGGCAAGGTCAAGCCCGGCTTCGAGATGCTGATCGACAACTTCTCCTCGGGCATCCTGGGCGCGCTGCTCGCGATCGCCGGCTTCTTCGGCATCGCCCCGGTGATCCAGGGCCTGTCCAAGGCGCTGGAGACCGGCGTCGACTGGCTGATCTCGGTCGGCCTGCTGCCGCTCGCCTCGATCCTCGTCGAGCCCGGCAAGGTGCTGTTCCTGAACAACGCCATCAACCACGGCGTCTTCACCCCGCTGGGCGTGCAGCAGGTCGCCGACCAGGGCAAGTCGATCCTGTTCCTGATCGAGGCGAACCCCGGCCCCGGCCTCGGCATCCTGCTCGCCTTCGCGATCTTCGGTGTGGGCCTGGCGAAGGCGAGCGCTCCCGGCGCCGTCATCATCCAGTTCTTCGGCGGCATCCACGAGATCTACTTCCCGTACGTGCTGTCGAAGCCGATGACGATCCTCGCCGCCATCGCCGGTGGCGCGACCGGTGTCGCCGTGAACGTGCTGTTCAACTCCGGCCTGCGCGCCCCGGCCTCGCCCGGCAGCATCATCGCGGTGCTCCTGCAGACCGCGCCCGACAGCTACGTGGGCGTCATCCTCTCGGTGATCGCCGCCGCCGCGGTGTCGTTCCTCGTCACCGCCGTCATCCTCCGGGCGAGCCGCAAGCGCGACCTGGAGAACGAGAACGCGGGCGACCTGTCGGCTGCCATCGCGAAGACGCAGGCCAACAAGGGCAAGGAGTCCAGCGTGCTGGGCACCCTGAGCGCCGAGGGCGTCCCCGCGCGTGACGCCGAGGCCGTCGCCGAGCAGACCTCCCTGCTGACCGACGAGCGTCCGATCGCGAACATCGTGTTCGCCTGCGACGCCGGAATGGGCTCCAGCGCCATGGGCGCGTCGGTGCTCCGCAATAAGATCAAGAAGGCCGGCATCGAGGGTGTGACCGTCGTCAACAAGGCGATCGCGAACCTCGATGACGACGTCGATCTCGTGATCACGCAGCGCGAGCTCACGCCGCGGGCGCAGGAGCGCACCCCGAGCGCCGAGCACGTGTCGGTCGACAACTTCATGAACAGCCCCCGTTACGACGAGGTCGTCGAGAAGCTGAAGAACCAGCACGCCGCCAGCTAGGCGACGCGCACAGACGAAGGAGGAGCCCATGTCCGTCATCGAAGCCTCGCAGATCCGGTTGAGCGGTACCGCGCGCACCAAGGAGGAGGCGATCCGAGAGGCCGCCGACATCCTGGTGGCCGCCGGAGCCGTCGAGTCCGGGTACCTGGACTACATGCTCCAGCGCGAGGCGACGGTCTCGACGTACATGGGCAACCTCCTCGCCATCCCGCACGGCACGAACGAGGGCAAGGACACGATCCTCGACTCCGCGCTCTCGTTCGTGCGGTACGACGAGCCCCTCGACTGGGGCGGCGAGGAGGTGCGCTTCGTCGTCGGCATCGCCGGCAAGGACGGCGGGCACATGGAGATCCTCACCAAGATCGCCATCGTGTTCAGCGATGAGGACGAGGTCGCGAAGCTGCTCGCGGCCGAGAGCTCCGAGGAGATCCTGCAGATCCTCGGCGACGTGAACGACTGACAACCAAGGAGCACCAGATGAAGGCCGTCCACTTCGGCGCAGGCAATATCGGCCGCGGATTCGTGGGGCTGATCCTCCACGACGCGGGCTACGAGCTCGTCTTCGCCGACGTGAACGCCGAGCTCATCGACGCGCTGGCCGCGTCGACGAGCTACGACGTGCATGCGGTGGGCGAGAACTCCTCCTCCCGCACGGTGACGAACTATCGCGCGCTGAACAGCGGCACCGACGAGGATGTGGTGGTCGCCGAGATCGCGACGGCCGACATCGTGACGACGGCGGTGGGCCCGAACATCCTGAAGTTCGTGGCCCCCGTGATCGCCCGGGCGCTTCAGGCGCGCGACGCCTCGCTGCCCCCGCTGACGGTCATGGCCTGCGAGAACGCGATCAACGCCACCGACGTGCTGAAGGGCGAGATCGAGGGCCGGCTCGGCGACGACTCCGCCGGAGCCCTCGGTCGCGCCGTCTTCGCCAACACGGCGGTCGACCGCATCGTGCCGAACCAGGAGCCGGGCCACGGGCTCGACGTCACGGTCGAGGACTTCTTCGAGTGGGCGATCGAGGAGACCCCCTTCGAGGGCGCTCCGCCGGTCATCCCCGCCGCCCACTTCGTGCCCGACCTCGCGCCGTACATCGAGCGCAAGCTCTTCACGGTGAACACCGGCCATGCGACCGTGGCCTACCACGGCTGGGTCGAGGGGGCGACGACGCTCGCCGACGCCCTGTCGGTGCCGAGCGTCTTCGCCGAGGTGAAGGCGGTGCTCGAGGAGACCAAGGCGCTCCTCGTCGCCAAGCACGAGTTCGATCCGGCCACGCAGGAGGCCTACCTCGAGAAGAACCTCGTGCGCTTCGCCAACCCCTACCTCACCGACACCCCCGAGCGCGTCGGGCGCCAGCCGCTGCGCAAGATCTCCCGGCACGAGCGCTTCATCGGCCCGGCGGCCGAGCTCGCCGAACGCGGTCTGCCGACGGATGCGCTGCTGCGCGCCGTGGCGGCAGCCCTCCGTTTCGACGCCCCCGCCGACCCGCAGTCGGCCGAGCTCGCCGGCCTCCTCGACACCCTCACCCCCGAGGAGTTCACCGTGCAGGTGACCGGCATCGAGCCGGGCCACCCGCTGCACGACCGGCTGCTGGCGACCGTGCGCGCCGCGGTTGCATTTCGCACGCCCGAGGAGTAATGGGCTCCTTGCAGAAAGGGCCCTCGTAGCGTAAGCTCGATCCTTGGTGTTTTCGGCCCGTTTTCGTGGGCCGATTTCGCACGACCAGCAGAATCTATTTTTAGCGACAGTGAGGCTATGGCCAAAAAAGACGGTGTTATAGAGATCGAGGGCGCAGTCGTCGAAGCCCTCCCGAACGCGATGTTCCGGGTGGAATTGACGAACGGCCACAAGGTTCTCGCCCACATCTCGGGCAAGATGCGCCAGCACTACATCCGCATCCTCCCTGAGGACCGCGTGATCGTGGAGCTGAGCCCCTACGACCTCACCCGTGGCCGGATCGTCTACCGCTACAAGTAGGCCCCTCCTCGTGAGGAGCGCTGGAAAGTAACGGCCCGACGGCATTCCGACGGGTACGAGGACAGCGAAGAGAGAAATCACAATGAAGGTCAACCCCAGCGTCAAGCCCATCTGCGAGCACTGCCGCATCATCCGCCGCAACGGCCGAGTGATGAACATCTGCAAGAGCAACCCGCGCCACAAGCAGCGCCAGGGCTAAGTAGTACCACCCCTTAATGGCAGTGTCAGAAGCCGCCCGGTGAGAGCCGGGCGGCGGACACCTTCGGTCGGAGGCCGGAGCACATTCACTGTCACAGACCTCCACACATCACCAGGAGATAGCCACAATGGCACGTCTAGCAGGAGTTGACATCCCCCGCGACAAGCGCGTGGAAGTTGCCCTCACGTACATCTACGGGGTCGGCCGCACGCGTGCGCTGAAGACCCTCGCCGACACCGAGATCTCGGGCGACATCCGCGTCAAAGACCTTACCGACGACCAGCTCGTCGCTCTCCGCGACTACATCGAGGGCAACTACAAGGTAGAGGGTGACCTCCGCCGCGAGGTCGCCGCCGACATCCGCCGCAAGGTCGAGATCGGCTCCTACGAGGGTGTCCGTCACCGCAAGGGTCTGCCCGTCCGCGGTCAGCGCACCAAGACCAACGCTCGTACCCGCAAGGGCCCGAAGCGCACCGTCGCCGGCAAGAAGAAGGCCGGCCGCTAAGCGCGCCGACTGACAGGACCAGGAGAGAATTATGGCAACCCCCAAGTCGGCTGCTCGCAAGCCGCGCAAGAAAGAGAAGAAGAACGTCGCCGTGGGCCAGGCCCACATCAAGTCGACCTTCAACAACACCATCGTGTCGATCACCGACACGACCGGTGCCGTCATCAGCTGGGCCTCCTCGGGTGGCGTCGGCTTCAAGGGCTCGCGCAAGTCGACCCCGTTCGCCGCACAGCTCGCCGCCGAGTCGGCCGCCCGCCAGGCGCAGGAGCACGGCATGAAGAAGGTCGACGTCTTCGTCAAGGGCCCCGGCTCCGGCCGCGAGACCGCGATCCGCTCGCTCCAGGCCGCCGGCCTCGAGGTGGGCTCGATCAACGACGTGACCCCCCAGGCGCACAACGGCTGCCGGCCGCCCAAGCGCCGCCGCGTGTAGCCCTTTCGCACTGAATCGCCGGCGGGGCGCCTTCTGGGCGCCCCGTCGGTGAGGTGGTTCTTCACAACTCAATACCTCTGCACATGAGCGTCATATAGCGGACGCTCAGCCGAAAGGAATAACAGTGCTCATTGCACAGCGCCCCACTCTCACCGAAGAGAACATCTCGGAGTTCCGTTCGCGGTTCATCATCGAGCCGCTCGAGCCCGGCTTCGGTTACACCCTCGGCAACTCGCTCCGCCGCACGCTGCTCTCCTCGATCCCCGGCGCTGCCGTGACGAGCATCCGCCTCGACGGCGTGCTGCACGAATTCAGCACGATCCCCGGTGTGAAGGAAGACGTCACCGAGATCATCCTGAACGTGAAGGGCCTCGTCGTCTCGAGCGAGCACGACGAGCCGATCACCGCCTACCTGCGCAAGCACGCGTCGGGCGAGGTCACCGCGGCCGACATCCAGGCCCCGGCCGGTGTCGAGATCCACAACCCCGACCTCGTCATCGCCACCCTGAACGACAAGGCGAAGTTCGAGCTCGAGCTGATCATCGAGCGCGGCCGCGGCTACGTCTCGGCGACCCAGAACCGCAGCGAGTTCTCCGAGGCCGGTCAGATCCCGATCGACTCGATCTACTCGCCCGTGCTCAAGGTCACCTACCGCGTCGAGGCCACCCGTGCCGGTGAGCGCACCGACTTCGACCGCCTCGTGGTCGACGTCGAGACCAAGCCGGCGATCACCCCGCGTGACGCCATCGCCTCGGCCGGCCGCACGCTGACCGAGCTGTTCGGTCTCGCCCGCGAACTGAACACCGCGGCCGAGGGCATCGAGATCGGCCCCGCGCCGGTCGACGCCGTGCTCTCGTCCGAGCTGTCGGTGCCGATCGAGGACCTCGACCTCTCCGTGCGCTCGTACAACTGCCTCAAGCGCGAGGGCATCAACACCGTCTCGGAGCTGGTCGCCCTCTCCGAGACGCAGCTGATGAACATCCGCAACTTCGGACAGAAGTCGGTCGATGAGGTGAAGGACAAGCTCGTCGAGCTCGGTCTCTCGCTGAAGGACACCGTCCCCGGATTCGACGGCGCCCACTTCTACGGCGGCTACGACGACGAGAACGTCTGAGACGCTCGTCCGCCCGCTCCGACTCACCTGAACACCTGACTCACCTCTGGAGATAAGAAATGCCCAAGCCAACCAAGGGACCCCGTCTCGGCGGCGGACCGGCGCACGAGCGCCTGCTCCTCGCCAACCTGGCTGCCGCCCTGTTCACGCACAAGAGCATCAAGACGACCGAGACGAAGGCCAAGCGCCTCCGCCCCGTCGCTGAGCGCCTGATCACCTTCGCGAAGCGTGGAGACCTCCACGCCCGACGTCGCGTTCTCGGCGTCATCGGCGACAAGTCGGTCGTGCACGAGCTCTTCACCGAGATCGCTCCGCTCGTCGCCGAGCGCGACGGCGGCTACACCCGCATCACCAAGCTCGGCTTCCGCAAGGGCGACAACGCCTCGATGGTGCAGATCGAGCTCGTGCTCGAGCCCGTCACCCCGAAGCGCTCGAACAAGCCGGCTGCTGCCGCCGCTCCGGCCGCCGCCGAGCCCGAGGCCGAGGTCGTCGAGGAGGCTCCCGCCGAGGAGACCACCGACGCCGCCGCTGCCGACGAGACCACCGAGGCTCCGGCCGAGGAGTCGACCGAGGCCGCTGCCGACGAGGCACCCGCCGCCGAGGAGAAGGACGCCAGGTAAGGCTTCCACCCCCTCTCGAAGGCCCCGCACCCGCAAGGGTGGCGGGGCCTTCGTCGTAGACTGGCTGCCGTGGATGCGACGGCGGGGGAGTGGCGGCTCCGCCTCGACATCGCCTACGACGGCACCGACTTCTCGGGCTGGGCGCGTCAGCCGGGCCTCCGCACCGTGCAGGGCGTGCTCGAAGAGGTCCTCGCCACCCTGTTCCGGCGCTACCCGCCCTCTCCGCACCTCTGGGTCGCCGGGCGAACGGATGCGGGGGTGCACGCCACCGGGCAGGTGGCGCACCTCGACCTGAACGACGCGCAGCTGCGCAGCCTCCGCCGCCGCGGCGACGACGCCCGCAGCATGGAGCCCTCGGCCCTCGCCGCCCTCCTCGGGCAGCGGATGAACGGCATCCTCGGCGCCGACAGCGACGTGGTGGTGCTGGGGTCGACGGTCGCCCCGTCCGGCTTCGACGCGCGGTTCTCGGCGGTGTGGCGACGGTACGAGTACCGCGTCAGCGATGTGGACGGCCGCCGCGACCCGTTGCTGCGGAGGACGACGGTGCGGCATCCGGTCGCCCTCGACCTCGACGCGATGGACGCTGCTGCGCGGGCGCTGCTGGGCCTCCACGACTACGCGACCTTCTGCAAGCCGCGGGCGGGCTCGACGACGATCCGCACCCTGCAGTCGTTCACCTGGCGGCGCGACCCCGACGGCGTGCTGGTCGCCTCCCTGCAGGCCGATGCGTTCTGCCACAGCATGGTGCGCTCCCTGGTCGGGGGCACGGTGTCGGTCGGCGACGGCTCGCTGACGGGTGAGGAACTGGTCCGGCTGCGCGACGAGCGGATGCGCACCGGCGCGTTCCTCGTGATGCCGGCCAAGGGGCTGGTGCTCACCGAGGTGGGCTATCCGGAGGCCGCCGAGCTGGCCGGGCGGGCCGAACGGACGAGGGCGCGTCGCGAGCTCATTTGACCGGGTGGGTGGTATCGCCTATTCTTGATCTTTGGTGTCTGCGCCTCGTGCCGTTCACCCGAAGTTGAGCCCTCCATCGGCTGCCTTGCGACTGATCCAGTTCGCAAGACCCACCGGAGCGGGATTCACGAACTCCTCACTCGAACAAGAAAGCAGCACTACTGTGACGCGCACTTACACCCCCAAGGCCAGCGAGGTCCAGCGCAGCTGGGTCGTCATCGACGCCACCGACGTCGTGCTCGGCCGTCTGGCCACCCACGCGGCCACCATCCTCCGTGGCAAGAACAAGGCCACCTTCACCCCGCACATGGACATGGGTGACTTCGTCATCATCGTGAACGCCGACAAGGTCGCGCTCACCGGTTCCAAGCTGGCCCAGAAGAAGGCCTACCGCCACTCCGGCTACCCGGGCGGCCTCCGCGCCGTCGGCTACGCCGAGCTGCTCGAGAAGAACCCCGAGCGCGCCGTCGAGAAGGCGATCCGCGGCATGCTGCCGAAGAGCTCGCTCGGTCGCGACCAGTTCCGCAAGCTCAAGGTCTACGCAGGCCCCGAGCACCCCCACGCGGCGCAGCAGCCGACCCCCTTCATCCTCGACCAGGTCGCCCAGTAGCGTCCCGCGTTCGTTCAGCAGACTCAGACAACAAAGGACTCATCAGTACCGTGGCGAAGATCGCAGATCAGATTGACGTGGCTCCCGAGAGCTACTCCACCGAAACCCCGGCCGACGAGGCGCCCCGCGCCCCCCGTGCCGTCCTCAACGTCTCCGGCGCAGCCGTGGGACGTCGCAAGCAGGCCATCGCCCGCGTGCGCCTCGTTCCCGGTGCCGGCACCCTCGTGGTGAACGGCCGCGAGTTCGCGGACTACTTCCCGAACAAGCTGCACCAGCAGCTGATCACCGACCCCTTCAAGGTGCTCGACCTGATCGGCTCCTACGACGTCGTCGCGAAGATCACCGGCGGTGGCCCCTCCGGCCAGGCCGGCGCGCTCCGCCTCGCCATCGCGCGTGCGCTGAACGAGATCGACCGCGAGAACAACCGCGCTCAGCTCAAGAAGTCGGGCTTCCTCACTCGTGACGCCCGCGTCATCGAGCGCAAGAAGGCCGGTCTCAAGAAGGCCCGCAAGGCGTCGCAGTTCTCGAAGCGCTGATCGCTCTTCGGCTCTACGCTTAGCCTATGGCTCGCCTTTTCGGCACCGATGGGGTGCGTGGGCTCGCGAACCAAGACGTCACGGCCGACCTCGCCCTGCGCATCGCGCAGGCAGGCGCCCGTGTCCTTGGTGCCGCGGCCCGAGACGCCGGTCGACGACCGGTCGCCGTGGTCGCCCGCGACCCCCGTCAGTCCGGTGACTTCATCGCGGCCGCCGTCTCGGCGGGGTTCGCGAGCTCCGGCGTCGACGTCCTCGACGCCGGAGTGCTGCCGACCCCGGCCGCCGCGTTCCTGATCGCCGACATCGGCGCCGACTTCGGCGTCGTCATCTCGGCCTCCCACAACCCGGCGCCCGACAACGGCATCAAGTTCTTCGCCGCCGGGGGCAAGAAGCTGGCGGATGACATCGAGATCGCCATCGAGGCGGCGCTCGGGCATCCGCAGCTCACCCCGCTCGGCGGCGACATCGGCCGCATCAGGCGCTTCGCCGATGCGGAGGACCGCTACGTGGTGCACCTGCTGACCACGCTGCCGCACCGGCTCGACGGCCTGCACGTCGTGCTCGACTGCGCCCACGGTGCGGCCGCCGGCGTCTCGCCCGAGGCCTTCAACCAGGCCGGGGCGCGCATCACGGTGATCGGCAACGATCCCGACGGCATGAACATCAACGACGGCGTCGGCTCGACGCACCTCGGCCAGCTCGCCGAGGCGGTCGTGGCCGCGGGGGCCGACGTCGGCATCGCGCACGACGGCGACGCCGACCGCTGCCTCGCGGTCGACGCCGACGGCAACGTCATCGACGGCGACCAGATCATGGCCATCCTCGCGCTGGCGCAGTCCGATCGTGGCCAGCTGCGGGAGAACACGCTCGTGGCGACCGTCATGTCGAACCTCGGCCTCAAGGTCGCCATGGCGCATCACGGCATCACGATGCTCGAGACGCGGGTGGGCGACCGCTACGTGCTCGAGGCCATCAACGAGCGGGGCCTCAGCCTCGGCGGCGAGCAGTCGGGGCACATCATCTTCGCCGACCACGCCACGACCGGCGACGGCATCCTCACCGGCCTGCAGCTAGTCAGCCGGATGGCCGCGACCGGCAAGAGCCTGGCCGAGCTGGCGGCCGTCATGAAGGTCTACCCGCAGACCCTCGTGAACGTGCGCGGCGTCGACCGCGACGGGGTGTCGAACGACGCCGTGCTCGCGAACGCCGTGGCCGAGGCCGAGGCCGATCTCGGTGAGACCGGCCGGGTGCTGCTGCGCCCCTCCGGCACCGAGCCGCTCGTGCGTGTGATGGTCGAGGCCGGAGACCAGGCCACGGCCGACCGCATCGCGGAGTCTCTCGCGGAGGTCGTGCGCCAGCGCCTCTCGACGGGTGTCGAGCGCAGCCTCTGACACCCCTGCAGCTCAGAGCTTGCGGAGGAGGACCTTGCTGACGCGGTGGTCGGCGTCCTTGCGCAGCACGAGGGTGGCGCGCGAGCGCGTCGGCAGCACGTTCTCGAGCAGGTTCGGCAGGTTGATCGAGCGCCAGATCGACCGGGCCGTCTGACGCGCCTCGTCGTCGGACAGGCTCGCGTAGCGGTGGAAGTACGACTTCGGATTCGCGAAGGCGCCGTCTTTCAAGGCCATGAAGCGGGTCTCGTACCAGTCGGCGATGTCGTTCGTGCGGGCATCCACGTAGACCGAGAAGTCGAACAGGTCGCTCACCGCCAGTCGGTTGCTCGCCGGCGGCTGGAGCACGTTCAGTCCCTCGACGATGAGGATGTCGGGCTGGCGCACGACGATCTGCGCCTCGGGCACGATGTCGTAGCTGAGGTGCGAGTAGAAGGGGGCGCGCACCTCGGGGTTGCCGCTCTTCACGGCGGTGACGAAGCGGAGCAGCGCTCGCCGGTCGTACGACTCGGGGAACCCCTTGCGCTGCATCAGCCCACGCCGCTCGAGCTCGGCGTTGGGCAGCAGGAAGCCGTCGGTGGTGACGAGCTCGACCCGGGGCGTGTCCGACCAGCGCGCCAGGAGCTCTCGGAGCAGCCGGGCGGTCGTCGACTTGCCCACGGCCACAGAGCCCGCGATGCCGATGACGAACGGCGTGCTCTTCGACGTCTCTCCGAGGTAGTCGGTGGTCGAGCGGTGCAGCTGCTTCGCGCTGGTGGCGTACAGATTGATCAGGCGCGCCAGCGGCAGGTAGACCTCGTCGACCTCGCGGAGGTTCAGCGGGTTGCTGAGACCCCGGAGCTGCACGATCTCGGTCTCGGAGAGCGGCAGCGGGGTCGACGGCGCCAGAGCCGCCCAGTGCGCCCGGTCGAACTCGGTGAAGGGGCTGAACTGCGCGAGGCCGGTCGAAGCGGAATCGGGCATAGGACTCCTATTGTGCACCGTCCGGAGCCCGGCGGCGGCACCCGCAGCCTCCGCCGGGCGCCGCTGTCAGGGTGGCGTCGGCGGCCTCGGTTACACTCGGACCCATGTGTGGAATCGTGGGTTACGTCGGCAGCAACAGCAGTCTCGAGGTGCTCCTCGGGGGCCTCCGCCGGCTCGAGTACCGCGGCTACGACTCCGCCGGAGTGGCCGTGATCGGCGTCGACGGAACGCTGTCCACGCGCAAGCGCGCCGGCAAGCTGGCCGTGCTCGCCGACGACCTCGAGGCCTCGCCGATGGCCGACGGTCAGACGGGCATCGGGCACACCCGCTGGGCGACGCACGGCGGCCCGACCGACGTCAACGCGCATCCGCATCTCTCGGCCGACGGCCGCATCGCGCTCATCCACAACGGCATCATCGAGAACTTCGCCGGCCTCAAGCAGGAGCTCCTCGACGACGGCTTCGTCTTCGACAGCGAGACCGACACCGAGGTGGCGGCGAAGATGCTCGGCCGCGAGTACGAGGCGGGCGGCGGCCTGGCCGCAGCGCTCGGCCGCGTGGTCTCGCGCCTCGACGGCGCCTTCACCCTGCTCGCCGTGCACCAGGACGAGCCGGGCGTCGTGGTCGGCGCCCGTCGCAACTCGCCGCTCGTGATCGGGCTGGGCGAGGGCGAGAACTTCCTCGGCAGCGACGTCGCGGCGTTCGTCGAGCACACCCACCGCGCCCTCGCCATCGGCCAGGACCAGATCGTGGTCATCACCGCCGACGAGGTCACCGTCACCGACTTCGACGGCGAGCCCGTCGAGACGCACGAGTTCGAGGTGTCGTGGGACGCGTCGGCCGCCGAGAAGGGCGGCTGGTCGAGCTTCATGGCGAAGGAGATCAGCGAGGAGCCGGAGGCCGTGGCCAACACGATCCTCGGCCGGGTGGTCGACGGCCAGGTCGTTCTTCCCGAGCTAGAGGGCCTCGACGAGATGCTTGCCGGCATCGATCGCGTGATCGTGATCGCCTGCGGCACCGCCAGCTACTCCGGGCTCGTCGGCAAGTACGCCATCGAGAAGTGGGCCCGCGTGCCCGTCGAGGTGGAGCTCTCGCACGAGTTCCGCTACCGCGAGCCGGTGCTGAACGAGCGCACCCTCGTGGTGTCGATCAGCCAGTCGGGCGAGACGATGGACACGCTGATGGCCGTCAAGTACGCCATCGCGAACGGCGCCCGCACGCTGTCCATCTGCAACACCCAGGGCGCCACGATCGCCCGCGAGTCCGACGCCGTGGTCTACACGCACGCCGGCCCCGAGGTCGCGGTCGCGTCGACCAAGGCGTTCGTCGCCCAGATCACCGCGCTCTACCTCTTCGGCCTGCACCTCTCGCGGGTGCGCGGCACGCTCGACCCCGAGGTCGCGGCGCACCAGCTCGCCGAGCTGCAGAGCATCCCCGCCAAGATCGAGCAGGTGCTCGGCAACGGCGCCGAGATCACGCAGCTCGCGAAGTGGATGTCCGACAGCCGTGCCGTGCTCTTCCTCGGCCGTCACGTCGGGTACCCGATCGCGCTCGAGGGTGCGCTGAAGCTCAAGGAGCTGGCGTACATCCACGCCGAGGGCTTCGCAGCCGGCGAGCTGAAGCACGGACCGATCGCGCTGATCGAGCCCGGCCAGCCGGTCTTCGTCATCGTGCCGAGCCCGCGCGACCCGAACTCGCTGCACGCCAAGGTCGTGTCGAACATCCAGGAGATCCGCGCCCGCGGCGCCCGCATCCTCGCGATCGCCGAGGAGGGCGACGTGGCCGTGCTGCCGTTCGCCGACGAGGTCATCCGCATCCCGCTCGCGGCGCCGCTGTTCGAGCCGCTGCTCACGGTCATCCCGTTGCAGCTGTTCGCCATGGAGCTCGCGACGGCGAAGGGGCTCGACGTCGACCAGCCGCGCAACCTCGCCAAGTCGGTCACGGTCGAGTAGGCCGTCGTGATCGTCGGAGTCGGAGTCGACCTGGTCGACGTCGCCCGTTTCGAGCGCGCCCTCGAGAAGACACCGCGGCTGCGCGAGCGGCTGTTCACCGAGGGCGAGCGGGGGCTCCCGGTGCGCTCCCTCGCGGCGCGCTTCGCGGCCAAGGAGGCGCTGATCAAGGCCGTCGGGCACTCGACCGAGTTCCGCTGGCACGACATGGAGATCGTCTCGAACGACGACCGCAACCCGGCCTTCGCCGTGGCCGGCGGCGTGGCGGCGGCGCTGGCCGAGCTCGGGGCCGCGCACCTGCACCTGAGCATGACGCACGACGGCGGGAACGCGATGGCGTTCGTGGTGGCCGAGAGCGGTGCCGCGTGAGCGCGGCGGGTCCGGGCGCTGAGGTGGGCGCTGCCGCGGCATCGGGCGGCGCGGCAGCCGGCGGCGCGGTGCCGGCCCTCCGGCGGGCCCACGTCGACGTCGGCGCGCTGCGGCGCAACGTCGAGACGGTGGCACGGGTGGTGGCCCCGGCCGCGGTGATGGCCGTGGTCAAGGCCGACGGCTACGGGCACGGCGCCGAGCGCGCCGCCCGGGCTGCGGTCGCCGGGGGAGCGACGATGCTCGGGGTCGCCGACGTGGCCGAGGCGCTCGCGCTCCGGGCCGCCGGCATCGACACGCCCGTGCTGGCGTGGCTGCACGACGCCGATCCCGACTTCTCGAGCGCCGTCGAGGGTGGCGTGACCCTCGGCATCAGCACGCGACGGCAGCTCGAGCGGGCCGCCGAGGCGGGATCGGTCGGGTCGCCCGCGCTGCTGCACCTCAAGATCGACACGGGGCTCGGCCGGAACGGTGCCGTGCGCGCCGACTGGGCCGGGTTCTTCGAGACGGCACGGGGCTTCGAGGCCGAGGGGCGGGTGCGGGTCGAGGGGCTGTTCAGCCACTTGTCGAACACGGGGCCCGACGACGACCGCGCCCAGCTGGCGGCCTTCGAGGAGGCGACCGCGCTGGCGCGGGCGGCCGGGCTCCAGCCGCGCATCCGTCATCTCGCGTCGACCGCCGGGGCGCTGCGGCTGCCCGAGACGCGGCTCGACCTGGTGCGGCTCGGAATCGGGCTCTACGGGCTGTCGCCCTACGACGACGCCGACTCGGCCGCCCTCGGGCTCGTGCCCGCGATGCGCGTGGAGAGCCGGCTGATCTCGGTGAAGCGGGTGGCCGCCGGCACCGGCGTCTCGTACGGCTACACCTACCGGCCCGCCGCCGACTCGTGGCTCGGCCTGGTGCCGCTCGGCTACGCCGACGGCATCCCGCGCCACGTCTCGAACACGGGCAGCGTCTGGGTCGACGGGCGCGTGCATCCGATCGTGGGCCGCGTGGCGATGGACCAGTTCGTCGTCGACCTCGGCGAGCACGAGGCCGCCGTCGGAGACCGGGTCGTGCTGTTCGGCGACCCGGTGGAGGGCTTCCCCTCGGCCGACGACTGGGCCGAGGCCGCCTCGACCATCAACTACGAGATCGTCACCCGGCTCGGCCGGCGCGTGCAGAGGGTGGAGTCATGAGCGGGCTCTCCGGCGCGGTGCCGGCGCGACGGGCCGTGATCGACCTCGGCGCGTTCCGGCACAACGTGCGCACCCTGTCCGAGCTGGCGAAGCCGGCCGAGACGATGCTGGCGGTCAAGGCCGACGCCTACGGGCACGGCATGGTGCCGCTCGCCCGTGCCGCGCTGGAGTCGGGCGCGAGCTCGCTCGCGGTGCTCGACATCCCGGCCGCTCTGGCGCTGCGCGAGGCCGGCATCACGGCGCCGATCTTCGCCTGGATGCACGATCCGGACGCCCTCTTCGGCGAGGCGGCCGAGGCCGACATCGACCTCGGCATCTCGGCGGTGTGGCAGCTGGACGCCATCGCGGCGGCCCGCGCATCCGTCGCCCCCCGCGTGCACCTCAAGATCGACACCGGGCTCAGCCGCAACGGGGCCACGGAGGCCGACTGGCCGGCACTCGTCACGTCGGCCCTCGAGCACGACCGGGCAGGAGCCGTGAAGCTCTACGCGGCCTGGTCGCACCTCGCCGACGCCTCTCCCGAGGACGACGGTGTCGCGCTCGGCAAGCTCCGCCGCGCGGTCGAGGTCGCCGAGGGTTTGGGCGCCCGCTTCGAGAAGCTGCACCTCGCGGCGAGCTCGGCGGGCATCCGGATGCCCGAGGCGCGGCTCGACATGGTGCGGTTCGGCATCGCGGCCTACGGGGTGTCGCCGTTCGACGACCAGAGCGCGCGCGACCTCGGGCTCCGCCCCGTGATGACGTTGACCGCTCCGGTGGCGTCGGTGAAGCGCGTTCCCGCGGGGCACGGCGTCTCGTACGGCTTCGCCTACCGCACCGAGGGCGAGACGACGCTGGCGCTCGTGCCGCTGGGCTACGCCGACGGCATTCCGCGCATCGCGAGCGGGCGCGCCTCGGTGTGGATCGACGGGCGGCGGCACCCCATCGCCGGG
This sequence comes from Herbiconiux flava, assembly GCF_013409865.1. NCBI lineage: Bacteria > Bacillati > Actinomycetota > Actinomycetes > Micrococcales > Microbacteriaceae > Herbiconiux > Herbiconiux flava. Next base: position 1,536,239 of record NZ_JACCBM010000001.1, read on the forward strand.
CGCATCGCGATGGACCAGTTCGTCGTCGACGTGGGCGACCACCAGGTCGAGCCGGGCGACGAGGTCGTCGTCTTCGGCGAGGGCGACCGCGGCGAGCCGACGGCCGAGGAGTGGGCGGGCTTCGCCGACACCATCGGCGACGAGATCGTGGCGCGCATCGGCGCCCGCGTCGAGCGGGTGCACGTGGAGGGCGCTCCGGGCGGAGCGGGGCGATGAGCGGGGCGGGGCGGTTCGCCGAGCTGGCGGCCGCGGTCGGCGCGTCGGGTTCTGCGGGTTCCGGCCCGGGTTCGGCCGCCCTCACCGTCGACGATCCCGAGCGGATGCACGCGTTCGGCGTCGAGGTCGGGCGACGCCTCGGCGCGGGCGATCTGGTGCTGCTCACCGGCGACCTCGGGGCGGGCAAGACCACGTTCACGCGCGGTCTCGGCGAGGGGCTCGGCGTGCGCGGACCGGTGACGAGTCCGACGTTCGTGCTCGCGCGCACGCATCCGTCACTCGTCGGAGGGGTGCCGCTGGTGCACGTCGACGCGTACCGGCTCGGCAGCGCGCTCGAGCTCGACGACCTCGACATCGACTTCGAGCACGCGGTGGTCGTCGTGGAGTGGGGCGCCGGGCTGATCGAGGCGCTGGCGGAGTCGTGGCTGTCGATCACGATCGACCGTCCGCACGGCGCGGGGTCGGGTGACGACCCCGAGGTCGAGGAGGGGGCCGAACCCGTCGAGCCCCGGCAGGTGACGCTGGCGGCGGTCGGGCCGAGCTGGGCGTAGTCCGGGGGCAGGTGCCGCCGGGCATCCGGTCGCCGCATCGGCCAGGCGCGTTAGGCTCGGGGGGTGCTTCTCGCCATCGACACCTCTGCCGGCACGTCGGTCGCCGTGGTCGACGGCGACCTGGTGGTCGCCGAGCGGGCGACCGAGGACACGATGCGCCACGCCGAGGTGATCGGCGAGATGATCGCCGGTGTGCTCGACGAGGCCGGCGTGGAGCCCGCGCGGCTCGACGAGGTCGTGGCCGGCATGGGCCCCGGCCCGTTCACCGGCCTTCGGGTCGGCATCGCGGCCGCCCGCGCCTTCGCGCTCGGCATCGGGCGACCGCTGACCCCGGCCGTGAGCCACGACGCGGTGGCGCTCGACGAGTGGTCGGCCGGCACCCGCGGTCCGCTGCTGGTGGTGACGGATGCGCGCCGCCGCGAGCTCTACTGGTCGAGCTACGACCTCGGCTCCGACGGGGCCTCCCGCACCGACGGCCCCGGACTCTGCCGCCCCGACGAGCTGCCCTACCCCGACTTCGAGCGGGTGGACGCCACCCAGGTGTCGGCCGGAGCCCTCGGTCGTGCGGCCCTCATCCGCCGGGCGGCCGGTCTGCCGGTGGAGTACACCGAGCCGCTCTACCTGCGCTCGCCCGACGTGACCGTGCCGGGGGCGCGCAAGCGGGTGACCCGGTGACCGAGGCGCCGCCCGCGCTGCGCCCCGCGACCGAGGACGACCTCGACGCGATCATGGCGCTCGAGGAGTCGTCGTTCACGTCCGACGCCTGGTCGCGCGACTCGATGCGGCGCGAGCTCGCCAGCCCGTTCTGCCACTACCTCGTCGCGGTGCGGGGGAGCGGCGGCCTCGCCGGCTACGCCGGGCTGCTCTGCCCGCCGGGATCCTCCGACGCGGACATCCAGACCATCGCCGTCGACCCCGCCGACCGCGGCCACGGCCTCGGGCGCGCCCTGATGACCGAGCTGATGGCCGAGGCCGGCCGACGCCGCGCCCGCCAGATCTTCCTCGAGGTGCGCGCCGACAACCCCGTCGCCCACGGCCTCTACCGCTCGCTCGGCTTCGACGACATCGCCGTGCGTCCGAACTACTACCAGCCCGACGGCGTCGACGCCGTCGTGATGCGGGCCGAGCTCGGCCGCCCCGCCGGAAGGACCAGCGCATGACCCGCGAGCCCGTGGTGCTCGGCATCGAGACCTCCTGCGACGAGACCGGCATCGGCATCGTGCGCGGGCGCACGCTGCTCGCCAACGTGATCTCCTCCTCGATGGACGAGCACGCCCGCTACGGGGGCGTCGTGCCCGAGGTCGCCGCCCGCGCGCACCTCGAGGCGATCAACCCGGCGCTCGAGGCGGCGCTCGCCGAGGCGGGCGTCGGCTTCGACGAGCTCGACGCTATCGCCGTGACCAGCGGGCCCGGGCTCTCCGGCGCCTTGATGGTGGGCGTCGGGGCGGCCAAGGCGCTCGCCGTCGCGACGGGCAAGCCGCTGTACGCCGTGAACCACCTCGTCGGCCACGTCGGTGCCGACGTGCTCGACGCCGAGCCGCTGGAGTACCCGACGGTCGCGCTGCTCGTCTCGGGCGGGCACACCTCGCTGCTCGTCGTGCGCGACCTGGTCGGCGACGTCGAGTTGCTCGGCGAGACCATCGACGACGCCGCGGGGGAGGCCTTCGACAAGGTCGCGCGCATCCTGGGGCTGCCCTACCCGGGCGGACCGCAGATCGACCGTGCGGCGGTGGGCGGCGACCCGGCGGCGATCCGCTTCCCCCGAGGGCTGATGCTGCCGAAGGACCTGGAGCGGCACCGCTACGACTTCTCGTTCTCCGGCCTCAAGACCGCCGTGGCCCGCTGGGTCGAGAAGGCGCAGGACGCCGGCGAGGAGGTGCCCGTGGCCGACGTCGCCGCGAGCTTCCGCGAGGCGGTCGTCGACGTGCTGCTGACGAAGGCGTTCCGGGCCTGCGCCGATCTCGGCATCCCGCGACTGCTGCTCGGCGGCGGCGTGGTCGCCAATGCGCGCGTGCGGGAGGCGGCCGCCGAACGGGCGGCGGCCCAGGGCGTGCAGCTGCGCATCCCACCGCTGTCGCTCTGCACCGACAACGGCGCCATGATCGCCGCCCTCGGCGCCCAGCTCGTCGCGGCGGGGCACCGGCCGAGCGGCCTCGGTTTCGGGGCGGACTCCACGTTGCCGGTCACCGAGATCCAGGTGGACGAGCGGCCGTCGGCGGGCTGAACGCGCGTCATCCCGCGACACCGAGATTGACAGATTCTCACGGCCACGCCACGATAGTGCCGTCCCTGTCTATCGGCAACCTTGGAGCCCCTCGTGACGAACCCCACCCCTCCCGCCTACGCCGCCGGCCCCGTCGCCGAGCAGAAGTGGAACGTCCTCGCGATCGTCGCCTTCGTGATCTCGCTGCTGTCGTTCAACGTCATCGCCATCGTGCTCGGCGCGATCGCGCTCAGCCAGATCAAGAAGACCGGTGAGAAGGGCCGCGGCCTCGCGCTGGCCGCCATCATCATCGGCGCCGTCACCATCGTGTTCTACATCGTGCTGTTCATCGTGATCTTCGCGGTCGCGGCCAGCCAGGGCACGGTCACCACCTACTGAGTCGTCGGGCGCAGGCGGCTCCCGGCTGCCTGCGCCTACTCTGTTAACGATCCAGGCAGCGCCGCCGGCCTTGCCGCCACACGAAAGGGTCCCTCCGTGAGCGACACCACCCCTCCGGCCGCCGGAGAACCGCCCGTCCCGCCCGTCGCACCTCCCGTGCCGCCCGCCCCGCAGAACCCCCAGGCCCCGCAGGCACCTCAGCCGCCCGTCGGCGGCTACCAGTCGGCCCCGCCGCCGCCGCAGTCGCAGCCGCCCGTGCAGGGCTACGCCCAGAACCAGCCGCCCGCCTACGGCCAGGCGCCCCAGCAGGGCTACGGCCAGCAGACCCCGCCCCCCGGCTACCCGCCCCAGCAGCAGCAGCCGTACTACGGCTACCAGGCTCCGGCGACGCCGCCGATGAACACGCTCGCGATCATCACGATCATCCTGGCGTTCGTGTTCTCGATCGCCGGCATCGTCACCGGCCACATCGCCTTGAAGCAGATCGACCGCACCGGCGAGCAGGGGCGGGGGCTCGCGAAGGCAGGCCTCATCCTGAGCTATGTGTTCACGGGTCTCGGCGTGCTGCTCGTGATCTTCTACATCGTGTTCGTGGTGCTCGCCATCGCGATCGCGGGCACCTCGGGCACCTACTACTAGGCCGCTCGAGCCGCCGAACCGCTCGAGCCGCCGAACCGCTCGAGCCGCTCGAGCCGCCGAGCGAGGCGGCGAGCCCTCAGCCCACCCGGTCGACGAGCAGCGCCTCGTGCGCGCCGTCGACCCGGGTGAGGATGAGGGTCGCCGACTCCGGGCCCTTCAGCGACAGCCGGGTGCGCAGCGCGGCCGGGTCGACGTCGACCCCGCGCTTCTTGATCTCGAGCGTGCCGATCCGCCGCTCGCGCAGCGCCCGCTTGAGCGCCGTCTCGCTCGCCGGCAGCCGCTCGCGCACGCGGAAGGCCGACGCGAAGGGCGTCTCGACCACCGAGTCGGCCGTGAGATACGCGATACCGGCCGAGAGCATGCCGGCATCGAGGCGTTCGGCCAGTGCCCCGATCAGCCGGGCGCGGATGATCGAGCCGTCGGGCTCGTAGACGAACTCCCCGAGCGGCCGCACCTCCGCGTCCACGCTGTCGGCCGCAGCGGTCAGCTCGGCCGATCCGCCCTCGCGCACCACGAGCGCCGAGCGCCGCACTCCGGAACGGGCGAGCGCCCCGAACCAGAGCCCCATCTCGACGAGCTGCCCGTCGACCGAGACCCACTGCGCCTCGGCGGAGCCCGGGATCTGCTCGCGATCGAAGCCCGGTCCGAGCTTGACGCCCACGGGCATCCGCTCGCCCAGCCCGAACGCGAAGCCGACCGAGGGGGAGTAGTCGTCGGGCCGGGTGAGCCGCGAGGTCTCGCCGGTGCCCGCAGTGCGCCGGGCGGGGTCGAGGTAGACCGCGTCGACGCCCTCGAGCGAGACGCTCTCCGCGTCGGCGTGCACCACCTCGACGTCGGGGAAGGCGGCGAGGTTGTAGGCGGCCAGCGCGGCGGTGACCTCGTCGCGTTCGACGGCCAGCACGGGGATGCCGAGGGCGGCGATGGCCAGCGCATCCGCCCCCAGGCCGCAGCCGAGGTCGGCCACCCGCCGCACGCCGGCGTCGCGGAAGCGGCCCGCGTGCAGGGCGGCGACCTTGAGCCGGGTGGCCTGCTCGAGGCCGGCCTGGGTGTAGAGCAGCCGGTCGGCGAAGCCGCCGAACTTCGCCCTGGCCTTCTGCCGCAGGCGCGACTGGGTGAGCGCGGCGGCCACGAGCTCGGGGGAGTGGCCCGCCTTCCGCAGGGCGGCGACCTGCTGCACCGCGCCCTTCGCGGAGTACTCGGGAAGGGAGTCGACGAGCCGGAGCCCCTCCGTGGTCAGCAGCAGCGACAGCTCGGCGGAGTCCATCCGGCCACGCTACCAAGCGTGGGCCGATTGTTGGCACTCGCGTTGCGGGAGTGCCAATGAAGCCTCTAAACTCGATTTAGCACTCTCGGAGTGAGGGTGCTAACCAGACGTTTTTGTAACTGAGAAAGAAGAGGTCAACCGTGTCGGTCTCCATCAAGCCGCTCGAGGATCGCATCGTCATCAAGCAGGTCGAAGCTGAGCAGACCACTGCTTCCGGTCTCGTCATCCCTGACACCGCCAAGGAGAAGCCCCAGGAGGGCGAAGTCGTCGCCGTCGGCCCCGGCCGCATCGACGACAACGGCAACCGCATCCCGCTCGACGTCGCCGTCGGCGACAAGGTCATCTACTCCAAGTACGGCGGAACCGAGGTGAAGTACGGCGGAGAAGACCTGCTCGTGCTCTCGGCCCGCGACGTGCTCGCGGTCGTCGTCCGCTGACGCATCCTTCTTCACGCAGAACCCCGGGTGGCCTGGCCATCCGGGGTTCTGCCGTTCCCGGGCCCGCAGCCGCCTCTGCGGGTCGCGGCGCAGGGGTAGGCTGACGCGGTGCCCGACCGTTCCGCCCCCGCGCTCACCTTCCGCGCCGGTCTGCTCTACGCCGTCGGGGCCTACGTGCTGTGGGGCGTCCTCCCCCTCTACTTCCTCCTCATGCAGCCGGCCGGCGCGTTCGAGATCGTCGCCTGGCGCATCCTGTTCTCGCTGGTGTTCTGCGCACTGCTGCTCACGGTCACGCGCGGCTGGCGGCCCTTCCTGGCTATCGCCCGGCAGCCCCGGCTGCTGTTCCTGATGGCGCTGGCGGGCCTCCTGATCTACATCAACTGGCAGACCTACATCCTCGGCACGCTCTCGGGTCAGGTCGTCGAGACCTCCCTCGGCTACTTCATCAATCCGATCGTCACCGTGCTGCTCAGCGTGCTCGTGCTGCGCGAGAAGCTCAGGATGCTCCAGTGGGCCGCCATCGGGATCAGCCTCGTCGCCGTGCTCGTGCTGGCCGTCGGGCACGGCACGGTGCCGTGGCTCGCCCTCGTGCTGGCGGCCTCCTTCGGCACCTACGGTCTGGTCAAGAAGCACGTCGGCCCCCGGGTGGACGCGGTCAGCGGACTGTCCCTCGAGACCGCCTGGCTCGCCCCGCTCGCGACCGTGCAGCTGATCGTCGTCTCGATGCTGCCGGGCGGCCTGGTGTTCGGCACCGTCAGTCCGGTGCACACGGGCCTGATGCTGCTCTCGGGCGTCGCCACCGCCGTGCCGTTGCTGATGTTCGCCTCGGCGACGCGGCGACTGCCGCTGGCCTACGTGGGCTTCATCCAGTTCGTGGCGCCCATCCTGCAGTTCGCCATCGGGGTCTTCGTGCTGCACGAGCCCATGCCGCCGGAGCGCTGGGCGGGCTTCGCCGTCGTCTGGGTCGCCGTGCTGGTGCTGATCGTCGACATGGCCCGGGCCGCGCGGCGCTGAGAGCGCTCCCCAGGTCACCGCGAGATAACGATTGTCCTGTGTTACACGCCTGTAACACGGGCGTATTGTCCCGGTGCCGATCACCGCATAGCGTGATGGAACGGCCGATTCTTCGAGTCTGCCGAGAAACTGCACACATTCACATAAGGAGCACCATGAGCGTATTTGCGAAGGCCACGGCCTCGCGCTCGAAGCCCCTCTCGATCGTTGCCGGCGTAGCCGCGTTCAGCGCCACGGCCCTGCTGCTGGCCTCGTGCGCGTCGACGCCCGCGAGCGACGGCGGAGAGACCACCGCGGCGGCAGCACTCTGCGGCCCCGACGCTGCGACCGCAGCGGCCGACATCACGCCCGTCGCACCCGAGACGGCGCAGACCCGCGAGACCAAGCTCAAGCTCGGCTCGATCCTGCCGACCACGGGCTCGCTGGCCTACCTCGGCCCGCCCGAGATCGCCGGTGTCGACCTCGCCATCGACGAGATCAACGCGTCCGCGTCGGGCATCCTGGGCGGCAACGCCGAGGTCATCCACCGCGACTCGGGTGACACCACCACCGACATCGCGACCCAGTCGGCCACCGACCTGCTCAGCCAGGGCGTCGCCGGCATCGTCGGCGCCGCGTCGTCGGGTGTCTCGTTCACCTTCATCGACCAGGTGACCGGTGCGCAGGTCGTCCAGGTGTCGCCGGCGAACACCTCGCCCGACTTCTCGACCTACGCCGACGGCGGGTACTACTTCCGCACCGCACCGTCCGACGTTCTGCAGGGCCGCGTGCTCGGCAACCTGATCGTCAACGACGGCGCGACCAACGTCGGCATCATCTACCTGAACGACGCCTACGGCTCGGGCCTGGAGGAGAACGTCTCCAAGGCCGTCGAGGCCGCCGGTGGCACCGTCGTCGCCTCCGAGGCGTTCAACGAGGGTGACAGCCAGTTCAGCGCTCAGATCGACGCCGTCGTGGCCGAAGACCCCGACGCCATCGCGCTGATCGCCTTCGACCAGACCAAGGTCATCATCCCCGAGCTCGTCGGAACCAAGGGCTTCGACGGCAGCAAGGTCTACTTCGTCGACGGCAACCTCGCCGACTACTCGGCCGACTTCGAAGAGGGCGTGCTGAACTGCGCGAAGGGCACCCTGCCCGGCGTGCTGGCCGACGACGCCTTCAAGGCGAAGCTGCTCGGTGTGAACCCCGACCTGAAGGACTTCAGCTACGGCGCAGAGTCCTACGACGCGGTCAACCTGATGGCCCTCGCGGCCGTCGCGGGCGGCTCCGCCACCGGTCCGGTCATCCAGGCGAACATGCAGGCGGTCTCCGAGGGCGGCACGAAGTGCACCAGCTTCTCCGAGTGCGCCGACCTGCTCGCTGCGGGCACCGACGTCGACTACGACGGCGTCTCCGGGCCCATCACCTTCGATGAGAACGGCGACCCGACCGAGGCGTACATCGGCATCTACCAGTACGGCAAGGACAGCACCTACTCGCCGCTGAACGTCGAGTTCGGCTCGCTGGCAGGCTAGTCACACCAGACGGAAGGCCCGGCTCCCCTCAGGGGGCCGGGCCTTTCGGCGTTCCGGGGCGCCTGGTCTCGCTGCCGGGCGGGGCGCGGTCAGCCGGCCAGCTGGGCCCTGAGCGTCTGCACGAGCTCCCAGGTGCCGGGATCGGCGAAGTCGAGCGGCTCGAGGGTGTGCGCGACGACCGTGTCGCCACTGCGCTCGACATGCGTGGTCGGGAGCGCACAGGGCGGTGCCTGCCGGACCCACGAGTGCACAGCTCCCGGTGCGGGCAGCGGCCCGAGGATGAGATACCCCGTCGTCACCTCGCAGCACCGCCGCCCCGGCTGCGTGCGCAGCACGAAGTTGCCCACCTCGAAGCGCCCGCCGCCCCAGGAGCCGCGGAAGCGCCGCAGCGTGCGCTGTTCGTGGCCGAGCTGGAACAGGGCGCCCTGGGCCGGCGCTCCGGGCGCGCTCCGGTCGTAGACGAGCCCGTTCACGGCCGCGAAGGAGCGGAGGCGAGTCTCGCGGCGACCACGGGCCATCAGGGGCGCGACGACGAGCGGGGGAACGAGAAGGGTGGGCACCGACCGAGACTACGTCCGGGTCGGTGCCCACCCTCGTGAGCAGTTATTGCCTAATCGTGTGGGTCAGCGTCAGTGGCCCTGGTCGGCCGCCAGCGTGCCGAGGTAGAGCTCGATGACCTTCGGGTCCTTCATCAGCTCGCGGCCGGTGCCGGTGTACGCGTCCTTGCCCTGGTCGAGCACGTAGGCGCGGTCGCAGATCTGCAGGCAGCGGCGGGCGTTCTGCTCGACCATGATCACCGAGACGCCGGCGCGGTTGATCTGGTGCACCCGCATGAAGGTCTCGTCCTGACGCACGGGGGACAGGCCCGCCGAGGGCTCGTCGAGCAGCAGCACCGACGGCTCCATCATCAGCGCACGGCCCATGGCCACCATCTGCCGCTCACCGCCCGAGAGCGAGCCCGCGCGCTGCTTGCGGCGCTTGCCGAGCTCCGGGAACAGCGTCGTGACGAAGTCGAAGCGCTCCGAGAAGATCGAGGGCTTCTGGAACAGGCCCATCTCGAGGTTCTCCTCGATCGTCAGGCTCGGGAACACGTTGTTGTTCTGCGGCACCATGCCGACGCCCTTGGAGACGAGCTTGTTGGCCTTGAGGCCCGTGATGTCCTCGCCCTTCAGCACCACGCGACCGCCGCGGATCTTGATCTGACCGAAGATCGCCTTCAGCACGGTCGACTTGCCGGCGCCGTTCGGGCCGATGATGCCGATCAGTTCTCCCGGGAACGCCTCGATCGTGCATCCGTTCAGGATGTTCACGCCGGGCAGGTAGCCGCCCACGAGGTCTTCGGTTCGCAGCACGGCCTCGCCACGGTCGGTCGGGGCGAGGGTGTGGGTCGTCGACGATTCCGCCGACAGGGTGCTCTCGGAGTCGTTGTGCTCGTTGGGGCCTAAGTCGCTCATGCCTTGTCCTTCTCGCCGTAGCCGGTCGTCTCGGCCTCAGGATGCGCCTCGTGCGCCTTGCGCTCCGCCTCCAGCACCGGGTTGGGGCCGTCCTCCATGAGGTCGCCGAGGTCGGTGTCGTGGTGGGCGCCGAGGTAGGCGTCGATCACGGCCGGGTCCTTCATGACGGTCTCGGGCGGGCCCTCGGCCACGACGCGGCCCTCGGCCATCACGACCACCCAGTCCGAGATGTGCATGACCATGTGCATGTCGTGCTCGACGAACAGCACCGAGGTGCCGTCCTCCTTGAGGTTCTTGATGTGGCCGAGCAGCGACTGCGTCAGCGCCGGGTTGACACCGGCCATCGGCTCGTCGAGCATGATCAGCTGGGGCTTTGACATCAGCGCACGCGCCATCTCGAGCAGCTTGCGCTGACCGCCCGACAGGGAGGCCGCGTAGTCCTCGCGCTTCGCGTCGAGCTTGAAGCGGGCGAGGAGGTCGTCGGCACGCGCCGTGTTCTCCTCCTCCTGCTTCTTCCAGATCGGGCGGATGAGCGAGGCGAACAGCTTCTCGCCCTTCTGGCCGGTGGCGCCGAGCAGCATGTTCTGCAGCACGCTCAGCCGACCGAGCGACTTCGTCAGCTGGAAGGTGCGCACCATGCCGGAGCGCGCCACCTTGAAGGCCGGAACGCCCGCGAGCGACTTGCCGTCGAACTCCCACGTGCCCGTGTTCGGCTTGTCGAAGCCGGTCAGCAGGTTGAACATGGTCGTCTTGCCGGCACCGTTCGGGCCGATCAGGGCGGTGATCTTGCCGCGCGGGATCTCGAGGTGATCGACGTCGACCGCCTTGAGGCCGCCGAACTGCCGCGTCACGCTGTCGGCGATGACGATGGGGTCGACCTTCGCGCATCCGGGACCCACCTCGCCCTTGACGAGCGGGTGCGTGGTCGGGATGCCGGAGACCGGCGCGGTGGAGGCGGGGAGATTAGACACTGAAGGACAGCTCCTTCTTGTTTCCGAAGATACCTTGCGGTCTGAAGATGACGAGCAGCATCAGGGCGACACCCACGAGGATGAATCGCACCTGGCCCGCCTGGGTGGTCGAGAGGAAGCCGATGGCCCCCGACTCGATCGCGCCGTACAGGATGCCCTGAGTCAGCGACAGCACGACCCAGAAGATCATCGAGCCGATGATCGGGCCGAAGATGGTGGCCGCACCACCGAGGAGCATGATCGTCCAGATGAAGAACGTCAGGCCCGTGGTGTAGTTCGCGGGCTGCACGGCGCGAGGCAGGATGAAGATGATTCCCGCGACCGAGCCGAGCACGCCACCGAGCACTAGCGACTGCATCTTGTAGGAGTAGACGTTCTTGCCGAGGCTGCGCACCGCATCCTCGTCCTCACGGATGCCCTTGACGACGCGGCCCCAGGGGCTGCGCATGAGCAGGAAGACGAGCACGCTGGCGAGGATGACGATCACCCAGCCGACGATGCGCACCCACCAGTCGTAGGCCGAGTAGGTGAACGGCCCGAACCCGTAGGTGCCCTGCGGGATCGGGTTGATCGCCGCGAAGGTGCCCTTGAAGCCCGAGAGTCCGTTCGCCGCACCAGTGAAGTCGGTCAGGCCCGTGGTCGTGACCACGTATCTCACGACTTCTGCGGCCGCGATCGTGACGATCGCCAGGTAGTCGGCCCTCAGTCTCAGCGTCGGTATGCCCAGGATGAACGCGAAGATCACCGAGCAGAGGATCGCGCAGATCACCGCCACCACGAGCGGGGCGCCCGCGAGGGTCGGGATCGCGAAGCCGTAGGCCCCGATCAGGAGGAACGCCGCCTGACCGAAGTTCAGGAGGCCCGTGTAGCCGAAGTGGATGCCCAGGCCGATGGCCGCCAGCGCGTAGGCGGCGGTCGTCGGGCTGATCAGCTCGCCGACGGCGTTGCCGAAGATGTTTCCCCAGTCCATGAGTCTCTCCTTCCTTAACCGATTCGTTCTTTGCGTCCGAGGATGCCCTGTGGTCGCACGAGCAGCACGACGATGAGCACCACCAGGGCGGCGGCGTACTTGAGGTCCGGCGGGATGAACAGCGTCGACAGCTCGACGAACAGCCCGACGACGATGGAGCCGACGAGGGCGCCGTAGGCGGAGCCGAGCCCGCCGAGGGTGACCGCGGCGAACATCAGCAGCAGCACCTGGAAGCCCATGTCCCACGAGACCTGGCGGTAGAGGGCCAGCATCACGCCGGCGAGGGCCGCGAGGGCTCCGGCGATCACCCAGACGATGCGGATGATGCGGTCGACGTCGATCCCGGATGCGGCGGCCAGCGACGGGTTGTCCGAGACGGCCCGGGTCGCCTTGCCGATACGGGTGCGGGTGAGGAAGAGGCCGACGAGCAGCAGCACCACGACCGAGATCACCATGCTGAGCAGCGAGCCGGTGGTGATGCGCACCGGGCCGAGCACCACCGCATCCGACAGCCCGACGCTCATGGTCTTCGTGTCGCCGCCGATGTTCATGAGGTAGAGGTAGCGCAGGGCGATGGCGAGACCGATCGAGACGATCATCGCCTGGACGAGCTTCACGCCCTTCCGCCGGAGTGGCCGCCAGAGCAGCCAGTCGTTGAGGTAGCCGAAGACACCGCCGAGCACCAGCGCGATGACCATCGCGACGAAGATGTTGAGGCCGAGCAGCACCGCGAAGATCCAGGCGACGATGGCCCCGAAGGTCACCATCTCGCCGTGCGCGAAGTTGTTCAGGCCGGTGGTGCCGAAGATCAGCGTGATGCCGATGGCCGCGAGGGCGATCAGCAGGCCGAAGTTCAGGCCGGCCGCGAGACGCTGCAGGAACTGCTCGAAGAAGCCCGTCGTCTGCCGGGTGTCCGCGCCCAGCGGGAACGAGCGGGTGAGCGTGTTCGTCAGCCACTCGTCGGCGGCGACGGTGGACGTCGCCTTGTCGGGGTCGCGCAGCTCGACGCCGTCGGGCAGCGTGTCGGGGTCGAGCGTGACGGTGTACTCGCCCTTCTCCGGCACGACGACGGCCCAGCGGCCCGTGTCGTCGGTGGTGGCGGTCTCCTCGAAACCGGCCGCTCCCGCGACGGTGATCTCGGCCCCCTCGACGAGGGTGTCGCCGTCACGCAGCACACCGTTGATGGTGAGCGTGTTCGTGAAGTCGCTCGTGGGGGTCGGGGTCGGAGCGGGGGTCTCGGTCGCCGACGCCGACAGGGCTCCCGAGCCCAGCACGATGCCGAGACAGAGGGAGACCACCGCCAACAGCATCGTGACGAGACGTACCCCGTGTCCGGTACGGATTCCTGCGATCAAGACAGCACCTCCTGAGGGAGAACCCCATGTGCAGTGGTGGATTCTCCGCGCCTATGGTCGTAGCGACTCTGCTAGACCATACAGACGATTTGTGTCCACGGTGTTTCAGGTGGACATTCCGTCGTGCCCGTCATTTCTACACGGAATATCGGTGCGTGCCTAACGGTTACGATTGACCTACACTGCGCGCGAGGGAGAACGATGGACCAGCCGGATCCGTTCGGATTTGTCGGATTGACGTACGACGACGTGATGCTGCTGCCGGGTCATACCGACGTCATCCCGAGCGAGGCCGACACCTCCTCCCGGCTGACGAAGCGCATCGAGGTCGCCACCCCGCTGCTGTCGGCGGCGATGGACACCGTGACGGAGTCGCGCATGGCGGTGGCCATGGCGCGGCAGGGCGGACTGGGCATCCTGCACCGCAACCTGTCGATCATCGACCAGGCCGAGCAGGTCGACCGCGTGAAGCGCAGCGAGTCGGGCATGGTGACCGACCCGGTCACGACGACTCCGGATGCGACGGTCGCCGAGGTCGATGCCCTCTGCGGCATGTACCGGGTGAGCGGGCTCCCCGTGGTCGACGGCCAGGGCGTGCTCGTCGGCATCGTCACCAACCGCGACATGCGCTTCGTCTCGCCGTTCGAGAAGCAGACCACGTTCGTGCGCGACGTGATGACGAAGATGCCGCTGATCACCGCGCGCGTCGGGGTCGACCCCGACGACGCCGTCGCGATCTTCGCGCAGCACAAGATCGAGAAGCTCCCCATCGTCGACGACGCGGGCCGGCTCTCGGGCCTGATCACGGTGAAGGACTTCGACAAGAGCGAGAAGTACCCCAACGCCACCAAGGACTCGGCCGGCCGGCTGCGCGTCGGCGCCGCCATCGGCTTCTTCGGCGACGCCTGGCAGCGCGCCACCAACCTGCTCGACGCGGGCGTCGACGTGATCGTGGTCGACACGGCCAACGGCGACAGCGCGGGCGTGCTCGACATCATCCGCCGGCTGAAGAGCGATTCGGCGTTCGCCGACGTCGACGTCATCGGCGGCAACGTGGCCACCCGCTCGGGGGCGCAGGCGCTCGTCGACGCGGGTGCCGACGCGATCAAGGTCGGCGTCGGTCCGGGCTCGATCTGCACCACGCGCGTCGTCGCCGGTGTGGGTGTGCCCCAGGTGACCGCGGTCTACGAGGCGTCGCTCGCGGCGCGCGAGGCCGGCGTGCCGGTGATCGCCGACGGCGGTCTGCAGTACTCGGGCGACATCGCGAAGGCCCTCGTGGCCGGCGCCGACACCGTCATGCTCGGGTCGCTCCTCGCGGGCTGCGACGAGAGCCCGGGCGACCTGGTGTTCGTCAACGGCAAGCAGTTCAAGAACTACCGGGGCATGGGCTCGCTGGGCGCGCTGCAGACCCGGGGCGAGAAGACCTCGTACTCGAAGGACCGCTACTTCCAGTCCGACGTGCCCTCCGACGACAAGCTGATCGCCGAGGGCATCGAGGGCCAGGTGCCCTACCGCGGCCCGCTCGCGAACGTGGCCTACCAGCTGGCCGGCGGCCTGCGCCAGTCGATGTTCTACGTCGGCGCGCGCACCATCGGCGAGCTGAAGCAGAAGGGCAAGTTCGTGCGCATCACGGCGGCCGGCCTCAAGGAGTCGCACCCGCACGACGTGCAGATGGTCGTCGAGGCCCCCAACTACCGCCGCTGACCCTCCCGACGCCTCTCCGGCGCCGCCTCACCGGTGGTGTCGGAGGGGTATCGATAGGATGGGGTGTGATGGAAATTGAGATTGGGCGCGCCAAGCGCGGGCGCCGCGTGTACTCGTTCGACGACATCGCGGTGGTGCCGTCGCGGCGCACGCGCGATCCCGAGGACGTGTCGACGACGTGGTCGATCGACGCGTACCACTTCGACATCCCGGTGCTCGCCGCACCGATGGACTCGGTGGTCTCGCCCCAGACCGCCATCATGATCGGTCAGCTCGGCGGCGTCGGCGTGCTCGACCTCGAGGGCGTCTGGACGCGGTACGAGAACCCCGAGCCGCTGCTCGAGGAGATCCGCAACCTGCCCGAGGGCGGGTCCACCGAGCGCATGCAGGAGATCTACGCCGAGCCGATCAAGCCCGAGCTCGTCACCGCACGACTGGCGGAGATCCGCGCATCCGGAGTCACCGTCGCCGGCGCCCTGTCGCCGCAGCGCACCCAGGAGCTGTACGAGACGGTGGTCGCCGCCGGTGTCGACCTGTTCGTCATCCGTGGCACGACCGTCTCCGCCGAGCACGTCTCGAAGAACTCCGAGCCGCTGAACCTGAAGAAGTTCATCTACGAGCTCGACGTGCCCGTGATCGTGGGCGGCGCCGCCACCTACACCGCGGCGCTCCACCTCATGCGCACCGGTGCGGCCGGCGTGCTCGTCGGCTTCGGCGGCGGCGCGGCCTCCACCACCCGTGCGACGCTCGGCATCCACGCCCCGATGGCCACGGCCGTCGCCGACGTGGCCGGCGCCCGCCGCGACTACATGGACGAGTCGGGCGGCCGCTACGTGCACGTCATCGCCGACGGCGGCCTCGGCACGAGCGGCGACATCGTCAAGGCCATCTCGGTCGGCGCCGACGCCGTCATGCTGGGCAGTGCGCTCGCCCGCGCATCCGACGCCCCCGGAGCCGGCTGGCACTGGGGAGCCGAGGCGCACCACGCGCAGCTGCCCCGCGGCCAGCGCGTGCACGTGGGGCAGGTCGCCCCGCTCGAGCAGATCCTGTACGGCCCGTCGCCGGTCTCCGACGGCACGGCGAACCTGATGGGCGCCCTGCGGCGCTCGATGGCGACCACCGGCTACAGCGACCTCAAGGAATTCCAGCGGGTCGAAGTGGTTGTCGCCCCGTACCGGGTTGACTAGCGTGAAGAGGGACGCTAAGAGCGACTAGCTCGGCACCAAGGAGAGTCCCATGGCCACGACGACGTCGGTATCGCACTCCACGAAGATCGGGCCCGACGAACGTCGGGACGCGATCGCCTCGCTGAAGGACAAAGAGCTCGACATCCTCGTGGTCGGCGGTGGCATCGTCGGGACGGGTGCTGCGCTGGATGCCGTGACCCGCGGGCTGCGCACCGGGATGGTCGAGGCGCGGGACTGGGCATCCGGAACCTCGAGCCGGTCGTCGAAGCTCGTGCACGGCGGCATCCGCTACCTCGAGCAGCTCGACTTCCGTCTGGTGCGTGAGGCGCTGATCGAGCGCGGGCTGCTGCTGCAGCGCATCGCGCCGCACCTCGTGAAGCCCGTGCGCTTCCTCTACCCCCTGAACAAGCGCGTGATCGAGCGGGCCTACATCGGCGCCGGCATGCTGCTCTACGACATCTTCAGCTACTCCGGCGGCCGCCCGCCCGGGGTGCCGCATCACCGCCACCTCTCGCGCAAGCAGGTGCAGGAGCTGATGCCGAGCCTCGCGAAGGACGCGCTGATCGGCGGCATCACCTACTACGACGCTCAGGTCGACGACGCCCGCTACGTCTCGAGCCTCGCCCGCACGGCCGCCTCCTACGGCGCCCACGTGGCCAGCCGGGTGCAGGTCGAGGGCTTCATCAAGGTGGGCGAGCGGGTCGTCGGCGTGCACGCGCATGATCTCGAGACGGGTGAGAAGTTCGACATCCGCGCCAAGCAGGTCGTGAACGCGACCGGCGTCTGGACCGACGAGACCCAGGCGATGGTGGGGGAGCGCGGGCAGTTCAAGGTGCGGGCCTCCAAGGGCATCCACCTCGTGGTGCCGCGCGACCGTTTCCAGGGCCAGTCGGGGCTGCTGCTGCGCACCGAGAAGAGCGTGCTGTTCGTCATCCCGTGGGGCCGGCACTGGCTGATCGGCACCACCGACACCGACTGGACCCTCGACAAGGCGCACCCGGCCGCGACCGCCGCCGACATCGACTACCTGCTCGAGCACGTGAACAAGGTGCTCGCCGTGCCGCTGACCCGGGAGGACGTGGAGGGCGTGTTCGCCGGCCTCCGCCCGCTGCTCGCCGGCGAGAGCGACCAGACCTCGAAGCTGTCGCGCGAGCACCTCGTCGCGCACTCGGTGCCAGGCCTCGTGGTGATCGCGGGGGGCAAGTGGACGACCTACCGCGTGATGGCGAAGGACGCCATCGACGCGGCCGTCTCCGCGCTCGACGGGAAGATCTCGCCGTCGGTCACGCAGGACATCGCGCTGCTCGGCGCCGAGGGGTACAAGGCGGCCTGGAACAAGCGCGACAAGATCGCCCGCCGGTTCGGCGTGCATCCGGTGCGAATCGAGCACCTGCTGAACCGCTACGGCACGCTGACGGATGAGCTGCTGGGCCTGATCGCCGAGGATCCGTCGCTCGCCGAGCCGCTGCCCGGCGCCGACGACTACATCGCGGCCGAGGTCGTCTACGCGGCCTCGCACGAGAGCGCGCTGCACCTCGACGACGTGCTCGCCCGGCGCACCCGCATCTCGATCGAGGCGTGGGACCGCGGGGTCTCGGCCGCACCGGTCGCCGCCCGCCTGATGGCCGGCGTGCTCGGCTGGAGCGACGAGCAGGTCGAGAAGGAGATCGCGGTCTACCTCGAGCGGGTCGAGGCCGAGCGGGCCAGCCAGCTGCAGCCCGACGACGAGTCGGCCGAGCGGGTGCGGCTCGAGGCACCCGACATCGTGAAGACCGACTGAGGGCCGGGGCCTGAGGGCCCGACGCGCTCCGGGTGCCTCGGGCCGTCTTCTCCTGCACGGATGCGCCCTGTGCGAACAGTGTCCCCAGGCGACGGGCTCCGGATGCCCCTCCACTAAACTGGGAGCACCGACGGGCGCGTGCCCGCGGTGAGCCCAGGAGGAGACGGCCATGGTCGACGTGAAGCGAGTGAAGCTTCCCGGAGTCGGAGTGCTGCACACCTTCGTGACGAGCGACGGCGGCAAGGTCGGCGTCATCGCGCACCGCTCGGGCCACAGCGACCTGATCAGCTTCAGCGACGACGAGGACGGCGACGCCACGAAGGTGTCCCTCCGCCTCTCCGACGACGAGGCCCACACCCTCGCCGAGCTGCTCGGCGGCACCCAGATCACCGAGTCGCTGACGGCGCTCGACCAGATCCCGGGCCTCAGCATCGACTGGTTCACGGTCGACTACGAGGACCACATCGCCGGCCAGCCCCTCGGCAGCCCGGCCGATCGCGGCATCGCCGGCCTCACGGTCGTCGCCGTCGTGCGCGGAGACTCCGCGAACCCCGCCCCCGCCCCCGACTTCAAGGTCTTCCCCGGCGACACGCTCGTGGTCGCCGGCTCCCCGGAGAAGGTCGCCAAGGCGTTCGCCTTCTTCCGCACCGGTGAGCTGAAGGCGAAAGCAGGAGTCGTCGACGGTCCGCCCGGAAGCTGAGCGGCCCCGTGCATCTCGGCCCCGACCTCCTCGTCCTCGGCGTCCTCTTCGTCCTCGCCTACGTCCTCGGGCGGCTCGGCAAGCAGATCGGCCTGCCCGCCATCCCGATCTACATGGTCGTGGGGCTCTTGGCGAGCCCGTACTTCGGCTGGTTCCCGATCGACTTCGTGCACGGGGAGTACATCGAGCTGATCGCGGTCTTCGGGCTGATCCTGCTGCTGTTCAACCTGGGGCTCGAGTTCGACCTCGACGAGTTCGTCGGCAACGCGGGCAAGCTGATCATCTCGGGCGGCTCGTACATCGCCATCAACATGGTGGTGGGCTTCGCGTTCGGTTTCCTCGTGGGCTGGGGCACGCGTGAGGCGCTGATCATCGCGGGCATCACGGCGACCTCCTCGAGCGCCATCGTCACGAAGCTCCTGATCGAGCTGAACCGGCTGGCGAACCGAGAGACGCCGATGATCCTGGGTGTCACCGTCGTCGAGGACGTGTTCATCGCGATCTACCTCGCCATCGTGTCGGTCGTGCTCTCCGGCGAGACGGAGATCTGGCCGGTGGTCGGCAAGCTCGGCATCTCGTTCCTCTTCCTCGTCGTGATGTTCACGGCCGCCCGCTGGGGCGGGCGGTTCGTCTCGCGCATCTTCCGCACGAAGGACGACGAGCTCTTCACGATCCTGTTCTTCGGGCTCGCCATCATGTTCGGCGGCCTGGGCGAGATCCTCGGGGTGACGGATGCGATCGGCGCGTTCCTGATCGGGCTCGTGCTGGGCGCGACCCGCTACCGCAACCGCATCGAGCACATCGCCATCCCGTTGCGCGACGTGTTCGGCGCCTTCTTCTTCCTCAACTTCGGGCTGGGGCTCGACCCCTCGAAGTTCCCCGAGGTGATCGTGCCGGTGCTCGCGGCGGTCGGCATGACGGTGGCGCTCAACATCGTGGCCGGGCAGTTCGTGGCCTGGCTGAACGGGCTCGGGCCGCAGGCGGGCATCAACACCACCGCGATCCTGCAGAACCGGGGGGAGTTCGCGCTCATCCTGGCGACACTCGCCCTCGGAGCGGGGCTCGACGAGCGCATCCAGCCGTTCGCCGGTCTGTACGTGCTGATCATGGCGATCATGGGGCCGATCCTCGCGGTGAACTCCGAGCGGATCGGGTCGGTGGTTCTGGGCACGAAGCGCAAGAAGGCGCGGGCGGCGGCTGCGGCTGCAGCCTCGCTCGGCGCGCCGCCGGCGGGTGGGTCCGGGTCGTCGGTCGCCGGCGCGGCGCGCGCGACGCGCCCGACGGGTGACCTCGAACGCGACGAGGCCATCGCCCTGATGGAGGCGGCGACGGCCGGAGCGGGTGGCGTCGCCGCGGCGGGTGGCGCGGGCCGCGCATCCGGAACCACCGTCGAGTCGGCGGGCGACGAGCAGTTCGACGACGACCGGGCGGCCGCGAACGCCCTCGACAGCGACTACGACGACTACGACACCTCGCTCCGGCCCGGTCGCGGCGACGACGACGCCTACGGCTCGTCGGGCGACCCGGGGATCGACCGGCTGATCGAGCAGGCGATGCTGCAGTCCGACGACGAGAGCCCCCGAGCGAGAGACAGCGAGTATTGAGCACCACCGGCACCCCGGCCAGCACCGGAACCCCCGCCCGCCCGACCCTCGGCGGCGTCATGCGGCGTCCGCGCTGGATCGCGACGCTGCTGCTGGCCCTCGCGGTCGCGGCCGGCTTCGCAGCCCTCGGGCAGTGGCAGCTCGACCGCGCGGTGTCCACCGGCACCTCGGTGAACGACGCCACCGAGACGGTGCTGCCGCTCGCGCAGATCGCGACCCCCCAGCAGGCCGTGATCGAGAAGCAGGCCGCCCAGCGCGCCGAGGTGACCGGTGTGTTCGTGCCGTCGGGCTTCGACTACATCGCCGACCGGCTGAACGACGGAGCGCCGGGCTACTGGGTGATCGGGCAGGTGCAGGTCGCCGACGAGCCCGACACCTATCTGGCGGTGGCCCTCGGCTGGACCGAGTCGGAAGACGAGGCGAGGGCGACCGCCACGGCGCTGGCCGAGTCGGGCTCGACGACGCCCGAGCAGATCGTCGGCCGTTACCTGCCGACCGAGGGGCCGGTCGCCCCGCAGCCGTCGGCCGGAACCTCGCTCGACGGCGGCCCGCTCTCCACCACGATGTCGGTCTCCGAGCTGATCAACCGGTGGTCGCAGTTCGACGAGGCGGCCGAGGTCTACGGCGGCTACCTCGTGCTCGACACGGCCCCCCAGCCGCTCGCCCTGATCGACTCCCCGGAGCCCGACCGCTCGGTGCAGCTGAACTGGCTGAACATCTTCTACGCGGCCGAGTGGGTGGTGTTCGCGGGCTTCGCCATCTACCTCTGGTACCGGCTCGTGCGCGACGCCCTGGAGCGCGAGCTGGAAGAGCTCGACGAGTCGCTCGCCCCGGACGGGCGCGGGTAGGCTGGATCCATGGCACTCGCACCCAAACCGAAGGACTTCCCCCGCATCCGCGGTGCGCTGAAGTTCTACCAGGTCGCCTCGATCATCACCGGTGTGCTGCTGCTCCTGCTCTGCATCGAGATGCTGCTGAAGTACTCCCCGCTGGGCCTCGAGGTCGAGCTCGGCGGGCGCAACGGGCTGCTCGCCCTGGTACCCGACGGCACGGTCACCGCGGTGAACCTGAGCACGGGCATCCTGATCGTGCACGGCTGGTTCTACGTCGTCTACCTCTTCTCCGACTTCCGTCTGTGGAGCCTCATGCGCTGGCCGTTCCTGCGGTTCGTGCTGATCGCGCTCGGAGGCGTCATCCCCTTCCTCTCCTTCTTCCTCGAGGGGCGCATCGCCCGCGAGGTGAAGACCTACCTCGCCACCCGTGAAGCGGAGCTGGCGAAAAACGACATCGTGGAGGCATCCCATTAGCGGAGCAGAGACCGGCGCAGCCGAATCCGGCACAGCAGAGACCCCCGACCACGACGAGCTGACCCGCCCGGTGCTCGTCGTCGACTTCGGCGCGCAGTACGCCCAGCTCATCGCACGCCGCGTGCGCGAGGCGAGCGTCTACTCCGAGATCGTGCCGCACACCATCACCGCCGCGGAGGTCGCCGCGAAGAACCCGTCCGGCATCGTGCTGAGCGGCGGACCGTCGAGCGTCTACGAGGAGGGCGCCCCGGCGTTCGACTCCGCGATCTTCGACCTCGGTGTGCCGACCATGGGCATCTGCTACGGGTTCCAGGTGATGGCCAAGGCCCTCGGCGGCGAGGTCGCGAAGACCGGCGCCCGCGAGTACGGCTCCACCGACATGGCCGTCGACGACCTGGGCGGCGGCGAGCTCCTCGCCGAGCAGCCCGACGCGCAGACGGTGTGGATGAGCCACGGCGACTCCGTCGTGAAGGCCCCCGAGGGCTTCGAGGTGCTCGCGCGCACCTCGTCCACCCCGGTCGCCGCCTTCGCCAACAAGGAGCGCGGTCTCTACGGCGTGCAGTGGCACCCCGAGGTCAAGCACACCCAGTACGGGCAGGACGTCATCGTCAACTTCCTGCACCGGGCCGCCGGCATCCCGGCCGACTGGAACCCGGGCAACGTCATCGCCGACCAGGTCGCCGCCATCCAGGCGCAGGTCGGCTCGGGCCGGGTCATCTGCGGTCTCTCCGGCGGCGTCGACTCCGCGGTGGCCGCGGCCCTCGTGCACAAGGCCGTCGGCGACCAGCTGGTCTGCGTCTTCGTCGACCACGGTCTGCTGCGCCAGGACGAGCGGCGGCAGGTCGAGGAGGACTACGTCAAGTCCACCGGCGTGCGCCTGGTCACGGTGGATGCGCGGGAGCAGTTCATCTCGGCGCTCGCCGGCGTCAGCGACCCCGAGCAGAAGCGCAAGATCATCGGGCGCGAGTTCATCCGCACCTTCGAGCAGGCGCAGGCCGACCTGATCGCCGAGGCGGCGGCCGACGGCGACCCGATCCGCTTCCTCGTGCAGGGCACGCTCTACCCCGACGTAGTCGAGTCGGGCGGCGGCAGCGGCACCGCGAACATCAAGAGCCACCACAACGTCGGCGGCCTGCCGGAGGACCTGCAGTTCGAACT
Organism: Herbiconiux flava; assembly: GCF_013409865.1. Lineage (NCBI taxonomy): Bacteria > Bacillati > Actinomycetota > Actinomycetes > Micrococcales > Microbacteriaceae > Herbiconiux > Herbiconiux flava. Next base: position 1,558,666 of record NZ_JACCBM010000001.1, read on the forward strand.
CGTCGAGCCGCTGCGGGCCCTGTTCAAGGACGAGGTGCGCGCCATCGGCCGCCAGCTCGGTCTGCCCGATGAGATCGTCTCGCGCCAGCCGTTCCCCGGCCCCGGGCTCGGCATCCGCATCGTCGGCGAGGTCACGGCCGAGCGGCTCGAGCTGCTCCGCCAGGCCGACGCCATCGTGCGCGCCGAGCTCACCGCCGCCGGACTCGACGCCGAGATCTGGCAGTGCCCGGTCGTGCTGCTGGCCGACGTGCGGTCGGTCGGCGTGCAGGGTGACGGGCGCACCTACGGGCATCCGATCGTGCTGCGTCCCGTCTCGAGCGAAGACGCGATGACCGCCGACTGGACACGGCTGCCCTACGACGTGCTGGCCCGCATCTCGAACCGCATCACCAACGAGGTGAGCGGCGTGAACCGAGTGGTGCTCGACGTGACGTCGAAGCCGCCGGGAACCATCGAGTGGGAGTGATCCCACCGGGAGCCTGCGAGCCGGAGTGATCCGATTCGCACGAGAGCCCCTCCGGACGACCCGTCGAGCCACTCAGGCTCCGGCCTGGTCGCCGGAGGGGCTCTTCCGTCGTCGGGGCCACGGGCGGTGCGTGGTCAGGCGGCTGAAGACCCACTCCAGCGGCCCCTGCGTGAAGACGAGCTTCCACGCGCAGGCCAGCACCAGCGACGGGATGGCGAACACGAAGAACAGCGGCACCGACTGCCAGCCGAGCCACTCCTCGTGCGGCACGAGCTCCACGGCGACGGCGATCCCGATGATCTGCGCCGTGTAGATCGTGAGCGGCATCGAGCCGACGGCCCGGAGCGGCCAGAGCACGCCCCGCGAGACGAGCCGGACGCGAGCGGCCGCCGAGTCGGTCAGCCAGACGAGCAGCCCGATCAGCGCGACCGCGAGCCCGCCCGAGGCGATCACCTCGGCGGTGGTGTCGTCGTGCGCGAGCACCGGCGCGCCGAGCGCCTCGGGGACGGTGTAGCCGAGCACCGCCGCCAGCCCGCCCGCGGCGACGAGCACGTACTGGGTGCGGCGGCTCCGCAGATCCGAGCGGGCGATCAGGATGCCGACGGCCAGGTAGGCGAGCCAGACGGGTGCCGGGTACGCGTCGATCAGCCAGCGCACCGGGAAGTAGGCCCAGGGGCTCTCGAACGCGGTCGCGGTCGCGCCCGTCGTGCCCTCGATGGCCGTGCCGATCGTCTCGACCAGCCACGGGCCGCCCAGCGCTGCGGCTGCGGCGACGACCGCCACCAACCAGCGCGGGGCGTAGAGCAGCGGCAGCGCCACGACGAACAGGAAGCCGTAGGTGTCGAGGATGATCGCGATCGGCGTCTGCAGGAACGTCAGCAGCACGCCGAGCACGATCAGCAGCAGGCCGCGCAGCAGCACGACGCGGGCGACGCGGCCACGGGCATCCGGAGCCGGCCGCCGGGAACCGCCGGACATCAGGCCGAGGGAGACGCCCGCGATGGTGGCGAAGAGGATGGAGGAGCGGCCGTCCCAGACGAAGTCGCCGTCGCCCTCGGGCACGGTGTGCGCGGCGAGCATGCCGAGGAGGGCGAGGCCGCGGGCGGCGTCGAGGCCGGTGAGGCGGCCGGCGGCGGTGCGGAGGCGCCTGACGGCCCCCCGGGAACGGCGAACGGGGCCGCCCTCTCGGACGACCCCGTTCGTTTCGCTGATGACCGGCTCCGGTTCTTCGCGGGAGAAGGCTAGTTGCGGAAGATGGCGATCATGCGGAGCAGCTCCAGGTACAGCCAGACGATGGTGGTCATCAGGCCGAACGCGCCGGTCCACCCGTACTTGCGGGGGGCGCCCGACTTCACGCCGCGCTGGATCATGTCGAAGTCGAGCACCAGCGAGTAGGCCGCCATGATGACGACGACGACGCCGATGACGAGGCCGATCCAACCGCTGCGGAGACCGAACGGGTCGGTGACCACGCCGGTGAGCATGAGCACGAGGTTCAGCAGCGAGAAGACGCCGTAGCCGACCATCGCGATCAGGAAGACCTTGGTGGCGCGCTTCGAGGCGCGGATCTTGCCGCTCGCGAACAGGGCGAGGGTGACGCCGAAGACGGCGACGGTGGCGAGCACGGCCTGGATGACGATGCCCGACCACTGGTACTCGAAGAAGCTCGAGATGGCGCCGATCGCGAGGCCCTCGAAGGCCGCGTAGGCGAGGATCAGCGGAACGGACGGCTCGCGCTTGAAGGCGTTGACGAGGCCGAGCACGAAGCCGACGAGCACGCCGACGATCATGAGGCCGAGGCCCAGAACGGTGGGGACGGGCCAGTTGGCGAGGAAGCCGATGACGCCGGTGACCAGGAAGATCGCGAACAGGCCCGCGGTCTTCATGATGACGTCGTCGTAGCTCATGCGGTCGGTCTCGGCGGGGCCGGCGGCCGGGCGCTCGTAGAGCTGCTGGAGACCGTCTGCGGTCATCGTGGGGGTCTGTGCCACCGCCTTGCCGTTGAACACCGGATTCCGGGCGAAGGCGGGGTTGCTGGAGGACGCTGCCATGTCGTTCTCAATCTGTGCTGTGAGGGTGATCGTGGTTGCTACAAACGTAGTGCACCGTTTACAGGAAATGCCTGGACATGGGCCCGATGTGTGCCCTGAACGGGGATGTTCGCCGAGGGCGCAGGGGCGGGCTGCCGGTGGCGGGGCGTAGCGTGTGGGGCGTGATCAGAGAAGCGGATGCGCGTCCCCTCGTCATCGGGCACCGAGGCGCCAGCGGGTACCGGCCGGAGCACACGGCGTCCGCGTACGAGCTGGCGTTCGCGCTCGGGGCCGACGCGGTGGAGCCCGACGTGGTGCTGACGCGCGACGGGGTCGCGGTCGTGCGGCACGAGAACGAGATCTCGGGGACGACCGATGTCGCCGCGCATCCGGAGTTCGCCGACCGCCGCACCACCAAGCACATCGACGGGCACGAGCTGACGGGGTGGTTCACCGAGGACTTCACCTGGGCCGAGCTGCAGACGCTGCGGGCACGGGAGCGGCTGCCCGAGGTGCGGCCGGCGAGCCGGAGCTTCGACGGGCGGTTCGGGATACTTCGGCTGGCGGACGTGCTGCGGATCGTGGACGAGGCGTCTTCGTCTTCGTCTTCGTCTTCTTCTTCGCGGCTGCGGCGGGCTGTGGTCGAGCTGAAGCACGTGGCGTTCTACGACTCGATCGGGATGCCCTATGCCGAGATCGTGGCGGGGGAGCTCGCGTCGGCGGGGTGGGATGCGCGGCCGTCGCAGCTCGTGGTCGAGTCGTTCGAGAAGACGGCGCTCGCCGGGCTGCGTGCGCGCGGGGTGGCGGCGGAGTGGATCTTCCTGCTCGAGGATTCGGGATCGCCCGCCGATCTGGTGGCGGCGCAGGGGGCCGGGGCGCCGGACTACGCGTCGTTCCTCACGCCTGCGGGGCTGGCCGCGCTGGCCGGCGAGGTCGACGGGATCAGCCTCGACAAGGCGACGATCATGCCGCGGGATCTGAAGGGATCGGCACACGGGGTGAGCGACGTGGTGCCGCGGGCGCACGCCGCCGGACTGTCGGTGTTCACGTGGACGCTGCGGGCGGAGAACCGCTTCCTGCCGCGGAACTTCCGGCTGGGGCGGGACAAGGCGGCGTTCGGGGCGTGGGAGGACGAGTTCGCGGCGATCCTGTCGTCGGGGGTCGACGGGGTGTTCGCGGATCAGCCGGATCTGGCGGTGCGGGCGCGGGAGCTGGTGGCGCTCCGCGGATGAGCGTCGGTGGTGCGACCTAGACTTGGAGGAGCATGAGCGACACCACCACTCCCCGTCTTCAGCCTGTCGTCGTCGACCCTTCGGGCGGGTCCGCCGGCGGTGCTCCGGAGGGTGACGAGCTGCTCGCCGGGCTCAACCCCGAGCAGCGCGAGGCGGTCGTCTACCGCGGGCAGGCGCTGCTGATCGTCGCGGGCGCCGGCAGTGGAAAGACCCGGGTGCTGACGCACCGCATCGCCGGGCTGATCAAGAGCGGTGAGGCGTGGCCGAGCCAGATCCTCGCGATCACGTTCACCAACAAGGCCGCCGCCGAGATGCGCGAGCGCGTCGGGCACCTGCTGGGGCAGGTCGCCGAGGGCATGTGGATCTCGACGTTCCACTCGGCCTGCGTGCGCATCCTGCGTCGGGAGGCCGAGAACTTCGGCTTCACCAAGAGCTTCACCATCTACGACTCGGCCGACTCGCGAGCGCTGGTCAAGCGCATCATCAAAGACCTGCAGGCCGACACCTTCGGCTTCACCGTCTCGCAGGTCACCGCGAAGATCTCCAAGCTCAAGAACGAGCTCGCCGACGCCGACAGCTACGCACGCACGGCGAACTTCAACGACCCGCAGGAGGCGATGTTCGTCGAGTGCTTCCGGGCCTACAGCCGGGCGCTCCGTGAGGCGAACGCCTTCGACTTCGACGACCTGATCAGCCAGACGGTGTTCCTGTTCCGGGCGTTCCCGCAGGTGGCCGAGAAGTACCAGCGGCGGTTCCGGCACATCCTCGTCGACGAGTACCAGGACACGAACCACGCGCAGTACTCGCTCATCCGCGAGCTCACCAAGGCGCCCGAGTCGAATGAGCTGTCCGGGCTCGCGTCGTTCGGCGGGGGCGGGGCGTCGCTGACGGTCGTCGGCGACTCCGACCAGTCGATCTATGCGTTCCGCGGGGCCGACATCCGCAACATCGTCGAGTTCGAGCGCGACTTCCCGGGCGCTCGCGTCGTTCTGCTCGAGCAGAACTACCGGTCGACCCAGAACATCCTCTCGGCCGCCAACGCGGTCATCTCGAACAACTTCGACCGCAAGGACAAGAAGCTCTGGACGGCCGTCGGCGACGGCGAGAAGATCATCGGCTTCACGGGGTACTCGGGGCACGACGAGGCCCAGTTCGTGGCCGACGAGATCGCGAAGCTGCACGAGGGGGGCATGGCGTACAACGACATCGCCGTGTTCTACCGCACCAACTCGCAGACGCGAGCGCTGGAGGAGATCTTCATCCGCTCGGCGCTGCCGTACCGGGTGCTCGGGGGCACCAAGTTCTACGAGCGGGCCGAGATCAAGGACGCGATGGCCTACCTCTCGGCCGTCGCGAACCCCTTCGACGGTCTGGCGCTGCGGCGCATCCTGAACACCCCGAAGCGCGGCATCGGGCCGGCGACCGAGACGGCGCTCGCCGGGTTCGCCGAGCGCAACGAGATCAGCTACCGCGAGGCGATGCGCCGGGCGAAGGAGCTGAGCCTCGGGCCGAAGGTGACCGGGGCGATCCTGCAGCTCGCGGGGCTGCTCGACGAGGCGAGCGAGCTCGTCGACCCGTCGCGGGTCGGGGGCGAGGCCCCTGTCAGCGAGGTGCTGCAGGTGCTGATGGAGCGGAGCGCCTACGTGGCCACGCTGCGCGCCAGCCGCGACCCGCAGGACGAGGCGCGGGCCGAGAACGTCGAGGAACTGCTCGCAGTGACCAAGGAGTTCAACCGCAACAACCCCGACGGCACGTTGCTGGACTTCCTGACCGAGGTGTCGCTCGTGGCCGCGGTCGACGACCTCGACGACTCCAGCGGAACGGTGTCGCTGATGACGCTGCACACCGCCAAGGGGCTCGAGTACGACGCCGTGTTCCTCACCGGGGTCGAGGAGGACCTGCTGCCGCACCGCATGTCGGCCGGCGAGCCGGGCGGGCCCGCGGAGGAGCGCCGGCTGTTCTACGTGGGCATCACGCGCGCGCGGAAGCGGCTGTTCATCTCGCTGGCCATGACGCGAGCGCAGTTCGGCGAGACCGCGGTGGCGATGCCGAGCCGGTACCTGCAGGAGATCCCGGCGGAGCTGGTGGAGTGGATCCAGTCGCCGGGCATGGCGTCGCGCGGCGGCAGCGAGACGCGGGCGCTGAACGGGTCGCGGGGCGGCAGCTACGGCGGCGTCAGCTATGGGTCGCGTTCGGGCTCGGGTTCGTCGTCGGGCTCGGGCTCGCCGCGCTTCGGAGCCGACGGCGGCTACGGGCTGCCGCCGGGGCCACCCCGGCCGAAGACCGAGTGGGCGAACCGCGTGACGGGGCAGGTGCGGGACAACGGCGACCTGACGCTCGTTCCCGGCGACCGCATCAAGCACGCCGACTTCGGCGAGGGCCGCGTCAACCAGGTCACGGGCGAGGGCGCCAAGCGCGTGGCGCACGTCACCTTCGAGGCGGTCGGCGCCAAGAAGCTCCTGATCAAGATCGCCCCCATCGAGAAACTCTGAGCTGCGGCGGACCGGTGGTCGCCTACCCGCTGCTGTCTGCCCATCGCGGCTGACGCCGTCTCATCCACGGTCGACCGCTCCGCGTGCGCCGGCCCCGCAGCGTCACCGGGCGGTGAGCGGCCGAGGTGGTGGCGGGCCCGATCCGACGGGAGCGTCGGTGGGCGTCACCCCCGGCGTCGCCGGGTGGGCATCGTGGCGCCTGCGAGGCCGGCCAGCGCGAGGCCGAGGATGAGTGCCCCGACTGCCGTGGCAGTGGCCATCGCTGTGGGGCCGGCCGGTGCGCCGGTGAGCGGGAGCCGGCCGGTCGCGTCCGGTGGAGCCGGGGAGGTCGGGACGGCGGGCGGCGGGGTCGTCGCCGGGGGAGCCATCGGCGGCGCGGTGAGGGAGATGGCTTCTGAGGCATGGACGCGGTGGTCGGCGAACGCCGGGACCAGCGATGCTTCGACGGACTCACCATCGACGCTCTCACCCGTCGGCTCGGCGGTGACATCGGGCAGCGCGGCGGGGGTGGAGCCGTCGGACTCGGTGACGAAGTAGTAGTGACCGGGCCTCGTCACGGGGAGGCAGGCGGAGGGGTGATCGCCGTCCGCGGAGACGGAGGTCGTGGTGCGGCCGGCGACCGGGAAGTCGCGCCAGTCGTCCGGGGTCGACTCGAGCTCGGGCAGCGCCGGGAGCGGGCCCAGGAGGGTCGAGCGAACCTCGATCGGGTCGATCCCGGCGGGCAGGCCCTCGAGGTGAAGGGTGTCGGCGACGCAGGCTGGTGCGAGCAGGGACAGGACCGGCACGGTCCCGTCGTCGCCTGCAGCGGCGGAGGACGCCGTGGTGGCGAGGGCCTGAGGTGCGTCCAGGTCATGGGGGCCGGGATGGGGCGGCGGCGTCGTGGATGTGGAGTCGGGGAGAGGGGTAGCCGTGGTGGTGAGAGTGGGGGCCGCGGGCGCGAGGGTGGTCTCGGTGGCGGCGCCGAAGGGGGAGGCCCAGGGGCGGAGGCGGGTGCCGCCCTGGGAGGGTGGGGTGCGGGCGGGGTCGATGGAGTCGGTCCAGACGTAGAAGCCGGGGGACGGGACGGTGCAGGGCGGGGAGTCGTAGCGGCGCGGTCCGGCTGCCGCGAGGGTCTCGACCGTGCACACGACGGGGCCTCCGGCGGGTGGGGCTTCAGCCTGCACAGGGGCTGCAGGAAAGGGGCCGTGGAGGATGCTCGTGATCACGACGGGGATGGGAGCCAGGGTGCCGTCGGGGGTCGTGTAGACGCCCCAGCCGGGGCCCGCGGGCGAGGACGGGTGGACCGAGAGGTGGAGAGCGTCGGTCAGGGCGTCGCCGGGCTGGACGACCGCGGCACTGGTCCGGGTCTGCACGCGGGGAGCGAAGGGCAGCTCGCTGGGGGCGGTGGCGCGGTCGGTCGCGCGGGCGTCGCGGGGGTAGGGGTGGTCGACGAGCAGGCTCTGGTTGGGGCCGGTGTTGCGGCCGAGGCGGAAGCCCGGGCCGAAGGGGAGCGCGCGGTACTCGACGGTGACCGAGACCGTCTCGGTCGTGCCCTGCTGCGCCGGGAGGATGGCCGCCGAGGTGCCGTTCGGCACCGTGCGGGTGCGGCTGCCGTCGTCGAAGGTTGCTCCCGTCAGGGTGAACCGCCCGGGGAACGAGCCGGCGGGAACGGTGGCGCGGCCGGCCAGGTAGTCGACGACGAGCTCCGAGCGCACCGAGCCCCCGGGCCCATCGAGATCGAGCGAGACGGTCGCCGAGACCCCGGTGGAGGCGCCGCCCGGCTCGTCGGCGCGGGACAGGATGTGGTTCGCCGCGATGACGACGTCGGCCGCCGAGTCGTTGGCCCGGCGGGCGAAGTAGGCCTGGTCGTGGCCGGCGAGGCCTGCGACCGTCCAGGTGGCCAGCTGCGCCGACGCCGCCGAGAGCGGGTCGGCCGGCGAGCCGAAGTTGCGGGAGATGTAAGCCAGCCGCGCCGAGTCGGCCGCCGAGTACTCGCCCGTGGTCGAGCCGTCGACGTAGGTCACCTCGGTGCCGGCCGGCTGCGGCTTCTCGACGTCGAGGCAGTAGCCCGTGTTGCCGTCGTCGAGGCGGTACGAGCCGATCCACGAGGCGTGGTCGCCCGCCCACATCACCCCCTGGCCGTGGGCGACGGCCCGGGCCGCGAGTGCCGGGCCTGCGGCGAGGAGGCCGCCCAGCGCCAGGACGGCTGCGGCGAGGAGGAACGAGAGGAGGCGGAGGCGTGGGTTCATGCGGACAGCGTGCCGGGCGGGCATCCGGAGCCTGAGGTCGGCGGCGGCATCTGTGGAGAACGCCGAGCATCGGGAGACTGTGCAGGACGGGAGGGCGCCCAGGCGGGTGCTGCGACGGCCCTCGAAGGGGAGCGTCGGCGGGCGGGGGTAATGTTCTAGGTGGTGTCCGGAGCGACGAAGCGGAACATGCCCTCCGTCGCGCCGTGAGTCATGTCCTGAGTGACTGCCAGGACGACGAGTTGAACGGATTGGAAGACCAGCGTGGATCTATTCGAATACCAGGCCAGAGACCTCTTCGAGAGCTACGGCGTGCCCGTGCTCCCTGGAATCGTCGCCGACACCCCTGAGGAGGTGCGCGCAGCGGCCGAGAAGCTCGGTGGCGTCACCGTCGTCAAGGCCCAGGTCAAGGTCGGCGGTCGCGGCAAGGCCGGCGGCGTCAAGGTGGCGAAGACGCCCGACGAGGCCGAAGAGGCGGCGAAGGCCGTCCTCGGCCTCGACATCAAGGGCCACGAGGTCAAGCGCGTCATGGTCGCCGGCGGTGCCCGCATCGCCGAGGAGTTCTACTTCTCGGTGCTGCTCGACCGCGCCAACCGCTCCTACCTCTCGCTGACGAGCTACGAGGGCGGCATGGAGATCGAGCAGCTCGCCGTCGAGCGCCCCGAGGCCCTCGCCCGCATCGAGGTCGACCCCATCGCGGGCATCGACCTCGAGACCGCGAAGTCGATCGCCGTGCAGGCGAACTTCCCGGCCGAGCTGGTCGACAAGGTCGCTCCCGTGTTCGTGAAGCTGTGGGAGGTCTACAAGGGCGAGGACGCCACGCTCGTCGAGGTGAACCCGCTCGTCCTCACCGAGGAGGGCGAGATCATCGCCCTCGACGGGAAGGTCTCGCTCGACGAGAACGCCGACTTCCGCCACCCGGGTCACGAGGCGCTCGAAGACGCCGAGGCGGCCGATCCGCTCGAGGCCAAGGCCAAGAAGCTCGGCCTCAACTACGTCAAGCTCGACGGCCAGGTCGGCGTGATCGGCAACGGCGCGGGGCTCGTCATGTCGACGCTCGACGTCGTCTCCTATGCGGGTGAGAAGCACGACGGCGTGAAGCCGGCGAACTTCCTCGACATCGGCGGCGGAGCCTCGGCCCAGGTGATGGCCAACGGGCTCGACGTCATCCTCGGCGACGAGCAGGTCAAGAGCGTGTTCGTGAACGTGTTCGGTGGCATCACCGCCTGCGACGCGGTGGCGAACGGCATCGTCGGCGCCCTCGAGGTGCTCGGCGACACGGCGACCAAGCCGCTCGTGGTGCGGCTCGACGGCAACAAGGTCGAGGAGGGCCGCGCCATCCTCGAGAAGGCCGCGCACCCGCTGGTGACCCTGGCCCTGACGATGGACGACGGCGCCGACAAGGCCGCCGAGCTGGCCGCTGCGGCGAGCAAGTAAGCGGCGAGCGAAGTAGAGGACGAGAGACATGTCGATTTTTCTGAACAAGGATTCCAAGGTCATCGTGCAGGGCATCACCGGCGGTGAGGGCACCAAGCACACCGCCCTCATGCTGAAGGCCGGCACCCAGGTCGTCGGCGGTGTGAACGCCCGCAAGGCCGGCACCGTCGTCAGCCACACCGACAAGGACGGCAACGCCGTCGAGCTGCCGGTCTTCGCCACGGTGAAGGAGGCCATCGAGGCCACCGGCGCCGACGTGTCGATCGCGTTCGTGCCCCCCGCCTTCTCGAAGGACGCGATCATCGAGGCCATCGACGCCGAGATCCCGCTGCTCGTCGTGATCACGGAGGGCATCCCGGTGCAGGACTCGGCCGAGGCCTGGGCCTACGCCAAGCAGAAGGGTGACACGACCCGCATCATCGGCCCGAACTGCCCCGGCATCATCACGCCCGGTGAGGCGCTCGTCGGCATCACCCCGGCGAACATCACCGGCAAGGGCCCGATCGGCCTCGTCTCGAAGTCGGGCACGCTGACCTACCAGATGATGTACGAGCTGCGCGATCTGGGCTTCTCGACCGCCATCGGCATCGGCGGCGACCCCATCATCGGCACGACGCACATCGACGCGCTCGCCGCGTTCGAGGCCGACCCCGAGACGAAGGCGATCGTGATGATCGGCGAGATCGGCGGCGACGCCGAGGAGCGCGCTGCCGACTTCATCAAGGCGAACGTCACCAAGCCGGTCGTCGGCTACGTCGCGGGCTTCACCGCCCCCGAGGGCAAGACGATGGGTCACGCGGGCGCGATCGTGTCCGGCTCGGCCGGCACCGCCCAGGCGAAGAAGGAGGCCCTCGAGGCAGCCGGCGTGCGCGTCGGCAAGACCCCGAGCGAGACCGCTGCACTGCTGCGCGAGGTCTACGCGGCCCTCTAGCCACGAGCTCCCTGCACGACGGCCCGTCCCTCACCGGGGGCGGGCCGTCGTCGTCCCCGTCGACCTGCCAGAATGTGCAGAACGACCAGAATGTGCAGAACGACCAGAATGTGCAGAACGACCCGAATGTGCAGCACGACCCCGAGGCGATGAGGAGGCCGGCCGTGACCGACCACGACGCGACGACGGATGCTCCCGCCGCCCGCCCTTCGCTCCGACAACGCCTGAGGCACGAGCTCGTCACCCCCGAGTCGATCTACGGCACCATCATCGTCAGCGCCCTGATCGTCGTGGTCGACGACGGCGAGAGCGACTTCCGGCTGATGATCGGGGTCGGGAGCACCGTGCTGGTGTTCTGGCTCGCCCACGTCTTCGCCTTCACGGTGGCGCACCACGGGCGCCGCGGCGGCACCGAGCTCGGGGTGGCGGCCGCGCTCGGTCGGGCACTCACTCATTCCACCGGCCTCCTCCTCGCCGCGGTGGTGCCGATGATCGCGCTCGGCCTCGGCGCGCTGGGCGTGCTCGACGAGGCCTCCGCGTACTTCGCGGCGCTGTGGGTGGGGGTGATCGTGCTCTTCCTGCTCGGAGTGCTCGCCTTCGCCGAGCGCGGCGCCCGCTGGTACTCCTGCCTCACGGGTGGAGTGGCGACGGCGCTGCTCGGGGTGGCCGTGATCCTGCTCAAAGCCGTCTTCCACTGAGCACCTCCAGTGACCGCACGGCCGTTCCAGCCGAGGGCGACGCCGTTCGGGCCGAGCGCAGCGCCGTTCCCTCCGAGCGTCGTCAGCTGATGCGCCGACCCTGCCGGTAGGCTCGGCTCCGCATGAATCGCCCAGCCACCGCCCTCCTCGCCGCCCTCGACGCGGTCATCGCCGTAGCCATCGGAGTGGGCATCCCGCTCATCCCGCTGACCATCCTCTGGGCGGCCCAGTTCGGCCTCGCGGTCGACTGGCTCGCGTTCTGGCGCGCCTCGGGCGACCTGTGGCTGCTCGGCAACGGGGTCGACCTGCTGCTCACCATCGACCCGGCGCTGGCGCTGCGGCTCGGCGTGGCCGGGGCCGAGCTCCCCTTCGAGGTCGGCATCGCTCCCCTCGGCCTCGCGGTCGTGACCGTGCTGCTCGGGCTGCGCTCGGGGCGCCGGCTCGGCCAGACGCCCTACCCGATCACCGGAGCGGCAGTCGGCGTGATCGTGGTCGCCGCGCTCGCCCTCCTCGTGGCGCTGAGCGCCCGTGACGCGGCGGCCCTGCCCTCGATCGCCCAGAGCGTCCTCTTCCCCGCCGGCGTGTGGGCCATCGGCCTGGCGCTGGGCTACGGCACGGCGTCACGGCGGGTCGCGTCGCGAGAGCTCCCCCAGGGCTCGGCGCCGCGCCAGGCCCTCGCCCGTCTCGTCGACCGGGTCGACGCGGGCGACCGGGCCCTCGCCGCGCTCGCCCTGCGGGCCGGGACGATCGCGGCCGCCGGCGTCGTCGGCTTCGCCGCTCTGGCCATGGCCGTCGTGCTGGTGCTGAACTTCAGCTCGATCGTGGGGCTGTACGAGAGCCTGCAGGCGGGCATCCTGGGCGGGGTGACGCTGACGCTCGGGCAGCTGGCCCTGCTGCCGAACATCGTGCTCTGGACCGCCGCGTGGTTCGTCGGCCCCGGGTTCGCCCTCGGCGCCGGCTCCTCGGTGTCGCCGCTCGGCACCCAGCTCGGGCTGGTGCCGTCGCTGCCGGTGTTCGGCGCGCTGCCGGAGAGCGCTCCGGCGTTCGCATTCGTGGGTCTGCTGGTGCCGATCGTCATCGGCTTCGCCACGGCTGCCCTGCTGCGGCCGGTCTACCTCGACCACGTGCGCGGCTCGAGCCCGCGCGGCCGGATCGTGCGGCTCGCCGCGACGTCGGCCGGTGGGGGGCTGGTGGGGGCGGGCATCCTCGCCCTGCTGACGCTCTGGGCCGGAGGAGCGGCCGGGCCCGGACGGCTCGCCGAGGTCGGTGCCGACCCGGGGGCCGTGCTGCTGTGGGCGTTCGTCGAGCTCACCCTCGCCCTGCTGCTCGGCCTTCTCGGCGGAGCCAGCTGGCGCCCGGGAGCCGCCGGTGCGCGCCCGCGATCGGCGGAGACGCGCCCGCGATCGGCGGAAGCGCACGCGGGAGCAGCCGACTCGACGACACGCGCCGCCCGCCCGCCTGCCGATACACTGTGACCGTGCTCTCCCTCCTGGTTCTGATCTCCGGAGGGGGCTCCAACCTCAGAGCCCTGCTCGAGGCCTGCCGCTCGGCCGACTACCCGGCGCACGTCATCGCGGTCGGCGCCGACACCGACGCCCCGGGGCTCGCGCACGCCGAGGAGTTCGGTGTGCCGACGTTCACCGTCATCCCCTCGGCGTTCGGCAGCCGCGCCGCCTGGGGTGAGGAGCTGCTCGAGCAGATCGAGCGCTGGAACCCCGACCTGGTGGTGTGCGCCGGTTTCATGCGCATCCTGCCGCCCGGGGTCGTCGCGGATCTCACCCCGCGGCTCATCAACACCCACCCCGCCCTGCTCCCCGCTTTCCCGGGTGCCCACGCCGTGCGCGACGCGCTCGCCGCCGGCGCCGAGGTCACGGGCGTCACCGTGCACGTGATCGACGAGGGAGTCGACACCGGGCCCGTGATCGTGCAGCGCGAGGTCGCCGTGCGGCCGGGTGACACCGAGCACGCCCTGCACGAACGCATCAAGACCGTCGAACGCGAGCTGCTGGTGCAGGCCGTGCTCGACATCGCCACCGGACACGTCGATCTCGAGGAGACAGCAGCACGATGAGCGGACCGCAGCACGACCCGAGCCTCTACAGCCACCGCGACACCGTCCCGGTGCGCCGCGCGCTGATCTCGGTCAGCGACAAGACCGGCCTCGCCGACCTGGTGGGCGCGCTCGCGGCCTCGGGCGTCGAGATCGTCTCCACCGGCTCCACCGCCAAGGCCATCGCGGCCGAGGGCGTCGCGGTCACCGAGGTGAGCGAGATCACGGGCTTCCCCGAGTCGCTCGACGGCCGCGTGAAGACGCTGCATCCGGGTGTTCACGCGGGCATCCTCGCCGACCTGCGCCTCGAGTCGCACCGGCGCCAGCTCGACGAGCTCGGCATCCGGCCGTTCGACCTGGTCGTGGTGAACCTTTACCCGTTCCGCGAGACGGTCGCCTCGGGAGCCGCTCCCGACACCGTGATCGAGCAGATCGACATCGGCGGCCCCGCCCTCGTGCGCGCCTCGGCGAAGAACTTCGCCAACGTGGCCATCGTGGTCTCGCCGAACCGCTACGACGACGTCATCGCGGCCGCGGCCACGGACGGCACGACCCTGTCGCTGCGCCGTGCGCTGGCAGCCGACGCCTTCGCGCACACCGCCTCCTACGACACCGCGGTGGCGGCCTGGTTCGCCGAGCAGCTGGGCGGCGGGGCGAGCGAGGCGCTGGCCGAGACAGAGCAGGCCGAGCAGAGCGACACGGCGACGGATGCCCGGCCGGGCTTCCCCGACACCCTCGACGTCTCGGCGGCGAAGGCCTCCACCCTCCGCTACGGCGAGAACTCCCATCAGCAGGCCGCCGTCTACGCCCTCGCCGACGGGCACGGCATCGCCCAGGCGACGCAGCTGCACGGCAAGGAGATGTCGTTCAACAACTACGTCGACGCCGACGCCGCCGTGCGCGCCGCCTACGATTTCGCCGAGCCGGCCGTGGCGATCATCAAGCACGCGAACCCGTGCGGCATCGCGATCGCCGACCCGAGCGCCCCCGACCCCATCGCGAACGCGCACGCCAAGGCGCACGCCTGCGACCCGCTCTCGGCGTTCGGCGGCGTGATCGCGGCGAACCGCACCGTCACCCTGGCCATGGCCGAGTCGGTGAAGGACATCTTCACCGAGGTGCTGATCGCCCCCGCCTTCGAGGGCGAGGCGCTCGAGGTGCTGAAGACCAAGAAGAACCTGCGCCTGCTCACACTGCCCGAGGGCTTCGGCCGCGAGGCGCTGGAGCTTCGTCAGATCTCGGGCGGCTTCCTCGCGCAGACCCCCGACGGCTTCGAGGGCCTCGACACGGCGTCGTGGACGCTCGCCGCCGGCGAGCCCGCCGACGCCGCGACGCTGGCCGACCTCGAGTTCGCCTGGAAGGCCTGCCGCTCGGTGAAGTCGAACGCCATCCTGCTCGCGTCCGGCGGCGCCTCGGTGGGCGTCGGCATGGGCCAGGTCAATCGCGTCGACTCGTGCCGCCTGGCCGTCACCCGGGCCGGCGACCGCGCCGAGGGCTCGGTCGCGGCGTCCGACGCGTTCTTCCCGTTCGCCGACGGAGCTGAGATCCTCATCGCCGGCGGCGTGAAGGCCATCGTGCAGCCGGGCGGCTCCGTGCGCGACGCCGAGGTCGTCGAGGCGGCCGAGAAGGCCGGAGTCACCATGTACTTCACGGGGGAACGGCACTTCTTCCACTAGCCACCGCCTCGGGCGGCAGTCAGGCCGCTCGCCGAAAGCGTTCAGCCTCCGTCACCTAAGGTTCTCTGCATGACTTCGTTCCGCCTCCGGACGCTCACCGCGTCGGTCGTCGCCGCCGCGGCGGTCGCCCTGATCGCGATCGTCGTCGCCGACCTCGCCTACTTCGTGGCCAACCAGCAGAACCCGCAGGTCTTCCCCGTCTACAGCGAGTACTTCCTCAACGCGACGCTGCTGCTGTTCGTGTTCACCGCGGTGTTCGGTCTCGTGGGGGCGTTCCGGCGCTGGTACACGGCGCTGATCGCGGGTGTCGTGTCGGCGGTCGTCGCCGCTCTCGTGGGCACCGGCCTGTCGGCGCTGGTGGCGGGCATCGCCTTCGGCGACATGATCGCCCCGCTGCTGGCCACGCTGATGGGCAACAACCTCATCTTCGTGCTCGCCGCCGTGCTGGCCTCCGTGCTGCTGGCGCCGCGCATCCACTCGCGAATCGCGATCACCGAGCAGCAGGAGGTGCTGCGCAAGAAGTACGTGCTCGTGCGGCGCCCGGCTGCCACGCTCGACGAGGGCATCGTGACCCACATCGAGCGGGAGAACATCGACGTCGACCTCGCCGAAGAGCAGTGGGAGACGTACGTCGCCGCCCTCACCGGCGGAGGCTGGGAGCCGATCGAGGTGCCCGTCGCAGACGACCTGCCCGACTCCGTCTTCGTCGAGGATTCGGTAGTGATGTTCGGCGCCCTCGCCGTGCTGGCGAGCCCCGGAGCCGAGTCGCGCGAGGGCGAGATCGCCTCGGTGGAGGAAAGCGTCCGCGCCCTCGGCCTCGAGGTCACCCGCATCGAGAAGCCCGGCACCCTCGACGGTGGCGACGTGCTCAAGGTCGGCATGACGGTCTTCGTCGGCAAGGGCGGTCGTACGAACGCCGAGGGCATCCGGCAGCTGCGCAAGATCCTCGCGCCCCGGGGCTACTCCGTCGTCGCCGTGCCGGTCACCAAGGCGCTGCACCTGAAGAGCACCGTCACGGCACTGCCCGACGGCACCGTCATCGGCTACCGCCCGCTCGTCGACGACCCCTTCGTCTACGACCGCTTCCTCGAGATGCCCGAGCCGAGCGGTGCGCACGTCGTGGTGCTCTCCGACGACACCGTGCTCGTCTCGGCCTCCGCGCCCGAGTCGGTGCGCCTGATCGAGGGCCTCGGCTACCGGGTCATCGCGGTCGACATCTCCGAGTTCGAGAAGCTCGAAGGCTGCGTCACCTGCCTCTCGGTGCGCGTGCGCTGAGCCGTCCTCCTGGAGGGTCGCTGAGCGGCCCTCCCGCGCGGTCGACGATGATTCCGGATGCCCGGAACTGCGTCTTGCGCCCCGCCGAACCCCACCGCTAGTCTGTAAGGCTGCCGCGACGCCGGTTCCCCCGCACGGGGGCCGGCACTTCTTCCCTGCCCATCGAGCGGGGGAATCAGCGCGCGCAGCGATGCGTTGTGTCACGAGCACGGCGTGCAGCAGACGAGGACGAGACATGCAGAACCAGAACGAGGCCCAGCCCGCCGGAACGGTGGCGACGCTCGCGCGTCTGCGCCCCTACGCGGCGGCCGCGCTTCCGCGCATCTACACCGCGATGGTCGCCTCCCTGCTCGCCAGCCTCGTCGCCCTCGCCATCCCGCAGGTGCTGCAGTGGATGGTCGACGGTCCGCTGGCCGACGGTGACGCCTCTCAGATCTGGGTCGCGGCGGGGATCGTGCTGGGCCTCGGTGTTCTCGAGGCCATCCTGATCGGGCTGCGACGTGCGCTCGTCCTGACCCCCGGCACCCACGTCGAATCGCGCATGCGCAACGCGCTGTACGCGAAGCTGCAGGACCTCCCGGTGACGTTCCACGACCGCTGGCCGAGCGGCCAGCTGCTCTCGCGCGCCATCAGCGACCTGAACCTGATCCGCCGCTGGCTGTCGTTTGGGCTGGTGCTGCTGGTGGTGAACGTGCTGACCCTCGTCGGCGGTCTGATCATCCTGATCGTCATGAACTGGGTGCTGGGTCTGATCTTCGCGGCTGCGGCTCTGCCGGTGATCGCCTACGGCTTCGCCTTCGAGCGCAAGTACTCCTCGGTGGCGCGCCGCAGCCAGGATCAGGCGGGCGACCTCGCGACGAGCGTCGAGGAGTCGGTGCACGGCATCCGGGTGCTGAAGGCCTTCGGCCGCTCGCGCTACGCCCTCAAGCGATTCGAGTCGCAGGCCGAGGAGCTGCGGGGCACCGAGATCGAGAAGGCCAAGGCGATCGCGGGCATCTGGCTCTACCTGACGCTCATCCCCGACCTCGCCTTCGGCGTCTGCCTGGTGGTCGGCGTCTGGCTCGCCTCGGTCGGGCAGTCGTCGGTGGGCGAGCTGGTCGCGTTCTTCGCTACCGGCACCGTGCTGCTCTTCCCGATCTGGTCGATGGGTTACTTCCTCGCCATGACGCTCGACGCCAAGACGGCGACGCTGCGCTTCTTCGAGGTGATGGATGCTCCGAACACCATTCGCGACCCCGCCGCTCCTGCCACCATCGAGGGCGGCGCCGGCGAGCTGCGCTTCGACGACGTGCACTTCCGCTACCAGGACTCGCCGGAGGCCTTCCCCGACCTGATCGACGGGGTCTCGCTCACGGTGCGCCCCGGTGAGACCATGGCGCTCGTCGGGCTGACCGGCTCGGGTAAGTCGACGCTCACCGCGCTGACCACCCGGCTCTACGACGTCACCGGGGGAGCGGTGCGGGTCGACGGCGTCGACGTGCGCGACCTCACGCGGGAGGAGCTGCGGTCGCGGGTGGCGATGGCCTTCGAGGAGGCCACGTTGTTCAGCAAGACCGTGCGCGAGAACGTGCTGCTCGGGCGGCCCGACGCCTCGGAGGCCGACCTCCGCGAGGCGCTCGACATCGCCCAGGCGTCGTTCGTCGACGAGTTGCCGCACGGTCTCGACACCAAGGTGGGCGAGGAGGGGCTCAGCCTCTCGGGCGGTCAGCGGCAGCGGCTCGCGCTCGCGCGGGCCATCGCGGCGAGGCCGAGCGTGCTCGTGCTCGACGACCCGCTGTCGGCGCTCGACGTCGACACCGAGGCGCTCGTCGAGGCGGCGCTCCGCCGCGTGCTGGCCACCACCACTGCGCTGATCGTGGCGCACCGCCCCTCGACCGTGGCCCTCGCCGACCGCGTCGCCCTGCTCGAGGACGGCCGCATCACCGCCGTCGGCACCCACTCCGAACTGCTCGCCACGAGCGAGCACTACCGCTTCGTGATCTCCAGCCTCGAGGCCGAGACCCGCGACGAACTCTCCGAGGAGGTGAGCTCATGACCGATCAGCCCGACCAGTCCGTCGAGGGTGTCGAGGGCGAGGAGCGCGACGACCTGAGCAAGGCCGAGAGCCGGCAGATCCGCGCGCGGTCGGTGCGCCTGCTGGGTTCGCTCGTGCATCCGATGCGCGGCAAGCTGGCGCTCGCCGTGGTGGTCGTCGTGATCAGCACCATCTCGCAGGTCGCGGGCCCGTCGATCATCGCCTACGGCATCGACACCGGTCTGCCGGCCCTGCTCGCGCAGGACTGGATGCCCGTCGCGCTCGCCGGCCTCGCCTACCTGCTGGCGGGCGTCACGGGTGCGCTGCTGATCGCCTGGTTCACCATCCTCTCGGCGCGCATCAGCCAGGCCATCCTGTTCGACCTGCGTCGGCGGGTGTTCCTGCACACGCAGCGGCTCAGCCTGGAGTTCCACGAGAGCTACACCTCGGGGCGCATCATCTCGCGGCAGACGAGCGATCTCGACGCCATCCGCGAGCTGCTCGACTCGGGCATCAACCAGCTGGTGCAGGGCGTGCTCTACATGCTCTTCACCGCGATCGCGCTGTTCCTGCTCGACGTCGAGTCCGGCTTCATCCTGCTTGCATCGCTCGTGCCGCTGCTCGTGCTCACGCGGTGGTTCCAGCTGCGGTCTCAGCGGCTCTACCGTCGCACCCGGGTGGCGTCGGCGCGCCTGATCGTTCAGTTCGTCGAGACCATGACGGGCATCCGCGCGGTCAAGGCGTTCCGCACCGAGAAGCGCAACGAGGACGAGTTCGGCGAGCTGGTGGAGCAGTACCGCGAGTCGAACGCCAAGGTCATCCGCCTGTTCGGCGTCTACGACCCGGGACTCGTGCTGATCGGCAACGTCGCGGTCGCGGTCGTGCTGCTGGTGGGCGGCTTCCGGGTGATCGACGGCGGGCTCGAGATCGGTGTGCTGCTGGCCGCCGTGCTCTACACCCGGCGCTTCTTCGACCCGATGGAGGACATGGCGATGTTCTACAACGGGTACCAGAGCGCGACGGCGGCCCTCGAGAAGATCTCCGGCGTGCTGGAGGAGCGGCCGAGCGTCGCCGACCCCGAGAAGCCGGTCGACCTCTGGCACTCCGCGGGGCACGTGGCGTTCGAGGGGGTCGAGTTCGGCTACACGGCCGACCGGCCGATCCTGCCGCACTTCGACCTCGACATCCCGGCCGGGCAGACCATCGCGCTCGTCGGATCGACGGGCGCGGGCAAGACCACGCTAGCCAAGCTGATCTCCCGCTTCTACGACCCCAGCGCGGGCCGGGTGACGCTCGACGGGATCGACCTGCGGGAGCTCCACCCGAAGGACCTGCGCCGGGCGATCGTCATGGTCACCCAGGAGGCCTACCTCTTCTCGGGCACGGTCGCCGACAACATCGCGATCGGCAAACCCGACGCGAGTCGCGACGAGATCATCGCCGCGGCCCGGGCCGTGGGCGCGGCCGGCTTCATCGAGGGCCTGCCGAACGGCTACGAGACCGACGTGAACAAGCGCGGTGGTCGGGTGTCGGCGGGGCAGCGTCAGCTGATCTCGTTCGCGCGGGCGTTCCTCGCCGATCCGGCGGTGCTCATCCTCGACGAGGCGACGGCATCGCTCGACATCCCGAGCGAGCGCCTGGTTCAGGATGCGCTGCAGACCCTGCTCGCCGACCGCACCGCCGTCATCATCGCCCACCGCCTGTCGACGGTCTCGATCGCCGACCGGGTGCTGGTGATGGAACGGGGCCGCATCGTCGAAGACGGCACCCCCGAGGAGCTCATCGCGGGCGACGGCCGCTTCTCGCAGCTCCACGCCTCCTGGCGCAGCTCGCTGGTCTAGAGGAATCCGCCTAATCCAGCTGTGCTGATTCTGATTTCGGGATCAGCCCGCCGGACCCACCTCGTCGACTCAGCCATGTCCATCTCGGGCAAGCGCGTCAGCGCGCGGCAGCCGGGTGTGCTGCCGCGCGCTCCGCGCTTGCCCTCGGATGCGGTGGCTGGCTAAGCGGCGGGTCGCTGGATGGTGCGACGCCGGGTGGTCGGGATCGGTGTCTGCTCCGTGTCGATCCATCTGGGTGGGATGAGGTGGGGCACCCCGTCGTGCATTGTCAGTTTCCACGGTGATTTGTGCAGGTGGGAATGGTGGAAGTGGCAGAGCAGAACGCCGTTGTCGATATCGGTTCTTCCGGGCGGATGATCGTCTGAAACCCATTCGTTCGCGTGATGTGTCTCGCAGTATGAGGGCGGCCGGTCGCAGCTGGGCCACACGCAGCCGCCGTCGCGGGCGGCTAGTGCCCGGTTCTGCGCCGCGGTGAAGAGGCGCTTTGCCTTGCCGTGATAGAGCACCTCGCCCTTCTCACCGAACAGCGTCGCCGCGACGGGGGATGAGCATCGCAGCTGCTCCACGGTCGAGGCGGGGACGGGCTGGTCGATGCCGTCAATCCATCCGACTCCCCGGCCCTTTTCAAGATCGTCCAGGGTCATGTGCACGTTGACGGTGGCGATGGCCCCGTTGATGCGGGGCATGTCGTCCGCCCCGGCGGCGCGGGCGATCAGCTCGGTGACGGTGTCGGCGTTCTTCTGCGCCTGCGTGCGTCCATCGGCGGTCGCGTATTCGTCTCCCTCGACGAACCGCGGCCCGGTCGCTCGCGGGCTTTGCATCGCTTGGATGCTCGCAAACCACACTCCACCCTGCTCGGGCGTGAGCGCGAACTTCCCCCGGTACATCCCATCCGACGATTGCGCGATCGTCAGTGATCGCTGCATCTGCAGGACCTCGTCACGGGGTTCCGCCCCATCAGGGTCGAGCACTTCGCGCAGATGGATCGCAGCACGGAACGTCTCATCCGCGGTCAGCCGGCACGAGAGGGTCTGGTCGACGAGTGTCTCCTCGGCGAGGCTCACGACGTCGGGGGAGCATCCACGGTCGGCGAGCACACGGCACTGCTTCACGATGACCGACGCCGCTTCGACTCCGAGCACGCCCTCATCGAGCACGCGGGCGATCACCGGGAACGGTGCCTGCCCCTCGCCGCCGCCCAGCAACACGGCGCCCCGGAGCGTGCGGCCGAGGTCGAGGCGTGACTTGCACTCTCGCGCCGACGCACCCGTGACGTGTGAGAGCAGCTTCACGGGGCTGGTGAAGTTCTGCGACCGGCTCAGGCCCTCATCGCCGAGCTCGGTGCGAGACCGCACGCTGATCTCTCCGGCGAGGCGCACCTGCTGTGCCAGCATCGCGCGCACCACAGCTTCGCCGACGGCGACGACTTCGAGCAGTTCGTCATCGGTCATGCCGGCCTCGTGCGAGGCATGATCGCCACCGCGCTCGCCGCAGAGATCGGCGACGATCTCGGTGAGGCGAGCGGCTGGGAGCATACTGAGATTCTATCAGAAACAGCTGATGAAATCTCGTTTTAGTGCAGGTTTACGGAGTCCAGGCGAAGTACTGAGAGCCGTACATGAAGACGATGTGCCAGCCGTCCTGGCAGGTGGCCTCGTTGACCGGGAGGTTCTGGGGCCACCAGGTGTCCTGCATCGGAGGTGCGTTGTCGATGATCGACGCGTCGCAGGGGCCGCCGATGGGCTCGGGGGCCGGGTCGCCGAACTGCATGATCTTGGCGCCGGTCTCGGAGTTCTCCTTGATGCGGATGAGCGTCGCGTCATCCGGAACCCAGCTCGGGATCTCGATGGTGGCGTCGGAGCCCCGGGCCTCGGTGATCGTCGGGTAGAGCTGGGATTCGATCGGCGGAGTGATCGCATTGGCGAGCGTGCAGCCCGACAGCGCCGCTGCGAGGCCCGTGGCCATGACCGCAGCGAGGAGAGCGCGTCTTTTCATCTGCTGTGGGAGGTCCTTCCGAGTCAGGCGGCCGGGTGCGACGGCCGCCACCGTGCTACAGCGTACTCGACGGCGTAGCCCGGTTCCCGCGAGATCACCCGGAGGGGGGTGCCCTCCTCCTCGTAGTGCTCGCGGGCGCGTTGCTCGTGGCCGACGGGTGGGAGACCGCCGGAACGCACCACTCGCCACCACGGGTGACTGCCGCCGGACATCCGGAGCGTGGTGCCGACCGCCCTCGCCGCACGCGAACCGAGCAGAGCGGCGACGTCACCGTAGCTCAGCACGTGCCCAGGCGGGATGGAGTCGACGACCTCGAGGACGTCGTCGGCGAAGGCCACCGTGCGGGACTCGGCTCGGCGGACGTCAGAGCTCGAGGGCGGCGACGGTCTCGCCGTAGGGGGTCTCGCCGTAGGGCGTGAAGCCGATCTTCTCGAAGAACGCGGCGGGGCCGGCCTCGCCGGGCTCGTAGATGACCGTGATGCGCTCGAGCCCGCGGCGGCGCGCCTCGTCGGCGACCGCCAGCACGGCGAAGCGGCCCACGCCGTGCCCTTGGGCGTCGGCGGCGACGTTGATGCGCCAGATGCAGGCCTTGAACTCGTCCTCCTGCGCGTCGGGGTCGAAGTTGCCCATGATGAAGCCGACGACCTCGTCGTCTTCGAGCACCACGCGCGGCCACGCGGTGGCCGGGTTCACGTACGCCTCGGCGATGGAGTGCGACACCGGGGCGACGAACTGCTCCTGCCCCGGCTTGAGCGACAGGGTGTTCGCCGCGACGATGTTGGATGCCGCAAGCTCCTCGAGCCTCAGTTCACTCATGCGATCAGGGTATCGGGTGGCGGGCTCGGGGCGCCAGCGGTGCGGGGCGTGACCGTGCCGCGCGAGCATCCGGAACTATCTCGACGTCGAGATATCTGGAGGATCGCGTAAACTGGTGAGCGGCCCATTTCCGGCGGCTGATGAGGAGCTGAATTGTCCAAGATCAAGGTTGAAGGCACGGTCGTCGAACTCGACGGCGACGAGATGACCCGCATCATCTGGCAGGCCATCAAAGACACGCTGATCCACCCGTACCTCGACGTGAACCTCGAGTACTACGACCTCGGCATCGAGCACCGCGACGCCACCGACGACCAGGTGACGATCGACGCGGCGCATGCCATCCAGAAGCACGGTGTCGGCGTCAAGTGCGCCACCATCACCCCCGACGAGGCACGCGTCGAGGAGTTCGGCCTGAAGAAGATGTGGAAGTCGCCCAACGGCACGATCCGCAACATCCTCGGCGGCGTCATCTTCCGCGAGCCGATCATCATCTCGAACATCCCGCGCCTGGTGCCGGGCTGGAACAAGCCGATCATCATCGGCCGTCACGCCTTCGGCGACCAGTACCGCGCCACCGACTTCGTCTTCAAGGGCAAGGGCAAGCTCACGGTCGAGTTCACCCCCGACGACGGTTCCGAGCCGATGAAGTTCGACGTCTACGACGCCCCCGACGACGGCATCGCGCAGGTGCAGTACAACCAGGACGCCTCGATCCGCGACTTCGCGCGCGCCTCGCTGAACTACGGTCTGACCCGCAACTACCCGGTCTACCTCTCGACGAAGAACACCATCCTGAAGGCCTACGACGGTCGCTTCAAGGACATCTTCCAGGAGATCTTCGACACGGAGTTCAAGGAGCAGTTCGAGGCCGCCGGCCTCACCTACGAGCACCGCCTCATCGACGACATGGTCGCTTCGGCCATGAAGTGGGAGGGCGGCTACGTCTGGGCCTGCAAGAACTACGACGGCGACGTGCAGAGCGACACCGTGGCGCAGGGCTTCGGCTCGCTGGGCCTCATGACCTCGGTTCTCGCCACGCCCGACGGCAAGGTCGTCGAGGCCGAGGCGGCGCACGGCACGGTCACGCGGCACTACCGCCAGCACCAGGCCGGCAAGCCGACCTCGACCAACCCGATCGCCTCGATCTTCGCCTGGACCCGTGGGCTCGCCCACCGCGGCAAGCTCGACGGCAACCAGGAGCTGATCGACTTCTCGCTGGCCCTCGAAGACGTCGTGATCAAGACGGTCGAGTCGGGCAAGATGACGAAGGACCTGGCGCTGCTCGTCGGGCCCGACCAGCCGTACCAGACGACCGAGGAGTTCCTCGCGACGCTCGACGCGAACCTGCAGGAGCGCATGGCGGCCTAGCCTCCGCGCCTCGTGCGACGGCCCTCACCCTCCGGGGTGGGGGCCGTTCTCGTTCCGGGGCGGCGCCGGCTCAGGTGACGGCGACGGGGCGGCCGGCAGCCCAGACGTGGGTGACCTCGAAGGTCGGGGTGAGGAGGACGAGGTCGGCCGCGTGGGCCGGCGCGAGGCGGCCGAGGTCGGGGCGGCCGAGCACGCGGGCGGGGGTGGCGGTGAGTGCGGTGACGGCGGCGATGGGGTCGACGCCGGCGGCGACGGCGGTGCGCAGGGCGGCGTCCTGGGTGAGGGTCGAGCCCGCGATGGTGGGGGCGACGGATGCTCGGCCCGCACCCTCCGCGGAGGTGCCGGCCGCGGCGGCGGCGCCGCCCGGGGTGATGGCGGGGTCGGCGACGGCGCCCGGGGCGGGGCCGGCTGCAGCGGCCGCGGCTGCCGGAGCGACGCCCGGGGTGAGGGTCGCGACTCCGTCGCGGACCGTGACCGGGAGGGTGCCGAGGAGGTACGCGCCGTCGGGGGCCCCGGCCGCCGCCATGGCGTCGGTGACGAGGGCGATGCGCCCCGGGGCCGCCGCGAAGGCGAGCGCGAGCACGGCGGGGTGCACGTGCACGCCGTCGGCGATCAGCTCGAGGGTGACGCGGGGGTCGTCGAGGGCGGCGGCGACCGGTCCGGGGTCGCGGTGGTGGATGCCCGGCATGGCGTTGAAGGCGTGGGTGAGCAGGGTGGCGCCGCGGTCGACGGCCTCGCGGGTGAGGTCGTAGCCCGCATCCGTGTGCCCGATGGCGACGACCGTGCCGGACGACGCGAAGGTGCCGATCGCCTCGAGGGCGCCGGGGAGCTCGGGTGCGAGGGTGATCTGCACGAGCCGGCCCTCGGACGCTTCGAGCAGCTGCTTCAGCACGTGGTGCGTGGGCA
This sequence comes from Herbiconiux flava, assembly GCF_013409865.1. Lineage (NCBI taxonomy): Bacteria > Bacillati > Actinomycetota > Actinomycetes > Micrococcales > Microbacteriaceae > Herbiconiux > Herbiconiux flava. The sequence continues at coordinate 1,584,121 of NZ_JACCBM010000001.1, forward strand.
CGCCGAGGAAGTCGGGATTGTGTGCGCCCTTGCGGGACGGCGCGAGGAACGGCCCTTCGAGGTGCGAGCCGAGCACGAGCGGGTCGCCGGCGGCGATCCGGGCGATGGCGTCGAGGGAGGCCGCGAGCACGTGCGGCGGGTTGGCGACGAGCGAGATCACCGAGCGGGTGGTGCCGTGGGCGCGGTGCACCGCGAGGGCCGAGCGGATGGCGTCGGCTCCGTCGTCGAAGGAGAATCCGCCGCCGCCGTGCGCGTGCAGGTCGATGAAACCGGGGGTCAACCACGCGCCGCGGGCGTCGACGACATCGGCGTCGGGCGGCATCACCCCGGTCGCCCGCCACGAGTCGCTCGTGCCCGTCGCGGCGATGGTGGAGCCGGAGGTGAGCAGCCAGAAGTCGTCCACGATGCCGTCGGCGTCGAGCTTGCGGGCGCCGTGGACGAGCACGGTCATTGCAGGTTCCGCCGTCCGGCCACGACTCCGCTGGCCACCGCCACGAGTCCGAAGACGAGCGCCACGAGAGGCTGCCCGAGCATCAGCCAGGCCAGGGCCGCCGAGCCCAGCAGCACGATCTCGACCAGCGCACGTCCGAAGGCGTCGATATGGATGACGGCCTTGGGGGAGAGGAAGAACGCCCAGATCAGGATCGCGAAGAGGGGAGTGGCGATGCCGAGCCCCAGGTTCCAGGGGAAGGGCCAGGCCACGAAGCCCCAGAAGCCGAAGGTGAAGAAGGCGAACAGCTCGACGAGCAGGCGGACGACGTCGTTCACGCGGATACGGGGCTGGGCGGGGACATCGGACACACAGCAATGCTAGACGCCCGTGTTTCGGGTTTGTAAAGATCGCGAACGAATCCGGGAAAAGTCTTGATCGGGATAAGTTCGTAAGCTTTACTAACAAACATGACGGCACTGCGGCCCTTGAGGCCCTCCTCCAAAGTGCTTCCGGTCGACGCCCGGGGGCACAACCGCTCCCTCGTGCTCCAGACCCTCTACCGCGAGGGAGGCCGCAGCCGCGCCGACATCGCCCGCGAGACCGGGCTCACCCGGGTCACCGTCAGCGCCCTCGTCGCCGAGCTGATCTCCGACGGACTCGTCGTCGAGCTCGGCCAGCGCGAGGAGACCCGCCCCGGCAAGCCCGCGACGCTGCTCGACCTCGACCGCTCGGCGTTCGTGATCGTCGGGCTCGACCTCTCCGAGCACTCGGTGTTCACCGGCGCGCTGCTCGACCTCGACGGGGCCATCAGCGCCCGGGCCGAGGTCGCGCTCGACGGCAGCACCGGCGACGAGGCGGTCGCCAAGGTCGTGGCCTTGGCCGAGCGGCTGATCGAGCAGGCCACAGCTCCGGTGCTCGGCATCGGCGTGGGCTCGCCCGGCGTCGTCGACCTCGGCGGCGTGGTGCTCAGCGCACCGAACCTCGGCTGGAACGGGATGCCGCTGCAGAGCATCCTGGCCGACCGCTTCGGGCTGCCGGTGCTCGTCGCCAACGACGCCAACGCGGCGGTGCTCGCCGAGCACAGCTTCGGCGGCGCCGACAGCGACGCGATGCTCATCACGATCGGCCACGGCGTCGGCGCCGGCCTCCTGCTCGGCGGCACCCCGCTGTTCGGCAGCCGGTTCGCCGCGGGAGAGATCGGCCACGTCGTGGTGGGCACGGACGGGGGCGCGGTCTGCGCCTGCGGGAAGCGCGGCTGCCTCGAGACGTGGCTGAGCATCCCGAACCTGATCGACCGGTTGGAGGGGGAGCAGGGTACCGCGCGAACGGCCGTGCTCCAGGAGGCGGGCCAGCGGCTCGGCATCGCCCTCGCGCCGGTGGTGGGAGCGCTCGACCTCAGCGAGGTCATCCTGAGCGGGCCCACCGAACTGCTCGACGGACCGCTGATGGCGGCCACCGTCGAGACCCTGCGCAGCCGCACGATGGCCGAGTTCCACGGCTCTCTGACGCTGCGCATGACCACCCTCGGGCCGGACATCGTCCTGCGCGGGGCGGCCGTGATGGTGCTCTCGGGCCAGCTCGGCGTCTCCTGAAGTACAACAGCAACCCCATCCCATCGCCCTAGGAAAGGCAGAACACCATGAGGAAGACGACACTCGCCGTCACCGCCCTCGGCGTCACGGCGGCACTCGCGCTCGCCGGCTGCGCCGGAGGCTCGTCGGACGACAGTGCGGGAGGCGACGGCACCGCCGACATCCGCGTCTGGCTGAACGGCACCGACACCCCGCAGGAGGCCCGCGACTACCTGGTCAGCACCTTCGAGAAGGACCACCCGGGCTCCACCCTCACCATCGAGGAGCAGGCCTGGACCGGTCTCGTCGACAAGCTGACGACGAACCTCTCCGGTTCCGACAGCCCCGACGTCGTGGAGGTCGGCAACACGCAGGCGGCCGCCTTCACCTCGGCGGGGGCGTTCCTCGACCTGTCCGACGTGCAGGAGGAGCTCGGCGGCGACGACCTGCTCCCCGGCTTCGTCGAGGCGGGCAGCTACGACGGCAAGCTCTACGCCGCTCCCTACTACTCGGGTGCGCGCCTGGTGTTCTACAAGAAGGACCTGCTCGCGAACGCCGGCCTCACCGTGCCGACGACCCTCGACGAGTACGTCTCGAACGGCGTCGCGCTCGCCGCGGCGAACCCGGGCGTCTCGGGCATCTACTTCCCGGGCCAGGACTGGTACAACGCCCTGCCCTACATCTGGGAGAACGGCGGCGAGATCGCCACCCAGGACGGCGACACCTGGACCTCGAGCTTCTCGAGCCCCGAGTCGATCGCCGGCCTGAAGCAGGTGCAGGAGGTCATGACCGAGGCCAGCGTCGCCCCGAAGGACGGCAACGAGACCGACCCGCAGGTGCCGTTCTGCGAGGGCGTCGTCGCGAACCTCTCCGCCCCCAGCTGGGTGAAGGGCTCGATCCTCGCCCCGGCCGACGCGGATGCGCCCGGCTGCCCCGACCAGGAGGCCAACCTCGGCGTCTACGCCCTGCCCGGCAAGGACGGCGGCGCCGCCCACGTCTTCGCCGGCGGCTCGAACATCGCCGTCGCCGCGAAGTCGGCCCACCCCGAGCTCGCCACGGACGCGCTCGAGATCATGCTGAGCGACGAGTACCAGTCGATCCTCGGTGAGAACGGCCTCGTGCCGGCGAAGATCTCGCTGGCGTCGACCCTCGGCACCGACGAGGTCGCCACGGCCATCGCCGAAGCCGCGGCCAACGCCAAGCTCACCCCGGCCTCGCCGAAGTGGGCCGACGTCGAGGCCTCGGGCGCCCTGCAGGACTTCTTCGTCGGCATCGCCCAGGGCGGTGACGTGGAGCAGCTCGCCAAGGCGCTCGACGAGAAGATCGACGGGATCCTGAACTCCTAGAAGGGCTCCGACCAGCCCAACCGGACGGTGGCCGGCACGGTGCGCGAACACCGCGCCGGCCCCCGTCGGCCCGATGCCCATCGCCCTAGGAAGGTGGGGGCACAACCGCAATCGTAGTGGGAGTACCGTCTATGACCTCGTCCGTGCTGCTCGTGCGCGAGCACGAATCCGGGGGTGTGCAGGAGCTGCCGCCCGACCCCGGCACCGCCCGCCGGAAGCGCGCCCGCTTCACGCCGATCGTGCTGCTCGTGCCGGCCCTGATCATCCTCGCCGCCGTCATCGGCTGGCCGCTCGTGCAGCTGTTCGTGATGTCGTTCCAGGAGTTCGGCCGAGCGCAGGTCTTCGGCGCCGACGCCCCGTTCGTGGGCTTCGACAACTACGCCCGGGTGCTCGGCGACCCCCAGTTCTGGGCGGTGCTCGGCCGCAGCATCCTGTTCTGCGTCGCCAACGTCGTGACGGCGATGGTGCTCGGCACGGCCGTCGCCCTGCTGATGAACCGCGTCAACCGCTTCTTCAAGACCCTCGTCTCGGTGGGCCTGCTGCTCGCCTGGGCGATGCCGGCGCTGACCGCCACGATCGTCTGGGGCTGGATGTTCGACACCCAGTACGGCGTCGTCAACTACCTCATGGAGGCCGTCAGCGGCCAGGACTTCACCAACCACTCCTGGCTGATCGACCCGTTCTCCTTCTTCGTGGTCGCGACCATCATCGTCACCTGGGGCGCTGTGCCCTTCGTCGCCTTCACGATCTTCGCCGGGCTCACGCAGGTGCCCGACGAGGTGCTCGAGGCCTCCCAGCTCGACGGGGCCGGGGCGTGGCAGCGCTTCCGCCTGATCGTCTTCCCCTACCTCCGCTCGATCTTCGTGGTCGTGATCATCCTGCAGGTCATCTGGGACCTGCGCGTGTTCACGCAGATCTTCGCCCTCCAGGGCATCGGCGGCATCAAGGAGCAGACCTCGACCCTCGGCGTGTACATCTACCAGACCTCCATCGGCGGCGGCGACTACGGCACGGGCGGCGCCATAGCGGTGATCATGGTCATCCTGATGGTGGCGATCTCGGTGTTCTACGTGCGCCGGAGCCTGAGGGAGGAGGAGCAGTGAGCGGCGTGCGCACCAAGCGCAGCACGAGCATCCTGCTCGGGGCCGCGTCGATCGTGGTCTTCGTCTTCTCGGTCTTCCCGGTCTACTGGATGGTCAACACCTCCCTGCAGCCCAACAACGAGATCCGCGGCTCCGTGCCGAACTTCTTCCCCCAGCACCTCACCACGGCGAACTACGAGACCGTCATCTTCGACCCGGGTCGCGCGCCCTTCCTGCCGGCCCTCGGCAACTCGCTGATGGTCACCATCTCGACCGTCGTGATCGCGCTGGTCTTCGCGTTCCTCGCCTCGCTCGCGGTGACGCGCTACCGCTTCCGCAGCCGCAAGGCGTTCATCTTCGCCATCCTGATCATCCAGATGATCCCCGCCGAGGCGATGATCGTCTCGACCTACCGGGTGCTCGACGGCTGGAACCTGCTCAACACCATCGCCGGCCTCACCCTCGTCTACGTCGCGACGGTGCTGCCGTTCACCATCTGGACCCTGCGCGGTTTCGTCAACGGCGTGCCGGTGGAGCTCGAGGAGTCGGCGATGATCGACGGATGCTCGCGCACCGGCGCGTTCTGGCGGATCACCTTCCCCCTGCTGGCGCCGGGCCTCGTCGCCACCGGCGTCTTCGGCTTCATCCAGGCGTGGAACGAGTTCCTGCTCGCGCTCGTGGTGAACTCGCGCCCCGAGATGATGACGCTGCCCGTGTGGCTGCGCACCTTCCAGCAGGTCACCGGCACCACGAACTGGGCGGCGATCATGGCGGGGTCGACGCTGATGGCCATCCCGGTGATCGTGTTCTTCCTGCTGGTGCAGGGGCGCATGACCTCGGGGCTCGTGAGCGGGGCGGTGAAGGGATGAGCGGGCTCCGGTCGAGCATCCTGGGCACCCTGCTGCCCGGGTTCGAGGGCACGACGTTGCCCGAGTGGGTCGAGCGGATGCTCGGCGAGGGTCTCGCGGGCGTGTGCCTGTTCGGCGAGAACATCGTCTCGCCGGCGCAGCTCGTGGCCCTGACGGACGCTATCCGCGCGGCCAACCCCGCCGCTCTCATCGCGATCGACGAGGAGGGCGGCGACGTCACCCGGCTGTTCTACGATCGCGGGGCGCCCTATCCGGGCAACGCCGTGCTCGGCCGCCTCGACGACCTCGCGGCGACCCGTGCGGTCGGCGCCGCGGTGGGGCGGGCTCTCGCCGAGGCGGGCGTCAACCTCGACTTCGCGCCGGATGCGGACGTGAACTCGAACCCGCTGAACCCCGTGATCGGGGTGCGGAGCTTCGGCGCCGACCCGGCGCTCGCGGCCCGGCACACCGTCGCCTGGACCGAGGGACTGCAGGCCCAGGGAGTCGCCGCGTGCCTCAAGCACTTCCCCGGGCACGGGGACACGGCGCAGGACTCCCACCTCGCGCTGCCGACGGTGGACGCGCCCGCCGATGTGCTGCGGTCGCGGGAGCTCGTGCCCTTCGCCGCAGCCGTCGCGGACGGGGCCCGCACCGTGATGACGAGTCACATCGTGCTGTCGCAGCTCGACCCGGGCACGCCGGCGACGTTCTCGCGGCCGATCCTCGAGGGGATCCTGCGCGGAGAGCTCGGCTTCGACGGGGTGATCGTGACCGATGCGCTCGACATGGCGGGCGCGAGTGCCTCGATCGGCATCCCGGGGGCCGCCGTCGCGGCGCTCGCCGCGGGATGCGACCTGCTCTGCATCGGCACCAGGAACACCGGGCCGCAGCTCGACGAGATCGTCGACGCGGTGCAGGCCGCGATCGACTCGGGCCTGCTCGCGGCCGGGCGGGTCGAGGAGGCGGCCGGGCGGAACCTCGCTCTGGCGGGCTGGGCGGGTGCGGCGACTCCGTCGTCGGGAGCGGTCGGCTCAGACGGTGCGATGCCGGATGCCCGTGCCGTCGCCTCCACGTTCGCCTGGACCCCCGAGGCCGACGAGGCGCTGACCGGCCCCGGCTGGACCGTCGTGCGGGTCGACACCGCGGCCAACAGCGCCATCGGCGTCGTGCCGTGGGGCCCCTTCGCCGCGCTCGCCGCGGCCGGTGTGCACCTCGGCGTGCACGAGGTCGTCGAGGCGTCCTGGCGGGAGGAGATCGAGGACATTCCCGCCGAAGCATACGTGCTCGTGATCGGGAAGGACAACGAGCGGCGGCCGGAGGTCGTCGCCCTGATCGACGCACTCCGGGACCGGCATCCGCGGGTCGTCACCGTCGACATGGGCTGGCCCGGATCGCACGCCCGCTACGCCGGCCTCGCCACCTACGGTGCCTCGGCGCTCGTGGGCGAGGCGCTCGCCTCGGTGCTCGCCGACAGGGGGGTGCGCTCGTGAGGCTCGGGCTGGACATCGGGGGCACCAAGACCGACGTGGTCGCGGTCGACGACGGCGGAGCCGTCGTGGAGCGGGTCCGTCTCGCCACCGGATTCGGGCCGGAGGCCGTGGTCGCGACCGCGCTCGCCGGGATCGCCCGCGTCGCCGAGCTGACCGGGCGGGCGCCGTCGGACTTCGACTCGATCGGGGTGGGCATCCCGGGGCAGGTCGACGTCGTCGCCGGTACGGTGTCGCACGCGGTGAACCTCGGCTTCGACGAGCTCGCTCTCGGCGACCTCCTCGGCGAGCGGCTCGGCTGCCCGGTGAAGGTCGAGAACGACGTGAAGGCCGCCGCTCTCGGCGCCTATCACCTGATGACGGCGCAGCCGCAGCTGACCGCGCGCTCGATGGCCTACCTGAACCTCGGCACCGGGCTCGCGGCCGGACTGGTGATCGACGGCCGGCTCTGGCGGGGTGCCCGCGGGGCGGCCGGTGAGATCGGGCACATCCCGGTCGACCCGAACGGGGTGCTCTGCCCGTGCGGGCAGCGGGGCTGCCTCGAGACCGTGGCGTCGGGGAGCGCGATCGCGAGGCAGTGGTCGTCGCCCGGGGCGGCCGACCCGATCCCGGCGCGGTCGCTGATGTCCGCTGCGGATGCCGGTGACCCGGAGGCCGTGGCCATCCGCTCGCTGCTCGTCGACAACGTGGCCGCCGCCGTGCGCGTGCTCGTGCTGACCGTCGACGTCGAGATCGTGATGATCGGCGGCGGGCTGTCGAACCTGGGGGAGTGGCTGCTCGACGAGGTGCGGCGGGTTCTGACATCCTGGGCCGAGGAGTCGCCGTTCCTGGCGTCGCTCGGGCTGGAGAGCCGGGTGCTGCTCGTGCCGGCCGGGTTCCCGGCGGCCGCCGTCGGGGCCGCCCTGGTCGGGGCGCCGGCGCTCACCGCTGACGAGAGGGTGCCGACGTGGCAGAAGTGATCGTGGTCGGCAGCCGCCGCGCCGCCGGGGCGCTCGTGGCCGAGGCCATTGAGCGGCTGGTGCTGCAGCGGCCCGACGCCGTGCTGGGGCTCGCCACCGGGGACACACCGCTGCCGGTGTACCGGGCGCTCGCCGAGCGTGTGCGGGCGGGGCTCGACCTCTCGGGCGTGCGCGGGTTCGCGCTGGACGAGTACGTGGGCATTCCCGTGACGCATCCGCAGAGCTACCACTCGGTGATCGCCGCGCAGGTGACCGGGCCGCTCGGGTTGGAGCCCTCGGCCGTGCACGTGCCCGACGGGCGGACGCTCGGCATCGAGACCGCGGGGGAGCGCTACGAGGACGCCATCCTGGCAGCCGGCGGCGTCGACCTGCAGCTGCTCGGCATCGGCACCGACGGCCACATCGGCTTCAACGAGCCCGGCTCGTCGTTCGCCTCGCTGACCCGGGTCAAGACGCTCACCCGGCAGACACGGGAGGACAACGCCCGCTTCTTCGACACCGTCGAGGAGGTGCCGGTGCACAGCATCACGCAGGGGCTCGGCACGATCCTGCGGGCGCGGCGGCTGGTGCTGCTCGCGTTCGGGCGGGGCAAGGCTCGGGCGGTGGCGGCCGCGGTCGAAGGCCCGCTGACGGCGAGCGTGCCGGCGTCGGCCATCCAGCTGCACCCGCGGGCGACCGTCGTGGTCGACGAGGAGGCCGCGGCCGAGCTCACCGAGCTCGAGTACTACCGTGAGGCCTTCGCGCAGAAGCCCATCTGGGACCCGGTCATCCTCTAGCCGCCGGCCCTCGTGCGTGGCGGGTCAGCGGCGCACGGGGTCGGCGGCGTCGAAGGCCGCGAGGTCGGACGGGCGCGCGTAGCCGAGCCAGTCGCTCGGGTGGGTGCAGGCGATGGCGCCCGCGATCGCCGCGGTGCGCACCGCCTCGGCCAGGGGTGCGCCCGCGAGACGGCGAGCCAGGTAGGCGGCGGTGAAGGCGTCGCCCGCACCGACCGTGTCCACGACCGGCACCGCGAAGGCGGCCTGGTGCACGACCTCACCGCCGGCCGAGGCGCTGGCGCCGAGCGGTCCGCGCTTCACGACGGCCTCGCGCGGCCCGAGGTCGCGGAGGGCCTCGAGCAGCGCCGCCGGGTCGTCGAGGGCGGCGGGCGACCCGGTGATCAACCGCGCCTCGTCATCGCCGGCGATCACGATGTCGACGAGGGCGGCGAGCGAGCGCAGCACCGGCGCCGGATCCTCGGCCGGCCAGAGCGAGGCCCGCAGGTTCACGTCGAAGGACACGGCGCAGCCCGCCGCGCGGGCGAGCTCGACCGCCGCGAAGGCGGTCTCGCGCGCCGACGCCGAGAGCGCCGGGGTGATGCCCGTCAGGTGCAGCAGCGCGTGCTGAGCGAAGTCGATCCGGTCGAGGTCGGCCGGGGTCAACCGGCTGCCCGCGCTCCCCGCGCGGTAGTAGGTGACGGCCGTCCGCCCGGCGTGCGGGGTGTTCTTGATCATCAGCCCGGTGGGCGCCGCCGTGTCGACGATCGCCACGACCCGCACGCCCTCGCCCCGCAGCTCGCCCGCGACCCGTCGCCCGAGGGCGTCGTCGCCGACCCGCCCGAGCCAGGTGGCGTCGACCCCGAGGCGTGTCAGCCCCACGGCGACGTTGCCCTCGGCCCCGCCGGTCTCGATCCGGGCCGTCGCCAGGTGCTCGAGCCCGGCGACCCCGTCGCCCCGGATCAGCGCCATGCTCTCCCCGAGCGTCACCACCCCGCGCGTCATGTCCCCGCCCGTCATCGCTTCACCCCGCCCAGCGAGTCGACGGCGGCGCGCGACAGCTCGGCGATGCGGCCGAAGTCGCCCGCTGCGATCGCGTCGCGGGGCACCATCCAGCTGCCGCTGATCGCGAAGACCGACGGATGCGCGGCCCACGCCGCGGCCGAGGCCGCACTCACCCCACCGCTCGGCAGGAAGCGCACCCCGGGGAACGGCCCCACCAGCGCGTCGAGGTACGCCGTGCCGCCGAGCGCGCCCGCCGGGTAGAGCTTCACGTGGTCGACGCCGGCGCGCAGCGCTCGGGAGACGTCGGTGGGCGTGGCGACGCCCGGCACGACGTCGAGCCCGCGGTCGGCGCCGAGGGTCACGATCTCCTCGTCGAAGCCGGGCGCGACCGCGAAGCGCGCGCCGGCGTCGGCCGCCGCGTGCAACTGCGCCGGCGTGATCACCGTGCCGACGCCTGCGACGAACCCCGGCACCGCCGAGGCCGCGGCGAGGGCGTCGAGCGCCGCCGGGGTGCGCAGGGTGAACTCGGCGCAGCCGATGCCGCCGGCCAGCAGCGCCTCGGCCAGCCCGACGGCCTGCGCGGCGTCGTCGATGACGACGACCGGCACGATCCGCTGCCCGCCGAGCGAGGCCGGTGCCCCGCTCATCGTCCGAGCCAGCCGCCGTCGACGGGCAGCGTGATGCCGTCGACGTAGTCCGAGGCGCGGGAGGCCAGGAAGACGGTGGCGCCCGCCAGGTCGGAGGCCTCGCCCCAGCGCCCGGCCGGGATGCGGTCGAGGATCGACTGCGAGCGCGAGGGGTCGGCCCGCAGCGCCGAGGTGTTGTCGGTCGCGATGTACCCGGGCGCGATGGCGTTCACGTTCACGCCCCGCGCCGCCCACTCGTTCGACAGCGCCTTGGTCAGGCCCGCGATGCCCGACTTGGCCGCGGTGTAGCCCGGCACGTTGATGCCGCCCTGGAAGCTGAGCAGGGACGCCGTGAAGATCACCTTGCCGTGGCCGCGGTCGAGCATCCGTCGCCCCACCGCCTGGGTCAGCCGGAACTGGCTCGACAGGTTGATCTCGAGCACCCGGTACCAGGAGTCGAGCGGATGCTCGGCCGCCGGTGACCGCTCGATGGTGCCCGCGTTGTTCACCAGCACGTCGATGTCGCGCTCGGAGAGAGCGGCCCCGAGGGCGTCGACGGCGGACGGGTCGGCGAAGTCGCAGGCGAGCCCCTCGAACCGCCGCCCGGTCGCCTCGACGGCCGCGCCGACCGCACTGCCGGAGGCCGGGAGCGTCGTGCTCACACCGATGACGTCGGAACCGGCCTCGGCGAGGGCCACCGCCATGGCGAAGCCGATGCCGCGGCTGGCGCCGGTGACCACGGAGGTTGTTCCTTCGAGGGAGAAGAGCCCGCTCAGGCCCGGCCCGCTCGGGCCCGGCCCGCTCATGCCTTGCCCGCCACGTCGACGAGGATCTTCATCGCGCGACCGCTCTCGAGCTCCTCGAGCGCGGCCTGGGTCTCGGCGAGCGGCACGCGGCTCGTGATGAGCACCTCGGCCGGCACCGTGCCGTCGGCCACCAGCTCGACCGCCCGCTCGAAGTCGGTGCGCTGATAGACGCGTGCTCCGCGGATGGTCAGCTCGCGCCAGAACACCCGCTGCAGGTCGATCTCCCGCGGGGTCGGGTGGATGGCGACCACGACGAGCGTTCCCCGCACCTTCGCCAGCGCGGTCGCGCCGAGCACCGCGGCGGCTGCGCCCGAGACCTCGAACACGACGTCGGCGCCGACGCCGCCCGTCCACTCCTCGACCCAGGCGGTCTGGTCGACCGCGCGCGGGTCGACGGTGGTGAAACCGAGGGCGGCGACCTGCTCCCGGCGCCCGCCGTCGAGCTCGATCACGGCGACCTCGGCGCCGATCGAGCGGGCGACCGTGGCGATCAGCACGCCGATCGGGCCACCGCCGATCACGACCGCCTTCTCGCCGGCCTTCAGCTCGGCGCGGCGCACGTCGTGCACGGCGACGGCGACGGGCTCGACGAGAGCCGCGTGGTCGAGACGGATGCCCGCCGGCAGCGCCACGAGTGTCGACGCCGGCACGTTCCAGAGCGGCTGCAGCGCACCGGGCGAGTCGATGCCGATGAAGTCGAGGTTCTGGCAGATGTGCTCGTTGCCCGCGAGGCAGGCGGGGCAGGTGCCGTCCCAGTCCAGCGGCATGACGGTCACGGGGTCGCCGACCGACCAGCCGGAGACGCCGTCGCCGAGCGCCGCGATCTCGCCGCTCATCTCGTGACCGAACACCAGCGGGGTGCCGACCCGCGCATCCATCGAGCCGTGGAAGATGTGCAGGTCGGTGCCGCAGAGGCCGACGTGCGACACCGCGATCTGCACGGAGCCGGGCGGCGGCGGGGGAGTGGTCTCCGCCTCGGCGATCTCGATGGTGCGGTTTCGCACGTAACTGGCAGTCAGCACTGACTCGTCCTTCCGTCGTCGGAGGTCGTGCGCCGCGGGCCCTGAGGCCGCGCCTTGCGCATCGACACCCCGCGACAGTAGCATGAGCAAACGATTGAGCAAAGGGCTCGCCGCAAGGATGCGGACAGGGAGACGACGTGACCACTGCACGAGGAGCACTGCCGCTCGACGGCATTCTCGTTCTCGATTTCAGCCAGTTCCTGGCGGGGCCGGTGGCGGCCATGAGGCTCGCCGACCTCGGCGCCCGGGTGATCAAGATCGAGCGGCCGGGGTCCGGCGACATCGGCCGCACGCTCGCCTTCGCGGGCCGGACGGCCGACGGCGACACCGTGTCCTTCCACGCGATGAACCGCAACAAGGAGTCGATCACCGCCGACCTGAAGAAGCCGGCCGACCTCGACTACGTCAAGGAGCTCGTGGCGAAGGCCGACGTGCTCATCCAGAACTTCCGGCCGGGGGTGATGGAGCGGATCGGCCTCGACTACGAGTCGGTGCGCGAGCTGAACCCCTCGATCGTCTACGCCAGCGCCACGGGCTACGGCTCGGAGGGCCCGTGGGCCACACGGCCGGGCCAGGACCTGCTGGCGCAGTCCGTCTCGGGGCTGCCCTGGCTGAGCGGCTCGGCCGCCGACGGGCCCGTGCCCGTCGGGCTGTCGATCGCCGACCACCTGCTGAGCTGCCACATCGCCCAGGGGGCGACCGCCCTGCTGGTGCGGCGCTTCCGAACGGGGGAGGGCGGCCTGGTCGAGTCGAGCCTGCTCGAGGCGATGCTCGACCTGCAGTTCGAGCTGCTGAGCGTGCGGCTGAACGACGACTCCATCGCGGTGAAGCGGCACGGCGAGCACTCCGCGCACGCCTTCCTGGCGGCGCCCTACGGCACCTACCCGACGCTCGACGGGTACATCGCGCTGGCGATGAACCCCATCCCGAAGCTCGGCGAGCTGCTGGAGCTCCCCGAGCTGACCGGCATGGTCGATCCGCAGCAGGCGTGGGACGAGCAGGAGCGCATCGAGGCGCTGCTCGCCGAGCGCTTCGCGACCGGCAGCACCGAGCACTGGCTCGGCATCCTCGACGCGGCCGACGTCTGGTGCGCACCGGTGCTGACGCTCGACGAGCTGCTCGACAGCGAGGGGTTCGCCGCCATCCGCATGACGCAGGAGGTGGAGCGGCGCGGCACCACGCTGACCACGACCCGCAGTCCGCTGCGCGTCGACGGACAGATCCTCAGCAGCCGCAAGGCCGCCCCGCTGCTCGGCGAGGACGACGAGCGGGTGCGCGCCGAGTTCCCGGACACGGGCCGTGCCACGGTAGCCGAGGCGAGCGGCACAGCGGCCCCCGCTGCGGGCCGTGCCCCGGCGCACGAGGCGACCGCATGACCGTCACCCTCCGCGGCATGACCTGGGAGCACGCCCGCGGTCACGGCAGCGTCGTCGCAGCCGCCGAGGCCTACCGTGCGGTCGCCCCCGACGTCGAGGTCGTCTGGGAGTACCGCTCCCTCCAGGCCTTCGCCGACTATCCGCTCGACAAGCTCACCGACCGCTACGACCTGCTGGTGATCGACCACCCGCACATCCCGATCGCGGCCGTCGAGGGCCTCTTCGCCCCGCTCGACGGAACCGGCCACGACGACGAGCTCGAGCTGCTCGCCCGGCAGTCGGTCGGCGCGTCCCACCGCTCCTACTCCTACGCCGGACGCCAGTGGGGGCTCGCCAGCGACGCCGCCGCCCAGGTCTCGGCGTTCCGCGCCGACCTCATCGACGCCGCGCCCACCGACTGGGACGAGGTCATCGCGCTCGCCGAGGAGGGCCGTGTGCTCTGGCCCTACAAGCCGGTCGACGCCTTCTCGAGCCTCGTCACCGTCGCCTCCGGGCTGGGGGAGGAGCCGATGCGCACGCCCGGCGTCTTCCTCCGCGCCGAGACCCTCGGCTCCGCGATGGCGGTGCTCCGCCGCCTCGCCGCACTCGTGCCGCGCGAGAACGCGGGGTGGAACCCCATCCAGGTCGCCGACGCCCTGAGCGAGGGCGATCGCTACGCCTATTCGCCGCTGCTGTTCGGTTACACGAACTACAGCCGGCCGGGTTTCCGGATGCACCGACTGACGTACACCGACATCCCCCGCTCGCGGAACGGGGCGCGGGGTTCGCTGCTCGGCGGCGCCGGCATCGCGGTGTCGGCCTCGACCGCGCATCCGGTCGAAGCCATCGACCACGCCTTCTGGCTCGCCTCGGCGGCGGTGCAGGAGGGTGTCTACTACGACGGCGGCGGCCAGCCCGGCAACGCCGTCGCGTGGGAGAGCGCACGCACGAACGCCGACAGCCTCGACTTCTTCCGGGGCACGCGCGCCACCCTCGAGGGCGCCTACCTGCGACCCCAGCACCCGCACTACATCGAGCTGCAGAACGAGGCGTCCGAGCACGTCACCGCGGCCCTTCTCGGCGAGCTCGACGACGACGAGCTGCGCCGCCGCCTCGACGACGCCGTCGCGCGCCACCTCGGCGACGACATCGCCGACACCGGCACCGCGCGCACCGCCCCGCGCACCACCGAGCAGGAGACCTCCGCATGAGCACCGTCGACCGCTACTACGACGACATCGCGATCGGCGAACGTCGCGACACCACCGGCCGCACCATCACCGAGGCCGACATCGTGCTGCACGCCGGCCAGACCGGCGACTTCTTCCCGCACCACATGGACGCCGAGTGGATGGCCACCCAGCCGGCCGGGCAGCGCATCGCCCACGGCACGCTCATCCTCTCGGTCGCGGTGGGCATGACGGCGGGGGACATCAACCCGCAGGCGATGAGCTACGGCTACGACCGCATCCGCTTCATCAAGCCGGTGTTCATCGGCGACACCATCCGCGTGAGCGCCGAGATCGTCGACCGGGTGCCGCACGCGAAGCGCCCCGAGCAGTTCGGCTACGTGCACGAGCTCGTGACGGTCACCAACCAGCGCCAGGAGACCGTGCTCGTGCTGACCCACCTGTACCTCGTCTCGGTGCGCCCCTCCGCGTGATCGCGGCGCGGCGGAACCTAGACTGAGCGCATGGCGACCCTCAGCGACGTGGCGACCATGGCCGGGGTCTCCGTCTCGGCCGTCTCGCGCGTGCTCACCGGGGCGGCGGATGCGCGGGTCAGCGACGCGACCCGCAAGCGCATCACCGACGCCGCCCGCGAGCTCGACTACCGCCCCAACTACGCCGCCCGGGCGCTGAAGTTCTCGCGCACCAACGTGGTCGCCCTCGTGGTGCCCGACCTCACCAATGCCATCGTCAGCGAGCTCATGCGCGGCGTCGAGGACGAGGGCTACGAGAAGAAGTACATGGTGCTGCTCGCCCGCGCCGAGAGCGAGCTCGAGGAGTACGCGCTGCCCCGCCTGATCAAGGAGGGCCGGATCGACGGTGCCCTGGTGCAGGCCGCCGACGCGATGGAGCCCGCCGAGCTGAGCGAGCAGATCGACAGCCGCCTGCCGGTCGTCTACGTCAACTCCAACCACCCCGCCGACGGCGGCTACGTCGACCTCGAGGACGAGCTCGGCACCCGCATCGCCACCCGGCACCTGATCGGGCAGGGGCACAAGCGCATCGCCTTCGTGGGCGGCCTGCCCTCCTCGGTCACCGGCCGGCGCCGGGAGCAGGGCTTCCGCGACGAGATGGCGAGCGCCCGCCTGCCCGTCGACGAGCACTTCGTCACCTCCCTCGGCTACGAGCTCGTCGTGGGCCGGGCGGCGGTCGGCCCACTGCTCGACGCGGATGCGCGGCCCACCGCGATCGTCGTGGCCAACATCAACGCCGCCTTCGGTGTGCTGCTCGAGCTGCGCAGTCGCGGGGTGAGCGTGCCGCACGACATCTCCGTGGTGGCGATCCACGACGCGTGGACGGCCGACAACTCCTGGCCGCCGCTGACCACCGTGAAGATGCCGCGGTACGAGCTCGGCCGGCGGGCGATGGCGGCGCTCTACGACCGGATCCACGGAGGCACGGTGCCGCGGCTCGTGGTCTCCGACCCGGCACCGCAGCTGATCATCCGCGAGTCGACGGTCGCGCCGCGGCCCTGACCGCCGTCCCGTCGATCGCCGCGTGGCACTCGACGCGGTGCCGCGCGTCGTGAACAATCGATTGTGCAGATCCGGGCCGCAGCCGCGGCGCGGAGGAGTTCGAGGAGGAACACGCATGCCCTTTCCCGTCATCGACGCCCACCAGCACGTCTGGGATCCGGCCCGCGCCGAGTACAGCTGGCTCGGTCCGCAGCACGCGCCGATCGACGGCGCCATGTCCTTCGAGCAGCTGCAGCCCGAACTCCAGGCGGCGGGCGTCGGCTTCACCGTGCAGGTGCAGTCGGCCGACAACAGCGACGACACGGCGGTGATGCGGGGGTCGGCGGCCGAGCATCCCGAGGTCGCCGGCATCGTGGGCTGGGTGCCGCTGGACCGGCCCGAGGAGGCGGCCGCGATGCTCGAGGGCTGGCGCGACGACAGCCTGATGGTGGGGGTGCGCAACCTCATCCACGACCGCGCCGACGCCGACTGGCTGCTGCGCCCCGAGGTCGACGAGGGCCTCGGCGTGCTGGAGGAGGCGGGGCTGCCGTTCGACGTGGTGGCCGTGCTGCCGCGCCATCTGGAGCTGATTCCGATCATCGCCGAGCGCCACCCGCGCCTGAGGATGGTGATCGACCATCTCGCCAAACCGCCGATCGGGCTCGACTCCTGGGAGCCCTGGTCGACGCTGATCGCCGAGGCCGCCGCCGTGCCGACCGTCTACGGCAAGGTGAGCGGTCTCTACTCGGCGACCGGCGACGAGGGTGCGTGGACGACCGACACCGTGCGGCCCGCCTTCGAGCGGGCCGTCGAGGTGTTCGGCGTCGAGCGGCTGATGTACGGCGGCGACTGGCCGATCTCGGCGCTCGCCGGTGGCTACACGCGGGTCTGGCAGGGACTGCAGCCGCTGTTCGCCGAGCTGTCCGAAGCCGAACGCGAGCAGCTCCTCGGCCGCACGGCGGCGCGCTTCTACGCCCTCGACCCGGCCAGGATCGGGCTGGCGCACGACGCGCCGAATTGATTTGAGCAAACGTTTGACTAGTGGCCCTCGATGGGGATAGCGTGACAGCGGCACCAAGCGGGGAATCCCGTTCGCCAGGCAAACCGCAGTGTTCGGCCCCTTGCCCGCACTGCTCTCAACAGGGAGTGTCAATGAAGACAACAAGATTCCTCACAGCAGGTGTCGCCCTTGCCGCAACCGCCCTTCTGATGGCGGGCTGCGCGAGTGGTGGAACCACGACGACCGGGGGCGCTCAGACCGACTCCGGCGGCAAGATCACGGTCTGGGTCGACCCGCCTCGGGTGCCCGCGGCCGAGGCCTTCAAGGAGGCCTACCCCGACATCGAGATCGACATCGTGCAGATCGACGGAACGGTCGGAGGCCAGACCGTGCGTCAGGCCTTCGCGAACTTCGACTCGGCCGGGAAGGGCTGGCCCGACGCCATCTTCTTCCCCTCGAACGACGACATCGCCTGGGCCACGAACTCCACGAGCAACTACGCCGCCGACCTCGGCGAGCTGATGCCCGACACGATCGAGGGCTACGACCCCGCGGTCATCTCGTTCTGCGACATCGACGGGGCCATCCGCTGCCTCCGCAACGACGCCGCCCCCGACGTGTTCTGGTACAACAAGGCCTTCTTCGACGAGAAGGGCTACACCGTGCCCACCACGTGGGAGGAGTACGGCGAGCTGTCCGTCAAGATCGCCCAGGAGAACCCGGGCAAGATCTCCGGCTTCCTCGGCGACGCCTACGCGGTCAACCGCTACCTGCAGGCCGCGGGCTGCCCCACGAACGACCGCGTCTCGGAGTCGGAGGCGCACATCGACCTCTCCGACCCGAACTGCGTGCGCGCCACCGAGCTGCTCGACCAGATGCAGGCCGGCGGAGCCCTCTCGACCCAGGGCATCTTCGACGGCGACGCCGCCGAGGCCGGAGCCAACCTGGTGATGAGCCCCGGGGCAGTGTGGTGGGGCAACTACCTCTTCCGCGACACCTGGAAGATCCCGGCCGGCCAGATGACCGCGGTCGCCCCGCTGAAGTGGGACGGCGAGTCGGAGCCCTCGACGGGCAACGAGGGCGGCGGCCTCTGGGGCGTCTCCTCGCACATCACCGGCAAGCAGCTCGAGAACACGCTCACCTTCGCGAAGTTCGTCGCCACCGACCCGCGCTGGCAGGTCGACCTGAGCACGGGCCTGCCCGGCTACGGCCCGGTGCAGGAGGACTGGCTGGCGAAGATCGCCGACGACGCCTACTTCGCCGACGTCGCGACGACGCAGGAGGCGTTCAAGAGCGCTCTCGGAGTCGTGCAGCCCTACTCGTACATGCTGTACGACACCGGTTCGGTCTGGACCCAGACGGTGCCCTCGACGCTGATCGGCGGAGGCTCCGCCACGGACGCCATCAAGGCGTTCGGCGACGAGCTCGTCAACCAGGCCAAGTCCGTCGGCTACACGGTCGTGGCCGAGTAGCCGAACACCGAGCGGGCGGGCGCCGGCCCTCGGCCGGCGCCCGCCACAGGGGAACACTGTGACCAATCACCTCCTGGAGGAGCGCGCGAAGACCGCCGCCCCCTCCGACACCAGGGGCGCGGGCACCACCGCCCGCCGCCGCCGCTCGTGGCTCCGCCGCGACGAGACCCTCGGGGCCTGGGTGCTGCTGGCGCCCTACACCGTGCTCTTCCTCGTCGCCGCGGCCATCCCGATCGGCTACGCCTTCGTCATCAGCCTGCAGCGGGCGCCGTCGCTGGTGAACCCGACCTCGGGCTTCGGCGGCCTCGAGTCGTTCGCGACCGTGGTCGGCGACTACCGCTTCTGGTCGACGTTCATCAACATCTTCACACTGATGGCCATCTGGCTGCCGATCATGATCCTCGGCATCGTGGCCCTGGCGCTGCTCATCCACGCCAGCCCCGGTCGCTTCGGCGGCGCGATGCGCTTCGTCTACTACATCCCGGGCGCCCTCGGCGGCATCGCGAACTTCGTGCTCTGGGTCTACCTGATCGACCCGGTCAACTCGCCCATCGCCTTCCTCTGGCAGGGCCTCGGTGCGAGCACCTACAAAGAGGTCATCACGCCGGGCAACATGCCCTTCATCCTCACCGCGATGCTGTTCTTCCAGGGCATCGGCACCTGGATCGTCGTGGTCAACGGCGGCCTGAACGGCATCTCCGACGAGGTGCTCGAGGCCGCGCGCATCGACGGGGCGAACGCCTGGCAGCTCGCCTGGCACGTCAAGCTCCCGCTCATCCGCCCCTGGGTCGGCTACGCGGCCCTGATGAACCTGGCCTACGGCTTCCAGCTCTTCCTCGAGCCCTACCTGCTGAGGCAGATCTCCTCGGGCTCGGTGGTCGCCGAGTGGGCGCCCACGCAGCTCGGCTACGCGTTCGCGTTCACCAACCGCAACTTCCCCGCCGCGGCCGCCCTGTCGATCATCCTGCTGCTGATCACGCTCGGCATCGGCCTGATCATCGTCACCCGCAGCGGACTGTTCGGCGACGAGACCAGCACCCGCACGACCCGCGCCCAGCGCAAGGAGAGGAGGACCGCATGACCCGCGTCAGTGCGACTCGCGTGAGTGACGTCCCCCGCGTCGTCGGCTCGCACCGGTGGAACGCCGGCCGCATCGCCCGCATCGTCGTGATGGTCGTGATCGCGGCCGCCTTCCTGCTGCCGATCATCGGCTTCATCGCCCTCGCCTTCGGCAGCCAGGAGAACATCGAGTCGGGCGCCAGCGGCTTCCTCAACCTCGGCGGCATGTCGTGGGAGAACATCGTCTACAGCTGGAACCAGATCACCGGCTTCGGCCCCGGCAACGGTGGGCTCTTCCAGCAGTGGATGATCAACTCGGCCATCGTCTCGGTCGGCGGCGCGGCGCTCGCGCTGGTCGCGGCCATCCCGGCGGGCTACGCGTTCGCCCGGCTGCGCTTCCGCTTCCGCAAGGCGTTCCTGATCGCGACGCTGCTCGCCATGGTGATGCCGAACACCGTGCTCGTCATCCCGATCTTCCTCGAGGTGAACGCCATCAACGCGGTGGGCCAGCTCTGGCCGGTCGCGGTGATCATGGGCTTCTACCCGTTCGGCGTCTACCTGTCGTACATCCACTTCATGACGACGATGCCGCACGAGCTGGTCGAGGCGGCCCGCATTGACGGGCTGAGCGAGCTGCGCACCTTCTTCGAGATCGCCCTGCCCATCTCGAAGCAGGCCATCGCGCTGGTCGCGTTCTTCAGCTTCGTCGCGAACTGGACGAACTTCTTCCTGCCGCTCGCGCTGCTCACCTCGAGCCAGCAGAACAAGACGATCTCCATCGGCATCCAGGAGCTCATCGGCGCCAGCCCGCTGTTCAACGCCACCGTGGCCGCCGGCCTCGACGTGAAGCTCTACCTGCCGCAGCTCGCACTCGCGACGGTCATCTCGATGGTGCCGCTGCTGGCGATGTTCATCGGGGCCCAGCGCTTCCTGGTGCGGGGCCAGACCATCGGGGCGGTGAAGGGATGAGCGACGAGCGGATGCGCGGCGACCTGCCCGAACGCGATGACCTGCCCGAGCGCCACCCGGCCGCGGCCTACACGCTCGAGCTGCCCGTGCATCCGAGACCCATCGTCGTCATCGGTGCCGGCGGCATCGTCAAGGACGCGCACCTCCCGGCCTACCGCAAGGCGGGCTACCCGGTCTGGGGCATCGTCAACCGCACGGTGCAGAGAGCGGATGCCCTCGCCGCCGAGTTCGGCATCGAGCACGTCTTCGGCACCGTCGAGGCGGCCGTCGCCGAGGCCCCGGCCGACGCGGTCTACGACATCGCGCTGATGCCGGAGCAGTACGAGGCGGCCCTCGAGGCCCTGCCCGACGGATCTCCCGTGCTCATCCAGAAGCCGCTCGGCCACAGCCTCGAGCAGGGGGAGGCGCTCGCCGCCCTCTGCCGGCGCAAGGGCCTCGTGGCCGCGGTGAACACCCAGCTCCGCTTCGCGCCCTACGTCGCCGAGGCCCGCCGGCTGATCGCCGCGGGCACCATCGGCGAGGTGCACGACATGGAGGTGCGGGTGTCGGTCGACACCCCGTGGCACCTCTTCCCGCACGTGTTCGGGATGGAGCGGCTCGAGCTGACGATGCACAGCGTGCACTACCTCGACCTCGTGCGCTCGTTCTTCGGCGACCCCGACGGCGTCAGCGCGGTGACCCGGCGACACCCCGGGAAGCCCGAGATCGCCACGACGCGGTCCACGATCATCCTGCGCTATCGGGGTCGCGATCTGCGGGCCGTCGTGAGCACGAACCACGACCACGACTACGGGCCGGCCCACGAGGAGAGCTTCATCAAGTGGGAGGGCACGAGGGGCGCGATCCGCGCGCAGCTCGGCCTGCTGCTCGACTACCCGCGGGGCCGCGAGGACTCGCTCGAGCTCGCCGTCGCCGGCGAGAAGGGCTGGACTCCGCTGCCGTTCGAGGGCTCGTGGTTCCCCGACGCCTTCATCGGCTCGATGGGCGCACTGCAGCGCTACGTCGAGGGCTCGGTCGACTCGTTGCCGACCTCGGTGGACGACGTGCTGCACACCATGGCGGTCGTCGAGGCGGCCTACGAATCGGACGAGCGCGAGGGCGTGCCGCTCCGCGTGACGGTGACCTCGTGAAGCGGGTCGCCTCGGTGATCGGGCTGCCGCCCGAGAACCGCGAGGAGTACGAGGCCCACCACGCCGCCGTCTGGCCGGAGGTGCTGGCGCGGCTCGCCGAGAGCCACGTGCACAACTACTCGATCTACCGCTTCGGGGCCCTGCTGTTCTCGTACTTCGAGTACACGGGCGACGACTACGAGGCCGACATGGCCGCGATCGCCGCCGACGAGGCGACGCAGCGCTGGTGGGCCGTGCAGGAGCCGTTGCAGCGCCCGCTCGAGAGCCGGGCGCCGGGGGAGTGGTGGCAGGAGCTCCCCGAGGTCTTCCACACCGACTGACCGACACCCCCCTTTTCTTCACCCCTTCGACCGAACGGTTCACACTGATGACGATCATCACCGGCGTGGACGTCTACGACGTCCGCTTCCCCACCTCCCTCAGCCAGGACGGCTCCGACGCCATGAACAAGGACGGCGACTACTCCGCCGCCTACGTCGTGCTCCGCACCGACGGCGATCTCCGCGGCCACGGCTTCACCTTCACCATCGGCCGCGGCAACGACCTCTGCGTCGAGGCCTCGCGTCAGCGCGCCCTGCCGCTGATCGGCCGGGACGTCGACGAGATGGTGGGGGACCTCGGTGCCACCTACCGCTCGCTGAAGTCCGACTCGCAGCTGCGCTGGCTCGGCCCGGAGAAGGGTGTCGAACACCTCGCCATGGCGGCCGTGATGAACGCCGTCTGGGACCTCGCCGCCCGCAAGGCCGGCAAGCCCCTGTGGCGGATGCTCGCCGAGATGAGCCCCGAGGAGCTCGTCGACGTGGCCGACCTGCAGTACCTCTCGGATGCGCTGACCCGCGACGAGGCGCTCGAGATGCTGCGCGAGCTGGAGCCGACCCGCGGACAGCGGATCGCCGAGCTCGAGCAGCGCGGCGGCTACCCCTGCTACACCACCAGCGCCGGCTGGCTGGGCTACAGCGACGACAAGCTGCGCCGCCTGCTGCAGGAGTCGGTCGACGAGGGCTACCGGCACCTGAAGCTCAAGGTCGGCGCGAACCTCGAGGACGACATCCGCCGCCTCGGCATCGCCCGCGAGGTGATCGGCTGGGATGCGAACCTGATGATCGACGCGAACCAGGTCTGGGACGTGCCGGAGGCGATCGAGTGGGTGAACCGCCTCGCCGAGTTCAAGCCGCTGTGGATCGAGGAGCCCACGAGCCCCGACGACGTGCTCGGCCACGCCGCCGTGCGCCGAGCGGTCGCGCCGATCGGTGTCGCCACCGGCGAGCACGGCATGAACCGGGTGCTGTTCAAGCAGATGTTCCAGGCCGAGGCGATCGACTTCTGCCAGCTCGACTCGGCCCGGCTGGCGTCGATCAACGAGATCCTCGCCGTGTACCTGATGGCCAAGAAGTTCGGCGTGCCGGTCTGCCCGCACGCCGGCGGCGTCGGGCTCTGCGAGCTCGTGCAGCACCTCTCGATCTTCGACTACGTGGCCGTCTCGGGATCGCTCGAGGGCCGGGTGACCGAGTACGTCGATCACCTGCACGAGCACTTCACCGATCCCTGCATCGTCGTCGACGGGAACTACGTGCTCCCGGGCCTCCCGGGGTACTCTGCGGAGATGTACGAAGAGTCCGTGGCGGAGTACTCCTTCCCCGACGGCGGCTACTGGAGCCGCGCGCTGGCTCCCGCGACCGCCGAGACCGCCGAGACCGCCGAGACCGTCTCCGTGGAGGCCGTTCTGTGAAGACCCGCTCCCTCCGCACCGGTCTCGCGCTGACCGAGCTCGGCCTCGGCACCGCCCAGTTCGGCAACCTGTTCAAGGAGACCACCGACGAGGAGGCCGCGGGCGCGTACGACGCCGGCTTCGCCGGCGGCGTGCGCTACTTCGACACCGCGCCGCACTACGGCCTCGGGCTCTCCGAGCGGCGGCTCGGGGCGGCGCTCGCCGCCACCGGCACGCGCGACGAGATCGTGCTCTCCTCCAAGGTCGGCAAGCTGCTCGTCGACAGCCCCGAGACCGCCGACCGGCTGGACGACGAGGGCTTCGTGGTGCCGGCCGCCACCCGCCGGGTCTGGGACTACAGCCGTGACGGCATCCTGCGCTCGGTCGAGGCGAGCCTCGCCCGGCTCGGCACCGACCGGCTCGACATCGCGTACCTGCACGACCCCGACGACCACTGGGAGGCCGCGTCGACCACCGGCGTCGACACCCTCGTCGAGCTGCGCGAGCAGGGCGTCGTCGGAGCCATCGGCGCCGGCATGAACCAGTCGGCGATGCTCGCCGAGTTCGTGCGCCGCACCGACGTCGACGTCGTGATGGCCGCCGGCCGGCTGACGCTGCTCGACCAGGGCGCCTCCGACGAGCTGCTGCCGCTCGCGGTCGCCCGCGGCGTCGGCGTCGTGGCGGCGGCGCCGTTCAACTCGGGGCTGCTCAGCAGCGACCGGGTTCCGGAGGCCGCGACCTTCGACTACGCGCAGGCCCCCGCCGAGCTGCTGCAGAAGGCCCGTGACATCGCCGAGGTCTGCGCACGGTACGGCGTCTCCCTCCCGGCCGCTGCGCTGCAGTACCCGCTCGGCTTCCCCGGTGTCGTCAGCGTCGTCGCCGGCGTGCGCACGGCGGCCCAGGCCGCCTCGACCGCCGAGCGCTTCGCCGTCACCATCCCCGACGAGCTCTGGAACGAGCTCGACGAGGCGGGGCTCGCCCCGCGACCGCCCGCATCACCGACCACCCCTACTCCGACGAAGGACAGCACGCGATGAGATTCAGCCGTATCGGCGCCCCCGGACACGAGACCCCCGCGGTCGAGATCGACGGGATCCACTACGACCTCTCGACGGTCACCCGTGACATCGACGGGGCCTTCCTCACCGGAGGGCTCGAGGCGGCCGCTGCCGCCGTGACCGCGGGCTCCCTCCCCGAGCTGCCCGCCGGCGGCCGTGTCGGTGCCCCGCTGGCGGCGCCCGGCAAGATCGTCTGCATCGGCCTGAACTACCGCGACCACGCCGACGAGACCGGGGCCGCCTACCCGGCCGAACCCGTCGTCTTCATGAAGGACCCGTCGACCATCGTCGGCCCCTTCGACGAGGTGCTCATCCCGCGCGGCTCGACCAAGACCGACTGGGAGGTCGAGCTCGGCGTCGTGATCGGCGAGACCGCCCGGTACCTCGACTCCCCGGCCGACGCCCGCAGGCACATCGCCGGGTACGTGCTCTCGCATGACGTGTCCGAGCGGGAGTTCCAGCTCGAGCGCGGCGGCCAGTGGGACAAGGGCAAGAGCTGCGAGACCTTCAACCCCCTCGGTCCGGTCCTGGTCACCGCCGACGAGGTCGACGACCCGCAGAACCTCGGTCTGCGGCTCTGGGTCGACGGCGTGCAGCGCCAGAACGGCTCGACGGCGAACATGATCTTCGGCATCGACCACGTCATCTGGTACCTCAGCCAGTTCATGGTCCTCCGTCCCGGCGACCTGATCAACACCGGCACCCCCG
This sequence comes from Herbiconiux flava, assembly GCF_013409865.1. NCBI lineage: Bacteria > Bacillati > Actinomycetota > Actinomycetes > Micrococcales > Microbacteriaceae > Herbiconiux > Herbiconiux flava. The sequence continues at coordinate 1,609,200 of NZ_JACCBM010000001.1, forward strand.
CCGGTGTCGCCCTCGGCATCCCGGGCAACCCGTACCTCCGCGCCGGATCCACCGTCGCCCTCGAGATCGACGGCCTCGGCCGCGCCGAGCAGACGCTGGTGCAGGCATGAGCGGCGTCTTCGAGGGGCTGACCGCGATCGTCACGGGAGGCGCATCCGGAATCGGGGCCTCCACCGCGACCGCGCTGCTCGCCGCCGGCGCCCGCGTCGCCGTGCTCGATCGCGCCACCGAGGGAGCGCCCGAGGGAGCCGTGCTCGTCACCGCCGACGTGACCGACCGCGCCTCGGTGCAGCAGGCCGTCGACGCCGCGGCCGAGGCCCTCGGCGGCATCGACATCGTGGTGAACAACGCGGGCATCAGCGCCGTGGGCACCGTGGAGCAGAACGACGACGAGCAGTGGGCCCGCGTGCTCGACGTGAACGTCGTGGGCATGGCCCGCGTCTCGGCCGCCGCGCTGCCGTGGCTCCGCCGCTCCGAGCACGCCGCGATCGTCAACCTCTGCTCGATCGCGGCGCTGAACGGCCTGCCCGACCGCGCGCTCTACTCGGCGTCGAAGGGTGCGGTGCTGGCGCTCACGTTCGCCATGGCCACCGACCATGTGGCCGAGGGCGTGCGCGTCAACGCCGTCAGCCCCGGCACCGTCGCGACCCCGTTCGTCGAGCGGATGCTGCAGGGCTTCGACGACCCGGTCGCCGAGCGCGCGGCCCTCGACGCCCGCCAGGCCACCGGCCGCATGGTCTCGCCCGATGAGGTCGCCCAGGCCATCCTCTACCTCGCGAGCCCGCTCTCGGCCTCCACGACGGGCACGGCCCTCGAGGTCGACGGCGGCGTCACCCACCTCCGCGTCCGCCGCTGAGGGCCGGCGCCCGCATCCTGGCCCCGACCGCTGCTAGCGGAAGATGATGGTGCGGGCGCCGTCGAGGAGCACGCGGTGCTCGGCGAACCAGGTCACGGCCGTGGTCAGGGTGCGGCTCTCCTCGTCCTGCCCTATCGCCACGAGCTCCGACGGCGTGCGGGTGTGGTCGACGCGCACCACGTTCTGCTCGATGATCGGGCCCTCGTCGAGGTCGCTGGTGACGAAGTGCGCGGTGGCGCCGATGAGCTTCACCCCGCGGGCGTGCGCCTGCTTGTAGGGGTTCGCGCCCTTGAAGCCCGGCAGGAAGGAGTGGTGGATGTTGATCATCCGCCCCGCCAGCCGCTCGCACAGCTCGGGCGAGACGATCTGCATGTAGCGGGCCAGCACCACGAGCTCGATGTCGTGCTCCTCGACGACCTCGAGCACGCGCCGCTCGAACGCGGCCTTCGACTCGGGCGAGGTGACCGGCAGCGACTCGAACGGCACGTCGTAGAAGCCGGCGAGGTCGCGGAGCGCGCCGTGGTTCGACAGCACCAGCGGGATCTCGACGGGCAGCTGCCCCGCACGGCGCCGGAACAGCAGGTCGTTCACGCAGTGCGCCGCCGTCGAGCCGAGCACGAGGGTGCGCAGCGGCCGGCCGACGGTGTCGAGCCGCCAGTCCATCGCGTAGCGCTCGACGACGGCGGCGAGGGCGGCCTCGAACACCTCGCGGCCCGCCTCCGACTCGACCTGCAGGCGCATGAAGAAGCGGCCCGTGTCGGAGGAGGAGAACTGCTGGCTCTCGGTGATGTTGCCGCCCGACTCGACCACCGCGCCGCTGACCGCGTGCACGATCCCGGGGAGGTCGGCGCAGACGAACGTCAGCACCCAGTGGTTTCTCGGCAGCGACATCGGATCTCCTCTTGCCTGGAACGGGCTCTCCGCTAGAATAGTGAATGGTCGCGCGGTCATCGTCCGGCCACGGGCATGTACGAAGTCGTCGCCGTCTGCGAGAGAAGTCGATTCGCCCCGAGTCGACCTGGCCACGGCGCTTCAGGTCGTCAGGAACAGGCACTCGAGCCTCCTCTGTCCGCCGAATTTCGAGATGTCTTCGAATGGTGCGCACTGCTGTGACCACATTTCTGCCGCAGACCGGGTCGATCCCGGTCGTCAAGCGCTTCCCCTGGGGCGGTCTGATCGTCCTGGCGACCGCCGTCTTCCTCTCGGTCACCGCCGAGATGATCCCGACGGGCCTCCTGCCCGAGATGAGCACGAGCCTCGGCGTCACCGAGTCCCAGACCGGTCTGCTGATCAGCTTCTTCGCCTTCGCGGTCGTGCTCACGAGCGTGCCGCTCAGCCTGCTCTTCCGCCGGGTGCCCCGGCACCTGCTGCTCGTCGGCGTGCTCGTCGTGGTCGCCGTCACCAGCGTTCTGGCCTCGATGGCGCCGAGCTACGAGTTCCTCGTCGTCGTGCGCATCATCGGCGGCATGGCGCACGGCGTGTTCTGGGGCGTCGTCGGCGCCTACTCCGCGCACCTCGTGCCCAAGGAGCAGATCGGCCGCGCGGTCGCCCTCACCACCGGCGGCGGAACCCTCGCGTTCGTGCTCGGCGTGCCGCTGGCCACCGCGGTCGGCCACGCCTTCGGCTGGCGCATCCCGTTCCTCGCCGTGGGCCTCCTGGCGCTCCTCGGTGCCGTGCTGCTTTGGTTCATGCTGCCCCGGGTCGACCACCTGAAGCACGCGGTCCAGGATGCGCGGCTCACCGACTCCGGCCGCCGACGCCGCTTCGTCTGGAACGACAGCATCCCCGCCGTGGCCCTGGTCTGCATCTTCGCCGCCGTCGTCACCGTCGGGCACTACTCCTTCTACACCTACATCGCGCCGTTCATGATCGACCGGATGGGCGTGGCCGAGGGCGACGTCGGCCTGCTGCTGCTCGTCTACGGCGTGGCCGGGGCCCTCGGGCTGATCATCGCCGGCTCCGTCTTCGGCAAGCGGCCGTCGACCGGGCTGCTCGTCTCGCTGGCCGTCACCGCAGCCTCGGTGCTCGTGCTCTCGGTCTTCACCGCGAACCCGGTGATCGCGATCGGCTCCTTCGCGCTCTGGGGCGTCGTCTTCGGCATCATCCCGACGCTCATGGCCACCCGGCTGATGCACGTCGCCGACCCGGCCATCCGCGACGCCGCCAGCGCGTTCTACTCGACGGCCTTCAACGTCGGCATCGGCCTCGGGGCGGTCGTGGGGGCTCTCTTCCTCGACACCTTCGGGCTCGAGGTGCTGCCCTGGGTCGACCTCGTGGCCATCGTGATCGGCGCCTCGCTGCTGCTCGCGACCCCGATGATCACTCGCCGCGCAGCCCGCTCCTGAGGTAAGCTGACCCCGTCGCAACTGGCGTTCAGATGGTCACCATCGGGAAGCGACGGACAGGGATTCGGCCGCGCGCCTGGGTCGATACGAATCCTCCCCTTCACGTCCGTCACGCCAAAAGGAGCCCGTCATGTCCGACACCTTCAACCTGCCCCTGGCCGAGGTCGATCCCGAGATCGCCGAGGTGCTGAAGCTCGAGCTCGGCCGCCAGCGCGGCACCCTCGAGATGATCGCCTCCGAGAACTTCGTGCCCCGCGCCGTGCTCGAGTCGCAGGGCTCGGTGCTCACCAACAAGTACGCCGAGGGGTACCCCGGCCGCCGCTACTACGGGGGCTGCGAGTTCGTCGACATCGCCGAGGAGCTGGCCATCGCCCGCGCCAAGTCGCTGTTCGGCGCCGAGTACGCCAACGTGCAGCCCCACTCCGGTGCCACCGCCAACGCGGCGGTGCTCTCGGCCATCGCGACCCCGGGCGACACCATCCTCGGTCTCGAGCTCGCGCACGGCGGCCACCTCACCCACGGCATGAAGCTCAACTTCTCGGGCAAGCTCTACAACGCCGTCTCCTACGGCGTCGACCCCGAGACCTTCCTCGTCGACATGAACGTGGTGCGCGACAAGGCCCTCGAGCACAAGCCGCAGGTCATCATCGCCGGCTGGTCGGCCTACCCCCGCCAGCTCGACTTCGCGGCCTTCCGCGCCATCGCCGACGAGGTGGGCGCGAAGCTCTGGGTCGACATGGCGCACTTCGCCGGCCTCGTGGCCGCGGGCCTGCACCCCTCGCCCGTGCCCTTCGCCGACGTCGTCTCGTCGACCGTGCACAAGACCATCGGCGGCCCCCGCTCCGGCTTCATCATCAGCCGCGACACCGAGCTGGCGAAGAAGCTGAACTCGAACGTCTTCCCGGGCCAGCAGGGCGGCCCGCTGATGCACGTCATCGCCGCCAAGGCCACCGCGTTCAAGCTCGCGGCCGAGCCGGAGTTCAAAGATCGTCAGGTGCGCACCCTCAGCGGCGCGCGCATCCTGGCCGAGCGCCTCATCGCCGACGACACCCGCGGCGCCGGCGTCGACGTGCTCACCGGGGGCACCGACGTGCACCTCGTGCTCGCCGACCTCCGCACCTCGGAGCTCGACGGCCAGCAGGCCGAGGACATCCTGCACGAGGTGGGCATCACCGTGAACCGCAACTCGGTGCCCTTCGACCCGCGCCCGCCGATGGTCACCTCCGGCCTCCGCATCGGCACGCCCGCCCTTGCCACCCGCGGCTTCGGCGACGTCGAGTTCACCGAGGTGGCCGACATCATCGCCACCGCGCTGAAGCCCGAGCCCGACGTCGAATCGCTGCGTGCCCGCGTGCTCACGCTGACCGACGGCTTCCCGCTCTACCCGGGCCTCGAGCAGTGGTAGCCGAGCGCCTCGACGGGGTCGCCACCGCGACCGCGTTGAAGGACGAGATCCGCGCGCGGGTCGACGCCCTGCGCTCCCGCGGCATCCACCCGGGGCTCGGCACGCTGCTCGTCGGCTCCGACCCCGGGTCGATCTCCTACGTCGCCGGCAAGCACCGCGACTGCGCCGAGGTCGGCATCGAGTCGGTGCGGGTCGACCTGCCCGACACGGCGACCGAGGCCGACGTGCGGGCGGCCATCGAGCAGCTGAACGGCGACGACTCCGTCACGGGCTACATCGTGCAGCTGCCGCTGCCGAACGGCATCGACGAGAACGCGATGCTCGAGCTGATCGATCCCGCGAAGGACGCCGACGGCCTGCACCCCACCAACCTCGGCCGCCTGGTGCTCGGTGTCGGCGGCGAGCTCGACTCGCCGCTGCCCTGCACCCCGGCCGGCATCGTCGAGATGCTCGGCCGCTACGATGTGCCGCTGGCGGGCAGGCACGTCGTGGTCGTCGGCCGCGGCCTCACGGTCGGGCGTCCGCTCGGTCTGCTGCTGACGCGCAAGGGCGTCGACGCCACCGTCACCCTCACCCACTCGCGCACCACCGACCTGGCCGCCGAGGTGCGGCGGGCGGATGTGGTGGTCGCCGCCGTGGGCGTGCCCGGTCTCATCCAGCCCGACTGGGTGAAGCCCGGCGCCGCCGTTCTCGACGTGGGTATCACGCGCGTGGTGAACGAGGAGACGGGCAAGGCGCGACTGATCGGCGACGTCGACCCCGGTGTCGCGTCGGTGGCGGGCTACCTCTCGCCGGTTCCCGGCGGGGTCGGGCCGATGACGCGGGCGATGCTGCTGGCCAACGTGATCGACGAGGCGGAGCGCCGGGCGCGCTGAGCTCGGCCCGCCTGTCGGCCGGGCGGGGCCGGCTCGGGGCCTCCTCGGGTCGGGGTGGCCGTCCTAGGGTGGAGCCATGCGCGCACCCACCGGAGACCAGTACCGCCTCGAGCTCGAGGCCGAGGGGCGCCGGGTGGTCGCCGTCGTCACCGAGGTGGCGGCGGGCATCCGCTCGCTCTCGATCGACGGCGTCGACCTCGTCGAGCCGTTCGCCGAATCGGTCATCCCGCCGGGCGGCGCCGGCATCGTGCTCGTTCCGTGGCCGAACCGGGTCGCGGGCGGGCGGTGGACGCTCGACGGAGAGCCGCAGCAGCTCGACCTGACGGAGCCGAAGGCGGGCAACGCCATCCACGGACTGCTGCGGAACACCGCGTACCGCGTGCTCGAGCAGGAGCCGCACCGGGTGCTGCAGGCGGCGACCGTGCACCCGCAGCACGGCTACCCGTTCCTCGTCGACACGACCGTCGAGCACCGGCTGACCGACGACGGTCTGACGGTGACGCACACGCTCTCGAACGCCTCGGCGTCGGCGGCGCCCGTGGCAGTGGGCGCGCATCCTTATCTCAGGGTCGGCGACGTGCCCGTCGAGGAACTGACCCTCACCGTCGACGCGAGCACCCGGTTCGTCACCGACGACGCGCAGATCCCCGTGTCGGAGGAGCCCGTCGCCGGCACCGCGTACGACCTGACGGCCGGGCGACGCATCGGCGACCTCACCATGGACCAGGGCTACGGCGGGGTGCGGGTGACGGATGGCCGGAGCCGGCACCGGGTCGAGGCCCCCGACGGCCGTGCGGTCGAGCTCTGGGCCGACGCCTCCTTCGGCTACGCGCAGGTGTTCACCCCGCCCGCCTTCGCGTCGATCGACGGGCCGCGGCGGGCCGTCGCGATCGAGCCGATGACCGCACCGGCGAACGCGCTGAACAGCGGGCAGGGGCTGCGCTGGCTGGCGCCGGGGGAGCGCTGGGAGCTCAGCTGGGGCATCCGTTCAGCCTGATGATCAGGGGTGTTGTCAAGCCCCTTCGCTCTGTTTTGGGGAGTAAATATCGCCACGTTAGGCTCGATTTCGGGAGTACGGCTGTGGGCTCCTGAACTGTTTGGGAGCGTGGCTTGGGCCTGTTGATCTATGGGCCGATGTCGGCGGAGATCGAGATGGACGACCGTCTGCTCGCCCATCTGCGCCTCGTGATCCTCACGAAGATGCGCAACCACGAGGCGTTCTCGCTGTCCTGGACGATGGAGCCCGGGCAGGGGAGCGGCCGCGAGACGCTGTGGGTGCATCCGTCGATCCCGTTGCGCTTCCGCTTCTACGGCAGCCGGCCCGCCGCCATCAACCGGGCGTGGATCGAGCTGATGGTGCAGGCGGCGAACCGGGGCGATTTGCGCATCATGCCCGAGCCGGCGCCCGACGTGGACAACTGAGCCTCCGCCGATCGATATGCTCGGCCTATGACTGAGCTGAGCCCCCGGCCGCGACGGCGGCGGTGGCTGACGGCGGTCGTCGCGGTGGTCGCCGTCATCGTCTACGCCGTGGTGGTGCTGCTCTATGCCGGGGGGCTGCGGGCGTCGAGTAACGAGTGCGAGACGGTCATCGACGGAGCCGACGGGGTGACCGTGCTGCTGCAGCCGGCGGCCGTGCACGCGGCCGAGCAGCGGCTCGAGTTCCAGGTGACCCTCGACCCCTCCGACAACTTCCTGTCGCTGGACGGCTACACGGCGAAGCAGGGCATCAGCCTCCTGACGTTCCCGGTCGACGGCAGCCTGGTGCAGTCGTTCGCCGAGGGAGAGGCGCTGGCGAGCTCGACCCAGTCGGACTACGCGGCGGGGGTCGTCGAGGAGTGGCCGTTCGACAGCTACGAGGCCGACCTCACCACCTACGCGTTCACCGGCTCGGGTGCCGACGAGCTGGCGCTGCCCACCAGGGTCTGCCTGCACGACTCGGTGCCGGGGTGGCAGCTGGAGATGCACAAGATCGACGACCCGGACAAGAAGGTCAACACTGCGCAGGGCAAGGTCACGTTGCCGATCGTCGTCATCACCGCCACCCGCTCCGCCAGCACCGTGGCGTTCGGCATCGTGCTGCTCGGTTTGATGGCCGTCGTGCCGGTGCTGGTGCTCTTCGTGGCGATCAGCGCCTACACCGGCCGTCGCAAGGTCGAGGCCACCCTCACCAGCTGGATCGGCGCGATGATCTTCGCCACGATCCCGCTCCGCAACTTCCTGCCCGGCTCGCCGCCGGTCGGCTCGTGGATCGACTACCTCGTCGTGCTGTGGGTGATCGTCGGCCTCGTCACCGGCCTCGCGATCTACATCCTCGCCTGGAACCGGTGGGGCACGCGGGCCTCGCCTCGCTCACTGCACGACGCCGAGCAGTCCCAGCACTAGGGCCGTCGCCACGGCCGCCGCCGCGGTGACCGCCACGAAGGCGGCCACCCAGACGACGGCGGGCACGTGGGTGAGGCGGGCCAGGGCATCCGCATCGGATCTGCCCCTGGCCCGCCGGCTGAAGCCGAGCTCGACCGACGACCGCACGGCCCCCGCCACGAGCACGAGGCACAGCACCAGCGGCAGCGCCGAGCCGACGCCGCTCGGGAGCAGCAGAAGCCCGCCCACGAGCACCGCGGCCGTGCCGAGCACCACGAGCGCTCCGACGACGTTGCGCACGAGCACCAGCGCGACGACGAGCAGCGCCCCGAGCCCGGCCGCCACGGCGACGGCGTGCCCCTCGACCGTGAGCCACACCCCGGCCAGCCCGAGCAGCCCCGGCGCGGGGTACCCGGCGGCGGCCGTCAGCACCATCCCGGGCCCCCGCGGTCTGCCGCGCGACACCGTCAGCCCGCTGGTGTCCGAATGCACCCGGATGCCCGCCAGCCGCCTCCCCGTCAGCACCGCCGCCAGCGCATGCCCGCCCTCGTGCGCCAGCGTCACGACGAACCGCGCCACCCGCCACACGGGCGACACTCCCACCACCCCCACGGCGACCCCCACCGCCACGATCACCCCCACCACGGACGGCGCGGCCGCCCGCGCCACCAGCACCTCCCACACCCCGTCCACCCCCGAACGCTACCCCGCCCCGACTGGTTGAAGCGGATACAGCAACGCCCCGGCCAGCGCCTCACGACTGGTCAGGGCGTCATGCAGTTCGGGTCAGCTGTTGCCGAAGTCGCTCGACGAGCACGTCACGAACGCGAACTGTCCCTCGGCGGTCTGAGTCGACACGACCTCGCCATCGACGGTGATGGTGCAGGTCACGGTTCCGGAGTCAGTGCTCGTAGACCCGGTGAGCAGGAACGATGTGTAGTCGAAGGCGTCGCCGGTCTCGACCGTGAACTCCTTGACGAATGGCGCCGGCAGACCATTGCTCGACTCGGTGCCCGAGCTGCCGTTCGTGTACGTCGAATAGGTGACGTCGACAGTCGGCAGGCTGCTGGTCACCTCGTACTTCACGGACACCGGGACGGCCGCAGCGGCCGAACTGGACGCCTGCACCTCATCGATGCTGTCGCTGACCGCGCTGGCGAATCCGGCTGTGTAGACAACGGCGAGGATGATCGACAGAATCAGCGCGACGAAGGACACGATCGTCCCCGCGATCGCGATGCCCTTCGAACGGCCTTTGAGGAACAGGGCGATCGCTCCGAGAACGAGACCCACGAAGGCGATGAATCCCGTGGCGTAGTTCAGGAAGGGGATGAATGATCCGAGGAGCGCCAGCCCGCCGACGATCAACGACGCGATACCCAGGCCGTTGCCCTTCTTCAGCTGCGCTCCGGGAGCCGGGTAGCCGGGCTGAGCGGGCGGGTAGGTGGGGGGTTGCTGTGAGTTAGTCATGTGTTGATCATGACAGAGGTATCCACCTCGAACCGGCAGCGAGTGAGCCCAGAACAGGGGTCACGAGCGGCGACCCCTACGTTCTCTCCCCGGTCTCGCGCCCTAGTATCGGGGCGTCGGAGACGGGCGGGGGAGCCCGGTGGAGGCCGACCGAGGGGAAGGGGTGCGGGATGAGCGAGTACCCGCTGGCCTTCGAGGTCGGGCCCGGGAGGGCGGTGCCCTCGAGGGTCGGGGACGTCGTGGCGGCGGTGGTGCTGCTCGTGCTGGGCGCGATCGGCATCGCGATGCTCGCGTTCGTGTCGCTGTTCCTGGCGATGGTGTCCGACGGATGCGCTCCGGCACCGACTGCGACTTCAGCCTGATGGGGGTCGGCTACTTCATCGCGCTCCTGGCGCCGCCCCTCGTCTACCTCGCGGCGATCGTCTGGACGATCGTGCGGCTGACGCGCCGCCGGCGCTCGTGGTGGGTGCCCGTCGTGGGCGCGCTCGCGGCCCTGGCCGTCTGGGCGCTCGGCTACGGCCTCCTGATGGCCAGCCTCAACCGCTGAGCAGCACGCTCACGCAACGAGGCGGGAGGGTGGGCCCGGAGGGGCTCGAACCCTCGACCCGCGGATTAAAAGTCCGATGCTCTGCCAACTGAGCTACAGGCCCTCGGGGTCAAGGGTAGCGCGAATCGGGTGGCGGTCGGGTCGGCGGTGGGCGTTCGCTGTGCGCGTGAGAGGTGCGGGAAGCGGGGGAGGGTGGCTACCGTTGGAGACTGCGACCGCATACCGCCGACCGGCAGGACATCACCGCATGGCAGACGACTTCCACCGCCCCGCGCTCTTCAGCAACTCGGCCTTCGAGGCCTTCCAGGGCGGCGACGACCCGGCGACCGTGAACCGGGTCGCCCACGAGACGGCCGGCGCCCTGCTCAGCCGGGTGCGCGACGATCCCCAGCCCGAGGTGATCGAGCGCCTCCTGGCGTTCACCGACGACCACGGGATCGACGCGATCGCCGAGCTGTGGGCGCGAGCATCCGCTCATTCTCTGCCCGGCAGTCTGTGGCGCATCTACCTGCTGCGCGTGCTGATCAGGCAGGACCCGGAGCTCGCCAGTTACTTCTTCGAGCGAGGCACCACCATGACGCAGGGCATCGACCCCGTGGTCGCGGGTGCCGAGTCGCCGACCGGGCCGAAGGAGATCACCGAGCTGGCCGACCGCATCCTGCGCGGGTTGTTCACCGGCGACTTCGCGGTGGCGCTCGATCGGGCGGCCGCGTTCTGCCGGATCATGGCGCAGGGCTGCGTGAGCATCGCCGACGACGCCGAGATCGGGGCGCCCGAGACGGCGACCACGCTCACCACCCGGGCCCTGCGGTTCGAGACGATCGGCGACGACCTGGCCGAGTCTGCGGCGCTCTGGCGGCACGACGGGCTCGACTGAGCCGGCACCCGCCCGGTTCGACTCCCACCCGAGGCGTTGTAAAATAGAAGCGTCGGGCCGCAGTAACCCCGGGCTCCAAAATTCGCCGCTTCGAGCGGCCTTCCGCCGAGAGGCGTTTCTGCGGCCCGGCACCTCGCAGCTGGGAAGATCCGGCCAATCCGCTCCGTAGTTCGTTCCGAATAACGATCGTGACCAGACGAGGTGCCAACGGCACGAACCCAGGCGTGACCTGTCATGCTTGAGCTCGTGACGACAGACCGAGGGCAGCGCGACGACGCCGAAGGCGTCGAGGCCGCCGCGACCCTCGAGAGCCTGCTGCTGCAGGTGGCCCAGGGCGACGCGCAGTCGTTCTCCGAGCTCTACGACCGCACAGCGGCCCGGGTGCTCGGTCTCGTCAGGCGCGTCCTGGTCGACCACTCGCAGTCCGAGGAGGTCACCCAGGAGGTGCTGCTCGAGGTCTGGCGCACCGCGCCGCGCTTCGAGCAGGCACGCGGCAGTGCCATGTCGTGGATCCTCACGATGGCCCACCGCCGCGCGGTCGACCGGGTGCGCTCGTCGCAGTCCAGTCACGACCGTGACGAGAAGATCGGCCTTCGCGACATCGAGGCCGACTACGACAGCGTCAGCGAGACCGTCGAGATCCGAATCGAGCACGAGAGGGTGAAGAGAGCCATGACACAGCTCACCGCCCTCCAGCGCGAGGCCATCTCGCTCGCCTACTACGGCGGCTACAGCCACACCGAGGTCGCCACCCTGCTCTCCGTGCCCGTGGGCACGGTCAAGACACGATTGCGCGATGGAATGATCCGACTTCGAGACGCCCTGGGGGTGACATCATGACCGACCGCACCGACGACACGAACGGCGAGGGCTTCGACCCCCGCGTCTCCACCGGCGCCTACGCCCTCGATGCTCTCACCGCCGCCGAGACCGCCGAGTTCGATCAGGCGATCCGCTCCTCCGCCTCCCTGCGCGAGGAGAGCGACGAGCTCCGCGAGACCGCGTCCCTCATCGGTCTCTCGGTCACACCCGTCGAGCCCTCGCCCGAGCTGAAGCGCGAGCTCATGGCGAAGCTGCTGCTCACCCCGCAGCTGCCCGCACTCCCCGTCCAGTCGTCCCGCTCCGAGACGGCGACGGATGCTCGAGCAGCCCTCCCCGACATCACCCCCGCGGCCCCCGCCGACGAGGGCCTGCCGACCGCCCTGGGCCAGTCCGCCCCCGTCGAGGCGCGCTCCGCCGGAGGTGCCGAGAACCGAGCCCGCCTGCGCTGGTTCGCCCGCCCCACGACCCTGGTGGCGGCCGTCGCCGCAGCCGCGGCTCTCTTCGTCGGCGGCGGCTTCGTCGGCAGCGCGATCGTGAACAGCACCTCCACCACCGACGTCGCCGACTCCTCGGCGAGCGAGCTCGCTCGCATCACGGCGGCCGACGACGTGCAGCGCGCCTCCGTGGCCGTGGCCGGGGGCGGGAACGCCACCGTGGTCTGGTCGAACGAGCTCGGCCGCTCGGCGGTGCTCGCCGAGGGCCTGCCCGAGCTGCCCGAGGGCAAGGTCTACGAGGCCTGGTACATCGACGCGAAGGGCCCGGTCGCGGCCGGCACCTTCACCGCCGCCGAGTCGGGCACCTCGTGGCACGTGCTCGAGGGCGCGATGAGCGCCGGCGACGTCGTCGGCGTCACGGTCGAGCCGGCGGGCGGCTCGCAGCAGCCCACCACCGAGCCCATCTTCGCGGTCGAGTCGGCCTAGCCGGCCCGACGGCTCAGTCGGATGGCCCGCACGGTGTCAGTTCTGCCACGGCCTGACTGAGAGCCGCCGTTCCTCCTAGCAGAGTGGCGACGCCCACCCCGGTGCGCTGCAGCGAACCGAGCACCGAGTCGGGGACGCAGTCAGGACGGACGGCGTACAGCGGCATCGCCGACTTCGCGGCCCAGGCCGACCCGGACAGTGCATCGGGGAACGTCGTGCCGGTTGCGAAGAACGCCTGCGATTCATGGGGGAAGACGGCAACGTTGATCGCGACGGACGTCTCGTACCGGTCGGCCCCGAAAAGGCGGTTCGCCCTGGTGAACGACGCGAGTTCCGCCTCGATCTCCGATGACACCGCGATGGGCCCGCCGACGACGGTGGCCCTGTAGAGGGACAGTGCGCGGAGGAGTTCGGCGGTCGGCGCGTCGAGAGTCGGGGCGGCGCCGTCGACGAGGAGCACCGGGAGTCGTGAGACACCGGCCGCGGCGCCGGCGCTCAGAGCGTCGGGGAAGTCCCGCCCGGTCGCGATGAACACCTGTGAAGGGCCGTCGGGGAACGCGTGCGTCAGAACGTTGCGGGAGACCGCGTAGCGATCGGAGCCGTCGATGCGTTCGGTCGGCGCGATGCCTTCGAGTTCCTCTTGAACGTCCGGTGTTAGGGCGGCGGGCCCTCCGACCATCACGATCCTCTGGGGAGCAAGGCGCGCAAGCTCGGCGCTCACCTCGGGGAGCAGCGAGTCTCCAGTGGTGAGAAGGAGTGGCCCGCCCTCCTTGACCGCCGCCGGGCCCGCGGTCAGGGCGTCGGCGAATCCCGACCCGGTGACGACGTACGCCACTCGGGCGCCGTTAGGGTAGGACGCTTTCGACACGTTCACCGCGACGTCGTAGCGATCCTCACCGCCGAGCCGCTCGGTCGTTATCGGATGCTCGAGTCGAACGGGCATCCGCAGTTCGAATCGTCCCATCCGGCCCTGCGGGTCGGACCGATCACGAGGCTGGTAGAAGGCGACCCACAGGGACATGTCGGCGACGTCGTCATCGACGAGTCCTGCAGGGATGGCGACGAAAAGTTCCGACCCGTCGTCTGACCTCGTGTATTCGAGGTCGATCGTGCGATCGTCGGCGTTCCCGTCCAGTCGTACCTGCGGCACGATCTCGCGGTCGGGTTCGTTCAACCCGGACGGAGCGGTCCAGAAGCCGTCCTCGGCGTCGAGCACGAAGTCGCTGCCGGGCCGCAGCACCGCCGGTGAGGGACTCCCGGTGGAGGAGTCCCGGAGGTCGCTCGCCACCGCATTCTGCAGGGAGAGGTCGTAGTCGAAGGCATCCTGGGCCGGAGAGCCGGAGGAGTCTCCGGTGGTGAAGCTCGCCCAGAGCAGGGCGGAGTCCCTCGACAGATCAGGTTCTCCCGTCTCCTGGTCCGGAACCGAGATCACCACCGAGAGCCCCTGGTGAGGGGGCAGATCAAGCGGGAGGGGGATGTCGATCGAGGTGGCGTTACCCGGCGCCGTGCCGGTCGATCCCTCGCCGAGACCGAGGTTCCAGGCGAACGAATCGATCTGGAAGGCGGCGAGTTCGGCCGGCAAGGTGAGATGAAGGCTCTGTGGCGAAGCCGGGATCGGAGTCGTCGGCCAGTGGGCCGTCAGCGACTTCGTGATGATGTGGACGGCTGCGTGCTGCGTGGGCGATGGTTCGATATCCGAGGCCGCCGCGCCGTGGAGGGGAAGGAGCGGCGCCAGTAGCAGTGCCGCACTCGCGCTCGCCAGTGTGATGAGTCTCCTCATGCCCGTCCCCGTTCGTCCCCGCCCCGCAGGCTGCTGGCCGCGACCGTGCGGCAGCAGCTCAGCCTAGCCTGCGGGGACGGCGAGAGGAGGTCAGCTCAACCGAAACGGCCGCTCACGTAGTCCTCGGTGTCCTTGACGGTGGGGTTCGAGAAGATCGTCGTGGTGTCGTCGTACTCGATCAGCTTGCCGGGCTTGCCCGTGCCCGCGATGTTGAAGAAGGCGGTGCGGTCGCTGACGCGTGAGGCCTGCTGCATGTTGTGGGTCACGATGACGACCGTGTACTCCGACTTGAGCTCCTCGATCAGGTCCTCGATGGCGAGGGTCGAGATCGGGTCGAGGGCCGAGCAGGGCTCGTCCATCAGGATGACGTCGGGGGAGACCGCGATCGCGCGGGCGATGCAGAGGCGCTGCTGCTGGCCGCCCGAGAGGCCGGAGCCGGGCGCGTTCAGGCGGTCCTTGACCTCGTTCCAGAGGTTGGCGCCGCGCAGCGACTTCTCGATCAGCGCGTCGGAGTCGCTCTTCGACATGCGCTTGTTGTTGAGCTTCACGCCGGCCAGCACGTTCTCGCCGATCGACATGGTGGGGAACGGGTTGGGGCGCTGGAAGACCATGCCCACCTGACGGCGCACGAGCACCGGGTCGACGCCGGGGCCGTAGAGGTTGTTGCCGTCGATCAGCACCTCGCCCTCGACGTGGGCGCCGGGGATGACCTCGTGCATGCGGTTCAGCGTGCGGAGGAAGGTCGACTTGCCGCAGCCCGACGGGCCGATGAAGGCGGTGACGGTGCGGGGCTCGATCTTGAGGGAGACACCCTCCACGGCCAGGAAGCTGCTGTAGTAGACGTTGAGATCGTTGACTTCGATGCGCTTGGACACTCGAGTTCCTTCGGGTTGCGGTGGGTTCGACAGGCCGCGTCAGCGGCCGAGCTTGGGGGAGAAGACCTTCGCGACGATGCGCGCCACGAGGTTCAGGGCCATCACGATCACGACGAGGGTGAGGGCACCGGCCCACGCGCGGTCGAGGTAGGCCTGGGCATCCGTGCCCTGGTTCGCGTACTGCGTGTAGACGAACACCGGCAGCGTCATCATGCGCTCGTTGAACAGGTTGTAGTTCATGCTCTGCGTGAAGCCGGCGATGATCAGCAGCGGGGCGGTCTCGCCGATGACGCGGGAGATGGCGAGCATCACACCGGTCGTGATGCCGGCGATCGAGGTGGGCAGCACGACCTTGACGATGGTGAGCCACTTCGGCACGCCGAGGGCGTAGGCGGCCTCGCGCAGCTCGTTCGGCACCAGCTTCAGCATCTCCTCGCTGGAGCGCACGACGACCGGGATCATCAGCACCGACAGCGCCACGGCGCCGCCGAAGCCGAAGCGGATGCCGGGCTGGTTCAGGATGAGCGCGAAGAACGCGAAGGCGAACAGACCGGCGACGATCGAGGGGATGCCCGTCATCACGTCGACCAGGAAGGTGATCGAGCGGGCGAGGTGGCCGCGGCCGTACTCGACGAGGTAGATGGCGGTGAGCAGGCCGACCGGCACCGAGATGAGCGTCGCCATGCCGGTGATCTCGAGCGTGCCGACGATGGCGTGCAGGGCCCCACCGCCCTCGCCGACCACGTTGCGCATCGACTCGCTGAAGAACGGCAGGTCGAAGCGGGGGATGCCGTTCGAGATGACGGTGAACAGCAGCGAGATCAGGGGCAGCAGCGCGATCACGAAGGCCAGCGTCACGAGCGAGGTGACGAAGCGGTTCATCGCGGGCCGCGGGCCCTCGTAGGCCCGGGAGACGATGTAGTTCACGAGAACCCAGAGCGCGGTGCCGAAGAAGACGGCTCCGACGACGTTGAAGTTCTCGTTGACGCCGGCGGCCATCAGGATGACGAAGACCGAGCCGACGATGACCCAGCTGGTGACGAGCAGCAGCCAGGGCACGTACTTGGGCAGGATGCCCGTGGTGAGCGAGTTGGCGATGGGTTCCGCCTGCCGCGTGGGGGGAGTGGTGGTCGTCGTCATGACTAGTTGGCTCCCGAGAAGGCCTTGCGGCGGTTGACGATGGCGCGGGCGATGAAGTTCACCGCGAAGGTGATGACGAACAGGATCAGGCCGGTCGCGATCAGCACGTTCACACCGACGCCGTGGGCCTCGGGGAAGTTCAGGGCGATGTTCGCGGCGATCGTGGTGGGGTTCGTCGACTGCAGCAGGGCGAAGGAGATCAGCACCTGCGGCGAGAGCACCATGGCGACGGCCATGGTCTCGCCGAGGGCGCGGCCGAGGCCGAGCATGGACGCCGAGACGATGCCGGGACGGCCGAACGGCAGCACGGCCGTGCGGATCATCTCCCAGCGGGTGGCGCCGAGCGCGAGCGCCGCCTCCTCGTGCAGCTTCGGCGTCTGCAGGAAGATCTCACGGCTGAGGGCGGTGATGATCGGCAGGATCATGACGGCCAGCACGATGGCGACCGTGAGGATGGTGCGGCCGGTGCCCGAGACGGGGCCGGCGAACAGCGGGAACCAGCCGAACAGGTCGACCAGGGTCGACCAGAAGGGCTGGACGAACGGTGCGAGCACCGTGATGCCCCAGAGGCCGAACACGACGCTCGGCACGGCGGCCAGCAGGTCGATCACGTAGCCGAGGCCCTGGGCGAGCCGGCGGGGCGCGTAGTGCGAGATGAAGAGGGCGATGCCGATCGCGAGCGGCACGGCGATCAGGAGGGCGAGGAACGCCGCCCAGATGGTGCCGAAGACCAGCGGGCCGACATAGGCCCAGAAGTTCTCGGCGCCGCCCTTGAGGTCTTCCGGCTTCGCGGTGAAGGCGGGGATGCTCTGGGCGATCAGGAAGACCGTGACCGCGGCGAGGGTGACGAGGATGAGCGAGCCCGCGACGACCGTGGCGGTCGAGAAGATGCGGTCTCCCGGCCGTTGCTTGGCCTTGAGCCGCGGTGGCGCGGCCGGCTTGACGGGGGCGGTGGTCATGGAGCTCGTCTCCTGTCGTCCTGGGTGAGGAGTCAGCGGGTGCAGATGTGGGGCGGGGTTCGGGATGGGCCCTGACCCGGTTCTGTCCGGTTCCGGATCCCGCGGGCGGGACCGGAACCGGACAGAGGTGACAAGCGGTGTTACTTGATGGTCTCGATCGCGGCGGCGACCTTCGTCGACAGCTCGGAGGAGAGCGGCGCGGCGCCGGCCGACTCGGCGGCGACCGACTGGCCGTCCTCCGAGGCGAGGTAGCCGATGTAGGCCTTCACGAGCTCACCCTGAGCGGCGTCGGCGTACTCCTGGCAGGCGATCGCGTAGGAGACGAGCACCAGCGGGTATTGGGTCGGGTCGGTGGTGGAGCGGTCCAGCGCGATGGCGATGTCGTTCGCCTCGCGGCCCTCGACCAGCGGCGACTCCTCGACCACGGCGGCCGCGGCCTCGGCGCTGTACTCGACGAACTCCTCGCCGACCTTGATCTTCGCGACACCGAGGTCGCCGGCCTTGGAGGCGTCGGCGTAGCCGATGGTGTTCACGCCGTTGGTGACGGCCTGGATGACACCGGAGGTGCCCTGAGCGCCCTCACCCGACTGGAAGGGGAAGGTGTCGGCGGCCTTCTCGGCCCAGGCCTCGGGAGCGACCTTGCCGAGGTAGTCGGTGAAGTTCTTGGTGGTGCCCGAGTCGTCCGAACGGTGAACGGCGGTGATCGGAGCGGAGGGGAGCGTCGCGTCGGCGTTCAGCGCGGCGATGGCCGGGTCGTTCCAGGTGGTGATCTTGCCCGAGAAGATGTTCGCGATGGTGGCCGCGTCCAGGTTCAGGTCGGTGACGCCCTCGACGTTGAACACGACGGCGATCGGGGAGATGTAGACCGGGATGTCGATGGCCTTGGTGTCGGGCGCGCAGCTGGCGAACTCGCCGGCCAGCTCCTCGTCGCTCAGCGCCGAGTCGGAGCCGGCGAAGGCGGCGGCACCCGAGATGAAGCTCTCGCGGCCGGCGCCGGAGCCCTGGGGGTCGTAGTTGACGGTGACGTCGGGGTTCGCGGTCTGGAACGCGGCGATCCAGGCCTCCTGGGCCGAGCCCTGCGAGGAGGCGCCGATGCCGGTGAGGGTGCCGGTGAGAGCCGAGGCGGACGCGGCGTCGGAGGAGCCGCCGGCGGCGGGGGCGCCGCCTTCGTTCGAGGCGCAGGCGCTCAGGGCGAGGGCTGCGGTGATGGCGATGACCGCGGGGGCGGCATAGCGCTTGAGCTTCACGAGGAATCTCCCTTTCGGAGTGATGTCAGGTCGGGCCGGTGCGGGCCCGTCTGAGACGCTAAGCGCCACGGCTTAAGAGCCTGCCGCCCAGGGGTGAACGGAAGGTGAACAGCCGGGTTTCCTCGTGAGAGATCTACTGCGGGACGTGCGTCTCGATCGCGATGATGCCCGATCCGGGCCGGTCGACCGAGAGGTGCAGCACCGAGAACCCGGCCACCGGCAGGTCGCCCGCACGGGACGCACTGACCCGCGACGCCGTGCCGGTCGCCAGGGCGACCTCGCGCACGATCTCGGGCAGCACCGGCCCGTGGCTGCAGAGCACCGTGGTGATCCGCTTGCGGATGCGCTTGCCGACCACCTCGCGGATGCCGTCGTCGCCCGACTCGAACGCGTCCTGGCTGATCGCATCCGTCGTCTTCACGTCGAGGTGCAGGGTCTTGGACAGCGGTTCGACGGTCTGCCGGCAGCGCTTGGCGGTGGAGCTGATGATGCGGGAGGGGCCGAAGCTGGCCAGGGCGGGGACGATCGACTTCGCCTCGCCGCGTCCGCGCTCGGTGAGGTGCCGGGAGGCGTCGGGCCCGTCGAACTGGTAGGGCGGCACGGCCTTGGCGTGACGGAGGGCGATCACGGCGAAGGTGCGCGTGACACCCTCGTCGACGAGCATCCGGAACCTCTCGACGATCTCGGCGTCGCGCTCGTAGGTGAGGGCGCCCAGGGCCTTGCGGATGGGCAGCCACTCCAGGGCCGCCACCTCGCCGTTCGGCAGGAACGAGGAGGCGAGCACGGCGGCGTCGGTGACCTCGGCGGCCCAGTAGTGCACGACCTTCTCGCGCCCGTTGGGCATGGTGTAGTTCGTCATGCCGAGCGGTACGCCGAGGGTGACGGCGAGCCCGGTCTCCTCGACGACCTCGCGCACCGCGGTCTGCGGCAGCGTCTCGCCGGGGTCGACCTTGCCCTTGGGCAGCGAGACGTCGCGGTGGGCGGTGCGATGGATGACCAGCACCTTCACCTTGCCGTCGACGACCCGCCAGCACACCGCCCCCGCGGCGAAGACCGTCACCGCGTGGTGCCCGGGCGCTTGCGGCGGCTGACGATGTGCATGAGCTCGTCCTGGAGGTCGATCAGCGGGGCGCCCTCCCCGTCGAACTCGGAGCGGGTCCAGTCGCCGTCGGCGTCGAGCTCCCAGGAGGAGGTGCTGTCGCTCATCGCCATCTCGAACAGGGTGTCGATCTCCTTGAGGTGACCCGGGTCGACCAGGCGCACCAGCGCCTCGACGCGGCGGTCGAGGTTGCGGTGCATCATGTCGGCGCTGCCGATGTAGACCTGCGGGTCGCCGTCGTTGACGAACGAGAAGATGCGCGAGTGCTCGAGGTAGCGGCCCAGGATGGAGCGCACGCGGATGGTCTCGCTGAGCCCCTCCTGCCCGGGCTTCAGGGCGCAGATGCCGCGCACCCAGAGGTCGATCGGCACGCCCGCCTGGCTGGCCCGGTAGAGCCCGTCGATGATGGCCTCGTCGACAATCGAGTTCAGCTTGATCCGGATGCCGGAGGGCAGCCCCTTCCGCGCGTTCTCGGCCTCGACCGCGATGCGCTTGAGCAGGCCCTTGCGGAGGTGCAGGGGCGCCACGAGCAGGCGCTTGAACTTCTTCTCGATGGCGTAGCCGGAGAGCTCGTTGAACAGCCGGGTGAGGTCTTTGCCCACCTGGTCGTCGGCGGTGAGGAGGCCGAGGTCTTCGTAGATGCGCGAGGTCTTCGGGTTGTAGTTGCCCGTGCCGATGTGGCTGTAGCTCTTCAGCCGGCCCTTCTCCTGCCGGATCACGAGCGCGAGCTTGCAGTGGGTCTTGAGGCCCACCAGTCCGTAGACGACGTGCACGCCGGCCTTCTCGAGCTTGCGCGCCCAGGAGATGTTGGCCTGCTCGTCGAAGCGGGCCTTGATCTCGACCAGCGCGAGCACCTGCTTGCCGGCCTCGGCCGCGTCGATCAGCGCCTCGACGATGGGGGAGTCGCCGCTCGTGCGGTAGAGGGTCTGCTTGATGGCGAGCACGTTCGGGTCGGCCGCGGCCTGCTCGAGGAAGGCCTGCACGCTGGTCGCGAACGACTCGTAGGGGTGGTGCAGCAGGATGTCGCCGCGCGAGATCGCCTTGAAGATGTCGGGCTTCGCGTTCGGCTCGGGCGGCAGCAGCGCGGCGGCCGTGGTCGGCACGTGCTTGGGGTACTTCAGGTCGGGCCGCGGGATGCGCGTCAGGTCGAACAGGCCGCCGAGATCCAGCGGCGACGGCAGCCGGTAGACCTCCTGCTCGGTGATGTCGAGCTCGCGCACGATCAGCTCGAGGGTCACCGCGTCCATGTCGTCGCTGACCTCGAGGCGGATGGGCGGGCCGAAGCGGCGTCGCAGCAGCTCCTTCTCGAGTGCCTGCAGCAGGTTCTCGGTCTCGTCCTCCTCGACCTCGACGTCCTCGTTGCGGGTGACGCGGAAGACGTGGTGCTCGACGATCTCCATGCCGGGGAACAGGTCGCCCAGGTGGTTGGAGATCAGGTCTTCGAGGGTGATGAAGCGCACCTCGTCGGAGGTCTCGCGGTGATCGACCCGGATGAAGCGGCTGAGCACCTGCGGCACCTTCAGGCGCGCGAACTCCTCCTTGCCGGTCTTGGCGTTGCGAACGCGCACCGAGAGGTTGAGCGAGAGGCCGGAGATGTAGGGGAACGGATGCGCGGGGTCGACGGCGAGCGGCATCAGCACCGGGAAGATCTGGTTCGAGAAGATGTCGCGCAGGTTCACGCGGTCGGCCTCGTCGAGCTCGTCATAGGTGGCGATGCGGATGCCCGCCTCCGCCAGTGCCGGACGCACGAGGTCCTGGTAGGCCGCCGCGTGCCGGGCCTGGAGCTCGTGGGCCTTGACCGAGATGTCCTGCAGCACGTCGGTGGGACGGCGGCCGACGTTCGTGGGCACCGCGAGGTCGGTGAGGATGCGGCGCTTCAGGCCTGCGACCCGCACCATGAAGAACTCGTCGAGGTTCGAGGCGAAGATGGCGAGGAAGTTGGCGCGTTCGAGCACCGGCACCGTCGGGTCCTCCGCGAGCTCGAGTACGCGCGTGTTGAAGGCGAGCCAGCTCAGCTCGCGGTCGAGGTAGCGGCCCTCGGGCAGCGGCTCGCCGGGGGTCTGCGGAGCGGCCTCGTCGTAGTCGTCGTCGAAGTCGGTCACGACGCCGGCGTCGAGCGAGATGATGTCGTCGTCCATGCAGACATCATGTCACCCACGACGTGTCCAGCGGATGAACGGGTCAGCCGGACGGCCTGAGGTAGGCGCGCAGCGCGGCCTCGGTGGCGGCCGAGACCGGGGCGGTTCCGCCGAGCACGACGATGCGCGTGGGGCGCAGTCGCTTCAGCTCGGCCGCGATGGCGGCGGGGATCGCGTCGCGGGTGACGAGGAGCACGGGCGCGCCCACCGCGATCGCCGCGGCGGAGCCGGACAGGGCGTCGGGGAAGGTGGCGCCCGACGCCACGTAGACGGTGGGGGTGCCGGGCGAGGGGAAGACCGCGGCCGAGAGCGAGGCGGCAACGGCGAAGCGGTCGGCGCCGCTGATGCGGGTCACGGGGGCGATTGCGGCGAGAGACGCCTTCGTGGCCTCGGAGACGGCGTTGGGGCCACCGAGCAGCACGATCAATGTCGGTGTGAGGCGGGCCAGCTCGGCACGGATGGGCTCCGGGACGCCGTCGCGGCGCACGAGCAGCACCGGCCCCCCGTCGTGGCCGGCGGCGGCCGAGCCCGCGAGGGCGTCGGGGAACGTCTCGCCCGAGGCGACGTAGACCGTGCCCGCGCCACGAGGGAAGGCGGCCTTCGACACCGCTGCCGACACCACGAAGCGGTCGGCGCCGCCGATCCGGGTGACCGGGGCGACGGCCGCCAGGGCCTGTTTCACGGCGGCGCCCACGGAGTTCTCGCCGCCGAGCAGCACGATCTGCGCCGGCGCGAGGCGCTTCAGCTCGGCCGCCACCTCGGGCGGCAGCGCATCCCGGCGAACCAGCAGCACCGGACCGCCGACGGCGCCGGCCGCGGCGGAGGCGGAGAGGGCGTCGGGGAAGTTCTCGCCCGAGGCCACGTAGACGGTCGGGGTGCCGCGCGGGAAGGACGCTGCCGAGATCGCCGCGGACACGACGAAGCGGTCGGCGCCGCCGATGCGCTCGACGCCGGCGGGTGTCCGGGTGCTCGGCTGCCAGGCGTTGCCCGAGATCAGGAGCATCGCCTGCAGGCGGAGCGTGTCGGAGTAGTACCCGGTGGAGGGCTGCGACTTCAGCAGCGCCCAGCCCGCGTTCACCCAGCCCTGCCGGCTCGACGAGACCGCGGCTCCGGCGGTCATCGGCGCGAGGAAGGCGAGGTCGGCGAAGTCGGCGGTCGCGGTGCCGTCGAGCGCGTAGCCCGCCCGGAGGCGCGCGGGGTCGCCGTTCGTCGCCGAGACCGCCCAGCCCGCCAGGCGGCCGGCCGCGGCGGCGGCGCGGGTGTCGCCCGCGAGCAGGGCGGAGGAGGCGAGCCGCCAGGGCGTGCGGCAGGCGTTGTAGCCGAATTCTCCGTCGTGAACCGATTCGAGGTACTTCGCGGGCGCCGGCACCGGGGTCGTCGCGGTGCCGACCGCGAAGTCGGGCAGCAGCCCGGTCTTGGGGGCGGCGGTGCGCTGCAGCGTCTCGACCAGGTCGAGGGCCGCGTCGGCGGCCTCGCCCCAGAACGGGTCGCCGGTCGCCGCCTGGAAGGCCCGGAAGTGTCCGACCATCAGGTCGGAGGTGCGCACGCCGTCGCGCTTGGGGCTGTCGGGGCCGACCCAGTCGCCGAGCAGCGGCAGGGCGGTGTCGGGGTTCATCGCGCTGCGCTTGATCGCCGCGATCACCCGCCGGGCCTCTCCGGCGTAGTCGACGGAGCCGCTCGAGCCCCACTGCGTGTCGGCGAGCAGCAGCGCGTAGGCGATGTCGAGGTCGCCGTCGCTCGCCGAGCTGTCGTTCTCGGGCTCGTCGCTGCAGTCGTCGAGCTGGTGCCACGACATCAGCTGCGGGTCGCCCGAGCTCGGGTGGTCGAGCACGAAGCGGTACAGGCCGTCGAAGACGGTGCGCGCCTTCGCGTCGTGCCCGGCCATCAGGGCGGTGACGACCATCCCGTACCCCTGGCCCTCGGAGACCACGAGGTACGGCGTCGCGGTCGAGGCGTCGACGTAGTAGCGGCCGTCGCCGCAGCCCGCCTTCAGGTAGCGGGTCCTCCAGGCGTCGTAAGCGGCGGCGGTGGCGGCGTCTGCCGCCGCGGTGCCACCCGGTGCGTTCGCCGACCCGGGGGCACGCGGAACGGGGTGCGAACCGAACGGGCGCGCGACCGCGGCGGCCGCGCTCGCCGCGGGTGCGGCGACCGGAGCGAGCCCGGTGACGAGCAGCAGAGCGCAGACGACGAGGCCGAGGAAAGGGATCAGCCGCCGCGCCACGGTGCTACCGCGCCGTCCGTCGCGCCGTGCGCTGCGCGTACTGCACGTCGATGGTGTGGTCGGTGAAGCCGAGGGAACGGTAGAGGGCGACGGCCCGGGTGTTGTCGGCGTCGACGTAGAGGGCGGCCTGCGTGCAGCCGCGCTCGACGAGCCGGTTCAGCCCCGCGTTCATCAGGTGCCGGCCGAGGCCCTGCCCGGCGTGCCCCTCCTCGACGCCGACCACGTAGATCTCGCCGACCCTGTCGCCCGGCTCGACCTTCAGCCAGTTGTAACCGACCAGGCGCCCGTCGCCGTCGCGCAGCAGCAGGAAGTCGTCGGGGTCGAACCAGCTCTCGGACTGCCGGAAGCGCAGGTCGTCGGCGGTGATCGAGCCCTGTTCGGCGTGGCCGGCGAAGACCCGGGCGTTCAGCTCGACCCAGTCGTCGGCGTCGCGCCCGCCGCGGTACGGCACGACCTCGAAGCCGGCAGGGATCTCGGTGCGCGGCGCCGGAGACGTGGCCGAGAGCTCGCGGCGCAGCTGCAGCAGCGTGCGCACGGCGTCGAAGCGGTGGGTCGCGGCGAGGCGGCGGCTGGCGGGGTGGTCGCCGTGCGCCCAGGCGAGCAGCGGCCCCTGCGCGTTGTTGCGCAGCACGATGTCGAGCAGCTGACGGCCGAGGCCCTCCTCGCGCCACTCGGGGTCGATCACGAACTCGAGCTCGCCCTGCCCCACGATGGCGGCGCCCACCACGGTGCCGCCGCGCTCGGCGAGCAGCAGCGAGCGCGCGCCCTTGCCGGCGTCGATCTGCGCCTGGTCGTTGAAGGGGTGCTGCCCGTCGACGAGCTCCGCCCGGGCGACGAGCCGGAGGAACGGCTCCCGCGCCTCGTCGGGGCTACTGACCGAGAGTGTGAGCGAGTCGGTCATTGTCGTCCTCGAAGAAGTTGAACCGGTAGCCGACGTTGCGCACGGTGCCGATCAACGACTCGAGGTCGCCGAGCTTCGCGCGGAGACGCCGCACGTGCACGTCGACCGTGCGGGTGCCGCCGAAGTAGTCGTAGCCCCACACCTCGCTGAGCAGCTGCTCGCGGGTGAAGACGCGCGAGGGGTGCATGGCGAAGAAGCGCAGCAGCTCGAACTCCTTGAAGGTGAGGTCGAGCGGCCGGCCGTGCACGCGGGCCGAGTAGCTGGCCTCGTCGATGACGACGCCCGAGGCCTGGATCTTCGAGGTCGACTGATCCTGCACCTGACGGCCGATGGCGAGCCGGATGCGCGTGTCGACCTCGGCCGGACCGGCCGACTCGAGCACCACGTCGGCCGCGCCCCACTCGGCACTGACCGCGGTGAGACCGCCCTCGGTGAGGATCAGGACGACCGGCACACCGATGCCCGTGGTGCTCAGGATCTTGCAGAGGGAACGGGCCGAGGCGAGGTCGTGCCGGGCGTCGACGAAGATGAGGTCGCTGTTCGGTGTGTTCACGAGCTGCGACGGCTCGGCAGGGATCTGACGGGTGCGGTGGCTGAGCAGGGACAGGGCGGGGAGGACCTCGCGGTCGACCGTGGAGGTCAGGATCAACAACTGCGCCACGTAAGATCCTCCAGAGAATGCCTGCGCTTCATACTACTCGGGCAGAATGGCGGGTATGAGTCTGCTCATGAGAAGCGTAGTGCCGGTCTGGATCCTCTCCGTGGTGGCCGTCCTCGCGGTGGGGCTGTTCGTGCCCGCCGCGAGCTTCCTGGTCTTCCTGCCCGTGGTGCTCGGGCTCGCCCTCGTGGTGACCTTCGGCATCCAGCTGCTCGTGCCCGTGCGCAAGGGCTTCGTCGACCGCGTCTCGGCCAGCCTCGGCGGAGCGGTGGTCATCCTGGCCGTCGCGACGGCGGTGCTCGCGCCCCTCGCCTTCGCGGCGGGGGCTAAGATCTAGGCATGTCCTACGTCGCGCTCGAACTCCTGTTCATCGGCCTTCTCGGGCTCGCGAGCCTCGCGATCGCCTGGACATCGGGGGTCGTCATCTACAAGCTCTTCCGCGGCCAGCGCTGACCGGCGAGGCGCGACCGTGATCGAGATCCCGACAGGGCTCCCCGCCGAACTGGTCCCCCTCTCCTGGCTCATCGGCGTGTGGGAGGGCACCGGCGTCATCGACTACGCCATCGACCCGCCGGCCGACGCCGAGGAGGGCACGGAGCCCACCCGTGTCTCGCGCGAGTTCGGCCAGCGCATCAGCTTCAGCCACGACGGCCTGCCCTTCCTGAACTACAGCTCCTCGAGCTGGCTGCTGCCCGTCGGCGACGAGACCGAGCCCACCCCGCTCACCGCCGAAACGGGTTACTGGCGCCTCAGCCGCCTGCACATCGAGGGCGACGCCGGCCCCGGCATGCTCCCCGGTGAGGGCCCGCGGCCCTTCAACACCGCCCAGTCGGTCGAGACGCTCCGCAACGCGGCCGAGGGCTTCGACATCGAGGTGGCGATCGTGCATCCCACCGGTGTCAGCGAGCTCTACCTCGGCCAGGTCAAGGGCCCGCGCATCGATCTCGCCACCGACGCGGTCGTGCGCACCCGCTCCGCCAAGGAGTACGCGGCGGCCACCCGCCTCTACGGGCTCGTCGACAACCACCTGCTCTGGGCGTGGGACATCGCGGCCCTCGGCCAAGACCTCCGCACCCACGCCTCGGCGCGGCTCGCGAAGGTCGACTGAGCAGTGACGCTCCGCGTCGCCTCGCCCTTCCTCAGCCTCCCCGGCGCCGTCGCCGCCACCGGTGCCGACCACGGTGTGGCCGCCCATTACGGCAACCCGGTCTCCGAGCAGCGGATGCTCGATGCCGGCCGCTCCGGCCGCGCCACCGCCGCCCCGGCCGTCGTCGACCTCTCGAACCGGGGTGTCGTGTCGGTGACCGGCCCCGACCGCCTGTCCTGGCTCGACTCCGTCACCAGCCAGCGCCTCACCGGGCTCGCCCCGGGGGAGTCCGCCGAGACGCTGCTGCTCTCGGCGGCCGGACGCATCGAGCACGCCATCCGGGTGCTCGACGACGGCGAGACCGCTTGGCTGCTCGTCGACGCCGCCGAGACCGAGCCGCTCGAGCAGTGGCTGCAGCGCATGCGCTTCATGCTCCGGGTCGAGATCGCCGACCGCAGCGCCGAGTTCGCCACGATCGGCTGGCTGGCCGCCGGGCCGGGGGTGCTCGAGGGCGCCGCGCCGGTGCTCGTCCCCGCCCTGGCCGAGGGCGGCGGGCATCCGCTCGTCTGGGCCGACCCGTGGCCCGAGGTCGTCGCCGGGGGCGTGCAGTACGCCCAGATCGCCGAGCACCCGGGGGCCGACTGGTTCTGGCGTGAGGGGCTCGTGCCGCGCGCGGGCCTCGAGGGTCTCGCCGACGCGGTGCGCCGCCGTGACCTCTCGGCCGCCGGCGTGCTCGCCCTCGAGGCGCTGCGCATCGCCGCCTGGCGACCGCGCCTCTCGACCGAGGTCGACGACCGCAGCATCCCGCACGAACTCGACTGGATGCGGTCGGCCGTGCATCTCGCGAAGGGCTGCTACCGCGGCCAGGAGACCGTGGCGAAGGTGCACAACCTCGGCCACCCGCCGCGGCGGCTCGTGCAGCTGCAGCTCGACGGCTCCGACGCGGTGCTGCCGGCCGCCGGCGACCCGGTGCTGCGCGCCGCCGATGCCGCCCTGCCGGCCGACGAAGCACCCGAGGCCCTCGGCCACGTGACCTCGGTGGGCAACCACCACGAGTGGGGGCCCATCGCGCTCGCGGTGCTGCGCCGCCAGGCGCCCGAGGGGGAGCCCCTCGTCGTGCGCACGGAGGCCGGTGACGTCGCCGCCTCGGCCGACACGATCGTGGGGCCCGACGCCGGCGCCGCGGTCGGTCGGGTGCGGCTGCCGCGTCTCGGCGCCCGCACGCGGTAGTGACCGCACCCGCGGCCGACGACGGCCCCCTGCCGCTGCCTGCGCGCTGGGCCGCGCTGACCCGCGCCTCAGCCGAGCGCACCGTCGCGAGCGCACCGGCCCTGCTGCAGCTCGCCGTCGCGGTGACGATCGCGTACGCGCTGGCGCACTTCGTGCTCGCCCACCCCTATCCGATCGCCGCGGTCACCGTGACGCTGTCGAGCCTCGGGCTGGTGCTCGACGCCCGGCCGCGCCGGGTGGCCGAGACGGCGGTGGCGATGACGGTGGGCATCGCGCTGAGCGAGGTCATCCTGCTGCTGGCCGGCCAGGGGCTCTGGCAGTTCGCGGTGACGGTGCTCGTGGCACTGACCGTCACCCGCTTCCTCTCCCCGGTGCCCGGGCTGCCGATCCTCGCCGCCGTGCAGGCCTCGCTCGTCTCGCTCATGCCGGTGCCCGCCGGCGGCCCGTTCACCCGCACCGCAGACGCGGTGCTCGGCGGGCTCGTCGCGCTGGCCTGCACCGCGCTCATCCCGCGCGACCCGCGCCGGGCGGCCCGCCGCGAGGGGCTGAAGTTCTTCGCCGCCTTCACCGCCATCCTGTCCTCGCTCGTGACGGTGCTGCGCATCGGCGACCAGCACACCGCCGAGCTCGTGCTCAGCCGCGCCCGCGGCACCCAGGTGCTCATCGAGCAGTGGCGCGGCTCGCTCGACTCGGCCGTCGCCATCGCCCGCATCTCGCCGTTCCTCCGCCGGCACCGGTCCGAGCTGGCCGAGCTGCAGACGATGCAGCTGCACCTCGACCACGCCGCCCGCAACCTCCGCGTGATCAGCCGGCGGCTGAGCGTGCTCGGCGACGGGCACCCCCGGCCCGAGCTGGCTGAGCTGCTGGCGGGCATCCTGAGCGCCACCGCCCTGCTCGGGCAGAGCATCGACCGGCCGGAGCTGCGGCCGGTGGTGAGGCAGAGCCTCGTGCTCGTCGCCATCCGGCTCGACCCGCGGGTGCTGACGCCAGGGCAGCCGTTCGCCGAGGCGGCGCTCGTGCTGTCGATCCGGCCGCTCGTGCTCGACCTGCTGGCGGCCAGCGGCATGCCCCTCGAGGAGGCCCGGCGCACGCTGCCCGACATCACCACGTGAGGCCCGCGGATTCGATACCGTAGAGCCATGCAGATGCGAAAGCTCGTTCCCGCCGTTCTCGTCGCCACCGCCTTCGCGTTCGTGCTCACCGGGTGCACCGAGACCGGCCCCACCCAGAACTTCTCCGGCCTCCCCGACGAGGAGGAGATCGCCACCGAGTCCGAGGGCGGCGCCGACCAGGGCCTGCAGGCCTTCTGGCTGCAGGAGGGCTCGCAGATCGCCGTCGCCATCTCGGGCAGCTCGACCTGCCCGGTGGTCGGCTCGCACATCGAGGTCGTCGAGCCCGAGGGCAAGGGCAACGTGGTCGAGATCACCACCCGCCCCATCTCCAGCGGCCCCTGCACCATGGACTTCGTGCCCCACACCTCGGTGTTCTGGACGCCCGACCTCGTCACCACCGCCGAGCCGCTCACCGTGCGCGTCGGGGACCAGGAGATCGAGCTCCCGATCAAGTAGCGGGCTCCCGATCGAGTAGGGGTCAGGCGGCCGGCGCAACGTCGGCCCAGTCGACCGTGAGCTCGCCGAGCCGTTGCCGCCGTTTCGGCGTGCGCACCGACCAGCCGGCGTCGGCCATCGCGCCCACCGTGGCGATCCAGCGCTGCACCGGGCCGTAGCTGCCGAGCCCGGCGTTGTGCTGCCAGAACCGGTCGAGCTCGGCGAGAAAGCGGTGCACGTTCTCGCCGGGAACGTTGCGGTGGATGAGCGCCTTGGGCAGTCGCTCCGCCACGATCGACGGATGCTCGAGCTCGGACAGCCGCAACGACACCGTGAAGCTCTCCGGCCCCTCCGGCGCGAGTGTGACCCAGCTCGCCACCCGGCCCACCTCGTTGCAGGTGCCCTCGACGAGCCGACCTCCGGGCTGCAGGCGGCCGAGCATCCGCTGCCAGGCATCGGGCACGGCGCTCTCGTCGTACTGCCTCAGCACGTTGAAGGCCCGGATGACCGCGGCGTCGCGGCCGGCCGGCAGCGGCACCTCGAAGCCGCCGACGGCGAACGACACCCGGGCGTCGCGGTCGAACGGGGTGCGGCCGTCGCGCACGTCCTTCAGCTGGGCGGTGGCGGTGGCGACGCGCTCGGGTGCGATCTCGAAGCCGATCACCTCGACGTCGGGGCGCACCCCGGCGAGCCGGGCCTGCAGTTCGAACGCCGTCACCCCGCTCGCGCCGTAGCCGAGGTCGACGACCAGCGGATCATCGGTGCGGCGCAGCACCGGCAGCGTGCCGATGAAGCGGTCGACGCGGCGCAGACGGTTGGTGCCCGTCGTTCCCCGGGTGACGGCACCGATCGGCATGCGACCATCCAAGCACGAGCGGATGCCCGCCCGGGCCCCCTGGATAGGCCGAGCCCCCTGGATAGGATGGAGGCATGCCAACAGAGCCCTACACCCTCGTCCTGCTGCGCCACGGCAACAGCGACTGGAACCAGAAGAACCTGTTCACCGGCTGGGTCGACGTGAAGCTCAGTGAGCAGGGCGTCGCCGAGGCCAAGCGCGCCGGCGAGCTGCTCGCCGAGTCGGGGCTGCTGCCCGACGTGCTGTACACCTCGCGCCTGACCCGCGCGATCCAGACCGCCGACCTCGCGCTCGAGGTGGCCGACCGCCTCTGGGTCGACGTCAAGCGCTCCTGGCGTCTGAACGAGCGCCACTACGGCGCCCTCCAGGGCAAGGACAAGGCGCAGACGCTCGCGGAGTACGGCCCCGAGCAGTTCCAGACCTGGCGCCGCTCCTTCGACGTGCCGCCGCCCCCCATCGACGACGACGCCCAGTACTCGCAGGTCGGCGACCCGCGGTACGCCGACCTCGGCGACGCGGTGCCCCGCACCGAGTGCCTGAAGGACGTCATCGACCGCATGCTGCCCTATTGGGAGAGCGACATCACGGGCGACCTGGCCCTCGGCAAGACTGTGCTCGTCACCGCGCACGGCAACTCGCTGCGCGCGCTCGTCAAGCACCTCGACGGCATCAGCGACGACGACATCGCCGAGCTCAACATCCCCACGGGCATCCCGCTCGTCTACCGTCTCGACGAGTCGTTCGTGCCCGTCGGGCCGGCCGAGTACCTCGACCCCGAGGCCGCCGCCGCGGGTGCCGCCGCGGTCGCCGCCCAGGGCAAGAAGTAGCCCTCGCCCGCATCCCGAACACGAAGAAGCCCCGGCCCGCTGACGCGGCCGGGGCTTCTTCGGTGAACGGACGGTGAATCAGGGGTTGGACGACCCGACCCATTCGCCCGTGGCGAGGTACTGCACCTTCTTGGCGATCGAGACCGCGTGGTCGGCGAAGCGCTCGTGGTAGCGGCTGGCGAGGGTGACGTCGACGGTGTCGACCGCCTCGCCCTTCCAGTGTGCGCCGAGCACCGCGTCGAACACGCTGACGTGTAGCTCGTCGATCGCGTCGTCGTCGTTGCGCATCTCGTCGGCCAGCGCCAGGTCTTCGGTCTTCAGCAGCACGGTGAGCTTCTTCGCGATCTCCACGTCGAGCCGGCCCATCTCTGCGAAGGTCTGGCGCAGGCTCTTCTTCACCACCTTGTCGGGGTAGCGGTAGCGCGCCAGCTGGGCGATGTGCTCGGCGATGTCGCCCATCCGCTCGAGCGAGGCGCTGACGCGGAGCGCGGTGACCACGATGCGCAGGTCGCGGGCGACCGGCTGCTGCAACGCGAGGATGTTGATGGCCAGCTCGTCCAGGCTCGAGGCCAGGGCGTCGATCTTGGGGTCCTCGGCGATGACCTTCTCGGCCAGGGTGACGTTCGATTCGTTGAACGCCGCGGTGGCGTTCGTGATGGCGACCGTGACGAGCTCGGAGATCTCGACGAGACGATCCTGAACCTCGCGCAGCTCTTGCTGGAATACCTCACGCATGCGTGTGGTCCTTTCTTGGGTACGGCGGACACGTCGGACATGGACCACGCGTGCGCGCGGCGCACCGCCGCGATCGGCAGGCGACGGATCCATCCTCGCGGGGGCAGGTTAACGTCAGGTGCCGGTCAGTTGAACAGTCGCCGAAGCGACGCCCCTGCGGCCCCTGACCTCAGTCTGGCCCCGATCGGACTCACTAGTGTAGTCAGCATGGAAACAGGCTGGTTGGTGCTGTTGTCCGTGGCACTCGGCCTGGTCGTCGGAGCAGGTTTCATGGCCCTCCTGCACGTCGCCGAGCGGCGCGGGAGCGACGCCGTCGCGGCGACCTCGAGCGCCGTCCCCGACGGCGTCGATCAGGTGATCGACGCGATCGAGTCGGCGGGCCTCGTGCTCGACCCCTCGAACAACGTCGTGAAGGCCTCGGCGGCCGCCTACACCTACGGCCTGGTGTCGAACCAGGTGCTCGTGCATCCGGAGATCGACGGGCTGGTCGCCCGCGTGCGTCGCACCGGCGAGCCCGTCGACCAGGAGATCACGCTCGCCCGCGGGCCCTTCGGCGAGGCGCTGATCCACCTCGACGTGCGCGTGGCGCGGCTCGGCAGCCGCTACGTCGTGGTGCTCGCCGACGACCGCACCGACTCGTACCGGCTCGAGGAGACGCGACGGGACTTCATCGCGAACATCAGCCACGAGCTGAAGACGCCGATCGGCGCGATCTCGCTGCTCGCCGAGGCCCTCGAACCGGCTTCCGACGACCCGGAGCAGGTGCGCCGCTTCGCCAAGCGCATGGCCACCGAGGCCACGCGGCTCTCCCAGATCACCCGCGAGATCATCGAGCTGTCGCGTCTGCAGGCGACGGATGTGCTGAGCACCGCGAAGCGACTCGACCTCGACGGCATCATCTCGAACGCGGTCGACCAGAACCACGTCGCGGCTGACGCCCGGCACATGACCCTCGCGGTCGGCGGCAAGAAGCACGTCATGATCGACGGCGACGAGACCTTGCTCACCCTCGCGGTGAACAACCTGATCGCCAACGCCATCCAGTACTCGCCCGACGGCTCGCGCATCGGCATCGGCGTGCGCCTGGAGGAGGGCGTCGTCGAGCTCTCGGTCACCGACCAGGGCATCGGCATCCCCGAGGACGACCTGCCCCGCGTCTTCGAGCGCTTCTTCCGGGTCGACCAGGCGCGCTCGCGCAACACGGGCGGCACCGGTCTCGGCCTCAGCATCGTCAAGCACGTGGTGCAGAACCACGGCGGAGACATCCGGGCCTGGTCGCAGATCGGCCAGGGCTCGACGTTCACCATCCGGCTGCCGGAGGCCTCGAACTCCGCAGCCGCCCTGCAAGGAGAGAAGCGATGACCCACATCCTGCTGGTCGAAGACGAGGCCGCGCTGAGCGAGCCGCTCAGCTACCTGCTGCGTCGCGAGGGCTACGGCGTGACCGTGGCGCCCGACGGCCCGAGCGCGCTCAGCGAGTTCGACCGGGGCGGCGTCGACATCATCCTGCTCGACCTGATGATCCCCGGCATCCCGGGCACCGAGGTCTGCCGTGAGATCCGCACCCGCTCCTCGGTGCCGATCATCATGCTGACGGCGAAGGACTCGGAGATCGACAT
The DNA here is from genome assembly GCF_013409865.1 of Herbiconiux flava. Taxonomy (NCBI): domain Bacteria; kingdom Bacillati; phylum Actinomycetota; class Actinomycetes; order Micrococcales; family Microbacteriaceae; genus Herbiconiux; species Herbiconiux flava. The sequence goes on from NZ_JACCBM010000001.1 coordinate 1,642,599, forward strand.
CGTCGTGGGCCTGGAGCTCGGCGCCGACGACTACGTCACCAAGCCGTACTCGACGCGGGAGCTGCTGGCGCGCATCCGAGCCGTCATGCGGCGTCAGCTCGAGGTGCTCGACGCCGCCGAGCCGATGCTGAAGGCCGGCCCGGTGTCGATGGACGTGGAGCGGCACACGGTCGCCGTCGACGGCACCGAGGTCTCCATGCCGCTGAAGGAATTCGAGCTGCTGGAGCTGCTGCTCCGGAACGCCGGTCGCGTGCTCACGCGCGGGCAGCTGATCGACCGGGTCTGGGGCTCGGACTACTTCGGCGACACCAAGACGCTCGACGTGCACATCAAGCGCATCCGCTCGAAGATCGAGAAGACGCCGTCGGAGCCGACGCTGCTCGTGACCGTGCGGGGGCTGGGCTACCGCTTCGAGGCCTAGGCCTCACGGACCCTGGGGGCTGCTCGCCCTCGGGGTCACTCGCCCTGGGGGCTACTCGCCCTCGGGGCTCTGCTGGGTCCCTTCGGTGCCGGACGTGGGCTCGGGGGTCGGGACCACGGTGGGGGTCGGCAGCGCGACGGTGGGGGTCGGCGTGGGAGTCGCGGTGGGCGCCAGGCCGTCGTACTCGGGCAGCGAGGTGTTCAGCACCGGCACCATGAGCTGCTCGCCCTCGGTGTCGCCGTACTGGAAGTAGACGGGGAAGAGGCTGCCCGGCTCGGTGACGTTCTCGAGCAGGATCTGCTCGGAGTCGCTGCCGCCGAAGCTCGTGATGGTGCCGACGTTGTCGGCGTCACCTTCGAGCTCGACCTCCTGGGAGACGCGCTCACCGGTGGAGCCGTTCTCGTACTGCACCGTGACCGACTGGGGCTGGTCGGTGTTGTTGACGAAGGAGACCAGCAGGCTGGCGAGCTCGCCGCTGTCGCTGATCAGGGTGGCGTTGCGCACGTCGACGTCACCGATGGTGGTGTTGACGCCGTCGGTGACCTGCTTGATCTCGCCGGTCACCTGGGGCGTGATGAAGGCGCACCCGGCCGTACCGGTGACGACGAGTGCAGCCGTCAGAACGGATGCCGCGAACCGAGCTCTCACAAGACCCTCCAGAGGCGTAGACGCTTTGACTTCACCCTACAACGCGGCGGCGGGGAGGGGCTGGTTAGGACACCCTTAGTACATGCCCGCTGTGGTATCCTAGAGGTCACGGAAGGACATCCATACATGCTTTTTGAGGTCGGCGAGACTGTCGTTTACCCCCACCACGGAGCCGCAACGATCTCCGAGGTGAAGACCCGGGTCATCAAGGGCGAAGAGAAGATCTACCTGAAGCTCCGTGTCACCCAGGGAGATCTGACGATCGAGGTGCCCGCCGAGAACGTCGACCTGGTCGGCGTCCGTGACGTCATCGGCCGCGAGGGCCTCGACAAGGTGTTCGAGGTGCTGCGCGCTCCCTTCACCGAGGAGCCCACCAACTGGTCGCGCCGCTACAAGGCCAACCTCGAGAAGCTCGCCTCCGGCGACGTCATCAAGGTCAGCGAGGTCGTGCGCGACCTCTGGCGCCGCGATCAGGATCGCGGGCTCTCGGCCGGCGAGAAGCGCATGCTCGCGAAGGCCCGTCAGATCCTCATCTCCGAGCTCGCGCTCGCCGAGAAGACCGACGAGGAGAAGGCGTCGCTCGTCCTCGACGAGGTCCTGGCCTCCTAGCAGTGCCGGCCACCCCCTCGGTCGCGGTCATCGTCGTCGCGGCCGGCTCCGGCACGCGCCTCGGGCTGAACCGGCCCAAGGCCTTCGTCGAGATCGCCGGCCGCACCATCCTGTCGCGCTCGCTCGACCCGGTGCGCGGCATGGCTGAACCTGTGTCGATCGTGGTCGTCGTGCCCGAGGCGCTCGTCGCCGAGACGGCAGCCGGGCTCGATGCGGCCGTGGTGGCGGGTGCCGCCACCCGGCAGCAGTCCGTCGCCGCCGGGCTGGCCGTCGTGCCCGAGGGCACCGAGATCGTGCTCGTGCACGACGCGGCCCGCGCCTTCACCCCGCCCGAGGTCTTCGACCGGGTGGTCGCCGCCGTGCGGGCGACCGGTCACGGCGTCATCCCGGGGCTGCCGGTCACCGACACCATCAAGGGTGTCGCCGCCGACGGCACCGTGCGTGACACGATCGACCGCTCCACCCTCACCGCGGTGCAGACCCCGCAGGGCTTCCCGCTCGGGCAGCTGACCGAGGCCTACCGGCTCGCGGCCGGCGACTTCACCGACGACGCCGCCCTCCTGCGCGAGGCCGGGCATCCCGTCTCGGTGGTGGCCGGCGACGGCCGCTCGTTCAAGATCACCACGGCAGACGACCTCGGCCGCGCCGAGGACCTGCTGCGCCGGAGCCTCCCCACGATGCGCACCGGCGTCGGCGTCGACGCCCACGCCTTCTCGACCGACGAGGGCGAGGAGCTCTGGCTCGCCGGTCTGTTCTGGCCGGGGGAGCGGGGCCTCTCGGGGCACAGTGACGGCGACGTCGTCGCGCACGCCATCTGCGACGCCCTGCTCGGTGCGAGCGGGCTCGGCGACCTCGGCAGCCGCTTCGGCACCGCCGACCCCGAGCTGGCCGGTGCGCACGGCGAGGTCTTCCTGCGCCGCACCCGCCAGATCCTCGCCGCCGAGGGCTTCACGGTCGGCAACGTCTCGGTGCAGCTGATCGGCAACCGTCCCCGCTTCTCGCCGCGGAAGGCCGAGGCCGACGCGCTGCTGTCGGCCGTGCTCGGAGCCCCCGTGAGCGTCTCGGCGACCACGACCGACGGGCTCGGCTCCGTCGGGCGGGGCGAGGGGCTCACGGCGATCGCGACGGCGCTCGTCGTCGGCGTCACACGCAGCGGCTGAGCGGGGCGGCCCTCTAAACTGTGGGGGTGACCATCCGACTCTACGATTCGAAGGCCCACGCGCTCACCGACTTCTCGCCCATCGTTCCGGGCCGGGTCGGCATCTACGTGTGCGGCCCGACCGTGCAGTCGTCCCCGCACATCGGGCACCTGCGCTCGGCGCTCGTCTACGACCAGCTGCGCCGCTGGTTCGACCACAACGGCTACGTCGTCACCTTCGTGCGCAACGTCACCGACATCGACGACAAGATCCTGATGAACGCGGCCGGCACCACCGAGGAGTGGTGGGCGCTGGCCTACCGCATCGAGCTCGAGTTCACCGCGGCCTACAGCGCCATCGGCGTGCTGCCGCCCACCTACGAGCCGCGGGCCACCGCCTCCATCTCCGAGATGCAGGCGATCATCGCCCGGCTGATCGAGAACGGCCACGCCTACGCCACCGACGACGGCACGGGCGACGTCTACTTCGACACCGCCTCCTGGCCCTCCTACGGCGAGCTGACCCGCCAGAAGCTCGATGACATGGCGCCGGCCGGCGACTCCGACTCCCGCGGCAAGCGCGACGTGCGCGACTTCGCCCTCTGGAAGGGGCACAAGGAGGGCGAGCCGCAGACGGCCGCCTGGCCGAGCCCCTGGGGCGCCGGCCGCCCCGGCTGGCACATCGAGTGCTCGGCGATGTCCACGAAGTACCTCGGGCCGCAGTTCGACATCCACGGCGGCGGCCTCGACCTGCGCTTCCCGCACCACGAGAACGAGCTGGCCCAGTCGCACGCGGCGGGCGACCCCTTCGCCAACCTCTGGATCCACAACGGCCTGGTGGCCGTCACCGGCCAGAAGATGTCGAAGTCGCTCGGCAACTCGATCTTCGCGGCTGAACTGATCGCCTCGGCCCGCCCGGTGGTGCTGCGCTACTACCTCGGCGCCGCCCACTACCGCTCCACCCTCGAGTACCACGAGGGGGCGCTGGAGGAGGCCGAGGCCGCGGTCTCGCGCATCGAGGGCTTCCTCGAGCGCGCCGAGCGCCGGCTCGAGGGCACCCGCTTCCAGGGCACCGCCGTGCTGGTCGTGCCCGAGGAGTTCCGGGAGGCGATGGACGACGATCTCAGCGTGCCCCAAGCGGTCGCGGTCATCCACGAGACCGTCCGCCGCGGCAACGCCGCCCTCGACGACGAGGACTTCGCCGAGGCGGCCACGCTGCTCGGCCAGGTGCTCGCCATGACCGAGGTGCTCGGCATCAACCCCCTGGCCCCCGAGTGGGCCTCCCGAACCGACAGCGGGGCCGAGCGCGCGCTCGGCGCGCTCGTCGAACGACTCGTCTCCGACCGGGAGACGGCACGCAAGAGCCGCGATTTCACCACCGCGGACCGCATCCGGGACGAACTCGGACAAGCGGGGATCTCGATAGAAGACACGCCCACGGGCGCGCACTGGAGTCTCGATGGCTAAATCAGGATCGGCACGCCCCTCGCGGGCCGGAGCCGTACGCAAGAGCAGCAAGGGCCGTGCCGTCGGCTCGGGCGGGCAGGGGCGCCAGGCGCTCGAGGGCAAAAAGCCCACGCCCAAGGCCGAAGACCGGCCGTACCACCCCGCCGGCAAGGCCAAGGCCGCGCGTGACCGCTTCGCCGCGGCCGGCGGCAAGGGCCGGCCCGGCGCCCGCTCGTCCTCCGAGCGGGGTCAGGATGCTCCGCGGAGCGCTCCCGCCCGCCGGGTCAAGAAGGCCGACGACAGCGAGATGGTCACCGGGCGCAACTCGGTGGTCGAGGCGCTGCGCGCGCAGATCCCCGCGACGGCGCTCTACGTGGCGTTCCGCGTCGAGGTCGACGAGCGCGTCAAGGAGGCGCTGTCGCTGGCGAACAAGCGCGGCATCCCCGTGATGGAGGTCATGCGCCCCGAGCTCGACCGGCTCTCCGGCCACGACTCCGTGCACCAGGGTCTCGCCCTCAAGGTGCCGCCCTACGAGTACGCGCACCCCGAGACGCTGCTCGACCAGGTCACGCGCAAGGGTCAGACGCCGCTGTTCGTGGCACTGGACGGCATCACCGATCCGCGCAACCTCGGGGCGATCATCCGCTCGACCGCCGCGTTCGGCGGCCACGGCGTGATCGTGCCCCAGCGTCGCTCGGTGGGCGTCACCGCCTCGGCCTGGAAGACCTCGGCCGGCGCCGCCGCGCGCACGCCCGTCGCCATGGCGTCGAACCTCACCCAGACCCTCAAGGCCTTCAAGGCCGCCGGTGTCTTCGTGGTGGGCCTCGACGGCGACGGCGACGTCGAGCTGCCGGGCCTCGACTTCGCCCAGGGCCCGATCGTGATCGTCGTGGGCAACGAGGGCAAGGGGCTGTCGCGCCTGGTCACCGAGACCTGCGACGCGATCGTCTCGATCCCGATCTCGTCGGGCACCGAGTCGCTGAACGCCGGCATCGCCGCCTCGGTCACCCTCTACGAGATCGCCAGGCAACGCACCCTGAAGAAGGGTTAGACCTTCAGTCGCCAGTCCTCGTCGTCGGACGCGGCGTCCTGCACCGCGATGGCCATCGTGATCGCCCCGGTCGGGGGCTCGATCACGGTGGCCTCGTCGCGTCGGTGGCGCAGGATGTCCTCGACGTAGGACGAGAGGGCCTCGGCCAGCGGCACGTCGCGGTTCTGCTCCTGGCTCATGTACCAGCGGTGCTCGAGCAGCTGGTGGAAGATCTCGGCCGGCTCGAGCTTGCCCTTGAGGTCGCGCGGGATGGCGCGGATGACCGGCTCGAACACCTTGGCGAGCCACTCGTGCGCGAGCATCTCCTCGTCGTAGGCCTTCCGGCCGTACTTCGCCGTGTACGAGTCGAGGTCGTTCAGCAGGCGCCGGGCCTGGTTCTCCTGGGCGTCGAGGCCGGTGAGGCGGAGCAGGCGGCGCTGGTGGTGCCCCGCATCCACCACCTTGGGCTGGATGCGCACGGTCGTGCCGCCCTCGGTGGTCTTGATCGCGAGCTCTTCGATGTCAAAGCCGAGGTCGTTCAGGCGGTCGACGCGCTCGTTGATGCGCCAGCGCTCGGAGCTGCTGAACGACTCGGAACCCGTGAGCTCCTTCCAGAGCGAGCGGTAGGCCGCGACGATGCCGTTCGAGACGGTGATCGGGTCGAGCTCCTCGTCGATGCGGCCGCCGGCCTCGAGGTCCATCAGCTCGCCGGCGATGTTCACGCGGGCGATCTCGAGGTCGTTCTCGCGCTGGCCGTTGGAGAGGCCGCCCTCGTAGAGTTGGCCGGTCTCGGCGTCGACGAGGTAGGCGGCGAAGGCGCCGGCGTCACGACGGAAGAGGGTGTTCGAGAGCGAGACGTCACCCCAGAAGAAGCCGATCACGTGCAGGCGGACGAGCAGCACGGCGAGGGCGTCGACGAGGCGGGTGGCCGTGTCGGGGCGCAGCTGCTGGGAGAACAGCGCGCGGTAGGGCAGCGAGAACTTCAGATGCCGGGTGACGAGCGCGGAGTTCAGCACGTCGCCGTCGTAGGTGCGGCGGTTGGTGACCACGGCCAGAGGGTCGACGCAGGGCACGTCGAGACGCTGCAGGGTGCGGAGCATCTCGTACTCGCGCTTGGCCATCTCGTCGGTGGTCTCCTTGATGGCGATCACGTGGCCCGAGAGGTGGGCGAAGCGCACCAGGTGACGGGAGATGCCCTTGGGCAGCGCGGCGATGTACTCGTCGGCCCAGTCGTCGAGCGGCAGCTCCCAGGGCAGGTCGAGCAGCGCCGGGTCGGCCGTGGCGGAGGTGATGTTCAGGGAGGTGCTCATGGGCTCATCCGTCTCGTGAGGGGAAGACGACTCTGCCGTGGCCCCTGGGAGCCACGGCAGAGTCGATCAGGATCGGGCAGGTCAGACGATGGCCTTGTTGCCCATGCGCTCGCCCGACTCGAGGTCGAACAGGTGCACGTGGTTCGGGGCGGCGGTGAGGTACACCTTGTCGCCGACGAAGGGGTGCGAGCGGCCGTCGACGCGGGTGACGATGTCGGTGCGCTTGCCCTCGATCTCGGAGTGGCCGTAGAGGTAGCCGTCGGCGCCGAGCTCCTCGATCAGGTCGACCGTGACCTCGAGGCCCTCGCCCGGGGTGGAGGAGAGCACGATGTCCTCGGGACGGACGCCGATGGTGGCGCTGGTGCCCGTGGTGCTGGCGAGCGTCTCGCGGTCGACCGGCACGATCGAGGTGCCGAAGCGCACTCCGCCGTCGGCCAGGTCGGCGTGGAACAGGTTCATCGCGGGGGAGCCGATGAAGCCGGCGACGAAGACGTTGTTCGGCTTCTCGTACAGGTCGCGCGGGGTTCCGACCTGCTGGAGCAGTCCGTCCTTCAGCACGGCGATGCGGTCGCCCATGGTGAGCGCCTCGGTCTGGTCGTGGGTGACGTAGACGGTGGTGACGCCCAGGCGGCGCTGCAGCGACGCGATCTGGGTGCGGGTCTGCACGCGGAGCTTGGCGTCGAGGTTCGACAGCGGCTCGTCCATCAGGAACACCTGGGGCTGACGCACGATGGCGCGGCCCATGGCGACGCGCTGACGCTGACCACCCGAGAGGGCCTTGGGCTTGCGGCTGAGGTAGGGCTCGAGGTCGAGCAGCTTCGCGGCCTCGAGCACGCGGGCGGCGCGCTCGTCCTTGCCGACGCCGGCGATCTTGAGCGCGAAGCCCATGTTCTCGGCGACCGTCATGTGCGGGTAGAGCGCGTAGTTCTGGAAGACCATCGCGATGTCGCGGTCCTTCGGGGGGATGTCGGTGACGTCGCGGTCACCGATCAGGATGCGGCCCTCGTTGACCTCTTCGAGACCGGCCAGCATGCGCAGCGACGTGGACTTGCCGCAGCCGGAGGGGCCGACGAGCACGAGGAACTCGCCGTCGGCGACCTGAAGGTCGAGCTTGTCGACCGACGCGCGGGTGGCGCCGGGGTAGACGCGGGACGCCTTGTCGAAAGTGACAGATGCCATGTTCATTTCTCCTTCACCGGCAGGTACGTGCCGGACGATCCGTTGTGATGGATGGAACCGACCCTCGACAGCGAGGGTCCATCGCTCATTCTCGCACAGCTCGGGCGCACAGCCACCCTGTGGCCAGTTCCCAGACTGCCTTCCTACTATCCTTGAGTGGTCGCGAGCCCCTGGTCGCGCTCCACCCCCCTGACACCACCACACGGAAGAGACGTATGACCATCGACGGACCCGGAGATCGTCAGTCCAAGAACCAGCGACGCGAGGCCGCCCGGGAGAAGGCGAAGCAGCTCCGCGAGGAGCAGCGCAAGAAAGAGGTGCGCAACCGCGCCATCCTCATCTCCTCGCTCAGCGTCGTCGTCATCGCGATCATCGTCGGTGTCGCGCTCGTGATCGTGTCGACCATCCGCCCGGCCGGCCCCGGCCCGCAGAACATGGCGAGCGACGGCATCCAGATCGGCACCGGCTTCGTCGCGGAGACCACTCCGGCCCTCGCCGCCGGCGAAGACCCCGTGCCGACCGTGAACGACCCGGCGTCCGGCACCGTCGACATCCGCGTCTACCTCGACTACATGTGCCCCTACTGCGGCCAGTTCGAGGCCACGAACAACACCCAGCTGGGGGAGTGGATCGAGTCCGGCGCCGCCACCGTCGAGATCCACCCGCTGTCGATCCTCGACCGCTCCTCGCTCGGGTCGAAGTACTCCACGCGCTCGGCCAACGCCGCCGCCTGCGTCGCGAACTACTCGCCCGATCAGTTCTGGGACTACAACTCGCTGCTGTTCCAGAACCAGCCCGCCGAGAACACCGAGGGCCTCGACAACCAGAAGCTCAAAGACCTGGCCGGTGAGGCCGAGGTGACGGCGCAGGGCGACATCGAGTCGTGCATCGACGACACCACCTTCCGGGGCTGGGTCGCCGACTCCACCTCGCGGGCCCTCGAGGGCCCGCTGCCCGACACCGACGAGGCCAAGGTCACCGGCACCCCGACCGTGCTCGTGAACGGCGAGAAGTACACCGGCTCGCTCACCGACCCCGACGCGTTCAGCGCCTTCGTCGTGCAGGTCTCGGGCGAGGCCTACTCGACCGCGACGCCGACCCCCACTCCCACCGCGGGCTGATCGGCCCCAGGACGGCCGTCCGGTGCGCCGGGCGGCCGTCCTCCTGCGCAGCTCCTGCGTCGCTACAATGAGGTGTTCCACCCCAGCCGGCCTGGCGCAATTGGTAGCGCACCGCTCTTGTAAAGCGGGGGTTACGGGTTCGAGTCCCGTGGCCGGCCCCACGATCCGTTGTTCTGCGCGGAACTGCCGCTGAGGCTCACGCCGCCGCCGAGCCGCCAGTCATGATTTGCTCATGATGAGCATTCTTCTCTGCGCGAGCTAAGGCTTTCGCTCGTGCTGCCTCGACCTTCGAAGTGACCTCATCGAGCCGATCGGGCCACAGATGGCCGTACGTGTTCAGTGTCTCCGTAGCGTCCCGGTGACTCAACATCCTCTGCACCAGCTTCACGTCGGCGCCGGCTGCGATCGCCATGCTCGCAGCGGTGTGACGCAGCTTGTGCGGTGTCACACCCACCTCGTCGAGGCCCGCCCCGCGACCGCCTTGGCCCACACTCGAGGCCGCCAGTTGTGATCGTGGACGGCCTGACCAGATTGAGCGCGGAAGACGTATTCGTCGTCCGTGCGCCCATCGAGTAGTGGCTTCAGTTCTTCCACGATGAAGCTCACCAGAGGAACCACGCGACGTTCACCGGTCTTCGGCATTCCAAGCTTCCGGGCTCCAGCCGCGTCGATGGTCCAGGTCCTCCGGACGGACACTCTCCTAGTGGTGATGTCGACGTCGGCGACCGTCAGAGCCAGCGCCTCGTTGATCCGCAGCCCCGAGTAGGCCAGCAGCAGAACCAGGGCCCTATCGCTCTGCGTGCCGGCAGCTTCGGCCGCGTCCGCGAGCGACTCGACTTCCTCGAAGTTGAGGTAGATCTGCTCCGCCTTCTGCGATGCCGGAAGCTTGACGCCGGCAGCGGGGTTGGAGGAGACCCATCCCGCCTTCACCGCGTACCCAAGAACCGCCGACGTGACGTAGTGCAGACGATCGATACTCGTCAAGCTCGCCGGCGCAGCGTCGGCCGAGTCGATGCTCGTCAACAACAACTTGACGGTGCTTGGCAAAGCCAGCGTGGTCGATGACGTCGAGCTCATCAGCAATCTGGACGTACCGAACCTGCCACCAGTGCCAACGGGCATGACGACGTACGAGGTGGTCGTTGGTTCCAACGGGCGGCTATACCGCGGCCCTGCCATCTGACGAAGCGGTGCCGGTATGGTCGGGGTGTGGCAGAAACCTCGATCCCAGGAGTCGGTATCGCGACCTATGAAGTCCGGACCGAGAGCTTTTACCAGCCTGGCTACGAGCTTCGAACAGCCGAGGACATCCGCGTCGACGGCGCGGTCCCCGACGCGGCGACGAAGCAGCTGGTCGAGGCCCACCTGAAGCGGCTCGCGATCATCAATCAATAGGCGTCGCTCCGATCCGCCTTGGAGGCAATGAAATGAGCAACGAATCGAGTGACCTGGACCAGTCGATAGTCGAGCTGGCTCGCGAGCAGGTCGATGCGCTCGAGGTACCAGAGTCGGAAGTCAGGCGCATCTATCTGGAGCTCGCCGCGCTCGCTCAGGACACCGAGTTGCCCGGACCGGAGTTCGTGCTCGCGCAGGTCGGCTTTCTGGCCATGACGACCGCTCTGCGTGAGAACTTCGAGAAGAAGACTCCACTGCAGGAGCAGGCCGACTTCCTGCGGGCACGGCGCGAGATCAAAAAGCTCACTGGTATCGAGGTCAGGAACCCCTATGACGTCTCGCCGCCTTCTTCGTAAAGATCTTCCCTGATTTCTGCCTCGCGCATTGCTAGACCCGCAAGCGTCGCTTCGATCTGACCGATACGAAGCGCATCCCCGTAGCTCTCAGCCACCTGAAGCCAGTAGCGATTCTTCTCTTGGTCCGCGAGAACTTGCTGCAGCTCGTTTCGGAGCGACCTCTCGGCACGAGTGGCGAGTGTGTGCTGAGCTGCCGCTTCCGCAGCGCGAGCGTATGCCGTCTGCTCCTCAGCCGCGCGAGCTCTGCGATTCGCAAGGACGCTGTCTCGTATTGCGACGATCAGCGCAAGAAGAGTAACCAGACCGATGAATACATTGGCGGCGAAATTCCACCAATCCGAGGCTGAATCAGGAGCGAAAGGGTTACCGGTGAGCATCCGCCGAGCTTAGCGAAAGGTCAAGCCGCCGACTCCGGTTCGTTGCCGCCGCCGCCGCCGCCGTAAGGAGTGCCTGTCTCTGAGAGCCGCCCGATCGCGTCGTCTTGGGCCTCCCAGCCCTCTCTCGACTGTCGCTGCACCGCAAGGCGACCGCCATCCGCGTAGGCGGCGTAGAGGTCAGTGTCTGGGATTGCCGATCGATCGGGCTGCTCACCGATGAACTTGATGTGGTCGCCCAAGCGAAGCTGCCACCCGATTTGATCGACGATCGCGACTAACTCCGCGACGTCGTCGCCAGTCTCGTCGTAAGGCTTGCGGGTCCGACCGGTCCCCTTGTCGATGTCGACGTACAGGCCGCTCATGCGATTCGCGCTCTGCTTCTCGGCGAACGCGTCCAGATCCGCGAGATAGTCCTCAACCGATCCGAGGAGCAGATCGTTGGGCTCCGGCGGCTCGACATCGAACCAGTAGTCGTGGTTCAGGATGAACGCGCGCACCTCACGCAGCTTGGGCTGATGATTGCGCCAGTCCCGCCAGAACTGATCGTCCAGCTCGGGGTCGCGGTGGCCGGCGGTGTGGCTGACGATCTTTGCCTTGTGAATCATGATCGCCTTGCCGGATTCCTCGAGAGCCACGATCGCGAGTGCACGGGCCCTGCCGCCGGCACCTACTGCAGCCAGAGCTTCGGCTTCCCGTGCCAGGCGCCACGCGTTCGACAGGAGCGCGTCGTAGAGCGACTCGACCTGCTCGAACGTCAGCTTTCGATTCGCCACCGTAACCCCCGCCCTCGACGTTACCTGCAGCCTAGCGATCACCCCAAGCGCCCTTCGGGGTGAAGTTCTTGCCGGCCGGCACCATCGCGTGCAGCGCCGCTCTATGGCATGCGGCCGCGGCGTCCGCGAGGGTCCCGAAGTAGCCGATGAGCTCGCGCGGCTCGGTCGATACATTCACTGCGCGGAAGCGCCACACCGTCTCGAGGCCGCGGCGTACCGTACTGCGAGGTAGCGGATCTCCACAAACGGCCCCTCTGTGCCCGGGCGGGGGAAGAGCCAAGTGGTGGGCAGGACCGTGTCTACGGGATGCCAAGCGGGCAACAGGGGCTCCTCTCTCGGGAGCGCGCCGGCCCGCGCACCAAGACCGTAGCAGTGCCCTCGGACAGCGCCCGTCTTGCGCTCGTGTGCCCAGCTGTCTCAGATACGACACCTATCCGGTCGGTTCGTGACAGCGTAGGTGCAGCCGCCTCCGCACGTGTCTAGAGTCGCTGCGTGACCACCCGCGACGCAGCTCTGGCGAATGTCAAGACGAACCTACGTGCAGCGATGCAGCAGGCCCGACTCTCGCCAGCAGAGGTCGCTGCTGCCGCTGGAATGAACCGCTCTACCGTTTCCCGGAGGCTGCTCGAGGGTGCCGACATGCCCATAGCCGATGTGTTCAGGATCGCACTGGCCTGCGGAGTGGACCCCGTCGAGATGTTCGCGGAATCAGGCCGCGTCGAAACTGGAGCCTCATCTGGAGCGCAGGCACAGACAAATCGACTAGCCGCGTTCGTTCGGACGATTGTGCGCGAGGAGCTGCTTCGATCCGACAACGCGAAGATCGCCTACTCTATCCCGGAGGCTGCAGACGCCGCAGGGCTGAGCACCACCTCGATCAGGAACGCGATCGCCCGCAACGACCTCGTGCCATCGTTCTACGGGCCTAAGCCGTTGCTGCCGCGGGCCGAACTTGAGCGGTGGCTCGTGGCCATGCCGTCCGAGCCCCCACGGAGGTAGGGGACCCCTCGCCCCCATCAATCGCGAGCCCGCTTCGCGTTCTGCCTCTCGCTGTGCGCATGAGTCTGGGGGGTACTTCGATGTCATGATCTGGTCATGATGGCCCGCGGCTCAAGCGTGAAGTAGCGGAATCAAGACGAACCGTTCCGGCGCCCGGGTTTCGCATGCCTGCGCGCTTCTCGGACGCAGGGGAAGGTACTTAGATGTACTGCGAAGTGACGCGAGAGAAAGCGGGGGTTACGGGTTCGAGTCCCGTGGCCGGCCCCACGCGCATCCGCCCTGCTCGGCCTGATCAGCCGGGCGGGTCAGCTCAGGATGCGGTCGCCGTACATCGCCATCACGGCGAGACCCACGGCCACGACGCCCATGACGGCGACGAGCACGATCCTGCCGATGCGCAACGCGCGGTCGCGTCGCGGGTTGACGTAGTAGCGGCTGGAGTTGCGTCGCCCTCGGCGACGTCTCGTCGTCGAAGGCATGACGCCAGATTACGACGTCTGAGCGCCAGGATCATTGCGGTCGTGTGAACAGATGCTGTGAGACGTGTGACGCGTTCGGGGGGCGTCGAGCGGATGCGCGGAGCGGCGTTCGTGCGCGCATCCGCTCACCGGGGTTGACTTGACCCATGCGCGAACCCACCGACGCCGAGAAGCGCCACGACCAGCTGACCAGTGCCCCCGACGCGACGGAGGCCGACGCGGCCCCGCGCATCGACGTCTCGACGACGGCCGACGGAACGACGCGGATCGACATCCGTGACGACGCCGAGGTGCGGCCGGGCGGCGACCCCGAGATCATCGACCCCGACGGCGACGCCGGGGCCAGCTCTCGCGAGTGACGGTTCAGGCCCTGCTGCGCGCCCGGTCGACCGCGAACGACGCCAGCAGCGCCACGAAGCCGAGCGCCGCCAGCCCCACGCCCACGTAGGCGGGGGCGAGGTAGCCGAAGCCGGCCGCGATGGCGACGCCCCCGAGGAACGCGCCGAGCGTGTTGCCGATGTTCAGCGCCGAGTGGTTCAGGGCGGCGGCGATGGTCTGCGCGTTGTGCGAGACGTCCATCAGCCGGGTCTGGATGGCGGGCGAGCACGACCCGGCGAAGGCGCCGACGAAGAAGATCGAGATCATCAGCCCCGCCACGGTGTGCGCGGTCAGGGCGAAGGCGAGCACCGAGACACCGGTGCCGAGGATGCCGATGACGAGCGAGCGCTTCACCGACCGGTCGGTCAGCCAGCCGGCGAGGGCGTTGCCGATGGTCATGCCCACGCCGAAGGCGACGAGCACCCAGGGCACGAAGCCGTCGCCCTGCCGGGTGACGTCGGTGACCACGGGAGCGACGTAGGTGTAGACGGCGAACACGCCGCCGAAGCCGATCGAGCCGACCGCGAGCGTGAGCCAGACCTGCAACCGGGTGAACGCCTTCAGCTCGTTGCGCATCGTGGCCGTCGGGTCGCCCGGCCGGAACGGCACCGTGAGGGCGATCGCGACGAAGGTCACCGCGAAGATGATGCCGACCATCAGGTAGGCGCTGCGCCAGCCGAAGTTCTGGCCGAGGAAGGTGCCGAAGGGCACGCCGACCACGTTGGCGATGGTGAGGCCGCCGAGCACGAAGGCGACACCGCGGGCCCGCTTGTCGGGCCCCATCAGCGAGGCCGCGACGAGCGAGGCGATGCCGAAGTAGGCCCCGTGCGGGAGGGCACTGAGGAATCGGGCGGCGAGCACCAGTCCGAACGAGGGCAGGATCGCCGAGAGCAGGTTGCCCACGACGAACACGGCGACCAGGACGAGCAGCAGGCGCTTGCGGGGCCAGCGCGCGGCGGCCGCAGCGATCGTGGGAGCGCCGACCACGACACCGAGGGCGTAGGCCGAGACGAGCAGGCCCGCATTGGCGTTGGCACCCGCCGCGTCGACCGCGTACTGGCCGGGCAGCAGGTCGGCCGCGATGTTCGGCAGCAGTCCCATCGTGACGAACTCGGTGACGCCGATGCCGAAGCCACCGAGCGCGAGGGCGAGGATGGCGAGCCACCGCCGCGCCGCGGGCACGTCGATGAGCGCCGGCCCGGCGGGGAGGTCCTGGGCGGCGGAGCCGTCGGCAGGAAGAAGGGAGTCGTCATCGACCGGAGCACGATCCAGATCGGTCACAGTGCCCCCAGCCTACGGCCGTCAGAGGGTCGAGAGGTGCTCCGAGACGCGGATGCGCCCCTTCCCGCGGGGCTTCCGCCCTCGGGGCGGCACGCCTCCCACATAGAGCCAGCCGAGCAGCTCCTCGTTCTTGCCGAGCCGGTGGGCCTTCTTCACGGCCTTGGCGCGGGTGTGCTCGCCGGTGCGCCAGAACACGCCCCAGCCCTCGTCGTCGAGCACGAGCGAGAGGTTGTGCGCGACTCCGGCGGCCACCGCCTCCTGCTCCCACTTCGGCACCTTGTGCTTCGGGGCGTACGACACGACGATGGCCAGCACGAGCGGGGCGCGGTGCGCCTTCGCCACGAACTTCTCGACGTCCTTCTCCTTCGCGCCGTCGGCCTCGGCGAGGCCCCGGCCCAGGCGGCTGATGCCGTCGGCTCGCATTTCGATGACGCGCCACGGGCGCAGGCCGCTGTGGTCGGCGAGCTGGCCGGCCGCCTCGACGGCCGCGGCCACCTGGGCGGGACTGGGGGCCGCATCCGTCACCTTCGACGACGAGCGGCGGGCGAGCATCGCCTCCTTCACACCGGGCACGGCTACACGACCTCGTCGAAGGTGAGCGAGACGGAGTTCATGCAGTAGCGGTCGCCCGTCGGCGTCTGCGGTGCGTCGTCGAAGAGGTGGCCGAGGTGCGAGCCGCAGCGGGCGCAGCGCACCTCGGTGCGCACCATGCCGAGCGTGCGGTCCTCGATCAGCTCGACGGCGTCCGAGCCGGCCGGGTCGTAGAAGCTCGGCCAGCCGCAGTGCGAGTCGAACTTGGTCTCGCTGCGGAAGAGCTCGGCCGAGCAGGCCTTGCAGCGGTAGACGCCCTCGCGCTGCTCGTCGAGCAGCTCGCCCGTCCACGGGCGCTCGGTGGCGGCCTGCCGCAGCACGGCGAACTCCTCGGCCGAGAGCTCCTCGCGCCACTCGTCGTCGGACTTGGAAACCTGGTAGCTCATGATGCTCCTGCTGTAACGGGATCGGGTGATCGGGGCCGCGAACGATCATCGCAGGAATGTCTGGGTGCCGCGCGGCTATCGGCGGGCGTTGAGCTACCCGCCAATATGATGTCGGGATCGGACAGGAGGGCAGGGCATGGAGCTCAGCGAGCGGGACATCCGCATCCTCGTCTTCGAACGCAGCTGGTGGCGCCACGCCGGCGCCAAGGAACAGGCGATCCGCAAGACGTTCGGCCTCTCCTCCGCCCGCTACTATCAACTTCTCGGTGCGCTGATCGACTCCCCGGCCGCTCTCGCACACGACCCGATGCTCATCAAGAGGCTTCAGCGGGTTCGGGAGGCGCGCCTCGCAGCGCGCTCGGCCCGGCTGCTGTCGCGCGACGACTAGGACCCTGCCGCTCCATGCCACGTTTCCCCGAGGACAGCTTCGACCGCCTGCCCGCCCCGTCCGGGCGCGTGGGCGCGCATCGCGGCCCCGTGCCGCGCGGTCGGGGATGGCGCGTGCTCGCCTGGGCGGCGCTCGCGACGGTGCTGCTCGTGGGTGCGGGCATCGGCTACCTCGCGATCATCGACAACAACAACCAGTTCACGGATGCGCTGGGGGGCGCCGGCTCGTCGGAGGCCGCCACCGAGGCGCCGACCCCGACCCCCACGGTCGCGCCGGTCACCGACGGCACCAAATCGGTCACCGTCCTGAACGGCACCGAGATCGCGGGACTCGCCACCCGGGTCGGCGACGCGGCGGTCGCGAGCGGCTGGAACGTCGGATCGCGCGCCAACGCCAGCACCACCGACTTCGCGACCACCACCGTGTACTACGCCGATGCGGCGAACGAAGGGGCCGCACTCGGCCTCGCCCAGTTGCTCGGCGGGGTGCCGACCGAGCTGAACGCCTCCTTCCCGGGCGCCGACCTCACCGTGGTGCTCGGCACCGACTACGCCGGGCCCGGGCTCACCGACGCGGCGGCGCCGGCGGAGGAGGCGCCGGCGGAAGAGGCCCCGGCCGAGGACGCTCCGGTCGAGTAGCGGCGGCGTCCGCCGGTCGTGCCGGCGGGCATCATGGACCCCCTCGCGGGGCCCCGTTGTTTCGCGCACGTTTCGACCGTGTTGAGTTGCTGTCACGATGTGTCGAATTCACCCGGATCGGCCGTCGTGCTCGCCGGACCAGTGATTAGTATCTGGAAATGGGCGTGGCAACCGTGTCACTTCTGCAGAAACACAGCACTTGGGAGTAACGATGGCGAACGGAACCGTGAAGTGGTTCAACGCTGAGAAGGGCTTCGGCTTCATCACGGTCGACGGGGGCGGACAGGACGTGTTCGTGCACTACTCGGCGATCGACATGAGCGGCTACAAGGTCCTCGAGGAGGGCCAGCAGGTCGTCTTCGAGGTCGGCACCGGATCGAAGGGTCCGCAGGCGGAATCGGTCCGTCTGGCCTGACGGGTTCGATCCAGCGAGACGCCCCGCCCTTCTGGGCCGGGGCGTTTCGCCATGCCCGGCGTCGTCACAGGTTCACTTGCACTCGCGCACCCCGAGTGCCAATAT
This sequence comes from Herbiconiux flava, assembly GCF_013409865.1. Lineage (NCBI taxonomy): Bacteria > Bacillati > Actinomycetota > Actinomycetes > Micrococcales > Microbacteriaceae > Herbiconiux > Herbiconiux flava. The sequence continues at coordinate 1,660,062 of NZ_JACCBM010000001.1, forward strand.
TGGTTTAGCACTCATGAAGTTCGAGTGCTAACCGCTGAATCTTTGATGACGTCCAGGGAGGACGAGAAACACACATGGCAAAGATCATTGCTTTCGATGAAGAGGCCCGCCGCGGCCTCGAGCGTGGCCTGAACACGCTCGCCGATGCCGTCAAGGTCACGCTCGGCCCGCGCGGTCGCAACGTCGTCCTCGAGAAGAAGTGGGGCGCCCCCACGATCACCAACGACGGCGTGTCCATCGCCAAGGAGATCGAGCTCGACGACCCCTACGAGAAGATCGGTGCCGAGCTCGTCAAGGAGGTCGCCAAGAAGACCGACGACGTCGCGGGTGACGGAACAACCACCGCGACCGTGCTCGCTCAGGCGCTCGTCAAGGAGGGCCTCCGCAACGTGGCCGCCGGCGCCGACCCCATCAGCCTCAAGAAGGGCATCGAGAAGGCCGTCGCGGCCGTCTCCGCCGAGCTGATCAAGAACGCCAAGGAGATCGAGACCAAGGAAGAGATCGCCGCCACCGCGTCGATCTCCGCCGCCGACCCCGAGATCGGCGCCATCATCGCCGAGGCCATCGACAAGGTCGGCAAGGAGGGTGTCGTCACCGTCGAGGAGTCGAACACCTTCGGCACCGAGCTCGAGCTGACCGAGGGCATGCGCTTCGATAAGGGCTACCTGTCGGCGTACTTCGTCACCGACCCCGAGCGTCAGGAAGCGGTCTTCGAAGACCCCTACATCCTGATCGTCAACTCGAAGGTCTCGAACATCAAGGACCTGCTGCCGATCGTCGACAAGGTCATCCAGACCGGCAAGCAGCTCCTCATCATCGCTGAGGACGTCGACGGCGAGGCCCTGGCCACGCTCGTCGTGAACAAGATCCGTGGCATCTTCAAGTCGGTCGCCGTCAAGGCTCCCGGCTTCGGCGACCGTCGCAAGGCGCAGCTGCAGGACATCGCGATCCTCACCGGCGGCCAGGTCATCTCCGAGGAGGTCGGCCTCAAGCTCGAGAACGTCTCCCTCGACCTGCTCGGCCAGGCCCGCAAGGTCGTCATCACGAAGGACGAGACCACCATCGTCGAGGGTGCCGGCGACGCCGACGCCATCGCCGGCCGCGTGGCTCAGATCCGTGCCGAGATCGAGAACACCGACAGCGACTACGACCGTGAGAAGCTCCAGGAGCGTCTCGCCAAGCTCGCCGGCGGTGTCGCGGTCATCAAGGCCGGTGCCGCCACCGAGGTCGAGCTGAAGGAGCGCAAGCACCGCATCGAAGACGCCGTGCGCAACGCCAAGGCCGCCGTCGAAGAGGGCATCGTCGCCGGTGGTGGCGTCGCCCTCATCCAGGCCGGCAAGACCGCGTTCGCGAACCTCGACCTCGTCGGTGACGAGGCCACCGGTGCGAACATCGTCAAGGTCGCCATCGAGGCGCCCCTGAAGCAGATCGCCTTCAACGCCGGCATGGAGCCGGGTGTCGTCGCCGCCAAGGTGCGCGAGCTCGACTACGGCTGGGGCCTGAACGCCGCGACCGGTGAGTACGTCGACCTCCTGGCCGCCGGCATCATCGACCCGGCCAAGGTCACCCGCTCGGCGCTGCAGAACGCCGCGTCGATCGCCGGCCTCTTCCTCACCACCGAGGTCGTCGTCGCCGAGAAGCCCGAGAAGAACCCGGCTCCGGCCGGCGACCCCACGGGCGGCATGGACTTCTAGTCCGCACGGGGTGCCGCGGCCCGCGCCGCGTCACCCCACCCGCGGCTCGCGCCGCACGCACCACTGCACCACTGCACTACCCCACAGGGCGGCTCCTCCGGGAGCCGCCCTTCTGCGTTCCCCGACGGTCCTTCGCCGCTCGGATCTCAGCCCGCGGGTGCACCCGGATGACGGAAGTTGCTTCTACCGACCCAGCCATGATCATCTCGGGTAATCGCGTGAGCGCGCGGCAGCCGGGTGTGCTGCCGCGCGCTTCGCGCTTGCCTACGGATGCGGTGGCTGGTTTAGGCGGCGGGTCGCCGGATGGTGCGTCGACGGGTCGTCGGAATAGGCTTCTGTTCCGTGTCGACCCATCTGGGTGGAATGAGATGAGGCACACCCTCGTGCATGGTCAATTTCCACGGTGATTTGTGCAGGTGTGAGTGGTGGAAGTGGCGGAGAAGACGCCATCGTCGATGTCGGTTCTTCCGGGCGGATGATTGTGACCGGCTCAGGCCTCGTTGCCGAGTTCGGTGCGCGACGGCACCCCGACCTCGCCGCTGAGCCGGCCCTGCAGCGCCCTCGCCGCGCGCCCGAGGACTTCGTGAGCGGCAAGCATTTCGAGCAGTTCGTCGTCAGTCAGGTCGGCCAGGCTCGAGCGTTGATCGCCGCGGATTTCGGCGGCGATCTCGTGCAGGCGAGCGGCTGAGATCAACCTGAAATTCTGTCAGACGAAGCTGATGAATGCTCGGTTTCTGCCTACTTACAGGGGGGCAGGGGCAGGCGGGGCGGGGGCGTCCATGAGGGGGAGGGTCACGCGGAAGGTCGCGCCACCGCCCGGCGTCTCGAGCGCCTGCACGGTGCCGTGGTGGGCTGCCACGATCGACGAGACGATCGCGAGGCCGAGGCCCGAGCCGCCCGTCTCGCGCGTGCGCGAGGAGTCGGCGCGCCAGAAGCGCTGGAAGATCTTCTCGCGGATCTGCGGCGGGATGCCGTCACCGTGGTCCACGATGTCGACCATCGCCACGCCCGCGGCCTCGTCGACCTGAACCACGAGCTCGATCGGGCTGTCGGCGTCGGTGAAGCGCAGAGCGTTGCCGATCAGGTTGGTCAGCACCTGCCGGATCTTGTTCTCCTCGGCCAGCACGATCGGCCGCACCGCAGGCGTCAGCTCGATCTCACCGGTCGCGGCGAACTCCTCGGTGCCGTCGAGGGCGGGGTCTCCGGATGCTCCGCCCGCCGTCTTTGGCCGACGCCGCAGCCGCGCCATGGCCGCGTTCGCCGACGACCGCACCGACGCCGAGGCGCCCTTGCGGGCCGGCGTGCCGATGGGCCCGGTGGTGTCGGCCGGGGTGCCGGCCCCGCCGTCGGGGGTGGCGGCGGACGATCCGGCCGAACGGGCGGCCGACTGCCCCGAGGCGAAGGCCGAACCGCCCCGCGGAAGCCCCCAGGCCCGCGCGGGCTTTCCGACGGCCGGAGGCGGGGTGGTCTCTGCGGCCGCGGAAGGTTCGGCCGATTCCTGGGGTGCGACGACCGTCTCGGAGGCCATGTCCGACGAGGCAGGTGAAAGAGGTACGTCAGGGATGACGGGTGACAAGGCTTCGGCGAGCTCCAACGTCTCCGCGACGGGATCGGGGGTCGTCGGCGTCACGGGCTCGACCGCTCCGGTCGTGTAGAGAGAGCCGGTCGAGGGCTCCCGCGGCTCCGCCGACACGTACAGCGACGGCTTTGGGCTGCCGGCGGGGGGCTGCTCCTCGCCGTCCAACGGCTGATACGCCGAACCGGGTGGGGCGTCCTCGGCGGGAGCGTCGGCCTGCTCCTCCGCCGGAGCCTCGAGCACCGGGCTGAACGGTACGGCAGGCGGGCCGACGGGGGTGCGCACGGTGACTTCGCGGCCGGGGCTCGCGGCACGCGCATCCGATGCCGTATCGATCGAGAGGGGCAGCAGGTCGACGGGAGCGAGCTGCAGGGGCCGGGTCTCGTCGAGGCGGGCCAGCTCGAGCAGGTCCTCGACGAGGGTGCCCATGCGGATCGCCTCCTTCTCGATGCGGTCCATGGCCTGGGCGACGTCGTCGGGGGTCTGCAGCGCACCCATGCGGTAGAGCTCGGCGTAGCCGCGCACCGAGACGAGCGGGGTGCGCAGCTCGTGCGAGGCGTCGCCGACGAAGCGGCGCATCTGGTCGATCGTGCGGGCACGGTCGGCGAAAGCGCTGTCGATGCGGGAGAGCATCGTGTTGAGGGAGCGGTTCAGGCGCCCGACCTCGGTCTCCGGCATCGCATCCGACATGCGGCGGCTGAAGTCGCCGCCGTCGGCGATGGCCGCGGCGGTGCGCTCCACCTCCCGCAGCGGGCCGAAGGTCGACGTCACGAGCAGCCGCGTGAGCATGGCGCCCAGGATGACCACGCCGATGCCGAAGGCGAGGAAGATCGACAGGTAGGTCGCTGTCGTCTTCTCGGTCTCGACCAGCGACTTCGCGATCACCACCGTGCCGAAGCCGTCGCCGCCGAACAGCTCGACCATCGTCGTGACGGCGTGCCACTCGGCACTGTGGTCGACCGAGTCGACCGTGAAGACCTTGCCGCCGAGCTGGTTCGCGGTGTCGAGGTCGACCAGGGCGGCGGGCATCGTGCCGGAGTCTTTATCGGCCCAGTTGCTGACGATCAGGTTGCCCGAGGCGTCGAGCAGACCCACGAAGTAGTCGTCAGGCGCCGACGTGATGTCCTGGATGTTGAACGAGGTGCTCGACGCGTTCGGCCCGAGGAAGGGGGAGGGGTCGGCGCTCGCCTGATCGAGCTGCGAGTCGACCTGCTGGAGCAGATACGTGCGCAGCACCACCATGGTGCCGACGCCCGAGACCACCAGCCCGAAGGTCAGCATCAGGACCGTCACACCGGTGATCTTGGTGCGCAGGGAGATGGAGTTCCACTGCCTCAGAATGGCGTGCATGCTGAGGGAAAGGCTACGCCTTGCTCACCTTCAGCATGTACCCGAAGCCGCGCTTGGTCTGGATGAGCGACTCCTCGGTGTGTGCGTCGAGCTTGCGGCGCAGGTAGGAGATGTAGCTCTCGACGATGCCGGCGTCGCCGTTGAAGTCGTACTCCCAGACGTGGTCGAGGATCTGCGCCTTCGACAGCACCCGGTTCGGGTTCAGCATCAGGTAGCGCAGCAGCTTGAACTCGGTGGGCGAGAGTTCGATGGCGGTGTCGCCGACGAAGACCTCGTGCGTGTCCTGATCCATGGTCAGCTCACCGGCGCGGATGATCGCGTCCTCGTCGGCCTGCATGGTGCGGCGGAGGATCGCCTTGATGCGCGCCACGATCTCGTCGAGGCTGAACGGCTTGGTGACGTAGTCGTCGCCGCCGACGGTGAGGCCCGTGATCTTGTCTTCCGTGTCGTCCTTCGCCGTGAGGAAGAGGATGGGCGCGGTGTAGCCGGCCGCGCGCAGACGCTTTGTGACGCCGAAGCCGTTCATGTCGGGCAGCATGACGTCCAGGATGATCAGGTCGGGCTCCTCCTCGAGCACCGCCGAGATGGTCTGCGCACCGTTCGAGACCGCGCGCACGGCGAAGCCGGCGAAGCGGAGGCTCGTGGTGAGCAGATCGCGGATGTTGGGTTCGTCGTCGACGATCAGGATGCGAGGACCGGTCATGCTCCTAGTATCTGCGGGTTCGCTGGGCGCAACCTGGGAGCTGGCGGCACGGCATCCATGACCGCACCCGGCCCGACCGGGCTACGCGGCCGCCGGCTCCGCGTCGAGGATCGTGTAGGCGTAGCCCTGCTCGGCGAGGAAGCGCTGGCGGTTCTGGGCGAACTCCTGGTCGACGGTGTCGCGCGCGACGAGCGTGTAGAAGCTCGCCGTGAGGCCCGACTCCTTCGGCCGCAGCAGACGGCCGAGGCGCTGGGCCTCCTCCTGGCGCGAGCCGAACGAGCCCGAGACCTGGATGGCGACGCTCGCCTCCGGCAGGTCGATCGAGAAGTTCGCGACCTTGGACACCACGAGGATCTTCTCCTCGCCGTCGCGGAAGGCCTGGAACAGCCGCTCGCGCTCGGCCACCGGCGTGGCGCCCGTGATCTGCGGGGCGCCGAGGGCCGCCGAGAGCTGCTCCAGCTGATCCAGGTACTGGCCGATGACGAGGATGCGCTCCCCGCGGTGCTGCTCGATGAGCCGCTTCGTCGCGTCGAGCTTCGCGGGGGCGGTGGCGGCGAGCCGGTAGCGCTCGTCGTCCGATGCGGCGGCGTAGATCATCCGCTCGTCGAAGGGCAGGTCGACCCGCACCTCGAAGCACTCGGCGGGGGAGATGTAGCCCTGGGCCTCGATCTCCTTCCACGGGGCGTCGAAGCGCTTGGGGCCGATCAGGCTGAAGACGTCGCTCTCGCGGCCGTCCTCCCGCACGAGCGTGGCGGTGAGGCCGAGGCGGCGGCGGGCCTGCAGGTCGGCGGTGAGCTTGAACACCGGGGCGGGCAGCAGGTGCACCTCGTCGTAGACCACGAGACCCCAGTCGAGGGCGTCGAGCAGCTCGAGGTGGGCGTACTTGCCGCCGCGCTTGGCCGTGAGGATCTGGTAGGTCGCGATCGTGACCGGCTTGATCTCCTTGAGCTGGCCCGAGTACTCGCCGATCTCCTCCTCGGTGAGGCTCGTGCGCTTCAGCAGCTCGGCGCGCCACTGCCTCGCCGACACCGTGTTCGTGACCAGGATGAGCGTGTTCGTCTTCACCGCCGCCATCGCCGCGGCACCGACGAGCGTCTTCCCCGCGCCACAGGGCAGCACGACCACGCCGGAACCGTGCTCGGCGAAGTTGTCGACGGCCTGCTGCTGGTAGCCGCGGAGGTGCCAGCTGGTCTCGTCGAGGTCGATCTCGTGCGGGGTGCCGGGGGTGAAGCCGGCCAGGTCGTCGGCGGGCCAGCCGAGCTTGATCAGCTCCTGCTTGAGCTGCCCGCGGGCCCAGGCCTCGATGCTCCAGGTGCCGTCGTCGTTCTTCTCGGTCAGCAGCGGGGCGACCTTCTTGCCGCGCGTGATCTCGGTCAGCACGGCCGGGTCGGTGGAGCGCAGGGTGAGGATGCCGTCGGGGCGGCGCTCGATCACGAGCTTGCCGTAGCGGCCGATGGTCTCGACGATCTCCATGGTCACCGACTGCGGCACCGCGAACTTCGAGTAGCTCTCGAGCGTGGCGAGGATCTCGTCGGCGCTGTGGCCGGCGGCGCGGGCGTTCCAGAGGCCGAGCCGGGTGATGCGGTAGGTGTGGATGTGCTCGGGCGCGCGCTCGAGCTCGGCGAAGACAGCGAGCTCGTGGCGGGCGGCTTCGGCCTGCGGATGCGCGACCTCGAGCAGCACGGTGCGGTCGCTTTGGACGATGAGAGGGCCGTCGGGCATAGTCCTCAAGTCTACGGCGGCCTGGGGCGGGGCGGTCGCCCGGGGCTGTCAGAGCGCCGTGAGCCTGGGCGTGTTCGCCGAGGGCGCGGAGGGCCGCGCGCGGGTGGCCGATCGGCTCAGAGCGCCGTGAGCTCGACGATGTTCGCCACGGGCACCGTGCGCTCGACGCCGGCCCGCTCGTCGGACACGCGGAGGCGTCCGTTGGCGAGGCTCAGCGGGGTGACGTCGAGACGCGTGGTGCTGCCGTCGGGCATCCGCACCCCGATGGTGACGGGGGTGCGGGCGCGCACGGCGCGGTCGAGCAGGCGCGCCGTCCAGGCGTCGGCGTCGTCGGGGTTGCGGCGGGCGGCGTCGCGCAGGCGCAGCACGAGGTCGGTGACGGCTGCGGTGGCGGGCGGCGGGGTGGCGGCGCTCGCCGCGGGGCGGGCCGGCAGCACGCGGGCGCGGCGCATCAGGCGCACGCGGCCGTCGGCGTCCTCGGCGATGACGGGGTAGCGGGCGTCCAGCAGCAGCCAGTAGGCGGATGCGGGGGTCGCCCGGGTGGCCAGCGCCCCCTCGCCGTCGCGGCGGAGGCCGAGCGCCGAGAGCGCCTGATCGGCGGCCAGCGCGGTCAGCAGAGAGGGGTCGGCGCTCTGCACGAGGGTGCGGGGCGGCTCCTCGCCGGCACCACGGTGCTGCGGGGAGCTGCGGTACCGGCCGTCGGCGCGGAACGGATCGCCGCCGTCGCGCTGGTCGGAGCCGGGGTGCCGGTCGGATCCGAGGTGCTGCCCCGAGCCGTGGTACTGGTCGGCCTCGCGGTGGGACTCGCTCGGCGGACGCGAGAGCACCCGCACCAAGCCGTGCCGGCGGGCTCCTTCGGTGAGCAGGTAGTCGACCGCCTGCGGGATGCCGGTGAGCGAGAGCGCGCCGAGGAACTCATGGAGCGACTGCTCGGTCTCGCCCGAGGACAGGGCGCGATCGATGCTCGGCTGCGAGATGCGGTACGAGGAGGCGACGCCGCGGTTCTCGAGGTCGGCCGCGAGGCGGAGGCGGGCATCGAGGGCAGGGGAGAGGGGGCCGGGGGCGATCACCGAGAGGTCGTGCTGGAGGTAGACCTGGTCGACCTCGGGCGGCAGCTCGGCGTCGAGCGCGGAGGTGTCGAGCACGGTGGTGTCGAGCGCGGTGGGGGCCGCGTCGGTGGCCGCGGCGGTGCCGGTCGCGGGGGTGGTGCGCCCCGCGTCGGCGGGGGAGTCCGCGGCGTCGAAGAGCGTGCGGCCGAAGAGGGTGAGATGTCCCGACGCCCAGACGCCCAACAGTTCGCCGCGCTCGGCGGCGTCGAGCAGGGCCGCGTGCATCGGCTCGTCGGCGGCGGGATAAGCGGCGTCGAGGGCGGCGGCGTCGGTGACCCGGGCGGTGCGCAGATGCTCCGGCAGCGGGGCGGGCAGCCCGTTGAGCCAGCGGCGCGCGAGCGCCAGCCAGCGGCCGCCGGGGGAGAGGGCGCTCCAGGCGTCGGCGGACTCCGTCGACAGCAGCTCCTCGCCGTCCACCGCCGCGAGTCCGGCCGCCACCGCGACCTCGGCCAGCGGGCCGACCGCGTCGGGTTCGAGCGAGAGCAGGGGCGCGAGGCGCTTCTCCTCGGCGACCGAGACGCCGCCGCGCGCCCGCACCCGGGCGGGGGCGACGCGCAGCTGCTGCACGAGCTCGGCCACGGCGGTGATCGCGGTGAAGGCGCGCTCGCGGGCGGTCGCGGCGACCGGCTCGGGCACCTCGGCGGTGTCGTCGGCCTGAGGGCTGCGCCGCGCATCCTGAGCCCCCTGGCCATCGGGCAGCGGATGCTCGGACATCACCGACCCGGCCGTCTCGGCGACCTCGGGGGGAACGCTCGGGCCGGCCTCCGTATCCGGGATCACGAGGGCCAGCGCCACCGCGGTGTCGAGGTCGGCGGGCGCGGTGCCGGACGCGAGGCGCTGGAGCTCGGCACGCGGCAGGGTGCGCAGGGCCGGGCGGATCGAGGCGGGGTCGAGCAGCGCGTCGGCGAGGTCGAAGAAGTCGCGGAGTTCGCGGGGAGGCGGCTGCCGGGTCAGCAGCAGCGAGGTGAGCGCGTCGTCGTCGAGGCGGGTGAGCCGGCGGGCGAGCGGGAGCGGATCGCTCATTTACTCCCGCGGGCATCCTGCCGGCGACGGCGGATGCTGATGATGAGCAGCACGAAGATCAGCACGAAGCCGATCGGCAGACCGAAGTACGGCACGAAGAAGACGACCTGCCAGATCTGCAGGTCGTAGTTCAGCGTCTGGGTGGCCAGGCCGATGAGCAGGGCGACGAACGCGAGCACCGAGAGACCGATCACCGCGGCGATCATGAAGGTCAGCGACCGCTGCACTCGGCTCGGCGGGGTGTTCTCGGCATCACTCACAGTCCGAGGATACCGGCACGGGTAGTCTGGTAGTCGGCCACGAGCGGTATTCGGGCCGATTACACGAGGAGATGCACGATGCCCACCGGCAAGGTCAAGTTCTACGACGACGAGAAGGGCTTCGGCTTCATCAGCAGCGATGACGGCCAAGAAGTGTTCCTGCACGCGTCCGCCCTGCCTGCGGGAGCCACCGTCAAGGCGGGCACCAAGCTCGAGTTCGGCATCGCCGACGGCAAGCGCGGCGCCCAGGCTCTCTCGGTGCGGGTGCTCGAAGCGCCCCCGAGCCTCGTGAAGATGTCGCGCAAGCCGGCCGACGACATGGCCGTCATCATCGAAGACCTCGTGAAGGTGCTCGACTCGATCGGCGGCAATCTCAAGCGCGGCCGCTACCCCGACAACGCCCACAGCCGCAAGATCGCGGCCCTGCTGCGCAAGGTCGCCGACGAGCTGGACGCGTGATGACGGATGCCCGTGCCGCCGCCCCGGGCGACGGTGACGAGACCGTGACCGCTGCCGACACCGTCGTCGAACCGGCCTCGGTGGTGACCGACTCTGTCGAGCCTTCGGGCGGGGTCGAGGTCGAGCTGGCCGCTGAGGTCGAGGTCGAGATTGACGTCGAGGTCGAGGTGGTTGAGCTGGCGGCCGAGGTCGTCACGGTCGAGCCCGACGGCATCGAGATCGTGGAGATCGCCGAGGTGATCGAGACCGCGGAGGTTCTCGAGGTGCTGGACGAGCTGGGGTCCGGCGACGACGCCGACATCGCGGCCGACGTGGAGCCTGAGCCCGAGGTGGACGAGAACCCGTCCCAGGCCGAACCCGAGCCCGCGGTGGACGAGGTCGCATCCGAGCCTGCGCCCGCGGTGGACGAGGACGCGGCTGAGGCGGCGGTCGACGAGGTCGCAGCGGAGCCTGTCGAGGGCGCGGTGGAGGCGAAGCCGGAGCCCGTCGTGGACGAGGTGCTGCTGAAGGCCGTGGAGCTCGCGCGGAGCGCGCTGCGGGAGATCACGCCCGGCGCGACCGTCGGCGAGGTCATCGGGCATCGCGCCGAGGAGGATCACGTGCTGAGCCTCTTCTTCGCGACCCGGCTGCCCGGCTACCCCGGATGGCACTGGACCGTCACGCTCGGCCGCGTCGACGCGGACTCCGCGCCGTCGGTGCTCGAGGTCGAGCTGCTGCCGGGCGAGGGCGCCCTCGTGGCCCCCGACTGGCTGCCCTGGTCGGAGCGCCTCGCCGAGTACCAGCTCGCTCAGGAGCTGGCCGCAGCCCAGGCCGGCGACGACTCCGACGACGACGATTCCGACGATGATGTCGATTCCGACGACGATTCGGACGACGACGACAGCGACGACTCCGACGATGACGACTCGGACGACGACGATGATGATGGCGACGAGTCCGATGACGACGACCTGGACGACGCCGATGACGTGCTCGACCTCGACGACGGCATCGGCCTCGACGACCACGTCACGGACGACGACGACCTCGTCTCGTCAGCGGCCGGCGCCGAGGCCGACGGCTCGGACGACCTGTCGTACGACGACGAGTCCGACGACGGCGATGACGACGACGAGGCGGGCGACGACGAGTCCGACGACGACGGCGACGTGGACGACGGCGAGTCGGACGGCCACGACGACAACGACGACGCGGACGACTTCGACGACCCGCACGCCGAGGGGCCCGCATCCGGCCGCTGGTGACCGTGGCGCATGATCGGTGACGGGTGAGCCGTCACGGCCGAACGTTCGCACGCACCGGTGGCGCAGCCTCTGCACCACCCGGCCTGAGGGCCCGCCCGCCCCGGCGGGTCAGGCCGCCAGGGCCTCCACGACGTAGTCGATCGCCGCGATGAGCTGCTTCACGTCGGACGGCTCGATGGCCACGAAGGTGGCCACGCGCAGCTGGTTGCGACCGAGCTTGCGGTAGGGCTCCGTGTCCACGATGCCGTTCTGGCGCAGCACCTTCGCGACGGCGGCGGCGTCGACCGAGTCGTCGAAGTCGATCGTCACGACGACCTGCGAGCGGTGCGACGGGTCGGCCACGAACGGCCGGGCGAACGAGGTGCTCTCGGCCCACTCGTAGAGCGAGCCCGACGACTCCGCCGTGCGGGCCGAGGCCCAGGGGAGGCCGCCGTTGCCGTTGATCCACGAGACCTGGTCGTCGAGCATGACGAGCGTCGCGATCGCCGGGGTGTTCAGCGTCTGGTTCAGCCGCGAGTTGTCGACGGCGTTCTTCAGGCTGAGGAACTCGGGGATGTAGCGGCCGGACGCCGCGACCGTCTCGACCCGCTCGAGGGCGGCCGGCGACATCAGGGCGAACCACAGGCCGCCGTCGCTGGCGAAGTTCTTCTGCGGGGCGAAGTAGTAGACGTCGGCCTCGGCCGCGTCGAAGTCGATGCCGCCCGCGGCGCTCGTGGCGTCGACCACGGTGAGCGCTCCCGCGTCGCCGTGCACCCGGCGCACCGGGGCCATCACGCCGGTGGAGGTCTCGTTGTGCGGCCAGGCGTAGACGTCGACGCCCTCCAGCACCTCGATCTCGCCACGCGATCCCGCCTCCGACTTCACCACGTGCGGCGCCTGGAGCCACGGGGCCCCGGCGGCGGCGGCGAACTTCGAGCCGAACTCGCCGAAGGAGAGGTTCTCGGCGCGGTTCTGGATCAACCCGAATGCCGCAGCGTCCCAGAACGCGGTCGAGCCGCCGTTGCCGAGCACGACCTCGTAGCCCTCGGGGAGGGAGAACAGCGACGACAAGCCCTCGCGCACCGATCCGACGAGGTTCTTGACCGGCGCCTGACGGTGGCTCGTGCCGAGCAGCGAGGCGCCGCGGGTGAGCAGGTCTTCGAGCTGACCGGGGCGCACCTTCGAGGGGCCGCAGCCGAAGCGCCCGTCTACGGGGAGTCGGTCGGTGGGAATCTGGATCTCGGCCATGGGCACCATAGTATCGACGCGGGCACCCGCCTCGATGTCGCGGCGAAACACTAGGCTGGGTTAGGTACGCCTCACATGGCCGCAAGGAGTATTCACTTGGCAGATCTGATCGACACCACCGAGATGTATCTCCGCACCATCCTCGAACTCGAGGAGGAGAACATCAACCCCCTGCGCGCTCGCATCTCCGAGCGCCTCGGGCACTCGGGCCCCACCGTGTCTCAGACCGTCGGCCGCATGGAGCGCGACGGCCTGGTCGTCGTCTCGCTCGACCGCCACCTCGAGCTCACCGAGGTCGGCCGCAAGAAGGCCATCTCCGTCATGCGCAAGCACCGGCTCGCCGAGCGCCTGCTGAGCGACGTCATCGGCCTCGAGTGGGAGCTCGTGCACGACGAGGCGTGCCGCTGGGAGCACGTGATGAGCGAGCAGGTCGAGCGGCGCATCCTCGAGATGCTCGACCACCCCACCGAGTCGCCCTACGGCAACCCCATCCCGGGCCTGGATGCGTTCGGCGACAAGGAGTCGATCCCCTTCACCAAGGGCGTCGTCAACATCGTCACCCTCGTGCACGGCGCGGTCGGGCCGCAGACCAAGACCATCCGCCGGCTCGGCGAGCCCGCGCAGGTCGACCCCGAGCTGCTGCTGCAGCTGAAGCAAGCCGGTGTGGTGCCGGGCAACTCCGCCGCCTTCACCGCGGTCGGCTCCTACGTTCTGGTAGAGGTCGAAGGTTTCGACGAGGGCATCGAACTGCCCAACGAGGTCGCGAGCCATATATTCGTTGGCATCTAGCCGGGTCGACGTCGACGGGCGTTACCGAAATGTTAAAAACACCCCGTTTCAAGGTGACAAAGCCACCCCCCTCCCGTATTCTCTAACGAGTCCACCGGCCCCCGAATGGCGGCGGACACGGGCCAAGACACCTCGATTCCCGTCTCTTGGCCGCTGACTGCACACGGACTCGGTGTGGACGGGAGCAGCTGCCCTTGCTGCGAGAGGTGCCGGAGGAAAATAATCTTGGCCCCACTTGGTGATTCGCTCGACAACGAGCAGAACCCCGACAACGACCGACCCGAACAGCCGATGACCCGGCGCCGCCTGCGAGAGCTCGAAGCTCTGAACTCCGCAGCGGCGAGCAGCGCGGTCGAGGCTCCCTCGAAGGACATGGTTCTCGCCGTGCCCGCGCCCAGCGCGCAGGCCCGCGCCACCACGACCGCTCTCGAGGTGAAGAAGCCGGCTCCCATCGCGACGCAGCGACCGAGCATCCGGATGCCGCGGTTCGCGAAGCCGTCGAAGAAGAGCGCCGGCCGCGCGGTCGTCATGACCTTCGCCGCCGCCCTCGTGGCCACGATGGCCCTGCCCGCCTACGCCTTCGGCGGCGGCGGAAGCTTCGAGGCCGGCGTCGCCACCGATGGCGAGCTCGCCGGCAACCAGACGCTCGTGGTGCCCGACGCCTCGGCGGCGCTGGCCGTGAGCCGCGACAACTACACCGCTCCCACGCCCGAGGAGCTGCAGGCCAGCCGTGAGCGGGCCGCCGCCGCGGTCGCCGCCACCCAGGCCGCCGCCGCCCGCGAGGCCGCCGCAGCATCGGCCGCCACCGCAGCGGCCGCTGCGGCCGAGAAGGGTTCGTCCGCGGGCTCGAGCGCCTTCACGGTGAACCCGCCTTCGGGCGCCTACAGCGGTGCCGCGGTCGTCGAGTACGCCGAGCAGTTCGTCGGCAAGGTGCCCTACGGCAGCGGCGCGAGCCCCGACACCAGCTTCGGCTGCGACGGCCTCACCCAGTACGTCTTCGGTCAGTTCGGCATCTACCTGCCCCGTCTCGTCAGCAACCAGGCCGCGATGGGCATCCCGATCTCGCCCGCCGACGCGCAGGCCGGCGACCTGATCATCTGGCCGATCGGCCACGTCGGCATCTACGACGGCGCCGGCGGATCGATCGATTCCCCCGACTGGGGCCGCTACGTCGAGCACCGCCCTCTGTGGGGCAGCTACTACTTCGTGCGGATCGTTTAGTCGGTCGAGTCCCGACCGGCCGGATCGGCCGCCGAGCATCCGCTCGGGGAGTGTAAACACTTCGTTACCAGCACCTGAATCGGCGCGCTACCTGTAGGTGGCGCGCCGATTCTGTCGTATCCTGGCGCTCTGATCGTCTCGAGAACACGGAGAGCCAGATGACGCAGGGCAGGAGCATCCCCACCACGGATCGCCTCGTGCTGCGCGTCCGCCGGCACACGAGTGGGCTGAGTCAGAGCCAGATACCCGGTTCTGCATGCACGGCGCTGTCATCATGACGGCGCCTTTTTTTGTGCCCTCCCGTCTCCCCGTTCGCCCGATGAGCGGATGCACGTCGAACACCTGGAAGCCGTCCAGGTCTCTTCGAAAGGGAGAGCATGCGAACACTGGTACTCAACGCAGGATATGAGCCGCTCGGCGTCGTGTCGTTCAAGCGGGCCCTCGTGCTCGTGCTGAACGACAAGGCCCGGGTGCTGGCACGGGATGCCGAGCATCCGGTGCACGGCATCGACACCGACTTCGACCGCCCGGCCGTCATCCTGCTCACCCGCTACGTGCGGGTTCCCACGAATCGGATGATGCCGGTCTCGCGCCGCGGCGTGCTGAGACGCGACTCGCAGCGCTGCGGGTACTGCGGCGGGTCGGCCAGCACGATCGACCACGTGCAGCCCCGGTCGCGGGGTGGGAAGGACACCTGGGAGAACCTCGTGGCCTGCTGCCTGCGCTGCAACAACGTCAAGGGCGATCGCACGCCGGCCGAGATGGGGTGGTCTCTGCGGTTCGCGCCGCGGATGCCGCACCAGGCCGGGTGGACCGTGAAGGGCGCGGAGCGGGTCGAGCCGGCGTGGGATCCGTTCCTCGCGGTGGCTGCCTGAGTGGTGGTGCCGACCGTCGGTGCGGTGGTGCGAGTGCGGGCGCGGGCCGCCCGAGCGGTGGTGCTCGCTCAGGCGGCGGCCGCGCATCCGCTCGTCGTCAGAAGCTGAGCAGGATCTTGCCCCGTCGGCCGGGCACCGCGCTCGCGGCGGCGGCCTCGCGGCCCTGCTCGATCGGGTAGACGGCCTCGACCGGCAGTTCGACCTCGCCCGAGCCGACGCGCTGGAGCAGCTCGCCGAAGAGGGCGTTGCGCTTGGCCGGGTCCATGTCGCGGCTGACGGTGCTGCCCCAGAAGCCCTTGACGGTGGCCTGCTTGAAGATCAGGTCGCCCGAGGAGAGCTGGAGCTGGCCCGACTCCATCGCGCCGAACGAGACGAGCGTGCCGTTCTCACCGAGGAGTGACAGCAGCTCACCGGCCGAGGCCCCGCCCACGGAGTCGACGGCGGCCCGCGGGCTCGCGCCGTCGAGCAGCTCGGCCACCCGGTCGCGCCAGCCGTCGTGCTCGGTCGACACGACGTCGCGGATGCCCACCCGGGCCAGCTCGTCGACACCGGCGTCGCGGCGCACGAGCCCGAGCACCCGCACCCCGCGGGCGGCGGCGAACTGGGCGAGCAGCTTGCCCACGGCGCCGTTCGCGGTGTTCTGCAGGATCCAGTCACCCTCCTGCACGTCGAGGAAGTCGAGCAGGCTCAAGGCGCTGAAGGGCATCGACACGAGCTGTGCGGCCGTCTCGTCGCTGATCGCGTCGGGCACCGGGATGAGGCCGGCCGCCTTCGTGACGAAGTACTCGCTCCAGACGCCGAAGGTGCCGCCGGTGGCGACGCGCTGGCCGACCGTGAGCGCGTCGACGCCCTCGCCGAGCGCGTCGACGACGCCCACGGCCTCGGTGCCGGACTGCGCGGGCAGCTCGGGCTTGTATCCGTAGGTGCCGCGGATCGTCCACAGGTCGTGGTTGTGGATGGGGGAGAGCACGGTGCGCACGCGCACCTCGCCCGGGCCCGGCTCGGGGGTGGGCAGCTCGGTGACGTCGAGGACGTCGGGGGCGTCGCCGAAGGTGGCGTGGGTGAGGGCGCGCATGGGGGTCTCCTTGGGGTTTGTGGATTGTCGGGGTCGGGGTGGGGTGGGATGGGGTCGGATCGGCTGGTCTGGTCCGGGCTCGACGCTCAGGGGCTGTCGAGCAGGCGGTCGGTGGCGCCGAGCGCGGCCACGAAGGGCGTGCCGTCGCGGGCGAGGCGGTCGAGCAGGGCGGCTCCGAGCCAGAGTTGGTAGAGCGCCTCGGCGAGCTCGCGGGCCGGTGCCCCGGCGGCGATCGAGCCGTCGGCCTGGCCCTCGGCGACGACGTCGGCGAACAGCGCCACGAGGGCGGCGACGCCGTCGGCGAGGGCGACGCGCATCCGCTCGGAGAAGCCCGAGACCTCGGCCGCCAGCTGCACCACGAGGCACCGCCCGGCCGAGGCGCTGCCCGCCCGTGCGGCCCAGGCCTCACCGAGCAGGCGGATGCGCTCGCGCCCGGTGCCCGGCTGGGCGAGCAGGGCGTCGACCGCGGCGAGGTAGGTCTCGACGTAGCGCTCGAGCACGGCGACGCCGAAGCCCTCTTTCGAGGAGAAGTAGTGGTAGAACGAGCCCTTCGGGACGCCGCAGGTGGTCAGGATCTCCTGCAGGCCGACGCCGGTGAAGCCCTTCGCGAGCATCAGCTCCTCGCCGGTGGCGAGGATGGAGCCGCGGGTCTGCTCGGCTTTGGCGGTGAGGGACATGCGACCACTCTACGCTCGAATAGACCGGTCGGCTAGCGCCATAGACGCAGGGAGGCGGCTAAACTCGAAACGTCAGCCTCTGTAGCTCAATGGAAGAGCAGTTCCGTCCTAAGGAAAGGGTTGGGGGTTCGAGTCCCTCCAGGGGCACCCCGCCGTTCAGGCGCCCGAGTCGGGTCGCCGTCGTGCTGCATGCCTGGGCGGCCGTGGCAAGGGCCTGGCGGAACCCGCCCATCGGTCCAGATTGAGGACAGACGCGGCCGTGACGGCCCGTTGCACGAGGTGCGACCGACATCAGCCGCCGGCCCGGTCGCACACTCCCATCCCCTTTCTGGAGGACCCGATGAGCGCGACCGACACGGCAGACACGAACAGCAAGGGCGCACCCGCCCCGGACGATCCGCGCAAGCCGGACGGCCCCACCGACCTGAAGAAGCGGTCGTGGACGTACGTGCTGAAGAAGACCGCCCGCGAGTTCAGCGCCGACCAGTGCACCGACATCGCTGCGAGCCTCACGTACTACGCCGTGCTCGCGCTCTTCCCGGCGCTGATCGCCATCTTCTCGCTGCTCGGCGTCTTCGGTCAGGGCCAGGCGGCCACCGATGCCATCCTGGGCATCGTCGACGACGTCGCCCCGGGCGGCACCGCCGATGTCGTGCGCGGCCCGATCGAGCAGTTCGCGAGCTCGCCCGCAGCCGGCTTCGCGCTGATCGCCGGCCTGATCGTGGCGGTCTGGTCGGCGTCTGGCTATGTCACCGCCTTCAGCCGTGCCATGAACCGGATCTACGAGATCCAGGAGGGGCGCCCCTTCTGGAAGCTCAAGCCGGTGCAGCTGCTCGTGACGCTCGTCTCGCTCGTGCTGATCGTCATCGCCGCCCTCATCCTGGTGATCTCCGGCCCGGTCGCCGACGCGGTCGGCTCGGCCCTCGGCATCGGGGAGACCGCGACGACCGTCTGGTCGATCGCCAAGTGGCCGGTGCTCGCACTCGTGGTGGTGCTGATCCTCGCGATCCTCTACTACGCGACGCCGAACGCGAAGCAGCCTGAGTTCCGCTGGATGAGCATGGGGGCACTCCTCGCCATCGTCGTGCTCGTCATCGCGACCGTCGCCTTCGGCTTCTACGTGGCGAACTTCTCGAACTACGACAAGACCTACGGCTCCCTGGCCGGGGTCGTCATCTTCCTGCTCTGGCTCTGGATCGTGAACAACGCCATCCTGTTCGGTGCCGAGTTCGACGCCGAGCTCGAACGCGGCCGTCAGCTCCAGGCCGGGATCGCCGCCGAGGAGGACATCCAGCTCCCGCCGCGCGACACGAGGAAGAGCGACAAGGCGGCTGCCAAGGAGGAGGAGGACGTCGCCGAGGGACGCCGCATCCGGGAGGGGCGGTAGTGGCTGTTCAGCAGCGGAGTCAACCCGGTTGGCGGGGTCCGATCATCAGGGTGGGATGAGGGCATGGACAGGATCTTCTACGCCGGCGACTCGATCCTCACCGGGTCGGCGATCGCGAAGGCGCTGCTCGAGTACGCGGGAGCGCTGGCGAAGGCCGACACCTCCGCGACCGTCGAGATCCCGACCCGGCTCGACGACGGCGAGGTCGGGCGGTCGACGTTCCTCGTCGGCCCGGCGAGCCAGCTCGTCTCCGACACCGAGCCGAGCGACTCCGAGGAGATCGTCGACGCGGCGTTGATCGAGTACTTCCACGAGCAGACGCGTCGCCTGGAGTTCCGATCGGCGGGCGGGCGGGCCGGGCCGGCGGGTGTGGCGTCGGAGCCGGTCGACGACGGGAGCGGCTGGGCCGACGAGCTCTGAGGAGGTCTGCGGGCCGGGTGCGGGCGTGACGGGCAGGCGGCGGGCCGGCAGACGTCCGGTCCGGCCGGCGTCAGCTGAGCGACCGGCTCCAGGCGAAGTCGGGGTCGGCGCCGTGCCAGCGGGCCGCGAGCAGCTCCGCGACGAGGGGCTCGACGAGCAGAGCGACCGCGGGGTCGTCGTCGCCGCGGTAGCGCAGGTTCAGGTCGGCGGACAGGGCAGGGGAGGAGCCGACCAGCACGACCGTCGCGGCGCGCGAGCTCAGCCAGTCGAGGGCCGCCCCGTCCCACACCGACCCCGCGAACAGCAGCGCCCGGTAGTCGAGCGTCTTCGACAGGTACACGTCGACGTGCGACCAGTCGCCGGTCTCGCTCGCCCACGCGGGGCGGCGAGGCACCTCGCGCAGCATCAGCGCCGACTGCTGCGCCGACGACAGCCGCTCGACCGGGGCGAGCAGGAAGGTGCCGTCGGGCCCGCCGAGCAGGCGGTCGACGTCGTCGATCCAGGATGCCGCCGAGCCGAGCAGCTCGTCGGCGCTCGCCGCGGCGTCGCGCGCGAGGGTGGCCGGTTCGCGCACCCCGAGCAGAACCGGCACGCTCGCCGCGGCAGTCGAGGCGTGCCCGGCGACCGGTACGGCCGGCCGAAGCAGCGCCGCCAGCACCACGAGCGTGTGCCGGAAGGTGCGGCACGACACCCCGCTCGCCTCGACGCCGGCGACGAGCGGCACGACGAGGTCGGCGCGGGCGGCGAGCGGTGAGTCCTCGACGTTCGTGACCGCGATCAGCCGCCCGGCCCCGCGATACCCCTCGACGGCCTGCAGCACCTCGGCGCTGCCTCCCGTCGCCGAGACGGCCACGACCACGAGGTCGTCGGCGGGCGGCGGGAGCAGCGCCGTGCTGGCGAGCTCGACCACGACGTCGCGCCCGAGGCTGCGTGCCTCGCGGGCGACGACGGCCGCGGCATAGGCGCTCGAGCCCATGCCGAGCACGAGCACGCGCAGCCGCGGGGGAGCGAGCAGTGTGCGCGCACGCTCCAGGCCCGGGAGGCCGCCCGACAGGGCGTCGGCGAGCCGGCGCAGGGCCGCGGGGATGGCGCTCAGGTCGTCGGCGAAGCGGGCGGGGTCCACGGCGGGTCCTCTCGGTCGGCGGTCGGGGCGTAGCGCGCGGTGATGCCCGCGTCGGGAGCGTAGTTCCAGCGCGGCAGGAAGCGCGCCGCGTAGCTCAGCTCGCGGGCGAACTGCTCGACCTCGAGCGCCGGGAGCAGCCGCTCGTCGAGGAGGTCGTCGGCGCCGGCGTCGTGCAGCGCGCTGCGGTACGCGGCCCGCAGCTGCGCCCGGGCGTCGGCGGCCCAGGCGGTGGCCCGGGCATCCGCGGCCCCGAGCCGCCGCTGCGCGATGGAGCCCACCAGGTCGACCGAGACCAGGAGATGGGCGACGTCGACCGCCGCCGGTTCGAGCTCGTCGGCGAGCAGTGAAGCAGGCACGGTCTGGGGATCGCCGTCGAGGTCGACGACGAGGTAGCGAGGCGTGCCGCCGTCGGGTCGACGCAGGAACTGCCCCACGTGCAGGTCGCCGTGCACGGGGATGAGGCGCCCGGCCGCCGTGTCGGGCAGGGTGTCGGCGAGCGACCGCAGGGCGGGCATCCGGTTCGCCAGGCGCACGGAGGTGTCACCCGCCGCCACCTCGGCGGCGCGGTCGAGCGCGTCGTGCACCCGCGACCGGAGGCCGGCGGCAGTCGAGGACGGCTCGGGCCACACGTCGGCCGCCAGCGCGAGGTGCAGCCGGGCCGTCAGCTCGCCGAGCTCGCCCGGCCACATCGGCGCCGGGCCCCCGTCGAGGTGCTCGAGCAGGTCGTCGACCGCCCAGCTCCACCCGTCGCTCGCGCCCGCCACGTACTCACTGACGACGGCGACCGTGCCGGTGCCGAGGCCGGGCACCGTCCACTCGATGCGGCCGGCGGTGCGCGGCACGAAGTCGGCCCCGGCGGCGGCGAGCCGATCGAGCTGCCGCACCGAGCGCTCGGCCCCGCCCCAGTCGCGCACGACCTTCACGAGGAAGGCCTCGTCGACGACCACGGCCCAGTTCGTCATGTCGACGCCGAGGTCCCGCTCGACGCCCGCTCCGGGTGCGCGCGCCGGGCCGGCGGTGACGACCCGTGCCGTGCCGGCGTCGACGAACGGCGGATGCCCGCCCAGCACCATCGCGGCGAGCTCCGCTCCCACGCCCGAGCCCGCTCGGGCCGCGCTTCCGGAGCCGTCGACGACGCGCAGTCGCGCATCGGTCAGCGTCACCGCGCCCGAGGCGGTGGGAAGGCGGAAGTCCACTCGCCCAGGCTATCCATTCCTTGAACTCCAATTCGAACAATCATGTAAATTCCGCCATCCAGGCCTCGCCTGGGCATTGTGATTCCTTGCTGGACGGTGCAACAATCGGCCAACCCAGTTCTCGCGACCCGACCAGGAGGCAACCGTGCGATTCCGAAAGTCCGCAGCAGTGCTCGCCGGAGCGGCGGTGACCGCGCTCTCGCTGTCCTCGTGCGCCGGCAGTTCGTCCGAGGCCATCGACCCCGAGGCCGACCTGAGCACGCAGAGCCTCGTCGTGAGCATCTGGGCCGACTACTACCCCGAGACCCTCGCGGAGGACTTCGAGGCCGAGACGGGCATCCCCGTCACCATCGTGAACCACGCCACCAACGAGGAGATCGTCGCGAAGCTCACCGCCAGCGGCGACCCCGGCATCGACGTCGCCTTCGTGTCGGGGCAGTACGCCCAGGCGCTGAACGAGGCGGGGCTGCTGCAGGAGCTCGAGAAGTCGCTCATCCCGAACGAGGAGAACCTCTACCCCGAGGCCCTCGAGCTCGCCTACGACGAGGGCAACGTCTACTCCGAGCCCTACGCCTGGGGCACCACCGGGCTCTGCTACCGCCCCGACCTCACCGGCTTCGCGCCGACCTCGTGGAACGACCTGTTGAACCCGCGGCCCGAGCTCGAGGGCAAGACCACCATGCTCTCGACCGAGCGCTGGATGGCCCTGCCCGCGCTGAAGGTGCTCGGGGAGTCGGTCAACTCCACCGACCCGGCCGTGCTCGAGAAGGTCAAGGAGCAGATGGAGTCGACGAAGGACACGCTGCTCGCCTTCGACGACACCACGTTCTACAGCAAGCTCGTCTCGGGCGAGGCGGCCATGGTCGAGGCCTGGGACGGCTGGTGCAACTACGCCATCGCCGAGGACCCGACGGTCGAGTTCGTGGTGCCCGAGGAGGGCAGCGACCTCTGGGTCGACACCATGACCGTGCTGAAGAGCTCGAAGAACAAGGAGGCCGCGATGGCCTTCGTGAACTACATCCTCGAGGCCGACGTGCAGAAGTACGTGGCCGAGTCGATCCTGTACTCCGTGCCGAACAAGGCCGCCATCGACTCGCTCGACCCCGCGCTGGTCGAGCAGTTCCCGAACCTGGCCCTGCCGCCGTCGGAGCTGCTGAAGGGCGAGACCGTTGTCGACGTGGGCGAGTTCGGCACCGAGTACACCCGCCTCGCCACCGAGATCATGGCCGCCGGCTGAGCGAGCCCCGCCCCATGACCGTCCCCACCGGTACCGTGCAGAACCGCCCGGCACCCCCGCCCGCCGCCTCCCGGCCTGCCGCCCCCGCGCGCAGGCCGGGGGCCGGGGCCCGCTTCGCCGCCGTGCCGCTCGTCGGGCCGGGCGCGCTCTACATCACCCTGCTCGTGCTCGTGCCGGTCGCCCTGATCACGGTCTATTCGTTCTTCGAGCGCGGGCGCTTCGGCGGCGTGGTCTGGACCTTCACGCTCGACAACTTCGCCCGGCTGTTCGACCCGCTCTACCTCTCCGTCGTCGGCAACTCCCTCGTCATCGCCGCGATCGTCACGCTGCTCGCCCTGCTGATCGGCTACCCGACCGCGCTGATGATCACCCGGCTGTCCCCGAAGTGGCGCACGGTCGCGCTGATCGCGGTGCTGCTGCCGTTCTGGACGAACTTCCTGATCCGCACCTACGCCTGGATCCTGCTGCTCAACAACGCCGGCTGGATCAACCAGGCGCTCCAGGCCCTGGGCATCACCGACGAGCCGATCTCGATGCTCTACACACCGCAGGCGGTGGTGGTCGGACTGCTCTACATGTATCTGCCCCTGATGATCCTGCCGCTCTACTCGGCGCTCGCCCATCAGGACCGCCAGCTCGGCGAGGCCGCGACCGACCTCGGGGCGAGCCCGTTCCGGGTGTTCCGCACCGTCACCGTGCCGCTGTCGATCCCCGGCATCCTCACCGGCTGCGTCTTCGTGTTCGTGCCGGCGATGAGCAACTTCGTCATCCCCGAGCTGATCGGAGGCGGCAAGACGGTGCTCGTCGGCAACCTGATCCGCGACCAGTTCCTGAAGGCCCGCGACTGGCCGTTCGGTGCGGCGCTCGCGCTTGTGCTGACGGTCTCGCTGCTCCTGCTGCTCGTGCTGCAGAGCCGGCTGTCGAAGCGCCTGACCGAGGGCAAGCGTCAGGCCGAGGGGAAGAAGGTGCGCCGCGATGCGTGAGTCCCGCTTCATCCGCGTCCCGTTCTGGCTGACGTTCGCGTTCCTCTACCTGCCGATCGTGGTCGTCGTCGTGATCTCGTTCAACGACTCGTCGAACCTCTTCGTCTGGAAGGGCTTCACCCTCGACTGGTACGGGGTGCTGTTCAGCGACCAGGCGATCCTGCAGGGGCTCGTCAACACGCTGATCGTGGCGACCGGCTCGACGGCGATCGCCTGCGTGCTCGGCACGCTGCTCGCCGTCGGCATCCAGCGGCACACCCGTGGCGGCCTGATCCGGGCCTTCGCCCTCGCGCCCGCGCTGCTGCCCGACCTGCTGCTCGGCATCGGCATCCTGAGCGTGTTCTCGCTGCTCGGCTTCACCCTCGGCCTCTACTCGGTGCTGCTCTCGCACGCGGCCTTCTCGATCGCCTTCGTCACGGCGATCGTGCTGGCGCGACTGAGCCAGCTCGACCCGAGCCTCGAGGAGGCCTCGCGAGACCTCGGTGCCGGCCCGGTGCGCACCTTCACCCGGGTGACCCTGCCGCAGCTGGCCCCGGGCATCGTGGCCGGTGCCCTGCTCAGCTTCACCCTTTCGATCGACGAGTTCGTGATCGCCTTCTTCACCTCGGCTCCCACCACGCCGACCCTGCCGATCGTCATCTACTCGATGGTGCGGTTCGGGGTCACCCCCGAGATCAACGCGCTCGCCACCGTCCTCCTGTTCGTCAGCGTCGTCGCCGTCCTCGGTGCGCAGCGCCTCACCCGCGTCACGGAAGCCCTATGACCATGGACACCCACGCTCCCCTCAGTCGACCGGATGCCCGCGCCGACGCCCCCGCCCGCCCCGAGCTGCTCGTGCTGAGCGGCCTCAGCCACTCCTACGGCGGAGTGCGCGCGCTGCACGACATCGACCTCACGATCGGCGACAACGAGTTCTTCGCCCTGCTCGGCCCGTCGGGCTGCGGCAAGACGACCCTGCTGCGCTCGATCGCCGGTTTCGAGACCCCCGAGTCGGGCACGATCGCCCTGGACGGCGTCGACCTGGTCTCGACGCCCGCGCACAAGCGACCCGTCAACATGATGTTCCAGTCCTACGCGCTGTTCCCGCACCTCAGCGTGGAGCGCAACGTCGCCTACGGGCTCGAGGCCGAGGGCCTCGGCAAGGCCGAGGTGAAGCGCCGTGTCGGCGAGGCCATCGAGACCGTCGGGCTCGGCGCCTTCGCACGGCGCCGGCCGTCGCAGCTCTCGGGCGGACAGCGCCAGCGCGTGGCGCTCGCCCGCGCGATCGTGAAGCGCCCCCGGCTGCTGCTGCTCGACGAGCCGCTGTCGGCGCTCGACCGCAAGGTGCGCGCCGACATGCAGCTCGAGCTGAAGCGCCTCCAGCACGAGGTCGGCATGACCTTCGTGGTCGTCACCCACGACCAGGAGGAGGCCATGTCGATGGCCGACCGCGTGGCCGTGCTCGACGCCGGGCGGGTCGAGCAGCTCGACACCCCCGTGGGCCTCTACTCGAACCCGCGCACCCGCTTCGTCGCCGAGTTCATCGGCTCGTCGAGCCTGTTCGATGGTACGGCGACGGCGGGCGGCGTCGACGTGGCGGGGCTCGCCGAGCTGCCCGCCGCGCACACGCTGCCCGTGGGCTCCGCGGTCACCCTGGTGGTGCGGCCCGAAGACATCGAGGTCGTCGCCCCCGGCGGTGCGGGCCTGCTCGAGGGCGTCGTGATCGACACCTACTTCCTCGGCGGCAGCTCGACCGTCTCGGTGGCGGTGCCCGGCCGCGAGAAGCCCGTCGGATGCACGGTGCACGCCACGAGCACCGCCCGCCGCGGCGACACCGTCGGCCTCCGCATCGACCACGCCCGCTCGGTGGTGGTGGCCGACACCCGGCCGGTCTCCCACGGAGGGACCGAGTCGGCGTGAGCGCCCGCTCAAGCCAGCGCGTGACCGGTCGACTGGCGAGCGTACTCGACGATCAGGGCGCGGGCGCCGACGTGGTCGATCGTGGGGTGGCGGGCGACCATGCGGTAGCCGTACGCGTCCTCGAGCGCCACCAGGTTGCGGGCGATGGCGAGCGACGGGGCGGTGAGCGCGAAGATGCCGCGCGCCGCGCCCTGCTCCAGCACGATCTGGTACATGCCGACCTGGCGGTCGTAGAGGGCCGTCAGCAGGGTCGCCATCACGGGGTTGCGGCCGGCCGAGCCGCCGAGCTCGCACAGCAGGCGCACCTCGGGATCGGTGGAGTCGCTCGGCAGGCCGGAGTCGATCAGGGCGAGCAGGCGCAGCACCGGGTCGTCGTCGAGGCTCTCGAGCATGCGCACTCGCTCCTCGTAGAAGCGCTCCATGCCGGCGCGGTTCGCCTCCATCACGAGCTCGTCGATGTCGGGGTAGTAGTAGAGCACCGCACCGCTCGTCAAGCCCGCCTCTTCGGCCACCCGGTTCAGCCGCGCGCCGTCGGGTCCGTGCTGGGCGATGGTGCGCTGCGCGGCCGCGACGATCTCGCTGCGACGCTGCTCCTGACGCTTGGGACGGGCCATGGGGCTCCTCGGGGCGGTGGTGGTTCGGGGTGCGTCCGCTGTTTCGGGCGCGGTTCAATGTTAGGCCGCACTCGCCCGGATTACCGACGACCTGCGCGCATCCATTCTTTTCACGTCTATTCAAACAACGAGTCAGGAGCTGATTCATGACCGACGAGCGACTCACCGTGCTCTTCATGCCCGAGAGTGCC
The DNA here is from genome assembly GCF_013409865.1 of Herbiconiux flava. Taxonomy (NCBI): domain Bacteria; kingdom Bacillati; phylum Actinomycetota; class Actinomycetes; order Micrococcales; family Microbacteriaceae; genus Herbiconiux; species Herbiconiux flava. The sequence continues at coordinate 1,686,116 of NZ_JACCBM010000001.1, forward strand.
TACGGGCCGACCAACAACTGCATCGGGATCGGTACCGAGCTGCTCGCGCGCGGCCACCGCGTGGTGTTCGCCGCGGAGGCGAGCTGGGCCGGGAAGCTCGAACGCCTCGGCTTCGACGAGGACCTCGTGGAGCTCGCACCGCCGGCGCCCGAGGCGGACGGCGCGGAGGCCGACGCCGGGGCGTTCTGGAAGGACTACATCCGGAGCATCGCGCCGGAGTTCGCCAAGCCCACCGAGGCGCAGCTCGAGTCGGTCATCCGGCCCATCTGGGAGGAGCTGATCGAGGGGGCGAAGTACAGCGAGCCCGCGCTGAGGGCGATCATCGAGCGCACCCGCCCCGATGTGATCGTCGAGGACAACGTGGTGCTCTTCCCCGCGCTCGTCACCGCCGGCGTGCCGTTCGTGCGGATCGTCTCGTGCAACCCGCTCGAGGTGCCGGGTGCGGCGATCGCCCCGGCGTTCTCGGGCCTCGCCGACGACGACGCCGAGGGGCACGCGCGCTTCCGCGCCGAGTACGACCGCACCCACCGTGCGCTCTGGCAGGCGTTCGACGAGTGGGTGCAGGAGCAGGGCGCCGCCCCGCTGCCCGAGCTCGAGTTCCTGCCCGCCGGCGACCTCAACCTCTACGTCTACCCCGAGGAGCTCGACTACGTCGACGCCCGTCCGCTCGATGCCAGCTGGCACCGGCTGGAGTCGTCGGTGCGCCAGACCGACGAGCCGTTCGAGCTGCCGGAGGGCTTCGGCGGCCGCCCGCTCGTCTACTTCAGCCTCGGTTCCCTGGGGAGCGCCGACGTCTCGCTGATGCGGCGGGTGATCGTCGTGCTGGCCGAGCTGCCCTACGACGTCATCGTCTCGATGGGGCCCCTGCACGACGAGATCGAGCTGGCGCCGAACATGTGGGGCGCCGAGTTCCTGCCGCAGACCTCGATCATCCCTCTCGTCGACCTCGTGATCACCCACGGCGGCAACAACACGGTCACCGAGGCGCTGCACTTCGGCAAGCCCATGATCCTGCTGCCCCTGTTCTGGGACCAGTACGACAACGCCCAGCGCGTGCACGAGAGGGGTCTCGGCCGACGCCTGGCGAGCTACGACTTCACCGCCGAGGAGCTCACGGCGGCGCTCGGCGAGCTGCTGGCCGACGCCGCCTTTCGGGAGCGGGTCGACGCGATCGGCCGGCGCATCCGCGAGGGCGACGGCGTGCGGCGGGCGGCCGGCCTGATCGAGGCCGCCGCCCTCGAGCGCCGCGGTGCGTCGGCGTCGGTGCTGTCGTGACGCTGCCGCTGGCCGACGGGGCGCAGATCGCACGATCACTGGCGGATGCCCGTCCCACCGCCTTCTGGACCGACCAGCCCGGGGCGCCGGAACCCGGCGAGCCGCTCTCGGGCGCGACCGACGCCGACCTCGTCGTCGTCGGCGCCGGTTTCACCGGACTCTGGTCGGCCTGGCGCGCGCTCGACCGCGACCCCGGACTCAGCATCTTGGTGCTCGAGGGGCAGAGCGTCGGATTCGGCGCGAGCGGCCGCAACGGCGGCTTCGTCTCGGCCTCCCTCACCCACGGGCTCGCGCACGGCCGGCACCTCTGGCCCGGCGAGCTGACCGCGCTGCACGAGGAGGGCGAGCACAACCTCGCCGAGCTCGTGCGGCAGGTGACCGAGGCCGGCATCGACTGCGACCTCCAGCTCACCGGCAAGACGGCCCTGGCGGTGGAGCCGTGGCAGGTCGACGCGCTCGCCGAGTCGGCGGAGCTCGCCCGCGAGTTCGGGGAGGACGTCGAGCTGCAGAGCCGCGAGGAGGTGCAGGCCGACGTGCACTCGCCGACGTACCTCGCCGGCCTGCGCTCGCGAGCCGGCAACGTGATGGTGGATCCCGCCCGCCTCGCCTGGGGCATGGCCGCGGTGCTGCGGGCCCGCGGCGTACGGATCGTCGAGGGCAGCCCGGTGCGGTCGATCGAGCGCAGCGGTGCCGGGGTGCGGCTCAGCACCCCCGCCGGTTCGGTGACCGCGCGACAGGCCGTCGTCGCCACCGCCGCGTACCCGTCTCCGCTGAAGCGGCTGCGCACCTGGATCATGCCGCTCTACGACCACGCCCTGATGACCGAGCCGCTGACCGCCCCGCAGCTGCAGTCGATCGGCTGGGGCGAGCGGCAGGGACTGACCGACTCCGGCAACCAGTTCCACTACTACCGGCTGAGCGCGGACGACCGCATCCTCTGGGGCGGCTGGGACGCGCTCTACTACCGCGGAGGCCGCGTCGACCCGGCGCTGGAGCAGGAGGGCGGATCGCACGAGCTGCTCGCCCGCCAGTTCTTCGAGACCTTCCCGCAGCTCGCCGACGTCTCGTTCAGCCACCGCTGGGCCGGGCCGATCGACTCCACGACGCGCTTCACGGCCGCCTACGGGACGGCGTTCGGCGGGCGGGTCGCCTACGCGGCGGGGCACACCGGCCTCGGGGTCGGCGCGGCCCGCTTCTCGGCCGACGTCGCCCTCGACCTGCTCAGCGGCACGCCGACCTCGCGCACCCGCTTCGAGATCGTGCGCAGACGGCCCTTCCCCATCCCGCCCGAGCCGTTCCGCAACCCGATCGTGCAGTTCACCCGCTCCCGGATGATCGCCGCCGACGACAACGGCGGGCGCCGGGGCCTCTGGCTGCGGGCGCTCGACGCCGCGGGCCTCGGCTTCAACTCCTGAGCCGGCGCGCCCCACTCTTCCCCCTCCCGCACCACACGAACGGACGACAGACATGACAACGGGCACCACGGGCACCTTCATCGGCAACGAGTACCGGCCGGGCACGGGCGGAACCGCCCCGCTGATCGACCCCGCCACCGGCGAGCAGGCGAGCGAGATCGCCCTCTCCGGCCCGGCCGACGTCGACGAGGCCGTCGCCGCCGCGCGCGCCGCGGCTCCGGCCTGGGCCGCGCAGACGCCCGGCACCCGGGCGCGCGTGCTGCTGAAGCTCGCCGACGCCATCGAGGAGCACGCCGACGAGCTCGCGCGGATCGAGACCCGCGAGTCGGGCAAGCCCTACCTCACGGGGCTCGACGGTGAGATCCCGTTCGCTGCCGACAACCTGCGCTTCTTCGCCGGAGCCGCCCGGTCGCTCGACGGCACGGGGGCCGGCGTGTTCAGCGAGGGGTTCACCTCGGTGCTCACCCGGCGGCCTGTCGGGGTGGTGGCCGGCATCACGCCCTGGAACTTCCCGCTGATCATGGCGCTGTGGAAGGCGGGGCCGGCGCTCGCCGCCGGCAACACGAGCATCCTGAAGCCGGCTCCGCCGACGCCGGGGACGACCCTCCGGCTCGCGGAGCTCGCCGCCGAGTGCGGTCTGCCCGCGGGCGTGCTCAACGTCGTGACGGGGCACACCGAGGTGGGGTCGGCGCTCGCCGGGCATCCGGGAGTCGACATGGTCAGCGTCACGGGGTCGACCCGCACGGGCCAGGCCGTGATGCGCGGCGCCGTCGAGGGCGTGAAGCGGGTTCACCTGGAGCTCGGCGGCAAGGCGCCCGCGCTCGTGTTCGCCGACGCCGACATCGCGGCGATGGCCCACGCGCTGGCGCTCGGTTCGACGTACAACACGGGGCAGGACTGCACCGCGGCGACCCGGGTCTACATCCAGCGGGAGCGGTTCGACGACGGTGTGGCCGCCCTCCGCGCGGAGCTCGCGGGCATCCGGGTCGGCGACCCGATGAGCGATCAGACCGACGTGGGGCCGCTGATCTCGGCCGAGCACCGCGACCGCGTGCACGGCTTCGTCAGCCGGGCCGTCACCGAGGGCGCCGAGGTGCTCGTGGGCGGATCGCCGCTCGAACGGGCCGGCTCGTACTACCCGCCGACGCTCATCGTCGGCGCCGCCCAGAGTTCGGAGATCGTGCAGGGGGAGGTGTTCGGCCCGGTGCTCGTGGCGCTGCCCTTCGACGACGAGGCCGACGCGGTGCGGCTCGCGAACGACAGCGCGTACGGGCTCGCCTCGTCGGTGTGGACGAACGACGTCGCGCGGGCCATCCGGGTGAGCCAGCTGCTCGACGTCGGGGTGACCTGGGTGAACGACCACCTGCCGATCGCCTCGGAGGCGCCGCACGGCGGTGTGAAGGGCTCGGGCTTCGGCAAGGACATGAGCATCGAACCGCTGCTGGACTACTCCGTGACGCGGCACCTGATGATCCGGCACGCGGCGCCGCCCGCGACCACGGGGTACCGGCCCGCGTAGCGCCCGAACCCGGCCGGGATCGGCAGTCCTGCCGATGTGCCGGTGGGGACCGGAGGCGTCGAATGGTGGGACCACGTCGTCGTCCGGGAGGAGAAGGCCATGAGAGCAGTCGTCTACGAGGGTCCGCGTCAGGTGAGCGTCAAGGACGTTCCCGACGCCCGGATCGAACGCCCCACCGATGCGCTGGTGCGCATCACCACCACCAACATCTGCGGGTCGGACCTGCACATGTACGAGGGGCGCACCGATTTCGAACCGGGGCGCTGGTTCGGGCACGAGAACATGGGCGAGGTCGTCGAGGTGGGCGACGGCGTCGACAAGCTGCGGGTGGGCGATCAGGTGGTGATCCCGTTCAACGTCGCCTGCGGTCACTGCAAGAACTGCGAGCGCGGGCTCACCAACTACTGCCTGACCGCTCAGCCCGAGACGGCCTTCGCGGGTGCCGCCTACGGCTTCGCCGACATGGGGCCGTGGGCCGGCGGCCAGGCCGAGCTGCTGCGGGTTCCCTGGGCCGACTTCAACTGCCTGCGGCTGGGGGAGGACGCGGACGAGAGGGCGTCGGACTACGTGATGCTCGCCGACATCTTCCCCACCGGATACCACGCCACCGAGATGGCCGGGGTGCAGCCGGGAGACCAGACCGTCATCTACGGGGCCGGTCCGGTGGGTTTGATGGCGGCGCTGTCCGCGACGATCCGGGGGGCCGCCAAGGTCATGGTCGTGGACCGGCACCCGGATCGGCTCGCCCTCGCCGAATCGATCGGGGCGATCGCGATCGACGACTCCGAGGTCGACCCGGTCGAGGCCGTGCTCGAGCAGACGATGGGGCTCGGCGCGGACAATGGCTGCGAGTGCGTGGGGTATCAGGCGCACGACCCGGGCGGGGACGAGCATCCGAACCTCACCATGAACCGGCTGGTCTCGTCGGTGCGCTTCACCGGCCGGATCGGCTGCGTGGGGGTGTTCGTGCCCCAGGACCCCGGGGCCTCGGACGAGCTGGCCAAGCAGGGACAGCTCGCCTTCGACTACGGGATGTTCTGGTTCAAGGGTCAGCAGCTCGGCAGCGGACAGGCCCCGGTCAAGAAGTACAACCGGAGACTGCGGGACCTGATCGCGGAGGGGCGTGCCACCCCGTCGTTCATCGTCAGCCACGAGCTGCCGCTCGATCGGGCACCTGAGGCGTACGAGCGCTTCGACGCGCGCGAGGACGGCTGGACGAAGGTCGTGCTGAAGCCCGGTCTGGCCGCCTGATGCCGGCGGGCGCGACCCGGTCGGAGGCACGCCGGCCGGAACCCAGCGGCAATCGCCAGCACGAGTCGGAGTACCGCTGGCGCGCCAACAGCCTCTGGATCGTGCCGCTGCTGTGCATCGCCGGAGGTGCGATCGTGGCGGTGATCACCCTGAGCATCGACGGCGCGCTGGGCTACGACCGGCTCCCGTCGGACGTGCTCGGCACGCCGACGGCGGTGCAGACGATCCTGAGCACCGCCGCGTCGGCGATGCTCACCCTGACGACGATCGTGCTCACGGTGCTGACCCTCGGGGTGCAGCTGGCGATGCAGCAGTTCTCGCCCCGGATCGTGCGGGCGCTGCTGGCCGATCGGCGCAGCCAGCTCGCGCACGGCCTGTTCGCGGCCACGTTCCTCTACTGCATGATCGCGGTGGCGAAGGTGGACGAGTCGGCGCAGCCGGGTGACCAGGTGCCGAGCGTCACCGTCGCCGTCGCCTACCTGCTGCTGCTCGCGAGCCTGATCGCCCTCGTGGGCTACGTGCACCACGCCGGGCAGTCGTTGCGCGTCGCCGGCCTGATCGACCTGGTGGGCGACAACCTGCAGGAGGAGATCGAGCGGGCGTTCCCCCTGACGTCACCTCCGGTGATGGGGGAGCGGGTGATCACGATGCCGGAGTCGGGCGTCGTCGTGATGCTCGACGTCGACGGTCTGATCGACCGGGCCCGGCGCGCCGGGGACCGCTTCGAGATGCTCGTCGCGGTCGGCGACTTCGTGCCGCGCGGTGGGGCCGTGCTGCGGCACAGCGGCGATGGGCCCCTCGACGAGTCGGCGATCCGCCGGATGGTCGTGCTCGACAACGAGCGCAGCCATGTGGGAGACGCCGCGTACGGATTCCGGAAGCTCGTCGACATCACCGAACGCAGCATCGCCTCGAGTCCGCAGCACGATCCCGCCACGGCCGTGCAGGCCATCGATCGGCTGCACGACGCCATGCGGCAGCTGTGCCTGCGGGAGCTGCCGGGTTCGCAGCATCACGACGCCGCCGGCGTACTGCGGCTGGTGACCCGTGAGCTCGCCTGGCGAGGCTATGTCGCGATCGCGTTCGACGAGGTCGTGCTCGTCGCCCGGTCGTCCCCACCGGTGGTGCGGCGGCTGCTCGCCGCGTTCGACGACCTGATCGAGGTCGCCCCGCCCGATCGGCGCCCCCCGCTGGAGGAGCGGCGTGCACGCCTCCTCGCCGGCGCCGAGGAGCAGGGCATCCCGATCCTGCCCGATCTCCAGGGCATCGGCTCGGGGAGGGACCTGCTCGAGACGGACTGAGGGGCGGGTGCTCAGACCGCCCGGCTCCCGGAGGCCGCCGGTACGTACAGGCCCTCGCGATGCGCCAGGACCGCCGCGTGGGTGCGGGTGGGCGACGCCAGCTTGACGAGGATGTGCTCGACGTGGGTGGCCACCGTCCGCGGTGTCACGACCAGTCCTTCCGCGATCTGCTGGTTCGAGCATCCGTCGACCAGCAGCCCGAGCACCTCGAACTCGCGGTGGGTCAGACCATGGTCGACTCGCACGGGGGACAGCAGCACCACGCCCAGCCGGTGCGAGCGGGGCGGCTCGGTGGACGCCAGGTAGGACACCCGGACGTGCTGCGGCGAGTCGGCTGCGCCGCCCGTCGGCCAGAGGAATGTCAGGTGCAGCTCGCCCTCGATCAGGCGACCCCGCACCGTGTCGAGGAGGGGGCAGCCGCTGTCGAAGAGCTCATGGCCGGGGACATCGGGCAGCGGTTCGCACCCGCTCCGCTCGAGCAGCACCGTGCCGGCGTAGGCGTCGTCGACGAGCACGGAGGTGGTGACCATGGCGCGATGGTGCTCGCCGCCTGCAAGACCGGCAAGGGGATTGCGCCGGGGGCGGCCGTGTGTCAGGTGCGGGCGTCGGCCACGTCGCGGGCCTTGAGGTGGCGGGTGGTCGAGACGGGCTGCGTGCCCAGCACGACCTTGCCGCGCGAGTGCAGGCGCTGCAGGTCGGCGTAGGCGCGGTTCACGTCGGCGAGCGGGTAGAAGCCCGAGATGAGCAGGGTGAAGGCCTGCGACTCAGCGAGGCGCACGAGGGTCTCGAGCTGGCGGGTGCCGTGCTCGACCGACTCCGCGTCGTCGCGCAGCAGGGCGAGCTCGACCTCGCGGCGGTCGGCGCTCGAGCGATAGCGCTCGGTGGGCACGTCGAGCTCGCGGGCCAGCTCGTGGCCGTCCTGACCGAAGTTGTCGATGAAGGCGGTGACGCCTCCGGGGGCCGCCTTGCGGATGCGGTCGGCGATGCCCGGGCCGTACTCCACCGGCACGATGCCGAGCTGGCGCAGGTAGTCGAAGTTGCGGGCGCCGCAGGTTCCGATGACCTTCGCGCCGCGGTGCTTCGCGAGCTGCGCCTCGATGCTCCCGACGCCGCCGGCGGCCGCCGAGATGACGACGGTGTCGCCCGCGCCGATGTGCAGGTCGTCGAGCGTGTCGAGCGCGGTGACGCCGGCGAGGTAGAGGCCGCCGGCGGTCTCCCAGCTGAGCCGCGACGGCTTCTTCACGAGCGCCGACGCCGGCACCGTGAGGTAGGTGGCGTGCGCGCCCGAGCGCACGTGCCCGACCACGTCGGAGCCGCGCGGGAAGCGGGGGTCGGCCGAGTCGACGACGATGCCCGCGAAGTCGCTGCCCGAGCGGCGGGGGAAGGGCTCGTCGGCCCAGGTGGACTCCCGGCCGTCCCTGATGAAGATGTCGATGTGGCTGATGCCGGTGGCGATCACCTCGACCGTGACCTGACCGGGCGGCGGTGGGGCGAGCGGCCGCGTGCGGTTCTCCAGCACATCGACGTCACCCGTGCGGTCGTACTCGACGACCCTGGTCTCGCTCGGCTTCTTCACCGCGATCACCTCGATCCTGTGGATAGGGCTCACCCTATTCATGCCGGAGGTCGTGCGTCCAGCGACAGTTCGGCGGGCGCCCGGCGCGGCGGGCGTAGGGTGAGGCCATGGCACGCGAATTCAGTCACGACGTCGACGCGAAGCGCTACTCCCTCCGGGTCGACGGGGCGCTCGTGAGCGCGGTCGACTACGTCGTCGGCGGGCAGCAGATCTCGTTCACGCACACCTTCACCGACCCGAAGCAGCGGGGCAAGGGCTACGCGGGCGAGATCGTCGGCTACGCGGTCGACGACGTCGAGACGAGCACCGACTACCGGGTGGTGCCCATGTGCTGGTATGTCGGCAAGTGGTTCGACGAGCATCCGGAGCGGGCCGGCCTGCTGACTCGCTGAGCGATCGGTGCGGCGGGCGCCGGGTGGTTGGTGCCGCGGGCACCGGGGCGCTATAGTCGTCTGCGGGGAGGGCTTCGGCCCTCTCCACCAACGTTTAACGGGTGGTTTCAGCCCCCGCAGCTCACGTTGCTGACGAACGCGGGGTTCGCGACGCCGTCCACCGTCGCCTCGTTGTCGCAGAGCACCGTGTTGCCCGCAGCTCGCGCCGCCCCTTCGAGCAGCACGCCGTAGCCGTCGGCGGCCACGGCGAAGCGGTTGAGCTCGAAGCGGTTCCGCGCCCCCCAGCCGTCGACGATCACGTGCACCTGGGCCCCGTCGCGCGGGCCCCCGCCCGTGTTGCCCGTGATCAGCCAGTCCGAGCCCTTGACGTCGATCAGCGAGTCGACCGCCGTGCTCGCCGCGCCGTCGAGCGTGTTGCCGCTCAGCTCGCCGTCGCTCGTCCCCTCCTTCACGTCGATCGCCTCGGCCGTCGTGCCCGCGATGTCGGAGCCGGTGACGACGTTGCGGTCGCTGGCATCCGGCGCGCACTCCGAGATCTCGCACCAGTTGCTCTCGGCGGTGCCGATGTAGACGCCCTCCCCGAACTCGGCCTTGCGGAGGCCGGTGCCCCGCACGACCACGCCCTCGAGGCGGTTGTCGCTCGAGCCGGCCCTGAGGTGCAGGGCCTCGTCCCCGGTGTCCGAGACGCGGATGCCCGTCAGCACGTTCGAGGAGGAGCCGTCGAGCATCACCCCCTTCTGCCCGCCCTCGACCGAGAAGCCGCTCAGCACCCAGTGCGACGCCTGGTCGAGGTGCAGCGTGTAGCCCGAGTCGGTGGACGCCCCCACGAGCACCGCGTCGTCCCCGCCGCAGAGGGTGATCGGCGCGTCGGCGGTGCCGGAGCGGGTGATCTCGACGGGGGCGTCGTAGCGTCCGGCGGCGAGCAGGATGGTCTGGCCGGGCTCGGCGGCCGCGAGGGCGGCGGCCAGTTCGGACGTGCTCGCGACGGGGGTGCCTTCGGGGCACCCGGCGGCGGCGCCGGAGGGGGCGGCGGGCGGGGCGGGCCGGGGCGAGCATCCGCTCATCGCCGTCGCCACGATCGCCACGAGGAGAGCCCCCGCAGCGGCCGACCTGCGGTGCGCCCTCATGGGGTCAGTCTACGAAGGGCCGCGAGACGCGGTGCATGCCGCAGACGGAATGCGCTCCGCCGCGCCCACAACTGGGGGTGCCCCGGCCCGGGATGACGGGGGGCCGCGCCGCTACGCTGAGGCCGGGAGATGCTCGCCCGGCGTCTCGCGCCCGCACGCCGCCGCGGCCCACCCCACCACGGCGGCATCCCGATCCCGCCCGAAGGGTGGCAGCCCGATGCCCACCGACGTCTCGTCGTTCGTCGACGATCTCGGACGCACGCTGCTTTGGATCCTGCCCTTCGGCGTGTTCGGGATGGTCTCGTGGAGCTTCTGGCTGGTGCGCAAGGTCATCTCGGCGGCCACGAAGCCGGTCGTGAACGACTACCGCACGACGACGACGGTGGTCGTGCCCTCCTATCGCGAGGACCCGGCGGTGCTCGTGCGCTGCCTCGAGACCTGGCGGCGGCAGGGGCCGTCGCGCATCGTGATCGTGCTCGACGTGGCCGACACCGAGGCCGAGGCGCAGGTCGAGGCGCTCGGGCACGCCGAGGTCGACGTGATCATGTTCCGGCACCGCGGCAAGCGCTCGGCGCTGGGGGTGGGCATCCGGGCGGCCGACACCGAGCTCGTCGTCCTGGTCGACTCCGACACGGCGTGGGAGGACGGGATGCTCGACGCCATCCAGATGCCGTTCGTCGACGCCGCGGTGGGGGCCGTGAGCACGCGGCAGAACGTGTACCTCCCGGGCACGAGCATCTGGCGGCGGGTCGCCGACTGGATCATCGACCAGCGCTACTTCGACTACGCGCCCGCGATGGGTCGCTTCGGCGGCGTGATCTGCGCCTCGGGGCGCACGAGCGCGTACCGGCGGGAGGTCATCCTGCCGAAGCTGCCCGAGCTCGAGCACGAGATCTTCCTCGGCAGGGAGTGCGTCGCGGGCGACGACGGGCGGCTGACCTGGCTGGTGCTCTCGGAGGGCTACCGGGTGACGCACCAGGACTCGGCGCGGGCGCTGTCGATGTTCCCCGACACCTTCCGGGCGTTCGTGAAGCAGCGGGTGCGGTGGAGCCGCAACTCGTACCGGTGCTACCTCACGGCCATCCGGCGCGGCTGGATCTTCCGGGTGCCGTTCATCTCGCAGATCACGGTGATGCAGATCCTCTTCACCCCGGTGAGCATGTTCATCGCGCTGGCCTACGTGTTCCACGCCCTCTCGTCGCCCGTGCCGCTGCTCGGCTTCGGGGTGGCGGTGCTGTGGATGCTCGTGGGGCGCGGCATCCGCGGCATCTCGCACCTCTGGCGGAGGCCGCAGGACATCGTGCTGCTGCCGCTCGTGACCGTCGTCACGGCGCTCGTGGCGCTGCCGATCAAGCTGTTCGCGCTGTGCACGATGAACACGCAGGGGTGGCTGACGAGGTCGGCCGACAGCGTGGGCGGCGAGGGGCAGTCGGAGGCGACGCTGACGACGGCGCCGGCGTCGAGCGAGGCGACCGCGGCCGAGGCCGTCGAGGGGATGCGGGCGTGAGCGCCGGGCCCGACCGCGACCCCGAGCGCAGCGAGCTGCTCAGCGCCGCCGAGCGCGGCCAGACCATGGGCAGCGGCGCGCGGTGGGCGGTGCGGGCGGTCGTCGTCGGAGTGATCGTGCTGGGGTTCGGGGCGACGGTCGCCGTGGCGAACGGGGTGCCGCCACGGGTGTCCGCGTTCCTGCAGGGCGTCGTCGGCGGGGATGCGGCGGAGGCCGCGGCCGCCTCACCATCCGCGGGTGCGACGGCCGCCCGGTCGACGGAGGCGGAGGCCGGGGCCGAGGCGCTGATCGACCCCCGCACCGATCCCGAGGGCTTCGCGACCGCGTTGCAGCAGGCGCGCGACGAGGCCGACCCGGAGGCGGTCTCGCCCGACGCCGCCGAGCTCGCCGCCTACCAGCGGGCGCTCGAGGTGACCCGCGGCATCTCGACCACGCCCGAGGAGCAGGGGGAGGACCCGGCCGCCGTCATCCAGAGCCGCATCGTGCGGCTTCAGGATGCGCGCTGGAGCCTGCTCGCCCGCACCGGAGCCGCGGCCACCCGTGCCGACACCGTCGACGTGGTGCCGGCCGGATCGACGGTGACGCTCGACCAGCTCGTCGCCCGCGGTTCCGCGACCAGGATCGACGCCACGACGGTGCTCGTGACGCGATCGCTGTTCGTGGCCCGCGGGGCGGTGCTCGACCTCACGGCGCCGGGGCAGAGCATCCGGCTGCTCAGTGGGGAGCACGGCTCGGTGACGGTCGTCGCCTGGGGTGGCACGGTGACCCTCGCGGGCACCGAGGCCTCACCCGTCGGCCTCACCTCGTGGGACGAGGAGGCAGGCCGCTCCGACATCGACGTGGCCGACGGACGCTCGTACCTGCGGGTGCACGAGGGCACCCTGACGATCGGCCACGCGAACGTGGCCGACCTCGGCTTCTGGAGCGGGCGCACCGGCGGGCTCGCCGTGACCGGCACCCTCGCCTCGCCCTCCTCGGCCACCGTGACCCACTCGGTGATCACCGGGCAGCACATCGGGCTCTACCTCGCCTTCGCCGCGGCACCGACGATCGACGACACTCTCGTGCGGGCCTCGAGCGCGGAGGCGGTCGTGCTCGCGAACGGCACGGTCAGCCCCACGGTCGGTGCCAGCACCCTCACGGGCTCGGGCGGCGACGGGCTCGACGTGCGGCCGGGCGTCGACGACGTCACTCTGACCGGCAGCACGGTGACGCGCAACGGGGGGTACGGCATCCGCGCCGACGGGCGGCCGCAGGCCGACGGGGCGAACTCCTCGGGCTTCTCGGTCGAGGGCTCGTGGGGGCTGAGCGTCGACGGCAGCACCTTCGGCGACAACCGGGCGGGCGGGCTCTGGGTGCGCGGCACCGGCGGCGTCGTGCTCGAGGGCAACACGATAGACCAGCGCACGGTGGGGCTCAGACTGACGGATGCGCAGGGGACCGTCGCGCAGAACACCGTGCACGTCGAACCGGGCAGCGGCATCGTGCTCGAGGGGGCGGCGACCGCCGTGACGGCGCGCGCCAACCTCGTGACGGGGGAGGGGCCCGCGGCGATCCGGCTGCCGGAGGACGACGCCGGGACGGTCGCCGAGGCGGGCAACGACACCACCGGCTGGACCGGCCGGTGGGAGGCGCTGCTGTGGGTGGAGGCGCATCCGCTCGCGCTGCTCTGGGGGCTGCTGCTCGTCATCCCGATCGTGGGCATCGGCTTCGTGTTCTACCGGATGCGCCGGCAGCAAGCGATCCGCGAGCTGGTGGAGGCGTCGACGATCGCGCTCGCGGCGGCGGCGAAGGCGAAGTACGAGCGGGCCCGGGCGGGTGGTGGGGAGGAGTCCTTGCCGTCCCTCGTGGGTGCCGGGCAGTCGGCGCCGCCTCTTCAGCGAGTCGCGCCGCGCGTCGCCGGCACCGCGTACCGGGCCGGGCGCGAGGCGTCGGCGCCCGAACCGCGGTACGCCCCTCGTCAGGCCGCTGCGACACCGACGCCGATGCCGAAGCCCGCGCCGACCCCTGCACCCTCCGTCGCCGGAACCGACTTCGGCCAGTTCTCCTCGGTCGAGGACCTCGCCGTCGCGGCCGTGCTCGACGCCGGCAAGCCGATCGACACCGTCGCCCACGCGCTGCGGGTGCCGGTCGGCTCGGTGGCCGGCTGGGTGGCGAAGGCCCGCCGGGCGCGCGGCGAGCTCTGACGCGCATCCGGAACCCCGGCGCGGGCGCCCCGACGGAGGCGAGCGAATAGCCTGGGGGGATGGCTTCGCATGACGAGTACGACTTCCGCACCTTCCCCGCCGCCGTGGCGGAGGACGGCACGCCCGACCCGGCGTCGGCCGCCTGGCTGCAGGCCGAGACCCGCGGCTTCCACGACCCGCGCAAGAGCGAGAAGGTGCTCGCCCGCTCGGTGGAGCGCCTCGCCGCCGACGGCCGACGGCTCACCGGCGTCTACGCCCGCTCGGCTCCGGCCGGCGCGCTCGGCGTCGAGGTGCCCGTCGCCACCTTCGCCTGGTTCCCGAGCACCCTGAACACGGGCGGCGCCGAGCCCCTCGACGTGCACCTCGTCTCGAACGTCACGGTGCGGCCGACCCATCGCCGCCGGGGCCTCCTCCGCTCGATGATGACCGCCGACCTCGAGCAGGCCGTCACCGACGGCTACGCGCTGGCCGGGCTCACCGCATCGGAGGCGGGCATCTACCGCCGCTTCGGCTTCGGCGAGGCCAGCTGGGTGCGGCACGTCACGGTCACGACCGACAGTCGGTTCCGGATGGTCGCCGAGCCCCGAGGCCGGTGCGAGCTGATCGAGGCCGCCTCGCTCCGCACCATCGGGCCCGAGGTCTTCGCGCGGTTCCACGCCGGGCACCCCGGGTCGATCGACCGCCACGCCAAGTACTGGGATCGCGCGACGGGGCTCGCCGACGACAAGGGCGAGCCCGACGACGCCGTGCACGCGGCGGTGCACTACGACGAGTCGGGTGCGGTCGACGGCTACGTGGCCTACCGGTTCCAGGGCTGGGAGAAGGAGCCGTACACGCTCGGCATCGTCGACCTGGTGGCCGCCGACGACGAGGCCTACCTCGGCCTCTGGGACTTCCTCGGAGCCGTCGACCTCGTCGAGCGCATCGAGTGGGAGTTCGCGCCGATGGATGACCCGCTGCCCTTCGCCCTCACCGACTCGCGCCTGGTGAAGACGACGTTCGTCGAGGACTGGCTCTGGCTGCGGGTGCTCGACGTCGAGCGCGCCTTCGCGGCCCGCGGCTACGCGAACGACGGCGAGGCGGTGCTCGACGTGACGGATCCGCTCGGCTACGCCGCGGGCGTCTTCCGCCTGCGGGTCACCGGCGGCGTGGGCTCGGTGGTGCGCGTGGACCGCTCGGACAGCATGACGCCCGACGTCGTCGTCGACGCGGCGGCGCTCGGCTCGCTCTACCTCGGCGGGGTCGACCCGCGGGTGCTGGCGGCGGCCGGCCGGCTCTCGGAGCGCGCGCCGGGCGGGCTCCAGCGGCTGCGCGCGCTGCTCGCACCGGTGGCGCCGGTGTACGGCATCACGCACTTCTGACGCCGCCCGGCCCGACGACGCCTGCGCGCGTCAGAGGCCGGCGGCCGTCGGGCGCGGTCGGCCAGGCGCTGCGGCGTCAGAGGCCGGCGGCGGCGCGGGCGCGGCTGACGAAGGCCGGGCGCACGAGCTCGAAGCCGTCGAGGTAGGCGCCGACGAGTGCCGCGTCACGCAGCAGCACGAGCGTGGCGGCCGCCTCGTCGGCGTCGAAACCAGGGCGACCCGCCGCGTCATCCGCGTCGGCGTGCGCCGCCACCAGCGCCGCCCGCACCGTGGCGCGGAACCAGGCGCGATGCCGGGTGACGATCGTGCGGATCGGGCTCGCCGCATCCGGGAACTCGGCCGCCGCGTTGATGAACGGGCAGCCCCGGTCGTGCCGATCGGCCACGTCGTCGGCGATCGCCTCGATCAGCAGCTCGACGAGCCGCCGCGGGTCGTCGCCGGCCGTGACGGCGACGGCGGCGAACAGCCCGCGCACCCCGGCGTCCTCCCGCTCGAGGTAGGCGGCGACGAGCGCCTCCTTGCCGGTGAAGTGCCGGTACATCGTGGCACGGGTGACGTTCGCCTCGGCGAGCACCCGGTCCATGCCGACCCGGTGGATGCCCTCCCGGTAGAACAGCTCGGACGCCACCGCCACCAGCCGCTCCCGCGCCACCGACACGCGCCCGGCGGGGGCCGGTGCGGGATCGACGTGGAGAGCGGTGGACACGCCGCAATCCTAACGGAACACTCGTTCTCCCCGGCCGATCCCGGACGATCCACGGCCCAGCGGGCCACCGGTCAGAACGTTCGACGACGGACCCGCGACCGAAACACCCGGGAAATACGTCGACCCGATACTGGGAATCCCCTGTCGATCACCTAAGGATGTCCGTTGCCCGATTCCCCGTCCCGCCTCCGCTCCTTCGCCCGCCTCGGTGCCACGACCGCCGTCTGCGCGGGTCTCGTCATCACCGCCTCGGCCACGGCGAGCGCCGCCCCGCTGATCTCGTCCGTTCCGGCCGCCCCCACCGCCGCTCCCGCCCCCGACGTCGTCGACCTCGGCATCTCCGACGTGCTCGCTCAGCTCGAGGCGGGCACCACCACCTCGGTCGCGCTGACCCAGGAGTACCTCGACCGCATCGCGGCCTACGACGACCCCTACGCCGACCAGCCCGGGCTCGCCGCGGTCATCCTGGCCAACCCCGAGGCGCTGGCGACGGCCGCCGAACTCGACGCCGAGCGCGCCGCCGGCGAGCTCCGCGGCCCGCTGCACGGCGTGCCCATCCTGGTCAAGGACAACTACGCCACCTTCGACATGCCCACCACGGCGGGCAGCGCCTCGCTGCACACCTACCAGACGAAGGTCGACTCGACCGCGGTGGAGCGCCTCCGCGCGGCCGGCGCGATCATCATCGCGAAGACCAACATGGCCGAGTTCGCCTGGCACGGCACCTTCACCCTGAGCTCCGAGCGGGGCCGCACCAACAACCCCTACAACCAGCTGAACAGCGCGAGCGGTTCCAGTGGCGGAACGGGCGCGGCGGTGGCGGCGAGCTACGCGCCCGCCGGTCTCGGCACCGACTCCTGCGGCTCGATCGTCGGCCCGAGCGCCCACCAGAGCCTCGTCGGCTACCGGCCCACGATGGGCCTGACGAGCGTCGCGGGGATCGTTCCGCTCAGCGTGCGGCAGGACGTCTCCGGCCCGATGACCAAGACGGTGACGGATGCGGCCCTGCTGATGGAGGTGCTCGCCGGCTACGACCCGGCCGACCCCCAGACGGTGATCGCGAACGAGCAGTCGACCGACCGCTACGTCGAGGGCCTCAGCGACACCGCCCTCGAGGGCAAGCGCATCGGCTACGTGAAATGGGACTTCGAGGAGGACCCGGCCCGCCCCGGCCTCGCCGAGACCACCGCGCTCGTCGACCAGGCCGTCGCCGATCTCGAGGCGCAGGGCGCCGAGATCGTCGAGGTGCCGCAGTTCTCACGCGACTTCGTCTCGACCGTGCTGAAGAGCGGTGGCTGGATGGACATGCAGTCCTCCATCGACACCTTCTTCGCCACGACCGACGCCACCTGGCCGGAGGGCCTTGCCGAGCTGACCGAGCCGGCCGACGCTCTGACCTTCTCCGACGTGATCGCCGACGGCAAGTCGTCGCTGGAGCAGGGCGACATCGACTACTTCACGAGCTTCCCGGACTTCCCGAACGAGGCCTACGAGACCGCCGTCGCCGAGCAGGACGCGGGCAAGGCCGCGATGGACCGGTTCTTCGTCGACAACGACCTCGACGCCCTCGCCATGCCGACGAGCGCCACCTCGGCCACCACCGACTGGGCGGGCACGACGTTCTGCGACGTCGGCGCCAACACGGGCGTGCCGACCGTCTCCCTGCCGGCCGGCTTCACCTCGACGGGCGCCGCCGTCGGTCTCGAGCTCGCCGCTCCGCGGAGCGCCGACGCCGCATTGCTCGCCATGTCGTACGACTACGAGCAGGCCACCCTGCACCGTGTCGCCCCGGCCTCCACGCCCGAGCTGGTGCACCTCGCCCCGACCCCGACCCCGACGCCCACCCCCACGGCCACGCCGGCACCCGCCCCCGCCCCGGCTCCGGCCACCCCGGCACCGGCGGCCGACGGGTCGAACTCGCTGGCCGCGACCGGCGCCGGTCAGAGCGCCCCGCTCGGCCTCGCCGGTCTGGCGCTCGTCGCGGGCGGTCTGATCGTCGGGCTCGTCACCGTTCTGAAGCGCCGACGCCCCCGGGCGGAGTGATCGACGGCGCTGCGGCCGGCTCTCCGAGGAGGGCCGGCCGCAGCGCCGCGGCCTGTCGCCGGAGCGCGTCGACGACGGCCGCCACGGCGGGCTGGGCGAGCGACTCGGGTCGCACGACCATCCAGTACGAGAGCGTCTCGGCGATCTCCCCGGGCAGCAGCCGCACCAGGTCGGCGTGCCGGTCGGCCATGAAGCACGGCAGGAAGCCTATGCCGGCTCCCGCCCGGGTCGCCTCGACGTGCACGAACACATTGGTCGAGCTGAGCGAGTCGCGCATCCCGGGCACGAGCCGCCGGGGTGCGTCGAGGTCGTCCACCTGCAGCATCGAGTCGATGAAGTAGACGAGCGGATGCTCACCCAGCTCCTCCACGGCCGCCGGCGCCGGGTGCGCGGCGAGGTACTCCCGCGACGCGTACATGCCGAGCACGTACCGCCCGAGCAGGATCGCCTCGGCCCGGTGCACCTCCGGCCGCCCCACGACCACCTCCACGTCGAGCCCGGAGCGGTGCTGAAGAGCCCGCCGGGTCACCGACACCAGCTCGACGCGCAGCAGCGGATGCTCGCGCTGCAGCCGCGCGACCGCGGGAGCCGCGACGAAGGCGCTGAACCCGTCGGTCGCCGACATCCGCACGACGCCGGTGATCCGCGCATCCGCCTCGTCGGGGCCGAGCTGAGCCAGGGCCTCCTCGACACCGGCGGCGGCCCGGAGGGCGCGGTGTCCGAGCTCGGTCGGCTCCCACCCGCCGGCCGCGCGCGAGAGCACCCGCCCGCCGAGCGACCGCTCGAGGGCTCCGATGCGGCGGGCCACCGTGGTGTGGTTCAGCCCGAGCGAGGCCCCGGCCGAAGTGAAGCGACCCGTGCGCGAGACGGCGAGCAGGACGAGCAGATCCTGCGGGTCGGGCCCTGTCTCCGGTGACATGTCTGCAATTATGCACAGCGGATGCGCCGGATTGCTCATTGCCTGCCCGCGGATGTGCACGAATACTCGGTGCTGTCAACGACGACACCGAGGAGACAGCATGAGCGTCAACGATCGAGTCCGGGTCGAACCCGGCACGGCAGGGGCCCGGAACGAGGCCGGCGGCAGCGCAGCAGGCGGGGGAGCCGCGCCGAAGGGCCTGAAGAAGGTGGTCGCCGCCTCGATGGTCGGCACCGTCGTGGAGTGGTACGAGTTCTTCCTCTACGCCACGGCCGCGAGCCTCGTCTTCGGCACCGTGTTCTTCCCCAACGCCGGCACCCGGCTCGACGGCATCATCGCCGCCTTCCTCACCTACGCGGTCGGCTTCATCGCCCGCCCGCTCGGCGGCATCGTGTTCGGCCAGATCGGCGACCGGCTCGGCCGCAAGCACACCCTGCAGGTCACGATCATCATGATCGGCGCCGCCACCTTCCTGATCGGCTGCCTGCCGGGCTTCGACAGCATCGGCTACTGGGCGCCGGCCCTCCTCGTGGTGCTGCGCTTCATCCAGGGCTTCGCCCTCGGCGGCGAGTGGGGCGGTGCCGTGCTGCTCGTGGCCGAGCAGAGCCCCGACCGCTCGCGCGCCTTCTGGGCCAGCTGGCCGCAGGCGGCGGTGCCGGTCGGCAACCTGCTCGCCACGCTCGTGCTGCTGACGATGTCGGCCGTGCTGCCCGCCGAGCAGTTCCTCGGCTGGGGCTGGCGCGTGGCGTTCTGGATCTCGGCGCTGATCGTGCTCGTCGGCTACTACATCCGCACCCACGTCAACGAGGCGCCCATCTTCATCGAGGCTCGCGCCGAGGCGGAGGCGTCCAAGGCTGTGCGCGTCGGCGTCTTCGAGGTCGTGCGCCGGTACCCCCGCGGGGTGCTGAGCGCGATGGGTCTGAGGCTGGCCGAGAACATCCTGTACTACATCATCGTCAGCTTCTCGATCGTCTACCTCGTCACCGTGCACGAGTACAACACGAGCCAGCTGCTGCTCGCCCTGCTGATCGCCCACGCCGTGCACTTCGCGGTCATCCCGCAGGCCGGCCGGCTGGCCGACCGCATCGGCCGGAAGCCCGTCTACCTCGCCGGGGCCGTGCTCGGCGCCACCTGGGCGTTCTTCGCCTTCCCGCTCTTCGACACGCTCAACCCTGTGCTGATCGTCGCCGCGGTGACCATCGGCCTCTGCTTCCACGCCCTGATGTACGCGGGTCAGCCGGCCATCATGGCCGAGATGTTCCCGACCCGGATGCGCTACTCCGGTGTCTCGCTCGGCTACCAGGTCACGTCGGTGGTCGCGGGCTCGCTCGCCCCGATCATCGCTTCGGCGCTGCTGCAGCAGTACTCCTCCTGGATCCCGGTGGCCCTCTACGTGCTGATCGCCTGCGCGATCACCGCCGTCACGGTGCTCACCCTGCGCGAGACCCGCGGCATCTCCCTCCGCGCGGTCGACGCCGCCGATGCGGCCCGCGTGGCCGCCGAGTCGGGCGCGGTGCGGGCATGACGCTGCAGCAGGTGCCCTGGGCCGTGATCCCGGATGCTCGGCTGCCGCTCGCGGGCCGCCGCGCCCTGGTCACCGGCGCGGCCGGCGGCATCGGCGCAGCGGTCGCACGGGAGCTGGCCTCCCGCGGCGCCGAGCTCGTGCTCGCCGATCTCGACGGAGCCCGCGCCGAGGCGCTCGCCGACGAGCTCCGCTCCGGCCCCTCCGGGCCGGCCACCCGGGCCTGGGCCGTCGATCTCGGAGACACCGCCCGGCTGACCGACGAGCGGCTCGCGGGCATGCTCGGCGACGTCGACATCCTCGTGAACAACGCCGGGGTGCAGCACATCAGCCCGATCGAGGACTTCGACCCGGCCGAGTTCCGGCGCATCCTCTCGATCATGCTCGAGGCGCCGTTCCTGCTGGTGCGGGCCGCGCTGCCCGGCATGTACTCGCGCGGCTTCGGCCGGATCATCAACATCTCGTCGGTGCACGGCGTGCGGGCCTCCGCGTTCAAGAGCGCCTACGTCACCGCGAAGCACGGTCTCGAGGGCTTCTCGAAGGCGACCGCGCTCGAGGCGGCACCGCATGGGGTGACGAGCGTCTGCGTCAACCCCGGTTACGTGCGCACCCCGCTCGTGGAGCGGCAGCTGGAGCAGCAGGCCGAGGCGCACGGCGTCTCGGTCGAGGAGGTGCTGGAGCGCATCCTGCTCGCCGACGCCGCGATCAAGCGCCTGGTCGAGCCGCACGAGGTCGCCTCGCTCGTGGCCTGGCTGGCCTCGGACGACGCGGCCATGGCCACCGGCTCGAGCTACCTGCTCGACGGCGGCTGGTCGGCGCACTGAGCCACGCCGGAGCCGTCGGGCCCGGCCACCGGATCGGCGCGGTGGTTCAGGCGGGCTGCAGCGCCGACGACAGCTCGGGGAAGCGGGTCGCGAGCAGCTCGAGCGCCTCGACCCGGGCGGGCGTCTCGCGCGGCCCGTCGGTCGCGAGCGACCCGGCCACGGGGGAGACCATGACCTCGTCGACACCGTGGCGCTCGGTGAGCGGGCGGATGCGTGCCTCGACCTCGTCGGCCGTGCCGATCAGCCAGTGCCGCTCCTGCTCGAGCACCGACTGCTCCTCCATCGGGCTGAGGGCGGTGGCCTCGGCCTCCTCGACCGTGAGCTGCGGGCCGAGCACGCCGCCGGTGCGGAGTCTCGCCATGGCGATCAGCTGGGGGAGGGCGCGGCGGCGGGCCTCCTCCGCGGTGGCCGCGACCGAGATGTTGACGGTCAGCAGCGTCTTCGGAGTCGCGAGTGCCTCGGAGGGCTGGAAGTCGTCGCGGTAGATCGCCAGGGCGCGGTCGATCCCGGGCTGGCCGAAGTGGTTGGCGAAGACGTAGGCGGTGCCGAGCTTCGCGGCCAGGGCGGCGCTGTAGTCGCTGGAGCCGAGCAGCCAGAGCTCGGGTGCCGAGCTGCTGCGGGGCGTGGCCTGCAGCTCGTAGGAGCGGCCGCCGACGTTCAGGCCCACCCCGGGCTGCTCGTCGCCGAAGGGCCGGTCGGCCGGGCGGTCGGAGCCCAGCAGGGCGGCCACCGTCTCGACGTCGGTGGGGAACGAGGCCGCCGGGTCGGTGTCGGTCGTCGAGCGCTGCCCGCGCAGCATGTAGGCGGTGACCGGGTCGGAGCCCGGCGCGCGGCCGAGACCGAGGTCGATGCGGCCCGGGTGCATCGCCTCGAGCAGGGCGAACTGCTCGGCCACCGTGAGGGCGGCGTGGTTCGGCAGCATGACGCCGCCCGAGCCCAGACGGATGCGCGAGGTGCCGGCCGCGAAGTGGGCGATCAGCGTGGCGGGGGAGGTGGACGCGACCGAGGGCATGTTGTGGTGCTCGGCCATCCAGTAGCGGGTGTAGCCGAGGCGCTCGGCCGCCCGGGCGAGCGCCAGGCTCGCGGCGACGGCGTCTCCCGTCGTCTGGTCGGAGCGGACGGGGATGAGATCGAGCACCGAGAGAGCAGTCATGTCCCTGTTCTCAGCGGCTCCGTGCCCCCGTTTATTCCGAAACTCGCCTGTGGTTGCGCGATATTCCGGGAGGTCGCACGTACTGTGGCGGTGTGTGGCGTGCCGATAAGAAACGAGAAGCAGACGATCCGACGTCTGCCCCCGACTCTGCCGAGTCGGCCTGGGGCCGCAACGGGCAGTCCGCTGCCGGTGGCCCGATCGGACAGGTGTTCACGACGGAGAGTCTCGTCGAACCCGCCCGTGACCTGTGGCGTGCGGAGATCGCGGCGCTCGGCGGCGAATCGCCGCTGATCGTCTTCGACGACACCCCCCGCTCGCGGATCGAGCTCAGCACCACCCATCCCGGTGGTCTGGCGCAGTTCATCACGGGCAACTCGACGCTGCTGTCGAGCCTCATCCGCGACGAGCTCGCGCTCCGGAACGCCCGCATCGCCGCGGGCGCCATCACCGACAAGGGCGTCGAGCTCCGCTCGGTGCGGGGCATCGACTCGGTGCACCTCGCCATCGGCCTCGCCGAGTGGCGCGCGCCGAACCCCGACGGCAGCCCGGCCGGCGTCGGCGACGCGGGTGCCCAGCAGTTCCGCGCGCCGGTGCTCCTCCGCCCCATCTCGGTGCGCCGCTACGGCCGCGACTTCGAGCTGAAGCTCCGCGGAGTGCCGTTCGTGAACCCCGTGCTGGTGCGCGCGCTGCAGGAGCAGTTCGGCATCACGCTCGACGGCGAGAGCCTCGTGGCGCTGGCGCAGTCCAGCGGTGTCTTCAAGCCGCAGCCCGTGATCGACCGGCTGCGCAGCCTCACGTCCCACCTGCCCTGGTTCGCCGTCCAGCCGCGACTCGTGGTGTCGTCGTTCGCCGACGTGTCGAGCGCCATGCTGGCGGACAGCACCGAGCTCGCGCATCCGGTGCTCGACGCCCTCGCGGGCAACTTCAGCTCCCGGCGGGCCGTGCAGGAGGGCTACCACCCCGTCGAGCCCTCGCCGCAGGACCACCGAGCCCCCAGCACCGACACCCTGCTGCTCGACGCCGACAGCGAGCAGGAGAACGTGATCGCCCAGATCTCGGGCGGCAACTCCATCGTGGTCAAGACGCTTCCGGGCACCGGCGGCACCCAGACCATCGTGAACGCCATCGGCGCCCTCGTCGCGCAGAACAAGCGCGTGCTCGTCGTCAGCCCCCGCCGCCTCAGCCTGAGCGGCATCGGCCGCCGGCTGAGCGACGTGGGCCTGCCCGGCGTCGCCGTCTCGCCCCGCACGCTGCGCCGCGACCTGATCCAGTCGATCGGCCGCAACGAGAAGGCGTCGCAGCCCCGCGTCGCCGACATCGACGAGGCCCTCGTGCGCCTGCGCGGCGTGCTGCTCGACTACCGCTCCTCGATGTCGCGCGTCGACCCGACGCTCAAGGTCTCGGTGCTCGACGCCCTGCGCGAACTCGCCCGGCTGGCGCTGCTGCCGAACCCGCCCTCGACCACGGCCCGGCTCGACCGCACCGCGCTGGAGTCGCTCGCGACCGGCCGTGCCAAGGCCGCCAAGACGCTCAGCCGCGCGGCCGAGCTCGGCCAGTTCCGCTACGGCCCCGACGACTCTCCCTGGTACGGCGCGCAGTTCTCCTCGAGCGACGACGCCCACCGCACGCACCAGCTCGCGAAGCGGCTCGACCGCACCGACCTGCCGCGGCTGCTCACCGGCGCCTACGAGCTCATCGGCCAGACCCGCATGCGGCCGTTCACCTCGCTGAACGAGCTCGGCACCTACCTGCGCCTGCTCGCCGACCTGCGCGAGACGCTCGACAAGTTCCTGCCCGTGGTCTTCGACCGCTCGCTCACCGACCTGATCGCCGCCACCTCGCCGCGTCGCGACGCCCCGCAGATGTCGTCGACCTCGCGTCGGCGGCTCAAGGCGCTGGCCCGCGAGTACGTGCGCCCCGGCGTGCACATCGGCGACATCAACGAGTCGCTGCGGCGCATCCAGCAGCAGCGCACGCTCTGGTACCGCTACGCGGCGGCGGGCATCCCGCCGGAGATCCCCGTCGGCATCAACGACGTGCAGGTGGCCTTCCAGCGCGTCACCGAGGACCTGGCGCAGCTCGATCTGCCGCTCGGCCGCTCCGGCACCGCGCAGCACCTCGGCGCGCTGCCGATCGACCAGCTGATCGGCATGGTCGAGGGCCTGGCCGCCGACTCGGAGGTGCTCGCCAACCTGCAGGAGCGCACCGCGCTGCTCGACTCGCTGCACGAGCACTCGCTCGACCCGCTGCTCGTCGACCTGTCGAACCGCCACGTGCCCGAGTCGGCCGTGCCCGACGAGCTCGAGCTCGCCTGGTGGCAGTCGGTGCTCGAGCTGATGCTCGAGGGCGACCGCGCCCTGCTCGGCGCCAACACCGGCGTGCTCGACCGCCTCGAGGGCGACTTCCGGCTCGTCGACGAGGCGCACGCCTCGATGAACGGCCAGCTGCTCTCGTGGCAGCTCGCCGAGACCTGGAGTGTCGGCCTCGTCGACCACCCCGCCGAGGCGAGCGCGCTCAAGGAGCTGCTGCGCACCGACAAGGTCACCTCCGCGACCCTGCACGAGGCCGCGCCGCACCTCGGCAAGGTGCTCGCGCCGGTCTGGCTCGCCTCGCCCTACGAGGTGCCGCAGATCACCGACGCGATCACCTTCGACACCGTCGTGCTCGTCGACGCGGGGGCGACCACCCTCGCCGAGAACGTCGGCGCCATCCGTCGCGGCCGTCAGGTCGTTGCGTTCGGTGACCCGGTCACCCAGACGCCCTCGCACTTCGAGGTCGCCATCCGGCCCTTCGACGACTCCCGCACCCGCACGGCGGTCGACGCCGAGCTGGTCGAGGAGCTGCACGCCGACTCGGCGCTCGCCCGACTGGCCGACCTCGTGCCGACACTCTCGCTCACCCGCAGCTACCGCGCGGGCGGCGAAGACCTGGCCGAGCTCGTCAACCACCGCTTCTACGGCGGCAAGATCGACTCCCTGCCCTGGGCCGGCACCTTCCTCGGCCACGGCAGCCTCGCGCTGCACTACGTCGAGGGCCGCGGCGGCATGCCCGACTCCGAGACCGGGGCCGTCGAGAGCGTCGACGCCGAGGTCGACGAGGTCGTCTCGCTCGTGCTCGACCACGCGATCAACTACCCGCGCGAGTCGCTGATGGTCATCACGGCGTCGCCGAAGCATGCCGTGCGCGTGCAGCAGGCCGTGCTGGCGGCGTTCGCGAAGCGCAGCGACCTGGCCGACTTCATCCTGAAGGAGCGGGCCGAGCCGTTCATGGTCGCCACGCTCGAGCAGTCGGTGGCCCAGAGCCGCGACCGCGTGATCTTCTCGGTCGGCTACGGCAAGACCGCCCACGGGCGCGTGCTCACGAATTTCGGCGGGCTCGCTCGTCCCGGGGGAGAGCGTCTGCTCGCCGTCGGTATGACGAGGGCCCGTCGATCCATGGACATCGTGAGCTGCTTCATGCCCGCCGACATCGACGAGGAGCGGATGAACTACGGGGTCGTGGCGCTGCGCCAGATCCTGCAGGAGGCCGAGACCGGGCCGACGCCCGACACCTTCTCGAGCCCCGGCGACGCGCTGCTGATCGATCTCGCCCGCCGGCTCGGCGCGCGCGGCCTCGAGGTGGCCTTCGAGCACCGCGGCAAGCTGACGCTGGTGGCCTCGCACGACGGTCGCGCGATCGCGATCGAGACGGATGCGGTGGTGCACTCCACCTCGCTCCGCGAGTCCCTGCGCCTCCGGCCCGACATGCTCCGCCGGCTCGGCTGGCACTACCTGCGGGTGCACTCCTTCGAGCTGTTCACGAACCCGGAGGCCGTGGCGGCCCGCATCGCCTCGGTGATCGGGGTGCGCGAGCTGCAGCTGGTGGAGACGTCGCCGATCTCGGTCTGAGTCCGGCATCCGGGCTGGGTCCGGCATCCGGGCCCGGCCCGTACGCTGGTGTCATGGACGTGAAGAAGCTCGGGCGCCGGCGTGTGGCCACCTCGGCCGTGCGGGGGAGCGACCCGTCACCCCAGACGGGGCCCGACGGCGAGCGGGTGCGCGCCGCGGAGGACACCGATCAGGCGTGGGGCGTCACCCCGCGCGCGGGCGGTGGCGGAGCATCCGGAGCCGGCGCCAACGACGAGCAGCTCAAGCGGGACGTGCCCCCGCACTGGTGACCGCTAGTGCTTCGGCACGTGACCCGTCGCCGGTGGCTCGTCCGCCGCGGCGGCCCGCTGGGCGGCGAGCAGGTCGCGGATCTCGATCAGCAGCTCGGTCTCGGTGGGAGGGAGCTCCTCGTTCGTCTTCTCGAGCGACTCGGCCGGGGTGCCCTTGATGGCGAACGCCGCCTTCTTGAGGTGGTTGATCGGCAGCACGAAGACGAAGTAGACGACGACGGCGACGATCAGGAACTGGATGATCGCACCCAGTACGGCGCCGAACTTGATCTCGGCGTCGCCGATCGCGACGATGCCCGCGCTATCGAGGCTGTCGGCCCGGAACAGCGCCCCGATGATCGGGTTGAAGATGTTCGCGACGATCGAGTTGACGACCGCGGTGAAGGCGGCGCCGATGACCACGGCGACCGCGAGGTCGATGACGTTTCCGCGGAGGATGAACTCCCTGAATCCCTTGAACATGGGATCAAGCCTAGGAGGAAGCCGCCTTCGACGGCGTCGACGTGGCCGCCGGAGCCGACTTCGAGCTGGAGGAATCGGACTTCGACGCGCTGCTGGAGCTGCCGCCGCCGGAGTCGGAGTTCGACGACGAGCTCGAGGCGGGCGTCGAGTCGGACGTCTTCGCCCGCGAGTCGGTGCGGTAGAAGCCCGAGCCGTTGAAGGTCACGCCGACGGGGCTGAAGACCTTGCGCAGCTTGCCGCCGCAGACGGGGCACTCGGTGAGCGTGTCGTCGGTGAAGGCCTGCTGGATGTCGAAGGCGTTGTCGCACTCGGTGCAGCGGTAGGAGTAGGTGGGCACAGGAGCCTCCGGGAACGGGCTTCTCGCGCGGTCAGCGCGCGAAACGGATGATGCGGGTGGGGGTGACGGCTCCGTCGACGGGTGCGTCGTGCACCTCGCGGGGCACCTCGTCGAGGATCTCGTCGTCGAACACGACGGCGAACACCGGCGGGCAGTTCTCCATGGAGCCGAGGGTGCGGTCGAAGTAGCCGCGGCCCCAGCCCATGCGGGTGCCCCGGCCGTCGACGGCCGAGGCGGGGATCACGATGAGGTCGGCGTCGTTGATGGCGATCGGGCCGAGGATGCCGCCGGCCGGCTCGGGCAGGCCGTAGAGCCCCTCGGTCTCGGTCTCGCCGTCGGCCTCGGCCCAGTCGAGCAGGCCGTCCTGGCGGGCGATCGGCAGGAGCACGCGGCGGCCGTCGGCGAGCGCCCAGTTGATGAAGGGGCGCGTGTTCGGCTCGAACGACGTCGACAGGTACGCGGAGATGACCCGCGCATCCGTCTCGGTGGCGATCTTCACGAGGTTCTCGGTGAAGCCCAGCTCGGCGGCGTCGACGACATGGGCGGGGCGGGTTCGCCGGCGCTCGCGCAGCTCGGCGCGGAGGGCCCGCTTGTCGGTGCTGCGGTCGGTGGCCATGAGATCGATTCTAGAGCCGCGTGGAGTGAGGGATGCGCGAACCTGGATATGCTCTCGGACATGGGGACACCACTGACCAAAGCAGTTATTCCGGCCGCCGGACTCGGCACGCGCTTCCTTCCCGCCACCAAGGCGATGCCCAAGGAGATGCTGCCGGTCGTCGACAAGCCCGCCATCCAGTACGTCGTGGAGGAGGCCGTCAGCGCCGGCCTGAACGACGTCCTCGTGGTCACGGGCCGCAACAAGGCCGCCATCGAGAACCACTTCGACCGGGTCTACGAGCTCGAGTCGACGCTCGAGCAGAAGGGCAAGGGCGAGATGCTCCGGGTGGTCAACGAGTCCACCGCCCTCGCCGAGATGCACTACGTGCGCCAGGGCGACCCGCTGGGTCTCGGCCACGCGGTGCTGCGCTCGCGCATGCACGTCGGCCACGAGCCGTTCGCCGTGCTGCTCGGTGACGACATCATCGACGCCCGCGACCCCCTGCTGAAGCGGATGCTCGAGGTGCAGGACAAGCGTTCGGCCACCGTCATCGCGCTGATGGAGGTCGACCCCTCGATGACCCACCTCTACGGTGTCGCCTCGGTCGAGGCCACCGACGAGGACGACGTGGTGAAGGTCACCGGTCTCGTCGAGAAGCCCGACGAGGGCACCGCGCCCTCGAACCTCGCGGTGATCGGCCGCTACGTGCTCCAGCCCGAGGTCTTCGAGATCCTCGAGAACACGCCTCCGGGCAAGGGCGGCGAGATCCAGCTGACGGATGCTCTGCTCACGCTCGCCGACGACGACTCGATCGCGGGCGGCGTCTACGGCGTCGTCTTCGGCGGCCGTCGCTACGACACCGGCGACAAGCTCGACTACATCAAGGCGATCGTGCAGCTCGCCAGCGACCGCAGGGACCTCGGTCCCGACCTCCGGCCGTGGCTGCAGGAGTTCGTGGCCGGACTCTGAACCGGACGGGCCCCGCGGTAGTGTTCCAGCCATGTTCGTACCCACTCTGACCGAGGGGCGCGTCACGCTCCGGCCCATCCGGGTGCGGGACGCCAAGACCCTCGAGCGCGAGC
Organism: Herbiconiux flava; assembly: GCF_013409865.1. Taxonomy (NCBI): domain Bacteria; kingdom Bacillati; phylum Actinomycetota; class Actinomycetes; order Micrococcales; family Microbacteriaceae; genus Herbiconiux; species Herbiconiux flava. The sequence goes on from NZ_JACCBM010000001.1 coordinate 1,714,828, forward strand.
TGATCGAGAACCGGTCGTGGCTGCGCACGTGGGAGGCGACCAACCCGCAGGGTCCGATGTCCTTCGACACCCGCGCGAGCATCCGCTCTCTTCAGACGAATGCGCGCGCGGGGTTCGGCCTGCCCTTTTTGATCGAGTACGACGGCGAGGTCGCCGGCCAGCTGAACGTGTCGTCGATCACCTACGGCTCGGTGGCCTCGGCCTCGATCGGCTACTGGGTGTCGGAGCGCTTCGCCGGCAAGAACATCACGCCGATCAGCACGGCGCTCGCGAGCGACTACTGCTTCTTCTCGGTGGGGCTGCACCGCATCGAGATCTGCATCCGGCCCGAGAACGGGCCGAGCCTGCGCGTGGTCGAGAAGCTGGGCTTCCGGTACGAGGGGCTGCGGCGTCGGTACATCCACATCAACGGCGACTGGCGCGACCACTTCTGCTTCGCGCTGGTGCGCGAGGAGCTGCCCGTGGGCGTGCTGCGGCGGTGGCAGGAGGGCGAGGTGCCCGTGGGTGACGGGGTCGTGCCCGAGAGCGAGCGCATCGCGGCGCAGCGGGCCATCCCGATCACACGCGCCTGACGGCCACGGCGGCGCCCGCCGTCGCGCGCGTCCGACACCCGCCGGCTCACGCGGAGCCGATTCCCACCCGACACACGTCCCGCGTTGAGGGGTGCGGGCGGCGCGCGCCCCTACCGTAGAGCCATGACGACGGACTGGCTCAGCGGAGGGTTCATCATCGCCCTCGCGGCGGTGCTGTGGCTCGCGTACCTGCTGCCGTCGTGGTTCCGTTCGCGCCAGTACCTCGCCACGGAGCGGAACGCCGTGCGGCTGCAGCAGACCCTGCGCATCCTCGCCGAGACCGCCGAGGTGCCCGAGGAGATCCGGGTCGAGGCGAGTGCGCGGTCGATCGCCGAGCAGGAGCGCATCCTGAAGCACCGGTCGCAGCAGCAGTCGCTCTCGGCCGTGCCGACCGCCGTGCGCACCGCCGACCGGCTGCGCCGCTCGCGCGCCGTGACCGCTCTGGTGCTCGCCGTCTCGCTCTCGGTCGCCGTGCTCGGCGGCATGCAGGCCGTCTACACCGGTGCCTGGATCATCCTGATCGGCGGCGCGCTGGCCTCGGTCGTCAGCATCGCGGTGCTGGTGCGGCTCGCCCGGGCCGGACGCCGGCTGCGGCTGCCCGCCTCGCTCGCGCCGAACGGAGTGCCGCTGGCCTCGCCGGAGCTCGTCGACTACGGGTTCGAGGACGCCGCCGCACCCGCCGTCGTCGGGGCGGAGGACGACGGCCGCTCGGCCGGCGACCGCGCCTCGGGCTGGGTGCCCGTCGCCGTGCCGCGACCCCTCTACCTCTCGCGCACGGCCCTGCCGCTCGGTCTCGACCAGCCTGCCGAGGTCGACGTGCCCGAGCGGCTCGACACGGTGAAGACCGCCGAACTCGCGGAGGCCACCGCGCGCGCCTCCCGTGAGCGGGCGGAGCCCGACCACCACGAGTCGCTGCGCCGGGCCGCTGCCTCGGCCGAGGCCGCCCTGCGGGCGCGCCTGGAGGCCGAGTCGGCCACCGTCGCCTCGCTGCCCGTCGCGGAGCCTGTCGCGCCGGCCGCCCCGGTCGCCCCCGCCGTGCCGTCCCGCTTCGCCCGCATGGGCATCGTCGACGGCGACACCGACGCCCACCTCGACATCGACGCCGTTCTCGCACGGCGGCGCGCGGGCTGACACTGCGCCGTGCTGGCACGGCGTCGCGCCGGCTGAGCTCGCCCGATCGTCTCGCGGCGGGGTGGTGCGGAACGCGCATCCGTCGACCTGCCCGTCGTATGCCCGAGCGGCGATGGGCTCCGCTCCTAGGATGGCGGCATGAGTGACGCCGGAGTCCGCGCCCCCGCCTCGAGATCGCAGTCGGCCTCGGGAGCCGCCGCCATCGACCTGTCGAAGCGGGATCTGACGCTCGACCTGGCCCGGGTGTTCTGCGTTCTGCTGGTGGTGCTGATCCACCTGCTGATGGTCGGTGTGGGCGCCGGGCCCGACGGCTCGATCGTCGTCTCGCGGCCCCTCGAGGAGCAGTGGTGGTTCGCCCCGGTCACCTGGGCCGGCCAGATCATGCCCCTGTTCTTCGTGGTGGGCGGATTCGCGTCCCTCACCGCCTGGCGCAGCCTCACCCGCCGGAGCGGCACGGCCGCGGGCTACGTGCGCAACCGCGTGCTGCGGCTCGCCCAGCCGGCCCTGCCCCTGTTCGTCTTCTACGCCGTCGTGATCGGGGGAGCGCGCCTCATCGGCGTCGATCCCGCGCTGATCGACGTGGCGGTCACGGGCGCCGCGTCGCCGCTGTGGTTCCTCGCCGCCTACACGCTCTGCCAGGCGCTCGTGCCGCTGATGGCCGGCTGGCACGCCCGGGCGCCGCGAGCCACCCTCCTGGTGCTGCTCGCCGGGGCGATCGTGATCGACGCGCTGCGCTACTCCACCGGCATCACCGAGATCGGCCTGCTGAACCTGTTCTTCGTATGGCTGCTCGTGCAGCAGCTCGGCTTCTTCTACGCCGACGGCTGGTTCGCCGCCCGGCGCTGGTACACGCTCGTCGGCATCGCGGCGCTCGCCTACGCCGCGCTCGTGCCGCTCACCGTCTGGGGCCCGTACGCCGACGACATGCTGACGAACCTCAACCCGCCCACGCTGCCGCTGGTGGCGCTCGCGGTGGCGCAGGCGTGCATCCTGAGGCTGTTGAAGCCCGCCCTCGCCCGCCTGATGAACACGCACGCGGCCCGGGCCGTGGTGTTCCTCGTCGGCACGCGGCTGATGACGATCTACCTCTGGCACCTGCCCGTGATCCTGCTCGTCTCGGGCGCGCTGCTGCTCATTCCCGGGGCGTCGCCCGAGCCGGCGAGCCCCGCCTGGTGGTGGTCGCGGCCGGTGATGTTCGTGCTGGTGCTCGCCGCGGTGTTCGGGCTGTCATTCCTCGTCGGGCGCTGGGAGGCGCCGCGCGAGGTGGGGCCGACGCCGCCGACGCCGGTGGTCGCGGTGGCGACGGTGCTGGCGTTCGTGCCGCCGTTCCTCGTGATGGAGTTCTTCATGGACCTGCCCACCGCGCTGATCGGAGTGGTGCTGCTGTCGATCGCCATCCTGATGCTCGGCCGCTGGCGGGCCCGGGATGCGGTCGCCCCGCCTGCAGGGACCCCGGCGGCCGCGCCGACGGCCGACCCCGGTTCGCAATCGGCGCCGCTTTCGTCGTAGAATATCGGGGTTGTCGTTTCGGCGTCAGCGGGGCTATGGCGCAGTTGGTAGCGCGTCTCGTTCGCAATGAGAAGGTCAGGGGTTCGAATCCCCTTAGCTCCACCAGATCCGTTCCCCCGGGAACGAACGAAGGGCCCGCCTAGGCGGGCCCTTCGTCGTTGCAGTGCGCGATTCCGCGTCGACTACTCCTCGGACTTCAGCGCGAGGCCGATCGCGAAGAAGGTCGGGGCCCAGTGGCCGATGAAGATGCCCCATCGGTCGGACTTCGCCTTGTCGGTCTCGTCCTTCTTGCCGCGCGAGGCGAGCCAGGCGATCAGCGACACGACGATCGAGACGAAGCCCGCGAGGTACGCGTGCTTGCTCTGGATGCCGAGTCCGTGGGCGAACTCGATCGGGTCGAAGCCGACCTTCTCGATGTCTTTCTTGGCCATGATGGGTCCTTTCGAGGATTCCCGGGGCAGGGATGCTCTCACACTCCACCTCCGCCGCCGAAAGCGCCACCCCTTCCTTCCCCGCGACTCACACCGCGGCCAGCAGCAGCAGCCAGCTCTCGCCGCTGAGGTCGTGGGCGGGGCCGCGGAGTGTCCAGTGCTGCGTGCCCTGGTTCTCGTCGACGCGCAGGATGGCGAGGGTGCGCCCGGTGTCCCCGTCGCCGAGCACCCACGTGGTGCCGTTCGACGCGGCGAGGAAGTAGCGCTGCCCGCCGTGCTCGTAATGGGTGCGGTCCCCGTGCCTCCAGGGCAGGCGGTCGAGTGATGTCAGCTGGGACAAGACGGTCCCCCTCCGGTGCGCGCGGCTGCATGGTGACGGCCGGGGTCCGGGGCTGACGCTCCAATTTTGCCCCACCGGCGCATGAATCGACCTTTCAGCCGCAGATCCGGCGATAGCATGGCATCCATGACGCAGATACGGATCCGAGACGCCGCGAGCTTCCTCGGCGTAAGCGATGACACCGTGCGCCGCTGGATCGAGACCGGCCTGCTCGCGAGCGAGAAGGACGAGGCCGGGCGCGGCGTGGTCGACGCCCTCGCCGTCGCCGAACTGGCGCGCCGCAACGCGGTGCTGCCTGCCGACCCCTCCGAGATCGGCCGCTCGGCGCGCAACCGCCTGGTCGGCGTCGTCACCGAGGTCGTCTCCGACACCGTGATGGCCCAGGTCGAGCTGCAGTGCGGCCCGCACCGCATCGTCTCCCTGATGAGCAGCGAGGCGGTGCGCGAGCTCGGCCTCGAGCCCGGCTCGATCGCGATCGCGGTGGTGAAGGCCACGACCGTGATGATCGAGACCCCCGGCGGGCGGGCCTGATGCGCCGCGTGACGACCGCGCTGCTGGCGGCGGCCACCCTGCTGCTGATGAGCGGATGCGCGGGCGCGGCCGCCCCTGCCGGTGACGCCGCGGCATCCTCCGCCGCCCCGAGCGGCACGGACTCGAGCGGCACGGACGCCGCCCTCGAGGGCACGATCACCGTGTTCGCGGCCGCCTCGCTGAAGGCGTCGTTCACCGAGCTCGCGCACGAGTTCGAGGCCGCGCATCCGGGAGTGACGGTCGAGCTCTCGTTCGCGGGCTCCTCCGACCTCGTGACCCAGATCACCGAGGGGGCACCCGCCGACGTCTTCGCCTCGGCCGACGAGAAGAACATGGCGAAGCTCACCGACGCCGGGCTCGTCGACGCCGCAGCCCCGGTCGACTTCGCCACCAACGTGCTGACGATCGCCGTGCCCCCGGGCAACCCGGGCGGCGTTCAGGGCTTCGCCGATCTCGCCGACCCGGCCATCGCGACCGTGGTCTGCGCGGCCCAGGTGCCCTGCGGTGCCGCCGCGGAGACACTCGAGACGGCCACCGGCGTCCGCATCCCCGCGGTCAGCGAGGAGTCCTCCGTCACCGACGTGCTCGGCAAGGTGACGAGCGGCGAGGCCGACGCGGGCCTGGTCTACGTCACCGACGTCGTGGCGGCGGGCGACGCGGTCGAGGGCATCGACATCGCCGAGGCGGGTGAGGCCGTCAACACCTACCCGATCGCCCCCGTGACCGACTCGCAGAACCCGGCGGCCGCGAAGGCCTTCGTCGCGCTCGTCACCGGCAGCGCCGGCCGCGAGGTGCTGACCGCCGCCGGCTTCGGCACACGGTAGGCCCGCCGGTGTCCGGCAGCACGTACGGCGGGGTTCCGCGCTGGGTCGCAGCCGTCGCAGCGATCGGCGCCGCCTTCGTGGTGCTGCCGCTCGTGGCGATGCTCGTGCGGGTGAACTGGGCGGAGTTCGTGCCGCTGATCACCTCGGAGTCCTCCCTCGACGCGCTCGGCCTCAGTCTCCGCACCTCCCTCGCCTCGACCGCGCTCTGCGTGCTGCTCGGGGTGCCGATGGCGGTCGTGCTCGCGCGCACCCGGTTCTGGGGGCAGAAGGTGCTGCGCTCGCTCGTGCTGCTGCCGCTCGTGCTGCCGCCGGTCGTCGGCGGCATCGCCCTGCTCTACACCTTCGGTCGGCGCGGGCTCCTGGGACAGGGCTTCGAGGCCTTCGGCGTGACCATCGCGTTCTCGACCACGGCGGTCGTGCTCGCGCAGACCTTCGTGGCACTGCCCTTCCTCGTGCTCAGCCTCGAGGGCGCTCTGCGCACGGTCGGCACCCGCTACGAGGCGGTCGGCGCGACCCTCGGTGCCCGGCCCACCACGGTGCTGCGGCGCATCACGCTGCCCCTCGTGCTGCCCGCTCTCGTCTCGGGCGCGGTGCTGTCGTTCGCCCGCGCGCTCGGCGAATTCGGTGCCACGCTCACCTTCGCGGGCTCGCTGCAGGGTGTGACGCGCACGCTGCCGCTCGAGATCTACCTCCAGCGCGAGACCGATCCGGATGCGGCGGTCGCGCTCTCGCTGGTGCTGGTCGTCGTCGCCGTGGTCGTCGTGGCCGTCGCGCACCGCGCCGGCGAGCCCGCCGGGCTCCGCCTGAGGCGGCGGCCGCGATGAGCTTCGAGCTGGAGGCGCACCTCGCCGAGCGGGACGTGTCGGTGGCCATCGAGGTCGCGGAGGGGGAGACCGTCGCCGTGCTCGGCCCGAACGGATCGGGCAAGTCGACGATGCTCGCGGTGGCCGCCGGGCTGCTGCGGCCCGACTCGGGGTGGGCGCGGCTCGGCGACCGGGTGCTGTTCGACCTCGGCGGGCCGGGCCGGGACCACGATCGAGGCCGGGGCCGCTGGCTGCCCCCGCACGCCCGCGGCATCGCACTGCTGGCGCAGGAGGCGCTGCTCTTCCCCCACCTGAGCGTGCTCGACAACGTCGCCTTCGGTTCACGCAGCCGGGGCCGATCGCGTTCCGAGTCGGCCGCGCACGCCCGGGTCTGGCTCGAGCAGGTCGACGCCGTCGAGCTCGCCGGCCGCCGCCCCGCCGAGCTCTCGGGCGGCCAGGCCCAGCGCATCGCCGTGGCGAGGGCGCTCGCCGCCGACCCGGCGCTGCTGCTCCTCGACGAGCCGATGGCGGCCCTCGACGTCTCGGTGGCCCCCGCGCTCCGCCGCATGCTGCGGGGCGTGCTCGCCGGCCGCAGCGCCGTCATCGTCACGCACGACGTGCTCGACGCCTTCACCCTCGCCGACCGGGTCGTCGTGCTCGACGCCGGCCGGGTCGTCGACTCCGGCCCCACCGCGGCGGTGCTCGAGCGGCCCCGCACCCCGTTCGCCGCCGGGCTCACCGGGGTGAACCTCATCACGGGCACCGCCCGGGGCGGGCGAGTGCTGACGGCCGACGGCCGGCGCGTCGACGCCCGCTTCACCGAGCCCGTGACCGACGGCACCGCGGCCGGCGTCTCGGTGCGCCCCGCCGCGGTGGCCGTGACGCTCGAGGAGCCCCCGGCATCCTGCCGCCTTCCCGGCCGGGTGACCGACGTCGAGCCGCGCGGCGACACGGTGCGCGTGCGCGCCGGCACGCTCGCGGCCGACCTCTCGCCGCGCGCCGCGGCCGAGCTCGACCTCGCGCCCGGGGCGACCGTGTGGTTCTCGTTCGCCGCCGACGACGCGACCGCCTACCCGCTCTAGCGCATCCGGAGCGGCCCGCTCGGGCTACCCGCGAGTGAGCGCCCGAGCGCCCGTTCGAACGAGCGCTCAGGCGACCGTGCGTTCGGATCGTGTGAGGATTCGACGCGCCCACCGCCCCCGGCCGTCAGGAAAGCGTTAGGACCGGCGGAACCGGGCTCCCCGGCGAGCACACTCGCATCCGTACCGCGCGCCCATCGGGGGCGCCTGTCGGATGGAGAACACCGTGCTCGACGTGATCTATATCGTCGCGATCCTCGCCGCCTTCGGCGTCGTCGCCCTCGTCGCGAAGGGGGTCGAGAAGCTGTGATCGTGCTCGAACTCGCCGCCGCGCTGCTGGGTGTCGCCGGAGTGGCGTACCTGGTGGTCGCCCTCGTGAAGCCGGAGAGGTTCTAGATGGAAGCCTGGCTCCTGGTCGCCCAGCTGGCGACCCTCGTGCTCGTGCTGGCGGTCATCCACCGCCCCCTGGGTGACTACATCGCCTGGACCTTCACCCGCGCCGAGGACCTCCGCGTCGAACGCGGGCTCTACCGGCTCGTCGGGGTCGACTCCGACTCCGAGCAGAGCTGGGGCGCCTACCTCCGCGGGGTGCTCGCCTTCTCGCTGATCGGCGTGCTGCTCGTCTACGCGCTGCAGCGGCTGCAGGCCGTGCTGCCCTATTCGCTCGGCTTCCCGGCCGTGCCCGAGGGGCTGTCGTTCAACACGGCCGCCTCCTTCGTGACGAACACGAACTGGCAGTCGTACTCGCCCGACGTCACCCTCGGCTACACCGTGCAGATCGCCGGCCTCGCCGTGCAGAACTTCGTCTCGGCCGGTGTCGGTCTCGCGGTCGCCATCGCCCTGGTGCGCGGCTTCGCGCGGCGCAACACGGGCACGCTCGGCAACTTCTGGGTCGACCTGACGCGTGCGGTGCTGCGCATCCTGCTGCCGCTGGCCGTCGTGTCGGCGATCGTGCTGATCGCGGGCGGCGTCATCCAGAACTTCAGCGGCTTCACCGAGGTGACCACGCTGACAGGTGGCACCGCGACGGTTCCCGGCGGGCCGGTGGCCTCGCAGGAGGCCATCAAGATGCTGGGCAACAACGGCGGCGGCTTCTTCAACACGAACTCCGCGCATCCCTTCGAGAACCCCACGCCCTGGACGAACCTGTTCCAGATCGTCCTGATGCTCGCCATCCCGTTCGCGCTGCCGCGCACCTTCGGGAAGATGGTCGGCGACACCCGCCAGGGCTACGCCGTGCTGGCCGCCATGGGCGTGCTCTTCGTGGCGTCGCTCGCCGCGCTGACCGCCTTCGAGATCGGCGGCGCCGGAACCGGGCCGCAGCTCGCCGGCGGCGCGATGGAGGGCAAGGAGCAGCGCTTCGGCATCGCCGCGTCGACGCTCTTCGCCACGACCTCGACCATCACGTCCACGGGCGCGGTCAACTCGATGCACGACAGCTTCACGTCGCTCGGCGGCATGATGACGCTGTTCAACATGATGCTCGGCGAGATCGCGCCCGGCGGCATCGGGGCGGGGCTCTACGGCATCCTGATGATCGCGGTGATCACCGTGTTCATCGCGGGCCTGCTCGTCGGCCGCACCCCGGAGTACCTGGGCAAGAAGCTCGGCCCGCGCGAGATCAAGCTGGCGAGCCTGTACATCCTCGCCACGCCCACCCTCGTGCTCGTCGGCACCGCGCTCAGCTTCGCGATCCCGCCGGTGCGGGCCGACGTCGAGAGCACCTCGATCTGGAACCCCGGCCTGCACGGCTTCACCGAGGTGCTCTACGCCTTCACCAGCGCGGCGAACAACAACGGCTCGGCCTTCGCCGGCCTCACCGCCAACACCCCGTGGTTCAACACCGCGCTCGGTGTGGCGATGCTGCTCGGCCGCTTCGTGCCCATCGTGCTCGTGCTCGCCCTGGCCGGCTCGCTGGCCGCGCAGGGCAAGGTGCCCGTCACCGCCGGCACCCTGCCGACCCACCGCCCGCAGTTCGTGGGCCTCCTCGTGGGCGTGATCGTCATCGTCGTCGCCCTCACCTACTTCCCCGTGCTCGCACTCGGACCTCTCGCCGAAGGGCTTCAGTAATGTCCAACCTCCCCAGTCAGATCGCCGCGGGGCTCCCCGGGGCGCTCCGCAAGCTCTCTCCGCGGCTGATGTGGCGGAACCCCGTCATGTTCATCGTCGAGGTCGGCGCCGCGTTCACCACGGTGCTCGCCATCGCGCAGCCGTTCGTCGGCGGCTCCGACTCGCTCGCCTTCACCTGGGCGATCGCCGTCTGGCTCTGGCTCACCGTGCTGTTCGCGAACCTCGCCGAGTCGGTCGCCGAGGGGCGGGGCAAGGCGCAGGCCGCCACGCTCCGCTCCACCCGCACCAGCACGACCGCCGCCCGGGTCGTCGGGTACGACCCCGCGGGCGACCCCGCCGCGCTCCGGGCCTCGACCGAGCAGGTGGCCTCGGCCGACCTCACCCTCGGCGACACCGTCGTGGTGGTCGCCGGGGAGCTCGTGCCGGGCGACGGCGACATCGTCGACGGCATCGCCTCGATCGACGAGTCGGCGATCACGGGCGAGTCCGCCCCGGTCGTGCGCGAGTCGGGCGGCGACCGCAGCGCCGTCACGGGCGGCACCCGGGTGCTGTCCGACCGGGTGGTCGTGCGCATCACCTCCAAGCCCGGCGAGACCTTCGTCGACCGCATGATCCGCCTCGTCGAGGGGGCCTCGCGCCAGAAGACGCCGAACGAGATCGCCTTGAACATCCTGCTGGCGAGCCTGTCGATCGTGTTCCTGATCGTCGTGCTCACCCTCGGCCCGATCGCCGGGTACTCGGATGCCGCACCCTCCATCGCCGTGATGGTCGCCCTGCTCGTCTGCCTCATCCCCACCACGATCGGCGCCCTCCTCTCGGCGATCGGCATCGCCGGCATGGACCGGCTCGTGCAGCACAACGTGCTCGCGATGTCGGGGCGCGCCGTCGAGGCCGCCGGCGACGTGACCACGCTGCTGATGGACAAGACCGGAACGATCACCTACGGCAACCGCCGCGCCGCCGAGTTCCGCACGCTGAAGGGCGTGCTGGCCGGCGAGCTGCGGGAGGCGGCGGCGCTGTCGTCGCTCTCCGACCCGACGCCCGAGGGCAAGTCGATCGTGGATCTGGCCTCGGCGGACGGCTTCGTGCGGCCCGCCTCCGTCGACGGCGAGATCGTGCCGTTCACGGCCCAGACCCGGATGAGCGGCATCGACTTCGCCGACGGCCGCCAGATCCGCAAGGGCGCCGGCTCGGCCGTCACCGCCTGGGCGAAGGAGAGCGGCACCTCGGGCAGCGAGCTCTTCGACGAGCTCGAGGAGTCGACCGACCGCATCGCGAGCCTGGGCGGCACCCCGCTCGTCGTCGCGGTGCGCGAACCCGGCGCCCCCGCGCGGGTGCTCGGCGTCGTCTACCTCAAGGACATCGTCAAGGAGGGCATGGCGTCGCGCTTCGCCGAGCTGCGCTCGATGGGCATCCGCACCGTCATGATCACGGGCGACAACCCGCTCACCGCCAAGGCGATCGCCGAGGAGGCCGGGGTCGACGACTACCTCGCCGAGGCGACGCCCGAGGACAAGCTCGCGCTGATCCGCCAGGAGCAGGAGGGCGGCCGGCTGGTCGCGATGACCGGCGACGGCACCAACGACGCCCCGGCGCTCGCGCAGGCCGACGTCGGCGTCGCGATGAACACCGGCACTTCCGCCGCGAAGGAGGCCGGCAACATGGTCGACCTCGACAGCGACCCGACCAAGCTCATCGACATCGTGGCCATCGGCAAGCAGCTCCTGATCACCCGCGGAGCGCTCACGACCTTCTCGATCGCCAACGACGTGGCGAAGTACTTCGCGATCATCCCGGCGATGTTCGCCGCGGTGTTCCCGGGGCTCGGGCTGCTGAACATCATGGGGCTGCACTCGCCGGCCTCGGCCATCCTCTCGGCGGTGATCTTCAACGCGCTGGTGATCATCGCGCTGATCCCGCTGGCGCTGAGGGGTGTGAAGTACCGGCCGATGTCGGCGTCGCGCATCCTCTCGCGCAACATCCTCGTGTACGGGCTGGGCGGGGTGATCGCCCCGTTCATCGGGATCAAGATCATCGACCTCGTCGTCAGCCTCATCCCGGGCTTCTAGCCCCTCTCATTCTCTACAGACAGGACATCACCATGGCCACCACCCGCGGGTTCGCCCGCCCCTACTGGGTCGCCCTCCGCTACATGCTCGTCGCGACCGTCGTGCTCGGCATCGCGTACCCCGTCGCCGTGCTCGGCATCGGCCAGCTCGCGCTGCCCGCCCAGGCCAACGGCAGCATCGTGACCGTCGACGGCCAGCCGGTCGGCTCGTCGCTGATCGGCCAGTCGTTCACCGATGCCGACGGAGCCGCTCTGCCCGAGTGGTTCCAGTCCCGCCCCTCCGCGGCCGGCTACGACGCCTCGGCGTCGGTCGCGAGCAACTACGGGCCCGAGAACCCCGACTTCATCGCCGAGATCGAGGCCCGTCGCGACGCCATCGCCGCGAGCGACGGAGTCGACGCCGGCGACATCCCGGTCGACGCGCTCACCACCTCGGGCTCGGGCCTCGACCCGCACATCAGCCCCGAGTACGCGAACGAGCAGGTCGCTCGAATCGCGGATGCCCGGGGCGTCCCCGAGGCCGACGTGCAGTCGCTCGTCGACTCGTTCAGCCAGGGTCGCGACCTCGGGTACCTCGGCGAGCCGACCGTGAACGTGCTGCAGCTGAACGTCGCGCTGTCGCAGCTCGCCGGCTGAGCATCCGGTGCCGGTCATGACGGGGGTGCACGCGTGAAGCAGGGACGACTGCGGGTGCTGCTCGGGGCCGCCCCCGGCGTGGGCAAGACCTACGCGATGCTCGAGGAGGGGCGGCGGCTGCGGTCGGAGGGCCGGGACGTGGTGGTGGCCGTGGTCGAGACCCACGGCCGTGCCGCCACCCGCGCCATGACCCTCGGCTTCGAGATCGTGCCCCGGCTGCGCGTGGCACACCGCGGCGTCGACCTCGAGGAGCTCGACCTCGACGCCGTGCTCGCCCGGGCCCCGCAGGTCGCGCTGGTCGACGAGCTGGCGCACACCAACGCGCCCGGCCTCGCGCACGAGAAGCGCTGGCGCGACGTCGAGACGCTGCTCGACGCGGGGATCGACGTCATCTCGACGGTGAACATCCAGCACATCGAGTCCCTCAACGACGTGGTGCAGCAGATCACGGGCGTGCCCCAGCGCGAGACCGTGCCCGACGCGGTGCTGCGCGACGCCGACCAGATCGAGGTCGTCGACCTGGCCCCGCAGGCGCTCCGCGACCGGCTCTCGGCCGGCGTCGTCTATCCGGCCGCGCGCATCGACGCTGCCCTGTCGAACTACTTCCGGCTGGGAAACCTCACCGCCCTGCGCGAGCTCGCCCTGCTCTGGCTGGCCGACGAGGTCGACTCCTCGCTGCAGCGCTACCGCACCGAGCACGGCATCGGCCAGAAGTGGGAGGCCCGCGAGCGCGTCGTCGTCGCGCTGACCGGCGGACCCGAGGGTGAGACGCTGCTGCGGCGCGGCTCCCGCATCGCCGCCCGCTCGGCCGGCGGACAGCTGCTCGCGGTGCACGTCACCAGCCAGGACGGACTGCGGTCGGGCGATCCCGGCGCCCTCACCGCCCAGCGCGCCCTCGTCGAGAGCCTCGGCGGAACCTTCCATCAGGTGGTCGGCAGCGACATCCCCGAGGCGCTCGTGCAGTTCGCCCGCGCCTCCAACGCCACCCAGCTCGTGCTCGGGGTGTCGCGGCGCAGCCGCCTCGCCGCGCTGGTCACGGGGGCGGGCATCGGGGCGACGGTCATCCGCGAGTCGGGTGACATCGACGTGCACATCGTCACCCATGCCGCAGCCGGCGGCCGGCTCAGGATGCGCCTCCCGGGCGTCGGGGGATCGCTCACCGCCCGGCGCCGGCTGCTCGGCGCCGCGATCGCGCTGGCGGGCGGGCCCTTGCTGACCTGGCTGCTGACGGCGTTCCGGAGCGACGAGTCGATCACCTCGGACGTGCTGGCGTACCAGCTGCTCGTGGTCGTCGTCGCGCTGGTCGGCGGCATCTGGCCGGCGCTGTTCGCGGCGCTGCTGTCGGGGGTGACGCTCGACTTCTTCTTCGTCGACCCGCTCTACACGGTGACGGTCGACGAACCGCTGCACCTCCTGGCGCTGCTGCTCTACATCGTGATCGCGGTGCTCGTGTCGATCGTGGTCGACCAGGCGGCCCGGCGCTCGCGGGCGGCGCGACGCTCGGCGGCGGAGTCGGAGCTGATCGCGGGCGTCGCGGGGGAGGTGCTGCGCGGGCAGGACGCACTGCAGGCCTTCGTGACCCGCACGCGGGAGGCGTTCGGGCTGACGGGCGTGCGGGTCGTGGTGGGGGAGCGGGTGCTGGCGAGCGACGGGGAGCCGGCCGACGGTGCGGGAGCACCGGACGTATCGGTCGATCGGGTGGCCGTCGGCGAGCGGGCCGTGCTCGAGCTGCACGGGCGCACGCTGCAGTCGTCGGATCGGCGGCTGCTCGGGATCATCGTCACCCAGCTCGCTTCGGCCCTCGAGAACGCCGACCTCGAGCAGACCGCCCGGGAGATGGCTCCGCTGGCCGCCGCCGACCGGGTGCGCACCGCCCTGCTCGCGGCCGTCGGCCATGACCTCCGCCGCCCGCTGGCCAGCGCCACGGCGGCGCTGACCGGGTTGCGCAGCTCGACGGGCATCCTGACTCCGGCCGACCGCGAGGAGCTGCTGGAGACCGCCGAGACGAGCCTCGGCCAGCTCACCCGGCTGCTCACCGACCTGCTCGACGTCAGCCGAGTGCAGGCCGGGGCGCTCGCCGTGACCCTCGCCGACGTCGACCTCGTCGACGTCGTGCCCGCCGCCCTGGAGGAGCTCGAGGTCGGTCCGTCGGCCGTCGAGCTCGACCTGCCCGCCGAACTGCCGGCCATGCGCGCCGACCCGGTGCTGCTCGAGCGCGTGCTGGTGAACCTGCTGGCGAACGCCCTCAAGCACGCGCCGTCGGCGTCGCCCGTGGTGGTGGCGGCGTCGGCGTTCCTCGACGGGGTCCAGATCCGCGTGATCGACCGGGGGCCGGGGGTGCCCGCCGACCGCCGTGAGGACATCTTCGTGCCCTTCCAGCGCCTCGGCGACACCGACAACAGCACGGGCCTCGGCCTCGGCCTCGCCCTCTCGAAGGGCTTCGTCGAGGGCATGGGCGGCACCCTCGAGTACGAGGAGACGCCCGGTGGCGGCTCGACCTTCGTCGTCGCGCTGCGGGCGGCGGCGGTACTGTGACCGCATGCCGATGACCGACCTCGCCTCCGCCAGCTGGACCGACGTGCAGCAGCACCTCGCCTCTGGCCGCACCCTCGCCGTGCTGCCCTTCGGTGCGCTCGAGCAGCACGGGCCGCACCTCCCGCTCTCGACCGACACGATCCAGGCGGCCGGCGTCGCCGAGCGCATCGCCCGCCACTACGAGGCCCTGCTGCTGCCGGCCGTGCCCTACGGCGAGACCTGGGACAACGGCGGCTTCCCCGGCACGATCTCCCTGGCCGCCTCGACCGTCACCGCGATCTGCCGCGACATCGGCCTCTCGGCCCAGTCGTTCGGCGTGACGACGCTGGTCGTCGTGAACGGCGACTACGGCAACCGGGCGCCCGTGCACGCGGCCGCCCGCGAGCTCTCGATCGGGGGCTTCGACACGCTGGTGCTCGACTATCCGGGGCTCGCCGAGATCGGTGACACCGTGAAGGAGACCGCCTGGGCGGCACCGGGTCTCTGCCACGCCGACGAGATCGAGACCTCGATGGTACTGGCCCTCGAACCGCGGCTCGTGCATCCGGACCGCTTCGTCGCGGCCTATCCCGAGCTGCCCGCCGACTTCGGGCGGCGGCCGATCCGTTTCGACACGCTCTCGCCGAGCGGC
This sequence comes from Herbiconiux flava, assembly GCF_013409865.1. Classification (NCBI taxonomy): domain Bacteria; kingdom Bacillati; phylum Actinomycetota; class Actinomycetes; order Micrococcales; family Microbacteriaceae; genus Herbiconiux; species Herbiconiux flava. The sequence goes on from NZ_JACCBM010000001.1 coordinate 1,729,988, forward strand.
GTCTTCGGCGACCCGCGGCCCGCGACCGCCGCCAAGGGCGAGTCGATCATCGCCTACGTCGTCGAGCGCTCGATCGAGGAGATCGACGGGCACCTGGCCGCGATCTCCGCCTGAGCGACGCAGAGCGGATGCCCGCCTGCCCCTACTCGTTCGGGAACGTGAGGGTCGCGAGCCCCCGCGCCCGCGCGTTCGGCTGCCGCTCCAGCGCCGGCGACAGCAGCTCGACCAGCACGACCTCGGTCGGATACTGCACCACGCCCGACAGCACGTGCCCCGAGTGCGCCCGTGCCGAGTCGCCCTTCGCGCCGACGGAGGCGTGCAGGTGCACGAGCGGGCCGTCGGAGCCGCGCGCGACGGTCGCCGTGCCCTGGCCCTCGCAGTTGCGCACGGTGATCGACTCGGGCATCGGCTCGTCCTCGTCGGCCGGCGGCTCGCCCGCCCCGATCAGCGTGAGCTCGCGGAAGGCCCCGAGGAACACCGGCACGTAGCCGTCGGTCACCCCGAAGCGAAGGCACGCCTGCACCAGCGCCTCGAGCACGCCGTCGCCCGGCTCGAGCACCACGAGGATCGTGCGGCCCGTGACCGCTTCGCTACCGAACATCCGTCGATTCTCGCAGGTGCCGGCGCCCTGTTCCGCCCGGGCGGTGGCGCGTGCTCCACCCGCCGCTCCGCTCGGTCGCCCATCCGCCGGTGGCTAGGGTGGTGCCAGCGCCGGCGAGGCGCCCGAACGAGGGGAACCCGATGGACGGCACGCTCGACGGCATCACGGTCTGGAACGGCGAGCGGATGCTCGGGCCGTCCCGCCTCGCGTGGACGACGCCCGGCGACCGCGGCCCCGACCGCATCACCGCACTCGCCCCCGCCGACGACCGCCACCCGGGGCTCACCGTCATCCCGGGACTCATCGACACCCACGTGCACCTCGACACGAACGTGCTCGACGGATCGGGCCCCGGCGACGCCTGGCCGCTCGTCACCCCGCCCGAGGAGAAGGCGCTGCACGTGGCCGCGCACACGCAGCGCTTCGCGGCGCACGGCGTGACGACGGTGCGCGACCTCGCCGCGTCGGTCGTGCAGATCGCGGTGGCGCGCGCCCTCGATCAGGGTGTGCTCGAAGGCCCTCGCCTGCTCGCGAGCGGCCCCGTCGGCATGACCGCCGGGCACGGCGACCTCTTCACGCCGCCGCGGGTGCGCGACCGGCCGCCGGTCGCCGACTCGCCCGACGAGTGCCGGCGGCTCGTGCGGCAGTGGGCGCGGGAGGGTGCGACGGGCATCAAGCTCTACACCAGCGGCGGCATCTTCTCGATGGGCGACCAGGTGGGCTGGCGCAACCAGACGCGGGCCGAGATCGCGGCGACCGTCGACGAGGCGCACGCGCTGGGGATGCTGGTCGCCGCCCACAGCCACACGGCCGAGGGCATCGCGATCGCCCTCGAGGAGGGCGTCGACTCGATCGAGCACGGCACCGGGATGACCCCGGAGCAGTTCCCGGCGCTGGTCGCGGCGGACATCCCGGTGAGCCCGACGCTGCTGATCAACGACCTGGTCGCGGCCGGGGGGCCGGGCATCCGCCCCGAGGCAGCCGAGAAGGCGCGCGCCGTCGTGGCCGGGCGCGACGAGGTCTTCCGCGAGGCCGCCCGCGCCGGCGTGCGGTTCGTGCTCGGCACGGATGCGAACGGCCGGTTCGTGCGGCACGGCGGCCAGCTCGACGAGCTGCGGGCGATGAGCCGGCTGTTCGGGTGGGACGCCTCGCGGACGCTGGTCGCCGCCACCTCGGACGCCGCCGACGCGCTCGGCCTCGGCGACCGGATCGGGCGGCTCGCGGAGGGGTTCGCCGCCGACTTCGTCGTCGTGCGGGGCCGCCCGTGGGAGGACCTCGCCGCGCTGGCGCCCGACCGCATCGTCGCGGTCGTGGCGCGCGGACGCGTGCTGGCGGGGCGGCTGCCCGGCGCTTGACCGGGTCACAGGGTGCCCGGCGGTCGCGTCGGCCTGCGGAGACTAGACCCAGAAGTCCTCGTGCACGACCGACGCCTCGTCCTCGAGATGCGGGCCCGACACCTCGATGCGGCGCTGGCCGCGGGCGAAGACCTCGCGGCAGGGCAGCGAGAAGGTCGGGTTCTCGGGGTGGTCGCCGGTGAGCTCGAGCAGCCGGTGCTCGGAGAGGGCGTAGACGACGCGGTCGACGCCCGTCCAGTAGACGGCGCCGGAGCACATCGCGCACGGTTCGGCGCTCGTGTACAGCGTGCTGCCGGCCATGCCCTCGGCGCCGAGCCGGCGGAACGCGAGCGCGACCGCGCGCAGCTCGGCGTGCTGCGTGGGGTCGCCGGTGGGCGGGAGGGAGTCGTTGCCGGCCTCGGCGACGATCGTGCCCGCGGCGTCGGTGACCAGGGCGCCGAAGGGGTGGCGGCCCGACTCGCGGGACTCCGCTGCGACGCGCAGGCTCTCGCGCAGCAATCGGGTATCGGTGTCGTTCACGGGTGCCTCCACATGTACACAAGACGATTGGACGGATCACAGCGAGTGTAGACGAACCGCGGTATTACGACGAAGTGTTACAGCGGCGTTACGGTCCTGCTACATCTCCCGTACAACTTGTGAACAAGTCGCGACGGGCGGTTAGCCTGCTGGAACACCGCGGCTCCGACCGTGCCGCCGCCTCCCCGAAAGGCCAGAATGCTCCACTCCGACGCCGCTCCCGCTCGAATCGACGAGCAGGAGATCCGGCTGCTGCCGAAGGCCGAGGTGCACGTGCACCTCGAGGGCACCTTCGCGCTCGGGGACATCCTGCGGCTCGCGAAGGAGAACGGCGTCGCCCTCCCCGGACCGGCCGCCACGATCTTCGACGTCAGCACCCACGACGGCTTCACCCGCCCCGAGGTGAGCACCGGCGGCACCGCGCAGGGCGTCGGCGGTGCGGGGCTGAGCGGGTTCCTCCGCTTCCTCGACTGGCAGTGCGGGCTGGTGCGCAGCGCCGAGCAGGCCGCGCGGGTGGCGTACTCCTTCGCCGCCCGGCAGACGGCCTCGGGCGTGCGCTACTCCGACGTCATCGTCAACCCGACGCACTGGAACGCCTGGCGCGGACGCGAGATCGCCCTCCTGGAGGCGCTCGCCGCCGGCTTCGACGAGGCCGAGCAGGACGGCCTGGGCTCCGCGAACATCGCGTGCTCGCTGCTCCGCGGCCAGAGCGCGCCCGAGGCCGAGCAGCTGATCGGCGACCTCGTCTCCCGTCGCCCGGCCCGCGTGGTCGCCGTGAGCGTCGACGGCGACGAGAAGGCCAGCGGCCGCACCGGCGAGAAGTTCCGCGGCGCCTTCCGTCTCGCCGAGTCGGCGGGGCTCCGCCGCACGGTGCACGCGGGGGAGTCGAGCGGGCCGGAGGGAGTCTGGGACGCCCTCGACCTCCTGCACGCCGAGCGCATCGACCACGGCGTGCGATCGATCGAGGATCCGGCCCTCATCCAGCGGCTGATCGACGACGACGTCCCGCTCGGCGTCTGCCCTCGCTCGAACGTCACGCTCGGCCTCTACGCCGACTGGGCCGCGCATCCGCTGCCCCGGCTCGTCGAGGCCGGCGTGCGGGTGACGCTCAACACCGACGACCCCGCGCCGCTCGCCTGCACCATCGACGAGGACTGGGCCGTCGCCGCCGAGGTCTACGGCTTCGACCGCGCGCAGCTCGCCCGCTTCGCCGCCGAGTCCATCCGCGCCTCCTTCGCCGACGACGACCTCAAGCGCGAGCTGCTGGCCGAGCTCGAGGCGCTGACGCCCGCGCTCACGGGTGCGGCGCCCGGAGGCACGCCATGATCCCGCTCCCGACCGGTGCCGTGCGACCGGCGGCCTTCGCACTGGGCCTCGGCGCGATCGCGCTCGTCTCCTTCGTGGTGCTGGCGGCGGCCCCGTCGCGCGCGGAGGCGCCGACGGCCGCCACCCCGACTGCCACCTCCGCGGTCACCGCGTCGGCCGCCGCCACCGCGGCCGACGGCTCCGCCGTCGCACTCGCCCCGCTCCTCGCCACCTGGCCCGACGCCTACCGCGTCACCGGCACCAAGTCCGAGCCCCTCTACGTCGAGCACATCACCTCCACCCGCAGCGGTGACGACTACGCCCTCACCATCGACGTCGTGGCCCAGGGCGACAGCCCGCTCGGCGTCCAGTCGAGCTCGGTGCACCTCGACGCCGACGGCACGATCCGCTGGGTCGACGGATGCGCGAAAGCGCCCGAGCGCTGCGCCGACGACCCGGGCCTCCGCGGTTTCCTGTCCCAGGCGGCGCTGCTCGCGGCCGAGCGTCGAGGTGAGCTGCCCGAGTGGGGCGTCGCCAGGACGCAGCACGGGCATCCGGTCGTCTGCGTCTCGGACGCCGCCCTGCACCCCCTCGACCCGCCCACCGTGGCGACCCTCGACCCCTGCTTCTCGACCGCGACGGGCGCCCTGCTCGGTCACTGGTCGAGCGACAGCGCCGCCTTCGTCGGACCGACCCTCGCCGAGGGTCTCGTCGACGAGGCACGCTGACCCGCGCCCCGGCGCGCCGCACCACCACCCCGCACCACCACCTCCACCCCTGCACCGCATCCCCGAAAGGACCACCATGAGACGCCGCGCCTCCCTCCTCCCGGCCGCCGCCCTGATCACCGTCGCCGGACTCGCCCTCGCGGGCTGCAGCTCCGGCTCGTCGGCCTCGAGCGACTCCTCCACCCCCGCCGCCGACGACGTCATCAAGGTCGGTGCGCTGACCCCGGGCAACACGAACGACGGCGCCTTCAACCAGTCGCTGGCGGATGCGCTCGAGAAGCTGAAGGACGAGGGGCTGATCGACTACGAGCTCCGCGACCAGATGAGCGACCCGGCCGAGAGCGAGCCGGTCATCGCCGACTTCGCCAGCCAGGGCTATGACCTCATCATCGGCCACGGCATCGAGCTCGGAGACGCCGTGTTCTCGGTCGCCGAGACCTTCCCCGACGTGAAGTTCACCGCGTCGGGCGGCCCCGACATCCTCGAGAAGTACACCGACAACGTCGAGACCTGGACCTACAGCACCCCCGAGGTCGGCTACCTCTCGGGCTACATCGCGGGCGCAACCGGTGCCTCGCCGATCGGCCGCGTCGAGAGCCTGGAGCTCGACTTCGTCACCGCGACCGACGCCTTCTTCCAGCAGGGCGTGACCGCGGCCAACCCCGCGGCCGAGTTCCTGCCGGTCGTCTACGCGGGCAGCTTCGACGACGCCCAGGCGGCCGCCGCGGCGACCACCGGCCTGATCGGTCAGGGCGCGAAGCTCGTCTACACGACCGGTGACGGCATCGCCGCGGGTGTCGGCTCCGCCGCCGCCGACGGCGGGGTGCTGAGCGTCGGCGTGTCCTCCGCCGGTGGCGAGGCCGCCCTGGCGAACAACGTCTCGACCGTCGACCTCGACATGTACCCGATCGTCAAGGCCTGGGTCGAGGAGGTCGCCGACGGCGGCTTCGGCGGCAAGGGCGTGACCTCGACGCTGGCGAACGGCGGCATCGTCTTCGACCCGATCAACGACGTCGGCGGACAGGTCCCCGCCGAGGCGGCGGCCAAGGTCGACGAGGTCATCGCGGGCATCAACGACGGATCCGTCACGATCGGCTGATGACCATCTCACCCCAGGAGGCGGGCCGCGTCGTCGAGGCGCGGTCCGTCTCCAAGAGCTACGGCCCGGTGCGGGCGCTGCACGAGGTCTCGATCACGGTGCGCCCCGGCGCGGTGCACGCCCTGGTCGGCGAGAACGGGGCCGGCAAGTCGACCCTGGCGAAGGTGCTCGCCGGCATCGAGCCGCCGTCGAGCGGCACGATGAGCCTCGGCGGGGCGCCCTACGCGCCGCGCGACCGAGCCGAGGCGAAGCGCCGCGGCATCAACATGGTGCCGCAGCAGCTCAGCCTCGTGGGGGAGCTCAGCCTCGTCGAGAACTACCTCGTCGTCGGCTCGCGGCCGTTCGTCAACCGGCGGTCGGCCCGCTCCCTGCTCGCCGCGACCCTCGACCGGGCCCGCGTCGAGGTCGACCTCGACGCCCCCACCGCCTCGCTCACCCACTCCCACCGCCAGCTCGGCGAGATCGTGGTGGCGCTCGCCGAGGGCGCGCACACGCTCATCCTCGACGAGCCGACCGCGAGCCTCGGCCCGCTCGAGGTGGGCGGGCTGTTCGAGCACCTGCGCTCGCTCTGCGAACTCGGCACCGCGATCGTGCTGATCACCCACCGGCTCGACGAGGTGCGCCAGGTGGCCGACGACCTCACCGTGCTGTCGCACGGCCTCGAGGTGCACCACGGCTCGGCGACCGGGCTGCAGCCGGCCGAGATCGCCCGCCTGATGGTGGGGGAGCTGCCCGAGCTCGCCCCTCGCGCAGCCCGCACCCGCGGTGCCGTGACCCTGCGAGCCGAGGCCGTCGTGGCGCAGTCCACCCGCGACGCGCGCCTCGACGGGGTCGACCTCGCGGTGCACGCGGGCGAGGTGGTGGGCCTCGCGGGTGTCGCCGGCAGCGGCCAGAACCTGCTGCTCGACGTGCTCGCCGGGTTCGTGCCGCCGCGCTCCGGCACGGTGACGCTCGAGGGTTCCCGCACCGTCACGATCACCGGCAGCCGCGCCTCGACCGCCGCCGCCGAGCGCGGCGGGGCCACGGCGAGCACGCTCCGGGCCGCGGGCCTCGCCTGGATCCCGGAGGACCGCCGCGACGCCGTCGTGCCCACCATGAGCCTCCGCGAGAACCTCGCGGTCTACTCCAGTGCCCGGGGCCGGCGAGCGGATGCGCGGTCGCGCCCCCAGGGCTCCGACGACGTGTCGGCAGCCGGCCGCCTCGCGGCCTTCGACGTGCGCCCGGCCCGCCCCGAGCTCCTCGCCGCCGGCCTCTCCGGAGGCAACCAGCAGAAGCTGCTCGCCGCCCGCGAGCTCGGAGCCGCGCAGACCCCGAGTGCCGTGCTCGCCTACGGGCCGACCCAGGGTCTCGACCTCCGAGCGGCACAGGCCATCCGCGAGCGTCTGGTCGACCTCGCCGCCGCCGGCGCCGCCGTGCTCGTGGCCTCGCACGACCTCGAGGAGGTGCGCGCCGTCGCCGACCGCATCGTGGTCATGTTCGGTGGCCGCATCGTCGCCGACCTGCCCATCGCCGAGGCCACCACCGAACGCCTCGGCCGCGCCATGGCGGGCCTCCCCGCCGATGACACGCCTCGTCCCACCCTTCCCGAGGAGCCCGCACCATGACCGAGCTGACCGACCTCTACCCCACGGCCGCCGAGCTCGGCCGCCTCCGGGCCGTCGCCTCCGGCACCGAGCGCCCCGACCTGATCGTCCGCGGCGGCCTCGTGCAGTCGCCCGGCACCGAGGAGTGGCTCGAGCGCGACGTCGTCATCGCCGGCCGCCACATCGCGACCCTGACCCCCTGGAACCACGTCCCACCCGGCCCTGACGTCGAGCAGATCGACGCCACCGGATCCCACGTCGTGCCCACCTTCATCGACGCCCACCTGCACATCGAGTACACCAACCTCACCCCGGGCGAGCTCGCCCGCCTCAGTGTCGCCCGCGGCACGGGCACCGTGCTGACCGACCCGAACGGTGCCGCGAACGTCTGGGGCGCCCGCGGCATGGACCTCCTGCTCAGCACCGAGACCCCGCTCCACGTCTTCCAGCAGGTCTCGCCCACGACCCCCGCTTCTCCCACCCTCGAGCGCGGCGGCGCGGTCATCCCCGAGGAGGTCGTGCGCGCCCGCCTGTGGGACCCGGTCACCACCAACCTCGGCGAGGGCAACCCCTTCGACTACGGCGAGATCTCCACCGGCCGCTTCCGCGAGGCGCTCGTGGCCGGCCGCCGCATCACCGGCCACACCGCCGCCCAGACCGAGGAGTCGCTCTGGGGCTACCTCGCCGCCGGCGTCGGCGACGACCACAACTCCGCGACCGTCGACGAGGTGCTCGAACGCGTGCGGCTCGGCGCCATGATCACGATCATGGGGGCCTCCCTCACCGACAACACGGTGCCGATCTTCGCCGACCTCGAGCGGGTCGCCCCGGCGCTCCGCAGCCTCTGCTTCTGCGCCGACGACAAGCACGCCCTCGACCTGCACACCGAGGGGCACATCGACCATCACGTCCGCCAGGCCATCCGCTTCGGGGTCGACCCGCAGCTGGCCTACCGCATGGCCACCACGCAGCCCGCCGCGTACTACCGGCTCGATCAGGTGCTGGGGCTCCTCGCCCCGTCGCGCCTGGCCGATCTGCAGATCATCCCCGAGCTCGCCGAGGTGCGGCCGTCGGTGGTGGTCGTCGAGGGCCGCGTGGCCGCCCGCGACGGCCGGGCACTGTTCGAGAACCGCGACGAACTGCCGGACTGGGCATCCGGAACCGTGCACCTGCCCGAGCTGCTCGACCCCACGATGTTCGCGGTGCCCTCGACCGGCGACGAGGCCCGCGTGCGCGCGATGGCCATGTACAAGGGCTACTTCAAGCGCGAGTTCGAGGCCGGGCTGCCGATCGTCGACGGCCTCGTGCAGACCGACCCGTCATCCGACGTGCTGAAGATCGCGGTCGTCGACCGGCACCACGGCTCGGCCGAGACCGGCATCGGCTTCGTGCAGGGCTTCGGGCTGCGGGAGGGCGCCGTCGCCATCACGATGAACTGCCCGAACATGAACATCGCGGTCGTCGGGGTCGACGACGCCGCGATGCTCCGAGCCGTCGAGGAGCTGCGCGCCATGGACGGCGGCTTCGTCACGGTCGACGGCTCGGGCGAGGTGGTCGGCCGGGTGGCCCTGCCCGTCGGCGGCATGATGAGCGCCGCTCCGTTCGAAGAGACGGCGGATGCTCTGCAGCGCGCCCACGCCGCCACCCACGCCCTGGGCTGCCGCATCCCCTCGCCGTACATCATCCTGTCGTTCGTCGGCCTCTACGTCGTGCCCGACCTGGGGCTCACGGAACTCGGACTGATCGACACCGCGTCGCAGTCCTTCGTCGACGTGCTGCTGCCGGGAGCCGTCGACCGGTGCGGCTCGTGAGGGCCCTCGACCGGCGGCGGTGGGTGCTCACCGCTGCGGTCGTCGTCTCGATCATCCTGATCGCCGGTGCGCTGATCGTGTTCGCCGGAGCCGACCCGCTGCTCGGCCTGCAGGGACTCGTCGACGGGGTCTCGAGCTCGCCGTACCGCATCGGCGAGGTGCTCGTCGGGGCGGTGCCGATCGGGATCGTGGCGCTGACGCTCATCCCCGCGCTGCGGGCCGGCGTGTTCTCGGTCGGAGCCGAGGGGCAGATCGTGGTCGGAGCGATCTTCGCGACCGCCGCCGTGTTCGCCGTGAACCGGACGCTCGACGGCGCTGCCCCCGCCCTGCTGCTCTGGATCGCCGGCTTCGTCGCCGGTGCCGTCGGCGGCGGGCTGATGGCGCTGCTGCCAGCGTTCCTCGCGGTGCGCTGGCGGGTGAACGAGATCCTCAGCACCCTGCTGCTCAACTACCTCGCCGCCGGGTTCCTCGGCTGGACGCTCCGCACCTGGCTCGCCACCGACGCCGAGACCGCGACCCCGCAGAGCGACGAGCTGCCCGACGCCGCGAGCCTGCCGAGCCTCATCCCCGGCACCCGGGCGCACTGGGGCATCCTGCTGGTCGTCGTGCTCGCGGTCGTGTTCCTCGTCTGGCAGCGGAGCGCGGCCAGCACCCGGCTGAGCGTGTTCGCCAGCCGGCCGAAGCTCGCGCTGCGCCTCGGCGCGACCCGCAGCCGCACGGTGTACTCGACGATGCTCGTGTCGGGGCTCGGTGCGGGCGTGGTCGGCTGGATCCAGGTGGCCGGCGTCAACGACCGGCTGCTGAGCTCGGTGTCGGGCGGGGTGGGGTTCTCGGGCATCGCGGTGGCGCTGCTCGGGGCGCTCGCGCCGATCGGCATCGTGGCGGCGGCTCTGTTCTTCTCGGCGCTCACCGCCGGCGCCGTGGGCATGCAGTCGGCGACGGGCACCGTGCCATCGTCGATCGCCGAGGTGATCAAAGGCGTGCTGCTGATGGGCGTGGCGTGCATCGCGGCGTACCAACGGCGGCCGGCCGCCGTCGTGGCGCCGGCCGAGCCGGTGGTGGCGGATGCGCCCGACGGCCCCGATGCTCCAGGCCCGATCGCGACGGCCGAGGCCGAGGAGGCACGCGCATGAGCGTCGAGCTGTGGGTCGCCATCATCGCGGGCGCGCTCGCGCTGGCCGCGCCGCTCGTGCTCGCCGGCATCGGCGAGGGCTTCGTCGAGCGGGCGGGCCGGATCAACCTCGGCATCGAGGGCATGATGATCATGGGCGCCCTCACCGGCGTGTGGGCCGGCAGCCTCGCGGGCCCGCTCGCCGGTCTCGTCGCCGGCCTCCTGGTCGGCCTCGTGCTGGCCGTCGTGATGAACCTGCTCGTCTACCGGCTGCACGCCAACGAGATCGTGATCGGCCTGGGCATCACCATGCTAGGACTCGGCCTCAGCACCTACCTCTACCAGCTCTGGGTTCCTTCGGGTCAGACCAACGTCGCCGTCGCCACCGTGCCCCGCGTCGACCTCGGGCCGCTGAGCGAGCTGCCGGTGGTCGGCCCCATCCTGTTCGGCCAGAGCCCGCTGGTCTACCTGGCCGTCGTGCTGCTCGTCGTCGCCTGGGCCGTGATGCGGTTCACCCGCTTCGGCCTCGCGGTGCAGGCCGTGGGAACCGACCCGGCCTCGGCCGCTCTGCGGGGCGTGCGGGTGGAGCGCACGGGCGCATCCGCTCTGCTGATCGGCGGGGCGCTCGCCGGGCTCGGTGGCGCGGTGATCACGGTCGGCACCATCGGCTCGTTCACGCCCGATATCACCGCCGGTCGCGGGTACATCGTGCTGGCGGTCGTGATCATGGGCCGCAGCCGCCCGATCGGCATCGCATTGGGTGCGCTGCTGTTCGCGTTCCTGCAGAGCTTCGCGCTGCTGTCGCAGTCGACGTCGCTGCAGCTGCCCAGCGAGCTCTATCAGTCGCTACCGTACCTGGTGACCCTCGTCGTGCTCGTGATCACCTCGCGCAGCCAGATGCGACGGCTCTTCAAGACAGTGAGGCCTGCATGACCAGTGACAGCCAGCGCGTGCTCGCGGGGGTGCTGCGCTTCGTGCGCGACGCCGCCGCGTCCGGATCGACCCTGCCCGGCGAGGTCGAGATGGCCGAGCGCCTCGGTATCACCCGCAAGCAGGTGCGCGACGTGCTCGCCTCGCTCGAGCAGCAGGGCATCGTGCTGCGCCGGCAGGGCGCCGCCACCGAGGTCGACCCGGTGGCCACCCGGATGAGCGTGCGCTTCGAGGATCAGCTCGAGTACAGCACCCTGCTTCGGCAGCTGGGATACGAGAGCACCGTCGAGGTGCTGTCGATCTCGGACGTGCTGCTGCCCAAGGAGAGCGCGGGCCTGCTGATGACCGAGACCGGCCGGCCCGCGGCCCGGATCGTGAAGCGCTGGCGGGCCGACGGCTCGGTGGCGATGCTCTCGTTCGGCACGATGCCGCTGCCCTTCCCGCGGGCCGAGGTCGACCTCGGCGACTCCATCTACACGGCCGTCAAGCAGGTGTGGGGCGAGGCGATCGCGTGGGAGATCACGACCCCGTCGGCCGAGGTGCTCGGTGAGGAGGATGCCGAGCTGTTCGAGCATCCGGTGGGCACGCCCGTGCTGACGCTCGACATCGTGGGGCTCGGCCTGAGCGGGCGGCGGCTGTTCCACGCGCGGGAGCTGCACGACCCGAAGACCGTGTCGTACTCGATCATGCGCACTATTCGGCCTCCGCAGGTGTTCTCGACGGCGCGGTACCAGTTCTGAGTCCGCGTTCTCCTCTCTCTTCCTCGTCGTCCCCCTCGAAAGGACCTCTCATGCTCCGTCGCCCCTCACCGGTCGCCGTGCCCTCCTCGGAGGAGCCCTGGATCGACGTCGCCACCGCGCTCGCCGCGCGCTTCGCCGCGACGGTCGCCGCCGACGACGAGTCGGGCGAGCTGCCCCTCGCGCACCTGCAGGCGATCTCGGACAGCGGCCTCGACTCCGCGTTCCTGCCCGTCGAGCACGGGGGAGAGGGGCTGTCGTACGCCGCCCTCGCGCAGATCGTGCGTCTCTTCGCCGCCGCGCATCCGGCCGTCGCCGCGGTCTGGCTGATGCACATCGGAGCCGCGCACGGACTCGTGACCATGTCGCCGCCGCCCGCGGCCTCGTTCTTCGCCGAGCGGCTGCGCGCCGGCGACCGCTTCTCGAACGCGCTCTCGGAGCCCGCGGGCGGCAACCACTTCCTCGCCTCGCAGCAGGACGTCGACCCCATCGACGGCGGCTGGTCGCTCACGGGCCGCAAGCTCTTCGTCTCGGGCGTCGAGGTGGCGGACCACCTGCTGCTCAACGTGCGCATCGACGGCGCCCCCGCGTTCTTCGGCGTCTCCCGGGATTCGACGACGAGCCTGCCGCCGATCGACCAGACCATCGGCATGCGGGCCACCCGCAGCCGCAGCATCGTCTTCGACGGCACCGTGCTGCCGGCGTCACGCCGCTGCGGCCCGCCACCGGCCGACTACGCGAACCTCATCACGGTCGGCTTCGCCTCGCTCTCGATCGGCATCGCCGAGTCGGCGGTCGACGCCCTCGTGGCGTCGGCGACGACCCCGAAGGGCCCGGCCGGCGCTGTACTGGCCGACGAGCAGTGGGTGAAGTCCGAGACCGGGATGCTCTGGACCGAGCTGCGCGGCGCCGCACTGGTGGCGGAGCAGGTGGGCTGGCTCGCCGACCGCCGCGACCCGCTCGCGATGGCGGCCGCCACCGAGGCGAAGATGCTCGCGAACGAGATCGCGAAGAAGGCCGCGGCGCTGGCGCTCAAGGTCGGGGGCGGGGGAGCGTACCTCGCGCGCTCGCCCATCCAGCGGATCTTCCGCGACGCGCAGGCCGGGGCGCTGATGGCGTACTCGGTGCCGTTCAGCGCGGAGGCTGTGGGGGCGTGGGTGCTGGGGTCGCGCTGACCGCGCCGCCGGCCGGTACAGTGGGGCCCCATGGCGTACCCGCTCGTGAACCCGCCCGTCGACAGCGTCGAGGAGCTGGAAGCGGTGGTCGGAACCGCCATCCCCGCCATCGCGAACAAGGTGCGCGACCGCCTCGACGACCACGACCGCGCCTGGATCGCCCAGTCGCCCCTCGTCTTCATCGGCACCTCCGACGCGGCCGGCCGGCTCGACGTCTCGCCGAAGGGCGACCCGGGATCGGTCGCGCTCGTGCTCGACGACACCACGCTCGTGATAGCCGAGCGCCCGGGCAACCGCCGGGCCGACGGCTTCCGCAACATCCTGCAGAACCCGCGCGTCGGGCTCCTCTTCGTCGAGCCCGGACGCAGCGAGACCCTCCGCGTGGCGGGCCGCGCCCGCATCGCTCGCGACGAGCCCTTCTTCGACCGCCTCGTGGTGCGCGGCCACCGCCCCGCACTGGCGCTCGTCGTCGACGTCGAGGAGGTCTTCCTGCACTGCGCCAAGGCATTCGCGCGCTCGCGGGCCTGGAACGCGGAGCACTGGGCCGAGCATCCGCTGCCCGCCTACGCCGCCGCCACGAATCTCTACCGATCGACTCCGTGACCACTGCCTGACGGAGGCGAAGCCCCTACTTCAGCAGGCGGGAGAGCACGCGGTCGGCCAGCGGCTTGCCGCCCGTCTGGCAGGTGGGGCAGTACTGCAGGCTCGAGTCGGCGTAGGTGACCTGGCGGATGGTGTCGCCGCAGACCGGGCAGGCCTGGCCCGTGCGGCCGTGCACCGCGAGGCCCTGCTTCTTCTCGGCCTTCAGCTCCGACGCCGCGAGACCCTCCGCCCGAGCGATCGCCCCGCGCAGCGTCGACTGCATCGCTCCGTAGAGCAGCACCGTCTCGTCGGCGGTCATGGCGGCGGGCTTGAACGGCGACATCTTCGCCGCGTGCAGGATCTCATCCGAATACGCATTCCCGATGCCCGCGATGGTCGACTGATTGCGCAGCACGCCCTTGATCTGCGCCCGACCCGCCTGTTTCAGGATGCCCGCGAACACCTCGAGCGTGAAGCCCTCGCCCAAGGGATCGGGGCCGAGCCGGGCGATGCCCGGCACCTCGTCGGGCGACCGCACGACGTAGATCGCGAGGCTCTTCTTCGTGCCCGCCTCGGTGAGGTCGAAGCCGGTGCCGTCGTCGAGCACGAGCCGCGCCGCTAGGGCACCGCGCCCGGGTTTGCCGCTGGGTGGCGGAGGCGGAGCATCCCGCCACCTGAGCCAGCCCGCCCGCGCGAGGTGGGTGATGACGTGCAGCTCACCGCCGTCGGCGCCGCGCAGCACGAAGTCGAGGAACTTGCCGTGCCGGTCGACCCGCTCGACCGTGCTGCCCGCGACCGCCGAGACGGGCGGGTCGAAGGTCTTGAGGGCGGCGAACGACACCGGCTCGAGACGCTCGACGAGGCGACCCGCCAGCCGGCCGTTCAGGTCGACCGTGAGGGCGTGGACTTCAGGCAGCTCCGGCACGCCTCCAGTCTCCACCCGGCCGCCGACATCGGGCCAGGGGCAGCCGCGAGCAGGCCGGAGACGCCGACGAGCGACTCAGGGCAGGATGCGCAGCGTGTTCGACGGGTCGAGCTTCTGCAGCAGCGCCGCCATGATCCCGTCGAGCTGCTCCACCTGCTCGTCCGAGAGCAGATCGATCACGTGCTCCCGCACGGTCGCCACGTGCCCGGGCGCCGCGGCCACGACCTTGGCGCGCCCCTCGTCGGTGAGGTGCGCGTTGGTGGCCCGCCGATCGCCGGGGCAGGGCATCCGCTCGACGAAGCCACGGCTCTCCAGGCGCGAGACGACGTGGGAGAGGCGGGGCAGCGTGCTGTTCGTCGTGGCGGCGAGGGCGGTCATCCGCAGCACCTGATCGGGCGATTCGGACAGCTTCGCGAGCACCACGTACTCGAAGTGCGTGAGCGAGGAGTCGCGCTGCAGCTGCGAGTCGAGCACGGTCGGCAGCAGCTCGACGACGGCCTCGAGACGGATCCACGCCCGCAGCTGATCGGGCGTCAGCCAGCGCACCTCGTCCATGCGTTCAGTGTACGTCCCTTGTCGCGACAACCAACGCGGGTGCCCCGACGTCACTCGCGCGTGAGCGATACCAGCTGCCACTGCCGAACCTGCCCCGGCCGCGTGGTGTCGCAGGTCGACAGCAGCGGAGCGGACAGGTGCTCGGCCAGCTCGACCACCATGCTGCCGGCCTCGGCCGCCAGCGTCACGACCCACCTCGCGCCCGGCCCCTCGACCCCGTTCCAGTGCTCGTCGAGCGGCGCGAACGCCTCGAGCCGGTCGTCGCCCGTGGCCTCGCGCGCGAAGTGCTGCGCCGCCTGCACCGGATGCGTCAGCGCGCTCCGCCCACGGAAGAACTCCTCGACGACCCGCCCCTCGCCGTACGCCGTCGCTACAGCGGGCGCATCGCCGTCGTCGACCCGCCCGTAGTACAGCCCGTGCGGGAACAGCACCATCGTGCCCGCGAACCGGTCGCCGCCGAGGTGCGAGCACTCCCACGTCTCCTCGGGATACGCCTCGGCCAGCCGCGCCGCCACCTGCCGCCCGCGCACCGCGCAGCAGCGGTCATGCCGCCCGTGCGCGCACACCGCGAAGAGCGGGCGATCGGATGCGCGCCCCGCCGACCCGTCGAGAGGAACGTCGAGCAGCTTCTCGGGCGCGTCCACCTCACCCCACCGGATGCTCTCGTGCCCCGGCCGCGAGTCGACGAACGCCCATCGCCACGACGTCTGCGCCTCGAGCCGGGAGGGGTGCCGCCCCGTGCGCCGGATCGCCAGCGGCCGGAGCCCCGCGCTCTCGATGCGCGTGACCAGCGCCCGCCCCAGCTCGGCGTCGAACGGCGGATCGAGCAGCGCCCTCGTGCCCCACCCGCTCGACACCTCGACGAGGAACCACTGCAGCCCCCGCGACCCGGTGGCGAACAGCGGGTCATCGCGCTCGCGCGAGCGGTCGCTGCAGGGCGCCCAC
The DNA here is from genome assembly GCF_013409865.1 of Herbiconiux flava. Taxonomy (NCBI): domain Bacteria; kingdom Bacillati; phylum Actinomycetota; class Actinomycetes; order Micrococcales; family Microbacteriaceae; genus Herbiconiux; species Herbiconiux flava. The sequence continues at coordinate 1,745,949 of NZ_JACCBM010000001.1, forward strand.
TCCGCGGGCGCCGGGCCGGTGGCAGCCAGGCCGGTGGCAGCTAGGCCGGTGTCGGGCAGGCCGGTGGCGGGGAGGGCGGTGGCGCTCACGCAGGAACCAGCACGCCCTCGCGCAGCAGTCGCCTTACCACGACCACCGCGCTGGCGGCGTCGAGCCCCGGCAGCTCGCCGAGAGCGATGTCGCCGCCCTCGTGCAGCCGGCGCACCGCGGCCTCGGCCTCGGCCGGCAGCGCGACGGTCTTCGTCGAGGTGCGGATGCGCACGCTCTCCCCGTCGTCGCTCAGGTCGACGGCGGCGTGCAGCGAGCCGCGCCATCGCACCCGCGACGACTCGCCGAGCGCCGCGATGAGGTCGACCGTGGCGAGCGGGGCCACCGGCTCGGGCCGCGTGGCCGAGTCGAAGCGGGAGGTGAGACTCTTCGACACGGTCTCCACCGCGTCTGCCGCGCCACCGGGGCCGGTGCCGGCCATCTCGGCGAACGCCTGCTGCACCGCGGCGAGGGTCTCGTCGACCACCGTCTTCAGCGCCGCGGGATCGGAGAAGTCGAGCCCGGCCGGCAGCGACGATCTGAGCGAAGCCACGTCGCCGAGCGACCCGATCAGTGCCTGCACCACGTCGGCCCTCGTGTACGCGGCCACGCCGATGGTGAGGTGCACGCTGGTGCCGCCGAGAGCCTCGGCCGAGTGGATCCATCCGCGCGGAAGGTAGAGCGCATCGCCAGGCTTGAAGACGGCGTCGATGATCGGCTCGTGCGTGGCGGCCTCGGCGACGGCGTCGCGATGGTCGCCCCACGGCTGATCGCGCAGCGGGTCGACGTGCACGGGCGCGTGGATGCGCCAGTGCTTCTCGCCCGCGATCTGCAGCACGAACACGTCGTGCACGTCGTAGTGGGGATCGAACCCGCGCGAGGAGGCCGGGGTGATGTACGCGTTCACCTGGATCGGATGCCCGAGGTCGTCGACGAGGCGCCGCGTGAAGTCGATCAGCGGCGGCCAGGTGCGGTGCAGCCCCTGGAGCACGATGGTCGCGCCTCCGGCGAACTCCTCCAGCACCTTCTCGGAGCTGACCTGGTCACCGACTTCGGCGCCGAACCCGCCGGGCGCGGTGTACCTGCCGGCCGCGAGCACCGAGCCCTCATGGGCCATGCGGATGAACGGCGTGCGCAGCCCGCGCGAGCTGACGAGCTCGTCGACCGCGGCCTCGGTCATCAGGTCGGTGAACCCCTCGGGCAGGTTCTCAGCCCTCGAGAGCAGGGGCTTCAGCCCCCAGAACTCCCGGTCGAACTCCTCGGGAGCGACCGAGATGCAGCGGGAGAGCGCGGGCCGGACATCCGACCCGCGCTCGATCTCGATCGTCACGCCGAGCCGTCGGCCCCGCCGTCGTGGCCGCCCGGGTTGGCGCCGCCGTCAGCGGTGCCCTCGCCCTCGTCGGCCGAGCCGTCGGCTCCGCCGTCGTGACCGTCGGCGTTCGCGCCGCCGTCTGCGGTGCCCTCGCCGGCCGAAGCCGAGCCGTCGGCCCCGCCGTCGTGGCCGCCGGGGTTCGCGCCGCCGTCGGCGGTGCCTTCGCCGCCGCCTGCGCCCTCGGTGGTGATGTCGTCGTCGTTGATTGCCATGGGTTTCTCCAATCGCCGGCGGTAGCTGCCGTCGCTCTCCAACCTACGCCGCACCCCCGACGCCCGACAGACCCCGCCCTGCGACCCCCGTCGGAACTTCCCTCACCGCACGAATAGGTCGTGCGCTAGAATTCTGTACATGGCTGTCATCCCCGTCGCCGAGGCCCGCGCGAACTTCTCGAAGATCGTCGAGTCGGCCTCGACCACCCACGAACGATTCGATGTGACGCGCAACGGCGCGCGGGCCGCCGTCATCCTGGGCGCCGACGACTACGACTCTCTGATCGAGACCGTCGAGATCCTCGGTGACAGCGAGACGGTCGAGGCCATCCGTGCCGGGCTCGGCGACCTCGTCGACGGCGAGACCCGCTCGGCCGACGACGTCCGCGAGGCGATGCGTCGCGCCGGGCGACTCCCCGAGTGACGTTCGAGGTCCGTTTCACTCGAGCTGCATCCCGGGCACTCGCCGAGCAGCTGCCCGAGAAGGTCGCGGCGGCGGCGTTCGAGTTCATCATGGGCGCTCTCCGCGAGAACCCGAAGCGGGTGGGCAAGCAACTGCGCGAACCCCTTCACCCGCTCTACTCGGCGCGCCGCGGTGAGTATCGCGTCATCTACCGCGTGCTCGATCAGCAGGTCGTGATCGAGATCGTGACGGTCACCCACCGGCGGGACGCGTACCGGCGGTAGCCACCTCGCCGGGCCGCAGCCGGGTCACCTGGAGATCTGTACAGTCGCTACGGCCGCAGCCGGGTCACCTGGAGATCTGTACAGTCGCCACCATGACGAACGACTCCGGGGCTCTCTCGATCGAGCTGCTCCCACCCGAAGCCGCCGACGACGAGGCACTCGTCGGCCGGCTCGTCGCGATCGTCAACGCCGCGTACGCCGTGGGCGAGGCCGGGATGTGGGTCGCCGGGACGAGCCGGGTGGGCGCCGAGGAGATGCGTGGGCTCATCCGGGCATCCGAGATCGTAGTCGCCCGGGTGGGGGAGCGGCCGACTGGATGCGTGCGCGTGCACCGCCTCGACGAGACCACCTGGGGCTTCGGGATGCTCGCCGCCGCCCGCGACGCGCACGGCCGGGGCATCGGGCGCGCGCTCGTGGCGGCCGCCGAGGAAGTCGCGCGGAGTGCCGGCGCCGCCGAGATGCAGCTGGAGCTGCTGGTTCCGAGCGTCGGCGTGCAGGAGTCGAAGGTGCGGCTCGCCGCCTGGTACGCCAGGGCCGGCTACCGCAGGACGGCCAGCAAGCCGATGGCGGAGGACTACCCCGAGCTCGCCGACTCGCTGGCCGCCCCTTGCGACTACCAGATCTGGCGCAAGCCGCTCGACTAGGACGGCGGGACCCGTCGAAGAGCGGCGGCGCGCTCCGCTACGGGCAGACCCGGGCTCGGCGCCCGTCGAAGCCGACGACATCCCCGACAGCGAGCTGCCGCCCCCGCCGCAGCTCGACCTCCCCGTTCACCATCACGGCGCCGTCGGCGATGACCTCCTTGACCATGCCGCCGCTGTCGAGCAGCCCCGCGAACTTGAGGAACTGCCCCAGCCGGATCATCTCCCCGCCGATGGAGACGTCGTCGATCGGTGCCTGCTTCGCCATGCCGCCAGGCTAGCCGACCCGGCCGTGCCACCAGGAGTCCCGGCTCGAGCGCACCACCCGGGGGTCAGCCCTCGAGCAGGGCCAGCACGCCGACGGCGCTCAGGGTCGTGACGGTGGTCCAGAGCACGATCGCGACGCCCTGCCAGAGCAGCACCCAGCCCTTCGCCACACCGGTCGAGACCAGCACCGCCGAGGTGAACTGGGTGGGCAGGGCCAGCGGGCCCAGGATGCTCGCACCGGGAACCCCGAAGCGCACGAGGAACCGCTTGAAGCGCTGAACGCCCTTCGACTCGGGCTTCGATTTCGGCTCGGGCTCCAGCTCGGGCTCGGCGATTTCGCCCGGCATCCCGCCCGCCGGCACCGGCACGGCCGCGGCCCGAGCAGCAGCCGCCTTGCGTGCGCGGCGTGCGACGACGACGGCCCGGATGCGCGCCCCGAAGAACACCACGACGAAGACGGAGGCGAAGTTGCCCACCGCAGCAGCGATCGCCGCGACGAACGGATTCAGTCCCGCCCACACCCCGAGCACGGCGGCGAGCTCACCCTCGACGAACGGGATCACCCCCGCCAGCGCGACGAGCAACGGCTGCACGATGACCGGCACGTGTGCCATGGCCTGCTGGAAGAACGCGATGACGTCCATGATCTCTCCAAAGGGGGTGGTGGCGACGGGTCGCCGAGGCGGTGCACCGAGACTAGCACACTGTACCGGTACAGTGTGCCAAACGTCCTGATGTGCCTTTAGAATCGAGCCAGGAGGTCTGACCCATGGAGAGCACTCGCGACCGCATCCTCGCCTCGGTCACGGCGATGATGCGCGACGGCGTCGAGCGCCTCAGCGTGCGTGCGGTCGCCGCCCACGCCGGGGTCGGCGCAAGCACCCTGCGCCACTACTTCCCGACCCAGCGCGACCTCATCAATGCCGCCCTCACCGCGACCTACGACGCGGCGATGCCCGACGAGCGCATCCGCGACACGTCCGTGCCGCCCCGCGAGCGACTGCGCGAGTGCCTCTGGCGCCTGTTCGAGCCCTTCGGCACCGACGACGCCGACGCGTTCGCGGTCTGGCAGAGCCTGTTCCAGGCGTTCCCGGGCGCCGACACGACTCCGGATGCGCGCGCCGGCTACGACCTGATCGTCGCCCAGGCCGAGCGCCGGGTCGGTGCGTGGCTCGCCATCCTCGAGGAGGAGGGCGTACTGCCGCCCGGCGACACCGAGCGCCGCGTGCACCTCCTGCTCACGGTCGTCGACGGCCTCTCGATCGAGCGCGCGCTCCCGCACCGCCCCGACTACCTCGTGCACCAGGCGGCCACGCTGGCATTCGCCGTCGACGCGGTCTTCGATCTCCCGCGCTCGTCGGCCTCGGCGATCTGACGCTCACCGCCGAGGAGTCCGCTCCTCCCGGCATTGTCTCTCCTGATCGCGCGGATGTGAATCCCCCTGCCATCGCCTGGGCGCGTCAATAGGTTCATGCCCATCGACCGAGGGTGGTTCTCGGAGGAACTCACCCTCTCAGCGAAGGAGGAGTGATGGGTACGAAGACAGCCGTCGCCGCAGGAGCGGCCGGCGTGGTGGCCATAGGCCTGGTGGCGAGGACACTGGTGCGCAAGCAGCCCGAGTCCGACGGGGACTCACGGCATCCGGAGGGCTGGAAGGCCGTGACCGTGCTGGGTGACCCGAGCGCCTTCGAGCAGGGCGCCTACCCCGAACCGCTGCAGCGCCTCGCCGAGGGGCTCGAGGTGCGGGTGCAGCCGGCCCCGGGTGACAAGGGCTTCGAGGTGCACGCCCGCGTGAAGGACGACGCCGACAAGGCCTTGTTCGGCGACGACGAACCCGACCAGGCCCTGCGGGCGGCGCTGCGGGACGCGAAGCAGCTGATCGAGACGGGAGAGGTGCTCCGCGCCGTCCCGAGGCCGCACGGCAAGCGGCCCACCACCCTGTTCGGAGTCGCCGTCGACAAAGCCGAGGACGAGGCGAAAGGCGGTGGAGTGCTGTGAAGGCTCTGACCTGGACCGGAGTGAACGAGCTCTCGGTCGAAGACGTGGACGACCCCGAGATCCTGAATGCGCAGGACATCATCGTCAGGGTCATCCTGAGCACCTCGTGCGGCTCGGATCTGCACCTGCTCGGCGGTTACGTGCCGACCATGCGCGCCGGCGATGTGCTCGGCCACGAGTTCATCGGCGAGGTCGTCGAGGTGGGCTCGGCGGTCTCCAGGCACAGAGCCGGCGACCGTGTCGTCGTGTGCTCGTTCATCAGCTGCGGCAGATGCTGGTTCTGCAGGAACGAGCTCTACTCGCTGTGCGACAACGGCAACCCGAACGCGGGCATCCCCGAGATGCTCTGGGGCCAGGCGCCGGGCGGATGCTACGGCTACTCCCACGCGCTCGGCGGCTGGGCGGGCAGTCATGCCCAGTACATCCGGGTGCCGTACGCCGATCAGGGTGCGTTCCCCGTGCCCGAGGGCGTCGCCGACGAGCGGGCGCTCTTCGCCTCGGATGCTGCGCCGACCGGGTGGATGGGCGCCGACCTCGGCGGGGTGAAGCCCGGCGACACGGTGGCCGTCTGGGGAGCGGGTGGCGTCGGCCAGATGGCGGCGCGAGCATCCATTCTGCTGGGGGCGGAGCGCGTGATCGTGATCGACCGCTTCCAGGAGCGGCTCGCTCAGGTCGAGAGCGTCATCGGCGCCGAGACGATGAACTACGAGACCAGCGAGGTGCTGCCCGAGCTGCGCGAGCTCACCGGCGGACGCGGGCCCGACGTCTGCATCGAGGCCGTGGGCATGGAGGCGCACAAGGATCGCCCCGACTTCGCCTACGACCAGGTCAAGCAGCAGTTGCGGCTGCAGACCGACCGGCCCACTGCCGTGCGCGAGGCGATCTTCGCGGCGCGGAAGGGCGGCAGCGTGTTCGTGCTGGGCGTCTTCGGCGGGTTCGTGGACAAGTTCCCACTGGGGCCGCTGATGAACAAGGGGCTCACGCTGCGGTCGGCGCAGCAGCACGGGCACCGGTACATCCCGATGCTGCTCGAGCGGATGGCCCGCGACGAGCTCGTCACCGAGCACCTCGCGACGCACGTGATGCCGCTCGCGCAGGGCCCTGAGGGCTACGAGATGTTCAAGGAGAAGACCGACGGATGCGTGCGGGCGGTCTTCCGCCCGTAACCGCTCTCGGCGGCGGGAGCGAGGCGCTGCGCGCCCTCCCGCCGTCGGGCTCGCGGGCCTGCCACGTGTCAGGACCGATCCGTGCCGCGCGACACCGCTAGCGGCGGAAGTAGGCGTTCGCGCTGCGGGTGTAGAGGAGGATGATGCCGAGCAGGGCCAGGGCCGCGTTGACGACGCCCTGCCAGAGGCTCGAGGGCACCGCCGCCAGGAGGTAGATCGCGCTCGCGAGGTTGAGGGCCAGCACGATCGTCGTCAGCACGCGGGCCAGCTGGCTGCCGCGCAGGAGGGCGGCGCCGACGATGACCGTGATGATGCCGAGCACGATCGACACGATCGCGCCGGTCGTCAGTGCACCGGCCGTGTCCGGGGCGCCGTTCGCCTCCGCCGTCGTCGAGGCGGTGATCAGACCGATGACGCCGCCGATCACCTGCAGCGCGCCCGAGATCCAGACGATCACGGCCACGAGGGTGACTCCACCAGGTCGCTTCATGTTTCCTCCCCCTGAGCCGGTGCGGCCCGGCTGTTGGCATCACCCTAATGTCGACGGATGCCCGGTGAGAAGGCCCGATCGGCCGACTGCACCCTGGGCGGCCATCGCGGTGGGGCGGCACGTGCCCGGACGCGTACGGTGGTGGGTGCCGCGACAAGGGAGGCATGATGACGACGACCACTCAGCTCGGCCCCGCCGACCTCGAGCGCCGCTCCGCGCTCCGGCGGATGAAGGTGCTCGCCACGAGCCTGCTCGTCGTCTCGGCCGTCGTCTTCGCCGTCGCCTTCGCGCTCGAGGATCGGTACCCGTGGCTCGGCTACGTGCGCGCCGCCGCCGAGGGCGCGATGGTCGGCGCGCTCGCGGACTGGTTCGCCGTGACGGCGCTGTTCCGGCATCCGCTCGGGCTGCGCATCCCGCACACGGCGATCATCCCGAACCGCAAGGACGAGATCGGCGTCAGCCTCGGCGAGTTCGTCGAGGAGAACTTCCTCTCCGACGAGGTGGTGCGCAGCAAACTGGCGACCTTCAGCGTGGCCGACCGGCTCGGCGCGTGGCTCGCAGACCCGAAGAACGCCGAGAGGGCGAGCGCCGAGGGTGCCGTGATGGCGCAGGGTCTGCTCCGCTTCCTCAGCGACCGCGACGTCGAGAGCCTGATCGAGCGCCTCGCCCGCGAGCACCTGTTCGAGAAGGAGTGGGCGCCGGCCCTCGGGCGGATGGGGTCCGAGCTCGTGGCGGCCGATCAGCAGCGGGCCGTCGTGGACGCGCTGGTCGAGGCGGCCGAGACCTGGCTCGCCGAGCATCCGGATGCCCTCGATGCCGTCGTCTCCACCCGCATCCCCCGCTGGGTGCCCGGTTTCGCGCGCGACTTCGCCGACGACCGCGCGCATCGCGAGCTCAACAAACTGCTGCAGGCGGTGAAGGAGGACCCCGAGCATCCGCTTCGCCTGGCCATCGACGGCTACCTCGACGACCTCACCGACCGGCTGCAGCACGACCCCGCGATGTCGGCCCGGGTCGAGCAGATCAAGGCCGAGTTCCTCGAGAGCCCGCGCCTGCGCTCGTTCGCGGGCCAGCTCTGGGAGGCGGCCAAGACGACCCTCGCCGAAGCACTGGCCGACCCCGCGAGCGAGCTGCGGTCGGCGGCGACGTCGGCGCTGGTCGACCTCGGGGCGCGTCTTTCGAGCGACCGGGTGCTCGCCACGAAGATCGACGCATGGATCGCCGACGCGGCGGGGTATGCGGTGCAGAAGTACCGCCACGACCTCGCGTCGGTGATCAGTGACACGGTGCAGCGGTGGGACGCGCGCGAGACGACGGAGAAGATCGAGCTGCAGGTGGGGCGTGACCTGCAGTTCATCCGCATCAACGGCACGGTGGTGGGTGCCCTCGCGGGCGTCGGCATCTACGCGATCGCGACGGGCGTGCACGCGCTGCTCGCCTGACCATGACCCTGGGGCTGGAGGGCTCGCGCGGCTAGGCTCGCCGCATGGCAGCCCGCATCTCGCACACGACGATCGACAGCCGCGACGCCCTGGCGCAGTCGGTGTTCTGGAGCGCTGTGCTCGGCTTCGCGGAGGACCCCGACGACCCGAACGTGCCGGGCGACGACGAGTGCATGATCTTCTCAAGCGACGGCGCTCAGCGCCTGCTCTTCATCGAGGTGCCCGAGGCGAAGGAGCTGAAGAACCGGCTGCACCTCGATCTCGAGCCCGAGGCGGGGAGCACCCGCGACGAGGAGCTGGAGCGGCTCCTGCAGCTCGGTGCCCGGCAGGTCGACGACCGCCGCCGGCCCGACGGCTCGGGCTGGGTCGTGCTGGCCGACCCCGAGGGCAACGAGTTCTGCATCCTGCGCAGCCGGGCCGAGCGGGCCGCTTAGCCCTCCGCTCCCGCCGCGAGGCGGCCGCTGCGACCACCCGCGCCGCGCGGGTGACGAACGCGCCGGGTGACGAACGCACCGGGCTAGCCGCGCACCGCCGCGCGGATGCGGTCGACGGGGAACTTCGGGGAGCGGTCGGCGTGGAGCAGGCCGTTCGTCTCCTGGCCGGTGTCGGTGAGCTGCGTGTAGCAGAACCCGGCGAGGGGCTGCACCGACCCGACCGCGAGGAGGATGGAGGTGACCTGCTTCTCGAACGACTCCGCGTCGCGGGCGGTCGAGTAGCCCCAGTCGCCGTCGCCGCCCGTCTCGAGGCTCACGCCGCCGAACTCGGTGAGCATGATCGGGCGGTGCGGATGCGCGTCCCTGCCTTCCGAGGAGGCGCCCGGTCCCGGTTCCGCCGACATGCGCCGCCCCGCCGGCCCGAACCCGTCGATCATCCGCTGCAGGCTCTCGGCGCTGCCGTACCGCGACGTGAGCGTGGCGGGGTCGGCCTCGTAGTCGTGGATCGTCATGATGTCGGAGTCGGTGTGCTCCCACCCGTCGTTGGAGATCACGGGTCGCGTGCCGTCGAGCGCCCGGGTCAGATCGGCGATCGCGCGACTGAAGGCGCGCTGGCGCGGGTCGTGCGAGATGTGCTGCACCCCCCAGCTCTCGTTCAGCGGCACCCAGGCGATGATCGACGGATGCGAGCGGTCGCGTTCGAGCACGGCGGTCCACTCGCTGACGAGGGCTCCGACGGCCTTCGGGTCGAACGCGTAGGCGCTGGCGGTCTCGCCCCACAGCATCAGCCCGAGCCGGTCGGCCCAGTACAGGAAGCGCGGGTCCTCGACCTTCTGGTGCACGCGAGCCGCGTTGAAGCCGAGCTCGAGGATCAGCTCGACCTCGCGCTTCAGCGTCGCCGCCGACGCGGCGAGATGCGATTCGGGCCAGTAGTTCTGGGCCAGCACCGACCGGAGGTAGATCGGCCGGTCGTTGAGCAGGAGGGCGTCGTCGGAGGTCGCGACGCTGCGGAGACCGAGGTAGCTCGACACCGTGTCCCAGGAGGGAGCCGCCGGCTCGTGCGGGTGCACGGAGATCCGGGCCCCGATCAGCGTCGGGGACGAGGGGCTCCAGAGCAGCTCCTCGTACTGCTGGCCGTTGAGCTGGCGGGGGATGACCAGCCGCACCGAGACCGTGCCCTCGCCCATCGTGCTCACCGTCGTGGCGGCGATGGTCTCGCCGAGGTGGCTGAGCGTCACGCTCACCGAGTCGGCGGCCGCGACGGGCCCGCTGAGCTCGATGTCGGCCTCCACCGTCGACGTCGTCAGGTCGGATCGCCAGATGATCGACTCCACGGAGACCGACGGCACCCACTCGAGCCACACCGGCTGCCAGATGCCGGTCGTGCGGTGGTACCAGATGGTGTGCGGTTCCTCGCGCCAGTCCTGCTTCCCGCGCAGCGACGAGACGTCACCGGGCAGGTCGACGGCGCGCACGACGATCGTCAGCTCGTCGCCCTCGGCGCGCACGAGGCGGGTGATGTCGGCCGCGAACGGGGTCTGCCCTCCGACGTGGGTGGCCACGAGGTGCCCGTTCACCCAGACGCTGGCCGCGTGGTCGACGGCGCCGAAGTGCAGCAGCATCCGCCCCGGCGCGGCGCCAGCATCCGTCGGCGCACCAGCCGCCCGCAGCTCGGCCGCCCCGACCGTGCGCCGGTACCAGGCGCGCGAGTGGAAACCGGTCTCATGGATGCCCGATGCCGGCGACTCGGGCGGGAAAGGCACCTCGATGCGGCGCGAGAACGGCACGTCGTCGTGCTCGTACTCCTCGTCGTCGTCCCAGGCGAAGTCCCACGTGCCGGAGAGGTCGTGCCAGTGCGGACGCATCAGCTGAGGCCGCGGGTAGGTGCCGTCCTGGGTCGTCGCGTCGGGGAGTCCGCGAGCGGGAAGATCGGCGTCGGACGCCGCCCGGGCCGCGGGGGTCGAGGTCATGGTCATTGCGCAGGTCCTTTCGTGCTGCCGCGGTGGGCGATCGTGAACCCGACGGTGTGCATTCCCGGTTCGGGGGGTTGGGCGAGCAGCAGGTCTATCGCCGTCGCGACGAGCTCGCCGGTGTTCGGCGAGACGGAGCTCAGCGTCGGCGTGCTGTACTGGCCCTCCTCGATGTCGTCGAAGCCGATGACGGCGATGTCGTCGGGCACCCTGACGTTCGCGGTCGAGAGCGCGTGCATCGCTCCGAGGGCGAGGAGGTCGTTGAAGGCGAAGATGCCGTCGGGCTCGAGCCCGGTGCCGAGGATGGTGCGGGCCGCCCGGGCTCCGTCGGCGCGGTGGAACCCGTCGACGGTCAGGATCAACGACTCGTCGACCGGGATGCCTGCCTCTTCCAGTGCGGCGCGGTACCCGGCGAGCCGCAGCAGTGCCGTCTCGTTCGGCCCGTGGTCCTGCGCCCCGATCGCGGCGATGCGCCGGCAGCCGATCGACAGCAGGTGCTGCGTCGCCGCCTTGGCCGCGGCCGTGTTGTCGACGGTGACGTGAGGGAAGGTGCTGGTGCCGATGTGCTCGCCGAGGAGCACGAGCGGCGTGCTGTCGCGGCGCCCCTCGAGGTCGCTGGCGCTCAGCGCGAGCGGACTGAGGATGATGCCGTCGACGGCGGTGGCCCCGATGCCCTCGCTGATCTTGCGCTCGACGTCGGCGAGGCCGTCGGTCTGATTCACCAGCACGGTGATCAGGCGGCCCTGGGCCTCGCGCACGAGGGAGGCGGCGAGCTCGGCGAAGTACGGCTGGCTGAGCTCGGGCACCGCGAGGGCGATCATGCCGCTCCGCCCGCTGCGCAGCTGGCGGGCGGCGGCGTTCGGCCGGTAGCCGACCTCGACCAGCGCCACCTGCACGCGCTCGCGCAGCTCGGCGGTCACCCAGCCGGTTCCGTTCACCACGTTCGAGACCGTCTTGGCCGAGACGCCGACGCGGTCGGCGACGTCTTTCAGTGTGGGCCGCGCCATTGCCGACCTCCCTTCCGTATCGCTGGCACCGGGTGGATCACCTTCACGGTAATGCCTTGTTCAACGATTACCAGTCATGTATAACGGTATTTGTCCTCTCGTTCAACGTTGAACGACACACGAAGGAGAAAGTCGATGAAGACACAGCACCGGCGCCGTTCACCTGAACGGCGTGCCCGTCACACCCTCCGCCCGCTCACCCTGGTGGCCGCCCTGGCCGTCACCGGCCTCGCGCTCGCCGGCTGCACCGGCCAGGGCTCGGGCGGCGGCAGCGACGACCAGCCCGACGCCTCGGGCAAGGTGACCCTCGACTTCTGGAACGGGTTCACCGGCCCCGACGGCCCCGCGCTCGAGAAGGTGATCGAGGACTTCAACGCGTCGCAGGACGACGTCGAGGTGAAGGCGAACATCATGCCGTGGGACACCCTGTACCAGAAGGTGCTCACCTCGGTCGCCGGCAACGACGGCCCCGACATCATCGCGATGTCGGCGTCGCGCATGCCCCAGTTCGCGAGTCAGGGCCTGTTCGAGCCGCTCGACGACTACTACACCGACGCCGACAACGACACCGAGGCCCTCGCCACGGCCGCGGTCGACGCCTCGGTGTTCGACGGCGTCAACTACGGGGTGCCGGTGAACTTCACCCCCATGATGATGTACTACAACAAAGACCTCTTCTCGGCCGCCGGCCTCGACCCCGAGGCGCCTCCCACCACCTGGGACGAGCTCGCGGGCATGGTTCCCAAGCTCACCGTCGACGAGAACGGCGACGGCCAGCCCGAGCAGTTCGCCCTGGCCCTCGCCGACCACGAGACGGTCCCCGTCTTCGCCTCGCTGCTGTGGGGAACGGGCGGCAGCATCGCCAACGACGACGGCACGAAGTCGACCCTCGGCGACCCCGAGTCGATCGAGGCCCTCGACTTCTGGGTGTCGCTCATCCGCGACCAGAAGGCCACCCAGATCGGCATGTCGGGTGCGGATGCGGACAAGCTGTTCCAGACGCAGAAGGCCGCCATCGAGGTCGTCGGCCCGTGGATGACGACCGGCTTCGACGAGGCCGGGCTCAACTACGGTCTCGCCAAGCCCCCGGCGGGCCCGAGCGACGAGGCGGTGCTCGCCGACGTCGTGTCGATGGGGCTGCCCGCCGGCACGAGCGACGCGCAGAAGGAGGCGGCGTACGAGTTCTTCGCCTACTGGAACTCGGCCGAAGGTCAGACCACCTGGGCCGACGGATCCGGCTTCCCGCCGAACCGCGCCGACGTGGCGGACAAGGTGACCGCGAGCCCCTACCCGGCGATCTTCGGTGCCGCCGAGGTGACGGACGTCTCGAAGACCCTCCTCCCCGGTGTCGCCAGCGGCGGCCCGATCATGGAGACCATCTTCAATCCCTCCGTGCAGAAGGCGCTGAACGGGGAGGGCTCGGTGAAGGACATCTTCACCGACGCGTCCGCCCAGGTCCAGGCCGAGCTCGACAAGTGATCCACCCGGAGGGCGGGAGCGTGTCGCACCCGCCCTCCGTGAAAGGCACCCCATGACGACCACCGCAGAGCGCCCCGCCGCTCAGCTCCCGCCGCCCCCGCGCCGGCGACCGGCCCTCCGCGTGAGCGCCCGCCGCTCGCTCACCGCCTGGCTCTTCCTGACGCCGACCCTGCTCATCCTGGTCGCGTTCACGGTCTACCCGATGGTGCAGGCGCTGTACCTCTCCTTCACCGACTACAACCTGATCCGGGCGGCCGAGTGGGTCGGCCTCGACAACTACACCGAGCTGCTCTCCGACGGCTCGTTCTGGAACGCCTTCGGCAACACGGTGCTCTACGCCCTCGTGGTCACCCCGGTGACCGTCGTGCTGGCGCTCGCCTTCGCACTGATGCTCAACCAGGCGTTCCGCGGCCGGGCGTTCGCCCGCACGGCGATCTTCCTGCCGTTCATCGTGTCGCTCGGCATCATCGCGATCGCCTGGGCCTTCCTGCTCGACCCGAACATCGGCTTGATCTCGCACTGGCTGAGCCTCGTCGGAATCGTGCCCGAGCAGGGCTGGCTGAGCGACCCGCGCTACGCGATGGCCGCGGTGATGATCGTGGGCGTGTGGAAAAACGTCGGCTTCTACATGGTGATCTACCTGGCGGGGCTGCAGTCGATCCCGGTCGACATGTACGAGGCCGCTCGACTCGACGGCGCCGGCGTGTTGCAGCGTTTCCGCAACGTGACGCTGCCCCTGCTCTCGAACCAGACGCTGCTCGTCTCCGTCCTGGCCCTGATCGCGACGCTGCAGGCGTTCGACCAGATCTACGTGATGACACGCGGCGGGCCGTTCTTCCGCACCGAGACGCTCGTGATGCTCGTCTACCGGGAGGGCTTCCAGGAGCTCCGCTTCGGCTACGCCTCGGCGATCTCCTTCGTGCTCGTGATCTTCGTGTTCATCCTCTCGATGGTGCAGTTCGGCTATCTCCGACGGAAGCAGGTGACCTACTGATGGCCGCGATGACGACCACGAAGCCCGTCAGACCCGGGAAGCCGGCCGTGGGCGGGGCGGCGACCACCGCATCCGCTCGTCGCCGTCGCCCGGTGAACACCCACCGGGCCGCCACCTGGCTGCTCGCGATCACCTCGGTCGCCATCGGCCTGCTGATGCTGCTGCCGATCATCTGGATGGTGTTCACCGCCTTCAAGCCCGAGAGCGACATCGTCAGCGCGCCACCCACCCTGTGGCCGCGGGAGCTCACCCTCGAGCACTTCGTGGAGGTGTGGGACCGCATCCCGTTCGCCCGGCTCTACGTGAACACGATCGTCTTCGCCGGCAGCGTCACGATCATCTCGCTGCTGTTCGACTCGATGGCGGCCTACGCCCTCGCTCGTCTGCCGTTCAAGGGGCGGGCCGTGGTGATGGTGCTGATCCTGCTGCTGCTCATGCTGCCGTTCCAGGTCACGCTCATCCCGCTCTACGACATGCTGAACGGGATGGGGCTGACGAACACCCTCCCCGGCCTGATCATCCCGAGGATGACGAACGCCTTCGGCATCTTCTTCCTCACCCAGTTCTTCCTCTCGCTGCCGAAGGACTTGGAGGAGGCGGCGCGGGTCGACGGAGCATCCGAGTGGCGCATCTACTGGGGCATCATCCTGCCGCTGTCGCGTCCGGCCCTGCTGACGCTCGGGCTGTTCCACTTCCAGTACAACTGGAACGACCTGCTCTGGCCGCTCGTCATGTCGTCGTCGGTGGAGACCTCGACCCTGCCGGCCGGGCTCGCGCTGTTCATGGGGCAGCACGTCGTGGAGTACGGCCTGCTGATGGCCGGGTCGCTCCTGGCGATGCTGCCGGTCATCCTGTTCTTCCTCCTCATCCAGCGCAGCTTCGTGGCGGGCATCGCCACCACGGGCCTCAAATGACGAAAGGATGCCGCGTGAGCGACACCCCCTGGTACCGCGAAGACCGCCTGCACTACGGCGTCGGCATCGAGGACACCTTCATCCCGCAGGAGGCCGTCGGCCACCGCAAGCTCGACGAGTACGAGCTCACCCAGCACTACGCCCGCTGGCGCGACGACCTCGACCTGGTCGCCGAGAGCGGGGCGGAGTTCGTGCGGTGGGGCATCCCGTGGTACCTCGTCGAACCGCGGCCGGGGGAGTTCGACTGGTCGTGGCTCGACCAGGTCGCCGAGCGGATGCGCGAACTGGGCCTGCGCTGCATCGTCGACCTGATGCACTACGGAACACCGCTGTGGCTCGACAACTCGTTCATCAACGCCGGCTATCCCGAGCGGGTCGCCTCGTACGGCCGAGCGGTCGCCGAGCGCTACCGCGACGTCTTAACCGACTTCACGCCGCTGAACGAACCGGTCGTCAATGCGGAGTGGTGCGGCGAGAACGCCAAGTGGCCGCCGTACCTCTCGGGTCACGACGGCTTCATCAAGGTCACGATGCAGCTGGCTCGCGGCATGGTGCTCACCCAGCGGGAGATCGCCGCCGTGCATCCGGACGCCACCTTCGTGCACGTCGACGCCGGCTTCCTGTACCGGGGAGACGGGGAGTCGCCGCTGCTCTCCCGAGAGCTGCTCGAGGAGCGCCGCTTCATCGCCCTCGACCTGATCACGGGCCGCTTCGACGCCGACTCCCCACTGCACCCGTGGCTGACCTCGCACGGCGTCACGGAGGCGGAGCTGCAGTGGTTCCGCGACAACGCGGTCACGCCCGACGTGATCGGGGTGAACTACTACCCCCACTTCACTACGGGCGAGTTCGTCGACGGCCGCCTCACGCCGGTGCACAACGACGGGGGCGGGCTGCGCACCCTCATCTCGCTGTACTCCGATCGCTACGGCCTCCCCATCGCCGTCACCGAGACCTCCCTCGTGGGCACCCCCGCCGAGAAGATCGACTGGATGCGCGAGTCGGGTTCGGTGCTTTCAGCGATGCGGGCCGAGGGTCACCCCATCATCGGCTTCACCTGGTTCCCGTTCTTCTCGATGGTCGACTGGCTGTACCGCTTCGACCAGCTGAAGCCCGACGACTGGATGCTCGAGTTCGGCATCGTCGATCTCGTGCGGGGCGCCGACCTCGGGCTCGAGCGGGTGCGCAACGAGGCGTTCGACGTCTTCAGGCGGGCGGCGCTCGATGCGCGCGGGGCGGGTGACCGGTCAGCCGCGCGGTGACCTCGCGGCGCTTGCGCGCCTGACCGCTTCGGACGCGGGCCGGCTTCTCAGCGCGTCCGCTGCCACTCGGGCTTGTGGTCGTAGGTGTAGCGGTAGTAGTCGGTGAGCTGCAGGCGGGATGCGGCCGCTTCATCGACCACGATCGTCGCGTGTTCGTGCAGCTGGAGCGCACTGGCCGGCACGAAGGCGCTGAGGGGTCCTTCGACCGCCGCCGCGATGGCGTCGGCCTTCTGCTCGCCCTGAGCGACCAGGACGAGGGCTCGGGCGTCGAGGATGGTTCCGAGGCCCTGCGTCATGCAGTGCGTGGGAACCTCGTCGGGCGATGCGAAGAAGCGCGCGTTGTCTTCGCGGGTGCGGAGGGCGAGGGTCTTGATGCGGGTGCGCGAGGCGAACGACGACGTCGGTTCGTTGAAGCCGATGTGGCCGTTCGTCCCGATGCCGAGGATCTGGATGTCGATCCCACCGGCGTCGAGGATGTCGGCTTCGTACTGTTTCGCCGCGAGGTCGAGGTCGCTCGCACGCCCGTCGGGAACCTGGACGCGAGAGGGATCGAACCCGAGCGGCTCGACCACGTCGCGAGCGATGATGCGGGCGTAGGACTCCGGATGCTCCAAAGGGATGCCCACGTACTCGTCGAGGGCGAAACCTCGAGCGAGCGCGAACGATAGCTCTCCCGCCTCGACTCGTCGGGCGAGGTCGCGGTAGATGCCCTGCGGGCTCGATCCGGTGGCGAGGCCGATCACGGCGTCGGAACGGTTCGCGACGACCGCCGCGATCAGGCCGGCGGCTGCACGGCCGACGTCGGCCGCGGTGGGGAGGATGACGATTTCCATGACGATCTCCTGAGATGGTTCGAGGGGAGGTGAGGCCCGCTTGTCAGCGGATCCTGCTCAGGCGCACCATCGGTGCGAAGCGAGCGGTGTCGACGTGCAGGAGCCGGCTGACGCCATCGAGGGGCCCGCCGACGGGTGGCATGCGCGAACCGAGGGGAACGAGGGAGGCCAGCCGAGCGTCGAGACCGGGCTGCAGGAGGTCGTCTGCTCGGGACAGTCGCCCGATGAGTGTCCACTGGGGGTCGTCGCCCAGCCCGCCGCCGGATGCGGCCGCCGCGATCACGCCAGCGATGTGCTCGCCGGCCTCGCGCCAGATGCTGGCGGCCATCGCATCCCCCTCCCTGGCGGCGTCGGCGACGTCTTTCGCGAAGGACGCCACGACCGCCACGGGGGAGGGCTCGGCGGCGAGGGTGCCGGGGAAGTCGGCGACGGCTCCGAACCGATCCTGCAACCGGTCCAGGAGTGCGGCCGAGCCGTTCGGGCGCCCGTCGGCGGCGCTGAGGGCGGCGACGAGGCCCTGCCGGCCGATCCACCAGCCAGAGCCCTCGTCGCCGATGAGGTATCCGACGCCGTCGACGCGGGCGGCTCCGGCTGGACCGAGACCGAGACCGACCATGCCGGTGCCCGCCGCGACGACGACGCCGTCCTGATCTCCGCGGGCTCCGAGGTAGGCCGTCACCGCGTCATCGGCGAGCACGATCGACGTGGTGCCCAGGGTGCGGTGCAGCCGATTCAGCACCCCATCGACGGCCGGAAGCCGGCCGTGGAGTCCGGTGCTCCCCACAGCTACGGCGTCGACACGGTCCAGACCGAGCTTCTCGGCGCACTCCGCCACGATCCGGGCGATGCTGTCGAGAAGGTTCGAGCCGTAGGCGAAGCCGTCGACCTCGAGTTCCGGGTCAGGACTGCCGTCGTGCACGGCTCGGATCCGGGCCTGGGTCTGCCCGATGTCGATTGCGAGGTCGACCACTGGTTCCTCTCTGGGGGTGGCGGGGCGCCGTCGGCCCGTGTCGGTAGGGGGCGTGATCAGCCCTGGAGTTGCCCGTCGGCGATCCGGCTGCGCTCGCCGGCGATGGCGTCGACGTACCACGAGGTGATGGAGGCAGGATGGGTGATCGCTGTCCCCACGACCACCGAGTAGGCACCGGCCTCCAGCGCCGCGCGCGCCTCGGTGGGGGTGTGGATGCGCCCCTCGGCGAAGAGCGGGACGCCGAGGCGAGCGGCGAGCGCGTTCACGAGCTCGAGGTCCGGGCCATCTGTACGGGGTCGTTCTCCGGTGTAGCCGGCGAGCGTGGTGCCGACGATGTCGGCTCCCGCGTCTTCGGCGGCCAGCCCGTCGTCGACGCTTCCCGCATCGGCCATCACCAGGACGTCGGCGCGCTGCCTGAGCTCGCGGATGGTCTGCTTCAGAGTGAGTCCGTCCGGCCGTTCGCGACGTGTGCCGTCGATCGCGACGACGTCGGCGCCGGCGTCGGCGACCGCCACGGCGTGCGTGAGCGTCGGGGTGATGAACACCCCGTCCGATCCGACCTTCCACAGTCCGATCTGCGGAACGTCCACGCTGCGGGCGATCGCGCGGATGTCGTCGAGCCCTTGGGAGCGGATGGCGGCGGCTCCGCCGATGACCACCGACTGGGCGATCCGCGCCATGGTCTCGGAGTCGCGCAGGGGTTCGCCCGGGTAGGCCTGGCAGGAGACGATGAGGCGGCCGCGCAGGGTGTGGAGCATGTGGAGCTTTCTGTCGGAGACTGCGTCGGACGTCATTTGTCGTCCCGGGTGACGGCCAGTTGGAAGGTGTACCGGTCGGCCCGGTAGGTGGTGCGTGCGAACTCGATGAGCTGACCTCGGCGCGAGGAGCTGACCCGGGTCACGGAGAGCGCGGCCGAGCCTTCCGCGACGTCGAGCAGGCGACTGTCCTCGGCCGACAGCGAGATGGCCATGATCTCCTGCTCGGCGCGGAACACCTCGTATCCGGCGAGGCGGAGCTGTTCGTAGAGCGACGAGCCGAGGTTCAGCGATTCGGTGGGCAGCACCGTCGTCGGGAGGTAGACCTCTTCGAGCGCGATGGGGGTGTCGTCCGCGAGTCTCAGTCGCCGGATCTTCGTCACTTCGCTCGACGGGGCCAGGCCGAGGGCGAGCGCGACCTGGTCCGGCGCAGCGATGCGCGTCAGCTCGAGCACCCGCGAGGAGGGGGTCGAGCCGCGGCTGATCATGTCCTCGGTGAACGACGTCAGCTTGGGGGTCTTCGAGAAGATGTCGGCCGAACCGACGAAGGTGCCCGAGCCGTGGACGTTGTAGACCCGGCCCTCCTCCACGAGGACCGAGATGGCCTTTCTCACGGTCATCCGGCTCACGCCATGGATGGCCATGAGTTCGCGTTCCGATGCCAGCGCATCGTGCGGCGACAGGGACTGGGCGATCGATTCCCGGATGCTGGCTGCGACCTGTTCGTATTTGTGGACCACGATTCGTCCTTCCCCGGCGTCCCCGGTCATCCCTTGACCGCGCCGGAGGACAGGCCACTAACAAGGTAGCGCTGCGCGAACACGGCGAAGAGGAGCGGTGGCAGGGTGGACAGCACCGAGGCGGCGGAGATGTCGCCCCACCGGATGCCGGTGCTGGTGATGAAGTTCGCCGCCCCGAGGGTGACCGGTGTGGCGTCGGACGTGGACAGGACCAGGGCGAACAGGTAGTCGTTCCAGCTGAAGATGAACACCAGCACCGACACGGCGACCATCGTGGGCGCCAGCAGCGGGAGCACGATCGACCCCAGCGTCCGATATATGCTCGCGCCGTCGACCGCTGCAGCCTCTTCGATCTCCTGCGGGATGTCGCCGAGGGCCGACGAGAGCAGGATGATCGCGAGCGGCAGATTGAGGAACGTGTTCGCGGCGATCAGGCCGGGGATGGTGTCGGCGAGCCCGAGCGTGGAGAACAGGATGAAGAACGGCACGACGAAGAAGATGGCGGGAAGCAGGCGGAGACCGGATGCGCTGCTGATGATCCACCGTCCGCCGAAGTTCAGCCGAACGATGGCGTAGGTGGCGGGAATGGCGATGATCAGCACGAGGAGCACGGTTCCCACGGCGATCATCGCCGAGTTGGCGAAGAACCGCGGGAAGTCGTAGCCCGACGCGTACAGCACGTTGGCGTAGTGATCGAGCGTGGGCGACGTGGGGAGGGAGATCGGGTTCTTGGCGATCTCGCCGTCGGGCTTGAAGCTGACCAGCACCGCGTTCAGCAACGGCACGTTCACGACCAACGCGATGATGCCGGCGGCGATAGTGAAGAGCCACGCCCTTCGACGGCGCGGTGCCTTGGTGGGCGGCGACACGGTCGCGGTCGTCTTCGTCGTGTTCTGGGCCAGCGCGGTCACTTCTTGGCCTCCATTCCGGTCGAGGAGATGCGTCGCACGATGAACGGCACGAACGGGATCAGGCAGACCAGCACGACCAGCGCGGCGGCGGCCGCTTTGCCGAAGTCGCCCGACTCGAACGCGGTCTTGTAGATGTAGATACTCAGAGTGGTGGTGCTCGTGCCGGGTCCGCCGGCGGTCAGCACGTAGATGACGTCGAAGGTGCGGATGGCGTCGATCGCACGGAGGAAGAAGGCCGCGAAGAGCACCGGTTTGAGCACGGGCACGATCACCGACGTCAACGACCGCACGTAGCCGGCTCCGTCCATCGCGGAGGCTTCGAGAAGCTCCTTCGGGAACGACTGCAGGCCCGCGTAGATGATCAGGAAGGTGAAGGGCGTCCACTGCAGCACGTCGAGCACGACGAGCAACGGGATGACCGAGTCGGGGGAGAACAGCGAGACGCTGAGGCCGACGCTGTCGAGCAAGGCGGGCAGTGCGCCGATGTCGCCGTTCAGCAGCAACCGGAACATGACGCCGAGCAGGGCCGGTGCGACCATGATCGGCAGCAGGAGCAGGGTGAAGAAGAGCTTCTTGCCGGGGAACGCGCGGTTCATCAGCAACGCCAGGGCGAACCCGAGCACCATCTCGATCACGACGACCACGGCGGAGAACCCGACGGTGAAGCCGGCGGCTTTCGCGAATCCGTCGCTGCGGAAGAGCGAGATGAAGTTGTCGATGCCGTTGGGTTCGTTCGACTGATCCAGCAGGGTGCTGCTCTGGAACGCGGTGAGCGCCCCTGACGCGAGCGGGTAGATCACGAAGACGGCGGCGAAGAGGATGAGGGGCAAGCTCAGGATCAGGGCCGCCGTGGTGCGCTTGCGGCGCTCCGTGGCGGTCGATCTCGGGCGTTCGACGACGGTGGATGGCATCTGTGGTTCGACCTTCTGTGCAGGAGGAGACCGAGGGGCGAGCCGCGAAGGGCCCGCCCCAGGGAGTCGATCAGCCGAGCAGCTCTTGCAGGTTGGCGTTGGCGGTCTCCAGCGCGTCGTCGACGTCCGTCTGGCCGACCCAGGCTCCGCTGAGGTCCTCGGCGAGCTTGCTGTAGGCCTGGAACGTCTGCGGGAAGACGGGTTCGGAGAACCCGTTCTCATCGATGGTCTTCGACACCTGGGCGAAGGCCGGGTTCACGGCAGCCTGAGCCTCCAGCACCTCGGGCATGGGCGGGATGCCGCCCGCCTCGGCGTACTGGGTCATCGCGTCGGTCGAGGCCAGGAACGAGAGGAACTTCTTCGCTGCGGCCTTGTTCTCGCTGTACTTGTTCAGCGAGACGGCGAGTGCGTGCACGTGGGTCTTTCCGCCCGGAACCGGAGCGATCGCGATCTTCCCGGCCACGTCAGGCGACTGAGCGGGGTCGTTCAGTGCTGCGAAGGCGGCGGACCACTGGATGGCGAACGCGGTGTCGCCCGACTGCAGTGCAGCCTGGGTCTCGGGGAACTCGGCCTGTGCGCTGTCGGGGGAGGTCCAGCCGTTCTCGTAGATGTCGGCATAGAGCTCGACGGCCTTCTTGGCAGCATCGCTCGTGAGCGCGGCCTGGCCGTCTTCCTCCCAGTTGCCGCCGTAGCCCCACAGCACGTCGTTCCAGATCATCGTGTTGTAGAGGAGATTCTTCGCCTGCAGGATGGTGCCGTACTCGGTGGGGGAGTCGGGGTTCTCGCTCTTCGAGAAGTAGGCCGCTGCCACCTTGAAATCGTCCAGATCCCACTCGGCGGGGTCTTTCGGGGCGCGCTTCTCGCCCAGGACCGATTCGCTGACCGTCTCGTACTCGGCCTGTGCGGCCGGGTCGCTCAGCAGAGCATCGACGAGGTCTTTGCGGTAGAGCAGGAAGTGGTTGCTCACGTCCAGCGGAAGCGCGTACAACTCGTCCTCGTAGGTGAGGCCTTCCGCCGCTACCGGGAAGTACGCCGAGGTGTCGATGTCGGTGAGCGGCTCGAGCGACGGAGCGAACTGGCCGATGTTGTACGACGCGGTGAAATAGATGTCGACGTCCGAGGACTTCGACGCCATCAGCGCCGCCTCCTTCGAGAACGTGTCCTGCCGCGACAGCAGCGTCAGCTCGACGTCGACCCCGTCGTCTTTGCCCTGACCGGCGTTGTAGGCGTCTACGACCTTGCTCATCGCATCGCCCTCAGGCCCAGGCCAGGCGACCAGCTTGACGGTACCTTCACCGGAACCCTCATCGCCGGCCGAGCCGTTCGAGCCCGCCGAACAGCCGGCCAGCAGCGCTGCCGACACGAACATCGCGCCGAGCGCCATTGCTTTCCTACGCATCATTCCTCCAGTGGTACGGTCCAGTTGAGATCTTCACTCTGCCATACAGTCTGGCGCGCTAACCAACACGTAACCCAACCGAAACATTGGTACGGTCCAGTTTGGCGACGGCTTCCAGCTGACCTCCACCCGACTGGCTCTCGCCGTCATGTAGGGCGCGATCTGCGGTTCATCCGTATCAACGGGACGGTCGTGGGCGCCCTCGCGGGCGTCGGCATCTTCGCCATCGCGTCGGCGCGGCAGGCGCTCCTCGCCCGGGTTGCGGGCTTCTTTTTCCCCAGTCGGTGAGATATCCTTGCAATCACGACGGGCTGGCTTCCAGAACGTTGTTCGCCTAAGACCTCGCCTCGTGCGGGGTTTTAGTGCTTGAGGCGTCCAAACCCTCGCCACTCTGGTCACAGGAGCGAGCGTCTGCCAGAGCTTCTCCACCTCGGCTCGGGTGCGAGGATCCTTCTCGACGTGGCCGTCGTAACGACGGTAGAGATAAGCGATCAGGTCGGCGACCTGCAACCCCGGCGTCGTGGTGGAGCACGCGAACGTGATGGGTGTCTCGATGTGGGCGAGCCTCGTCGGCCGTCCCGCGATCGTCCCGAGCTGCCGATACGTCTCGACCTGGGTCATGTGCGACTCCTGATCCGGGAGCTCGTCAGCCACCACCCGCACGTGCTCGCCCCGCTGCCGACCGCAGGCGCTCACCTCCTCGAGAACGTGTTGCAGCACGATCCTGTGTGGAGGATCGGGATACCTGTACCGAGCGCGGAGGCGCGGGATGTCCACTCCTCGCACGCACACGATGCCGGAAAGCTTCGCGATATTCGTCAGAGCCTGCTGGTAGATGGCGATCGCCGATCGCTGCTGACCCCGCAGCGCCTTCCACGACCCCCTGCCCGACATGATCTCGTGGGCGTGCAATTCGGCACCGGGCGGGACACCGAACCCTTCTGCGTACCTCGCAGCGTCCGCGACGGCAGCGTTCAGGATCGCCAGGTCCTTGGACTCGATGGTGAACGCGGCAATGTAGTACCGGTTCTGCGTGTACGACTCGTCGAGGAAGGAAATGAGCACATATCATTATCCTGCGTGCCAGACGACGACCTGACTTCAGCCAGACTGGCCCTGTGACCAGCCCGAGCTACCCCGTCGTCGACGTCCTGCGAACCAGGCACACGGGGTACCTGCTCGCGACGTCGCTGCTCGGTCGCCTCCCCGGCGCCATGGCCGCCCTCGCGATCGTGCAGCTCGTGCGCTCCACCAGCGGCGACTTCGCCTTCGCCGGCCTCATCACCGCCGTCTACGTCATCGCCGGCGCGGTGGGCCAGCCGCTTCTCGGACGACTGATCGACCGTCTCGGGCAGGTCGCTGTTCTGACCGTCAGCGGCATCCTGAGCTTTCTCGCCTTCACCGGCATGGCGCTGACCCTCGAACCGCTGCCGGGGCTGGCCGTGGCGCTCGCCGCAGCCGCCGGGGTGTTCACGCCGCCGCTCGAGCCGGCGCTGCGGGCGCTGTGGCCGCGGCTCGTGGCGCCCGGCCCGCAGCTGAAGGCGGCCTTCAGCCTGGATGCGGGCGCCCAGGAGATCATCTTCATCGTCGGCCCGCTGCTCACCGTGGTCGGCATCGCGGTGTTCGGCCCGGTCGGCAACCTGCTGTTCGCGGGCGCGCTCGGGTTGGTCGGAGCGGTCGCCTTCGTTCTCGACGCCGTCCCGCGCGCGGCCTCGACGAGCCGGGGCAGCGGTGGCCCCCGGCATCCCGGCGTGCGTTCGCCCATCCTCATCCCGGCGGTCGCGCGGGTGGCCGTGTTCACGTTCGGCATCGGCGTGCCCGTCGGCGCGCTGACCATCGTCGCGACGGCGTCCGAGGCGGCCCGCTCGAACGAGGGGCTGGCGGGGTGGATGCTCGCCGTGAACGCCCTCGGAGCCCTCGTCGGGGCGACCGTCGTCGGCATCCGTCCGCTCGGTTCCACGCCGGCGCGCCTCCTTACCGTGTGCGGTGTGCTCCTCGCCGTCGGCTACCTCCCGCTCGCCGCGACCGCACTTCCCACCTGGGCGTACATCGCCGTGGCCGGCATCTCGGGGCTGATGCTCCCGCCGACCCTAGGCCAGGTCTTCGAGCGGATCTCGCAGCTCAGCCCTGCCGCGGCCCTCACCGAGGCGAACGGCTGGGTCGTGAGCGCCATGACCCTCGGGGTCGGGGCGGGCACCCTCGTGGCCGGCGCGGTCGTCGGGGCGGCCGGCACGTCGATGGTGGCGTGGATCGTCCTCGGCGCGTCGACCCTCACCGCTCTGCTGTCTCTGGTCGCGCTGCCCGGCAGAGCGGCCGTCCCGACGGATCTTCCCGTGAACATCGCGCGCCAGTAGCCTGACAACGCATCGGCGGAAGACTCCGCACGCGTCGAGGGAGAGCACCGGATGAGGTCACTGCACTACGGGATCAACATCACCCTCGACGGCTGCGTGCATCACGAAGCGGGGATCGCCCCCGACGAGGAGTCGATGCGCTACTGGACCGCCCAGATCGACCGAGCAGACGCGCTGCTCTACGGCCGCGTCACCTACGAGATGATGGAGTCGGCCTGGCGCCGGCCGGCCTCGGGTGGGTGGCCGGACTGGATGAGCGAGTCCGACATCCCGTTCGCCGAGAGCATCGACCGCACGAAGAAGTATGTCGTGTCGAGCAACCTCGACGAGGTCGACTGGAACGCCGAACTCGTGCGGGGCGATCTCGAGCAGGCGGTGCGGAGGCTCAAGGAGGAGCCGGGAGAGAGCCTGTCCGTCGGGGGAGTGCAGCTGCCGC
The DNA here is from genome assembly GCF_013409865.1 of Herbiconiux flava. Taxonomy (NCBI): domain Bacteria; kingdom Bacillati; phylum Actinomycetota; class Actinomycetes; order Micrococcales; family Microbacteriaceae; genus Herbiconiux; species Herbiconiux flava. The sequence goes on from NZ_JACCBM010000001.1 coordinate 1,771,620, forward strand.
TGGCGCTCGCCGATCTGGGGCTGATCGACGAGTACGCGTTCGTGGTGCATCCGGTGATCGCCGGCCACGGCCCGACGCTGTTCGCGGGTCTGCGCGAGAGACTCGAGCTCGAGCTCGTCGACCGCCAGGACTTCCGCTCAGGAGCCATCGCCCTGCTCTACCGGCCCGCCACCGCGTGAGCCCTCGATCAGGGCTGGTCTCCCGGCGCGGATCGCTCGTGAGGATCGAAGTACTCAGATCGGAACAGGCGTCCAACCGGTACCCTTGATACATGCCCCTGTTGGATCGCATCGTCGTCGACCCGGAGATCGTGCACGGCCGTCCGGCCGTTCGCGGCACGCGCGTGCGTGTGACCGACGTTCTTTCACTCCTGGCTGCGGGCGCGTCCGAGGCGGAAATCCTCGAGGACTATCCCTACCTGACGGCAGACGACATCCGAGCCTGCCTCGCCTACGCGGCCGCTCAGGCCGATCACCCCATCCTGCTTGCTTCTTAGGCCGTGCGTTTCCTCGTCGACGCACAGCTGCCTCCCGCGCTGGCCCGCATGCTGTCCGATCACGGCCACTATTCGGAGCATGTGACGGACATCGGCCCAGCGGACGCGTCGGATCGAGAGCTGTGGAGGTACGCACTCGAGAACAGCGCGGTCCTCGTCACGAAGGACGAGGACTTCCCGAGCATGGTCGCTCTCGGCGGTCAGGCGCCGGCGATCGTGTGGATCCGCGTCGGCAACACGAGGCGCTACGCGCTGCTCGAGTGGTTCGAGCCCCTGATCGACACCGTGGTCGAGATGATCGAAGCCGGTAACGCCCTCATCGAACTCCGTTAGGCCTGAATCGAGGACTGGTTAGGAGTGCACCGGCTTGCGATCAGACAGTCTTCTGAGCGTGAGGCGACGCTTAAGGAAGCAGTGTCGCTACGACGTCGCTGGTATAGCCGTCAGGGCCGAATTCGACCCAGAACGTCGCTATCCAAAGGCCACCGCCGAAGAACTGCGTCTCCCCACCAGACGCTGTCGCGTCCTGATGGCTGGTTGAACAGCGCGTGCCCTGCTCCTGAGATTCGCAGACGTAGCCCGAGGACGACGCTGTCGAAATGAGACCGAGTTGCTCTTCAGGCGAGATCAAGCTGACAGAAGTCGTGAGTCCGACGCCTCCTGCCCCGCTCGGACTAGCCCAGAAGCAATCGAGACGGTCCCTTGTCTCGAGCATCGGCAGCAGCTCGGAACTCTTGGTGCCCAGGCTGGCCGCCCCGTCAACTTCGGTCCATGGAGGGTTGAGTTCAAGTCGTCCCGCTGCCTCTTGGAGATTCTCAAAGTAGGGCGGGCTGTATATCAGATCGCACGAAGTCGGCAGGGCAGAAGTCGCCGCCGGGGACGTAGTCGGGGCAGCCGCGGGCGTGCTTGCAATCGTCGCCGTCGCATTGTCCGTTGCCGTTGCCGTTGCCGTTGCCGAGGGCATCGCGGTCGGGTCGAGGGTCGTCGCTACTGGCTCACCGGCGCAGCCCGCCAGTAGCACGAGGGCGATCGGCAGGAGCACGAGCTTCCCGGCGCAACCTCTCATGCCCTCACTGTAACCTCACGGCTACACCTGTCGGGCGGCCGATCGTGTTCTTGCTGCGCCTCGCCGTATCGACCTGTCGGCGCAGCTGACACTCGCCCCTGGTGTTCCGTGCCTAGCTGGTGGCGGATGCGTCTTCGATTATGGGGTGCTGCTCCACGTTCCATACGCGGGGATGAACCGTCACAGCGATCTCGAACGAGAGTCAGTCCCGCTCAGCTCGGGTTAGCTCGATGTGCTTTGGCACGTTGGGGGCCACGATCGCCGCCTCAGCGGCCCTCCGACACACGAGCTCTGCCCTGAGTTGTATCTCGGTGATCATTGTGCGGCATCCGGCGCCGCGCTCGGCTCGGGAGTTGGTCTGGGGGCAGCGGTGGGAGTGGACGCGGCGGTGGGAATCGGAGTCGGGGTGAGGACGGTCGACTCCGGCACGGCATTGGTGGAGCGGAACGGCGGCGTCGCCGGCAGTGCGTCGCGAGCATCCACGTCGCCCTCATCGAGGGGTGCCTCCCTCAGCGGGTACACGTTCCAGAGGTTGCGGTTCGCGCCGGCCGCCAGGGGCACGGTGACCGTGGTTCCGTCCTCGCTGTAGCCGAAGTCCTCGTCGACGAGCGCGGCCCCGGTGGCCACCAGCGGCTCACCGTTCTGGTCGAACAGCTGGAGGTCGGTGACGGGGTTGCCCTCGGCGTCGTAGCCGAAGATGTTCGTGACGCGCTGCCCGTCGAACCACAGCCCGGTCGGATCGGTGTACGAGACGGCGGAGGAGGATCCTTCGTTCGCCCTGGCCTCGTTCAGCGCCCACACCGCGACGAACGGCAGGGCCACGATCGCGATCACCGAGACGGCCACCCGGAGGCCCCGAAGGAAGCGCCCGGGCGCCCACCGCCCGCGCCCCCACTGCACGCTCAGCACGAGGGAGGCGAACAGCATCACCCACATCACCAGCCCCGTCGGCACCAGTGCGCTCTGCCCCAGCACGACGACCGTGAGCAGCTGGTAGACGACCCACCCGCGCAGCACCCACCACACCGGCCGCACGGCGAGGGCGAACCCGACCATCCCCGACCCGAGGCGGGTCGAGTGGGCGATCCTCCGAGTCGCGGCCTCGAGCGCGTCGAGCCTCTGCTCCACGCGACGCCGCAGCGGCAGGGCCGAACTGGTGCGTGGCGGTAGACCAGCGGATGCGCGCAGCTCCTCCGCATAGGCGGCCGGGTCGTCGAGATGCAGATCGCCCTGCTCGTCGGAGGCCTGCTCGGAGAGGTCGGCCTCGAGCCCGCCGGTGAGGTCGTCGATGTCTTCGAGAGGGAGGTCGTCGAGGTGGCGCCTGACTGCGGCGGCGAAGTCCGCGATCGTCTTGTCGAGGGTGGCCGTTGGTTCGCTCACTTGTTCTCTCCGATCGTGCGAAGCGCGGTCTTCTTCGGTGGGGTCTCGGCCAGCAGGGCCGACATGGCCCCCGCGAAGTCGGACCAGGTGGTGCGCTGGCGGGCCAGCATGTCGCGACCCTCGGCGTTGATGGCGTAGTACTTGCGATGCGGGCCCCCGTCGGAGGGAACCACGTAGCTCGACAGCGCGCCCGCCGCGTAGAGCCGGCGCAACGTTCCGTAGACCGACGCGTCACCGACGTCGCCCAGCCCCGCGTCGCGCAGGCGCCGCACGATGTCGTACCCGTACCCGTCGTCGTGCTGCACGACCGCAAGCACGGCCACGTCGAGCACACCCTTGAGCAGTTGCGTCGTATCCACTGCACCTCCACTGTGTCGAAATACAAGGTACCACGGAGTGCGCGGTAGTGCGCACTGGGGAGTGAATGTGCCGCCACGCCATGGCGAGTGGATACGGCGGTCATTTGGTCTTCCGCCTCATCCATAGAGCGCGGATCTCCTCGCGGGAGCGATGGTCGTGGTGGCGACTCAGCCCGGTCAGGAGGCACCTCCCTCGGCCCATTCTCGCGAGACTGTGCACTCCCTACCCGTCACGCTCTTGACCGACACGGCGGATCGGATCATCCCATGCGAGGGCGGCCGGATGGCGCGGTGGGCGCGCAGTTCGAGGTCGGGGAGAGTGGCCCTCTCCGCACTGGCCACGGTTCTGTCCTTGCTCGCGTTGCCCGGCGGTTCCGCCCTCCACTTGGTGGTCAGAAAGATCCACCTGACGCTAGCGCCGCAGAACGGCGAGTCTCTGGAGGCTCGGCCACTTCTGAGGCGGACGGCGTCACAACCAGCATCTACATGTGAGGATGACCTATTGCAGTCCGCTAATTGGGGGAACTATTGTCAACGTCGATATTGCTCAATGCATTCGTACCGGCCGAGAGCATGGGGGATCCGCAGCGCTTCTCTGGGCGTTCCAAGGAGGTTGTTGAGATCGCAAAGTCGCTTCACCAGAGCGGAGTAATACCGCTAATCCACGGCGATCGCGGGTTGGGTAAATCAAGCCTTGCGCTGCAACTTAGCCGCATAGCCCAGGGCGATGTGGAGCTCCTCGAGGACATCGGTCGGAAAGATCTTGTCCTAACCAGTGAGCAGCAAATGATCACCTTTTATGTGGCGTGCGAAGACTCCACAAAGAATCTAAAAGGTCTGCTGCACCTGCTCGCAAATGCCGTGAACGGGCTCAAGCATGAACTTGCGAATGAGAAAAGTGACTCGTACAAGCTTGTGGACAAAAAGACTAAGCGTGGCTTGTCCTTGAAGATCTTCAAATCGGAGACTACGAAGAAATACGAGGTGAGTAGGAAGGAACGTAGCCTGAGTGGCCTTTCGCCATCCGAAACTCTTGTCGCGTTGTGCGAGACCCTTTCTGAGGCTTACGGACAGCCCGTGCTCTTCATCATTGACGAACTAGATCGCCTCAAGGGCGTCAAAGGGCTCGCAAGCTTCCTGAAGTCGAATGCGGGCCCGATGCTCCGATTCGCGCTAGTTGGGATTGGAGAAACTGAAGGCCAAATCCTCAAAGATCACCAATCACTCGATCGCCAGCTCGTCGGCGTGAACGTCCCGATCATGAAGCGCTCTGAACTAATTGCAATCGTTGATCATACGGAGGCGTATCTCCTGGAGCGTGATCTTGAGTATTCCTTTACCCCGTCGGCCAAGTCTGAACTTGCGCGACTCTCGTCGGGATTTCCCTGGTTCGTGCATGTGATTGGACAGCAGGCCCTCGCTCGCGCTCAAGAGGAAGGCCTGATGACGATTCAGAAAGGGATGATCGATAGGGCTGTTCTCGATCTGGCAGAGGGCCGCATGGCAGGGCAATTCTATTCGCTGTATCAGCGCGCTGTTAAGGACTCAAACCTGCGAGAGTACGTAATTCGGTTGTTCGCAGAGTGGAGGAACCAGGACATTCCGACAAGCGAAATTTACCCTCTGGCAACGAAGCTCGGCGTGAAAAACCCTTCCATCTACACGGGTCACCTCGGAAAGCCCATCTACGGTGCAGTGCTAACGAAGTCGCCAATTCAGGGTCGTGCGCTTTACCGATTCAAAGATGAGATGTTCAAGGTTTATGTGAGGATCCGAGGGTCGTTGTATCAGGACGTCGATGAAGAAGTTCGCAAGGCGTTTAGCAATCGCTGATCCACGGGGCTAATAAATGGTCCCGTGGATCAGTCGTACGAACGATCGTGCACCTATCGTAGAAGCCCAGCCTTCGGCTGAGATGCCGGCGCTGAACAGCCTATTTTCGTCAGCCCCGCACCGCGCGCTGCCTCGCTTTGGCGGAGCAGCAGAGGCGGACGAGGTCGATCTACGTGTTCTCGGCGATCGAACTGGGCCTGGGAGCCACCCCGCCCTGTCCTAGGTCGGTCAGTGTCTAAGCCGAGCAGCCAAGTCCCCGTCGGGGGTAGGACTCCTCGCGGTGCAAACTTTGCACGGCGATGTAGCCCATGGGTTGTATGACTTCGGCGCTGTTGGCCAGCTCTCCTAGCTCCCTCGCCCTGGCCGACCGTCTCACAACCCTGGGCAGTCAGGCCTTTCTGTTCAGGTCGGCGCGTTCCCGTGGAGAAGATGGCCCGAACCATATCCAAAGGGGGCGAGCCGTGGCGAGGATGAGCACCGCAAACAGGCTCTGACTGAGGACGCCAAACAAGGAGAGTCCGCCCACCACAGCGAAGACGGTCCAGTTCACGGCGATGTCGGCGACGATCACGACGATGCCGACCACGATGCCGGAGCGCCGTCGAAAGATGATCAGCGCAGCGGTGGCCGGATCCAGGATCGTCAGTGACACCCAGAACAACCGGACGCCGAGAGGGAAGTCGCTGTAGGCGTTCACTCCGCCGACGATCAGATCCGCTGTGTGAGTGGTTGTTCCCACGAGGAAGCCGAGCACCCACACGACCTGGAACACTCTGAGCGCTCGTGCTGATGCGGCGAGAGCGATCATGCGCTCATGCTACCGAGCCGGATGGTGCCGCCGAGTCCTCCGTCTAGTCCACGAAAGCGTCGAACGTCTCCTTGAACCAGAGGTTGTTGGCGCAGTCTTCGGAGCAGGCGCGGTGGCCGTAGACCATCTCGCTGCGGGGCACCCGGATGCCGCACTGCCGGCAGCGCCGGAGCCGGCCGCTGAACCGCTCGTGCGCGCTCACAGTGGCACCGCCCCGATGTACTCGCGCAGGGCCGCGCAGACCACTGCATTGATGTCCTCGCCTCGTGCCGCGGCAATAAGACGAGCCGTTCGTTCGAGCTGGTCGGGAACCCCGACGATAAGCTCCGTTCTGTTGGCTGTCATAAGGCAATTTTACGAGGTGCTATAGCACCCGCGCAAGAGGAAAGTGATGCATTGTCAGAATGCCGCGTGGCACACTGATCGCGTGCCGAATCAGCCGAAGACCCCTATGCGAGGGTTCAGAATCCCCACCGATCTCTATAAGGCCGCGCAGGCCAAGGCCGCCAGCGAAGGACGGTCGGTCACCGACATCGTTCGAGAGGCACTCGCCAGCTACGTGGGCGATGGATCCGCGACCCGTACGAGCAACCGTTAAATCTTCGAGCAACTCCGCACGCATCGCGCTTGGTGGCTCCGACTCACCGGAGCCATGAGAAAACGTATCGATAGGGGGTCGTTCACCGGTCGCTCCAACGACATCGTCGACACGCCCAAACGGCGCGTCTCGCTTACTGGTCCGAAATGCGCTCCGGTGACCGGGGCCCATGTGAGACGGCCCCTCAAGACCTACTGGGAACACTGACCTCAGCCGCTTGAGTATCAAGAACCGTAGCCCTGGGGAGGTACTCGGCTAAGCCTTCGTCAATCAACTTCATACGGCTACGACAACGGATTGCGAAGGTGCATCCTGATATCGTCACCGAGGTGAGGTTTAAGCACGATGTATGAGGTGGATGTGCACACGTTCGCGACACAGCTCCGTGGGGTGGAAGTTCTTTGCACCGTCGAGAACGTCGAGGGGGAGGAGCCCGTGATTGGAGTAGAGACCCGCGCATTGGACGTCGAACGCGGGCTGCGCGCGGTCTCGAGGTTTGCGGGCTACTGTCAGCGCACGCTTATTCTTGCGGCGCCATCGATCGAAGACGAGCAGTGGGCTGGTGTTCTTGCGTCTTACTTCGGCTTTGGATTGGTCGTGGATGATCGTCAGCGCCGCCAGATCATGCCGCCGCCGGAGATGGATGCCGGGAACGATGCAGAATCGCGTCGTCGATTTGTGCAGCGCGTGCTGCAGAACCTGGACGCTGCCAGTTAGGCGCCCGACCACGCAGTGATGTCGTCGGGCGCCTTCCACGGACGCCCGACCAATGCCGCAGTTGTTTCGTGGGCCACGACTGCATCGTGAACTCGGCCGTGCCAGATCGAGGGACGATCCATCGGGGCTGCGCCATGGATCTCCATCACGTAGGCATCGATAACTGCGTGATTGTGACGCGCAGCCGCGTCCTTCTGCTTGTCAGTGAACCGGTCGATGCGCTGGCCGTTGCATTCGCGACAGGAGCAGGTGGGTGCCGGCACGCCGACGTACAGCTCCTCCTGCATTGCATGGGTCTTCATCCAGTGCATATGCCCAGGGATTAGGACGTAGGGGGTCGGATCATCGGGACGCCGGGCCTTCCCGGAGTTCTTCGGCGGGGTGAACCGGCGGCTACTGGGACTCGCACCAATTGCGGCACCGAGTGCGCCATAAGCGAGCGCCTCGAGGCCCGCGAGGTCGGTTCGCCACGCGAGTGCCCCTGTCTCGGCGAGGACTTCACGGTGCAGTGCGAGTTTGCGGTTCGAGTCGAGAGGGTTGGTCGACGACCCAAACGAAAGAAGTACGGGGTGATCGCTTAGCTCGATGACGGCGATCAGGAACGCCTTATGTTCTGGCCGCAGCCAAGCGCTGGCCAGATAGAGCGGCAGGGCGAGGTCGGTCCCGGTGATCGCGTTCGCCGCTTCAACAGTGGCACGGAGGGTCTCGGTATCGCCCACATCGATGAACCCAGAGGGCAGCAGCGCAATCGATGCTCCAGACGTGCGCTGTGCGTCCAGGACATCTTCCAGGGTAGGGGCCGGAAATAGTCCCTCGCCCTCTGCTGGTAGATACCAGAGTGCATCTGGGGTGGACTCGTGATGCATGTGCGAGTCGGGCTCGGCGATAAGCAATATGTCAGCGAAGATGCGTCGTATCCGGCGCATCTTCGCGTGCCGATCTGCGCCGGTTATCACAAGCCCTTCGTAGTCAGTGGACAGATGAGTAGACATAGCCTCGGCGCCGTCGCATCCTGAGATTGTTAGCACACGGCTGCGAAGGACATCCCGAGCGGTTGGCCGCGCGGGGGCAACGACTGGCTGTGTGAACGTGCCGGAGTTGTTCGGCTCAATGGTGCTCATGCTGCCTCCAAATACTGATTGTTCAGCTCGTCGGTTTCGATCAGAGCAAGGTCGGCGACCTCTGAGAGGGGCTGGCCGGCGTTAATCCGCTGCCTGATCGCGTCTTGGATCAGCGTCGGGCGTTCTCGTGGAACGTTCACGGGTTCGTTTTTGCGGAGCCCACCCGCGGATATCTCGATATTCAAAGTTCGATAGGCAGAATCGGTAACGACGCCCAGGTCCCTCGCGCGCCGCGCGAGGGCTGCAATGGATGTTCCCCACAGCGACTTAAGCTCGGCCAGCTTCGGAAGAGTGGCACCACGCAGTGCTTCTTTGATATCTGCTCGCGGCATGAGGAACTCCGACGCAAACTCGTCGGCCTCCCGCTCGCAGTCCGCACACGGCACGTCATGCATGACGGCATGACCGAGCTCATGCGCGACAGTGAAGCGCAGGCGGTCGCCGGGAGCGTGCGACCCGAGCAGGATTATGGGTGGTGCGTCGTGGGGCCAGCTCGCAATGGCGTCGACCCGTGACGACGATACATCCCAACTAATGCACGGGACACCGTGCTGCTCGAGTAGCGCAACCATGTTCGGAATTGGGCCGGGTGGAAGATTCCAGAGCTTCCGAACGGCGCGTGCCCGGTCGGCAGGCTGATCCAGGGGAGACGCTAGGGGGAGGCGAGGGACGTCGGCGGGCCCCAGTGAATTGAGCAGGCGATTGACGCGCACATGTGTCAGCACCATGTCGGCACGAAGTTGATTGGCCGCCTTCGCAGGAAGCGAAGCCTGCTTGCGATGGAACTGTCGCGTATGGGGGGCATTGGTCGTCGACCCGTCGACGAGAGCGAGCGGTACGCGGAGCTGTCTAGCGAGCAGCTCAACGCGCGCATCAGCGAGCGGGAGCCGCCCGCTCTCCAATTTCGAGATGACGCCTTGAGCGACCCCAGCGGCATCAGCAAGCTCAGCTTGCGTCAGCCCTCGGGACACTCGCGCTGCCTCCAATAGAGAGATCTCGGTACTCATACCTGAAGTCTAACGCAAATCTCGCATCCAATATCGCGAATTATTCTCCATCTAAATCGAGCAGCTCAGCGAAGGAGTCGCGGTTGAGCGCATCGGAGGTGTTCGTGCTGTCGGAGCGATATGCCAGAACATCCCTCCGGCGACGCGCAGCTAGCTGCACCTGCACCTGCGATTCACGGCTCATCTGGCTCTAGTCAATCTGAGGCTCACACTAGGCTCGTGAATATGCCGTCAATCTCGACGCCACAGCCTCGGTGGAAGTACATTGCAGACGATCTGGATGCCATGGCTGCTGGTCCCACTGCCGACCAGATAAGGATTGCCGACGCTGTCGGCGCGCCGCTAACGCCTAGTCTTCCTGCTCCCGTAGCCGCCGTGGTTATTCGGGATCATTTGAAGTCGGTTCTTTTTCAGGGAGTCGGCCGGCCCGCTGACCTTCCCGAAGCGCTGAGTGAACTCGAAGCCGAACTCGGCATTACGATTCGTGCTCACCTGGTGACAGGCTCTCGGGATGAAGTAAGTGCTTGGTTCCATGCCCGCTACATGGTGATGACTTCCAGGGGTTTGCGTGCTCTAATGCCCGAACCCGGGGACGTAGTAAGTAGGCAATCCGGGGTAATCGAGAACCGAGTAATTTCAAGCATTAGCGCCGATGGTCGCATCAACTTCAAGGGCCGACCTGCGGCCCGTGCCTGGCCAAATCACCTTACATCAGTCGCGCGGGTCGGGAGCACGGGACACGCGGAGGCTATCAGGCAGATAGACGCATCTCTTCGTAATGCCGCCAGTTACACAAGAGCAAGCTTCGGGAACTTCGTACCGCTATCGGAGTTTGCGCTCGACGAGTATGCGCCAGCAGCCGAAGCCGTCAGAGCTCTTGAGGAGCTCTTGGAATCAGGAGAACGCCTGGAGCAGCCATTCCAAAACCTGCTCCAACGGTATCCGGCGCTTCTTGCATCGGTGGTCATCGGGAACTGGAAAACATTTGTTATCCCGCAGCCTCGATTGGGTGCCGAACTAGTGCCAGATTTTCTGGTTCTTGGCTTTAACAGCCTCGGGCCTCAATGGGTCACCGTCGAGATTGAGGCGGCTCGTCACAAGATCCTCAACCGTCATGGCCGGTTGTCCGGCCCTAGCAATCATGCAGTCCAGCAGATTCAAGATTGGCGAGAGTGGCTGACGGACCATATCGCCTACGCGCAGACGGAACATCACCTTCATGGGCTGACCAACCGTGCGCCCGGGTTGGTCATCATCGGTCGAGACAGCCCATCGTCCCAACGGCAGGCCGCTCGAGCCCAATCAGAGGAAGACGCGCGTATTGCAGTCCACTCGTGGGACTGGTTGCTCCGAAACGCTCAAGCTCGCATCCAGAACCCGCTAGCGCCATCGCAGTTCGCGCTGGCGAATCTTCCAGAAGAGGCAAACTCAGCTTCGCTCTTCCAGTCGTCCTTACAGATCTCTGGCGACACTTTCGATGACTCTGAGGTTCTGGACATCGACGATCTATTTTCGAGTTGAATCGCCTCTGTCGGAACGCTGCCTCGGTCGCCTCACCTGCTGGTCAAAGGCTAAGCGCCTTACGATTGGGATATTCGTGGGGAGGGGGGAAGCATGGCAGAAAACCAGGACTACCGCTTGGTGATTGGGAAGGTGCCCAATAACGGTGATCCCCTTGGCACCGGCGGAACGCGACGGCCCGGTGGCACGCTATCGTCCCAGGTGCGTGACCTTCGGGAAGTCGGCGACGATGCCCTCGCGAGATTGGACGCGCCGGTGTCGTCCACGTCACCGAGCTTCGCCAAGGAGCTGGGTAGGCAGCTTCTATTCAACATCGCCGATCAACTCGCGCGCGAGGTTGTCATCCCGGGCAGCAAGAAAGTCTGGAACGAGCGAGTCGCTCCCGCGATCGGACAGAAATGGAAGACGTGGCGCGCGAAGCAGGTGCCTTCAGACGAAAGCGACTCCGTGGAGGTTTCCGAGGGTGAATGGGTTGATGTCGATTGGAGCGAGCCCGCTGCAGAGATCGAGGCTATAGACCGCCCGACTATCGTGTTGAGTCGGCAGGAAGCTCAATGGCGCATCGCGGAGGCGCGGCGGGCCGCTCGCGAATTGGCACAGCATCTGGCTGTATTGCGTGCTTCAGGAGTGGTGGACGACCTCGACGTGCTTTCACTGCTCGTAGGGGATGGTGCACTCGAAATGACCGCGACGGCTTCAAGCAAAGCTGGGCAAGACCTCGTGGAGGACGCAGATCTGAAGCCTGAGCCGACCCGCATCTCGCAACGCCCTATCCATACCGAGAACTCGTATTCGCCGTGGCGAAGGGTGCCCACCGAGGACGATGAGGATGGTCACTCGTCGGCGCCGCAATGAGATCACACAGCGCACATGCCGGGGCTGGCCTTCAGGTGAATCGCGGCGGCGGTGATGTTGACACCCGAACGCCGATAGGGGCAATGGTGTTCACGGTGATGACTGCGCTTGCGCAGATGGAGTTTGACATCGAGCGGGAGCGTATCGGCGACTTTGTCAGCGAGCGGCGCACTGCAAGCGAGGACCTTGGTGGCCACCGATGACAGTTCATGGACTCGCAGATTCGGGGCGCCGCTTACCTGTTCGAGTAGCAGAAACCACCTGCACAAATGGCGAGGAATCTAGGGATGTCGCGCGCGACTCTGTATCGACAAATCCGTGAACTCGAACAGCGGGCCAGATACCTCGAACTCCTCGACGCTCTCGAAGATTACTGATTTGTGTCCTTCCTCGGGGTCCCGTTCTTCGATCTGGGATCGCTGTCTCGGAACTCGTCATCTGCTGGGCGCACTCGACATCACCAATCCTGCGGTGAACACTCGCGTCAGCGACCTTGGGATGACCGCGTTCATCAGAGCAGAACCCGCCACGGCAAACGACGGTGGGACGATTCTTCACAGCCTGACTATCGGACCATGCACGACAGATCCAGCAGCGGCAGACGCCGGCGCGCGCTTAGCCTTATCTCGTCGTTGATGCGACGATGTGCCGGTCGACATAGCAAATATTCCATTCCGCAGCAGCAGCAACATTCCGCCTGCTTCTACTGGATGCGAAGCGGGTCCCTACCGAATTCGCGGCCGCGGGGGCAGGCCATGCGCGGCACGTACTTCGTCGATGAACGAAGCCAACCGTGCCGAGTTCTCTGGTGAATCAGGGTTGACGCCTTTGACCATCACCTTGACCACTGTCGCGGTGGTGCACTGAAAGGTCACATACGGTCCTTTAGGGGTGTCCGTGTCAATTTCGACGTTGTCAGGGCCGGTCATCACTTGGTAGACCGCACCCCAATTCTTCGCGGACCCCGGCCGTTTGGCGTAATGTGCCGCGACCCCGACTGCGATGAATCGGTCGGTCGTGATGTAGATCCGATCTTTCCGAATCTGCTTCTCGGGACTGATCTCTCGGAACACGTCGCTCAGGTTGTGGGATTGAGTGACGGACGCCGGCAAGAGAGCGTCGCCGGCCTGAAGTCCCGGAAATCCTCCGTGATAGACCTTGACCCTTCCAGCGCGAATGTCACGGCTGAGCTGAGCGAGTTCTTCGGGCGTCATGTTTCTCCAATGTAAGCGGGTGGCGCGGCCAGGGCGGATGCTCTAGCGCGGAATGCGCCACCAGCCGGAGGAAGATTAATTGCTGTCATTCTTGGCCGCGGAATGGTCGTCGTGGGTGTCGAAGAATGCGTCTACGATCGTCATGGCCAACGATTCATCGGTCCCTTCCTCGACTAGGAGACGGTAGGTGAGCATGATGACGAAGACCGTCATCATGCGGTGAGCGTCGAGGTCGGGGTCCAGGACGTGCGGTCGCCCCACGCCCATGGTGTCGTCTGACACTGGTGCGTAGGCGCCGGCGAGATAGCCGGTTGCATGGGCATAGGACGATTCCTCCCGCCACGCCCGGAATGGGCCGGGATTCTTCACGATTGTTGCGTGCGCGGCCGAGGCAAATTTCCGAGCCTGATCCTTGATCTGTCCGTTGCTAGTGACGTTGAGGACGAAGGCGTTCATCGCTTCGAAATCGGGCTCCTCATTCCATCCCATCTCGCGGAGATGGTCGAACGTTTTCAGGGTCTGCTCGCGCTCAGCGTCGAGCATGGCGTCGACTGCTCCTGCGCGGTCTGACTGGGGCAGGTCGTGGAGCCAGTGAAGACGCATTGCGATCTCGATGAAGCAGCGACGGTTCGGTGCTGCTGCCGGAGACATGTCGGCAAGCGTCAGGGTGGCGACGACCTTGCTCTGTTCGAATGATGCACGAAGCCAGCCCACGACAAACTGGGTGACTCGATCGACCGGCACCTGTGAGAGCTCTACGGCGAGAACCCGGTGTGCGGAGGCGAGTGCATACTCCGCGTTCCCGAACCGTAGTGGTTTGCCAGTGGCGTGACGCCGCTGAGCTTTTGATCGTCGTCCACTCATCTGCGAACGCTATCGCGCCAGCGCATCATCGTGGTCCAGGCGCTGGCTTCGCTTGGGCCCGTCGGGTCAGGGTTACTGAGCCTTCGTTTTCCACCTAAGTACGCGGCAGAGATTCAGGCCCTGCTTGACGACAATGGGCTCAAGCACAGTGCCGCGATAGAACACTCAGACGGTGCCGAACTCGCGATTGAAACAAAAACCGTCGTGGCCGGGGCACTTGGTGCCGTGGGCGTTGGAGGGGTCGCAGCCGGGATCGCATCGATGTCCAAGACCTTCGTGCATCGCCACGACGGCAAGCACGTCATCACCGGTGACATCGACGTCACCGGATTCTCGATGAAGAAGACCGAGGAGATCATCTAGCGGCAGGTCGCTGCTCAGGCGCAGCGCGATGCCGACTGGTTCGCGTCGATCGAGTCTGACCCGACCGACCAGTAACGACCCCCTAATCGGGTAGCCCGACTCATTCGACAACCGATCTCAGAACCCCGTCGCGTAATGCACCTTCCGGCTCGCCATCTGATCTGATCTGTGAATATGCATCGGGACTCGTCGGAGTGTCAGTCACGACGTCTAGGCGCGCGACGATACGTCCCACGAAGTAGAGCGGAGCCGCCTTCAGGTGAATGATATGGGAGGGCGGAACGATTCGATCATTTCGCCCTCCCATGAAGGTTCGCGTGAGCCGGTGCCTGGCCTAATTGCCGAAAACAATCGTGTCCGGCTGTCCGGTGAGAATAACCCGCTCGTGAAGCTCGTCGATCCGTTCGCCGACTGCAGCGCTGCACTAGCATTCGGGTGAGTCGCATGGTCGCGTTCGGCGGAGCGCTCGTACACCAGGGGAGAATGGGTGATGGGGACAACAACGGCCGCGCGGATCGATCCGCGGGACTTGCTCAGCGAGTGGGCGAACGGTTCTGATGAGTGGGTCCGGTACATCGTCCGGAATGTTCTCACCGGCACTGGACCCCTCAACGCCGACCAGTCGGCGATCGCGTATGCATTGTTTCGGCAGGAGAAGGCCTTCGATGCCCGAGAGCTGCCTACGGAGGAGCCGTTAGCGACGTTGGAGTCCGTAGAGGAGGCGATTGAACCGCTGACGCTAACCTCGGTGTCGGAGGTGGCCGGGGTTAACGCGCTCGTTGCCGGCGGCGTCATCGAACCTCACGCGGGCCTGACGATCCTCTTTGGCGAGAACGGTACAGGTAAGACCGGGTACTCGCGGATCTTCAAAGCCCTCGCGGCCAGCCGGACTGCTGACGTAATCCTTGGTGACATTGAAGCGGCGACCTCTTTGCCGCAATCCGCGCTAATTAGCTACACCTTGGGGTCTGAGGCGAAAACATACACATGGAGCGGCGGACAGGGGGTGGCCCCGTTCACCCGGATGTCAATTTTCGACAGCCCCTCGGTGAGCTTCCACGTCGACGACGACCTGGAATACGTCTATGTACCGGCCGCGTTGGCACTGTTCAACCACGTCATAGCGGGCATTAAGACGGTGCAAAGCACGATCGATCGGAGCGTGAAAGAGCTGCGCTCCGCCCCAAACGGACTGCTGACCCGTTTTTCGCGCAACGCGACCGTGTACCCGTTGATCGAGACTCTTGGAGCATCGACCGACCTCGAATACCTGAGATCTTTCGTCGACACGAGGAATGACGTGGAGACTCACGTTGGGGACCTCCGCCGCACTGTAGCCGCTTTGGAAGCTGACACGATCAGTGCAGAGATCAAAGTTGTGCAGCGAGTTGAACGTATTCTCTCCCAGGCGTCCGCCGCGGCCACGGTGATCGCCGGCCTCGATCTTGATGCATATATTCGTGAACGGGAGACGCTCCGCGGCCTGCTGGACGACTACCGCATCTTCAGGAAGTCGCTGTTTGAAGCAGCAGATCTTCCCACTGAGCCCGATGACACATGGAGCGCGTTCATCACAGCCGGTGAGGCCTACCAGGGGCACCTGGTGGCGCTCGGTGTGCACGACACCGAGCGGTGCCTGTACTGCCGTCAATCGGTCAACGACGAAGCGCGTACATTGATTGAGAAGTACTCGCAATATCTCGATGACAAGATCAGCGTCGACATTGACGCTTCCCGTGCCCGGCTTCAAGCCCTTACCGCTCCGATCACCGCTCTGGTTGTCACTGATGCTGCAACGTTCGCCGCTGAATACGCCGACAGTGCTGATAAACCCGCCTTCCACGTCGAGCTGAGCCGCATGCTTAAGACCGCGAACACCCTCTCCGAACTGCTGAGCACCGCCGCACCTGTCACCCCGGCTCTCACCAAGCACGCCTCCGCAGATGCCGGCGGACTGAGCGTCGCCCTGTCTACCACCTCGACTCAGTTGGCAGAGCTGAAGTCGCAAGCCGCGACCCGTTCGGACACGCTTGCTGCGAAGAAGAAGGAACTCGTCGAGCTCGAAGCCGCGGTCGAGCTCGGTAAATCCTGGACCGCGATCGAGGCACAGGTGAAAGACACGAAGCAGGCTGACCGACTCGCGCTACTGGCAAAGCCCATGCCCGGGCTCCTCCGCACCGTCACGGGACTTGCCAAGACCGCCAGCGATCAGATGATAAACGAAAGCTTCGACGCGCTATTCACCCAAGAATGCGCTGCCTTGCGTGCCCCAACGCTGAACATCGAATTTGTGGGCCGCCAAGGACGCGCACAACGCCGCAAGGTCCTCACCGGCAAACACAAACCATCGGCCGTGTTGTCCGAGGGCGAGCAGAAGGTGCTTGCGATGGCAGACTTCCTTGCCGAAGCGCGCTTAGCCGGAATCACCGCCCCGGTCATCTTCGACGACCCCGTATCCAGCCTCGACCACCGCCGCATCAACGAAGTCGCTCAACGTGTAGTCCTACTCGCTGAAACCACCCAGGTGATGGTCTTCACCCACGACATCTTCTTCGCCAGCACCCTGCTCTCGCTGATGGAAACCAGCAAGCGCTGCTCGTACTTCCAGATCACAGACGAGGACGGCAAGGGCAAAATCACCCGCGCGACAGGCCCCCGCTGGGACAGTCTCACCAATATCAAAAAGAACATCAACGAAACCATCCAGGCCGCCAAAACGCAGGATGGCGACGCGCGTGCCGCGCTCGTGCGCACCGGCTACGACTGGGTTCGCGCCTGGTGCGAGGTTTTCACCGAAACAGAACTCCTCCAAGGGGTCACCCAGCGGTATCAACCCAACGTTCGGATGACAAACCTGCCGAAGATCAAAGCCGAAGCACTCCCAACCGCGATTGAGACCGTCAACCGTGTGTTCGAGGAAGCCTGCCGCTACATTGACGGCCACTCCCAACCCCTCCCCACACTCGGAGTCAGCCCGACACTCGCCGGACTCGAAACCCACTGGGCAGAATTAGCGGCGACGCGCAGTGCCTACTTGTCTGCGGACAACTAACTCAGGAGCGAATAGGTGGGAGCTTCGTGTCTATCAACCGATGTCAAGTGCGCCGAGTGGTGCTGACTAGACGGATCTTGTAGGCGTCCAGAGCCCGTATGTCGTGAGCCTGAATAGGTACTCCGAAGGCGTTATGCGGCGAACCAGTAACGATCGTCTCCGGAACGGTAAGCGCCGTAAAGCGTCCTCGCGCGGTCTAGGTGCGGCTGTCTCGATGCGCAGTTGATCGCGATCTAGTGATTCCCAGGCTCTCCGAGCCTGGCTGTCGCGCCCAGGCCACGGCTTGAATCCGTTCTCCGCCTGGAGGTCGAACCCGTCTTGGAGCGAGAGACTCCATCAGGAACGTGGCCTTGCTCGAGTGCTCGTCGACGGCGTGGATGGACGCGCAGACGAGGTCATCCTGATGGGTGTTGAGATACTCGACTCATGGTCAGCTATCTCCAGAATCTGCTCCTCGAGGTCGACGCGATCGAGGAGCAGTACGTGGCGATCGCCGGCTCGACTCCGATCGGGGATGTGAATCTAAACGAGGGCGGGTACGGTACCGTCCTTATCGTCGGCACCCCGGTTTGGGGCCGGGCCCCGTCAACCGCTCCCGAGGAGGTTGCGCGCTCTCAGTGTCTGAGTGCGTTCTCCGACTGGTTCATCCGCTATCGCCTCTTGTTCCCCGATCGTCTGCCTCGGGTGATGACTACCCTTCGCGAGTCCACGAAACCGCTCGCCACCGCCCTCGGCGTATCCAGCGTGCGCCGTGCACTCGACACTCCCGGAGAAGTCGAGGCCGCGCAGTGAGTGAGCGATTCGCGGGAAGCTGGTGGAACCCGGCCATACCGGGTGTTCGCTTTCCCGGAGTATTGAAGATCAACGGGCGAGGAGCCCCAACCCTTCACTTCAGTTCTCCCGCCTACGGGATAGAAGCCTATGGGCTTGACGTGCCGACACTGCACGGCAACCTCGATGACGGCACGGACGTCACCTTATGGGCGGTCGGATGGCACCCGATCCAACACCAGCCGGCCGTCGACGGCGACGGCGATGACGACCGCCAGCAGTGGAAGCGGACGCTGAGCACAGCTGTGCTCGGCGCTAATCTTCAGAGCGTGGGGAGCACCCTCTTTTCCAGGAGTGCAGTCCGGTTCACGAACCTCGACATGTGGAGTCGGCACCCAACGATCGTTGACCATGACGCCCCGGCGCCTGAGCACCCTCAAGCTCAGGTGACTCCCTACGGTGAGGAGTACCGCGTCACCATCGGCATCGAGAATCCCCAGGTCGTTCGTCGTCAGGCCGCCGGGTACGACTCGATCAATCAGGGGTCTGGTGATGACGCAGCCATCACCTTCGATGTAGTGCCAGCAGCGCCACTTGCGTTTCACGACCATCTTGCGATGGACGCTCGGAACCTGCTGACGTTCAGCTATCAAGCCGCCGCACACATCACTGCTCAGTATGCCACGACAGGGGACGGCCAGCCCGTCCGCATCTACCGGCAGAGACCGTCACGTAAAAGCAGCCGCCGCGTGCACCGCTCGAACATGATCATCACCGCGAACACATCAGACCCGGTGGAAATCTTCTCCCGGTGGTGGGCGGCCACGAAGGACTACTACCCCTTGCCGCAGATCCTGGCTGGCCGCTTCTACACACGGTTCGCGTTTCTCGAGCACCACGTCATCAGCGCTATCTCAGCCCTCGAAGCCACCTACGATCGGCTCGGACACTTGACCTCGGCGCCGATGGATAACGACCTGTTCCATGCCCGCAAGCAGTGGCACATCGATAACGAGCCCGACGAAGAGTTCCGTCGACTCCTCATCGGGATAGGCAACCGCCAGTCGCTCCGGCGAAAGCTCAAAGCCATCTATCGGGACCTCTCTGAACCGTTGGTGAAGGAGTCCGGCACCGACCCCAAGAAGTGGGTAGAGGACGTCATGGAGGTTCGCGACCTGCTCGCTCACACGGGGTCGCATGTTCCCGGCGTCAGCGATAGTGCCGAGTCGATTTTGGCGCGCGTCGATCGCGACACACGAGCCGTCCTCGCCCTACTGCTGTGCCGCTTCCTGGATATGGAGAGTGCCACGCTCTCGCGCGCAGCATCCGTGCTGTCGCAGTCCGGGCCTCTCGTGCGTGCCGACTCGATGCCGGGCGACATGTGATTTGACTAACGCTGAATCGGCGGTGCCGGGATTAAGCCAGTGGCGCCCGTAGGCCGCTGTCTTGTGGAGCGGATGGGCTGTCTCGCGCGAGCGGTGGGGTGACTCCGTATGTGTCGAGGCCGTGCACGGGTCACACTTCTCCGGAGCGGGAGAAACGCGACTGGGGTGAGGGTGTGGGGCGCCTGCTCCCATGGAGTTCGGCTTTGGGGATCATATTCCGGGCGGAAGGCGCGACGGCGAGCAGGTGGATGCTGGACGCGGCCGCGGGTCGCTCTGGTCGAGACGCGAGGTAATGCCGGCTTCCAGGTCGCCGCCGCGAGCGATATAGCGCGTGAGCTCAGCTCGTCCGTCATCAACCGGTGCCACAGCTCGTGCGTCTAATCACCGACGGCCGGTCGTTGTACAGAGAAGGGGAGTCCGGGGAGCGCATTCGGTAGGGTCGTCGCGTGAATCCCAACCCGTCGGCCGCAGCCGGGTCGCATCCGGATCGTCGCGCTCAGGTGGGGGTCATCCTGGCGGGTTCGGTGCCCAATCTCGTGCAGTGGTTCAACCTGTACCTCTACGCCACTTTCGCTCCGTACTTCCGGACCGAGTTCTTCGATCCCGACTCGCCCGATTCGCTGATCTACGTCTACGGGCTCTTCGCTCTGACGTTCGTGGTTCGCCCGCTCGGCTCCTGGCTCTTCGGCCGACTCGCCGACACGCGAGGCAGGCAACGGGCACTCGTTGCGGCGGTCACGATGATGTCGGCCGGATCCGTTGCTCTCGCGCTTGCCCCGACCGAGCGCGCGGTCGGGGCGTGGGCGGCCGTGATCCTCGTGGTCGTGAGCCTGCTCCAGGGCATCGCCACCGGGGGTGAGTACGCGGCCGCCACGGTGTTGTTGTCGGAGTCGGGCACGCGGGGCCACCGCGGATTCTTCGCCTCGTTCCAGGCCACCACGATCGTCGGTGGTCTCGTGCTCGCTCAGGCCTGCCTCCTGGCGCTGCTGCTGATCAGCGATCGAGAGGGGATTCCGGAGTGGGGCTGGCGGGTCGCGTTCGTGGCCGGTGGGGTGGCCGGGCTTGCGTCGCTGTTGTGGCGCGCGGATTCAAGCGCGGCGGATCCGGTGCCGGCACCGCCTCATATTTTCTTTTCGCCGCCGCCCTGATGATGCGGGAGGGGCATCCACCACGCTCAACACACAAGCCAGCTCCGCGAAGGGCTGAGCTCGGGTAGGCGGTCACGCCTAGGACCGAGCGATGTCCTCGGGCTTGGCGTCCGTCATCTGAATCGCCGTGACAAGCGACCCGGCTGCCACACGATGATGCTCGACCTGTTGGGAAGACCTGACGCCATTCGTCAGCCACCGGAATCTCTCAGATCTTCTTGCGCTTGTTGATCTGTCGTACCTTCGCCATCAGCTGCTGGTCGGTCTGGTCGAAAAGATCCCGAAGTGCCAACTCGAGAATCTCGGCTCCTTCGAGCACATTCGAGGGCGTGATGACAGCTTCGTGAGAACCACTGTTGCCTATCCACTTCACGGCTTCGAGCGCCTCGCCTACCCGTGGCTGTACGGCCTTGTAAAGCTGTATCCGACGATGGGTTGAGAGACGCTCGCGCTTGCCCTTCGCGGTTTTCACCGTTTTCGGAATCCTCTTGGCTGTCAGTAAGGCTTCGATGCCCTGACGGAGCTGGTTCGCGGCAGCACTCGGGTTTACCCACAGCAACTCGGACGCGGCAGTGACAGCGGTCATAACGGCTTGTGGTGCTCTGTCCGGGACGCGGAACAGCAACAGAGGCGGGGTCACGTACTGGATCCAGTAGGCATCGCCCATCTGGCCATACTTGGGGTCGCCATCGTTCACGAAGTAACCCCACTTCCCGGACATTGCTAGAACCTGACCGCACTTCGGCTCGTTGCACTTAAGGGACCCGGAGAACCACCCCGTGAGCTCCTCGTAGGGGCCGCCATAGTGTCGTTCATGATCGAGGTGGGCCTGAGATTCTCGGTCGGGATAGTGATGTGCCTTCTCGAAGCCGACTGATCCGATATCGCAAATGGGGCAGGCCACGCGGGGCCACTCATGCGTCGTCAGCCATCCGTGTAGGGCGCCGAGTGAACTTGCCATAGAAAGAACCTAGAGCACCGCGCCAGCGCAACGGGGGACCACTCATCTATTGCTATGGTGCCCGGCATGCCGATGACGGAAGCGCAGCGCGTAGCTCTGATCCAGATGCTGGACGCCGCGGAGGACCTGAACCGTTGGCGCCTCAGGGCGCATCGCGTGGAGGAGCCGGAGACCGGAAGTGAGCTCGCGCTCGACGACGCCATCTTTCAGCACATGGCGATCAGTCAGCTTGCTCGAATGTCTTTAGTTCTCGCCGGTGAGCACCTTCGCCTCGCGCTCGACGCAATACGAGCAAAGCAGCTCTATCCGTCTTCCCACTTCACCGTCCTGCGAGGCGCGCTCGTCGGCGCTTCCCAAGCTCTGTGGATTCTGGCGCCCGAAAACCGTGGTCAGCGTCAGGAGAGAGGCCTCACCGTCCTCACCGAGATGTACGCGCAGATGGCGAAGCAGTACCGCTTCCTCGAGAGCACCGGACTCTCGGCCAGCGACCGAGCGGCCCTCCATGGTCAGCAGCGATGGTTGAGTCAACGTCAAACAGAAGTCGCCTCCCTGAGAACAACCGTGGCGGTCCTGAACCTCACCGACGTGATCGGCGCCGCCGCCGACCACGCCCTCAAAGACGCGAAGCAACGTATCGCTGTCCGTCGCATGTGGCGCGAGACGAGCGCGGACGCTCACGTTCTCGGATGGTCTCTATTCCAGAGGACGACTTTCGGCCGCCCCGACAGACGCACGGGTGTGGGCGAGGGAGCGGCGTCTGGCAGCCCCGAGCACGTCGCCGAGTCGTTTGTGGCTTCCTATCGACTTCTGAGAGAGGGATGGTCGTTATTTGATCGGCGATGTGAAGCGCCGTAGTAGCTTCGCGGTGGCAACCGAAGAATGTCACTATTGACATAGCGTCCACAATGCGCGCGTCTGAACCCCAAACGTGAGCGAGGTGCGCTCCCGTGGAAACCTCGACACGTCTGTGTCAACAGTTGATGATTTCTTGTTATCCTCAGGTATGGGGGATCGAGTCAAGACTGTTCGGGTCGCTGGCGTACCGCCGCGAAAGCTCGTCCTACAGGGGCGAGAATATGGCGAAGAAACGTTGCAGCTACTTCACGAGGAGGTCGTGCGTTGTCGCGACGCCCAGTTGCAGAGCGTTGCGCAGATGCAAACTCGTGCGGGATTACTGGTCGGCTCAGCGTCAATAGCAGCGGCACTTGTCGGCGTAGCGGCGGATAGCTCGTGGTGGACCACTGTGATCGCACTTTTCTTGATCGCCGCGCTCCTCGGGCTGGCGGCTGCTGCGCCAACGACGGGCTTCATTGTCCAACCTCGTAAAGCGTTCGAGATCGCCGCAGGGCAAGACTTTCTACCGGCGCGTCATGTAGTAGTGGCGAACATCATTAAGGAGTACGAAACGTATTCCGCCCTCCTGGCTCGTCAGAGACGGTGGGCAACCGCAGGAATTATCGCCTTCGTCCTCGCGGCGGCTCTATGTGCGGTCATTCGTGTGCTTTCGCAATCAATTTAGGGAGAAGACATGGCAAGAGGGAACGACGACCGCGACGAGACGGTGTACTACGGAGTCGACGACACGAACGCCTCTAACGACAGCACTGATCGCCTCACTCTTAGTGGGGACGGGCCAGATGACAAAGCGGTTCGCCTGTCAGAAGCTCGCAAAAAGTCTGACTGACGCCGCGTATCGGAGCCGGTGGCGGCGGAGTTAAGTACATGGAAAAAGCCACCTCGGCGCGGGGTGGCTTTCCTCTACTGTGCGCCATTCATGGCGTAAGCGTAGGGGTTCGTCGCCGTTTCACCCGGGTAACGTTGCCGAATCCACCGGGATTAACCGCCGAATTACCCGACAGTTGATCGATTTTCGAATGGGTCGCTGCTGATAATCGCGGTTGAGTACCTCCGGTGCGACTCAAGTTCCGAGCACACAGCCGTTGCCGCCCTCTCGAGTATCTGCCAGCGTGAGTCAGATCTGGAGTCGCGCCTTGTCGTCTGCGAGAGCCTGATACAGGGCAGCTGCCTTGGCATGGTCGCCGGCGTCGTCGGTGGATCGAGCGAGGTTCTCGCGCGTGGTGAGCACGCGGGGATCGTCTGGGCCGAGCACCCGGCGCTCGTCGGCGAGCTGCTCGGTGAACAGCCCGATCGCCGCTTGCGCACCGATGGAGTCCTCGGTGGCGCGAGCCACGCTCGACCTCGCGGCGAGTGCGTCGGGACTGTCTCGGCCCGACCTCGCGGCGAGTGCGGTGGCCACCTGCTCCCAGAGGGGAAGTGCCTCCGCCGCCCGACCCGAGTCCGCGAGCGCCGAGGCCAATCGGCCGCGGGTGGTGATGAGGTCCGCGCTGTCGCTACCCAGAGTGTTCGCCTGGGTGGCGAGGATGTCTTCCGTGACCTGGATGGCGTCCGACGGGCGGTCGGATTCCGAGAGGGCGAGGGCCAGCTCTGCCCGGGTGTCGAGCACGTCGGCGTCGGACTCAGCGCGTGTGGTCAGCTGCTGAGCCAGCACCGCTTCGAGCATCGCTACGGCGGCCTGTGGTCGCCCGTCGAGCGCCATGGCGCTCGCGATCGACCGGCGAGTCCCCAGAACCTCCGAGGCGTCCGGCCCGTAGACGTCCTGTTCCACGCTCAGGAGCTCGTCGAGCAGCTCGATCGCTCGCCTCGGGTTGCCGAGTTGTCGCTGCGTCTGAGCGAAGGTCCACTGCAGCTCGCGGTCGCGCTGGTCGCGCAGGTCGAGTCGAGGGAGGGCCTCATCGCCCAAGCTCTCGATCGCCCGGTTCTCCTGGTGCAGATCGCCGAGAACGCCGAGCAGCGCGCGACTCGCGTCGACGGACTCGCGGTCGTCGAGTTCAGCTCGGTAGGCCAGCAACAGCCGGCCGGCCTGCGCCGCTCGATGCGCAGGAGCGTCGCGATCGGCGATGAGGTCCTTGGCCTGCTCGATGAGTGCACGCCGCACCTGCAGCCGTCGAGGCGCCTTCGCGAAGTCGTTGGCTGCGAGCTTCATCTGCGCCACGTCGTGGAACTGGCAGAAGATCTCGTCGACCGTGCGCACCCAGGCGCGGTCGATCACACTCCTCCCCGTGACGCGATCGCCGTGGTCGTCGCCGAGTTGCGCGAGCGCGGTCGCCAGCATCTCCCGATCCCACGATCGGTCGGCGCCCGCATCGGCCGAGACAATGGCGGGGATGGCGAGGGTCGCCAGCGTCAAGGCCTCGCGGTCGGGATCGCTGAGCCGCTCCCACGCCGTCTTGTAGAGATCCTCCACCTTGCCCGACAGCCGCTCGAGATCTCTCGGATCGATCTCGAGCACGTCGTCGTCGGGGTCGCCGTACGTCTCCAGCACCAGTTCGAGCGCGAACGGATTGCGGTAGGTGGAGACCAGCGCGTCCCGGGTGGCCGCACCGACCTGCGCGTGACGCGCGTGCACGATCGATTCGAGGTCTGCGGTGTCCAGGGCGCGCAGCGACGCCTCGGGTGGGAACGGGTGCGGAAGAGTCGTCGACTCCTCGTCGATGCGGATCAACCGCTCGCCCGCACTCTGCATGACGCGCACGAGGCCGGGGTCGGCGTCGACGAACCCCGGCCATCCGGTCGTCAGGATCATCACCGGGGCATCGCGGCGGATCAAACGCTCGAGCAGGTCGAGGAGAAGCTCATCGGCGTCATGCACGTCCTCCACGACGAGCACGACGGGAACCAGAGGGGCGATCTTGGTGAGGAACGACTCCACCTCGTCCACCTCGGAGGGCCGGTACACGATCCCCTCTGCGCTCCTGAGGTTCTTGCTGCGGGCCCGGGCAGCTCTCGTCCCCGCCACCCCCTTGCGGATCAGCCAGCTCATCGCCGAGAAACCCGGAAGCGCGCCCCCGACCATCTCAGCGGCTTTCGTGACGCCGAAGTCGACGACCGCGGTCCTGCCCTCCTCGAGCACCTTCGCACGGAGCGCGAGGAACGCGGGGTAGGCGAACTTCTCCACGAAGCCCGCCCGGTACCACCACGCGTTCTCGAGATGGTCGATGTGCTTGCGCAGCACGCCGACGTCCTGCAGCAGCGACTCGGTTGCCGTGCCGTTGCGCCTGCCGCAGGCGATTCCCCACCACAGGTAGTCCGGTCGGCTCATCGGCACGTGCTCGAAGTCGGGAGGGTTGATGGCCTTGCGTCGTTCCGAGACCTTGGCGTGATCGGTGGCGATCGCCGAGGGCCAGTACGCCGGCTCGGTCTGGCGCGACTGCGCCAGCGCGGAGTAGAACTCCCGGGCGATGCGCGTCTTGCCCCAGCCGGTCGGTGCCTCCAGCGAGACCCAGACGGGCCGCCGGTCTGCCTGTGCTCGATCGAACAGGTCGAGGAGGCCGGCCACGATCGCTCGCCGTCCTCGGCCGACGAACTCAGCCTCGTGGGGGTCGGATGTCACGGGCGTTCCTCCTTCGTTGCGTCGAGCCCGCGCGGATCAGCGCAGGCCGCCCCGCAGAGCCGCCTGGACGCGCACGGCGATGTGGAGGTTGAGCCGGTTCTCCGGGTCGGTGAGGTCGCGACCACTCAACTCGCGGATGCGCCCGAGCCGGTAGCGGAGGGTGCTGCGGTGGATGGTCAGCGCATCCGCCGCACGGTCGTAGTTGCCGCCGGAGTCCAGGTACAGCGTGAGCGTGTGGACGAGATCGGAGTGGTGTTCGCGGTCATGCTCGAGCAGTGCGCCGAGCCACTCATCCAGGTACCGGTTGAGCTCGAGCCCGTCGTTCGAGGTGTCGAGGATTCGGAGCAGGCCGAGATCGTCGTGGTGGGAGAGACCGAATGGCCGAGCTGACTCGATCCGGATCTTCAGGGCCCTGCCGGCCTCGGCGTAGGAGCGCGGCAGATCGTCGGCGACGCAGCGCCCTCCCACTCCGATCGTGCCTCGTTCGCTGAACACCGTCGACGACAACCGCCTGTGAAGGCTGGAGAGGTCGGCGTCGGCAGCGACGACCGCGAGCACGGTGTCCGTCCGGCGCGAGATGAGAGCTGGCACGCGCATGGCGATCAGGTCGTGGCCCAGGGCCGCCCCGATGTCGACACCGTTCGGGGAGGGCTGCTCCCAGGACACGAGCACAGCGCGTTGCAGGCCGCTGAGATCGAAGCCGAGCATCTCGGCGCGAGCACGGGCTTCGACGATGTCGGCACCGAGGACGAGATCGTCGGCGAGATTGCGACCCAAGCGGATCTCGACTGCGGCGACACTGCGCTGGTGTTCGAGCTCGACGGCGATCACCGCACTCGCGTGCTCGACGGCAAATCGATCGTCGTCGCTCCGCTCGTCATCCGGATCGTAGATGCCGATCACGCCGACGAGTTCGCCGTCGGCGCAGACCGCGGTCGAATGCCATCCCGCCCGTGCCGCGGCGTTCGCCGTGCCACTAGTGGTTGCCCGGAGGTCGGGCGGCGCAACGCAGTCGCCGACCCTGACCAGAATGCGTTCCGTGCCGAAGGAGTCCTGGAGCACCACCGATCGTCCCGTGAGCGCGCTCAAGGCCGAGACGACCTGGGTCTCACCGTTTTCGGTACGGGCCGCCGCGGCCAAGGTATCCCGCACCCTCTGGTACGTGTCGAGCCGCTGGATCGTCGCCGTCAGGGTGCGGTTGGCGCCCTTCTGAGTCTGACCGAGCTGCCGCAATTCGTGAGCCTGGCGGCGTTCCCGGTCGATCAACTCGGCTGTCGCCAGCGCCGCACCGGTCGGCTCCGCCAGCGCGCCGAGCAGGAACATCGCCTCGGGTGACGGTTCGGCTGCCCTGCGGAGCACCAGGGCACCCCTGACCGCACCGGTGCCCCGGAAGAAGAGGGCGTAGCTCCAGCCCCGGCCGTTCTCCAGCACCCCGCTCGTCCCGGCGCGCTCCTCCACCAGCAGGTCGAGCCGCCGGTCGGCTCTGCCGGAATGGCGGGCGAGACGACCTCCCTGGGCGATGTACGCGGCGGGGACCGCGCATCCGGAGATCGCCTTGGCCGAGACGGATGCGAGGCGGAGCGTTCGGCGCGCGGTCGGCCGCTCGAACATCGTCGAACCCACTCTGAAGAGGTCGTACAGGCCCGACCGTGCCTTGGCATCCAGGTCGGCTTGCGCGACTATCTCTGGGTCGCTCAGTGCGCACATGATGGTGGACTCCGCACCGCCAGGCTAACTGCTTTCGGCTGGGCCCGACAGAGCGAAGATCGCCGCTTCTTTCGACTCGCGAGGCCGATGACACGGCCTCCGGGGACGCGCACACTCGGCGTCAGCGAGACCAGTCTCGACGGCTCGAACCGGGCGCATGACCCGTGGGGCCCGACGAAAGGTATGTCTGATGGCCAAGGCAGTGGGCATCGACCTCGGCACCACGAACTCGGTGATCGCGGTTTGGGAAGGGGGAGAGGCGAAAGTCATCCCCAACGCGGAAGGTGCTCGCACCACTCCATCGGTGGTGGCGTTCACCGACACGGGTGAGCGACTCGTGGGGCAGCTCGCCCGGCGGCAGGCGATCCTGAATCCGAAAGGAACGATCTCGTCGGCCAAGCGCTTCATCGGGCGGAATTTCGACGAGATCGACGAGGAGGCCAAGGCGGTCGGCTTCGACATCGCAGCCGGGCCGAACGGCGAGGCGCGATTCACGATCCGTGACAAGCTCCACTCGCCGGAGGAGATCAGCGCGCTCGTGCTGCGCAAGCTCGTCGACGACGCCGCCAAGTTCCTCGGCGAGAAGGTGACCGAGGCGGTCATCACGGTTCCCGCCTACTTCAACGACGCCCAGCGCACCGCGACGAAGGATGCCGGCCGCATCGCCGGCCTCGAAGTGCTCCGCATCATCAACGAGCCGACCGCGGCCGCCCTCGCCTACGGCATGGACAAGAAAGAGCACGAGACGGTGCTCGTGTTCGACCTCGGCGGCGGCACCTTCGACGTGAGCCTCCTGGATGTCGGTGACGGCGTAGTGGAGGTGCGCTCGACGGCCGGCGACACCCATCTCGGCGGGGACGACTTCGACCGTCGCGTGGTCGACTACCTCGCCGATGAGTTTCAGAAGCTGGAGGGCATCGACCTCCGCAAGGACCCGCAGGCCCTCCAGCGCTTGTTCGAGGCGGCCGAGAAGGCCAAGGTCGAGCTCAGCACCGTGAGTCAGACGCAGGTCAGTCTGCCGTTCATCACGGCGGATGCCGACGGCCCGAAACATCTGACGACGACGCTGAAGCGCGCCACGTTCGAGAACATCACCGCCGACCTCGTGGAGCGCTGCCTCGGCCCGGTGCGGCAGGCGATGGAGGACGCGAAGGTCACCGCCAACGACATCGACGAGGTGATCCTGGTCGGAGGTTCGACGAGGATTCCAGCGGTGCAGAACCTCGTCAAACGACTCACCGGGGGCAAGGACCCCAACATGACCGTCAATCCCGATGAGGTGGTGGCCGTCGGTGCCGCGATCCAGGCGGGCGTCTTGAAGGGCGAGGTCAGCGACGTCCTCCTGCTCGACGTGACACCGCTCTCGCTGGGCGTCGAGACGCGCGGCGGCGTGATGACGAAGATCATCGAGCGCAACACCACTATCCCGGCTCGCCGAAGCGAGGTGTTCTCCACCGCTCAGGACAGCCAGGACTCGGTCGAGATCGTGGTGCTGCAGGGCGAGCGGGAGCGGGCAGCCGACAACCGGGTGCTCGGACGCTTCACCCTGACCGGCATCCGGCCGGCCCCGCGCGGCGAACCCCAGGTCGAAGTCACCTTCGACATCGACGCGGACGGCATCCTGAACGTGAAGGCCCGCGATAAGG
This sequence comes from Herbiconiux flava, assembly GCF_013409865.1. Lineage (NCBI taxonomy): Bacteria > Bacillati > Actinomycetota > Actinomycetes > Micrococcales > Microbacteriaceae > Herbiconiux > Herbiconiux flava. Next base: position 1,800,903 of record NZ_JACCBM010000001.1, read on the forward strand.
ACACCGGTGCCGAGCAGGGCATCACGATTAGCGGCACCACGAATCTCGATCAGTCCGAGATCGAGCGTATGGTCCGGGAGGCCGAGCAGAATCGCGGCGAGGACCAGCGGCTGCGTGAGGACATCGACGCCCGGAACGAGCTCGACGCCGCCGCGTACCGGGTCGAGCGCACGCTCACCGAGCATGGCGATTCCGTGCCGCAGCATGAGCGCGCTCGGGCCGAGATGCTGATCGGGCAGGCACGAGACGCCGTCGGCCGCGAGGTCTCGGCGGCTGAAGCGCGCGAGTTGACCAGTGAGTTGCAGCAGATGGATGCCGCGCTGTCCGTCGCCCGGGCATCCGATGCGCCGTCCTCCGAGAATCACACCGAGGACGATTCCGACGACGACGACGTCGTCGACGCCGAGTTCGATCGAAGCTGAGAGACCGTGACATGGCCGACCCGGAGGGCACCGACACCGACGTCGACACCGACGCGGGTGCCGCGTCAGCCCCGCCCGTCGCGCCCGACGATCCGGACCTTCGTCTCGCCGATCTCGAGGACCGCTGGCGCCGTGCGGTCGCCGACCTCGACAACCTGAGAAAGCGGGCGGCTCGGGAGATCGAATTCGTCCGCGACTCCGAGCGTGCCCAGGCCGCATCCGTCTTCCTCCCCGTCGTCGACGGGCTCGAGGATGCGGTCACCTACGCCCGAGGGCAGAGCGCCGGCCTGGCCGAAGGCATGCAGGCGATCCGGGAACAGGCCGTCGCCGCGCTCGAGCGCCTCGGTTACCCCCGCATCGACGGGGTCGGGGTGCCCTTCGACCCGCGCATCCACGAGGTCGTGTCGGTGGTCGGCCGGGGCGACCGGCCGCCGCGAACGGTCGTGGACGTCGCCCGGCTCGGGTTCGGAACCCCGGATCGGCTGCTGCGGGCCGCCGAAGTCGTCGTCACCTCAGCCGAGGAGTGACATCGTGGCGGCCGACGACTACTACCGACTGCTCGGCGTCTCGCGATCGGCCGACGCCAAGGAGATCCAGCGCGCCTACCGCAAACTGGCCCGCAGGTACCACCCCGACGTCAACAAGGAGACCGGAGCGGAAGACCGGTTCAAGGAGATCAGCGAGGCCTACCACGTGCTGGCCGATCCCGATTCGCGGGCGCAGTACGACCGGTTCGGGCCGGACTTCCGTCAGTACGCCGCGGGAGCCGAGCGCGAGCACGCCTCGCAGACGCGGGCCGGCGCGGCGGGGGGCGGCGGCCGAACCCGAGCGCGCCCCGGGCCTTCGGGATACACCTGGTCGAGCGCTCAAGGCGGCGCCGGGCCGGGCAGCGCCTCCGTCGACTGGGGAGACCTCTTCGGCGACGTCTTCGGCTCGATGCGGGGAATGGACAACGAAGCCACCCTCGAGCTCACCGTCGAGGAGGCCTTCCGCGGGGGTGCCCGAACGGTCGTCGTCTCGGGCCCCGACGGCGGCCGCCAGACCTTCGACATCCAGATCCCGGCGGGCGTCCTCGACGGCCAACGGATGCGCGTGACCGGCGGCGGGGGCGCGGGCCGGGACGACGGCGGGGCCGGCGACCTCGTCGTCACGTTCCGCGTGCGGCCCGACCGTCATCTGCGGCTCGACGGGAAGAACATCGAGATGGACCTGCCGATCTCGCCCTGGGAGGCCGCGCTCGGGACGAGCGTCTCGACCCGGGCTCCCGGCGGCCCGATCACCGTGCGGGTTCCGCCCGGCTCGTCCAGCGGCCGCCGCCTGAGGCTGAAGGGTCAGGGCATGCCGCAGTCCGGCGGGAAGCCGGGCGACCTCTTCGCGAAGGTGAAGATCATGGTCCCGCCGCACCTCACCGACCGTGAACGCGAGCTCTTCGAGACGCTCGGGCACGAGTCCGCCTACGATCCGAGGGCCGCATCATGAGCTCTCCGCTGCTTCCGGCGCTCCCACCCCGCCTCGACATCGGGATGGTCGCTGCCGCCTCCGGCACCCACCCCGAACTCGTCGCCCGGTTCGTCGAGCTCGGCCTCGTCCCGGCGCACCGGGACGGCGCGGGGCGGTTGTGGTTCGACCCGACCGCACCCGGACTGGTGCGGCGGATCGTGCGGCTGCACGCCGACCTGTCGCTCAACTATACCGCCGTCGCCCTCGTCATCGACCTGCTCGCCCGCATCGATGTGCTCGAGAGCTGGCGCCGGGTGATCCGTTCCGGAAAGGGGACTCCACCATGGAGATGAACAAACTGACCCAGAAATCCCAGGAAGCCCTTCAGCAGGCGCAGAGCATCGCGAGCCGGAACGGGCAGACGGAGACCGAGAACGAGCACCTCCTGCTGGCGCTGATCACGCAGGAGGGCGGACTGATCCCGCGACTGCTGGAGGCATCCGGTGTCGATCTGCCGGTGCTGCTCGGCGACGTGACGCGCGCGATCGAGCGCAAACCGAGGGCCACGGGGCCCGGGGCGACGCCCGGCCAGGTGTTCCTGTCGAAGACCCTGGCAGCGACCCTCGACCGTGCCGAGAGGGAGGCGGATCGGCTCAAGGACTCCTACGTCTCGGTGGAGCATCTGCTGCTCGCGCTCGCCGACGACCCCGGAAGCGCGACGGCGCGCCTGCTGCAGAGCGACGGCGTCACGCGCGAGAGCTTCCTGACGGCGCTCACCGCCGTCCGCGGCAACCAGCACGTCAATTCCGCGACCCCCGAGCAGACCTACGAGGCCTTGGAGAAGTACGGCCGCGATCTCGTCGCCGACGCCCGGGCCGGGCGCCTCGATCCGGTCATCGGCCGCGACACCGAGATCCGTCGCGTCATCCAGATCCTGTCGCGCAAGACGAAGAACAACCCGGTGCTGATCGGCGAGCCGGGCGTCGGCAAGACCGCCATCGTCGAGGGTCTGGCCCAGCGGATCGTGCGCACCGACGTTCCCGAAGGGCTCCGCGACAAGACGGTCTTCCAGCTCGACCTCGCGGCTCTGGTCGCCGGTGCGAAGTATCGCGGCGAGTTCGAGGAGCGGATGAAGGCGGTGCTGGCCGAGGTCACGTCGTCGGACGGGCGCATCCTGCTCTTCATCGACGAACTGCACACGCTCGTCGGTGCCGGTGCGACCGAGGGCGCCATGGACGCGGGCAACATGCTGAAGCCCATGCTCGCCCGGGGCGAGCTGCACCTCATCGGCGCGACGACGCTGGACGAATACCGCCGACACATCGAGAAGGATGCCGCGCTCGAGCGACGGTTCCAGACCGTGCTGGTGGAGGAGCCGGGCGTCGAGGACGCCATCTCGATCCTCCGTGGACTGCGGGAGCGCCTCGAGGTCTTCCACGGCGTGCGCATCCAGGACAACGCGCTCGTCGCGGCCGCCACCCTCTCCCACCGCTACATCACCGAGCGGTTCCTGCCCGACAAGGCCATCGACCTCGTCGACGAGGCCTGCGCGCGGCTGCGCACCGAGATCGATTCGATGCCCGCCGAGCTCGACGAGCTCACGCGACGGGTGACCCGCCTCGAGATCGAGGAGGCTGCGCTGGCGAAGGAGAAGGACAAGCCGAGCCGCCTCCGTCTGCATGAGCTGCGCCGGGAGCTCGCCGACCTGCGGGCGGATGCCGATGCGAAGCGGGCGCAGTGGGAGGCCGAGCGCCAGGCCATCCGCAAGGTGCAGGAGCTGCGCAGCGAACTCGAGCGGGTGCGGCGTGAGGCGGAGCAGGCCGAACGCAACTACGACCTCGACCGTGCGGCGGAACTGCGCTACGGCACGCTCGCCGACCTCGAGCGCAACCTCGCCGCCGAGGAGGCGAGGCTCCAATCGAAGCAGGGCCGGCAGCGGATGCTGCGCGAGGTCGTGACCGAGGAGGAGATCGCCGAGATCGTCGCCGCTTGGACCGGCATCCCGGTCGCCCGCCTGCAGGAGGGCGAACGCGAGAAGGTGCTGAAGCTCGACGAGGTGCTCGAGGAGCGCGTCGTCGGGCAGTCGGAGGCCGTGAGGCTGGTCACCGAGGCGATCATCCGTGCCCGGTCGGGCATCCGCGACCCTCGGCGGCCGATCGGGTCGTTCATCTTCCTGGGGCCGACGGGCGTCGGCAAGACCGAGCTCGCCAAAGCCCTGGCCGGCGCGCTGTTCGACAGCGAGTCGGCGATGATCCGTCTCGACATGAGCGAGTACCAGGAGCGGCACACCGTCAGCCGCCTGGTCGGGGCGCCTCCCGGGTACGTCGGCTACGACGAGGGCGGTCAGCTCACGGAGGCGGTGCGGAGACGGCCGTACTGCGTCGTGCTCTTCGACGAGATCGAGAAGGCGCATCCCGACGTGTTCAACACCCTGCTGCAGGTGCTCGACGACGGCCGCATCACCGACAGCCAGGGCCGCACGGTCGACTTCCGGAACACCGTCGTGATCATGACCTCCAACATCGGTGCCGACCACCTCCTCAGCGGCGCTCGCGACAGCGGCGGTGGCATCACCGACGAGGTGCGCGACCAGGTGCTCGCCGAACTGCGCGGCCGCTTCCGCCCGGAGTTCCTCAACCGCGTCGACGACATCGTCGTCTTCGCGCCGCTCGGCCTCGAACAGATCGAGTCGATCGTCGAGCTGCTGATGGACGACCTCCGCCGACGCCTCGCGGAACGCCAGATCACGCTGGAACTCACTCCCGAGGCGCGGTGGCTGATCGCCGAACGCGGCTACGACCCGCTCTACGGCGCGCGGCCGCTGCGGCGGTACATCTCGCACGACATCGAGACGCGGCTGGGCCGGGCCCTCCTCTCCGGATCGGTCGGCGAGGGCTCCACCGTGCGCATCGACGTGCGGGACGGCGACCTCGTGGTCGACCTGGAGCGGTCGGCGGCCGACACCGAGGCTGAGGTGATGACATGACGACCACGACGGCCACTATCATCCGGTGCCCGAACTGCCAGCACAAGAACCGCGTGCTCACGGCCGGCGCGGGGCGGCCGCGCTGCGGAAACTGCCATGAGCCCCTTCCCTGGATCGTCGATGCTCTCGACGACACCTTCGCCGAGGTCGCGGAGAAGGCCGATCCGCCGGTGATCGTCGACATGTGGGCGACCTGGTGTGGGCCGTGCCGCGTGGTCAGCCCCATCCTGGAGCAGCTGGCCACCGAGCGAGCGGGCGAGCTGAAGCTCGTGAAGGTGGATGTCGATCGCGCGCCCGGTCTGTCGTCGCGGTTCGGCATCCAGGCCGTCCCGACACTGCTCGTGCTGCACGGAGGCGAGGTCATAGCCCGGCAGGCCGGCGCCGCGCCGGTCGGCGTGCTGCGCCGCTGGTTCGACGAGGCGATGGCGAAAGAAAGAGAAGTCTCATGACCGTCCGCCCCGATCCCCACCTCGCCTTCGTCCGGCCGGTGTCTCCCCGCACTCCCGGCGCCTGCGAGGACTGTGTGGCCCTCGGCACGCCGTGGGTGCATCTGCGGCTGTGTCTGACCTGCGGCAAGGTCGGATGCTGCGACTCGTCGCCGATGAGGCATGCGCGAGCGCACGCACGGCACGACGGGCATCCCATCGTGCGCTCCCTCGAGCCGGGGGAGACCTGGCGCTGGTGCTACATCGACGAGGACTTCGCCTGATGCCGGGCCTCGGATCGGGGAGGGTCGTCGTGGAGACGCCGGACACGCTCGGGGCGTACCCCCGGCTCACGCCTGTGCAGCTGGAGGTTCTGAGGGGGGTGGGATCGCCCGTGCCCGTCTCCGAAGGGCAGGTGCTCATGCGGGCGGGCGAGGTGCCCGTCTCGTTCTTCGTGGTGCTCGAGGGGCTGCTCGAGGTCTCCGACGGCGAGCAGGTCGGCATCCACGGCCCCGGCCGTTTCGTGGGCGACATCGGGTTGCTGGAAGGGCAGCCGACCTTCAGCACCACCACCGCGGTGGTCGACGGCGTCGCGCTCGCGGTGCCGATCGAGGAGCTGACGAGGATCGTGACCGGCGATCCGCTGCTCGGCGACGTCATCCTGCGCGCCTACCTGATCCGGCGTTCGATGGCGATCGGTTTCGGGGCCGGGCTGCGCGTGATCGGATCGCCGTTCTCGCCCGACACCCGCCGGCTGCTCGACTTCGCCGCGCGAAACCGGGTTCCGCACCGGTTGCTCGACCTGGAACACGACCCGGGCGCCGAGGCGATCCTGCGGCGGCTGGGACTCGGCGCCTCCGAGGTGCCGTTAGTGATCGTCGGCGGATCGCGGATCCTCCGGAACCCCTCCGTCGTGCAGGTCGCACAGGCGCTCGGCGTGCGGAGCACCCTCCCTCCGGCGAGCAGCGACGTGCTCGTCGTCGGTGCGGGGCCCGCGGGTCTCGCCGCGGCGGTCTACGCCGCCTCGGACGGACTGTCCGTTCTGCTCACCGACGCCGTCGCGACCGGAGGGCAGGCGGCGCTGTCGGCGCGGATCGAGAACTACCTCGGATTCCCCTCCGGCATCTCCGGCGCGGAACTCGCGGAGCGTGGCACCCTCCAGGTCGCGAAGTTCGGCGCCACCCTGGTCACGCCCTCCGTCGCCGAAAGCCTCGTCGTCGACGAAGGCGCGCTGGTGGTGCGTTTTTCAGACGGAACGAGCGTCACTCCACGGGCGGTGGTGGTCGCATCCGGGATGAGCTACAACCGCCTCGCGGTGACGGGCCTCGACCGCTTCGAGTACACGAGCGTCTACTACGCCGCCACGGTCAACGAGGCGCGTCAGTGCGGCGCGGAGCCGGTCGTCGTGGTCGGGGGCGGCAACTCGGCCGGGCAGGCCGCCGTCTTCCTCGCCGGCACCGCGTCGCACGTGAACCTGGTCGTGCGCGGGGCGGATCTCGCGGCGAGCATGTCGCGCTACTTGATCGTGCAGGTGGAGGAGCATCCCCGCATCACGGTGCATCGGCAGACGGTGGTGGTGGAGGCGAACGGCCGAGCCGAACTCGAGTCGGTCGTCGTCGAGCACGTGCCCTCGGGTGCGCGAACTGAGATCCTCACGACGAATCTCTTCGTCTTCATCGGGGCGTCGCCGGCCACCTCGTGGCTCGGCCCGGACGTCGCTCGAGACGAGCGCGGCTACCTGATCACGGGGAGCGGCACGACACCGTCCGGCGCGAGCAGGCCCGCCCTCGAGACATCGGTTGCGGGTGTCTTCGCCATCGGCGACGTCCGCAGCCAGTCGGTCAAGCGGATATCGGCGGCGATCGGCGAAGGAGCGAGCGTCGTGCGGATGGTCCACGATCACATTGCGACCGGCGGCAGCCGATCGTGAGCGGCCGTGTGCCGACCGACTCCACGAGCACACACCACCAGAAGGGAAAGGGATCGTCATGTCACGCATCACCATCATCGGCAAGGGCTCCATGGGCGACGCCATCGGGGGTGTGTTCGCCGCGGGAGGCAGCGATGTCGCCTACGTCACGCATGGCCAGACCGAGGCGACCATCTCGGGCGACATCGTTGTGCTCGCGGTTCCCCATCCCGAGGTCGACGGCATCCTGACCGCCTTCGGTGCGCAACTCGAAGGCAAGACGGTCGTCGACATCACCAACCCGCTCGACTTCTCGACCTTCGACTCGCTCGTGGTGCCCGCCGACGCGTCCGCCGCATCCCACATCCAGGCGGAGCTCCTCGAGAGCCGCGTGCTCAAGGCGTTCAACACCACCTTCGCCGCCACCCTCGTGCACAGGCAGCTGGGCGGTGTGCCGACCACCGTGCTCGTGGCGGGCGACGACGCCGACGCCAAGGCCGCGCTGATCGAGGCGATCACGGCCGGCGGCGTCTCGGCGCTCGACGCGGGGGCCCTGAGCCGCGCGCGCGAACTCGAGGCGATCGGGTTTCTGCAGCTCACGCTCGCGGTGAGCGAGAAGATCGGGTGGAACGGCGGCTTCGCCGTGATCCGCTGACGAGACACGCGCGGAGGCGGTGACAGTAGGCGGTCAGTCGCCCGTGGTGCCGTCGGCCAGCTCGCGGAGGATGTCGAGGTGGCCGTTGTGGCGGGCGTTCTCCTCGATGAGGTGCAGGATCACCCAGCGGAGCGTCGGATGCTCGCCCGAGCGGAACGATGTCTGCGACCGGTCGTCGAGCTGCAGGCCGGCGATGATCGCGTCGGTCGCGACTGCCTGGGCGCGGTAGCCGTCGATCACGGTCTGCAGCGGCAGGGTGGCGCCGTCGATGAACTCCTGGTCGGGGGACTCGTCTGTCCAGGGGCCGAGGTCGGGGCCGCCGACGAAGCGGTTCTCGATCCAGGAGTGCTCGACCCAGCGCAGGTGGTTGAGCACGCCGCCGACGCTCATCAGCGGTGACGTGGCGAGCGGGGCGGCTGCGGCCTGTGCATCCGTCAGACCCGTCGACTTCTCGATGGCGGTGTCGCGGGTGTACTGCAGCATCGTGAGCAGGGTCGATCGTTCGTCCCAGGCTTCGGGGTGGTCGGTGCGTTCCATGCATCGAGTATCACCGAGCGAGCCCGCGAGCGCACTCGTCGGGACTGCTTCTACCGAGTGCGGAGGCCGTCGAGAAGCAGCCGCACCATCGGGTTCGGCGTGCCGTCGGGGGAGGGGGCGCGGTGGCTGAGATCGCCGACGGCCTGGAGGAGTTCGAGGGGGTCGACGTCATCGCGGATGTCGCCGGACGCTGCGGCCGCGTCGAGCAGCGAGGCGAGGGCCGGGCCGAGCTTGCCCATGAGCAGCGCGGGCAGGGCGTCGAACGCCGGGTCGCCTGAGCGGAGCGCATCCGAGAGGCCCTGCTTGGTCGCGACGAAGCGGGTGAAGCGGGTGATCCAGAGGTCGAGCGCTTCCTTCGGCGGATGCTCGGCCAGCAGCTCGGCCGCCGCCGCAGCCGTGGCGTCGATCTCCGAGGTGAAGACCGCGGCCACGAGCTCGGCGCGGTTGGGGAAGTGGCGGTAGAGGGTGCCGACCCCGACTCCGGCTTCGGTGGCGATCTCGCGGGCCGGCGCATCCACCCCGGAGCGGGCGAAGACCGTGCGCGCGGCGGTGAGGAGGGCGTCGAGGTTCTGCCGCGCATCCGCTCGCACCTTGCGCGGCTCGGTCGGTAAGGTCACGGCAAGGCCCCTTGCTTAATCGGAACCATGTTCCGTATAGTAATCAGCGTAGCGGAACGGTGTTCCGTATCTGATCCTAACAGGAGGACCCCATGCAGTATCGACCCCTCGGACGCACCGGAATCCAGGTGACGCCCTACGCGCTGGGCGCCATGATGCTCGGCTCGTTCGGCAATCCCGATCGCAAGGAGGGCGTGCGGATCATCCACCGCGCGCTGGAGGGCGGCATCAACTTCATCGACACGGCCGACCGCTACGGCGACTCGGAGGAGGTGGTGGGCGAGGCGCTCGTCGGGCGGCGCGACGACGTCGTGCTCGCCACCAAGTTCTGGGGTCCCGTCGACGACGACGTGAACCATCGCGGGGCCTCGCGGAGGTGGATCCGGCAGGCCGTCGAGCGCTCGCTGCGCAACCTGCAGACCGACCGCATCGACCTCTACCAGCTGCACCGGCCGGAGCCCGACACCGACATCGACGAGACCCTCTCCGCGCTCACCGACCTCGTGCGCGAGGGCAAGGTGCTCGCGATCGGCACGTCGTCGATGCGCGGGTCGGAGATCGTCGAGGCGCAGTGGGTCTCGGAGCGGCGCGGGTTCGAGCGGTTCCGCACCGAGCAGCCGAACTACTCGATCCTCGATCGCGAGATCGAGCGGGAGATCCTGCCGGTGGCTCAGCGCTATGGCATGGGCACGCTCGTCTACAGCCCGCTCGCGGGCGGGGCGCTGTCGGGCAAGTACCGCGCGGGGCAGGCGAACGAGAACTTCCGGGCGAGTACTGGTATGCGGCATTTTCAGGATGAGCGGCGGCTCGGTGCCATCGAGCAGCTCATCTCGCTGGCGGAGGAGGCGGGGATGCCGCTGACGCACCTGGCGATGGCGTTCGCCGTCGCGCATCCGGGAGTCACCTCGGCGATCGCGGGGCCGCGCACCATGGAGCAGCTCGAGGACACCCTGGCGGGCGCCGAGGTCTCACTGTCGGACGAGATCCTCGACCGGATCGACGCGATCGTTCCTCCGGGTGAGAGCATCGGGGCGATGGACATGGTCTACCGCGGGCCCGAGGTCGCGGATGCCACGCTGCGGCGCCGCCCGGCGTCCGCTCGCTCGGCGCGGTAGCGCGCTCGAGTTCGTGGCGCTGAGCTTCGAGCGGCACAGTTGAGTTAACGCGGTCGGTGGCGCTATCCGACTGATCCGGCGTGCGACCCGTGTTCCGCCTGATGGGAGACCGCGAATCCCGCGAGCAGCACCGCGAGGCAGATGCCGAACGCGATCGAGAGAGACACCGGCAGGCTGACGCTTCCGGCTCCGACCGTGGCCGTGCTGATGCCGGCGAGGGCGAACTGGGTGAAACCGATGAGCGCCGACGCGGTGCCGGCCGCGCGCGGCACCGCGGTGATCGCGGCCGCCACCGCGTTGCCCTGCACGAGTCCGAATCCGCCGAGGAAGAGCGGCAGGCACAGCGCCATCAGCCCGGCCGGCATCCCGGTGAGAGCCACCAGGGCGAAGGATGCCGCGGCCGCCGCCATGATGACGAGGCCGAGGGTGAGGATGCGGCGCGGCGCCCAGCGCACGGCCAGTCGCGACGAGATGAACGTGGCGGCGACGAGCGCGACGGCGTTCGCGCCGAACGCGAGCCCGAACTGGGCCGGGTCGAGTCCGATCACGTCCTGATAGAGGAAAGGGGCGGCCGAGACGTAGGCCATCAGGGCGGCGAACGCGAAGGCGCAGATGAGGGCGTTGCCGATGAACAGGCGCGAGCGCAGGTCGCGCAAGGCGGAGCCGTCTTCGGCGGCACGCTTGCGGAAGTGCTCACGGCGCGACGCCGGGTGGGTCTCCGGGATCGCGACCAGCGCGACGACGAGCATCCCGACGGTCAGGGCGAACACGATCACGAGCGCACCGCGCCAGCCGAGCGGGCCCGCGATGAAGCCGCCGAGAACAGGGCCCGCGATCGGCGCGATGCCGCCGATCGTCATGACCAGGCTGAACGCGCGGGCGGCGGTGGCGCCCGTGGAGATGTCGGCGATCACCGCGCGCCCGATCACCATGCCGGCCGCGCCGGTCGCGCCCTGCACGAAGCGCGCCGCGATCAGCACGGGGAGCGTGGGGGAGAAGACGGCCACCGCACCCGCGATGCAGCAGATGATCGCGCCCACGATGAGGGGCCGGCGGCGGCCGAACCGGTCGGAGGCGGGGCCGAGGATGAGCTGACCGACGCCGATCCCCACCAGGGAGGCGGTGAGGGTGAGCTGCGCCCCCGTCTCGTCCACGCCGAAGTCCGCCGCGAGCTGCGGGAACGACGGCAGGTAGAGGTCGGTGGTGATGGGGGCAACGGTGGAGAGGAACGCGATCGCCAGGAAGACGGGCAGCGGGATGCGCCCCGGGGTCGCGCCTCCTGGCGGCCCCGGTCGGGCTGCGCGGCTCACGAGGCGGTATCTGCGGCCATCGTCGGGAATGAGACATCCGTCTGTGTGAGGGCCCAGCTCGCCAGCAGGCGCAGCTTCTCCTCGGTGGCCGAGCCACGGGCGGCGTTGTAGACGGTGAGGGTGAGCCCGGGGTCTGCGGGCAGGTCGAGGGCGTTGTAGATGAGCTCGAGTTCGCCGACGGCCGGGTGCACGAACGTCTTCACGCCGGAGTGGTGCAGGCTCACCCGGTGGGCGGCCCAGCGGGTGCGGAAGTCGTCGCTGCGGGTGGAGAGCTCACCGACCAGGTCCGATAGTCCCCGGTCATAGGGATTGCGACCGGCCTCGGTGCGGAGGATCGCCACGTTGTCGTTCGCGGCCCGTTCCCAGTCGGCGTAGTACTCGCGCGCCTTCGGGTCGAGGAAGATGAACCGCGAGTGGTTCACCGGCCGTTCCGGGTTGGCGAACAGCGGCGAGTAGAGGGCGTGGCAGAGCAGATTGCCGGCGACGAAGTCCATCCGTGCGTTCCGCACGAACGCCGGCGCCGCCGTGATGGAGTCGAGAAGGAGCTGGATGCTCTCCCGCAGCTTCGGCTGCGAGGGCCGCTTCTTCGGGCCCCTCAGGCCGGCGTTCGCGGTGCGGGACAGGTCGAAGAGGTGCTCGGTCTCGGCCTCGTCGAGCTGCAGGGCCAGCGCGACGGCGTTGAGCACGCTCTCGGAGACGCCGGTCAGGTTTCCGCGCTCGAGGCGGGTGTAGTAGTCCGTTGAGACACCGGCCATCATCGCGACCTCCTCGCGTCGGAGCCCGGGCACTCGGCGGCGGCCGCCGTAAAGCGGCACACCGGCCTGCTCGGGCGTGATCCGATCCCGCCTGGCGGTCAGGAACGCCTGGATGTCGTCGCGGTTGTCCATACGGAAACGCTACGCCCGGGGTGGGGGCCGGAGAGAGTGTCTGTCATAACCGGGATAACACCGCCCTCTCACTGTTCCTTCGCGCGGGTGTCGACTGAAGATCCACCACCCGAAAGGAGCCCACCCATGCGTGGAGCAGTCATCTACGGCCCCGGTGACGTGCGGGTCGAGAACCTCGACGACGCCATGATCGTCAAGCCCACCGATGCCGTCATCCGTCTCGCGGCGACGTGCGTGTGCGGATCCGACCTCTGGGACTGGCGCGGGATCAACCACGTCGATCAGCCGACGCCGATGGGCCACGAGTACGCCGGTGTCGTCGAGGCGGTCGGCGGCGACGTCGAGAACGTCAAGGTCGGCGACTTCGTCATCGGCTCGTTCTTCGCCTCCGACAACACCTGCCCGATCTGCCAGGCCGGCTACCAGTCCTCCTGCGTGCACCGCGAGTTCGTCGGCGGCGCCCAGGCCGGACTGCTGCGCGTGCCCCTGGCCGACGGCACCCTCGTCGCCACCCCGGGGATGCCCGAGCCGGACCTCATCCCGAGTCTGCTCGCCGCCTCCGACGTGCTCGGCACCGGCTGGTTCGGTGCCGTGGCGGCCGAGGTCGGCCCCGGCAAGACCGTCGCGGTCGTGGGAGACGGCGCGGTGGGCCTTCTCGCCGTGCTCGCCGCGAAGCAGCTCGGCGCCGACCGCATCATCGCGATGAGCCGGCACGCCTCCCGGCAGGAGCTCGCCCGCGAGTTCGGTGCGACCGACATCGTCGAAGAGCGCGGCGACGCGGGCGTGGCGAAGATCATGGAGCTCACCGACGGGCTGGGGGCCCACTCGGTGATCGAGGCCGTCGGCACGCAGGAGTCGATGATGCAGGCCATCCACTCCACCCGCGCCGGTGGACACGTCGGCTTCGTCGGCGTCTCCCACGACGTCGAGATCCCCGGCGAGGAACTGTTCTTCTCGGCCGTGCACCTCCACGGCGGGCCGGCTCCCGTGCGCCGATTCCTGCCGGAGCTGATCGACCTGATCTGGAGCCGGCAGATCGACCCGGGCAAGGTCTTCGACCTCACCCTCCCGCTGGACGACGCCGCCGAAGGCTACAAGGCGATGGATGAGCGCCGCGCCATCAAGGTGCTGCTTCAGCCGTAGCTGCTCCGGTTCATCCGCACGAGAAAGAAGGCACACCATGAAGATCGCTGTTCTGGGAACCGGGATGGTCGGGCGAGCCCTCGCCGGCCGCCTGGCCGAGCTCGGCCACGACGTGAGCATCGGCACCCGCGACGTCGCCGACACGCAACGCTCGGCGGACTATTCCGCCTGGCAGGAGCAGCACCCCGCAGTGTCGCTCCGCACGTTCCGGGATGCGGGCGAGGCCGGCGAGCTGATCCTCAACGCGGTCGCCGGTGCTCACGCGCTCGCCGCCCTCGAGACCGTCGGCGCGGCCGTGCTCTCCGGAAAGGTGCTGCTGGATCTCGCGATCCCGCTGGACCTGTCCGCCGGGCTGCCGCCGATGCTCACCACCGCGAACACCGACTCGCTCGGCGAGCAGATCCAGGCCGCGTTCCCGGACACGCTCGTCGTCAAGTCGCTGCACACGGTGTACTACGAAGTCATGATCGACCCCGCCCGTGTGCCCGGAGAGCACTCGATCTTCGTCGCGGGGAACGACCCGTCGGCCAAGAACGTCGTCACCGGCATCCTGGAGCAGTTCGGATGGCCGGCCGGATCGATCATCGACCTCGGCGACATCACGGCCGCGCGGGCCACCGAGATGTACTCGCGGCTGTTCTTCGCCCTCTACGACCGGCTCGGCACCTTCGACTTCAACATCGCCGTCGTGCGCGCCGGCGCCTGAACCCCACGACACGTCAGACACCCGATAGGAGAACCCCATGACTGATCAGCCCAAACAGGTCGGCGGCGGACGCCGCATGTTCGGCGACTTCGCCCCGAAGCTGGCCTCCCTCACCGACGACGTGCTCTTCGACGACGTCTGGAACCGGCCCGAGCTGCCGGCCCGCGACCGCAGCCTCATCACCGTGGCCGTGCTCGCCGCGGGTGGCGACACCGCTCAGCTCGAGTTCCACCTCGGTCGCGCCGTCGAGAACGGAGTGACCGAGGAGGAGCTGATCGAAGCCATCACGCACGTCACGTTCTACGCCGGCTGGCCGAAGGGCATGGCCGCGATGGGAGTCGCGAAGAAGGTGTTCTCCGAATGAGGATCGTCCCGAAGCCCGCCACCGTGAAGAACCCGCCCGAGCAGTTCACCGGCGACGTGTGGGTGGATGCGATCGCGTCGCCGCAGAACGACGACCAGCGTGCCAGCGTCGCCCTGGTGCGGTTCAGCCCCGGCGCCCGCACCGCCTGGCACTCCCACGCGCGAGGCCAGACGCTGCACATCACCGAGGGCGTCGCGCTGCTCGGCAGCCGTGACGGAACCGTCATCGAGGCGCGGCCCGGACAGACGATCTACACCCCGCCCGGCGAGGAGCACTGGCACGGCGCCACCCCCGACGACTTCATGCAGCACCTCGCCTGCCTGGAGATGGGCGAGGATGCCGCCACCACCACCGTGTGGCTCGAGCACGTCACCGACGCCGAGTACCACCGGCTCTAGACCTCAGCGGAGAGAAGAAGGAGAACGCGATGCACACGCGAACACTCGGACAGGGTCTCGAGGTCTCGGCCATCGGCCTCGGCTGCATGGGGATGTCACAGGGGTACGGCCCGAACCCCGGAAGCCGCGAGGAGATGATCGGCGTGATCCGCGCCGCCGTCGACCGGGGGATCACCTTCTTCGACACCGCCGAGGTCTACGGCCCGTACGTGAACGAGGAGCTGGTCGGCGAGGCCCTGGAGCCGGTGCGCGATCAGGTCGTCATCGCGACCAAGTTCGGCTGGGACATCCGGGACGGGAAGTCGGTGGGCCTCGACAGCCGGCCCGACCAGATCAGGCGGGTCGCCGAGGCCTCCCTGCGGCGGCTGCGCACCGACACGATCGACCTCTTCTACCAGCACCGCGTCGACCCGGATGTTCCGATCGAAGACGTGGCCGGCGCCGTGGGCGAGCTGGTGCAGGAGGGGAAGGTGCGTCACTTCGGGCTGTCCGAGCCTGCTGCGGCGACCGTCCGGAGGGCGCACGCCGTGTTCCCGGTGACCGCTGTGCAGAGCGAGTACTCGCTGTGGACCCGCGACCCGGAGGCCGAGGTGCTGCCGGCGCTCGCCGAGCTGGGCATCGGCTTCGTTCCGTTCAGCCCGCTCGGCAAGGGGTTCTTCACCGGCACCGTCGACACGGCCGCGCCGTTCGGGGCGGGCGACGTGCGCGGCAGCATCCCGCGGTTCGAGGCCGAGAACCGGGCCGCGAACCAGTCGCTGGTCGATCACGTGAGGCAGCTCGCCGATACGAGAGGTGTGACGTCGGGGCAGATCGCTCTGGCCTGGCTGCTCGCGCAGCATCCGTGGGTCGTCCCCATCCCGGGCACCCGCCGCATCTCACGACTCGACGAGAACGCCGGCGCCACCCGGGCTGCGCTCTCGGCCGACGATGTGGCCGACCTCGACTCGCTCGCCTCGCGGCTCGGGGTGCAGGGCGACCGGTACAACGAGCAGCACATGGGGTACGTCGGCGGGTGACCGGGGGGCCGGCGGGCCGATCAGGGGCGGTAGCGCTCGGCCAGGCCAGAGCCGAGGTTGCCGCCCATGATCGCGCGCTCGGTGTTCGCGAGATCCTGGAGCAGATCGACGGATTCGAGACCGGGCAGGCAGACGACCTCGCCGCGTGAGAAGCCCGACCAGGCGGCCTTCGCGACGTCATCGGGTGTCATGGCGTTCGGCCCCTGGGAGGCGCCCCCGTTCCACTCCGAGGAGACGAGTCCCGGGCACAGCGCCATGGCGTGCACACCGGTGCCCTCCAGCTCGGTCGCGAGCACACGGGTGAAGGCGACCATCCCCGCTTTCGCGCCGACGTACAACGCCCGCTGTGGGAGGGAACGGCCCTGGGATGCGGGGCTCGACGGCACGCCCGCGCTGAAAGTGAGGTTCGAGGCGACCGCGATCAGGCCGCCCCGGCCGCGCTCGAGCATTCCGGGGAGGGCGGCGCGGGTGAGAGCCGGTGTGGCGTCGGCGTTCAGGGTCCACGCCCGCTCCAGCTCGGCCGGATCGATCTCGGCGAACGGGCCGTAGGCGCTGACGCCGGCATTCGAGACCAGCAGGTCGATGTCACCGGCGGCGGCCCGCTCGGTGACGAGGCGGAGGCCGGAGCGCTCGGACAGGTCGGCACCGACAGCCTCGGCGTGGGCTCCGGTCGGGCTCAGCTCCTCCGCCAGCGCCGCCAGACGGTCTTCGCGACGTGCGACGAGAACGAGGTCGTAGCCCTTCTCCGCCAGGAGGGCGGCGAGGGAGGCGCCGATGCCGGAGCTGGCGCCGGTGATGAGTGCGCGGGGACGAGTCATTGGTTCTCCAAAGCATTGATGACTATCAAGACGTTGATAAGTGTAAAGCAGATAAGCTGCCCGTGTGAACTCCGAATCGACAGGCACCGAGCGATCCGACCCGCGTCATCGGGTCATCTGGGCACTCCGTCGTGCGGAGATGGCGGTGCAGACCATGAAGGAGCGCCAGCTGCGCCCGATCGGGATGACCGCATCGCACTACGCGCTCCTGGTGTCGATCGACTCCGAGCCCGGCTCAGCGGGGGCAACTCTCGCCCGCCGACTCAACGTGACTCCGCAGGCTGTGGCCGCGCTCGTCGCCCGTCTGGAGGATCGCGGTCTTCTGGAGCGCCGCTCGCACCCGCGTCACGCGCATGTGCAGGAGCTCCATCTCACCGAACCCGGGCGTCAGGCGCTGCGGCAGGCGGAAGAGGTGATGGAGCGCATCGAGCAGCAGGTCATCGAGCTGATCGGGCCGGACTCGAGTTCAGCCTTCCGTGTGGCGCTCGACACCCTCGCCGACTCCGCTCTCGAGCTGCCGCAGGCCGAGACTCTCGCCGACCGGTAGGTCTCTTCCCCGGGCATGGCCTCGGCGGTCGCGATGAGAGCGTGAGGGGCCTCGCCGCGGCTACCGGTTGGCCCAGCGGTCGAGCCACTCGTGCACGGCAGCGAGGTGCGGTGCTTCGGGGTCGATCGCATCCATGTGGGCGAGGTGGGGTGGCTCGAAGAGCGTCACCGCGCCGCCGGTCGCCCGGGCGGCTTCGAGGAAGGCGCGGGTGTGGGCGATGGGGACTCGGGCGTCGTCGGTGCCGTGGATGATGAGGACCTCGGCGGGTGGGGGCACCTGGGCCAGGGGCGAAGCCTCGGCGTAGGTCGCGGGTATCTCAGAGGGGGCGCCGTCGAAGAACTCGGCGGCCGCGCCGGTGCCGACACCCTCGTGGTAGCTGCGGACGACGTCGGTGACCGGAGCCAGGGCTACGACCGCGTCGCCCGCCTCGCCGCCGAGCAGGGCGAGCTGGCCGCCGACCGAGTGACCGACGATCGCCAGGCGCGACGTCGCGCCCTCCGCGCGGACGGCGGTCAGGGCCGAGGCCAGGTCGTCACGCAGCGCGTCCCAGCCGTCCGCGCCCCGGCGGTACTCGATGTTCGCCACCATCCAGCCCCGCGCCGCGAACTGCGGCACGAGCGGCCGCATGAGCTCGGCGGTGTACGGCGCGCGCCAGTAGCCGCCGTGGATGAAGACGACCGTGCCGGGCGAGCCGGTCTCGGCACGCGCATCCGGGTTCCAGAGCTCGACCCACTGGTCGGCGTGCGGGCCGTACCGCCGCACGAGGTCGGCCTCGGGGAGGCCCCGCGGACGAGCATCCGTCGCCGTCACGCGCCCTCGACCGAGCCCGGCGCCAGGAAGTCGACGCCGTTGGCCGCCGAGAGGCGCACGACCTCGTCGGGGTCGGTGACGTTGTGGAGGAGGCTGAAGAGGGTGGCGAGCTTGCCGCCGGGGCTCACCCAGAAGAGCGACTTCGCATCCGTCTCCTGCTTGTTGTAGTAGGCGTGGGGGAGGTTGCGGGGCATCTGCACGAGGTCGCCGGGGCCGGCGGTGGTCCACCGGCCGTCGAGGTAGAGGGTGTAGACGCCCTCGAAGACGTAGATGAACTCGTCCTGCGTGGGGTGCACGTGCGGCGGCACACCGGTGCCGGCCGGGTCGAACGAGAGCCAGGAGTAGGTGTTCGCGCTCTCGATCTTGGTCGTGTAGGTGTGGCCCAGCACGTTCCAGACGCGGCCGCCGAACGCCTCGTCGGCGCGCACGATGCCGGCGGGCAGGTCGCCCAGGATGATCTCGTCAGTGCTCATCGTCGAACTCCTCGGGTCGGGTGGTGTGTGGCTCCATCATGGCCTGCTCGCGAGCGCCGTGCCGCGATCCTGCTCTGAACTGCGCCGAGTCCCTGGGCGGGCTGGTTTGAGCACTTCGGGATGGTAGGCCGTCCTATGTCGTAGGCGACTGATAAGATATGTCCTCCAAGACATAATTGACCTGAACGATGGAGGTGGCCGGTATGGCAGATGCATCGACGTTGATTCGCGCCGCCCGCCGGAGTCGACGGCTCACCCAGGAGCAACTGGCTGATCGCGCTCAGGTCGACCAGGGGAGCGTGTCTCGCTCAGAACGGGGTCGGGACGCCGGGTTCAGCACGATCGATCGTCTACTGGCAGGTACCGGTCATCGGCTCTACTCGGCCCCGACTCGGCGCGACGACGCTTCGACAGCGGCTGCAGAGATTCGTCAGCGGCTTCGCGAGAGGGACAAGGATCGCGCTCTGCGCGCTCTGCTTCAGCTCAACGACAACCTTCTCGCGGAGCACGGCCTCGTTCGAGGGATTCTCGGCCTGGCCGAGCCCGAGTTGACCGGGGACTCGGCGTGGGATGCGGCGATAGCGGCCCTCGTCGCCTGGCATTTGGGGGCAGAGAGCATCCCGGTGCCGGCCTGGGTCGACCAGCCGGACCGCTTTCTCACCGCGCCGAGAACGCTCGACGTGGACCCTGCCGACCCGGTGCCGCCGCGCTCCGAGGTGCCCGATGCGTTCGCCAAGCGGGGCGTCCTCGTCTGGCGTGACACGTTCGCGAGCGTCTGACGATGCCGAGCGCACTGAACCGCGACGACATCATCGCAGGACTGCGTGAGCTCATCGTCGAGCTTCGCGCCGCCGATCAGGTTGCGGGTATTCGGCTCGTCGGCGGTGCGGCGCTGGCTCTGCGCTATTTCGATCGCGGGACGACGCAGGATCTCGACTCGCTCCATGTCCGCCCGGGCAGCGACGCAGAAGTGGCGGCTGCCGCAGTGCGGGTCGCTCGACGCCGCGATTGGGATCCCGCCTGGCTGAACCTCGAAGTCACCAGAGCCGATGCGCTCCCGACCCTCGGGCGCGAAGTCGAGTGGGAGACGATCCACGATCAGGGCGGCATCCTCATCCAGGTGGCCTCCCAGGAGGCTCTTCTCGCGATGAAGCTGCGGGCCAACCGGCCCGGCCGTGATACCCGCGATATTCGACTCCTCCTCGGCCTGTGTGGCATAGACACCCTCGAGGCGTGCGAAGACTTCTATGAAGGGTTCTATCCCGGTGACGGTCTCGCGCCGCGCGCGGTGAACATCGTGACTGCCATCCTCGCGGAAGGGCCGCCCCAGGTCCCGGAATCGCCGCCGCCCATCGTGCTCTGATCGCGGGTCGACAAGGCCCGGCGACCTCGGTGGCGTCAGGCGCCGAGGTCGCCCGCGATGCGGCGGAGTGCCGCCACGTGGCCGTCGAAGGCCCGGCGCCCCTCCGGGGTCAGCGCCACCGTGGTGGTGCGGCGCTGGTCGCCGCGGCTCGACGACGACGCCTTGGTGACCCGCACGTAGCCGATGTCGGTGAGCGCGCGGAGCGTCTTCGAGAGGTTCGCCTCCGACAGGTCGAGCGTGGCGCGCAGCACGGCGAACTCCGCCGCGTCGACCGGTCGCAGCAGCCCGCAGATGCGCAGCCGGGTGGGGGCGTGGATCTGCTCGTCGAACCCGTCGTCAGTGTCCATCGCGCAGCTCGCGGTCGTAGACCCGGTCGTACAGCCGGCCGCCGCCCCACATCGCCACGAAGGCCGCCGCCGCGCTGGCCACCACCCACTCCGGATGCCCGGTGGCGGTCAGGGCGAACGAGACGCCGAGCAGCAGCACGATCACGATGCCGAGCACGATCGAGACCACGAGACTCTTCGGGCCGGCCATCCGTGTGATCGTCATGCCCGTGATGCGCTGGTAGGCCAGCGAGAGGAAGGTGATGCCGAGGCAGCCGAACGCCACCAGCACGAACTGAGCGGGCGCACCGGGCCCTGGCGAGCCGATGATGAGGGCGGTGCAGAGCGCCAGCAGGGGGTAGTACCAGGCGGGTGTGCGGATGCGGTCGGCCAGAGCCTGCCGGTCGGCGTGCAGGGCCGACAGGGCTTCACGGGCCGCGGGCCCGTCGGTGCGGCCGGCCCCGTTGCTGGTCTCGAAGTCGCTTTCCATGTAGTGAAGTGTTTCACTTGCCGATCGGTTAAGCAACTGGTCGACTGCCCGCGAGGCGGGTTCGGCGGGCGGCCGCCGGGCACGCCGGTTCGACGGTGAGTCGGGTCGACGGGGCATCCGGATGCTGGCATGCTCGGATTCGACCCGGAGGACTTCGGGCGGGGGCGAGGGCGAATGGAGCCGCTCGCGATTGGGGGATCACATGAACGGACTGGGCTGGAAGGCGACCGCGGCGGTGGCCGTCGTGTTCTTCGTCGTCGCGGGGGCGAGCGTGCCCGTGCTCTTCGGCGGTGGGGACGTGGCGCTCTGGCGGTGGCTGTTCCCGGTGGCGTGGCTGGCGCTCGGGATCGCTCAGCTGGTTCGGGCGCGCAAGAAGTACGTGGCGGAGAAGCAGGTGGCCGACGGGGCGGCGGACTCCTCGATCGGGGCGACCGATTCCGGGAGCGTCGACCATGAGCGATGAGCAGCAGTTGCCCGAGCGCAGCCGGATCGTGCAGCAGCACCTGACCGACGCCGGGATCACGGCTCGCGTGCGCGAGCTGCCCGATTCCACCCGCACCGCCGCCGAGGCGGCTGCCGCGCTCGGCTGCGAGGTCGGTGCGATCGCCAGCAGCCTCCTGTTCCTGGCCGACGACGAGCCGGTGCTCGTGATGACCAGCGGCCGTCATCGGGTCGACACCGATATCCTCGCGGGGCAGCTCGGTGCGCAGACGGTCGTCATGGCGTCGGCGAAGCAGGTGCGGGCCGTGACGGGGCAGGCCATCGGCGGGGTCGCGCCGGTCGGGCATCCGTCACCGGTGCGCACCGTGATCGACGCGGCGCTGGCCGGCTACGAGACGATCTGGGCGGCAGCCGGCACACCGCACACCGTGATGCCGCTGACGTTCGAGCAGCTCACCGCGCTCACCGGCGGCCCGCGGATTCGGGTCGCGGCCGACTGAGCTGACCGGCGACTCACCGACCGGGCCGGCGGACTGAGTTCACCGGTCATTCACTCGCCGAGGGCCGGTGCGCCGCTGGGAGCGCGGATAATCCGTGTCATGGTCGAGTCCGTCAGTGCGTGCGCAGTCGGTGGCCTGCGCTTCGGCCGCGCCCGTCGGCGGGTGCGGTGAACGGCGAGGTGCGGCAGCGGGGGCCGCGCACCCGCCTCCGGCTCTCCGTCGCCGTGCTCGCGGTGGTGGCGGCGGTCGGGCTCGTCGTCGGCGCACTCGTCGTCTTCACCTGGATGGTCGACGAGACCCATTTCGACCGGCCGGACGCCGGCTTCGATCGCCTCGAGTCGCAGCTCGACGGGCTACCCGGGGTGAGTGTCGACGCGAGCGAGCGCTGGGTCGAAGCGCCCACGTTCTCGGGGCCGACGTCGTGGATCTCGCTCGCCGTCGACCAGACGAACCTGCCACGCCTGCTCGAGGCGGCGTGCGGGATGGAGTACCGCGATCCCGTGACGTGGTCCCTCCGGGTGCGGACGGACGCCGGTGACGTCGTGTCGGTGCACACGGACGCGGTGCACACGGACGCGGTGCATACGGATGCGGTGCACACGGACGCGGTGCATACGGACGCGGTGGCGCCCGAACGCGCGGGCGACGATCCGCGCTGCATCGACGCGGGTTTCGACATCGTCGCCGTGGTCGGCCAGGTCGACCGTCTGCGGCTCGGAATCGACCTGCAGCCGACGATCTGGGAGAGCGGCCGCTTCGCGCTCGTCGCGATCGACGCAGCGTCCGACGATCTCCTGACCATGCTGCCGCTGGTCGCTCACGCCGATGAGCTCCGGGACTCCGCGGGACTCGACCCCGACAGGCTTATCGAGATAAACGCGCCATCGCTCGGGATCGTCATCGAGCCGGGCGAGCAGGACCGTCACCTCGCGCTGCTCTCCGAGCTGGCCGGCGAGCACGGCGCCCGGAGCGTCTGGGCCGACGACGGCACCACGCAGATCGACGGCATCGCGAAGGTGCAGGTCGTGGCGCCGCCGGGGGAGCACTCGGCGATCGAGGAGGCGATTCGGGCATCCGGTCTGTCCTTCGCGGGCTACCCCGTGCGCTTCCTGCCCTCCGGATCGGACTGAGGTCGCCGGGACCTCCATGGGGCGGGCGGGCGGGCGGGCGTCAGTTCGCGGCGGCGCGGCTGAGCGAGGCGGTGAGCCGCTCGGCGGCGGCGTCGGCGAGGAGTCTGCCGAGGGTGCGGATGCCGGGGTCGTTCGCATTCGGCTGCCGCGTCGCGAGGAAGAGGGTTCGCTCGACGGGCACGGTCAGATCGTGCAGCACGACACCGTCGGGCAGCCGGTCGACCGTCAGAGACGGAACCAGGGCGACACCGACGCCGGCCGCGACGAGCTCGAGCTGCACACCGAAGTCCATCGTCTCCGCGACGATGCGGGGGCGGAACCCGGCCAGGCCGCAGGCCCGTTCGACCATGCTGTAGCAGGTCACATCGGCGGTGGGCACGATCCACGGTGCCCCGTTGTAGTCGCCGAGCCGAGCCGCGCCGCCCTGCAGCGGGCGCCGGTCACCGGTGCCCACGGCGAGCCGCACCGGCTCGCTGCCGAGCGCGTTCGCGACGGCACCTCTCGGCAGCTCGCGCGCGACGTTGGAGTACGAGTGGATGACCGCGAGATCGACCGCACCCGCGGTGAGTGCGGCGAGTGCAGCCTCCGGCTCGAGCGTGCTCAAGGTGAGGTCGAGTCCTGAGCCCGGGTCGGTCAGGAGGCTGCGGCAGACGTCGGCCACGAAAGTGCGGGCCGCCGAGGGGAACGCCGTGAGCGTGTAATGGCCCACCGAGCCGGAGCGCAGCGCCTCCAGCTCCAGCTCGGCCATCGAGAGCTGGTCGAGGATGCCGTGGCCGTGCTGCGCCAGCACGGCGCCGGCCGCGGTGAGGACGACCCGTCGGCCCTGCCGCTGGGTCAGCGCCAGGCCGAGCTCCCGCTCCAGGGCGGCCAGCTGCATCGAGACGCCGGGAGCCGTGAGGTGCAACTCGTCGGCGACCGCGGCGATGGTTCCGAGGCGCTGCAGGGCGGCGAGCATCCGGAGCTTTCTGACGTCGATCACGCCTTCAGGCTATGCCAACCAGGGCTTAGCTCGCGAGTAACGAATGCTAAGTGGTGCTGATGCTTCACTGCTGCGAGCATCGGAGCATGAAGAGACATGGGGCGGTGTTCGCGGGGCTCGCCGTCGTGGTGCTCTGGGCGTCGGCGTTCCCGGCGATCCGGGTCGCTGCGCCGATGATGGGCGTGGTCGGGCTGTCGTTCGCGCGACTCGCGGTGGCCACCGTCGCGCTGGTCGTGTTCGCGGTGATCGCCCGGGCTCGGCTGCCGCGGATGCGCGATCTGGGCTGGATCGCGGCGTGCGGCTTCTTCGGCATGACCGCCTATCAGCTGCTGCTCAACTGGGGTGAGCTGGACGTGCCGGCGGGCACGGCGAGCATCATCGTCGCTGCGGCGCCGCTCGTGTCGGTGGCGGTCGCCCGGATGCTCTTCCACGAGCGCGTGTCGGTGGTCACGATCGTCGGCAGTGCGATCGCGCTCGGCGGGGTGGCCTTCGTCTGCCTCGCCCGGGCGGGGGTCTCGCTGTCGGCGGCAGTGTGGATCGTGGTCGCCGCGATGGTGGTGCAGGGCGTCTACCATCCGCTGCAGCGGCCGCTGTTGACGAGGTACAGCAGTCTCGAGGTGGCCTGCTACGCGATGGTCGCCGGCACGGTGATGACGCTGCCGCTCGTGCCGTTCGATCTCGACGGCCTGCTCGGTGCGGGGCCGGTGCCGTGGCTCGCGGCGATCTACCTCGGTCTGCTGCCCTCGGCCGCGGGGTTCGTGCTGTGGGCGTACGCGGTGGCGCGGATGCCCGTGGCCGCGTCGACCTCGCTGCTGTACCTGGTGCCGCCGGTGGCGGTGCTGATCGCGTGGGTGTGGCTCGGAGAGCTGCCGATCGTGGCGGAACTGGTGGGCGGGGTCGTGGTGATCGTCGGTGTCGTCGTCGTGTCGCAGGGGCCGCGGATGCTCGCGCACCGGGCCGCGCGGCGGGTGGTCAGGGCTTCTCGTTCTCCAGCGCTGCGGTGAGCTGGGTCTTGTTCATGCGGGAGTAGCGGGCGATTTTCTTCGCCCTGGCTCGCTCGCGGAGCTGGATCAGGGTCGGCGCCGCGGGGCTCGGCTTCGGCAGGGGCGGAGTCAGGGGAGAGGGCTGCTGCGCCGTCTTCTCTTCCGGCTGCTGCGCCGTCCTCGCTTCCGGCTGCTGCGCCGTCCTCGCTTCCTCCACCTGCGCCGCCTTCGACTGCGCTGCCTTCACCTGCGCTGCCTTCGACTGCGCTGACTCGGCGGCCAGGCGTCGCACCGCCTTGGCCTGCTTGGCCGCGAGCTTCTCGGTGTCCTTCGCGAGCGCGCGTGCCTGCTTGCGGAGCTTCTTGCTCGAGTCGCGCACGGCCTTGTGCGCGGCCTGCACCGACTTCTCCGCGCGGCGAAGTGCCTTCTTGGCCTTCTTCTCGCCGGCCTTCTCGCCCGACGGCTTCGTGTTCGAGTTCTTCTTCTCGGTCTTCGACTGCGCCATTCTGCGCACCTCCTGGAAGTGTCCACGGATGTTCGTGTGGCTCACCGTACTGAACGCCTGGAGCATCGAGGGTGAACGCGCGGGGGCCCGGGTCGGCTCGGAGGGAACGTCCAGACGCGGGGTCGTGGGGTGTGCATCCGCTCGGATCGGCGGCGGAGGGAGCGTCGGACCGGCTCGTCGGGTGCGGTCAGGACAGGCGGCGGGCTGCGGCGAGGAGCCCGATCCCCAGGACGAAGACGCCGAGCGCGACGATCAGCAGGAGGAACGCGACCTCGTAGCCGGTCAGGAAGATCGCGAGGCCCACCGCGAACGCGACGATCGCGAGCACGACGCACGCGATGCCCGCCACGCGGAACGCCATGACGGCGGGGTGGGTGCGGGGGTGCGTCGGGCGCGCTCGGGAGGGCGGTGTCACGGGTGGCCGATCCTGGCGCTCGAGACCGCGGGCGACACGAGGGGGCCGCTGATGCGCCAGGCCGTGCTCTCGCGGGGACTCACACCTCGAGTGTGAACGCGGCCGGTCGAGGGGGCAACCGGGTCGGCGCCGACTTCGCCGACTGTTCACCCGCGACGTCGGGTGCCCGAGCGCCGTGACGGTCATGGCGGGTGCGAGCATCCATCCCCTGGGGAGCGTCGATGTGCCGATGGCAGCTGCCACCCCGCGGATGCTCAGCGGGCGTCGAGGCGGGCCGCCACGTCGGGCGGGAAGCCGCCCGTGGCGATGGGGCTCCAGCGGGTCGGGGTGATGCGGAGGAGCGACTTGTCCTGCAGCGCCATCGCCGAGCGGTACTCGGCCCAGTCGGGGTGCTCGCCCGCGATGCAGCGGTAGTAGTCGACGAGGCCGTCGGCCGCCTCGGGCATGTGCAGCACCTCGGCGTCGCCGTCGACCTGGATCCAGGCGTCGTTCCAGTCGTCCGAGAGCACGAGCACCGAGGCCGCCGGCCGGCGGGACGCGTTGCGGGTCTTCGCGCGTCCGGGGTAGGTGGAGACGACGATGCGGCCCTCGGCGTCGACGCCGCCCGACACCGGGGACATCTGAGGGCGGCCGTCGGCCCTCGTGGTCGCGACGAGCATCCGGTGCCTGGGCCTGACGAAGGCGAGCATGCCGTCGCGATCGACCTCGGTGGTGGTGGAGATGGTTCTGGCCATGGCTCAAGGGTAGGGGTGCCCTGTTGCGGACATGTCCGGAACAGGCTCTAGCTGCCGGGCCCGCCACCTCGGAGAGTGAGAAGATGCCCGAAGACTCGCTCTCCGACCTGTTCGCCCTCTTCTCGCACCGGTCGACGGATGCTCGTCGCAGCGGTGTCTCGCGCCGCACCGTCCTCGGCGCGGCGTGGTCGGCCCCCGTCATCGTCGCCGCCGTCGCCGCGCCGCTCGCGGCCGCCAGCACCGGTCGGCCGGACGCGTCGCTGTTCTGGTCGGAGGCGGACGGGATCCAGGGGCAGTCGTCGCTTCTCACTCTGATGGTGCCGAGCGGGTCGCCCGGTATCGGCAGCACGGCGACGATCGTGCTGCAGCTCACGCCGTACGGGAACATCCCGGAGACGATCGGCTCGGGGCGATGGACGTACACCCCGAACTTCGGGGCGTACTCCGCGACTCTCACGTCGCCCGTCGGGGGCGTGACCGGGGGCACCAGGGGGTTCACCATCGATGAGTGGGGCGAGCTCTCGGGCCCGTACACCGTCGTCGCGACCTACACGAACGACAAGGAACCGGGCTCGCTGACGGCGACCATCAGGGTCGGTTTCGGGCCCGAGCCGACGCTCGAGTGGCTCACCGATCCCGCGGAGTTCGGCACGACGACGACGCTGAGGCTCACGGTGCCTCCCGAGTCGTACGCGATCGGCCGGCGGGGGCTCCTGGCCGACCTCAATCAGTTCCCTCCCCCCAATCAGACCCCGCCGTTCCCGGCGGGCACCACGGTCATGAAGGCGCCGGGGTGGACGGACTACGTCGATCCCGACCAGGGCGTGAAGGCCTTCCAGCTCGACCCCCTGACGGAGGGTGTCCACGACTTCGTCTACACCCTCGGCGCCGGTACCGCGGCGGTGACGCCGAGCACGATCCTGATCGTAGGCAAGGGCGTGCCGCCCCAGGCGCCCCTCCGCATCGTCCCGGCCTAGTTCGGGCCGGTTGAGCGGGCTCGACGCTCTGTCGTTGCAACTCACGATCCGCTATATTCAAGGCATGACTCCGGCCGCCGAACTCCTTCGCAGTGCGCGGGTGACATCGGGGCTCACGCAGCGTGAGCTGGGGGAGCGGGCGGGCGTCACCCAGAGCGTCATCAGCGCCTACGAGAGCGGCCGACGCGAGCCGTCGCTGACCACGCTCTCGAAGCTGGTGGGCGCCACCGGGCTCCGCCTCGAGACGCGAATCGCGGCCGCGGAGCGAGCCGACGACGTGGCGCGGGCGGCTGGAGCCGGCCTGCGCTCGCTCGTGCGCGAACGACGTGAGGAGCTCGAAGCCGCGCTCGGGGCGCTCGGTGCTACGGGCATCCGGGTCTTCGGCAGTGTCGCCCGCGGCGAGGCGACAAGTGAGAGCGACGTCGATCTGCTCGTCCAGCTCGACGAAGGTGTCGGCCTTTTCAACCTCGCCCGGATGCGCGGGGAAGCGGAACGGATCCTCGGGGTCGCCGTCGACGTCGTACCGGAGGACTCTCTCAAGGCTGACGTGCGGGAGAGCGTCCTCGCCGACGCGGTCGAGCTGTGAGGCGGAGCGACGAGAAGCTCCTCGGCGACATCGCGGTCGCGTGCGCGGCGATCCTCGACTATTCGAGCCGGGCATCCGCACCCGAGGATCTCGTCTTCGACGCCATCCGAATCAGGCTCGTCGAGATAGGCGAGGCGGTCAAGGGGCTGAGCGAAGCGGCGACGGCCCAGGAGCCCGACGTGCCGTGGAAGGACATCGCGCGCATGCGGGATTCGCTCGCGCACCACTACTACTTCGACACCTCGCACGCCATCGTCACGGAGACCGCGCGGACGGACATCCCCGTGCTGTATCAGGCGGTTGAACGGCTTCTCGCCCGATAGCTGCCGAGGGTGGGGCGCCCGCTCTTGACGGGTGGCGCGAGGGTGGAGGATGGTGGCCGCATGAGCCTGTTCATCACGTGCCCCGTCGCCGACGTCGAGCGGGCGACCGCGTTCTACACCGCCCTGGGGTGGAGCCTGAACACCGAGATGTCGGGGGAGCAGGTGTCGTGCTTCGCGATCGGGGCCGAGCAGTACGTGATGCTCGGCAGCCGGGAGATGTACGCGGGCGTCGGCGGCGTCGAGGAGCTGATCGGCGGGCCCGGCACGCCCTCGAAGGTGACGGTGTCGTTCGATCTCGGCAGTCAGGAGGCGGTTGACGAGCTCGTCGACCGCGCGGGGGCTGCCGGCGGACGGATCGGGGACACCGACGACTACCCCTTCATGTACCAGCGCCAGTTCGATGACCCCGACGGGTACCACTACTCCCCGTTCTGGATGAAGCCCGCCGCCGAGCCGGCCGGCTGAGCGGCCGCGCCGCCGGCCGGTCGGCCGCCGAGCCAGCCGCCCGCCGGCCCGGCCGGCCGAGCGGGGCGACGCCCGCTACGGAGCCGCGGGCGCGTGGCGGTCGAGGAACTCGAAGACCTCCGTGGTGTCGACGCCCGTGAAGCCCGAGGTGGGCATCGCCGCGTGCAGCGACGAGTTGAGGCGCGCCGACGGGTGCGCCTGGCCCGCCCAGCGCGACGCGAGGCCCGCCGGCGGCCGGCGGCAGCAGGAGTCGTCGGGGCAGGTCGACGCGAAGCGGTTGGGGGTGCCGCGGCCGCGGAACCACTTCGCGTGCGCGAACGCCGTACCGACCGAGACCGAGAACTGGCCGCGCGACGAGGGCTGGATGCGCGAGGTGCACCAGTAGGTGCCCGCCGGCTTGTCCGTGTACTGGTGGTACGGGCTGAAGCGGTCCTCGACGTCGAAGACGCGGCGCGCGCTCCAGAAGCGGCAGACGGTCTGGCCTTCGACGGCGCCGAGGGCGTCGGTGGGGAAGGCGACGCTGTCGTTCTCGTAGGCCTTCGAGATGGTGCCCGACTCGTGCACCTTGAGGAAGTGCACCGGGATGCCGAGGTGCTCGGTCGCGAGGTTCGTGAAGCGGTGGGCCGCCGTCTCGTAGCTGACGCCGAAGGCGTCGCGCAGGTCCTCGACCGAGAGCTCACGCGCATCCTTCGCCGGTCTCAGGATGCTCAGCGCACTCGCTTCGGGAATGAGCAGCGCCGCGGCGAGATAGTTCGTCTCGACCCGCTGCTGCAGAAACGCCGCGTAGTCGGCGGGCTCGTCGTGCTTCAGCACGTGCGACGCGAGCGCCTGGAGCACGACCGAGCGCGGATCGGCGTCGGGCGACTGACCGAGCGGCACATAGATCCGGCCGTGGCGGAGGTCGGTGACCGAGCGGGTGGAGCCCGGGAGGTCGCCGACGTAGTGCAGCGTGAAGCCGAGGTGCGAGGCGAGGTCGGAGGCGACGCGCTGGGAGAGCGGGCCTCCCGTGTGTCCGACTGCCGCGTGCAGGGAGGCCGCGGTCTGCTCGAGCTCGGCGAAGTAGTTGTGGCGGTGGCGCATCGAGCGACGCAGGAGCGTGTTGGCTCGGCGGGCCTCTTCGGGGGTCGCGGCGCGTTCGCCGTGCATCCGCTCGAGCTCGCGGTGGAGGCCCAGGATCGTTCTGATCGCCTCGTCGCTGAGGGACTTGCGGAGGGGGAGGGCCGGCAGGCCGAGCGAGGCGAACAGGGGGCCTCGCTGGGCACGTTCGAGCGCGATCTCGAGGGCGGCGCGGCCGGTGGGCGGCGTCGAGTCCATCAGCTGATCGAGGCCCACGTCCAGAGCGGTGGCGAAGCGCTGCAGCTCGCCGAGCTTCAGTTCGCGCTTGCCGTTCTCGACGACCGAGACCTGCGAGGCGGCCCGGCCGATGGCGCTGCCGAGCTCGTCGAGGGTGAGGCCGCGCGCGGTGCGCAGCTGGCGGATGCGGCGGCCGATGGTGAGGGAGTCGGGCATGTCTCCATCGTGGGCGGGGAGGAGTGACGTCAGCGTCATGCCGGGAGTCTGGCACAGGACGTTCTTCGGGAAAACAGAAGAACGGCCGAAGTTCTGCCGAGAAAGGCGGTGAAGAGCGGATGCGCGGCCCGGATAGTCGAAGTCAGCCCCCGTTTCACGGCACCGACGCAAGGAGCGACACCATGACCATCCGCCCCGGAGACCAGACCCAGACCGCCGCCGAGCTCGAGCGCGAGTGGAAGACCGACGCCCGCTGGAGCGGCGTCGAGCGCGACTACACCGCCGCCGACGTCATCGCCCTGCGCGGCCGCGTCGCCGAGGACGCCACCCTCGCCCGCCGCGGCGCCGAGAACCTCTGGAGCCTGCTGCACGACGACACCACCTGGGTCGCCGCCCTCGGAGCCCTCACGGGCAACCAGGCGGTGCAGCAGGTGCGCGCCGGCCTCAAGGCCATCTACCTCTCGGGCTGGCAGGTCGCGGCCGACGCCAACCTGAGTGGCCAGACCTACCCCGACCAGAGCCTCTACCCGGCGAACTCGGTGCCGGCCGTGGTGCGGCGCATCAACAACGCGCTGCTGCGGGCCGACCAGATCGAGCACGCCGAGGGCATGCCGAAAAAGGAATGGCTCGTGCCGATCGTCGCCGACGCCGAGGCCGGCTTCGGTGGCCCGCTGAACGCGTACGAGCTGATGAAGTCGATGATCCAGGCGGGCGCCGCAGGCGTGCACTGGGAGGACCAGCTCGCCAGCGAGAAGAAGTGCGGGCACATGGGCGGCAAGGTGCTCGTGCCGACCAGCCAGCACATCCGCACTCTCAACGCCGCGCGGCTGGCCGCCGACGTGGCGGGCGTGCCGACGATCGTCATCGCCCGCACCGACTCACTCGCCGCGAACCTCATCACGAGCGACGTCGACGAGCGCGACCAGCCCTTCCTCGACGGCACCCGCACGCCCGAGGGCTTCTTCGGCACGACGCCGGGCATCGAGACGGTCGTCCAGCGGGGCTTGGCCTACGCGCCCTACGCCGATCTGCTCTGGGTCGAGTCGAGCGAGCCCGACATCGAGCTGGCCCGCTCGTTCGCCGAGGCCGTCCACGCCGAGCACCCCGGCAAGCTCCTCGCCTACAACTGCAGCCCCAGCTTCAACTGGAAGGCGAAACTCAGCGACGACCAGATCGTCACCTTCCAGAGCGATCTCGCGGCGATGGGCTACGCCTTCCAGTTCATCACCCTGGCGGGCTTCCACGCCCTCAACCACTCCATGTTCACGCTCGCCCGCGGCTACCAGCAGCGGCAGATGAGCGCGTACGTCGAGCTGCAGGAGGCCGAGTTCGCCTCCGAGGCCGACGGCTACACCGCCACGAAGCACCAGCGTGAGGTGGGCACCGGCTACTTCGACCGGATCGCCACGGCCCTGAACCCCACGAGCGCCACCCTCGCGCTCGTCGGGTCGACCGAGTCCGAGCAGTTCCACTAGGCCGAGATTCCTGCGAGCCGCCACACCAGCCAGCCCCACGACGAGCCGAAAAGAGACACGACCATGACCTCCATCACCCGCACCACCGCCCCCGACCCCCGCCACGACGAGATCCTGACCCCGGATGCCCTCGCCTTCCTGGCCCGCCTGCACGACCAGTTCGCCCACCGACGCCAAGAACGCCTCGAGGCGCGGATGTCCGCCCGAACCGCCATCGAGAACGGCCGCGACCTCCGCTTCCTCCCCGAGACCCGCGCGATCCGCGAGAACACGGAGTGGCGGGTGGCCGGACCCGGCCCGGGCCTCGAGGACCGCCGCGTCGAGATCACCGGCCCCACCGACCGCAAGATGACCGTCAACGCCCTGAACTCCGGGGCGAAGGCCTGGCTCGCCGACCTCGAGGACGCCACGAGCCCCACCTGGGCGAACATCGTCGGCGGTCAGCTGAACCTCCGCGACGCGATCCGCGGCGAGATCGACTTCGCCACCCCCGAGGGCCGCGAGTACCGGGTGACCGCGACCGAGACACCGACGATCATCATGCGGCCGCGTGGCTGGCACCTGGTCGAGAAGCACCTCTGCCACACCGACCGCGCGGGCCACCGCCGGCCAGCCAGCGCCTCGCTGACCGACTTCGGGCTGTACCTCTTCCACAACGCGCATGCCCTGATCGCCGGCGGCCGCGGCCCGTACTTCTACCTGCCGAAGCTCGAGAACCACCTCGAGGCGCGGCTCTGGGACGACGTCTTCACCTGGTCGGAGTCGGCGCTCGGCCTCGCGCACGGCACCATCCGCGCGACGATCCTGATTGAGACGATCTCGGCGGCCTTCGAGATGGACGAGATCCTCTACGAGCTGCGCGACCACGCGGCGGGTCTGAACGCCGGCCGCTGGGACTACATCTTCAGCCTGATCAAGAACCACCGCGACCGTGGCCGCTCCTTCGTGCTGCCCGACCGCGACCGCATCACGATGACGGTGCCGTTCATGCGCGCCTACACCGAGCTCCTCGTGCAGACCTGCCACAAGCGGGGAGCGCATGCCATCGGAGGCATGAGCGCCTTCATCCCGAACCGTCGCGATCCGGAGGCCACGGAGCGGGCCCTGGCGAAGGTCGCCGAGGACAAGCGACGGGAGGCGGGCGACGGCTTCGACGGCACGTGGGTCGCGCATCCGGATCTCATCGACACCGCCCGAGCCGAATTCGACGCCGTGCTCGGCGACCGGCCGAACCAGGTCGACCGGCAGCGGCCCGAGGTGTCGGTGTCGGCCCGCGAGCTGCTCGACCTCAGCACGATCGAGAAGACGGTGACGGATGCGGGCGTGCGCGCCAACGTGTCCGTGGCCCTGCGCTACATCGAGAGCTGGCTGCGCGGTGTCGGCGCCGCCGCTATCGACGGCCTGATGGAGGACGCGGCCACCGCGGAGATCTCGCGCTCGCAGCTCTGGCAGTGGATCCACCAAGGCGTCGTGACCGAGGAGGGCACCCGCATCACGCGGGCGCACGTCGAGCACGAGCTGCACGAGGTTCTGCGGATGCTCGACCGCTCGCTCGACGACCGCTACGACGACGCCGAGAACATCCTGCGCCAGGTCGCCCTCGAGGACGGCTTCCCGACATTCCTCACGATCCCGGCCTACGCGCACTACCTCGTGGAGACCGCACCGGCCCGGGAGCCGCTCGCCGCGTGAGCCGAGGCGCCCGGCCGAGGCACCCGAGCCGGGCATCGGCCGCGTGACGCCACCGCCTCCGTGCCCGCCATAATGGTGGGCATGGAGGCGGATGCGGTCGGGACCATCGTGTGGATCGTCTCGTTCGTCGTCGTCACGGTCGCCGTCACCGGAGTCGCCGGCCGCGTCGGCTGGTCGGCACCGGTCGCGCTGGTGGCGGTCGGGGCGCTCGTCTCCTTCATCCCGGGAGTGCCGACGATCGCGGTCGAGCCCGACCTCATCCTCTACGGGTTGCTGCCGCCGCTGCTGTTCGCGGCGGCCATCCGCACCTCGTTCGCCGACGTGCGGGCGAGGCGCGACGGCATCCTGCTGCTCTCGGTCGGCCTCGTGGTGTTCACCGTGGTCACCGTCGGGCTGACCGCCTGGCTGATCATCCCGGCCATCTCACTCGCGGCGGCCTTCGCCTTCGGTGCGGTCGTCGCGCCGACGGATGCGGTGGCCGTCACCGCGATCGCCGGCCGTCTCAAGCTGCCCCGCCGCCTGGTCACCGTGCTCGAGGGCGAGAGCCTGCTCAACGACGCCACCGCACTGGTCGCCCTGAACGCCGCGATCGCAGCGATCGTCAGCGCCAACACGCCGGGCGCCGAGCCGCTGACGCCGTGGGGGATCATCCTCGAGTTCGTGATCGCGGTGGCCGTGGGCGTCGGGGTCGGCTTGCTCGTGGGCTGGGTGTTCGCGCTCATCCGCAAACAGCTGCGCTCGCCGGTGCTCGACACCAGCCTGTCGCTGATCACACCGTTCGTGGCGTTCATCCCGGCGCAGTTCCTGCACGGCTCCGGCGTGCTGGCGGTCGTGGTCGCCGGACTGTACCTCGGCTTCAAGGCGCCCGTCATCCAGACCGCCGAGTCGCGCATCGCCGAGTCGCTGAACTGGCGCACCATCCAGTTCCTGCTCGAGAACGCGGTGTTCCTGTTCATCGGTCTGAGCCTGTTCGGCATCTTCCAAGGGGTGGCGGACAGCGGGCCCGGCCTCTGGCCGACCGTCGTCATCTCGGTGGTGCTGCTGCTGGCGATCTTCCTGTCCCGCTTCGTCTGGATGATCTTCACCACCTCCGTCTACCGCTTCGGCCCGGGCTGGCTGCGCAACCGCGGCTGGAGCTGGCGCAACGGCATCGCGGTGTCGTTCGCGGGCATCCGCGGGGTGGTGACGCTCGCGGCCGTGTTCCTGCTGCCGGAGGAGACGCCCGAGCGCTCGTTCCTGCAGTTCCTGGCGTTCGTCGTGGTGGTGGGCACGCTCGTCGAGGGCGCCTTCCTGCCCTTCGTGATCCGCCGGCTGCGGCTGCCCCCGCCCGACTTCTCCCAGGAGATGACCGAGGTGCACATGCTGATGGCCGAGGCGCAGGGCCAGGGCCTCGCCCGGCTCGAGAGCGAGGTCACCGACGCCGACGAGCAGCGGGTGGTCGACCGTCTGCGCCTGAACGCGACCTTCTTGACGGATGCCCTCGAGAACCCCTCGCCGGAGGGCACCGAGCCCCCGGCGCGCGCCTACAACCGCCTGCGCCGCATCATGATCGAGGCCGAGCGGCAGGCCGTGCTGCAGGCGCGTTCGGAGGGCCGGTACCAGGAGCGGGCCGTGAAGTCGGTGCTCGCCAAGATCGACGTCGAGGAGACCGAGCTCAACATCGGCAAGCCCCGCAAGGGGGAGTGAGGCGCGTCGGCGCGAGCCGGCAGCGGCACCCGCAGGTGCGCCCGCTACCGGCGCTCGGCCAGGAAGCCCTCGATGAACGTCGCGGTGTCGTGCCAGTTGTGCACGGCCACGGTGTCGATCCCCATCGCCTTGACCGGGTAGTCGTTGCCGCCCTCGTCGAGGCGGTCGCCGACGAAGAGCATGTCGTCCTGCGCGATGCCGGTCAGCTCGGCCAGGCGGTTCATGCCGTAGGCCTTGTCGATGCCCTTGCGGGTGATGTCGACCGAGGTCGAGCCGCCGGAGCGCACCTCGAGCTCGGGCAGCCGCTCGGCGACGGCGGCGCGGAGGAGTTCCTTCTTCGCGCCGTCCGGGTCCCAGGCCGACTTGATGTCGACGGGGGCCGCCTGGCCGAGGGCCGAGAAGGTGATCTGCGAGCCGCGGTCCTCCAGCACGGGGCCGAAGGTCTCGGTCTCCCAGAGGCCCAGGCGCTTGGCCTCGGCCTCGAGGGCCGCCTGGGCCTCTGCCTTCTGCTCGTCGGTGAGGTTCTCGGCGTAGACCTGCGTCCACCCGTCGTTCTCGTAGCGGTAGTACTGGGTGCCGCAGGTGGGCATGAGGTGCAGGCGCGCGAGCTTGTCGCCGGCCGACGCCGGCAGGTTCGCCACGAGCTGCGACTCGAACTGGCCGAACTGGCCTCCCGAGATGACGCACACGGGCACGACGTCGAGCAGTTCGACGAGCAGCTCCGCCATGCGCGGGTTGAGGGGCGCCTTCGAGGGCGCGAGCGTGTCGTCGAGGTCGAAGGCGACCAGGCGGACGTTCGTCGTCAAGCGGAGTTCTCCTCTGTCGGCCGCTGTCACAGCGG
This sequence comes from Herbiconiux flava, assembly GCF_013409865.1. Taxonomy (NCBI): domain Bacteria; kingdom Bacillati; phylum Actinomycetota; class Actinomycetes; order Micrococcales; family Microbacteriaceae; genus Herbiconiux; species Herbiconiux flava. Next base: position 1,836,901 of record NZ_JACCBM010000001.1, read on the forward strand.
GGTGGTGGGGGTTCCAGGCGAGGCTAGCAGGTCGTCGATCCGCTCCGCGGGCACCGGCTCCGAGATGAGGAAGCCCTGGGCGTAGGTGCAGCCCATCTCGGCGAGCAGCCGGCGCTGCTCCTCGGTCTCGACGCCCTCGGCGACGGTCTCGCTGCCGAGCTCCTCGGCCAGGGCGATGGTCGATTTCACCAGGGCGCGGGCGCGGGCATCCCCGCCGACGGTCTCGACGAAGCTGCGGTCGATCTTCACCTCGTCGACCGGGAAGTCGTGCAGGGCGCTGAGGGAGTTGTAGCCCGTGCCGAAGTCGTCGAGCGAGATGCGCACGCCGGCGGCGCGGAGGGGCTCGATCCGGCGCCAGGCCGCCTCCGGGTCGGCGACGAGCGACTGCTCGGTGATCTCGAGGGTGAGCGTCGAAGGGGGCAGCGAGCGGAGCCCGAGCGCCGGCAGCACCTCGTGCACGGCGCGGGCATCCTGAAGCCACTCGGCGGTGATGTTGACCGCCACGCCCACGGGTGTGCCGCGCTGACGCCAGCGGGCGGCGTCGTCGAGCGCGACGTTCAGGATGCTCGACGTCCACGCCCTCAGGGCGCCCGCCTCCTCGAGCAGCGGAACGAAGTCGGCGGGCACGAGCAGCCCCCGGGTCGGATGCCGCCACCGCACGAGCGCCTCGACGCCGTCGACCCGGCCGGTCGAGAGCCGCAGCTTCGGCTGGTACATCAGCACGAGCTGCTCGTGGCTCGCGGGGGAGCGCAGCTCGCGCACCGTGCGCTGGCGCCGGCCCGTGGCCCCGACGGCCGGCAGGGCTCCGCGGCGGAGCGCTACCGAGAGCACCGTCGCGAGCAGAGCGGCCATGGCGAGCACCACCGCGATGATCGAGCCGTCGATGATCGGCGCCAGGACGAGCACGGCCAGGGCGGCGGCCATCGAGACGACCGCGAGCGTCGTGCCGGCCCGGGTGGCGGAGGCGGGAGGGGCCACCGCGTCGGGCCGGGCGGTGATGGCGCAGACCCAGAGCGCGAACAGGAGACAGCCCGCGATCCAGATGGCGTCGAGGGGGGTGCCCACCCGGTAGTCGTCGCTCGGCAGCTGCAGGGCGAGCAGGGTGTCGGCGGCGGCGAAGAGCAGCAGCGCCGCCCCGACGAGGCGCCAGTGCCCGCCCCAGCGATCCGAGGCGCCGATGGCCACGACGGTGGCCACCAGCAGCAGGTCGAAGAGCGGGTACATCGTCGACAGCACGAACTCGGTCGTTCCCGTGCCGGCCAGGGCGGAATCGAGGACAGGGGTGAGTGCCAGCGCAAGGAGGGCCGCCAGCCCGAAGGAGGTGATCACGACGTCGAAGACGACGGTGGCCGTCGGGGCGACGAGGTGCCGACGGGCCAGAACGGACATCGCGGCGACCAGCAGCAGGTAGAAGGTGAGGTAGAACGCATCCGGCCAGGACGGGAACGGGAGGGCGCCGCTGCGGTCGGTGAGGACGACCGCCACCGAGAGGGTGTCGCCCAGCACGGTGGCGGCCACGGCACCCGCGGCCAGGGCCGGCGCGACCCGGTGGGCGCGGCTGAGCACCACGGCGGCGATGCAGGCGAGCACGGCCACCCATTCGCTGCTCAGAGCGAGCCCGGCCTCGAGCTGCGGGTGCGAACCGGGTAGTGCGAGCGCCAGGAGGGCTGAGACCAGAAGCAGCCCGGCGAGGACCATGAGCGCGCGCACCGAGCGGCGCCCCGGGACGCCCGCACCGGGCACACCGGAGACGGCCTGACGTCCCGCTGGAATCCTCGCGTCGTGCGTCACAGCACCCCCGTCCCGAGCGTAGCGCCCGGCGAGCGTCAGTCGAAGGAGATCGTGGCGTCTCCCCAGGCTTCCCGGATGGCCGCGTCGGGGTCGTCGGCCACGCGCTCGCCGTGGTCGAAGAGCAGGGTCGCCCGCCGCTCCTCGTCGTAGCGGGGCCACGCGGGTGCCGGGTCGCCGGCCTCGAGGGTGCTGAGGCCGGCGGGCTCGCCCTCGCTCGCGAACGAGAGCCAGCGGCGCTGCACCGCCTCGGAGAGGTGCCGCGCCTCGGCCAGGCCGCCGAGCCGGAAGCTCGGGTCACGGCGGCCGATGCCGAGCGTGCCGAAGACGTAGGCGATCTCGGCGCCGTGGGTGGCTCCGATGCCGAGCAGGGACAGCGCCGGGGTGCTGTGGTCGAAGCGGTACATCCAGGTGGGGGCGACACGGCTGTGGGCCGACGCGAGCCAGATGCCGGGCATCCGGAAGCCGGCGTCGCGCGAGAGCTCGGCGGGCGTGCGGTGGTGCGGGAAGCGCGGGTAGGCGGCCTCGATGCGGTTCTCGGCGGCGGCGAACTCCGGATGCTCGGCCGCCAGCTCCTCGAACATGACGTGCACCGAGCCTGCAGTGATCGGCATCAGCGGCGACTTCATCAGGCGGAACAGCGACGCCTCGTCGTGGTTCGTGCCGATGACGAGCGGAACCGGCAGCTGGCGGCCGGCGCGGTAGGCGTCGACCGGATGCTCGGGCACGAGGTCTCCGTCGACCACCGGTGCGACGGCCAGGGTTCCGGGCTGCTCGGCGGCGACGGCCGCGACGAGGTCGAAGGTGGCTCGGGCGAGGCGGGCGGCGTCGATCGTCCGGAGCTCGCCGGGCGTCGTCGGGGCATCGGGATCGAGGCCGAGCAGGCCGAGGAAGCGGCGGGACACCCGGGCGGCGCGCTCGCGGTCGTAGACGCTCGTGGCGGGGGAGCTCTCGGCGATGGCGCGGTGGAACAGGCCCCCGGCGGCGGGGGAGGTGAGCAGGGTGGTGATGCAGCCGGCGCCCGCGGACTCGCCGAAGAGCGTCACGTTGTGAGGGTCGCCGCCGAACGCCGCGATGTTGTGCTGCACCCAGGCGAGGGCGGCGAGCTGGTCGCGCAGGGCGACGTTGGTCTCGAAGTCGTCGCCCAGGCTCGAGAAGTCGAGGAAGCCGAGGGCGCCGAGGCGGTAGTTGAGGCTCACGACGACGACGTCGCCGTTCGCGACGAGCTCGGTGCCGTCGAAGAGGGGCTGGGCGCTGGAGCCGGCGACGTAGGCGCCGCCGTGGATCCAGACCATGACGGGGAATGGGCCGTCGGACTCGTTCGGCGGCGCCAGCACGTTCAGACTTAGGCAGTCCTCCGACTGGGTGACGCCCTCGGGCAGCGAGACCGCCTTGTTCTCGAGCTGCACGGCCGCCGGGCCGAAGTCGAGGGCCTCACGCACCCCGTCCCACGGCGCGACCGGCGCCGGTGCCCGGAACCGGAGCGGCCCGACCGGAGGGGCGGCGTAGGGGATGCCGCGCCACGAGCGCACTCCGCGCCTCAGCGTGCCGCGCAGGGTGCCGGACTCGGTCTCGACGAGGAGCGGATCGCCCGGGAGGTGCGTCATGGGGTCACTGTAGCGATTGAATGGTCGGGTGAGCCACGATTCGACCGCCCTTCCGCCCGCCCTCGGCTCGGCCGCTCCGGCCGACGTCGCCCTGGTCGAGGCTCTGCGCGACGACCTCGTGGCCGCGCGCTTCCGGGTCGACACGATCGACGCGCTGTGGGGGCCCTCGGCGGCGGCCGCCCTGCACCGGGGGCAGCGGGAGCCGGCGGTTCGCGCGATCGAGCGGGCTCGAGCATCCGGAGCCCCCGTCTCGCCCGTGTCGACGCTGGCCCGGCTCTTCCTGCTGGGGTCGAGCGTGCCGGCTGACGAGGTGGCGGATGCTCTGCCGCGGCTCGGGGTCGCCGGCCTCGAGGCGCTGGGCTTCGTCGGGCCCTCTGGCCCTTCTGGCGAGGTTCGGGCCCGCCTCGACCTGCGGCCGTACAGCTTCGTCGACTCGCTCGGGGCGGGCAGCTGGTGGATCGCCTCGGATCTCGGTGAGTCGGTGCTCGGCCGGCCGCTCGACCCCGACCACGTGCTCGGCATCGGCGGGGCGTCGATGACGCTGTCAGGGCTGATGATCCCGACGCCCGTCGACTCGGTGCTCGACCTCGGCACCGGATGCGGCATCCAGGCCCTGCACGCCGCCCGGCACGCGCGCCGGGTCGTGGCCACCGACATCTCGCGCCGCGCCCTCGCGATCGCCGCCTTCAACGCGCGGCTGAACGGGATCGACTCGATCGAGTTCCGGCACGGCAGCCTGTTCGAGCCGGTCGCGGGGGAGCGGTTCGACCGGATCGTGTCGAACCCGCCGTTCGTCATCACCCCGCGGCAGGAGGGCGTGCCCCTCTACGAATACCGCGACGGCGGGCTGGTGGGGGATGCACTGGTGGCGTCCGTCATCCGCTCGGCCCCGTCGCATCTGGCGCCGGGAGGCATCGCGCAGCTGCTCGGGAACTGGGAGTACCGGGACTCGGACGGGCTGCACCGGGTGCGGTCGTGGGTGGCGTCGTCGCCGGTCGCGGTCGACGCGTGGGTAATCGAGCGGGATCGGCAGGATGCGCCGCTGTACGCGGAGACGTGGATCCGGGACGGCGGGACGCGGCCGGGCACCCCGGCGTTCGACTCCCTCTACTCGAGCTGGCTGGACGACTTCGAGGCGCGGGGCGTGCGCGAGGTGGGGTTCGGGTACGTGCTGCTGCGGCGGCCGATGGCGGCGCCCTCGGTCGGGGCACCTGCCTCGGCTCCGGCCGGGTCTGCCGGGTCTGCCGGGTCTTCCGGGTCTGCCGTGGCGCCTGCGCCGACCCTCGACCGCTACGAGCGCGTCGACGCCGCGATCGGCTCGAACCCCATCGGCCTCGGCGACCACCTCGCGGTCTGCCTCGCCGGCCACGACTGGCAGGCGCACCGCTCCGACGACGAGCTGCTCGCGGGCACCTACGTGTACGCCTCCGACGTCACCGAGGAGCGCCACTACTGGCCGGGCCACGACGACCCCGTGGTGATGACGCTCCGCCAGGGCGGCGGCTTCTCGCGCTCGGCCGACCTCGACACCGGCCTCGCGGCGTTCGTCGGAGCCTGCGACGGCGACCTCTCGGCGTCCGCCATCGCGGCGGCCATCGCCCAGGTGCTGGACGCCGACGAGGCGGCCCTCCGCGCCGCCCTCGCCCCTCGCCTCCGCGCCCTCCTCGTCGACGCCTTCCTCCTCCCCGCCTCCTGAGAATCAGTCAGGCAGGTAGCCCTTCAGCTGCTCACTGACCGCGTTCGAGACGGCTGCCGTCCCACCGAGCACGACGATCCGATACGGACGCAGCCGTTCCAGCTCGCGGGCGACCGCGGACGGGACGGCGTCGCGGGTGAGGAGAAGCACGGGCGCCCCGTCAGCGATGGCCACCGGAGCGCCCGACAGGGCATCGGGGAAGGTCGCGCCGGAGGCGATGTAGACGGTGTAGGCGCCGTCGTGGAACTTCTGCGACGAGATGCCGCCCGACACCTCAAATCGATCGGCGCCCTCGATCCGCGACACCGGTTTCGTTGTCACCAGCTGATCGACCACCGACTGGCTGATGGCATTCGGCCCGCCGAGCACGACGATCTCGGCCGGATCGAGCCGCGTCAACTCGGCGGCGACGGCATCGGGGATCCGGTCTTTCTCGATCAGCAGCACCGGCGCCTGAGCCCGACCCGCTGCCGGAGACCCCGATAGCGCGTCGGGGAAGTTCGCCCCTGACGCCAGGTACACGACGGGCGTCTTCGGGGCGAACACCGAGGCCGAGATCGCGGCGGACACGACGAAGCGGTCGGCGCCGCCGATCCGGCTGACTGCCGGCGAATAGGCCTTGAGGCCGGCCTCGACCGACGCGGCGATCGCCGCCGTGCCACCCAGGACGACGATGCGTCGCGGCTTCAGTCGACTGAGTTCGGCGGCGACGGGGTCGGGAATCTCGTCTTTCGTCACCAGCAGGACAGGCCCGCCCTTGCCTCCGGCAGCGGCCGACCCCGAGAGCGCATCGGCGAAACCCGTGCCTGAGGCCACATAGGCCACCGCGGTGTTCGGAGCGAAGCGGCCCCGCGAGATCGCCGCCGACACCTCGAACCGATCGGCGCCTCCGATCCGCTCCACTCGCGGCGGTGGGCTGAACTGCGGCTGGAACATGACCACCGCAGATCCGGCACCACGCGGTGTCTCGCTCGCGAAGATGCGATCACCCGCCGAATCCGTCGACAGCGTGCTGTAGTAGTCCTCAGCGGTCGAGCCCTCTAACGTGAGATCGCTCGTGCGGAACATCTGCACTCCGGGCACCCCGATCGCCGCGTCGGCCGAGTAGAGAACCTGGCGACGGCAGTCCGGGAGAATCTTGGTCGGCATCGACGCCAGAGGCTGCGAGACCGTCAGCCGATGCATGCCCGAGTCGTACTTCTCGATGTGGATGCCGTACGGGCGGTCGGTGGTGGTGAATACCGTGTCACCGCACACGGCGATCGAGCGGGGGCGGTTCGCCAGAGCCGACGTAGACGACCCGGTCGCGAAGACCGTCGTGACGCTCGCATCGTCAGTGCTGGTGACAAACGCACGGTGCAGGCCGATGTCGATCGCCATGTCGGATGGGTTCTTTCCCGTCGCCACTGAGCGCACGCTGCCCGTGGTCGCGTCGATGACGGTGACGTCGTTCGAGGAGGCGTTCATGACGTAGACGACGTGCGACACAGGATCGACCTCGATCCGTATACCGCCGTCGCCTCCGGTCGGGTAGGCGGTGATCACTGTGTCGCGTGTCGCGGAAGCCGGGTCGACATCGATGGCTACCACGCGATTGGGCGTCGATCGGTCAAGCACGTAGAGGACGTGATCCTGATCGTCGAGCGCAGCGGCCAGGGGGAGGGCCGCTCCCGTTGTGAGGGGCCCGGTCGACGACAGGGCGTCCCCGGCGACGGTGAAGGTCTCGACCTTGTTCAGGGACGTGTCGACCACGAATCCCCGAGCGGTCGAGGCGTCGACCAGGGCGGCGCCGAGCCCGGCGGAGCCGGGGTCGGGGATGAGGGAGGACATCCGTTCCAGCTCGATAGCACGCGGCGGGGCGCCGGCCGTCGCGGTGATCGCGGGCGCGAGAAGGGCGAGCCCGACGAGAATCAGCGAAGCGACCAGTCCGGAACCGGTGCGGACGAGTGATTGCGGCATGAATACTCCGATTGTCATAGTGAGGATAATTCATCCAAGTCGCTCTTGTCACGCTCGGTGGGCCTATCCCTGCCGCGACGGCGGGCCTAGCCTGGCGGCATGAGCGGAGACGGAGCGGGCGGAGGTGGCAATGGAGCGCGCGTGGTGCGCGCCGAGGTGTGCGTCGTGGGCGGTGGGCCGGCGGGGGTGATGCTCGGGTACCTGCTCGCGCGGGCCGGGGTCGAGGTCGTGGTGCTCGAGAAGCACGCCGACTTCTTCCGCGACTTCCGCGGCGACACGATCCACCCGTCGACGCTGGCGCTGCTCGGGCAGCTGGGGCTGCGGGAGGAGTTCCTCGAGCTGCCGCACAGCGAGGTGGGCAAGCTCGACGCCGTGGTGAACGGCACGCGCATCCACGCCGTCGACTTCGCACGGCTCGGCGGGGAGGACGACTTCCTGACCTTCATGCCGCAGTGGGACTTCCTCTCCTTCCTCACGCGCAAGGCGTCCGAGTTCGCGTCGTTCCGCATCCTCATGGGCACAGCGGCCACCGGGGTGCTGGACGAGGGCGGACGCATCACCGGGGTGACCGCCGAGGACGCCGACGGCCCGCTCGATGTGCACGCCGGCCTGACCGTCGCCGCCGACGGGCGGGGCTCGACGGTGCGGCCCGCCGCGGGCTTCGTGCCTAGGGAGTCCGGCGTCGGCATCGACGTGCTGTGGTTCTCGCTGCCGAAGCCGCGCGCGACGCTGAAGCCCACGCTGCTCTACGTCGCCGACGGCTCGTTCGTGCTCACGATCGACCGGCGCGACCACTTCCAGGCCGGCCAGATCATCCCCAAGGGTCGCTTCGACGAGGTCAAGGCCGCGGGGCTCGAGGCCTTCCGGCAGAACCTCGCGGCCACCGCCAAGCCGCTGACGAGCGTGGTCGGCACCCTCACCGACTGGGACCAGGTGAAGCTGCTCAGCGTGCAGGTCTCCCATCTCGAGCGGTGGCACCGGCCGGGCCTGCTCTGCATCGGCGACTCGGCGCACGCCATGTCGCCGGCGTTCGGTGTCGGGGTCAACTACGCGATCCAGGATGCGGTGGCCACCGCCAACGCGCTCGTCACGACCCTGCGCTCGGGCGGGGGCGCCGCGGTCACCGACGCCCAGCTCGCGGCTATCCAGCGCCGCCGGCTGCCGCCGGTGCGCCTGATGCAGGCGCTCCAGCTGCGGGTGCACGCCACGATCGCGAAGCCCGGTGCGGGGCCGCTCCTCGCCACGCCGCCGACGGCACTCCAGCGCGCCGCCCTGTCGCTGCTCGTCCCCGCCCTGCAGGCCGTGGCCCCTCGCCTCATCGGCCGCGGCTTCCGCCCCGAGACGATCTCGCCCGCCCTCCTCGCCGCCCCGCAGCCGTCGGCCGACTACCCGGAAAGGTAATCGGCTAGCTGCTGCTCCACCTTGGTCGAGACTGCTGCGGGGCCGCCGAGCACCACGATGCGATAGGGGCGCAGCCGTCGTAATTCCGCTTCCACGACCGCCGGAACGGCGTCACGTGTGACCAGGAGCACGGGTGACCCCTCCTTGATCGCGACCGCAGACCCCGAGAGCGCATCGGGGAAGTTCTCGCCGGACGCCACGTACGCCGTGAATGTCCCGTCGTGGAACCTCTGAGCCGAGATGTCAGCCGATACGGCGAAACGATCGGCACCCGAGATCCGTGAGGTCGGCGCCAGCTGAGCGGCTTCGTCGTAGACCGGCTCGGCGATCGCGTCGGGACCACCGAGGACGACGATCTCAGTGGGTTGCAGTCGTGCGAGCTCTTTCGCGATCGCGTCGGGGATGCCGTCCTTCTGAACCAGGAGGACCGGGGCCTGGGCTCGGCCGGCCGCCGCCGATCCCGAGAGAGCATCGGGAAAGGTCGCCCCCGATGCGAGGTAGACGATCGACGGGTAGGGATCGAAAGTCGCTGCAGAGATCGCCGCGGAGACGACGAATCGATCAGCCCCGCCGATCCTCGACACGGAGCTGCTGTAGCCCCTGAGCTGCCGTTCGACGTCGCTGCCCACTGCAGCGGTGCCGCCCAGCACGACGATCCGGCGAGGCTTCAATCGCGTGAGCTCATCGGCCACGGGTGTCGGGATGCCGTCCTTCGTCACGAGGAGAACGGGCCCGTTCCGCTTCCCGGCGGCCGCGGAGCCCGACAGCGCGTCGGCGAAGCCCGTGCCGGAGGCGATGAACACTGTCCCAACTCCGGACGAGAAGGAGCCAGCGGACAGGGCGGCCGACACGGCGAACCGATCCGCGCCGCCGACACGATCGACGCTCGGCAATGGGCTCATCTGCGGCTCGAACACCTGCACGGACGATCCGGCGGTGCGTGTGGTCTCGCTCGCGTAGAGGCGCCCTCGGGTGTCCAGGGCGAGCCCGTCGAGAGAATCCTCCGGTGTCGCTCCTTCCAGCCGCAGGTCGTCCGTTCGCAACGCCTGCATGCCGGGGACGCCGATGGTCCCATTGGACAGGTAGAGGGCGTGACGAGGGCAGTCGGCAATCATGTCGTCGGGGATGGTGCCGAGGGGGGAGGAGACGGTAAGTCGTCGGAGCCCGGTGTCGAACTTCTCCACGTGGTATCCGGTGGGGCGATCTGTGATCGTGTAGAGGTCGCCGCCGCATTGAGCCATCATCAGTGCCCGATTCTCGGTCTGAACGGTGGACGATCCACTCGGGAAGATCGTCGTGATGCTGCGATCGATCGTGCTCGCCACGAACGCACGATGAGACGAGCTGTCCACGACGATGTCGACGGGCTCTCGGCCGGTCGGAACCGACCGCGTCTCTCCCGACGGAACCTTGATGACGCTCACGTCGTTCGAGCTGGCGTTGATGACGTAGATCTCGTGGGAGTCGGAGTCGATCGCGAGTCCTGCTGCCCCCGTCCCTCCGGTCGGATACGAAGCGGTGACCGCCCCCATCGTCGGGGAATCCCGATTGACGTCGACGGCGAGCACGACCCTGGGCGCGGATCGATCGAGGGCGTACAAGACGTCACGATCGTCGTCGAGAGCGATCGTCCACGGGTCCGGCGGTCCGGGGCTCAGATAGCCGGCGGCTGTCACCCCCGCGTCGGTCAGGTCGAGCAGGGCGACCTTCCCCGTGCTGCGATCCAGCACGAAGCCGCGGTTCTGCGCTTCGTCGAGCTCCACCCCACCGAGCCCGCCGAAGCTGCTGCCGATTCGCTCCGCGTCGATCTTCACCAGATCGATCTCCCGGGAGTACGCCGAGGCGGATTCGGCCGCGCCGACGAAGATGCCCAGGACGACGAGGGGACACAGCAGGGCTGCCACGGCCCGACGCGAGCTGGAATGGATGGTCATCTATGCCCCTTCGTGATGAGGCGAGAATTTATCATTAAAAGGTCGGCCTGCACAGTGAAAGCACAGAAGGAGTGGCGAGACTGGGAGGAAGCGACGGCGCACGCGGCGCCGACTGAGATCGGAGCGATCAGCATGGGATTCCTCGACCGACTGCTTGGCCGGGAAGAACCGCAGCAGAACCCCGGCTACGGCCAGGGCGGGTACGGGCAGCAGGGCTACGGCCAGCAGCCCCCCGCCGCGCCGGCCGCGTCCGGGCAAGGCGCCCAGGGCGCTCAGCGGAGCGACGACGAGATCGCCGTCGAGCGGTACCGCTACCTCCTGCGCACCGCTCCGCCCGAGACGATCGAGCAGGTGCACGAGGAGGCGTTCACGAAGCTGACGCCCGAGCAGCGGCGCATCCTGTTCACGCAGCTGAGCGAGAACGCGCCCGCCGGCGACCAGCCGAAGGGTGACGACCCGCACTCGCTGGCGCAGTCGGCGACGCGGTCGGAGATCCGCCAGCCGGGCACCATGGAGCGCGCCTTCGCGGGCGCCGGACGCCAGGGCGGCGGCATGGGCGGGGGAGGCGGCATGGGCTTCGGCTCGATGATGGCCTCCTCGATGCTCGGCACGGTGGCTGGTTTCGTGATCGGCTCGGCGCTCGTCAGCGCCTTCCTCCCGCCGGCCGACTTCGACCAGGCCGGCGCCGACGGCGGAGACAACGGCGACGGTGGGGATGCGGGCGCCGACGGTGGCGATGCGGGCGGCGACGCCGGGTCGGGTGCCGACGGGGGCGGCGACGCCGGCTCGGTCGACGCCTCGGGCGGCGACTGGTCGGGCGGCGGTGGCGACTTCGGTGGTGGCGGCGACTTCGGCGGGGGCGACTTCGGCGGCGGCGACTTCGGCGGAGGCTTCGACTTCTAGGGCCCGGCAGCAGGCCCGGCGCGTGTCGAGCGGGACCGGCGGCGCGCGCGGCAGACGGCTGTCGACTGGATAGGGTGAACGGTATGACCGATCTGCGCATCGTCGAGCACGAGCAAGACGACACCGTCACCTACTACGTCGTCACCGACCTGAACCCCGACGACTTCCCCGACGCCCCGTCGCTCGGGCCCTTCGCCACGCGCGCCGAGGCCGAGCAGGCCGTCGTCGACTGGGACGCCGAGCTGATCGCCGACGCCGACACCGACACCGACACCGATCCCGCCGCGAGTGGCGACCCGGCCGCCGCTCCACCCGCTGGCCCGGCCGGCAACGATCCCCTCGGCAACGCCGACGGCCGGCCCGAGCGCGTCTGAGCGCGAAGCGCCGAGCGCCCACGCCGACACCGTCATCACGCCGACACCCCCAGCCGCCCGCAGCGACGCGAACCCAGAACCCCACATGACCACGAACGCCTACGACAGCCGTCCCTGGCTGGCGAGCTACTCGCCCGAGCTCGCCCCCACGATCGGCGAGCGCGAGGTCGACTCCGTCGGCGCGCTCGTCGACGCGACCTGCCGCCGCTACGCCGACCGCCCCGCTTTCTCGAATCTCGGCAAGGTGCTCACCTTCGCCGACGTCGGGCGGCTGAGCGACGCCTTCGCCGCTTTCCTGCTGGATGACCTCGGGCTTTCCAAGGGCGACCGCATCGTCGTGCAGAGCCCCAATCTGCTGCAGTACCCGATCGCGGTCTACGGCGCCCTCAAGGCGGGCCTCGTCGTGGTCGGCGCGAATCCGCTCTACAGCGCCAGCGAGATGAAGAAGGTGTTCGTCGACTCGGGGGCCGTCGCGATCGTGGCGCTCGAGAACTTCGCCGACAAGCTCGAGAAGATCATCGGCGAGACCTCCCTCCAGCACGTCATCCTCACCGAGGTGGGCGACCTGCTCCCGGCACCGAAGCGCGTCGTCACCAACTTCGTCGTGAAGCGGGTGCGCAAGATGGTTCCGCCGCACGGCCTCACCGGCACGATCCCGTTCCGGCAGGCGCTCGCGGCGGGGGAGAAGAGCGCGCGCGGCAGCGGCCGAGCATCCGTCGACCGGCCCGTGGTCGAACCGGGTGACACCGCCCTGCTGCAGTACACGGGCGGCACGACCGGCGGTACCAAGGCCGCCGTGCTCACCCACGCGAACCTGCTCGCGAATCAGGCGCAGATGCTGGCGCCGATGAAGCTGCGCCTGACCCCGGGCGAGGAGACGATCCTCGCCGCGCTGCCGCTCTACCACATCTTCTCGATGACGGTCAATGGCCTGGCCTTCTTCGCCTACGGCGCCCACAACGTGCTCGTCACGAACCCGCGCGAGACCGCCGACCTGGTGAAGACGCTGCAGTCGACGAAGCCGAGCGTCTACATCCTGGTGTCGACGCTCGCGGCGCAGCTGCTCGACGACCCCGCGTTCCGCGCGCTCGACTTCTCGGGTCTGAAGCTCGCGGTGGCCGGCGGCATGGCCGTGCGCAGCGCCACCGCCGACGCCTGGCGTGAGGCGACCGGCAGCGACATGCTCGAGGGCTACGGGCTCACCGAGGCCTCGCCGGTGGTCTGCGTGAACCCCACCTGGGAGCATCCGCGGGTCGGCACCATCGGACTGCCGCTGCCGTCGACCGACATCGAGCTGCGCGACGACGACGGCCGGCCGGTCGCGCTGGGCGAGCGCGGCGAGCTGTGCGTGCGGGGGCCGCAGGTGATGTCGGGCTACTGGAACCAGCCCGAGAACAGCGCCGAGGTGCTCGTCGACGGCTGGCTGCGCACCGGCGACGTCGGCACCATGAGCGACGACGGCTTCATCACGATCGTCGACCGCAAGAAGGACATGATCGTGGTCTCGGGCTTCAACGTCTACCCGAGCGAGGTCGAGGAGGTGGCGATGTCCCACCCCAAGGTGAAGGACGCCGGCGCCATCGGCGTGCCCGACGACCGTTCGGGCGAGTCGGTGGTGCTGTTCGTGGTGCCCTCCGACCCGTCGCTCACGACCGATGAGCTGCGCGCCTACTTCAAGGGCGAGCTCGCCGGCTACAAGCGCCCGCACCGCATCGAGTTCCGCGACGAGCTGCCGAAGACGAACGTCGGCAAGGTGCTGCGGCGCGAGCTGAAGGCGCTGCTCGACGAGACGCCCGCGGCCTAGGCGGCCCTCCGCGCGGGTTCCGGATGCGCGGCCGGGCCTTCGGGCTCGTGACGCGAGCCAGCCTCTGCCGACCGGGGGTGGGTGGCGGCCTCGGTGGTCGTGCGATCCCGGGCGGGCTCCGGATGCGCGAGGGCACCCGAACCGGGCCGGGCACGCCGCGCGCCCGAGCCGAAGGCCTCCGCCGCCGCCCGCCGGAAGTGCCGGAGGCCCCGGCCCCAGAAGGCGAGCGGAGTCACGCCGCCCACCCGCAGCGCCGGTCCGTGGTCGATCGCCACGACGGTGGCCGCGCCCACCGCCACGACCCAGGCGGCGGCCGCCGCGAGCATCCGGAGCCCTGCCGGGGTACCCGCGAACCCGAGCTGCAGCTGGGCCACCTGGAAGCGGATGTGCTCGACCTCATCGGTGAGCACGCGCCGCGCGACGCCCCGCTGCACGGGGTCGGCGGAGCGTTCGAGCGCGGCGAAGTACTCCAGCGCCACCGTCTCGGCGACGAGGAAGAGCGTCACCTCGGTGCGGAGGCCTATCAGGCGGCGCAGCTGCACGAACACCGCGTCCGACCAGTGCGCCTCGAGCGGGCCGACGCCGAAACGGCGGAGCGCCCGGCCGAACAGCGCCGAGTGCTTCTGCTCCTCGGCGACGAAGAGCGCCAGGGCGGTGTCGTGGTACGGATCGCCGAGCCGGGCGGCCTTCGACCGGAGCCCCCGGCCCTCTCCGCTCTCGCCGAGCTCGAAGCGCTGGAGCGAGCGGGCGATCGCGGCGATGTGGCTGGCCGGGAGGGGCGAGATCGAGCCCCACTGGATGGTGCGGTCGAGCCGCTCGTGCCGGGCGAGGTTGCCCTCGAAGTACTCCGCCCACTCGGCGAAGGGTCGTTCTCTCGTGCGCTTCTGCTGGGTCATGATCGCTCCTTGCGGTAGTGTTTGAGGCGTTAACATATCGAAGAACGATATGAAACGCACGTCTTTCGATAGATCAGGAGGAATCATGGCCGCGCTGATGCTCGGCGCCCTGAGGGCGCTGCTCGTGCTGCTGTTCGCCGGGGCCGTCGCGGCGCAGGCGGCTGGCTACGCCGTCGCGCGAGCCGTGCTGGGGGAGGATGCCGCGGTCGTCGTGGCGGTGCTCGCCGTCGCCGGGCTGGTCTGCGTCGAGGTCGTGCTGGTGTGCGTCTGGGCGCTCGCCCCGCTGGCCCGCGACGGCCGCATCTTCGAGACCGAGCGGCGCCCCGACCGGTGGGTGCGTGGAGCAGTCGGGGCTCTCGCGATCGGTGCCGGGCTGGCCACGGTCGGGCTCGGCTACCTGCTCGTCAGCGGGGCCGCCTCCACGCCGGCCGGGGCGACGGTCGCCGTGCTCGCGGCCGCCGTCGCCGCGGCAGCGGCCGCGCTGGCGCTCCTCGTCGACGTCATGCGACGGCTGCTGCACCGCGCGACCGGCCTGCACGACGAGCTCGCCGAGGTCGTCTGATGCCGATCGTGATCAACCTCGACGTCGAGCTGGCTAAGAAGAAGATGTCGGTGAGCGACCTCGCGGCGGCCGTCGGCATCACGGTGGCGAACATCTCGATCCTGAAGAACGGGCGGGCGAAGGCCGTGCGCTTCTCGACGCTCGACGCCATCTGCCGGGTGCTGGGCTGCCAGCCCGGCGACATCCTGAGCTACGCGGAGGGGTCGGCCGGCGACGGCGGCACCGACGAGAGCGGCTCCCGACGGTAGAGCACCGTGACGCCGATCACCGCGGCCACCACGACCGCGATCAGCAGCACGACGGCTCCGAGCGAGATCACCGGCGCCGCGAGCGGCAGCAGCAGCACCGCGACGGCGGCCCCGAGCGAGACCGCGGGCGGGATGACCGTCGGCCCGGTCAGCGGCCGGTAGAGCACCCACATCATCACGAAGAACACCGCCACCGGGATGCCGATCGCGTAGCCGACCACGGTGGAGGGCACCTCGAGCTCGTGCCCGATCGACTCGACCGCCACCTCGAGCCCGGCGCCGAGCGCGGCCAGCGCCGCGAACACGAGGTAGTGCCCGTAGCCCCAGAAGTACGAACGCGAGCGGTGCCTCTCGAGCCCCTCGTGCGCCGGCTCGAGGAAGTACACCCACCACAGCCCGAACAGCAGCGCCAGCCCCGAGGCGGCGATCAGCACGAACTCGCCGGTCGCCGCCCCGGCGCTCAGCACGCCCTGCACCGCCGAGCTCGACGCGGCCACCGACTCGCCGAGCAGGATGATCGTGAACAGCGAATAGCGCTCGGCGACGTGATGCGGGTGCCACGTGATCCGCCGCTTGCGCTCCGCGATCAGCGGCACGGCCAGCTCGCAGAGCGCGAGCAGCGCGAACACCGCCACCTGCGCGGGGAACGGCATGTCGTTCAGCACCAGGAGCCGGAAGATCCACAGCGCCTGCACGATCGAGATGCCGACGGCGTAACCGAGGGCGGTGCGGCGGCCGGGCTCGTCCTGCACCGCGGCCCGCAGCCACTGGCCCACCAGTGCCAGGCGCATGATGAAGTAGCCGAGGGTGACCAGCCGCCAGTCCTCGTCGTTGAAGGCTCCGGGCACGCCCGCGGCCAGCACGAGCACCCCGCCCATCTGCAGCATCGTCAGCAGCCGATAGGGCACGTCGTCGGTGTCGTACGCCGAGGCGAACCAGGTGAAGTTCAGCCACGCCAGCCAGATCGCGAAGAACACCATCAGGAAGTTCGGCAGCGCCGTGGAGATGTGGTCCTCGGCCACGGCGTGGGCAAGCTGGGCGACGATCGACGCCACCGCCACGACGAAGGTGAGGTCGAAGAGCAGCTCGAGGGGCGTCGAGACGCGGCCCTCCTCGTGGATGCTGCGGCCGCGCATCCTGAGCACCGGCACGATGCTGCGGCGACGGATGCCCGTGCCCGTGTCGCGGGTGACGCCCTCGCTCACGCGCCCACCGCTCACGCGCCCACCGCTCAGGCCGCCGTCGAGGAGACGATGAGCAGCACGAACTGCAGCACGACCGCGGCCACGCCGATGCCGAGCAGGATCCACCCCGTGGTGCGGAACGCGCGGCCCTCGTGCGACGGGTCGTCGATGCGGCCCACCGCCGGGTCGCGGGGGTTGACGTGCACCGTGACGTCGTCGCCCGGCTCGGGGGAGTGCCCGTGGTCGTCGGAGCAGGGGGCCTCGTAGAGCACGCCGTCCTCGCCCATCCAGCGGTAGACGAGCTCGCCGCCGTCGTCGAGCACGACGACACCCAGGGTCTCGGGCCAGTTGCGGAAGAACGCGCCGCGCACATAGCCCACGACGAGCAGCAGCACGCCGAGGCCGATGCCGATCCAGCTGAACAGCTCGGTGATCAACGAGAGCGCGTCGACCGGATCGTCCATGCTCACATGCTATTGCCTGGGCCCCGACGGGCCGGTCGGCTCGGCGGTGGCGTCGACGCCGGCGTCATCGGTGGTCGCCATGGGTGGGCGTCGTCGGTGGGCATCGGCGGGGGCGTCGTCCGTGCTCGATAGAGTGACCGCATGAACGGCGTGCAGCTCCTCCTGGTGATCGTCGGCGCGATCGCGGTGACCGGCATCGCCCAGCGGCGCGGCCTGCAGCCCGCCCTGGTGATCACCCTCGTGGGCTTCGCGGCCTCGTTCATCCCGGGCTTCACCGGGCTCGAGCTCGACTCCGAGATCATCCTCGGCATCGTGCTGCCCCCGCTGCTCTATTCGGCGGCGCTGAACTTCTCGTTCATCTCGTTCCTGAAGAACCTGCGGCCGATCGTCGGCCTCGGGGTCGGTCTCGTGGTGGTGACGGCACTCGTCGTCGGTGTCTTCGCGTCGTGGGTGGTGCCGGCGCTCACGCTGGGCACGGCCATCGTGCTGGGCGCGATCGTGGCGCCTCCGGATGCGGTGACCGCCGTCGCGATCGGCACGAAGCTCGGCCTGCCGAAGCGGGTGATGTCGATCCTCACGGGCGAGAGCCTCGTCAACGACGCGGCCGCCCTGACGCTGTTCTCCATCGCCGTCTCGGCCGTGGTCGGCACGCACACGTTCATCGACAGCCCCGTGCTGCTGTTCCTCTACAGCGCGGGCGTCGGCATCGGGGTGGGGCTCGTGCTCGGGGGCGTCGCCACGGTCATCCGTCGCTTCCTGAACGACCCGCCGCTCGAGACGGTGCTCGGTCTCATCGTGCCGTTCGCCGCCTACCTGCTGGCCGAGCAGCTGGAGGCCTCCGGGGTGCTCGCGGTGGTGGCCGCGGGCTTCACCATCGGCGCCACCTCGCGCCGGGCGGGCTACGCCACGAGGCTGCAGGAGCGCGACGTCTGGTCGTCGATCGACGTGCTGCTCGAGGCCTTCGTGTTCGCCTACATGGGGCTGCAGCTGCGCTTCGTGATCCAGGACGTGCAGGAGGCGGGCGGCGCCGGCTCGCTCTGGCAGGTCTTCGGGGCGGCGCTGCTGGTGCTCCTCGTGGTGCTGGTGATCCGCCCGGTGTGGGTGTTCGCGTCGTTCGGCCGCAACGTCGTCACCGACCGGCTGATGCGGCGCAAGATGGCGAGCGACGAGCGGATGCGCGCGCGGATCGATCGGGAGAACGCTCTGCGGGCGGCCCGCGGCCGGAAGCCCCGGCAGTTCCCCGTCTTCCTGTCGTGGAAGGAGAGCGTGGTCGTGTCGTGGACCGGCATGCGCGGGGTGGTGACGCTCGCGGCCGCGGCCGGTGTGCCGCTGTCGCTCGCCGACGGCACGCCGTTCCCCGGGCGGCCCGAGATCCAGGCCATCGCCTTCACCGTGGCGGTCGGCACGCTGCTCGTGCAGGGCCTGACGCTGCCCGCGCTCATCCGCTCGCTGAAGCTGAGCGACCCGGCGCAGGACGCGATCGACGAGGAGCAGGCCGCCCACGCGCAGGCGGTGGCCCGCGACGCGTCGAGCGAGGTGTTCGCCGAGTTCGTGCGGAACCCGCCCGCGAGCGTGCCGCCCGAGATGGTGAAGGGCGTGGAGGAGCGGGTGGCGCAGCGCTCCGCGGCGGCCGAGCGCGAGGCCGATCCGGCGACGACGGAGTTCGGGCGCGAGATGGGGGCGCTGCAGCGGCGCGTCATCCGGGCGCAGCGGCTGGCGATCATCCGGGAGCGTGACCGCAACCTGCTCGACGACGAGGCGGCGCGGGAGTTCCTGGCGAAGCTCGACTACCAGGAGGCGGCGATCGAGTCGCGCCTCGGCGACCGCCTCTGAGAGCGCCTCCGTCGCCCGGGTCGATCTGGTCGCTCCGGCCGGGTTGGTAGTGTCCTCGGCATGAGCGGACTGATCATCAGCGTGGGTGGGAAGACACCGGTCGTCGACGCGGAGGCGTGGATCGCGCCGACCGCGACGGTGATCGGGGAGGTGCGGCTGGCCGAGGGGTCGAGCGTGTTCTACGGGGCGGTGCTGCGGGCCGACGGCGACCGGATCGAGCTCGGGCCCGGGTCGAACCTGCAGGACAACGTGGTGGTGCACGTCGACCCCGGGCATCCGGCTCTGATCGGATCGGGCGTGAGCGTCGGCCACAACGCGGTGCTGCACGGCTGCACCATCGAGGACGACAGCCTGATCGGCATGAACGCGACCGTGCTGAACGGGGCCGTGATCGGCACCGGATCGCTCGTGGCCGCGGGGGCCGTGGTGCTGGAGGGCACCGTCGTGCCGCCCGGATCGCTCGTCGCCGGGGTGCCCGGGAAGGTGCGGCGGTCGCTGACCGAGAAGGAGCGGGCGGGCATCCGTCGTAATGCGGCGACTTATCTCGAGCACGTGGAGGCCCACCGGGGCGGCACCGTCGGAGGCTGAATCTAGAGTGGAGGCATGTCCTCTCCGCGTGTGTACGTCATCCACGAGAACCCCGAGTGGTTGCCGCCGCTCGCCGCCGCCTTCGAGGCGGAGGGGGTGCCGCTCGAGGAGATCCTGCTGACGGAGGAGTCGCCGTTCGGCGGCATCGACCTCGCCTCGCCCCCGCCGCCCGGGGTCTACTGGTCGCGCATGAGCGCCTCGGCGCACACCCGCGGCAACACGCACGCCAAGGAGTACACCCGCGCGGTGCTCGCCTGGCTGCAGGCCGGGGGAGCCCGGGTCGTGAACGGCAACCCGGGGGCCTCGTCGGCGTCCGGGCTGCCCGTGATCGACCTCGAGGTGAGCAAGATCGCGCAGCACCTGCTGCTCTCGCAGGCCGGCTTCGACGTGCCCCGCACGGTGGCGGTGTTCGGCCGCACCGGGCTGCCGGCTGCGGCGCGGCAGTTCGGGCTGCCCTTCATCTCCAAGCACAACCAAGGCGGCAAGGGCCTCGGCGTGCGGCGCTTCGACAGCTACGAGGAGTTCGACGCCTACGTCGACGGCCCCGAGTTCGAGGAGCCGATCGACGGCATCACGCTGCTGCAGGAGTACCTCGTGGCGGCGGCGCCGTTCATCACGCGCGCCGAGTTCGTGGGCGGGCGCTTCGTCTACGCCGTGCGGGTCGACACCTCGGCCGGCAGCTTCGAGCTGTGCCCGGCCGACGCCTGCGCGGTGCCCGGGGCGGCGCCGCTGTTCTCGGTGCGGGAGGGGTTCGAGAGCGACCCGCTGGTCTCGCGGTACGAGGCGTTCCTGGCAGCCAACGGCATCGAGATCGCCGGTGTGGAGTTCATGGAGACGCTCGACGGGCGGCGCGTGACCTACGACATCAACACGAACACCAACTACAACCCTGACGTCGAGGCGTCGAGCCCGGTGTCGGGGCCGCGGCGGATCGCGCAGTTCCTGGGTGGGCTGCTGGTCTCGGAGCACGCCGGGGTGAACGCCTGATGGCCGGCATGCGGTTCGGGTACTGGACGCCGGTGTTCGGCGGCTGGCTGCGCAAC
The DNA here is from genome assembly GCF_013409865.1 of Herbiconiux flava. Taxonomy (NCBI): domain Bacteria; kingdom Bacillati; phylum Actinomycetota; class Actinomycetes; order Micrococcales; family Microbacteriaceae; genus Herbiconiux; species Herbiconiux flava. The sequence continues at coordinate 1,857,185 of NZ_JACCBM010000001.1, forward strand.
GTCGACGACGAACAGACGCCGTTCAGCTTCGAGCACGTGAAGCAGATCGCGCAGACGGCCGAGCGCATCGGCTTCGACCTGACGTTGATCGCCGAGCTCAACCTCAACGACATCAAGGGGCAGGAGGGCCCGAGCTTCGACGCGTGGGAGCTCGCGGCGGCCATCGCGGCCGTCACCTCGACGCAGGAGATCATGACGGCGGTGCGGCCCGGCTACCACCTGCCGGCCGTGGCGGCCAAGCGCGCGGCGACCATCGACGAGATCTCGGGCGGGCGCTTCTCGCTCAACGTCGTGTCGGCGTGGTGGGCCGAGGAGGCGCGGCAGTACGGCGGCATCTTCTCGGAGCACGACGACCGGTACAAGCGGAGCCTCGAGTTCGTCTCCATCCTGAAGGGGCTGTGGGCCGAGACGCCGTTCAGCTTCGACGGGGAGTACTACTCGCTGTCCGGAACGTACCTCTCGCCGAAGCCGCGCCGGGCGCCGATCGTGTACGCCGGTGGGGAGAGCGAGGGCGGCAAGCAGGCCATCTCGCGCTTCGCCGACGCCTACGTCACGCACGGCGGCACCCCCGAGGAGCTGCGGGCGAAGGTCGCCGATCTCACCGCGCGTCGGGCTGCGGTGACGGAGGTGCCGTTCCAGTCGTTCGGCATGGCGGCCTACGCCATCGTGCGCGACACCGAGGAGGAGGCGCAGGCCGAGCTCGAGCGCATCACCGACGTGCGCGGGGGAGCGGCGTACGAGTCGTACCAGGACTTCGTCTCGAAGTCGCAGCTCGACACGAAGGTCGACCTGCGCGACTACTCGGTGTCGAACCGTGGGCTGCGGCCCGATCTCGTCGGCACGCCCGATCAGGTGGCGCGGCGGGTGCGGGAGTTCTCCGACGCCGGGGTCGACCTCCTGCTGCTGCAGTTCTCGCCGCACCTGCGGGAGATGGAGCGGTTCGGGGAGCAGGTGATCCCGCGGGTGCGGGAGCTGGAGGCGCGGGGGTAGCTGCGCCTTCCCGTTGTCGCGTTCGAGCGCCCGGTGCCTGATGGTGCCGGGCGTTTCTGCGTGTGGGACGGCTGGGGGCGGGGACGGCAAAGGGGGCGGTGACCGAATGGTCACCGCCCCCTCAGGCGTTCAGCGGGGAGTTACTCCGCGCGTCGTGCCGCGTTGGTGCGACGGGCGACCAGCAGCAGGCCACCGGCGGCCAGCAGCAGCGCGATGCCGCCACCGGCGAGCGGGGCGATCGGTGCGCCGGTGTTGGCGAGCGATCCGTTGCCACCGTTGCCGGCCGGAGCCGGAGCGGGGGTCGGGGTCGTGCCGCCGTTGTCCACCTTGGTCACCGTGATGGTCGACGTGGCGACCGCGCTGGTGGCGCCGTCGATCGTCTGCGTGGCGGTGATGGTGACGGTGCCGGCGTCGAGCTGCTTCGACAGCGCGATCTCCCACGTGCCGTTCTTCACCGTGGCGGTGCCGGCCGGGTTGCCGTTCACCTGGAGGGTGACGGTGGCGCCGTCGATGCCGGTGCCGCTGACCGAGGTCGGGCCGGAGCCGAGGTCGTAGCCGAGGCCCGACTTCGGGTCGGTGATCGCCGGGGCGACCGGGACGACCTTGAAGGAGACGGTCACCGGAGCCGACGAGGAGGCGTTCTCGCGGGTCTGCACGGCGGTGACGCTGTACGAGCCGTAGTCGAGGTCGACATCGGCCGACCAGGTGCCGTTCTGAGCGACCGTGAGGGTCTTCTCGACGTCACCCGACAGGGTCAGGGTCGCGCCGGGCTCACCGGTGCCCGAGATGACGGGAACCGAGGTCTCGACGACCTGGCCGTCGAAGGGCGAGCTGATGACAGCCGGCTCCAGCGGGGCCGGGACGACCTCGACCGAGAACGAGCTGCTCGCGGACTTGTCGAAGCCGCGCTCGGCGCGCACCGTGTAGTCGTAGTCACCAGGGGTGCCCGGTGCGGGGAACGACCACGTGCCGTCGGTGACCTCGACCTCGAAGGGCTCTCCCGAGCCCTGGGTCGCGACCACGGTCGAGCCGGCGGGAGCCGTGCCCGAGATCGCGCGACCGGTGTAGACCTGGCCGCCGTCGGCGGGGGAGGTCAGCGCCGGAGCGTCGAGGTGCAGAGCGACGGTGTAACCACCGGTCAGCGCGAGGCCGGCCTCGAGGTTGGCGCCCCAGACGAAGTCCTCGCCGCTCTGGAGCTTGCCACCGGCGGACAGGACGCCCACCGCGGTCTCGCCCTGGACGAGCGATCCGCCGGAGTCACCGGGGGCCGCGGTCATCAGGCTGCCGAAGCCGTAGACCTGGCGGGGGTTGTTGCCCTCCGCGTCGGTCACGGTCGCCCAGCCGTCGATGGCCTCGATGGTGCCGCTGGTCGAGCCGGTCGTGCGACCGCTCTTCGTGACGGGGCCGAGCTCGGCCTCGCCGACGGAGGAGACGTCGGTCGTCGATGCGGCGAGGTCCTCGCTCGATGCGGTCGACCAGTCGGTGACCTCGGGGAGGAGCTTCAGGTCGTCGTTGGTGACGTCGATCACCGAGATGTCGACGCTCTCGACGTCGCCCTCGGCGCCCGGGCTGTTGTCCGTCCCGCCGAACTGCGAGAAGGCGAGCTCGCCGAGACCGGTGATGATCTGGACGTCGCTGTTGTCGGTGGCGCCGCCACCGGCCGGGTCACCGGTCGGCAGGGTGAGCTGGCTCACGTCGAGCGAGTTGTCGCCCGTGCAGTGTCCGGCCGAGATGACGGCGGGGTCACCCTCGGGCGACCAGCCGCTGAAGCCCACCGAGCAGAGCCCGCCGGACGTGGAGGAGGCGCTCTCGCCCGCGAAGTAGCCGGCGCCGCCGACGACCTCGTCGGTGTCGTAGGCCTGCAGCGGAGCGGTCAGCACGCGCACGGTGACGTTGCTGTTCGACTCGACGAGGAACCGGGCGTCCGGTGCGATCTGGTCGATCGACTCGGTCGTGTACACCACGGGGCCGTTGGCGCCCTTGGCGACGGCCTGGATTCCGTCATCGGCGAGCAGCGTCTGAGCGAAGGCGTCGAACGCCGCGCCCGACACGGGGGCTTCCCCACCCTCGGTCGCGAAGGCGACCTGCCCGAATGCGCCGCTCATGCCGGCGACGGCAACTGTTCCGACCGCGAGATACGCGAGTCTTCTCTTCATCGTCATCTATGACTTCCCCTGGTTCCGTGTACAGACAGGGGGCATAGAACTAGCCCATACATGCGTCATGGAACGGCCCCCTGCCCTCCACCATAGTCAACATCTGTCGGCAGATACAGAGAAAGGTCGCAGAAAGAACCCGGCTTCTTGCCCCGGCGCACCGGAGATGGTCGTATGGGGCCATGACTGCTCGCTCCTTCGTCACCGCCGTGGTGCTCCTCGTCGCCGCCTCCGCACTCTCGGGCTGCGCGTCGTCGCAGAACGCCTCCGGCGACGATTCCGGTGACGCGCAGAGCTCGCCCTCGGCGATGTCCCCGGCCGATCTCGAGGGGGAGTGGCGTGCCGAGGCGCCCGACGAGGCGCGGCTGAGCTTCGACGCCGACGGAGCCGTGCGGGGGACCGACGGCTGCAACGGGGTGAGCGGCACCACGACCGTGTCGGGCGACGAGGTCACGTTCGATCTCGACCTGTCCACGCTGCGGGCGTGCGTGGGAGTGACGACCTCCTTCTCGCAGTTGGGGTCGGCCGTCGTGGAGGGCGACGTGATGATGACGCGCACGGTCGACGGCACCGAGATCGTGCAGCTGCGACGCCAGTAGCTGTCGCCTCCGGCGCTTCGCTCGCCTCCCTCTCGCTGATGGGGCTGTCAGGGGTCGGCGGTAGCGTGGAGGCATGTCCGTGAACCTGCCCGCCGGTGCTGTCGGCGACGTCGCCGCCGAGTCCGTCGTCGACGATGTGCTGCTCGCGCGCATCCGCTCGAGGGCCGCGGTCCACGACCGCGAGAACACGTTCCCGCACGACGATCTGCACGAGCTCCGCGAGGCCGGCTACCTGCGGATGTTCGCGCCGCTCGACCGGGGCGGGCTGGGGTTCGGGCTCGAGCGCGTCGCCCGGGAGCAGACCCGGCTCGCCACGGCGGCGCCGGCCACCGCGCTCGCTCTGAACATGCACCTCGTCTGGACGGGCACGGCCAAGGTGCTGCTCGACCGCGGCGACGACTCGCTGGCCTGGGTGCTCGACGACGCGGTCGCCGGCGAGGTCTTCGCGTTCGGCAACAGCGAGGCGGGCAACGACCTCGTGCTCTTCGGGTCCCGCACGGTCGCGACGCCGCAGCCCGACGGTGGCTACCACTTCACAGGCACGAAGATCTTCACCTCGCTCTCCCCGGTCTGGACACGGCTCGGCGTCTTCGGCCGCGACGACACCGACCCCGAGGCGCCGCTGCTCGTGCACGCCTTCCTCGAGCGGCAGCCGGGGGTCGAGACGCTGTCCGACTGGGACACGCTGGCCATGCGCGCCAGCCAGTCCAACACCACGATCCTCACCGAGGCCGTCGCGCCGGCCTCCCGGGTGTTCCGGCGGCTGCCCGCGGGCCCGAGCGCCGATCCGCTGATCTTCGGCATCTTCGCCAACTTCGAGGTGCTCGTCGCCGCCGTCTACACCGGGCTCAGCCAGCGGGCGCTCGAGCTCGCCGTCGAGGCCGCGCACCGCCGCACGTCGCTCAAGGCGAACGGGCGGCCCTACGCGCACGATCCCGACATCCGCTGGCGCATCGCCTCGGCGGGCATCCAGCACGACGGCATCCCCCCGCAGATCGCGGCGCTCGCCCGGGCGGTCGACGCACTCGAGAACCGCGGTGCGGCGTGGTTCCCGGCGCTCGTCGGCCTCAAGGTGCGGGCCACCGAGAGCGCCCGCGTCGTCGTCGACCACGCGCTGCGGGTCTCGGGCGGCTCGGCCATCGCCTCCTCGAGCGAACTTGGGCGGCTCTACCGCGACGTCATCGCCGGGCTCTTCCATCCCTCCGACGACGAGTCCGCCCACTCCACCGTCGCGAACGCACTGCTCGGGCCCGTGCCCGAATGAGGCGGTCGGTCGTGCCCCGGCGCCGTTCGGCGGCCGGGCGCATCGGGGTGCTGTCGGGCGTGCTGCTCGCGGCGACGCTGGTGGTCTCCGGATGCACGGGGTCGGCGCTGTTCGGCGGCGGCGCGGGTGCGCCGGCCGGTGCGCCGACCGCTGGTGCGACGTCGGGGGCGGGGGGCGGCGGTCCGTCGGGGGTAGCCCCGTCCGGTGGTGCGACGTCGGGGGCGGGCGGCGCCACGGCGGCGGCACCGGAGGGGAGCGGGCGGGTGCGCGGGGAGTTCCCCGTCGTGTCGGAGCGGCAGCGCATCCGTCTGTATGCCGAGGCGCGACTGTCGACCATGACCCTCGAGCAGAAGCTCGCGTCGCTCGTGATGGTGCACGTCGGCGGGGCCGATCCTGCGCCGCTGCAGGCCTATCTCACCGCGAACCAGCCGGCGGGGCTGCTGCTGCTCGGCGACAACGTGCCCGGGTCGAGCGCCCAGGCGTCGGCGTTGACGGATGCGCTGCAGCAGAGTCAGGGCCTCGGCACCCTCGTGGCGATCGACGAGGAGGGCGGGATCGTGGCGCGGCTGGCGGAGGACGGGTATCCGGCGGCGGACACGCTGAAGGCGGCCCCCGTCGCCGCGACGGCCGACGCGTTCGCGCAGCGGGCCGCGCTGCTGGAGTCCACCGGGATGACGGTGAACTTCGGGGTGGTGGCCGACGTGACGGCCGACCCGGGGTCGTTCATCTTCGAGCGGGCGCTCGGCACCGACGCGGCGTCGTCCGCCGAGCGGGTCGCCGCCGCGGTGGGTGCCGAGCGCGGGCACGTGTTCAGCACGCTGAAGCACTTCCCGGGGCACGGGACCGTCTCGGGCGATTCGCACACGTCGATCCCGTCGACCTCCCTGCCGATGGAGCAATGGCGGAGCGACGTCGCGCCGCCGTTCGCCGCGGGGATCGACGCGGGTGCCGAGCTGGTGATGTTCGGGCACCTCGCCTACACCTCGGTGGATGCGCTGCCGGCGTCGCTCTCGCCGGAGTGGCACCGGGTGCTGCGCGAGGAGCTCGGGTTCGAGGGCGTGGCGGTGACCGACGATCTGCTCATGCTGGAGGCGTCGGGTGTGCCGGCCTACGCCGATCGCACGGCCAACGCGATCGCGGCCGTGGCGGCGGGCAACGACGTGCTGCTCTACAACAGCACGGTCGACCTGCCGCCGCTCGTCGCGTCGCTCGCGGCGGCGGTGCGGGCGGGCACGATCCCGGCGTCGCGCGTGGACGATGCGGCGCTGCACGTGCTGACGCTGCGACGCGAGCTCTGGCTGCAGCAGCACCCGGCGCCCTGACCGACGCTAGAGGGTGTCGGGGCGGGGGTGGTCGCTCGGCTCGGAGGGAGCTTCGGCGATGGTCGCAGGAGCAGGAGCAGGAGCAGGAGCAGGAGCAGGAGCAGGAGCAGGAGCAGGCGCTTCGGTCGCGGCTGCGGGGGCGCTCGCGGGCGGGGTCGGACGGCGGGAGCCTCGGCGCACCAGGGCGACGACGAGCAGCACGATCGCTGCGATCACCGCGAGCGGAAGAAGCCACGGGATGAGCACCCCGACGAGCACCAGGAAGCTCGAGGCCGCGGCGGCGAGCGACGCCCAGCCGGCGGCGAGGCCGCTCCAGAAGTCGCCCGGCACGGCCGAGGGCAGCGCGCCCTTCTGCTGCAGGTCGAGCGTCAGCGTCGAGTAGTCGATCTGGTCGGAGAGGTACTGCTTCTGCGACTTCAGGCTGTCGAGCTGCCCCTGCCGGTCGGAGATCGCCGTCTCGAGCTCGATCAGGTCGGCCGTGGTGGCCGCCGAGCCGGCGAGGTCGAGCAGCCGGTCGACCGAGGCCTCGAGCGCCGAGATCTGGGCGTCGAGGTCGCGCACCTGCAGCGTGACGTCGCTGGTGCTGATCGACACCGACTCGACGTCGCCCAGCTCACGCAGCCCGTCGACGGCCTCGTCGACCGAATCGGCCGGAACCCGGATGGTCAGCTGCGAGCTCGCCTGCTGGTCGTCGCTGCCGGCCTGCTGCGAGCGCGAGTCGATGCGGCCGTCGAGCGAGGCGACCAGGGACACGGCGTCGTCGGTCGCGGCGGCGGGGTCGTCGACGGTGATGGTGATCCAGCCGGTGGTGATGACGCTCTGGTCGGACTCGGCCAGCGACTCCGTCGAGCCGTCGGCCGCGACACCGCCCTCCGAGACACCACCCTCCGGCGCCGGCTGGGCGGGGTCGACGCGCTGCCCGTCGACGTAGGGCACGCCATCGGACTGGCTCGACGAGGAGCCGCCCGCCGAGCATCCGGCGAGCACGAGGGCACTGGCGACAGCGGCGGAAGCGAGGATCATTCGTCTCATGACGCTCACGCTAGGGCCGGTTGTCTGAAGGCCGCCTGGGACCACCGTGATGGTTACCCGGTCGTTATCGCGCCCCGTTCACGGGCCGATGTCGGGCGCTCGCGTTAGGGTCGGAGCATGCTCGAACGAACCCTCGGCCGCACCGGCCGCTCCGTCTCCATCATCGGCCTCGGCACCTGGCAGCTCGGCGCCGACTGGGGCGACGTCGACGAGAACGCCGCCCTCGACGTGCTCGCCGCCTCGGTCGATGCCGGCGTCACCTTCTTCGACACGGCCGACGTCTACGGCGACGGGCGCAGCGAGACCATCATCGGCCGCTTCCGCCGCGAGAATCCGGATGCACGGCTCACCGTCGCCACGAAGATGGGCCGCCGAGGCGCCCAAGACCCGGCCGAGTTCACGCTGGCGAACTTCCGCGCCTGGACCGATCGCAGCCGGGCGAACCTCGGAGTCGACACCCTCGACCTGGTGCAGCTGCACTGCCCGCCCACGCCCGTCTTCTCGAGCGACGCCGTCTACGACGCGCTCGACACCCTCGTCGAGGAGGGCGCGATCGCGAACTACGGCGTGAGCGTCGAGACCACCGCCGAGGCGCTCGCCGCGATCGCGCGGCCGGGCACGGCGACGGTGCAGATCATCCTGAACGCGTTCCGGCTGAAGCCGCTCGACGAGGTGCTGCCGGCGGCCCGCGAGGCCGGCGTCGGCATCATCGCCCGGGTTCCGCTGGCCTCGGGGCTGCTGAGCGGCAAGTACACGGTCGACACCACCTTCGCCGAGAACGACCACCGAAACTACAACCGTGACGGCAGCGCCTTCGACGTCGGCGAGACCTTCTCGGGCGTCGACTTCGCCACCGGCGTCGAGGCGGCGCAGGCCTTCGCGGCGGCCCTGCCCTCCGGTGTCGCACCGGCGGCGGCGGCGCTCGCCTGGGTGGCGGCGCAGGACGGGGTCTCGACGGTCATCCCCGGCGCCCGCAACCGTGCCCAGGCCGAGTCGAACGCGGCCGCCGGCTCGCTCGAGCTGCCGCCCACCCTCGACGCCACCGTGCACGAGATCTACGACCGCTCCTTCCGGGCGGCCATCCACGACCGCTGGTAGGGGGCCGCGCCGTCGGGGCGAGGTGTGCCCCTGGTTGTGGGGGTGCTAGGCGCACCCGCGGCCGGTGCTGCTCGGCCTAGCATGGGGTCGCGGCCGGTAGTCGGCGCGCAGCGTGCGACCCGGTCGGGTCGGCGCGTCCACCGCCGGGCCTTCCGGTCACGGGTGTCCTCGCACAGCGGGTGGCGGAACGGCTTGGGGGAGCGATGAGCGGTGCGGGCGGGGCAGCGGGCAGTGCGGGCGCGCCAGCGGGCGGCGCGGGCGGGCCAGCGGGCAGCGCGGGCGGGCCAGCGGGCGGCATGGGAGCGTCGTCGGGTTCGAATCCAGAACCGAAGGCGCGATCGACGCCAGGACCGACGGCGCCATCGACGCCAGGACCGACGGCGCCATCGACGCCAGGACCGACGCCAGGATCGGCGTCGGCAGCGCGTCGAGCGACGGTGATCGCCGTGGTGTCGCTGGTGCTCGCGACCGCTTTCTGGGCGGGCAACAACGTCGTGGGCGTGGTCGCCGTGCGGGAGCTCGACCCGATGAGTCTCGTGCTGCTGCGGTGGTGCCTGGCCCTGGTACCGCTCGTCGTGATCGCGCAGCTCGTCGAGCGGCCGGACTGGCGGGTGCTGCTGCGCAACTGGCGGTGGCTGCTGGCGCAGAGCGTGGCGGGCATCCTGGCGTACTCGCTGCTGCTGTACTCGGCGCTGCTGCACATCGACGCACTGAGCGCCTCGCTGATCAACGCCTTCAACCCGGCGCTGATCAGCATCGCGGCGGTGGTGATCCTGCGGCAGAAGCTGTCGCGCACGGCGGCCATCGGCATCCTGGTGGCGCTGATCGGAGTGCTGATCGTGCTCTCGCGCGGGTCGGTGCTGTCGCTGTTCACCGGCGGTTTCGGGGTGGGCGACGTGCTGATGATCGGCGCCATCCTCGCCTGGACGGCCTATACGCTCCTGCTGCGTCAGGCTCCGCGGATGCCCGCGATCAGCGCCACGGCCGGCCAGGTCGCGATCGCGGTGGTGCTGCTCGCGCCGGTGTCGCTGATCCTCGGCGGCCCGACGTTCCCGCAGACCGATGGCGGCTGGTGGGCCCTGGGGTTCATCGCCGTCTTCCCCTCCGTGCTGTCGTACCTCCTGTGGGGGCGGGCGCTGACGGTCATCCCGCCGGCGCGCGCGGGCGTGTTCCTCAACCTCATCGCGGTCTTCACCGCGATCTTCGTGGTGATCGCCGGGCAGCCGCTCACGCTCGCGCAGGCGATCGGCGGCCTCATCGTGCTCGGCGGAGTCGCCCTCGCCAACAGCGCGGCCTTCCGCCGGGCCCCCGTCGTCGTGGGTACGGCCTCGCCGGTGTCCCGGACGATACCGACGCCCACCGACCCCTAGAACTCCGTTGAGCGGCTGCGGGTCTCCCATTCAGCTACGCTCTCGGGGTGAGTGCTGACGTCGAGACGGTCGTTCACGTCACCCCCGACGCCGCGTGGCTTCCGCGCTTCGGGCGGGCCGAGGTCATCCGGCGGTCCACGCCACCCACGCCGATGTGCGTCGCCAGGCTGCTGATCCGCCGAACCGACCAGGTCTTCTGCGTGACCCGGCCGGACACCGGGCGGCTCGACCTCCCGATGCGCGTGATCGAGCGCGACGATCCGAGCGGCCAGCTCGGGATCACCGCCCTCGCGGAGCAGATCACCGGCGACGGGAGCGGTCTCGTCTTCGTGGGGGCTGTGCGCAACGTGGTCGACTCGCCGTCCGACGACTACGCCTGGCCGACGCCGCTCGCGCACTTCGGGGTGTGGACCTCGGAGAGCCACCCCACCGTCGAAGGCAGTTGGGTGAGCATCGGCAACGACTCCCCACTTCGCGATCGGCACTGGTTCCCGCTCGTCCTGTGACGTCAGGCGATACGCCGCAGTTCGCGCTGCCGGGCACAACCGCCGAGGTGCGACCATGCCGGCCGATAGACCGCCCTCGGCGTCGGGCGGAGGGCGGCGGGTGGAGGGCGGCGGGTGGAGGGCGGCGGGTGGAGGGCAGACAGCGGGTCAGTTGCGGTCGTTCGGGTCGACGCCGGTGCGCTCGCCCGTCTCGAGGGAGGCGATGGCCGCGAGGTCGGACTCGTCGAGGGTGAAGTCGAACACGTCGAGGTTCTCGACGATACGCGCCGGCGTCACCGACTTCGGGATGACCGAGAGACCGAGCTGCACGTGCCAGCGCAGCACGATCTGCGCAGGGCTCCGCCCGTGCTTCGCCGCGAGGCGGGCCAGCACGGGATCGGCGATCAGACCGCCGCGCGCGAGCGGCGACCACGACTGCGTGACCACCCCGTGCGCAGCGTCGAAGGCCCGGAGCGCCGTCTGCGGCAGCCGCGGGTGCAGCTCCACCTGGTTGACGGCGGGGACGATACCGGTCTCCTCGACGATCCGGGTGAGGTGCGAGGGGTGGAAGTTCGCGACGCCGATCGAGCGCACGCGCCCCGAGTCGCGCAGGGCGATCAGCGCCCGCCAGGCCTCGACGTACCGGTCGCGGAGCGGGGCCGGCCAGTGGATCAGGTAGAGGTCGAGGTGGTCGAGGCCGAGCATCCGCATCGACTCGTCGAAGGCGCGCAGGGTCTCGTCGTAGCCGTTGTCGGTGAACCACACCTTCGTGGTGACGAAGACCTCCGAGCGGTCGATTCCGGATGCTCGCACCCCCTCGCCGACGCCCTGCTCGTTGTGGTACATCGAGGCGGTGTCGATCAGGCGGTAACCGTGGCGGAGGGCGAACGAGACGGCGGAGGCGGCCTCGTCGTCGGTCGTCTTGTAGACGCCGAGGCCGAGCTGCGGCATGGCGGCGCCGTCGTTCAGAAGGAGCGTGGGAGAGGCGGTCACGATCAGCCCGTGATCGTCGCGACGGGCTCGGTGTCGGGCAGCGGGCTCGCGTCGCGGCCTCGCAGGTCGGGATGGAACCGCTTGCCGAGCAGCGGCACCAGGAACCCGAGCAGGGCCAGGACCGCCGCCACGAGGAAGGCGCCGACCGCGCCGATGCCGTCGATCAGGAAGCCGGCCAGCGCCGAGCCGACGGCCGCGCCGATCAGCTGGCCGGTGCCGACCCAGCCGTAGGCCTCGGCGGTGTCGCTGAAGCGCACGCTCGCCGAGACGATGGCGAACATCACCGCGAGGGCCGGCGCGATGCCGATGCCCGCGACGAACAGGAAGACCGCCAGCCACCAGATGTTGAGCCAGGCGGCGGCGATGGCCGTGCCGACGAAGACGATCGCCATCCGCCGGGCGAGCGCCCACGGGCCGATCGGCTTGTGGCCGAGCGAGAGCCCGCCGACGAGCGAGCCGACCGCGAAGATCGCCAGCACGATGCCGGCCTCGGCGCCGCCCTCGCCGAAGGTCGAGACGACCCCCGCCTCGATGGCCGCGCAGGCGGCGACGAGCAGGAAGCCGACGACGGTCGCGAGCATCACCGGGGGCTTCTTCAGCACCACACCGAGCTTGCGCTTCGAGCGCGGGATGCGCACCCGGCCCAGCTCGGGGCTGGTGAGGAACCAGATGCCGCCGCCGATCAGGAACGCCACCGCGAGCATGATGCCCCAGACGGTGCCGATCTGGATCGACACGAACGTGACGATGACCGGACCGAGCACCCAGATGATCTCCTGCGCCGACGCGTCGAGCGAGAACAGCGGGGTGAGCTGCGAGGAGTTCACCATCTTCGGGTAGATGGTGCGGACGGCGGGCTGGATGGGCGGGGTGCTGAGCCCCGCGATCAGCGCGATGACCATGTCGGCGGCGATGCCGAGCGGGAAGAGCGCGATGGTCGAGATGGCGAGGGCGCAGATGATCATGGCCGTGAGGATGACCGGGCGCATCCCCCAGCGCCCCATCAGGCGACTCGTCAGCGGCCCCGCGATCGCCTGGCCGATGCTCAGCGCGGCGAGCACGAGACCCGCCACCCCGTAGGAGTCGTAGGTGTGCTCGATGTGCAGCAGGAACGCCAGCGACAGCATCCCGTTCGGGAAACGAGCGGTCAGCTGGGCCGCGATGATGCGCGCGACTCCGCGCGTCTTCAGGAGGTCCCGGTAGCTGCTCATAACTGGGTTAGTTTACTTCCGCGCCGCCGCTCCTGCGGCGCGGGCGGGATGCGATGCCGCCGTCGCGCCCCGCTGCTTCGCGGCGTGGTGCGGCGACGGTATCGCCTGGGTCGTCGAGTAGGGCCTGTTGCGTTCGTCAGGGCGGCAGCGAACAGCGAGAGAGCGGATGCGCGGCTACGGGGCCGCGAGGAGCTTCGTGACGCGTTGGAGGGAGGCGGGCTCGACGGTGCCGAGGGGTTGGGCGAAGAGGCCGACGCGGAGCTCCTCGATCAGCCAGCGGGCGCGCACGAGGCGGGGCGGGGAGTGCGGCGCCAGGGGAATGCGGCCGCCGGCGTCGATCAGGCGGGCCGTCGCGGTCTGCACCTCCGTCATCCAGGCGCGGTCGCGGGCGGGGTTGTCGGGCAGCTTCTCGAGGCGGTAGACGATCGCCGCGAGGTAGCGGGGCAGGTGTCCGAGGCGGGCGAGGCCGGTCGCCGAGACGAAGCCGGGGCGCACCAGGGCGGCCAGCTGCTCGCGGGCGTCGGCGATCGCCGGCAGCAGCGCCATGCTCGTCACCGACTTGATCGCCTTCTCGACGTCGCGCACGCCGCCCAGGATGCGCACGACGGTGGCGACGGTCTGGTCGAGCAGCGGCAGCACGGCCTTCGACAGGCGGTCGCGCACCGCGTCGAACTCCTCCGACGTCCACACCAGGCCGTCGGGGTGCAAGGCGGTCAGCGCCTCGTCGGCGCAGGCCTGCATCGCGTCGTCGAAGAGGGCGTTGACGTTCTGGTACGGGCTCGTCGCGAGCAGCAGCTTCTCGTTCTGGGTGAGGTGCTCCCGCACGTACGAGGCCGGGCTCGGCACGGCGAGCAGCAGCAGACGCCGGATGCCCGCGGGCGTCTCCCGGGCCTGCTCCTCGGGAGTCGCCATCAGGCGGATCGCGACGCCCGCCTTCTCGTCGACGAGGGCCGGGTAGGCGCGGATCACGCCGCCGTGCTGGCGGGTGTCGACGTGGTGGGGGAGCGTTCCGAACGACCAGGAGGTGAGCTGCGACCGCTCGCGGAAGGCGCCGGCGGCATCGCCGGCCGAGGTCGGTGCTCCGGGGCCGCTCGCGGCCGCCACGGCGTCGGGACCCGAGCCGCGTCGGACGCCCTCAGCGGCGCCCCGGACGTCGCCCCGTGGGCTGCCGGCGGGACGAGCATCCGGGACCTGGCGCACCGCGCGCGAGATCGAGGCGCGGGCCGCGTCGGAGAGGGTGCGCTGGAGCTCGACGAGGTCCTTGGAGGCGCCGACGGTGCGTCCGCGCTCGTCGACCACGCGGAAGGTGACGCGGAGGTGCTCGGGGAGCTTCGAGCGGTCGAAGTCGGCTGCGGTGACGGGGGTGTGGGCGAGCTTCGACATCAGGGCGGCGAGGCGGGCGGGGAAGTCGTCTCCGGCATCCTGGCCGAGCTCGTCGAGCAGCCGCCCGGCCCAGTCGGTGGCGGGCACGAAGTTCACGCGCAGCCGCTTCGGCATCGAGCGGATGAGCGCCGTCACGAGATCGCGACGCAGCCCGGGCACCTGCGCCTCGAAGCCCTCGGGCTTCAGTCGCGGCAGCAGCGCGAGCGGCACGGTGGCCGTCACGCCGTCGTCGGCGGCGCCCGGCTCGAAGCGGTACGACAGCGCGAGCCGCTGGTCGCCCTGATGCCACTCGGCCGGGAACTGGCTCTCGTCGACGTCGGGCGCACCCTCGGGCAGCAGCGTCTCGACGGTCATCGTGAGGAGCTCGGGGTCGTCGTGGCGGGCCTTCTTCCACCAGCCCTCGAAGCTGCGCTGCGAGACGACGTCGCGCGGGATGCGGGCCTGGTAGAACTCGAACACGGCCTCGTCGTCGAGCAGGATGTCGCGGCGGCGGCTGCGCTCCTCGAGCTGCTCGAGGTCGCGGCGGAAGGCCCGGTTGGCGCGGTCGAAGGCCTGCTGCGACTCCCACTCGCCCTCGACGAGCGCGTGCCGGATGAAGAGCTCACGGGCGTACTCGGGGTCGATCCGGGCGAACTGCACGCGGCGGTGCACCACGATCGGCACGCCGAACAGGGTGACGCGCTCGTAGGCGACGGCGGCGCCCTGCTTCTTCTCCCAGTGCGGTTCGGAGTAGCTGCGCTTCACGAGGTCGCCCGCCAGGGTCTCGGCCCACCCGGGGTCGATGGCGGCGTTCATCCGCGCGAACAGACGGCTGGTCTCGACGAGCTCGGCGCTCATCACGGCCGCGGGCTGCTTCTTCGCCAGGGCGGAGCCGGGGAAGATCGAGAAGCGGGTCTGGCGGGCGCCGAGGTAGTCGCGCTTGACCTGGTCGCGCAGGCCGATCTGGCTGAGGAGGCCGGACAGGATCGAGCGGTGGATGCCGTCGGGGTTCACGCTCGGCTCGCCGATCTCGAGCCCGAGGGGCTTGGCGAGCTGGCGCAGCTGGCGGTAGACGTCCTGCCACTCGCGGATGCGCAGGTAGTTCAGGAACTCGGCCTTGCAGAGGCGCCGGAACGCGCTCGAGCCGAGCTCGCGCTGCTTCTCCTCGAGGTAGTTCCAGAGATTCAGCAGGGTGAGGAAGTCGCTGGTCTGGTCGGCGAAGCGCGCGTGCAGCTCGTCGGCGCGGCCGCGCTTCTCGAGCGGGCGCTCGCGCGGGTCCTGGATCGTCAGGCCCGCGACGATCGCCAGCACCTCGCGGCTCGTGTTCGTCTGTTTCGACTCGACCACCATGCGGGCGAAGCGGGGTTCGATCGGCAGGCGGGCGAGGTCGCGGCCGATCGCGGTGAGGCGGGGGGCGGGGTCGCGTTTGACGTGGTCGGCTCGAAGAGTCCCCGATTCAGAGGCTGCCGCGGCTCCGTCGGTCTGCCGACCGGCGGGGCTGCCGCCTTTCGCCGTGCTGCGCACGGCGCCCAGCTCAGAAAGCAGATCGAGCCCGTCCTTCACCCCGCGCGAGTCGGGCGGCTGCAGGAACGGGAACGACGCGATGTCACCGAGCCCCAGCGAGATCATCTGCAGGATGACCGCCGCGAGGTTCGTGCGCAGGATCTCCGGGTCGGTGAACTCGGGCCGCCTGGCGTAGTCCTCCTCGGAGTAGAGCCGGATCGCGATGCCGTCGCTCGTTCGCCCGCTCCGCCCCGAGCGCTGGTTCGCGCTGGCCTGCGAGATCGGCTCGATCGGCAGCCGCTGCACCTTCGAGCGCACCGAGTAGCGGCTGATGCGCGCGGTTCCGGCGTCGATGACGTACTTGATGCCCGGCACCGTGAGGCTCGTCTCGGCGACGTTCGTGGCGAGCACCACGCGGCGACGGATGCCCGGGGTGCTGCTTCGCTGGAACACCCGATGCTGCTCGGCGGCGCTCAACCGCCCGTAAAGCGGCAGCACCTCGGTCTGGCCGGCCCCACCGGTCGCGGCGAACTTCCCGCGGAGGGACTCCTCGGCGTCGCGGATCTCGTTCTCGCCGCTGAGGAAGACGAGCACGTCGCCCGGCTTCTCGCGGGCCAGCTCGTCGAGGGCCTCGCCGATGGCCTCGAAGAGGTCCTTGGGTTCGGCGGGGCGGTCGTCGCCCCGTCCGGCTCGGGGCTTGGTGGGGCGGCCGCGCTCGGGGGCTGCGCCCTCGTCGGCGTCGTCGTAGTCGTCGTCGGCCGGGTCGTCGGCGGGAGCATCCGGAGCCAGCGGACGGTAGCGGACCTCGACCGGGAAGGTGCGGCCCGAGACCTCGACGATGGGGGCCGGTGTGCCGTCGGGTTCGGCGAAGTGGCGGGCGAAGCTCTCGGGGTCGATGGTCGCGCTCGTGATGATGAGCTTGAGGTCGGGGCGCCGGGGGAGCAGCTGCTTGAGGTAGCCGAGCAGGAAGTCGATGTTGAGGCTGCGCTCGTGGGCCTCGTCGATGATGATCGTGTCGTAGCGGCTGAGCAGCCGGTCGTGGTTCATCTCGTTCAGCAGGATGCCGTCGGTCATCAGCTTGATGCGCGTCTCCTTGCTCGCGCGGTCGGTGAAGCGCACCTGGTAGCCGACGAGGCCGCCGACCTCCTGGCCGAGCTCCTCGGCGATGCGCTCGGCGATGGTGCGGGCGGCGAGGCGGCGGGGCTGGGTGTGACCGATGTTCTGGCGGCCGAGCTCCAGGCAGATCTTGGGGAGCTGGGTGGTCTTGCCCGATCCGGTCTCGCCGGCGACGATCACGACCTGGTGGGCCTCGATGGCGCGCGCGATGTCGTCCCGCTTCTGGCTGACGGGCAGCTCTGGGGGGAAGACGATGCGCAGGGGGGCGGCAGACATGAGCCCTCCATCGTACCGCCGTGGGGGGGCGGGTCGGGCGCTGGCCGTGCCCCGCCCGGCCCGTCAGGGCAGCGCGCGGGCGAAGGCCACGAGCTCGGCGGCCATCGCGGCCGGCTGCCACGAGTGCATCGCGCCCTCGACGGCCTTCTCCTGCGCGCCCGGGATCGCGGAGGCGATGCGCGCCGCCGCGAGGGGCATCTGGGGGAACGTCTGCGTGCCGTAGACCGCGAGCACCGGCACGTCGATCCCGGGGAAGCCCTCGCCCTCGAGCGCCGCGTTCGCCCACTTCATCGACTGCCCGTCGGCCCGCTCGGTGCGCGCGTTGGCCACGATGGCGGGCCACGCCGGCGACGCCTTCGCGCCGGCGAGGAACTCGGGCGGCATGTCGCGCATGTAGTGCTCCTTCGCCCGCTCGTCCTCGCCCGCGTCGAGCAGCGCCTCGAAGCCGTCGCTCCACTCGGCCGTGTCGGCCGCCGACTCGCTGAGCGGCGCCTCCCAGAGCACGAGCCCGCTCACCGGCAGGCCGCGCACCGTCGCGGCGAGGGCGATCGAGCAGCCCGAGGAGTGGCCGACGAGCACCGCTCGGCCGTCTTCCGACCCCGTGGCCGCCGCGATCGCCGCCCGCACCGCCTCGAGCTCGCGGTCGAGGTCGAGCACGCCCTCGGCGGCGCTCTCGCCGCGCCCCAGCCGGTCGAACACGAGTGTCGACACGCCCTCGGCGGCCACGAGCTGGGCGGTCTCGGTCGTCACGTGGTCGCCCGCCCGCGTCGGGCCGGCCCCGGCGATGAAGACGATCGCGGGCCCGGTGCCCTCGCCGTACCGATCGAACGCGACGGTGTCGCCCGTGCTGCTCTGGGTGAACTCGGTCATGGCGGCCTCCAACGATCTCCGGCTCGCGCCGGCTCCCGGATGCGCGGCGGCGGTGCCGCGACGGCTCCAGTCTCGGGCATCCCGGCTCCGGGGTCCACCGCCGGACGTAGGCTCGACGCGTGACCGACCGGAACACCGACAGCCCCGCCTCCTACCCGTCCGAGTTCGAGCAGGCGCTCGCCTCCTGGCACGAGGCCCGGCTGCGGCTCGTGACAGCCCCGCAGGGCATCGCCGCCCTGGTCGGTACGCACTGGCTCACACCCGGCGCGGAGCCGGTCGCGATCGAGGGGCTCGACGGCACGTGGCGCGTCGAGGACGGCGACATCGTCGGTGACGACCTGACGATCGAGGAGGGCAGCGAGGTGCTCCTCGGGTCCCGCGTGCTGCGGCACTTCCGCCGCGACGACGAGGTGGCGCTGCGGGTTCTCGATGCCGAGGCGCCCACCCGTGCATCCGTCGCCGGCATCGACGCGTACCTGCCCGATGAGGCATGGGTTCTGACCGGGCGCTTCGACGCCGCCGACGAGGGCGCCACGATCGACGTCGAGGAGATCGACGGGTACACCGAGACGAGCACGCTGGCCGGCACGGTGACCGTCACGATCGGCGGTGAGGAGGTCTCGCTGATCGCCACGGGGCCGCTGACCGGCATGCAGGTCGTGTTCGCCGACGCGACGAGCGGCACCGAGAGCTACCGCTTCCGCTTCCTCAAGCTGCGAGCGGATGGCGGCACCGGCCCGATCGAGGTCGACTTCAACCGCGCCTATCTGCCGCCGTGCGCGTTCGCCGACTTCTACGTCTGCCCCCTCCCGCCCGCGCAGAACCGCCTCACGGTGCCCGTGCGCGCGGGCGAGAAGCAGGTCGCCCGCCGCTGACCGTGGTGGCGTCGGCCGGGCGGTGCGAGGGTGGACGCATGACGAATCGACTCGGAGACGCGATCAGCCCGTACCTGCGCTCGCACGCCGACAATCCGGTCGACTGGTACCCGTGGGGCGAGGAGGCGTTCGCCGCTGCCCGCGAGCGGGACGTGCCCGTGCTCGTCTCGATCGGGTACTCGACCTGCCACTGGTGCCACGTGATGGCCCGCGAGAGCTTCAGCGACCCGGCGCTCGCCGCCTACCTGAACGAGCGGTTCGTGGCGATCAAGGTCGATCGGGAGGAGCATCCGGAGGTCGACTCGGCGTACCTCGCCGCCGCCGGGGCGTTCACGCAGAACCTGGGCTGGCCGCTGAACGTCTTCGTCACGCCGTCGGGGCAGGCGTTCCACGCCGGGACGTACTCGCCGCCCGTGCCGGTGGACGGGCATCCGGCGTTCTCGCAGGTGCTCGCCGCGGTCGATGACGCGTGGACCACCCGCCGCGCCGAGGTCGAGCGTTCGGCCGCGGGGCTCGCCGAGATGCTCGCCGAGGGGCAGCAGCGGCTGCGCGGGCGGGGCGCGGTGCCGCTCGAGGAGGGCGACGCGGCACCGGTCTCGGCGTCGCAGCTGACGGCCGTCGTCGCCGAGCTCGGCCAGTACGAGGATGCTCAGCACGGTGGCTTCGGCGGTGCGCCGAAGTTCCCCGTGGCGCCCGTGCTGCGGTTCCTGCTCGAGGTGGCGGCGGATTCCGGCGACGCGGCCACCGAAGCGGGTGCCCTCGCGACGCGCACCCTCCACGCCATGGCGGAGTCGCCGCTGCGCGACCCCGTCGAAGGGGGGTTCTTCCGCTACGCGACCAAGCGCGACTGGAGCGAGCCCCACTACGAGCGGATGCTCTACGACAACGCCCTCCTGCTCGACGCCCTGACCGGGGCGTGGGCGTCGGCCCCGCACGAGCTGTGGGCGCGCGACGCCGCGCTCGGTGTCGCCGGGTTCCTCACCGACGTGATGCAGCTGCCCTCCGGCGGATTCGCCTCGGCCCAGGACTCCGAGAGCACCGTCGACGGCCACCGCGTCGAGGGCGGCTACTACGCGCTCGACGCCGAGGCCCGAGCCCGTCAGACCCCGCCCGCCCTCGACGAGAAGGTGCTCACCGGCTGGAACGGCCTCGCCATCGGCGCGCTCGCCCAGGCCGCCCTCGTCTTCGACCGCCCCGAGCTCGCCCTCGCCGCCCAGCACGCGGCCGACCACCTGCTCGAGGCGCACGTCACCTCGGCCGCCGGGGAACCGCCGCGGCTCCTGCGCGCCTCGATCGACGGCCGCGCGTCCACGGCGGTCGCCACGCTCGAGGACTACGGCATGCTCGCCGAGGGCCTCCTCCGCCTGGCCGCCACCACCGGTTCGGCGCGCTACGCGACGGCGGGCCGGATGCTCGTGGACGCCGTCCTGACGGAGCACCCGACCGGGCCCGTGTTCGCCGTGCCCGGCGGCGGCGACCCGATCCTCGGCGCCCAGGGCCTGGCGAGCGAGCTCGACCCCTCGGAGGGCGCCTACCCCTCCGGCAACTCCGCCGCCGCCTCCGCGGCGCTCCTCCTGCACGCCCTCACGGCCGACGCGCGCTACCGCGCCGCGGCTCTCCGCGCGGTAGCGCCCCTGGCGGCGGACGCCGTCGCGCAGCCGATCGCCTTCGGCGCCACCCTCGATCTCCTCACCCGCCTCTCCCGCCCTGCCGAGCAGCTCGTCCTCGTCACCCCGTCCCCGGCCGACCCCCTCGACCGCGCAGCAGCACCCGACGCCCACGCGGATGCCCGGCCCGACGACCTCGCCGCCCGCGTCCGCACCTGGCGCGGAGCCGTCGTCGCCCGCGCGACCGACGAGCAGGCGCACCTCCTGGCCGCCGCCGGCTTCGAGCTCTTCGCCGACCGCACCACCCGCGCCGGCCTGCCGACGGCCTACCTCTGCCGCGACTTCGTCTGCCGCCTCCCGGTGACCGACCCGGCGGCCCTCGCCCGCGACTGACGAGACGCGTAATCGCACGACACAGCGCGTCAGCGCGCGTCAGCGCCGCGTCGGCGCCGCGTCAGCGCGCCCGGGGAGGGTAGGGGCATCCACTACGAAAGGACGCCCCATGACGTACTCCTCCGACTGGGCCGTCGAGGCCCACGGCCTCGTCAAGGTCTTCGGCGACAACCGGGCGGTCGACGGCGTCGACCTGAGCGTGCGCACGGGAACCGTGTACGGCGTGCTCGGCCCGAACGGCGCCGGCAAGACCACCACGATCCGCATGCTCGCCACCCTGCTGAAGCCCGACGGCGGCGAGGCCACGGTGTTCGGCCACGACATCCGCCGCGAACCCCAGATCGTCCGCCAGCTGATCGGCGTCACCGGTCAGTACGCGAGCGTCGACGAGACCCTCTCCGCCACCGAGAACCTCGTGCTCTTCTCCCGCCTCAACGGGCTCAGCCGAGCGGATGCGCGGCGGAAGTCCACCGAGCTGCTCGAGGAGTTCGGCCTGACCGAGGCCGCGAAGCGTCCCCTGAAGAAGTTCTCGGGCGGCATGCGCCGACGCCTCGACCTGGCGGCGAGCCTGATCTCGCAGCCGCCCCTGATCTTCCTCGACGAGCCCACCACCGGTCTCGACCCGCGCACCCGCGCCCAGATGTGGGACACGATCCGCCGCCTGGTCGCCACCGGATCCACCGTCCTCCTCACCACCCAGTACCTCGACGAGGCCGACCAGCTCGCCGATCGCATCGCGGTGGTCGACCGCGGGATCGTCGTCGCCGAGGGCACGGCGGGGGAGCTGAAGGCGAGCGTCGGCAGCGCCTCTCTGCTGCTGCGCCTGGCCGACCCGGCGGCGCTCGAGCGGGCGCGGCACGCGGTGCTCGACGTGCTCGGCGTCGAGGCGGTGCTCACCCCCGAGGCGGGGCGCATCACCGCGCCGATGAGCGACCCCGACTCGATCACCGACCTGCTCATCCGCCTGCGCGCCGACGGCATCGCCGTCGAGGAGCTCGCCGTGCAGCAGCCCACCCTCGACGAGGTGTTCCTCGCCTTGACCGGCCACACGGCCGGCGACGACGAGGCGGCCGAGCCTGCTGACCCGGCCACCGCATCCGGAACCACCCCCGGCGCGACGAACGGCACCATCACCCCCGAACTGGAGACCACCCGATGAGCACCCTGACCATCACCCCCGGTGCCCAGCGCACCCTCAAGAACCACGTCACCATCGCCCAGACCCTGCGCAACTCGCTCAGCATGGCCGGACGAGGGCTGATCAAGATCCGCCGCACGCCCGAGCAGCTGATCGACGTCACCGTGCAGCCGATCATCTTCACGCTGATGTTCACCTACATCTTCGGCGGGGCGATCGCGGGCAGCATCGCCGACTACCTGCCGCTGCTCATCCCGGGCATCCTCGTGCAGACGGTCATCACGACCAGCGTCGTCACCGGCGTGCAGCTGCGCGAGGACATGGACAAGGGCGTGTTCGACCGCTTCAAGTCCCTGCCGATCGCCCGCATCGCCCCGCTGGCCGGCGCACTGCTGGCCGACACCGTGCGCTACGCGATCGCCACCACGCTGACCTTCGTGATGGGCTTCATCATGGGCTACCGCCCGGGCGGCGGGCTCGGTGCGGTCGTCGTGGCGGGCCTGCTCGTAATCGCCTGCTCCTGGGCCATCAGCTGGATCTTCGCGTTCTTCGGCGTCATCGCCCGAAGCGCCGCCAGCGTGCAGGGCATCTCGTTCCTCGTGCTGTTCCCGCTGACGTTCCTCTCGAACGCCTTCGTGCCGGTCGACACGCTGCCGCCCGCGCTGCAGTGGTTCGTGAACGTGAACCCGGTGTCGCACCTCGTGACGGCGGTGCGCGACCTGGCGAACAGCGCGATGTTCACCTCCGACGCCTGGATCTCGCTCCTCGGCGCCGCGATCATCGTCGCGATCTTCGCGCCCCTCACGGTGCGCGCCTACATGAAGAAGGCCTGAGGTCTAGGCCTGGTCCTTCCGGGCCTGGTCCTTCCAGGCCCACGACCACGGCCCGGGTGTGCGCAGCAGTTCCGCCGCACGCCCGGGTCGTTCGTCGTGCCCGAGCAGGGCGACGGATGCTCGGGCCGACGCCACGGCGTCCTCGCCCACCTCGGCCGCGAAGCGCGCGAACATCGGCGCCCGGTGCAGGCCCGGGTTGTCCTGGCGCGCGCCCATCGTGTCCGCCAGCGCCAGCAGCTCGAGGGCCACGTCCGGGCCGATCGCCTCGACGCCCGCCGACCAGGCCGCGAGGCCCACGAGCGAGGCGCCGAGCACCGGGCGGTCGACGTAGACGCCCTCCGGCCGGAGGCTCGCGAGTGTGCGCGACCGGAGGCGCCGCGCCATCCGGCGGAGCTCCTCCGGCTCCCCGGTGCCGTCGACGACGAGGGCGCCGAGCACGCTCGACAGCGCCATCCGGAACCAGGGCGACGACCGGGCGCGCGGCACGTCGAAGCTCGCGAGCACCCGGCGGTTCTCGTCGGCCGCCTCCTCGAGGAGGCCGCGGGCGCGCAGCACCTCGGCGAGGCCGGCCCGGCCGATCGATGCGACGTCGACGCCGTCGTTCTGCCCGGGGTCGGCGGCCAGCTGCTCGAACAGCGCGGTGGCCTCGTCGAGGGCTCCGACGCCGATGTCGTTCGCGGCGATCACCCACTCGAGCTGCCGCACGTCGTCGCTCGCGCCGACGGCCGTCATGCCCTCGCGCGCCCGCCGCGCCCAGCGCAGCGCCTCGGCGGGTTCGGCGTTCTGGCTGTGCAGCTGGGCGAGCATCTGCGCGGCCATCCCGCCTCCCCAGGTGTCCCCGAGCGAGTCGGCGAGCGAGACGGCCCGCCGCGCCATCGCGATCGCCTCGGCGCTGCGACCGGCGTTCTCGGCGGCGAGGCTCGCGACGAGGCTGCCGATCAGCGCGGTCGGGCGGTCGGGTGAGGAGTGCGCACGGAGGATCGCCGCTTCCAGGCGATCGAGGCGACCGACCTCGAGTGCGACCTCCGCCATGGCGGCCAGCCGCGGTTCGGTCACCGGATGCGCGGCCAGCACCCGGCGCAATCGCGACAGTGCCCGGTACGCCGTGCGCTGCTGTCCGACCAACTGCGTGACGGCGATCAGGACGAGTGACAGCACGGTGCTCCCGGCCCGCTCGGCCGGTGGGTCGTAGTGCCGCACGCTCTCGAACACCGGCGCGGCGAAGGCGAGCACCTCGGAGTGGGCGCCGCGGAGCGACCAGTACCAGGCGAGCAGCGCGAACACCGACACCACGATGTCGGGACGGCCCGCGTCGACCGCGCGGCGCAGCACGTCGATGAGGTTGTCCTCCTCGGCCGCGACCTCCCGGAGGGCCGCCAGCTGGCCGTGCCCGTTCAGCCGCGGCAGCGTGCGCTCGGCGAGTGCGTCGGCCCAGGCGAACAGGGCGCGCTCGACCTCGTCGCGGAGTGCGCCGCGCTCGAGCTGCAGCCGTCCGAACTCACGGACGGTCTCGAGCATCCGGAACCGCAGCCCACCGGGTTCGACGCCCGGGCCACCGCTCGCGGCGTCGGCACCCTGCGCGGCCGCGGGCGCGACCGCGGGTTCGCTCAGGATGACGAGCGACTGGGCCACGAGACCGTCCAGCGCGTCGTCGACCCCGGGTCCGACCACCGCCCGGGCCGCCTCGACGCTGAAGCCGTCCGCGAACTCGGAGAGCCGGGCCAGGGCGCTCTGCTCGTCGGCGCCGAGCAGGTTCCAACTCCACTCGATCACCGCGAGCAGCGTGCGGTGCCGCTCGGGGGCGCTCCGGTCGCCGCCGGTGAGCAAGGCGAAGCGGTTGCCGAGTCGGCGTTCGATCTCGTCGAGCGACATCGAGCGGATGCGCGCCGCCGCGAGCTCGATCGCGAGCGGCAGACCGTCGAGGCGCTCGCAGAGCCGCGCGACGGTGGCCCGGTCGAGGGCGGCGCCGGGGCGGGCGGCGGTGGCTCGGTCGAGGAAGAGCTGCACGGCGGGGTCGTCGGCGCCCGCCACCCCCAGGGGCTGCAGGGCGTACACGCGCTCGCTCGAGATGCTCAGCGGGGTGCGGCTGGTCGCCAGCACGGTCAGCTCGGGCAGCTCGCCGGTGAGGGCCGCCGCCCACTCGGCCGCCGCGTCGATCAGGTGCTCGCAGTTGTCGACGACGAGCAGGGTGCGACGCTCGGCCAGCCGGTCCAGGATGCGCGTGCGGAGGTCGGCGCGCACCCGCTGGTCTCCCATCCGCCGCGCACTGTTGAGCTCCCGGATGCCCAGGGCCGACGCCAGCGCGAACACGACGTCCTCGGCGCTCCGAACACTGGCCAGCTCCACGACGACGACCGCGCCGAACTCCCCGACGGACCGGGCCGCCACCTCGTGCGCCAGCCGCGTCTTGCCGAGGCCGCCCGGCCCGAGGATCGTCGTCACCCGCGCCTGCTCGAGCAGCGCGAGCACGGCCTGCACGGCTCCCTCGCGGCCCACCAGGGCGTTCGGGGCGGCCCGGATTCCGCGGCTGAGCGGCGCGGCTGCGGCGTCCGGTGGGGCCGCCGCCGTCGCCGTCGCGGCCGTAGGCTGCTCCGCGCGGTCGAGCAGCTCGATGTTGAGGGCCTGGAGCTCGGGTGAGGGGCTGGTGCCGAAGGCGTCCTGAACCCGCTCGCGGTACTGCGCGAAGGCAGCGACGGCCTCGGTGCCGCGGCCCTGTCCGTCGAGCGCCCGCATCAGGAGCAGCTGGGCGTGGTCGTCGAAGGGCGCGCGGGCGGCGAGCCGGCGAGCGGCGGTCTCGGCGTCGGCGTCGAGGCCGAGGGCGAGCGCGGCGGCCGCCGCGGTCGAATCGAGCGTCGCGGCCACCTCGTCGGCA
Source organism: Herbiconiux flava (assembly GCF_013409865.1). Classification (NCBI taxonomy): domain Bacteria; kingdom Bacillati; phylum Actinomycetota; class Actinomycetes; order Micrococcales; family Microbacteriaceae; genus Herbiconiux; species Herbiconiux flava. The sequence goes on from NZ_JACCBM010000001.1 coordinate 1,882,550, forward strand.
CCGGCCGCCAGCGCATCGGCGAGCTCGCCCGGATCGAGGTCGGCGCCCGGGGCGCCGCGCCACAGCGCGGTCGCCTCCGCCGCGATCCGGGCCGCGTCCTCGGTGGCTCCTCCGGCGAGAGCCTGAGCCGCCCGCGCCGCCGCCGCTCGCGCTTCACCGAGATCGGTCTCGAAACCCAGCCGGTAGCCCGACGTCGTCGACTCGATCACCCCGTCGCCGAACGCCGAGCGCAGCCGCGACACGAGCGCCTGCAGCGCCCCCCGCGCGGACCGCGGCGGCTCGCCGCCCCACACCTCGTCGATCAGTGCCTCGACGCCGACGGCCCGCGGTGCGGCCAGCGCCAGCACCACGAGAACCGCCTTGGCCCGGCGCCCTGTCGGCTCGACCCACACCCCGTCGCGGCCCACGGCCACCGGCCCGAGCACTCCCACGACCGCACGCGACCCTCCGACGACCGCCGCTGCACCCCGATCGCTCACGCGCACAGCCTACTTTCCCGACCACCCCACCCGACGCGCGCCGCGATCCGCCTCGTGGCACGTCGGCACGGGAGGAGAATGACGGCCATATCCTCCGGGGAGCGCCATCGCCCCGATTCTCCTCCCGTGCCGACGAGCGGCGACGCGTCGGACGGGCAGCGCGACCGCGGGCGTCAGGTGAGCAGCGCGACCGCGCCGAGCGAGAGCGCCGCGATCAGCGCCCACGACACCAGCCCGACGACGAGCGCGCGCCAGCCCGTGCGGGCGAGGCGTGTGAAGCGAATACTCGTGCCGAGCGCGAACAGCGCCACCGCGAAGAGGGCGTTCTGCGCCACGTCGGCGACGTCCAGCAGTGTGGTGGACACGGGCGCCGCGACGAGCGGCAGCAGGAGGGTTCGCACCAGCACCGCCGCGAGGAAGCCCGCGACGAACAGTGGCACGAGCGCGGGGCGGGCGGCCGGGGTGACGGCGGCGCGGGCATCCGCTCGTCTCATCACGAGGGAGACGCCCGCGACCATCGGCGCCAGCGTCAGCACCCGCGTCAGTTTCACGACGACGGCGACGGCGAGCGCCGTGGGGCCGGCGATCTGCGCCGTGGCGACCACCTGGCCGACGTCGTGCACGCTGAGGCCGACCCAGAGGCCGAACTGCTCGGAGGAGAGGCCGAGCGGGAAGCGGAGCGCGGGGAGCACTGCGATCGCGAGCGTGCCGCAGAGGGTGACCAGGGCGACCGGGGTGGCGGTCTCCTCCTCGTCGCTGCGGGTGACCGCGCTGACGGCGCCGATGGCGGAGGCGCCGCAGATCGAGAAGCCCGCCGCGATCAGCACCGGCTGATGACCCGGCAGCCCCAGCAGGCGGCCGAGGCCGAAGGTGGCGATGAAGGTGATCAGCACGATCGCGACGATGGCCAGCACGGTGGGCCAGCCGAGTCCCGCGATGTCGACGAGGCTGAGCTTGAGGCCGAGCAGCACGATGCCGATGCGCAGCAGCCGGCGCGACGACAGCGCGAGCCCCGGCTTCAGCACTCCGTCGAGAAGGCGCTGGGCGGGTGGGACCTGGCCGGTCACGATCCCGAGCACGACTGCGATCGTGAGGAGGGGAACGGCGGGCAGGAGCAGGTGCAGCGCGAAGGCGACGAGCGCAGCGCCGGCAGCGAGCAGGATGCCGGGCAGCACCCTTCGCAGCGGGTCGGGCGCCCGGCCGCCGGGCGATGCGCTCACGTCAGCGCCAGCTCGGCAGCCAGTAGTGCAGGCTGAGGAACCAGGCGGGCACGGGCATCCCGACCCAGACCGGGTAGAACCACGCACTCACCAGCACGCAGATCACGAGGAACGCGCCGACGACGGCCAGCGCCCGGGTGCGCTGCGGCCGCGGATCGGCCCGGGACCCGAGCGCCAGCCCGATCACCATCGTCAATCCGAGGATCATGTAGGGCTCGAACGCGATCGTGTAGAACTGGAACACCGTGCGGCCGGTGTACATCAGCCACGGCAGGTAGCCGGCGACCATGCCCATCAGCACGAGGCCCACCTGCCACTCGCGACGGCGCACCAGGCGGTAGACGAGGTAGAACAGGGCGGCCGTCGCGCACCACCAGATGATGGGGTTGGCGATCGAGGTGATGTTCTCGTAGCAGGTGGTGCCGCCGCAGACGGAGTCGTCGACCTGACTGACGTACATCTGCGTCGGGCGGATGAGGAAGAGCCAGGTCAGCGGGTTCGCCGAGTACGGATGGGGCGAGTTCTCGCCCACGTGGTACTGGTAGATCGCCACCTCGAGGTGCCAGAAGTTCTGCACGGCCAGCGGCACCCAGCTGAGTGCGCCGGTCCATTCGCCGTTCGAGGTCTGCGCCCAGGTGCGGTACATGCCGCCGGTGGTCGCGAACCAGCCGATCCAGGTGGTGAGGTAGGTGACGACGGCGAGCGGCACGAGCAGGATCGCCGTGACCGGGCCCTGCTTGAGCACCGCGGCGCTGAACCAGAACGGCAGCCCCAGCCGGCGGCGGGCGAGGGCGTCGACGACGATCAGGTAGACGCCGAAGGCGGCGAGGAAGTAGAGGCCGCTCCACTTCACCGAGGAGGCGGCGCCGAACGCGACGGCCGCGGCGAGCACCCAGGGGCGCCACCAGATCGCGGGGCCCCAGGTGGGTTCGCCCGCGCGGCCCCGGCCCGACCCGGCTCGGCGTTCTCTTCCCCGCTCCAGTGCTTCGGCCAGCCGCCGCTCGTGCCACGCCCGATCGAGCAGCACCGCCCCGAAGCCGAGCAGCAGGAACAGCGACGACAGCCCGTCGAGGATGCCCACCCGGCTCATCACGATCGCGTGTCCGTCGATCGCCAGCAGGAACCCGGCGATCACACCGAGCAGCGTCGAGCGCGTGAGCTTCACCGCGATCAGCGTCGTCAGCAGCACCAGCAGGATGCCCGCGACCGCGACCGAGATGCGCCACCCCGTCGAGTCGCCCGGGCCGAACAGCTCCATGCCGGCCCCGATGATCCACTTGCCGAGCGGCGGATGCACGGCGAACGAGCCCATCGTCTGGAAGATGTCGGTCTCGCCGGCGTTGAACCGCGTGTCGGCGTCGGCCGGCCAGGTGGCCTCGTAGCCGAGGTTCCAGGTGGTCCAGGCGTCCTTGACGTAGAAGGTCTCGTCGAAGACGAGGCTGTGCGGGTGGCCGAGGTTCACCAGGCGGAGCACGGCGGCGAGGAGGGTGACCGCGATCGGGCCGCCCCAGCGCCAGGCGCGCTCGCGGGCGGGGGTCGCCATGAGCCGGAGCCACCAGTCGTCGAGGCGGGAGCCGGTGGGGACGGGGGGCGCGGGCTGGGCGGGGGCGTCGGCGCTGTCGGCGTCGATGACGGCGGGTGCGGCGCTGGCGGCCAGGGGGGCGGCGTCCGGGGCGGGTGCCGCGTGAGCATCCTGAGCCTCGTGCGCGTGGGGGCGCGGCGCGGTCGTCGGCTCCTCGGTGCTCACCGGGCAATGCTAACGGTGGCGGCCCGGATGCGCCGTGCAGGCTGGGAGACTGGGGGCATGCTGATCCTCGCCGCCACCCCCATCGGCAACCTGAAGGACGCGTCGGCCCGCCTCGTCGAGCTCCTCGAGTCGGCCGAGGTGATCGCCGCCGAGGACACCCGCGTCACCGTCAAGCTGCTGCGCGGCCTCGGCATCGAGAACCGGCCCCGCCTGCTGCCGCTGCACGAGCACAACGAGCGCGAGAAGGCGGCGTCGCTCGTCGAGCTCGCCCGCGAGGGCGACCTCGTGCTGCTCTCGGACGCCGGGATGCCGACCGTCTCCGACCCGGGCTACCTGCTGGTCTCGGCCGCGATCGCCGCGGACGTGCCGGTCACCGTCATCCCCGGCCCCTCCGCCGTGGTCACGGCCCTCGCGCTCTCGGGCCTGCCGACCGACCGCTTCACCTTCGAGGGCTTCCTGCCCCGCAAGCGCGGCGACCGTCTCAGCACGTTCCGGATGCTCGCCCGCGAGCCGCGCACGATGGTGTTCTTCGAGTCGCCGAACCGCCTGGCCGAGTCCCTGATCGACCTGGCCTCGGTGCTCGGTGACGACCGCCGGGTGGCCGTGGTGCGCGAGCTGACGAAGCTCTACGAGGAGGCACGCCGCGGCACCGCGGCCGAGCTCGCGACGTGGGCGGCCGGTGGGGTGAAGGGCGAGATCGTGATCGTGGTCGCCGGGGCCGAGGCGCTCGCCGCCGATCTGCCGACGGCGCTCGCCGAGGTGCAGTCGCTCGTCGCGTCGGGTACGCGCCTCAAGGAGGCCACCGTCGCGGTCGCGGAGGCGACCGGGCTCTCACGGCGTGACCTCTACGAGGCGGCACTGGCGTCGAAGCGGCCCTGAGCTGCGGGGCCATCCACCCCTGGCGGGGCCAACCACCCCTGGCGGGGCCGTCCACCCCCGTGCGGGGCGGGGAGGGACGGGGTAGGCAGGAAGGCATGGCTTCAGCAGTGCGATTCCAGACGTTCGGCGGCACCGAGGTGCTCGAGGTGGTCGACGTCGACCGTCCCGAGCCCGGGCCCGGGGAGGTGCGCGTCGAGATCGTCGCCTCCTCGATCAACCCCGGCGAAGCCGCGATCCGCGAGGGCCGGCTCGAGGACGTCTTCCCCACGACCCTGCCGAGCGGCGAGGGCAGCGACCTCGCCGGACGCGTGCAGTCGACCGGCCCGGGCGTGACCGGTATTGAGGCCGGCGACGAGGTCATCGGCTTCAGCGACCGCCGCGGCGCCCACGCGACCCATGCCGTCGTGCCGGCCGAGAACCTCGTTCCGAAGCCGGCCGGCGTCACCTGGGAGGAGGCCGCCACCCTCTACGTCGCCGGCACCACCGCGGTCGCCGCCGTGCGGGCCGTCGGGATCGCGTCAGGAGAGACCCTCGTCGTCGCGGGCGCGACGGGCGGCGTCGGCCTGTTCGCCGTGCAGCTCGCCCGGCTCGCCGGGGCCCGCGTGATCGGCCTCGCCCGTCGCGACGACCACCCGCTGCTCGAGGACCTCGGTGTCGAGCCCGTCGAGTACGGCGCTGCCGCCCTGGAGCGCCTGCGCGAGCTCGCGCCCGACGGCGTCGACGCCTTCATCGACACGGCGGGCCACGGCTCGGTCGACCTGGCGCTCGCGCTCGGCGTCGCGCCCGAGCGCATCGACACGGTCGCCGACCCGGCCGCTTCCGCGCGGGGCGTGAAGACCGAGGGGAACGCCCAGGGCGGAGGTGCCGCGACCCTGGCCCGGCTCGCCGAGCTCGTCGCCGAGGGCGCGCTGCGCGTCGTGATCGACACCATCTACCCCCTGCAGCGCGTGGCCGAGGCCTACGACCACCTGGCCACGCGGCACGTCGTCGGCAAGATCGTGCTGCGCATGGAGTAGGGCTCCGGATGCCCGCTCCACTCCTCCACATTCTCGGAGGTGTGCGCACCTCTGCACAGCCCGTCACGCGGCCCGGCACGCGCATCCGCCCCCTTTAGGATGGTCAGCATGTCCGCCGGCTCCGCGTTTTACATCACCACGCCGATCTTCTACGTGAACGACGTGCCCCACATCGGGCACGCCTACACCGAGGTCGCCGCCGACGTCCTCGCGCGCTGGCACCGCCAGGCCGGCGACGACACCTGGTTCCTCACGGGCACCGACGAGCACGGGCAGAAGATCCTGCGCACCGCGACCGCCAACGGCGTCACCCCGAAGGAGTGGGCCGACAAGCTCGTGGCCGAGGCGTGGCAGCCGCTGCTCGAGACGATCGACATCTCCAACGACGACTTCATCCGCACCACCGACGAGCGGCACGAGGTCAACGTGCAGCTGTTCCTGCAGCGCCTCTACGACGCGGGCTACATCTACACCGGCGAGTACGAGGGCTACTACTGCGTCGGCTGCGAGGAGTACAAGCAGCTCTCCGACCTGGTCGACGGCACGGGGCAGTACGAGGGGCAGCTGGTCTGCGCCATCCACTCCAAGCCCGTCGAGCTGCTCAAGGAGCGCAACTACTTCTTCCGCATGAGCGACTTCACCCAGCGGCTGCTCGACCTCTACGAGGAGCGGCCCGACTTCGTGCAGCCCGAGAGCGTGCGCAACGAGATCGTCTCGTTCGTGCGCAGAGGGCTCACCGACCTGTCCATCTCGCGGCAGACCTTCGACTGGGGCATCAAGGTGCCGTGGGACGAGTCACACGTCGTCTACGTCTGGTTCGACGCGCTGCTCAACTACGCGACTGCCGCTGGCTACGGCTCCGACGAGGAGAAGTTCGCGCGTCTCTGGCCGGCGACCCACATCGTCGGCAAAGACATCGCCCGCTTCCACGCCGTCATCTGGCCGGCCATGCTGATGGCCGCGGGTCTCGAGGTGCCGAAGCAGGTCTACGGCCACGGCTGGCTGCTGGTCGGCGGCGAGAAGATGTCGAAGTCGAAGCTCACCGGCATCGCGCCCGAGCAGATCACCGACACCTTCGGCTCCGACGCGTTCCGCTACTACTTCATGCGCGCCATCAGCTTCGGGCAAGACGGCTCGTTCTCGTGGGAAGACCTGTCGGCCCGCTACCAGGCCGAGCTCGCCAATGGCTTCGGCAACCTCGCCTCGCGGGTGATCGCGATGGTGAACCGGTACTTCGACGGCGCCGTGCCGGCGGCGGTCGAGGCGTCGGTGACGGATGCGGAGCTCGCGATCCGCGACACCGAGCGTCGCGTCACCGCGGCCGCCGACGAGGCCATCTCGCGCCTGGCCGTGCACGAGGCGCTCGCGCGCATCTGGGAGCTGGTCGACGAGCTGAACGGCTACATCACCGTGCAGGAGCCCTGGGGGCTCGCGAAAGACCCGGCGAACGCCGACCGGCTCGCCACGGTGCTGAGCACGGCGCTCCGCGGCCTCGGCACGCTGGCTGTGCTGCTCTCGCCGGTGGTGCCCGAGGCGGCGGCCAAGCTGTGGACGGCGCTGGCCGGCGCTGGCACCGTGCAGGAGCAGAGCATCCGCACCGCCTACGAATGGCAGGGGGGCGACCGCGTGCAGCCGCTTGAGGCGCTCTTCCCGCGCATCGAGGTGGAGGCGTCGTGAGCTCGCCCGAGCTGCCCGACCACCTGCGCACGCGCGAGCCCTCCGACCGCGGCGACCAGAGCTACCCGCCGCTGCCCGAGGCGCTCGTCGTTCCCGTCTACGACAACCACACGCATCTCGAGATCGCCGACACCTCCGACCCGATCGACTACCGCGAGCACCTCGACCGAGCATCGGCCGTCGGCGTCCGCGGTGTGGTTCAGGTCGGCACCGACCTCGAGACGAGCCGCTGGTCGGCCGAGCAGGCCGCACGGGAGCCCCGCATGCTGGCCGCAGTCGCGCTGCACCCGAACGAGGCGCCCGAGTACGCCGCCGCCGGCGGGCTCGACGCGGCTCTGGCCGAGATCGCCGAGCTGGCGGGCTGGCCGCGTGTGCGCGCCGTCGGCGAGACCGGCCTCGACTTCTACCGCACGGGTGAGGAGGGCCGGGCGGCGCAGTACCGCTCCTTCGAGGCGCACATCGAGATCGCGAAAGAGAACGGCATCGCGCTGCAGATCCACGACCGCGACGCCCACGCCGAGGTCATCGAGACGCTGAAGCGCGTCGGCGCGCCCGAGCGCACCGTGTTCCACTGCTTCTCCGGCGACGCCGAGCTGGCCCGCATCTGCACCGAGAACGGCTGGTACATGTCGTTCGCCGGCAACGTCACGTTCAAGAACGCGCACAACCTCCGCGAGGCCCTCGAGACGGCGCCCCGAGCGCTCCTCCTCGTCGAGACCGACGCTCCGTACCTCACGCCGATGCCCTACCGCGGCCGGCCGAACGCGCCCTACCTCATCCCGCACACCCTGCGTGCGATGGCTGCGCACCTCGGCACCGACGTCTCCATGCTCGCCGCCCAGATCTCCTCGAACACCGAGCTGGTCTACGGCCGCTGGGAGGACGAGCCGGTGCAGGCCTCGTGACCGACCCCGCTTCGCCGGCCGACGCGTCTCCCCGCGCGCCCGACTCGTCCGCCCGTGCGGCCGACTCTGCTTCGGCCACGCCCGCTGCGGCGGTGTCGTTGCTGGGGCCGGCCGAGATCCGCGACCTCGCGGGGCTGCTCGACCTGACGCCCACGAAGAAGCTCGGGCAGAACTTCGTCATCGACGCCAACACCGTGCGCAAGATCGTGCGCGTCGCCAGGGTCGAGGCGGGCGACGTCGTCGTCGAGGTCGGCCCCGGCCTCGGCTCGCTCACCCTCGGCCTCCTTGAGGCGGGCTCCGAGGTCGTCGCCGTCGAGATCGACCACCGCCTCGCCGAGCAGCTGCCGCTGACGGTGTCGCAGCTGGCTCCGGATGCGCGGCTCACGGTGATCCGCGACGACGCACTGCGCATCCGCTCGCTGCCGGGCGACCCCACCCGCCTGGTCGCCAACCTGCCCTACAACGTCTCGGTGCCGGTGCTGCTGCACCTGCTCGAGCACTTCCCGTCGATCCGCTCCGGTGTCGTCATGGTGCAGGCCGAGGTCGGCCACCGCCTCGCCGCCGACCCCGGTTCGAAGGTCTACGGCTCGCCGTCGGTGAAGGCGGCCTGGTACGGCGACTGGCGCACGGCCGGCCAGGTCAGCCGCCAGGTCTTCTGGCCGGTGCCGAACGTCGACTCGGTGCTGGTGGCCTTCGACCGCGTCGGCTCGGGCCTCGACTCGGAGGAGCTGCGCGTGCGCACCTTCGCCCTCGTCGACGCCGCCTTCGGCCAGCGCCGCAAGATGCTCCGCCAGTCCCTCAGCGAGGTGCTCGGTGACTCCCAGCGCGCCACGGCCGTCCTCGAGGCGGCGGGCGTCGCGCCCACCTCCCGCGGCGAGTCCCTCACGGTCCGCGACTTCCTCGCGGTAGCCCGCGCCGCCGCGGCAGCCGAACCTTCCGCCGAGGCCGCGCCCGCCCAACCTCCCGCCGAGGCCGCGCCCGCCGAGCCCCCGCCCGCCCAGCTCGCGCCCGCCGAGGCCGCGCCCGCCGAGCCCGCGCCCGCCGAGGCCGAGCCCGCCCAGCCCGCGCCCGCGCCCGCGCCCGCCCAGGCGGCGTCCGAACCCATCGACGGCGCCCCCTGATCCATCCAGCCGCGCCCGATCCCGCCCGACCGCCGGAGCGCGACCCCGCCCGGGACGGTGGGGTGCGACTCACGTCGCGGGGCGACCCGGAGGTGCCGAACGGCGCCGGGAGGTGGAACGATCGGAGGGTGACGTCGAACGCCGCCTACCCCGTCCAGCTCTCGACCCTGCGCTGGGGGCCGCCCGATGCGCGCCCGGCCGCGCTGCTGCTGCACGGCCTGACCTCGTCCGCCGGCACCTGGTGGCAGGTCGCCGCCGCCCTGGCCGCCGAGGGCTGGTCGGTCACCGCCGCCGACCTCCGCGGGCACGGGGCCTCGCCCCGCACGCTCGGCTACGCCCTCGACGACTACGCGGGTGACGTGCTCACCCTCGCGCCCCCCGGCAACCCGGTGCGCGGCTGGGACCTCGTGATCGGCCACTCCCTCGGCGGCGCCGTCGCGACGGTCGCGGCCGCCCGCCACCACCACTGGGCCCGCGCCCTGCTGCTGCTCGACCCGGTGCTCGACGTGCCCGAGGAGCGCCACGACGCCCTCGTGACCGACCTCGTCGCCGAGCTCGGCGAGCTCGACCCGGCGGCGCTGCTCGCCGCGAATCCACGTTGGCACACCGAGGACGCCACCCAGAAGGCCACCGCCGCCCGGCTCGTCAGCCCCTATGTCGTGGAGCGGACCGTGCGGGACAACGAACGGTGGCAGCTCGAGCCGGTCGCGGCGGGCATCCGCTCGAGGGTGAGGGTGCTGGCCGCCGATCAGGAGCAGGGTGCCTCGTTCACGACCGCCGAGGGGGAGCGGCTGAGCGCGGCATCGCCGACGTTCGACTTCGCCGTCGTCGACGGTGCGGCGCACTCGATCCAGCGCGACGACCCCGAGCGGGTGGTCGCCGAGGCGCTCGCCCTGCACGACGGGCTGCCCGGCGTCCTCTGACACGGCGCGACCACGGCCGAGGCGCGATCACGGCCGAGGCGCGATCACGGCCGAGGCGCGACCACGGCCGAGGCGAGGGCCCGCCAATGGCCCTGGCGTCCAGGGCCCGAGCGTCCACTCCTGCACAGATCGACGATGTGACGAGTGTGTTTCGTTATGTGTCCCGAGCGCAGGTCGGGACGCACCGTCCCGTTAAGATGGAACGCGGCCCCGAGGTGCGGCCGCCCAATCACAGCAGATCCACTTTGTAAGGGGACACCCATGTCGAAATTCGCGCGCCGAGCGGGTGCCGCAGCACTCGCCGTCGGACTCGTCGCATCCGTAGCCGCCTGCTCGAGCGGGGGCGGCGAAGGAGACGGCAGCGGCGACGGCACCGGTGCCACCGACGAGTCGATCATCCTGATCACCCCCACCCCGATCGGGTCGAACAACTTCCTGCAGCTCGCCGCCGACGGCGCCGAGGAGGCCGGCGAGAAGTACGGCGCCAGCGTCGACGTGTACGAGAGCGAAGACCCGACGAGCATCCAGCAGAACATCGACGCCGCCGTGCGCGAGAAGCCGAGCATCATCATCGGCGTCAGCTTCAGCGTGCTCGACCAGATCACCCAGGCCGCCGCCGACTACCCCGACCAGCAGTTCCTGCTGATCGACACCTCGGCCGAGGAGCCCACCGAGAACCTCACCGCCGCCGTGTTCAAGGAGTACGAGGCCACCTACCTCACCGGCGTCGAGGCCGGCCTCCTCAGCGAGAGCGGCAACGTCGGCGTCGTCGCCTCGCTCGACACCCCGTTCCTGCACCGCTGGGTCGACCCGTTCTTCGCGGGCGCCGAGAGCGTCAAGCCCGGCGTGAAGACCGCCGTGCAGTACGTCGGCGGCGACAATCCGTTCGGCGATCAGGCCCGCTCCAAGGCGCAGGCGCAGATCCTCGCCGACGGCGGTGCCGACTACGTGCAGGCTGCGGCGTCCGGCGGCAACCTGGGCGTCTTCGAGGCGGCCTCCGAGGCCGGCTTCAAGGCCTTCGGCGTCGACACGAACCAGTGCCTCGACTCGCCCGGCAACGTCGTCGACAACGCGATCAAGCGCGTCGACGTCGCTCTCGTCAACTCCGTCGGCGACATCCTCGACGGCACCACCGGCGGCTTCACCTCCTACGGCCTGGCCGAGGGCGGCGTCAGCCTCACGGGCCTCGAAGACGGCGTCGCCGACTCGCAGTGCCTCATCGCCGACCACCCCGACGTGATCGAGAAGGTCGCCGCCGTGCGTGACCAGATCGTCTCGGGCGAGATCACGGTGACCGACCCGCTGACCGCCGGCTAGTCCTGCATGGTCTCTAGCGCATCCGATGATGCCGCCGACGCAGCTCGGCCGCCCGCACCCGTCGAGGGAGCGGCCGCGGTCGAGCTGATCGGCATCGGCAAGAGGTTCGGCTCCGTCGTCGCGAACGACGGGGTCGACCTCGTGCTGCGCCGCGGCACCGTGCACGCGGTGATGGGCGAGAACGGCGCCGGCAAGTCGACGCTCATGTCGATGCTGTTCGGGCTGCTCGAGCCTGACTCGGGAGAGATCAGGGTCGACGGGCGCTCGATGCGCTTCGCCGGACCGCTCGACGCGATCGCCGCGGGGCTCGGCATGGTGCACCAGCACTTCCGCCTCTTCGACACGATGAGCGTCGCCGACAACGTCGTCTACGGGGCCGAGCCCCGGCGCCCGGGCGTCTTCGGCCGGGCCTTCGTCGACCGACGGGCAGCGGATGCGCGGGTGCGCGAACTGGCCGCCCGCTACGGTCTCGACACCGACCCCGCGGCCGTCGTGGGCTCGCTGTCGGCCGGGGCGCGGCAGCGCGTCGAGATCCTCAAGGCGCTGCACCGGGACGCCCGCATCCTCATCCTCGACGAACCCACCGCCGTGCTCACGCCGAGCGAGGTCGACAGCCTGTTCGCCGTCATCCGGCGCGCGGCCGACGCGGGCACCACCGTCGTGCTGGTCACGCACAAGATCCACGAGGTGCTCGCCGTCAGCGACGAGGTCACCGTGCTGCGCGACGGCCGGGTCACCGGGCGGTTCGCGACGCGCGACGCCTCGGCGGCCGAGCTGGTGCGGGCGATGACCGGGCGGGCGATCGCCGAGGTCAAGAACCCGGGCACGGGCACGCCGGGCGAGACCGTGCTCGAGGTCGAGGGCCTGTCGGTGTCGGATGGTCGGCGCACCGTCGTGTCCGACGTATCGCTCTCGGTGCGGCGCGGCGAGATCGTCGGCATCGCCGGGGTCTCGGGCAACGGACAGCACGAGCTCGTGGCCGCGGTGCTCGGGACCCTCGGGGTCGCGGCGGGGCACGTGCGCCTGGCCGGCGCCGACGTCACCGGAGCCTCGGTGCGGGATCGGCGTGCGCGGGGGCTCGCCGTCATCCCCGAGGACCGCCGAGGCGAGGGCAGCGCCGTCACCATGACGGTCGCCGAGAACGCGGCGCTCGGCCATCACCGCAGCGCTCCGATCGGGGCGAGCACGGGCATCCGTCGCGGGTGGATGTCGCTGAAGGTCGAACGGTCGCAGGCCCGCGAGCTGATCGCCGACTACGACGTGCGCACCTCGGGGGAGCAGCAGCTGATCGGGTCGCTCTCGGGCGGCAACGCGCAGAAGGTCGTCGTGGCGCGCGAGCTCGCGCACGGGGCGCCCCTGCTGATCGCCGAGCAGCCGACGCAGGGCGTCGACGTCGGGGCGATCGAGGCGATCCACGGGCGGCTGCTCGACTACCGGGCGGCGGGCAACGGCGTCCTGCTGGTCTCGCACGAGATCAGCGAGCTGCTCGCCCTGGCCGACCGGGTGCTCGTGATGTACGGCGGCGCGATCGTCGCCTCGTTCACGGCGGCCGAGGCCACCACCGAGCGCATCGGCGCGGCGATGGCGGGCGCCGCCGCCGCTGATCCGACCGAGGCTTCCGACGCCGCCGATCCCACCTTGACCGCTAACGCCGCCGACGTTCCGGCATCCGGCACCGACGGTGATGAGGCCTCTCGCTCCCACTTCGCAGCGACGTCCCGCGAGGCCGACACCGCCCACGCCGCGTGGGGCCGCGCGCCTCGCGAGACGGGCGACGTCCCCGGCGCCACCGCGCCCGACCCCACCGCGCCCCACGACGGAGACCGCGCATGACCGCCCCACCCGAGACCACCCCCGGCGCGAGCGGCGCCCCCGGCTCGTCCCGCGGGCCCGCGACACCGGCCGCCGGTGACGCGAAGGCGCCGAGCCGCGGCCGCCGCCTCGCCACCGCCGCCCTGCGCCACCCGGCCGTCGTGCCCATCGGCGCCGTCGTGCTCGCCCTGCTGATCGGCGCCGTGATCATCCTCGCGGCCGGCCTCGACCCGATCACCGCCTACACCGCCGTCATCCAGAACTCGCTCGACCCCGGCCAGCTCGACTACACCTTCTCGGTCTGGGCCTTCATCTGCGGCATGGCGCTGGCGGCCGCGATCCCGCTGCGCATGGGCGAGTTCAACCTCGGCGGCAACGGACAGCTCGTGCTCGGCGGCCTCACCGCCACCGTCATCGCGTCGAGCCTGCCGCTGCCCTCGATCGTCCTCATCCCGCTCGCCGTCATCGGTGCGGCGGTCGTCGCGGGCGCCTTCGGAGCGATCTCGGCCCCGCTGGCCACCCGCTTCGGCATCCCGATCATCATCTCGACCCTGCTGCTCAGCCCGGTGGCCGTCGCCGTGGTCAGCTACCTGGTGCGCTTCCCCCTCGGCGAGGCCGGATCTGCGGTCGCCCAGACCACCCGCCTGCCCGAGGGCGCGCGCATGTGGGCGCTCGGCGACCTGTCGTACTCCAACGCCGGCCTCATCATCATCGTGCTGCTGATGGTCGTGTTCTGGGTCGTCGACTCGCGCACCGCCGTCGGCTTCGAGCTCCGCGTGGTCGGCGCGAACCGCCGCTTCGGCGCCTACGGCGGCGTGCGCGTCGGCCGTCTGGCCCTCGGCGCGATGGCTGCCGCCGGTGCCGCCGCGGGCGTGGTCGGCGCCGTGATCGTGATGTCGTCGCCGTTCCGCCTCATCGACGGTGCGCTCATCTCGCCCGGATACACCTTCGCCGGCCTCGCTGCGGCCCTGCTCGCGGGCGGTCGCCCGGCGCTGATCCCGGTCACCGCCATCCTGTTCACCGTGCTTCAGGTCGGCGGCGCCGGCATGGAGCGCTCGGCCGATGTGCCCCGGCAGCTGTCCGACGTGCTGCAGGGCGTCGTGATCGTCGTGCTCGCCCTCCGCACCGTGCTCGACCAGCGGCGCACCGAGAGGAGCTCGGCCTGATGCACGTCTTCGAACTCGGCTTCGTGGCGGCTGTCCTCCTCGCGGCGACGCCCATCCTCTACGCCGCACTCGCCGGAGCGATCTCGGCCCAGGTCGGCGTGTTCAACATCGCCCTCGAGGGCCAGATGCTCTGGGGCGCCTTCGCCGCGGTCGCAGGCAGCTACTACACGGGCAGCGCCTGGGGCGGTGTGCTCACCGCACTCGTCTCGACCGCCCTGTTCTCGGTGGTGCTCGCCGTCGGCGCCGCCCGCTGGCACGCCGACCCCATCATCATCGCGATCGGCACGAACCTCCTCGCAATCGGGCTCACCGGGTTCCTGCTGCGGGTGCTCTTCGACACCTCGGGGTCGTTCTCGCCGCGCGGCCTCGAGGGGCTGCCGAAGATGGCGTTCCTCGCCGACGTCCCGGTGATCGGCCCGATCTTCGCGGGCCAGACGGCGCTCGTGCCGCTCGCCTTCGTGCTCATCGTCGCCGTGGGGCTGTGGCTGAAGCGCTCGGCGGGGGGCCTCCGCCTCCGGGGCGTGGGCGAGCATCCGGATGCCGCCGCCGCCCTCGGCGTGAACGTCGCCTCGTACCAGACCTGGGTCACCATCGCGGGCGGCGCCCTCTGCGGCATCGCCGGCGCCCAGCTGGCCCTCGGCAACGTGACCGTCTTCACCGAGAACATGACCGCCGGCCGCGGCTGGATCGCCGTCGCCGCCGTCATGCTCGTCGCCGGCCGCCCCCTCTGGCTGCCCGTCGCGTGCCTGGGCTTCGGCGCGGCCGAGGCGCTCGGCTTCCGCCTGCAGGGCATCGGCGCCCCTCAGCAGCTCACCGACGCGGCCCCCTACGCGATCACGCTGCTCGTGCTGGTGGCCACCCGCATCCGCTTCGCGAAGCGCGCCTCGCTCACCAGCACCTGATCCACCCGCCCCGTCGCACCGCCACTCGCCCCGCGCAGTGGCCGAGCATCCGCCCCCTCACCTGACCGCACCGAAGGACGCACCATGACCGACGCCCCGGCCACCGCCACCACGCCCGCCCAGGCCACACCCGCCCCGGCCACCGGCACCCCCGCTCGCGAGACCCGCCACATCGTCGTCGACACCGACACCGGCATCGACGACGCGCTCGCCCTGCTCTACCTGGCCGGCCGCGACGACGCCGAGATCTCGGCCATCACGAGCGTCTACGGCAACACCCCCGTCGAGGCGGCGCTGACGAACATCGCCCGCGTGCAGAAGCTCGCCGGCCTCGAGGACGTGCTCGTCGCCCGTGGCGCCGCCGGCCCCATCGACGGCGAGCCGCGCATCGCCGGGCACGTGCACGGCCGCGACGGCCTCGGCGACCTCTGGTCCGACCCGATCGCCCCGAAGAACCTCTCGCCGCTCTCGAGCGCCGAGCTGCTCGTCGAGCTGGGGCGCTCCAAGCCCGGCTACTACGACCTGCTGCCCGTCGGGCCGCTGACGAACCTCGGCCTCGCCCTCGAGATCGAGCCCGAACTGCTGACGCTCTACCGCTCGGTGGTCATCATGGGCGGATCCGGTCCGTTCCCGCCGCTCGGCACCGTGCAGATGGTCGACGCGAACATCCACAACGACGCCGAGGCCGCCCGCCGGGTGTTCGCGGCCCCGCGCCGTCAGCTCGTGATGGTCGGCGTCAACGTCACCGCCCACACGATCGTCGACGAGCAGGCCGTGCAGGCCCTGCACCGCGCCGGCACCGAGTGGGGCACCTTCTCGGCGCAGGTTCTCGAGGCGTACATGGACTTCTACCAGTACTCCTGGGGCCGCCGTGTCTCCCCGGCGCACGACGGGCTCGCGGCGGCGCTGCTGGTGCACCCCGAGTGGATCACCTCGGCCACCATCGGCCCCGTCAACATCACGAGCGACGGCTTCGCCACGCGCGCGCACCTCATGCGCACCGCGACGGGGCTGCCGGTGTCGTGGCAGAGTTCTCCGGCTCCCGACACGGTGGTGGTGCTCGACGTCGACCGCGAGGCGTTCCTCGCCGACTTCGTGCGGGTGCTGTCGGGGCACTGACCGAGGGCGTCTGCGGCGTGGGATAGGTTGGAGGGCATGAACGACCGGGGCGCACCGAAGACCGTGCACGTCCGGGCTCCCGGCAAGATCAACGTGTTCCTCAAGGTCGGTGCGGTGATGTCCGACGGGTACCACGACGTCGCCACCGCCTACCAGGCCGTCTCGCTCTACGAAGACGTCTTCGCCAGCCCAGCGAGCGACTTCTCGGTCGTCTTCGAGGGCGGCCACATCGACACCTCAGGGCTCGAGACCGACGGGTCGAACCTCGCGATCCGGGCGGCGCGCCTGCTCGCCCGGCGGGCCGGCTACCGCGAGGGCGTCTCGCTGCGCATCTCGAAGAACGTGCCGATCGCGGGCGGAATGGGCGGCGGGTCGGCGGATGCTGCGGCCGCCCTTCTGGCCTGCGACACGCTCTGGGGAACCGACCTCGGCCGCGACGAGCTGCACACGCTGGCCGCCGAGCTCGGCGCCGACGTGCCCTTCGCCCTCGCCGGAGGCACGGCCATCGGCACCGGACGCGGCGACCAGCTGAGCCCCGCGCTCGCCAAGGGGCAGTTCCAGTGGGTGCTCGTGCTGCCCGAGCACGGCGTCTCGACGCCTGAGGTCTACCGCGAGCTCGACCGGCACCGCGAGCGCCACGCGCAGGACATCTTCCCGGCCCAGGGCCAGCCCACCGTTGACGCCGACGTGCTGCAGGCGCTGCGGGCGGGTGATCCGCACATGCTCGCGGAGTCGCTGAGCAACGACCTGCAGGCGCCGGCGCTGCACCTGAGCCCGGGGCTCGCCTCGGTGCTCGAGGTGGGGGAGCAGAACGGCGCCCTCGCGGGCATCGTCTCGGGCTCGGGCCCCACCATCGCGTTCCTGGCGGCCGACCTCGACGGCGCCCTCGAACTGCAGATCGCGCTGAGCGCCGCGCGCCACCACGTCGTGCGCGTCACGGGCCCGGTCGCGGGTGCCCGCGTCGTCGCCGACTAGCCCCGCTCGCCCCGCCCCCCGCTGCCGAACGGCGCCCGGGTGGCGGTGAGTCGCGCCAAACCGCCGCCATTTGCCGCGACTCGCCTCAAATCGCGACCTTTTCCCGCGACTCACCGCTGCGCCTCGCGTCGGCGAGGCGAGGGCGGCGGGCGTCAGAGGGCGAGCAGCGCCTTCACGGGGGCCGCGGTCGCGGCGGCGAGCGCCGCGCGGCCGCCGAGCGCCTCGAGCTCGAGCACGACGGCGACTCCCACGACGTCCCACCCCGCGCGCTCCATCAGCCGGATCGTCGCGGCCAGCGTCCCGCCCGTCGCCAGTACGTCGTCGACGATCACCACGCGCGCCCCCGCCGGCAGCGTCGACGGATGCACCTCGAGGCTCGCCGACCCGTACTCCAGCGCGTAGCTCTCGCTCAGCACCTCGCCGGGCAGCTTGCCCGCTTTGCGCACCGCGAGCATCCCGTGACCGGTCGCGACGGCAGCCGCCGCCCCCAGCACGAACCCCCGGGCCTCGACCCCGGCCACCGCGTCGAGAGGGCCGAAGCCCTCCACGAGCGCCGCCGCCACGGTCCGCAGCCCGTCCGCGTCGGCGAACAGCCCCGACAGGTCGCGGAACAGGATCCCCTCCGACGGGAAGTCGGGCGTCTCGGTCATGCCCGAGCGGATGGCCTCCACCACGGCGGGCGAGACGGCAGGGGCGACGGGTGCGTTCTGATCGGGCATCCGTCAATCGTAGAGCCCGTCGCTAGAGTGTGCCCATGCGCAGAGTGTTCGGGGTGATCAGGGTGGTGGCCGCCGGCGTGGTCATCGCGGCCATCGTCGGGCAACTGGTCTACAGCCTCGACGTGGTGCCCGACGTCGCGCACTTCCTGGTGAACTTCTTCAGCTACTTCACGATCCTCTCGAACGCCCTCGCCGCGATCGCTCTGCTCGTCGGTGGCTACTTCTCATTCACCGTGCGCCGCGACCCGGCCTGGTTCAACCTCTCGCTCGCGGCCATCGTGACCTACATGGCGACGACCGGCGTCGTCTACAACCTGCTGCTCCGCAGCATCACGCTCGAGCAGGGGCGCACGCTCGCCTGGTCGAACGAGGTGCTGCACCTGATCGCGCCGATCTACATCGTGCTCGTCTGGATCCTCTCGCCCGGCAAGTCGCCGTTGCGCTGGAGCGCCCTCTGGGCGATCGTCGCGTTCCCGATCGCCTGGGCGGTCTACACGATGATCCGCGGGCCGCTTGTCGGCTGGTACCCGTACCCCTTCCTCGACCCCTCGCAGCCCGGCGGCTACGGCGCGGTCGCGGTGTACGTGCTCGGCATCGCGGGGTTCATCGGCCTGATGGGCTGCGCGGTCGTCGCCCTCAGCCGCACCCGCCTGCTGCGAGGCTGAGCCAGCACCGAGTAGAAAGTGCTCAGACGGATGCTCCGGCGTTCGGCGCTACCGTGTCGGCATCCGGGCAGCGTCGAGGCGAGGTCCCGGCGATCCGAAAGGCATGACATGGGAACGCTTCCTCCCCGCCCGCGCCCGGCCAAGCCGTGACGCCAGGTCCGGCGGTCGTCCGCCGGGCGACCGTCAGGCCCAGCGCGGGTCGTCGATGTCGGGGGAGTCGACGCCATCGGCGTCGGTGAGCACCTTCGCGTCGCCGATCCAGGTGTCGAGGGTGGCGCCGTGCAGCACGAACGGTCTCTCGTCGCCGAAGAGCTCCGGATGCGCGGCCACCGCCACGGCCCCACCGCTCGCCAGCACGACCACGTTGCCGAGCGGCCCGTCCGCGTCGTCGGGGTCGAAGTCGGTCACCACGGCCACGTCGGCGAACACCTTCCGAAGGGTCGCCGCCTGCGCCCGCGCGTACTCGAACGGATGCCCGTCCAGCAGGTTGACCGCCACCAGCCCCTCCGGAGCCGATCGTGCGGCCACGAGCCGGTAGAACTCGAGGCTCGCGACGTGGGCGCGGATCGTAGCGGCGTCCCAGAGATCGACGACCGTCACCTCGGCGCCCTGCCACTCGCGGCCGGCGGTCGTGACGGCGCCTGGGCTTCCACTCGTGCTCGCGTCTGCCTCCGCGAGAGCCCGCGCGTCGCCGAAGGCGATCGCGATGTCCGCCCCCTCCGGCAGCGGCAGTGCGGCCAGCACCGCCTCGCAGAGCTCCCGCTCGAACTCCACCACGAGCTGCGGCGACCCCGGACGCGTCACCGCCACGTACCTCGGCAGCGCCATCGCCCCCGCACCCAGATGCACGGCGAACACCGGAGCGCCGGGCGCCGCGACCGCGTCGATCGCCCGGGCGATGTGCTGCACGTAGGGCCAGGCGAGCAGCCGCGCATCCGTCAACGACACCACCGACTGCGCCACGCCGTCGACGCTCAGCTCGTAGCTCTCGCTCGCGCGGTTCACCCGCTTCAGGGTGGCCTTGCGCCCGTCGAAGGCGAACGAGAACCGGCGGCGATCGGCGAGCATCCGCCCAGCATAGGCGCGCGCCCCTCGACCGCGCCCGGCGTCACCCCGCCGTCGCGCCCCTCGCGCCCCGTGCCCCGCGCCCGTCGCGCCCGAAGGCTGGGCCGGGCTCACATCCGCGCCCTGTACCCTCGACAGGTGGCTCATCTCCTGGGCGCTGAGGCGCTCCATCTCGAATATCCCACCCGAGTCATCTTCGATTCCGTCACCGTCGGCATCAACGAGGGCGACCGCATCGGCATCGTGGGGCGCAACGGCGACGGCAAGTCGACCCTGCTCTCCCTGCTCTCGGGCCGCATCGAAGCCGACAGCGGCCGCGTCACCCGCCGCCGGGGCGTGACCCTCGGCATGCTCGACCAGGCCGACACCGTCGACTCCTCGCTCACCGTGGCCCAGGCCGTCGTGGGCGACCTCGACGAGCACGTCTGGGCGGGCGACCCGAAGGTGCGCGACGTCATCGCAGGCCTGCTCGGCGACATCGACTGGGAGGCCGTCATCGGCACCCTCTCGGGCGGTCAGCGCCGCCGCGTCGCGCTCGCGGCCCTGCTCGTCGGCGACTGGGACGTCGTCTTCCTCGACGAGCCCACCAACCACCTCGACGTCGAGGGCATCGCCTGGCTCGCGGAGCACCTGAAGCGCCGCTGGCCGGCCTCGAGCGGCGGTCTCGCCGTCGTGACGCACGACCGGTGGTTCCTCGACGAGGTCTCCAACCAGACCTGGGAGGTGCACGACCGCATCATCGAGCCTTTCGAGGGCGGCTACGCGGCCTACATCCTCCAGCGTGTCGAGCGCGACCGGATGGCCAGCGCCACCGAGTCCAAGCGCCAGAACCTGATGAAGAAGGAGCTGGCGTGGCTGCGTCGCGGCGCCCCGGCCCGCACCGCGAAGCCCAAGTTCCGCATCGATGCGGCCGAGGCTCTGATCGCCGACGAGCCGCCCATCCGCGACACGGTCTCCCTCACCCAGATGGCCACGGCGCGCCTCGGCAAGGACGTCGTCGACGTGCTCGACGTGAGCGTCTCCTTCGGCGAGAAGAAGGTGCTGGAGGGTGTGGAGTGGCGCATCGCCCCGGGCGAGCGCACGGGCATCCTGGGCGTGAACGGCGCGGGCAAGTCGACGCTGCTCGGTCTCGTCACCGGCGCCGTGAAGCCCACCAGCGGAACCGTCAAGCGCGGAAAGACCGTCAAGATCGCCACCCTCACGCAGCAGCTCGCCGAGCTCGAGGACGTGATGAAGGACCGGGTCAGCGAAGTGATCGGCCGCTACCGCACCTCGTACGTGGCGGGCGGCAAGGAACTCACCCCCGGTCAGCTGCTCGAGCGCCTCGGCTTCACCAGCGCCCAGCTGTCGACCCCCGTGAAAGACCTGTCGGGTGGGCAGAAGCGCCGCCTGCAGCTGCTGCTGATCCTGCTCGACGAGCCGAACGTGCTCATCCTCGACGAGCCGACCAACGACCTCGACACCGACATGCTCGCCGCCCTCGAGGACTTGCTCGACTCCTTCCCGGGCACCCTGCTCGTCGTCTCGCACGACCGGTACCTGCTCGAGCGCGTCACCGACCAGCAGTACGCCGTGCTGAACGGCCGCTTCCGCCACCTGCCGGGCGGCCTCGAGCAGTACCTCACCCTGCGCAAGGCCGGCGAGGGCTCGCTCGAGGTGGGCACGAAGGCGACGGATGCGGGGCACAAGTCGTCCGGACCGGCACTCGCCGGCGCCGAGCTCCGCGCCGCCGAGAAGGAGCGCTCGTCGCTGGAGCGCAAGATCGAGAAGCAGACGCAGCAGATCGACAAGCTGCAGCACCGCCTCGCGGAGCACGACCAGTCCGACTACGTCGGCCTCGGCTCGCTCACGGCTGAGGTGCAGGCGGCCGAGGCGCAGATCGCCGCGCACGAGACGCGCTGGCTGGAGCTCTCGGAGCTCCTGGACGACTGACGGCGCTAGCGTTTCGCAGATCGAGGCGGCGCAGCCGCCTCGGCACTGGCGTCGCGAGATCGCGATGCGATCTCCCCAGCTCCAGCGTGCATGTCGAGCGAGAGGCGCCGGAGGAGCGCCGCGAGGCGCTCCTGGTCGGCCTTCGTGAGACCCGCGAGCAGCTCGGTCTCGGCCGCGACGAGGTGCGAGATGGCACCGTCGACGCGGTCACGGCCCTCGCCGGTCATCCGCACCCGCACCCCGCGGCCGTCGTTCGGGTCGGTGCGCCGCTCGACGAGCCCGCGCCTGACCATGCCGTCGATGCGGTTCGTCATCGTGCCGCTAGAGACATAGGTCTGCTCGAGCAGCGCCTTCGGGCTGAGCTCGTGCGGGCTGCCGGCGCGGCGGAGCGCGGCGAGCACGTCGAACTCCCACGACTCCAGGTCGACGGTGGCGAACGAGGCGCGGCGGGTCTTCTCGAGCTGCTTCGCGAGCCGGGAGACCCGGGAGAGGATCTTCAGCGGCGAGAAATCGAGGTCGGGATGCTCGCGCATCCACGCGTCGACAATCTCGTCGACGGTGTCCCGGGTCGGCCTGCTGCTCATCCCCTCATTATCCCCAAGCCGCGCCCGGCGTGACGTGGCGTGTCTGGCAGACTGGACTACTGCACCGGGGGAGACCGCGGTGGTCCGCCTTGGTGTAATGGCAGCACGACAGCCTTTGGAGCTGTTAGGTCTGGGTTCGAATCCCGGAGGCGGAGCACATCGGCCTAGCGGCCGACGTGCTCCAGCACTGCGACGAAGGAGACCCTGAAGATGCCCGACCAGAACCTCGCCATCATCGTCCTTGCGGCAGGCCAGGGTACCCGCATGAAGTCGTCCCTCCCGAAGATCCTGCACGAGATCGCGGGCGTGCCGCTGATCGGCCACGTGCTCGCCACCGCCGGTCAGTTGGATGCCGCCCACACGCTCACGGTGGTGCGCCACGAGCGCGACCGCGTCGTCGAGGTCATCGAGGACCACTTCCCGTCGGCCATCGTGGTCGAGCAGGACGAGGTGCCGGGCACCGGCCGCGCCGTCGAGCAGGCCGTCCAGGCGCTGCCGGCGGGCTTCGACGGTGACGTGCTCGTCGTCAGCGGCGATGTGCCGCTGCTCGACGCCGACACCCTCACGGGGCTGCTCGCCGAGCACCGCCGCACGGGCGCGGGGGCGACCCTGCTGAGCGCCGAGCTCGACGACCCGACCGGCTACGGCCGCATCGTGCGCAGTGCCGACGGGCTGCTCGACCGCATCGTCGAGCAGAAGGACGCGAGCGACTCCGAGCGCGCCCTCCGCGAGATCAACGCCGGCGTCTACGTCTTCGGCCTCGCGCAGCTGCGCGACATGCTGGCCCAGGTCACCACGGCGAACGCCCAGGGCGAGAAGTACCTCACCGACGTCGTCGGGCTCCTCCGCCGCGCCGGTTCCGACGTGGCCGCCGTCACGGTCTCCGAGCCGTGGATCGTGGCCGGCGTGAACGACCGCGCCCAGCTCTCCGAGGCGGCCGCGAAGCTGAACGCGCTGATCGTGCGGGGCTGGCAGCTCGCGGGTGTCACCGTGATCGACCCGGCGACGACGTGGATCGACCTCAAGGCGAGCCTCGCCGAGGATGTCACCGTGCATCCGGGAACCCAGGTCAAGGGCGCCACCAGCGTCGCCCGCGGCGCCGAGATCGGCCCCGACACCACCCTCGTCGACTGCGAGGTGGGGGAGGGTGCGGTCGTGAAGCGCACCGACGCCACGCTGAGCGTGATCGGCGCGGGCGCATCCGTCGGCCCGTTCGCGTACCTCCGGCCGAACACTGTGCTCGACGCGGGCGGCAAGATCGGCACCTTCGTCGAGACCAAGAACTCGCACATCGGGCAGGGCTCGAAGGTGCCGCACCTGTCCTACATCGGCGACACCGAGGTGGGCGTCGAGTCGAACGTGGGCGCCGGCACGATCACCGCGAACTACGACGGTGTGAACAAGAGCCGCACCCAGGTGGGGTCGCACGTGCGCACCGGGTCGCACAACGTCTTCGTCGCCCCGGTTAGGATTGGGGACGGCGCCTACACGGGTGCCGGAACGGTCGTCCGCAAGGACGTGCCGGCCGGCTCGCTCGCGATCACTGTGGCGCCTCAGAGGAACATGGCCGGCTGGGTCGAGCAGAACCGGGCGGGCACGGCGGCGGCGCAAGCGGCGGCCCGGGCCCACGACGGCGACGGCGAGACCACGACGCAGACCCCAACGCGAACGAGCGGAGAATAGGTGTCCGGAATCAAGGCCAGCGGAGAGAAGTCCCTCCTCGTCGTCTCAGGGCGAGCTCATCCGCAACTGGCCGAGGACATCGCGGCCGAACTCGACACCACCCTCGTCGACACCGAGGCCCGCACCTTCGCCAATGGCGAGCTCTACATCCGCTACGGCGAGAGCGTGCGAGGGGCGGATGCGTTCGTCATCCAGTCGCACACGGCTCCGATCAACGAGTGGCTGATGGAGCAGCTCATCATGGTCGACGCGTTGAAGCGGGCCTCCGCCAAGCGCATCACCGTGGTCGCGCCGTTCTATCCCTACGCCCGTCAGGACAAGAAGGGCCGCGGGCGCGAGCCGATCTCGGCCCGCCTCGTGGCCGACCTGTTCAAGGCCGCCGGCGCCGACCGCATCATGTCGGTCGACCTGCACGCCGCGCAGATCCAGGGCTTCTTTGACGGCCCCGTCGACCACCTCTTCGCCATGCCCGTGCTGATGGAGCACATGCGCAAGGTGCTCGACCCCGCGACCCTCACGGTCGTCAGCCCCGACATGGGCCGCGTGCGCGTCGCCGACATCTGGAGCGACAAGCTCGGCGTCCCCCTCGCGATCATCCACAAGCGCCGCGACCCGCGGGTGCCGAACCAGGTCAGCGTGCACGAGATCGTGGGCGACGTGGCCGGCCGCGTCTGCCTGCTGGTCGACGACCTGATCGACACCGGCCGCACCATCGTGGCCGCCGCCGAGGCGCTGAAGGCCAACGGCGCCACCGGCGTCGTGGTCGCGGCGACGCACGCCGTGTTCAGCGACCCGGCCTCGACCATCCTGCAGTCGGAGTTCATCGACCAGGTCGTCGTCACCGACACCCTGCCGATCCCCGTCGAGAAGCACTGGGACAGGCTGACCATCCTGCCGATCGCCCCGCTGATCGCGAGGGCCATCAGCGAGGTGTTCTCCGACGGCTCGGTCACCACGATGTTCGACGGCGACGCCTGAGGCCTGGGCCGGGCTTAAACTGAATCCATGAGCATCGCCTCGATCGACACCTACACGCCCGCCGCGGGCTCCGTCACCATGTTCTCCACCGGCTGGTGCGGGTACTGCAAGCGTCTAAAGAGCCAGCTCGACGCGCAGGGCATCGCCTACACCGAGGTGAACATCGAGGAGGTCGATGGCACGGCCGAGCTGGTCGCCTCGGTGAACGGCGGCAACCAGACGGTTCCGACGTTGATCTTCCCCGACGGCTCGACGGCCACCAACCCGTCGGCGCGCGAGGTGTCCGAGCGCATTGGCTGATCGCACTCCCTGGTCGCTCTCGGGCGCCCTGCGCGGGATGTTCCAGAAGCGCACCATCGACGACGAGACCTGGGACGACCTCGAGACCGCCCTGCTGAAGGCCGACTTCGGCCCCACCGTCACCGAGCAGGTCGTCGACGAGCTGCGCGCCAACGTGCAGCGCTACAACACCACCGATCCCAAAGATCTGCAGCGGATGCTCCGCGAGGCCATGGAGGAACGGCTCTCCAAGTACGACCCGACCCTGAAGCTCACCGAACGTCCGGCCGTCGTGCTCGTGGTCGGCGTCAACGGCGTCGGCAAGACGACGACCATCGGCAAGTTCGCCAAATTCCTGAAGACGTACCAGCGCACCGTCGTGGTCGGAGCGGCCGACACCTTCCGCGCCGCCGCCGTCGAGCAGCTCGCGACCTGGGCCGAGCGTGCCGGGGCCGACATCGTGCGTCCGCAGCACGAGGGACAGGATCCGGCGTCCGTCGCCTTCCAGACCATCGAGAAGGCCAAGGCGAACGGCACCGAGATCGTCATCATCGACACGGCCGGCCGGCTGCAGACCAAGGGCGGGCTGATGGATGAGCTCGGCAAGATCCGCCGCGTCATCGAGAAGCAGGCGCCGGTCTCCGAGGTGCTGCTGGTGCTCGACGCGACCACGGGCCAGAACGGTCTCGCGCAGGCCGACGCGTTCATCCAGCACGCGGGCGTCACCGGCCTCGTCATCACGAAGCTCGACGGCTCGGCGAAGGCCGGGTTCGTGCTGGCCGTGCAGGAGAAGACGGGCATCCCGATCAAGCTGATCGGCCAGGGCGAGGGCATCAACGACCTCACGGGCTTCACGCCCCACGTCTTCGCACAGAACCTCGTCGGCTAGCTCGGCGCTGGCCGACCGCTCCGTCAGGCGGGGTGGCGGGCGAGGAAGGCCTGGATCGCCGGGAGTGCGCCCGGGTGGCGCGGGGTGTCCGCGTGGGTGGCGCCGTCGAGGATCGTGAGCTCGGCCGCAGGGAGGGCCACCTGCACGTGTTCGGCCGCGCGGAGGCGGGGGCGGTCGCGGGTGCCGGCGAGCAGCAGGAGCGGCATCGGGAAGCGGGCGATCACCTCGTCGGGGACGGTCGCCTGGCGCTCGGTCTCGCGCATGTAGGCCGCGAGGGCCGGGGCGTCGTTGGCGAGGAAGGCCGTGCGGGTGATCGGGTCGACCGGGCTGCCGGTGGCGTGCTGCCACTCGGCGAGGAAGCCCTCCATGCCGCCGCGCTCGAGGGCGTCGATCGAGCCCTCGAAGAAGACGCGGTCGAAGGTTCCCGCGCCGGTGCCCGGGGCGCCCGCCACGCTGACGAAGCTCGCCAGGCGCTCGGGATGGACGGCGGCGAGCGAGAAGCCGACGCGCGCGCCGAGGGAGTAGCCGAGGTAGTGGGCGCGGGCGATGCCCAGGGCGTCGAGCACCGCGACCACGTCGTCGACGAAGCGGCCCATGTCGTAGGCGGCGGCATCGCGCGGCTTGTCGCTGCGGCCGTGCCCGCGGAGGTCGAGGGTGACGACCGGGCGCGTGGGCGCGAACGCCTTCAGGTAGCCGAAGCCGCGCCAGATCGCCTGCGACAGCGCGGTGCCGTGCACGAGCACGATGGGCAGGGCGATCTGCTCCGTGTCGGCCGCAGCGGAACCGGTCGGCGCCTGGTGCCGGTAGGCGATGCGTGCTCCGTCATGGGGATTGGTCGCGAACTCCACCCCATCACGCTACCCGTGGGTGCCGAAGCGTGACGCCACCTCGAGCAGCACCTCTTCGCGGCCGGCGTAGATGCCCGACTCCCGCGGCCAATGGCTCACGACGTCGGTGAACCCGAGCGAGGCTGCCCGCCCGGCGAGCTCCTCGAAGGCGTCGACGCTCTCGAGCGAGAACGTTCCGCCGCTGTCGAGCGAGAGGTGGCGCGAGAGAGTGGACGGCGAGCGCCCCGCTGCCTCGAGGGCATCGTCGAGCCGCCCGCACTGCTCCGCCACCGCATCCCACCAGGCCGAGCCCGTCGCGCCGTCGCGCCCGGTCGTCACCCAGCCCTGTCCGTACCGCGCCACGAGCGCCAACCCCTTCGGCCCGTTGCCGCCGATGACGAACGGCATGCGCGGCGTCTGCGACGGGGACCCGACCATCCGCGCATCCTGAGCCGTGTAGAACGACCCCGACGCCGAGACGCCGCCCGAGCCGGGCGCCTCGAACCGCAGCAGCTCGTCGAGCAGTGACACGAACTCCGCGAAGCGGTCATGCCGCGCCCGCGGCGGCAGCACCTCGGCGCCGAGCACGGTGGCGTCGAAACCCGTTCCTCCCGAGCCGAGGCCCACGGTCATCCGCCCGCCCGACAGCTCGTCGAGCGACGCCAGCTCCTTAGCGAACGGCACGGGGTGCCGGTAGTTCGGCGAGGCCACGAAGGTGCCGAGCCGGATGCGCGACGTCACCAGCGCGGCCGCCGCCAGCGTCGGCACCGTCGCCCCCCAGGGCTCGTCGGCGAGCGACCGCCACGAGAGGTGGTCGTAGGTGTAGGCGCTGTCGAAGCCCAGTTCCTCCGCGAGCTGCCAGCGGCGCCGCATCTCGGGCCACGGGTACTGGGGGAGGATCACGATGGAGTGGCGCATGCGTCCACTCAAGCAGACGCCCCCGACACCGGGGAGCGGGCGGGCTCAGCCGCGCCGCGCGTCCGCCTCGTCGAGCGAGAGGTCCTCGGCCAGCTCCGCCCGCGGCCTGACCGCCTGGAACGACCCGGTCGCGGTGACGGCCCCGGCCATCCGGTCGCCCTCGCCGTAGACCAGCTGCAGCCGTGCCCTGCGCCCGTGCCCGGTGCGACGGATGCGCGCCCGGCGGTACACCGCCAGCCACAGCACCCCGGCAGCGAAGGCCACGAACCCCGCGACGGCGGCAACCCCGAGCCCCCACCGCGGCCCGAGCGTGTTGGCGACGGCGCCGATCACGGGAGCCCCGATCGGCGTGCCGCCCATCAGGATCGCCATGTACAGCGCCATCACCCGCCCGCGCATGAGCGGATCGGTGCTCGTCTGCACGGTGCCGTTCGCGGTCGTGATCATCACCTGCCCGGCGAACCCGATCAGCACGATGGCCGCCGCGAACGTCACGAGCGAGGGCGCGAGCGCCGCTGCCAGAGCGGCCACCGCGAACAGCCCGCACGACAGGAAAACCAGCCGCACCCGCGGCTTGTCGCGGCTCGCCGAGAGGAGCGCCCCGGCCACCGACCCCACGGCCATCACGGAGGTCAGGATGCCGAAGCCCGCCGAGTCCAGGCCGAACGTGACGGTCGCCATGGTCGAGGTGAAGATCTGGTAGTTGAAGCCGAAGGTGCCCATGATGAACACCACCGCGAAGACGATCAGCAGGTCGGGCCGGCGGCGCACGTAGCGGAAGCCCTCGAGCA
Organism: Herbiconiux flava; assembly: GCF_013409865.1. Classification (NCBI taxonomy): domain Bacteria; kingdom Bacillati; phylum Actinomycetota; class Actinomycetes; order Micrococcales; family Microbacteriaceae; genus Herbiconiux; species Herbiconiux flava. The sequence goes on from NZ_JACCBM010000001.1 coordinate 1,911,138, forward strand.
GCTGCCCCTTGGCCCGCGGTGCACGGGGCTGCTGCACCAGCCGGTCGCGCCGGATGGCGACGAGCGACGCCAGCACCGCCGCGAACGTGACGGCGTTGAGAAGGAACACCCAGCCCGCGCCGATCCCGGCGACGAGCAGGCCCGCGACGGCCGGCCCGATCGTGCGGGCGGCGTTGAACGAGGCCGAGTTGAGCGCGACCGCGTTGCCGAGGTTCGGCCCGGCCACGAGATCGGAGACGAAGGTCTGGCGCACCGGGGCGTCGACCGCGGCGGCGACGCCGAGCAGCAGGGCGAAGAGGTAGACGATCCAGAGCTGGGCGAGCCCGGCGAGCACGATCACGCCGAGTCCGGCGCCGAGGAGCCCCATGGCGAGCTGCGTCACCATCAGCGTGCGCCGTCGGTCGAGTCGGTCGGCGATGAGGCCCGAGAAGGGCACCAGCAGCAGCTGGGGGAGGAACTGGAGGGCGGTCGTGACGCCGAGGGCCACGGCGTCGTGGTCGCTCAGTTCGGTGAGGACGATCCAGTCCTGGGCGGTGCGCTGCATCCAGGTTCCGACGTTGGAGACGAGGGCCCCGGCGAACCAGATGCGGTAGTCGATGCTGGCGAGGGAGCGGAACATCGCGCTCATGCGTGCACCCCCTCGATCGGCCAACTGTTTATTTTACGTCAACGAATTGCAGGGCGGCTGGGAACGGGGAGCCCGCGTTCGCCCTCAGCGGGACTCCGAGCCGGCCGCGAGCGGTTAAACTAGCCGCACGATGGCTACTTTTGGAAATCTCTCGGACAGGCTCGCCGAAACCTTCAAGAACCTCCGCACGAAGGGCAAGCTGAGCCCGGCCGACGTCGACAGCACGGTGCGCGAGATCCGCCGCGCCCTGCTCGACGCCGACGTCGCGCTCGAGGTCGTCAAGGAGTTCACCGGCAAGGTGCGCGAGCGCGCCCTCGGCGACGAGGTCAACCGCGCCCTGAACCCGGCCCAGCAGGTCGTGCAGATCGTCAACGAGGAGCTCGTGCAGATCCTCGGCGGCCAGCAGCGCCGACTCGAGTTCGCGAAGAAGCCGCCGACCGTGATCATGCTCGCCGGCCTCCAGGGTGCCGGTAAGACGACCCTCGCGGGCAAGCTGGCCCGCTGGCTCGCCAAAGAGAACCACACCCCGATCCTCGTCGCGGCCGACCTCCAGCGCCCCAACGCGGTGAACCAGCTGCAGATCGTCGGCGGCCAGGCCGGCGTGCCGGTCTATGCCCCCGAGCCCGGCAACGGGGTCGGCAACCCGGTGCGCGTGGCGAAGGACTCGATCAAGTACGCGATCGACAAGCAGTACGACACGGTCATCATCGACACGGCCGGCCGCCTCGGCGTCGACGCCGAGATGATGAAGCAGGCGGCCGACATCCGCAAGGCCGTCGACCCCGACGAGGTGCTGTTCGTCATCGACGCGATGATCGGCCAGGATGCGGTGGCCACCGCCCGCGCCTTCCAGGAGGGCGTCGACTTCACCGGCGTCGTGCTGACCAAGCTCGACGGCGACGCCCGAGGCGGTGCCGCGCTGTCCGTGGCGTCGGTCACGGGCCGCCCCATCATCTTCGCCTCGACCGGCGAGACGCTCGACGCCTTCGAGCCCTTCTACCCCGACCGGATGGCCTCGCGCATCCTGGATCTCGGTGACATCCTCTCGCTCATCGAGCAGGCGCAGGGCGCCTTCGACGAGGAGGAGGCCCGCAAGGTCGCCGAGAAGTTCGCGACCGACAGCTTCACGCTCGACGACTTCCTGAAGCAGATGCAGCAGCTGCGCAACGTCGGCTCGATCAAGAAGATGATGAGCATGCTGCCCGGCGCCGGCGGCCTGAAGGAGCAGCTCGACAACTTCGACGAGAAGGAGATCGTGCGCACCGAGGCGATCATCCAGTCGATGACGAAGGCCGAGCGCACCAACCCGAAGCTCCTGAACGGCTCGCGGCGCCTGCGCATCGCGCGCGGTTCCGGCATGACCGTCACCGACGTGAACCAGCTCGTGCAGCGCTTCGAGCAGGCCTCGAAGATGATGAAGACGGTCGCGAAGGGCGGCGTGCCGAACGTGCCCGGCATGGGCCCGGTCCCCGGTGCCGGCTTCGGCGGCGGGCGCGGCAAGCCGCAGGCCAAGAAGAAGAGCGGATCACGCTCGGGCAACCCCGCGAAGCGGGCGGCCGAGAACGCGGCGCGCGCCTCGGGTGAGAAGCCGGCGATCGCGGCGGGCTCGGGCGGCGGTGCCGGTTTCGGCCTCGGCGCCAAGGCCCCGGCGGGCGGTCAGAACCCGAGCCCCGAGGAGCTCGAGGCCCTGCAGCGCTTCCTGCGCTAGGCGGAGCCTCGCGGTCGGTGAGCGGCTAGGCGCCAGGCGGCCTCAGCGTGCCTAAGCTGGCACCATGACGACCACCTCCCGCCCTGTGCGCGTCGGCGTGCAGATCGCTCCCCAGCACGCCTCCTACGCGACCATCCGCGACACCCTCGCCGAGCTCGAAGACCTCGGTGTGGACATCGCCTTCAACTGGGACCACTTCTACCCGCTCTCCGGCGAGCCCGACGGCCTGCACTTCGAGGGCTGGACCATGCTCGCCGCCTGGGCCGAGCAGACCTCCCGCATCGAGTTCGGCCCGCTGGTCACCTGCAACAGCTACCGCAACCCCGACCTGCTGGCCGACATGGCCCGCACGGTCGACCACATCAGCGCCCATGACGGCGACACGGGCCGGCTGATCTTCGGCATCGGCTCGGGCTGGTTCGAGCGTGACTACGACGAGTACGGCTACGAGTTCGGCACGGCCGGTCAGCGACTGGATGCCCTCGCCGAAGCCCTGCCCCGCATCGAGTCGCGCTGGGCGAAGCTCAACCCGGCGCCCACCCGCGACATCCCGGTGCTGATCGGCGGCGGCGGAGAGAAGAAGACCCTCCGCATCGTCGCCCAGCACGCCGACATCTGGCACTCCTTCGCCGACACCGAGACGCTGGAGCGCAAGCTCGGCATCCTCGGCGAGTGGTGCGAGAAGGTCGACCGCCCGATGTCCGAGATCGAGATCTCGGTCGGCACCCGCGGCGCCCGCGGCGACGGCCTGCCCGACATGGACCGGCAGCTCGAGCTCGGCGTCACGCTGTTCACCCTCGGCATCACCGCGCCTGAGCTCGACATGCAGGGCGTGCGCGATCTCGTGGCGTGGCGCGACTCGGTCACGAGCTAGGTCCGGTCGGCCGGCTGGCCGGCGCGAGGGCGGGCGAGTGGGCCGGCCAGGGGCGGGCGGGCCGGCCGGGGCCCGACGCCCTGCAGAGCGGATGCTCAGGCGAGCCCGTGCCGCAGCTCCCGCGTGAGCGACGCCACGACCGCCTTGAGGCTCCCCCCGTTCGCCTCGGCGACCCGCAGCTGCCGCTGGTAGCTCGCGCCGTGCTCGAGGATCAGGTTCACCTGGTCGAGCTCGGCCGCGCAGCCCAGCCGCTCGGCGACCGGGGCGAGCCGCACGAGTTCGCCGGCCACCGCATCCGTCACCAGCTGCTCGTCGCCCGCCGAGTTCAGGATGATCTCGGCGTCCATGCCGTAGCGGGCCGCCCGCCACTTGTTCTCGCGCACGTACCAGGGCTGCATGGTCGGCAGCTCCTCGCCGGCGTCGAGGCGGGCAGACATGTCGTCGACGAGGCACTGGATGAGCGCCGCCACCGCCCCGATCTCCTCGGGGCTCGACAGCCCGTCGCAGGCGCGCATCTCGACCGTGCCCCACTGCGGGCTCGGCCGGATGTCCCAGCGCACCTCCGTGTGGTCGCTGATCACACCGGTGCGCAGCAGGTCGTCGACGTACTCCTCGTAGTTCGCCCAGGCGCCGAACTGGTAGGGCAGCCCGGCGGTCGGCAGCTGCTGGAACATCAGCGCCCGGTTCGAGGCGTACCCCGTGTTCACGCCGCCCCAGAACGGGCTCGAGGCGCTCAGGGCCTGCAGATGGGGGTAGTAGTTCAGCAGCGAGTTGACGATGGGCAGCGCCTTCTCGCGGTCGTCGATGCCGACGTGCACGTGGATGCCCCAGATCATCATGTTGCGCCCCCACCACTGGGTGCGGTCGATGAGCTTGTGGTAGCGCTCCTTGTCGGTGACGGTCTGGTCGAACCACTGCCCGAAGGGGTGCGAGCCGGCGCACATGACCTCGACGTCGAGGGGGTCGGTGATGGCGCGCACCTCGGCGAGCTGGCCCTGCAGGTCGTCCACCGCATCCGCCACCCGGTGGTGCACCCCGCTGACGAGCTCGACCGTGTTGAGCAGCAGTTCGCCGGTGATCCGCGGATGCTCGGAGCCGTCGTCCTGGCGGAGCGCGTCGAGCACATCGGCCGCCACGGAGACCAGATCCCCCGAGCTCTGCTCGACCAGCGCGACCTCCCATTCGATGCCGAGGGTCGAGCGCTCCGAGGGGGCGAAGGAGATCTCCATGCAGGGGCCTTTCCAGAATTACCGCTTTGGGAGCAATCTCTGTCAGAATAGCCAGTCGAGTCTGCCCCCGCCCGACCCTCTAATCAGGCGGAGTGGATTCCCTCAGAGCTTGTGCCGAGTGTGCCCCCACGCTCACGGCCCCCAGTTCGCCCACCTCATAGATCACACAGGAGAATTGTGGCTGTCAAAATCCGTCTGAAGCGTCTCGGCAAGATCCGTGCGCCGTACTACCGCATCGTCGTCGCCGACTCGCGCACCAAGCGCGACGGTCGCGTCATCGAGGAGATCGGTCTGTACCACCCGACCGAGGAGCCCTCGGTCATCAAGGTCGACTCCGAGCGTGCCCAGTACTGGCTCGGCGTCGGCGCCCAGCCGACCGAGCAGGTCGCCGCGCTGCTGAAGCTCACCGGCGACTGGGGCAAGTTCAAGGGCGACAAGGACGCGGTCTCGACCGTGCGCGTCAAGGGCGAGAAGGAGGCCTTCGTCGTCGACGAGAAGAAGAAGCCCGTCCTGAAGCCCAAGGCCGCCGAGCCCAAGGCCGTCGAAGCCGAGGCCGCTGCTGACGCCGAGGCCGCTGCCGCGACCGACGCCGAGGCCAACGAGGTCGCCGTCGAGGCCGCCGAAGACGCTGCGGACAAGGCCTGACCTTGCTCGCTCCCGCTCTCGAGCACCTCGTCAAGGGGATCGTCGACAACCCGGGCGACGTCCGGGTCATCACGAAGAGCTCACCGCGCGGCGAGGTCCTCGAGGTTCGTGTGAACCCCGATGACCTCGGCCGCGTGATCGGTCGTTCCGGTCGCACCGCCAAGGCGCTGCGCACCCTCGTCACCGCTCTGGCCGACGGCCGGCGCGTTCGTGTGGACGTGGTGGACACCGATTACTGAGAACAACAAGACCCAACTGCGAGTCGGTCGTCTCACCAAGGCCCACGGGCTGAAGGGTGCGATCAAGCTGGAGCTGTTCACCGACGACCCGGAACGACGCTTCGTTCCGGGCGCGGTGTTCACCCTCCAGGTGCCCACCTCCTCGCCCTGGCACGGCAAGACCCTCGAGCTCACCGAGCTGCGCATGTACAACGGGCATCCGGTGGGCTTCTTCAAGGGCGTCTCCGACCGCACGGCGGCCGAGGGTCTCGTCAAGGCCATCCTCTGGATCGACCTCGACGAGGCCGACGCGGTCTCCACCGAGCCCGACGCCTGGTACGACCACCAGCTGGTGGGCCTCCGCGTCGAGCGCGACGGTGAGCAGGTCGGTACGGTCAAGCTCGTCGAGCACATGCCGGCCCAAGACCTGCTGATTGTCAAGACGAACGACGGCGCCGAGGTCATGGTGCCGTTCGTCAAGGCGATCGTGCCGTCGGTCGACCTCGCCGCGGGCGTGGTCACGGTCACGCCGCCGACGGGGCTCTTCGAGGAGCTGCCCGACGACGACGACGAGCCGTCGGCGCCCGAGGCCGACGCGGAGTAACGCAAGCCCGACGAGGACCGACCCGCATGCGGTGTCGGTCCTCGTCGTTCGTGGCGATGTCCGCGCGCCTAGGCTTAGGGGATGCGCATCGACGTCGTCACGATCTTCCCCGAGTTCTTCGACGTGCTCGACATCTCGCTGCTCGGCAAGGCCCGCCGCACGGGCATCCTCGAGGTCGTGCCGCACAACCTGCGCGACTTCACCCACGACCGTCACCGCACGGTCGACGACACGCCCTACGGCGGCGGCGCGGGCATGGTCATGAAGCCGGAGCCCTGGGGTGAGGCCCTCGACGAGGTGCTGCCCGAGCATCCGGATGCCCGGCCCGTCGTCATCTTCCCCTCGCCGGCCGGCACCGTGTTCACGCAGGCCATGGCCCGTGAGCTCGCCGGCCGCGACCACCTCGTGTTCGGCTGCGGCCGCTACGAGGGCATCGATCAGCGCGTGTTCGACCACGCGGCGACCCGTGCCGAGGTTCGCCTCGTGTCGATCGGCGACTACGTGCTGAACGGGGGAGAGGTCGCCGTGATGGCGATGATCGAGGCCATCGGCCGGCTCATCCCCGGAGTCGTCGGCAACCCCGAGAGCCTCGTCGAGGAGTCGCACGAGGACGGCCTGCTCGAGTACCCGAGCTACACCAAGCCGGCGTCGTGGCGCGGACTCGACGTGCCGCCCGTGCTGATGAGCGGCAACCACAAGGCCGTCGACGCGTGGCGGCGCGAGCAGCAGCTCGAGCGCACGCGGCGGGTGCGGCCCGACCTGCTGCCGCCCGAATAGCCGCCTGTCGGGCGTTCGCGAGCCGGCGACGGATGCGCGCCGGCGCTAGCTGCGCGCGGTGAGCACGAGCGGCCCGTCCTCCGTGATCGCCACCGTGTGCTCCATGTGGGCGCCGTTCGAGCCGTCGGCGGAGCGGAGGGTCCAGCCGTCCTTGTCGGTGTAGATCTTGTCGGTCGTCTCGAGGAACCAGGGCTCGATCGCGATCACGAGGCCCGCACGCAGGGGAAGCCCGCGGCCGGCGCGGCCCTGGTTCGGCACGTGCGGGTCGCCGTGCATGGTGCGGCCGACGCCGTGCCCGCCGAAGTCGGTGTTCACGCCGTAGCCGGCCGCCGTGGCGACCGCGCCGATCGCCGCCGAGATGTCGCCGAGCCGGTTGCCGGGCTTCGCCTCGGCGATGCCGGCGGCGAGGGCGGCGGTCGTGACCTCGATCAGCGTGGTGTCGGCCGCCGACTTCGGCGTGCCCACCACCACCGAGAGAGCCGAGTCGGAGACCCAGCCGTTCACCGAGGCGGCGAAGTCGAGGCTCAGCAGGTCGCCGCCCTGCAGCGCGTAGTCGTGGGGGAGCCCGTGCAGCACCGCGTCGTTGACGCTCGTGCAGAGCACCTTGCCGAACGGCGAGGCGCCGAACGAGGGGTGATAGTCGATGTAGCAGCTCTCGGCGCCCCGCGCCCGGATCATCTCGTGCGCGATCTGATCGAGCTTCAGCAGGTTGGTGCCGACGGTGGCCCGCTTGGCCAGTTCGGTCAGCACCTCGGCGACGAACGCGCCCGCGGGCCGCATCTGCTCGATCTCGGCGGGGGTCTTGAGCTCGATCATGCGGGTCCTTCCGGGCGGGGCGGTCATCGTTCTGCACCGCGTGGCAGTGCGAAAGCGTTCATGAAGACCCTACCCACCGGGATCACAGCGAACATCCGGAGAGCCTGCATACTCTGGAGTCGTGTTCATCCGACGGGCCTTCTTCTACTGGCAGTTCCCCGCTGCGGTGATCCTCCCCGCGTGGATCCTGGTCGGCTGGGGCGTCTTCGCCGCCACCGGCTGGCAGATCCTCGGGCTGATCGTGGGCGTGATGATGCTCACCGTCGGCATGCTCGCGGTCGCGGGCATCACCTCGGCGCGAAAAGAGGTGCGGGCGCAGAAGGCGGTCTCGTGGCTCGACGTGCTGCTGCTCACGGTGGTGCACGCCCTCGTCATCGCGGTGGGCTTCTTCACCGAGTTCACCGCCCTCCTCGGAACCCTCGCCGTGGTGGCGCTGATCGCCCTGTTCTGGGTGGGCATCGTCGAGCTCGTGGTCGAGACCCGGAAGCGCGTGCGGGCAACGCTCGCCGGCTTCGAGGCGCAGGCCGCGCGGGCGCAGATGCCGCGCACCCCGTCCGCTCCGGGTGCCGTGCGAGCACCCCGCGTCGACGGCGAGTACATCGTGATCGAGACGTCCGACCGAGGGTCGTCACCCCGCGCCTGACCACGGGCTTTGCGCGCATCCGCTCGTCTGTGGCACAATGGACGCTTGTGCCGCGGCCAGGCTCTGCCACAGGGGAGCCACCATCTTTCGGGCACACCATCTACTGACACCGAAGCCGTAGTCGACCTGTGGCGGGTACAGATTGCGAACACACCATGCACATCCTCGATTCTGTCGATGCAGCGTCGCTCAAGAGCGACATCCCCGACTTCCGCGCCGGTGACACCGTCAAGGTGCACGTGAACATCGTCGAAGGTACGCGCTCGCGTATCCAGGTCTTCCAGGGCGTCGTCATCGCCCGCAAGAACGAGGGCGTCCGCGAGACCTTCACGGTCCGCAAGGTCAGCTTCCAGGTGGGCGTCGAGCGCACCTTCCCCGTGCACTCCCCGGTGATCGACCACATCGAGATCGTCACCCGCGGTGACGTGCGCCGCGCGAAGCTGTACTACCTGCGCAACCTCCGTGGCAAGAAGGCCAAGATCAAGGAGAAGCGCTTCGCGTAAGCTGCGCATTCTCTGCGTGCCCGGCACGCGCTGAGAGCTATCCTGAGCTCCCGACCACTACAGTGGTTCGGGAGCTCAGGCGGTTAAATGACAGACACATCAGTGCCCTCGCACGAACGACGCGAAGACACCGCCGGGGGGCGGTCAGCCGGGTCGCAGTCGCGGCGCTCGCGTAGCGCGTGGCTCTTCGCCCGCGACCTCGTGATCATCTTCGTCATCGCGCTGCTGGCGTCGGTGCTGATCAAGACGTTCCTCGTGCGCTCGTTCTACATCCCCTCGGGGTCGATGGAGAACACGCTGCAGGTCGACGACCGCATCCTCGTGAACCAGCTCGAACCGAACCTCATCCCCATCACGCGCGGCGACGTCGTGGTCTTCAAAGACCCGGGTGGCTGGCTGATGCCCACCGTCGAGCAGCCGAAGAATCCGCTCGCCGCGGCGGTCGACTGGGTGCTCGAGGGCGTGGGCCTCGCCGCCGACGACGCCAACGACCACCTGATCAAGCGCGTCATCGGGCTGCCGGGCGACCACGTCGTCTGCTGCAACGCGCTCGGGCAGATGGAGGTCAACGACATCCCGCTCGACGAGAACTCCTACCTCAAGCTGCCCGACGGCGTCTCCGCCGTCTCGCAGGAGCCGTTCGACATCACGGTGCCCGCCGACTCCCTCTGGGTGATGGGCGACAACCGCTACAACTCGGCCGACTCGCGCTTCAACCAGGACAAGCCGGGCAAGGGGTTCGTGCCCGAGGCCAACGTGGTGGGGCGGGCGGTACTGGTGACGTGGCCGATCGACCACTGGGGGTGGCTCGACAACCACGGGAGCGTGTTCAACGGGATCCCGTCGCGCGAGGAGACGGCGGAGCCGCTTTCTGCGCCTTCGTCGCCGGCCTCCTCGTCGTCGTCTGCGGGTGTGGTCGCTGCTCCTGCTCTGCCGGGGGCCGGTCGGTGAGTCCGGTCGCCGATCCGACACTGCGGTTCGAGCGCGAGATCGCGGGGTTGATCAAGCCGCGGCGGCGGGCTGCTGGGTCGCCTTCGTCGTCGTCGTCGTCGTCGGTTCAGGATGCTCCTGCCGACGCCGCTCCCCACAGCGGTCTGATCATCGGCTGCGACGAGGTCGGGCGCGGTGCGCTCGCGGGGCCGGTCGGTGTCGGCGTCAGCGTCATCGACATCCGTTCCACGAAGTCGGTGCCCAAGGGGCTGCGCGACTCGAAGATGCTGTCGGAGCCGCGGCGGGAGGAGCTCGCCCCCATCGCCCGGGCCTGGAGCCTCGCGCACGCCGTCGGGTACGCCTCGGCCTCGGAGATCGACTCGCTCGGGATCAGCGCCTGCCTCGGGCTGGCGGGGAGCCGCGCCCTGGCGTCGCTCATCGCCGACGGCGTCGACGTCTCGGCGGCCACGATCATCCTGGACGGGCAGTGGGACTGGCTGAGTGCCGCCGCTCCGGTGCCGGTCACGGTGCGCACGCGGATCAAGGCCGACCGCGACTGCGCCTCGGTCGCCGCGGCCTCGGTGATCTCGAAGGTCGCGCGGGACCGGATGATGATCGAGCACGCGGCCGAGCATCCGGCATACGGCTGGGAGCGGAACAAGGGCTACGCCAGCGAGGAGCACCGCGACGCGATCGTCTCGCTCGGGGCCTCGCCGCTGCACCGGCACACCTGGCTGTCGCGGATCGTGGGGTCGACCGAGCTGTTCGACCTCGCGGCGCTGTCGGCGCTGGAGGCCGCGCCGATGGCGTCGGTCTCGCCAGCGGGTGCGGGCGGGCATCCGGAACCCGGCGTCGAGTCGGTCGCGTAGCCGCCTAGACTGGAGCCACGATGGACGAAGACGAATTCGAGGACTACGACCGTGAGGTCGAGCTCGCCCTCTACCGCGAGTACCGGGACGTTGTCTCGCAGTTCAAGTACGTGATCGAGACCGAGCGCCGCTTCTACCTCGCCAACGAGGTCGAGCTCGCCCGTCGCGACACGGAGCACGATTTCTACTTCGAGCTGACGATGAACGACGTGTGGGTGTGGGACGTGTACCGCTCCGACCGCTTCGTGAAATCGGTGCGCGTGCTGACCTTCAAAGACGTGAACGTCGAGGAGCTCTCGAGCAAGGACTTCGAGCTGCCCAAGGAGCTGGCGCTCGACGAGTAGGGCTTGTGCTCCTGCACTTGTTCGTTTCTCTCGTGATCCGTCCACAGATTCTCGTGTGACGCGTCTCGCTTCTGCGTTCTTCCGCACCCTTGGTCGCGGAGGTACACATGAAGGCGAAAGACGAACTGGGCCACCGCGGTGAGGGCATCGCGGCCGAGCACCTGACCGGCATCGGCATGCAGGTGGTGCAGCGCAACTGGCGCTGTGCGACCGGTGAGATCGACATCGTGGCGAGCGACGGGCCCACGCTCGTCATCGTCGAGGTGAAGACACGCACCTCGGAGGCCTACGGGCATCCGTTCGAGGCGGTCACGCCCGCGAAGCTCCGACGCCTGCATCTGCTGGCCGCGGCGTACATCGCGGCCGTTCACCCGGGGCGTCGGATGCCGTTCCGCATCGACGTGGTCGGCGTCATCTGGCCGACGCACGGCGAACCGAGCGTGCAGCACCTCCGGGAGGTGCACTGATGGTGGCGCGCACGCTGTCGGTGGCGCTGCTCGGCATGAGCGGGGCCGTCGTCGAGGTCGAGGCGCACATCGCCGACGCGATCCCGGGGTTCCAGCTGATCGGGCTGCCCGACGCAGCGCTGTCGGATGCGAAAGACCGGGTGCGCGCGGCCGCCGCCAACGACGGCTGCGCGCTCCCGGCGAAGAAGATCGTCGTGAACCTCTCGCCGGCGTCGCTGCCGAAGCAGGGGTCGACCTACGACCTCGCCATCGCGGTGGCGGTTCTCGCCGCAGAAGGGGTCATCGCGGCGTCGGCGATCGGCTCGGTGGTGCACCTCGGCGAGCTGAGCCTGGACGGCCGCGTGCGGCCGATGCAGGGCGCGCTGCCCGCGATCGTCGCGGCTCGGGCGGCCGGGTACCGGTGCTTCGTCGTGCCGGCCGGCAACGCCGCCGAGGCGCTGCTCGTGCCCGATGTCGAGATCGTCACGGTCGCCTCCCTGCGGGAGGCCCTCATCCACCACGGTGCCGTGCTCGTGCCGACCTCTGTCGACCCGCTGATGCTCCCCGCGGCTTCCGTGCCGCCGCCGCCCGACGGCGACCTGGCCGACGTGGTGGGCAACGCCGACGCCGTCGAGGCGCTCGTGGTGGCGGCGGCCGGCGGGCACCATCTGCTCATGCTCGGCCCGCCCGGGGCGGGCAAGACGATGCTCGCGCAGCGGTTGCCGGCGCTCCTGCCCGACCTCGACGCGGAGCAGTCGCTCGTCGTCACCTCGGTGTCGTCGCTCGCCGGCCGGCCCTTGAACGGCCTGATCACGCGCCCGCCGCTGGAGAGCCCGCACCACACCTCGTCGGCCGCGGCCCTCGTGGGCGGGGGCTCGAAGGTCATCCGTCCGGGTGCCGCCGCGCGCGCGGCCCACGGCATCCTGTTCCTCGACGAGGCGCCCGAGTTCCCGTCGTCGGTGCTGGATGCGCTGCGGCAGCCGCTCGAGTCGGGCACGATCGTCATCCACCGGGCCAGCACGACGGCGCACTTCCCGGGCCGCTTCCAGCTCGTGCTGGCCGCGAACCCGTGCCCCTGCGGCCAGTACGGTGCGGGTGACGTGCCCTGCACCTGCTCGCCGCTGTCGCGCAGGCGCTACCTCGGCCGCCTCTCGGGCCCGCTGCTCGACCGCGTCGACCTGCAGCTGCGGGTCAACCGCGTCACCACCTCGGCGGTGCGGATGACCGATGACGACCTCCCGCGCACCACCACCGCCTCGGCCCGGGCCCGCGTCGAGAACGCGCGCGCCGTGGCCCGCGCCCGCCTCTCGGGCACGCCGTGGAAGACGAACGCCGAGGTGCCGGGCGCCTGGCTCCGTTCCCGCCCCCGCCGCCTCCCACCCGCCACCTCGGGGCCCATCGACCGCGCCCTCGAACGCGGCACCCTCACGATGCGCGGCTACGACCGCGTGCTCCGTGTCGCCTGGACCCTCGCCGACCTCGACGCCGTGCCGACCCCGACGCCCGACCACGTCGGCTGGGCGCTCTTCCTGCGGAAGTCGGTCTCGGCATGATGCTCTTCGGCCTCGACCGCTCCCTCGTCCTCGCGCTGGCGCGCGCCGTCATGGTGCCGCCGTCCGGCCCCGGCACCCCGCGGCCGTCCGGCCTCGCCACTCAGCGGCCGTCCGGCCCCGCCACCCAGCGGCCGCACGGCCCCGGCACACTGCCGACTGCCGTGCCCGCTGCTCCACTGACCGGTGACGAATGGTCATCGACTCCACCGTCTCCGTCGTCTCCGTCGGATACGTCGGACGACTTCAGCTCGGAGGAGGCCTCTGCCGCACACGTGTTCGCATCGGCTGCCTGGTCGGGCATCGCTGAACCGGGCGACTCGGTCGCCGGCCTCGTCGTGGCGGCGCTCGGGGCCGACCGCGCCCTCACGATGCTCATCGACCGCTCCGAGCCCGCGCAGTGGCTTGCGGCGCTAGGCGCGGAGGGCTCCGATTCCGATCAGGCGGGTGGCGACGTCGGACAGGTGGGCGTGACGGTCGAGGTGATCGCGGCAGCACTCGAGCGGTGGCGACCGAGGGTGGTGTCGCGGGTCGTGGTGGGGTCACTGCGGTCGGCAGCACGGTTCGAGGCGCGGCTGCTCACCCCCGTGCATCCGCTCTGGCCGGAGGGCTGCCGCGACCTCGATCTCCACGCGCCGCACGCGCTCTGGGTGCGGGGGAACGTCCGGGCCGTCGATCATCCGGGCGGTGGCATCGCCATCGTCGGGTCCCGCGACGCCACGAACTACGGCGAGCACGTCGCGATGGAGCTGTCGGCGGGCGTGAGCGACCGCGGCTTCTCGGTCGTCTCCGGCGGCGCCTACGGCATCGACGGCATGGCCCATCGGGCGGCGCTCGTCAGCGGCGGCACCACGGTGGCGCTCCTGGCCGGCGGTGTCGATCGCCTGTACCCGGCGGCCCACCACGACCTGCTGCTCCGCATCGCCGCCCGCGGCGCCCTCGTCTCCGAGCTCCCCTGCGGAGCCTCGCCCACCAAGTGGCGCTTCCTGCAGCGCAACCGCCTCATCGCTGCCATCACCCGCGCGACGGTGGTCGTCGAGGCGGGCCACCGCTCCGGATCCCTCAACACCGCCGGTCACGCTGCAGCCCTCGGCCGGCCCCTCGGGGCCGTCCCCGGCCCGGTCACGAGCGTCACCTCGGCGGGCTGCCACCGCCTCCTCCGCGAGTACGACGCGACCTGCGTCACGACCCCGGCCGACGTCGTCGAACTCGTCCTCGGCCCCACCACCGACCGCCCGTCCCTGCTCGACCCGCCCCCGCCCCGGTCGTCAGGATCGGTGGTGCCCAGCTCGCCCGAGTCAGTGCTGCCCGGGTCGGCTGGTTCACCCATGCGAGCGGGCGCGGTCTCCGATGACGTGAGCCCGGAGGCGCCCGGCGTCACGGATCCGTCGACCACGAGCGGGGACGCGGACACGCCGGCGGCGGAGGCCGCGTCGAGCGGGGCCGGCACATCGGCGGCCGACGACGGTGCCGAGATACGGGTGCTCGACGCGCTCACCCGGAGGTCACGCCGCACGCCGAGTGACGTCGCCGTGCGTGCCGGACTGTCGGTGCGGGCGGTGGAGGCGGCGCTCGGCATCCTGCTGCTCGAGGGCCGCGTCGAGGAGACCGAGACCGGCTGGCGCCGCAGCCGCACCTGACCTTCCCAGCGTCTGAGCCTTGCCGAATGAATGATCTCGCAGCCGGCCCGGTCGCATAGGCGCAGGTGCACCGCGAAAGAAGATTCGGCGGTGGCGCGCCCATAGTGGCCTCGCTACCCACGTGCGGGCGGCGGTGAGGCCGGGGGAGGCGCAGGTGAGGCCGGGGGAGGCGCGGGCGTGGTGGGGGAGGCGGGGGACCGGTGGGGCTGGGAGGATGGGGGCATGGGTCAGTACGGGGTGCCGGAGCACACGATCGTTCATATCAGCGACACGCATTTCCTGGCGGGGGAGCGGGCGCTCTACGGCGCCGTCGACACCGACGCCGGGCTGACGCAGGCACTGCGGCAGTTGGAGGGGTCGGGGATGCAGCCCGAGCTGCTGGTGTTCACGGGGGACATCGCCGACCTGGGGGAGGAGGACGCGTATCGGCGGATCCGGGGGATCGTCGAGCCGGCCGCCGAACGGATGGGCGCGAAGGTTCTGTGGGTGATGGGCAACCACGACGACCGGGCGCGGCTGCGGGTCGAGCTGCTCGATGAGGTGGCCGCGACGGAGCCGGTTGTCGCGAGCATCCGCCTGGGTGGACTGCGGGTCATCGCGCTCGACACGAGCGTGCCCGGGTATCACCACGGGGAGCTGTCGGCCGAGCAGCTGGAGTGGCTGCGGGCCGAGCTGGCCGAGCCGGCTCCCGAGGGGACGGTGCTGGCGCTGCATCATCCGCCGATCCCGACGACGATCCCGCTGATGCCGATCCTCGAGCTGCAGCGGCAGGACGAGCTCGCCGCGGTGATCCGGGGGAGCGACGTGCGAGCGGTGCTCGGCGGGCACCTGCACTACTCGACGCACAGCACGTTCGCGGGGGTGCCGGTGTCGGTGGCCGCGGCCACCTGCTACACGATGGACATGGTGGCGCCGCGGGGACGCCTGGTCGGGCTCGGGGGCGGGCAGTCGTTCTCGATCGTGCAGGTCTACGACGACCGGATCGTGCACTCGATGGTTCCGGTCGGGGAGTTCCCGGTGGTGTCCGGGTTCGACAACGCCTTCGTCGACCGGCTGGCCGAGCTGCCAGCCGACGAGCAGCTCGAGGCCTTCTCGAAGCACGTCGCGCCGCCGGCCTGACGAACCCGGTCGGCCCCGACAGGCGCGGCCGCGGCGGGCGGCGTGGGGAGGGCTGGCGCTGCATGAGGCGGTGCATGCTGGGGGGATGGTCGGGATCGGCGAGGCGCGGGAGGGGTATGCGCGCTACCTGCGGCTCGAGCGGGGGTACTCCGAGCACACCGTCCGCGCCTACGGGGCCGACCTGGGCGATCTGGAGCGGTTCGCCGGAGCGCGCGGAGTGCAGGACGTCGGGCAGCTCGACCTCGAGGTGTACCGCGACTGGCTGTGGGAGGCGTCGCAGCGGGAGCTCGCCAAGGCGACGCTCGCGCGGCGGGCCGCGACCGCCAAGACGTTCTCGGCGTGGCTGCGACAGACCGGGCTGACGGAGGTCGACGCGGCGGTGCGGCTGCGGGCGCCGAAGCCCGACCGGTCGCTGCCCCGGGTGCTGAGCGACGACTCGATGGGCGCGGTGCTGCAGACCCTGCAGGAGCGCGCCGCCGAGGGTGATCCCGGCGCGCTGAGAGACGTCGCCGTCGTCGAGCTGCTGTACGCGTCGGCGCTCCGCGTCTCCGAGCTCGTGGGCATCGACGTCGACGACCTCGACCTCGACCGGCGCACCGTGCGCGTGGTGGGCAAGGGCTCGAAGGAGCGGATCGTGCCCTTCGGCAGACCCGCCCAGCTCGCGCTGAGCGACTACCTCGCGCGGGCGCGCCGGCCGTTGCTGGAGAGAAGTCAGAAGACGCAGAAGGGAGCCCTGTTCCTCGGCTCCCGCGGCGGCCGGCTCGGCACGCGCGCCGTCTACCAGCTCGTGGCCGCGCTGCTCGAGTCGGTGCCGGGGAGCGGGCCCGCGGGCCCGCACGCCCTGCGGCACACGGCGGCGACGCACCTGCTCGACGGGGGTGCCGATCTGAGGGCGGTGCAGGAGATGCTCGGCCACGCGAGCCTCGGCACGACCCAGATCTACACGCACGTGAGCGTGGAGCGGCTGCGGTCGTCGTACAAGGCGGCCCACCCCAGGGCCTGAAGTCGACTGAAGGCAGCAGCACCGCCCGCGGGATGCCGCCGAGCAGCAGTCGCGGGTTGACGTACTCGCCCGCGATCCGCACGCCGAGGTGCAGGCAGTGCGATCCGCAGTGCCCGCCCGATGAGGCCGTGCCGAGAGGCCGGCCGCGGGCGACGGGGGAGCCGACGGTGAGTCCCGGGGCCGCGACGACGGGTTCGAGCGAGGAGCGCACTCCGTCGCCGTGGTCGAGGGCGACGAGCATCCGGTCGCCCACCGTGCCCGCGAAGGCCACGACCCCGTCAGCCGGTGCCAGGACCGTGAGCCCTGGGGAGGCGACCAGGTCGATGCCCCGGTGGCCCGCCCCGTACCGGTGCGGCGGCGCCACGAACTCGCTCGCCACGACGTGCGCGACGAGCGGCCACGACCACCGCGCACCGGGTGACGACGGTGCGAGGGGGAGCGCGAGGAAGCCGAGGACGAGGACCAGCAGCACAGGCATGCCGAGCATCCTGTCGACCGCACGCGGCGGCCACGTGCCCACGACGGTTTCTGCGAACAGAGGAAGCTGCTCCGACAGCTGTGCAGGACGAGACGCCAAGACGCCTGAACCGTGCCAGGATCGGAGGGCGGGTCATGCCGGCCGACGATGTCCGGCACCCGGTACGTGCGAGGGAGTGTGTGTGATGACGAATCAGAGTGCGGGCAGCGGAACCGACCACGCGACCGAGAGGAAGCTCCGTCGCAAGGTGATCGCCCTGTCGATCGCAGCGGCCCTCGGCGGCTTCCTGTTCGGCTTCGACTCCTCCGTGATCAACGGAGCGGTGAAGGCGATCGAGGAGGACTTCGACCTCGGCAGCCTGCCGCTGCTCAGCGGCTTCACGGTGGCGAGCGCGCTGCTCGGCTGCGCGATCGGCGCCTACTTCGCCGGCCGCCTCGCCGACCGCATCGGGCGCATCCCGGTGATGCTCATCGGCGCCGGCCTCTTCCTCGTCTCCTCGATCGGCTCGGGCTTCGCCTTCGCGGTCTGGGACCTCATCGCCTGGCGCGTGATCGGCGGCCTCGGCATCGGCATCGCCAGCGTGATCGCCCCGGCGTACATCGCCGAGATCGCGCCGAAGGCCGTACGCGGCGCCTTGGGCAGCCTGCAGCAGCTCGCCATCACGCTCGGCATCTTCGCGGCGCTGCTCTCCGACACCCTGCTGCAGGGCGCGGCCGGCGGCCCGAACGAGCCGCTCTGGTTCGACCAGGACGCCTGGCGCTGGATGTTCATCGTCTGCGCCATCCCCGCCATCGTCTACGGCGTGCTCGCCTGGCGCCTGCCCGAGTCACCGCGCTACCTCGCCGGCAAGGGCCGCAAGGAGGACGCGCGCAAGGTGCTCGCGAGCGTGGTCCCGGCCAACGAGGTCGACGGCGCGCTCGAGGAGATCGAGACGTCGCTCCGCGAGGACAAGGAGAACGCCCGCACCGCGAGCCTCCGCGGCAAGATGTTCGGTCTGCTGCCCGTGGTCTGGGTGGGCATCCTGCTGTCGATGTTCCAGCAGCTGGTCGGCATCAACGTCATCTTCTACTACAGCACCAGCCTGTGGAGCTCGGTCGGCTTCGACACCTCGAACTCCGGCACCAGCTTCACCATCTCGGTCGTGACGAGCATCATCAACGTGCTGGTGACCTTCGTGGCCATCTTCTTCGTCGACAAGGTGGGCCGCCGCCCGCTGCTGCTCACCGGTTCGGCCGGCATGGTGGTCTCGCTCGGCGTGATGGCCCTGGCGTTCTCGCAGGCCGTCGTCACCGACGGTGCCCCGCAGCTGCCCGGCGCCTGGGGCCCGATCGCGCTGGTCGGCGCGAACCTGTTCGTCATCTTCTTCGGTGCGACGTGGGGCCCGATCGTGTGGGTGCTGCTCGGCGAGATCTTCCCGAACCGCATCCGTGGCCGCGCGCTCGGCATCGCCGCCGCCGCCCAGTGGCTGACGAACTTCGCCATCACCGAGACCTTCCCGGCGCTGTCGAGCTTCTCGCTCGCCTTCACCTACGGGCTCTACACGTTCTTCGCGCTGGTGAGCTTCTTCTTCGTCTTCTTCGCCGTTCCCGAGACGAAGGGCCGCTCGCTCGAGAGCATGGACAGCCTGAAGGTCGTGCGGAAGAACAGCAAGGAAGCGGTCGACGCCCGGAAGGCCTAGCCGCCCGGAACGCACAGCCGGCACGGTGGTATAGTTCTCGGAGCACCCCGCTCGTCGGGGTGACTTCGCGTGCCCTCGAGGCAGCAGCATCCGATCGGTCCCACCGTGAACACGGGCGGGCCGGATGCGCGCCGGGCACCAGGATCCACGGCCATCGTCGTGGAGCAAACCGAGAACAGAAGGAGTACGGCACATGGCCGTCGTCACCATCCGCCAGCTGCTCGACAGCGGCGTGCACTTCGGGCACCAGACCCGCCGCTGGAACCCGAAGATGAAGCGATTCATCTTCACCGAGCGCTCCGGCATCTACATCATCGACCTGCAGCAGTCGCTGGGCTACATCGACAAGGCCTACGACTTCGTCAAGGAGACGGTCGCCCACGGCGGCACCGTGCTCTTCGTCGGCACCAAGAAGCAGGCCCAGGAGTCCATCGCGGAGCAGGCGACCCGCGTCGGCCAGCCCTACGTCAACCAGCGCTGGCTCGGTGGCCTCCTCACCAACTTCCAGACGGTCTCCAAGCGCCTCGCGCGCATGAAGGAGCTGGAAGAGCTCGACTTCGAGGACACCGCGAAGAGCGGCTTCACGAAGAAGGAGCTCCTCATCAAGAAGCGCGAGCTCGACAAGCTGCACAAGTCGCTCGGCGGCATCCGCAACCTGACGAAGACCCCGAGCGCGCTCTGGGTCGTCGACACCAAGAAGGAGCACCTCGCGATCGACGAGGCCAAGAAGCTGGGCATCCCGGTCATCGGCATCCTCGACACGAACTGCGACCCCGACGAGGTGCAGTACCCGATCCCGGGCAACGACGACGCCATCCGCTCCGTCGCGCTGCTGACCCGCATCGTGGCCGACGCCGCGGCCGAGGGCCTCATCCAGCGTCACCAGAAGCCGGAAGAGGGCGACGCCCCCGCCGAGCCGCTGGCCGAGTGGGAGCGCGAGCTGCTCCAGGCCTCCGAGAACCCCCAGGCCGAGGACGAGAAGATCGAGGCCGCCGACGGCGAGATCTCCGGCGAGGTCGACACCGAGGCCGTGGCCGAGGTCATCGCCGCCGAGGTCCCCGTCGAGGAGAACGACGCCGACGCCCAGGCCGAGGCCGACCTCGCCGCGATCACCGACGAGTCGCTCGTGGTCGAGCACCACGTCGAGTCCGACGCCGAGACCGAGGCGAAGATCGAGGCCGAGGCCACCGACGCCGAGAAGCGCCCCGCCGCCGAGTAAGGCCCCTGCCGCCGCGAGCGGCCGGTCGCCGCGAGGCAGCCGGCCGCCCGACGGCGGCCACCGACGACACGTCGAACCACTCATGAACGGCGGGCCGGCCACGAACCGGCCCGCCACATCTCTCAAGGAGTCAGAAACACATGGCAACAATCAGCCTGGCTGATGTCAAGGCGCTGCGCGAGCAGCTCGGCACCGGCATGGTCGACACCAAGAACGCCCTGGTCGAGGCCGACGGCGACATGGAGAAGGCCGTTGAGATCCTCCGCCTCAAGGGTGCGAAGGGCAACGCGAAGCGTGCCGACCGCTCCACCAGCGAGGGCCTCGTGGCCGCTTCGCAGGGCGACGGCGCCGCGACGATGATCGAGCTCGCCTGCGAGACCGACTTCGTGGCGAAGGGCGAGAAGTTCATCGCCCTGGCCGACAAGGTGCTCGCCGCCGCTGCGGCCGCCGGTGCGTCGACCGTCGAGGAGGCCCTCGCGGCCCCCGCCGACGGCAAGACGGTCGCCGACGTCATCAACGACGAGGCCGCCATCCTGGGCGAGAAGATCGAGCTCCGCCGCATCTCGCGGCTCGAGGGCGAGAACTTCGAGATCTACCTGCACAAGACCTCGAAGGACCTGCCCCCGCAGGTCGGCGTGGTCGTGGCGTACACGGGTTCCGACGCCGAGACCGCTCGCTCCATCGCGCAGCACATCTCGTTCGCCGACCCGCAGTACCTCTCCCGTGACGACGTCCCCGCCGACGCCGTCGAGAAGGAGCGAGCGATCGTGACCGAGATCTCGAAGAACGAGGGCAAGCCCGAGGCGGCTCTGCCCAAGATCGTCGAGGGTCGCGTCACCGCGTTCTTCAAGCAGGTCGCCCTGCTCGAGCAGGACTACGCGAAGGACAACAAGCTGTCGGTCTCGAAGGTGCTCGCCGAGGCGGGCATCCAGGTGACCGGTTTCGCCCGATTCAAGGTCGGCGCGTAACACACCACGAGAAGGGCTCGGACCGATCGGTCCGGGCCCTTTTCCACGCCCGCGCGCATTCGGGACCGGGCGGGAGACGATAGCCTGAACACGGGCATGACGAGAGGATGCATGACGGATGAGCGAGCCGGATTCGAAGCGCAGGGTACTACTGAAACTCTCCGGTGAAGCGTTCGGCGGTGGCTCCCTCGGGGTCAACCCCGACGTCGTGTCCGGACTGGCCAGGGAGATCGCGGAGGCGGCCCAGGAGGTCGAGATCGCGATCGTCGTCGGCGGTGGCAACTTCTTCCGAGGCGCCGAGCTGTCGACCCGCGGCATGGACCGCGGGCGCGCCGACTACATGGGCATGCTCGGCACGGTGATGAACGCCCTCGCCCTGCAGGACTTCCTCGAGCAGGCCGGCGCCGAGACACGCGTGCAGTCCGCCATCTCGATGACCCAGGTCGCCGAGCCGTACATCCCGCGTCGCGCCATCCGGCACCTCGAGAAGGGCCGCGTCGTCATCTTCGGCGCCGGCGCCGGGTTGCCGTACTTCTCCACCGACACGGTCTCGGCGCAGCGCGCGCTCGAGATCCACGCCGACGAGGTGCTGGTCGCCAAGAACGGCGTCGACGGCGTCTACTCCGCCGACCCGCGCATCGATCCGGATGCGGTGAAGCTCGAGTTCCTCACGTACAACGAGGCACTCGTGCAGGGTCTCAAGGTCGTCGACTCGACCGCGTTCAGCCTCTGCATGGACAACGGCATGCCGATGCACGTGTTCGGCATGGAGCCCGCGGGCAACGTCGCGAAGGCCATCCGGGGCGAGCGCATCGGCACTCTGGTCGCGACCTCGCACTGAGGCGTCCCACTACACTTGACAGCACAGATCCACTGAAGGAGTTGCCCGTGATCACGGATGTACTGGCAGATGCCACCGAGCGAATGACCAAGGCCGTCGAGGTCACGAAGGACGACTTCTCCAGCGTGCGCACCGGCCGGGCGAACCCCGCGCTGTTCCAGAAGATCCTCGTGTCGTACTACGGAACGCCGACGCCGCTCGAGCAGCTGGCGTCGCTGCAGAACCAAGAGGCGCGCACCCTCCTGGTCACCCCCTACGACAAGAGCGCCCTGCGCGACATCGAGCAGGCCATCCGCGACGTGCCGAACCTCGGCGCACAGCCCAACAACGACGGCACGGTCATCCGGGTCACCCTGCCCGACCTCACCGAGGAGCGCCGCAAGGAGTACGTGAAGATCGTCCGCACCAAGGCCGAGGACGGCAAGGTCTCGATCCGCAACATCCGTCGCAAGGCGAAGGACGACCTCGACGCCCTGAAGAGCGAGGTCGGCGACGACGAGGTGACGCGCGGCGAGAAGGAGCTCGAGCAGGTCACGAAGCGCTACGTAGACGCGATCGACGACGCCCTGAAGCGCAAGGAAGCCGAGCTCCTCGAGGTCTGACCTCGACAGGTCAGACACCGACGGCCTCCGATGAGCCACGAACCCGGCCGGCACCAGCCCGGTCGCCACGAGCCCCGCCCGAGCCGCACGCCGCCCGTGCGCCGCACGCGCACGCTCACGCGCGCCGAGATCCAGGCGCAGGTGCGGGCCCGCAAGGAGCAGTTCGACGAGGCCAACGAGAAGATCACCGCGCGCTCGGGCCGCAACCTCGTCTCGGCCATCCTGATCGGTGTCGTGCTCGCGGGCGTGATGGTCGTCAGCCTCGTGGTCATCAAGGAGCTCTACCTGGTGCTGGCCGTGGTGCTGGTCACCTTCGGCACGCTCGAGCTCGCCACTGCGCTGCGGGCGGCGAAGCTGCACGTCGCGCGCATCCCGACGGTCTTCGCGGGGGTCGCCGTGGTGCCCGCCGCCTACTACTGGGGCGCCACCGGGCAGTGGCTGGTCGCCCTCGCGGGCATGCTCGTGGTCACCCTCTGGCGGCTCGTCGAGGTCGCCGTGCGTCAGCCGCGCAGCCAGGGGCCGCGACCGGATGCACGGGCCCTCCTCAAAGACCTGGGCGCCGGCATCTTCGTGCAGGTCTACGTCTCGTTCCTCGCGAGCATCTCCGTGCTCCTGCTGGCCCAGGAGGGCGGGCAGTGGTGGGTGCTGTCGTTCATCATCGTGGTGGTGCTCGTCGACGTGGGGGCCTACGCCAGCGGTCTGAACTTCGGCAAGCACCCGATGGCCCCGACGATCAGCCCGAAGAAGACCTGGGAGGGTCTCGCGGGTGCCCTGCTGGCGGCCCTCATCGGTGGCGTGCTGCTGTCGATCCTGCTGCTCGGCCAGCCCTGGTGGTTCGGTCTGCTCTTCGGAGCGGTGATCACGTTCACCGCGACCGTGGGCGACCTGTCGGAGTCGCTGCTGAAGCGCGACATCGGCATCAAGGACATGAGCTCCTGGCTGCCCGGGCACGGCGGATTCCTGGATCGGCTCGACTCGATCCTGCCCTCCGCGGCGGCCGCGTACCTGCTCTGGGTGGTCTTCGGATCGTGATCACGACGAAGTTCGGCACAATAGAGCCGTGAGCGCACCGTTTCCCCGCACCCGCAGTTCGAGCCTCGGCTACGACATCGACGAGGTCGACGACTTCTTGGCCAGAGCGCGCGTCGCCTACGACGAGCGCGACCAGGCCGGCGAGTTCACGCTGACCGCCGCGATGGTGCGGCAGACCGCGTTCAGCATGGAGAAGGGCGGCTACGACGCCCGCGCTGTCGACGCCGCGCTCGAGCGGCTCGAGGACGCCTTCGCCCTGCGGGAGCGTGACCAGGCCTACCGGCAGCAGGGCGACGAGGCCTGGTTCGCCGAGGCCCGCGGCCGTGCGGCCGAGATCCTCGCCCGGCTCGAGCGGCCCGACGGCGAGAAGTTCGACCGCGCCGGGTTCCTGCGCCAGGGCTACAACCGACGCGACGTCGACGCCTTCGCCGCCCAGCTCGTGGAGTACTTCCGCTCCGGGGCCGACGTCACGGTCTCCGACGTGCGCACCGCCGTCTTCCGGCCGGGGCGCGGCGGCTACAGCGAGCCGCAGGTCGACGCCGTGCTCGACGCGGTGGTCGACGTCATGCTCGCGGTGCGCTGAGCGCACGAATCTTCAGAATGCGCGCAGAATTCGCGCATCCGGTGGAAGAAATCGCCGCAGATATTTCGATCACGTAAAGAAACCCGTTCAGCCCTGGCCCCCGCTTGGGCGGCGCCCGTTCTTTGTGTTAGCTATGGTGCACAGCACAAGCGGGTCGCACGCGCATCGTCGCGCCTGCCCGCCTACGAAACAGGAAGAGGTAATGCGAGACATGACGCCCGCATCCACGTTCACCCGGCGCTCGCTCACGCTCGTCGCCGGCGGCGCCGCCTTCGCGCTCGCCCTCACCGGCTGCGCCGGCTCGGGCGGCGACTCGTCGAGCTCCGGCGACGCGATCATCGTCGGCACGACCGACAAGGTCACCACGCTCGACCCGGCCGGCTCGTACGACAACGGCTCGTTCGCCGTGATGAACCAGGTCTTCCCGTTCCTCATGAATACCCCCTACGGCAGCCCCGACGTCGAGCCCGACATCGCCGAGAGCGCGGAGTTCACGGCTCCCACCGAGTACACGGTGAAGCTCAAGGAGGGCCTGACCTTCGCGAACGGCAACGAGCTCACCTCGTCCGACGTGAAGTTCAGCTTCGACCGCGACCTCGCGATCGCCGACCCGAACGGGCCGTCGTCGCTGCTCTACAACCTCGACTCGGTCGAGGCTCCCGACGACCTGACCGTCGTGTTCAAGCTGAAGAGCCCCGACGACCAGGTCTTCCCGCAGATCCTGTCGAGCCCCGCCGGCCCGATCGTCGACGAGGAGGTCTTCTCGGCCGACTCGATCACCCCCGACGCCGACATCGTCGAGGGCAAGGCGTTCGCCGGTCAGTACTCGATCGACAGCTACGACTTCAACAACCTGATCTCCTACGTGCCGTTCGACGGCTACCAGGGCGTCCTCCCGCCGGCCGAGTCGCCCGTGCAGGCGAAGTACTACGCCGACTCGTCGAACCTCAAGCTCGACGTGCAGGAGGGCAACATCGACGTGGCGTTCCGCAGCCTCTCGGCCACCGACGTCGACGACCTCTCGGGCAACGACAAGGTGAAGGTCTACGACGGCCCCGGTGGAGAGATCCGCTACATCACCTTCAACTTCAACACCCAGCCCTTCGGTGCCACCACGGCCGAGGCCGACCCGGCGAAGGCCACGGCCGTGCGCCAGGCGGTCGCCGACCTGATCGACCGCGACGAGATCGCCGACCAGGTCTACAAGGGCACCTACACCCCGCTGTACTCCTTCGTGCCCGCCGGTCTGACCGGTGCCACCGAGGTGATGAAGGAGCTCTACGGCGACGGCGACGGCGGCCCCAGCGCCGACAAGGCGAAGGCGACCCTCGAGGCGGTCGGTGTCACCACCCCCGTCGAGCTGAACCTGCAGTACAGCCCCGACCACTACGGCCCCTCCTCGGGCGACGAGTACGCCCTCATCAAGGACCAGCTCGAGTCGTCGGGCCTGTTCACGGTGAACCTGCAGTCGACCGAGTGGGTGCAGTACGCGAAGGACCGCACGGCCGACCTCTACCCGGCGTACCAGCTGGGCTGGTTCCCCGACTACTCCGACGCCGACAACTACCTGACGCCGTTCTTCCTCACCGAGAACTTCCTCGGCAACCACTACGACAACCCGGAGGTGAACGACCTGATCCTGAAGCAGGCGTCCACCCCCGACGCCGCCGAGCGTCAGTCGATCATCGAGGAGATCCAGGCCAAGGAAGCCGTCGACCTGTCGACCGTTCCCTACCTGCAGGGCGCCCAGGTCGCCGTCGCGGGCACGGACGTCGACGGCGTCACGCTCGACGCCTCGTTCAAGTTCCGCTACGCACCCCTCACCAAGTAGAGATACTGGCCAAGGGATAAGACGAACGACGGGCTAGGGTACTTCCTGGCCCATCGCACTGGGGCGACCGGTTCAGCCGGTCGCCCCTCGTGCGCCACCGGCTCCGACTGATTGGCAACGATGACGACAAGTCTGCTTCCGACCGACGCTCCGTCGGTGGTCGCCCCCAAGCCCAAGAGCGCGGGCGGAGGGCTCGGCAGATACCTGCTGATCCGCTTCCTGCTGATCTTCCCCACCATCTTCATCCTGGTCACCCTCGTGTTCCTGCTGATGCGCACCATCGGCGACCCGATCACGGCGGCCCAGGGCGGCCGGCTCACGGCCGAGCAGCTGCAGGAGCGCATCCACGCCGCCGGCTACGACCGCCCCGTCCTGGTGCAGTACTTCGAGTACCTCGGCCAGGTCTTCACCGGCAACTTCGGCAACACCATCTCCGACAACCGCCCGGTCACCGAGGTGCTGCTCACCTACGGAGGCGCCACCCTCGAGCTCGCGTTCTACGCGCTCATCGTCGCGTTCATCGTGGGCATCCCGCTCGGCATGCTGGCGGCCTCCATGCGCGACCGGGTTCCGGATGCCGTGCTGCGCATCTTCGCCATCCTCTGCTACGCGACCCCGGTGTTCTTCGCCGGCCTCCTGCTGAAGCTCGTCTTCTCGGTCTGGCTGCAGTGGCTGCCGGTGGCCGGACGGGCCTCGACCCGCACCGAGCTGTCGATGCAGACGCTGCCGAACAAGACCGGCATCTACCTGATCGACGCGATCATGCTCGGCAACCCGAACGCCATCGGCGACGTGCTCTCGCACGCCGTGCTCCCGGGCATCGCGCTCGGCCTCCTGACCGCCGGCGTCTTCCTCCGCCTGGTGCGCACGAACGTCATCGGCACCCTCGGCACCGACTACGTCGACGCGGCACGCTCACGCGGCGTCAGCGAGTTCCGGCTGGTGCGGAAGCACGCCTACAAGCCGGCGCTCATCCCGATCATCACCGTGATCGGCCTGCAGATCGCCCTGCTGCTCGGCGGCGCGGTGCTGACCGAGACCACCTTCGAGTGGAAGGGACTCGGCTTCCAGCTGGCCGCCTACCTCGCCGCGCGCGACTTCGTGGCGGTGCAGGGCATCGTCGCGCTGCTCGCCGTCTTCGTCGCCGTCACGAACTTCGTCGTCGACGTGATCGCCGCCCTGATCGACCCGAGAGTGAGGTACTGATCATGACGAGCGACGTCATCGCCTCCGTGCCGCCCGTGAAGAACACCCTGCTCGGCCGGCTCCCGGTCGTGAAGCAGCTGCGCCAGAGCGTGGGCCTCCAGCGCGGCATGCTCGTCGCCGGCCTCACGATCACCGGACTGTTCGTGCTGGTCGCGATCTTCGCACCGCTGATCGCTCCCTACGGCTTCGCCCAGCTGCGCGACGCGCAGGGCTCCTTCGGCGCGCAGCAGCCGCCGAGCGCCGCCCACATCATGGGCACCACCGTCGGTGGCTACGACGTGTTCTCGCGTGTGATCTGGGGCGCCCAGACCGCGGTGCTCGTGATCGTGCTCGCCGTGGTGTTCTCGATCATCGCCGGCATCCTGCTCGGCCTCGTCTCGGGCTACCTCGGCGGCTGGCTCGACCGGGTGCTCGTCGTCATCGGCGACGCCATCTACGCGTTCCCCTCGCTGCTGCTCGCGATCGTGCTGTCGATCGTCATCTCGGGCGGGCAGTCGAGCCTCTGGGGCGGCATCCTGGCGGCGGCGCTGTCGATCACCGTGGTGTTCATCCCGCAGTACTACCGCGTCATCCGGGCCGAGACCATCCGCATCAAGGCAGAGCCCTACGTCGAGTCGGCGAAGATGCTCGGGGCGTCGACCTCGCGCATCATGTTCCGGCACGTGCTCCGCAACGCCACCCGCACCCTGCCGATCATCTTCACGCTGAACGCGTCCGAGGCGGTGCTCACCCTGGCGGGCCTCGGCTTCCTGGGCTTCGGCATCGAGCCGTCGGCCGCCGCCGAGTGGGGCTACGACCTGAACAAGGCGCTGTCCGACGTGACGAGCGGCATCTGGTGGACTGCCCTGTACCCCGGCCTCGCCATCGTGCTCTCGGTGCTCGGCATCACCCTGGTGGGCGAGAGCCTGAACGACCTGGCCGACCCGCGCCTTCGCGGCCGCAAGCGCGTGAAGGCGAAGGCGGGCGCCGTGTCGCTCACCGCCGTCGACCAGACCCTGCCCTCCGACGTCGACATCCGCGAGGAGAACGCATGACCGCCACCACCCCGGCCGCGCCGGCCGCCGGCGCCCGGCCCGACACCGTGGTCGACATCGACCGCCTCGGCATCTCCTTCGCCACCGATGCCGGCGCCGTGAAGGCCGTCGACGACGTCAGCCTGACGGTGCACAAGGGGGAGATCGTCGCGATCGTCGGGGAGAGCGGCAGCGGCAAGACCGTGACCGCGAAGTCGATCCTCGGCCTCCTGCCCGGCACCGCCACCGTCAACGGCGCCGTGCTGCTGACGAACCGGGAGGGCACCGGTCGCTCCGACGTCGTGACGCTGTCCAAGCGCGACCTCCGCGCGGTGCGTGGCACCGATGTCGCCATGGTCTTCCAGGAGCCCTCCACGGCACTCAACCCCGTGTACACCGTCGGCTGGCAGATCGCCGAGGGGCTTCGCGCGCACTCCCGCATCTCCCGCTCCGAGGCGAAGGCCCAGGCGATCGAGATCCTCCGCAAGGTCGGCATCCCCGACCCCGAGACCCGGGTCGACTACTACCCGCACCAGTTCTCGGGCGGGCAGAAGCAGCGTGTCGTGATCGCCGCTGCCCTCGTCATGAACCCGGGCCTGATCGTCGCCGACGAGCCGACCACCGCGCTCGACGTGACCGTGCAGGCCGAGATCCTCGACCTGCTGCGGCGCCTCCGCGACGAGTTCGGCACCGCCATCGTGCTGATCACCCACAACATGGGCGTCGTCGCCGACCTCGCCGACCGCGTCGTCGTGATGTATCAGGGCCGGGTCGTCGAGGAGGCGGATGCGCAGACGCTGTTCTCCGCACCGCAGGCCGAGTACACCAAGAAGCTGCTGGGCTCGGTGCCCCGCATCGGGCAAGGGCGGGCGCACACCGAGAGCCGCGCGGCGGACCGGGCCGGTGCGGGTGCCGAGCGCGCATCCGCCGGTCGTGTCGAGAACGCGGTCGTCGAGGCGAGGGATCTCGTGATCGAGTACCCGGGCCGGCTCGGCCGCAAGGGCTTCCGCGCCGTGCAGGGCGTCTCGTTCGCGATCGCACCGGGCGAGGTGCTGGGGCTGGTCGGCGAGAGCGGATCGGGCAAGACGACGATCGGCCGCGCCATCGGCGGGCTCACCCGGGCCACGGGCGGTTCGCTGAAGGTGCTCGACTTCGAGATGGTCGGCTTCTCGGAGCGGCGGTTCAAGCCGCTGCGCGCCGACATCGGCTTCGTCTTCCAGGATCCGGCGGCGAGCTTCAACCCGCTGCTGAGCATCGCGGACGCGGTGGCCGAGCCCCTGATCATCCACGGCCGGGCGTCGAACCCGTCGTCGGCCCGCAAGCGCGTCGACGAGCTGCTCGAGGCCGTGCAGCTGCCGAAGAGCTACGGCGACCGCTTCCCGCACGAGCTGAGCGGCGGCCAGCGTCAGCGCGCCAGTCTCGCCCGGGCGCTGGCACTCGAGCCGAAGCTGCTGATCGCCGACGAGCCGACCTCGGCGCTCGACGTCTCGGTGCAGGCGCGGGTGCTCGAGCTGTTCGCCGAGCTGCAGAAGGAGTTCGGCTTCGCCGCGCTGTTCATCAGCCACGACCTCGCCGTCGTCGACCTGCTGGCCGATCGCATCGCGGTGCTCTATCACGGTGAGCTGGTCGAGGAGGGCACCGGAGCGCAGGTGCTGGACGACCCTCAGCACGAGTACACCCGTCGCCTGATCGCCTCGCTGCCCGTCCCCGACCCGGCCGAGCAGGCCGAGCGCCGCACGGTGCTGGCCGCACTTCGGGCCGAAGCTGGGAACGCACCGGCCTGATGGGCTAAAATCGGACGAATCGTGGCCAAGCACTCCCTGAACGACGATCGCCCGAGAGTCACCCGCTCTCCCGGCGCCGTCGAGCGAACCCCGGTCGGGCCGCAGAAGCCTGCGCGCCGAACGGGTCGCGCGGCGCTGCAGCTGCTCGGGCTCGCCGCGGTCACGGCCTGCGCCTTCGTCACCGTCGTCGCCCCGAACGTGGGGGTCTCCTCGGCGACCGCGTCGTTCTCGGGCGAGTTCGACCAGGGCGCCGTGGGCGTGCAGAACCTCGAGGTCTCGGCCTCGGCGGCCACCGCCCTGATCCGCGACGGCTACACGGTCAAAGACCCGCCGCCCCCGCCGCCGCCGGTCATCGTGGCCGCGCCGGCGCCCGTCGAGAAGTCGGCGAGCTCCGACAGCGGTTGCCCCGACCCGAACGCGGCGGTCGCCGATCCGGCCACCGCTCAGGCGGTCGCCCTCGACCTCGCCGCCGCCCGCGGCTGGACCGGGGCGCAGTACGACGCGCTGATCGCTCTCTGGAGCCGCGAGTCGGGCTGGCGCGTCAACGCCCTGAACGCCTCGAGCTGCGCCTACGGCATCCCGCAGGCCCTGCCCGGCTCGAAGATGGCCTCGGCCGGTGCCGACTGGCTCACCAATCCGGCCACCCAGATCACCTGGGGCCTGAACTACATCCAGGGCCGCTACGGCGACCCGGCCTCCGCCCTCGCCCACTCCGACGCGAACCACTGGTACTGATCCCATGACGCTTCGCCAGACCTCTCCGAACCCCGTCGTCCGCGCCGGGCTGAAGACGCTCGCCTTCGGTGTCGCCGCCTCGTTCGTGCTGCTCTTCGCGGTCAACGCGCACTCGGCCGAGGCGCAGCCCACCGGCACCTTCGGGCCCGAGGTGAGCACCGCATCCGTCGCCGGTCAGACGCTCACCGCGAGCGGCGAGTCGAGTGCGATCGCCCGCGACGGGTACACCGTCACCGATCCGCCTGCGCCCGAGCCCGTGCCGGTTCCCGCCGTGGTGGCCGCGCCGGCGCCGAAGGACGACGACGGTGACGACGAGGCGGGTGCGGCCGCAGCGCCCGCGGCCTCGGCCGGCTGCGAGGCCAACGTCGTGCCGACCCCCGGACCGCCCGCGCCGGGCTCGCTGCAGGACATCGCCTACCAGGCCGTCATCGGCTACGGCTGGGGTGAGCAGAACTACTACTACCTGCTGGCGCTCTGGAACCGCGAGTCGGGCTGGAACCCGGCGGCCCACAACGCCTCCTCGGGTGCCCACGGCATCCCGCAGGCCCTCCCGGGCTCGAAGATGGGGCCGGGCTGGGAGAGCGACCCGAACGTGCAGATCGACTGGGGGCTGCGCTACATCGCCGGCACCTACGGCACCCCGTGCGAGGCCTGGGCGTCGTCGGAGGACCGCGGCTGGTACTGATCCGCCGACACCGCGACCGTCGGCGGCGGTGATCGGGGCGAGGGCCCGGTTTCACTAGGCTGTCGCCATGCGACCTGAGATCATCGGTGTGATCTGCCTGATCATCGTCGTCGGGGTCTCGGTGCTGTCGCCGAAGCTGCGACTCGCGACCCCCATCCTGCTCGTCGTGATCGGGCTCGGCATCTCGGTCATCCCCGGGGTGCCGCCGGTGCACGTGCCCTCGGAGTGGATCCTCGCGGGGGTGCTGCCGCCGCTGCTCTACTCCTCGGCGATCAACCTGCCGCTCGTCGACTTCCGCAAGAACATCGGCTCGATCTCGGTGCTCTCGGTGCTGCTCGTGATCGTCAGCGCGGTCGTCACCGGCTTCCTGCTGTTCATGATCCTGCCCGACCTGAACCTCGCCGGGGCGATCGCCCTCGGGGCGGTGATCAGCCCGACGGATGCGGTGGCGGCCACCTCGATCGGCAAGAAGCTCGGTCTCCCGCCCCGCCTGATCGCGGTGCTCGAGGGCGAGAGCCTCGTGAACGACGCCAGCGCGCTGGTGCTGCTGCGCACGGCCACGGCCGCCTCGGCCGGCACCATCGCCCTCGGCGGCTTCGGGGGAGTGGCCGTCGACTTCGCCTACTCCTCGGTCGTCGCTATCGGCGTCGGCCTCGTGGTCGGCGCGCTCACGGTGTGGGTGCGGTCCCGGCTGCACGACGCGGTGCTGACGACGGCCGTCTCGTTCGTCATCCCGTTCCTCGCCTACATCCCCGCCGAGGCGATCGGCGCCTCCGGGGTGCTGAGCGTGGTCGTCGCCGGTCTCTACACGGGGCACATGGGGGCGAAGCACTTCAGCGCCTCGGTGCGGATCAGCGAGCGGCTGAACTGGCGCACGATCCAGTTCCTGCTCGAGAACGGCGTGTTCCTCCTGATGGGGCTCGAGCTGAAGGACATCGTGGTCGACGCCGTCGGGCGCGACCCGCAGTCGCAGACCCTCAACGCGTGGGAGGCGATCGTCCTCGGCATCGGGGCGGCGCTCGTGCTCTTCCTGATCCGGTTCGCCTTCGTCGGCCCGCTGCTGGCCTACCAGCGGGCGCGGGTGTATCGGCGCGACCCGACCGGGGCCGAGGCAGGCGAGGCCACGGGCTGGAAGGGCGGCCTGGTCCTCAGTTGGGCCGGGATGCGCGGCGTCGTCACCGTGGCCGCCGCCCAGTCGCTCCCCGAGAGCACGCCCTATCGCAGCCAGCTGATCCTGATCGCCTTCACCGTCTCGATCGTGACTCTGCTGCTGCAGGGCGGCACCCTGCCGTGGCTGATCCGGGTGCTGAAGCTGCGCGGGGTCGACGAGGCGGCCGACCATGCCGAGTTCGCGACCCTCGTCGACGAGCTGCGCACGGCCGGCCTGCAGGTGCTCGAGGCGCCCGAGCTGAGCCTGCCGACGGGCGAGCCGGTCGACGAGAGCGTGGTCGACCGGGTGCGCAGCGACGCCGAGCTCCGCAGCGAGTCGGCGTGGGAGCGCGCCCACACCGCAGCGGTGGGCGGCGATTCGGGCGAGTCGGCGCCGCACGAGCAGTACCGGGTGCTGCGCATGGAGGTGCTCCGGGCCGAGCGGGCCGCGCTGCTGGAGGCGCGCGGCCGCGGCGAGTTCGCGTCGCGCATCCTCGTGCGGGCGCAGCTCATGCTCGATCAGGAGGAGTCGCGGCTGCTGCAGTCCGACGGCGAGGGCCACTGATCGACCCGGCCCCGCCCGGGACTTCGTAGACTGGGGTCATGCCCCGCAGCAACCGTCCCCGCCGCAGCGCGGGCGGAGCCGGGGACGACGACGAGCCGGGCCTCGACCGTCTGCTGGCCGGCTGGAAGCGCACCGAGACCCGCCGGGGCATCTCCTGGAACGTGCAGCCGGTCTCGGCCGCCTCGGCGGTCAAGGCCTACGCCTGTCCCGGATGCTCGGTGCCCATCGCCCCCGGAACGGCCCACCTCGTGACCTGGCGCGCCGACGGGGTGATGGGCGACGCCAGCGACCTGGCCGCCCGCCGGCACTGGCACACCCACTGCTGGAGAATCGGAGCCTGACCCTGTGACGACCCACGAGATCCGCTCTTCGACCGAGCTGCCCGCGCGCCGGGAGGACATCGAGCTGCACACCGAGGACGGGCTCACCCTCGTCGGCGAGCTCGCGACGCCGCTCTCGGGCGACCCGGTCGCCACCCTCGTCACCCTGCACCCGCTGCCGACGCATGGCGGCTTCATGGACTCGCACATCCTGCGCAAGGCCTCGAACCGGCTCCCGGCCCTCGCCGACGTCGCTGTGCTCCGCTTCAACCTGCGCGGCGTGAGCTCTCCCCGGGGCACCAGCGAGGGCGCCTTCGACGAGGGCGAGAGGGAGCGGTACGACGTGGCGGCGGCGATGCGCTTCGTCGAGGAGCAGGGACTGCCGCATCCCTGGCTCGTCGGCTGGTCGTTCGGCACCGAGCTCGCGCTGCGCTACGGGGCGCAGTACCCGATCGACGGCGCGATCCTGCTGTCGCCGCCGCTCCATCGGGCAAGCGCCGAGGAGGTCGCCGCCTGGGAGGGCAACGGCAAGCGGCTGGTGGCCGTGGTGCCGGAGCTCGACGACTTCCTGCGTCCGGCGGAGGCCCGGGAGCGGTTCGCGAGCGTGCCGAGCCTCGAGTTCGTCGAGGTCGAGGGCGGCAAGCACCTGTGGGTGGGGGAGCAGCAGACCCGCCGCGTGCTCGATGAGATCGTGGCGCGGGTCAACGCCGCCGCGTACCCGCTGCCGACGACGTACGAGGCCTAGCCGCGCATCCGCTCGCCCCGACGATTCGTCAGCGCTCGTTCTGTATCGGTATGACGACCTGCTTGATGATGAGCAGGATGCTCGCCGCGATCGGGATGGCGATGAGGGCGCCGAGCACCCCGAGCAGAGTACCGCCTGCCAGCGCGGCGATCACGACGATCGAGCCCGGCACCGAGACGGCCCGGTTCATGATCTTGGGGCTCAGAAGGTAGGCCTCGACCTGCATGTAGACGATGTAGTAGATGGCGGCGACCAGGGCCGTCAGGGGCGAGCCGAGGCCCGGGATGAGGCAGACCAGCACGATGATGACCGAGCCCGAGAGCGTTCCGACGAGTGGCACCAGGGAGAGGGCGCCGGCGAGGAACGCGAGGACGGCCGAGAACGGCGCGTTGATGATGTTGAGGAAGATGAAGCTGAGCACTCCGTTGGTGAGCGCGAGCGTGATCTGCCCCACGACGTAGCGGCCGACCGCCCCGGTGACCTGCTCGCTGAGGTCGGCGAAGCGCTCGCGCTTGGTGGCCGGCACCAGCCGGTAGACCGCTCGCTTCATGTGGTTCAGCGAGGCGGTGAAGTACAGGGTCAGGATGAGCACGATGACCGCCCCGAACGCGCCGCTGGCGATGCCGATGCCGACCTGCAGCGCGCCGCCGGCCAGGGCCGTGACGTTGCCCGCGTCGCGGAAGTAGTCGAGGATCGCGTTGTAGACCTCGTTCACGTCGACGAAACCGCCGAGGTTCTCGGTGGCCTGGTCGCGCCACTGCTGGTCGAGCACCTGGTTCAGCAGAGTGGGCATCAGCTCGATCAGCTGGGAGATCTGGTCGACGATGATCGGCACGACCGCGAACACCAGGCCGGTGAAGACGCCGAGCACCGCCACCAGCACGGTCAGGATGGCGAGCCACCGGGGCCAGTGCTTGCGCTCGAGCCAGGAGATGATCGGGTCGAGGCCGAGGGCGATGAACAGGGCGACGCCGATGTAGGTGAGGATCGTGGCGAGCGAGACGACCGCGCCCAGGATGCCGATCCCGACACCCACGCCCAGCGTCGCGACGAGGCCGAGCGTGAAGGCGTTCTGAATCTTCACAGGTGCTCCCTCGAAGGTGGTGTCGGCGACGTGAGCCAATCCTACTTGTCGCCTGAACGCCGCCTGTGCGCCGGGCGGCAGGGGATCGGCTATCTTTTAATGTCTTTGTCAGGAGTCTTCCGTGCGCTTTATCTTCGCCATCTTCGCCTTCATCATCGCGACCGCGCTGATCGGCGTCGGCGTCGCGCAGCGAACCGTGTTCCTGCCGCCGTCCACGGTCGCCTCGACCGTCGCCGTGGCCGACCCCACGCCGTACCTGATGATCGACTCGTCGGCGCTGCTCGCCCATCAGGGCCGCCAGACGCTCGCCCTCACCGGGAGTGACACGGTCTTCGCCGCCTACGGGCGCACCTCCGACGTCGAGGCGTGGCTCGACGGCTCGGCCTACACGGCCATCGACCTCGACGTCGACACCGACGAGATCACGGCGACCCCGGTCGAGGCGAACCCCGATGCGGCCGACAACGTGGCGGCCGGCTCGGCGAACCCGGCCGGCAGCGACCTCTGGCTCGAGGAGTTCACCTCCGACGACGCCATGTACCGCACGCTCAGCCTGCCCGCCGGCTACTCGGTGATCGTCGCCTCCGACGGCACGCAGCCCGCGCCCTCGCAGGTGCGCATCTCCTGGCCCATCCCGAACGCCACCCCGTGGGTCGGCCCGCTGCTGGTCGCCGGCGTGGTGTTCCTGTTCGCCGGGCTCGTGCTGCTCGTGCTCGGCCTCCTGCACATGCGCCGCTCGCAGCGCCCCCGCCGCAAGCCTCCGGCGCTGCCCAAGGGCAAGCGCTTCTCGCCGTCCCGCACGAATGCCATCGAGTCGGGCATGAAGCGCGGCCGGCGCTCGATCGCGCCGCTGATCGCGCTGCCCGTCGCCCTCGCGAGCGTCGTGGCCCTCGGCGGCTGCTCCAGCGACTACTGGCCCCAGGCGGCTCCGGCGACTTCGACGGATGCCGCGACGACGGCCGCCACGCCCGACCCGACGGCGACCCCCGGCGCCGACGGGGCGCTGCCGGCCGACGACGCCGACGACGACTCGCCGACCCCCGCGGTCACCGAGGCGCAGCTCGAGGCGATCGTGGCCGACATCTCCACCGTGGCCGCCGAGGGCGACGCGGCGTCGAGCACCGACGCGCTGTCCACCCGCTTCGAGGGTCCTGCCCTCGACCTGCGCGGCGCGACCTACGCCATCCGAGCCGGCTACCCCGAGTACCCGGCGCCGCAGGCCATCCCGGCCGGCCCGCTGCAGGTCGTGCTGCCGCAGGCGAGCAGCACCTGGCCGAAGACGGTCTTCACCGTCGTGCAGGCTGAGGACACCTCGGTGCCGCCGGTGGCCCTGATGCTCGTGCAGGAGACGCCCCGCGCGAACTACAAGGTCTACTACGAGATCTCGCTGGAGCCCGACACCAGCCTGCCGCCCGTGGCGGCGGCGAGCGTCGGCACCACGCGGCTCGCGCCGGAGACCAAGCTCCTCACGCTCACGCCCGACCAGCTGAAGACGGCGTACGCCGACATCCTGCTGAACGGCGACGCCAGCCAGTACATCGGCGACGTCGACCCCGAGGGCGACACGCTGCGCACGCAGGTCGGCGCCCAGTTCAAGGCCGATCAGAAGGCCGGTTTCTCGACCACCGCTTCGATGGAGTTCGCCTCGGTCGAAGCCCCCGGTCAGGACATCGCGCTGGCGACGAGCGGCTCCGGCGGCCTCGTCGCGGTCAACCTCCGCGAGTCGCAGACCGTGAAGCCGGTCGAGTCGGGTGCGACGGTCAGCCCGACGGGTGCGGTCAAGGCGCTCTCGGGCGTCACCGAGTCGGCCAAGGGCACCGAGGCCGTCTACGACTACCAGCTGCTGTTCTTCATCCCGCCGTCGGGTGACACCAGCCAAGCCGAGCTCCTCGGATTCACGCAGGGGCTCATCCAAGCCAAGGAGCTGCCGTGAGCATGATCCCGCCCTCCGCTGCGAGCCTGCGCGGAGCCGTCGACCTGTCCTCGCTCGTCAACCGCCCTCAGCCGGGAGCCTCGGCGCCGGGCGCGGGGGTCGCGGCGGGCGGAGCATCCGCAGCCCCCGGTGGCACGAGCGGCGCCGGAGGCCTGCTGCAGGAGGCGACCGACGCCACCTTCACGCAGTTCATCGAGCTGTCGAACCAAGTGCCGGTGATCGTCGACCTCCGGGCCGACTGGGCCGAGGCGAGCGTCGAGCTCACCGCTCTGCTCACCCGCATCGTCACCGAGTACGCCGGCCGCCTCGTGCTCGTCGGCATCGACGCGCAGAACAACCCGCAGCTCGCGCAGGCCTTCCAGGCGCAGTCGGTGCCGACCGTCGCCGCGCTGGTCGGCGGCCGCCCCGTGCAGCTGTTCCAGGGCGCGTACCCCGAGGAGGAGGTGCGCGCCGTGCTCGAGCAGGTGCTGCAGCTCGCCGCGCAGAACGGGGTCACCGGCACGATCGACGTCGGCCCGGTCGATCCGGATGCGGTCGCCGAGCCGGTCGAGGAGCCCCTGCCGCCGCACCACGCCGAGGCCTACGACGCCATCGCGCGAGGCGACTACGCCGAGGCGATCCGCGAGTACCAGACGGCCATCGCACAGAACCCGCGCGACGCCCTCGCCGTGGCCGGGCTCGCGCAGGTCAAGCTGCTGGAGCGGCTGCAGGACAAGTCGCTCGACGAGATCCGGTCAGCGGCCGCCGCCGCACCCGACGACCTCGCCGCCCAGATGCTCGTGGCCGACCTCGACGTCTCGGGCGGGCACATCGACGACGCCTTCGACCGCCTGCTGACGCTCTTCCCGGCTCAGGACGCCGACGGCAAGAACGCCGTGCGCACCCGCCTGCTCGAGCTCTTCGAGGTCGTCGGCAACGACGACCCGCGCGTCTCGGCGGCTCGTCGCCGCCTCACGATGCTGCTGTACTGACGCCACCCCGGTCCATCCGTCGAAAAACGCCCTCTCAGGTCATCGAGAGGGCGTTTTTCGACGGGTCGATCCGACCTCAGTCGCGGTGCGGCTTGAGGAAGAGCGCCGCCAGCGGGGGGAGCGTCAGCTCGACCGAGGCCGGGCGGCCCGACCAGGGCACGTACTCCGCCTCGACGGCGCCGTAGTTGCCGACGCCCGATCCGCCGTACTCGACGGCGTCGGTGTTGACGAGCTCGTCCCAGCGGCCGCCGAACGGCAGACCGACGCGGTACGGACCCACAGGGGCGCCCGAGAAGTTCATCAGCACCGCGATCGGGTTGCCCTCGCTGTCCCAGCGGAGGAACGACACGAGGTTCTGCGACGACGATCCGCCGTCGATCCACTCGAAGCCCGCCGGCTCGTTGTCGAGCGCCCAGAGGGCCGGGTTCTCGCGGTAGACCCGGTTCAGGTGTCCGACGAGCGAGAGCAGCTGCTGGTGCACCGGCTGGTCGAGGATCCACCAGTCGAGCCCGCGCTCCTCGCTCCACTCGCTCGGCTGCCCGAACTCCTGGCCCATGAACAGCAGCTGCTTGCCCGGGTGCGCCCACATGAAGCCGAGGTACGCCCGCAGGTTCGCGAGCTTCTGCCAGTGGTCGCCCGGCATCTTGTTCAGCAGCGAGCCCTTGCCGTGCACGACCTCGTCGTGCGAGATCGGCAGCATGAAGTTCTCGCTGAAGGCGTAGATGAACGAGAAGGTGATCTCACCATGGTGGTACATGCGGTACATCGGGTCTTCCGCGATGTAGGCGAGGGTGTCGTGCATCCACCCCATGTTCCACTTCATGCCGAAGCCGAGCCCGCCGCGGCTGGTGGCGTGCGTGACGCCCGGCCACGAGGTCGACTCCTCGGCGATCATCACGATGCCGGGGTACTTGCGGTAGGCGGTGGCGTTCACCTCCTGCAACAGGCTGATGGCCTCGAGGTTCTCGCGCCCGCCGTACTGGTTCGGCAGCCACTCGCCCTCCTTGCGGGAGTAGTCGAGGTAGAGCATGCTCGCCACGGCGTCGACCCGCAGGCCGTCGATGTGGAACTCCTCGAGCCAGTACAGCGCGTTCGCGACGAGGAAGTTGCGCACCTTGCTGTTGCCGAAGTCGAACACGAGCGTGCCCCAGTCGGGCTGCTCGCCGCGGCGCGGGTCGGAGTGCTCGTAGAGAGCCTCGCCGTCGAAGCGGGCGAGCGCCCACTCGTCCTTGGGGAAGTGGCCGGGCACCCAGTCCATCAAGACGCCGAAGCCCGCCTGGTGCAGCC
The DNA here is from genome assembly GCF_013409865.1 of Herbiconiux flava. NCBI lineage: Bacteria > Bacillati > Actinomycetota > Actinomycetes > Micrococcales > Microbacteriaceae > Herbiconiux > Herbiconiux flava. The sequence continues at coordinate 1,950,393 of NZ_JACCBM010000001.1, forward strand.
GGTCGATCAGGTAGCGCAGGTCGTCGGGTGAGCCGAAGCGCGAGGTGGGCGCGTAGTAGCCGGTGACCTGGTAGCCCCAGCTGCCGCCGAACGGATGCTCGGCCAGCGGCATGAACTCGACGTGCGTGAAGCCGGTGTGCTCCAGGTAGGGGATGAGCTCGTCGGCGAGGGTGCGGTAGTCCAGCCCGGGCTTCCACGAGCCGAGGTGCATCTCGTAGACGCTCATCGGGTTGACGTGGGGATCGGTGGCCGCGCGGGTGGTCATCCACTCGCCGTCCTGCCAGGTGTACGAGCTCTCGCCGATCACCGAGGCGGTCAGCGGGGGCACCTCGGTGGCGCGGGCCATCGGGTCGGCGCGCTGCACCCACTGGCCGTGCTGGGTCAGGATCTCCCACTTGTAGTTCGAGCCGGCACCGATGCCCGGGATGAACAGCTCCCAGACGCCCGTGCCGCCGAGGCTGCGCATCGCGTGGCGCGTGCCGTCCCAGCCGTTGAAGTCGCCGATCACCCGCACGGCCTTCGCATGCGGCGCCCAGACGGCGAAGGCGGTGCCCTCGGCGTCGGCGTCGACGCCGCGCTTGGTCTCGATGCGCGAGCCGAGCACTTCCCAGAGCTTCTCGTGCCGGCCCTCGCCGATCAGGTGCAGGTCGAGCTCGCCGAGCGTGGGGGAGTAACGGTAGGGGTCGTCGGCCGTCCAGACCGAGCCGTCGTCGTAGCGGGCCTCGATCTCGTAGTCGTTGAGGCCCGTGAGCGTGAAGCCCTGCCAGATGCCGCCCCAGAGGTGGGTGAGCGAGGCGCGGGCGCCGTTCGAGAGCACCGCGCTGACCTCGGTGGCGAACGGGCGCAGCGTGCGGATGACCGTGATCGGGTCGGAGACGCCCGCCGCGTCCACGAGGTGCTGGCCGAGCACCTCGTGGGGGTTGTAGAACGATCCGCTCGCCACCTTGGCGAGCACCTCGTCGGAGAGCTCGGGGAGGGTGAGGGCCGTGGTGCCGTCGGGGGTGGTCATCAGGAGGCTCCGCCTTCGCTGGGTCGGGTGACGTGGAAGATGTGCGCCGGGCGGCTGAACGCGTCGAGCCGCACGTAGTCGTGCTCCGACCACTCCCAGCTGTCGCCGGTGAACAGGTCGGTGACGCCGAAGGTCGAGCCGGCCGGCAGCCCGAGCTCGGCGAGGTCGAGGTGCACGGTCGTCTCGCGCACCGAGTGCGGGTCGAGGTTGACAACGACAAGGATCGTGTCGGCGACGCCGTCGGGGGTGAACTCGGCGTCGATGTGCTTGGAGTAGACGACGATCGCGTCGTCGTCGCTGCCGTGCACCCGCAGGTTCCGCAGCTGGCCGAGGGCCGGGTGCTCGCGGCGGATCGCGTTCAGGCGCGTGATCTGCTGCGCGATCGAGAGGCCGCTCGCCTCGGCCGCGGCGTAGTCGCGCGCCTTGTACTCGTACTTCTCGTTGTCGAGGTTCTCCTCGGCACCGGGCCGGGCGACGTTCTCGATCAGCTCGTAGCCCGAGTAGACGCCCCAGAGCGGAGCGCCGGTGGCAGCGAGCACCGCGCGGATCAGGTAGGCCGGGCGGCCGCCGAACTGCAGGTACTCGGTAAGGATGTCGGGGGTGTTCACGAACAGGTTCGGCCGCATGAAATCGGCGGTCTCCTGCGAGATGGAGGTGAAGAACTCCTCGATCTCGGTGCGCGTGTTGCGCCAGGTGAAGTAGCTGTACGACTGCTGGAACCCGACCTTCGCGAGGCCCTGCATCGGCGCGGGGCGGGTGAAGGCCTCGGCGAGGAAGACGACCTCGGGGTGCGTCGTGTTCACCTCGTGGATGATCCACTCCCAGAAGTCCAGCGGCTTCGTGTGCGGGTTGTCGACCCGGAAGATCTTCACGCCGAGCGCGATCCAGTGCTCCAGGATGCGCAGCGCCTCGGCGCGGATGCCCTCCGGGTCGTTGTCGAAGTTGATCGGGTAGATGTCCTGGTACTTCTTCGGCGGGTTCTCGGCGTAGGCGATCGTGCCGTCGGGCAGGGTGGTGAACCACTCAGGATGCTCGGCCACCCACGGGTGGTCGGGCGACGCCTGGAGCGCGAAGTCCAGCGCCAGCTCGAGGCCGTTGGCGGCGACCTCGGCGGCGAAGTGCTCGAAGTCGCTCTGGGTGCCGAGGTCGGGATGCACGGTGTCGTGACCGCCGGCCGCACCGCCGATCGCCCAGGGCGAGCCCGGGTCTCCGGGCTGCGGGTCGAGGGTGTTGTTGCGCCCCTTGCGGAACGCCTCGCCGATCGGGTGGATGGGCGGCAGGTAGAGCACGTCGAAGCCCATCGCGGCCACCTCGGGCAGGCGCGCCTCCGCACTCCGGAAGGTGCCGCTCGTCCAACTGCCGTCGGCGGCCTGTTCGGCTCCGATCGAGCGCGGGAAGAACTCGTACCAGGCGCCGGCCCCCGCGAGCGTGCGCTCGACGTTCAGGGGCTGCCAGTCGGAATGGGTGACGAGGCTCTCGGCGGGGCGGGCTCGCAGAGCATCCGTCACCCGCGTGCCGAAGGCCGCACCGAGCCGCTCGGCCGGCGGCCCTGCCGTCTCGCCGAGCTGAGCCGAGATCTCGGCGAACATCGTGCGCTCCTCGGCCGGGCGGTGCCCCTCGGTGCTGAGGCGGTGGAACAGCTGCGCGCCGATCGCGAACATCAGCTCGACGTCGATGCCGGCCGCGATCTTGACGCTGGCGTTGTGCTCCCAGGTGGCGTAGTCGTCGCTGTAGCCGCGGATGCGGAAGCGCCAGGCCCCGGGGCTCGTGACCTGAGCGAGGCCGCGCCACTCGTCGTCCCAGCTGTGGGTGCGGGTGAGCGGGCGGTCGATCACGGTGCCGTCGGGGGCCTCGAGCTCGAGGTGCGCGCCGACGGCGTCGTGGCCCTCGCGGAAGACGGTGGCGCCGAACGGGATGACCTCGCCGACGTAGCCCTTCGCGGTGAAGCGGCCGCCGTCGACCGAGGGGAAGACGTTGAGGATGGGGATGCGGCCGACCGCAGGGCGGAAGGCTTCCGCGGACGGGGCTGCCGATGCCACGGCTGCCGGCTCAGCGGTCGCGAGGGGCACCGCCGGTGGCGCCTCGGCCTTCGTGCGGGCCTTGGAGGCGGGGGTCGTTGCGGGACGTTTCCGAGTAGCTGCCACATGTCAGACCCTACCGAGAAAGGGTGGGCCTGCAACGGCCTGTTCACGTCGGCGTCGCCCCTCGGCCCTATGCTTGCCGGGATCGAGGACCCATCGTTCGAAGGAGGGCGTCGCGTGAGAGCGATCCGCAGGTTCACCGTCCGTTCCGTACTGCCCGAGGCGCTGTCGGCGCTCGGCGAACTCGCCGCGAACCTGCGCTGGGCGTGGCACCAGCCGACCCAGCAGATCTTCGCCCACATCTCGCCCGACGACTGGCGCTCGACGCAGGGCGACCCGGTGGCGCTGCTCGGCGCGGTGCGGCCCGAGCGGCTCGAGCAGCTCGCCCAGGACCAGGGCTTCGTGGCGTGGGCGAACAGCCTGCGCGACGACCTGAACGCCTACCTCGGCGAGCCGCGCTGGTACCAGGGCCTCGAGGGCCCGCGGCCGCGGTCGATCGGCTACTTCTCGCCGGAGTTCGGCATCGCCGCCGCGCTGCCGCAGTACTCGGGCGGCCTCGGCATCCTGGCCGGCGACCACCTGAAGGCGGCCTCCGACCTCGGGGTGCCGATCATCGGCGTCGGGCTGTTCTACCGCTCGGGCTACTTCCGGCAGGCCATCTCCCGTGACGGCTGGCAGGAGGAGAGCTACCCGGTGCTCGACCCCGACGGCCTTCCGCTCTCGGTGCTGCGCCTCGCCGACGGCACCCCCGCGCAGATCGTGCTCGCCCTGCCCGACGACCGGGCCCTGTACGCCCGCATCTGGCAGGCGCAGGTCGGCCGCGTGCGCCTGCTGATGCTCGACACCGACATCCCCGACAACGACGACGCGCTGCGCAGCGTGACCGACCGCCTCTACGGCGGCGGCGGCGAGCATCGCCTGCTGCAGGAGCTGCTGCTCGGCATCGGCGGCGTGCGCGCTCTCGAAGTCGTCTCCGAGCTCACCGACCAGCCGATGCCCGAGGTGTACCACACCAACGAGGGGCACGCGGGGTTCCTCGGCCTCGAGCGCATCTCGACCCTGATCGGCAACGGCCTCTCCTTCGACGAGGCCCTGCAGGTCGTGCGTGCGGGCACCGTCTTCACCACGCACACCCCGGTGCCGGCCGGCATCGACCGCTTCGACCGCGGTCTCGTCGAGCGCTACTTCTCCACCGACATGCTGCCGGGGCTCGACGTGCCGTCGGCGCTGTCGCTCGGCGCGGAGGACTACGAGGGCGGTTCGCCCGAGGTGTTCAACATGGCGGTGCTCGGGCTCCGGCTCGGGCAGCGCACGAACGGCGTCTCGGTGCTGCACGGGGCCGTCTCGCGCGGCATGTTCAGCGGCCTGTGGCCGGGCTTCGACCGCGACGACGTGCCGATCACCTCGGTGACCAACGGCGTGCACGCTCCGACCTGGACCGACCCGCTGCTGCAGGAGCTCGCCCGCACGAAGCTCGGCACGGGCGACACCACGGTCGCCGACTGGCGCTCCGACGCGGTCACCGACGGCGAGCTCTGGGCGGTGCGCGGCGACATGCGCCGCCAGCTCGTGCACGACGCCCGCCGTCGGGTCACCGAGGCCTGGCGCGAGCAGAACCCCGACTCGATCCCGCCGGCCTGGTTCCAGAGCCTGCTCGACCCGTCCGTGCTGACCATCGGCTTCGCCCGGCGCGTGCCGACCTACAAGCGGCTCACGCTGATGCTGCACGACCCCGCTCGGCTGAAGGCGATCCTGCTGAACCCCGAGCGTCCGGTGCAGTTCGTGATCGCGGGCAAGTCGCATCCGGCCGACGACGAGGGCAAGCGGCTGATCCAGAAGCTCGTGCAGTTCGCGAGCGACCCCGAGGTGCGCACGCACATCGTCTTCCTGCCGAACTACGACATCGGCATGGCGCAGCTGCTCTACCCGGGCACCGACGTGTGGCTGAACAACCCGCTGCGGCCGCTCGAGGCCTGCGGCACCTCGGGGATGAAGGCGGCGCTGAACGGCGGGCTGAACCTCTCGATCCTCGACGGCTGGTGGAACGAGTACTTCGACGGCGAGAACGGCTGGGCCATCCCCACCGCCGACTCCGCGGGCGACTCCGCGGAGCGTGACGCCCTCGAGGCCGAGGCGCTCTACGACCTGCTCGAGAACCAGGTCGCGCCGCGGTTCTACGACCGCGACGGCGACGGCGTGCCGCAGCACTGGCTGCAGAGCATCCGGCACACCCTCGCCACGCTCTCACCCGAGCTGAGCGCCGAGCGGATGGTGCGCGAGTACGTCACGCGCCTGTACATCCCGGCGGCCGCGGCCGAACGTGTGATGACCGCCGACGACCACTCGGAGGCCCGCGCGCTCGCCGCGTGGAAGGAGCGCGTGCGCGCCGCCTGGCCGGACGTCTCGGTCGTGCACGTCGAGTCGGGCGGGCTCGACGACACCCCGCAGGTCGGCGACGAGCTGCACGTTCGGGCGCACGTCCAGCTGGGCGGGCTCGCGCCGTCCGACGTGGCGGTCGAGGTCGTCTACGGGCACGCTGTGCACGGCGACGAGCTCGCCGAGACGCACGCGGTCGAGCTGGCTGCGGCGCCCCCCTCGGCCGACTCCTCGGAGCTGGTCTACTCGGGCACGGTGCAGCTCGGCCGCGCGGGCTCGTTCGGCTACACGGTCCGAATCGTGCCGAAGAACGCCGACCTGGCCTCGCCGGCCGAGCTGGGCCTCATCGCGGTCGCCCACTAGCCCCCGCGCGTCGGGTCGTGCCGTCTCGGGGTCAGGCGAATGCGGTCGGGGCGGGTGTCCTCGTCGAGTGGCCCGCCCGGCGGGCCGAGGCGTAGGCGGCGGGGAGGGCGGCGACGAGCGCGTCGACCTCCTCGGCCGTGGTGCCGTGGCCGAGGGTGAAGCGCAGGGCGCCGCGCGCCTCGTCGGAGGGGATGCCCATCGCGAGCAGCACGTGCGAGATCTCGGGCACACCGGCCTGGCAGGCCGAACCGGTCGAGACCGAGAAACCGGCGAGGTCGAGCAGGAACAGCAGCGAGTCGCCGTCGCAGCCGGGGAACGTCAGGTGGGCGTTGCCGGGCAGGCGACCCGCGGGGGAGGGGTCGCCCCGCAGCACGGCCTCCGGCACGGCCGACCGGATGCCCGCCACGAGCCGATCCCGCAGCGCCGCGAGCTCCGCCACGAACCCACTTGCCGCAACCAGTGGCGACTCGCGCCCACTTGCCGCACGTTGTGTCAGGTCGCCCCCACTTGACGCAAGGTGTGTCAGGTCGGCCGCAGCGGAGGTGGCGGCGGCCGCGAAGGCGAGCGCGCCCGCCACGTCCTGGGTGCCCGAGCGCACGCGCTGCTGGCTGCCGCCGTGGATCAGCGGCTCCACCTCCCACGCCCGCGCCAGCACCAGTGCCCCGACCCCCACCGGCCCGCCGATCTTGTGGGCCGAGACGCTGAGTGCCGCCGCCCCCACCGCATCGAACGCGATCGGCAGGTACCCGTAGGCCGCCACGGCGTCGACGTGCACGGGCACTCCGGATGCCCGGGCCACCGCCACGAGCGCCGCCACGTCGTTGATCGTGCCCACCTCGTTGTTCGCCCAGAGCAGGCTGACGAGGGCCACGTCGTCGCCGTACCTCTGCAGCGCCGAGGACAGCACCGACGGCTGGAGGCGGCCCAGCGCATCCACCGGCATCGTCACGACCTCGGCCCCCTCGTGCGACGCCAGCCACTCGACAGCGTCGACCGTCGCGTGGTGCTCCCCGCCCGGCACGAGCACGACCCGGCGCGGCGCGCGCTTCCAGAACAGCCCCTTCACGCCGAGGTTGATCGACTCGGTGCCGCCCGAGGTGAGGATGACCTCGACGGGCTCGGCCCCGAGCGACACCGCGATCGCCTCGCGCGCCTCCTCGAGCATCCGCTTCGCCTGCTGGCCCTGGCTGTGGATCGACGAGGGATTGCCCACCACCCCGAGCGCGTCGACGTAGGCCGCGCGGGCTGTGGGGAGCATCGGCGTGGTGGCGGCGTGGTCGAGGTAGACAGGCATGATGAGGGGATTTCAGTGGGCGAACCGGCTGTGACTACTCTAAGTCGCATGACTGCGGCCGACCCCCTCGCCCGGCTGGGCGTTCGCCAGACCTCGCACGGCGGAGAGCTGAGGGTCTGGTCGTCGACGGCGACGAGCATCGACCTGCTGCTCTACGACCGCAAAGACCCGAACTGGGTCTACAAGACGGTGCCGCTCGAGCGCGACGACGCGTCGAACGTCTGGAGCGCCCGCACCCGCAGCCTCGCCCCCGGCCGCCGCTACACGCTGCGCGTGAACGGCCCCGACGGCCCGCAGAACGCCTTCGACCCGAGTCTCGCCCTGATCGACCCCTACGCCCGCGGGCTGGTGCGCTCCGGCCGCGAGCAGTGGCGGAGCGTCGTCGTCGACGAGGAGTTCGACTGGCACGGCGTCACCAAGCCGAACACCCCGCTCGATCACACCGTCATCTACGAGGCGCACGTGAAGGGGCTCTCGAAGCTCAACCCGCGCATCCCCGAGCACCTGCGCGGCACCTACGCGGGTCTCGCCCACGACACCTCGATCGGCTATCTGAAGAGCCTCGGCGTCACCGCCGTGGAGCTGCTGCCGGTGCACGCCTTCGTCTCCGAGCAACGGCTGCAGAAGCAGGGCCTCACGAACTACTGGGGCTACAACACCCTCGGCTTCTTCGCCCCGCACTCGCTCTACGCCTCGCGCGCCGCCCAGGCCGAAGGGCCCGCGGCGGTGCTGCGCGAGTTCAAGGGCATGGTCAAGCTGCTGCACGAGGCGGGGCTCGAGGTCATCCTCGACGTGGTCTACAACCACACCGCCGAAGAGGGGCGGATGGGCCCGACCACCAGCTTCCGCGGCATCGACAACGCCGCGTACTACCGGCAGACGGCGCGGGGCGACTACGTCGACGTCACGGGCTGCGGCAACTCGATCAACACCGCGACGCCGGCCGTGTCGCGGTTGATCCTCGACTCGCTGAAGTACTGGGCGAACGACGTGCAGGTCGACGGGTTCCGCTTCGACCTGGCGGCCACGCTCGGGCGGAACGGCGACCACTACTACGACCACGAGCATCCGCTGATCACCGGCATCGTCGGCGACCCCGAGCTCGCCGACGTGAAGATGATCGCCGAGCCGTGGGACGTCGGGATGGGCGGCTGGCAGACCGGCAACTTCCCCAAGGGCTGGTCGGAGTGGAACGACCGCTACCGCGACCGCATGCGCAAGTTCTGGCTGCGCGACATCAAGTCGATCCGCGAGAACGGCAACCCGGGCGACGGGGTCGGGATGCTCGCCACGCGCATCGCCGGATCGTCGAACACCTTCGCGCAGGCCAGGGGCCCCCTCGCCTCGGTCGACTTCGTGACGGCCCACGACGGATTCACCCTCGCCGACCTGACGGCCTACAACGTCAAGCACAATGTGGGAAACGGGGAGTCGAACCGCGACGGCACCGACAACAACATGTCGTACAACCACGGCATCGAGGGCCCGACCACCTCGCGGTCCGTCGAGCAGGCCAGGCGGCGCGCGATGCGCAACCTGATGGGCACGCTGCTGCTCTCGGCCGGCGTGCCGATGATCACCGCCGGCGACGAGTTCGGGCGCAGCCAGAAGGGCAACAACAACGCCTACTGCCACGACAGCGAGCTGACCTGGCTGTCGTGGGACAGGCGCACCTGGCAGAAGGACCTGTGGCGCACCACCCAGCATCTGCTGCGGATGCGGCGGGAGAACCCGGCCCTGCGGCCCGTGCGCTACGGCGTGTTCGGCGAGCGCACGCCGGGGTCGAGCCAGATGGACTGGTACGACGCCGCGGGGGAGTCGATGTCGATCGCCGACTGGAACTCGCCCGAGAACCGCACGCTGCAGTACGTGGCGGCGTCGACGCCCGAGCACGAGCCGCTGAACCGCATCCTCACGGTGATCCACGGGGTGGAGTCGCCGATCTCGGTGACGCTGCCGGTGCACGAGGGGGTCGTCGGGTACGAGCTGCTCTGGGACTCGTCGAACGAGGTGCTGCCGGCGGGGCACGAGCTGCCGCGGGTCGCGCCGGGGGCGGCGGTCGCGGTGGCGGCGGCGTCGCTGCAGCTGTATCGGGCGCTCTCGGACTAGAGCGCGTGGCGTGTGGCGTGCTTGGCGGCCGCGTGCCGCGCTCGGCCGTCGCGTGCCGCGTGCCGCACTTCGCTACAGGGCGAGGGTGGTGATCACCGCGAGGTGGTCTGAAGACCCCGCGCGCAGGGTGGTGTTCGACGTGACGTCCATGCCGCGCGAGAGCACGTGGTCGGGGCGGGTCGCCGGGAAGGCGGCCGGCCAGGTGAAGCCGAAGCCGCCGCCGTTCTGGTTCGCCTCGGCGAGCTGACCCGTGAGACCGGCGAGGCTGCGGTCGGAGCTGCCCGCGTTGAAGTCGCCCATCATGATCAGCCGCGCGTTCTCGTCGCGCGGCACGTAGTCGGCGAGGTTCGCGAGCATCTCGTCGCGGGCCTCGTGGTCGGCCGGCCGCGCCGACGCCGCGTGGATGACGTAGAGACTGACGAGCCCCGTCGGCGTCGCGAGGTCGGCCGCGATGCCGCGCTGCCAGCCCAGCCCGAGGTCGAGCGCCTGGGCGTTCTCGATCGGGTACTTGCTCCACACGCCGACCGTGCCGATGCCGTAGGAGTGCGGGTAGCTCTCGCTCAGCACCGCCTCGACCTCGGCGCGGGCCGTGTCGTCCATCTCCTGCAGCCCGATCACGTCGGCACCCTGGGCGGCCAGCGCCTGCGCCGACTCGGCGGCGGTGCCCGAGTCCGCCTCGACGTTCTGGCTGGCCACGGTGAGGGTTCCGGATGCTCCGCCGGCGCTCTGCGTCAGCGGCACCAGCGCGGGCACGAACATCACGCCCCAGACGATCGCGGGGATCACGGCCGCGGCGACCGCACCCCGGCTGCGCGCGATCAGACCGGCCACGAGGAGCACCGGGATCGCGGCACCGAACCACGGGAGGGCGGACTCGACGATGAGCGAGAGCCCGAGCATCCGCGGCACGAGCACGTGGGCAGCGAGCAGCAGAGCGAGTGCGAGCGAGGCCAGGCACACCGCGATGGCCAGGGCGGGGCGGCTGCGCCGCCGCCTCGGCGGTGTCGGACGGCCGCTCTGACGCGGCTTCTCGAGCAGTGCTGACATCGGGGACATTCTGCACCGCACGACTGACAATCCTCTCCGTGCTGCGGGTGATTCGCCGGAGGGACCCTGTGCCGGGCCGCTCCCGAGGCGGTGTCAGAGGCCCGCCGTATGCTGGACGGCATGAAGGTTCTCGCAGCAATGAGCGGTGGCGTCGACTCCGCGGTGGCCGCCGCGCGGGCGGTCGAGGCGGGCCACGAGGTGGTCGGCGTGCACCTCGCCCTGAGCCGCATGCCCGGCACCCTGCGCACCGGCAGCCGCGGCTGCTGCACCATCGAAGACTCGATGGACGCGCAGCGGGCGGCGAACAAGATCGGCATCCCCTATTACGTGTGGGACTTCTCCGAGCGCTTCAAGGCCGACGTCGTCGACGACTTCATCGCCGAGTACTCGGCCGGCCGCACCCCCAACCCCTGCATGCGCTGCAACGAGCGCATCAAGTTCGCCGCCCTGCTCGAGAAGGCGCTCGACCTCGGCTTCGACGCCGTCTGCACCGGTCACTACGCCACGGTCACGACCGACGCCGACGGCAACCCCGAGCTGCACCGGGCCGCCGCCTGGGCGAAAGACCAGAGCTACGTGCTCGGCGTGCTCACCACCGAGCAGCTGCGGCACAGCCTGTTCCCGCTCGGGGCCACGCCCTCCAAGGCCGAGGTGCGCGCGGAGGCCGCCGAGCGCGGCTTCTCGGTGGCGAACAAGCCCGACAGCCACGACATCTGCTTCATCCCCGACGGCGACACGAGCGGGTGGCTCGCCGAGCGCGTGGGCACCGCCACCGGTGAGATCGTCGACCGCTCCGGCGCCGTCGTCGGCTCGCACGAGGGCGCACACGCCTTCACGGTCGGGCAGCGCCGCGGCCTCAAGCTCGGCATGCCGGCGCCCGACGGCAAGCCGCGATTCGTGCTGGAGGTGCGGCCGGTCACGAACGAGGTCGTCGTGGGGCCGAAGGAAGCGCTCGCCATCGCCGAGATCGCCGGTGCGCGGTTCACCTGGGCGGGGCTCGCGCCCTCCGACGTCGAGCGCGGCTTCGACTGTCAGGTGCAGATCCGTGCGCACGCCGATCCGGTGGATGCGTGGGCCGTGGTTCGGGGCGGCGAGCTCGTCATCACGCCCGTGCTGCCGCTCGTCGGGGTGGCCCCGGGGCAGACCGCGGTGGTCTACGTGGGCACGCGGGTGATGGGGCAGTGCACGATCGACCGCACGGTGGCGGCCGACACGGTCGCGGCGGACACGATGGCGGTGGTCTGATGGCGCGCGCGGCCGAGACGGCCGGCGACGGGGTCGCCGCAGACGAGGCGCTGCCGGAGGAGACGCCCGACGAGCTCGAGTCGGCGGCGGTCGAGGTCGAGCGGCTCACCACGCGCATCCTCGAGCTGCGCGACCAGTACTACGAGAAGAACGCCTCGACGGTGTCCGACCAGGAGTACGACGCGCTGGTGCATCGGCTCGACGACCTCGAGCGCGAGCATCCGGAGCTCCGCTCGCAGGACAGCCCCACCCAGACCGTCGGCGGCCGCGCCGTCACCACGATGTTCACCCCCGTCACGCACGCCGAGCGCATGCTGAGCCTCGACAACGTGTTCAGCGAGGAGGAGCTCGACGAGTGGGCGGCCAAGGTGCAGCGCGACGCCGGCCGCGGGGTCGTGCGCTTCCTCAGCGAGCTGAAGATCGACGGGCTCGCCATCAACCTGCGCTACGAGAACGGAGTGCTGGTCACGGCCGCCACCCGCGGTGACGGCGTGGTCGGCGAGGACGTGACCGAGAACGTGCTGCAGATCGACTCGATCCCGGCGCGATTGAAGGGCTCCGGGCATCCGCCGCTCGTCGAGGTGCGGGGCGAGATCTTCTTCCCCGTCGCGTCGTTCGACGAGCTGAACGCGGCCCAGGAGGCGGCGGGCGAGCGTGTCTTCGCCAACCCGCGCAACGCGGCGGCCGGTTCGCTCCGGCAGAAGTCCGAGGGCAAGAACGAGCGCCAGCTGGCCCTCGTGACGGCCCGTCTGCACCGGCTGCGGATGCTCGTGCACGGCATCGGCGCCTGGCCGAACCCGCCCGTGGCCGCCCAGTCCGAGGTGTACGAACTTCTGGCCGAGTGGGGGCTGCCGACCTCGACGCACTACCGCGTGTTCGACACGATCGGCGAGGTGGCGCAGTTCATCCGCGGCTACGGCATCAACCGCTCGAGCGTCGAGCACCAGATCGACGGCATCGTCGTGAAGGTCGACGACCTCGCGCTGCACGAGGAGCTGGGTGCCACCAGCCGCGCACCGCGCTGGGCAACGGCCTTCAAATACCCGCCAGAAGAGGTCAACACGAAGCTGCTCGACATCGTCGTGAGCGTCGGGCGCACCGGGCGCGCCACGCCGTTCGCCGTGATGGAGAAGGTGGAGGTCGCGGGCTCGGAGGTTCGCCAGGCGACGCTGCACAACCAGGACGTGGTGAAGGCCAAGGGCGTGCTGATCGGCGACACGGTGGTGCTGCGCAAGGCGGGTGACGTCATCCCCGAGGTGCTCGGCCCGGTGGTCGAGCTGCGCGACGGCAGCGAGTACGCGTTCGTGATGCCCGAGAACTGCCCCGAGTGCGGCACGAAGCTGGCGCCCGCGAAAGAGGGCGACATCGATCTCCGCTGCCCGAACGCCCGCAGCTGCCCCGCGCAGGTGCGCGGGCGCGTCGAGCACGTCGGATCGCGCGGAGCGCTCGACATCGAGGGCCTCGGCGAGGTGTCGGCGGCGGCGCTGACGCAGCCGAGCGAGCCGGCGGAACCCCCGCTCGAGACCGAGGCGGGGCTGTTCGCACTGACGATGAGCGACCTGTTCCCCATTCGGGTGATCGTCCGCGACAACGAGACCGGGCTCGAGAAGCTGAACGACGACGGCACGCCGAAGCTCGTCACCCCGTTCCGGCGCAAGCGACGGGTCTCGGGGCGCGACGCCGACCCGGCCTACGATCCCGAGGCGACGGAGTTCTGGGGCGACGCCGGCTCGGTGCCGTCCTCGAACGCCATCGAGCTCCTGGCGAACATCGAGAAGGCCAAGACGAAGCCGCTCTGGCGCATCCTCGTGGCGTTGAGCATCCGGCACGTGGGGCCTGTCGCGGCGCGAGCGCTCGCGGACTACTTCGGGTCGCTCGACGCGATCCGGGCGGCGACCCGCGACGAGCTCGCGGCGGTCGACGGCGTCGGCGGCATCATCGCCGACGCGCTGATCGCGTGGTTCGAGGTCGACTGGCACGTCGAGATCCTCGACCGGTGGGCCGAGGCGGGCGTGCAGTTCGCGACCCCGGGACACCCGGGGCCCGGCGCGAACGTCGGCGCGGGCGGGGTGCTCGAGGGAATCACCGTCGTGGCCACGGGCTCGCTCGAGGGATACACCCGCGAGGGCGCCCAGGAGGCGATCATCGCCGCCGGCGGCAAGGCGGCCTCGAGCGTCAGCAAGAAGACCGACTTCGTGGCGGCCGGCCCCGGCGCCGGCTCCAAGCTGCCGAAGGCCGAGGCCCTCGGCCTCCGCATCATCGACGCCGCCCAGTTCGCGCTCCTGGTCACGGAGGGCCCGGCGGCCCTCGGCCCGCCCCCGGGCGCCGACCCCGCCGACGCCGACCCGGATGGTTCGCTCCCTCCCACCGCGAGCGACGACGCCGCGCCGGCCGCCGGGGAGGCGGAGACGACGCCCACGAAGCCCCGGGCGAAACGGGCGCCCCGTGCCAAGAAGCCCACCACGCCGGCACCGTCGCCCGACGACGAGGCAGCGGTCGACGTGACTGCGGCCGACGGCGACGAGGGGTAGCGGATGCGCGGGCGCGCGGCCGCGGTCGGGGGAGTGATCGCGGCGGCGGCCGGCCTCGGCGCGGCTGCCGTCTGGGTGCGCAGCTCGCCGTGGCCGGCGGTGATGGCCATCCGCGCGGTGTTCGACCGCGACGCCCGCCGTACGGTCGCCGAGCTGGAGCGCCACGCTCCGCCCGGCCCCTTCCGCGAGCTGCACGACGTGCCCTACGGCCCCGTCGCCGGCCGCGCCGGGGGCACCTTCGACCTCGTCTCGCCGATCGACTCCGCAGCACCGCGGCCGGTCGTCGTGTGGATCCACGGCGGCGCCTGGATCTCGGGGAGCAAGGCTCACGTCACCCCGTACCTCCGCCACCTCGCCGCAGCGGGGTACATCGGTGTCGCCGTCGACTACACGATCGCGCCCGACGCCGCCTATCCCACCGCCGTGGAGCAGCTCGGCGACGCCCTCGCCCACCTCGTCGAGCACCCCGACGAGCTCGGTATCGACCCCGGTCGCATCGTGCTCGCCGGTGACTCGGCGGGCGCGCAGCTCGCGAGCCAGCTCGCGGCCGCGATCGTGAACCCGGCGTACGCGGCCCGCACGGGCATCCGCCCCGCCCTCGAGCCCGGTCAGCTCGCCGGGATCGTGCTGCACTGCGGCATCTACGACCTCGACGCCATGACGCACCTCACCGGCGTGCTCGAGTGGGGCTTCACGAGCGCCCTCCGGGCCTACACCGGCAGCCGCGACTGGTCGGCGACCGAGGCGGCCGACTCGATGAGCACGATCCGCGCCGTCACCGGGGCCTTCCCGCCGGCCTTCCTCTCGGGCGGCAACGGCGACGGGCTCACCGCCGTGCAATCGGTGCCCCTGAGCGAGCGGATGCGCGCGGCCGGCGTCCCCGTCACCACGATGTTCTGGCCCGCCGACCACCAGCCCTCCCTGCCCCACGAATACCAGTTCAAGCTCGACTTCCCCGACGCCCGCCGAACCCTCGACGCGACCATCGCCTTCCTCGACGAGGTGACGGGGCCGCGGTCCGACGGGTGACCGCCCCACCGGTCGAAGGCCGAGGCGCGACAGCCCGACGCCCGCCTTCCGACGCCCGCCCATCTGCGCCCCGACCCCGCAAGCGGCCACCCCGTAGAATTGCCCCACACCCTTCGCGAACAGAACACCGGAGCACCATGTCCGAAATAACCCAGGAGCAGGTCGCGCATCTCGCGAACCTCGCCCGGATCGCCCTGACACCCGAGGAGATCGAGAGCCTCACGAGCGAGCTCGGCTCGATCGTCGACAACGTCGCGAAGGTGTCCGAGGTCGCGACGGCCGATGTGCCGGCCACGAGTCACCCGATCCCGCTGCAGAACGTCTACCGCGACGACGTGCCCGGTGCCACGCTCACCACCGAGCAGGCGATCGCCGGTGCACCCGACCACGACGGCACGCGCTTCCGCGTGACCGCGATCCTCGGAGAGGAGCAGTGATGGCCCGCCACGACCACGAGCTCGTCCGGCTGCCGGCCGCCGCGCTCGCCGAGAAGCTCTCCAGCGGCGAGATCAGCGCCGTCGAGGCCACCGACGCGCACCTCGACCGCATCGCCGCCGTCGACGAGGAGGTGCACGCGTTCCTGCACACCGCCCCCGAGCTGAGCCGCCGCACCGCCGCCGCGATCGACGAGCGCCGACGCGCGGGTGAGGCCCTGCATCCGCTCGCCGGTGTGCCGATCGCCATCAAGGACGTGATCGTCACGAACGACATGCCCACCACGAGCGGCTCGAAGATCCTCGAGGGGTGGGTGCCGCCCTACGACGCGACCGTCATGACCAAGCTGCGCGCGGCCGGCCTCGTGCCGATCGGCAAGACGAACATGGACGAGTTCGCGATGGGCTCCACCACCGAGCACTCCGCCTACGGCCCCACCCACAACCCGTGGGATCTCGAGCGCATCCCCGGCGGCTCCGGCGGCGGCTCGGCCGCGGCGGTCGCGAGCTTCGAGGCGCCGCTCGCCCTCGGCAGCGACACGGGCGGCTCCATCCGGCAGCCGGCCCACGTCACGGGCACCGTCGGCGTCAAGCCGACCTACGGGGGAGTGAGCCGCTACGGCGCCATCGCGCTCGCCTCGAGCCTCGACCAGATCGGCCCCGTCAGCCGCACCGTGCTCGACTCGGCGCTGCTGCACGACGTCATCGGCGGCCACGACCCGCGCGACTCCACCTCGCTCACCGACGAGTGGCCGAGCATGGCCGAGGCCGTGCGCCGCGGCGACGTGAAGGGCCTGAAGATCGGGGTCATCAAGGAGCTCGACGGCGACGGCTTCCAGGCCGGCGTGCTCGAGCGCTTCCGCGAGGCGCTCGACCTGCTGGCCGCGAACGGCGCCGAGATCATCGACGTCAGCCTGCCGAGCCTCGAGTACGCCATCGCGGCCTACTACCTGATCATGCCGGCCGAGGCTTCCTCGAACCTGGCGAAGTTCGACTCCGTGCGCTTCGGCCTGCGGGTCAACCCGCCCGGCGGCGGCACCGTCGAAGACGTCATGGCGGCGACCCGCGAGGTCGGCTTCGGCGCCGAGGCGAAGCGTCGCATCATCCTGGGCACCTATGCGCTGAGCGCCGGCTACTACGACGCCTACTACGGCAGCGCCCAGAAGGTGCGCACGCTCGTGCAGCGCGACTTCGCCGCGGCCTTCGCCGGGGTCGACGTGCTGGTCTCGCCGACCGCGCCGACCACCGCGTTCAAGCTCGGCTCCAACACGGGCGACCCGATGGCGATGTACCTCAACGACATCGCGACCATCCCCGCGAACCTCGCGGGCATCCCCGGCATCTCGCTTCCCGTGGGCCTGGCCCGTGAAGACGGCCTGCCCGTCGGCATCCAGTTCCTCGCCCCCGCTCGCGAAGACGCCCGTCTCTACGGCGTCGGCGGGGCTCTCGAGCGGATGCTCGAAGAGAAGTGGGGCCACACGCTGATCTCTCAGGCACCCGATCTCGCCCCCGGCGAGATGGCGGCCGCGCAGGAAGGAGCCGTCTGATGGCCACCGCGAAACTGATGGACTTCGACAAGGCCCTCGAGCTGTTCGAGCCCGTGCTCGGCTTCGAGGTGCACGTCGAGCTCTCGACGAAGACCAAGATGTTCTCCGACGCCCCGAACTTCTTCGGCGGCGAGCCCAACACGAACATCACGCCGGTCGACCTGGGCCTGCCCGGGTCGCTGCCCGTGGTGAACGGCGAGGCGGTGCGGTACAGCATCAGCCTGGGACTGGCACTCGGATGCTCGATCGCCCCCTCGAGCCGCTTCGCGCGCAAGAACTACTTCTACCCCGACCTGGCGAAGAACTATCAGATCTCGCAGTTCGACGAGCCGATCGCCTTCGGCGGCTCGGTCGACGTCGAGCTGCCCGACGGCCGCATGTTCACCGTGCCGATCGAGCGCGCGCACATGGAGGAGGACGCCGGCAAGCTCACGCATGTCGGCGGGGCCACCGGCCGCATCCAGGGCGCCGAGTACTCGCTCGTCGACTACAACCGCGCCGGTGTGCCGCTGGTCGAGATCGTCACCGACATCATCTACGGCGCCGAGGCCGATGCGCCCGAGCTGGCGAAGGCGTACGTGGCGACCATTCGCGACATCGTGGTGGCGCTCGGCATCTCCGAGGCCCGGATGGAGCGCGGAAACCTGCGCTGCGACGCGAACATCTCGCTGCGTCCGCGCACCGCTCCCGGCGAGCCGCCGGCACCGCTCGGCACTCGCACCGAGACGAAGAACGTCAACTCGCTGCGCTCGGTCGAGCGGGCCATCCGCTACGAGATCCAGCGCCAGGCGCAGATCCTCGCCGACGGCGGCACCATCACGCAGGAGACGCGGCACTGGCACGAGGACACGGGCACCACCTCGGCCGGGCGCCCGAAGAGCGACGCCGACGACTACCGCTACTTCCCCGAGCCCGACCTGCTGCCGGTCGTGCCCTCGGCCGAATTGATCGAGGAGCTCCGCGCCGCCCTGCCCGAGCCGCCCGCCGCACGCCGCCGCCGGCTGAAGCAGGAGTGGGGCTTCACCGACCTGGAGTTCCAGGACGTGCAGAACGCCGGGCTGCTCGTCGAGGTCACCTCGACCGTCGAGGCCGGCGCGTCGCCGGCCGCCGCTCGCAAGTGGTGGTCGGGGGAGATCTCGCGCATCGCGAACGCGCGCTCGGCCGAGCCTGCTTCACTGGTGTCGCCCGCCGACGTCGCGGCGCTCGTCACCCTGATCGACAGCGGTGCGCTGAACGACCGTCTGGCCCGCCAGGTGCTCGAAGGCGTCATCGACGGCGAGGGCACCCCGCAGGAGGTCGTCGACGCCCGCGGACTGGCGGTGGTCTCCGACGACGGCGCGCTGATCGCGGCCATCGACGAGGCGCTCGCCGCCCAGCCCGACGTGCTCGCCAAGATCAAGGACGGCAAGGTGCAGGCCGCCGGCGCCGTCATCGGCGCGGTCATGAAGGCGATGAAGGGCCAGGCCGACGCGGCCCGCGTGCGCGAACTCGTGCTCGAGCGCGCGGCGGCCGAGTAACCGCCCCTCACACGGACGACGGCCCTTCCCGGAACGGGAAGGGCCGTCGTCGTGTCCGGTCGGTCTAGGCGGCCAGGCGCGCGTCGCGGCCCGTGAGTGCGAGCAGCCGCGTCTGCAGCGGCGCGTCGTCGGCCACCGGAACGGGAGACGCGAACAGGCCGCTCAGCTCCAGGGCGTCGCGCTGCGGCTCGAACACCGTCCACACGGCCGCGACCAGGTCGACGTCGAGGTCCTCGGGCGCTCCGACGGCCCGCGCCAGGTCCCAGCTGTGGATCGTCACGTCCGCCACCTGCTCCTTGAGGTACTCCACGACGGTCACCGTGTCGGACGCGAGGTTCACCTCGGAGTCGGGCGCCGCATCCTGCCACGCGGTCGTCGCCGCGAGCGAGTAGCGGTGCCACTCGTGCCGCAGATCGGCTTCGATCGCGCGCAGTCGGCTCTTCGCCTGCCGTGTGCTGAGGCCTGAGAGCAGCCACGGCACCCACTGCTGCTCCTCGATCACGTGCTGCACCAGGTCGCGCACGCGCCAGTCGGTGTCGGGGGTCGGGCCGTCCCAGTCCTCGACGGCGGCCAGGCGGCTGCCGAACTCGTGGTGGGCGCGGCGCTGCAGTCGCAGCCACTGGGCGGTCTCGGTGTCGAGGGGGGTTCGTGCGGTCATCCGGAGCTCCTGTCGATCTCTATTGTCAATGACGGGCCCCGGATGCGCATTCCTCCTGCTCCCCGATGCGACGACCGATCAGCGCAGAGCGAACACCGCGCGGGCGCTAGGGTCGGCACATGACCCACCACGGCACCCGCGTGCGCCCCCTCACCGAGGCCGACGTGCCCCGTCTGCTCGAGCTCAACCACGCGGCGGTGCCCGCGGTGAACGACATCGATGCGGGGGAGATGGGCGCCCTCATCGGCGCCGCGGCGCTGGCGGCCGGGGTGGTGCGGGGCGGGCATCCGGATGCGCGTGAGGGAGAGCTGCTCGGCTTCGTGCTCGCCCTGGCGCCGGGCGCCGACTACGCCAGCGAGAACTACCGCTGGTTCTCGCAGCGCGGCGATCGCTTCCTCTACGTCGACCGCATCGTCGTGGGGGAGGGGCACCGCGGTGAGGGACTCGGACCGCGGCTCTACGACGCGGTCTTCGTCGAGGCGCGGGCGCGGGGCGCGGCCGAGGTCGACTGCGAGGTCAATGTCGAGCCGCCGAACCCCGGCTCGCTCGCCTTCCACGCACGGCTCGGCTTCGAGGAGGTGGGCCGCCAGTCGACGAAGGGCGGCTCGGTGGTGGTCGCGCTGCTGGCGAAGCCCACCTCCTAGGCAGGCAGAAATGTCCGTCGACTGCGGGCCCTGAAGCGGGTCGGAGGTGGTGGCCCGCGGGAGCGGCCGGGCCGGGGGCCCGGCCGCAGCGGGGGTCAGACCACGCGGGTGGGGGGAGAGGTCGTCTTCGACGGGTCGGTGACGGCGGCCGAACCGAGGATGTCATCGATCTGCGACAGCACGTCGGCCGGCAGCTCGACGCCCGAGGCCTCGACGTTCGACGCGACCTGCTCGGGGCGCGAAGCGCCGATGATGGCGGCGGCCACGTTCTCGTTCGCGAGCACCCAGGCGATGGCGAGCTGCGCCATCGTCAGGTCGAGCGAGGCGGCGACCGGCTCGAGCTTCTCGACGCGCTGCAGGATGTCGTCGGTCAGGAACGACTTCACCGTGTCGGCACCGCCCTTCTCGTCGGTGGCGCGCGAGCCCGAGGGCAGCGGCTGGCCGGCCTTGTACTTGCCGGTGAGCACGCCCTGCGCGACCGGCGACCAGACGATCTGCGAGATGCCGAGCTCCTTCGAGGCCGGCACGACCTCCTCCTCGATGACCCGCCAGAGCATCGAGTACTGAGGCTGGTTCGAGATCAGCTGGAAGCCGAGCGACTCGGCCAGGGCGTGGCCCTCCCGCAGCTGCTCGGCGGTCCACTCGCTGACGCCGATGTAGAGCGCCTTGCCCTGACGGACCACGTCGGCGAACGCCTGCATGGTCTCGAACAGCGGCGTCTCGTAGTCGTAGCGGTGCGCCTGGTAGAGGTCGACGTAGTCGGTGCCGAGGCGCTGGAGCGAGCCGTCGATCGACTCGAGGATGTGCTTGCGCGAGAGCCCGGTGTCGTTCGGGCCCTTGGGTCCGGTGGGCCAGTAGACCTTCGTGAAGATCTCGAGCGAGGAGCGTCGCTCGCCCTTCAGGGCGTCGCCCAGCACCTGCTCGGCGACCGTGTTCGCGTAGGCGTCGGCCGTGTCGAAGGTGGTGATGCCGTTGTCGAGAGCGGCCCGCACGCACTGCGTGGCCGTGTCGTTCTCGACCTGGGAGCCGTGGGTGAGCCAGTTGCCATAGGTGATCTCGGAGATCTTGAGTCCGCTGTTGCCGAGGTATCGAAACTTCATGCTCCGAAAGCTACTCCCGCAGCCCGGGAAGCGCCCGCGCCGTCGTCGGCCAGGATGTCGGCGACGACCCGGCACGCGTCGTGCTCACCCGTGCCGAGGTGGGCGCCGGCCGCTGCCCGCTCCAGCAGGGCGCGCAGGGTGACGGTCTCGACCGGGCTGAGACCGGGGAAGAGAGCGGACTCCGCCGCGTCGACCTTCGCCCGCAGCGACTTCAGGCGGCGCCGGCCGCTCGTCGTGAGGGCGATGCGCCGCACCCGCCGGTCGCGCTCCTCGGTGCGCCGCTCCACCAGCCCGGCCGCCGCCAGGTCGTCGATCACGTAGGTGAGCACCGTGCGGTCGATGGCGAGGTGAGCCGAGAGCTCGGCCTGCGTGGGCGCCCGGCGGTCGCTGTCGAGCGCGCCGAGCAGTTGGAAGCCGCGCGGCCCGTGCGGCAGCTCGCCGACGATGCCGGTGACCGTCGTCTGCCAGCTGCGGAAGAGCGTGCCGAGGGACCACCCGAGGTCGAGTCCGTCTGCCATGGAATGAGTCTAGCGGAATAGGTTGCCGAACAGATAGGTTGTGAGACAGACGATCTGCGGGGCAACACGTTCCGCCCGACTGAGAACGGCATCCGCCCATGGACTACGGTCACAGCATCCGCTTCGGCACCTTCATCACCCCCTCCGCCGCCCGGCCCCAGGCGCCGGTGCAGCTCGCGCGGCTGTCCGAGTCGCTCGGCTACGACCTGGTGACCTTCCAAGACCACCCCTACCAGTCCTCGTTCCTCGACACGTGGACCTTGCTGTCCTACGCGGCCGCGGCCACCGAGCGCATCCAGCTCGCCCCCAACGTGCTGAACCTGCCCCTGCGGCCCGCGCCCGTCACGGCCCGGGCGGCCGCCTCGCTCGATCTGCTGAGCGGAGGTCGGTTCGCCCTGGGGTTGGGATCAGGAGCCTTCTGGGAAGCCATCGAGGCGATGGGAGGGAGGCGGCTGAGTCCCGGCCAGGCGGTCGACGCACTCAGCGAGGCGATCGATCTCATCCGCGGCATCTGGGCCGCGGGTGAGCGCGGAGTGCTGCGGGGCGGCGAGTACTACCCGGTCGACGGGGCGAAGCGGGGCCCGGCCCCGGCTCACGACGTCCCGATCTGGCTCGGTGCCTACAAGCCGCGGATGCTCGGGCTCACCGGCCGCAAGGCCGACGGCTGGCTGCCGAGCCTGCCCTACCTGAAGGCCGGCGATCTCGAGACGGGCAACCGTCGTATCGACGACGCGGCCGCCTCCGTCGGGCGCGACCCGCGCGAGATCCGTCGCCTGCTCAACATCGGCGGGTCGGAGGGGGTCGAGCAGCTCACGGCCCTGGCCCTCGAGAACGGCGTCTCCACGTTCATCGTCGGCAGCGACGATCCGACGGCGCTCGAACGCTTCGCCGACGAGACCGTTCCGGCCGTGCGGGCCGCGGTCGAGGCCGAGCGCCGGGATCGCGGCGTGGTCGCCGTCGACGCGGTGCGCCCGTCCCGGGCCCTGGCGAAGCGCCGAGAGGGAATCGCCTACGACGAGGTCCCGGCGTCGCTCCGGGAGCGGGCCGTGGAGCCCGGAGACACCGACTACGCGTCGGTGCGCTCCACCTACATGAGGGGCGGCGCACCCGGTCTCGTCCTGCGCCCGCAGACGGTGGAGCAGGTGCAGGAGGCGCTCGCCTTCGCCCGACTTCATCCGGCGGTGCCGCTCGGCATCCGCAGCGGGGGCCACGGCATCAGCGGGCGAAGCACCAACGACGGCGGCCTGGTGATCGACCTCGGCGCACTCGACGGTGTCGAGGTCGTCGACGAGGCCAGACGCTTGGTGCGCATCGGGCCGGGCGCCCGGTGGATGGAGGTGGCCGCCGCCCTCGCCCCGCACGGGCTCGCCCTCTCCAGCGGCGACTACGGCGGGGTCGGCGTGGGCGGGCTCGCCACGGCCGGCGGCATCGGCTTCCTCGCGCGCGAGCACGGGCTGACCATCGACCATCTCGTGGCGGCCGAGATCGTGCTGGCCGACGGAACGCTGGTGCGCGCCTCGGCCGAGCAGGAGCCCGAACTGTTCTGGGCGGTGCGCGGCGCCGGCGCGAACGTGGGCATCGTCGTCTCGTTCGAGTTCGAGGCCGACGAGGTGGGCGACGTGGGTTGGGCGCAGCTCGCACTCCAGGTCGACGATCTCGCCGACTTCCTCGAGCGCTTCGGCCGCACCATGGAGGAGTCGCCGCGCGACACCACCCTCTTCCTCATCGTCGGGGCCTCCCGGCCCGCCGAGCCGATCGTCGCACAGCTCTACGGCGTGGTCGACTCAAGCGACCCCGAGACGATCGTGGAACGGCTGCAGCCGTTCGCCGAGCTCGCTCCGCTCGTGGGTCAGCAGGTGCAACTGCTGCCCTACGCGGCCGTGATGGCGAATGCGTCCGAGCTGGCGCACGACGGGCAGGGCGAGCCGCACTTCCGCTCGGGGCTGGTCGAGCACCTCGACCCGGTCACGGCCGAGGCCGCCGCCGCGCTGGCGGGCTCAGGCTCGGCGCCCTGGTTCCAGATCAGGTCGGTGGGCGGCGCCGTGAACGATGTTCCGGCCGAGGCGACCGCGTACGCCCACCGATCGGCGAACTTCTCGATCACCTCGGTGGGGCGCTCGGCCCGTTTCGACGAGCTCTGGTCGGCACTCGCCGCGAACTTCGAGGGCCTCTACCTGAGCTTCGAGAGCCGTACCGATCCCGAACTGATCGAGCAGGCGTTCCCACCGGCGACCCTCGAGAGGCTGAGATCCGTGAAACGGCGCGTCGACCCCGACGGGGTCTTCCGCGACAACTTCGGGGTGTCGGTCGTGCCGGAGCCGCTGGGGTGACGGTGCCAGTGAGGCGGAAGCTACGCCTGCCGCCCGAAGCTCCGCACGGCCTGCCGCGCCGAGAGCGTCGGCAGGTAGGCCCGGCCGAGCGCCAGCCCGATCGCCGGCAGCGCCAGCGGGTCGGGGTAGCACAGGTGCAGTCGGTGGAACTCGGGCCGGAACTTCAGCTTGAACCGCAGCAGCGACCGGAACCCGTAGACCGGCTCGAGGGTTCGGCTGAGGAAGGCCAGCACCGCGTCCATCGGCCCCGGCCGAGCATCCGCCCCCGGGCCGACCGCGAGCGGCGCCCCCGAGAGGCTGACGAACTCGACCCCGTCGTCGCGCGCTCGCAGGATGGTCTGCGCGATCAGGAACTCCATCAGGCCGTTCATGCCGTCGGGCCGGCGCCGCATGAAATCGAGGGTCCAGCCGATCACCTGCCCGTCGGCGTAGGTGGGCAGCCAGCTCGTGACGCCGTGCACCCGCCCGTCGCCGTCGAGGCCGACCATCAGCAGCACTTCGTCGTCCATCAGCTCGTCGAGTCCCCCGAGCGTGAAGCCCATCTCGGGCAGCTCCTTCTCGGCCACCCACAGCTCCGAGATCTCGCGGATCTGCGCGGTCTGCGCCGCCGGCAGCTCCCGGTAGCGCACCCACTCGGCGCGCAGCCCCTCCTTCGCCGCCCGGTTGATCGCGGTGCGGATGTCCTGCATCTTCTTGCCGTCGAGCGACCAGCCGGCCGGCCGCACGAGCGTCTCCTCGGCCACCTGGAGCGACGACCAGCCGACCGCCTGCAGGGTCTCTCGCAGCGCATCCGTCACCGAGTAGAACGCGGGGGTCCAGCCGTGGTCGCCGCAGTACGCGGCGAAGGCCAGGGCGGTGGCCGACTGCGTCTCGGGCGGGCCGAGCGGGTCACCCGTGGTCACGGCCACTCCGCCGACCACGCGGTAGGCCACAACTCCGCCCGACGGCGCGAACCAGTAGCGGTTGCCCTGCCAGGTCGTCATCCACGAGAGGGTGCCGCCCGAGCCGGCGTGCAGCAGCTCGCGCACGCGCCCCTCCTCGGTCGAGGCGAGCTCGGTCGAGACGAGCGGATGCGCGTTCCGCATGCCGCGCACCGCCGCCACGATCACGGCCCCCCAGAACAGCGGACCCACCCACTGCGAGGCGATCACCGCCACCGGCCCGACCGGCACGATGTCGACCGGCTCGAACGCGAGGAAGCCGACGGGCACGAAGCGCTCCGGCAGGTCGAGCAGCAGCTCGTAGAGCGAGGCGGTGGGGGAGAACTGGTCGCGCACGATCCACGCGACGGCCAGGTAGAGCACCGAGCAGGCCACCGCGGCGAGACCGACGGTCGCCGCGAAGCGGAGCACCGGCCGCCGCCCGGGCTCGGCCGGAACGAGCCGCGAGGCCGCGATCAGCGCGGCCGCGATGACGAGCGGCACGAGGGCCGAGACCAGCTCGAAGGAGCGGAAGTCCTCCGCCGCCGTCGCCTGGAAGCGCGTGAACTCACTCGTCGCGAGCACGGGGAAGAAGCCGTAGTAGACGGCGGCGAGCAGGGCGAGGGCCAGGTTGATCCAGACGGCCAGGTGCAGGCCCACCCGGCGGCCGCGCTGGATCCCCCGGGCCGCGACGAGCAGCGCCACCAGCGGCAGCAGCGTGAGCAGCACGGCGCCGGGGCCGTCCAGCCGCGAGAGCGCGAGGGCGTCGACGCAGTGCCGCGAGTAGTCGCCGGTCTGGCAGCGTGCGGCGATCGCCGCGTAGTCGCGCAGCGGGTCGCGGAACAGCAGGCCGAGCGGGTTCAGCACGCCCACGCCCTGCGGTGCGGCGATGGTCACCAGCGGTCCGAGCGCGGTGACCGCGACGACCGCCGCCAGCAGCGTGCGCGTCTCGCGCCGGGTCGCGCGCGGGACGCGCACCTGCAGGCGCGTGCGGGCGAGGGCGAAGCCGAGCACCAGCCCGACCACGGCGGCGAACAGCCGGAACTGGTCGCTCGGCGCACCCGAGTACAGCACGAAGACCGCGAGCACCGTGAAGCCCACGATCCGGATGCGCCGCCGCAGCAGCGGCCCGCAGAACGCGCTGGCGGTCATCACCACACCGGTCACGGCGATCAGCGGGTCGACGATGCGGTGGGTGCGCGTGATCTCGGAGGCGTAGAGATCCAGCCCGATGCCGAAGCCCTGTGCCGCGAGACCCAGGGCGATCCCGACGACGGTGACGACCACGAAGGCGACGCCCGTGCGGAGGTGACCCATCCGCCGCTCGCTCCAGCCGATGCCGAGGAGCACGAGGGCGAGCACGGGCGCGAGGAGCACGGCGTTGTGCACGAAGAACACCGAGGTCAGGGTCGACAGCCAGTCGTGGTGCACGAAGACGGCGTCGAAGCCGGTCGACACGAAGGCGTCGACGTCGCCGCGGGCGCGGCCCGGGCGGAGCGTGAGACGGAAGGCGCTCGCCGCGAGCACGAGGGCGACGATCACCCAGGTCACGGGGATCGACCGGGCGCGGGTGCCGAGAGCGACGATCACCGCACGCGCGGCAGGGCGCCGCCCGGCGGCGGCCGGCGGCGTGGCCGTCGGTGTCGGTGTCGGTGTCGGCGAAGGTGAAGGCGCCGATGTCTTCGGCGGGCTCCCCGCGTGCGTCATCGGTTCAGCCCCCAGTCGTCGGCGATCACCGTGAGGCCCTTGTCGAAGACGTAGCTCCAGCTCGTGGCGTCGTGGGCACTGCCGGGCGACTCGACGTAGGTGGCCGTCATGCCGGCGGCCTGCGCATCCGCATAGAGGGTCTTGATGCCGGGGAGGTAGGCCGTGTCGGCACTACCGACCCCGAAGACGGCGACCATATCGGTGTAGGGGGCGTTCGCCGCCATGATCGCCGAGGGGGCCGCCGCGGCGAAGGCGGCCGCGTCGCCGTCGAAGCCCTTGGCGATCGTGGTGGCGTCGTCGCCGAGGGAGGGGTGCAGCTCCCCCGAGGCGTCGAGGATGGCGCTGAACAGCTCGGGGTGGGCCGCCCCCAGCTGGATGGCGCAGGTGCCGCCCTGCGACAGTCCGCCCACGCCCCAGCCGGCGGGGCTGTCGAGCACGTTCAGGTGCCCGCGGATCCAGTTCGGCACGTCGACCGTGAGGTACGTCGCCGAGTTGCCGCCGGCCGTCGAGTCGATGCACATCGGGTTGCGGTCGGGGGCGCCGAGCTGGTCGGGCGAGACGACGATCGGGGCGAGTCCCTCGTGGGCCGAGGCGTAGGCATCCAGGTACTGCTGCAGCTTGTCGGTGACCAGCGGATCTTCCGGCGTACCCGGCTGGCCCGACATGACGATCAGCACCGGCAGCTTCGGCGGGTT
Source organism: Herbiconiux flava (assembly GCF_013409865.1). Classification (NCBI taxonomy): domain Bacteria; kingdom Bacillati; phylum Actinomycetota; class Actinomycetes; order Micrococcales; family Microbacteriaceae; genus Herbiconiux; species Herbiconiux flava. The sequence goes on from NZ_JACCBM010000001.1 coordinate 1,977,547, forward strand.
CGCCACGAGGGCGGCCGGTGGGAGGTAGACGACGGCCTGGCGGGGGGTGAAGCCCGAGACGGTGCCGGGGATGTCGGTCAGGGCGGCGGTGCCCTTCGTCGGCATATCGGCCGGCGGCGCCCAGCTCTCGATCGTCGGGGCGTCGCCCGCGCTCGCTGTGGGGCGGATCGGCAGCGTGCCGTCGATGCTGCTGATGCCGAGGGCCGTGCGCACCGTGGGGTACTGGCCGAAGTCGATGTTGATCGACATGGCGGTCGTGCCTGCGAACAGCAGAACGGCGAGCAGGCTCGCGATCACGCGCCGCCGGCTGGCGCGCCAGAGCGAGACGAGGGCGAGCAGGATGCCCGCGAAGCCCACCGCGATCCAGACGCGAACCACGAGCGTGAACTCCGCCCCGAACAGGTTCAGCGTGTCGGACAGCAGCCACGTCAGGCCGACGCCGATCAGGGCGCCCACCCCGAGGGCGAGTGCGGCGGTCGCGATCCAGCGCCCGCGCCGCCAGCGCGTCGAGGGCCGGACGGCGACGAGCAGCAGAGCCGCGACGGCCGCGACGGCGTAGACGACGATGACGAAGGGGCCGGAGACGATGCCGATGTCGAGGAGGGCGTTCATCGGTCGGTGGTCCTGTCGTCGGGCAGAGCGCCCGCGGCGGCGGGCGACGAACAGTATTCTGTCCCAGTCTGGGCGGGGACTGTGCGGTTCCGGTGCCCGGGCCGGTCGAGGCCCGGTCCCGGCTCGATGCGGCGCCCGATGTCGGTGGTCGTGGCTAGGCTCGGAGCATGAGCTCCGCGGCATCGATCGACACCCCCGGCGGGGGAGCGATCGAGGCCAGCCCGCCCATCCTGCACGTCGACATGGACGCGTTCTTCGCCTCGGTCGAGCTGCTCTCGCATCCCGAGCTGAAGGGCAAGCCGGTCATCGTCGGCGGCCACTCGCCGCGCTCGGTCGTCACGAGCGCCACCTACGAGGCGCGGGCCTTCGGGGTGCACTCCGCCATGCCCGTGGGCAACGCCCTGCGCCTGTGCCCCAAGGCCGTCGTGCTCGAGCCGCACATGCACCTCTACCGCGAGTACTCGCGCCAGGTCATGGCACTGTTCCGGGAGGTCACGCCGCTCGTCGAGCCGCTCAGCATCGACGAGGCGTTCCTCGACGTCTCGGGCGCGCGGCGGCTGCTAGGCGAGTCCGACGTCATCGCGCAGAACCTGCGCGCGCGGGTGCTCGCGGAGACCGGGCTGCCCTGCTCGGTGGGCGTGGCGCCCACGAAGTTCATGGCGAAGCTCGCCTCGGGGCGGGCCAAGCCCGACGGCATGCTGGTCATCCGCCCCTCGGAGCTGGTCGCCTACCTGCGGCCGCTGCCCGTGCGGGCGCTCTGGGGCGTCGGCGCGAAGACCGCCGAGCAGCTCGAGCGCCTGGGCCTGCGCACGGTCGCCGACATCGCCGACACCCCCCTCGACGCGCTGGTGCGGGCCGTGGGGGAGGCCACCGGATCGAAGCTGCACGAGCTCGCGCAGGGCATCGACACCCGCTCCGTCGTGCCGGCGAGCCAGGAGAAGAGCGTCGGTCACGAGCGCACGTTCGACGTCGACGAGCGGTCGACCGAGGTGCTGAAGCGCGAGCTGCTGCACCAGGCGAGCCGCGTCGCCGTGCGCCTTCGCGCCGCCGGGCTGATGGGGCGCACGGTCTCGCTCAAGCTGCGCTTCAGCGACTTCACCACCATCACCCGTTCGCGCACCCTGAGCGAGCCCACCGATCTCGGGCGCCGCATCTACGAGGAGGCGATAGCGATCTTCGACGCGGTGGGGTTGCGCGGCGAGGCCATCCGCCTCATCGGCGTGCGGGTCGAGCAGCTCTCCGAGGCCGACGGCACGATGCACCAGCCGGCGCTCTGGGCCGACGAGACGGTGCCGTCCGAGGGCTGGCGCGAGGCCGAGCTCACGATCGACCGCGTCACGGCCCGCTTCGGCACCGACATGGTGCGCCCGGCCTCACTCGTGCGCGCCCCCAAGTCGGGCGAGACCGCCGACCGCAACGGCACCCGCTCCTAGAGCAGACAGCGCGGTCGCGGTCGGCGGCGACCCCTACTTCTGCCGCGCCACCACCACCGAGCGCGGCGCCACGCCCGCCGGCCGCCCCGCGGCCTCGTCGGGCGTCGTCGCCGACGGCCCATGCAGCACCGCGTGCGAGTCGAACAGCACGTCACCGGCCAGCGGCGCCACCTGCGCCACGGTGCCCGCGTCGAGCCGCGCGTCGCCGAGGTTGACGATCACGACGATCGACGGCCGCGACAGCACCAGCCACCGCGCGTCCTCGTCGAACTCGACGTTCACGTCGGCGAGCGTCAGCGACGACCCCGCCGGCAGCGTGCGACGGATCGCCGCGAGCCGCCGGTACACCTCGAGCATCCCGGCGTGCGAGGGCTCTTCCAGCTCGCTCCAGTCGAGCTTCGAGTTCTCGAACGTCGCCGGATCCTGCGGGTCGGGCACGATCGCCGGGTCCCAGCCGTGCTTCGAGAACTCCTCGATCCGGCCCTTGGCCGTGGCCTCGCCGAGGTCGGGCTCCGGGTGCGAGGTGAAGAACTGCCACGGCGTCGACGCTCCCCACTCCTCGCCCATGAACAGCATCGGCGTGAACGGCCCGAGCAGCGTCAGCGCGGCCGCGATGGCGAGCCGGTCGGGCTCGAGCGTGGCCGTGATGCGGTCACCGGTGGCCCGGTTGCCGATCTGGTCGTGGTTCTGCGAGGCCACCACGAGTCGCCACGGAGCCGTGGTGGCGCGGTCGAGCTGCACCCCGTGCTCCTTCTCGCGGAAGCTCGAGTAGGTACCGTCGTGGAAGAACCCGCGCGTCAGCACCTTCGCCAGCGCCCCCACCGAGTCGAAGTCGGCGTAGTAGCCCGCCGTCTCGCCCGTCAGGTTCACGTGCACCGCGTGGTGGAAGTCGTCGCTCCACTGCCCGTCGAGCCCGTACCCGGTGCCCTGGGCATCGGCGGCCCGCGGGTCGCCGTCGCGCGGCAGGAACATCACCGGGTCGTTGAGGTCGCTCTCCGCGACCACCAGCCGCTTCACCCCCGTCGAGGCCGACAGCGCATCGGCCTCGGCGGCCAGCTCGGCCAGCAGGTGCGTCGGGCTGTCGTCGACCAGCGCGTGCACCGCGTCCAGTCGCAGTCCGTCGACGTGGTAGTCGCGCAGCCACATCTGCGCGTTGTCGAGGATGAACCGGCGCACCTCCGCCGAGCCCTCCTGGTCGAGGTTCACCGAGACGCCCCAGGTGTTCTTGTGCGCGTCGCTCAGGTAGGGCCCGTACAGCGGCAGGTAGTTCCCGCTCGGCCCGAGGTGGTTGTAGACCACGTCCTGGATGACCGCGAGCCCGGCCGCATGGCACGCGTCGACGAAGCGGCGGTACGCATCCGGCCCGCCGTAGCCCTCGTGCACCGTGAACCACGCCACCCCGTCGTAGCCCCAGTTGTGCGTGCCGTTGAAGCCGTTCACCGGCAGCAGCTCGATGTGGGTCACACCGATCGAGCGCAGGTGCTCCAGCTTGTCGGGCGCCGACGCCGCGGCCAGCGTCCCCTCGGGCGTGAAGGTGCCGACGTGCAGCTCGTAGATCTCGGCGCTGTCGATGGGCAGGCCGGTCCAGTCGCCGTCCTGCCACTCGTACGCCGAGGGGTCGTCGGTGCGCGAGAGGCCGTGCACGCCCTCGGGCTGGCGGCGCGAGCGCGGGTCGGGGTAGGGGCCCTCACCGTCGAGCAGGTAGCCGTAGTCGACCCCGGGCATCCATTCGACGCCGTCGGCGGGCCTCCACCAGCCGTCGCCGTCCACGGTCATCGGATGCTCGGCCCGCCCGTTCTGGTCGGCGAGCACGAGCTCGACCTTCGTGGCGCGGGGCGCCCAGACGCCGTAGTCGTTCTCGGTCATGATTCGATCCTCTGCAGCAGGGCGACGGGGTAGGTGCCGAGCAGCTCGGCCAGCCGCACCGAGCCGTCGCGGTAGAGCCGGCCGGTCAGCGCGTCGGCGTAGCCGTTCCGCGCCTCGGGCAGCTCGATGGTGGTGTCGTCCCAGCCGCCGTGCCGGGCGAGCCCGATCGGCAGACGGGTGACGACGGTGATGGCGCCGCCGCGGTCGAAGGCGACCGCGTGGCGGGCGGCCGAGCCGCGCGGCTCGAGCGGCGTGTAGCCCTCGAACAGCTCGGGGCGGTCGCGGCGCAGCGTCAGCGCCGAGGTGGTGACGAGCAGCTTCACGGCGCCCGTGTCGTCGGCGCCCTCCTCGAGCACCGGCGGCTCACCGGCCTGGATGTCGGCGAGCAGCGACGCCCGCAGCTCGTAGTCGACCTCGCGCCGGTTGTCGGGATCGACGAGCGAGAGGTCCCACAGCTCGGAGCCCTGGTAGACGTCGGGCATGCCCGTCGTGGTCAGCTGCACCAGCTTCTCGCCGAGGGAGTTCGAGCGGCCGGCGCCCTCGACCGCGGCCACCGCGCTCGCCACGAGGCCGGCCGTGATCTCGTCGTCGTAGACGGCGTCGACGGCGGCGGCCATCCGCTCTTCGAACTCCTCGTCCACATCCAGCCAGGCCGTCGTGTTCCCGGCCTCGCGTGAAGCCTTCGTGGCGTAGGCCTGCGCACGCTCGCGGCTGATCGGCCACGCCCCCACGATCGCCTGCCAGAGCAGGTTCTCGAGCGGTCCGTCGCCGAGCGGGTGCCGCGAGCGCAGCTTCTCCAGCGTGCCGGCCCAGCCGTCGGGCGTCTCGGCGAGCGCCGTGATGCGGGCCCGCACGTCCTCGGAGCGCTTCGTGTCGTGCGTCGAGAGCGTGGTCATGGAGTGCGGCAGCGTCTCGAGCCGGCGCCGCTGCTCGGCGTGGAACCGCTCGGGGCTCCAGCTGAAGTCGTCGGGGTCGGCGCCCACCTCGGTGAGGCTCGTCAGCCGCGTGAAACGGTAGAACGCGCAGTCCTCCACGCCCTTCGCCATCACCATGCCCGAGGTCTGCTGGAACCGGATGCTCGGGGCGGTGCCCGCGCGTCCGAGCGCCTCGGCGACCTCGCGCAGAACGGCGTCGAGGTCGGGGCGGTGGCTCAGCGCGAGCTGCAGCGCCTCGTCGAGGTGCTCGCGGCCGGCGGGGAGGTAGGAGCGGTAGACGGGGAAGCAGGCCAGGAGCTCGGCGAGAGCATCCTGCACCACCGTCTTCTCGGTGGGGGTCGGGAGCCCGCCGGCGCGTTCGATGTCGCGGGCCAGGCGGCGAACCTCGGCCTGCAGGATGCCGTCGGCCACGTCGCGCTTCGTGTCGTGGATCATGGCGCGGTAGCGGTCGGCGGCGGTGCCTGCGGCGGCAGCCCCCTCGGTCGCCGCCCCGTCGCGCAGGGCGACGTCGAGCCGGTCGAGCCCCTCCTCCCCGGAGGGGTCGACGAACAGGCGGTCGATGCCGGCCAGCGCGTCGTAGCCCGTGGTGCCGGCCGAATGCCAGGACGGCTCGAGCGGCTCGTCACCCTCGAGGATCTTCTCGATCAGGATGTACGCCCCGCCGGTCAGCGCACTGAGCCGGTCGATGTACCCGCCCGGGTCGGCGAGTCCGTCGGGGTGGTCGACCCGCAGCCCGTCGACGAGCCCCTCGCGGAACCAGCGGCCGATCTCGGCGTGCGACTCGTCGAACACCCACGGCTCCTCGACCCGGATGGCGGCGAGCGTCGACACGGCGAAGAAGCGCCGGTAGTTCAGGTCGGTGCCCTCGCGGCGCCAGTTCACCAGTTCGTAGCTCTGGCGGGAGTGGACGGTCTGCGCATCCGCCCCGTCGTCGGCCGTGCCGGGAGCGACCGGGTAGCGGTTGTCGTAGTAGGCGAGGATCGTGCGGTCGTCCTCGAGAGTCAGCGCGTCGAGGGTGTCGTCGCCGAGCACCGGCAGCAGCAGACGGCCGTCGCCCGCCTCCCAGTCGATGTCGAAGGCCTCGGCGTAGCGGCTCTCGCGGCCGTTTCGCAGCAGGTCCCACCACCAGGGGTTCTGCGACGGCGTGGCGACGCCGACATGGTTCGGCACGATGTCGACGAGCACGCCCATCCCGGCGTCGTGGGCGGCCTGGGAGAGCTCGCGGAGGCCCTCCTCGCCGCCTCGCGACACGTCGATGCGGGAGTGGTCGGTGACGTCGTAGCCGTGCTCGGAACCCTCCTCGGCCTGGAGGATGGGCGAGAGGTAGACCCAGTCCACCCCGAGTCGCCCGAGGTAGGGCACCAGCCGCGCGGCGTCCTGCAGGGTGAAGTCGGCCGTGAGCTGGAAGCGGTACGTGGAACGGGGGGTGCGCATCCGCTGCCCTCTTTCGTGGTTCGGGGCCCTCCCTAGACCACGGTGGGCGTGATCGGGATGGCCTGCGTCGTCGTGTCGGCCTGTGCTGTCAGAGATGCGGCGACCGAGTGATCGGGCTCCGTCTCGGGCTCCTGATGGACCCGCAGCACCATCATCGATCGTGCCCTGACGTTGACCTGACCGCCAGCGGTGAAGACCTGGGAATCCGCCGCCTCGCCCGCGGTGTCGATCACGGCGTCCCAGGCTTCGCTGTACTCGGCCGACGGCAGGGTGAACTGCTCGTCCTCGTCGTGGGCGTTGAAGTACAGCAGGAAGTTGACGTCGGAGAGGCGCTGCCCGCGCGGGTCGCGGCCGGCGATGCCCTGCCCGTTCAGGAACAGGCCCACCGAGCGCGAGAGCCCGGAGTCCCAGTCCTCCGGCGACATCTCGACGGCATCCGCCGTGAGCCAGACGATGTCGGGCAGGGGCTCGCCCGCACCGCGTCGCACCGGTCGGCCGTCGAAGAAGCGGCTGCGCCGGAAGGTCGGATGCTCCTTCCGGAGCCGGAGCACGGCCGCCGTGAAGTCGATCAGCGGCTGATCCTCCTGGTCCCAGTGGATCCAGGTCAGCGGCGAGTCCTGCGCGTAGGTGTTGTTGTTGCCGAGCTGGGTGCGGCCGAGCTCGTCGCCGTGCAGCAGCATCGGCACGCCCTGGCTGAGCAGCAGGGTGGCGATGAAGTTGCGCTGCTGGCGGGCACGGAGGCCGAGCACCTTCGGGTCGTCGGTCGGGCCCTCGACACCGCTGTTCCAGGAGCGATTGTGCGATTCGCCGTCGTTGTTGTCCTCGCCGTTGGCGTCGTTGTGCTTCTCGTTGTAGCTGACGAGGTCGCGCAGGGTGAAGCCGTCGTGGGCGGTGACGAAGTTGATGCTCGCGACCGGGCGCCGGCCGGAGTGCTCGTAGAGGTCGGCGCTGCCGGTGAAGCGGCTGGCGAACTCGCCCAGGGTGCTGGGCTCGCCGCGCCAGAAGTCGCGCACGGTGTCGCGGTACTTGCCGTTCCACTCCGTCCACTGGGGCGGGAAGTTGCCCACCTGGTAGCCGCCGGGGCCGACGTCCCAGGGCTCGGCGATGAGCTTCACCTGCGAGACCACCGGGTCCTGCTGCACGAGCTCGAAGAAGGTCGACAGGCGGTCGACGTCGTAGAACTCGCGGGCGAGGGCGCTGGCGAGGTCGAAGCGGAAGCCGTCGACGTGCATCTCGGTCACCCAGTAGCGAAGCGAGTCCATGATCAGCTGCAGGGAGTGCGGGTGGCGCACGTTCAGGGTGTTGCCGGTGCCCGTGTAGTCCATGTAGTAGCGCAGGTCGTCCTCGACCAGGCGGTAGTAGGCGCCGTTGTCGATGCCGCGGAACGACAGCGTCGGGCCCAGGTGGTTGCCCTCGGCGGTGTGGTTGTAGACCACGTCGAGGATGACCTCGATGCCCGCCGCGTGCAGCGACTTCACCATGCCCTTGAACTCCTGCACCTGCTGACCGCGGTCGCCGGTCGAGGAGTAGGAGTTGTGCGGTGCGAAGAAGCCGATCGTGTTGTAACCCCAGTAGTTGCTGAGGCCCTTGTCGAGCAGCACGCTGTCGTTGACGAACTGGTGCACGGGCATCAGCTCGATCGCGGTCACGCCGAGCTTCTTCAGGTGCTCGATGATGGCCGGATGCGCGACCGCCGCATAGGTGCCCCGCTGCTCCTCGGGGATGGCCGGGTGCAGCTCGGTGAGACCCTTCACGTGGGCCTCGTAGATCACCGACTCGCTGTACGGGATGCCGAGCTTGCGGTCGCCCGACCAGTCGAAGAACGGGTTGATCACGACGCCGAGCGTCATGTGCGGGGCGCTGTCGTCGTCGTTGATCGAGTCGGGGTCGCCGAAGGTGTACGAGAAGAGCGACTGGTCCCAGTCGATCTCGCCCGCCGTGGCCTTGGCGTAGGGGTCGAGCAGCAGCTTGTTCGGGTTGCAGCGCTGACCGGTCTTCGGGTCGTACTCGCCGTGGACGCGGTAGCCGTAGCGCTGACCGGGCTGCACCTGGGGCAGATAGGCGTGCCAGACGTAGGCGTCGACCTCGAACAGCTCGACCCGGGTCTCGGTGCCGGCGTCGTCGAAGAGGCACAGCTCGACGCGCTCGGCCGCTTCGCTGAACAGCGCGAAGTTCGTTCCGCTGCCGTCGTAGGTGGCTCCGAGCGGGTAGGCGGATCCTGGCCAGGACTGCATCTGGTCTCCTCATGGGTGGTGATGGTGGTGACGTCGTGCGGGGTCGGCCCTTACCGTACCGGGTTCTCGCCGTGCCTCCACATCGGCCGGGCTCGCGTCCCGCTCTGTACCCGCGCCCGCGTGCGCGGTAGCGTTGCGGCATGGCCGACCTCGTGGAATCCCTGACCGACTCCCTCAAGAAGCTGGGCATCGACGCCGCCTACGGCGCCCCCGTCGAGATCGACGGCTCGACGATCGTGCCCGTCGCGCTCGCCTGGTCGGGCTTCGGCGGAGGCACGGGCAACGCCTCCTCGCCCGGCACCGTCACCGAGCGCATCGCCGCGGGTGACGCCGGCGGCGAGGGCTTCGGCGGCGGCGGCGCGACCATCCCGATCGGCGCCTACGTCGCCTCGAACGGCACCGCGGTCTTCCAGCCGAACGTGGTGGCGCTCGCCGCGGTCGCGATCCCCCTCGTCTGGACCACGGGCCACGCCCTGGCCCGCATCATCCGCGCCCTCAAGAAGTAGCCCCGCCCGCCCGACTTGGCCCTTCCCGTCCTTCACCGCGCGTTTTAGAACGGCTAGGGCCAACTCGGTTCCGGATGCGCGGCGAGGGCAGCGCGGACGAGGCGCACGGCCTCGTGTCCACCGGCCGCGAGCTGACGTCTTCGCACGCGGACGACGCGGTAGCCGAGGGCGTGGAGCTCGTCGATGCGGCTGATGTCGCGGTCGTACTGGCGTGCATCCGTTCGGTGCTGGTCGCCGTCGTACTCGACCACGACCCGTGCGTGACGGTAGAGCATGTCGACTCGCGCGACGAAACGGCCCCCGGTCGTTCGGAGCTCGCAGTTCAGGGCGGGTTCGGGCAGGCCGGCCCTCGTGAGGGCCAGACGGAGGCGCGACTCCTGCGGCGAGTCGGATCCCTCGCGCACGAGCTCCGCGGCCCGACGGGCGAGGGTCGCCCCGCGACCTCGGCACTCGCGGCTCCGCTGGACCAGTTCGTCGACCGTGCAGAACGGCCGGCGGAGATCGTCCCGCCGGGACGGGATGCGCACCAGGTGGTCACCAGCCACCACCAGTTCGTCCAGGGTCGACCCGCCTGCGAGCTGTAGCCACGCCGACACGGGGTCGACGACGGGAAGACCTCGGACGGTGCTCCGGGCACAGGCCTGGCAGAGCGCCATCAGGCCGCCCGGCGAGGCGGGGGCGCGGACGCCACGGAACGGGATGTCGAGGTCGCTTCCCCGCAGCCGGGTCTCGCCGACGCCCGCCGAGAGTGCCTCACCGAGGGCGAAAGGCCTTGAGGTGAGGTGGGACGGGAGGTCGATGCGGTGGGACACGACCCGATGATGCCGCGCCCACACGACCCGGACGCGGTTATCCACAGGGGTGGGGCGGGTGCCTATACTGGGGGCACACGGGAGTCCGGTGAGCCGGGCTGAGAGGAAGGTTCTCAACCTTCGACCGTCGAACCTGATCTGGATCATGCCAGCGCAGGGAGGCATCTCACGGTGCGACGGCTCCAGCCGTACGCCCGACCCGTGCCCCTTCCACCGAATGAAAGGGCACGATCAGTGCATTCCACCATCAGCAAGCCCGCGGCCGCCGCCGCGACCCGCCCCCGCCCGACGCTGAAGTGGCGGGTGGTCGACATCGTCATCGCGAGCGTCATCGGCGTCGCCGCCGGACTCATCTTCTGGGTCTGGAACCTCACCTACTCGCCCTTCAGCGCCGGCCTCGAAGCCGTGCTCCCCGGCCTCCAGTCGGCCATCGGCGGCGTGTGGCTGTTCGCCGGCGTGCTCGGCGGGCTGATCATCCGGAAGCCCGGCGCCGCCATCTACACCGAGCTCGTCGCGGCCACCGTGTCGGCGCTCGTCGGCACCCAGTGGGGTGTGCTCACACTCGAGGCGGGCCTCGTGCAGGGCCTCGGCGCCGAGCTCGTCTTCGCGCTGTTCCTCTACGGCAACTACCGCGTCTACGTCGCCGTGCTCGCGGGCGCCGGTGCCGGCCTCGCCATGGGCATCAACGACATCGTGCTCTGGTACCCGGCGCTCGGCGGCGACTTCAAGACGATCTACGTGATCGCCGCGGTCGTCGGCGCCTCGATCGTCGCCGGGCTGCTGTCGTGGCTGATCGTGCGGGCGCTCGCGTCCACGGGGGCGCTCAACCGCTTCGCTGCCGGTCGCGAGGTGACGGCGCGAGAGGCGTCGGCTCGGGCGTGACGCGGGTGACTCGGGTGGCGCGCGGCGAGGGTTCGGGGCCGCTGGGTGCGGTTCCGGATGCTCGTGCCGAGCCGTCCGGGCCCGCCGACGTGGCCCCCGCCGCCGCTGCGCGGGCCACCGCTCCGGCCGCCGCCGCGCGCGGCGCCGAGCTGCGCGCCGAGGGGTGGGGCTGGCGCCACGCCGGACGCTCCGAGTGGGCCGTCCGCGGCCTAGACCTCGCGATCGAACCGGGGGAGCGGGTGCTGCTGCTCGGCGCGTCCGGGGCGGGCAAGTCGACGCTCGTGCATGCCTTCGCGGGCGTGTTGGGCGGATCCGACGAGGGCGAGCAGGAGGGCTCGCTCACCGTGGGCGGCCGCCTCCCCGCCGAGTCGCGCGGCCGCACGGGTCTCGTGCTGCAGGACCCCGACTCCCAGGTCGCCCTCGCCCGCATCGGCGACGACATCGCTTTCGGCTGCGAGAACCTCGGCATTCCGCGCGAGGAGATCTGGCACCGGGTCGGCGAGGCGATGACGGCCGTCGGCCTCGACCTCCCGCTCGACCGCCCGACCTCGGCGCTCTCGGGCGGGCAGAAGCAGCGGGTCGCGCTCGCCGGAGTGCTCGCCATGCGCCCCGAGGTCGTGCTCCTCGACGAGCCGACGGCCAACCTCGATCCCGCGGGCGTCTCCGAGGTGCGGGATGCCGTGGCCGCCGTCGTCCGCGCCTCGAACGCCACCTTCGTGGTGATCGAGCACCGCGTCGACGTCTGGCTCGACGTCGTCGACCGCGTGATCGTGCTCGATCCCGGCGGCGGCGTGCTCGCCGACGGTGACCCGGCTACGGTGCTCCGCGAGCGGGGTGCCGAACTCGCGCGCGGCGGCGTCTGGGTGCCGGGCTTCGACCCGCTCGAGGGGCGACCGGCTCGGCAGGCGCACCCCTCGACGACGGATGCTCGGCCCACCCTGCTCGCCACCACCGACCTCGCCGTCGGCCGCACCCCGGCGACGGTCGCCGCCCGTGGACTCGACCTCGAGGTCGCCCGCGCGTCGGCTCTGGCGCTGACCGGCCCGAACGGAGCCGGCAAGTCGACCCTCGCCCTCACGATCGCGGGCCTGCTCGAACCCGTCGGGGGAATCCTCCGCGCCCTCCCGACGCTCACGGGCGACCCGGCGAGCGACGCGCCGTCCTCGTCCGAGACGGCGGTCGCCGAGCCCGGAACCCGGCGGGTGGCTCGGAGACACCGCCGCGCCGTGCGGCGCGCGCGCCGGTGGGGCGGGGTGGGCGGGAGGCCGCTGGGCGAGCATCCGTTCGCCTGGCCCTCGCGGGAGCTGCTCACCCGGATCGGAACGGTGTTCCAGGACCCTGAGCACCAGTTCGTGGCCGGGACCGTGCGGGGCGAGCTCGAGGTGGCGCTCAAGGCGCTGCGGCTCGAGGCCACCGAGATCGACGCGCGGGTGGCCGAGGTCGCCGGGCGGCTGCGGCTCGACGGGCTGCTCACCGCCAACCCCTACACGCTCTCGGGCGGCGAGAAGCGGCGGCTCTCGGTGGCGTCGGTGCTCGTCGCGCGACCCGCCGTGCTGGTGCTCGACGAGCCGACCTTCGGGCAGGACTCGCGCACCTGGGCCGAGCTCGTGCGCCTGCTCGGCGAGCAGCTCGACCGGGGGACGGCGGTGGTGGCGGTCACCCACGATCGCGCCTTCATCGACGCCCTCGCCGACCGCGAGCTCGAGGTCAGGCCGGCCGACGGGACCCTGTCGTGAGCGTTCTGACCCCGGTGCGCGGCAGCGGGCGCATCTACGCCGTCAACCCGGTGGCGAAGCTGGCGGCGTCGCTGCTGCTGAGCCTGTTCCTGCTCGTGACGGTCGACTGGGTGTCGGCGCTCGTGGCGCTGGCGCTGGAGAGCGTGCTGTTCGTCTGGGCAGGGCTCGGGCCGCGGGCGTTCTTCCGGCGCACGGCCGCGATCTGGATCGCCGCACCGCTCGCCGGCGTCACCACCGTGCTCTACGGGCTGCCGTCGGGCACGGCCTACTTCGAGTTCGGGCTGATCCACGTCACGGAGGGCTCGGTGCAGCTCGCGCTGGCGTCGGCGCTGCGCATCCTCGCGATCGGTCTGCCGGCCGTCGTGCTGTTCGCGACCATCGACCCGACCGACCTCGCCGACGGGCTCGCCCAGGTCGTGAAGCTGCCCAGCCGTTTCGTGCTCGGGGCGCTGGCCGCGCTGCGGCTCGTGGGGCTGTTCCTCGACGACTGGCGGCAGCTCGAGCTGGCGCGGCGCGCGCGGGGGATCGGCGACACCGGCCGCCTCCGCCGCTTCCTCAACCAGGCGTTCGCGCTGCTGGTGCTGTCGCTCCGGCGCGGCAGCAAGCTCGCGACGGCGATGGAGGCCCGCGGCTTCGGCGGCAGCACGGTGCGCACGTGGGCTCGCCCGTCGCGGTTCGGGGCGCGCGACTGGATGCTCGTGCTGATCGGCCTCGCGATCGGAGCGGTGGCGCTCGGCGCCTCGATCGCCACCGGTTCCGTCAACTTCGTGCTCGGGTGAGGGGCGGGCGATGACGGTAATCCTGATCGACGGGCCGAGCGGCTCGGGCAAGACCGTGCTGGCCGAGCGGATGCGCGCCGGCTGGGTCGGCGGAGACCGTCCGACCCTGGTGCACCTCGACGACATGTACCCCGGCTGGGACGGGCTGGAGGCAGCGAGTGCACTGCTCGTGACCGAGCTGCTGGAGCCGCTGCGCGCCGGACGTCCCGCGGGGTGGCGGCGCTGGGACTGGGCGGGGGACACGGCGGCGGAGTGGCACGGGGTCGACCCCGCGCATCCGCTCATCGTGGAGGGCTGCGGGGCGATGAGCCGCCGGGCCGTGGAGCTGGCCGACCTGACGGTGTGGGTCGAGGCCGACGAGGTGGAGCGGAAGCGCCGGGCGCTCGAGCGCGACGGGGAGCTCTATGCGCGGGAGTGGGAGCGGTGGGACGCGCAGTGGCGCACCTTCGTGGCCCGCGAGCAGCCGCGGGCGGCGGCGACGTTCGTCGTGCCGACCTGAGTCGACTTGCTCTGGGCGGGGCGTGAGTCGTCTTGCTCTGGGCAGGGCGAGCGTCGTCGACGGCCCCGGGTCAGCCGAAGCGGGAGGCGATGAAGGCCTCGATGACCGGCACGGGGTGGGTGAGACGCCAGATCGGGCCCGGGTCGCCGATGCGGCCGTCGAGCTCGAGCAGCACGTTCAGGGGGCCGTCGGGCGTGGTGACCGTGACGCTGCCGATCTGCTCGCCCTTCGAGCCGGTGCTGAGCGGCTTGGCGTCGACGTCGTACCGAAGCGGCGACGTGGCCCAGAGCATGCGGCTCTCGGTGCCCATGGCGACGCCGTTCGCGCTCTCGCCCCAGGCGGTGCTGTACGTGACGAAGCTCTGCCCCTCGGTGACGACGGGGGTGGCGCGCACCGTGCTCGCCGCCGTCTCGGTGAGGGTGGTGAGGTCGGCGTCGAGCGTCTCCCAGTCGGGTTCGCGCAGGAACGCGCCGTAGAGGCGCACCGAGCCCTCGGCCCCGGCCGGCGTGACGTCGAGCGCGAAGAGAACGCAGACGCCCGCCTCGTCGGTGTAGCTGCGGGAGAGCATCGTGTAGCCCTCGTCGGCGGCGTAGGCGGCCAGGTTCTCGACCGAGCGGTTGCCGTTCACCGTGACGCTCTCGCTCGCCATGATCTCGGCGAGAGCCGGTTCGGTGCCGGCCAGTGCCGCGATCTGTGCGAGGTCGGATGCGCTGCCGACGTCGCCCTCGGCGAGCCCGGTCGCGTCGACGAGCTGCACGCTCGCGAACCCCTTCTCGGTCAGCCACGCCTGAGCGGCCTCGAGGTAACCATCCATCGAGCCGAAGGCCCAGCGAGCGAGGGCGTCGGCATGGTTGTTGCTCGAACCGAGGAGCATGGCCTCGAGCATCTGGCGCTGGCTCCACTGCTCGCCCGCGATGAACGAGATGGCGCGGGCGCGCTCGCTGAGGTACTGGACGTAGGAGGCGTAGTCGTCGGCCGAGACGGTGACCTGCTCGCCGGCGGCGCCCGCGGCCAGCGGCTTGGCGTCGAGCACGACGAGCGCCGTGATGATCTTCGCCGTGCCGCCGAGAGGCACAGCCTCGGCGATGCCGCCCGAGGCCAGCACGCCGTCGGACTTCTCGGCGACGATGGCGCTCGCGCCCGTCTGCGGCACCGTGGGCGCCCCGGTGGTTCCCGACTCGGCGGCCGCGTCGCCGACGGAGGCCGTCGCGGCGGGCAGCGGGCCGACCAGCGTCGCCGGACCGTAGACGCCGACCGCGAGGATGACGAACACGCCGACGACGATCACGACGGCGCGGAGGGCCTTGCGCGCGGGGGATGCTGCCATGGCATCAGGCTAGGGGCGACCGCCGACAGCGCGGGGGAGGGACGCGGGCGTCCGGGTAACGATGTGCTGTGAAGCCGCTGGACCTGGAGCGCCGCTCAGCCCCAGCCGAGCTCGTGCAGCTTCTCGTCGTCGATGCCGTAGTAGTGGGCGATCTCGTGCACGAGGGTGACGTGCACCTGATCGCGCAGCTCCTCGACGTCGTCGCAGATGGCGAGCAGGGGCTCGCGGTAGAGCGTGATGCGGTCGGGCATCTCGCCGAAGCCGTACTGGCCGCGCTCGGTGACCGCGACGCCGTCGTAGAGGCCGAGGAGGTCGAGGCTGCCGTCCTCGGGCCGGTCGTCGACGACGAAGACCACGTTGTCGAGCCCGTCGAGCATGTCGTCGGGCAGCTGATCGAGTTCGTCGCCCACGAGCGCCTCGAAGTCGTCGGCGGTCATCTCGAGCATCCGGAGCCCCGTTCATGGTGCAGAGCAGGCCGGCACCCGGCGACCTGCATGGAGTGACGATGGGTGGATACGACGATGGCCCGGCGTGAACCGGGCCATCGTGGCGGCTGTCGGCCGCCGGTGGGGTGAATAACGGGACTCGAACCCGCGACATCCGGCACCACAAGCCAGCGCTCTACCAACTGAGCTATATCCACCATGCGCCCCGTGATCGAGATCGTGGGGCAACGACAAACGAGTCTATTACATATTGGAGCCGAAGTCGCGCACGACGTCGGCGGAGATGGTCTTGAGCTCGATCGAGGTCGGCCCGGGCTCCTGAATGAAGACGGCCTTGCGGTAGTACTCGAGCTCACGGATGGACTCGAGGATGTCGGCCAGGGCGCGGTGCCCGCCGGCCTTCTCGGGCGCGTTGAAGTAGACGCGGGGGAACCAGCGGCGGGCCAGCTCCTTGATCGACGAGACGTCGATGCTGCGGTAGTGCAGGTGGCCGTCGACGCGCGGCATGAACTTGGCGAGGAACATGCGGTCGGTGCCGATGGTGTTGCCCGCGAGCGGCGCCGACTGGGCGGCCGGCACGTGCTTCAGGATGTACTCGAGCACCTGGTACTCGGCGTCGGCGAGGCTGACGCCGTGCGGGATCTCGTCGGCGAGGCCGCTGGTGGCGTGCATGTTCGTGACGAAGTCGTTCATGTGCTCGAGCGCGGAGTCGTCGGGCTTGATGACGATGCTGAAACCCGGGTCGACGAGGCTGAGATCGAAGTCGGTGACGACCACCGCGACCTCGACCAGTTCGTCGACCTCGAGGTCGAGCCCCGTCATCTCGCAGTCGATCCACACGAGACGGTCTGAGGAAGAACTCATGCGAGAAGTCTAGGGCCGGGCGCCGACACCGGGCGGGCCGACCCCCGACCCGCGGCGCCTTCTAGACTGGCGGCGATGACTACCGCACTCGCCGTCCTGCTGTTCGTGAACGCCGCCTTTAACGTGATCGTGTGGCCGCAGTTCTACAAGCGGGTGAGCCGCGACACGCGGGCCCGCGATGCGGCGGGCAAGCCGACGACGTTCCTGATCGTGCACGCGGTGCTGATCGCGATCGCACTGGTGATCGCCGTGGTGTCGGTGATCGCGGGGATCGCGGCTCTCGCCGGAGCCTGAGCTCGTCGCTCGGGCCGGGAGCAGACCGGTCGCTCGCTGGTCGGCCCGGTCGGTCGGCCCGGTCGGCTCGGTGCGCCGGTTGCCGACGGGTGTGCCCCTGGCTGGATTCGAACCAGCGACAAACGGATTAGAAGGCCGGTGCTCTATCCACTGAGCTACAGGGGCGACCCGAAAAGCGTACTACCTCCGCCGGGTCGCCCCCGGGCGGGCTCAGTCAGTGGAGCCGGCGCGCGGCGGGAACGCGTGCACCGGCGGCGGCACGTCACCCGAGGCGCGCGCGTCATCACCCGGGTCGACGGTGTTCTCGAGGGTGCCGAGCGGTGAGGCGGCCCCGCGCGGCCCCGCGGCGATCGGCTTGCGAGGAGCCATCCCGCGGGTGCCCGTGCCCGACGCGACCTGCTGCACGATGGGGCGCGGTTCGTGGGTCGGCGCGAGGGGCGACGAGGGCATGATCGGCGTGGCCTGGGTCGGCACGTCGGTGTAGTCGGGGCGAGCGGATGCCGTGGGCGCCGAGTTCGACGCCGCGGAACGCTGCTCGGGCCGGCCCTGCGCGGCGTCGGGGCGGGCGAACTGCTCGTGGTGCTGCTGGGCGACCCACTCGTCCTGCTTGGAGGCGAGCTCGGACTCCTTCGTGGAGTCGGCCGCGGCCCAGCGCTCGAGGTCGGCCTGGAACAGGCGCTTGGAACGAGCCGGACGCTGCTGCCACTCGATCAGCCGGTCACGGAACTCGATCACGGCGGGCTCGATGCGGTAGCCGAAGGTGGCGGACTCGCGCTTCATCTCGGCGAGGCAGTGCGCGGCCCAGTTGGCGGCGACGTCGGAGCCCTTGATCGGCAGCAGGCGCACCTGGATGTCGGCCTGGCCGCTCGCGCGGTCGGAGAGGATCTGCTCCTGCGGCGTGAGGGAGTTCCACACCGAGGCCTGCTCGGCGGCGTCGATGAGGGCGGCGATGGCGGAGATCTTCAGCTCGCGGTCGTGCTTGGCGAGCAGGCGCTTCACCGAGGAGTGCGCGATCCAGGCGGCGAGGAGGCCGGCCACGATGATCGCGGCGGCCGGGAGCACCAGATTCGAGACGACGTATTCACCATCGGCGGACGAGAACCACCGGACGAGACCATTCCACCATTCCATGAGCGGCACGATACCCGCGGCTCAGCCGCACGACGGGGCGACGAGCCGGTGTCGCCGGGATCGGGTGGATCGGACGTCGTCGGCCACCGGGACGACGGCGGCACGCGCATCCGCCCCCCTGCTCAGCGGAGGCACTCGACGGCCTCCGCCCGCTGCCCGAACTCGCCCACGTCGCCGACGCGGCCGGAGGAGTAGAGCCGCCGGGCGCGGAACCGCGGACCCTGCGGGTCGGCGACCTCTTCGACGTAGCCGAGCACGATGCCCGAGGCGGCGGTGACGCGCCAGTAGCCGTCTCGCACACGGTGCACGGCGGGGGCGCTGAGCGTTTGTATCGACATGACTGCACGCTACGGGCGACCACCGACATCGGCCGGGGCGCTGCCCGCCGTGGCCGGCCGTAGAATCCAGGCATGGAAACTTTCGTTGTCGCAGGAGGCTGCTTCTGGTGCCTCGACGCCGTCTACCGCACCCTCGAAGGCGTGCAGGACGTGGTGTCGGGCTACACGGGCGGCTCCGTCCCGAACCCGAGCTACGAAGAGGTCTGCACCGGCACCACGGGCCAGGCCGAGGCCGTGGCCGTGACCTTCGACCCGGCCGTCATCCCGGCCGAGGTGATCCTCGACGTGTTCTACACGCTGCACGACCCGCGCCAGCTGAACCGCCAGGGCAACGACGTCGGCACGCAGTACCGCTCCGCGATGTTCTACGACGGCGACGAGCAGAAGGCGCTGTTCGAGGCGGCGCTCGAGCGCGCGTCCGAACTGTGGGACGGCGGGATCGTCACCACCCTCGAGCCCCTCGGCGAGTACTACCGCGCCGAGGAGTACCACCAGGACTTCTTCGCCAAGAACCCTGGCCAGGGCTATTGCATGGCCGTCGCGCTGCCGAAGGTGAACAAGGTGCGCAAGGCCTACGCGAAGTACATCAAGGCCGCGTAGCCACTCCTCCTGCACTTCCTGCTCCGGCCGGGGCCCTGTCCACAGATGGGGCCCCGGTCGTTTCTCGTGCGTCCCACCGCCGCAGACTCGGGGCACGGATCACCCACGACGGTGACCCCACACGACGGTGACCGCCCACGAGGGTGATCACTCACGACAGAAGGAGCACGACATGTCCGACACCATGACCCTCACCGGAGTCGTCGCGACGGCGCCGCGGCACATCACCACGAACGCCGGTCTCGACATCACCAGCTTCCGGCTGGCCTCGAGCCAGCGGCGCTTCGATCGCGACCGGCAGAAGTGGGTCGAGACCGACACCAACTGGTACACGGTCACCGGGTTCCGGCAGCTGGCGCAGAACATGGCCGCGTCGATCGAGCAGGGGCAGCGCGTGGTCGTGTCCGGGCGGGTGCGCATCCGGCCGTGGGAGAACGCCGAGCGCTCCGGCACCACAATCGAGATCGAGGCCGACGCCCTCGGGCACGACCTCGGCTGGGGAACGGCGGTCTGGGCGCGCGTCTCGCCGGCGGGCTCGGGTTCCGGTTCGGGTTCGGCTCCGGCTGACGGCGCTGCGGGCGACACGTGGGCGCACGATGCGCTCGCGGCGGGCCTCGAGCCGGCGGGCGGGCTGCACGACCCGCAGCAGGGGCAGGGGGTTCCGGATGCTCGGGAGCCCGCCATGGCGTCCACGGCGGCCGAGGAGCCCGCCGACGCGGGCCTCCCGTTCTGACCGGGCGGTTTCGACCGAGCGGTTCTGCCCGAGCGGGTGGGAGCGTCCCACCACGGTCTGCCGATCGAGCGCGTTCGAGCGTGCTGGGGACGGACGCGGTGCGAGACGGCAGGCGCGGCGGTCTCTCAGGCGACCGGGGTCGCGAACGCATACACTCGTGTCGGTCTCACGGGCCGGGGCGGGATGGTGCCGTGATCGAGAGGATTGTGGGAGCGATGCAGACGAGACGAGCCGGAGCGCCGGCCCGGAGGTGGGCCGTCGCGGTGGTGGTGCCGGTGGCGTTGGTGGGGCTGCTCAGTGCCTGCACGCCCGACGCCGAGCCGGCGCCGTCGGCGAGCGCGGCGCCGTCGGTCACGGCGGCACCCACCGAGACCGCCGCGGCGCCGGCAGCGCTGAACCCCGAGGGGTCGGCGGCCGACAACAAGGCGTTCTTCGACCAGGTGAACCAGGCGCTCGTGGCGGGCAACCCGGCTGCCGGGGGAGTGGAGTTCACGAGCAACCTGCGCACGAACGGCTTCGACATCGCCGCGATGCAGGTGACGCCCGACATCACGACGGTGGGGGTCGCGGCCGACTCCATCCAGTTCTCGGTGCTGTGGAAGAACGAGTGCCTGATCGGGCAGTACGGCCACGGCGCCTACACGAGCACGGTCGCGCCGGTGCTCGGCACCGGCCAGTGCCTGATCGGTCAGACCCGCGCCATAGACTGGTGACCATGGCCGAATACATTTACTCGATGGTGCGCGCCCGCAAAGCGGTGGGCGACAAGCTGATCCTCGACGACGTCACGATGGCATTCCTGCCCGGGGCGAAGATCGGTGTCGTCGGCCCGAACGGCGCCGGTAAGTCGACCATCCTCAAGATCATGGCGGGGCTCGACACCCCCTCGAACGGCGAGGCCAAGCTGACGCCGGGCTTCACCGTGGGCATCCTGATGCAGGAGCCCGAGCTCGACGAGACGAAGACCGTGCTCGAGAACGTGCAGGAGGGCGTCGGCCCGATCAAGGGCAAGATCGACCGCTTCAACGAGATCAGCGCGCTGATGGCCGAGCCCGACGCCGACTTCGACGCGCTGCTGGAGGAGATGGGCACCCTGCAGGAGGCCATCGACGCCGCCGACGCGTGGGACCTCGACTCCCAGCTCGAGCAGGCGATGGATGCGCTGCGCACCCCGCCCGCCGACTCGCCGGTCGCCAACCTCTCCGGCGGTGAGAAGCGCCGCGTCGCGCTCTGCAAGCTCCTCCTGCAGAAGCCCGACCTGCTGCTGCTCGACGAGCCCACCAACCACCTCGACGCCGAGAGCGTGCTCTGGCTCGAGCAGCACCTGAAGCAGTACCACGGCGCCGTGCTCGCCGTGACCCACGACCGGTACTTCCTCGACCACGTCGCCGAGTGGATCGCCGAGGTCGACCGCGGTCGCCTCTACCCCTACGAGGGCAACTACTCGACCTACCTCGAGAAGAAGCGCGAGCGTCTCGCGGTGCAGGGCAAGAAGGACGCCAAGCTCTCCAAGCGTCTCTCCGAGGAGCTCGACTGGGTGCGCAGCAACGCGAAGGGCCGCCAGGCGAAGTCGAAGGCCCGTCTGGCCCGCTACGAGGAGATGGTCACCGAGGCCGAGCGCACCAAGAAGCTCGACTTCGAGGAGATCCAGATCCCGGTGGGTCCGCGCCTCGGCTCGCAGGTGATCGACGCCAAGAAGCTCCGCAAGGGGTTCGGGGAGCGCGTGCTCATCGACAACCTCTCCTTCACCCTGCCGCGCAACGGCATCGTGGGCGTGATCGGCCCGAACGGCGTCGGCAAGTCCACCCTGTTCAAGACCATCGTGGGCCTCGAGCCGCTCGACGGCGGAGATCTGAAGATCGGCGAGACGGTCGACATCTCCTACGTCGACCAGTCGCGCGGCGGCATCGACCCGAACAAGACGCTGTTCGAGGTGGTCTCTGACGGCTTCGACTACATCCAGGTCGGCAAGACCGAGATCCCGTCCCGCGCCTACGTCGGCACCTTCGGCTTCAAGGGGCCCGACCAGCAGAAGAAGGCCGGGGTGCTCTCCGGTGGTGAGCGCAACCGCCTGAACCTCGCGCTCACGCTCAAGCAGGGCGGCAACCTGCTGCTGCTCGACGAGCCCACCAACGACCTCGACGTCGAGACCCTGTCGAGCCTCGAGAACGCGCTGCTCGAGTTCCCCGGTTGCGCCGTGGTCATCACGCACGACCGGTGGTTCCTCGACCGCATCGCGACGCACATCCTCGCCTACGAGGGCACCGAGGACGACCCGGCGAACTGGTACTGGTTCGAGGGCAACTTCGAGGCCTACGAGGAGAACAAGATCGAGCGCCTCGGGGCCGACGCCGCGAAGCCGAGCCGCACCACCTACCGCAAGCTCACCCGCGACTAGGCGAGCGATGCGGCTGCACGTCCCGATCCAGCTGCGCTGGAGCGACCTCGACGCGTACGGGCACGTCAACAACGCGTCGATGCTGAAGATCCTCGAGGAGGCCCGCGTCTTCGCCTTCTGGGTCGACGGCGACATCGCCGACCCGCAGCAGGCGCAGTGGTCGACGGCGGTCATCGACGCGGGGCCGCAGGCCGACACGAAGAGCGTGATCTCCCGGCAGGAGATCGAGTACGTCACGTCGATGCCGTACATCCGGCAGCCGATCGACGTCGAGCTGTGGATCGGGCACCTGGGCGGGGCGAGCCTCGACGTCTACTACGAGGTGAAGAGCCCGATCGGCGTCGAGCCGCGGGTCACCTACGTCAAGGCGTCGACCACCCTGGTGCTCGTGGACGCGGCCACCGACCGCCCGCGCCGCATGCACCCGCACGAGCGGGCCGCGTGGGAGCCCTACCTCGACGAACCCCTCACCTTCCGCCGCCGCGCCTGAGGAACGGCCGGATCCACCGGTGCGCGAGTCAGTCCTTGACGCGGACCATGCCCTCCTGCGCCACCGACGCGATCAGGCGGCCGCCGAGGTCGTAGATGCGCCCGAGCGCCAGCCCGCGGCCGCCGCTTGCGCTCGGCGAGCTCTGCGTGTACAGCAGCCACTCGTCGGCCCGGGCGAACCGATGCCACCACATGGCGTGATCGAGGCTCGCCATCTTCAGATCGGGTCGCGCCCACGACACCCCGTGCCGCCGCATCACCGACTCCAGGATCGTGTAGTCGCTCGCGTAGACCAGCGCGGCACGGTGTAGAGCCGGGTCGTCGGGCAGGGTGCCGAGCGAGCGGATCCACACGGCCTGCCGCGCCTCGCGCTCGCCCTCCACACTGAAGTAGATCGGGTTCGGCACGTGCCGCATGTCGAAGGCGCGCTCCCGGGCCCAGGTGCGCGCCACCGGGTGGTCGACCGCCGAGAGCACCTCGACCGCGCTCGGCAGCTCTTCGGGCCCCGGCAGGTCGGCGGGCATCTCGACCTGGTGCTCCAGCCCGGAGTCCTCCGTCTGGAACGACAGGATGGCCGAGAGGATCGGCACGCCGTTCTGGTAGGCCTGCGCGCGGCGGGTGGTGAACGAGCGGCCGTCGTGGATGCGGTCGACCGCGAAGGTGATGTCGGCCGAGGCGTCGCCCGGCCGCAGGAAGTAGCCGTGCAGCGAGTGCACCGCCCGGTCGTCGTCGACCGTGCGGGTCGCGGCGATCAGCGACTGCGCCAGCACCTGGCCGCCGAAGACGCGGCCGTTGGGCATCGACTGCGAGGGGCCGGTGAAGATGTCCTCGGTCGTGCGGGCGCCGGTGTCGACGAGGTCGAGGGTGGTGAGGAAGCCCGCTAGCGCGTCTGACACGATCTCTCCCGGGGGTTCAGGCTGGTGCGAACGCGAGCGGAATGCGTGCGCATCCGTCGCTGTGAAGTAGTTTAGACAGCACAGATGGTCCAGTCCTTCACGCTCATCGACGCCGCGTCGCTCGGCGATCTCAAGGTGTACCTCGGCCGCGCCGCCCGGGTCGAGCCCGGTTCGGCGCGCCTGCTCGGCAGCCTCGGGGTGCTCGCCGTGTACACGCCGACCCTCACGCCGAAGGGGCTGCTCGACCGCGCGCCGACCGTGCTCGGGCTGCGCACCTTCGCGCTGAACAGCCCCGAGCCGTTCGACACCGTGGTGCCGATCCGCTCGCTGCTGGATCGTCTCGCGCAGCTCTCGGTGATGAGCAACGCGGCCGAGGGGCCCCTCGAGGTTCCGCTGCCGCCGGGGGAGCAGGGCGTGGCCTGGGCCGGCATCAGTCCGCCGCGCGGCGGCTGGGAGGCGGCGGGCGCCGTCGAAGGCGCGGTCCTCGACGAGGCCACCCGCGCGGGTGTCGCCGAGGTGGCCGCCGCGGTCCCCGACAACACGGGCGAGCAGCTCGTGCACAAGGTGCGCTCCGAGGTGTGGGGCCGCGACCTCGACGTGCTGCCCGAGCTCGAGCCGCGCATCCCGGCCGGTGCCGCGTTCAGCGCCGTGAGCCTCGGCTTCGTCAGACCGGATGACGCCGTGTCGGTCTACCGCTCCGGTTCCTGGCTGCGCCTCACGACCCGCCGCGGTCACGTCCTCGTGCGCCGCTGACACCACCCGCGCCCGGCACGAAGCGCCCTACGCGAGACGAGACGCCGACAGGCGCCTCACACCGCCCCCGCCGCCGCCCGACCCGCGGCCCGCCCCGAGAACAGGCACCCGCCGAGGAACGTCCCCTCCAGCGCCCGGTACCCGTGCATCCCGCCCCCGCCGAACCCGCTGGCCTCGCCCGCCGCGTACAGGCCGGGCACCGGCGATCCCGAGGCGGAGAGCGCCCGTCCCTGCAGATCGGTCTGGATTCCCCCGAGGCTCTTCCGCGTCAGCACGTGCAGCTTCACCGCGATCAGCGGCCCGGCCGCCGGGTCGAGCAGCCGGTGCGGCTTCGCCACCCGGATCAGCTTGTCGCCGAGGTAGTGTCGGGCACCGCGCACGGCGGTGAGCTGCGCGTCCTTCGTGAACACGTTGTCGACCTCCCGGTCGCGGGCGACGATCTCACGCGCGACCTGCGCCGGGTCGAGTGGAGCCGTCGTGATCCGCGCCATCCCGTGCAGCAGCTCGGGCAGCGTCGATGCGACCACGAAGTCGGCGCCCTTCTCCTTGAACGCCTCGACGGGCCCGGGGGCTCCTGGGCGCACGCGCTGCGCCAGCAGCTTCAGGTCGCGCCCGGTCAGATCCGGGTTCTGCTCGCTGCCCGAGAGGGCGAACTCCTTCTCGATGATCGACTGCGTCAGCACGAACCAGCTGTGGTCGTACCCGGTCGACAGGATGTGCTCGAGCGTCCCGAGCGTATCGAAGCCCGGGAACAGCGGCACCGGCAGCCGCTTCCCGGTCGCGTCCAGCCAGAGCGACGACGGCCCGGGCAGGATGCGGATGCCGTGCTGCCGCCACACCGGCGAGTGGTTCTCGATCCCCTCGGTGTAGTGCCACATCCGGTCGCCGTTGACGAGGCGGGCTCCGGCCGAGGCGGTGATGCCGAGCATCCGCCCGTCGACGTGCGCCGGCACCCCCGACAGCATCGTCGCCGGAGCCGCCCCCAGCCGCCGTGGCCACTGCTGCCGCACCAGCTCGTGGTTGCCGCCGATGCCCCCGCTCGCCACGATCACCGCCCCCGCCGAGATCTCGAACGACCCGACGACCTCGCGCGAGCTCTCCTCACCCCGATCCACCGCACTCGCGGCGAGCACCGACCCCCTGGCACCCACGACACGATGAGCGGATGCGCGTTCCGCCTCGCCCCCGGACGTGACGAGCTCATCCACCCGATGCCGGTGCAGCACCCGCGCGCGCCCCTCCGCCACGCCCCGCCGGAATCGCGCCACGAACGGCTCGAGCACCCCCGGACCCGTGCCCCAGGTGATGTGGAACCGCGGCACCGAGTTGCCGTGCCCGTTCGCGGTGTACCCGCCGCGCTCCGCCCAGCCGACGACGGGGAAGAACCGCACCCCGAGCGAGTTCAGCCAGGCCCGCTTCTCGCCGGCCGCGAACTGCAGGTAGGCCTCGGCCCACCGCCGCCCCCACTCGTCCTCGGGGCGGTCGAAGCCGGCCGAGCCGAGCCAGTCCTGGCGGGCGAGCTCGAGGGAGTCGCGCACGCGCATCCGCCGCTGCTCGGGGCTGTCGACGAGGAAGATGCCGCCGAACGACCACCAGGCCTGCCCGCCGAACGACGACGCGGGCTCCTGCTCGAGCACGGTCACGTGCTTGCCGGCCTCGAGCACCTCGCAGGCGGCGACGAGACCGGCGAGGCCGGCCCCCACGACGATCACGTCGGTCGAGGAGGTCGACGAGACCGAGACGGGCGAGGCCGCCGAGGCCGCCGAGGCCGGCGATGCGTTCGATTCCACGGGCAACTCCTTCGTCGCAGCAGTGTCTCAGGGCCACCCGGCCCAGGTGAGGACCAGGCGACTAGTCCTCGAAGGTATTCACCATGGCATGGGCCGCCCGCTCGAGATAGTCCCAGAGCAGTTCCCGGTCGGCGGGCGCGAGTGAGAGCGAGTCGACGGCCACGCGCATGTGGGCCAGCCAGCGGTCGCGGGCGTCGGGGTTCACCTTGAACGGGTTGTGGCGCATCCGCAGCCGCGGGTGCCCGCGCTCGGCGCTGTAGGTGCCCGGCCCGCCCCAGTACTGCTCGAGGAACATCGTCAGCCGGCGCACCGCCCCGTCCCAGTCGTCGGCCGGGTACATCGGCTTCAGCACGGGGTCGGTCTCGACGCCTTCGTAGAACCGCTCGACGAGGGCGACGAACGTCTCGTGCCCGCCCACCTGCTCGTAGAACGGGTTCTCGGGCACCTTCGGTGTGAGATCCATCACGCCTCGTCCTTCGGGGGCTTCGGCGCCTTGGGGGCGCGGGGTGCACGAGGCGCGCGGGGAGCCCGCGGCGCCTTGGTGAGCGCGGTCTCCTGGGCGGCCTGCTGCGTCTCGACCGACTTCGTCTTCGGCGGCCGCGCACCCTGCACGCTGGCCGCGCCCTCGAAGCCCGAGAGCACGACGGTGTTCAGCGAGGGCAGGGTGACACCGATCTCGTCGAGCGACTTCTTCAGACGGATGCGCAGCTCGCGCGCCACGTCGTCCTTCGCCGAGGTGCGGGTCTTCACCACGATGCGGATCACGAGCGCCTCGGCCGAGATCGACTCGAGCCCCCAGATCTCGGGCTTCTCGACGATGCGCGAGCGCCACTTGGGCTCGTTCGCCATGGCGGTCGCGGTGGAGAGCATCTTCTCCTGCACCCGGTCGAGGTCGGAGTCGTAGGGGATCGCGAGGTCGATGATCACGCGCGCCCAGCCCTGCGACATGTTGCCGACGCGCAGGATCTCGCCGTTCCGCACGAACCAGAGCGTGCCGTTGACGTCGCGCACCTGCGTGATGCGGATGCCCACCGCCTCGACGACACCGGTGGCGGGCCCCAGGTCGACGACGTCGCCGACGCCCAGCTGGTCCTCGAAGACCATGAACAGGCCGTTCAGCACGTCCTTGACGATGTTCTGGGCGCCGAAGCCGAGGCCGGCGCCGAGCGCGGCGGTGAGGAGGGCCAGGGAACCGAGGACGCGCTCGTCGATCGTCTGCACGATGAGCAGCAGCGAGACGACGACGATCGTGACGTTGATGATGTTCTTCAGCACCGAGCCGAGGGTGCGGGTGCGTTGCACGATGCGCACGGCCGCGAGCGGCGAGGCCACGAGGGCCTGTGTGTCGCTGACGTTCTGCTTGCGCTTGACCCCGTTGACCACCTGATCGACGAGGCGGCGCACGAGGTAGAGCAGCACCGCTCGCACGATGAACGCCACGACGATGATGGCGAGAACCCCGATGGGCTTCTGGTACGTCTCGAGGAAGGAGGCGATGTTCGCCCAGATCATGTTCCAGTCCATATGCCTCGATCCTACGGGCGCACTCTTGGCAGAGCCTCGGAGCGCGCCCGCAGGACCGTGAGCAGGGGAGCGGCGGAGCGGGGAGGAGCGGGCGCGTTACCGCGCGTCGCGCGCCTGCGCCGCCAGGGCCCGGTCGACGCCCGCGAGGTTCTCGACCACGAGGCGGCGGAGCGCCGGCGGCTCGCCGTTCCGGTCGAGCCACTGCTGCGTCGCGTCCCGCAGGGCCTGGTTCGCCAGTCCCGCCGGGTACAGCCCGTTGATCACGGCGCTCGCGATCGCGTAGCTGCGGGTCTCCCAGAGCAGCTGCAGCGAGTCGAAGTAGCGCTCGACCAGCGGCTCGAACAAGGCGGGGTCGCTGCCGCGCTGGAAGCCGAGCCCGGTGGCCCGCACGATCGCGTTCGGCGCCGTGTCGACGTCGACGAGCGAGGCGAACGCCGCCGCCTTGCCCTCGGCGGTCGGCACGGCCGCGCGGGCGTGCGCCGCCGACTGGGCGCCCGAGGCGGTGTTGTCGGCCTCGAGCGTGGTGGCGATCTCGGCCTCGCCGGCCTTGCCTCCGGCGACGAGCGCGATGAGCAGCTCCCACGTGAGGTCGGTGTCGATGTCGAGACCCTCGAGCGCGACGGTGCCGTTCTTCAGGTGGGCGACGTTCTCGAGCTGCTCGTCGGTGGAGGCGAGCGCGGCGAAGAACTTCACGAACTGGAACTGGGCGTCGGAACCCGGAGCCGCGTCGAGCGCGAGGCGCCACAGGGTGGTCGCGGCGTCCTCGATGACGGCGTCACGCGCATCCGGAGCCACATAGCTCGACGCCGTGAGCACGAGCTGGTTCAGCACGGTGCGGATGGTCGTCGACTCGGTCTCGGTGGCGATGTTGCCGAGCACCAGCCGCACGAAGTCGCGCGGGCGGGTCTCGGCGTCGCGCGTGGCGTCCCAGACCGAGCCCCAGACGAGCGAGCGGGCGAGCGGCGACTCGATCGAGGAGAGCTGCTCGATGGCGGTGTCGAGCGAGTAGCCGTCGAGACGGATCTTGGCGTAGGCCAGGTCGTCGTCGTTCAGCAGCACGATCTCGGGGCGCGAGCGGCCCACCAGCTCGGGCACCGGCGTCGAGGCGCCGTCGACGTCGAGCTCGACGCGGTAGGTGCGCACCAGCTTCTCGCCCTCGCGCTCGTAGAAGCCGATCGCCAGACGGTGCGGGCGGATGGTCGGGTAGTCGAGCGGGGCCTCCTGGGCGACCGCGAAGGAGGTGATGACGTCGTTCTCGTCGTACTCGATCACGGGGCGCAGGGTGTTGACGCCGGCGGTCTCGAGCCAGAGCTCCGACCAGCTGGTGAGGTCGCGCCCGCTGGTGGCCTCGAGCTCGACCATCAGGTCGTTCAGCTCGGTGTTCGAGAACTGGTGCTTGTTCACGTAGGCGGCGACGCCCTTCATGAACTCGTCCTGGCCGACCCAGGCGACGAGCTGCTTCAGCACCGAGGCGCCCTTGGCGTAGGTGATGCCGTCGAAGTTCACCTGCACGTCTTCGAGGTCGTTGATGCGGGCGACGATCGGGTGCGTCGAGGGCAGCTGGTCCTGGCGGTAGGCCCAGCTCTTCTCCATCGCGGCGAAGGTGGTCCAGGCCTCCTTCCACTCCGTGGCCTCGGCGGTGGCGAGGGTCGACATGTACTCGGCGAACGACTCGTTCAGCCACAGGTCGTTCCACCAGCGCATGGTGACGAGGTCGCCGAACCACATGTGGGCGAGCTCGTGCAGGATCGTGACGACGCGGCGCTCCCGCACCGCATCCGTCACCTTCGAGCGGAAGACGTAGGTCTCGGTGAACGTCACCGCACCCGCGTTCTCCATGGCACCCGCGTTGAACTCCGGCACGAAGAGCTGGTCGTACTTGGCGAAGGGGTAGGGGAAGTCGTACTTCTCCTCGTAGAACGCGAAGCCCTCGCGGGTCTTCTCGAAGATGTACTCGGCGTCCATGTACTGCGCCAGCGAGGCGCGGCTGAAGACGCCGAGCGGGATCTCGCGACCGTCGGCGCTCGTCAGCGAGGAGCGCTCGACGATGTAGGGGCCGGCGACGAGCGCGGTGATGTAGCTCGAGATGCGGGGCGTGGGCTCGAACGCCCAGGTGGCTGAGGTGCCCTCGACCGCCACCGTCGGCGACGGGGTGGGGGAGTTCGAGACGACCTCCCAGTAGTCGGGCGCCGTGACCGTGAAGGTGAAGACGGCCTTGAGGTCGGGCTGCTCGAACACCGCGAACATGCGGCGGGAGTCGGGCACCTCGAACTGGCTGTAGAGGTAGACCTCGTCGTCGACCGGGTCGACGAAGCGGTGCAGGCCCTCGCCCGTGTTGGTGTAGACCATGTCGGCGTCGACGACGAGCACGTTCTCGGTCTGCAGGGAGGGCAGCTGGATGCGCACGCCGTCGCTCACCCGGGCGGGGTCGAGCGACTCGCCGTTCAGGGTCACCGCGTGCACCGTTCGGGTGATGGCGTCGATGAAGGTCGACGCCCCGACCGCCTCGGGGATGGCGCTGAACGTGACGGTGGTGGTGCTGCGGAACGTCTCGGGACCGGTGGTGAGGTCGAGGACGACGTCGTAGCTCGTCACGTCGACGATGGCGGCGCGTTCGCGGGCTTCTGCGCGGGTGAGGTTTTCTCCAGGCACGGGGCTGCTCTCCTTTTCGATTGCCCGCTCAGCCTAATGCGATGATGGTTCCGTGACTTCAGAGAAGACGAGCGTTGATTTCTGGTTCGACCCCTCCTGCCCCTGGGCCTGGATGACCTCCCGCTGGGTCGACGAGGTGGCGGAGCACCGCGACCTCGACGTGACCTGGCACATCATGAGCCTCGCGGTGCTGAACGAGGACCAGGACGTGTCGGAGGAGTACCGGGCCTTCTTCCCGCGCGCCCTCCGCTACACCCGCCTCGTCGCCGCGGCCGCCGAGCTGCACGGCCAGCAGATCGTGAAGCCGCTCTACGACGCGCTGGGCACACGCATCCACCCGGGCGGCAGCACCGACTCCGACGAGGTCATCGCCGGGGCGCTCGCCGAGGTGGGGCTGCCCGCCGAGTTCGCCGCCCACGCCGACTCCGAGGAGTACGACCCGCAGATGCGGGCCTCGCACTTCGACGGCATCGAGCGCGTCGGCCAGGACGTGGGCACGCCCGTCATCGCGGTGAACGGCGTCGCCTTCTTCGGGCCCGTGATCAGCCCCGCGCCCACGGGCGAGATGGCGCTGACGCTCTGGGACGGCGTGGTGGCCGCGGCCTCCTACGACGGGTTCTTCGAGCTCAAGCGCAGCCGCACCCGCGGCCCCCAGTTCTGACGGGACTGTGAGGCGGGTGCCGACGCGCCCGCCCGCCCGGTCGTTCTAAGCTGAGAGCCATGCGCATCCACATCGGCACCGATCATGCCGGGCTCGAATTCAGCCGCACCATCACGGAGCACCTCACCGCCGCCGGCCACGACGTCGTCGACCACGGCCCCGAGAGCTACGACCCGCTCGACGACTACCCCTCGTTCTGCATCAACGCCGCCCACGGCGTGGTGCAGGATCAGCAGGCCGGCGTCGAGGCGCTCGGCGTCGTCTTCGGCGGCTCGGGCAACGGTGAGCAGATCGCCGCGAACAAGGTCACCGGGGTGCGCGCCGCCCTGGTCTGGAACGAGTCGACCGCGAAGCTCGCCCGTCAGCACAACGACGCGAACGTCATCTCGATCGGCGCGCGTCAGCACACGGTCGAGGAGGCCGTCGCGCTGATCGACTGGTTCGTCGCCGAGCCCTTCTCCTTCGAGGAGCGCCACGTGCGCCGCATCGCCCAGCTCGCCGAGTACGAGGCCACCGGGCTCATCGCCGGCCGCAGCGTCGACGCCTGACCCGAGACCTCCGTCATGCCCGAGGGTCATTCCGTCCACCGCATCGCGCGACAGTTCGCCGCGAACTTCGTCGGCCACCGCGTCTCGGCGAGCTCTCCGCAGGGCCGCTTCGCCGAGGGCGCGTCGGTGCTCGACGGCCGCACCATGACGGGTGCCCGCGCCGTGGGCAAGCAGATGTTCCTCGAGTTCGACGACGGCGTCTGGCTGCGGGTGCACCTCGGCATCTACGGCGCCTGGGACTTCGCGGGCGAGATCACGACCGACGCCACGATCCGGTCGGCCGGGGGCCGGATGGGGCAGACGAACATGCGCGGCACCGACCTCGAACCGGGTCTCGGTGCGCAGGCGGAGGGGACGATCGACGAGCTCGCGGCCGCGGGCGAGCTTCCCGAGCGCGCGCGCGAGGCGCTCGCAGCCACCGAGGCCGCCCCCGATGACGCCGACGGCGAGGACTCGGTGCATTCCATCGGCGCCCCCCGCCGTGCCCGTCTCCGCATGTCGGAGCAGGAGAAGGAGACCGAGGAGGAGGGTGATTTCCCGCCGCCCCCGGTCGGCGCCGTGCGGGTTCGCCTGCTCACCGACACGGCGGTCGCCGACCTCCGCGGCCCGACAGCCTGCGAGGTGCTCGACGTCGCCGGCGTCGAGCGTGCCATCGCGAAGCTCGGCCCCGACCCGCTGAACGACGACTCCGCCGAGGCCGAGGAGCGCTTCGTCGCCGCCGTGCGCAAGAAGCCCACGCCCATCGGCCTGCTGCTGATGGACCAGAGCGTCGTCAGCGGCATCGGCAACGTCTACCGCGCCGAGATGCTCTTCCGCGCCCGGCTGAACCCGCACACCCCCGGCAAGCAGGTGCCCGTCGACACCGCCCGGGCGCTCTGGCGCGACTGGGTCTATCTGCTCGACCTCGGCGTGCGCACCGGCCAGATGCTCACCATGGACGGTCTCGACGACGAGGCGCAGGCCCTCGCCATGGCGAGCCGGGCCGATCGGCACTGGGTCTACAAGCGCGAGGGCCTGCCCTGCCGAATCTGCGGAACGAACATCGTGCTCGAGGAGTTCGGCGGCCGGAAGCTCTACTGGTGCCCGAAGGATCAGGCCTGACATGCGACACACCCCCGTCTTCGCCCTCACCGACTCCGCCGTCGTCGCGCAGCTGATCCGCGACCACCCGTGGGCCACGCTCGTCTCGAACACCACCGAGGGACTCGTCGCCTCGCACTACCCGGTGCTGGTCGAGGAGGGCTCCGACGGCTCCCTCACGCTGCTCACCCATGTCGGCCGGCCGGACGAGCGGCTGCACGAGCTCGGCGAGCACGAGCTGCTCGTGGTGATCCAGGGGCCGCACGGCTACATCTCGCCCGGCTGGTACGACGAGCATCCGTCGGTGCCCACCTGGAACTTCGTGACCGCGCACCTGCACGGCACCCCCGAACTGCTCGACCCGGCCGAGAACCTGCGCGTGCTCGAGAGGCTCGTCGACCACTTCGAAGAGCGGATGCCCGAGCCGCAGCTCATGCGGGGCACCCTCGAGAACTCCGCCTACGCCGACCGCATCAGCGCGGGCACGGTGGGCCTGCGCATCCCGGTCGAGCGTTTCACCGCCAAGCTGAAGATGAGCCAGAACCGCACCGAGGGCAGCCTCCGCCGCATCGTGGCGGGGCTGGAGGGCGACGGGCCCTACGCCAGCGCCGAGCTCGCGCAGCACGTGCGGCGCGCGAACCCCGCGGTCTTCGGCGAGATGGAGACCAGCGGATGACCGGAGACCTCCTCCTTGCGGGCGGCCGCCTGCCCGGCAGCACCTCGGAGGGGCGCTTCTCCGACGGCGGTGCCGCCGTCGACATCGTGATCGCCGACGGCGAGATCGCCGTCATCACTCCCGCGGGCGACGGCACCCCCAAGGGCTTCGAGCGCGTCGAGCTCGACGGGCGCTGGGTGGTTCCCGGCCTCTGGGACAACCACGTGCACTTCACCTCGTGGGCCGCGGTGGCGCAGCGCCTGGACGTCGCCGCGGCGCGGTCGGCCGCTGAGGCGGCGACGCTCGTCGGCGAAGCCGAGCGGAGCGAAGCGGCCCGCGGCGCGGCCGGCGAAGGCGAGGGCGAGGGGTCCGAGCATCCGCTGGTGGGCATCGGTTTCCGCGACGCGCTCTGGCCCGACGAGCCCTCCGCGGCGCTGCTCGACGCCGTGAGCGGCAGCCGGCCCGTGGTGCTGATCTCGGCCGACCTGCACTGCTGCTGGCTGAACACGGCGGCCCTCCGGCGCTTCGGACTCGAGGGGGAGAGAACCGGCGTGCTGCGCGAGGAGCCCGCCTTCGCCGTGCAGCGCGCGCTCGGCGAGCTGCCGGACGCCCTGACCGACGCCTGGGCCCTCGACGCCGCCCGCGCGGCGGCGGCGCGCGGCGTGGTCGGCGTCGTCGACCTCGAGATGACCTGGAACGCGGAGACCTGGGCCCGCCGGGCCGCGAACGGCCACGACCTGCTGCGGGTGGAGTTCGGCGTCTATCCGCAGCACCTCGACCGCGCGATCGCCGAGGGGCTGCGCACGGGCGAGCCTCTCGCGGGCGCTCGGGGACTGGTGCACGTCGGCCCGTTCAAGGTGATCACCGACGGCTCGCTGAACACCCGCACGGCCTACTGCTACGACGAGTATCCGGGGCTCGAGGGGCAGCCCGGCGCCCACGGACTGCTCACCGTACCGCCCGACGAGCTCTCGGCGCTGCTCCACCGGGCGCGCGAGGCGGGGCTGGTGCCGGCCGTGCACGCGATCGGCGACCACGCGAACCGTCTCGCGCTCGACGCCTTCGAAGCGCTCGGCGCCGGCGGTTCGCTCGAGCACGCTCAGCTGCTCGACGAGGCCGACATCGCGCGCTTCGCCCGTCTCGGCGTGATCGCGAGCGTGCAGCCCGAGCACGCGATGGACGACCGCGACGTCGCGGAGCGCTACTGGGCCGGCCGCACCGGCCGGGCCTTCGCCCTCGGCAGCCTGCAGGCTGCCGGCGCCACCCTCGCGCTCGGCTCCGACGCTCCCGTCGCCCCGCTCGACCCGTGGGTCACGATGTCGGCCGCGGTCGGGCGCACCCGCGACGGCCGCGAACCGTGGCACCCCGAGCAGCGCATCCCGGCGACGGATGCACTGGTGGCGAGCACGCGAGGCCGTGCCTCCGTGCGCACCGGGCAGCCGGCCGACCTCGCGGTGGTGGAGTCCGACCCGCTGACGGCGGCTCCGGATGCGCTGCGCACGATGCCCGTCGCCCTCACCCTGCTCGCCGGCCGCGAGACGCACCGCGCCCTCTAGGCCGGCCGACGGTCGGCGCTGCGGCGCGCATCCGGAACCCCGCCCGGAGACGCGAACGGCGGGCCCGCCCGGAGGCGAGCCCGCCGGAGCGGAGGCGGAGAGCTACTCCGAGATGTGCGCGAAGAGGAACCAGCGATCCTTGTCGAGGCCGCGGGCGATCTCGATCGCCACGTCCTGCGAGGAGGGGTCGATCTCGCCGAGCTCGGTGACGGCCTTGTTGACGACCGCGAGGGCGACGTCGATCTGACCGATGATCGCCTGGATCATCGTGTCGGACTTCTGGAAGCCGGCGGGCATCGCGGTGGTGCCGGTCTTCTCGGCGACGGTCTGGATGCGCGCGTCGATCGGCAGGCCCAGGGCGACGACGCGCTCGGCCGCCGTGTCGGCGTACTCCTGCGCGTGGTCGACCACGGTGTCGAGCAGCTCGTGCACGCCGATGAAGTTGGAGCCGCGCACGTGCCAGTGGGCCTGCTTGCCGTTGACCGCGAGGGCCTGCAGCTCGATCACGACGGGGCTGAGGAACTGAGCCGCTGCGGCGGCCACGTCGGGGCTCGTGGTGCTGGCGGGGCTGGTGGTGCGGGTGCCGATGACTTCGGTCATGATGAGGTGTCCTTCCGATCCCTGTGACTCAACGGTACTCAGCAGGAAATGTTCCGCAAGCAAGCTGAGGCAACGCTCACGAAGGTGAGGCGTACCTTGCTAAACGCCCGCTGACGTGGGGAAAGGTGCGCGGATGTAGGCGTTGGAGTTCGGCAGGTACATCGTCACCAGCGCGACGACGGTCACCAGCGCGTGCGCGATCGCGACACCCGCGTTGCCCTGGAACTCCAGCGTCACACCGATCAGCGCCAGCACGCCGAGGATGGTCAGGGCGTTGCGGGCCCACGGCTTGCCGCGCAGCAGCTTGGCGGCGCAGACGATGCGGAACACCGCGAGGGCCATGATCAGGATGCCCGCGCCGACGACCAGCGCGATCGTGATGGGGGCCGCATCGCCCTCGGTACCGACCACCAGTGCCACGGCCGCGCCGGCGAACACCACGAGGATGCCGCTGATCAGAGCGAGGATCGCCTCGGCGAGCCAGAGGCCGAACGAGAGCTTGATCTCCCAGGGCGAGGCCTCGAGGGGCCGTTCGCCCGTGAACTCGGGGCCGGAGAGGGTGCGGTCTGCCATGGGGGAGCCTTTCGAGGGTCGACGGGAACGAGCATCCGTCGCACTGCCCCCAGCACCGACCCTAGGGCACGGGAGGAGTCTCGTCCCACCCCGTTTCGGGGGAGGCGCAGGTGCCGCGGAAGACGTATTGCGACGGCTTCTTGCGCTCGTGGCTCGACCAGTCGATGGCCGGCCGCACCTGGTCGGCGGGCAGGTAGCCCAGGCGGTAGACCGCCATCAGCTCGAGTTCGTCGGGCACCTGGAGGAGCGACTCGATCTCGGCCCACTTGCCCGGCACCTCCATCGGGAAGGACACGAACTGGATGCCCATGCCGAGCTCCACCGTGCTGAGCCAGACGTTCTCCATGGCCGCGCCCATGCTGAAGACCGAGTAGAACGAGCTCAGCTCACCCGGCCGGTACTCGGAGCGGTCGAGCATCACGCCGAGCAGCAGGGGCGAACCGGCGACGAGCTTGCGGTTCTCCTCGCCGAGGGTCTGCGGCACGCGCAGGCCGTTCATCAGCTTCTGGCCGCGGGGCGTGAAGACCTGCTTGGTGAAGGGGCGGAGCACCGCCGGCAGCTTGTCGAAGAGCATCCCGCTGCGCTTCTCGGCCATCTCCTCTGCGCTGAATCGGAAGTAGGGCTTGTAGCGCTCGAAGAAGGTGCCGTTCGACATCGCCTCGGTCATGCTGTCGCCGCTGATGCGGGCGATCTTCTCGATCGTGTCGCGTTCCTCGACGATGACGAAGCGCCAGGGCTGGCTGTTCAGTTGCGACGGTGCACGGCCCGCCACCTCCATCAGGAGCCGCTGGTGCTCCCAGCTCACCGGGTCGGGCCGGAACGGGCCGTTGGTCGTCTTGCGACGGCGCACGACGTCGAGGAACTCCACGGGACAGCTACCTCCTGGACAGCATCAGGCCGGCCACGAGGAACGGGGCGGCGGTGAGGGCGACGAGCGGATGGCGCGCGGTGCGCGCGCTCACGCGGGGGATGACGACGAGGGGCACCGCGGCGGGGGCCAGGGCGAGGGCCGCATGGCGGGCAGCGGCCGCCGCTGCGGGGCCGGCGGGGCGGAGCGCGGGCAGCACCGCGGAGGCGGCCGCTGCGCCGGCGAGGGTGCAGGTCGCGATGTAGAGCGCGTGGTGCACCCAGCGGAAACGCCGTGTGTCGACGACACCGGCGGCGACCGACGCGCCGAGGGCGCAGTTGACCGCGTAGCTCGTCGTGGCCGCGACGAAGAGCGGCTGGGGTGACATGTCGCCAGACTACGCGGCCCGCCCCCGAACGGCAGGGCTTCGGGCGCTGCGGATGCCAGACTGAGGGGGATGCCGTCGACCCCGCCGCTGCCGCCGTTGCCGCCCCTTCCGCCGTCGTTCGGCGGGCGGGACGACGAGCCCGCGTCGGCGGTCCCGGTCGCACCGCCCGCCGCGGCTCCGCTCACCGCACCCGCGGCCGCTCCCGCGGAGCCGAGCCGGTGGGAGATCAAGCGGCCGGGCAACCCGCTGCCGGGCACCGCTCCCGCCGCGCCGCGGCGCGCGCAGCAGCCGCGCCCCGGGGGTCGCTCCGCCCGCGCGCAGCCGCCGCGCCCCGGGGGTCGCTCCGCCCGCGCGCAGTCCCGGCCGCCGCGGAACCGCCTCCTGGTGCCCGGCCTCGTGCTCGCGGGGATCGCGTTCCTCGTGGTCGTCGTGCTCGGCGTCGTCTTCGCCGTCGGCGTGATCGGCGCGGCCACCTCCTCGGCGCTCTTCGGTGGTCAGGCGGCCGACGGCGGCGGGCCGGCCGCATCCGGGACCGAGGTGGTGCCGGCGCTCTTCGACCAGACCGTCACCTATGACGACGGCCTGCAGATCTCGGTCGCCGCGCCCCAGTCGTTCAGCCCCTCGCCCCAGGCGTCGGGCGCCGGCCAGCCCGCGAACATCGCCGTCACGGTCACCGTCTACAACGGCGGCGCGACCGACTTCGTGCCCGGCACCGTCACCTCGGTGGTGTCGGCGGGTGCGAGCGGCAACCCGATCGTCGACCCCTCGAACGGCATGACGGGGCTGCCCCCGGCCGCGACCGTGCCGCCGGGGGCGACCGTCAGCTACGTCGAGGCCTACTCGGTGGCGGATGCCGACGACGTCGTCTACGTGGTCACCCCCGCGGCGGCGTACCTGCCCGCGCGCTTCACACGCTGAGCGCGCTCTCCCTGCCGCGCGTGCCGGCGGCCGCTCAGATCGCGGCGATCTCCTCGCGCAGCGACGCCAGCAGCTCGACGGCCTCGAGCGGCCGGGGCCCGGCCGGCATCAGGTACATCACCGTGAAGCCCTGCTCCTTCGCTCCGCGGAGCAGGCCGAGCAGCTCGTCGGGAGACGTCCCGGGGGCGAGGCCGCCGATCGTCGTCTTCTCGATCTCGTCGTAGTCGCGGCCCACGTCGTCGCAGTGCCCGCGCAGCACCTCGAGCTTCCGCCCCGCATCCGGCCCGCCGAAGATGTTGCAGGCGTCGGCGTACTGCGCCACGAGCCGCAGCGTCTTGCGCTCGCCGGAGCCGCCGATCATCAGGTAGGGGTGGGGCCGGCTGATCGGCGCCGGCTCGCTCAGCGTGCGGCCGAGCCGGTAGTGCTCGCCCTCGAACGGGCTCTCGTCGTCGCTCCACATCTGCAGGCAGATGCGGACGGCCTCCTCCAACCGCTCGAAGCGCTCCTTCATCGGCGGGAACTCCAGGCCGAGACCCGTGGCCTCCTCCTCGTTCCAGGCGGCACCGATGCCGAGCCCGGCACGGCCGCCGCTCAGCACGTCGAGGGTCGCGATCTGCTTGGCGAGGAGGCCGGGCGCGCGGTAGGTCACGCCGGTCACGAGGCAGTGCAGGAGCATCCGCTCGGTGTGCGCGGCCAGGAACCCGAGCGTCGTGTACGCCTCGAGCATCGCGTTCTCGGCGGGGCCGACGCCGCGGATCTGCCAGAGGTGGTCCATCACGGTCAGGCGGGCGACGCCAGCGGCCTCGGCCTCCCGGGCGACGCGCGCCAGGGTGGGGGCGAGCGCGGGAGTGCCGCCCTCGAACGTCAGATTCGCGAGGTGCAGTCCGATCTCCATGGGGGGAGACTACGCCCGCCCGGTGGCCGGGCGGGAGCGGATCAGCTGAAGCGGTCGAGCGCCAGGTAGACCAGGGCGGCGGTGCCCGCGAGCAGCAGCACGACGACGGTGACCTTCACCACGACGCTGCCGGTGATGCGCTGGGTCGTGCTGTAGAGCTCGGGACGGTAGAAGCGGCCCTTGGGGTGGTGGGCCTCGGCGGGCTTCGCCGGAGCCGGAGCAGCGGCCGGAGCCGGAGCAGCGGCCGGAGCCGGAGCGGGAGCCGGAGCAGCGGCCGGGGTGCGCGCGGGCGCCGCGGCGTTCGCGTGGGTGCTGGCGGGCTTGGGTGCGGCCTCCCCGCGGGAGTCGTCGGAGAACTGCTCGTCGGCGATCAGCTCGTCGAAGCTCACCTCCTCGACACGACGTCGGGCGCGGCGGGTGTCCGCAGAGGTGGGGTGGATGCGCGGCTCGTCAGTCGCGGTCATGGCATGGCCTTCCTTGGCCGCCCGGGTCGGATCGTGCGGCATTCTGCACGACGGTAGTAGAAGTGCGGGCCCAGATCAACCGGCAGCGCACGTCGACAGCAGGGCGTGGAGGGGATGACGGGAATCGAACCCGCGTGATCAGTTTGGAAGACTGAGGCTCTACCATTGAGCTACATCCCCGGAACAGGGCTCGCGCCCGGCACCCGACACATCGTAGTACAGCTTCGAACGCGCTGTGTGACCGGTACCGGGCGGTGCACTAGACTTGCCGAGGCCATTTCGCCGCCGGGGCGTAGCTCAGCTTGGCTAGAGCGCCCGCTTTGGGAGCGGGAGGTCGCAGGTTCGAATCCTGTCGCCCCGACACGACGCACGAACCTCGAGACAACCACAGGAGACACTCAACGTGAAGACCACGGTCGAAAAGCTCAGCCCCACGCGTGTGAAGATCGCGATCTTCGTCACTCCCGACGAGCTGAAGCCCAGCATCGATCACGCCTACAGCCACATCGCCGAGCAGGTCAACATCCCCGGCTTCCGCAAGGGCAAGGTGCCGCCGCCCATCATCAACCAGCGCGTCGGCAAGGCCGCGGTGCTCGAGCACGCCGTCAACGAGGGCCTCGACCGCTTCTACCGCGACGCCGTCACCGAGAACGAGCTGCGCCCGCTCGGCCGCCCCCAGGCCGACATCGTGGAGTGGCCCAAGGCCGAGGACTTCTCGGGTGACCTCGAGCTCGCCATCGAGGTCGATGTGCGCCCCGAGATCGAGCTGCCCGACTACGAGGGCTTCGAGGTGCAGGTCGAGCCCGCCCTCGTCGAAGACAGCGACGTCGACGAGGAGCTCGAGCGCCTGCGCAGCCGCTTCGGCACCCTGGTCACCGTCGACCGCCCGGCCAAGACCGGCGACTTCGCCCAGCTCGACCTCGTCGCCATGGTCGACGACGTCGAGGTCGACACCGCCTCCGGCATCTCCTACGAGATCGGCTCGGGCGAGCTGCTCGAGGGCATCGACGAGGCGCTCGACACCCTCACCGCCGGCGAGACCACCACCTTCGAGGCTCCGCTGCTCGGCGGCGAGCACGCCGGCCGCGACGCCCTCGTCACGGTCACGCTCAACTCCGTCAAGGAGCGCGAGCTGCCCGAGGCCGACGACGACTTCGCCCAGATCGCGAGCGAGTTCGACACCCTCGACGAGCTGAAGACCTCGCTCAAGGAGCAGGTCGAGAAGCAGAAGGCGTTCGGTCAGGCCTCCGAGGCTCGCACCAAGATCGTCGAGAGCCTGCTCGAGAAGGTCGAGATCCCGGTTCCCCCGGCGCTCATCGAGGACGAGGTGCACCGTCACCTCGAGAGCGAGAACCGCCTCGAGGACGAGGAGCACCGCGCCGAGGTCACCGCTTCCAGCGAGAGCACCTTCAAGACGCAGATCCTGCTCGACGCGGTCGTCGACCGCGAAGAGGTCAAGGTCTCGCAGGACGAGCTCACCCAGTACCTCATCCAGTCGGCCGCCCAGTACGGCATGGAGCCGAACGAGTTCGTGAAGATCCTCTCCGAGTCGAACCAGATCCCCGCCATGGTGGCCGAGGTCGCCCGCAACAAGGCGCTCGCGATCGTGCTGTCGAAGGCCAAGGTCGTCGACACGAACGGCAAGGCCGTCGACATCTCCGAGTTCACCGTGCTGGCCGACGACGACGCCGACGCCGAGAACCTGGTCGGCATCGAGTCCGCCGACGAGCACGAGGGCCACGACCACGAGGGCCACTCGCACTAGTCGCACCCCGTCATGAAGGGCCTGCATCCGAGCACCGGATGCAGGCCCTTCGTCGTTCGCGGAGCATCCGGAGACCCGGCACGGCTCTGCCGACGGCGAACACGGGAGCCGGGGCGCACAAGCTCCAGTAGATTCAAACCACTGCAAGTGAATTGGAGCGACACACATGGCCGATCAGGCTTTCCCCTCAACTGTCTTCGACCGACTGCTGAAGGACCGCATCATCTGGCTCGGGTCCGAGGTTCGCGATGACAACGCGAACGAGATCTGCGCCAAGATCCTGCTGCTCGCGGCTGAAGACCCGAAGCGCGACATCTTCCTCTACATCAACTCTCCCGGTGGCTCCATCACGGCCGGCATGGCGATCTACGACACGATGAAGTTCGTGCCGAACGACATCGTCACGGTGGGCATCGGAATGGCGGCCTCGATGGGCCAGTTCCTGCTCACCTCGGGCACCAAGGGCAAGCGCTACATCACGCCGAACGCGCGCGTGCTGCTGCACCAGCCGCACGGTGGCTTCGGTGGAACGGCCTCCGACATCCAGACCCAGGCTCAGCTCATCCTGAGCATGAAGCAGCGTCTCGCCGAGATCACCGCCGCTCAGACGGGCAAGTCCGTCGAGCAGGTCAACGAGGACGGCGACCGCGACCGCTGGTTCAGCGCGCAGGAGGCCCTCGAGTACGGCTTCGTCGACCACGTGCGCGAGTACGCCACCGACGTCGCGGGCGGCGGCGGCACCATCGACGCCCCCTCCACCCTGTAGTCGCAATCGCATCCCAGAGAACAGGTAAAGAGAACATGGAAACCCCCACTTTCGGTGCGAGCGCCTACCGCAACGGCACCATGCCGTCCGACCGCTACATCCTCCCGAGCTTCGAGGAGC
This sequence comes from Herbiconiux flava, assembly GCF_013409865.1. Lineage (NCBI taxonomy): Bacteria > Bacillati > Actinomycetota > Actinomycetes > Micrococcales > Microbacteriaceae > Herbiconiux > Herbiconiux flava. Next base: position 2,019,346 of record NZ_JACCBM010000001.1, read on the forward strand.
GCACGGCCTACGGCTTCAAGCGCCAGGACCCGTACGCGAAGCTCTTCGAGGACCGCATCATCTTCCTCGGCGTGCAGATCGACGACGCCTCGGCCGACGACGTCATGGCCCAGCTGCTCGTGCTCGAGTCGCAGGACCCCGACCGCGACATCGAGATGTACATCAACTCGCCCGGTGGCTCGTTCACCGCGATGACCGCGATCTACGACACGATGCAGTACGTGCGCCCGCAGATCCAGACCGTCTGCCTCGGCCAGGCGGCCTCCGCCGCGGCCGTGCTGCTGGCGGCCGGCACGCCCGGCAAGCGCCTCGCGCTGCCGAACGCGCGCATCCTGATCCACCAGCCCGCCACCGGGCAGGGCGGCGGCCAGGCCTCCGACATCGAGATCCAGGCCCGCGAGATCATGCGCATGCGCGAGTGGCTCGAGGGCACGCTGTCGCACCACTCGAACCGCTCGCTCGAGCAGGTCTCGAAGGACATCGACCGCGACAAGATCCTCTCGTCGGAGGAGGCCCTCGAGTACGGCCTCATCGACCAGGTGCTCACCTCGCGCAAGGCCGTCCCGGCCCTGGTCAGCTGACCTCGCCGACGGCATGACGCCTCCGGCCCGCCCTTCCGAGGGCTGGCTCACCGACAGCCGGGTCATCCGCAGAGCATCGCTCTCGGCGGATGCCCCGGCTGTCGCCGTCTCGTGGCCCCTCACGGTGCCGGCGGTCGCCGCCCTGCGCGACGGCCTGGAGCTCGGCGCCGGCGTGACCTTCCTCGTGGGCGAGAACGGCAGCGGCAAGTCGACGGTGCTCGAGGGCATCGCCGAGGCCTACGGCTTCCCGGCCGAGGGCGGCACCCGGAACGGCGGCGCCGTCACGCGGCGCAGCGAGTCGCCGCTGGGGCAGTGGCTCACCCTCGAGCGCGGGGTCGGCGCACCGCGCTGGGGCTTCTTCCTGCGGGCCGAGACCATGCACGGCTACTTCAGCTATCTGGGCGCCATGCCCGGATCGCCCGACGGCGACCTGCACGAGATGAGCCACGGCGAGTCGTTCCTGGCGCTCCTGGATCGCAAGCTCGACGGCCCCGGCTTCTTCTGTCTCGACGAGCCGGAGGCGGCGCTGTCGTTCCAGTCCACGCTGCGCTACCTCCGGCAGCTGGACGCGCTGGCGAAGGGGGGCTCGCAGATCGTCTGCGCAACGCACTCGCCGGTGCTGGCGTCGCTGCCCGGCGCGAGGGTGCTCGAGTTCGGGGAGTGGGGCATCCGGGAGACCGCGTGGGAGGAGCTCGAGCTGGTCGCGCACTGGCGGAGCTACCTGCAGGCGCCCGGCCGCTACCTGCGGCACATGCTCGACTGAGCGGCCGCAGGGGCCGGCGGGAACGGGTAGGTCACGAATGCGGGTCGGTGTCGGTGCTTGTCGGGGGTTCGGGTTAGGCTCGTCGGAACACAGGTTGAGGAGAGTGGGCATGGCACGCATAGGGGAGAGCGCCGACCTGCTGAAGTGCTCGTTCTGCGGAAAGAGCCAGAAGCAGGTCCAGCAGCTCATCGCCGGTCCCGGCGTCTACATCTGCGACGAATGCGTGGAGCTCTGCAACGAGATCATCGAGGAGCGGCTCTCCGAGGCCAGCGAAGAGGCGGCCGGCGAGTTCGAGCTGCCGAAGCCGAAGGAGATCTACTCCTTCCTCGAGGAGTACGTCATCGGGCAAGACGCTGCGAAGCGCGCCCTCTCGGTCGCCGTCTACAACCACTACAAGCGCACCAAGGCGCGCACCGCGATCGTCTCGGCCGAGGCCCAGGCCAACGAGGTCGAGATCGCCAAGAGCAACATCCTGCTGATCGGCCCCACGGGCTGCGGCAAGACCTACCTGGCGCAGACGCTGGCGAAGCGCCTCAACGTGCCGTTCGCCGTCGCCGACGCCACCGCCCTCACCGAGGCGGGCTACGTCGGTGAAGACGTCGAGAACATCCTGCTGAAGCTCATCCAGGCCGCCGACTACGACGTCAAGCGGGCCGAGACGGGCATCATCTACATCGACGAGGTCGACAAGATCGCCCGCAAGGCCGAGAACCCCTCCATCACGCGCGACGTGTCGGGCGAGGGTGTGCAGCAGGCGCTGCTGAAGATCCTCGAGGGCACGGTCGCCAGCGTTCCGCCGCAGGGTGGCCGAAAGCACCCGCACCAGGAGTTCATCCAGATCGACACGACGAACGTGCTGTTCATCGTGGCGGGCGCCTTCGCGGGGCTCGAGGAGATCATCTCCCAGCGCGCCGGCAAGCGCGGCATCGGCTTCAACTCCCCGCTCTACAGCAAGAAGGCCGACGCCAACCTGTTCGGCGAGGTGCTGCCCGAAGACCTGCACAAGTTCGGGCTGATCCCCGAGTTCATCGGCCGGCTGCCCGTCGTCACCACGGTGACGCCGCTCGACCAGGCCGCGCTCATGCAGATCCTCACCGAGCCGCGCAACGCGCTGGTACGGCAGTATCAGCGCATGTTCGAGCTCGACGGCGTCGACCTCGAGTTCGAGCACGACGCGCTCGAGTCCATCGCCGATCTCGCGGTGCTGCGCCAGACCGGTGCGCGCGGGCTCCGTGCGATCCTCGAGGAGGTGCTGGGGCCGATCATGTTCGAGGTGCCCTCCACCGACGAGGTCGCCCGGGTCATCGTCACGAAGGAGACGGTGCTCGAGAATGCGGCGCCCACGATCGTGCCGCGCAAGCCCCGACGCGAAGAGAAGTCGGCGTAGCCGCACGACCACGACGCAGAACGAAGGGCCGCCCCCGTGGGAGTGGCCCTTCGTCGTTCCCGCCCTATGACCGGAACAGCCCGCTGTACGCGTTCAGCGCCAGCTGTCCGCCGAGGTGCGCGTAGAGCACCGTGCTCGTCGCCGGGATCTCCTTCGACTTCACGAGGTCGATCAGCCCGGCCAGCGACTTGCCCTCGTACACCGGGTCGGTGATCATCGCCTCGAGCTCGGCGCCCAGCCGGATGGCCTCGAGCGTCGAGTCGACCGGGATGCCGTAGAGGTCGCCCGCCCATCCCTCCAGCACCTCGATCTCGTCGTCGCGCAGCTCGCGCCCGAGCTCGATCAGCGACGCGGTGTGCCGCGCGATCCGCGCCACCTGGTCCCGCGTCTTCTCGAGCGTCGCGGAGGCGTCGATGCCGATCACGCGGCGCGGCCGGTCCTGCCCGGCGAAGCCGGCGATCATGCCGGCGTGCGTCGAGCCGGTCACCGTGCAGACCACGATCGTGTCGAAGAAGACGCCGAGCTCGCGCTCCTGCTGCTCGACCTCGTAGGCCCAGTTGGCGAACCCGAGCCCGCCCAGGCGGTGCTCCGAGGCGCCGGCCGGGATGGGGTACGGCGTGCCGCCGTCGGCGATCACCTCGTCGATCGCCTGCTGCCAGCTGGAGCGGATGCCGATGTCGAAGCCGGCGGAATCGAGCGTGACCTTCGCCCCCATGATCCGCGACAGCTGGATGTTGCCCACCCGGTCGCTCAGCGGGTCGGGCCAGTCGACCCAGTTCTCCTGCACCAGCCGGGCCTTGAGCCCGAGCTTGGCGGCGACCGCGGCCACCTGCCTCGTGTGGTTGGACTGGTAGCCCCCGATCGACACCAGCGTGTCGGCACCGCTCGCCAGAGCATCCGGAACCAAGTATTCGAGCTTGCGGATCTTGTTGCCCCCGAAGGCGAGACCGCTCGAGACGTCCTCCCGCTTCGCCCAGACCTGGGCGCCGCCGAGGTGCTGCGAGAGCCGGGGGAGGTGGTGCACGGGGCTCGGCCCGAAGGTGAGCGGGTAGCGGGGGAAGTCGGCGAGGGCCATGGGGCTCCAGAGGGTCGATGGGTCGTTGTCGATGTGCTGTATGCAATATATCGCACCGCCGAGCGATACGATGAGGCCATGCCCGTTCCTTCCTCGACGGCCGTGCGCGCCCGCACGCTTCTGCGCGACGACGTCTATCTGACGCTTCGCGCCGCCATCGTCGACGGCACGCTGCAGCCGGGCGAACGCCTGCGCGACCCCGAGCTCGAGACCTGGCTCGGCGTCAGCCGCACTCCCATCCGTGAGGCGATGCTCCGTCTCGAGCGCGCCGGCCTCGTCGTGGCCCGGCCGGGTCGCGCGACGACGGTGGCCGAGGTCGACGGGCCCGAGGTGACGGATGCGCAGCAGGTCGCCGCGTCGCTGCACGAGCTGGCTGCCCGCCTCTCCGTCCCCGTGCTGGGTGCCGACGACCTCGAGCGTCTTCGCGCCGCCGCGGACGACTTCGCCGTCGCCCTGGACGACCACGACGTCGACCGCGCGCTCGAGGCCGACGACCGCTTCCACGCCGTGTTCGTCGAGGCGAGCGGCAACCGGCTGATCGCCGAGGTGCTCGACGGCGCGACGGCGGTGCTGCGGCGGGTGGAGCGCATCCGTTTCGCCTCGCTGAACGGCCGCGAGTCGGTCGAGCAGCACGAGCGCATCCTGGCCGCAGCGACCGCGGGCGACGCCGACCGCGCCGCCCTCCTGACCCGCGAGAACTGGCTGACCCTCGGCCTCGGAAAGGCATCGGACTGACATGGAGCACGTACGTCTCGGCCGCTCCGGCCTGAAGATCTCACCCATCGTGCTGGGCTGCATGAGCTACGGCACGCCCGATCGCGGCACCCACCCGTGGACCCTGCCGGAGGAGGAGGCGCGCCCGTTCTACGTGCAGGCCGTCGAGGCCGGCATCACCACCTTCGACACGGCCGACATGTACTCCGCCGGCACCAGCGAGGAGATCACGGGCCGGATGCTCGGCGCTCTCGCCCGCCGCGAGGAGATCGAGATCGCCACCAAGGTGTACTTCCCGTCGGGCCCGGGCGCCAACGAGCGCGGACTCTCGCGGGTGCACGTCATGGCGTCGATCGACGCGAGCCTGCGCCGACTCGGCACCGACTACGTCGACCTCTACCAGATCCATCGGTGGGACGACGAGACGCCGATCGAGGAGACGATGGAGGCCTTGCACGACGTCGTGAAGGCCGGCAAGGCCCGCTACCTCGGCGCGAGCTCCATGTGGGCCTGGCAGTTCGCGAAGGCGCAGCACGTCGCCGAGCGCCAGGGCTTCACCCCGTTCGTCTCGATGCAGGACCAGTACAACCTGCTGCAGCGCGAGGAGGAGCGGGAGATGCATCCGCTCGCCCTCGACCAGGGCGTCGGAGTGCTGCCCTGGAGCCCCCTCGCCCGCGGCCGGCTGACCAGGCCCTGGGGCGAGGAGACCGCGCGTACGGCCAGCGACGAGGTCACGAAGGCGATGTACGGCCAGGCCGAGCAGGCCGACCGGGCGATCACGGATGCGGTGGGCCGCATCGCGGGCGAGCGCGGCGTCACCCGGGCCCAGGTCGCGCTCGCCTGGGTGCGGCAGCAGACCGCCGTGACCGCGCCGATCGTGGGCGCTACGAAGGCGCAGCACCTGTCCGACGCGGTGGCGTCGCTCGAGCTGACGCTGACGCGCGAGGAGCTCGATGCGCTGGAGCAGCCCTACACGCCGAGGCGCCCCGAGGGGTTCTGAGCACGGAGGCGGCCGGCGGCCGGAGCGCGCCGGCCGGCCTACTCGCCCGGTGCGGTGACCAGCGCGATGTCGGTCTCGGGGTCGAACTCGATCGTGGTGTCGTCGTCGAGCGAGACCACGGGCCGGCCCTCGAGCCAGGTCAGCGTCCAGCTCCAGTCCTTGGCGTCGACGCCCTGCTCGGCGAGTTCGCCCTCGACCTCGTAGATCGCGTCGATCACGGTCTGCGGAAGGCGGGAGGGGGGTTCGTCGCCGACCAGCCAGCGGGTTCCGAGCTGCATCATGCTGTTCCTCTCACTGCGGCTTCTCTGAAGGGCTCAGAGTGCCTTGTCGTAGGTGACCCAGCGGGTCTTCTCGGCCACGGTGTCGTAGAGGGCGCGTGCGGCCTCGTTGTCCTTCGCCGTGATCCAGCGCACCACGCTCGCACCGCGGCGGCGGCCGATGTCGGCCACACCCTCGATCAGCGCGGTCGCGATGCCCTGCTTGCGGTTCTCGGGCAGCACGAACAGGTCGTCGAGATAGAGGCCCCGGCTGCCGTCGAGCGGGCGGGAGAACGGTCGGTAGTGCGCGAGGCCGACGATCTGGTCGTTCTCGTCGACCGCCACGAGACACTCGAGCTCGTGGGCCGGATCGATGATCCAGCTCCAGACCAGCACGGCCTTCTCGTCGTGCAGCGGCTTCTCGTAGAACTCGCCGTAGCCCGTGTAGACCGCGTGCCAGGCGAAGAACTCGTTCGTGGCGACCGGGCGCACGCGCACCGCGGTCGTGGTGGTCTCGTTCGGCATCGTCGCCTCCTGGCTCATGCGGGGGCCTCGGCGTTCTGCTCGGGCGCTAGAACTATATCGCCGACCGAGAGTTCCTCAGCCGAGGCGTAGCCGAGAACCGCAATCCGGCCGAGCGCCTTGAGGTCGCCCTCGGCGCGCTGCAGCAGCTCGATCTCGGCGTCGGTTCCCGAGATGGTCGCCGAGGCGACCGGGGTCTTCTGCGAGGCCTTGGCGTCGGTCTTGGCGCGACGCACCGAGACGATGGCACGCGAGGCGAGCGCCAGCAGGCCGGCGTCCTCGGCGAACGAATCGGAGCTCACGGTCACGCCCTCGGGCAGCGACTCGAGCACGGCGGTCGGCCACCCGCTGGTGTGCACCGAGCCCTCGTGCGTCCACGACCAGACCTCCTCGGTGGCGAAGGGCAGGTAGGGCGCGAACAGCCGCAGCAGCACGTCGATCGCGGTCTGCAGGGCGAGCACGGCGGAGGCCTTGCCCGCCGCCTCCGACTCGTCGCGGTACGCGCGCTCCTTGACCAGCTCGAGGTAGTCGTCGCAGAAGGTCCAGAAGAAGGTCTCGGTGATCTCCAGCGCCCGGGCGTGGTCGTAGCGCTCGAGGGCGGCCGTGGCGGTGCGCACGACCTCGTCGAGACCGGCGAGCATGCTGAGGTCGAGCGGCTCGGTGATCTCGGTGTGCCCCTCCGGCAGCGTGAAGCCGTAGACGAATTTCGCCGCGTTCAGGATCTTGATCGCGAGGCGACGGCCGATCTTGATCTGCGTCGGGTTCTTCTCGTCGAAGGCCGCGTCGGTGCCGAGGCGCGACGAGGCGGCCCAGTACCGCACCGCATCCGAGCCGTGGGTCTTCAGGATGTCGGCCGGGGTGACGACGTTGCCCTTCGACTTCGACATCTTCTTGCGGTCGGGGTCGACGATGAAGCCCGAGAGGGCGGCGTTCTGCCAGGGCTTCACGCCCTCCTCGAGAGTGGCGCGCAGCATGGTCGAGAACAGCCAGGTGCGGATGATGTCCTGCCCCTGGGGGCGCAGGTCGTAGGGGAAGACGAGCTTCCATAGCTCCTCGTCGCGCTCCCAGCCGCCCGCGAGCTGCGGGGTGAGCGAGCTCGTCGCCCAGGTGTCCATCACGTCGACCTCGCCCTGGAAGCCGCCGGGCACGCCGCGCTGGTCCTCCGAGTAGCCGGGTGCCGCATCCGACGACGGGTCGACCGGCAGCATGTCGCGCGGGGCGACGATCGGCTGGTCGAAGACGGGGTTGCCGTCGCCGTCGAGGGGGTACCAGACGGGCAGCGGCACGCCGAAGAAGCGCTGGCGCGAGATCAGCCAGTCGCCGGTGAGGCCGCCGACCCAGTTCTCGTAGCGCACCCGCATGAAGTCGGGGTGCCAGTCGAGCTCGGCGCCGAGCTCGAGCAGCTTCGCCCGCAGGGCCTCGTCGCGGGCGCCGTTCGTGACGTACCACTGACGCGTCGACACGATCTCGAGCGGGCGGTCGCCCTTCTCGAAGAACTTCACCGGGTGGGTGATGGGCTTGGGCTCGCCGATCAGCTCGCCGGTGCCGCGGAGCAGCTCGACCACGGCCTGCTTGGCCGAGAAGACGGTCTTGCCGGCCAGCTGGGCGTAGGCCTCGCGCCCGGCCTCCGAGGTGATGGCCGCGGGGGCCTCGCTGATGATGCGGCCGTCGAAGCCGATGATCGCGCGGTTGGGCAGGTCGAGGTCGCGCCACCAGATGACGTCGTTCAGGTCGCCGAAGGTGCAGACCATGGCGATGCCCGACCCCTTGTCGGGCTGCGCGAGGTGGTGCGCCACGACGGGCACCTCGACGCCGAACACGGGGGTGGTGACGGTGGTGCCGAACAGCGCCTTGTACCGTTCGTCGTCGGGATGCGCGACCAGGGCCACGCACGCCGGCAGCAGCTCGGGGCGCGTGGTCTCGATGAACACGCCCTCCCCGTCGGGGCGGTGGAACTCGAGCCGGTGGTAGGCGCCCGGCTGCTCCTTGTCTTCGAGCTCGGCCTGCGCCACCGCGGTGCGGAAGGTGACGTCCCACAGGGTGGGCGCCATGGCCTGGTAGGCCTCGCCGCGCTCGATGTTGCGGAGGAAGGCCAGCTGCGAGGCGGCTTGTGACTCGCGCGAGATGGTGCGGTAGGTCTGGGTCCAGTCGACCGAGAGTCCGAGGTCGCGCCAGAGCGTCTCGAACTGCTTCTCGTCCTCGACGGTGAGGATCTCGCACAGCTCGATGAAGTTGCGGCGCGAGATCGGGATCTGGTCGGCCGCCTTCGACGACTTGTTGTCGCCGCCCTCGAACGGCGGGGTGAAGTCGGCGTCGTAGGGCAGCGACGGGTCGCAGCGCACGCCGTAGTAGTTCTGCACCCGGCGCTCGGTGGGCAGGCCGTTGTCGTCCCAGCCGATCGGGTAGAACACGCGCTTGCCCGTCATGCGGCGGAAGCGCGCGATCACGTCGGTGTGCGTGTACGAGAACACGTGGCCGATGTGCAGCGAGCCGGAGGCCGTGGGCGGCGGGGTGTCGATCGAGTAGACGTCGTCACGGTCGGCGTCGGCGCGGTCGAACAGGTACGTGCCCTGCTCGGTCCAGACCCCGTCCCACTTCGCCTCGAGGCCTTCGAGTGCGGGCTTGTCGGGCACGTGTGCGGACATGGTTGGGCCTCCTGGCGATATGGGCGGCACCGTGTCAGGTGGAGAGGTGCCTCACTGTCCTCCCAGGATACCGGTCGGCGCCGCCCACGCGCCCGCTCGCCTCCGCTCGCGCGAACCCGCGCCTCAGCGCAGGTTCGCCCGGAGCGACGACAGCTGACGCCGGAGCTCGACCGGCACGCGCTCCCCGCCGATCTCGTCGAAGTAGGCGTCGATCTCGTCCACCTCGCGCAGCCACGCCGAGCGGTCGACCGAGAGGATGCCCTGCAGCTCCTCGTAGCCGAGCTCCAGCCCCTCGACGTTCACGTCGCGCACCCGCGGCAGCCGTCCGATCGGGGTGTCGACGGTCTCCACCGAGCCCTCGACACGGCGGACGATCCACTCGAGCACGCGGGCGTTCTCGGAGAAGCCGGGCCAGACGAAGTGGCCGTCGGCATCCTTGCGGAACCAGTTCACGGAGAACACCGGGGGAGCATCCGCCCCCAGCGTCTGCCCGATCTCGAGCCAGTGCGCGAAGTAGTCGGTGACGTCGTAGCCGCAGAACGGCAGCATCGCGAAGGGGTCGTGCCGCAGCCGGCCGACGGCGCCCTCGGCCGCGGCGGTGGTCTCGGAGGCCATCGTGGCGCCCATGAACACCCCGTGGGCCCAGTCGCGCGCCTCGGAGACGAGCGGCACCGTGCTCGGCCGCCGCCCGCCGAACAGGATCGCGTCGATCACCACGCCCTCGGGGGAGTCCCAGTCGTCGGCGATCGAGGGGCACTGGTCGGCGGTCACGGTGAAGCGGGAGTTCGGATGCGCGGCCGGCCCGTCGGAGGCCGGCGTCCAGTGCTCGCCCTGCCAGTCCAGCAGGTGCGCCGGCGCCTTCGGCGTGAGGCCCTCCCACCACACGTCCCCGTCGTCGCGCAGCGCGACGTTCGTGAAGATGGTGTTGCCCCAGACGGTGTCGACCGCGGTCGGATTCGTGGTGATGCCGGTGCCGGGGGCGACCCCGAAGAAGCCGCGCTCGGGGTTGATGGCCCGCAGCTTGCCGTCGGCGCCCGGCCTCATCCAGGCGATGTCGTCGCCGATGGTCTCGACCTTCCAGCCGGGGATCGAGGGGTTCAGCATGGCGAGGTTCGTCTTGCCGCAGGCGCTCGGGAACGCGGCGGCCACGTGGTGCACCCGCCCCTCGGGGCTCGTGATCTTGATGATCAGCATGTGCTCGGCGAGCCAGCCCTCGTCGCGGGCCATGACGCTCGCGATGCGCAGCGCGAAGCACTTCTTGCCGAGCAGGGCGTTGCCGCCGTAGCCCGAACCGAACGACCAGATCTCGCGGGTCTCGGGGAAGTGCGAGATGTACTTCGTCGGGTTGTGCGGCCAGGCCACGTCCTCGTGGCGGGTGCCGTCGGCGTCGACGAGCGGGGCGCCGACCGAGTGCAGCGCGGGCACCCAGGGGGTGTCGGCCTCGATCAGGTCGAGGGCCGCCGAGCCCATCCGGGTCATCAGCTGCATGCTCACCACGACGTAGGGGGAGTCGGTCAGCTGCACGCCGAGCTGCGAGATCGGGCCGCCGAGCGGTCCCATCGAGAAGGGCACGACGTACATCGTGCGGCCGCGCATGCTGCCGGCGAAGAGGGTGGTCAGCTCCTCGCGCATCGCGAAGGGGCTGCGCCAGTTGTTGGTCGGGCCCGCGTCCTCGCGACGCTCCGAGCAGATGAAGGTGCGGTCCTCGACGCGGGCCACGTCGGCCGGGTCGCTGCGCGCCAGGAAGCTGTTCGGGCGCCACTCGGGGTTCAGGCGGATGAGCGTGCCCTGCGCCACCATCTCCTTGGTCAGCTCGTCCCACTCCCGGGTCGATCCGTCGCACCAGACGATGCGGTCGGGCTTGGTGAGCAGCGCCACGTCGCGCACCCACTCGTTGATCGCGGGGTTCTTCGACGGACCCTCGGTGTCGACCATGCTCGTCGTCTCCAGAATGCTCATCCTCGGCCTCATCTTCGTCAATTGGCGGCTGGTTCTTCCACTATGAGCGTCAGGGGAGGTAGATTCTGGGCCAGGATCTGTAAAGATCCGCTGATCTTGACGAGGAGAGAAGATGAACGGCGACCTCATCACGCTCGGGAGGCGCATCCGCCACCATCGCAAGCGGCTCGGCCTCACCCTCGATCAGCTCGGCGAGCGCGTCGGCGTCGTCGGCAGCCAGCTCTCCTTGATCGAGAACGGGCGCCGCGAACCCAAGCTCTCGCTGCTGCAGGCGCTCGCCGCCGAGCTGGGCGTGCCCCTCGCCGATCTGCTGAGCGACGAGGCTCCGGATGCGCGCACCGCCCTCGAGATCGAGCTCGCCCGGGCCCAGCAGAGCCCGCTCTACGCCTCGCTCGGCCTGCCCGCGGTGCCGGCGAGCCGATCCCTGCCGCAGGAGACGCTCGAGTCACTCGTCGGGCTGCACCGGGAGCTGCGCCGCCGTGCCGCCGAGTCGATCGCCACTCCCGAGGAGGCCCGCCGCGCCAACACGGAGAACCGTCTCGCGATGCGGGGCCTCGACAACCATCTGCCCGAGCTCGAGCGCCTGGCCGAGGAGACCCTCGCGACCGTCGGCCACAGCTCGGGGGCGCTCACCCATCGCAGCGTGTCGCTGCTCGCCGAGCACCTCGGCTTCACCCTGATCTACGTCGACGACCTGCCGCATTCCGCCCGCTCGGTCACCGACCTCGAGAACGGGCGGATCTACCTGCCGCCCGCGTCGATTCCCGGCGGCCACGGGCTGCGCTCCATGGCGCTGCAGGCGATGGCGCACCGGCTGCTCGGCCACACGCCGCCGCAGAGCTACGCCGAGTTCCTGCAGCAGCGGCTCGAGATCAACTACTTCGCGGCGGCCTGCCTGATGCCGCAGACGGCCTCGGTCGCGTTCCTGTCAGCGGCCAAGCAGCGCAAGGACCTCTCGGTCGAGGACTTCCGCGACGCGTTCGGGGTCACCCACGAGGCGGCGGCGCTGCGCATGACGAACCTCGCGACGGCCCACCTCGACATGCGGGTGCACTTCCTGCGCGTCGGCGAGGACGGGGCGATCTACAAGTCCTACGAGAACGACGGCCTGCCGCTGCCGGCCGACGTGACGGGCGCCGTGGAGGGCCAGCTGGTCTGCCGCAAGTGGGCGGCGCGAGGGGCGCTCGGCCGCACGAACCGCACCACGGAGTTCTACCAGTACACCGACACCCCCGCCGGCACGTTCTGGTGCGCGACGCAGACGGGCAAGACCGACGCGGGGGAGTTCTCGATCACCTTCGGCGTGCCGTTCTCCGACGCGAAGTGGTTCCGCGGGCGGGACACGGCGATGCGGCAGCAGTCGCGCTGTCCCGACGAGTCGTGCTGCCGGCGCCCCGCCTCCGAGCTGGCCGAGCGCTGGTCGGGTGCCGCGTGGCCGAGCGCGAAGCTGCACGCGCACATCCTGTCGCCGCTGCCCTCGGGCAAGTTCCCCGGGGTCGACGAGAACGAGGTGTACCAGTTCCTGGAGGCGCACGCGGGGTAGGGCCGCGAGGGTCAGGCCCGGCCGAGCTCCTCGAGCTGCTCGAGCAGGCCGGCGCCGTCGGGCGCGAACACCCACGGCACCGCCGAGCCGGCGAGCTGCTGGTCGGGCTTGGAGCGCCCGCCCGCGAGCACGGCCTCACTGGGTGAGAGCTGCCGGATGACGACGGCCCGCACGTTCCCCGGCTTCTCGACGGCGAACTCGCCGTAGATCTCCTCGTCGTGCTGCCCGTCGTCGCCGATCAGGATCCAGCGGATGTCGGGGAACTCCTCGGCCAGGCGCCGGAGGTTCTTCTCCTTGTGCTCGCGGCCGTTCCGGAAGAAGCGATCGTGCGTCGGCCCCCAGTCGGTCAGCAGCAGCGGGCCGCGCGGGTAGAGGTTGCGCGAGAGGAAGCGGGTGAGGGTCGGCGCGACGTTCCAGGCCCCGGTGGAGAGGTACACGACGGGGGCGGTCGGATGCTCTGCCGTGAGCCGCTCGAGGAAGACCGACATGCCCGGGGTCGGCGTCCGCGCGTGCACGTCGAGCACGAAGGTGTTCCAGAACGCGAGGAACGGGCGGGGGAGCGCCGTCACCATCACGGTGTCGTCGATGTCGCAGACGATGCCGACGTCGGTGCCGGGCGCGACGATCGAGACCGGCGCCTCGACCGCCTCCGATCCCGCCGCCGTCATGGCGATGGAGTGCCAGCCGGGTTCGAGCTCGACGTCGACGGAGACGTCGACCACGCCGCCGCGGTCGGCCCGCACGGTGCGGCGGATGCCCTCGACCTCGATCAGCACGTCGACGTCGCCGAGCGGCACGCTGGTGAAGCTGCGCCAGCCGCGCACCCGGTCCTCGCGTCGCTGCATCGTCTTGGCCGCCCGGGAGCCGGGTTTCGGCTGCTTCACGAGCACGACCCGGCCGAGCACGCGGATGCGGCTGGTGGAGCCGTAGCCGGCGTAGGGGATGACCGTCGGGAGGTGGCCGCGACGGCGGGCCCACCTCACCCGGAAGCCGTGGATCGCGTCGTCGATGCGGGCGGCCCGGTGCAGTCGGGGTGCCGCAAGTCGTGTCTCTGGCACGTCCCCAGTCTGTCACGGCTTGCCCTGAACGTGCGCCCTGCGTACGAATGACGGAAACTCGGATCTACACTGGGTGCGGGACATCGGGAAGGAACTCCGTGGCATTCAACGACCTGATCAGCGGTGCGCTCACGACGAGCGGCCAGGTGCGCAACGAACCGGTGCAGGCGCGCAGCAGCGAGCGCATCGCGACTCTGCTCGACGCGGCCTCGGCGGTGGTGGCCGAGGTGGGCATCGAGCGCCTGACGACCGCCATGGTCGCCGAGCGGGCGGGTGCCTCGATCGGCACGGTGTACCGCTACTTCCCCGACCGCATCGCGGTGCTCGCGGCGATGAGCCTCCGTGGCTTCGAGCGGTTCCTCCGCCTGAGCGTCGAGAACCTCGAGGCGACGAAGCCGACGACGCTCGACGAGGCCATCACCTGTCTGATCGACGCCGCGGTGGAGCTGCACCGCACCGAGCCCGGCTTCACCTCCATCCGGCTGAGCGACCAGATCGCGCTGCCCGAGGTCGACGGCGGCACCGCGTCGGCCGCGCGCATCGCCGGCCCGCTGGCGGCGATCTTCATCGAGGAGCTGGGCGTCGACGCCGAGGGCCTCGCCGAGCGGCTGGACATCGCGCTCACGATGGGCGACGCGCTGCTGGTGCGCGCCTTCATCATCGATCCGAAGGGCGACCCCGCCGCGATCGAGGCCACCCGGGCACTCGTCACGGGCTACCTCGCCCCGGCGGCCGTGCGCGCCTGAATCGCACCGGTGCGGCACCGGCGGGCCCCGAGCATCCGGATTGTGACGTCTTCTTGCACGGGTCTTTGCGTTTCCGGCCGATGATGCTTGGCTGAACCGGCGGACCGCGCTGTGCGGTCCCCGACGATTGGGCTGAGCGATGATCGAGTTCCGATCGGTGACCAAGAGATTCCCTGACGGAACCCTCGCCGTCGATTCCTTCGACCTGGTCATCCCCCCGCGCAAGACGACCGTGCTGGTCGGCTCCTCGGGCTGCGGCAAGACCACCCTGCTCCGCATGATCAACCGGATGATCGACCCCACCTCGGGCAGCATCCTGATCGACGGGGAAGACACGAGCGGCCTCGAGCCCGTCAAGCTCCGCCGCCGCATCGGCTACGTGATGCAGAACTCGGGCCTGCTGCCGCACCGCAAGGTGATCGACAACGTGGCGACCGTGCCGATCCTGAACGGCACCCCGAAGCGCGAGGCCCGCGAGCACGCGCTCGAGCTGCTCGACACCGTGGGGCTCGACCGTTCGCTCGCCGACAAGTACCCCCGCCAGCTCTCGGGCGGCCAGCAGCAGCGCGTGGGCGTGGCCCGTGGTCTCGCGGCCGACCCGAACATCCTCTTGATGGACGAGCCCTTCGGCGCCGTCGACCCGATCGTGCGGGCCGAGCTGCAGCAGGAGACCATCCGCCTGCAGGAGGGGCTCGGCAAGACCGTGGTGTTCGTCACGCACGACATCGACGAGGCGTTCCTGCTCGGACACCAGGTCGTCATCCTGCAGAAGGGCGGGCACATCGCCCAGGCCGGGTCGCCGGCCGAGATCCTCGCCGCCCCGGCGAACGACTTCGTCGCCACCTTCGTCGGAGCCGACAAGGGCAAGCGGGCGCTGCGCATCCAGCGCGTCGGCGACCGTGACGTCGTGGTCGACGAGAACGGCACCCCGACGGGAGTCCTCCAGCCGTGAAGTGGCTCGAGTCGAACCTCGATCTCGTCTGGGAGCTCGTGCTGGCGCACATCGGCCTCAGCGTCCCGCCGATCCTGATCGGCTTCCTGGTCTCCATCCCGATCGGCTGGCTGGCGAACCGCTACCGGCCATCGCGCGGCGTCATCCTCGTGGTGCTGGGGCTGCTCTACACGGTGCCGTCCATCCCGCTGTTCATCTTCATGCCGATCTTCCTCGGCACCCCGCTGCTCTCGCCCGTCAACGTGGTGGTGGCGCTGACGATCTACGCCGTGGCGCTGATGGTGCGCACCGCCGCCGACGGGCTCGCCTCGGTCGACGACGACACCCTGCTGGCCGCCTCGGCCATGGGCTACTCGGGCTGGCAGCGGTTCTGGCGGGTCGAGCTGCCGCTGAGCGGCCCCGTGCTGCTCAGCGGGCTGCGCGTCGTCTCGGCGAGCACCGTGAGCCTCGCCACCCTCGGCGTGATCATCGGCGTGCAGAGCCTCGGCTACCTCTTCACCAACGGCTTCCAGCGGAACATCCCGGCCGAGGTGATCACCGGCATCGTCGCGACGCTCGTCATCGCGGTCGTCTTCGACCTGCTGCTGGTGCTCGTCGGCCGCCTCCTGCTGCCGTGGAGCACCCCTGACCGGCGGCGCAAGGCCTCCCGCCGCACCACGCCCGCCCTCGTCGCCGGAGGCGTCTCGTGAATCTCGTGCTCGGCGGCATCGCCTGGATCCTCGACCCCGCGAACATGAACGGACCGACAGGCTGGATCGCCCGGCTGTTCGAACAGCTCGGCTACACCTTCGGAGCGGTGGCCATCGCGGCGGTCGTCGCCATCCCGCTCGGCTACGTCGTCGGCCACACCGGGCGGGGCCGCGACATCGCGGTCGCGTTCTCGGGCGGCCTGCGCGCGCTGCCCAGCCTCGGCGTGCTGATCCTGTTCGGCTTCGCCCTGGGCATCGGCTTCAAGGCGCCGATGCTCACCCTGGTCATCCTCGCCATCCCGCCGCTCCTCGCCGGCGCGTACGCCGGCTTCGAGGCCGTCGACCGCCGCACCATCGACGCCGCCCGCGCGGTCGGCATGACCGAGCTGCAGGTCGTGGGCAAGGTCGAGGTGCCACTGGGGCTGCCGCTCCTGATCGGCGGCGTGCGCTCGAGCGTGCTCCAGGTCGTGGCCACCGCGACGCTCGCCGGCTACATCGGCGGCGGCGCGCTCGGCACCTTCATCTTCCAGGGCGCGGCGACGCGCAACTACGACATGATGCTCGGCGCGTCGATCCTCGTCACCGCACTGGCGCTGGTGCTCGAGGGAATCTTCGCCCTGCTGCAGAAGTTGGTGGTTCCACGGGGCGTCGTCGCCACGAGGCAGCAGAACGTCCGTGCGCGGTCATCCCGTCCGCGCGCGGTGATGGGATCCCCCATCCGAGAAGGGAAATGATCACATGTTCACAGCAATCACGAAAGGCCGGCTCGTCGCAGGGCTAGTCGCGGTCAGCGCAGCGGTGGCGCTGGCAGGGTGCTCGTCCGGCGACCCGCTGGACACCTCGTCCACGTCGGCGGCCGGCTCGACCGACGGAGGAGCCATCGTCATCGGCTCGCAGGCGTACTACTCCAACGAGATCATCGCGGAGATCTACGCGCAGGCGCTCGAGGACAACGGTGTCGAGGTGACGCGCCAGTTCAACATCGGCCAGCGCGACGCCTACCTGCCGGCGCTCGAGAACGGCGAGGTGCAGCTGTTCCCGGAGTACTCCGGCAACCTGCTGCAGTACTACGACCCCGAGACCACCGCCAAGACCAGCGACGACGTCTACGCCGCCCTGGCCGGCGCCCTCCCCGAGGGCCTCGAGGTGCTCGACCAGTCGCCCGCCACCGACCAGGACTCCTACAACGTCACCAAGGAGTTCTCGGACGCCAACAGCGTCACGAGCCTGGAGGACCTCGCGAAGGTCACCACGCCGCTGACCCTCGGCGGCAACTCCGAGCTGCAGACCCGCCCCTACGGCCCCGACGGCCTGAAGAGCACCTATGACGTCACCGTCGGCTTCACGCCCATCGAGGACTCGGGCGGACCGCTCACCATCCAGGCGCTGAAGGACAACACGGTGCAGCTGGTGAACATCTACTCGGCCGACCCGAACATCAAGACCAACGACCTCGTGACGTTGGAGGACCCGAAGGGTCTCTTCCTCGCCTCGAACGTGGTGCCGCTGATCAACACCGACGCCGCCACCCCCGAGGTGACCGACGTCATCAACAAGGTCAGCGCCGCACTGACGGCCGAGGACCTGGTCGACCTCAACTCGCAGAGCGTCAACGACCAGGAGTCGCCCGACACCATCGCGAAGACCTGGCTCGAGAAGGTCGCGCTCTTCTAGGAGCCCGCACCTCAGCAGGTCACGAGGCCCCGTTCTCCCCGTCGTCGACGGGCGAGGGCGGGGCCTCCTCCATGTGCCGGCGCTCGAGCCGGTTGATGACCTTCTTGACCACGAACACCGCCACCACGAACAGCGCGATGGCCCCGACGAAGAGGTAGCCGGCCCAGTGCAGCTCGCGCGAGAGCTCCCGGTAGCCGCCGGCGGCCGCGCTGCCGACGGAGACGTAGGCGAGCGACCAGAGGATGCACGCCGGCACGGTCCAGGCCATGAAGCGCCGGTAGCGCATCGGGCTCATACCCACCGTCAGGGGGATGAGCGAGTGCAGCACGGGGATGAACCGCGACAGGAAGACGGCGATTCCGCCGCGCCGGGCGAGGTACGTCTCGGCCCGCGCCCAGTTCTTCTCACCCAGCCGCCGGCCGAGCCTCGACGCCCGGAGTCTCGGCCCGAACCAGCGCCCGATCGCGAAGCCGATGCTCTCGCCGGTGAGGGCGCCGATGATAACCACGATGACCAGCGACGTGTATTCAAGTGGCCCTTCGACCCCGGTCGCGGCGACCAGCACGACGCTGTCACCCGGAACGACGAGACCGATCAGGATGCTCGTCTCGAGCATGATCGCGACTCCAGCCAAGAGGGTTCTGACCAGGGGATCTACCGACTGGACGGTATCCAGCACCCAGGACAGCACCTCGTTCATGCTTGTATTCCACACCGCATGCCCGACACTCTAGCGGAGTGACCATGGGAATCCCCGATGGGTTTGGAACCTTGTATACAAGCAAGCTAAACTGAGGGCGTCGCAATCCACTGCGACGGCAGCGTGGCCTCACTTCCCACGCAAGGAGTACAGCGTGAACGAGCTGCTCGACCCTCTGATCCTCTCCCGCTGGCAGTTCGGCCTCACGACGATCTACCACTTCCTCTTCGTGCCGCTGACGATCGGGCTCGCGGTCACGGTCGCGATCTTCCAGACCGCCTGGGTGCGCACCGACAAGGAGAAGTACCTCCAGCTGACCCGCTTCTTCGGCAAGATCTTCCTGATCAACTTCGCCATGGGCGTCGTGACCGGAATCGTGCAGGAGTTCCAGTTCGGCATGAACTGGAGCGACTACTCCCGCTTCGTCGGCGACGTCTTCGGCGCCCCGCTCGCCCTGGAGGGCCTGCTCGCCTTCTTCCTCGAGGCCACCTTCATCGGTCTCTGGATCTTCGGCTGGGACAGGCTTCCGAAGAAGCTCCACCTCGCCAGCATCTGGATCGCGGCGCTCGGCAGCGTGCTCTCGGCGTACTTCATCATCGCGGCGAACGCCTTCATGCAGAACCCGGTCGGCTTCCGCATCAACGAGGTCAAGGGCCGCGCCGAGCTCACCGACATCTGGGCGCTGCTGACCAACAAGGTCGCCCTCGCCGCGTTCCCGCACACGATCTTCGCCTGCTTCATGGTGACGGCCGGCCTGATCATCGCCGCGGCCGCCTGGCACCTGTACCGCAACCAGCACCTCGAGACCATGCGCCCGGCCCTGAAGTTCGGGCTCTGGATGATGGTGATCGCCGGTGGCCTCACCGTGCTCACCGGCGACCAGCTCGGGCTCGCGATGGTCGAGACCCAGCCCATGAAGATGGCGGCCGCCGAGGCGCTCTACAACACCTCCACGGGGGCGGCGGCATCCTTCTCGATCTTCACGCTCGGCACGCCCGACGGCACCAGCGAGCTGTTCTCGATCCGCATCCCGTACCTGCTCTCCTTCCTGTCGACGCACACCTTCGACGGAACGGTCGAGGGCATCAACGACCTGCAGGCCCAGTACGTCCAGGCCTACGGCCCCGGCGACTACACGCCGACGGTCTGGATCACCTACTGGGCCTTCCGCTGGATGATCGCGCTCGGCATGCTGCACGTGCTGATCGCCGTCGCCGGCCTCTGGCTCACCCGCAAGGGCCGTGACCCGAAGTGGCGCTGGATGTGGCGGGTGGCCGTCTGGGCCTTCCCGCTCTCGCTCGGCGCCATGATCGTCGGCTGGATCTTCACCGAGATGGGCCGCCAGCCCTGGATCGTGTTCAGTCTGCTGAAGACCTCCGACGCCGTCTCGCCCGGCATCTCGGGGCTCGACGTGCTGATCTCGCTGATCGCGTTCACCGCGGTCTACGGCACCCTCGCGGTCGTGGAGTTCCGGCTGATCAAGAAGGCCATCCAGAAGGGGCCCGAGGCGGCCCCCGAGCCCGACCCCGAGACGGGCGAGCTCCAGCACGCGGCCACGGTCTACTAGGCCGGGAGAGACATCATCATGGACCTGACCATCCTGTGGTTCTGCATCGTCGGCTTCCTGTTCGTGGGGTACTTCGTGCTCGACGGCTTCGACTTCGGCGTCGGCATGTCGCTGCCCTTCCTCGGCAAGGACGACACCGACCGGCGGGTGCTGATCAACACCATCGGCCCCGTCTGGGATCTCAACGAGACCTGGGTGATCGTCGCCGGCGCCGCTCTGTTCGCCGCCTTCCCCGAGTGGTACGCGACCCTGTTCAGCGGGTTCTACCTGCCGCTGCTTCTCATCCTGATCGCCCTGATCCTGCGCGGCGTCTCGTTCGAGTACCGCCATCAGCGGCCCGAGAAGGCCTGGAAGGCGCGCTTCGACCGGATGATCGTGGTCGGCTCGGCCGTGCCCGCCTTCCTCTGGGGCGTGGCCTTCGCCAACATCGTGCAGGGCGTGGCGCTGGATGCGAACCACGACTACACCGGCAGCGTGTTCGATCTGCTGAACCCCTACGCCCTCCTCGGCGGCGCCACGACGCTGCTGCTGTTCTTCACCCACGGCGTGGTGTTCGTGTCGTTGAAGACCGACGGCGACATCCGGGCCCGGGCGCGCACGCTCGCCACCCGCTCGGGGGCGGTGACGATCGTCGTCGCGGCGGCCTTCCTCGTCTGGACGACGCTCGCCTACGGCAGCCTGCTCTCGGCGGTGTTCGCGCTCGTGGCCGCCCTCGCGCTCGTCGTCTCGTTCCTCGCCAACCTGCGGGGTCGCGAGGGGGCGGCGTTCGCGCTGATGGCCGGCACCATCGGCTTCGCCGTGCTCAGCCTGTTCGCCTCGCTCTTCCCCGACGTGATGCCCGCGTCGAACGACGCGGCCAACAGCCTGACGATCGAGAACGCGTCCTCGTCGGCCTACACGCTGCAGATCATGAGCTGGGTGGCACTGATCTTCCTGCCGCTGATCCTCGCCTACCAGGGCTTCACCTACTGGATCTTCCGCAAGCGGGTCACCCGCGCCCACATCCCGGTCGAGGCGGCACACTAGTACCGTGCGTCCCGTCGATCCCCGGCTCCTCCGATACGCGGCGTCGGCGCGGGCGTTCTTCGCCGCCGGTGGCGTGCTGGCACTCGGGCAGACCGCCGCGATCGTCGCCTTCTCCTGGCTGGTCACGCAGGTGGTCGTCGGCGCGATCGACGGCTCGTCGCTCGCCGCGCTGATGCCGGAGATCGGCGCGCTCGCCGCTGTCGTGGCGCTCCGCTTCGCCCTCGGCTGGCTGGCCGAGTACAACGCGGCACGGGGCGCCGCGGTCGTGAAGAGCGAGCTGCGTCGCCGCGTGCTCTCCGCCGTCACCCGGCTCGGCCCGGGCTGGCTCGGCGGCGGCCGCAGCAGCACCGCCGTCGGCGTCACCGCCGGGCCGGGGCTGGACGCCCTCGACACCTACTTCTCGAAGTACCTCCCGCAGCTCATCCTGACGGCGATCGCGATGCCGCTGGTGGTGCTCACGATCTGGTCGCAGGACTGGATCTCGGGGCTCACCGTCACGCTCACGCTGCCGCTCATCCCGATCTTCATGATCCTGATCGGCTGGGCCACCCAGACCGTGCAGCAGCGCCAGTTCGAGAAGCTGACCCGGCTCTCCACGGCGTTCCTCGACGTGGTGGGCGGGCTGTCGACGCTGACGGTGTTCGGGCGGCAGCACCGCCAGGCCGCCCGCATCCGGACCGTCACCGAGGAGTACCGCACGCAGACGATGAAGGTGCTGCGGGTGTCGTTCCTCAGCGGCTTCGCTCTCGAGCTGGCGGCGAGCCTGTCGGTGGCGCTCGTGGCGGTGTCGATCGGCGTGCGGCTGATCGACGGCAGCCTCGGGCTCGGGGTCGGGCTGTTCGTGCTGCTGCTCGCGCCCGAGGCGTTCCTGCCGCTCCGCAACGTGGGGGCGCAGTTCCATGCGGCGGCCGACGGGGTGGCGGCGTCGACGTCGGTGTTCGAGATCCTCGACGAGGCGGCGGGTTCGGCGCGCGCAGGTGCGACGGCGACGGATGCGCGGCCGGCCGCTTTCGGTGGGTCCTCCGTTCGCGCAGCCGCCCCTGATGAGCGCGGGCTAGAGGTGCGGGGGCTCGGCGTGCGGTACGGGGAGACGGTGGCGTTCGAGGGGCTCGGGGCGAGCATCCGTCGCGGTGCGGTCACGGCGCTGACGGGGCCGAGCGGGAGCGGCAAGACCTCGTTCGTGAACGCCCTGCTCGGCTTCGTGCCGGTCGAGGGGCGGATGCTCGTCGGCGGCCACGACGTCACCGACGATCCGGCGCCGCGACCCTGGCTCGCGTGGGCGGGGCAGCGTGCCGCGCTCGTGGAGGGCAGCGTGGTCGAGAACGTGGCGCTCGGCGACGATGAGCCCGACGCCTCGCGCGCGCGGGCGGCCCTCGACCTCGTGGGCGGGACGGGCATCCGGCTCTCGGAGCGGATCGACCCGCGCGGCGGCGGACTGTCGGGCGGGCAGGCGCAGCGCGTGTCGAGCGCGCGGGCCGTGTACCGGGCCAGGGCGCTCGACTGCCCGGTCGTGGTGTTCGACGAGCCGACGTCGGCGCTGGACGCCGGGACGGAGGCGGAGTTCATCCGGAGTCTGCGCGCACTGGCCGAGGAGGGTCGCGCCGTGATCGTGGTGAGCCACCGGCCCGCGGTGACGGCGTCGGCCGACGAGCGGCTGGAGTTCGCGGCGCCTTCGGTCGCGCATCCGCTCGTCGAGCCGGCCGGCGCCCGCGGAGGTGCCGCGTGAACCGGCGGGAGGTGCTGCGGCTCGCCCAGCCGCCGCTCGTGCGGTTCGTACCGGGTGTGGCGCTGGGACTGCTCAGCGCGCTCTGCGCCGTGGGGCTGCTCGGGGTGTCGGCGTGGCTGATCACGCGGGCGGCCGAGCAGCCGCCGATCCTGTTCCTCTCGGCCGCGATGGTGGGGGTGCGGGCGTTCGCGCTGGGGCGGGCGACCTTCCGGTACCTGGAACGGCTCGTGGGGCACGACGCGGCGTTCGCGACCATGCCGGCGCTGCGGGTCGGCTTGTACGAGCGGCTCGTGCCGGTCGCGCCCGACGGGCTGGGCTCGGCGCGGAGCGGGGACCTGCTGAGCCGGCTCGTGTCCGACGTCGACGAGCAGCAGAACCTGCCGCTGCGCGTGGTGCAGCCGCTCGTGGTGTCGGGGCTGACGTCCGCCGCCGTGGTCGTCGTGGTGTGGCTGCTGCTGCCCGCGGCCGGGCTCGTGCTGCTGCTGTCGCTCGTCGCCGCGCTGATCGTCGGCACCGTGCTGAACGCTGGTCTCTCGGGGCGGGCCGAGCGAGCGCTCGCGGGGCTGCGGGGGAGGCACCGGGCGGCCCTCGCGGACTACCTGACGAACCTCGACGTGCTGGTGGCGTACGGGGCCGACCGTGCGGCCCTCGCCTCCCTGGATGAAGCCGATGCCGCGCTGACCGCTGCGTCCCGGCGGCGGGCCGTGGGGGCCGGGGCGACGGCGGCCGCCGTGACGTTCTTCGCCGGGCTCGCGACGGTGCTGACGCTCGTGGTGGGAGTGCCGGCGCTCGGGTCGGGTGGGTTCGGCGGGCCGGCGCTCGCCGTGGTGGCGCTGGTGCCGCTGGCCGCCTTCGAGGTGTTCGCGATGATCCCGCTGGCGGCCGGGGCGTGGCGGCAGGTGCGGGCGAGTGCCGACCGGATCGCGTCGGTGGTGCCGTCGCGCGTGCCGACCGAGATCCCGGTCGACGGGCCTTCTGCGCTCCGACCGGCACCCGAGGTGTTCACGGGGCTGTCGCTGCGAGACGTGACCGCGCGTTGGCCCGGCGCCTCCTCGCCCGCGCTGGCGCCCGTCTCGCTCGATCTCTCCCCGGGCGACCGCGTGCTCGTGCGCGGGGAGAGCGGCGCGGGCAAGACCACGCTCGCGCACGTGCTCGTGCGCTTCCTCGAGTACAGCGGCAGCTACCGGCTGAACGGGCACGAGGCGCGGGAGTACCCGGTCGACGCCGTGCGGCAGGTCGTCGGGCTGTGCGAGCAGCGGCCGCACCTGTTCGACGACGACATCCGCCAGAACCTGCTCTTCGCCCGCGACACCGCCACCGACGAGGAGCTGCTCGCCGTGCTCGACCGCGTCGGGCTGGGGCCGTGGGTGCAGGCCCGCGGCGGGCTGACGGCGCGCGTGGGGGAGCGCGGCGCCCTCGTCTCGGGCGGACAGGCGCAGCGTCTGGCGCTCGCCCGGGCGCTGCTCGCCGGCTTCCCGGTGCTCGTCCTCGACGAGCCCACGGCCAACGTCGACCCCGAGCAGGCCGACGCCCTGCTCACCGACCTGCTCTCGGCGGCGGCCGCCGCATCGCGCGCCGTGCTCCTCATCTCGCACACACCCGTGCCGCCCGCCCTCGTCACGCGCACCCTCACCGTCCTTCCTCCTGGCGAGTCGCCAGAAGGTCGTTAGGCGCGCGTGGGTGGGGCGCGGGTGGGGTGCGCGGGGGTCAGAGGGGGCGGGAGAGGGCCGCGAGGCGGCGGCGCCAGGTGGCCGCGCGGGAGGGGCGCGCCGCGGTGGCCGGGCCGCCGATCCAGCCGTCGACCACGGTGATGCCGTGCAGGGCGCTGACCGACCAGACCTCGCAGCCCACGAGGTCGGCCGGGCGGGCCCGCTCCTCCACGACGCGGGTGCCCGTGGCGGTGGCGATCAGGCGGATGCTCCGGGCCGTCACGCTCGCCACCCGAGGGAGGTCGCCCGCCGGCGCGACCAGCGTCTCGTCGCGCCACCAGAGCAGCGCCGACGTGCTGCCGTCCACCACCAGCCCGTCGCGGAGCAGCACCAGCTCGTCGGCTCCGTCCTCCCGGGCGGCGGCGCGGAGCGCGAGGAGCGCCTCCAGGTCGGGGCCCTTGATGCGCGGCGTGGTGCGGGGGTCGGGGCCGGCGTGGGTGGCGAGCACCGTCGTGGTGCGCAGGCGCGGGGCGACTCGGGCGCGCAGGCGCAGCTGGGGGCCCGAATCCGTCTGCGCCAGTTCGACCCGCGGGAAGAGGGCGGTTCCCGCGTAAGAGCGGAGGCGGCCGGCGGCGGCGGCCCAGAAGGTCTCGGCGTCAGCGCGCATCCGCTCGCCCGTCGCCGCGAGGAACCGCTCACGGTGGGTGTCGAGCGCCCGCACCCGGCCCTCGGGGGAGACGTACCACGAGTCGGCCGCCGCGAGAGCGTGGTGCGGAGCGAGCTCGGTCTCGACGAGGGCGCCGCCGTGCCAGGCGAAGGCGGCGGGCGCTTCGGCCACGGGCGGCTCCTCTCGGCGGTGTCGGTCGGCGCCGCGGGCTGTGCACCGCGGGCGGTGCGGGGTGGGCGCCTGCGGCGACGCGGGCGGCGGTGCCTTCAACGCTACTGCAGGGGTGTCGGTGCGGGCGGGCATCCGGAACCCCCGTCGGCCCCGAACCGGGCGCCCGGCGGGAACACGGCGGGATTCGCTACTGTTGTTCACTGGTGCGCCCTGCGCGCCTCCCCAGCGACCCACCCTCTGGCACCAGCTGCCGACCCCGGTGGTGAGCCGCGCCAGCAACGAATGTGAGTCACCGTGAACACCTCTGCCCCCGACGGACGGTTCGACAACCCCGGTCAGCCCGACGACGAGCGCGACGGCGCCGAGCGCTACGATTTCCGCGCCCTGCAGGACAAGTGGCTGCCGGTCTGGGAGGAGCAGAAGCCCTTCCGCACCGACATCGAGGGCGACAAGCGCCCGCGCAAGTACGTGCTCGACATGTTCCCCTACCCCTCGGGCGACCTGCACATGGGGCACGCCGAGGCCTACGCACTCGGTGACGTCGTGGCGCGCTACTGGCGTCAGCAGGGCTTCAACGTGCTGCACCCGATCGGCTGGGACTCGTTCGGCCTGCCCGCCGAGAACGCCGCCATCAAGCGCGGCCTCGACCCGCGTCAGTGGACCTACGACAACATCGAGCAGCAGCACTCGAGCTTCAAGAAGTACGCCGGCTCGTTCGACTGGGACCGCGTGCTGCACACCAGCGACCCCGAGTACTACAAGTGGAACCAGTGGCTGTTCCTGAAGATGTACGAGAAGGGCCTGGCGTACCGCAAGGCCAGCTGGGTCAACTGGGACCCGGTGGACCAGACCGTGCTCGCCAACGAGCAGGTGCTGCCCGACGGCACGTCCGAGCGCTCGGGCGCCGTCGTGGTGAAGAAGAAGCTGACGCAGTGGTACTTCCGCATCACCGACTACGCCGACCGCCTGCTGGATGACCTGAAGCAGCTCGAGGGCACCTGGCCCGCCAAGGTGATCGCGATGCAGCGCAACTGGATCGGCCGCTCCATCGGCGCCGACGTCGACTTCGCGGTCGAGGGGCGCGACGAGCCCGTGACCGTGTTCACGACGCGGCCCGACACGCTGTACGGGGCGACGTTCATGGTGGTCGCACCCGACTCCGACCTGGCGATCGAGCTGGCCGCGGGGTCGCCCTCAGAGGAAGTTCGCGACCGCTTCGCGTCGTACCTGGCCGAGGTGCAGAAGTCGTCGGAGACCGAGCGTCAGGCGACCGACCGGCCGAAGACCGGTATCTTCCTCGAGCGCTACGCGATCAACCCCGTCAACGGCGAGCGCCTGCCCATCTGGGCGGCCGACTACGTGCTGGCCGACTACGGCCACGGCGCCGTGATGGCCGTGCCCGCGCACGACCAGCGCGACCTCGACTTCGCGCGCGCCTTCGGGCTGCCCGTGCGCGTCGTGGTCGACACGCTGCAGCCGGTCACCGGCGTCATCCCCGTGCTCGACCCCGACGACCTGCCCGAGCTGGAGGACCTGAACCCCGGCACCACCGGCATCGCGCTGGCCGGCGAGGGGCGACTGATCAACTCGGGGCCGCTCGACGGGCTGTCGAAGTCGAACGCGATCCGCAAGATCATCGAGATCCTCGAGGCGGCGGGCACCGGGCGGCCGGCGAAGAACTACCGCCTGCGCGACTGGCTGATCTCGCGGCAGCGGTACTGGGGCACGCCGATCCCGATCATCCACGGTGCGGACGGTCAGGAGTACCCGGTCCCGGAGGACCAGCTGCCCGTCGAGCTGCCGCCGACCGAGGGGCTCAACCTCACGCCGAAGGGCTCCTCGCCGCTCGGCGCAGCGTCGGACTGGGTCAACGTGCCCAACCCCGTCGACGGCTCGCCCGCGCGCCGCGACCCCGACACGATGGACACCTTCGTCGACAGCTCGTGGTACTTCCTGCGCTTCCTGTCGCCGAATGACTCCACGCAGGCGTTCGACCCGCGCGAGGTCGACAAGTGGGCGCCCGTCGACCAGTACGTCGGCGGTGTGACGCACGCGATCCTGCACCTGCTCTACGCCCGCTTCATCACGAAGGTGCTGTTCGACCTCGGCTACGTCTCGTTCACCGAGCCCTTCAGCGCGCTGCTGAACCAGGGCATGGTGCTGATGGACGGCTCGGCCATGTCGAAGTCGAAGGGCAACCTGGTGCGCCTGTCCGACCAGCTCGACGAGCACGGTGTCGACGCGGTGCGTCTCACGATGGCCTTCGCCGGGCCGCCCGAGGACGACATCGACTGGGCCGACGTGTCGCCGGCCGGGTCGGCGAAGTTCCTGGCGCGGGCGTGGCGGCTCGTGCTCGACGTGACCTCCGACCCCTCGGTGAACTGGCGTGAGGGCGACCGGGCGCTGCGGCGGCAGACCCACCGCTTCCTCGCCGAGGCGCCGGGCCTGATCGAGGCGTTCAAGTTCAACGTCGTCGTCGCGCGCCTGATGGAGCTCGTGAACGCGGCCCGCAAGGCCATCGACTCGGGCCCGGGCGGCGGCGACCCCGCCGTGCGCGAGGCCGTCGAGACGATCGCCCTCGGGCTGTCGCTGTTCGCGCCGTACACGGCCGAGGACATGTGGTCGCGCCTGGGCTACGACGCCTCCGTCGCGAACTACGGCTGGCGCAAGGCCGACCCGTCGCTGCTCACCCAGGACCTCGTGACCGCGGTCGTGCAGGTCGACGGCAAGGTGCGCGACCGGCTCGAGGTCTCGCCCAAGGTCGAGGGCGCCGCGCTCGAGGAGTCGGCGCGGGCGCTGCCCTCGGTGCAGCGGGCGATCGGCGACCGCACGGTCGTGACCGTCGTGGTGCGGGCGCCGCGGCTGGTGAACTTCGTCACCAAGCCGGCCTCGTAGGGAGTTCTCCACAGGTTCTTCGTCCGCGTCTCGAGTTGGGGGGCGGCGTTCGTAGGGTGACGGCATGTCACTGCCTGCGGCGCCGCCCCCTTCCTCGTCTGCTTCTTCGCCTTCTGTGCGGGTTCGGGTGGGCGTGGGGGCGGCCGTCGTCCTGGTGGTGGCGGCCCTGGTCGCGTCGGTGCTCGTGACAGCTCTCACCCCGGTCGGTGCGACGACGGTCGTTCCGGATGCTCGTGCCGCCGGTTCCTCGTCGCCATCACCTGCCCCGCCGCTGCCGGGCGCCGGGCCCTCTTCGACCGCGTCGTCGTCATCCCTGTCCGAGCCCGTTCCGCCCGCCGCGCCGGCGCTCCTCGTCCACGTCCTCGGCGCAGTCGCTTCGCCGGGGGTGTACGAACTGGGCGCCGGCTCGCGGGTCGTCGACGGTGTCGCGGCGGCGGGCGGGTTCGCGCCCTCCGCCGACAGCGCCTCGGTCAACCTCGCCCGCCCGCTCGTCGACGGGGAGCAGCTGCGGGTGCTCGCGGTCGGGGAGGCTCCGGCCCCACCGCTCCCGGGTACGCCGGCGGGTGCGTCGTCGGGCTCTGCTGCGCCCTCGGGTGGCGCGTCCGCCCCCTCACTCGTCAATCTCAACTCGGCGACCGAGATCGACCTCGACACCCTGCCCCGCATCGGCCCGGCGATGGCCACCCGCATCGTCGCCTACCGCGACGCCAACGGCCCCTTCGCCTCCATCGACGACCTCCTCCAGATCCCGGGCATCGGCGACAAGACCCTCGAGTCCCTCCGACCCCTCCTCACCCTCTGATGTCCGCGCCGACCCTCTCCGCCGTTCGCCGGTCGCGGCTCGCCGCAACCGTCGCGCCGTGAGCAGTGACCTCGATCTGCGTCTCGCACCGGCAGCCGTGGGCGCCTGGCTGGCGGCGTGGATGCTCGGCAGCTCCGACGGACAGGTGGCGGCCCTCGTCGCAGCCGCGGCCTGGCTGCTCGCTGCAGGGTCGACAGTCTCCCTCGTGGTGCGTCCACGCGGCCAGCATCACGTCGACCCGGGCCAGGCAGGACGTCGCCGGTTTCGCGCCGTGCTTCCGGTGGCCGCGCTGGCGGTCGCTGCGGTGGCGCTCGTGGCGACAGCGGTGGCTGCGGGCGACGGGCTGCGACGGCCCGCGGAACTGGATGCCGGGCATCCGCGGCAGGGGACTACCGTGCTGGTGGTGACCGGCACGCCGCGGGTGGCGCAGGCCGGGTTCTTCGGCAGCGGCAGCGGCAGTGGCAGCGGCAGCGGCGCGGCGGGTGAGCGGATGCGGTTCGACGCCGAGCTACGGAGCTTCACCGCGGGAGGGCGGAGCACCGCCGCCCGGGCCCCCGCGCTCGTCTTCGCCACGGTCGGCGAAGCGGCGGCCCTGACGATCGGATCGAGCATCCGGGTCGAGGGGTCGCTCACGCCGCAGCCACGAGGGGAGTCGCACGACTACCTGCTGTTCGGACGATCACCGCCCGTCGTCACCGCGCCGCCTCCGCCGACGCTCGCCTGGGCGGTGACGGTGCGCACCGCGTTCCGCACCGCGACGGCCGCGCTGCCCGGCGACGGCGCCCAGCTGCTCACGGGCCTCGCGATCGGCGACGACAGCCGCGTCACCGACGATCTCGTGGATGACATGACGGTCTCGGGCCTGACCCACCTCACTGCCGTCTCGGGTGCCAATTGCGCCATCGTCGTGACCGCCGTCATGCTCATCGGCGGCGCCGTGGGCCTCGGCCGGCGACTCCGCATCGCGGTCTCGATCGGCGGGCTCGCCCTCTTCGTCGTGCTCGTCACCCCCGAGCCGAGCGTGCTGCGGGCGGCGACGATGGCCGTCATCGTGCTCGCCGCCCTCGCTGCCGGGCGACCGGCGGCGGGAATCCCGCCGCTCGCGCTCTCGGTGGTCGTGCTGCTCGCCCTCGACCCGACGCTCGGCCGCAGCACCGGCTTCGCCCTCTCGGTGCTCGCCACCGGCGGCCTCCTCGTGCTGACCCGACCGCTGGCGGCAGCGGCGGCGCGCCTGATGCCCCGGCCGCTCGCGCTCGCGCTCGCCGTACCCGTCGCGGCGCAGCTCGCGTGCCAGCCGGTGCTGTTCCTCCTCGCGCCACAGGTGACGCCGTACACGCTGCCCGCGAACCTGCTCGCCGAGCCGGCCGCCGCCCTGGTCAGCGTGCTCGGGCTGATCGTCTGCCTGGTCGCGGTGGTGGCGCCCGGTCTCGCCTCGCTGCTCGCCTGGCTGCCGTGGCTCCCCTCCGCCTGGATCGCCGCCGTCGCCCGCTTCTTCGCCCACGCCCCGCTCGCCGCCGTGCCGATCCCCGACGGCGCCCTCGCAGCCGCGGCGGCGGTGATCGCCCTGCTGCTCGTCGGCACCGCGGCCCTCGCCGCGCCCCGGCGTCCCCGCCTCGGCCGCACGACCGCGCTCCTCGCGACGCTCGGCCTCGTCATCGCCGCCGGCACGCTCGCGGGGTCGCAGCTCGCCCGCCTCACCTCGGTGCCGTCCGACTGGCAGCTCGCCGCCTGCGACATCGGTCAGGGTGACGCCGTGCTCGTCCGCAGCCGCAGTCAGACGGCACTGATCGACGTGGGCCCCGACCCCGAGCCGCTCGCGGCGTGCCTCGACCGCCTGGGCATCCACCGCCTCGACCTGCTCGTGCTCACCCACTACGACCTCGACCACGTCGGCGGCCTCGACGCCGTCGTCGGCCGGGTCGACCGCGCTCTGGTCGGCCCGCCCGACGGCTCTCACGACGAGCGGATGCTCACCCGCCTCCACGACGCCGGAGCCGACGTGATCCAGGCCCGCCGCGGCCTCACCGGCACCCTCGGGGATGACCGCTGGGAGGTGCTCTGGCCCCGCCCCGGCACACCCCTCCGCGGCAACGACGCGAGCGTCACCCTCCTCGTCACGGGCACGCTCCGGATGCTCTTCCTCGGCGACCTCGGAGAGTCAGCCCAGCGCGGGGTCGACGCCGGTGCCACCCTCGGCCCGGTCGACGTCGTCAAGGTCGCCCACCACGGCAGCGCCGACCAGAGCCCAGACGTCTACGCCGAGGCCGACGCCACGCTCGGCGTCATCTCGGTCGGCGCCGACAACGGCTACGGCCATCCCACCGACCGTCTCCTGGGCATCCTCGGCCGCACGGGCACCCGTCCCCTCCGCACCGACCTCGGCGGCCTCACCCTCGTCAGCGGAACTCCGGCCTCCCTCGAGGTCTGGACCGAGCATCCGCCCCCACCCTGACACCGACGCCCCGCGGCCCGGCGCCCGGCCGGTTCGGCACCGGGCCGGGGCGTCGGTGGGGGCCGGTAGGCTGGCGGGGGAGTTCGAGAGGGGTGGGCATGGCCGTCGCACGCGGGAGCCGGGCGCCGTCGAAAGCGGCGAAGCCGAGCGCCAAGGTCGCCATCCCTCAGCTCGAGTGGAACCAGGTGCGGCCCGCGCCCGTGGTGCTCGTGTCGGGCACCGAGACGTTCCTCGCCGAGCGGGCCATCCGGCAGCTGCGCGACCTCGTCAAGGCCGAAGACCCGAGCCTCGAGATCACTGACATCGAGGCGTCGTCGTACGGGCCGGGGGAGCTGCTGTCGCTCGCCAGCCCGTCGCTGTTCGGAGAGCCGCGGCTGATCCGCGTCGCCGGGGTCGAGAAGTGCACCGACGCGCTGATCGAGGACGTCATCTCGTACCTCGCCTACCCGGCCGACGACGTGTACCTCGTGCTGCGGCACGGCGGTGGAGTGCGCGGCAAGAAGATGCTCGAGGCGGTGCGGGCCGCGTCCGGGGTGGCGATCGAGATCGTCTGCGCCGAGATCAAGCGCGACTCCGACCGGTACGAGTTCGCGTCGGCCGAGTTCCGGGCGCTCGGCAAGCGGGTGTCGCCGGGAGCGATCCGGGCGCTGGTGTCGGCGTTCAGCGACGACCTGGCGGAGCTGTCCGCGGCGTGTGCGCAGCTCGCGTCCGACTCCGCCGAGGAGATCACCGAGGTCACCGTCGAGCGGTACTACGCCGGGCGGGTCGAGACGAACGCCTTCGCGGTGGCCGACTCGGCGATCGGCGGAGCCTACGGCGATGCGCTGGCGCTGCTGCGGCACGCGCTCGCGTCGGGCGCCGATCCGGTGCCGATCGTGGCGGCGTTCGCGATGAAGCTCCGCACCATGGCGAAGGTGCTCGGCACGCGCGGCGGCTCGGGCCAGCTGGCCGGACAGCTCGGCATGGCGCCGTGGCAGATCGACCGCGCCCGGCGCGACCTGTCGGGCTGGACGGGCGAGGGCCTCGGCCGCAGCATCCAGGTGCTGGCCGAGACCGACGAGTCCATCAAGGGTGCCGGCCGCGACCCGGTCTTCGCCCTCGAGCACATGATCGGCGTCATCTCCTCCCGCGGCACCCTCTAACCTCCGCCGCCGGCCGGCGGCCCCGCCCGCACCCCACCCCTGCGCGGTGGCGCTGAGTCGCGCCAAACCGCTGCAGGGTGCCGGTGAGTTGCGCCGAACCGCTGCGCTTTCCCGCGACTCAGCTCCTAGAGCGACACTTAGGCGCGACTCGGCCTCGGCGCGCCTGGCGGGCGTGGGAGGGCGAGCGGGAAGTGGGCGGCCGCGGGAACGGCGCGGGACCTGCCGGAGGGTGAGGGGTAGGCGCCTGCGGGAACGGCGAAGGACCCCGCCGGAGCGGGGCCTTCAGTGCCCGAAGGCCGGGTGCGGTACCGGGGCGCCGTCGGCCACTCCCGACGCGGCCGATGCGTCGGGGGCGCGGGAACGGCGAAGGGCCCCGCCGGAGCGGGGCCCTTCAGTGCCCGGAGGCCGGGTGCGGTGCCGGAACGCGGGCGGCGCGCGGAGCGCGTCCGGGCGGCGCGGGGAGCACCTGCGGCGCGCGAGGCGCCGCGGGCGGCTCAGAGAGCCGAGACCTGCTTGGCGATGGCCGACTTGCGGTTCGCCGCCTGGTTCTTGTGGATGACGCCCTTCGAGGCCGCCTTGTCGAGCTTCTTCGACGCGAGGGTCAGGGCCGAGGCGGCCTTGTCCTTGTCGCCGGCCACGACAGCGGCGCGGGTGGCGCGGATGGCGGTCTTGAGCTCGCTCTTGACGGCCTTGTTGCGCTCCTGGGCCTTCTTGTTGGTGCCGATGCGCTTGATCTGCGACTTGATGTTTGCCACGGAAATAACCTCTGTATCTGTTCGGATGAGTGCGGTGCGATGGTCCGCTGCGGCCGGGCCGCGGATGGAGCCACTCGCTGTTCGCACCCACCTTGTCGCGCGGATGCGTAAGCCAACAGGCAACATTACCAGGTAGAGCACCCACCGACAATCCGAGGCCGAAAACCGAGCAAAGGCCCCAGGGGCCCGGAGTACCGTAGAACCCTATGCCACGCCTAGCCGCCCACACCGACACCGTCCCGCCCTCGGGCATCCGTCGCCTGTTCGAACTGGCGCACTCGCTCGACGACGTCGTCTACCTCGTGGTGGGCGAGCCCGACGTGGCCGTCGACCCGGCCGTGCTCGCCGAGGGCGCCGCCGCCTGGGAGGCCGACGACACCGCCTACACGCCGAACGGCGGCATCACCGAGCTGCGCGAGGCGATCGTCGACACGGTGCGCGAGCAGAACGGCATCACCACCGAGCTCGAGCGCGTCTGGGTCACCGCCGGCGCCACCCAGGGCCTCTACCTCGCCATGTCGCTCCTCCTCGACCCGGGCGACGAGGTGCTCGTGCCCGACCCCGGCTACACGACCTTCACGATGAACGCCCACCTCGTCTCGGCCGTACCGGTGCCCTACCCGCTCCGCCCGGCGGCCGGCTTCACGCCGGACCTCGACGAGCTCGACCGCCTGATCACCCCGCGCACGAGGGTGCTGATCGTCAACTCCCCGTCCAACCCCCTCGGCGCCGTCTTCGACCGCGAGACCCTGGATGCCCTGCTCGACTTCGCCGAGCGCCACGACCTCTGGGTGATCAGCGACGAGGTCTACGAGCGCTTCACCTATGGCGTCGAGCACGTCAGCCTCGCCGCCCTGGCCGCCGAGCGCGGCGACGCGGCCGAGAACCGGGTGCTGACCGTCTTCTCGGCCTCCAAGACCTACGCGCTCACCGGCGCCCGCGTCGGCTGGCTGCTCACCCCGCCCGGCTTCGCGCCGCTCCTCCGCGCCGCCCAGGAGGCGATGGTCAGCTGCGTCAACACCCCCGCCCAGCGCGCGGTCGTCACCGCCCTCCGCGGCTCCCAGCAGCACGTCGCCGACGCCGCCCGGCACTACCGCGAGAACCTCGATGCGGCCGTCGCCCTGCTGAAGGAGCGGGGAATCGCCCACCTCGAGCCCACCGGCGCCTTCTACCTCTGGGTCGACGTCTCCTACGCCACCGGCGGCGACGTCGCCGAATGGGCCGAGCGCTTCCTGATCGAGCAGCGCGTGGCCGTGGCCCCGGGCAGTGCCTTCGGCCGCACGGGCGAGGGCTGGATCCGCCTCTGCGCCGCCGCCTCCACCGACGACCTGCTCGAGGGCATCCGCCGACTCCCGGCCCCACCCGCCGAACCGGCACGACCCGCCGAACCGGCCGCGCAGAAGGCCTGACCGTGCGCGTCGGAGTCATCGGCGCCGGAGCCGTCGGCGGTGTCATCGCCGCCCTCGCCGACCGCGCCGGCCACGACGTCGAGGTCACGGCGCGTGGCGCCCAGCTCGACGCGATCGAGCAGCGCGGACTGAGACTGACGGGCCACTGGGGCGAGCACACGGCGCGGCCCCGGGCATCCGCTCGTCTGCACGCCGACGAGGCGCACCAGTTCGACCTCGTGCTCCTGACGGTCAAGGCCCAGGATGCGCGGCCGGCCCTCGAGGCCAACGCCTCCGCCCTGGCCGGCGTGCCCCTGGTCGTCGTGCAGAACGGTCTCGGCGGGGCCGCCGCAGCGGCCGCCCAGTTGCCCGCCACCCCCGTGGTCGGCGCGCTGGCGCTCTTCGCCGCCTCGTACCTCTCACCGGGTGAGGTCTCGATCACGACCCCCGCGAGCACCTACCTCGGCCTGCCCAAGGCGACGGATGCCCGCCCGGCACGTCCCGCCGACGACGCCGCCCTGGCGCTCGCCGAGCGCGTGCTCGGGGCGCTCCTGCCGATCGAGCGCACCCCCAACTTCGAGGGCGCGCAGTGGACGAAGCTCATCGTCAACCAGATCAACGCGCTCCCGGCGATCACGGGGCTCGCGGTGCAGGAGACGATCACCGACCCGCGTCTGCGCGCGGTGCTCACGGCGAGCATGCGCGAGGCGGTCGACGTGGCCCGCGCGACGGGGGTGCGGTTCGAGACGCTGCTCGGGCTGAGCGATCCGCTGCTGCGCGCGTTCAGCGCCGCGCCCGAACCGCTCGCCCGGCTGCTGCCGCGGTTGATGGGGCGGCGGATGGGGAGCACGCCCAATCCGGGATCGACGCTGCAGAGCATCCGTCGCGGTCAGCTCACCGAGATCGACCACCTCAACGGTGCGGTGGTCGACGCGGCCCGGGCTCTCGGGCGGGAGGCGCCGGTGAACGCGGCCCTGGTGGAGCTGGTGCACCGCGTCGAACGCGAGACGGAGTTCGTCGCGCCCGACGCGGTGGCGGCAGCCGTGGCGGCAGCCCGACGAGGCTGAGTGAGCCGCAGGCCGACCCCGCCGCCGCAGCGACGCCTACCGCACGTACGACCCCGACCGCAGCTCCTCCACGAGCGACGGCCCGTTCGGCTCCCAGCCGAGGTCGATGCGCGCCGACGACCCGGTCGCCTGCTGATCGAGCAGCAGTGCATCCGCGAACGCCTCGCCCAGCCGCTCGTGCGCCGACGAGACGGTGCCCGGCGTGACCCGCCCGTCGAGCCCCGCGGCCTGCGCCGCCGCCTCGCCGAGCTCGCGCACGGTCGGGTTCTGCCCGCTCGCGCCGATGTAGTACGACCCGGCGGGAGCGAGGTCGAAGGCGAGGACGTACAGTTCGGCGAGGTCGTCGACGAACACGGTCGTCCAGTGCTGCTCGCCCGGGCCGATCAGCTCGAGAGCCGGGGCGACGCCCGAACCGCGGGGCGCATCCACGATCAGGTTCGGGATGCCGCCGCCGTTGCCGAACACGATGCCGGGCGCGATGATCGACGTCTTCACGCCGACGGCCGAGCGCACGCGCGCCTCGACGGGCAGACGCCAGGAGGTGAGGGCGGGCGGGTCGAAGGGCGAGGTCTCGGTGATCGCCGACCCGTTGCCGAAGATCCAGATGCCGCCCGTGTGCACGTAGGGCTTGTCGCTGCCCTCGAGGCCCGCGAGCACCGCGGTGACGAAGGCGTCGTCGGTCGGCGCGCTCGACTCGTCGCCGGGGGAGGCGAGGTGGATGACGCCGTCGCTCTCGAGGGCGAGGTGCGTCACGATCTCGCGATCGGTGAGCTCGCCGAGCACCGCGCGGGCGCCGAGCGCCTCCACCTCGGCGGCCGAGGAGGACGAGCGCACGAGGGCGACGACGTCGCGCCCCTGCTCGCGGAGCTGACGGAGGACTGCGGAACCGATGAAGCCGGTCGCGCCGGTGAGGAAGATGGCCATGCACCGATTCAACCGCCAAACCGGTCCGTCATTCCAGACGTGGCAGAATGAGTCCCTGCGATCGTGCGCGTCCGTCCGGCGCCGATCACACCGACACTCCAGAGGAATGCGTGAGCCCCAAAGCCCTGAAGGCCCTCCAGCCGGCCTCCACCGACCCGGCATTCATCCGCAACTTCTGCATCATCGCGCACATCGACCACGGCAAGTCGACGCTCGCCGACCGCATGCTCGGCATCACGGGTGTGGTCAGCGACCGCGACATGCGCTCGCAGTACCTCGACCGCATGGACATCGAGCGCGAGCGCGGCATCACCATCAAGAGCCAGGCCGTGCGCATGCCGTGGGCGCTCGAGGGCCAGAGCTACGCGCTGAACATGATCGACACCCCCGGGCACGTCGACTTCAGCTACGAGGTCAGCCGCAGCCTGGCCGCGTGCGAGGGCGCCATCCTGCTCGTCGACGCGGCGCAGGGCATCGAGGCGCAGACGCTGGCGAACCTCTACCTCGCGCTCGAGAACGACCTCACGATCATCCCGGTGCTGAACAAGATCGACCTGCCGGCGGCCGACCCCGAGAAGTACTCGAAAGAACTGGCGAGCCTGATCGGCGGCGACCCGGCCGACGTGCTGCGGGTCAGCGGCAAGACCGGCGAGGGCGTCGAGGCGCTGCTCGACCGCGTCACCGAGCTCATCCCGGCCCCGGTCGGCAAGGCGGATGCACCGGCCCGCGCCATGATCTTCGACTCCGTCTACGACGCCTACCGCGGCGTGGTCACCTACGTGCGCATGATCGACGGCAAGCTGAGCCCGCGCGAGCGCATCCAGATGATGTCGACCCGCGCCACCCACGAGATCCTCGAGATCGGCGTCTCCAGCCCCGAGCCCACCCCCAGCCAGGGTCTCGGCGTCGGCGAGGTGGGCTACCTCATCACCGGTGTGAAAGACGTGCGGCAGTCCAAGGTGGGCGACACGGTCACGACCGCGGCGAAGCCGGCGACGGATGCTCTGCCGGGCTACACCGAGCCCCTCCCCATGGTCTTCTCCGGCCTCTACCCGATCGACGGCAGCGACTACCCGGTGCTCCGTGAGGCGCTCGACAAGCTCAAGCTGTCCGACGCCGCGCTCGTCTACGAGCCCGAGACCTCGGTGGCGCTCGGCTTCGGCTTCCGCTGCGGCTTCCTCGGCCTTCTGCACCTCGAGATCATCACCGAGCGCCTCGAGCGCGAGTTCAACCTCGACCTCATCGCCACGGCCCCCAGCGTGATCTACGAGGTCACCACCGAAGACAAGCGCACGGTCACGGTCACGAACCCGAGCGAGTTCCCCGGCGGCAAGATCCTGAACGTCAAGGAGCCCGTGGTGAACGCGGCGATCCTGGCGCCCAAGGACTACGTGGGCACCATCATGGAGCTCTGCCAGCAGCGTCGTGGCACCCTGCAGGGCATGGACTACCTCGGAGAAGACCGGGTGGAGATCAAGTACACGATGCCGCTGGGTGAGATCGTGTTCGACTTCTTCGACAACCTCAAGTCGAAGACCGCGGGCTACGCCAGCCTCGACTACGAGCCCGCCGGCGAGCAGGAGGCCGACCTGGTGAAGGTCGACATCCTGCTGCAGGGCGAGCAGGTCGACGCGTTCAGCGCGATCGTGCACCGCGACAAGGCCTACGCCTACGGCGTGCTGATGACGGGCCGGCTCCGCGAGCTCATCCCGCGCCAGCAGTTCGAGGTGCCCATCCAGGCGGCCATCGGCGCGCGCATCATCGCGCGTGAGTCGATCCGCGCGATGCGCAAGGACGTGCTGGCCAAGTGCTACGGCGGTGACATCACCAGAAAGCGCAAGCTGCTCGAGAAGCAGAAGGAGGGCAAGAAGCGCATGAAGATGGTGGGTCGCGTCGAGGTTCCTCAGGAGGCGTTCATCGCCGCGCTCTCGGGCGACGTCGAGAAGAAGGACAAGAAGTAGCGGTGTCGGCGACGCTTCCCCGGTCGGCTGCCGAGACGCCACTGAGCTACGCGGCCGTCGGCGCCACCCAGGCGCCCGATCTGCTCTACTTCCCGCCGAAGGGCTTCCGGCCGATGCAGGTGCGGGCGCGCCTGGGAAGCGGGCAGGCTCGGTTCGAGGCGGCGTCGTCACGGCTGATGGCGTGGGGCGTGCAGCGGGGGGCCGGCATCCGGGTGGGGGAGATCCAGCCGCCGGCGCCGTCCGAGACCGATTGGGCGGGGCTCCGGTACGACGAGACGGGGGTGCCGCTCGGGCCGCTGGCCGTGCATCCGGAGCAGGCCTACGGAGAAGACGGCACACCGCTCGTCACGGCCGGGACCACGGCCGAGCTCACCATCTCGGCGTTCGGCCTGAAGGTCACGGCACCCGTTCGTGTGGTGTACCTCGTCGACGAGCCCGGCCGCCTGGGCTTCGCCTACGGCACGCTGCCCGGCCACCCCGAGTCGGGCGAGGAGAGCTTCGTCGTCGAGCAGCTCGCCGACGGGTCGGTGTGGATCGTCATCCGCGCCTTCTCGCGGCCGAGCAGCTGGATCTACCGGCTCGGCTACCCCGTGCTGCGGTTCATGCAGTGGCGCTACACCCGCCGATACCTGCGGGCGCTGCTGCCCGGGCGGGTGCCCCTGGCGCCGGCGACGGCCGCCGACGGCCCCACCGGCGGCCGCTGACCGTGCCCTCCGTCCTCCCGCTCGGCGACCCGGCTCCCGCCGACGGACTCATTCCACCCCCGGCCGGCCGCGCCTCTGGGGCCGCCCACCGCGACTTCGGGCTCTACGTGCACGTGCCGTTCTGCCGGGTGCGCTGCGGCTACTGCGACTTCAACACCTACACGGCCACCGAGCTGCGCGGGGCGAAGCAGGCCGACTACTGGCAGGAGGCCGTCGCCGAGATGCGCTTCGGCGCCGAGGTGCTCGACCGCTCGGGCTACGCACCGCGGCCGATCTCGACGGTGTTCTTCGGCGGCGGCACCCCGACGCTGCTGCCCGCCCACCAGCTCGCCGGCATGCTGCACGCTGCCCGCGACACCTGGGGCTTCGCCCCCGACGCCGAGATCACCACCGAGGCGAACCCCGACTCCGTCGACGCCGCGTATCTTCAGACGCTCGCCGATGCCGGCTTCACGCGGGTCAGCTTCGGCATGCAGTCGGCCGTGCCGAGCGTGCTGGCCACCCTCGAGCGCACGCACGACCCCGAGCGCATCCCCGACGTGGTGCGCTGGGCGAAGGAGGCGGGCCTGCAGGTCAGCCTCGACCTGATCTACGGCACCCCCGGCGAGACGCTCGACGACTGGCAGCGCTCGCTCGACGCCGTCGTCGCCGAGCGGCCCGACCACGTCTCGGCCTACGCGCTGATCGTCGAAGAGGGCACGAAGCTCGCCCGCCAGATCAAGAGCGGCGTGGTCGCCGCGCCCTCCGACGACCTGCAGGCCGACATGTACGAGCGGGCGGATGCGACCCTCGGCGACGCGGGCTACGACTGGTACGAGGTCAGCAACTTCTCGACCGGCCCCGGCACCCGCTCGCGGCACAATCTCGGCTACTGGGTCGGGCACGACTGGTGGGGCATCGGCCCTGGTTCGCACAGCTACGTGGGCGACACCCGCTGGTGGAACGTCAAGCACCCGGCCGCCTACGCGCAGCGCATCGCCGCCGGGGAGTCGCCCGCCGCCGGCCGCGAGAGCATCGACGACGACATCCGGGAGCTGGAGCGCATCCTGCTGCTCAGCCGGGTGCGGGGCGCGCTGCGCACCGACTCGCTCGCGCCCGAGGCGCGCCAGGAGGTCGCCGGGCTGATCGCCGACGGGCTCGTGGACGGCAGAACGGCCCTCCGGGGCGAGATCGCTCTCACCCTGAAGGGCCGTCTGCTGGCCGATGCCGTCGTGCGGCGCCTCACCTAGGCGCCGCCGGCGTCGGCGCTACTTGATGAACCGGAAGGTGAACGGGTAGCGGTAGGTGCCGCCGGCGTTGACCTTGACACCGGCGATGATCGCGAACACGACGCCGACGATCTGCACCGCCCAGGCGAGGAAGTAGAACAGGAAGCCGATCAGGATCACCGAGAGGATCGTGCCCAGGATGTAGAGGGCGACGACCGCGATCGCGACGGAGATCTGGAAGTTCAGCGACTCCTTGCCCTCCTGGTTGGTGAGCGGGCCGCGATCTTTGAAGATCAGCCAGATGATCAGCGGCGGCAGGAAGCCGAGGATGCCGCCGAGCTGGGCGAGGAACGCCCACTGCTTGTCGTCGGCCGGTGAGAGCGGCGCCTGCGGAGCGGCCTGCTGGTAGCCGGGCGGCTGCTGGTAGCCCGAGCCGGGCGGGGGAGCCTGGTACCCGGGAGGCGGTGCCTGGTAGCCGGGGGGAGGAGCCTGGTACCCGGGAGGGGGCGTGGGCTGACCCGAAGGCGGCGTCGGCTGGCCTGCGGCCGGATCGTTCGGCGTTGCGTTGGGGTCGGTCATTGTCTCGCGCCTTTCAGACGGATGGACGGGGTGGTACACGAGACAAGATAGCGGTAGCCCAGGGGCCGAGCAATGATTTTCGCTCACTGTGTCTCCCCGCGTCCCCAGCCGGTTGTCGGTCCCGGCGCGATATGATTGGCACTCCAGCCGTCTGAGTGCCAAAAGGGAGGTGGTCGACATGGTCTCCGAACGCAGCCT
Source organism: Herbiconiux flava (assembly GCF_013409865.1). Taxonomy (NCBI): domain Bacteria; kingdom Bacillati; phylum Actinomycetota; class Actinomycetes; order Micrococcales; family Microbacteriaceae; genus Herbiconiux; species Herbiconiux flava. The sequence goes on from NZ_JACCBM010000001.1 coordinate 2,060,492, forward strand.
CGAAGTGCTCCGCGTGATCGTGCAGGACTACGTCGCCTCCCGCGAGCCCGTCGGTTCCAAGAGCATCGCCGAGCGACACTCCTTCGGCGTCTCGGCGGCCACCATCCGCAACGACATGGCCCTGCTCGAAGAGGAGGAGCTGATCACGGCTCCGCACACCTCGAGCGGCCGGGTGCCCACCGACAAGGGCTACCGCCTGTTCGTCGACCACCTCTCCGAGGTGCGACCCCTCACGCCGGCGCAGCGGCACGCCATCGAGGCCTTCCTCGACTCGAGCGTCGACGTCGACGACGTGCTCGCCCGCACCGTGCGCCTGCTCTCCCAGCTCACCCACCAGGTCGCCCTGGTGCAGTACCCGTCGCGCTCCCAGGCCCGGGTGCGTCACATCGAGGTCGTCGCCCTCGCCCCCCGCAAGCTCATGACGGTGATCATCACCGACGCCGGCCACGTCGAGCAGCGCATCGTAGACGTGCCGACCGACATCGACGACAGCCTCATCGGCGAGCTCCGCCAGCGCTTCAACGAGGCGGTCGGGGGCAGGGGCCTGGTCGAGGCGGCGGGTGCCCTCGACGGCGTGCCCGAGCGCTTCCCGGCCGAGCTGGCGGCCACCGCATCCGTCGTCGCGGCCACGCTGAAGGAGCAGGTCTCGGCGAACCGCCAGGAGAAGCTGCTGATCGCCGGCGCCGCCAACCTGGTGCGCACCGAAGGCGACTTCCACGGCAGCATCCTGCCCGTGCTCGAGGCGGTCGAGGAGCAGGTCGTGCTGCTGCGCCTGTTCAGCGAGCTCGAGGCCGACCAGCGCGGTCTCCTCGTCTCGATCGGCCGTGAGAACGAGTCGTTCGGCCTCGGCGAGACCTCCATCCTCGCGAGCGGCTACACCGGCATCGGCAGCGCCATCTCGCGCCTCGGCGTGCTCGGCCCGACCCGCATGGACTACTCCAGCAACATCTCCGCGGTGCGCGCTGTCGCGCGCTACCTCTCCCGAACCCTCGGCGAGACCGGCAGCGCGAGCTGACCGGCGACCCGACCCCCGACCCTCCACGACTTCCGGACGACAACGAAGGAGAAGCCCCTGGTGGCTGACCATTACGACGTGCTCGGCGTCTCGCGCGACGCGACTCCCGAAGAGATCAAGAAGGCCTACCGCCGGCTCGCCCGCGAGCTGCACCCCGACGTCAACCCGAGCCCCGAGGCCCAGGAGACGTTCAAGGCGGTCACCCATGCCTACGACGTGCTGAGCGACCCGGGTCAGCGACGCGACTACGACCGCGGCCCGCAGCAGGGCTTCGGCGGTGCGGGCGCCCAGGGCTTCGGCGGCTTCGGCGACATCTTCGAGACCTTCTTCGGCGGGCAGGGCGGCGGCAGCCGTGGCCCGAAGTCCCGTGCCGAGCGGGGTCAGGATGCGCTGCTGCGCGTCGAGGTCGACCTCGGCGAGGTCATCTTCGGCACCCATCGCGACCTCGAGGTCGACACCGCCGTGCTCTGCGAGACCTGCAACGGCTCGTGCTGCGCCCCGGGCACCGCTCCTGTCACCTGCGACATCTGCCACGGCTCCGGCTCGATCCAGCGCACGGTGCGCTCGCTCCTCGGCAACGTCGTGACGAGTGCCCCCTGCGGCACCTGCCGCGGCTACGGCACGATCATCCCGAACCCGTGCCCCACCTGCCAGGGCCAGGGCCGCGTGCGCGCGCGCCGCACCCTCCCCGTCGACATCCCCGCGGGCGTCGACACCGGTCTGCGGCTCCAGCTGCCCGGTCAGGGCGAGGTCGGCCCCGCCGGCGGTCCCCAGGGCGACGTCTACCTCGAGATGAAGGTGCGCCACCACGACGTCTTCTCCCGCAACGACGACGACCTGCTCTGCACCCTCGAGGTGCAGATGTGGGATGCGGTGCTCGGCACGACCACCACCATCAAGGCCCTCGACGGCGACATCGAGATCGAGCTGAAGCCCGGCACGCAGAGCGCGGAGGTGCTGACGGTCAAGGGCCGCGGCGTCACGCATCTGCGCGGCAACGGGCGCGGCGACCTCCGGGTGGGCATCCAGGTGGTCACCCCCACGAAGCTCGACCACAAGCAGAAGGAGCTGATGAAGCAGCTCGCCTCCGCCCACAAGTACCCGGCGCCCTCGCTCGGCCAGTTCCAGCAGGGGCTGTTCGCGAAGCTCCGCGACCGCTTCCTGAACGTCTGAGCCGCCCGTGAGCTCCCTCTTCCTGCTCGACGAGCTGTCGGTGGTGCCGCACCAGCTCGGCGACGTCGTGACCCTCGGGGGCGACGAGGCCAAGCACGCGGCGACGGTGAACCGGATGCGCGTGGGCGAGCACACGGCGATCGGCGACGGTCGCGGACTGATCGTCGAGGGCGTCGTGGTGCGGGCCGAGGCAAAGGAGCTCGACCTCGCGGTCGAGCGGGTTCACGAGCATCCGGAGCCCTCGCCCCGCATCGTGCTGGTGCAGGCCCTCGCCAAGGGCGATCGCGACGAGCTGGCCGTGCAGACCGCCACCGAGCTCGGCGTCTCGGGCGTGGTGCCCTGGCAGGCCGAGCGATCGGTCTCGCGCTGGGCGGGTCCCAAGGCCACCAAGGGCGTCGAGCGCTGGCGCAGCATCGTGCGCGAGGCGGCGAAGCAGTCGATCCGCCCGTTCGTGCCTCCGGTCGGCGACCTGGTCGACCTGCCCGAGCTGATCGCCGAGACCGACGGCTGCCGGATGCTCGTGCTCGAGCCGAGCGCGAGCATCCGTCTCACCTCGCTGACCTTCGGAACCACCCCCGAAGGCGACGCCGACGACCGGTCCATCGTGCTCGTCGTGGGCCCGGAGGGCGGCATCTCGCCGCGCGAGCTCGAGAAGCTCGACGAGGCGGGCGCCGAGACCGTGCGGCTCGGCGACGAGGTGCTGCGCACCTCGAGCGCGGGGCCGGCGGCGATCGCGGTGCTGAACGTGGCGCTGGGGCGCTGGTAGGGCGATATCCGCGGCGTCGGCGGCAGCCGCTCCGACGCGGCGCCCGACGCTGGTAGCGAAACCCACGTCGAGGCCCCCGTCGGCCCCTCCTCGGTGTCGGCGGTCGAACCTAAGATGGAGTCATGTCCAGCGAATCCGAGTCCCCCTCGATCTTCTCGCGCATCGTGGCCCGTGAGATCCCGGCGACGATCGTGCGCGAGACCGACCGCGTCATCGCCTTCGAAGACATCGCGCCCAAGGCCCCCGTGCACGTGCTCGTGGTGCCGAAGACCGAGCAGTACCGCGACGTGGTCGAGCTCGCCGCGGGCGATCCTGGCCTCCTGGCCGAGATCGTCGCGACGGCGCAGTCGATCGCCGAGGAGCGCGCCGAGGGCGAGTTCCGTCTCATCTTCAACACCGGCGAGAACGCCGGTCAGACCGTCTTCCATGTGCACGCCCATGTTCTCGCGGGCGGGCTGAAAGAGTAATTTGGCTCCCACCGAACCCACCCCCCAGGCCTCCCGGGGCACCAGCCCCTCACGCGCCGACGGCTCCTCGCAGGGCGAGCGCTCCGAGGCCAAGCTGCACATCGACGGCATCGAGATGGTGCGCCTGCTCGGCCCCCAAGACCGGCTGCTGACCACCGTCGAGCGCCGCTTCCCCGAGGTCTCCGTGCTCGTGCGCGGCAACGACATCACCATCTCCGGCCCGGCCGATCAGGTCGACGCCGCCCGCCGCCTCGTCGAGGAGCTGCTGCAGATGGTGCGCAACGGCCACGAGCTGACGCCCACCGAGGTGTCGTCGTCGGCGCGCATCCTCGAGAACGACCGCGGCTCGAGCCCGGCCGAACTGCTCAGCCAGGCCATCGTGACCGCCCGCGGCAAGAGCGTGCGACCGAAGACCCTCGGCCAGAAGGAGTACGTCGACTCGATCGACGAGAACACCATCGTCTTCGGCATCGGGCCCGCCGGCACCGGCAAGACCTACCTCGCGATGGCGAAGGCCGTGCAGGCGCTGCAGCGCAAGGAGGTCGAGCGGATCATCCTGACCCGCCCGGCCGTCGAGGCGGGCGAGCGGCTGGGCTACCTGCCCGGCACCCTCACCGACAAGATCGACCCCTACCTGCGGCCGCTCTACGACGCGCTGAACGAGATGATGGATCCGGAGATCGTGCCCAAGCTCCTGGCCGCCGGCACCATCGAGGTGGCACCGCTGGCCTACATGCGCGGTCGCACGCTGAACAACTCCTTCATCGTGCTCGACGAGGCGCAGAACACCACGCCGGAGCAGATGAAGATGTTCCTCACCCGGCTCGGCTTCGGCTCGAAGATGGTCGTCACGGGTGACATCACGCAGGTCGACCTGCCGAACGGCACCTCGGGCCTGCAGGTCGTCAGCCGCATCCTCGACCGCATCGACGACATCCATTTCGCGCTCCTGACGAGTGCCGACGTCGTGCGGCACACCCTCGTGGGCCAGATCGTCGACGCATACACCGAGTACGACCAGGTGCAGCTGGCCCGCCAGCAGGGGCACGACTTCAGCAGCGAGCGCGATCGCCGCTACACCAAGGGAAAGCGGTAGACACCCCGTGTCGATAGAGGTCAACAACGAGTCGTCGGTCGAGGTCGACGAGACGGCGCTGCTCCGGCTCGCGACGTTCGCGCTCGACTTCCTGCACGTCCACCCCGACGCCGAGCTCGCGATCGTGCTCGTCGACGAGGCGGCGATGGAGCAGCTGCACGTGCAGTGGATGGACGAGCCCGGCCCCACCGACGTGCTCAGCTTCCCGATGGACGAGCTGCGCCCCGGCACCGAAGACATGCCGACCCCCGCGGGGCTCCTCGGCGACGTGGTGCTCTGCCCGCAGGTCGCCGAGTCGCAGGCGCAGACGGCGGGGCACTCCACGCTGGAGGAGCTGCTGCTGCTGACGACGCACGGCATGCTGCACCTCCTCGGCTTCGACCACGCCGACGCCGAGGAGGAGCGGGAGATGTTCGGCATCCAGCGCGACATCCTGGTCGGCTACGCGATGAGCGAGCGCCGCCGCCGGTAATGACGATCGTCGTCTTCCTCCTCGCCGCCGTGGTGCTGGTCGCCCTGGGCGGCCTGTTCGCAGCGGTCGACTCGGCGATGACGTCGCTGTCCCGCGGCGACATGCTCGACCTCGCCGAGCGCTACCGCGCCAAGCGGTCGCTCCGCGCCATCGCGAACGACGTGGGCGCGCACCTGAACGCCGCGAACTTCGCTCGCGTCGTGTTCGAGACGACCGCGGCGGTGCTCGTCACCATCTCCTTCGCCTTCACGATCGACGAGCTGTGGATCGCGCTCGTCGTCTCGGCGGTGGTGATGATCGTGGTGTCGTTCGTGCTCGTGGGCTCGAGCCCGCGCAGCGTCGGGCGCGTGCATCCGCGGGTCGTCGTGCGCTACGGCGCCGTGGCGGTGCACATCGTGCGGGTGTTCCTCGGCCCGATCGCGAACCTGCTCGTCGCCATCGGCGACCGCGTCACGCCGGCCCGCGCCCGCTCGGCGGGCTTCGCCTCCGAGGAGCAGCTGCTCAGCATGGTCGACGAGGCCACCGAGCTCGACGTGCTGGAGGAGGACGACCGGGAGCTCATCCACTCGATCCTCGAGTTCAACGACACCGTCGTGCGCGAGGTGATGATCCCGCGCACCGACATGGTCACGATCGACGACGACGCGACCGTGGGGCACGGGCTCGGTCTGTTCCTCAGCAAGGGCGTCTCGCGCATCCCGGTCGTGGTCGACGACGACGTCGACGAGATCGCGGGCGTGCTGCACCTCCGCGACGTCGCCCGGGTCAGCTACGAACGGCCCACCCTCGTCGACACGATGCCGGTGCGCGAGCTCGCGCGGCAGCCCCTCTTCATCCCCGAGTCGAAGAAGGTCGACGACACCCTGCGCCAGATGCAGACCGAGTCGAACCACCTCGCCATGGTCGTCGACGAGTACGGCGGCATCGCCGGCCTCGTCACGCTCGAAGACCTGATCGAGGAGCTGGTCGGCGACATCTCCGACGAGTACGACCGCGACGTGGTCGAGGTCGAGCCGCTCGACGACGACGCCGGCTACCGGGTCAGCGCCCGGCTGCCGGTCGACGAGCTCGGCGAGCTGTTCGACCTCGAGCTCGACGACGACGACGTCGACTCCGTCGGAGGCCTGCTCACCAAGGCGCTCGGCCGGCTGCCCGAGGCGGGTTCCACCGCCGAGGCGCTCGGCCTGGTGCTCACCGCCGACCGCATCGACGGCCGGCGGAAGCGGGTCGTCACGGTGCTCGTGCACCGCGCCGAGCCCGCCGACCCCGACAATGGTCAGGAGCCTGCCGACGACGTCGCCGCCGGCACCGCCCCCAGCAAGGAGAACGCATGACCGACACCGGCACCCCCGGCCCCGACGACTTCCGGGCGGGCTTCGTGACCTTCGTCGGCCGCCCCAACGTGGGCAAGTCGACCCTCACGAACGCACTGGTCGGCGAGAAGGTCGCCATCACGAGCCCCAAGCCGCAGACCACCCGGCAGACCATCCGCGGCATCGTGCACGACCCGGCCGGGCAGCTCATCCTCGTCGACACCCCCGGCGTGCACCGCCCGCGCACGCTGCTCGGCGAGCGACTGAACTCGCTGGTCCAGTCCACCCTCGGCGAGGTCGACGTGATCGGCTTCTGCCTGCCGGCCGATGAGAAGCTCGGCCCGGGCGACCGCTTCATCAACGAGCAGCTCGACCAGTACCCGAAGGCCAAGAAGGTCGCGATCGTCACGAAGATCGACTCGGCCTCGAAGCAGCAGGTGGGGGAGCAGCTGCTCGCGATCTCCGAGCTCCGCGACTGGGAGACCGTGGTCCCCGTGTCGGCGACCAGCCGCATCCAGCTCGACGTGCTCACCAGCGAGCTCATCCGTCTGCTGCCCCGCTCGGAGCGGCTCTACCCCGACGACCAGTACACCGACGAGGGCATCGAGAGCCGGGTCGCCGAGCTCATCCGCGAGGCGGCGCTCGAGGGCGTGCGCGACGAGCTGCCGCACTCCATCGCGGTGACGATCGACGACATGCGCCAGCGGGAAGACAAGGAGCTGGTCGAGATCTACGCCAACCTCTTCGTCGAGCGCGACAGCCAGAAGGGCATCATCATCGGCCCGAAGGGCTCCCGCCTCGGCGAGGTCGGGGCGCGTGCCCGGGCCGAGATCGAGCCGCTGCTCGGCAGCCAGGTGTACCTCAACATCCGGGTGAAGGTCGCGAAGGACTGGCAGCGCGACCCGAAGCTGCTCGGCCGGCTGGGCTTCTGAGCGGGCATCCGGATGCCCGGTCTGATCGCCGTGGCGCCGGGAACCGATACCCTGTAGACGTGTCATACGCTTCGAACCCGTTCGGCCAGGTGCTGGTCGCCATGGTCACCCCGTTCACCGCCGACGGCGAGGTCGACTGGCCCGGTGTCGAGAAGCTCATCGACGACCTCATCGTGGGCGGGGCCGACGGCATCGTCGTCTCGGGCACCACGGGTGAGACGTCGACCCTGACCGACCCCGAGAAGATCCGCCTCGTCGAGGTCGGCAAGTCGGTCGCGGCAGGTCGCGCGAAGATCATCACGGGCGGCGGCTCGAACGAGACCGCGCACGCCATGCAGCTCGCCCGGCAGAGCGAGAAGGCGGGCGCCGACGGCAACCTCGTCGTCACGCCGTACTACAACAAGCCCACCCAGGCCGGCATCCTCACGCACTTCCGCATGATCGCCGACGCCACCGACCTGCCGGTCATCCTGTACGACATCCCGGGTCGCACCGGGGTGCCGATCAAGTACGACACCATCCTCCGGCTGGCGAAGCACCCGAACATCCTCGCCGTCAAGGACGCCAAGGGCGACTTCAGCGAGGTCAGCCGGGTGCTGAACCAGACGAGCCTGCTCTACTTCTCGGGCGACGACGCCAACGTGCTGCCGCACATGGCGATCGGCGCCGCCGGGCTCATCGGGGTCACCGCGAACATCGCGCCGGCGCCCTACCGGGTGATCGTCGACGCCGTGAACGCGGGCGACCTCGCCACGGCCACCAAGGCGCACCAGGCGCTCGAGCCGCTCGTGCGTGCGGTCATGACGCACGTCCCGGGCACGGTCGCCGCCAAGTACATCCTGCACGGGCTCGGCCGTATCGCCAGCCCGCGCGTCCGCCTGCCCCTCGTGGGGCCCGAGGAATGGGAGGCCGCGCAGATCGAGAGCGAGATCGATCTCGTGCGCGACATCCCCGGTCTCGACCTCGGCAACTTCCGCCCCGACCGCAACGCGGCCGCCGGCGGAGCGCTGCCCAAGGTGGCGGGCACCACCCGCTGAGGCGGGTGCCATCAGCCACAGCGCGCGCACGACGCGCGCACCTGCATCAGAAGAAGAACTAGGAGGGCCCATGCAGAGCCCCATCATCACTCCTCCGCCCCTCGAGGCCGGAACCCTGCGAGTCACCCCCGTGGGCGGACTCGGCGAGATCGGCCGCAACATGACGGTCTACGAGTTCGGCGGCAAGCTGCTCGTCGTCGACTGCGGCGTGCTCTTCCCCGAGGAGCACCAGCCCGGCGTCGACCTGATCCTGCCCGACTTCAGCGTCGTGCGCGACCGCCTCCGCGACATCGTCGGCATCGTGCTCACGCACGGCCACGAGGACCACATCGGCGCCGTGCCCTATCTCCTGAAGCTGCGGGAGGACATCCCGCTGATCGGCTCGGCGCTGACCCTCGCACTCGTCGAGGCGAAGCTCAAGGAGCACCGCATCAAGCCGTACACGCTCGACGTCGCCGAAGGACAGGTCGAGAACCTCGGCCCGTTCGAGTGCGAGTTCGTGGCCGTCAACCACTCCATCCCCGACGCCCTCGCGGTGGCCATCAAGACCCCGGCCGGCCTCGTGCTGCACACCGGTGACTTCAAGATGGACCAGCTGCCGCTCGACGGCCGGCTCACCGACCTCCGCGCCTTCGCCCGCCTGGGTGAGGAGGGCGTCGACCTGTTCCTGCCCGACTCCACCAACGCCGACGTGCCGGGCTTCACGCCCACCGAGCGCGACATCGGACCGGTGCTCGAGTCGATCATCGAGCGCGCGCCCCGCCGCGTGATCGTGGCCAGCTTCTCCAGCCACGTGCACCGCGTGCAGCAGGTGCTCGACGCCGCGGCCGCCAACGGCCGCCGCGTGGCGCTGCTCGGCCGCTCGATGGTGCGCAACATGACCATCGCCGCCGAGCTCGGCTACCTCAAGGTGCCCGACAACGTGCTGGTCGACTTCAAGAAGGCCGGCGACATCCCCGACGACAAGATCGTCTACATGTCGACCGGGTCGCAGGGCGAGCCGATGGCCGTGCTGTCGCGCATGGTCAACCTCGAGCACCAGATCGAGGTGGGCGAGGGCGACACGGTCATCCTCGCGTCGAGCCTCATCCCGGGCAACGAGAACGCCGTGTACCGCATCATCAACGGCCTCACCAAGCTCGGCGCCAACGTCGTGCACAAGGCCAACGCCAAGGTGCACGTCTCGGGCCACGCGGCCGCCGGCGAGCTGCTCTACTGCTACAACATCCTGAAGCCGAAGAACGTGCTGCCCGTGCACGGCGAGTACCGTCACCTGGTCGCGAACCAGAAGCTGGCGATCGAGACCGGCGTTCCGGCCGAGAACACCTTCATCGGCGAAGACGGAACGGTCATCGACCTGAAGAACGGCGTGGCGAAGGTGGTCGGCCAGTACGACCTCGGCTTCGTCTACGTCGACGGCTCGACGGTCGGCGAGATCACCGACGCCGACCTGAAAGACCGGCGCATCCTGGGCGAGGAGGGCTTCATCTCGATCATCGTCGTGGTCGAGGCCCAGACCGGCAAGGTCGTCTCGGGCCCCGAGATCCACGCCAAGGGCTTCGCCGAGGACGACAAGGTCTTCGACGCGCTGAAGCCCAAGGTCATCGCCGCCCTGGCCGAGGCCGCGCAGAACGGCACGCGCGACAGCCACGCCCTGCAGCAGGTCGTCCGCCGCGTCGTGGGCCGCTGGGTCAGCGCCTCGTTCCGTCGCCGGCCGATGATCGTGCCGGTCGTCATCGAGGCGTAGCACGCACTGATTTCCAACACCCGCGGTCGGTGACGGCCTGCTGTCACCGGCCGCGGGTAGCGTGAAACCATGGCCACCAGCAGTAAGTCGACGCCCCGCAAACCGGCGTCCACCCCGCGCTCGACGCGGGGCACGGCAGCGGCCGCGACGCCCCGCAAGGCGCCCGCCCGCACCGCCGCCCAGAAGACCGTGAAGTACCCGGTCATCCAGGAGGAGCAGGGCCCCAACCCGCTCACCACGTTCTGGCTCGGGCTGGCGCATGTCACCGGCGGCGCCGCGCGCGCCTTCGGCACCGAGAAGCTGGCGAAGGACGAGCGCCGCGACGGCCTCCCCTTCCTGTTCTTCGTGCTCGCGGTCGCGGGGGCGATCACCGAGTGGTTCCTCGCCTCCAACGAGGTGGCCGTCGCCATCAACGCGTGGACCTTCGGCGGCCTGTTCGGCCGTGTCTCCTACGCGCTCCCCGTCATCCTGATGCTGCTGGCCATCTGGCTGTTCCGCCATCCGAGCTCGGTGCACGACAACGGGCGCATCGGCATCGGCCTGAGCGTCTTCCTCGTCACGGTCTCGGGTCTCTGCCACATCTTCAGCCAGGCCCCCGATCCGTCGCAGGGCATGGAGGTTCTGGCGCTGGCCGGTGGCGTGATCGGCTGGATCGCCGCGGCCCCGCTCGCCGCGCTGATCACCCCGGCCGGCTCGGCCGCCGTGCTGATCGTGCTGCTCACGCTGTCGCTGTTCATCATCACCAAGACGCCCCCGAACCGCATCGGGCGGCGCCTGCGCGAGCTGTACGCCTACCTCTTCGGAGCGGCCGAGGAGTCCGACGCCTCCGGTGCGCCCGTCGCCCCCGGCTCGGACGCGACCGCCCCCGTCGCCGACAAGCGCGGCCGACGCGGGCGCTCGGCCGAGAGCGACGATCCGAACATGCTCGACCTCGAAGCAACACCCGAAGAGTCGGGTGCCCTGCCCTGGTGGCGGCGCAACTCCAGCGGCCGCGAAGAAGACCCCGAGTCGTCGGCCCCGCCGCTGCAGCCCCGCATCGAAGACCGCACGCCCGCGCCCGAGGGCCCGTTCGAGAGCCCGGCCGAGGTCGTGCATCCCACCGACCTCGACAGCACCGAGAGCTTCGGCTCGGGTCTGCTGCACGACATGGAGGCCGCCGAGCAGGCCATCAAGCGCGTCACCGGCGAGATCCTGCCCGGCCGGCTGCAGACCACCGGGCTCCTCGACGACGAGTCGACCGAGGGCCTGCCCGCGTTCGCGACTCCGATCCCGGATGCTCCGCTCGACCTCTCGGGCACGGGTGCCGTCGACGGCATGCCGGCCCCGGCGCCGGCCTCCGACCCGGCGAACTACCGCCTGCCCTCGGTCGCGAACCTCTCCGTCGGCGAGCCCTCCAAGGCCCGCTCGGCGGTGAACGACGACATCGTGCGCGCCATCACCGACGTGCTGAAGCAGTTCTCGGTCGACGCCACGGTCACCGGCTTCTCGCGGGGCCCCACCGTCACGCGATACGAGATCGAGCTCGGCCCGGGCGTCAAGGTCGAACGCGTCACGGCGCTGTCGAAGAACCTCTCGTACGCGGTCGCATCCAACGAGGTGCGCATCCTGTCGCCCATCCCGGGCCGGAGCGCCATCGGCATCGAGATCCCCAACACCGACCGCGAGACCGTGTCGCTCGGCGACGTGCTGCGGTCGCAGAAGGCGATGAACGACCCCCACCCGATGACCATCGGCGTCGGTAAAGACGTCGAGGGCAAGTTCGTGCTCGCGAACCTCGCCAAGATGCCCCACCTCCTCGTGGCCGGCTCGACCGGTTCCGGCAAGTCGAGCTTCATCAACTCGATGGTCACCTCGGTGCTGATGCGCGCGAAGCCCAGCGAGGTGCGCATGGTGCTGATCGACCCGAAGCGCGTCGAGCTCACCGCCTACCAGGGCGTGCCGCACCTGATCACCCCCATCATCACCAACCCCAAGAAGGCGGCCGAGGCGCTGTCGTGGGTGGTGAAGGAGATGGACATGCGGTACGACGACCTCGAGAGCTTCGGCTTCCGGCACATCGACGACTTCAACCGCGCGGTGATCAACGACGAGATCCAGCTGCCGCCGGCCTCGCAGCGGGTGCTGAAGCCGTACCCCTACCTGCTGGTCGTGGTCGACGAGCTCGCCGACCTGATGATGGTCGCCCCGCGTGACGTCGAGGACTCGATCGTGCGCATCACCCAGCTGGCGCGTGCATCGGGCATCCACCTGGTGCTCGCCACGCAGCGGCCCTCGGTCGACGTCGTCACCGGTCTGATCAAGGCGAACGTGCCCTCGCGGCTCGCCTTCGCCGTCACCAGCGTCACCGATTCCCGCGTCATCCTCGACCAGCCCGGTGCCGACAAGCTGATCGGCCAGGGCGACGCCCTGTTCCTGCCGATGGGCTCGTCGAAGTCCATCCGCGTGCAGGGCGCCTGGGTGAGCGAGCCCGAGATCGCGAAGGTCGTCGAGCACGTCACCCGCCAGGCCCGGCCCGAGTACCGCGACGACGTCGCGGTCACGGCCGAGAAGAAGCAGATCGACGCCGACATCGGTGACGACCTCGAGCTGCTGCTCGCGGCCGCCGAGCTGGTCGTCAACACGCAGTTCGGCTCGACCTCGATGCTGCAGCGCAAGCTCAAGGTCGGCTTCGCCAAGGCGGGCCGGTTGATGGACCTTCTGGAGTCGCGCGAGATCGTCGGGCCGTCGGAGGGGTCGAAGGCGCGCGACGTGCTGGTCACGGCGGAGCAGCTGCCGGCGGTGCTGTCGATGATCCGGGGCGGGTCGAGCGCGGGGGCTTCGGCTGCTGCCTCTGCCTCTGCCTCTGCTGCTGCTGCTTCGTCGGCCGGGCTCGTGTCGGAGGACCGCTACGGTTCGGATGCGGTGGGCGACGCGCTCTCCCAGTACCCTGAGGTCGAGGCGGACTCGTCCGATGAGGACGCCTGGGGACTGACCGGCAGGGAGTAGCACGTGAGCAGCACCGAGCACACAGGCGGCGCGGTGGCGAAGCCGAGCAACTGGAACCTGCCGAACGCGATCACGATCGTGCGCATCCTGCTCGCCCCGGTGTTCTTCGTGATGCTGCTGACCGACAACGGTGCAGACGGCGGGCTGCGCTGGGCGGCCGCCGTGCTGTTCATCCTCGCGATCGCCACCGATGGCATCGACGGGCACATCGCCCGCAGCCGCAATCTCGTCACCGACCTCGGAAAGCTGCTCGACCCGATCGCCGACAAGGTGCTCACGGGGGCCGCGCTCGTCGGCCTGTCGATCCTGGCCGAGCTGTCGTGGTGGGTGACGATCGTCATCCTGGTGCGCGAGATCGGCATCACCGTGTGGCGCTTCGTGCAGCTGAGCGACCGGGTCATCCCGGCCTCGCGCGGCGGCAAGCTCAAGACGCTCGCGCAGTCGGTCGCCATCTCGCTCGCGCTGCTGCCGTTCCCGAACCTCCTGGGCGACTGGATGAACTGGGTCAACGCCGTCTTCATGGCCATCGCCCTGGTGCTCACCGTCGTCACCGGCATCGACTACCTCGTGCAGGCCTGGCGCCTGAACCGCACCCCGAAGAGCGCGGCGTGAGCTCGGCTCCGTCGCCGACCTTCGAGGTCGCCCGTCGGGTCGTCGAGACCCTGACCGCGCGGCACGTCACGATCGGCGTCGCCGAGTCGCTCACCGGAGGCCTGCTGGCCGCGGCCCTCGTCGAGGTGCCCGGCGCCTCCGCCGTGCTGCGCGGGGGAGTGATCGCCTACGACACCCGCATCAAGCACAGCGTGCTCGGCGTCGACGCCGAGGTGCTGGCCGCGCACGGTCCCGTCCATCCCGACGTGGCGCTGCAGATGGCCGTCGGGGTTCGCACCGCGCTGGTCGTCGACGGCGAGGAGCCGTGGATCGGGCTGTCGACGACCGGTGTCGCCGGGCCGGACGCGCAGGACGGGCATCCGCCCGGCACCGCCTTCATCGGGCTCGCGATCGGCAACGAGGTGCGCTTCGTGGAGCTGCACGCGGAGGGCGACCGCGGCACCGTCAGGGCCGCCGTCGTGGCCCGCGCACTCGATCTTCTGGTGGAGTTCCTGTGAGGTTCCGGCACGCCGCCCAGCCGGGAATGCGGTGCGTTTCGATCTCGTTACATCTGATGTCATTCACAAGATATGTCCAGTCCCCGTCGCTTAGAGTTTCTGCTACGAACCACCGGCAACCGCGGTTCGAGAGCCACTCGAGAAGACCGTGACTGAACGCAAGGAGGGTCCAGTGATTCTAGTTCGTCAGGAGATCGGCGACGTGCTTCGGGACTTCCGCCTGCAGAAGGGCCGCACCCTTCGTCAAGTGGCAAGTAAGGCGAGCGTCGCGCTCGGCTACCTGAGCGAGGTCGAGCGTGGTCAGAAAGAGGCCTCGAGCGAGATCCTCGCATCGGTCGCCGATGCTCTCGACACGCCCATCTCGGTGATCATGCGCGAGGTCGGAGACCGGCTCGCCGTGGTCGAGGGCATCGATCCCATTCCCGACACCATCCCCGACGAGTTCGTCGCCGACTTCGACGCCGACCTCGTCGCCCGCTGAGAGTGCGCCTGAGCGAATTCCGGCAGGCCGTCGCCGAGGAGTTCGGCGATGCGTACGGCCAGGTCGTCACCAGCGATCTCATTCTGGTCGACCTCGGCGATCGCACTCCCGAACAGGCTCTGAAGGCAGGAATCTCCCCGCGTGAGGTGTGGCTCGCGGTCTGCCGGGCCGCCGACGTTCCGCGTGAACGCTGGCACGGAGCCGGTCTGCCGGCCCAGCCTCGCGGATAGAGGCTGGTTCTCGCGCTGCTTCTCTGACAAAGGCCCCCGGATGCTCCGGGGGCCTTTTTCGCGCCCGACACGCCGCGCCGGCCTCTCGAACATATCTTCGGTTCTAAGTAGGCTTCTGCACATCGAGAGAATCGAAGACGTTCTCCACAGATGGCACGGGCCCACGACGGATGTCGGTGGTCCTGCCTAGCGTGGAACCTGTTCGATGAACTCCCGAAAAACGCCCTGTCGTTGCCCGATCGACAGATCACCCGCACACGACAGCCTGTGGGCACACCATCGCGACACCGGGTCACAGAACCCAGGCCGCACGACAGAAGGAAGACGCCATGCCGTCAGACGCAAACCGCGAAAAAGCACTCGAGACAGCGCTCGCCCAGATCGACCGTCAGTTCGGCAAGGGGTCGGTCATGCGCCTCGGCAGCGACGACCGCGCACCCGTGGAGGTCGTGCCCACCGGGTCGATCGCCCTCGACGTCGCGCTCGGCATCGGAGGTCTTCCCCGTGGCCGCATCGTCGAGATCTACGGCCCGGAGTCCTCGGGAAAGACCACGCTCACGCTGCACGCCATCGCGAACGCGCAGCGCGCCGGGGGCATCGCCGCCTTCATCGACGCGGAGCACGCACTCGACCCCGAGTACGCCAAGAAGCTCGGCGTCGACATCGACTCCCTCCTCGTGTCGCAGCCCGACACCGGGGAGCAGGCCCTCGAGATCGCCGACATGCTGGTGCGCTCGGGCTCCATCGACCTCATCGTCATCGACTCCGTGGCCGCGCTCGTGCCCCGCGCCGAGATCGAGGGCGAGATGGGCGACTCGCACGTGGGTCTCCAGGCCCGCCTGATGTCGCAGGCCCTCCGCAAGCTCACCGGTGGCCTGAACCAGACCAACACCACGATGATCTTCATCAACCAGCTGCGCGAGAAGATCGGTGTGTTCTTCGGCAGCCCCGAGACCACCGCCGGTGGCAAGGCGCTGAAGTTCTACGCCTCGGTCCGCCTCGACATCCGCCGCATCGAGACCCTGAAAGAGGGCACCGAGGCCGTCGGCAACCGCACCCGCGTCAAGGTCGTCAAGAACAAGATGGCGCCGCCCTTCAAGCAGGCGGAGTTCGACATCCTGTACGGCGTCGGCATCTCCCGCGAGGGCAGCCTGATCGACTTCGGCGTCGAGCACGAGATCGTCCGCAAGTCGGGCGCCTGGTACACCTACGACGGCGACCAGCTCGGTCAGGGCAAAGAGAACTCGCGCCGCTTCCTGAAGGAGAACCCCGACATCGCGCTCGAGATCGAGAACAAGATCCTCGCGAAGCTCGGCGTGGGTGAGGCGGGTGCCGCCGCGCTGGCCGCCGCCACGGCCGCCACGGCGTCGGCTGCCACCGCCTCGGCCGCGAAGGCCTCGGCCGCCGCCAAGGCCTCGGGCGCCACCGTCGAGCCGATCGCGCCCAAGCTGGCCGCCGGCCGCAAGGGCGCCTAGGAGCCGCGTGAACGACATCGTCAGCCTCGACGCCGCCCGGCGGGATCGTCAGAAGCGCCCGGCGGGGGCGTCCGGGTCAGGGTCGGGGGCCGCTCATCCGGCCTTCGGCCGTTCGGGTGGCTCGGGCTCGGGTGGTCCGGCCGCCCCGCAGTCGGGCGCCCCGTCGAGGGCCGCTTCGTCGGCATTCGACGGTGACGACGACGAGTTCGACGAGTTCGACGACGAGCCGCAGCTCAGCGACGAGGAGCGCCTGGCCCGGGTCAGCGACACCGTGGTGCGGGCGCTCGGGCGACGGCAGCTGTCCGCCGGCGAGACCCAAGCGCTGCTCGAGGCGCAGGGCGCGTCGAGCGAGGAGGCCGAGGAGCTCGTGGCCCGCTACGAGGAGCTCGGCTACCTCAACGACGCCGCCTTGGCCGAGGCGCTGGTGGAGCGCATGTCGGAGCGCGACCACAAGAGTCGCGGTGCGATCTCGCGCGAGCTGTCGGCCCGCAAGATCCCGTCCGAGCTCGTCACGGCCGCCCTCGAGGGTCTCGACGACGACCATGAGTTCTCCCTCGCGCTCGACGCTGCCACCAAGCGGGTCAGTCAGCTGAGCGCGTACGACGACACGACGGTCGAGCGCCGCCTCATGGGCTTCCTCACCCGCCGCGGCTTCAACTCCACGATCGTCCGCGAGGCCACCCGTCGTGCCATGAGCACCCGCAAACGCTTCGGCGGCCCGCGCTTCCGCTGACCCTCAACGCGACCCCGCTTCCACTGGCCCTCGGGCACGGCACCCACCCCTGACCGCGCGGCGCCTGGCGCGGACACCGGGGCGGGCGGGGTTTCGTAGACTGGAGCGATCATGAGCACAGTGAGTGAAGCACCGACGGTCATCGAGACGTCTGCCGCGTCGCGCGGCACCGACGGCCGCGCCCGCACCTACGAGGTGCGCACCTTCGGCTGCCAGATGAACGTGCACGACTCCGAGCGGCTGAGCGGCTCGCTCGAGGCCGCCGGCTACGTGAAGGCCGAGGGCGTCGAGGCAGACGTCGTCGTCATCAACACCTGCGCCGTGCGCGAGAACGCCGACAACAAGCTGTACGGCAACCTCGGCCACCTGGCGTCGGTGAAGCGCCGGCACGAGGGCATGCAGATCGCCGTCGGCGGCTGCCTGGCGCAGAAGGACAAGAGCGTCATCCTCGACAAGGCGCCGTGGGTCGACGTCGTGTTCGGCACCCACAACATGGGTGCCCTGCCGAGCCTGCTCGAGCGGGCCCGCCACAACGACGCGGCCGAGATCGAGATCCTCGAGTCGCTCGAGACCTTCCCGTCGACACTGCCCACCAAGCGCGACTCCACCTACAGCGGCTGGGTGTCCATCTCGGTCGGCTGCAACAACACCTGCACCTTCTGCATCGTCCCGGCGCTCCGCGGCAAAGAGAGAGACCGCCGACCGGGCGAGGTGCTCGCCGAGATCCAGTCGCTCGTCGACGACGGCGCGATCGAGGTCACGCTGCTCGGCCAGAACGTCAACTCCTACGGGGTCGAGTTCGGTGACCGCCTCGCCTTCGGCAAGCTGCTGCGGGCGGCCGGCAGCATCCCGGGGCTCGAGCGCATCCGCTTCACCAGCCCCCACCCGGCGGCCTTCACCGACGACGTCATCGACGCCATGGCCGAGACCCCCAACGTCATGCCGCAGCTGCACATGCCGCTGCAGTCGGGCTCCGATCGCATCCTGCGGGCGATGAAGCGCTCGTACCGGTCGGCGAAGTTCCTCGGCATCCTCGACCGTGTGCGTGAGAAGATCCCGAACGCGGCGATCTCCACCGACATCATCGTCGGCTTCCCGGGCGAGACCGAGGAGGACTTCCTCGAGACCATGCGGGTGGTCGAGGCCGCCCGCTTCGCCTCGGCGTTCACCTTCCAGTACTCGATCCGCCCCGGCACCCCGGCGGCCACGCTGCCCGATCAGGTTCCGCACGAGGTGGTGCAGGAGCGCTACGAGCGGCTCGTCGCCCTGCAGGAGGGCATCAGCCTCGACGAGAACCGCAAGCTCATCGGCCGTCGCGTGAACGTGCTGGTCGCGAACGGCGAGGGCCGGAAGGATCAGGCCACCAACCGGCTGAGCGGCCGGGCCGAAGACAGCCGCCTGGTGCACTTCGAGGTGCCGGCCGGATCCGAGCGGCCACGCCCGGGCGACGTCGTCTCGGTCACCATCACGCAGGCGGCGCCCTTCCACCTCATCGCCGACACCGACGGCGCCGTGCTCGAGGTGCGCCGCACCCGCGCGGGTGACGCCTGGGACCGCTCGGAGGCCGAGTCGTGCGGCGTCCCCGCGGCGCCGGCCGGCGCATCCGGAGCCGAGGGCACCCGCCCCGTCTCGCTCGGCCTCCCCACCCTCCGCGTCGGCGTGCCGGCCGTCACGGTGGATCGCTCGACGTTCGCGCCCGGTGCCACGGATGGCCACGGCGTCGCCACCGTGCCCATCTACAGCCCCACCGACGACCTGCGCGGCTGACGATGTCCGCCACACCGCCCGCCCGTCCCACCGAGGGTGAGGGCGGCGGGGGAGCGCTCCCGGGGTTGATCGCAGTGGTGGGGGCCACGGGCACGGGCAAGTCCGAGCTGTCCCTGGCCGTCGCCGAGCGGCTCGCCGCTCGCGGGGGGTTCGCCGAGGTGGTCAACGCCGACGCGATGCAGCTCTACCGCGGCATGGACATCGGCACCGCCAAGCTGCCACCGGAGGAGCGCCGGGGCGTTCCCCACCACCTGCTCGACGTGCTCGACGTCACCGACGAAGCCTCCGTCGCCGCCTACCAGCCCGCCGCCCGGGCCGCGATCGACGACATCGTGGGACGCGGAGGGACGGCGATCCTCGTCGGCGGATCGGGGCTGTACGTCTCGTCGGTCGTCTTCGACTTCCGCTTCCCGGCGCGCGACGAGGCCGTGCGGGCGCGGCTCGAGGCTGAGCTCGAGAGCGGGGGAGTCCGCGTACTCTACGACCGGCTGAAGGCCATCGACCCCCAGGCCGCCGCCTCGATCGGCCAGTTCAACGGACGCCGTCTCGTGCGGGCGCTCGAGGTCGTCGAACTCACCGGCGAGCCGGTGTCCGGCACGCTGCCCGACGAGCCCGTGCTGTGGCGCCCCGCCGCGATCGTGCGGCTGGGCGTCCTGCGCGAGCGGCTCGTCGAGCGGTTGGATGCGCGGGTCGAGCGGATTTGGGCCGCGGGCCTGGTCGATGAGGTCGCCGGGCTGGTGCCGCGGGGCCTCCGCGACGGCGTCACCGCATCCCGGGCCATCGGCTACGCCCAGGCACTCGCCCAGCACGACGGCACGATGACCGAGGCCGACGCGATCGCCGAGGCGCAGGCCCTCACCCGCCGCTACGCCCGTCGCCAGGTGAGCTGGTTCAAGCGTTACCCGAACGCCCTCGACGTCGACGTGCTCGACGCCGAAGCGCTCGGGGCCGCCGCAGCGGCGCTCACTGCCCCGTAGCGACGGCGTGCCCTCGCACGCCCCCGCCCGCACGGCCCCGACAGGCGCGCGCACGCCCAACGCCCCACCCGCGGGCCCCACGGCCACGCCCCCACCCCCACCGCCCTAGACTGATCAGATGCCAGCCGAGTTGCACTTCACCAAGGGTCAGGGCACGGGCAACGACTTCGTGCTCTTCACCGATCCCGACGGCGAGATCGACCTGACGCCCGCCCAGATCGCCGCCATCTGCGACCGTCACTTCGGTGTGGGCGCCGACGGCGTCATCCGCGCCGTGCGGTCGCAGAACCTCGACGCCGGGGCCGCGGCCCTCGCCGAGGACCCTGCCGCCGAGTGGTTCATGGACTACCACAACGCCGACGGTTCGCTGTCCGAGATGTGCGGCAACGGCATCCGCGTCTATGCCCGCTACCTCATCGACAACGGCCTCACCGAGCTGGCCCCGGGCGAGACGCTCGTCATCGGCACCCGCGCAGGCGTGCGCGACGTGCAGCTCAACGCGCTGGGCTTCCAGGTCGACCTCGGCCGCTGGTCGCTCGACGGCGGCGAGCCCCTGGTGCGCGCCAAGAACCTCCAGGTCGCCCGTCCGGGGCTCGGCATCAACGTCGGCAACCCGCACGTCGTCGTCGCCCTCGCCGACGACGAGGAGCTCGAGTCGGCCGACCTCGCCTTCATCCCGCACCTCGAACCGGCCCCGGTCGACGGCGCCAACGTCGAGTTCGTCGTCCCCTCCGACCCCCTGGTGCGCGACGCGGTCGGCCACATCCGGATGCGCGTGCACGAGCGGGGCAGCGGCGAGACGCTCAGCTGCGGAACGGGCGCGGCCGCGGCCGCCCTCGCCACCCGTCACTGGGCCGGCCAGGGTGCGCCGAACCACTGGAGCGTCGCCGTCCCCGGAGGCGTGGTGGGCGTGCGCATGTTCCCCGCCGAGGACGGTGAGCACGTGGCCCTGTCGGGCCCGGCCGAGCTGGTCTACGAGGGCGACCTGGCGATCGCCTAGCGCTTCCGCGCCCGCAGCACCCGGAACGCCTTGCTCGTGGCCTCCCGCTGCACGGTCAGCTCGGGGAACTCCCCGTCCATCCACCGCTGCAGCGAGTCCGACCCGAGGTTCTTCTGCACCACGAGCCACGCCTCGGTGCCCGGCTCGAGCCGCGGCAGCCACAGCCGCAGCATCGAGTGCAGCTCGGCCTTGCCGACCCGGATGGGCGGGTTCGACCAGATCGTCATGAATCGCACGTCGTCGGGAACATCGTCGGGCCTCACGGCGTTGACATTCTCGAGACCCATGATGTGAGCATTACGACGAACCAGATCCAGAGCACGCTCGTTGACATCCACGGCCCACACCGTCGAACGCGGTGATTCCAGGGCCAGTGTGAGCGCGATCGGCCCCCAGCCGCACCCCAGATCGAGAAGATTCCCCCCGGGCGGCGGCTTCGGCACGTTCGCGAGCAGCACCTGGGTGCCGGTGTCGATCCGATCCGGGCTGAAGATGCCCGATGCCGTCGTGAGGCGGTGCTCCGAGCCGGCCAGCTCGACCGTCAACTCGCGGAGCGACAGCTCCCCCGCGGGCTGTGCGGAGAAGTAGTGCTCGCCATCCATAGAGGGAATCTAGCAAACAAGGAGACTAGTCTTGACGCCAATGTCAGACCACGAGATCACAGAGAACACCAGCGCGGGCGATGACGCCGTCGCCCGGGTGCTCGCACGCGCCGAGCAGCGCTCGAGCGGCTACTCGCTCTTCGAGCAGGGTTCGGCCCAGGCCCTCCAGCGCCCCGCCACCACCGGTGAGCGCGACGGGTCCAGCTACGACGGCGACCAGTTCGACCGCGAAGACCGCCAGTCCCTCCGGCGCGTCGCCGGGCTCTCCACCGAGCTCGAAGACGTCACCGAGGTCGAGTACCGCCAGCTGCGACTCGAGAACGTCGTCATCATCGGTGTCTACTCGCAGGGCACGCTGGGTGATGCCGAGAACTCGCTGCGCGAGCTCGCGGCCCTCGCCGAGACCGCCGGAGCCGTCGTGCTCGACGGCCTCCTGCAGCGCCGGCCGCATCCCGACCCCAGCACCTACTTCGGCAAGGGCAAAGCAGAGGAGCTGCGCGCCATCGTGGCGAGCCTCGGTGCCGACACCGTCATCGCCGACACCGAGCTGGCCCCGAGCCAGCGGCGTGCGCTCGAAGACGTGGTGAAGGTCAAGGTCATCGACCGCACGGCCGTCATCCTCGACATCTTCAGCCAGCACGCCAAGAGCCGCGAGGGCAAGGCGCAGGTCGAGCTCGCGCAGCTCGAGTACCTGCTCCCGCGTCTTCGCGGCTGGGGTGACTCGATGTCCCGCCAGGCCGGTGGTCAGGTGGGCGGCGCGGGTGCCGGCATGGGCTCGCGTGGCCCCGGTGAGACGAAGATCGAGCTCGATCGACGCCGCATCCACACCCGCATGGCGAAGCTGCGCAAGCAGATCAAGGAGATGAAGCCGGCCCGCGACGCCAAGCGCGCCAACCGCAAGCGCAACGCGGTGCCGAGCGTGGCCATCGCCGGGTACACCAACGCCGGCAAGTCCTCGCTGCTGAACCGCATCACGAGCGCGGGCGTGCTCGTCGAGAACTCGCTGTTCGCGACCCTCGACGCCACCGTGCGCAAGAACGTGACCGAGGACGGCCGCCCCTACACGATCGCCGACACCGTCGGTTTCGTGCGGGCGCTGCCGCACCAGCTGGTCGAGGCGTTCCGGTCGACCCTCGAGGAGGTGGCCGACTCCGACGTCGTCGTGCACGTCGTCGACGGCTCCCACCCCGACCCCGCGAGCCAGATCACCACGGTGCGCGACGTCATGGGCGAGGCCGGTGCGCGGGGCATCCCCGAGATCGTCGTGTTCAACAAGGCCGACCTGGTCAGCGACGACGACCGGCTGGTGCTGCGCGGCCTCGAGCCGACGGCCGTGTTCGTCTCCGCGCGCACCGGCGAGGGAATCCCCGAGCTGCTCGCGGCGATCGACGCGATCCTGCCGCGGCCGAGCGTCGAGGTCGACTTGCTGGTGCCCTACGAGCGCGGCGACGTCGTCACGATGCTGCACGAGAAGAACACGGTGCTGAGCACCGACTACGAGGAGGGCGGCACGCACGTGCGCGCCCTGGTGAACCCCGAGTTCGAGGAGCGCCTGGTCGAGTTCGCGCGCTGACGCGACGGCCCGGGCCGGTAACCCGTCACGAACACCTCAAGGACAGCGGATGCCCGCTGCCGGATGCCCCGGGCCCACGACTGCCCGGGGCATTCGTCGTTCCACGGCACCACTCGCGGATGGGCGCCGGGCGCTACACCGCGCGGAGGACCGCCACGACCTTGCCGAGCACCGTGGCGTAGTCGCCGAGGATGGGCTCGAAGTTGCTGTTGCGGGGCAGCAGCCAGGTGTGCCCGTCGCGCTGGCGGAACACCTTCACGGTGGCCTCCTCGTCGAGCATGGCGGCCACGATGTCGCCGTTCTCGGCGGTGTTCTGCTGCCGGATGACCACCCAGTCGCCGTCGCAGATGGCGGCGTCGATCATCGACTCGCCCACGACCTTCAGCATGAAGAGGTCGCCGTTGCCCACGAGCTGACGCGGGAGGGGGAACACCTCGTCGACCTGCTGCTCGGCCGTGATCGGGATGCCCGCGGCGATGCGGCCGACCAGCGGCACCAGAGTGGCGTCGCCCACGGGGGGAGCGGAGTCGGCGTCGGGGGAGGGTGACTCCTCGAGCGATGGCACGTCGATCAGCACCTCCATCGCGCGCGGCCGGTTGGGGTCGCGGCGGAGGTAGCCGGAGAGCTCGAGCTGGTTGAGCTGGTGGGTGACGCTGGAGAGCGAGGCGAGGCCCACGGCGTCGCCGATCTCGCGCATGCTCGGCGGATAGCCGCGGGACAGCACGGAGCGCTGGATGACGTCGAGGATGGCGAGCTGCTTGTCGCTGAGACTCTTCCGCCGTCTGGTGCGGCCGGTGTCGTTCGCCACGTCTGCCTGCGCTTCCTCCACCGATGTCGGTGGTTGGTGATGTGATTCAGCTGTCGATCGAAACTGTATCCGAGAACTGCTCGAAAACGCATCTGTGTTCGAGTGTGTCGGCGATTCCAGCCGAGATCGGCACTTGACCGCAGCCACATTCGAATATAGATTCGGAACATAACTTCGCACCGGCGGTCCCGGCCGACCGTCGGTGCGAACACCCCAGGAGGAATCATGAGCATCGCAGCAGCGAACGTGAGCACCACCCCCAGCACCCACCTGCGCATCACGGCGCGGGGCCGCAAGGTCCTCGCCGCCGTGGTCGCCGCACCGATCGTCGCCGCGCTCAGCGTCGCGGCCCTCGCCGCGGGTGGCTCGGCGGTCGCCACGGGCTCCTCGGTCACGACCGAGTTCGACTACCTGACGGTGCAGGCCGGCCAGTCGCTCTGGAGCATCGCCGAGACGATCGCTCCCGAGTCCGACCCGCGCGATGTCATCGCCGAGATCCGCAGCCTGAACCAGCTGGCCACCTCGTCGGTCCAGCCCGGCCAGCGCATCGCCGTCCCGTCCGACCTCGCCGACTGACCGCCGGCCCGTCGCCCGTCGCCCGTCGCGGGCATCGTTCCCGGCCGGGCTGATGTTCGCGTGCCGCGGCCACCCACTGCGGCGGGGCCGATGCTCGCGCACCGCGGCCACCCACGGCGGCTCGGTAGAATTCCGGGGTGACCTCCCTCGACGAGCTGCCCATCCGCGACGACCTCCGTGGTCTCGAGCCCTACGGCGCCCCGCACCTGCACCTGCCGGTCGAGCTGAACGTCAACGAGAACACCCACCCCATCCCCGAAGACGTCGCCCGCGACATCATCGAGTCGATCGCCCGCGAGCTCATCACGGTCAACCGCTACCCCGACCGCGAGTTCACCGCCCTCCGCGAGTCCCTCGCCGGCTACCTCGAGGGCACAGAGCCCGGCTCCGGCATCACCCGCGAGCACATCTGGGCCGCGAACGGCTCCAACGAGATCCTCCAGCAGATCCTGATGGCCTTCGGCGGCCCCGGCCGTTCCGTGCTCGGCTTCCCGCCCACCTACTCGATGCACTCCATCATCGCCAAGGGCACCGGAACCGAATGGATCGCCGGCGAGCGTGACCCGGGCTTCCTCATCTCGCCCTCCACGGCGGTCGAGTGGATCCAGAAGACCACCCCCGACGTCGTCTTCTTTTGCGCCCCGAACAACCCCACGGGCACCGCCCTCGGCCTCGACACCATCCGAGCCGCCTACGACGCCTTCGACGGCATCGTCGTGGTCGACGAGGCCTATGCCGAGTTCGCCCCCGCCGGTGAGCCCACCGCGCTGTCGCTGCTCGAGGGCCGCCCCCGCCTGATCGTCTCGCGCACCATGAGCAAGGCGTTCGCCTTCGCGGGCGCCCGCCTCGGCTACCTGGCTGCCGATCCGGCGGTGACGGATGCGCTGCGGCTCGTCCGCCTGCCCTACCACCTCTCGGCGCTGACCCAGGCGGCCGCCGTCGCGGCGCTCGCCCACGCCCCCGAGATGCTCGCGATGGTCGACGACATCAAGGCACAGCGCGACCGCATGGTCGAGGAGCTCACCGCCCTCGGCTACTCGCCCTGGCCCACGGCCGCGAACTTCGTGCTCTTCGGCGGCGTCGACGAGCCCGAGGCGCTCTGGCAGCAGCTCCTCGACCGCGGCATCATCATCCGCAACCTCAGCATCCCGGGCCACCTGCGTGTCAGCGCGGGCACCGCCGCCGAGACGACGGCCTTCCTCGACGCCATGCGCGAACTCACGCCGCCCCGCCCCTGAAAGCAGCGCGGATAGGATTGACCCCATGACCGCACCCCGCACCGCCCGCCTGCAGCGCGAGACGAGCGAGTCCTCGATCGAGCTGAGCCTCGACCTCGACGGCACCGGCGTCTCCGACATCCAGACCTCGGTGCCGTTCTACGACCACCTGCTCACCGCCTTCGCGAAGCACTCCCTCACCGACCTGACGGTGCGCGCCACCGGCGACACCCACATCGACGTGCACCACACCGTGGAGGACACGGGCATCCTGCTCGGCCAGGCCATCCGCCAGGCCCTCGGCGACAAGGCCGGCATCTCCCGCTTCGGCGACGCCCTCGTGCCCCTCGACGAGGCGCTGGTGCAGGCCGTCGTCGACATCTCGGGCCGCCCCTTCCTCGTGCACTCCGGCGAGCCCGCGGGCTTCGAGTACCACCTCATCGGTGGCCACTTCACGGGCTCGATGGTGCGTCACGTCTTCGAGGCCATCACCTTCAACGCCGGCCTGACCGTGCACGTCACCGTGCTCGGCGGCCGCGATCCGCACCACATCGCCGAGGCCGAGTTCAAGGCCTTCGCCCGTGCCTTCCGCCAGGCCAAGGCGCTCGACCCGCTCGTCACGGGCATCCCGTCCACGAAGGGGGCGCTGTGAGCACGAAAAGCGCGCCGAGCGTCGTCGTCCTCGACTACGGCAGCGGCAACATCCACTCGGCGGCGAAGGCCCTCGAGCGCGCCGGCGCCGACGTCACCGTGACGGGCGACCGGCAGAAGGCGATGGACGCCGACGGCCTCCTCGTCCCGGGCGTCGGAGCCTTCAGCGCCGTGATGGACCAGCTGACCGCCGTGCGCGGGGGAGAGGTCATCGACCGCCGCCTCGCCGGAGGCCGCCCCGTGCTCGGCATCTGCGTCGGCATGCAGGTCATGTTCGCCGACGGCATCGAGCGCGGCGTCGACACCGAGGGCCTCGGCGAGTGGCCGGGCGTCGTCGAGCCGCTCAAGGCGCCCGTCGTGCCGCACATGGGCTGGAACACGGTCGACGCCCCCGAGGAGTCCGTGCTCTTCGACGGCATCCGCGACGAGCGCTTCTACTTCGTGCACTCCTACGCCGCCCAGGACTGGCAGATCGACCCCGACCCCAAGCGCCGCCCGGCGCGGGTCACCTGGGCCGACCACGGCGGCCGCTTCATCGCGGCGGTCGAGAACGGCCCGCTCTCGGCCACCCAGTTCCACCCCGAGAAGTCCGGCGACGCGGGCATCCGCCTGCTGCACAACTGGATCGCCTCGCTCCGTCGTTGACCCCCGGTCTCCACTGGCCTGGGCCCACGAGCGGGTGGATGCGCGGCCCCCGTCCTCGGGCGGCCGGCGTCTCCAGCCCAGCGGATGCGCGGCCCCCGTTTCGACGCCGGCCGCCCGAGTCGCTACGATCGCGGGGGGCATCCACCCCCTCCGCACCAGCAAGGACACCTCATGAGCGAGTTCAACAAGGCACCGGCCCTCGTGCTGCTGCCCGCCGTCGACGTCGCGAGCGGCAAGGCCGTGCGACTGACCCAGGGCGAGGCCGGCACCGAGACCTTCCACGGCGACCCGGTCGACGCCGCTGCCGACTGGATCTCGCAGGGCGCGGAGTGGATCCACCTCGTCGACCTCGACGCCGCCTTCGGCCGCGGCAGCAACCTCGGCGTGATCAAGAAGGTCATCCGCCAGGCCAAGGGCGTGAGCGTCGAGGTGTCCGGCGGCATCCGCGACGACCGGAGCCTCGAGACCGCGCTGGAGTCCGGCGCCAAGCGCATCAACCTCGGAACGGCCGCCCTCGAGAACCCCGAGTGGGCCGCCAGTGTCATCGCCCAGTACGGCGACGCCGTCGCGGTCGGTCTCGACGTGCGCGGCACGACGCTCGCCGCCCGCGGGTGGACGCAGGACGGCGGCGACCTCTGGCACGTGATGGACCGCCTCGAGGAGGCCGGCTGCGCCCGCTACGTCGTCACCGACGTGACGAAGGACGGCACGCTGAAGGGGCCGAACGTCGACCTCCTCCGCCAGGTGATGGAGCGCACCTCCCGCCCGGTCATCGCCTCGGGCGGCATCTCCAGCCTCGACGACCTCGTCGAGCTGCGCGCGCTCGTGCCGCTCGGCCTCGAGGGCGCGATCGTCGGCCGCGCCCTTTACTCCGGCGCCTTCACCCTCGCCGAAGCCCTGGACGTGGCATCTGACTGACGACCCGGGCGCCCAGCCCGAGGCGGCCCGCGCCCTGCCCTCCCATTTCGCCGACTCCGCCGGTCAGCCCTGGCAGGGCCGGCACTTCGAGTCGCACGGGGCCCCGAGCGACGACGACGGCAGTGCACCGCCGGCCCTCCTCGCAGCCCTGACGGCGTTCCGCGCGGGGGAGGGGGCCCCGGATGCGGTGGTCGACGCCGTCCGCGACGTGCGCCTGCTCGTTCCCCTCGTCGCCCACGCCGGCGACGAGGGCGTCACCGCCACCGGCCTCCGCGTCGACAAGACGCAGGAGCTCTCGCTCGTCACGGTCGCCGGCCCGGGCGGCCGCACCGTGCTCCCGGCCTTCACCTCCGTCGCCGCGCTCGGCGCCTGGAACCCCTCGGCCCGCCCGATCCCGGTCGCGGCTCCCCGGATGGCCCTGGCCGCCGTCGCCGAGGGCACCGAGCTGATCGTGCTCGACCCGGGCTCCGCGACCGAGTTCGTGCTGCGCCGACCCGCGGTCTGGGCCATCGCCCGCAGCGCCCCGTGGCTCCCCGCCGTCGACGACCCCGAGGTGGTGGCGGCCTTCGAGGCGAGCGTCGCCGACGAGCCCGCCGTGGCGGCACTGCGTCTCGTGGCGGGCGACCCGGGCTACCGGATGCTCGGGCACGACGTCGTGGTCGTGCTGGCCCTCGTGCCCGGGCTCGACCAGGCGGCGCTCGGCGCGCTGACGTCGCGACTGCAGGAGCGCTGGGCCGCGCATCCGCTCATCGCGGAGCGCGTCGACTCGCTCGGAGTGCGCCTGACCGCGGTCGGCTAGGCCGACCGCGCCTCAGTTCACCGGCCCGGTGTACTTCTCGCCCGGGCCCTCGCCGACGGCGTCGGGCACCGCGGACGCCTCGCGGAACGCGAGCTGGAGCGACCGCAGCCCGTCGCGGAGGCTGCGCGCGTGCTGGTCGCCGAGGAAGGGCGCGGAGGCGGTGACCAGCCCGGCGAGGGCCGTGATGAGCTTGCGCGCCTCGTCGAGGTCGAGCTCGAGATCGGGGTCGTCGGCCAGGCCGCACTTCACGGCGGCGGCGCTCATGAGGTGCACCGCGGTGGTCGTGATGACCTCGACGGCCGGCACCTCCGCGATGTCACGGATGGCGTCTGAGCTGTCGTCGAAGTGGCTGGAATCGCTCATCGCGAAGAGGTCCTTACTGTTCGGGCGAGTCTCTGCTAGACTCTTCGAGGCTCTGGGGTCATCGGCCCCAGTACGAAAGTGGAGAATCTCCCACCCGCGCATACCGCTTCATCAGGTTACCGGGTCTGCACACCCCTCCCGCTCCGGCGGGAAGACCGGGTGTGACGTGCCGTGATGCGAATGAGAATTCGCGAGCGCGCGTGGTTCCTTGCTTTCGCCCACACACGAAACTAAGGAGCAACGCATCAGCGATCCCCGTACAAACGACCGTATCCGTGTCCCCGAGGTGCGCCTCGTGGGCCCCGGTGGCGAGCAGGTCGGCGTCGTCAGCATCGACGTCGCGCTCCGGCTCGCCCAGGAGGCTGACCTCGACCTCGTCGAGGTCGCGCCCAACTCCAAGCCCCCGGTCGCGAAGATCATGGACTACGGAAAGTTCAAGTACGAAGCCGCGCAGAAGGCCAAGGAGGCCCGCCGCAACCAGGCGAACACCATCCTCAAGGAGGTGCGCTTCCGCCTGAAGATCGACGTGCACGACTACGAGACCAAGCGCAAGCGCGCCGAGGGCTTTCTCAAGGCGGGCGACAAGGTCAAGGCGATGATCCTCTTCCGCGGCCGTGAGCAGTCGCGTCCCGACCAGGGCGTCCGTCTCCTCCAGCGCTTCGCGGAGGACGTCTCCGAATTCGGCACCGTCGAGTCGACCCCGACCATCGACGGCCGCAACATGGTCATGGTCATCGGCCCCCTGAAGAACAAGTCAGAGGCCAAGGCCGAGCAGAACGCGAAGCGCGACGCGAACAAGGCCCGTGCGCACGAGCCGGCCCCCACGAACCCCGGCGACGAGCCGGACGCTCCGGCCACCTCGGCCGAGTAGAAATCCCGACCGGCCTTCCCGGCCGCGACAAGCCCGAACAACACAAGGAGAACCATGCCCAAGCAGAAGACGCACTCCGGTGCCAAGAAGCGGTTCAAGGTCACCGGCAGCGGCAAGATCATGAAGCAGCAGGCCGGTATGCGCCACAACCTGGAGGTCAAGGCTCCCGGGCGCAAGGCTCGCCTGAACAAGGACCAGGTGCTGTCCAAGGCCGACACCAAGGTCGCCAAGAAGCTTCTCGGCCTGTAGCCCCCGCTGCAGCAGCCGACCTAGACGAGAAAGAAGAAGAGCAATGGCAAGAGTGAAGAGGGCTGTCAACGCCCACAAGAAGCGTCGGGTCATCCTCGAGCGCGCCGAGGGCTACCGCGGTCAGCGGTCGCGTCTGTACCGCAAGGCCAAGGAGCAGGTCACCCACTCCCTCGTCTACTCCTACCGCGACCGCCGTGCGCGCAAGGGCGACTTCCGCCGCCTGTGGATCCAGCGCATCAACGCCGCGTCGCGTGCGAACGGCCTGACCTACAACCGCCTCATCCAGGGCCTCGCCCTGGCCGGCATCGAGGTCGACCGCCGCATCCTGGCCGAGCTCGCCGTGAACGAGCCCGCCACCTTCGCGTCGATCGTCGCGAGCGCCAAGGCCGCTCTTCCCGCCGACACCTCGGCTCCGAAGACCGCCGCGTAACTCCACCTCGCAGCACGACCCACAACAGAAGAGAGCCAGCCGCATGCTCGACAATCCGCGATCACCGCGCGTTCGGGCTGTGGCGAAACTCGCCAAGAAGGGAGCCCGGTCCGAGACCGGGCTCTTCCTCTTGGAGGGGCCGCAGGCGGTGGCCGAGGCGCTGACGTTCGCGCCGCACCTGGTGATCGACCTGTTCGCGACCCCGACGGCGCTCGACCGCTACGACGAGATCGCCCGCAAGGCGGCCGACGCCGAGATCGAGGTCGAGTTCGTCACCGAGCACGTCCTCGACGCGATGGCCGACACGGTCACCCCCCAGGGCTTCGTGGCGGTCTGCCGCCAGTTCCCCACGGCCCTGAAAGACATCTTCGCCGCGGGCCCGCGCCTCATCGCGGTGCTCGAGGAGGTGCGTGATCCGGGCAACGCCGGCACGATCATCCGGGCGGCGGATGCGGCGGGTGCCGACGCGGTCATCCTGACGGGACGCTCGGTCGACCTGTACAACCCCAAGGTGGTGCGCTCGACCACGGGCTCACTGTTCCACCTCCCGGTCGCCGTCGAGGCGACACTCGACGACGTGCTGCGCCGCGCCCGTGAGGCCGGGCTGCAGGCCCTGGCGGCCGACATCAAGGGCGACGACCTGCTCGACGTGCGCACCGCGGGTCTCCTCGCCGAACCCACCGCGTGGGTCTTCGGCAACGAGGCCAGGGGCCTCTCCGACGACGACCTCGCGGCGGTCGACCGCGCCGTCTCGCTGCCGATCTACGGCCAGGCCGAGTCGCTGAACCTCGCCACCGCCGCATCGGTGTGCCTCTACGAGAGCGCGTTCGCCCAGCGCTCCTGAGCATGTTTCGCTTCGGTTACAGAAGCGCTCCCCGCGTTGCACCCCCCTGAAGGGGTGTGGTTGGGTGTTGACCATGAGTTCCGCCGATACCCCTGTTCGAGTGTCAGGCGGCGCCGAGGCCCCGCTCGTCGTGATCGATCACGTCGACAAGCACTTCGGTGAGCTGCACGTGCTGAAAGACATCTCCACCACCGTCGCCCGCGGCGAGGTCGTGGTGGTCATCGGCCCCTCGGGGTCGGGCAAGTCGACGTTCTGCCGCGCGATCAACCGCCTCGAGACGATCGACTCCGGCACCATCACCATCGACGGCACGGTGCTGCCGAGCGAGGGGCGCGAGCTCGCGACGCTGCGGGCCGACGTCGGAATGGTGTTCCAGGCGTTCAACCTGTTCGCGCACAAGACGGTGCTCGAGAACGTCACGCTCGCCCCGATGAAGGTGCGCGGGCTCTCCCGCAAAGACGCCGAGGCGCGCGCCATGACCCTCCTCGAGCGCGTCGGCGTGGCCAACCAGGCGAAGAAGATGCCGGCCCAGCTCTCGGGCGGCCAGCAGCAGCGCGTGGCCATCGCCCGGTCGCTCGCGATGGAGCCGAAGCTCATCCTGCTCGACGAGCCCACCAGTGCGCTCGACCCCGAGATGATCAACGAGGTGCTCGACGTCATGGTCGGTCTCGCGAAGGACGGCATGACGATGATCGTCGTGACCCACGAGATGGGCTTCGCCCGCAAGGCCGCCGACCGCGTGCTCTTCATGGCCGACGGCCGCATCGAGGAAGAGGCTGCCCCCGAGCAGTTCTTCGGCAACCCCCAGTCACCGAGAGCGAAGGACTTCCTCTCCAAGATCCTCGCCCACTAGGCGGGAACCATCCCGCGCATCTGCCGCGGGGAACACAGCACACGAGAGGTACGACCAATGAAGCACACGAAGCTATCGTTCTTCGCACTCGCCGCGGCGACCGCCCTGGTCCTGACGGGATGCGCGGGGTCCGACGACGCCGCCGACAGCGAGGAGACGCCTGAGGCGGCGCCCACCTTCGCTGCGGGCTCCACGATGGAGCGTCTGTCGAGCGCCGGCGAGATCACGATCGGAACCAAGTTCGACCAGCCCCTGTTCGGGCTCGTCGGCCCCGACGGCACCCCCGAGGGCTTCGACGTCGAGATCGGCAAGATCATCGCCGACAAGCTCGGCATCGACGACGACAAGATCACGTGGGTCGAGACGGTCTCGGCCAACCGCGAGCCCTTCATCCAGAACGGCGAGGTCGACATCGTGGTGGCGACCTACACGATCAACGACAAGCGCAAAGAGGTCATCTCCTTCGCCGGGCCGTACTACACCGCCGGCCAGAGCATCCTGACCCTGAGCGACAACGACGACATCAAGACCGAAGACGACCTGGTCGGCCAGAAGGTCTGCTCGGTCACCGGCTCGACCCCGGCAGCCAACCTCGAGGCGCTCGGCGCCGACGTGGTGCTCACCGACACCTACACGAACTGCCTCGAGCCGCTGCGCACGGGCCAGGTCGTCGCGGTGTCGACCGACAACGTCATCCTCGCCGGCCTCGCCGCGCAGAACGAGGGCGAGTTCCAGGTCGTCGGCAAGCCCTTCACCGAGGAGCCCTACGGCATCGGCCTCGCGAAGGACGACACCGACTTCCGCACCTTCATCAACGACACCCTCGAGGAGTCCTACGAGGACGGCTCCTACGAGGAGGCCTGGAACGAGACGGCCGGCGCCGTGCTGCCGTTCGTCGAGCCCCCGGCGGTCGACCGCTACTGATCCATCCGGTGGGGAGCCGCTCAGGCGGCTCCCCACCTCCCTGCCCGATCCCACAGATCGATAGATCCGACCGATAGAGAGGAGTGCGAGTGAACGTCGTCATCGACAACCTGCCGGCCTACCTCGAGGGCTTCGGCCAGACGCTCTCGCTGCTCCTCATCGCGGGGTTGGGAGCGCTCGTGGTCGGCACGCTCGTCGCCGCCATGCGCATCTCGCCCGTGCCGGCGCTCTCGAGCGTCGCCGCCGTCTACACCGAGCTGCTGCGCAACACCCCGCTCACGCTCGTGCTGTTCTTCTGCGCGATCATCCTGCCCTACCTCGGGTCGGAGCTGCCCTACTTCTGGTGCGCCGTCATCGGCCTCACCGCCTACACCTCGCCGTTCGTCGCCGAGGCGCTGCGCTCGGGCATCAACGGTGTGCCCGTCGGCCAGGCCGAAGCAGCGCGCAGCCTCGGCCTCGGCTTCGGGCAGACGGTGAGCATCGTCATCTTCCCTCAGGCATTCCGGATGGTCATCCCGCCGCTGATCAACGTGCTGATCGCCCTGACCAAGAACACCTCGGTGGCCGGCGGCTTCTTCGTCGCCGAGCTCTTCGGGGTCGGCCGCACGCTCGCGAACGCGAACGGCAACGCCGTGATCGCGGTGCTGCTCGCGGTGGCCACCTTCTACCTCGTCATCACCATCCCGCTCGGCATCCTCGCCGGACGGCTCGAGAAGAGATTCGCGGTGCAGCGATGAGCGCCTCCGTCCTGTTCGACGCCCCCGGGCCGCGCGCCAAGCGCCGCTCCCGCATCGCGTCGGCGATCGTCATCGTGGTCGTGCTCGCCGGCCTCGCCTGGATCGTCTTCACCCTCGCCCAGCCGCGCGAGTCCGGCGGCATCACGCTGCCCGGCTACTTCGACTGGACCCGCTGGGAGAAGCTCGTCACCGACCCGGAGTTCTGGGGCGCGGTGGGCCGCGGTGTTCTCGGCACGCTGCAGGCCGCGGCGATCGCCGCGGTCGGCGCCATCGCGATCGGCGTGCTCTTCGCCCTGCTCCGCACCTCGCCGCTCGCCGTCGTGCGGGTGCCGACGACCATCCTGCTCGAGTTCTTCCGCGGCATGCCCGTGCTGCTGATGATGCTCTTCATCCTCCTCGTGGGGTCGACGGGAGCGTTCTGGGCGGTCGTCATCGCCCTCGCCGTCTACAACGGTGCCCTGATCGGGGAGGCGTTGCGCGCCGGCATCGTCTCGCTGCCGCGCGGCCAGCGTGAGGCGGGGCTGAGCCTCGGCCTCACCCGGCTGCAGACCAAGCTGCAGATCGAGTTCCCCCAGGCGTTCCGGCAGATGCTGCCGATCATCGTCGCCCAGCTCGTCGTGCTGCTGAAAGACACGAGCCTCGGCTACATCGTCGGCTACAACGAGCTGATCCGCACCACGATGAACAACCTGTCGAGCTTCTACGGCAACCGCTACCTCTTCACGCTGTTCATCATCACGCTCGTGATCTACCTGGCGATCAACCTCACGCTCTCCTGGGTCGCCCGCCGGCTGGCGCGTCGCCGCTCGCCGAGGGTCGCGACGGTGCTGCTCGACGGCGGCGCCCAGGGCGGCCGTGCGATGCCCGGCCCGCTGGCGGCGGCGAACGGCAACCCCGAGAACGCCGCGACGGAGTGACCCGGGCGGCGCAACCGCACCGCACCCCGTAAACTTGTGCCTCGTGTCTGAACCCATCGCCATCACCGAGCAGGCGGTGAGTGACGCGGTCGACGCGGCGCTCGCAGCGCTCGCGACCGCCACCGACTCCGCCGAGCTCCGCGCCGTGCGCTCCGCCCACGCGGGGGAGGGCTCGACGCTCGCCGTGCTCAACGCACAGATCAAGTCGCTGCCGGGCGACCAGAAGGCCTCCGCCGGCAAGCTCGTCGGCCAGGCACGCGCCCGGGTCAACCAGGCCATCGCCGCCCGCGAGACCGAGGTCGTCGCCCTCGAGGAGGCGCAGAAGCTGGCCGCCGAGACGGTCGACGTGACGGCGCTGCCGACCCGACGCCGCATCGGCGCCCGCCATCCGCTCTCCCTGCTGCAGGACCGCATCGCCGACATCTTCGTCGGCATGGGGTGGGAGGTCGCCGAGGGCCCCGAGGTCGAGAGCGAGTGGTTCAACTTCGACGCGCTGAACTTCGACGCCGACCACCCGGCGCGCGCGATGCAGGACACCTTCTTCATCGACCCGCCCGAGTCGCACCTGGTGCTCCGCACCCACACCAGTCCCGTGCAGGTGCGGAGCCTGCTCGAGCGCCCGCTGCCCGTGTACGTGATCGCGCCGGGTCGCGTCTACCGCACCGACGAGCTCGACGCCACGCACACCCCGGTCTTCAGCCAGGTCGAGGGCATCGCCATCGACAAGGGCCTCACCATGGCGCACCTCCGCGGCACGCTCGAGCACTTCGCCACGCAGATGTTCGGCGAGGGTGCGAAGATCCGCCTGCGGCCCAACTACTTCCCGTTCACCGAGCCCAGTGCCGAGATGGACGTCTGGCAGCCGGGCGCCAAGGGCGGTGCGCGCTGGGTGGAGTGGGGCGGCTGCGGCATGGTCAACCCCAACGTGCTCCGCTCGGCGGGCATCGACCCCGACGAGTACTCGGGCTTCGCGTTCGGCATGGGCATCGAGCGCACCCTGCAGTTCCGCAACGACCTCAACGACATGCGCGACATGGTCGAGGGCGACGTGCGCTTCTCCCAGCAGTTCGGAATGGTGGTCTAGTCATGCGGGTTCCTCTCTCCTGGCTCGCCGAGTACGTCGACCTCCCCGTCGGCGCCTCGATCGCCGACGTGCACGCCGCCCTCGTCAAGGTCGGTCTCGAAGAGGAGGGGTCTCACGACTTCGACCTCCAGGGCCCGATCGTCGTGGGGCAGGTGCTCGAGTTCGTGCCCGAGCCGCAGTCCAACGGCAAGACCATCCGCTGGTGCCAGGTGCGCGTCGCGCCCGAGGGGCAGCAGGCCGCCGACGGCGGGGCGGATGTGCGGGGCATCGTCTGCGGCGCCGGCAACTTCTTCGAGGGCGACAAGGTCGTCGTGACGCTCCCGGGCGCCGTGCTGCCCGGCGGCTTCGCCATCGCGGCCAGGAAGACCTACGGCCACGTCTCCGACGGCATGATCGCCTCCGCCCGCGAGCTGGGGCTGGGGGAGGACCACGACGGCATCCTCCGTCTCAGCACCCTGGGCCTCGACCCCGAGGTCGGCACCGACGCGCTCCCGCTGCTCGGGCTCGACGACGAGGCCGTCGAGGTCAACGTCACGCCCGACCGCGGCTACGCCTTCTCGATCCGCGGCATCGCGCGCGAGTTCTCCAACTCCACCGGTGCGGCCTTCCGCGACCCGGTGGCGCGCGTGACCCCGGTCGCCGCGAACGGGTTCCCGGTCGCCATCCACGACGAGGCGCCGATCCGCGGCCGCGTCGGCGCGACGGTGTTCGTCACCCGCGTGGTGCGCGGCGTCGACCCCACCCGGCCGAGCCCCGCCTGGTTGGTGTCGCGGCTGAAGCTCGCCGGCATCCGCTCGATCTCGCTCGTGGTCGACATCACCAACTACGTGATGCTCGAGTTCGGGCAGCCGATCCACGGCTACGACCTGGATGCGCTGCAGGGCGGCCTCGTCGTGCGCCGCGCCGCCCCGGGCGAGACCCTCGAGACCCTCGACGGCCAGACCCGCACGCTGCACGCCGAAGACCTCGTGATCGCCGACGACCGCGGCGCCATCGGCCTCGCGGGCGTGATGGGCGGAGCCTCGACCGAGATCGGCGACGGCACCACGAACGTGCTCGTCGAGTCGGCCAACTTCGACCCCGTGTCGATCGCCCGCACCGCGCGCCGGCACAAGCTGCCGAGCGAGGCCTCCCGCCGCTTCGAGCGCGGGGTCGACCCGGCCGTGGCCCAGCCGGCCGCCGCCCGCGTGGTCGAGCTGCTCGAGACGCTCGCCGGAGGCACGGCCGACGACGGTCTCGGGTCGGTGCACCACGAGCATCCGGAGCCCGGCTCGATCGTGCTGCCCTTCGGCTTCGTTCAGCGCCTCGTGGGAGTCGACTTCACCAGCGACGAGACGGCTCACGCGCTCGCCGAGATCGGCGCCACCGTCGAGGAGACCTCGGCCGGCTTCGTCGTCACGCCGCCGTCGTGGCGCCCCGACATCACCGACAAGGCCTCGCTCGCCGAGGAGGTGGCGCGCATCGTCGGCTACGACCGCATCCCGTCGATCCTCCCCGTCGCGCCTCCCGGCCGGGGCCTCACGGTCTCCCAGGTGACCCGTCGACGCACGGCCGACGTGCTCGCGGCCGGCGGCCTGACCGAGGTGCTCGCGTACCCGTTCGTCGGAGCCGCGATGAACCGTGCCTTCGGCAGCCCGCGTGACGAGGAGGTGCCGGCGATCCGCGTCGCCAATCCGCTCGACGCCGAGGCGGCCCTGCTGCGCACCTCGCTCATCCCCGGACTGATCGAGATCGCCCGCCGCAACCTCTCGCGCGGCCTGACCGATCTCGGGCTGTTCGAGCTGGGGCTCGTCTTCCTCCCCGAGACCGGACGCGAGTACGGCCAGGCCGAGCTTCCCGCCGGGGGCCGACTGCCCGACGCCGGCGAGCTGGCCGAGCTGCACGGCGGCATCCCGCCGCAGCCGCGTCACATCGGCGTGCTCGTGCTCGGCAACGCGGTCGACAAGCAGCCCGGCCAGCCCGCCGTGCCCGCCGGAATCGCCGACGTGCTCGACGTCGTGCGCCTCGTCGAGTCGGCACTCGCCGTCGAGCTGCGCGTCGCCGCCGGATCGCACTCGGCGATGCACCCGGGGCGCACCGCCGAGGTCTTCGTCCGGAGCGCCGACGGGGTCGAACGGAGCGTCGGCTTCGCCGGCGAGCTGCTGCCGACGCTGACGCACGAACTCGACCTGCCCCGCGTGGTCGGGGTCGCCGAGCTCGACCTCGACGCGCTGCTCGCGGCCGCGGGCGAGGCGATCGAGGTGGCTCCGATCTCGGGCTACCCGGCCGCCACGCAAGACCTCTCGCTGGTCGTCGACGCGTCGATCCCGGCCGGCGACGTCGAGCGGGCCGTGGTCGAGGGTGCGGGCGAGCTGCTCGAGGGCATCCGCCTGGTCGACGACTACCGGGGCACGGGTGTTCCGGATGCCGCCAAGTCCCTGACGTTCGCCCTCCGCTTCCGGGCTCCCGATCGCACCCTCACCGCCGCCGAGGCGAGCGAGGCGAAGCTCGGCGGCGCGGCGAAGGCCGGCGAGCTCTTCGCCGCGACCGTGCGCGAGTAGCCCCCGCCGCTCGAGGAGCCCTCGCGAAAAGGGGGCGCCCGCTACCGGCTAGATTTGACCCATGGTCTATTCAGTTGCGGTCGCGGGTGCCTCCGGGTACGCCGGAGGCGAGGTCCTGAGGCTTCTCAGCGCGCATCCGGAGTTCGAGGTGCGAACCGTCACGGCGCACAAGAACGCCGGCCAGCCGCTGATCGAGGTGCAGCCGCACCTCCGCTCCTACGCCGACCTCGTGCTGCAGGACACCTCGGCCGAGACGCTGAAGGGCCACGACGTGGTCTTCCTCGCCCTGCCGCACGGGCACTCCGGGGCGCTGGCCGCCGAGCTCGGAGACAGCGCACTCGTGGTCGACTGCGGCGCCGACCACCGGCTCACCGACGAGAACGCCTGGCTCGAGTTCTACCGCTCCGAGTACCACGGCTCCTGGCCCTACGGCCTGCCCGAACTGGTGCGCCTGAACGGCGGAAAGCAGCGCGAGGCCCTGGCCGGCGTGAACCGCATCGCCGTGCCCGGCTGCAACGTCACCGCCGTGAGCCTCGCGCTCGCGCCGGGCCTGCGGGCGGGCGTCATCCAGGCGGCCGACCTCGTCGCGGTGCTCGCGGTCGGCCCCTCGGGCGCCGGCAAGACCCTGCGCACCGACCTCCTGGCGAGCGAGCTGCTCGGCTCGGCTCACGCCTACGGCGTCGGGGGAGTGCACCGGCACGTCCCCGAGATCGTGCAGAATCTCGAGGGTGCCTCCGGCGAGAAGGTCACCGTCTCGTTCACCCCGATGCTCGTGCCCATGGCGCGCGGCATCATCGCCACCTCGACCGCCCGCCTGCAGCCCGGCGTCAGCGCCGCCGACGTGCGCTCGGCCTGGGAGCTCGCCTACGCCGACGAGCCGTTCGTGCACCTGCTGCCCGAGGGCTCGTTCCCCAAGGTGGCCGACGTGCTCGGCTCGAACTCGGCGCTGATCGGTCTGGCCGTCGACGAGGCCGCCGAGCGCGTGGTCACGGTGACGGTGCTCGACAACCTCGTCAAGGGCACCGCCGGCGCGGCCATCCAGTCCACCAACATCGCCCTGGGCCTGCCCGAGACCCTCGGTCTGCCCGTGAACGGAGTCGCCCCGTGAGCGTCACCCGTCCCGCCGGATTCGCCGCCTCGGGCGTCGCCGCCGGCCTCAAGTCCACCGGCGCGCGCGACCTCGCGCTGGTCGTCAACCGAGGGCCGCTGCAGCACGCGGCCGCGGTGTTCACGTCGAACCGCGCCAAGGCGAACCCGATCCTGTGGTCGCAGCAGGTCATCGCCGACGGGCGCGTCTCGGCCGTGGTGCTCAACTCCGGCGGCGCCAACTGCTTCACGGGCGCCTTCGGCTTCCAGACCACGCACGCCGCGGCCGAGGCCGTCGGCGCGGCGCTCGGCGTCTCGCCCGGCGACGTTCTCGTCTGCTCGACCGGCCTGATCGGCGTCGGCGACCAGAGCTTCCGTGACGCCATCCTGCAGAACGTGCCCGCGGCCGCCGATGCGCTCGGCGCCGAGGGAGGCCACGACGCGGCCCTGGCGATCATGACCACCGACTCGCACCCGAAGGAGGCCGTCGTCGAGGGCGAGGGCTGGTCCATCGGCGGCATGGCCAAGGGGGCGGGGATGCTCGCGCCCGGCCTCGCGACGATGCTGGTGGTCATCACCACCGACGCCGTGCTCCCGCCCGCCGCGCTCGACCGGGCGCTCCGGGCGGCGACCCGCGTCACCTTCGACCGCCTCGACTCGGACGGCTGCATGTCGACCAACGACACCGTCGCCCTGATGGCGAGCGGAGCATCCGGCATCGAGGCCGACGAGGCCGCCTTCAGCGACGCCCTCACCGCGCTCTGCCGCGACCTCGCGCTTCAGCTGCAGGCCGATGCCGAGGGCGCGAGCCACGACATCGCGATCGAGGTCGTCAACGCCGAGAGCGAGGACGACGCGGTGGTGGTCGGCCGGGCCGTCTCCCGCAGCAACCTGCTGAAGGCGGCGATCTTCGGCAACGACCCCAACTGGGGCCGGGTGCTCGCGGCGCTCGGCACGACCGACGCCGCCTTCGACCCCTACGCCATCGACGTCTCGATGAACGGCGTGATGGTCTGCCGCAGCGGCGAGCCGGGCGACGACCGCGAGCTGGTCGACCTCACGCCGCGCGCCTGCACGATCCTGATCGACCTCAAGGCGGGCGACGCCACGGCGACGATCTTCACCAACGACCTCACGCACGACTACGTGCACGAGAACAGCGCGTACGCCAGCTGATGGCCGAGCACATCACGCGCACCGCGGCCGACGCCGAGCTCGCCCACGTCAAGGCGAACACCCTGATCGAGTCGCTGCCCTGGCTCAAGCGCTTCCACGGCGAGATCGTCGTGATCAAGTTCGGCGGCAACGCCATGGTCGATCCGGCGCTGCAGCGCACCTTCGCCGAGGACATCGTCTACCTCCGCTACGCCGGCCTGAAGCCCGTCGTCGTGCACGGCGGAGGCCCGCAGATCTCGAAGATGCTCGACCGGCTCGGC
Source organism: Herbiconiux flava (assembly GCF_013409865.1). NCBI lineage: Bacteria > Bacillati > Actinomycetota > Actinomycetes > Micrococcales > Microbacteriaceae > Herbiconiux > Herbiconiux flava. The sequence continues at coordinate 2,101,390 of NZ_JACCBM010000001.1, forward strand.
ATCGCCAGCGAGTTCCGCGGCGGCTACCGGGTCACGAGCCCCGAGGCCATGGACGTGGTGCGGATGGTGCTCACCGGACAGATCAGCCGCGACATCGTGAGCAACATCAACGAGCACGGCCCGCTCGCCGCCGCCCTCTCGGGTGAGGACGCGGGGCTGTTCGAGGGCCGCCGGCGTGGCGTCGAGATCGACGGCGAGCTCGTCGACCTGGGACTCGTCGGCGACGTGATCGGGGTGAACCCCGAGGGCGTGCAGGCGCAGCTCGACGCGGGGCGCATCCCGGTCGTCTCCTCGATCGCCCCCGACGTCGACGCCCCCGGCCAGGTGCTGAACGTGAACGCCGACGCGGCGGCCGCCGCCCTCGCCGTCGCGCTCGGGGCCGCGAAGCTCGTCGTGCTCACCGACGTGCCCGGGCTCTACAGCGACTGGCCGAACCGCGACTCACTCGTCTCCGAGATCGAGAGCGAGGAGCTCCGCTCCCTGCTGCCCGGCCTCGAGTCGGGCATGATCCCCAAGATGGCCGCGTGCCTCGAGGCCGTCGACGGCGGTGTGCCCAAGGCCGCCATCATCGACGGGCGCGAGGCGCACTCTGTGCTGCTCGAGATCTTCACCCCCGGCGGCTTCGGCACCGAGGTCGTGGCGACGCGCGAGCCCTGACCCGGGCATCCCGCGCACCCCGCGCCCACTGAACCGGCCACACCCACCCACCCGACCCGACACCGACCCGGAAGGCCCGTCTTGTCCTCCTCCCCGTGGAAGAACCGCTTCGACGAATCGCTGATGCGCACGATGGGCATGCCGCTGCGCTTCCTCGTGCGCGGCGAGGGCGCGTGGGTCTGGGACGACGAGGACAACCGATACCTCGACTTCCTCGCCGGCATCGCGGTGAACTCGCTCGGCCACGCGCATCCGGTGTTCGTCGAGGCGGTCAGTCGCCAGGCGGCCACCCTCGCGCACGTGTCGAACTACTTCTCGACTCCGCCCCAGCTCGAGCTCGCGGAGCGCCTGAAGCGCCTGACCGGAGCCGGAGACGGCGGCCGCGCCTACTTCTGCAACTCCGGCGCCGAGGCGAACGAGGCCGCGTTCAAGCTCGCCCGGCTGAACTCGAGCCCCACCCGCCGGCGCATCGTCGCCCTCGAGAACGCCTTCCACGGCCGCACCATGGGGGCACTGGCCCTCACCGGCAAGCCCGCCATGCGCGAGCCCTTCGACCCGATGCCCGGGGGAGTGGAGCACATCCCGAGCACCATCGAGGCGCTCGAGGCCACGATCGACGACTCGGTGTCCGCCCTCTTCCTCGAGCCCGTCAAGGGAGAGGCCGGCGTCATCGACCTGCCGCCGGGCTACCTGAAGCGGGCGCGCGAGCTCACCGAGCAGCACGGCGTCCTCCTGATCATCGACGAGATCCAGACCGGCGTCGGGCGCACGGGCGCCTGGTTCGCCTACATGAACGCGGGCGTCGTGCCGGATGCGGTGACCATCGCCAAGGGCATGGCCGGCGGCTTCCCGATCGGCTCTCTGGTGACCTTCGGCTGGGCCTCCGACCTCTTCCGCCGCGGTCAGCACGGCAGCACCTTCGGCGGCAACCCGCTCGCGACCGCCACGGCCAACGCCGTGCTCAACCACATCGAGGAGGCGGGCCTCGTCGAGAACGCGCTGGTGCGGGGCGAGCAGCTGCGCGCCGTCATCCGCGAGATCGACTCGCCGCTGGTCGAGGAGGTGCGCGGTCAGGGTCTCCTGATCGGCGTCGGTCTCCGCGAGCCGGTCGCGCAGCAGCTGTCCGACGCGGCGCTCGCCTCCGGCCTCATCATCAACGCCCCGAACGACTCGAGCCTGCGCATCGCGCCGCCGCTGATCATCGGCGACGACGAGGTGCGCGAGTTCGGCAACCGCCTGCGAAAGGCCTTCGCCCTCGTCGAGGCGCTCTGAGCACGGTCGTCCCGTGCTCGCCGGGCTCCCTTCCGACGTCCTCCCACCACGACCAGCGGATGCGCGAGCACCGCTCCCGCTATCCTGAACCTTTCGGCGCATCCCGATCCGCGTCCCATCCCCACCCCGAGGCGAGCATGACCAGGCACTTCCTTCGAGACGACGACATCACCCCGGCCGAGCAGGCTCAGATCCTCGACCTCGCCGAGCGCCTGAAGGCCGACCGCTTCCAGGCCCGTCCGCTCGCGGGCCCGCAGACGGTCGCCGTCATCTTCGACAAGTCCTCCACCCGCACCCGCGTCTCGTTCGCCGTCGGCATCGCCGACCTGGGCGGCGTGCCGCTGATCATCTCCACCGCCTCGAGCCAGCTCGGCGGCAAGGAGACCGCGAGCGACACCGCCCGCGTGCTCGAGCGCCAGGTCGCGGCCATCGTCTGGCGCACTTACGCGCAGTCGGGCCTGGAGGAGATGGCGGCCGGCACCCGGGTGCCCGTGGTCAACGCGCTCTCGGACGACTTCCACCCGTGCCAGCTGCTGGCCGACTTCCTGACGATCCGCGAGCACCGCGGAACCCTCGCCGGGCTCACGGTGACCTTCCTCGGCGACGGCGCGAGCAACATGGCGCAGTCCTACCTGCTGGCGGGGGCGACGGCCGGGATGCACGTGCGCATCGCCTGCCCCGAGCAGTACGCCCCGCATCCGGAGGTCGTGGCCGACGCCGAGCGTCGGGCGGCCGAGACCGGCGGCTCGGTCGTCGTGCTCACCGACCCGGCGGCGGCCGCGGCCGGTGCCGACGTGATCGTCACCGACACCTGGGTGTCGATGGGCAAGGAGGACGAGAAGGCCGAGCGGGTGGCTACCTTCGGCGGCTACCAGGTCGACACCGCGCTGATGGCGACCGCCCAGCCCGACGCGCTGTTCCTGCACTGCCTGCCGGCCGACCGCGGCTACGAGGTGGCGGCCGACGTCATCGACGGACCGCAGAGCGTGATCTGGGACGAGGCCGAGAACCGGCTGCACGCGCAGAAGGCGCTGCTGGTCTGGCTGTTCGAGCAGAACGCGGCGGATGCATCCGCCGCCGCTGCGCCGACCGCCGCGGCGCAGGCCCCCGCCGCGCCCACCCCCGCTCCGGCAGCCTGAGGAGGACGACATGACCGACGACGTCTCGAACCGGGCCGCTGAGGCCGGAGCCCTCTGGGGCGGCCGCTTCGCCGGCGGCCCCGCACCGGCTCTCGCCGAACTGAGCCGCTCCACCCACTTCGACTGGCAGCTGGCCCAGTACGACATCGAGGGCTCGCGGGCGCACGCCCGGGCCCTCGCCCGCGCCGGCTACCTCACGGCGAGCGAGCTGGAGGGCATGCTGGCGGCCCTCGACACCCTGGCCGAGCAGGTCGACAGCGGCGACTTCGCCCCGCTGCCGAGCGACGAGGACGTGCACTCGGCACTCGAGCGCGGGCTGATCGAGATCGCCGGAGCCGAGCTCGGGGGCAAGCTGCGGGCCGGACGCAGCCGCAACGACCAGATCGCCACGCTCGTGCGGATGCTGCTCCGCGACCACGCGGCCACCATCACCCGCCAGCTCGTCGACCTGATCGACGCCACGGCAGCCCAGGCCGACGCGCACTTCGACGCGATCCTGCCCGGGCGCACCCACCTGCAGCACGCCCAGCCCGTGCTGCTCGCCCATCAGCTGCTGGCCCACTGCTGGCCGCTGGTGCGCGATCTCGAGCGCTTCCGCGACTGGGACCGCCGGGCGAACGCCTCGCCCTACGGCTCGGGCGCCCTGGCCGGCAACACCCTCGGCCTCGACGCCGAGCTCGTGGCGCACGACCTCGGTTTCGCGCACGGCGTCGAGAACTCGATCGACGGCACCGCGGCCCGCGACGTCGTCGCCGAGTTCGCCTACATCGCCGCCCAGATCGGCATCGACCTCTCGCGCTTCGCGGAGGAGATCATCATCTGGAACACGAAGGAGTTCGGCTTCGTCACGCTCTCCGACTCGTACTCCACGGGCTCGTCGATCATGCCGCAGAAGAAGAACCCCGACATCGCCGAGCTCGCGCGCGGCAAGTCGGGCCGGCTGATCGGCAACCTGACCGGACTGCTCGCGACTCTCAAGGGCCTTCCGCTCGCGTACAACCGCGACCTGCAGGAGGACAAGGAGCCGGTCTTCGACTCGATCAAGACGCTCGAGGTGCTGCTGCCGGCGTTCACCGGCATGGTCGCGACCCTCACCTTCCACACCGAGCGGATGGCGGAGCTCGCGCCGCAGGGCTTCTCGCTCGCCACCGACGTGGCCGAGTGGCTGGTCAAGCAGCACGTGACCTTCCGCGACGCGCACGAGATCACCGGCACACTGGTCAAGTTCGCGGAAGACCACGGGCTCGAGCTCGACGAGTTGACGGATGCGCAGTACGCCGACCTCTCACCCCACCTCACCCCGGCCGTCCGCGGGGTGCTCACCATCGAGGGCTCGGTCGCCAGCCGCGACGGCTCGGGCGGCACCGCCGGAGTGCGCGTGCGGGAGCAGCTCACCGCCCTGACCGAGCGCGTGCGCGCTCTCGTCACCCGGAGCGGCGAGCTCACCGGAGGCACCGAGTGAGCCCCGCGGGCCCCACGAAGCCCGAGCGCGACCCGGGCGATCCCGGATTCTGGCGCCGCCCGCTGTCGAACCGCGTGGTGTGGACGATCATCGCGATCGCCGCGGTGGTCGTCGTGGCCGGCGTCCTCGTGAGCCTCGCGCTCGGCGTGCGCCTGTTCTAGGCGACCCGGCCGTGATCGACTTCTCGGCGACGGCCGTCGAGGTCGCACCCCTGCTGCTCGGGGGCGTGATCGCGCACGACTCGCCGGAGGGCCGGGTGACCGTGCGCCTCACCGAGGTCGAGGCCTACCTCGGCGACGGGCTCGACCCCGGATCGCACGCCTTCCGCGGACGCACCCGCCGGAACGACTCCATGTACGGAGAGCCCGGCCGGCTCTACACGTACTTCACCTACGGCATGCACGTCTGCGCCAACGTGGTCTGCTCGCCGGCGGGGGAGGCGTCGGCCGTGCTGCTGCGGGCGGGCGAGGTGATCGAGGGCCTCGAGCTCGCGCGGTCGCGGCGCCCCACCTCACGGTCCGACGTCGACCTCGCGCGGGGCCCGGCGCTGCTGGTGAAGGCCCTCGGCATCGCGCTGAGCGACGACGGCGCCGACCTCGGCACCCCGCCGTTCTCGCTCGCCCCGGCGGAGCAGCGCGCATCCGGGATCGCCACCTCGCTGCGGACGGGAGTGAGCGGCGACGGCGGCCGGCCCCCCTTCGCCTGGCGGTTCTTCCTCGAGGGCGAGCCGACCGTCTCGCCCTACAAGCGCCACCCCAAGCTCGCCGCGGGCTGACGAGGCCCCCGCTGGTAGGCTCGATTCCCGTGTCAGACCTCATCGATCCCGCCGCTCTCGTGCCGCAGAACGATCCCTCGTTCGACGACGTGTGGGACGAGCTGAACTACCGCGGACTCGTGCACGTGTCGACCGATGCAGCGGCGCTGAAGGAGCTGCTCGCCGGGCCGCCGATCACGCTGTACTGCGGCTTCGACCCAACGGCGCCGAGCCTGCACCTCGGCAATCTCGTGCAGCTCCTGGTGCTGCGCCGGCTGCAGCTCGCGGGCCACAAGCCGCTCGGACTGGTGGGCGGATCGACGGGGTTGATCGGCGACCCGCGGCCCACGGCCGAACGCACCCTGAACACCAAGGACACCGTGGCCGAGTGGGTCGGCTACCTGCAGGGCCAGATCGAGCGCTTCCTCAGTTTCGAGGGTGAGAACGCCGCTCGCATGGTCAACAACCTCGACTGGACCGCGCCGCTCTCGGCCATCGACTTCCTGCGCGACATCGGCAAGTACTTCCGGGTCGGCACGATGCTGAAGAAAGACGCGGTCTCGGCACGGCTGAACTCCGACGCGGGCATCAGCTACACCGAGTTCAGCTACCAGATCCTGCAGGGCATGGACTTCCTCGAGCTGTACCGCAGCTACGGCTGCGTGCTGCAGACCGGGGGCAGCGACCAGTGGGGCAACCTCACGAGCGGCACCGACCTGATCCATCGCGCCGAGGGGGTGAGCGTGCATGCCATCGGCACCCCGCTCATCACGAATTCCGACGGCACCAAGTTCGGCAAGAGCGAGGGCAACGCCGTCTGGCTCGACCCGGCCCTGACGAGCCCCTACGCGTTCTACCAGTTCTGGCTCAACACCGACGATGCCGACGTGATCGCGCGGCTGAAGATCTTCACGTTCCTGCCGCGCCCCGAGATCGAGCGGCTCGAAGCGGCCGTGGACGAGGCCCCGTTCCGACGGGAGGCGCAGCGTACGCTCGCCTACCTGGTGACGGCCTTCGTGCACGGGGTGCCGGCGACCGAGTCGGCGATCGCGGCGGCCGCCGCCCTGTTCGGGCAAGGCGACCTGTCGGAGTTGGATGCTCAGACCGTCGCCGCGGCGGTGGCCGAACTCCCGCGGGCCGAGGTGACGGGGGAGACCTCGATCGTCGAGGCCCTGGTGGCGAGCGGACTGGTCTCGTCGACCAGCGACGCCCGTCGCGCCATCGGCCAGGGCGGGGTGTACCTGAACAACACCAAGGTCGAGACCGACGCCGAGACCATCGGCGACCGTCGGCTCGCCGGCGGTTTCGCGGTGCTGCGCCGGGGCAAGAAGACCCTCGCCGGCCTGTCGATCAGCGGATGATCGGGCCCCGACACGCCCGGGATGCAAAGTGATTTGCGAGCCCCGGAATCGGGCCGTAATGTTCTTACTCGTCACCCCACAGGTGCGGAAAGCGGAAGAGCTTACCGGCCTCAAGCGGGACATCAGATCTTCACTCTCCTGAAGACCGTCCCTTGTGGGGACAGGTACAAAAGATGAAAAGATCACAACCCCAACACACTCCGCTTCGGAACGTCGATTTGACAGGCTGGAAGCTGGTGCTAGGGTAGAGAAGTTGCCTGGAGCGGCGGCCTGAAAGGGTTCTGCTCTGGTGTATCCGATCCTTGAGAACTCAACAGCGTGCACAATGTCAAATGCCAAAAACCCCGACAACTTTTAGTTGTAGGGATTCCTTTGGAAAACATTTAAACAACAAAGCAAGTCAGTAATGATTTGTTCTGTCAGTTTCAAACTCGTGTGACCAGGGCCTATTCCGGCCGGGTTGCACAATCTAATGTGCCGGCCTTCGGGTCGTGCAATAAAACATTTACGGAGAGTTTGATCCTGGCTCAGGACGAACGCTGGCGGCGTGCTTAACACATGCAAGTCGAACGGTGAAGCAGAGCTTGCTCTGTGGATCAGTGGCGAACGGGTGAGTAACACGTGAGTAACCTGCCCTTGACTCTGGGATAAGCGTTGGAAACGACGTCTAATACCGGATACGAGCTGAGACCGCATGGTCATCAGTTGGAAAGATTTTTTGGTCAAGGATGGACTCGCGGCCTATCAGCTTGTTGGTGAGGTAATGGCTCACCAAGGCGACGACGGGTAGCCGGCCTGAGAGGGTGACCGGCCACACTGGGACTGAGACACGGCCCAGACTCCTACGGGAGGCAGCAGTGGGGAATATTGCACAATGGGCGCAAGCCTGATGCAGCAACGCCGCGTGAGGGATGACGGCCTTCGGGTTGTAAACCTCTTTTAGTAGGGAAGAAGCGAAAGTGACGGTACCTGCAGAAAAAGCACCGGCTAACTACGTGCCAGCAGCCGCGGTAATACGTAGGGTGCAAGCGTTGTCCGGAATTATTGGGCGTAAAGAGCTCGTAGGCGGTTTGTCGCGTCTGCTGTGAAAACTGGAGGCTCAACCTCCAGCCTGCAGTGGGTACGGGCAGACTAGAGTGCGGTAGGGGAGATTGGAATTCCTGGTGTAGCGGTGGAATGCGCAGATATCAGGAGGAACACCGATGGCGAAGGCAGATCTCTGGGCCGTAACTGACGCTGAGGAGCGAAAGCGTGGGGAGCGAACAGGATTAGATACCCTGGTAGTCCACGCCGTAAACGTTGGGAACTAGATGTGGGGGCCATTCCACGGTCTCCGTGTCGCAGCTAACGCATTAAGTTCCCCGCCTGGGGAGTACGGCCGCAAGGCTAAAACTCAAAGGAATTGACGGGGGCCCGCACAAGCGGCGGAGCATGCGGATTAATTCGATGCAACGCGAAGAACCTTACCAAGGCTTGACATATACGAGAACGGGCCAGAAATGGTCAACTCTTTGGACACTCGTAAACAGGTGGTGCATGGTTGTCGTCAGCTCGTGTCGTGAGATGTTGGGTTAAGTCCCGCAACGAGCGCAACCCTCGTTCTATGTTGCCAGCACGTCATGGTGGGAACTCATAGGAGACTGCCGGGGTCAACTCGGAGGAAGGTGGGGATGACGTCAAATCATCATGCCCCTTATGTCTTGGGCTTCACGCATGCTACAATGGCCGGTACAAAGGGCTGCAATACCGTAAGGTGGAGCGAATCCCAAAAAGCCGGTCTCAGTTCGGATTGAGGTCTGCAACTCGACCTCATGAAGTCGGAGTCGCTAGTAATCGTGAATCAGCAACGTCACGGTGAATACGTTCCCGGGCCTTGTACACACCGCCCGTCAAGTCATGAAAGTCGGTAACACCCAACGCCAGTGGCCTAACCCCTTGTGGGAGGGAGCTGTCTAAGGTGGGATCGGTGATTAGGACTAAGTCGTAACAAGGTAGCCGTACCGGAAGGTGCGGCTGGATCACCTCCTTTCTAAGGAGCAACTGGCACCGTTTGGTGTCCAGCAGCCAGATTCGAGGCATACGTTCTCGACTGGTGGCTCATGGGTGGAACATTGACATTGATGCAGCAGGAATCGTGCCGGCGCTAGTACAGCTTCTCTTTATTGGGGGGTTAGGAACGGGTTGGTTCGAGGGTGGTTGCATATGCACGCTGTTGGGTCCTGAGGGACCGGGTCACGCACTCTTCGGGGTGGGTGGACTGAACCTCTGGACCTTTCCTGGTTTCACCTTTTGGTGGGATGCGGGGGAGGTACCGCCCGTACTTTGAGAACTACACAGTGGACGCGAGCATCTTAGATTTGACACTTTTGTGTCAAATCACAAGATCTAAACAACAACCCTTCGGGGTTGTGTAGATCATTGGTCAATTTCTTTATAAGAGATCGATTCAAACTCATGTGATTTCAAGTTTCTAAGAGCAAACGGTGGATGCCTTGGCATCTGGAGCCGAAGAAGGACGTATAAATCTGCGATAAGCCTCGGGGAGCTGATAATAGAGCCCTGATCCGAGGATTTCCGAATGGGGAAACCCCGCCGGGCCCTTTGGGTGACCCGGTGACTCCCGCCTGAATATATAGGGCGGGTAGAGGGAACGTGGGGAAGTGAAACATCTCAGTACCCACAGGAAGAGAAAACAACAGTGATTCCGTGAGTAGTGGCGAGCGAAACCGGATGAGGCTAAACCGATCATGTGTGATAGCCGGCAGGCGTTGCATGGTCGGGGTTGTGGGACTTTTCTGCTGTTACTGCCGTACAGCGAGCGTTACAAAGCAATATAGGCGAATGGTTTTGAAAGGCCAGTCATAGAGGGTGCCAACCCCGTAGCCGAAATGTTGCGATGGCGCGAAGAGTATCCCAAGTAGCACGGGGCCCGAGAAATCCCGTGTGAATCTGTCAGGACCACCTGATAAGCCTAAATACTCCCAGATGACCGATAGCGGACAAGTACCGTGAGGGAAAGGTGAAAAGTACCCCGGGAGGGGAGTGAAATAGTACCTGAAACCGTTTGCTTACAAACCGTTGGAGCACCCTTGTTGGTGTGACAGCGTGCCTTTTGAAGAATGAGCCTGCGAGTTAGTGATATGTGGCGAGGTTAACCCGTGAGGGGAAGCCGTAGCGAAAGCGAGTCTTAATAGGGCGAGTGAGTCGCATGTTCTAGACCCGAAGCGAAGTGATCTATCCATGGCCAGGTTGAAGCGACGGTAAGACGTCGTGGAGGACCGAACCCACTTCAGTTGAAAATGGAGGGGATGAGCTGTGGATAGGGGTGAAAGGCCAATCAAACTTCGTGATAGCTGGTTCTCTCCGAAATGCATTTAGGTGCAGCGTTGCGTGTTTCTTGCCGGAGGTAGAGCTACTGGATAGCCGATGGGCCCTAAAAGGTTACTGACGTTAGCCAAACTCCGAATGCCGGTAAGTGAGAGCGCAGCAGTGAGACGGTGGGGGATAAGCTTCATCGTCGAGAGGGAAACAACCCAGACCACCGAATAAGGTCCCAAAGCGCGTGCTAAGTGGGAAAGGATGTGGAGTTGCACAGACAACCAGGAGGTTGGCTTAGAAGCAGCCACCCTTGAAAGAGTGCGTAATAGCTCACTGGTCAAGTGATTCCGCGCCGACAATGTAACGGGGCTCAAGCACGCCACCGAATTCGTGGCATTCATATTAGTGGCAGGCCTTCGTGGTCCAGCCGTGTGGATGGGTAGGAGAGCGTCGTGTGGCGAGTGAAGCGGCGGTGTAAACCAGCCGTGGACGCTACACGAGTGAGAATGCAGGCATGAGTAGCGAAAGACGGGTGAGAAACCCGTCCTCCGAAAGACCAAGGGTTCCAGGGCCAGGTTAATCCGCCCTGGGTAAGTCGGGACCTAAGGCGAGGCCGACAGGCGTAGTCGATGGACAACGGGTTGATATTCCCGTACTGGCGAAAAACCGCCCACGCCAATCCAGTAGTGCTAAGAGTCCTAAGCCGGCTAGATGGATCCCTTCGGGGTGAAGCGTGCCGGTCTAACGCTCGAACCCGTCTGGTGCGGTTAGCGTATTAACAGGTGTGACGCAGGAAGGTAGCTGAGCCGGGCGATGGTTGTCCCGGTCTAAGAATGTAGGCCGAGAGATAGGCAAATCCGTCTCTCATATAAGGCTGAGACTCGATGGGTAGTCCTCACGGACGAAATCAGTGATCCTATGCTGCCAAGAAAAGCATCGACGCGAGGTTTTAGCCACCCGTACCCCAAACCGACTCAGGTGGTCAGGTAGAGAATACCAAGGAGATCGAGAGAATCGTGGTTAAGGAACTCGGCAAAATGCCCCCGTAACTTCGGGAGAAGGGGGGCCTGAGGCGTGAAGGGATTTACTCCTGGAGCGTTTGAAGGCCGCAGAGACCAGTGGGAAGCGACTGTTTACTAAAAACACAGGTCCGTGCCAAGTCGCAAGACGATGTATACGGACTGACGCCTGCCCGGTGCTGGAAGGTTAAGAGGAACGGTTAGCCGCAAGGCGAAGCTGAGAATTTAAGCCCCAGTAAACGGCGGTGGTAACTATAACCATCCTAAGGTAGCGAAATTCCTTGTCGGGTAAGTTCCGACCTGCACGAATGGCGTAACGACTTCCCAGCTGTCTCAACCGCGAACTCGGCGAAATTGCACTACGAGTAAAGATGCTCGTTACGCGCAGCAGGACGGAAAGACCCCGTGACCTTTACTACAGCTTGGTATTGGTGTTCGGTGTGGCTTGTGTAGGATAGGTGGGAGACGGTGAAGCTCGGACGCTAGTTCGGGTGGAGTCATTGTTGAAATACCACTCTGGTCACTCTGGATATCTAACTTCGAACCGTGATCCGGTTCAGGGACAGTGCCTGGTGGGTAGTTTAACTGGGGCGGTTGCCTCCTAAAGAGTAACGGAGGCGCCCAAAGGTTCCCTCAATCTGGTTGGCAATCAGATGGCGAGTGTAAGTGCACAAGGGAGCTTGACTGTGAGACTGACAAGTCGAGCAGGGACGAAAGTCGGGACTAGTGATCCGGCAGTGGCTTGTGGAAGCGCTGTCGCTCAACGGATAAAAGGTACCTCGGGGATAACAGGCTGATCTTGCCCAAGAGTCCATATCGACGGCATGGTTTGGCACCTCGATGTCGGCTCGTCGCATCCTGGGGCTGGAGTAGGTCCCAAGGGTTGGGCTGTTCGCCCATTAAAGCGGTACGCGAGCTGGGTTTAGAACGTCGTGAGACAGTTCGGTCCCTATCCGCTGCGCGCGCAGGAAATTTGAAAGGATCTGACCCTAGTACGAGAGGACCGGGTTGGACGAACCTCTGGTGTGTCAGTTGTTCCGCCAGGAGCACCGCTGATTAGCTACGTTCGGGATGGATAACCGCTGAAAGCATCTAAGCGGGAAGCCGGCCTTGAGATGAGATTTCCATACCCCTCGGGGTGAGAGGCTCCCAGCTAGACGACTGGGTTGATAGGCAGGATGTGGAAGCGAGGACTAAAGACTCGTGGAGCTGACCTGTACTAATAAGCCGATAACTTGATAATCACTACACTCATACATGTTGTAAGGCTGGTATGGGTGGCCAAGATTGCTTGCGTCCACTATGTGGTTCTCGATGTACGGTCGAGAACCCGAACACACACAACACATTTCGTGTTGGACTGTTCGAAACTTCAAGACATATGTCTCTAGAGTTTCGGCGGCCATAGCGAGAGGGAAACGCCCGGTCACATTCCGAACCCGGAAGCTAAGACTCTCAGCGCCGATGGTACTGCAAGGGGGACCTTGTGGGAGAGTAGGACACCGCCGGACATACTTTCAGAATGCCCATCCCTTCGGGGGTGGGCATTCTGCATTTAACGGCCGAGATGACGGCACCGACCGGGCGCCGTGGGGGAGAGGTACGCTGAAGTGATGAGCGGTGAGGAACGGACTGACGACGAGGCGCTGCTGCCGCGCATCCGTGTGATCGAGGAGCAGCCGCTCGACTCGCGCGCCACCGCTTACGCCCAACTGCACGACGAACTGAAGGGCCGCCTCGAGGGCGGGGACTCGCTTCCGTCGAATGCCTAGCTCCACCCGTCTCGACGCGACCGTCGCCACCCTCGGTCTCGCGCGCTCCCGCACCCACGCCGCCCGGCTGATCGCGAACGGCTACGTGCGGGTCGATGGCGCGCCGATCGTGAAGGCCGCGCATCCGGTGCTCGACGGGCAGGTGGTCACGGTGGACGCAGTCGACCGGTACGTCAGCCGTGGTGCGAACAAGCTGATCGCCGCGCTCGACGCCTTCCCCGTGACCGTCCAGGGGAAGCTGGCGCTCGACGCCGGCGCGTCCACCGGTGGCTTCACGCAGGTGCTCCTTGAGCGGGGAGTGCGGCAGGTGCTGGCCGTCGATGTCGGGCACGGCCAGCTCGACCCGATCGTCGCCAAGGACGAGCGGGTGGTGGCGGTGGAGGGGTTCAACCTGCGTTTCGCGACGCCCGAGACGCTCGGCGGAGCATCCGGTGTTCACGAAGCCGTGGAGCTCGTGGTGGGCGACCTGTCGTTCATCTCGCTGGGGATCGTGCTGCCGGCACTGCAGAGCGTGGCCACGCCCGACGCCGACTTCGTGCTGCTGGTGAAGCCGCAGTTCGAGGTGGGGCGCACCGGGGTGAAGGAGGGCATCGTGAAGAACGCAGCCCTCCGGGCCGATGCCGTCTCGAACGTCCTCTGGGCGGCGTACGACCTCGGGTTGTCCACAGCCGGCATGATCGCGTCCCCCATTGCCGGGAGTGCCGGGAATCAGGAGTATCTGGTCTGGTTCAATCGGGAGGTCGGGTCCCATCCGACAGAATGGTTGCACCGGGTGACCGAGATGACAGGAGCGTGACGCGTGGCGACTGAGCGATACATGCTCGTGGTGCTGCACACCGGCCGGCGCGACTCCGTGCTGGCCGCTGCGAGCGTCTGCGACCAGCTGCGGGAGGCCGGCGTGACGCCGGTGCTGCCCCCCTTCGACGAGGGCGACCACCCCGAGGTGCTCGACGAGCTGGGAGAGGTGGCGACGCTCGGCGCCGGCATCTCGGTCTACGACCTCGAGCTCGTGATGGTGCTGGGTGGCGACGGCACGATCCTGCGCGCCGCAGAGATCGTGCGCGGCGCGACGGTGCCCCTGCTCGGCGTGAACCTCGGCCACGTCGGGTTCCTCGCCGAGAGCGAGCGAAAAGACCTCACCGCCACGGTGCAGCGCGCCCTGGCCCGCGACTACCTCGTCGAGGAGCGCATGACGCTCTCGGTGCGGGTGAAGCTCGGCACCGAGGTGGTCTACGAGAGCTGGGCGCTGAACGAGGCGACGGTCGAGAAGGCGAGTCGCGAGCGGATGCTCGAGGTCGTCATCGAGGTCGACGGCCGCCCCCTGTCGAGCTTCGGCTGCGACGGCGTGGTGATGTCGACGCCCACCGGCTCCACGGCCTATTCCTTCTCGGCGGGCGGCCCGGTCGTCTGGCCGAGCCTCGACGCCCTGCTCATGGTTCCGCTCAGCCCGCACGCGCTGTTCGCGCGTCCGCTCGTCGTCGGCCCCGACTCCGCGCTGGCGGTCGAGGTGCTCGAGCGGTCCGAGGGCGGTGCCGTGCTCTGGAGTGACGGGCGGCGGATGCGCGACCTCCCCAAGGGCGCCCGGGTCGTCGTGCGGCGATCGCCCGTTCCGGTGCGGCTCGCCCGGCTGCAGATGGGGCCGTTCACCGACCGGCTCGTGCGCAAGTTCAATCTGCCCGTGAACGGGTGGAGAGGCCCGATGGACCGTGATTGAAGAACTCTCCATCCGCGACCTCGGGGTGATCGGCGAGGCCGTGCTGCCCCTCGGGCGCGGGTTCACCGCCGTCACCGGTGAGACCGGTGCGGGCAAGACGATGGTGGTGTCCGCGCTCGGGCTGCTGCTCGGGCAGCGTGCCGACACGGGCGCGGTGCGCTCCGGCGCGGCGCAGGCCTGGGTCGAGGGGCGCGTCCTCGTCGACCCCGAGAGCGCCGTGGCCGAGCGCGTGCGCGAGATCGGCGGCGACCTCGACGACGGCGGGCCCGACGGCAGCGAGGTCATCCTGTCGCGCTCGGTCTCGGCCGAGGGGCGCGGGCGCACCGTCGTCGGCGGGCGGTCCGCTCCGCTGAGCGTGCTGAGCGAGATTGGCGACGCCCTCGTGGTGGTGCACGGCCAGAGCGATCAGCTGCGGCTGAAGAGCCAGGCCGCCCAGCGCGGGGCGCTCGACAGCTTCGCCGGTGCGGCCCTCGCCGCACGGCTCAGCGAGTACCGGTCGTTGCACGGCTCGTGGCAGGCCCACACCGCCGAGATCGAGGCGCTCGTCACCGAGCGCACGGCGCGCATCCGCGAGGCCGACCAGCTGCGCACCGCCATCGACGAGATCACCGCCGTCGCCCCGCAGCCGGGGGAGGACGACGAGCTCGCCGACGTCGCCGCCCGGCTGACCAACCTCGAAGACCTGCGCATCGCCTCGGCCGAGGCGCGCGAGACCATCTCGAGCGAGACGGGCGACCACCCAGACACCGTCGGGTTGATCGACGCCGCGCTCCGGAGCCTCGAACGGGTCGCCCACCACGACCAGGCCCTGGCCCCGATCGTGGAGGCGCTCGTGTCGGCGAGCTTCCTGGTCTCCGACATCTCCACGCAGCTCGCCAGCTACGCCGGAACCCTCGAGACCGACGAGGTGGGGGAGCTCGACCGCGTGCAGGAGCGTCGGGCCGACCTGACGAACCTGATGCGCAAGTACGGGCCGGGTCTCTCCGACGTGATCGCCTACGCGGAGTCGGCCGAGCCGCGACTGCTCGAGCTCGACTCCGACTCCGACCGCATCGAGCAGCTGACCGCTCTCGTCGACGACGAGCTCGCCGAGCTGGAGCGCCTGGCCGACGAGCTGAGCGCGCTCCGCCGCGCGGCCGGCGAGGAGCTGTCGGCGAAGGTGACCGCCGAGCTCGGTGCGCTGGCGATGCCGAACGCCCGCTTCGTGGTCGACGTGCAGCCGCGCGAGGAGCTCGGCACGACCGGGCGTGATCTGGTGCAGTTCCTGCTTCGGCCGCACGAGGGCACCGAGCCGCGTCCGCTGAACAAGGGCGCCTCGGGCGGCGAGCTCTCGCGCGTGATGCTCGCGATCGAGGTCGTTCTCGCGACCGCCGATCCGGTGCCGACGTTCGTCTTCGACGAGGTCGACGCGGGAGTGGGTGGAGCCTCCGCGATCGAGATCGGCCGCCGGCTGGCGGCGCTTGCGCAGACCTCGCAGGTCATCGTCGTGACGCACCTCGCGCAGGTCGCGGCGTTCGCCACGAACCACCTCCGCGTGGAGAAAAACCTCGACGGGCCCGTGACCGCGTCGAACGTGGTGCAGCTCGAGGGCGACGAGCGGCTGGCGGAGATGGCGCGGCTGCTCTCGGGGCTGCCCGACTCGGAGTCGGGGCTGGCGCACGCCGCCGAGCTGCTCGAGATCGCCCGGTCGCTCGCCGTCGCGGGCTGACGGCCGATTCGGCTGCCGCAGGACTCCGGCTGACGGCCGGGTCGGCACTGCCGCACGACGGGGCCCTGTGCCACACTGAGAGCCATCGCGGTTCGAGGGGTGCCGCCGAGCATCGGGGGACGTGTGGCCGGCACGGGGGACGGGGAGCTGGAGTCGCTCGTCGCGGAGCTCCGTGCCGAGAACGCGCGGCTCCGCGCCGCGGCGGAGGCATCCGCGGCGGCCTCCGCGGCAGCGGGGCCGTCGGCGGGGCCGGACGGAGCGCCCGGGGGCTCGGACGGGGCCGCGGCGGTCGGCGGGCGCCGGCGATGGCGGGCCGGGCGGGGTCGGAGCGGAGCATCCGCTGCCCTGATCGTCGTGGGGCTGCTCGTCGCCCCGCTGGCGCTGGTGGCGAACTGGGGGCAGACGCAGCTCGTCGACACGGAGGCGTTCGTGCAGACCTTCGCGCCGCTCGCCCGCGACGAGGCGGTGCAGGCGTTCGTCGTGAGCGAGGTGATGACCGTCGTCACCGACGAGGTCGACTTCGAGCAGACGACCGGGGAGGTGTTCGACGCGGTGGGGCAGCTCGGGCTGGCGCCGGCGGCGAACAGCGCCCTGCAGGCGCTGAAGACCCCCGCGGCGCTCGGCCTGCAGAGTCTGGCGACCTCGGTGGTGACCGACGTCGTGCGCTCGCCCGCGTTCGCCGACGTCTGGGAGCAGGCGCTCCGGGTCAGCCACCGGCAGCTCGTGGCGGCCCTTCGCGGCGACCCGGCGGCGGCCCTGGCGATCTCGTCGTCGGGGGAGCTCTCGGTGCAGCTGGCGCCGATCGTGCAGGCGGTGAAGGCGGCGCTGATCGATCAGGGGCTGAGCATCGCCGAGGCGATCCCGGCGGTCGACGTGAGTATCGTCGTGGCCCGCTCCGACTCGTTCGGGCAGTTGGTGCTGGCCTACGGGCTCGCGGTGGGGCTCGGGCTCTGGCTGCCGTGGATCTGCCTGGCACTGCTGACGGCAGGGGTGCTGCTCGCCCGCCGACGGCCGGTCGCCGTGCTCCGCACCGGTGTGGCCCTCGGCCTCGTGATGCTCGTCTGCGGCATCGCGCTGCGGATCGCCTCGCTCGTGGTGGTCGCCGCGATCGCGCCGAGGTACGTGCCGATCGACGCGGCCGGCGTGCTCTACGACACCGTCACGGTGCGGGTGTCGGAGACCGTCGTGGCGTTCGCGGTGCTCGGCTTCACGGTGGCGCTGATCGCGTGGGTGCTGGGGCCCGTGCGGCCGGCCCCGGCGGTTCGTGCCGCGTTCGCCTCCGGCGCGGCTCGCCTGCGGAGCTATGGCGACGGCCGGGCCATCACGACCGGGGCGTTCGGGCGCTGGCTCGGCCGCAACCGCGTGGCGGTGGAGGTGCTGATCGGGGTGGTCGCGGCCGCCGTGATCCTCGCCGTGCGGCCGATCGGCACCGGCCGGATCGTGCTGACGGCCGTCGTCGCGCTCGTGCTGCTCGTTGTCGTCGAGCTGCTGCAGCGACCCCCGGCACCGGCTCCGATCGACGACGCGGAGGCGGCGTGACGACATGGAGACCTCAGAGCACTGTTAGGATGGAATTCCGTGGACGAAGCTCATGACGCAGGCCGAATGACCGACACGAGAATGACGAAGCACATCTTCGTCACGGGGGGTGTCGTCTCCTCTCTGGGCAAAGGCCTCACCGCCGCCAGCCTCGGCAATCTGCTGACGGCGCGCGGCCTGAAGGTCGTGATGCAGAAGCTCGACCCGTACCTGAACGTCGACCCGGGCACGATGAACCCGTTCCAGCACGGCGAGGTCTTCGTGACCGACGACGGCGCCGAGACCGACCTCGACATCGGGCACTACGAGCGCTTCCTCGACATCAACCTGAACCAGGCGGCGAACGTCACCACCGGGCAGATCTACTCAAGCGTGATCGCCAAGGAGCGCCGCGGCGAGTACCTGGGCGACACGGTGCAGGTCATCCCGCACATCACCGACGAGATCAAGCGGCGCATGCGGCTGCAGGCGCACGACGCCTCCCGCCCCGACGTGATCATCACCGAGATCGGCGGCACGGTCGGCGACATCGAGTCCCAGCCCTTCATCGAGTCGGCCCGCCAGGTGCGGCACGAGCTCGGCCGCAAGAACGTCTTCTTCGTGCACGTCTCGCTCGTGCCCTTCATGAACGCCTCGGGCGAGCAGAAGACCAAGCCCACGCAGCACTCGGTCGCGGCCCTCCGCTCGATCGGCATCCAGCCGGATGCGTTGGTGCTGCGCAGCGACCGCCCCGTCTCCGAGAGCAACAAGCGCAAGATCGCGCTGATGTGCGACGTCGACGAGGCCGCGGTCGTGAACGCGATCGACGTCCCGTCGATCTACGACATCCCCACGATGCTGCACTCGCAGGGCCTCGACGCCTACATCGTCGACCACCTCGAGCTCGGCGAGGCCACCGGCGACGTCGACTGGTCGGGCTGGCAGCCGCTGCTGGATGCGGTGCACGAGCCCAAGCACGAGGTCACGATCGGCCTGGTCGGCAAGTACATCGACCTGCCCGATGCCTACCTCTCGGTCACCGAGGCGCTGCGGGCCGGCGGCTTCGGTCACAAGACCAAGGTGAAGATCAAGTGGATCGCCTCCGACGAGTGCGAGACCCCCGAGGGCGCGGCGCGCGAGCTGGCCGACGTCGACGGCATCTGCATCCCGGGCGGCTTCGGCGTGCGCGGCATCGAGGGCAAGCTCGGCGCGCTGCGCTTCGCTCGCGAGAACAAGATCCCCGCGCTCGGCCTCTGCCTCGGCCTCCAGTGCATGGTCATCGAGTACGCCCGCAACATGGCCGGGCTCGAGGGCGCGTCCTCCAGCGAGTTCGATCCCGACACCGAGTTCCCTGTGATCGCGACGATGGCCGAGCAGGTCGACATCATCGCCGGGGGAGACCTCGGCGGCACGATGCGCCTCGGCCTCTACGAGGCGAAGCTCGCGCCCGGTTCGATCGCCGAGGAGGTGTACGGAGCCCCCACCGCCTCCGAGCGCCACCGTCACCGCTACGAGGTGAACAACAACTACCGCGATCAGATCGCCGAGGCGGGCATGACGTTCTCGGGCCTGTCGCCCGACGGCCACCTCGTCGAGTACGTCGAGCTGCCGCGCGAGGTGCACCCGTACTACGTGGCGACGCAGGCGCACCCGGAGCTGCGATCGCGCCCGAGCCGGCCGCATCCGCTGTTCAAGGGGCTCGTGGGCGCCGCCCTCGACCGCCAGGAGGCCAGCCGCCTGTTCGCCGTGCAGGACGCCGATGCCTGAGTCGGGTGCCGAACCGGCCGACGAGCTCGTCGGCATCGAGGCCGATTCGAGCGAGGTCGTCTTCGAGGGCAAGATCTGGGACGTGCGCCGCGAGACGTTCAGCTACGGCGGCGAGACGCTGACGCGGGAGTTCATCGACCACACGGGCGCCGTCGCGGTGATCGCGATGGACGACGAGGAGCGGGTGCTGCTGATCAAGCAGTACCGGCACCCCGTGCGCCGCCGGGAGTGGGAGCCGCCGGCGGGCCTCCTCGACGAGGACGGCGAGTCGCCGCTCGACGCCGCGAAGCGCGAGCTCTCGGAGGAGGTCGACCTCGAGGCCGACGACTGGCACGTGCTGGCCGACTACGTGACGACCCCGGGCGGCAACAACGAGGCCATCCGGGTGTACCTCGCGCGAGGCGTGCGCCCCACGGGGTCGACGTTCGATCGCGAGGGCGAGGAGGCCGACATGGAGTCGCAGTGGTTCGCCCTCGACGACGTGGTCGACGCCGTGCTCGCGAGCCGGGTGCAGAACCCGTCGCTCGTCGTGGGGGCGCTCGCCGCGCACGCGTCGCGGGCTCGTGGCTGGTCGACTCTGCGTGCGGCCGACGCGCCGTGGCCCGACCACCCGAAGCACCGCCCCTCGGGCAGCTAGGCCGGGCAGCCGTGGTCGTCGCGGCCGGTGCGACCGCCGTGCCGGTCGCCGTCGACCGGTTCCTCCGCCACATCACGGTCGAGCGCGGGCTGGCCGGCAACACGGTGGCCGCGTACCGGCGCGACCTGGTGCGCTACGCGTCCTGGCTGGATGCCCGGGGAATCGGCGACGTGGCCCGCATCGGCGAGAACGACATCGGCGCCTTCACGCAGGCGCTGCGCTCCGCCGAGGGGGAGGAGCTGTCCGCGGCGTCGGTCGCGCGCATCCTGTCGACCGTGCGCGGGTTCCACCGCTACCTGGTCGAGGAGGGCCTCGTCGAGGTCGACGTCGCGCACGACGTGAAGCCGCCGAAGCTCGCCCTGCGGCTGCCCAAGGCGATCACCATCGACGAGATGGAGCGGCTGCTCACCTCGACCGGGGGCGAGGAGCCGATCGCCGTGCGCGACCGCGCCCTGCTCGAGCTGCTCTACGCGACCGGGGCGCGCATCTCCGAGCTCGTCGGTCTCGACGTCGACGACGTGCAGGAGGGCGACATGGTGCGGGTGACGGGCAAGGGAAGCAAGCAGCGGGTGGTGCCCGTGGGCAGCTACGCCCGCACGGCGCTCGACGCGTACCTGGTGCGGGTGCGTCCGACGTTCGCGACCCGGGGGCGGTCGACCCCGGCGCTGTTCCTCGGCATCCGGGGCCAGCGACTCAGCCGGCAGGGGGCGTGGCTCGTGATCCAGGCCGCCGCCGAACGGGCGGGGCTCTCGACGCACGTGTCGCCGCACACCTTCCGGCACTCCTTCGCGACCCACCTGCTGCAGGGCGGTGCCGACGTGCGCGTGGTGCAGGACCTGCTCGGCCACTCCTCGGTGGCGACCACGCAGCTCTACACGCATGTCACGGCGGACACGCTGATCGACATGTACCAGACCGCCCACCCCCGCGCCCGGTAGAATCGAGCGAGTGCGCCGGGATGGCGCGCAGGAATGAGGAGCGACTTCGGTGGCCATCAGAAGCACGAGAACGGCGAAGACGGCACAGGCCTCCGAGCTGAGCGGCCTCGATCTGCCGAAGATGGGCCCGACCGGGCGCCCCGTCACCGAGTTCCCCGACCCGGCTCCGCTGGCCTCGCACGGCCCCGCTCGCATCATCTCGCTCTGCAACCAGAAGGGCGGCGTCGGCAAGACGACGACGAGCGTCAACGTGGGGGCGGCTCTCGCCGAGTACGGGCGCAAGGTGCTCGCCATCGACTTCGACCCGCAGGGTGCGCTGTCGGCGGGGCTCGGCGTGATGACCCACGACATCCCCACCATCTACGACCTGCTGATCGGCACGGTGAAAGACCCGGCCGAGACGATCCGGAGCACCAGCGTGCCCGGGCTCGACATCATCCCGGCGAACATCGACCTGTCGGCGGCCGAGGTGCACCTCGTCAGCGAGGTCGCGCGCGAGTCGATCCTGGCCCGCGTTCTGCGCAAGGTGAGCAACGACTACGACGTCATCCTGATCGACTGCCAGCCCTCGCTCGGGCTGCTCACCGTGAACGCGCTCACCGCGAGCCACGGCGTGCTCATCCCGCTCGAGTGCGAGTACTTCGCGCTCCGCGGCGTGGCCCTGCTCGTCGAGACGATCGACAAGGTGCGCGACCGGCTGAACCCGGCGCTCGTGCTCGACGGCATCCTCGCCACCATGTACGACCCGCGCACGCTGCACTCCCGTGAGGTGCTCGAGCGCGTGGTCGAGACCTTCGGCGACAAGGTGTTCGAGACGGTCATCGGCCGAACGGTGAAGTTCCCCGACGCGACCGTGGCCGGCAAGCCGATCACGCAGTTCGCGCCCGAGCACACCTCGGCGAAGGCCTACAAGCAGCTGGCCAGAGAACTGGTCGCCCGTGGCGCGGTCGCCTGAGCCGGCGCTCGCCGCGCTCCTCGACCCGCAGCCGGGTGGTGATCCGGAAGCGGCCGGCACCGCCGCGCCCGGGTTCTCGCTCAGCCTCGACAACTTCCAGGGCCCCTTCGACCTGCTGCTCTCGCTGATCACCAAGCACGAGCTCGACATCACCGACATCTCGCTCAGCCGGGTGACGGATGAGTTCATCGGGTACCTGAAAGGGCTCGACTCCGCCGAGGAGCTCGACCGGGCATCCGAGTTCCTGGTCGTCGCGGCGACGCTGCTCGACCTCAAGATCGCCGGGCTGCTGCCGCAGGGCGAGCTCGTCGACGCGGAGGACGTGGCGCTGCTCGAGGCCCGCGACCTGCTGTTCGCGCGGCTGCTGCAGTACCGCGCCTTCAAGCAGGTGTCGGCGTGGCTGGCGGAGCGGTTCGACGAGGAGGGCACGCGCCGTCCACGGTTGGTGCGGCTCGAGGAGAAGTACCGCCAGCAGACGCCGGAGCTGGTCTGGACGCTCACCGCCGACGACTTCGCGGCGCTCGCCGCCATGGCGCTCGCGCCTCGTGAGCTGCCGACCGTGGGTCTCGAGCATCTGCACGCACCGCTGGTGAGCATCCGGGAGCAGGCGGCGCACGTCGTGACCGTGCTGCGAGCGGCAGCTGCCTCGGGAACGACGGTGAGCTTCCGGCAGCTGATCGCGGGCATCGACGAGAAGGGGGTCGTCATCGCGCGGTTCCTCGCGGTGCTCGAGCTCTACCGGCACGCGTCGATCTCGTTCGAGCAGCTCGAACCGCTGGGGGATCTGACGCTGATGTGGACGGCGGAGACCTGGAACGAGGACGACCTCGCGAACCTCGGAGCCGACTATGACAACTGAGACCGGGAGTTCGAGCCCGAGCGAGCACAGCTCGCTCGGCGCTGGCGTCGCGGCGACGGTCCACCGGACCGTCGCTCCCAGCTCCAGCGCGGACGTCGACCGGGCGCTCGAGGCGATCTTCATGGTGGCCGACGAGCCGCAGAGCCTGGTGTCGCTCGCGACCGCGCTGGGCCGTCCGGTGGCGGTCGTGCGGCAGGGCGTCGAGCGGCTGGTCGAGGACTACGACGGCCGTGCATCCGGAAGCGTGCGCCGCGGTTTCGAGCTGCGGGAGGTCGCCGGGGGCTGGCGGCTCTACGTGCGCGGCGAGCACGACCCGCTGGTGAGGGACTTCGTGATGACCCAGAACCCCTCGCGGCTCTCGCAGGCCGCGCTCGAGACGCTCGCGGTGATCGCCTACAAGCAGCCGATCAGCCGCGGTGCCGTCGCGTCGATCCGCGCGGTGAACGTCGACTCGGTCGTGCGCACGCTGCTCAGCCGCGGGCTGATCACCGAGGTGTCCACCCAGGCCGAGACCGGAGCGATCCTCTACGGCACCACCGACATGCTGCTGACGCAGCTGGGCCTGAACTCGCTCGACGAGCTGCCCAAGATCTCGCCCTTGCTCGCCGACGGCAGCGAGGGCTTCGACGACCTTCAAGGAGTGCGATGACCCCGTTCGAGATACCGCCGTGGGATGCCGATGCCGAGCCGCAGGGTGTGCGCCTGCAGAAGGTGATGGCCGCCGCCGGAGTGGCGTCGCGCCGCGTCTCCGAGCAGTTGATCGAGGCCGGTCGGGTCGAGGTCAACGGGCAGGTCGTGACCGAGCTCGGGCGCCGCATCGACCCCGTGACCGACCTCGTCGCCGTCGACGGGATGGCCGTGCAGCTCGACCCCGAGAAGCGCTACGTCATGCTCAACAAGCCGACCGGCGTGGTCAGCTCGCTGCAGGACGAGCGCGGCCGGCCCGACCTGCGCCGCTGGACCGACGAGTTCGAGGAGCGCCTGTTCAACGTCGGGCGGCTCGACGCCGAGACGAGCGGGCTGCTCATCCTGACCAACGACGGCGACCTGGCGCACGTGCTGGCGCACCCCTCGTTCGGCGTGCTCAAGACGTACATCGCGAAGGTCGACGGTCGCGTGACGCCGCAGACGCTCGCGACGCTGACCCACGGCATCGACCTCGAGGACGGGCCCATCAAGGCCGACAAGGCGCGGCTGCTCGACGTGGAGCGCGACCACTCGATCGTCGAGGTGACGCTGCACTCCGGGCGCAACCACATCGTGCGCCGGATGCTCGATGCCGTCGGTCACCCGGTGGTGGAGCTCGTGCGCCGCTCGTTCGGGCCGCTCAACCTGGGGTCGCTGAAGGCGGGGGCGGTGCGGGAGCTGACCAAGGCCGAGGTGGGGAAGCTGCTGACGCTGTCGCGGGAGGCGACGGGAGCGGCGGGTGCCGACGGCGGTTCCGCGGGTGGTGCCGGTGCTGGCGCTGCGGGCTCCTTCGACGCTGCGGATGCGGACGAGGACGGCGAATGACGGGGCCCGAGAGCCGGCTGACGGGCCCCGTGCGGGTCGTCGGGGTCGGCCTCCTCGGCACGAGCATCGCGCTCGGGCTGCGCGCCCGCGGGGTCGACGTGATCCTGTCCGACGCCTCGCCCACCAACGTGCGGATCGCGATGGACTACGGAGCCGGGCGCTCGGCCGGGGACGCCGACGAACCGCAGCTGATCGTCGTCTGCGTTCCGCCCGACGTCACCGCCTCGGTGATCGTGCGCGAGCTCTCGGCGTACCCGCGGTCGGTCGTCACCGACGTCGCGAGCGTCAAGGGTCCGGTGCTCGCCGCGGTGCGCGCGGCGGGGGCGGACGTGACGCGGTACGTCGGGTCCCACCCGCTCGCCGGACGCGAGAAGGGCGGGCCGATGTCGGGCCGCGCCGATCTGTTCCTCGGGCGCCCGTGGGTCGTGGCCGGGCATCCGGACATCTCGTACCAGACCGCCGCGGCCGTCGACGACCTCGTGCTCGACCTCGGTGCGACGCTCGTCGAGATGACCGCCGAGCAGCACGACTCGAGCGTGGCACTCGTCTCGCACGCGCCTCAGCTGGTGTCGACGCTGATGGCGCGGCGCCTCGTCGCGGCACCCGAGGCGGCGGTGAACCTCGCCGGCGGCGGGCTGCGCGACGTGACCCGGGTGGCGTCGAGCGACCCGGGCCTGTGGGTGCAGATCCTCGGCGCCAACGCCGGGGCGACGGCCGACGTGCTGCGGGGGGTGCGCGACGACCTCGACGAGGTGCTGGCGGCGCTCGACGCGGCGTCGGCTGACGTCGATGCCGCGGCGGACGGAACCCCGTGGCGACGGGCGCTCGCCGAGACGCTCGCCGGCGGCAACGCCGGTGTCGCGCGCATCCCGGGCAAGCACGGCCAGGACCGCCGCTACGCCCAGCTCGTCGTCATGGTGGACGACGCCCCGGGCGAGCTCGCCCGCCTGCTGACCGAGCTCGGCGAGGACGGCGTGAACCTCGAAGACCTGAGACTCGAGCACTCGCCGGGCGCGCAGATCGGCCTCGCCGAGATCGCCGTGCTGCCCGAGACGCTCGACACCGTGACCAGCGCGCTCGCCGCGCGAGGATGGAGGATCGCCGGATGACCGGACCCACTGCAGACACCACCGCCGACCCCCACGCCACCGTGCCGGTCGTCGTCGCGATCGACGGCCCCGCCGGCAGCGGCAAGTCGAGCGTGAGCCGGGCCACCGCCCGCGCCCTCGGTTTCGCCTACCTCGACACCGGCGCCAGCTACCGGGCCCTCGCCTGGAACCTGCTCGACAAGCGGGTCGACCCGTCGGTGCCGGATGCGGTGGTCGCCTCCCTGGGCGACTTCGACTTCGCGATCGGCACCGACCCCGACGCGTACTTCGTGCGGGTGGGTGCGACCGACGTGACCGAGGCGATCCGGGAGCCCCGGGTGACCGGTGCGGTGAGCGCCGTGGCGCGCATCCCCGAGGTGCGGAGCTGGCTGACCGAGCGGTTCCGGAGCATCATGCGGGACACCGCCTTCGACGGGATCGTCGCGGAGGGCCGGGACATCACGACGGTGGTGGCACCGGATGCGCCGGTGCGCATCCTGCTCACAGCCGACGAAGAGGCTAGAATGGCCAGGCGTTCGAAAGAACTGACCGGTGAATCGGCCGCCGCCGTGGGCGAGGCGCTCCGAACCCGCGATCAGGCCGACTCCCGCGTGGTCGACTTCATGAAGGCCGCCGATGGCGTGACGACCGTCGATTCCACCCACCTCGACTTCGAGCAGACCGTGTCCGCCGTCGTCGGCGTGGTGAACGACCGGGTCGCGCGGACGAACGAGACCACCCCACGACACTGACTTCCCCCACGACACTGACTTCCCACACGACCCCGACGTCTCCGACGTCGCAGACAGCGAGGATCCCGCATGGCGGATAACCAGGGCCCCATCTCGGGCAACGATTTCGACGCGTCGGAGGAGTTCGACGCACCCGCCGACGACCTCGCCGACCGGCTCGCCGTCGTCGACGAGGAGCTCGCCGAGCGTCGCGCCGAGACGCTGCGCTCGGGCCTCGCCGACTACGAGCTCGACGAGGGCGACCTCGACCTGCTCGAGTTCGCCGAGGAGTTCCCCGACGGCATGGTCGCGATGCCGGCGCTGCCCGTGCTCGCCATCGTGGGCCGTCCGAACGTCGGCAAGTCGGCGCTCGTCAACCGCGTCCTGGGGCGCCGCGAGGCAGTCGTCGAGGACAAGCCGGGCGTCACCCGCGACCGCGTGGCCTATAAGGCCGAGTGGGCCGGGCGCCGGTTCACACTCGTCGACACCGGCGGCTGGGAGCCCGACGCGGCCGGCATCAACGCCGCCGTCGCCGCGCAGGCCGAGGTCGCCATCGACCTCGCCGACGTGGTGCTCTTCGTCGTCGACTCGAACGTGGGCGCCACCGCGACCGACGAGCACGTGGTCAAGCTGCTGCGCCGGGCCAACCGTCCGGTCTTCCTCGCCGCGAACAAGGTCGACGACGCGCGCCAGGAGGCGCAGAGCTCGGCGCTGTGGTCGCTCGGCCTCGGCGAGCCGTACCCGGTCTCGGCGCTGCACGGCCGCGGCGTCGCCGACCTGCTCGACCTGATCATGGCGAAGATGCCCGAGGTCTCGGCCGTCGCCAAGCAGGAGCTCGGCGGTCCGCGCCGCGTCGCCATCCTCGGCCGCCCGAACGTGGGCAAGAGCTCGCTGCTCAACAAGGCAGCCGGCGAGGAGCGCGTCGTCGTGAACGAGCTCGCGGGCACCACCCGCGACCCGGTCGACGAGCAGATCGAGCTCGGCGGCAAGGTGTGGACGTTCGTCGACACCGCCGGCATCAGGAAGCGCGTTCACCTGCAGCAGGGCGCCGACTTCTACGCGTCGCTGCGCACCTCCGCCGCGCTCGAGAAGGCCGAGGTCGCCGTCGTCGTGCTCGACGTGACCGAGCCCATCTCGACGCAGGACCTGCGCATCATCGACCTCGTGCTCGAGTCGGGCCGCGCGCTCGTGCTCGCGTTCAACAAGTGGGACCTCCTCGACGACGACCGCCGACGCTACCTCGAGCGCGAGATCGAGCAGGACCTGCACCACGTCACCTGGGCGCCCCGCGTCAACATCTCGGCGCGCACCGGTCGTCACCTCGAGAAGCTCGTGCCCGCGCTCGAGCTCGCGCTGGAGTCGTGGGACACGCGGGTTCCGACCGGCAAGTTCAACGCCTTCCTCGCCGAGCTCACGGCGTCGCACCCGCACCCCGTGCGAGGCGGCAAGCAGCCGCGCATCCTGTTCGGCACGCAGGCCGCGTCGCGCCCGCCGACCTTCGTGCTCTTCACGACCGGGTTCCTCGACCCGGGGTACCGGCGGTACGTGCAGCGCCGGCTGCGCGAGATCTACGGGTTCGAGGGCTCGCCGATCGTCGTCAACATGCGGGTGCGGGAGAAGCGGAAGCGGTAGGTCTCGGCTGGTGCGTCGCTACGGGAGCAGCTCGGCGCGGTGCACCAGGCCGCCCGCGCCGATCAGCGGGCCCTCGTCGCTGAGGGCCGACGGCAGCACCTTGACGCCCGGGATGGTGTCGAGCGGCGCCATCGCGGTGATGCGTGCGCGGATGAGGTCGAACAGGTCGGGCGTGACCCGCGAGAACCCGCCGCCGATGGCGACCGCCTCCAGGTCGAGCAGTGCGCCGACCGACGCGATGCCCTCGCCGATGGCGTTCGCCGACCGTTCGACGGCCGCGCGGGCGAGCGGATGCCCGTTCCGGTAGCTCTCCGCCAGCTCCTCGCCGCTCGACCCCTCCCAGCCCTGCGCATTGGCCCAGGCCACGATGCGGGGGCCCGCCGCGATGCCCTCGAGCGTGACGGAGTGGTCGCGCCCCTCGGACTCGTGCATGTGCAGCTGGATCTGCCCCACGTGGCCGGCGTTGCCCGTTCGGCCGCCCACCAGGCGCCCCTCGACCAGGAGGCCTCCGCCGATACCGGTGGAGACGATCATGCCCATCGCGGTGCGGTAGCCCTGCAGGGCGCCGGCCCAGTGCTCGGCGAGCAGGATGCAAAGGCCGTCGAGCCGGAGCACCGGGTCGGGCAGGCCTGAAGCCTCGGCGACCAGGTCGCGGAGGGGGTAGCGCTGGAAGGTGGCGAGGTTCAGCGGGGAGACGGTCCCGCGCTCGGCGTCGATGGGGCCGGCGCTGCCGATGCCCGCGCCGAGGAGCTGCGCCCCGGTCGGGAGCGCGGCGGTGGCCTGACGGACGACCTGGCTCACCGCATCCGCTATCTGCTCGCGGCTGCTGCCGGAGCCCGTGGGGGCCCGGAAGCGGGTGCCGGGGACGAGGCGGGCGTCGGCGTCGACCAGGGCGGCCTCGGCCTTGGTGCCACCGACGTCGACGGCGAGGGCCAGGGCGAGGGGGCGTTCGGCGGGTGCGGTGGTGGTCACCGGTCCATTCCACACCATGGGGCGCCGGGGGACGTGCAGGAGCCCGGCTCGGGGGGACGAGCCGGGCTCCTGGTGGCGCCGGGTGCGCACCTTTCGGGTCGGCGCGCAATCGGCGGGTCTGCGGGTCTGCGGGTCGGCGGGACTGCAGGTGGCGCAGGTCGCCGGTTTCGGCTAGCCGGCCTTCTCGATGAGGGCCTCGGTGGGCGCGGACGAGGCGCACCACGCCGGCCAGGACGCCATGACGGCGTCGGTGTGGGCGTCGGTGTCGACGGACTCGCTGAACGCCCAGGCCTCGAGCACGCCGACCGAACCGCCGGCGATGTACGCGGCGGCGGTCGCGGTGTCGATGCCGGTGCCGTATCCGTGGCGCTGCCAGACCGCGATCGCGAGCGAGGCCCGGCGCAGGGCGCGCTGGTAGAGCTCGCGGCGGAAGCCGGCGTCGACGCGGGTGCCGAACATCATGCGATAGGCCGCGCGGTGGTCGACGATGTGGCCGAGCTCGCGGCGGATGGAGTCGGCGTACACCTGGGTGACGGCTTCGGGGGAGTAGCCGTCGTAGGTGCCCTCGCCGACGCTGCCGAGCTCGTCGAGGATGTGCGCGAACGAGTCGGCCGCGAAGGCGAAGATGTCGGCGTAGTGGCCGTAGAAGGTGGTGCGGTGCACGCCCGCCGTACGGCAGAGCTCGGAGATGGAGATCTCGGTGAGATCGTGCTGGCGGAGGAGTTCGAACAGGGCAGTCGTCAGTGCTTCATGGGTGCGGGCCGCTCGGGGTTCGGCCGGGTTGACGGATGCGCCCTGGCGTCGGGATGGAGTCGCGGGTAAGGCGGTTGACTGGGGCATGCTCAATTATGCAATGACGAAGATCAGGATTCGCCCTGTTTTAGGACTGTGAGTCCCAAACTTTCTTCCTATATCGCCGGGCATGCGTTTTCCGGTTCATGACGCCGTGGGTCGGCTGCTTCGCCGGGTCTCCGCCGGGTCTCGGCCGGGGTGTCAGCGGGGCGTCTCGGGAGGCGCTATCATGGACAAGTTGTCTGGAGCGGTTCGCTTCTCCGGGTGACGGCCACGGGCTGTGGCGCAGCTTGGTAGCGCACTTGACTGGGGGTCAAGGGGTCGCAGGTTCAAATCCTGTCAGCCCGACAGATGGAAAATGGGTCGCCCTCCGGGGCGGCCCATTTTGCGTCTGTCAGGCTGTCCGGACGCGAAGCTGCTCGTGGGCCCACGCCGCGCAGAGGCTCCGTCCGCCGCTGTTCGCGGCGGATGGAGGGCGCCGGTGGGGAGTCAAATCCTGTCAGCCCGACACGCGCGCCGCTTTCCGCGTCTGGTCCTACCGCGGCGTCGGACGTCGGTGGTTCAATATCCGCATGAGCGACGTCATCCCTCCCGACTACGCCGAGCTGCTCGAGCAGGCGAACTACGGGCACCTCGGCACGATCCGGCCCGACGACACCGTGCAGGTGAACCCGATGTGGTACCTGCGCGACGGCGACACACTGCGCTTCACGCACACCACGAAGCGGGCGAAGTACCGCAACCTGCAGCACAATCCGTCGATGAGCCTGTCGGTGATCGACCCGGCGAACCCGTTCCGCTACCTCGAGGTGCGCGGCCGGTTGATCGCGGTCGAGCCCGACCCCACCGGCGCCTTCTACGTGGTGCTCGGCAAGCGCTACGGCAACCCTGGCCAGACGCCGCCGCCCGACTCGGCCGACCGCGTCGTGCTCGTCATGAGCATCGAGAGCACCACCACCCAGTAGCCGGTCGGCTCTACGGCAGCTCGGAGCCGCGGAGGATCAGGCGGGTGGGGAGCGTCGTCGTGGCCGGGGGCGGGGTGTCGCCCGCGAGGCGTGCCAGGACGGCCTGGGCGGCGGCTTCGCCCATCAGGGCCACGTCTTGCGCGACGACCGAGACGCCGGGGCGCACGAGGGTGGCCGCCTCGAAGTCGTCGAAGCCGATGAGGGGGAGGCGGGCGCCGACGCGGGTGAAGGCGTCGACGGCGCCGACGGAGGCGCGGTTGTTGGCGGCGAAGACGGCGTCGATGCGTCCGGTGCCGAGGAGGGCCGTCACCACGTCGGCCGCCTCGGCCGCGGTGTGCGCGGTGGCGACGGAGAAGTCGGCGCCCTCGGGAGCGGCCGACGCCAGGGCTCGGAGGAATCCGGCATGGCGCTCGCGCATCGTGTAGAGCTCGAGGGAGTCGCCGAGGAAGAGGATGCGGCGTGCTCCGTGGCGGAGGAGTTCGCGGGTGGCGGCCTGGGCGCCTCCGGCGTTGTCGGCGAGGATCGTGTCGACGAGGGGAGGGTGCTGTCGCCGCATCGCATCGACGTCCGCGTCCGTGTGGAGGTCGTCGTCAGTGCGGGAGGGGGCCGGAGGTTCGGCGAGGGACAGGGGTTGGTCCTCGCGGGTGGCGCGAGCATCCTGGACCGGTGCGGGGGGCGGCGGGGCGGAGAGTGCGGGGCGGTCGATCGCGACGACGGGGAGGAGGGGGGCCGCGGCGGCCGCCCAGGCGGTGGTGTCGCGGCGGGGCGGGGAGACGATGAGGCCGTCGACGCGCTGGGCGAGGAGTCGGTCGATGAGGAGGCGGTGACGGTCGGCGTCCTCCTCGGAGCTGACCGTCATGAGGAGGTAGCCGTTGGCACTGAGAGTGCGTTCGACCGAGCGGGCGAGGAGCGACCAGTAGGGGTTCGCGAGGTCGGAGATGACGAGGCCGATGACCTTGGCGGAGCGACCGGGCCGGATGCTCGCGGCGGCGAGGTTGTGGCGGTAGCCGAGCTCGGTGATGGCGGCGGCGATGCGGGCCGCGAGGGCCGGGTCGATGTTCGTGGCGCCGTTGACGTGACGCGAGACGGTCTTCAGGGCGACGCCCGCGGCCGCCGCGACGTCCTTCATGGTGGGCGGCTTGGGCATGGGGTTCATTGTGGCGGGTGCGCGGCGCGGGCAGGTGGGGGCGCGCTGGCCGGGGCGCGGTGGGCGATGAGTTCGAGGCGGGTGGGCAGGGACACGCGGACGACAGCGAGCGGGGGCGTGGCAGGGGAGGTGGGGCGCATTCGTGCCGTCATCCGCGAGCCGCGGAGCGTGCGGGCGCGGGAGCGGCCGGTTGGGATCCCGGCGCGAAGAGGGACGCCGCCGCCGGGAGGAGGGACGTGAGGGTGGCGGGGGTGGGGCGGTCGCCCGCGATGACGGCGGCCGCCGTGGCTGCGGCGAGGTGGGCGGCGAGGGTGGGGGAGGATCCGCGGGAGAGGGCGAAGAGGAGGCCCGCCGTCGAGGCGTCGCCGGCCCCGTTCGTGGTGGCGACGCGGGGGACGGCGAGGGGGCGCACGCGCAGCGAGGCGTCGGCCCAGCGGCGGGCGAGGGGGGCGAGCATCCGGCCCCCTCTGGCCAGGCGGGAGGCTGAGGCCGTGCGCAGCAGCAGGCCCTCGGAGCCCGCCGAGATCGCGACCACCGCGGTTCCCCAGGACAGCAGCAGGTCGGCGTAGAGCCCGGCCGCGCGGGCGGCGGGCAGCGGCGAGATGCCGAGGGCCGGGCCGAGCGCCGAGGTGAGGTCGTCGAGGCTCGGGGTGATCACGTCGGTCACGGCGAGGGCGCGCTTCAGGATGCCCGGCCAGTCCACCGCGCCGACCGCCGACGCCGGGTCGACCACCGCCAGGTCGAGCGACGTCGTGGCGCCCCGGGCGCGGGCGCGCGACAACACGGCCTCGAGCGGAGCCCCGCCGTCGGCGAGCAGCGCCGGCAGCAGCGGCGGGTAGCCGAGGTGGAGGAGCGGGGCGTCTCCGACGTCGAGGTGCTCGCCCGTGAAGACGGCGTTCGCGCCGGTGTGGTGCCAGAAGGTGCGGTCGTGGCCCTCGGGCTCGAGCACGAGAGAGTAGGACGTGGCGTGGTCGCGGTCGACGTGCAGGTCGGCGGTGAGGCCGGGGCGGCGGGCGATGGTGTCGGCGACGATGCGTCCGAGCTCGTCGTCGCCGACGGTGGAGTGCAGGGACACGTCGGCGCCGAGATCGGCCAGGGCGAGGCCGGTGTT
Source organism: Herbiconiux flava (assembly GCF_013409865.1). Taxonomy (NCBI): domain Bacteria; kingdom Bacillati; phylum Actinomycetota; class Actinomycetes; order Micrococcales; family Microbacteriaceae; genus Herbiconiux; species Herbiconiux flava. The sequence goes on from NZ_JACCBM010000001.1 coordinate 2,134,190, forward strand.
GGCGACGCAGCCGCCGAGGCCGATGCGGAGGGGCCCGACGTCGATCAGGCGCCCGGGGTCGAGGGCGGCACCGGGGCCGAGCGCGGGGGTGAGGTCGAGGCAGATGTGGCCGGCGACGACGATCGGGGTCATCGGGCATCCTCTCGACGGTGGGTGAGCGAGCGGCAGCGGGCGGACGAGCCGGTGCGACCGGCTAGACAACGTTGTCTCACGGGGTTACTCTGACACATCGAGGGGCCGTTCGAAAGCCCCCGACCCGACGTTCCCCACGATCAGGAGCACTGCAATGACGCTGTATCGCCTCAATCGCCTCTTCAATCCGCGCTCGGGCCGGGCCCTCGACGTGGCCGTCGACCACGGCTTCTTCGGGGAGCGCTCGTTCATCACGGGCATCGAGAACATGGATCAGGTCGTGCGCACCCTCGTCGACGCCGGCCCCGACGCGGTGCAGTTGACGATCGGGCAGGCGCGACGGCTGCAGAGCATCCCGGGCAAGCAGAAGCCGGGGCTGGTGCTGCGCACCGACATCGCGAACGTGTACGGCAACCCGCTCGACCCGGTGCTGTTCAGCCGGCACGTGCCGCACGCCATCGAGGAGGCCGTGCGGCTGGACGCCGTCGCGGTGTGCGTGAACCTGATGGAGCTGCCCGGGCATCCGGAGGTGCGCGAGGCGAACATCACCTCGATCCTCGAGCTGCGGCGCGAGGCAACCAAGTACGGCATGCCGCTGATGGTCGAGCCGCTCGTGATGCAGGACAACTCGAAGGCCGGCGGCTACATGGTCGACGGCGACATCGAGAAGATAGTGACGCTGGTGCGCCAGGGCGTCGAGCTCGGCGCCGACCTGATCAAGGCCGACCCGAGCGACGACCTGAGCGAGTACGGGCGGGTCATCGAGGTCGCGGGCGACGTTCCGGTGCTCGTGCGGGGCGGGGGGCGGGTGGATGACCGGACCCTCCTCGAGCGCACCGTCGCCGTGCTGGCGGCGGGGGCCCGCGGCATCGTCTACGGGCGGAACATCGTGCAGCACGAGAACCCGGCCGGCATCACGGCGGCGCTGCTCGCGGTGCTGCACGAGGGGGCCTCGGTGGCGGACGGGCTGGGTATCCTCGCGGAGTCGGCGGGGCGGGCATCCGTCAGCGAAGGCGATGCGAGCGACGCGGGGGTGTCGGCATGACCGCCGAGACCGTGAACGTCGCCATCGTCGGCGGCGGGCTGATGGGGCGCGAGATCGCGGCGGCCATCCAGCGCTGGCCGGCCCTGATCGACCACCCCGTGCGGCCCCGGCTGACCGCGGTCTGCGACATCAACCCGGCGGCGATGGAGTGGTTCGACGAGATCGACACGGTGGTCACGAAGACGACCGACTACCACGAGCTGCTCGCCGACGACAGCATCGACGTCGTCTACGTGGCCGTGCGCCACGACCTGCACGAGGCGATCTACCGTGACGTCATCGCCAGCGGCAAGAGCCTGCTCGCCGAGAAGCCGTTCGGCATCGACGGGGCCGCGGCCCAGGCTGTGCTCGCGGCGATGGCCGAGCATCCTGAGGCCTTCGTGCGCGTCTCGAGCGAGATGCCGTTCTTCCCGGGGGCGCAGTTGGCGATCGACTACGTGAAGTCGGGGGCGCTCGGGACGATCGTGTCGGCGCGCAACAGCTTCCTGCACTCGAGCGACCTCGACGTGAACAAGCCGATCAACTGGAAGCGGCAGGTCGAGTTCTGCGGCGAGGCCGGCGTGATGAACGACCTCGGGATGCACACCTGGCACGTCCCGCTGCGCCTCGGCTGGGTGCCCGAGACGGTCTACGGCGTGCTGCAGAACCTCGTGCCGACGCGGCCCGGGCCTGACGGCTCGCCGGTGCCGTGCGACACCTGGGACAACGCCACCCTGCACAGCTGGGCCCGCCACGAGGGGCAGCTCTTCCCGCTGACGACCGAGACCAAGCGCATCGACCCGGGGCAGAAGAACACCTGGGAGTTCGAGGCGATCGGGCTCGACGGGGGCGTGCGGTTCAGCACGAAGAACCCCAAGACGGTGTCGGTGTTCACGGTGACGGATGTTCCGGGCGGTGGGCGCGAACAGGTCTGGCAGCAGATCGACGTGGGCAGCCAGTCGGTCTGGCCGACGGTCACCGGCGGGATCTTCGAGTCGGGTTTCTCGGACTCGATCCTGCAGATGTGGGCGGTGTTCCTCGCCGAGCGCCACGGCTCGCTCGGCGACCGCTTCGGGGCGGCCCGCCCGTCGGAGGCGGCGCTCACGCACGCGATCTACCGGGCTGCGGCGACCTCGCACGCCGAGGGCCGGGCGGTCGCGCCCTGACCGACGATCGACTTGGCCCGTCCCGTCCTAGAACTCGCGTTTTAGAACGGGACGGGCCAAGTCGATCGCGTCAGACGCGGCAGGAGGTTCGCTCGATGAGCGTCACGGGCAGGACCGTGCGGCGCGGGAGCGCGCGGTCGGGATGCGCGGCGCGCTCCACGAGGCGGGCGGCGGCGAGGCGGCCGAGGGTCGCCGGGTCCTGGGCGACGACGGTGATCGCGGGGGTGAGCGAGTCGGCTAGGGGGAAGTCGCCGAACGCGGTGAGGGCGATCGGATGCGCCGTGACGGTGGGCATGGCGGCCATGGTGCAGCGGGCATCCGAGGAGAAGACGGCCGTCACCCCAGGGTTCGGCTCGCGCAGGCGGGCGAGGGCGTCGGCGGCGCCCGGGCGGGTGGCCGCGCCGAGGGCGACGAGATCGTCGTCGAACGGGATGCCCGCCGCCGCCAGCGCCTCGCGGTAGCCCTCGAGGCGTTCGGCGATCGTGGGGGCCGAGAGGGAGTCGCCGAGGAAGCCGATGCGACGGTGTCCGTGACCGATCAGGTGCGAGGTGGCGTCGCGGGCGCCGCCGCGGTCGTCCTGGAGGAAGGCGTCGGCCTCGAGATCGCCGGGCGCGCGGTCGACGAAGGCGATCGGGATGCGCGCCGCCCACGGCTCGAGCCAGGCGTGGTCGTTCGTGCTGGGCGCGACGACGAGGCCGCTCAGCTGCCGACGCAGCACGGACTCGAGGGCGACGCGCTCGCGGGACGGGTCCTGGCCGTGGCCGAGGCTCGTGACGAGGGTGGAGAGGTCGTTCGCTAGGGCCTCTTCCTCGACCGCGGTGACGATGGCGGCGAAGAAGGGGTCGACGAGGTCGGGCACGGCGACGCCGATCACGGGCGAGCGTCCTGAGCGGAACGTCGTCGCCATCGCGTTCGGGACGTACGCCAGCTCGCGCATCGACCCCTCGACGCGCGCCCGGGTCTCGGGTGAGACGTGCGGGTCGTCGTTCAGCACCCGTGACACGGTCTTCGGGCTGACGCCGGCGGCAGCCGCGACCTCGCGCATGGTGGCCATGGCGTCTCCTCGCTGTGCGTGTGGCTGCTCGTGATCGGAGAGTCGCGGCAAGTGGCGACGTTCTGCCGCGACTCGGGCCGAATCGCGACGTTCTGCCGCGACTGAGTCGCGCCAGGTGGTGATGGGTGGGCGACCGGCCGCGGGGAGCGGGGGTCAGCGGGCCGTGTAGCCGCCGTCGATGGGGAGGGAGACGCCCGAGATCATGCCCGCCGCGTCGGAGAGGAGGAAGACGACGGGGGCCGCGATGTCGTCCTCGGTGGCCCACTTGCCGAGGGGCATGGCCTCGAGGAAGGGCCCCTCGATGTCGGGGCGGCCCCAGTACCAGGCCGACATGGGCGTCATGACGACGGTGGGGTTGACGCTGTTGACGCGGATGCCGTACTTGCCGAGCTCCAGCGCGGAGACGCGGGTGATGTTGTCGAGGGCCGCCTTCGAGGAGCCGTAGGAGATGTGGCCCGTGAGGGCGACGAGGCCCGCCTGGCTCGAGATGTTGACGATCGCGCCACCGTCGCCCAGGCGGATCATCTCGCGGGAGGCGTACTTGGTGACGAGCAGCGAGCCGCGGGCGTTGATGCTGATCACCTTGTCGAAGACGTCGATGTCGGTGTCTTGAGGCGTGGCGATCTCGCCGCCCCAGCCGCCGGAGTTGACGACGCCCCAGATGTCCTTGCCCTCGATGGCCTCGCGGACGCTGTCCTCCGAGGTGAGGTCGAAGGGGAGCGGGGTGGCGCCGGTCTCGGCGGCGAGGGCCTCGAGGTGCTCGAGGTTGCGGCCGGCGGCGAGAACGGTCGCGTTCGCGGCGACGAGGTGGCGCACGACGGCGCCGCCGATGCCGCCGCTGGCGCCGGTGACGAGGATGGTGCGGCCGGTGAAGTCTGTCATGGTGAGTCCGTTCGAGTGGGCGGGACGGCGCTGCATCGCGACGTCGGGGCGGCATCAGCATAGCGGCGGAACGACGCGGATGACACCCGTGTCATGAAATCTCCTGACACCGGTGTCATCGCGATTGACAGCGGGGCCTCGGGGTGCGTACGGTGGGCGCGGCGGTGAGCCTTCGGGAGCTGCTGCCGCGCATCCGTCGACGACGACCAGGAGGACCCGTGAGCGAGGACACCGCACCGCCGGCCGAGGCGCGCCCCGTCGGGCTCGACGAGCTGCTGGCGCGGTGCCGGGCGCTGATCGCGAGTGGTTCGCGGAGCATCCTCGGCATCGTCGGCACACCCGGAGCCGGCAAGTCGACGCTCTGCGCCGCCCTGATCGCCGCGCTCGACGGCGACGCGGTGCTGGTGGGCCAGGACGGCTTCCACTTCGCCAACCAGGAGCTCGAGCGCCTCGGCCGGCGCGACCGCAAGGGCGCCCCCGACACCTTCGACGTCGACGGCTACGTCGCCCTGCTCGGCCGGCTCGCCCGGGCCGACGCCCCCGTGGTCTACGCGCCCGTCTTCGATCGCGCCCTCGAGGAGTCCATCGGCAGCGCGGTGCCCGTGCCCGCCGGGGTGCCGCTCGTGATCACCGAGGGCAACTACCTCCTCGGCGACGGCCACGGCTGGGAGCGCGTGCGCGAGCACCTCGACGAGTCGTGGTTCCTCGAGGTGGCTCCGGATGTTCGGCACGACCGTCTCGTGCGGCGACGCGTCTCGTACGGGCACTCGCCCGGCGACTCCGCCGACTGGGTGCGCGACGTCGACGAGGCGAACGCGCGGATCGTCGACGGATCGCGCGGCAACGCCGACCTGCTGCTGCACCTGACGACGGTGCTGTGACGTGCGGTCGCCCGAGCGGCGTCGCGCCGACCATCCGCTGCTTCATCATGACCGCGCCCCGGGCGCCTGCCCCGCTCGCACCACCCGAGCTGCGACCCGCTGACCACCCGACCCCCACCCGACTGGAGACACGATGACCACCCTGAGCGCCCAGACCCTCGGCAGCCTCGACCCGCGGGTCGCCGTGCCCTCGTACGATCGGGCCGCCGTGCGGCCCGGGATCGTGCACTTCGGCGTGGGGGCGTTCCACCGCTCGCACGAGGCGATGTTCGTCGACCGGCTGCTCGCGGCCGGCGCCGGGGAGTGGGGCATCGTCGGGGTGGGCACGCTGGCGTCCGACGCGGCGATGCGTGACGCGCTCTCGGCCCAGGACGAGCTGTACACGCTGGTCACCACCGCGCCCGACGGGGTGGTGGAGGCGCGGGTGGTCGGGTCGATCATCCGTTACCTGCTGGCACCCGAGCAGCCGGATGCAGTGCTCGCCGCCCTGCGCGACCCCGCGACCCGCATCGTCTCGCTGACGATCACCGAGGGCGGGTACGGCATCAACGACGCCACGGGTGAGTTCGAGCCGCGGGATGCCGCCACGCTCGCCGATCTCGACGGGCTCGCGGGCGGGGCCGCGCCGCAGAGCGCCCTCGGGTTCGTCGTGGCCGGGCTGCGCGAGCGGCGGGATGCCGGGGCGGTGCCGTTCACGGTGATGTCGTGCGACAACATCCAGGGCAACGGGCACGTGGCCCGCGCCGCCGTGCTCGCGTTCGCCGAGCGGGTCGAGCCCTCCCTCGCCGAGTGGATCGCGTCGGCGGTCGGCTTCCCGAACTCGATGGTCGACCGGATCACGCCGGTCACGACCGACGCCTCCCGGCAGCGGGTCGCCGACGAGTTCGGCATCGAGGACCGCTGGCCGGTGCTCTCGGAGTCGTTCGTGCAGTGGGTGCTCGAGGACTCCTTCACCGCGGGGCGCCCGGCGTTCGAGGAGGTCGGGGTGCAGGTCGTCTCCGACGTCGAGCCGTACGAGCTGATGAAGCTGCGGCTGCTGAACGCCTCGCACCAGGCGATGAGCTACCTCGGGCTGCTCTCGGGTGCCGAGTACGTGCACGAGGTCTGCCGGGATCAGCTGTTCGCGGACTTCCTGCTGGGCTACATGCACGACGAGGCGCGGCCGACGCTCGCGCCGGTGCCCGGGGTCGACCTCGACGAGTACAGCGCCGAGCTGATGCGCCGCTTCGGCAGCGAGGCGATCAAGGACACGTTGATGCGGCAGATCGTCGACGGCTCCGACCGCATCCCGAAGTTCCTGCTTCCGGTGGTGCGCGCGCAGCTCGCGTCGGGCGGCGAGATCGACCGGTCGGTGCTGGTGCTCGCGGCGTGGAGCCGCTTCCTCGAGGGCGTGGCCGACGACGGCAGCGCGCTGTCGCCCGTGGACAAGCGGCTCGACGAGCTGCGGGTCGCGGTGGCGGGCGAGGCGGATGCTCCCGGGAGCTTCCTCGACTACGCCCCCGTCTTCGGCGACCTCGGCTCGAACGCCCGCCTGCGCACGGCCTTCGTGGAGGCGCGGGCGCTGCTCGCGGCCCGCGGTGCGCGCGGCGCCCTGGAGGCGCTCGCCGCGCACTGACCCGACCGGGGTCAGCGGGCGACGTAGCTCGCCAGGTGCTCGCCCGTGAGGGTGGCGCGCGACGCGACGAGCGCGGCCGGGGTGCCCTCGAAGACGACGCGGCCGCCGTCGTGGCCGGCGCCCGGGCCGAGGTCGACGATCCAGTCGGCGTGCGCCATGACGGCCTGGTGGTGCTCGATCACGATCACCGACTTGCCCGAGTCGACCAGGCGGTCGAGCAGGCCGAGCAGCTGTGCGACGTCGGCCAGGTGAAGGCCCGTCGTCGGTTCGTCGAGCACGTAGACGCTGCCCTTGCCCGCCATGTCGGCGGCGAGCTTCAGGCGCTGGCGCTCGCCGCCCGAGAGCGTCGTGAGCGGCTGCCCGAGCGCCAGGTAGCCGAGCCCCACGTCGGACAGCCGCGACAGGATCGCGTGCGCCGCCGGGAGCGCGGCCTCGCCGGAGGAGGCGAAGAACGGCAGCGCCTCCGAGACGGGCATCGCGAGCACCTCGGTGATGTCCTTGCCGCCGAGGTGGTAGCCGAGCACCGAGGCGTCGAAGCGCCGGCCCTCGCACTCCTCGCAGGTGGTGGACACCGACGCCATCATGCCGAGGTCGGTGAACACGACTCCTGCGCCGTTGCAGACGGGGCAGGCGCCCTCCGAGTTCGCGCTGAACAGGGCGGGCTTCACGCCGTTCGCCTTGGCGAACGCCTTGCGGATCGGCTCGAGCAGCCCGGTGTAGGTCGCGGGGTTGCTCCGCCGCGAGCCGCGGATCGGCGTCTGGTCGACGGTGACGACCTCCTCGCGCGGCGACACCGAGCCGTGGATGAGCGAGCTCTTGCCCGAGCCGGCCACGCCGGTGACGACGACGAGCACCCCGAGCGGGAGGTCGACGTCGACCCCGCGCAGGTTGTGCGACGAGGCGCCGCGGATGGCGAGCGTGCCGGACGGCGCGCGCACCGAGGGCTTGAGGGCGGCCCGGTCATCCAGATGCCGCCCGGTGACGGTGCCCGAGCGTCGGAGCTCGTCGACCGTGCCTTCGAAGCAGACGGTGCCGCCCGCTGCGCCCGCCCCGGGGCCGAGGTCGACGACGTGGTCGGCGATGGCGATCGCCTCGGGCTTGTGCTCGACGACGAGCACCGTGTTGCCCTTGTCGCGCAGCTGCAGCAGGAGCTCGTTCATGCGCTGGATGTCGTGCGGATGGAGGCCCGTGGTGGGCTCGTCGAAGACGTAGGTGATGTCGGTCAGCGCCGAGCCGAGGTGCCGGATCATCTTCACCCGCTGCGCCTCGCCGCCCGAGAGCGTGCCGGAGGCGCGGTCGAGCGAGAGGTAGCCGAGGCCGATTCCCACGAAGGAGTCGAGCAGGTGCACGAGCCCCTCGAGCAGCGGCGCGACCGACGGCTCGTCGAGGGCCCGCACCCACTCGGCGAGGTCGCTGATCTGCAGGGCGCAGGCATCCGCGATGCTGAGGCCGGCGACCTTCGACGAGCGAGCCGCCTCGCTCAGGCGCGTTCCGCCGCAGTCGGGGCAGGCCGTGAAGGTCGCGACCCGGTCGACGAAGGCGCGCACGTGCGGCTGCATCGACTCGCGGTCCTTCGCGAAGAACGACTTCTGGATCTTCGGCACCAGGCCCTCGTAGGTCATGTTCATGTTCTCGAACTTGACCTTGACCTGCTCCTTGTAGAGGAAGTCCTGCCGCTCGGCGTCGGTGTAGTCGCGGATCGGCTTGTCACCGTCGAGGAAGCCCGACTTCGCGAAGATGCGCACCATCCACCCGTCGGCCGTGTAGCCGGGCACCGTGATGGCGCCCTCGTTCAGCGACTTGCTGTCGTCGAACAGCTGTGACAGGTCGATGTCGGAGACGCTGCCCCGCCCGTCGCAGCGCGAGCACATGCCGCCGGTGACCGAGAAGCTGCGCCGCTCCTTCGTGACCACGCCGGCCTTCTCGGTGGTGACCGCGCCCGCCCCCGAGATCGACGCCACGTTGAACGAGTAGGCCTGCGGCGAACCGATGTGCGGCTGACCCAGACGGCTGAACAGGATGCGCAGCAGCGCGTTCGCGTCGGTGGCGGTTCCGACGGTGGAACGAGGGTCGGACCCCATGCGCGCCTGGTCGACGATGATCGCGGTGGTGAGCCCCTCGAGCACGTCGACGTCAGGACGGGCGAGCGTGGGCATGAAGCCCTGCACGAAAGCGCTGTAGGTCTCGTTGATCAGACGCTGCGACTCGGCCGCCACCGTGTCGAACACGAGCGAGCTCTTGCCCGATCCCGAGACGCCCGTGAACACGGTCAGCTTGCGCTTGGGGATCTCGACCGAGACGTCTTTCAGGTTGTTCTCGCGCGCCCCCTGCACCCGGATGACCTCGCCCATGCTCAGCGGGTCTCGGACAGGCGGGCGGCGGATGCGGTGGTCACGCCTCGGATTCTTCCACAGGCCGGGTGGCGGGCGGGAGGGGTGATCGCTACTCAGGCGGCGGGGGAGTCCGGTTGGCCGGCCACCGGCTCGAGTCGGAAGCCGCCGCCGGGCAGCAGCACCACCCGCAGCTGGAACAGTCCGTCGACGACGAGGTCGGCGTCGAGCTCGTGCGACTCGTGGGTGCCCGCGATCGCGACGGTCGTGCATCCGGCCGCCTTCGCCGCGGCCAGGCCCGCCGGGGCGTCCTCGAAGACCACGCACGAGGCCGGGTCGACGCCGAGGCGCGTGGCCGCCGTGAGGAAGGGCTCCGGATGCGGCTTGCCGTTCACGACGTCGTCGAACGTCACCAGCACGGCCGGCGGGGTCAGCCCGGCGGCGCGCAGGCGGCTGGTGGCGATGATGCGGGTTCCGCTCGTGACGATGGCGCGGGAGTCGTCGGGCAGGGAGCCGAGAAGTGCGGCCGCCCCGTCGAGGGCGATCACGTCGTCGAGGTCGTTCACCTCGATCTCGGTCACCCTGGCGAGCGCCTCGGCGGCCTGCTCGCCCGAGAAGAAGGTGTCGATGACCTGGGCAGCGGGGCGGCCGTGGCCCTCGGCGAGCAGGTCGACCTCGAGGCCGTACTCGCGGGCGAGCTGCTGCCAGGAGCGCACGACCGAGGGGGTCGAGTCGATCAGGGTGCCGTCGAGGTCGAACAGTCCGGCGGCGAAGGTGCGCGAGAAGACCTGGGAGTCCGCGGGCAGCGGGCGTCCGCCGCCGAGACGCCGGCGCACGGAGGCGAGCTGCTGGGCGGTGGAGAGGGAGGCGTCGACCACGAGGTGCGGCACCCGCGGCTCGGCGCCGGCGGGCGGGTCGACCACGTGCACGTCGCGGGCCGCCGCGCGGAGGCCGCGGCGCTCGGCGAGCAGGGCGGGAGACGCGCGAAGCCAGACCACCTCGGGCGGGCCGTCGGCCGCCTCGACCAGCTGCTGCCACTCGGGGCCGCCCGCCAGCTCGGCCGTGAACGGGGCGATCAGCACGGCGTCGACCCCGGCGCGCACCTGGTCGGCGAGGGCGGCGCGGAGGGCCGCGTAGCGAGCGGGGCGGACGACCGGGCGCAGGGCGGGGTCGTTCCAGTGGGCGCCCGCGGACAGCTCCTGGCCGAGACCCTCGAGCACCGGGTTCGTGAGCGAGTCGAGGTCGAGCAGGGCGGCGCCGAGGGACCGCGCGAGCTCCAGACCGAGGGTGCTCTTGCCGCTTCCCGCGGCTCCGGCGACGACGATGATCATGCTGCTCCCGAGGTTATCGAATTGAGACATCGCGACCGCTTGACAACGTTGTCGCTGCGAGTCAGTATAGGCGGAACGAGAACGACGGAGTCCGGGAATTCGGGTCACTCCGCAGATGACAACGCTGTCAAAGGAGGTGGGCGAGGATGCCCGGTACGACCCCGAACTCGCGCACCACCCCGACCGGCGGGGGCCGCTCATGAACCGCCGCCCCGGCATCAAGGACGTCGCCGCGAGCGCCGGCGTCAGCATCAAGACCGTCTCCCGTGTGGTGAACGCCGAGGAGGCCGTGCACCCCGAGACGAGGGCGCGCGTGCTGCACGCCATCCAGCAGCTGGGCTACGTACCCAACACCGCCGCCCGCTCGCTCAAGTCGGGCACCGGCGGCGCCATCGGCGTCGTCATCGACTCGCTCGCCGACCCCTTCTTCGCCGCGCTCGTCAGCGCCATCGAGACCCGCGCGCTGAACGAGGGCCTGAGCGTCCTCGTCGCCTCGTCGAGCCTCGACCGCGACCGGGAGCGCGAGCAGCTGCTCAGCCTCGTGGCGGGGCATCAGGTCGCGGGCGTCATCTTCGCGCCGGTCGCGTCCGAGCATCCGTACCTCGAGCCGTACCGCACCACCACGCCGGTGGTCGCGGTCGACCGCTCGCGGGTGGGCATCGACAGCGTCGTCGTCGACGACCGCGGGGCCGCGGCGCTCGCCGTGCAGCAGTTCGTCGACCTCGGTCACGAGCGCATCGCCTTCTTCGACCGCGACGAGCGCTTCTCGACCATCCACCGTCGGATGAGCGGCTACCTCGACGTGCTGCGGGGCGCCGGCATCGAATTCGACCCCGAGCTCGTCTCGTCCACGGTCGACGGCAGCCTCGACTACCTGAGCGAGGCCGAACGGCTGCTCGGCCTGCCGAACCCGGCGACGGCCTTCTTCGCCTCGAACGCCAAGGCGGCCATCGGCCTCACCACCGCGCTGCACCGCATCCACCGGCAGGACACGGCGATGATCGCGTTCGGCGACTTCTCGTTCGCCGACGTGCTGCGGCCGGGCGTCAGCTGCATCGACCAGGACCCGTTCCTGATCGGCAACGCCGCCATCGAGCGCCTGCTGGCCCTCCGCGAGCAGCCCTCCGGCGATCCCCGCGAGTGGATCGTGCCGACCGCCCTGCTGCAGCGCGGCTCGGGCGAGATCGAGGGCCCCGTGGCCGCCGCGTCCGTCCGTCCCACCGCATCCGCCCGATTCGCCGAAGGAGACGTCGCATGAAGCCGGCCGCCCTCGCCCCCAACCTGATCGACCACTTCTACCGCGGCGGCGACCGCATCGCGGCGCTCCGCGGCATCGAGCAGACGTCCGAGTTCCAGCCCGAGGAGTGGCTCGGCGCCACCGTCTCCCGCGCCGACCACGGTGACATCGGCCTCGCCCGCACCGTCGACGGCGAGCTGCTGCGCGACCTCGTCGGCGCCGATCCGGCGGCCTGGGTGGGCCCCGACCACGCCGACGCGGCGTCGAGCAGCGACACGGGCATCCTGGTCAAGCTGCTGGATGCCCGCCAGCGCCTCCCCGTGCACGTGCACCCCTCACGCGCCTTCGCCACCAGCCACCTCGACTGCCCCTACGGCAAGACCGAGGCCTGGTTCGTCCTCGACGCGGAGCCCGGCGCCGCCGTGCACCTCGGCTGGAGCGAGCCCGTCGACAGCGACGAGCTCGACCGCCGCCGCGACGCCCAGGACTCCGAGTGGATGCTCTCGCGGATGAACCGCATCGAGGTCTCGCGTGGCATGGGAGTCGTCGTGCCGGCCGGCACCGTGCACGCCATCGACGAGGGCATCTTCCTCGCCGAGGTGCAGGAGCCCACCGACTTCTCGATCGTGCTGGAGTGGTCGGTCACGACCTCGACCCGCGACGAGTCGCACCTCGGCCTCGGCTTCGACACGGTGATGCCGGCCGTCTCGGTCGACGCGCTCGGGCCGGATGCGCTGCAGGGCCTGATCAGCCGCGCCGACCTCACGGCGCGGAGCGCCACCGCCGCGAGCGTGCTGGCCCCGGCCGCCGACCCCTACTTCCGTGTGCTGCACGCGGCCCCGACCACCGGCGGAGCCGTCGCCCTCGACCCCGGCTTCGCCGTCGCCCTCGTGCTCGAGGGGGCCGGCGAGTTCGTCGGCCGCGACGAGCGCGCCGACTACCGCGCCGGCCAGGTCTTCGCGGTGCCGTCCGGCTTCGGCCCCTGGGAGGTGCGGGGCACGGGCAGCGTGCTCGTCGCGACCCCGGGCGTCGGCTGGCCGCACTCGCTGGCCGCGGGAGGAATCGTATGACAGGAGCATCCCATGACCACCCCGGAACAATCCCGCAGCCCAGAACCACCCGCAGCCCAGAACCACCCGCAGGCCCCGACCGGCCGGAAAGGAGTGAACTGACATGACCACCCCCGTATTGGAGGCCCGCGGCCTCTCCCGCGCGTTCGGACACGTCCGTGCGCTCGACGACGTGGACTTCGAGGTCTACCCCGGAGAAGTGACCGCCCTGATCGGCGACAACGGCGCCGGCAAGTCGACGCTCGTGAAGGCCCTCTCGGGCAACCTCGCCGTCGACACCGGAGTCATCAAGTTCGAGGGCAACCCCCTCCAGCTCACCAACCCGATGCAGGCCAGCGCGCTCGGCATCGAGACCGTGCACCAGGACCTGGCGCTCGCCCCCCACCTCGACCCGGTGCAGAACATGTACCTCGGCCGCGAGGTCATGAAGAAGGGCATCGGCGGGGCGTTCGGCTTCATGAACGTCGCCGAGATGCGCACCCAGTCGCGCCGCGCGTTCGACGAGCTGGGCGCCACGGTGCGCTCACTCACCTCGCCCGTCGGCTCGATGTCCGGTGGTCAGCGGCAGGCGATCGCGATCGCCCGCGCCGTGCACTGGGCCAACAAGGTCGTCTTCCTCGACGAGCCCACCGCGGCGCTCGGCGTGCGGCAGACCAAGAACGTGCTGGAGACCATCCGGCGGGTGCGCGACAAGGGCATCGCCGTCGTGTTCATCAGCCACTCGATGCCGCACGTGATGGAGGTCTCCGACCGCATCCAGGTGCTGCGTCTGGGTCACCGCGCCGCGGCGATCGACACCAAGAGCACGAACATGGAAGAACTCGTCGGCCTGATGACCGGCGCGAGCACGAGGGGTGTGGCATGAGCGACGACGTGAGAGACGCAGACCTGAAGAAGGCCGAGTTCGGCCAGACGGATGCGGCCGGCCCCGAGACGACCTCGATCAACATGGCCCAGGCCAAGGAGAACGGGTTCACCAAGCTGCTGAAGGCTCAGGCCTTCCAGATCCTGATCGTGCTGATCGTGATCGTCGCGATCTTCAGCGCGCTCGCCCCCGACACCTTCGCGCAGCTGTCGAACCTGCGGCTCGTGGTGCAGAACGCCTCGATCCTCGCCGTGCTCGGCGTCGGCATGACGTTCATCATCATCACCTCGGGCATCGACCTCTCGATCGGCTCGGTGCTCGTGTTCTCGGGCGTCGTCTCGGCGATCGTGATGCGGGCCATCGGCGGGGACGACTGGGGCACGGCCACCGTCGGCATCATCGTGTCGATCCTCTCGGGCCTGGCCTGGGGCATCTTCAACGGCGTGCTGATCTCCAAGGCGAAGGTGCCGCCGCTGATCGTGACGCTGGGTTCGCTCGGCATGGCGCTCGGCCTCTCGCAGATCATCACGGGCGGTGTCGACATCCGTCAGGTGCCCTCCGTGCTGACCACCTCGATCGGCTACGGCAACATCCTCGGCGGCATCCCGATCATCTCGGTGATCGCCCTCGTGATCGTCATCATCGGCGCGATCGTGCTGCACAAGACCAAGTTCGGCCTCTACACCTACGCGGTGGGCTCGAGTGAGGAAGCGGCACGCCGCGTCGGCGTGAAGGTCGACCGGCACCTGATCAAGGTCTACGCGCTGTCCGGCGCACTCGCCGGACTCGCGGGCATCCTGTCGCTGTCGCAGTTCAGCACCACGGCCATCGCCGGCCAGTCGCAGACCAACCTGAACGTCATCGCGGCGGTCGTCATCGGCGGAACCTCGCTGTTCGGCGGCTACGGCACGATCTTCGGCACCGTCGTCGGTCTCTTCATCCCGGCCGTGCTGCAGAACGGCTTCGTCATCACCGGCGTGCAGCCGTTCTGGCAGCAGGTCGCCGTCGGCGCCGTGCTGATCGCGGCGGTGTACGTCGACCAGGTCCGACGGGCCTCCGCGGCCCGAGGGGCCTCCACAAGCCTCTGGCGCCACTTCGCCAGACGGAACAGCAAGTGAACAGCACCAATCCCGTAATCGCATCACCAGACGCATCACTAGAAGAAGGACAGGTAACACGATGAAGTGGAACAAGAAGATCCTGGGAGTCGTCGCCATCGGCGCGACCGCCGGTCTGGCTCTCGCCGGATGCTCGGGCGGAGACTCGGGCGGCGGCTCCAGCACCGGCGCGGCCGGCAGCGACGGCTACAAGATCGCATTCGTGCAGGGTGTCGCCGGAGACGAGTTCTACATCTCCATGCAGTGCGGCATCGAGGCCGCGGCCGAGAAGGCCGGCGCGACCGTCACCACCCAGGGCCCCGAGAAGTTCGACCCGACGCTGCAGAAGCCGCTGGTCGACTCGATCGTGGCCTCCAAGCCCGACGCCCTGCTGATCGCTCCGACCGACGTCACCGCGATGGAGGCGCCCCTCAAGGCCGCCGCCGACGCCGGCATCAAGGTCGTCCTCGTCGACACCACGGTCGAGGACCCGTCCTTCGCGGTCTCGGCCATCGCCTCCGACAACGTCGGTGGCGGCGAGGCAGCCTTCAAGGCCATCCAGGACGCCCACCCCGACGGCGGCAAGGTGCTCGTCGTCTCGGTCGACCCCGGCATCTCGACCACCGACGCTCGCGTCGAGGGCTTCCAGAAGGCCGCCGAGGGCGCTGACGGCTTCGATTACCTGGGCGTGCAGTACAGCCACAACGAGCCGGCCACCGCGGCCGAGATCGTGACCGCGGCGCTGCAGAAGGACCCCGACATCGTGGGCATCTTCGCCGCCAACCTGTTCGCCGCCGAGGGCACCGCCACCGGCGTGCAGCAGGCCGGCAAGCAGGACTCGGTGACCATCGTCGGCTTCGACGCGGGCCCCGCCCAGGTCGAGCAGCTGAAGGCCGGCACGGTTCAGGCGCTCGTCGCCCAGGAGCCGGCCACCATCGGCCAGGACGGCGTCGAGCAGGCCATCGCGGCTCTCGACGGCGACGACACCGAGGCCGAGATCCAGACCGGCTTCACCATCCTCACCAAGGACAACATCGAGGGTGAAGGCGCGGACGCGGTCTACAAGTCCAGCTGCTAGTCAGCACCTGCTGAATTGAGAAGCGGCGTCGGGGGTCATCCCCGGCGCCGCTTCTTGCTGTCTGTCTGGTGCTGTCTGTGCTGCTCCCGGGTATCCGCGTCGTCCTGCGAGCGGATGCCCGTCCCGGCCGGTCAGGCCACGAGCTCCAGCAGGCGCTCGACCTCGGCGGCCACCGCGTCCCGAGCCGGGCCGAGGTACTTCCGCGGATCCACCAGCGCCTCGTCGGCGGCGAGCACCTCGCGGAGCCGGCGGCTGAAGATCCCGTTGACGTGCGTGGAGATGTTGATCTTGCGCATCCCGCTCTCGACGGCGCGCACGAGGTCGGCGTCGGCCACCCCGCTCGAACCGTGCAGCACGAGCGGCACCGGCACGGCGGCGGCGAGCTCGGCGATCAGGCCGAAGTCGAGCGAGGCGCTCCGCGAGGTCATGGCGTGCGAGGAGCCGACCGCGACGGCGAGACCGTCCACGCCGGTCGCGGCCACGAACGAGGCCGCCTCGGCCGGGTCGGTGCGGACGCCGGGCGTGTGGGCCCCGCCCTTGCCGCCGATGGCGCCGAGCTCGGCCTCCACCCAGACACCCCGCTCGTGCGCGGCACGGGCGATCGCGGCGGTGCGGGCGACGTTCTCGTCGTCGGGCAGGGTCGCGGCGTCGAACATCACCGAGGTGGCGCCCAGCTCGACGGCCTCGAGCACGAGGGCCTCGTTCTCGGCGTGGTCCAGGTGCACGGCGGCGTCGATGCCGGCGGTGCGGGCGAGCTCGAGCGTCGCGAGCGTGACGGGGGCGAGGCCGCCGTGGTAGCGGGCGGCGTTCTCGCTGATCTGCAGGATGACGGGGCGGTTCGCGGCCTCGGCACCGCGCACGATCGCCTCGGCGTGCTCGAGCTGGATCACGTTGAACGCGAGCACCGCGCGCTCGCGGGCCAGGATGTCGCCGGTGGTGACGAGGGTCATGGGGTTCCTCTCGGGGGTGGCTGTCGGGGGTCGGGTCAGGGTGTCGGGTCAGGGTGGCCGGGTCGGGGGCGCGGGTGGGCGAGCACGAGGTCGGTGCCGTCGGCGCGGAGGCGCTCGGCGGTGCGCGGGTCGAGACGGTCGTCGGAGACGATCCGGTCGAAGCGGTCGAGGGTCGCGAAGCGGCAGAGGGAGGCGGTGCCGAACTTCGGCGCCGTCACGGCGAGGATGCGGCGGTCGGCGGCGGCGAGCATCCGCTCTTTCACCGCGGCCTCCTCGGGCAGGGTCGTGAAGGCTCCGCGGCCCGGCAGCACGCCGTTGGCGCCGAGCACGGCGACGTCGGCATGCAGCTCGTCGAGGCGCGCCTCGGTCCAGGCGCCGACGACCGCCTGGGTGACGGGGCGCACCTCGCCGGGCAGGGCGAGCACGGTGATCGACGGATGCCCGCCCAGCAGCGCGGCGACCGGGAGGCTGTTCGTCACGACCACGAGCGCCGAACGCGCGGGCAGCACCGACGCGATCTCGAGCGTCATCGAGCCGCTGTCGAGCAGCAGGACGCCCTCGTCGGGCAGCTCGCGGACGACGGCGAGGGCGACGGCGCGGCGCTCGGCGGCGTCCTCGCGGGTGCGCTGGGAGAGGGTCGGCTCGAAGGGGGCGGTCGGCGCGAGCACGGCCCCGCCGTGGCGGCGGCGCACGAGGCCGCGGCGCTCGAGGGCGGCCAGGTCGCGGCGCACGGTCTCGGGGGTCACGCCGAGCTCGGCGCTGAGCTGCTGCACCTGCACGCCCTGCGGATGGGTTCGGGCAGCGGCGAGGATGGCGGTGTGCCGCTCCGCTGGGTACATCTGCTCCGCCGATCCGGGTCGTGACAGCGCGACTCTACCCGAATTCGTCCGGCGAGGTGACCGAATGGGTTGATATGCTTCTCGAAACGGGCGAAGTCGGGCGCGAGCATCCGCTCTTCATCGACGGCCCCGCGTTCTCGCACGACGAGTTCTCGTGCGTCGAGATCTCGCACGTCGATCGGAGAGGATCGAGATGGCTGCACGACCCGAGGGCCCCCGCTATCTGCTGGGGGTCGACGCCGGCCAGACCGCGGTGAAGGCCGTGGTGCACGACGAGCGGCTGCGGCCCGTGGGGATCGGGCGGCGCTCGAGCCCGGTCGATCGGTCGACGCCGCGATTCGCCGAGCGGCCGCAGGAGGCGCTGTGGCAGGCGGCGGCGGAGGCTATCCGGGAGGCCGTGGAGTCGTCGGGGGTCGACCCGGAGCAGATCGTGGCGGTCGGCATCACCGGGCACGGCGACGGGCTGCATCTCGTCGATGCGTCGGGCTCGCCCGTGGGGCCGGCGATCACCGCGATGGATTCGCGGGCGCACCTCGAGGCGGCCTCGCTCGCGGCCGACCCCTCGCGGATGCGCGTGGTGCTCGAGCGCTCGGGGCAGGAGCCGACGCCGGGGGCCGCGGGCAACCTGCTGCGCTGGCTGCTCGTGCACGACCCGGCGCGGGTCGAGGCGGCGGCGGCCATGCTGTTCTGCAAGGACGTGATCCGGCTGCGGCTGACCGGGGTCGTGGCGACGGACTACTCGGATGCGACGGCGTCGTTCCTCGACACGTCGACGGCGGCGTGGAGCCCGTCGATCCTCTCGGCTTATGGTCTGCCGGAGTCGTTGATGCGGCTGCTGCCTCCGCTCCACGCGAGCGGGGACGTCGTGGGAGCTGTTCTGCCCGCGGCCGCAGCTCTGACGGGGCTCGCCGTCGGCACGCCCGTGATCGCGGGGATGCACGACGTGCAGGCCGCGTCGATCGGCATGGGCGCGCTCGTGCCCGGGCGGCTCGCGCTCGTGGCGGGGTCGTTCAGCACGAACGGGGTCACGACGACCCGGCCCGACGTGGACGTGCGGTGGCAGTCGCGGCTGTCGATCCGGCCGGAGCTGCGGATCGCGATGTCGACCTCGGCGACGGCGTCGCCCGCGCTGAACTGGGTGCTGCGGCTTCTCGGCATCGACCTCGCGGCGCCCGGTGGCGACCAGGCGCGAGACCGGCTGTTCGCCGAGGCGGCGGCGCTCGACCCGGAGGAGGCGGTGCCGCTGGTGCTGCCGTTCCTGTTCGACTCGCCGCTCGGGGCGTCGGCCTCGGCGGCGCTCGCCGGGGTGCGGGGCTGGCACACGCCGGCGCACGTGCTGCGCGGCACGCTCGAGGGCATCGCGCTGATGCACGTGTGGCACACCCGGGCGCTGGGGGAGAAGTTCGACTGGGACGAGCCGGTGGTGCTCGGCGGCGGGATCGCGCGGGCGCCGCTCTACGTGCAGCTCGTGGCCAACGCCCTGCGCTCGCCGGTGACGGTGGTGCAGAACGAGGAGGCCGGGGCGTTCGGGGCGGCGGCGGTGGCCGGGGCGTCGGTGGGGGTGTTCGCGTCGGTGGAGGAGGCGCAGGAGCTGGTGACGCGGGCCGCGCCGGTGCTGCCGACGGCGGCGTCGGCGGGGTACTGGGCGGGGGTGATCTCGGCGTTCGACGAGGCGGTGGCGGCGCTCGGGCCGTGGTGGGCGGCTCGGGCGGGGTCGCCCGGCGCTGCGGTGGCCGCGGGCGGTGCGGGGGCTGCGGGCGGCGGGGCCGCGGGCGCGCCGCCGGTGGTCGAGGTCGACGGGCGGCCCGCGGCCGTGCGCGGCGAGGGGGCCGGAGCATGAGCGGGGTCGTGCTGAGCGGATCCGCGGTCGCCGAGCGGCGGGGTCGGATCGTGACGGCGCTCGCCTCGGCGGGGCGGGTCGACGTGGGGGAGCTCGCGACGGCGCTGGGGGTGGCCGAGGAGACGGTGCGACGTGACCTCCGGGCTCTCGAGACCGAGGGGCTGCTGCGCCGCGCGCACGGCGGAGCCATCCCGGTGGAGGCCGGGGTCGAGCATCCCGAACCCGACGGGGCTCCTCGTGCCATCGCGGAGTCCGTCCGAGAACTCGTGCCGATCGGGTCGTCTCTCTACCTCGACGCGGGCCCGGTGGGCGAGGCGCTCGCCGGGATGCTCGACGTGACGAGCGGGGTGCGGATCGTCACCGCGTCGGTCGCCGTGGCACTCGCCGCCGCGCTCGTTCCCGAACCCACCGAGACACATCTGCTGGGTGGTGCCGTCGGTGCAGCGGCGACGGCATCGGGGCACTGGACGCGCGAGCTCGCCCGGTCGGTGCACGTCGACGTCGCCGTTCTCGAGCCGCTCGGGCTGGGTGGGGTGGAACTGCTCGCCGCCGACCCCGATCGCGCCGCCGTGACCGCGGCCATCGCCTCGGTTGCCGGCACCGTCGTGATGGTGATGGCGGCCCGCTCGGATGACGGGCTGGTCGTCTCGGTCGGTCTCGATCGGGTCGCGCACGCGGTGGTGGTGCCGGGGGTTCTCGACACCGCCGTACTCCGGCTGCTCGCCGAGCAGGGGACGCCCGTGACGGAGGTGGCCGCATGAGCGGCGACGCGATCGTCACCGTCACGCCGGCGCCCGCCATCGACCTGACGTACCGGGTGGGGCGGCTCGACCTCGGGGAGGTCAACCGCGCCGAGGCCGTGCACACCGAACTGAGCGGCAAGGGGGTGAACGTCGCCCGCGCCGTCGCCCTCTCGGAACTGCAGGTCTCGGCGGTGCTCGCGCTGAGCGCTCAGGGGACCGAGCTCGCCCGCGACGCCGGGTTCGCGGGGCTGCTCGCCGGGGTGCCCGACGAGGGGCGCACACGCATCAACACGACCCTGCTCGACGCCTCCGGCACGACGACGAAGATCAACGAGGGCGCGCCACCGGTCTCGGCCGAGCTGTGGGCGGCGATCGCCGATCGGGCCGAGTCCGAGCTGCGGCGGCTCGACGCGGGGTGGCTCGTCGTGTCGGGGTCGATCCCGTTGCTGGCCGGCACCGCGCAGATGGTGCCGTTCCTCGACCTGGTGCGACGCGCGGCGGACACGGGCGTGCGGGTGGCCGTCGACACGGCCGGGCCCGCGCTGTCGGCGGTCGTCGCCGATCTCTCGGCCGTGACGCTGATCAAGCCCAACACGCACGAGCTCGCCGAGCTGACCGGATCGGCGCTGCGAACCGTGGGCGACGTGGTCGCGGCGGCCCGCACGCTGCACGAGGCCGGCTGCGACGTCGTCTACGTGAGCATGGGGGCCGACGGGGCGCTCG
This sequence comes from Herbiconiux flava, assembly GCF_013409865.1. Taxonomy (NCBI): domain Bacteria; kingdom Bacillati; phylum Actinomycetota; class Actinomycetes; order Micrococcales; family Microbacteriaceae; genus Herbiconiux; species Herbiconiux flava. The sequence continues at coordinate 2,155,047 of NZ_JACCBM010000001.1, forward strand.
CCGTCTCGGCGTCGGGCGTGCAGCTCGCCCGGGCGCGGGCCCGGGTCGTCAACACGGCGGGCGCGGGCGACGCGTCGCTCGCCGGCTTCCTCGTGGGGTCGGCGGGGCCGGGTGGCACGCTCGACGCGGCGTCGGGCGTGTATCTCGCGGCTTCCTGGGGAGCGCTCGCGGTGACGCAGGCCACGACGCTGCTCTCCTCGGTGGAGGCGGCGCCGCGCGCCACCCTCGTGCACGACCCCGACCCGGCGACACCGCTCTCCGAGCCCGCCACGCCGTAGCGCCCGGGCCCGCCTCGCTCTCGGGCGCGAGGGCGGCGGACGACGCCACGAATCCCGGGCACCGCGCGCTCCACGGCGTCGGTGGGCGGGATTCGTGCGGTTGTCCACTCCGGGTGGGCGCGGGCGGCGCCCGGCGAGGCGGCGCGGGCGTGGGGGTCAGAGGATGCGGGGGAGGTGCGCGCGGTACGGGTCGAGCCGCGCATCCGTCGGATCGAGCTCGGTGACCAGCACGTCGACGCGGTCGAGCGCGAGCGAGCGCACCCGCGCCCGGGACTCGAGCTTCGAGGCGTCGAGCGCCAGCACGACCGTGGCCGAGGCGCGGGCGAGCGCATCCTTCACCGCGGCCTGCGCGAGCGTGCTCTCGCTCGTGCCGCTGCCGGCGTGCAGCCCGAGCGCCGAGACCACGGCGACGTCGAAGTGGAACGCCGAGAACGCCGACTCGGTGAGCGCGCCGACGAGGCTGAGGTTCTGCTCCTCGCGCTCGCCGCCGGTGAGGTAGGCGCGCACGCCGGGCTTGCGCGTGAGCACCTCGAAGGCGGCGAGTCCGTTCGTCACGACGGTGAGCGGATGCTCGGCCGGCAGCGCCTCGGCGACCACGAACGCCGTGGTGGAGGAGTCGAGCCCCACGGCGGCGCTCGCGGGCAGCAACGGCAGGATCTTCGCCGAAATCCGCTCCTTCGCCCGAACGTTCTGCGCCTGCCGCGCGGCGAACGGATCCGCCTGCACCGGAACCACCCCGCCCCGCACCCGCCGCACCCGCCCCGCGCTCTCGAGCAGCTCGAAGTCGCGGCGGATGGTCATCGGATGCACGTCCCACAGCTCGGCCGCCTCGGCCAGCGGCAGGCCGCCGCGCTCCTCGGCGAGCTCGAGCAGGGCGGCGCGCCGGGTCTCGCCGTCGAGCGTGCCCTTCAGTGCCATGCGTTCTCCGCTCGTCCGCCCGGTCGCGATCCGGCCGATGCGTCTTGCCGGATGCTGTTCCTCAATGATACATTTCACACGAAATAACATCAATCACGAGGACGTGACATGCCCACCACCGACCGCCCGGCTGCCTCCGGGGCGCCTGCCTACGCGGCGGTCGACCTCGGCGCGTCGAGCGGGCGGGTGATGCTGGGGCTCGTCGATCGCTCGGAGGGCTCGCCGCGCATCCGGATGACCGAGGTGCACCGCTTCGCGAACGGCCCCCGGCCCGCCTCGCTCGCGGCCGGCGCGACCCTGGAGTGGGATGTCGAGCGGCTGTCCGGCGAAACCCTCGAGGGGCTGGCCGCGGCCGTGCGCGCGGCGGAGGCCGAGGGCGCTACCCTCAACGGCATCGGGATCGACTCCTGGGGCGTCGACTACGCGCTCGTGCCGTCGGGTGACGGTCTCCCGGCGGTTGCGCGGGTCGACCACCATCGCGGGGCCGAGCCTTCGTGGGTCGGGGAGGCGGCCGCCGTCGTCGGGACCGAGCGGGCGTATGCCGCGACCGGCATACCGCCCCAGTCGATCAACACCTCGGTGCGGCTGCATGCCGCCACCGAACCGGTCGGATCGCTGCTGCTCGTGCCCGACCTGCTGGTACGGCTGCTGAGTGGCACCGTCGGCGCCGAGCTCACCATCGCCTCGACGACCCAGCTGCTCGACGTGCGGAGCGGCGAGTGGTCGCGCCCGCTGATCGAGGCCTGGGGGCTCGACCGGATCGACTTCCCGGCGATCGTCGCCCCGGGCACTCCGGCCGGTGTCACCCTGCCGCACATCACCCGTCGTCTCCGTGCGGCGGGGCCGGTGCCGGTCTACCGGGTGGCCGAGCACGACACCGCCTCCGCGATGGCCTTCGCCGCGCCCGGCGACGGGCAGCTGATCGTCTCGAGCGGGAGCTGGTCGCTCGCGGGCATCAGCGTCGCCGAGCCCGTGCTCACGGCCGAGGCGCTGGCCGCCGGGCTGACGAACGAGCGCGGGGTGGGAGACTCGACGCTGCTGCTGCGCAACCTCGCCGGGCTCTGGCTGCTGACCGAGTGCGCGCGTCAGTGGTCGAGCGAGGGCGGGCGGATGCTCGACCCGGTCGAGCTCGTGCGCGAAGCCTCGCTGGCGCCCGACGATGCCGCCGGCGGGCGCCCCCCGGTGTTCGATGTCGGTGATCCTAGGCTGCTCGCCCCGGGCGGGATGCCGGAGCGCATCGCCGCGCTCTGCGTGGAGCGTGGGCAGTCGCCGCCGGAGGGCGTGCTCGGCACCGTGCGGAGCATCGTCGAGAGCCTCGCGACGGCGTACGCCGAGTCGGTGGAGGTGTTCGAGCGGGTCGCCGGAACGCGCATCCGCTCGGTTCGCATCGTCGGCGGCGGATCGCGCAACGAGCTGCTCTGCCGCCGTACCGCCGCGCTGACGGGGCTGCCCGTCGTCGCAGGCCCGGCCGAGGCCTCGGCGTTCGGCAACCTCGCGGTGCAGCTGGTGGCGGCGGGGGAGTTCGCGAGCCTGTCCGACGTCTACGCGGCCGGCGGATCGGCCGGCGGCGCGATCGCGCACTACGAAGCCGGAGAGGCGGCGGCCCGATGACCCACGACGACGCGGCGGCCCGTGCCGCCCTGGTCGAGCTCTCGCGCGAGCTCGGCCGTCCTGACCGAGCGTGGGCGGTGCTCGCCGAGGGCAACACCTCGGTCGCGCTCGGCGACGGGCGGATGCTCGTGAAGGCTTCGGGCGCGTCGATGGCGATCGCCGTCCCGGGCGACTTCGTCGCCGTGGGCCTGCCGGAGGTGCTGGCACTGGTGGACGAGTCCGCCGATGTCGACCCCTCAGCCGGACCCTCGGAGGACGACGACGAAGCGGTGCGGGCGCTCTTCGAGGCCGCGGCCGAGCAGGGCGGGCGGCGGCCCTCGGTCGAGGCGCTGCTGCACGCGGTCTGCCTCGCGCTGCCGGGGGTCGAGGCGGTGGGGCACACGCATCCGGTACCCGTGAACGCGCTGCTCTGCTCGCCGCGGGCGTCGCTGCTGGTGGAGGGGGCGCTGTTCCCCGACCAGATCGTGGTGCTCGGAACCGATCCGCTGCTGGTGCCGTACGTCGACCCGGGGTTGCCGCTCGCGCGGGTGGTGCGGCGGATGCTCGGCGAGCGTCTGGCCGCGACCGGCTCCGTGCCGAAGGTGATCTACCTCGGCAACCACGGGATGTTCGCCCTCGGGGCGAGCCCGGCCGAGGTGCTGCGCATCACGGAGATGGCGGTGAAGGTGGCGCAGGTCATCCTCGGGTCGCTGGCGGCCGGCGGGCCGGTCTTCCTCTCGGTCGAGCACGTGGCGCGCATCGACACCCGCCCCGACGAACTCCTGCGACGGGCGGCCCTCGCGGCCGGCACCGCTGCGTCTACTTCACCCTCGACGAATGGAGACCGCTCATGACGGACACCCCTCCCGCCACCGGCCGGATGGACGGCCGCGTCGCCCTGATCACCGGCGGCAGCTCGGGCATCGGGCGGGCGTACGCGCAGCTGCTCTCCGCCGAGGGCGCGCGGCTCGTGCTCGTGGGGCGCGACGAGGGGCGGCTCCGCGAGGTCGCGGACGCTCTGCCGGGGGAGGTTCGCATCATCGCGGGGGACGTCGCGCATCCGTCGGTCTCGGAGCAGGCCGTGACCGTGGCCCTCGCCGAGTTCGGGAGGCTCGACGACGTGCTCGCCAACGCCGGGCTGTACACCGGGGGCGACTTCGTCGACACCGATCCGGCGCTGATCGAACAGCTCGTGTCGGTCAACGTGTTCGGCGCCATGGCGACCGTGCGGGCCGCCCTGCCGCACCTGATCGCGGCCGGCACGGGAGACGTGCTGGTGACGAGCTCGGTGTCGGGGCACCAGGACATCCACTGGGAGCCCGTCTACTCCGCCACGAAGCACGCGATGCAGTCGTTCGTGCACACCCTGCGCCGCCAGCTCGTCGGAACCGGCGTGCGCGCCGGAGCAGTGGCCCCCGGCGTGGTGCTGAACGAGCTGTGGGGCTACGCGGAGGGCGCCGACGGGGTGGATCAGGCGGTGGGCGACCGCACGGGCATCCGCTCGGAGGACGTCGCCGACGCCGTGCTGTACATGCTCACCCGACCCCGGCACGTGACCGTTCGCGACCTCGTCATTCTTCCCACCGATCAGGAGATCTGATCGTGGCCGTCTCATCACCCACCACGAAGGAGCGCTCATGTTCGAGGATCTGAAGGGCCGCACCGCGGTCGTCACCGGAGGAGCCCGCGGGCTCGGCTACTCGCTCGCCACGGCGCTGGCGGGGCAGGGCGTGAAGGTGGCGCTGCTCGACCTGCTGCCGATCGTGGGGGAGTCGGCGTCTCGCCTGTCGGGTGAGTTCGGCGTGGACGCCCGGGGCTACGAGGTCGACGTGACGGATGCCGACGCCGTCGAGGCGGCTTTCGCCGCTGCGGAAGCCGACCTCGGGGTGCCGTCGCTGCTGGTGACGGCTGCGGGCATCACGATCTGGGGCTCGAGCGTTGACGTGCCCGCGGCCACGTGGCGGAAGGTGCTCGCGGTGAACCTCGACGGCACGTTCTTCGCGGCGCAGTCGTTCGGCCGGCGCGCGCTGGCGGCGGGGGTTCCGGCGTCGGCGATCTTCATCTCGTCGATGTCGGCGTTCATCGTGAACCAGCCGCAGTTCCAGGCCTCGTACAACGCCTCGAAGGCGGCGGTGAGCCACCTGGCGGCGTCGCTCGCGGTGGAGTGGGCGCCGGACGGGGTGCGGGTGAACGCGATCGCGCCGGGGTACTTCCTGTCGGACATGACCCGCGAGTTCACCGAGGCGAACCCCGACCTCGCGGCGCAGTGGATCGGTACGATCCCGGCCGGGCGCATGGGCGAGCCCGCCGATCTGCACGGGCTGGCGCTGTACCTGGCGTCGGACGCCTCGTCGTACCTCACGGGCCAGAGCATCGTGATCGACGGCGGCTACACGGCGATCTGACGCCCCGCGCCGGGCGCCGGTCTCACCCGTGACATCGATGACATGGTGTGCTAGCGTAGGCCATGACATCGATGACATGGCGGCTGCACAGGCGCAGCGGCAGAGCCCGCATCGGGATCCAGGAGTTTCACCATGAGCACACCCCTCGTCGCCGGGCTCGACCTCGGCAGCACAGGCGTGAAGATCCTCGTGGCCGACGAGAGCGGCGCCGAGGTGCTGATCCGCCAGCTGCCGACGCCGTGGCGCGCGGGCGCTGCCGGCACCACCACGATGGAGGCCGCCGACCTCGTGCAGACCGTGCGCGAGCTGTTCGAGCTCGTGGCCGCCGACCTCGCCGAGCTGCGCGGCGGCGACGCACGCATCGGCGCCGTCGCGGTGTCGGGCATGGGGGAGTCCGGCGTGGTGCTGGGCGCGAACGGCGACGCGATCGCCCCGGCGATCGCCTGGTTCGACCCCCGCGGCGCGGAGCAGGTCGAGGCGCTGCCGCCGAGCATCCGCACCGAGTTCGCCGGCCGCACGGGACTGCCGCTGGGCGTGCAGGTCTCGGTGATCAAGCTGCTGCACCTGCGCGATCAGGGCCTCGACCTCACCGGCGCGCGGTGGCTGAACCTGCCCGAGTTCGTCGTGGCGGCCCTCGGCGGCGAGCAGGCGGCGGAGTACTCGCTGAGCTCGCGCACCGGCCTGCTCGACCAGGACAGCGGTGCCCCCTGGCCCGAACTGCTGGCCCACCTCGGCGTCACCCCCGACTTCCTCCCGCCCTTCGTCGACGCGGGCACCCCGCTCGGCGAGGCCGACGCCGCCTGGCTGCCGGCCGCGTTCGCCGGCGCCCGGCTCACCGTGGCCGGCCACGACCACCTCGTCTCGGCCGTCTCGACGGGCGAGTTCCCGGATGACCGCTACCACGTCTCGATGGGCACAGCCGAGGTGCTGCTGCGGGTGCTCGACGCTCCGCTGCCGTTCGAGGCCCGCGAGCGGCTCGCCGACTGGCTGATCAACTGCGTGCGCCACGTCGTGCCCGGGAAGTGGGTGCTCGTCGCCGGCGTCAAGACCGGGCTGCTGATGCGCCGCACCCTGCAGCTCGTCGGCGTGAACGACCGCGCCGGCCGCGACGCCCTCGACGCCGCCGTGATGGAGCAGCCCTACGAGGGCGTGCTGCAGGCCGGCGACGTGCAGGTGTCCGGTGCCCGCAACGACGACGGCGTGCTGCGTCTCGTCGTGCAGGCCGACGGTGCCGGACCGGCGGATCTCTTCGGTGCGGTGCTCCGGCACGGCAACGACGAGCTCGCCCTGCTGGTCGAGGCGATGGACCGCGAGGTCCCGCCCGCGACCTCCGCCCTCCTCACGGGCGGCTGGGCGAGCATGCGCTCGGTGCAGCGCGCCAGGGCCGAGGTGCTGGCGGGCGTGCGCGTCTCCGACCGCTCGCAGGACACCGCCTACGGCGCCGCCGTCTTCGCCTCGCGCCTCCTGACCGCGGCTTCGCCCACGACGACGGATGCGCGCGCCGACCACTCGGCCTGACCCACGCCGCCGCGCGCCCCACGATCAGAACACCCCCGAACCCCCCCCTCCCAAGCCCCACCACCCCACCAAGGAGTCCTCCCGTGAACGAACTCACCACCCTCGAGCGCCGCGCGCTCGCCAAGATCAGCACCCCCGCCGGCGGCATGCTGATCGTCGCCGCCGACCAGCGCAACGGCATGAAGGCCGTCATGAAGGACGCCCCGAACGGCGCCGAGGGCATCAGCCGCGACGAGCTGGCCGACGCCAAGAGCGACCTGCTGAAGCACCTCGGCAACGCCGCCCCGGCCATCCTGCTCGACCCCTCGACCGCCCTGCCCCGCGTCGTCGACGACGGCACGCTCGACAGCGACACCGGCCTCGTGGTCGCCATGGACGAGTCGGGCTTCGCCGTCGAGAACGGCCTGAAGCGCACCCGCTACGTCGAGGGCATGACCCCCCGCAAGGTGCGCGAGCTCGGTGGCGACGCCGCCAAGATGCTCTGGTACCTGCGTGCCGACCGCCGTGACGACGAGAAGGTCGTGCTCGACGACATCGCCCGCCTCACCGCCGAGTGCGAGGCCGAGGGCGTGCTGCTGATCGTCGAGATCCTCACCTACCAGCTCGAGGACGAGAGCGACGAGGACTACGCCGACGTCTTCCCCTCGCTCATCTCGGGCGCGGCCGAGCTCAGCGTCGCCGCCGGCGCCAAGGTGCTGAAGCTGCAGTACGCGGGATCCGCCGAGGCCGCCGCCGCCGTCACCGAGGCCGCCGCGGGCGTGCCGTGGGCCGTGCTCTCGGCCGGTGTCGACCACGCCACCTTCGTCGACCAGGTGCGCACCGCCGTCGTCAACGGCGCCCGTGGCGCCATGGCCGGCCGGTCGCTCTGGAAGGACAGCCTCTCCATCTCGTCCGAGAAGCGCGAGGAGCTGCTCACCACGAAGGCCGTGCCTCGCCTGAAGGAGCTCGCCGCGATCATCGACGAGGTGCTCGCGAACCGCGAGTAGTCCTCCCGGGTGCCGGGTCGGGCCGCCGTAGACTCTCTGCGGGCCCGACCCCGGTGCGGGCCCGACACCCGCGAGGGTGAGCAGAGCGGATGCCCGTCCCGGCGCATCCCGGTGAAGGAGCGTGCGCGTGGCGACGATGCAGGATGTGGCCGACCGCGCCGGCGTGAGCGCCAAGACCGTGTCGCGCGTCTTCAACGACGACCCGCACGTGCTGCCCGAGACCCGTGAGCGGGTGTCGGAGGCGATGCGCACGCTGAACTACGTGCCGAACGTGCTCGCCCGCACCTTCCGCGCCGGCCGCTCCTCGAGCGTCGGCGTCGCGGTGCCCGACGTCGTCGACCCGTTCTTCGCCGCCGTCGTGCGTGCGGTCGAGCGGGTCTGCTCGGCCAGCGGCATCACCACGCTCGTGACCAGCATCGGCGACGACCCGGCCCGCGAGAAGCCGGTGCTCGAGGCGCTGCTGCGCACCCAGCTGATGGGCCTCGTGCTCGCCCCGGTCGCCGCCGACCATGCCTGGCTCGCGCCCTGGACCGAGCACACCCCGATCGAGTTCGTCGACCGCGCGCCGATCGACCTCGACGCCGACTCCTTCGTGGAGGACGACCGGCACGGCTCCTACCTCGCCACCCGGCACCTGCTCGAGCACGGGCACACGCGGGTCGCGTTCCTGGCCGACCAGACGCATCCGCCGAGCTCGCGCCGTCGTCTCGCGGGCTACACCGAGGCGCTGGCCGACGCCGGCCTGCCGCTCGACGAGCGCCTGATCGCCTTCGACGCGGGCAGCGACGACGGGGCCGCCCGCGAACTCGAGCGGCTCCGCCGGCTGACGGATGCCCCCACCGCCGCCTTCTCGTCGAACGCCCGTGTCACGATGCACGCCTTCTCGGCGCTGAAGCGCGCGGGCACGGCCTTCGTCGGCTTCGGCGACTTCCCGATGGCGGATCGGCTGACGCCCTCCGTCAGCGTGATCGACCAGGACCCGGCGCGCCTCGGCCGCCTCGCGGCGACCCGCGCCCTCGAGCGCTTCAACGCGCCGAAGGCCCGCTACGAGGCCTCGACGGTCGTGCCGGTCGGCCTGACGGTGCGCCGCAGCTGCGGCTGCCCCTGAGGAGCAGCCGCAACTCCGAGAGCGGCTGAATCGCTCAGTAGCGCTCGCGCGGCGGGCGGGACTCGCGGTCGCCCCGCTCGGGGCGCTTCGCCGAGCTGCCGAAGCGGTCGGGCTTCAGCTCGATCAGCTTGCCGCTGATCCGGGTGTCCTTGAGGCGTCGCAGCGTGTCGGCGGGCAGGTCGGCCGGCAGCTCGACGAGCGAGAAGTCGGGCCGGATCTGGATGGCGCCGAAGTCCTCGCGGCGGAGGCCCCCCTCGTTGGCCAGCGCGCCGACGATCTGGCGCGGCTCGACCATCTGGCGCTTGCCGACCGCGATGCGGTAGGTGGCCTTCGGGCCGCCGCCACCGCGGGAACCGCGGTCGCCGTCGCCGTCGGAGAACCGGTCGCGCGACGAGCGCTCGGGGCGGCCGCGGTCGGAGCCGCCGCGTTCGGCGCGCTCCCCACGGTCGCGCTCGCGCTCGACCGCCTGCGAGCGGCGCTCGTCCTCGGCCGAGAGCAGCAGCGGCGTGCCGCCCTGCGCCACCACGGCGAGTGCCGCGGCCACGTCGGCCTCGGGCACGTCGTGGTGCGAGACGTAGTGCCCGACGATGTCGCGGAAGGTCTGGATCTGCTCCGGCTCCCCGAGCGCCGCCGTGATGGCGTCGTCGAAGCGCGTCAGCCGGGTGGCGTTGACGTCGTCGACCGTGGGGAGCCGCATCTCGGTGAGCGGCTGCCTCGTCGCCTTCTCGATGGCGGCGAGCATCCGTCGTTCACGGGGCGTGACGAAGCTGATCGCGTCGCCGGTGCGGCCCGCGCGGCCGGTGCGGCCGATGCGGTGCACGTACGACTCGGTGTCGATCGGCAGGTCGAAGTTGACGACGTGGCTGATGCGCTCGACGTCGAGCCCGCGGGCCGCGACGTCGGTGGCCACGAGGATGTCGAGCTTGCCCGACTTCAGCTGGTTCACCGTGCGCTCGCGCTGGGCCTGCACGACGTCGCCGTTGATGGCGGCGGCGGTGTAGCCGCGGGCGCGCAGCTTCTCGGCGAGTGTCTCGGTCTCGTTCTTCGTGCGCGTGAACACGATCAAGCCCTCGAAGTTCTCGGTCTCGAGGATGCGCGTGAGGGCGTCGACCTTCTGCGGGTACGACACGATCAGGTAGCGCTGCGCGATGCTCGCCGATGTCGTGGTGGTGCTCTTGATCGTGATCTCTTCGGGGTCGTGCAGGTGCTGCTTGGAGATGCGGCGGATCTGCGCGGGCATGGTGGCCGAGAACAGGGCCACCTGCTTGGAGTCGGGGGTGTCGGCGAGGATCGTCTCGACGTCTTCGGCGAAGCCCATCTTGAGCATCTCGTCGGCCTCGTCGAGCACGAGGAAGCGCAGCTCGCTGAGGTCGAGGGTGCCCTTCTCGAGGTGGTCCATGATGCGGCCGGGGGTGCCGACGACGATGTGCACGCCGCGACGGAGCGCGGAGAGCTGCACGCCGTAGCCCTGCCCGCCGTAGACGGGGAGCACGTGCACGCCCTTGAGGTGCGCCGCGTACTTCTCGAACGCCTCGCAGACCTGAAGGGCGAGCTCGCGGGTGGGCGCGAGCACGAGGGCCTGCGGGGTCTTCTGCGACAGGTCGAGCCGGGAGAGGATCGGCAGCGCGAACGCGGCCGTCTTGCCGGTGCCGGTCTGGGCGAGGCCGACGACGTCGCGGCCGGCCAGCAGGGTGGGGATGGTGGCGGCCTGGATGGCCGAGGGGGTCTCGTAGCCGACGTCTTTGAGCACCTTCATCACCGGGTCGCTGAGGCCCAGGTCGGCGAAGGTCGTCTGCTCGCGGGCGTCGAGCGCCTCGTCGGGCGCGGTGGTACTGGATGATGCCATGCCTCAACGGTACCGCCTCGCCCTGTGCCCTCCGTGTTACCGGGGGGCTACGGCCGATTTTCGTGGGATGCGGTGCGGGCGCTACCGTGAGCGTGTGACCAGCGAATCCGACGCGACACCACCCCTTCCCACCGACGCCGACCGCCGCAGCGTGAGCCACGAGGTCGATCTCGACCTGCGCTCCGACGTGCGCCTGCTCGGTGCGCTGCTCGGCCGCGTGCTCACCGAGGCCGGCGGTGAGGAGCTGCTGGCCGACGTCGAGCGGCTGCGCGGGCTCGTGATCCGCGCCTACGAGCAGGGCGGAGGGGCCTCGCTCGACGCCGCCGAGGCCCTCGTCGCCTCGTTCGGCCAGGAGCGGGCCGAGCAGGTCGCCCGCGCCTTCACCTGCTACTTCCACCTCTCCAACCTCGCCGAGGAGCACCACCGCGTACGCGTGCTGCACGCCCGCCCCGCGACGGGTGCCGACTCGCTGCCCGCCGCCGTGCAGCGCATCGTCGACGAGGTCGGCGCCGAGGAGGCCGCCGAGCGGCTGCGCACCATGCGGTTCCACCCGGTGCTGACCGCGCATCCGACCGAGGCCCGGCGCCGTGCCGTGGCGTCGGCCATCCGCCGCATCAGCGAGCTGCTCGCCGAGCGCGACGGCGCGGGCCGGGAATCGGTGCTGCTCGCCGACAACGAGCGCCGGCTGCTCGAGGAGATCGACGTGCTCTGGCGCACCTCGCCGCTGCGCACCACCCGCCCCACCCCGCTCGACGAGGTGCGCACGGCGATGTCGATCTTCGACCAGACGCTCTTCCAGGTGGTGCCCCGGGTGTACCGGATGCTCGACGACTGGCTGCTCGGAGCGGACGCCGGTCGCGTGCCGGCCGAGGCGCCCGCCTTCCTGCGCCTCGGCTCGTGGATCGCCGCCGACCGCGACGGCAACCCCTTCGTCACCGCCGACGTCACCAAGGCGGCCGCCGCGATCGCCTCCGAGCACGTGCTGCTCGGCCTCGAGCACGTCACCAGCCGGATCGGCCGCACGCTTACCCTCGACGCCGCCGACACCCCCGCGAGCGAGGAGCTCCGCGAGCTGGCCGCGAGCCAGGAGCGGATGGCCGGGCAGATCACCTCGGGCATCGGCACCCGCGCCCCCAACGAGCCGCACCGCCGGGTGCTGCTGGTGGTGGCGGAGCGCCTCGCGGCGACACGGCGGGACGAGCATCCGCTCGCCTACCACCGCCCCGAGGAGCTGCTCGCCGACCTGCTCGTGGTGCAGCGGTCGCTGCGCGACGGGGGAGCGCACCGGAGCGCGAACGGCGAGCTGCAGAACCTGATCTGGCAGGTGGAGACCTTCGGCTTCCACCTCGCCGAACTCGAGGTGCGCCAACACTCGCAGGTGCACCGGAAGGCCCTCGCCGACGTGCGGGCGGGCGGGGAGCTCGACGACATGACCGTCGAGGTGCTCGAGGTCTACCGCACCATCGCCTACCTGCAGGAGCGCTACGGCGTGCGGGCGGCGCGGCGCTACATCGTCTCGTTCACGCAGTCGTCGGAGGACATCGCGACGGTCTACGCGCTGGCCGAGGCCGCGCTCGGATCGGCCGAGGCGGCCCCCGTGCTCGACGCCATCCCGCTGTTCGAGACCTTCGACGACCTGAACGCGTCGACGCGCATCCTGGCCGAGATGATCGAGCTGCCCCAGGTGCAGGAGCGGCTCGCCGCGACCGGCCGGAAGCTCGAGGTGATGCTCGGCTACTCCGACTCCTCGAAGGACGTCGGGCCGGTGTCGGCCACGCTCGCGCTCTACGACGCGCAGGCCCGCATCTCGCGCTGGGCCGCCGAGAACGACATCGAGCTGACCCTCTTCCACGGTCGCGGCGGGGCCCTCGGCCGCGGCGGCGGACCGGCCAACGAGGCCGTGCTCGCGCAGCCTCCGGGATCGGTGGAGGGCCGCTTCAAGCTCACCGAGCAGGGCGAGGTGATCTTCGCCCAGTACGGCGACAAGACCATCGCCGCGCGGCACATCGAGCAGATGGCCGCGGCCACCCTGCTCGCTTCGAGCCCGGCCAACGAGGAGCGGAACCGTGCCGCCGCCGAGGAGTTCGCCGACGTGGCGTCCGCCCTCGACGTGGCCTCGCGCCGGCGCTTCTTCGAGCTCGTCAAGGCCGAGGGCTTCGCGCCGTGGTTCGCGCAGGTCACCCCGATGGAGGAGGTGGGCCTGCTGGCGCTCGGCTCCCGGCCCGCCCGCCGCGGGCTCTCGGTGGAGTCGCTGGAAGACCTCCGCGCCATCCCGTGGGTGTTCGCCTGGACCCAGGCCCGCATCAACCTCACCGGCTGGTTCGGCCTCGGCTCGGCGCTCGCCGCGGTCGGCGACGAGGAGCGGCTGCGCACCGCCTACGCCCGCTGGCCGCTGTTCGCCTCGATGATCGACAACGTCGAGATGTCCCTGGCGAAGACGGATGCGCGCATCGCCGCGAGCTATCTCGAGCTGGGCGACCGCGACGACCTCGCCGCGCTGGTGCGCGAGGAGATGGAGCTCACCCGCGAGTGGGTGGCGCGCACCAGCGGGCACACCTCGATCCTCGAGGACCGCCCGGTGCTGCGCCGCGCCGTGCGGCTGCGGAGCCCCTACGTCGACGCGCTGTCGCTGCTGCAGCTGCGCGCGCTGCGTGAGGTGCGGGCGACGGGGAGCACGAATCCCGACGACGCGCCGCACCGCCTGCTGCTCCTGACCGTGAACGGGATCGCCGCCGGCCTGCAGAACACCGGATGATGGAAGCATGGTCAGAACCGCGCTCTCCGTCATCGCCGGCGCGACCGTCGTCGGCTTCGCCGCGCTGACCGCGCTGGCGCCGCCGCCCCTGCCCGTCGAGTCCCCTTTCGAGCAGGAGATCGAGGCGGCGCAGGCGGCCGCCGGCCCCGACTCGGTCGGGCAGACGTTCACCGTGCCCGGAGGGGCGGCCGGAGCATCCGTCGCCCGCGATTCGTACGACGCCGTCTCGGGCCTGCAGAACCTCTCGAAGGGCAGCACCAACCGCGACTGGGCGGTGCTCGTGCTCTACATGGCCGGCTTCCCGACGAGCGAGTCGAACATCACGGTGATGATGCGGTGGATGCGCCAGGAGAACGGCCCGGACGACTGGTGGCTGCGCAACAACCCGCTGAACAACGGCTGGGGCTCGGGCGGCGGCTCGGGGCTCGGCAGCTACGACACGCTCGTGACGGCGGCGGCGAACGTGGGCAACGCACTGCACGGCAACCCGGGGTACTCGGCGATCGTGGCGGGGTTCTCGAGCTCGGCGCCCACGGGGCAGATCGAGGCGGCGATCTGGGCGTCGCCCTGGGCGACCTCGCACTACGGCAACGGCTCGCACTGGTCGCAGTCGCCGGTGCCCGTGTACGCGTCGCCGCCCGGCACCTGGGGCTGAGCGGCTTTCGCTAGCGTTGGGGAATGACCTCCGCACCTCTCCGCACCGCTGTCATCGGCTACGGCCTCGGCGGCCGCGTCTTCCACACCCCGTTCCTCGCCGCCTCGCCCGACTATTCGCTCGACGGGGTCGTCACCGGTTCGCCGTCGCGGGCCGACGCGGTGCGGGAGCAGTACGGCGACATCGTGATCCCGGATGCGGATGCCCTCCTCGCCCGCGCCGGTGACTTCGACGTGGTGGTCGTGACCACCCCGAACGCCACCCACGCGCCGCTCGCGCACCGGGCCCTGGATGCCGGACTGCACGTCGTCGTCGACAAGCCCTTCGCCCTGACCGCGGCCGACGCCACGGCGCTCGTGGAGCACGCCGCGGCGGTGGGCCGCACGATCTCGGTGTTCCACAACCGGCGCTGGGACGGCGACTTCCTCACGGTGCGCCGCGTGATCGCCGAGGGCCTCCTGGGCGAGGTGCGCGTCTTCGAGTCGGCGTTCGAGGTGTGGAAGCCGACCCTGGGCGCCAAGAAGTGGAAGGAGGGCGCGGCGGCCGCCGACGGCGGGGGAGTGCTCTTCGACCTCGGGCCGCACGTCATCGACCAGGCGCTGCAGCTGTTCGGGCCCGTGACCGAGGTGCACGCCGAGCTCGACGCGCGGCGCGACGGAGCGGTGGCCGACGACGACGCCTTCGTGACCCTGCGGCACGCGAACGGGGTGCGCTCCCGCCTCTGGACGAGCCTCGTGGCGCCGTCGGCCCGGCCGCGGTTCCGGGTGATCGGCTCGTCGGCGGTCTTCGCGACGCGCGGTCTCGATCCGCAGGAGGCGCAGCTCGCGGGCGGCGCGAAGCCCGGTGATCCCGGCTACGGGCTCGAGGGCGCGGCCGTCGGGGTGCTCTCCCGGCCGGATGCGCCCGACGAGGAGCTGCCACTCACTGCCGGCGACTACCCCGCCTTCTACCGCGGATTCGCCGCCGCCGTGCTCTCGGGAGCTCCCGTGCCGGTCGCGCCCGAGGACGCCGTCGAGGTGCTGCGGATCATCGAGGAGGCCCACGGGCAGGCGCGGTAGGGGCGACCTCCGACATACTGGGGGCAGGACTCGACCCGAACGGCTCCCATCCCCGCACGACCGCTCCCTCCAGGAAGGCCGCTCTTTGTTCCCGTTCGACTCCCTCATCATCGTCGCCGTCGTCGGCGTCGTGGTGCTGATCGCGCTGATCGTGGTCATCACCCTGCTGCGCGGCATCAAGGTCGCCAAGCCCGACGAGGCGATCATCGTCACCTCGCGCCAGAAGGCCGTCAAATCGGGCCAGACCGCGCTCGAGGAGACTGAGAACGCCGGCCAGCGCGTCGTCTTCGGCTCGCGCGTGTTCGTCAAGCCCATCGTCGAGGCGCACTTCAAGCTCTCGCTCCGCAGCCGGCAGCTCAACGTGCAGGCGACCGCCCAGACCAAGGACGCCATCACCATCAAGGTGAACGCCGTCGCCGTCGTGAAGGTCGGCGGCTCGGAGTCGATGGTGCGCGCCGCCGCCCAGCGCTTCCTGAACCAGCAGGACCAGATCGAGACCTCCACCGAGGAGGTGCTCTCCGGTTCGGTGCGATCGATCGTCGGTCAGCTGACGGTGACCGAGATCATCACGAACCGCCAAGCCCTCCAGGGTCAGGTGCTCGACGCCGTGCGCGAGTCGCTCGACGTGCAGGGCCTGCAGATCGACACACTCCAGATCAAGGAGATCGACGACGACAACGGCTACATCCGTGACCTCGGTCGCGCGGAAGCCGCCCGCGTGAAGCAGGTCGCCGAGGTCGCCGAGTCGGTGGCCCGCCGCACCTCCGAGGAAGCCCGGATCGAGGCCGATCAGGCCGTCGCCGAGCAGCAGCGCAAGCTCGACCTGCGGAACGCCGAGATCCAGAAGGAGACCGACAAAGCCCGTGCCGAGGCCGCCGCCTCCCGTCCGCTGGCCGAGGCGATCTCGCAGCAGGAGGTCATCGCCCAGCAGGAGATCACCGCCGGCAAGCGCGTGGGCCTCCGCAAGCAGGAGCTCGACGCCGAGATCCGCGCCGTGGCCGACGCCGAGGCGTACTCGCTGGAGAAGAAGGCCCAGGCCGACGCGGCCGCCGCCGTCGCCGCCGCGGTCGCCGAGCGCGATCGCCGCAAGGCGCAGGCCGAGGCCGTCGAGGCCGAGGGTATCGCCGAGCGCAACCGCCGCCGCAGCGCCGCCGAGGCCACCGAGGCCGAGGGTGTGGCCGAGAAGAACCGCCGTATCGCCGCCGCGGAGGCGCTCCGGGCCGAGGGCGAGGCCGAGGCGAACTCGATCCGCGTGAAGGGTGCCGCCGAGGCGGAGGCCACACGTGCGCAGGCCGACGCCCTCGAGGAGCGCGCCGACGACCTGCTGCGCCAGCAGGTCATCGGGCAGCTGCCCGCGATCGTGCGCGCGGCCTCGGAGCCGCTCGCCGCGATCACGAACATGACGGTCATCTCGAACGACGGCAACGGCGTCGAGCAGGTCGGCGGCAACGTCGCGAGCCAGCTCGCCTCGTCGATGCAGATCGTGAAGGACCTCGTGGGCATCGACATCGCCGAGATCGTCACGGGCCGCGTCTCGGGCGCCGCCGCCGGCGCCGCAGCGGGCCGGGCCCTTGCCGACGCGGGCGTCGCCCCGTCCACCACCCGCACGGCTCCCAGCCCCGACGCCGCCATCTGATCGCGTCGCCGCCCCTCCATGCCTAGGCGGGAGGGGCGGCGCCCGGTAGCGTGAGCGCCATGGCTAGTGAGGCGACCACGGTCGACGTCGACGGACCGCACGGCACCCGCGAGGTGCGCATCTCGAGCCCGTCGCGGCTCGTCTTCCCCGAGGCGGGCATCACCAAGCTCGGCCTCGCCGAGTACCACATCGCGGTCGGGGAGGCCTTCCTCGCCGCCAACGGCGACCGGCCGATCTCGCTGCAGCGATTCGGCGGCGACATCCACGGCGAGCAGTTCTTCTCGAAGAACCCGCCGAAGGGCGCACCCGACTACGTGCGCTCGGAGACGGTGACCTACCCGAGCGCCCGGGCGCATCCGCAGATCGTCATCGACGAGACCGCCGTGACGGTGTGGGCCGTGCAGATGAACACGGTCGTCTTCCACCCCTGGGCCTCGCGCGCCGAGACGAGCGACTTCCCCGACCAGCTGCGCATCGACCTCGACCCACAGCCCGGCACCGACTTCGGCGACGCCGTGCCGATCGCCTTCGAGCTGCGGAAGGTGCTCGCCGACGCCGGCCTCGAGGCCTTCATCAAGACCTCCGGCAACCGCGGCCTGCACGTCTTCGCGCCGATCGAGCCGACCCGCGAATTCCTCGACGTGCGGCACGCCGTGATCGCCGCGGCCCGCGAGCTCGAGCGGCGGATGCCCGAGCAGGTCACCACGAACTGGTGGAAGGAGGAGCGCGGGCAGCGGGTCTTCGTCGACTTCAACCAGGCGAACCGCGACCGCACCATGGCCGGTGCCTACAGCCCGCGGGCGCTCGCGCACGCTCCGGTCTCCTGCCCGATCACCTGGGACGAGCTGCCGGGTGCCGACCCCACGGCGTTCACCGTGCTGACGGTGCCCGAGCGGCTGCGCACGGTCGGCGACCCGTGGGCGGGGATGGCCGAGCATCCGGGGACCATCGACGTGCTGATGGAATGGTGGGCCCGCGACCTCGAGTCGGGGCTCGGCGAGCTGCCGTTCCCGCCCGACTACCCGAAGATGCCCGGGGAGCCGCCGCGCGTGCAGCCGAGCCGCGCCCGCCACGACGACTGAGGGCGGCCGGCCCGGCGCGGGGCCGGGTGTCTAACGTCAGACCAGCACGTCGCCGAGGTCGTAGGCGATCGGCCGGTCGAGCTGCTCGAAGGTGCACGAACGCGCCTCGCGGTCGGGCCGCCAGCGCTCGAACTGCACCGTGTGGCGGAAGCGCATGCCCTCCATCTGGTCGTAGCGCACCTCGGCCACGAGCTCGGGCCGCAGCTTCACGAACGACACGTCCTTGCCCGAGGAGAAGCGGCTTCGCTCGCCCTCGCCGAGCACCGGCTCGCCGTCGGCGTCGCGCTCGACGTACGGCTCCAGCTCGTCGATCAGCTCGAGCCGCCGCTTGTCGGTGAACGCCGAGGCGCCGCCGACGCCGCGCAGGTCGCCCCGGCCGTCGCCGTCGAAGAGCCCGAGGAGCAGCGAGCCGACGCCCGACCCGCTGGTATGGATGCGGTAGCCCGTCACGACCACGTCGGCCGTGCGGTGGTGCTTCACCTTGAGCATCACGCGCTTGCCCGGGGCGTAGGAGGCCGCGAGCGGCTTGGCGACGACGCCGTCGAGCCCGGCACCCTCGAACTCCTCGAGCCAGCGGCGGGCGAGCTCGACGTCGGCCGTCGTGCGCGAGAGGTGGAACGGGGCGGGCAGCCCGGCGGCGAGTTCCTCGAGCGCGTCGCGGCGGGCCGAGAACGGCTGCTCGAGCAGCGAGTCGTCGCCCCGCTCGAGCAGGTCGAACGCGACGAAGAGTGCCGGCGTCTCGGCCGCGAGCTTCGCCACGCGCGAGGCCGCCGGGTGGATGCGCTGCGAGAGCGCCTCCCAGTCGAGCTTCGCGCGCCCGCCGTCGACCGCGACCGGCACGACGATCTCGCCGTCGAGCACGCAGGGCCCGGGCAGGATGCGCGCCAGCGCCTCGGTCAGCTCGGGGAAGTAGCGCGTCAGCGGCTTCGATCCGCGGCTGCCGATCTCGACCCCGGCTGCCGTGCCCGAGCCGTCGTAGGAGATGACTCCGCGGAAGCCGTCCCACTTCGGCTCGTAGACGAGCCCGCCCTCGACGCTCTCGGGCGCCGGGACGGCGGGGACGGCCTTGGCCAGCATCGGCGCGATCGTGCTCATGCCCTCGATCATGGCCCCGAGACGCCCCGGGGGCCAGGGGCGGCCGAGCACCGGCCG
This sequence comes from Herbiconiux flava, assembly GCF_013409865.1. Taxonomy (NCBI): domain Bacteria; kingdom Bacillati; phylum Actinomycetota; class Actinomycetes; order Micrococcales; family Microbacteriaceae; genus Herbiconiux; species Herbiconiux flava. Next base: position 2,174,034 of record NZ_JACCBM010000001.1, read on the forward strand.
GGGCAGACGAGCGCCGGACAGGGGTGGCGGATGCGCGGCACCGGCATAGCGTGAGGGGATGGGCGCGAGAGAACTGTGGCTGGTGCGGCACGGCGAGAGCACGGCGAACGTGCAGGCGACCGCGGCCCAGGAGGCCGGCGACGAGACGATCGAGGTCGAGTGGCGCGACGCCGACGTGCCGCTCTCGCCCCTCGGCGAGCAGCAGGCGGCCGCCCTCGGTGCCTGGATCGCCGAGCACGCCGAGTTCGGCGTGCCCAACACCGTGTGGAGCTCGTCGTATCTGCGGGCCCGTCAGACCATCGAGATCGCGCTCGCCGAGGCGGGCGTCGAGATGACCCCGCGCGTCGACGAGCGGCTGCGCGACCGCGAGCTCGGCATCCTCGACCGGCTGACCGCGGTCGGCGTCGAGGCCCGCTTCCCCGAAGAGGCCGCGCGGCGCCGGTGGCTCGGCAAGTTCTACTACCGGCCGCCGGGCGGGGAGTCCTGGGCCGACGTGGCGCTGCGCATCCGCTCGTTCCTCGCGGACGTGGACGACGTCGACGACGAGGGAACCGCGCTGGTGGCCGCGCACGACGCCGTCGTCATGCTGTTCCTCTACGTCTGCGGCGAGATGGGCGAGGAGGAGATCCTCGATTTCGCGCAGGACCACACCGTCACGAACGCCTCCGTCACCCGCCTGGTGCGCCCCTCGGGGCAGGGCCGGTGGCGGGTCGCGACGTTCGCCGAGCACGAGCACCTCGACGCCCTGGCGGCGCCGACCGAGCATCCGGGAGACACCGATGACCAGTGACCAGACCGATTCGACGACGGCTCAGGATGCTCCGCCGCCCGTCGTCGTCACCCCCGCCGTGCTGCGGGACTGGCCCTTGCCCGGCCCGGGCGCGTCGAAGTACGACCGGGGCCAGGTGCTCGTCGTGGGCGGCGACCGCCGCTCGCCCGGAGCCGCGATGCTCGCCGCCGAGGCCACCCTGCGCGTCGGTGCCGGACGCCTCACCATCGCACTCGCCGAGAGCGTCGCGCTGACGGCCGCCGTCGCGCTGCCCGAGTCGGGCGTCGTTCCGCTGCCCGAGCGCTCGGGCCACATCGACGGCGCCTCGATCGACGAGGCCGCCGACGACCTGGGCTCCGCGGATGCCGTGCTGGTCGGCCCCGGGCTCGACGACGCCGACGAGGCCAAGCGGATGCTCGACCGCCTGCCCGCGCTCGTCGGCGAGTCGACCGTGCTGGTGCTCGACGCCTACGCGCTGGGCGTGCTGCCCGACTCGTCCGCCCGGGAGGCGCTCGCCGGGCGCCTCGTGCTGACGCCGAACGTGGGGGAGGCGGGGCGGCTGCTGGCCTCGACCGACGACGCCGAGCTCGCCGAGGGCGACGACCCCGACCTCGGGGAGGTGGCCCGAGCGGTCGCTCGCGAGTACGGAGCCGTCGTGTCGTGCCAGAACCGGATCGCGCACCCCGACGGCCGGCTCTGGATCGTCGGCACAGGCCACGGCGGCCTCGGCACCTCGGGCAGCGGCGACGTGCTCGCGGGCGCGATCACCGGGCTCTGCGCCCGGGGTGCGTCGCTCGAGCAGGCCGCCGTCTGGGCGACGCACGCCCACGCGGCGGCGGGGGACCGGCTGGCCGTGCGGGTGGGGCCGCTCGGGTTCCTCGCGAGCGAGCTGCTCTCCGAGCTGCCTCGGGTGCTCGTCGAGATCGGCTGACCGGGGCCGGGCCGGTCGCTCCGCCCGGGTGGCTTCGCTCAGCGGGACCGGTGCAGCGCGATGAGCTGCTCGGCGGAGTGGGCGAGGTGCTCGCGCACGGCAGGCTCGCCGCGCATCCGGATGCCCTCGAGCAGCCGGTCGTGCTGCTCGGCCATCTCGTCGGCCGGGAGCAGGGGCCGCAGCTGGTTGAGGAACAGCAGCAGCTCGCTCTCGAGCTGGCCGTGCGCTTCGGTGATGCGGGGGCTGCCGGCCGAGGCCACCAGAGCGTGATGCAGCTCGGCGTGCGCGCTCTCGATGGCCCGGTGGTCGTCGGGGTGGCGCTCGCAGACCTCGCGGAGCCGCGCGTTCGCGGCCACGAGCTCGGGCGGCAGGGGGAGCGGTGCGCCCGCCGACGTGCCGGTGCGTCGCCGGAGCAGGGCGACCGCCTCGCCCTCGAGTGCGGTGCGATACTCCATCAGCGCCCGCACGTCGTCGTCGGAGAAGGCCCGCACCCGGGCGCCCTTGTAGGGCTCGAAGGTGACGAGGCGCTGCGCGGCCAGCAGCTGGAGGGCCGCGCGCACCGTGTGGCGGTTGACGCCGTGCTCGGCCGAGAGGGTCTCCTCGCGGAGTGCCTGGCCCGGAGCGAGCCGGGCATCGAGGATCAGCTCGCGCAGGGCGGCGGCGACGGTCTGCACCGCGGTCGACGGGGAGGCGGAGGCGGGCACGTTCCCGAGGCTAGCGCGAGCGGGCGGGCGGCGGGCGTTCGTGGGATGGTGAATCCATGCCGACCGACGACTCCGCCCTCGCTCGCCCGAATCCTCCGGGCACCGCGAGCCCCTCGCCCTCCGACCCCACGGCGCGCCCGAGCCTGCGGTCGATGCTGACCGACAAGTTCGGTCAGCTCGCGCTGCGCAGCCTGCAGATCATCGTGGTGCTGATCCTCGCCACCGTGGTGGTGTTCGCGCTGGTGCAGCTGAAGCTCGTGGTCATCCCGCTGCTGATCGCGATCATCCTCGCGGCGGCGGTCAGCCCGGTGCTGCGCTGGCTGAAGCATCACGGCTTCTCGGCGATGATGGCGACCTGGGTGACGCTGGTCGCGGCCATCCTGGTGTTCGGCGGTCTCATCACGCTGATCGTGTTCGCCGTGCGCGGGCAGTGGGACGAGCTCGGCAAGCGCGCCTCCGAGGGCGTGGACAACCTGCAGGGCTTCATCACGAACCTGCCGTTCGACATCGACCAGTCGCAGATCGAGGACGCGAAGAACTCCGCCCTCGACTTCCTCACCAGCAGCCAGTTCGGATCGGGGGCGCTCGCCGGGGTCTCGGCGGCCGGCGAGGTCATCACCGGGGCGGTGCTGGCTATCGTCATCCTGTTCTTCTTCATGAAGGACGGGCCGCAGATCTGGGCCTTCCTGCTCAAGCCGTTCAAGGGCTACCGGCACGAGCGCGGGGAGCGCATCGGGCACACCGCGGTGCGGACGCTCGGCGGGTACATCCGCGGCACGGCCGTCGTCGCCCTCGTCGACTCGGTCGCGATCGGCGTGGGCGTCGCCATCGTCGGCGTGCCGCTGGCGCTGCCGCTCGCCATCATCGTCTTCGTCGGCGCGTTCATCCCCCTGATCGGTGCCACACTGGCCGGCGTGCTGGCCGCGCTGGTGGCGTTCGTCGCCAACGGGCCGGTGGCCGCGCTGGTCGTGGTGGGCATCGTGATCGCCGTGAACCAGCTGGAGGGCAACTTCCTGCAGCCGGTCGTGATGGCGCAGTCGCTGAAGCTGCACCCGCTGGTCATCCTGGTCGCGCTGACCGCGGGCACCATCCTCGGCGGCATCGTCGGCGCCGTGCTGTCGGTGCCCATCGCGGCGGTCGGCTGGGCGATCATCAAGGTCTGGAACGGGCCGGCCCCCGAGCCCGAGCCGCACCCGAAGCGGAAGAAGAAGGATCGGACGCCGAAGGCGGAGCCGCCGGCGGCGGAGGTCGTGGCGTAGCGCCCCCCTCGACGGAGAACGCCCGGCCCCGCTTCAGCGGATGCCGGGCGTTCTCGTCTCGGGTCTCTACTTCTTGACGATCGCCCGGATCAGCAGACCGATGCCGGTGCCGACGGCGGCGACCACGACGGCCGCGGTCACGGTCGTCTTCTTGTGGGTGACCACGGCCTTCTTCGGGTCGGTCTTGAAGTCGTCGACGATCACCTCGGCGCGCGCGGGTACGTCGAGCCGGTGCTCGATCTCGTCGACCAGTCCGGCCAGCTGCGCGCGGGTCGCGGCGATGTCGGCCTGCAGCTCGGCCCGGCTGCGCTGCGGCGCCTCGGCCGTGGAGTCACCGTCGGCGTCGGCCGGACCGGCGTCGGAATGGTCGTGCGGCTTCATGGCGCGCGCGGTCGCGACGCCCCGGGCCACCTCGGAGATGGCCTTGGGCACCGACAGCTCGTCGCTCGACTTCTTCTTCGCCATGGAGGGTCCTTCCCGGGAGGTCAGTGCGAGCGTACCTTGCCGATGAGGTCGCCCGCCTTGTCGGCGGCCTTGCCCGCGACCTGCTCGACGGCGTCGCCGGCGCTCTGCACGGCCGACTGCACGTGGTCGTCGTGCCAGAGCTGCTGGGCCTTGTCGCGGATCTGCTCGTAGCGGCGGCGTCCGGCGCGGGCGCCGACGACGTAGCCGGCGGCGAAGGCGACGATGACGAGGATCTTCTTCATGAGTGCTGTCCGTTCAGTTCGCGGATGCGGTGCGAGACCGCCCTTCCCCCCATCGTTCTCCGGTCGGCGGCATCCGCAAAGGGCTCCCGGCGCTTTCCCGGGGGTTCACGGCACGACGATCGCGGGTTCGGTCGCCGCGAGATCGTCCTCGATGCCGATCCGGGCGAGCACGACCTCCCCGGCGAACCGGGCACCCGGCCCCTGCAGGAGCCCCGCCTTGATGCCCCCGAAGGTCACCGTCAGGTCGGCGGGCAGCACGACCTCGTCGGCGACCGCACCGGTGTCGGGGTCGACACCGCTCGGCAGATCGACGGCCACGACCAGCGGGCGGCCTTCTCCCGCGGCGATCAGGTCCAGGATGCCCGCCACCGCCTCGCGCGCCGCCCCCCGCAGCGCCGGTGCCGCCGCCGACGTGCCGGTGCCGAGGATCCCGTCCACCACCACGTCGCCCTGCACCGCGACCCGCGCCGCCTCCGTCGCCGCGAGCGACCGCACCCCGACGCCCGCGGCCTCCGCCGCGGCGCGGCCACCCTCGTGCACCCGCGTCCCCACCCGGATGGCCTCCACCACGATCCCCGTCCCGCCCATGATCCCCGCCTCGCCCGCGATCCCCGTCCCGCCCGCGATCCCCGCCCCGCTCGCCAGCTCGGCGCCGGCGAACAGCGCGTCGCCCCCGTTCGAGCCCGAGCCGACGAGCAGCACGACCCGCCACGGCCGTCCGTCGGGCGGCGGCGGGAGGGCGCCGAGTCGCGCGGTGATCTCCTGCGCCAGCGCGTGCGAGGCCCGCTCCATCAGCGGCTCGCCCGCCTCGAGGTGCGGGCGCTCGGCGTCGCGGACGGCCTGGGCGGTGTAGCCGATTCTCATGCGATCATCCTCGGCCGCGCATCCGTCGCCCGCAATCCCGGGCCGGACGAGCTCGGAGGCATTCGAAAGCGCCCCATAGGTTCGTCATAGGGGGCGCATAGCCGGAGCGGCATGAATAGGGACATCCGTTCACGTCCCGTTCACTGGAGCCCCTCATGACCTACGCCGTCCTCGTCGCCCTCGACCTCCTGATGGTCGGGATCCTGACCTTCGGCCTGTATTTCCGCCGCCACCACCGCCGCGACCTCGTGGTCGCCTTCCTCGGCGTCAACGTCGGCGTGCTGGCCGTCTCGATGGTGCTCGGCTCGAGCACCATCGGCGCCGGGCTCGGCCTCGGCCTCTTCGGGGTGCTGAGCATCATCCGCCTGCGCAGCGACGAGATCGCCCAGCACGAGGTCGCGTACTACTTCTCTGCCCTCGCCCTCGGCCTCCTCGCCGGGCTCGGCAGCACGCTGAGCGTTCTCTCGATCAGCCTGATGGTGCTCATTCTCGCCGTGATGTTCGTCGGCGACAGCCGTCGTCTGTTCCCGCGGCACCGCCAGCAGAGCATCGTGCTCGACCGTGCGTTCACCGACGAGCCGGCGCTCACCGCGCACCTCGAGCAGCTGCTCGGCGGGCGGGTGAAGCAGGTGCAGGTGAAGAGCCTCGACCTCGTGAACGACACCACCGTGGTCGACGTGCGGTACACGGTCCCGGATGCCCGAGCCGCCGCCCCGGCCGTCGACGTCGCGGCACCGGCCGCTCCCGCCGCCCGCGCCGAAGCGGTGGCCCGATGACCGGCCCGCTCGACCTCGACGCCTTCGACCCCATCTCGCTCGAGGAGCTGACCGCCCGGGCCGCGCTGCAGACGCGGGTCGACCGCAAGTACGTCGTACCGGCGGGGGAGCTGCCGGGCATCCTGGATCAGCTCGGACCTGAGACGCAGGTGCTCGAGCTGGGCGGGGTGCGCGCCTTCCGCTACGAGTCGGTCTACTTCGACACCCCCGAGCTGACGAGCTACCGGATGGCGGCGCACGCGCGCCGGCGCCGCTTCAAGATGCGCACCCGCGCCTACGTCGACTCGGCCACGGCCTACCTCGAGGTGAAGACGCGCGGTGCCCGCTCGGCCACGGTGAAGGAGCGGCTCGAGTACGCCTTCGACGAGCGGTCCGAGCTGAACGAGGACGGCCTGCTCTACGCCCACGACACCCTCGACGGGGCCGGCTTCGACCTCGAGCCAGAGCGGCTGCGGCGCACGGTGGTGACCCGCTACCGCCGGGCGACGCTGTTCGTGCCGGGCGACGGGCGGGACGCGCATCCGGAGAGCCGGGCCACCGTCGACACGCAGCTCGCCTGGGAGCTCGACCCCGCGGTCACGGGGCGGGTCCGCCGGTTCGAGACGCCCGGCATCGCGATCGTCGAGACCAAGTCGGGCTCCCGCCCCTCGGGTGTCGACCGGGTGCTCTGGGCGCACGGGCACCGGCCGTCGACCATCTCGAAGTACGGCACCGGGCTCGCTGCCCTCGTACCGGCGCTGCCCGCCAACAAGTGGTCGCGGGTGCTCCGCCGCCACTTCACCCCGGCCGCCTGACGCGGCCCCCGACCATCCCACCTAGGAGATCATGATGAACCGCAGAACCACCGTCTTCCCCCTCCTCGCCGGAGGCGTCGCCACCGTCGCCCTGCTGGCCGGCTGCGCGACCACCGTCGCCGCCGGCTCAGGCAGCACCGCCTCTGCCACGGGCGCCGCTGCCGGAGCCGAGGCCACCCAGGACGCCGCCGCCGTGCTCGCCGCGAACGAGGAGGTGCACACCTTCACCGACGACGCCGGCGGAGATGCCTCCGCCACCGCGATCGCGCTCTCGGACGGCACCGCGACCGTCTCCGGAACCGACGCCGGCAGCGTCACCGTCGACGGCGGAACCGTCACGATCACCGCCTCGGGCACCTACCGCGTGAGCGGCGAGCTCACCGACGGGCAGCTCGTCGTCGACTCGGGCGACACGGGCACCGTGCGGATCGTCCTCGACGGGGCGTCCATCGCCAGCAGCACGACCTCGGCCATCGCGGTCACCGCCGCCGAGGAGGTCGTGCTGGTGCTCGCCGACGGCTCGACGAACAGCCTCAGCGACACGGGCAGCTACCCCGAGGAGTCGGCCGACGACTCGACCAGCACCCCCAACGCCGCCCTGTGGAGTTCGGCCGACCTCCTGATCACCGGCCAAGGCGCCCTCACGGTGACGGGCAACGGCAACGACGGCATCACGAGCAAGGACGGCCTGGTCATCGCCTCGGGCGCGATCACCGTCGACGCGGCCGACGACGGCCTCCGCGGCAAGGACTACCTGGTGGTCGACGGCGGCACTCTCGACGTCACCGCCGGCGGCGACGGCCTCCTCTCGGACGAGGACACCGACGTCACCCGCGGCTACGTCAGCGTCACGGCCGGCACGATCATCGTCACCTCGGGCGACGACGCGGTGCAGGCGCAGACCGACGTGGTCGTCACCGGCGGCGCCCTCGACCTCACGGCCGGCGATGACGGCATGCACGGCGACACCGCGCTCGTGATCGACGGAGGCACCCTCGACGTCGCCTCCAGCTACGAGGGCCTCGAGTCGCAGCACATCACCGTCGCGGGCGGCGACATCTCGGTCACCGCGAGCGACGACGGCCTGAACGCGGCCGGCGACACGACCACGGCTGCGGACACCGATACCGCGGACACCGATACCGCGGACACCGACACCGCGACCGCGGACACCACGACTGACGCGACGGACGAGCCGGATGCCGTTCCGGGCATGGGCGGCGGTGAGATGGCGGCCGGCGACCAGACGATCACCATCTCGGGCGGCACCCTCACGGTCGACTCCGGCGGCGACGGTCTCGACTCGAACGGCAGCATGACGATCACCGGCGGCACGACCGTCGTGAACGGCCCGACCGACTCCGGCAACGGAGCCCTCGACGTGAACGGGGACTTCACCGTCTCGGGCGGCTCGCTGCTCGCCACCGGCAGTGCAGGAATGGCCGTCTCCCCGGGCGCCGCGTCGGCGCAGGGCTGGCTCTCGGCCACGGAGACGAGCACGATCGATGCGGGGGAGATCGTCCAGATCCTGGCCGCCGACGGCACCGAGCTCGCGTCGTTCCAGTCGACGAAGGAGTTCCAGAACGTCGTGTACTCCTCCTCGGCGGTCTCCTCCGGCGCGAGCTACAGCATCGTCACGGGCGGCACGACGGCGGCCACGGCGACGGCCGGCGTGGCCGCCGCGGGAACGATGGGCGGCGGGGGCGGGATGCCCCCGGGCGGCGGCGCCGGTATGCCCGCCGACGGGCGTCGGCCCTAGACGCATTACCGCGTATGGAGAGGTTTCCCAGAAAAACGACTCATACTTGTGGCTTCAATCGTTCGCCTCCAGCGCCGGGAAACCCATCCTGGTCAGGCGGATCGTGACAGAAGCCGTGACGGCTTCAACCCGACACCGACCGTCACCGCCAATCGCCGCCAGGCATCGCGCCCCCGAACCACGCGGGCCCCTGCGCTGTCGTTCTCACCCGAGCTCGAACCGCGGCTGGACTGCAGGCTGCCCGATCTCCGCACGCCGTGCATCCGTTGGCCCACCCCAGGGAACCCATGAGCACCGCTGAGAACACCACCCCCGACAGGCCCCAGAGCACCCGCACCCCGATGAGCACCACCCCCGCACCCGCGAACTCGGCACCCGCCAACCCCACGGCCGCCGCGCTCACCGCCTCGGCCCCGCCCGCCACCCGCCGTGACCGCCGCGCCGTCGAGCGCAGCGCCAGCGCCCGCCGGGCCGACGACCGCCGCCGCAAGCAGCGCAGTGCGATCGTGCCGGTGGCCGGCTTCGCCGCCGCCGGCCTCCTCGTGACGCTGACGGCGTTCTCGCACCCCACGATCGCGAACGCACAGACCGTCTCGGTCGGCTCCACGATCGCGTCCACCGTGACGGCCGCCGGCACCCAGCTCCCGAGCACCCAGGAGCAGAAGGCCGTCGACGCCCTGTTCGACACCACCTCGAAGCAGGCCGACGAGCGCGCCGACCGTGCGGTCTCCCAGGCCACGTCGGTGCTGAGCGCCGCCAAGGGCCAGGTCGACACCACGGCGCTATCGACGTCGATCGCCTCGCTGGCCAACTACGCGTACCTCGACACGACGACGGTGCAGACGCTGACCACGCAGGCCGTCACGCAGACCGCCTCGGTGCAGAACCAGAAGGCGGCCCTCGATAAGGCCGCCGCCGAAGCCGCCGCCGCAGCCCAGGCCGCCGCCGAGGCCGCTGCCGCCCAGGCGGCCGCCGACGCCGCCGCTGCCGCGCAGGCCGCGGCAGACCGTCTCGCCGCTTCGACCACGCCTGACGGCGCCCGCGCCGCCGCCGCCCAGATCGCCGCGTCGGACTACGGCTGGGGCTCCGACCAGTTCCAGTGCCTCGACTCGCTCTGGACCAAGGAGTCCGGCTGGAACTACCAGGCCGAGAACGCCTCGAGCGGCGCCTTCGGCATCCCGCAGTCGCTGCCCGGCAGCAAGATGTCGACCATCGCCGACGACTGGGCCACCAACCCGGTCACCCAGATCACTTGGGGCCTGAAGTACATCGCGGCCGGCTACGGCACGCCGTGCTCGGCCTGGTCGCACTCGCAGTCGGTCAACTGGTACTGATCCCTCAGGAGCAGACCCCTCGGGCCGGTGGGTCCCTGTGGTCGTCACCCCACCGCTAGCATGTGACGGGTGACGACCACACCGCCGGCACCGCCCCAGGGCGTGCGGGCGCGCGCCAGGGCGCTGGGCGAGAGGGTGCCCACGAAGTACGTCGTCACGGGGCTCACCGGCGTGGTGCTGCTCGCCACCGCCGGATTCGGCGGCCTCGCCGACGCCCCGTCCACCCCGCTGCCGGTCGTCGCCGCGGGTGAGAGCGTCACGGGAGCGCAGCTCCGCATCGCCGTCGAGCGGGCGGTGCTGATCGACGGGTTCCCCGAGCAGAGCATCGTGCCCGACCCGGGCAAGCGCCTGCTGGTGCTCGTCACCGAGGTCGAGAACCTCACCGACGTGCCCGTCAGCACGGGGAACGGCTTCGGCGCCGCCGACAACCTCCGCCCCGCGGGCGTGCCCGGCCTCGACGCCGGCTCGCAGCCGCTCACGGTCGTGGTGCTCGACGACGCGGCCGAGCTGGCCCAGCTTCAGCCCCGCGTGCCGGTCGAGCTGGCCTACATCTGGCAGGTCGACGACGGTGCCCTCGGGGCCGGCGACCCGCTCGACGTCGACGTCTACGACAAGAGCTACCGGGCCGAGGGCTTCGTGACCTACGGCGCCCGCTACGAGAACCCGTTCCTGTCGGCGCGGGCCGAGCTCGAGGTCGACGACGTCGGTGCGGGGGCCGACGGATGACCGTGCCCGCCGACACCGTGACGGCCCCCTCCGGCGACCCGGCGCCCGCGCGCGTCCCGTGGTGGCGCCACGCCCTCAGCGCCCTGGTGCTCGTCGGCCTGCTCGCCGTGGCCGGCGTCGTCGCCGACACCGCACCCAGCGGCGGCGGCTGGCAGGCGCCCGTCGAGGTCGAGGGCCGCCTCGGCGAGACGGTCACCGGCCGCAACATCGAGGCCACCGTGCGGAGCGTGAGCGCCGCCGACAGCGTCACGACCTCGAACGGCTGGCAGGGCGCGACCACCGGGGCCTGGATCGTCGTCGACCTGAGCGTCGCCGCCGTGGTCGACGACCGGGCGTCGCTGCTCGGCGGCGCGGTGCTGCGGATCGGCGACCGCAGCTACAGCGCCTCCGACCGACCCGGGCTCTCGGTGCTGGCCGAGCGCTCGCTCAGCGTGGGTGTCCCGATGACCGGGCCGCTGCTGTTCGAGATCCCGCGCGACGACCTCGGCAGCGCCGACGGCCGCGGAGCCCGGCTCGAGCTCGGGCTCGACGCCGATCCGCGGGTCGACTCGCTGCTCGTGGTGCCGGTCGATCTCACCGAGCTCAGTGCCGTTCCGACGATCGAGACCGACGAGCCGGTGCTCGGAATCCCGGAGTCGAATGACGCGACCGAGGGGGCGGCCGGATGAGCGGCTGGCTGCGGCGCAACGCGATCGCGCTCGGCGCGGTCGTCGTGCTCGTGCCCGCCTCCCTGTTCGTGACCTTCTCGTCCGACTGGCTGAGCTACTGGCAGCAGCGGGCGAGCAGCCCCGTCGCCGTGGAGCGCGGCGCGGACGTCGGCTTCGGGGGAGCCGAGTGGCGGGTGACTGAGGTGCAGCGCATCCGCTCGACCGAGCTGCCCGCCGATGCGGGGGCCCCGCCCGGAACGGATGCCGTGGTCGTCTCGGTCGAGGTGTCGCCCGGCGAAGCGACGCCGCCGAGCTGCCTGCTCGCGCTCGAGGAGACGCGCGAGGGGGCGCCGACGCGCAGCTGGAGCGCCGACACGGGTGCCGGGATCGATCTCAGTCTGGGCCTCGACGTGCCGCAGTTCTGCGACTCGGAGGCGACGGGCGACTACACGATGCAGGCGGTCTTCGTGGTGCCGGCCGACACCGGCGACGCCCTGCGACTGAACGTCGAGGTGGTGGACGAGCTTCCGCGGTACCTGAGCGTCACGCTGTAGGCGACGGCGACGGCGACGGCGACGGCGACGCGGCCGGTGCCGGGGCCGCCGGATCGACGGCCTCGGCCTCGGCCGCGTCCCGCCGCTCCTCGAGCCGGCGCAGGCAGAAGTCGTAGGCCGCCGCGATCAGGCAGAGCCGCAGCGGCTCGACGATCACGCCGACCACGAACACCAGCATGTCGTCGAAGTTCATCCACCAGGTGTTCAGGTCGTGCGGCCCGATCACCCGCACCCCGGCGAGCAGCAGCCACGACGAGGCCGCCTCGATCACGGTGTAGCCGAGCACGAACAGCCCCATCGGGGCGGCGCCCGCACGCCAGATCAAGAGGAAGGCCGAGACGATCGGCTTGAACCGCCCGGTGAGGCCGTCGCCCAGCTCGGCGAGGCGCCGCCGCAGCTGGCCGGGCAGCCCGTCGATGCGCTTGCGGGCGCTGGTGTAGTAGACGTTCTTCGGCCGGTAGGCGATCCTCGGCGCGGCCAGGGCCCGGCCGTAGACGATCCCGGCGAGGGTGAGCCACGCCAGCGGCAGCAGCACCAGACCGCCGGTGCGGTCGATCGCCCACTCGATCGCTCCCCACGCCACCCCGATCGGGTGCACCACCTCGAGGGCCGAGGCGCGCACCGACTCGTACCACTGCACCGCGGCGCGGCCCTGGATCCAGCCGGTGAACTGGGCTAGGTAGCTGTTGATGAAGTAGAGGGCGATGTAGATCCAGACGGCCTCGCAGTAGACGGCGATCACACTCGACCAGGCCGGCAGCTTCGGCCGGTACCGCTTCAGCAGGGTGCGCCCGGCGAAGGCCACGACGATGACGCCGATCGACCAGACGTCGAGCCGCACGTTCAGCACCGAGGCGGAGCTGTCGACGCCGGACTGGAACGGGTTTATGTTCTCCAGCGACCCGGTGGCGTACTGCTGCACGTCGGCGCTGAGCAGCTGCCAAGCCGCATAGAAGGTGAAGAACGGCAGGATGCTCGTCAGCACGATCTCGGTCACCCGCCGTCGCCCGGTCTCGGCGCCGGCCGGCTCCTCGGTGCCGCGGCCCGAGCGGCGCAGCTCCTGGAAGGCGGGCATGCTCGGGCGCAGCACCAGGAACATCGCGATGAAGCTGCCGAGCCGAGCGAGCGCCGCCAGCGGCAGGATCATCAGGCCGATTAGGGCGCTCGTGGCGCCGAAGTACGAGGCCAGCTCGATGATCAGGTACCGCGCGAGCCAGCCCGCGAGATACCACGCCAGGAGCGCCGGCCAGTGGGCGGCGACGAGGCGGAGGGTGCGCGCCGGAATCGAGAGCACGGCCCCAGGCTAGCGGGTGCGAAGCATCGTCGTGTGCCGGTCCGGTGGCCGTCTGGTGGGGGGCGGCCCGCATCCGTGTCCCCCGGATTGGCTACGCTGTCGACATGGGGACCAGCACCGACGACCACACGGCCACGGGCACCGGCAGCGATCGCGCCGACGACGCGCGCCTCGCCGGGCTGGGCGCCGACCGCTTCGAGCAGCTGCGCGTCGCCGCGGTCGAGAAGCTCGACCTGCTCGACACCCCTGCCGAGGAGCGCTTCGATCGCATCACCCGGCTCGCACGCGAGCTCTTCGGCGTGCCGGTGGCCGAGATCAACCTCCTCGACGAGACGCGGCAGTTCACCAAGTCGCCGCAGCAGCCGGGTACCTCGCCGGTCAGCGAGCGCGCCCAGTCGTTCTGCGACATCACGATCCAGAAGCCCGACGTGCTCGTGGTGCCGGATGCGACGAAGGACGACCGCTTCAACTGGCGGTCGACGGTCACGGGTGAGCGCCACATCCGCTTCTACGCCGGCACGCCGCTGAACCTCGGCGACGAATACAACCTCGGCACGCTCTGCCTCGTCGACTCGTCGCCGCGCGAGTTCGGGCCCGACGAGGTGCGCCTGCTCGAGGAGCTCGGCTCCTGGGTCGCGCGCGAGCTCGAGGACAGCAAGGACCAGGACCGCGCGGCCCTCGTGCAGCAGAGCCTGCTGCCGCGCGACCAGCCGGCGGCGCCCGACTACGACGTGGCGGGCACGAGCATCCCGAAGAAGGTCGTGGGCGGGGACTTCTACTCCTGGCACGCCACCGCCGACGGGCTCGAGTTCACCCTCGCCGACGTCATGGGCAAGGGCACGGGAGGTGCCATCATGGCCGCCACCGTGCGCGCCGCCTTCCTCTCCCGCTCGGGCGACGAGGTCGCCGACACCGTCTCGGCCGTCAACGAGCAGCTGCTCGACGACCTCGGCCAGACCTCCAGCTTCGCCACGCTCGTGCACGGCGTGATCGACACCGCCAGCGGGCGCATCCGGTACGCGGATGCGGGGCACGGCCTCTCCGCGATCGTGCGTCGCGACGGTTCGGTCGAGCGCCTCGACGCCACCGGTCTGCCGATCGGCATCGTCGCCGGCGGGCGCTGGGGCGTCGGCGAGGCGACGCTCGCGCCGGGGGAGAACCTCGTCGTCTTCACCGACGGCGTGCTCGACCTGTTCGGCGGAACGCTCGACGCCCTCGACGAGGTCGCGGCGATCGTCGCCGGCGCCTCCGGCCCGCAGGACGCTGTCGACCGGTTCGCCGCGCTGGTCGGGTCGCGCGGGGCCGACGACGACGTCAGCGTCGTCGTGGTGTCGCGCCGGGACTAGCCCCGGGTCGGTGTGTGGGCGCCGGCACTCACGCGGGCGGCGGCTCGATCGCCTGCGGTGCCTTGCTGATCGTCCAGACGTTGCGCTCGTCGACCCTCTCGTAGCGCAGCTCGTCGACGAGGGCCTGGATCAGGGCGATGCCCCGGCCCGACTCGCTCAGCTCGCCGGGCATGGCGCGGTCGACGAGCACGACCCCGCCCGCATCCGCCGTGTCGGAGAGCGAGGCGTGCAGACCGTTTGCGTCGCTCGTCACCGAGAGCACGCAGGTCACGCCGCCCTCGCCCGAGGCGTGCTGGATGACGTTCGCCGCCAGCTCGATCAGCGCCGTCTCGAACGCCATGCGGTCGAACTCGCCGACGCCGGGATTGGCCTGCCAGACCTGCTCCAGGAACTCGTGCACCGCATCCACGTCGTCGGGCGGGGAGCTGAACAGCAGGCTGCGCTTCGCGTCAGTCACGGTAAGCCGCCTCGACGCTCTCGTAGGGCGGGAGGATCGTGTCGACGTTGCTCAGTCTCAGCACCATCGAGACCTGGGTGGAGGGGGCGACGATGCGGAGGTCTCCGCCCTTCTCGCGAGCGGCCTTGAGGCAGCCGATCAGGGCCCCGAGGCCCGAGGAGTCCATGAACGCGATGCGGCTGAGCTCGACCACCACCCGCGGGCTGCCGGCCTCGACCTCCCGGAGCACCGTCTCGCGGAGCGTCGGGCCGGACACCATGTTCAACCGGCCCTCACCCCGGATGACCACGACGCCGTCGCCGATCGTTTCGGTCTGGAACTCCATCGCCCGGTACCCCCTAGAAGTAAGCTGGGTCAAGGCTATCGAAAGGAGGGGTGGTGTCAGACCCGGAGAAAGCCATCGAGCGCATCGTGCAGACCTACCCCAACGTGAAGGTCGTGCTGAGCGACAGCGTCTTCAACGACTCCTACTTCCACTCCGCCGGGCCCGACGGCGGCACGCTCTACATCAACGCCGAGCTGACCTCGATCATCGCCGCCCAGAAGGGCTGGACGGGGTCGATCATCACCACAGAGGCGCTGCCGGAGCAGTGAACCTCCCCAACGCCATCTCGATCGGGCGGCTGGTCGTCCTGACTCCGTTGTTCGTCGTGGCGCTCCTGGTGCTCGACGATCCTCTGCTCGCGCTGGTGCTGCTGATCGTGCTGGGCGTCACCGACTGGGCCGACGGCTTCATCGCACGGCGCTTCGACCTCGTGACCGAGCTGGGCAAGCGGCTCGACCCGCTGGCCGACCGGGTGAGCCAGCTAGCCGTGTGCGTGACGCTGGTGATCGCGGGGCTGGTGCCGCTCTGGATGGCCCTCGTGCTGGTCGCGAGCGATCTGCTGCTCGGGATCGTGATCCTCGTGGCGCGGCCCGACACGGTGCGGGTGCGGTGGTTCGGCAAGCTGCGGACGGTGCTGCTGATGGTGGGGTTCCCGCTGCTGCTGCTCGCCGAGTGGGTGGCGCCGGCTCCGTCGGTGCCCGCAGGGGTGGCGCTGGCGTTCGTGGGGGTGGGAGTGGTGCTGCACGCGCTGGCGAACGTGCAGTACTCGATCGTGACGGCGCGGGAGGCGCGGGAGCGGGTCTGACCGCGGCCGGTTGCGGTCGGTGCCTGTCGGTTCCGGTCGGTTGCCGTCGGTTCGGGGCTCGGCTCCGAACAGGAGGGGATGGCCCCCGGTGTGGTGCCTTGCGGTGACCGCCGCTCCGGAACACAGTAGGAGCAGGAACACCGCGGGCACCGGTCGACGACGACGGGGGCTCGCCGCACCACTCCGGCAGCGTGGCCGGGAAAGGACGATCGATGATCGGATCAGAACACCAGCCGGCCAACCGCACCGGCTGGTTCGCCGTCGAGGGAGCCTTCGCCGCCGCGGTCGCGGCCCTCGCCGGGAGCCAGGCGCTCCTGCTCGTCGCGGCCGGGAACAACGTCTCGTCGTGGAGCGCGGCGGCCCTGTCGAGTCTCCTCTCGGCGCTGGGCGCCGGAGCCTGGGCGCTGATCGTGGGCCTGATCGCGTGGCCGCTGCTCAACCGGCGGCCGCTGACGGTGCGGGAGCGGGGCTTCGCCGTGCTGCACGTCGTGGCGATCGGCACGGCGGTGCCGTGGATCGTGCTGGCCCTCGTGCTGGGCTCGTGGCAGGCGACGACGATCACGATCGTGGTCGCGCTCGTCTCGGGCGGTGCCGGTGGCTTCTTCGCGGCCCGCTCGGTCTGGATCGGCCGCCGCCTCCCGGCGCTCTCCTCGACCCCCACGTACTTCACGGCCCGCCGCGGCGACCCCCTCCACCGCTGACGCGGCCGTCGACGTGGCGGGCCGCCCGGCGTGGGGTGCGCGGGCGGCCCTCCGTCGAGGTGGGCTCAGGCGCCGGGGGCGTCGCGGTCGTCGGACAGGGGCACCGGGCGGTCGTCGTCGAGCGCCTCGACCCGGTCGCCCCGGTCGGTCGTGGCGACCGGGGGCACGTCGTCGTGGACGACCGTCTCGGGGTCGACGTCGTCGGGCTGGTACTCGGAGACGACCGGCGGGTCGGGCTGGTCGTCGGGCGCGACCCGGAGGGACTCGTCGCTCATACCGTGCCGTTCTCCGGTCCGTCCGAGATCTCCTCGACGGTCTCACCGGTCTCGGTCGCGCTGAGGGACAGCGCGATGTCGGCCTGGCTGATGATCCCGACGAGGTCGTGCCCGTCGATCACCGGCAGCCGGCGCACCTGGTGCGCCTTCATCGTCTCGAGGGCCTCTCGCACGTCGTCGTCGGCGCCGATGGTCACGGGCTTGCCCTCGGCGAGGCTGCCGGCGGTCACCGTCGAGGGGTCGCCGCCGTCGGCGATGCACTTCACGACGATGTCGCGGTCGGTCAGCATGCCCTTCAGCCGGCCGTCGTCGCCGCAGATCGGCAGGGCGCCGGTGTCGCGCTCCCGCATCAGCCGGGCGGCGTCGACGAGGGTCTCGCTCTCCTTCACGCACTGCGGGTCGGGTGTCATGATGTCGCGCGCGGTGGTCATCGCGTCCTCTCGGTCGTGGGCCGGCCGCGGAGGACGCACCCCCGCCGCCGAGCCGTCGGTCACTCGTGCTGCCGACCCTACGACCGTCCGCACCCGCCGCCCGGGGCTTGACACCACCCGCCCCCACCAACCTCCGCGTTCGGCTCGCGCGGGCTCGGCCTCAGTGGGCGAGGGTCGGCGGCGTCAGCCCGAGCTGCTCGAGGTCGGCGGCCGAGAAGTCGGCGGCGCGTGCGGCCTCGTAGGCGCGGCGGTGGGCGGCGCGGGCGTCGAGGTAGTCCTGCTCGGCGTCGGCGCGGTCGTTCGCGGCGGTGGTGAGCACGCGGACGGCCTCGGCACGAGCCAGTCGCGCCGTCTCCGACGGCGGCTGCGCGGCAGCCGTCTCGAGGGCCCGGGCCTCGCCGATGATCCGGTAGGGGTCGAGGTGCAGCATGCTCATGCGCAGATCCTAAGGCTGAGGGCAGGCTCGCGGCGGAAGGCGCTCGGCCTGCGAAAGGAACGAGGGGGTGGAACGGAAAAGGGCGGCCGCCGGTGAGGGCGACCGCCCCGGGTGATGCGGTGGTGCGGCGGGTGGGCGCGGCCGGGCGTCAGCCCAGGTGCGCCTGCAGCGCCGTGTAGGTCGCCGCCGAGATGGCCTGCTCGCCGCCGAGGACGACGATGCGCGTCGGGTTCAGGCGGTCGAGCTCCGTCGCCGTGGCGGCCGGGAGGCCGTCGCGGGTGACGAGCAGCACCGGAGCGTGGTGGGCGATGGCCGCCGCCGAGCCCGAGAGCGCGTCGGGGAACTTCTCGCCCGAGGCGACGTACACCGTGTGGGTGTCCGTCGTCGAGAACGCGTCGGCCGAGACGGCCGAGGCCACCACGAAGCGGTCGGCGCCGCCGATGCGGGTGACCGGCTTGATCGCCTCGAGCGCCGTCTTCGTCGCGTCGGAGACCGCGTTCGGTCCACCGAGCAGCACGATCTTCGCGGGGTTCAGCCGACGCAGCTCATCGGCCACAGAGGTCGGGACGGCGTCGTGCCGCACCAGCAGCACCGGCCCGCCCTTGACGCCCGCGGCAGCCGACCCCGCGAGGGCGTCGGGGAAGTCCTCGCCCGAGGCCACGTATGCGACCGGGCGATCGGCCCCGAAGGCCTGCTTCGAGATCGCGGCCGACACTACGAAGCGGTCGGCTCCGCCGATGCGCTCGACGACGTCGCTGTAGGTGCCGAGCGCCGTCTCGACCGTCTTCGTGATGGCCTGCTCGCCGCCCACGACGACGATGCGCTGGGGCTTAAGCCGGCGCAGCTCGGCGTCGACCTCGGTCGAGATGGCGTCTTTGCGCACCAGGAGCACCGGGCCGCCGTCGGCGCCCGCCGCGGCCGACGCCGACAGCGCGTCGGGGAAGGTCTCACCCGAGGCGATGTAGGCCGTGCCCACCTCGGGCTCGAACGTCTTCTGCGAGACGGCGGCCGACACGGCGAAGCGGTCGGCTCCGCCGATGCGCTCCATCGTCGCGTTCACGGTGAGCGTCACCGTCACCTCGGCCGACAGGCACGGCAGCGTGTCGGCGATCTTGATGCAGTACGTGAAGCTGTCGACCCCGAGGTAGCCCGCGGCCGGCAGGTAGCTGAAGCTGCCGTCGAGCTCGACGTCGAGCGTGCCGTGGGCGGGATCGGTCGCCGGGGCGGCGAAGACGCCGGCCCCGAGGTTGAGGTCGTTGGCCAGCAGGCCCTGCGCGGCCGCGACGCGGAACGTCAGGCCCGAGCCCACCGTGTAGCTGTCGGCCGTCGCGGTCGGCGGCACGTCGTCGGCGTGCGCCGCGGTCGGCACGAGCACCGCGCCCGCCGCCACCGCCAGAATGCCGAGCGCCGAAGCGGCGCGGCGCGCGCGCCGTCCGGAGGCCCGGTTCGTTGTCGAGATCGTCATGATCACCCTCCTGAGTGTGAGTTTTACTCAGGACAGTGTGACATATCCTCGGTAACGCGTCAGCCCCCTGTGGAGAACCGGGAACGGCGAAGGGCCGGGAACCGAAGTCCCCGGCCCGAGGCCGATCACGGAGGCACTACGCCGCGAACGCGAATCCCGCGTCCGTGGCGGACGACGCAGCCGCAGCCGGCACGGAAGCCCGCACCACCAGCGCCCCGTCCACCGCATCCACGGTCACCGCCCCGCCGTCGGCCAGCGACCCGTCCACCAGCAGCTCGGCGATCGCGTCGTCGACCTTCCGCTGGATCAGCCGGCGCAGCGGCCGCGCCCCGTACTCGGGCTCGTACCCGTTGGTGGCGAGCCACGCGACGGCGGCCGGCATCACCGACAGCGCGATCGACAGCGCATCCAGCCGAGCCCGGGTGGACTCCAGCAGCAGCGACACGATCTGCTCCAGCTGAGCCTTCTCGAGCTTGCGGAACAGCACGATCTCGTCGATCCGGTTGAGGAACTCCGGCCGCATCGCCTCGCGCAGCTTGCCCATCACGCGGTCGCGCAGCGCCTTGTCCGAGCCGAAGCCGTTTCCGTCACCGTCCGAAGAGCCGTCAGCAGAACGGGCCACGAAGCCCATCGCCCCCGACCGTGAGGCCAGGAACTCCGACCCCAGGTTCGAGGTCATGATGACGACGGTGTTCCGGAAGTCCACGGTGCGCCCCTGACCATCGGTCAGCCGCCCGTCGTCCAGCACCTGCAGCAGCAGGTTGAACACGTCGGGGTGGGCCTTCTCGATCTCGTCGAACAGCACCACCGAGTACGGGTTCCGGCGCACGCGCTCGGTCAGCTGACCGGCCTCGTCGTAGCCCACGTATCCGGGAGGGGCACCGACCAGGCGCGACACGGTGTGCCGCTCGCCGAACTCCGACATGTCGAAGCGCAGCATCGCCTCCGGCGAGCCGAACAGCGACGACGCGAGCGTCTTCGCCAGCTCGGTCTTGCCGACTCCGGTCGGGCCGAGGAAGAGGAACGAGCCGATCGGCCGGTTCGCGTCGCCCATGCCCGTGCGGTTGCGGCGCACGGCCTTGGCGACCACGGTCACGGCGTCGTCCTGGCCGATCACGTGCTCGTGCAGCTCGCCCTCGAGGGCGGCCAGACGGGCACGGTCGACGTCACCCAGACGCGAGATCGGGATGCCCGTCGCCCGCGAGATCACCGCGGCGATCTCCGCCTCGTCGACCACCGCATCCGACTCGACGCCGCGCGACGCCGCGAACGACGCCTGCTCGGCGGCCACCCGCCGGTTCACCGACGAGGCCTCGGCCAGCTGGTGCTGGATGTCCTCGATCTCGTCGCGGATCCGTGACGCCTCCTCGTAGTGCTCGAGCGACACCGCCGAGTTCTTGGCGGCCTCGAGTGCGGCCAGGTCGGCCATCAGCGCACCGGTGTCGACCACCGACGCCACCTTGCCGAGCGAGAGCCGCAGCCGCGCGCCGGCCTGGTCGATCAGGTCGATCGCCTTGTCGGGCAGGAAGCGGTCGCTGACGTAGCGGGCCGAGAGCTCCACCGCGGCCGAGAGGGCCGCGTCGGTGTACGAGACACCGTGGTGCTCCTCGTAGGCGGGCCGCAGTCCGTGCAGGATCTGCACGGCGTCCGCCTGGGAGGGCTCGCCGACCGTCACGGGCGAGAAGCGGCGCTCCAGCGCCGGGTCCTTCTCGATCGCGCGGTACTCCTTGAGCGTGGTGGCGCCCAGCAGGTGCAGGTCGCCCCGGGCCAGACGCGGCTTCAGGATGTTCCCGGCGTCCATCCCGCCCTCGCCCGAGCCGCCCGCACCGACCACGGTGTGCAGCTCGTCGATGAAGACGATCAGCTCGTCCTTGTGGGCCGAGATCTCGTCCATCAGGGAGGTCAGGCGCTCCTCGAAGTCGCCACGGAACTTGGTTCCGGCGAGCATCGCGGGCAGGTCGAGCGAGACCACGCGCTTGTCGCGCAGCTGCTCGGGCACTCCGCCGTCGACGATCGCCTGGGCGATGCCGTCGACGATCGCGGTCTTGCCGACGCCGGCCTCACCCACGAGCACCGGGTTGTTCTTGGTGCGGCGCGAGAGGATCTCGATGGTCTGCTCGATCTCGTCGAGCCGGCCGATCACGGGGTCGAGCGAGCCCTCGCGGGCGAGCTCGGTCAGGTCGGTGCCGAACTTGTCGAGGGTCGGGGTCTCGGATGCGCGGCTCTCGCCACTGCCCGAAGGCGCACCCTGGGCATCCGCCGCCGCGGCACCCGTGGCGCCGAGGTTCTGCCGCATGCCCTCCTGGAGGGCGTCGGGGGTGACACCCGCCTGGGCCAGCACCTGACCGGCGGGGGAGTCCTGGTTGATCACGAGCGCGAAGAAGAGGTGCTCGGGGTCGATGTAGGTCGAGCCGGACGCGCGGGCCACCTGGTAGGCGTGGAACAGCGCGCGCTGGGCCGACTGGGTGAGCGCGGGCGCGGTCACGCGATCGGTGCTCGCGGCGGGAAGGCGGAGCTCGGCGGCGCGGGCGATCGCCGCGGGGTCGGCTCCGACGTTGCGGATGGCCTCGGCGGCGGGCTGCTGCGGCGCGATCGTGCGCAGGATGTGCAGCGCGTCGAGCTCGCGGTGGCCGTGCTCGACGGCGTAGCTGCCGGCTTCGGACAGCAGCTCCTGCGTGCGGCGGCTGATCAGCTTGCTGAGGTCGATGGAGCGACCGGCGCGCGCGGCGCGCTCGCCCTCGAGGTAACGGGCGAGGAATTCGTCGAACGATCCGGCGCCCTCATTGGGGGTGAAGTTCTCGGGCACGAAACCTCCTGGTTTGAAACTTGAGTGCCTTACGCTCAAGTTCAACGCTGGAGGGCCCGGCTTATTCCCGGCGGCGGCCATCGGCTTCGTCACGGGCTCGGATCCGGTTTAATGGCGGCGAGGAGACCGCCGAGGGGGCGGTTCCGTGAAGGGGGACCATCATGACCAACACCGACGGCCTGCAGACCATGCCCGTGGCGACGAAGCGGAGCATCGCCGTGACGCTGATCGTCCTCGGCATCGTGTTCCTCGCCGGCGGCATCGCCTGGGACCTCAACGGCGGGCCGGCCTTCATCCACACCTTCACCTGGGTCGGCGGCGCGATCTTCGCCTGGGGCGTCGTGACCCTCGTCAGCACCCGGCGCTCGGCGCTGAAGTAGCTGCAGCCCTCAGCCGCGCCCGCTCGTCAGCAGCGCCCGCGCGGCCCGGGTGACGAGCTCCCGGTCGGTCGTCAGCACGAAGTCGTACTCGCTGCCCGGATGCTCGGACGGGCCGACCTCGCGCGCGGTCAGCGCGGCGGCGTGGTCGGCGGTGAGCACGATCACGTCCCACTCGGCGGCCAGCCGGTCGTCGTCGGCGATGACCCTGTTCTGCGCGGGCGCGGGGAGCCCGGCCGACTCGCCCACCGTGAACACGGTGAGGAGGCAGCCGCGGTCGACGAGCCACTCGTAGCGCGCCCGCGTGCCGGGCGTGACGTTGGCGTCGCGCTGGAAGGTCGCGAGCAGCACCGCGGTGTCGCCGCCCGCCGCGGCCCGCTCCTCGAGGAAGCGGCTGACCTGCAGCAGCAGTCCCCGCTCGGCGCGACGCGGCTCAATGGCGGCGGCGACCAGCTCGAACGGGGTGGCCGAGGTGTCGACGGCGGCAGCGGCTGCCGCCGAGCGCGACACCTGCGCCCGCCACTCCGTCCGCTCCTCGCGGCTCGTCGCGACGGGGGCGGCGGCCGAGGCCGGGGCGGGACGGCCGTAGTGCCAGCCCTGACCGAGGGTGGCACCGAGCGCGCGCGCCATCACCTCGTGCCGCTCGTTCTCGATGCCCTCGGCGAGCACCAGCGCCTCGCTCCGGCCGGCGTAGTCGGCGATGGCGGTCATGATGCGAGCCGCGTGCCGGTCGGGCTGCTGCCGGATCAGCCCCATGTCGAGCTTGATCACGTCGGGGGCGATCAGCGGCAGCAGGGCGAGGGTCGCGGGTTCGGCGCCGAGGTCGTCGACCGCGATGGCGTGCCCGAGCTCTCTCAGGCGACGGATGGCGCCGAGCAGCCGCCCGGTGTCCTGCCCGAGCGCGCGCTCGGTGATCTCGATGGTCACCGGCAGACCGTGCCGCAGGGCGGCCGGCAGCTCGCGGCGCCAGAGCGTCGGCGGCTCCACGTTGAGGAACAGCTCGTGGGCGTCGCGCCCGCCGAACGACCCGGCCTCGTCGACCGCCCGCTCGAGGCAGTCGGCGTCGACGCTCTCGATCCGTCCGCTCGCGTAGGCCTCGGAGAAGGCCACGTCGGGCGTCACGGTTCCGTCGCCGTCCGCGAAGCGCGACAGCGCCTCGTGGGCGACGACCCGGCCCGACGAGATCTCGACGATGGGCTGGAACGCCGTCCCGACGATGTCGATGCCCCCGGAGACCATGACCCCAGTATGTTGAGCCCCGGCGCATCCGCCCAATCGAGCCGCAGGACTCGACTGGCGTGGTTCGCATCCTGGACGTCGGCTGGGCACTCGGCCGCGGATCACACGACCGGTCGGGGAGTCAGCCGAGCGACGCGATCAGCGTCTCCCGCACCTGGCGCCGCAGCACCTTCCCGATCAGCGAGCGCGGCAGCTCGTCGACCGCCACGATCCGGCGCGGCACCTTGTAGGCCGCGAGCCGCGTGCGGCAGTAGTCGCGCAGCCCCTCGACGTCGAGCGTCGCGCCCGGCCGCAGCACGACGGCCGCGGCCACCTCCTCGCCACCGTTCGCCCGCGGCAGGGCGACCACGGCGGCGCTCTCGACATCCGGGTGCGAGCCGAGCGCGTCCTCGACCTCGGTCGGCGAGACGTTGAAGCCGCCCGTGATGATGAGCTCCTTCAGCCGGTCGACGATGGTCACGAAGCCGTCGGCCGAGACCGAGGCGATGTCGCCCGAGCGCAGCCAGCCACCCGAGAGCAGCGTCGTGGCGGTGTCGCCCGGCCGCCCCCAGTAGCCCTGGAACACCTGCGGCCCGCGGATCAGCAGCTCGCCCGGCTCGCCGAACGGCAGGTCCTCCAGCGTCGCCGGGTCGACCACGCGGATCTCCGTCGACGGGAACGGCACCCCCACGGTGCCCGGCCGGCGCGAGGGCCCGATCGGGTTGCCGAGCGCCACGGGGGAGGTCTCGGTCATCCCGTACCCCTCCACCAGCAGGCCACCGGTCGCCTCCTCCCAGTTCGCGACGGTCGCGACCGGCAGGCTCATCGCGCCCGAGATCGCGAACCGCACGCTCGAGAGGTCGATCGATCCGCGCGACGCCGCCCGCGCGAGCTGGTCGTAGATGGGCGGGACGGCGGGAAGGAAGGTCGGGGGCGAGGTTCGCGCAGCATCCGTCACCAGACCGAGGTCGAACTTCGGGAACAGCACGAGCTTGGCGCCGATGCTCATCGCGAAGGTGAGGCAGAGCGTCATGCCGTAGGCGTGGAAGAGGGGGAGCACCCCGTAGAACGTCTCCTCCCCGTCGAGGAGGCCGGGCACCCAGGCGCGGCCCTGGGCGGCGTTCGCGCGCAGGTTCGCGTGGGTGAGGATGGCTCCTTTCGGCGTGCCGGTCGTTCCGCTCGTGTACTGCAGCAGCGCGATGTCGTCGAGCGCAGGCCCCGCGACCCGGCGCGACACGCGACGGTGGTCGAGCAGCTTCGCCCAGGTGAGCGGATGCGCGGCCCGCGGCGTCGCGGTCAGCTGCGCCCGCGACTCCCGGGCCTTCTTCACGGGCAGCTTGAGCGCGAGCCGCTTGCCGAACGGCAGCGCCTCGGTGATGTCGACGCTGACGATGCGGTCGAGCGTGAGGTCGGCGGGGAAGCCGGCGAGGGTGTCGAAGGTCTTGTCCCAGACGATCGCGACGCGGGCGCCGTGGTCCTCGAACTGGTGGCGCAGCTCGCGCGCCGTGTAGAGGGGGTTGTGCTCGATCACGATGGCGCCGAGGCGCAGTGCCGCGTAGAAGGCGACGACGTGCTGGGGGCAGTTCGGCAGCACGATCGCGACGCGGTCGCCCTTCGTCACGCCGAGCTTCCGCAGGCCCTCGGCGGCGCGCTCGATCTGCTCGCCGAGCTCGCGGTAGCTCGTGACGGCGCCGAAGAACTCCAGCGCCGGCGTCCTGCCGTAGCGCGCGACGCTCGCCTCGATCGTCTGCGGCAGCGTCTGGCTGGGCGCCTCGATCTCGTCGGGCACCCCGTCGGCGTAGGCCGCGAGCCAGGGGCGGCTCTCGTAGGGGTTCGGGCGGGGCGGGGCCTGATCGGTCATGACTCCATCCTGGCCTCGTCGGCTGGGCCCGTGCTCGACACGCCGGGCTCGGCCGCCGGTGCCACGGCCCGCCCGCGCAGGGTGTCGGCCGGGTAGCGGGCGTACCGCTCGAAGTACAGGGCGGCGAAGCGTGAGGGATGAGCGAAGTGCCAGTGCCGGGCGATCTCGTTCACGGTCGTGCGCCGCCCGGGTGCCCGGTCCGCCGCTTCGGCCACGAGCTCGTCGTGGGCGCGCGCGAGCCGGACGCCGCGGAGGTAGCCGAGCGGGGTGGTGCCGAGCCGCTTCTTGAACGCGTGCTGCAGCCCCCGCTCCGACAGGTGGGCCGCCGCCGCGATCTGGGCGAGCCCGATGGGTTCCCTCGCCTCGGCGCGGATGAACTGGCACGCCATCAGCACGGGGTCGGTGGGGTGGACCATGTCTGTCATTCGGAGCCGACCCCGACCCGGTGGGGCGGACAGCCGCAAAACGAAGCGGGCCCGGGAGCGTGTGCTCCCGGGCCCGGCGATCGTGCGGTGGTTTCGCTGCGACGTGCGGTGCGGCTACGCCTTCACTCGGCGGCGGCGCACCAGCACGGCGGCCCCGACACCGAGGGCGAGCAGCACGCCCGCGGCACCCAGGCCGGCGACGGGCTCGAAGCCGGTGTTGGCGAGCGAGCCGCTTCCGGTGCCACCGGGGACGGGAACCGGGGTGGCCGGCGTGGTCGGGGTCACCGGGTCGGCGACGACCTCGAACGAGGCGGAGACGGTGCGCTCGCTGCGGACGCCGGTGAGCGTCACCGTGTAGGCGCCGACCGGAGCCGAGGCGATCACGACGGTGCCGGTGTAGCTGCCGTCCTCGTCGTCGGCGAAGACGAGCGGGGCGTCCTCGGCGAACGGCAGGGCCGAACCGTCGGGCAGGGTGACGG
The DNA here is from genome assembly GCF_013409865.1 of Herbiconiux flava. NCBI lineage: Bacteria > Bacillati > Actinomycetota > Actinomycetes > Micrococcales > Microbacteriaceae > Herbiconiux > Herbiconiux flava. Next base: position 2,200,559 of record NZ_JACCBM010000001.1, read on the forward strand.
CGACGGTGAGCTGCTCGTTCGGGCTGAAGCCCGCGGCGGTCAGGGCGATGCCCGTCGAGCCCGCGGCGGTGACCGTGGTCGAGGCCGGGTCGACGCTCAGCGCGAGCGGGATGAGCGCCACGGGAGCGTCGGCGAAGGTGAAGAACACGCCGATCGGGGTGATGCCGGGAATCGGGTCGCCGTTCGCGTCGTAGTTGTAGACGTCGGCTCCGGTGCCGAGCGAGCCCGGCTCGAGGCGGCTGAAATCGGTGGCGACCGAGTAGGTGCCGTCGTCCTCGACGGTGGCGACGCCGGCCTCGGCGGTCGAGCCCGAGCGGGCGCCGTAGAGCACCACGACGGTGGTGCCGGGGCTGGCCGTTCCGGTGAACGCCGGGGTCGAAGTGTCGACGACGTCACCGACGGCGGGGGAGACGACCGTGAACGGGTCGGCCGGGTTCGGGGCCACGGCCAGGTCGAAGGTCAGCGGGACACTGACGACGACCTCGTCCTCGGGGGTGAGCTCGGAGACCGTCGCGACGACGGTGGTCTCGGCGAGGCCGAGCTGATCGAAGTTGCCGTAGACCGACCAGGTGCCGTCGTCCTCGCCGGTGCCCTCGGTGAAGACGGCGGGCTGCAGCGAGCCGTCGCCGCTGACGTACTGCACGTCGACGTGGTTGCCGGGGGTGAGGCCTGTTCCGTCGAGCTGGGCGACGTTCGGGAACGCCTCCGGCACGTCCTGCTGACCCGGCGTCGGGCTGGTGACCGCGAAGGTGTCGGCGGCCGCGTTCGCCGCGGTGGCCGTGCCGAGAAGCGGCAGGGCCAGCACGGCGAGGCCGGCGCCGAGGGCGGCCCAGCGGGCGCCGGGACGGCGCCGGGACGGAGGTGTGGTGTGCATCGGTGCTCCAACTCTCAAGGTGACCCGCGGGGATCGTCCGTGTCCGAGAGCGCGAGAGCGCGTCCGGTGGTGCCTGCGGTGAGCCCACGGTATCCGCCCCACCGAGATGCCGTAAATGGGCTGAGAGACCCCGAATCGTGATGTCGTCGTTATCTGGATATACCCAGGTTCGAGCGCTGGTTACTGTGGCGAGAGTTGCTGATCCAGACGGCACGAACGACGATGGAGAGTTCGCATATGTTCGAGAAGAAGTTCCTGACCGAGGTCATCAACCGCAGCGCGGAGACCGAGTTCGACCGCCGCAAACTGCTGGCCGCGGCGGGTATCGCCGGCGTCGGAGTCGGCGCGTCGGTGCTCCTGCCCGCCATGGGAGCCGGCGCCGTGGGTGCCGCTTCCGCCGCGGGAGTGAGCGACGGCTCGATCCTCAACTTCGCCCTGAACCTCGAGTACCTCGAGGCCGAGTTCTACCTGCGGGCGACGACCGGAGCCGGTCTGCCGAGCAGCATGATCTCGGGCAAGGGCACCCCCGGTGGCGTCACCGGCGGCAAGGCCGTGCCGTTCAAGACCGCGAAGATCAAGGCCTACGCCGAGGAGATCGCGGCCGACGAGAAGGCGCACGTCGCCTTCCTCCGCACTGCGCTCGGCTCGGCCGCCGTGGCCCGCCCCGCGATCAACATCAACGAGGCCTTCAGCGCCGCCGCCGCCGCGGCCGGTCTGATCCCGGCCGGCGGCACCTTCGACGTCTACGCCAGCGAGGAGAACTTCCTGCTCGGCGCCTTCGTCTTCGAGGACGTCGGAGTCACGGCCTACAAGGGCGCCGCCCCGCTGATCGCGAACAAGACCTACCTCGAGGCCGCCGCCGGCATCCTCTCGGTCGAGGCCTACCACGCGGGCATCGTGCGCAACGCGCTCTACAACCTCGACCTGCAGGACGCCGCGAACGCCATCTCGGACGCCCGCGACAGCCTCGACCAGGGCACCGACCTCGACCAGGGCATCACGGTCAACGGCAAGGCCAACCTGGTGCCGACCGACAAGAACGGCATCACCTTCAGCCGCACGCCGGCCCAGGTGCTGAACATCGTCTTCCTGAACCCGAAGGCCGTCACCTCCGGCGGCTTCTTCCCGGGCGGCGTGAACGGCGACATCACCACGAGCGGCAGCTAGCTCGCCGCGGGTCCGGCCGCTCGGCGTTGTGGGGACGCCGGGCGGCCGTCCGCTGATCAGCGAGCCCGCGCATCCGTCAGCTCGACCTCGAACGGAGCGCCCGTCTTCGCGCGGATCTCACCGACCGTGACGCCGGGGGCTATGGCGCGCAGCACGAGCCCGCCGTCCTCGACGTCGAACACGGCCAGGTCGCTGACGATGCGGTCGACGACGCCGGCGCCCGTCAGCGGCAGGTCGCACTCGGCGACGATCTTCGGGGTGCCGTCCTTCGAGACGTGGTCGGTGACGACGATCACGCGCGGGGTGCCCGCCACGAGGTCCATCGCGCCGCCCATGCCCTTCACGAGCTTGCCCGGGATGGTCCAGTTCGCGACATCGCCGTTCGCCGCGACCTGCAGGGCCCCGAGGATGGCGGTGGCCACATGCCCGCCGCGGATCATCCCGAAGCTCGTCGCCGAGTCGAAGTAGCTGCCACCGGGCAGCAGCGTCACGGTCTGCTTGCCGGCGTTGATCAGGTCGGCGTCCTCCTCGCCCTCGAGCGGGAACGGCCCCATGCCGAGCAGCCCGTTCTCACTCTGCAGCGTCACCCGCACGCCCGCCGGCAGGTTGTTCGCCACGCGGGTCGGGATGCCGATGCCGAGATTGACGTACTGCCCGTCCTCGAGCTCGGCGGCCGCGATCGCCGCCATCTCGTCCCGCGTCCAGCTCATGCCGCACTCCGCACGGTGCGCTGCTCGATCTGCTTCTCGCGGTCGCTCGCGGTGACCAGCCGCTGCACGAAGATGCCCGGCGTGACGATGGCGTTCGGATCGAGCCACCCGTCAATCACCTCCTCGGCCTCGGCGACGGTGACCCGCCCGGCGGTCGCGACGAGCGGATTGAAGTTGCGGGCGGTGTGCCGGTAGACGAGGTTGCCCTCGGCGTCGGCCCGCCAGGCGTGCACCAGCGCGAGGTCGGCGACGATGCCGCGCTCGAGCACGTACCGCTCGCCGTCGAAGGTCTCGACCGGCTTGCCCTCGGCGACCGGGGTGCCGACTCCGGTCTTCGTGTAGAAACCCGCGATGCCCGCCCCGCCCGCGCGCAGGCGTTCGGCGAGCGTGCCCTGCGGGGCGAACTCGACCTCGAGCTCACCGTCGAGGTACTGCTGGGCGAACATCCGGTTCTCGCCGACGTACGAGGCGATCACCTTCGCCACCTGCCGGTTCTCGAGCAGCAGCCCGAGGCCCTTGCCGTCGACGCCCATGTTGTTCGACACGATCGTGAGGTCACGGGCGCCGGTGTCGCGCAGCGCCTCGATCAGGTCGGTGGGGTTGCCGCTCAGCCCGAAGCCGCCGACGGCGACCACCATCCCGTCGTGCACGACGTCCTGCAGGGCCTCGGATGCACTGCTCCAGCTCTTGGCCATACGGCACTCCTTCGTGTCCACCTGGTGGTCGCTGCCCACCGTTCTTCGCACGCTAGAACGGCCGCGGCGGCCGGTCAACGCCGCTTCTCGCAGTCTGGGCGCGCGCATCCGCTAGTCTCACGATATGGACAACGTGGCGCGTCACCATGGCTGAGCACACCCCGGGGGCCCAGCTGGTCTCGCGCGTCTCCCGCGTGCTGAAGACCGTCGCCGAGTACCCCGACGGCGTCACCGCCGCGGCGGTCTCGCACGCCACCGGGCTCACCCGGCCCACCACGCACCGCCTGCTCGCCTCGCTCGCGGCCGAGGGTCTCGTCGACCACGACGCGGCACGGGGCCGCTGGTTCCTGGGGCCCGAGCTCTACCTGCTCGGCACGCTGGCGGCCGCCCGCTACGACATCCCGCAGGCGGCGCGCGACTCGGTGCGGCGGCTCGCTCAGCAGACCGGGGAGAGCGCCTTCTTCTCGGCCCGCCGCGGCACCGAGACGGTCTGCCTGCTGCGCGAGGAGGGCAGCTTCCCGGTGCGCTCGTTCGTGCTGCACGAGGGGGTGCGGTTCCCGCTCGGGGTCGCGTCGGCGGGCCTGGCGATCCTGTCGTTCCTGCCGCCCTCCGAGGTGGCCGACTACCTCGCCGCGGCCGACCTCCCGCGCCGCTGGGGCGCCGCGCACGAGACCCCGGCCCTCCTCGAGCGAATCGCCGCCACCCGCGAGACGGGCTACGCCGTGAACCCGGCGCTCATCCTCGAGGGCAGCTGGGGAATGGGCGCCGCCGTCTTCGATGCCTCCGGCCGCCCCGCCTGGGCCCTCAGCCTCACGGGCATCGAGCCCCGCTTCCGCCCCGACCGCCGCCCCGAGCTCGGCCGGTTGCTGCTCGACGAGGCCCACCGCCTCGGCACCGCCCTCGCGCGACAGGCAGCTCGCCCGTGACGTCGCCGATCCGATGATGGACGGCGCGGCATCCGTCTGCTGGAATAGCGGCACGAGCGGTGGGTTTCCGCGCCGGGTCGAGGGCGGGAGGCGGGATGGGCGACGACGGGGAGTTCCGCGAGCGGCTGCGGGAGGATCTGCTCCATCGCCTCCGCCCCCTGCGCGGCCAGCGCGCCGGCGGCCCCGGGCGCTCGGCGACACCGCTCGAGCTGCTCTACGACCTGACCTACGTGATCGCCTTCGCCGCGGCCGCCGAGCAACTGGCGCACCAGATCGGCGAGGGCCACGTCGGGCCGGCGATCGGCGCCTACGTCTTCGCGATCTGGGCCATCAGCTGGGCGTGGATGAACTTCAGCTGGTTCTCGTCGGCGTACGGCAACGACGATGCGCTGTTCCGCATCCTCACCATCGTGCAGATGGTGGGCGCGATCGTGCTCGTGTTCGGGCTGCCCGTGAGCTTCGAACGGGCGGTCACGGGTGAGAGCCCCAACAACCTGCTGATGGTGGTCGGCTACATCGTGATGCGGGTGCCGCTGATCGTGCTCTGGCTGCGGGCGGCGAGAGCGGATGCCCGTCACCGCCGCATCGACGTCGCCTACGCCCTGGCGATCGGCGTGGCCCAGACGCTCTGGCTCCTGACGGCCGTGCTGCCGCTTCCGGCCGGGGCGACCGTGGGGGCCATCGTGGTGCTCGCGCTCGCCGAGATGGTGGCTCCGGTCGTCCTGGAGCACCGCTACGGCCGCGCGCCCTGGAACGCCGGGCACATCGCCGAGCGGTTCAGCCTGCTCACCCTGATCGCGCTCGGCGAGGTGATAGCGGCGACCGTGACCGCGGTCGGCGCCCTCACCGGCGAGAAGGGGTGGTCGATCGAGGCGGTGGTGCTCGCCTCGTCGGGCCTGGTGCTGGCGGCGGGGTTCTGGTGGTCGTACTTCCTCATCCCGTCGGGCACGGTGCTCGAGCGCTGGCCCTCACGGGTGTTCGCCTGGCGCTACGCGCACCTGCCGATCTTCGGCGCCATCGCCGCAGTGGGAGCCGGCCTCCGCATCGCCGCCGAGGCGATCGAGACCGAGCGGCTCACGGTGCTGCAGATCACGCTGGCCCTGGTGGTTCCCGTCGCTGTCATGACCGCGATGATCTTCATCACCTGGAGCGCGCTGATGCGCTCGTTCGACGCGACCCACCTGCCGCTGTTCGGCGCGGCGCTCGTGCCGCTCGCGGCTGCGCTCGCCGTGGCCGTCTCGGCGGGGCGCGAGCCCGTCGACCTCGCCTCTCCCGGCAGCCTCACGGCGCTGCTCTCGGCGATCGTGCTGGTGGCGCTCTGCCCGGTGGTGGAGGTCGTCGGGCACGAACTGGTGGGTTATCGGCACACTCTCCGCGTCGTCGACCGCACGGCGGTTCGAGCCGATGCCGTGGAAGCCGCCTCGCGCTAGACCGCCCTGAGAGCGCGGGTCGACTCGCCCTCGACGAGCTCGACGGGGAGCACGGCCCGGCCGCCCTCGCCGCCCGCGAGCATCCCCGCCAGGTAGTCCATGGCGCGGGTCGCGATCGCGCCCCAGTCCTGGCGGATCGTGGTGATCGTGGGCGAGATCTTCCGCGTCCAGCCGATGCCGTCGTAGCCGCAGAGCAGCAGGTCGCCCGGCACGGAGCGTCCGGCCTGCTGCGCCTCGAACAGGGCGCCGACGGCCTGCATGTCGCTGACGGCGAAGACCGCGTCGACCGCGGGGTCGAGCTCGAGCAGCTCGTACATCGCCGACTGCCCGCCGTCCATGCCGTAGACGTCGCCGACGACGTGCACGACCTCGTCGGCCACGCCACGATCGCGGAGCCCCGCGAGGAACCCCTCGCGCCGCTCCTGCGTCGACGGCAGGTAGCCCGCGCCGCCGATCATGCCGAAGCGGGTGCCGCCGCGGTCGACGAGGTGATGCGCCGCCGCCCGCCCGCCGCCGAAGCTGTCCGTGCGCACCGAGGCGCCGATCAGAGCCGAGTCGGCGGGCTCGTCGCAGGTGACGATGGGCACCGGGCTCGCGGCCAGTCGATGGATGCCCGAGCGGGGCGGCCGGCTCGGCGAGAGCACCACGCCGTCGGTGGTCTCGATCAGTCGCTCCAGTGCCTCCAGCTCCTTGGCCGGCTCGTAGTCCGAGCTCGCGAGCACCAGCGACCAGTCGCGCAGCTGCCCCTCCCGCTCGAAGGCGTGCGCGAGCTCGGCATAGGCGGGGTTCCGCACGTCGGGCAGCACGATCCCCACGGTCACGTGCTCCGTGCGGCGCGCCCGCGCCGATCCGCCGCGCGGGTAGCCGACCAGCTTCGCGGCCTCCACCACACGCTCCCGGAGTTCTGCGCTGACGCCGCGCTTCCCCGAGAGGGCGTTGCTCGCTGTCGCGAGGCTGACGCCGGCGGCCTTGGCGACCTCCTGCAGCGTGGGGGTGCGGCTCGTGCTCTGCGCCCCGGTCATCGCGGGTACTCGAACCGGGCGAGTTCCCCGATCGCCTCGGCGAGGGCGGTCGTCTGAGCCTCGAGGGCGGCCCGGCCCCACTCGGCACTCGCCCCGGACGGGTCGCCGATCACGCCCGACTCCGAGAGATCGTCGGTGTGCCAGGGCAGCCCGATGCCGCCGAAGAGGGAGACGTGGGAGAGTCCGGCGAGCGACTCAGCGACCGCGAGCCCGTCGGGGGCGGCCGCTGGGAGATCGACGGCTGCCGCATCGAGCGCGAGCATCACGCTGGTCTCGTAGAAGCCCGCGTGCACGTCGAGGGCGGGCTCGGGCATCCGCTCGACCAGGTCGCGGGGAAGGGCCAGCTCAGGGGCGTGCACGACGTAGGTGCGCACCCCGCAGTCGGCGTGGATGTCGCGCGCGACCACGCGCAGCAGGTCGGGGTTGCCACCGTGCGCGTTCACGAAGATCAGCGTACCCACGCCGCTGGCCGCCACGGACCGACCGAGGTCGAGACAGACGCTGAGCAGCGTGCTGGTCGAGAGCGAGACAGTGCCGGGCCGGCCGAGGTGCTCGGGCGAGAGGCCGTACGAGAGCACGGGCAGCAGCCAGGTCGGCACGCTACCCCGCAGCTTCTGGACGGCACCGCCGGCGAGAGCCTCGGCGATCTCGGCGTCGGTGGTGACGGGCAGGTGCGGGCCGTGCTGCTCCACCGCGCCGATCGGCTGCACGGCGACGGCACCCGCGGCGGCGAGGGCGGCCACCGCGGGTGACGTGGGGCCGGTGGCACCCACGATCACAGACCGATCAGGATGCGCGCCTCGGCTCGCTCGGCCCCGCCGTCGTACACCCCGCGAGACGCCAGCGACTGCGCCTCGGCGCCCACGGTGCGCTCGCCGCGGGCCCACATGCAGGCGTGCTCGGCGGTGAGGTGCACGAGCACGCCTTTGGCGCCGAGGGTCTCGGAGACGGTCTCGGCGATCTCGTCGGCGAGGCGCTCCTGCATCTGCGGCCGGGCCGCCAGCACGCGGATCATGGCGTCGAAGTCGCCGATCCCCGCGAGCATCCGGTCGGGCAGGTACGCCACCGAGATGACCCCCTTGAACGGCAGCAGGTGGTGCTCGCACATCGACGAGTAGGGCACGTCGCGCACCGAGACGGGGCCGGGGTAGACACCCTCGATGGGCTCTCCGCCGCCGAGCGCCTTGCCCGGGTCGCCGTCGAGCCCCGAGTACAGGTCGAGCCCGGCTTGGGCGACCCGGCGCGGGGTGTCGAGCAGGGTGGGGTGATCGACGTCGAGACCGATGGCGGCCATGTAGTCGCGCACGGCGCGCTCGGCGGCGATCAGGTCGGGGGTGGTGGTGGCGGATGCCGATGCGGGGGCGGTGGCCGTGTCCATGGCGGTGTCCTGCTTTCTGCGGGGCTGGTGGGGCGGTTTCGGTGAGGGGTTCGGGGCGGTCGGGGCGTCTGGCGGGGCCCGTGTCGGTCGGCGGGTCAGTGGAACAGCAGCTGCGTCGCCCGGTCGACGTAGTGGTGGAACTCGGGGGTCGAGATCATCTCGATCGTGCGAGGCCGCGGAAGGTCGACCTCGATCACCTCGCGGATCGTGCCGGGCCTCGGGCTCATGACGGCGACGAAGTCCGAGAGGAAGACGGCCTCCTGGATGCCGTGCGTGACCATCACGGTCGTCGCCTGCTGCTCCATCCAGAGCCGCTGGAGCTCGAGGTTCAGCCGCTGCCGGGTCATGTCGTCGAGGGCGCCGAACGGCTCGTCGAGGAAGAGCACGCTCGGCTTCAGGGCGAGCGCCCGGGCGATCGACACGCGCTGGCGCATGCCGCCCGAGAGCTGCCAGGGCTTCGCATCGGCGAAGGCCTCGAGACCGACGAGCTGCAGCAGCTCGCTCGCCCATTCCCTGTCGTAGGGCACGCCGGCCACCTCGAAGGGCAGCCGAACGTTCTTCTCGACGCTGCGCCACGGCAGCAGCGCGTGGTCCTGGAAGGCGATGCCGAGGCTCTTCTCCTTGCGCAGTTCGGCGGGGTGCTTGCCGTGCACCGTCGCGTCGCCGCTCGTCGGGGTGTCGAGCCCGGCGAGGATGCGGAGGATCGTGGACTTGCCGCATCCGCTCGGACCGAGCAGGGACAGGAACGACCCCTTCGGTGTCGTCAGGTCGACGTCGGAGACCGCGACGACCGGGCCGGAGCGGGTGCCGAAGCTGCGGGTCAGCCCGGTCAGGCGCACCCCCGTGTCGGTGAGGGTGGTGGTGTTCGTGGTCGGTGGCTCGTTGATCGTCATCGGAGGCCTCCTCGGCGGGCGAGTGCGGATTCGGGGGGATAGCGGCCGGCCAGCACCAGCCGCTCAAGCAGCACCACCAGCCCATAGGCCACGAGAGCCAGGGCGATGGTGACGACCACGAGCGTCCAGAGCAGGCCGTAGTCGGAGTACGACCGGCTGGTCAGCAGGTTCGCGCCGAGCCCCTCGAACGAGAACAGGAACTCGTACAGGGTGGCGGCCGAGATCACGGCCGGGGCGGCGATCTTGAGCCCGGCGAACAGGTAGGGCAGGGCGGCCGGCAGCTGCACGATGACGAGCAGCTTCGCGCGTCCGCCGCCGTAGGCGTGCACGAGGTCGACGGTCTCGGGGCTCGCGGCCGAGAGCCCGGCGCCGAGGTTCATCAGCAAGGGGAAGAAGGTCACGACGCCGGCGATCACCGCCGCCGTGACGACGCCCGCACCGAAGACCGCGTAGATCACCGGTGCCATGGCGATCAGCGGCACCGTCTGCAGCACCAGCGCGATCGGCAGGAACATCGCCCGCAGCGTGCGCGACACCGACAGCAGCACGCTGCCGACGAGACCGAGCGAGACGCCGAAGACGAGCCCGATGCCCGCGTGGTAGACCGTCACCCCGATCATCGGCACCAGGGCCGCGCGGCGTTCGGCGGCCGATTCGGGCGAGAAGGTGCCGTCGACGAAGAGATAGTTCCAGACGTCGACGGGCGATTTCGTGAGGTACGCGTTGACGTTCGTGACCGAGATGGCGAGCTGCCAGCCGGCGAGCAGCACGGCGAGCGTCACCACCGTCGTGATCAGAGCGGGGGCGGATGCGCGGAGCCGCGCTCCGGCGGAGCGGCGCTCGGGCGTGCCGGCGCTCATCGCAGCGCTCCCGCGGTCTGTCCTGCTGTGTGCGCGGTCCAGGGCGCGAGCCACCGGGCCAGCAGCGCGATGGCGCCGTAGCCGAGCGCCGACACGGCGCTGGCCAGGATGGCGATCGCCCACATCCCGACGTAGTCGCCGGCGTACTGCTGCGAGATCAGCAGCCGCCCGGCCCCGGAGTCGACGCCGACGGCGAAGAACTCGCCCGTCATGGCGCCGAGGAAGGCGGCCGGCGCGCCGATCTTGAGGGCAGAGAGCAACGCGGGGATGGCGGCGATCAGCCGCACCTTGCGGATGGCGGTCAGCGTTCCGCCGCCGTAGGCGTGCACCAGGTCGAGCTGCGCCGGGCTCGTGGCGCGGAGGCCGAGCAGCACGCCGATGATCATGGGGAACTCCACGGCGAGAAGGGCGAGCACGACGCTCACGGCCCGGCTGCCGGTGGGGGAGAGCAGCACCACGATCGGGCTGATGGCGGCGATCGGGATGCACGCGGCCACCACGCCGAGCTGGTTCGCGAACGACTCCAGCGGGGGAGCGAGCAGCACGAGCACGCCCAGCACGAGGGCGGCGGCGACGGCGAGCAGGTAGCCGGTCAGGGCGGCGCCCGCCGTGGCGCCGATGCCGCTCCAGTAGGCGGGGTCGACGAGGTCGGCCCCGACGCGGCCGAGGGCGGCGAGCGGGGGAGGAACGGCGCCGTAGCTGCCGTTCGGGCGGGTGAAGCCGAACGTGGCGACCAGGTGCCAGAGCACCAGGATCACCACCAGGCCGCCGGCGCCCAGAAGGGCCGGCGCCGGCGGCTGGCGTCTCATCATTCGGGAACGGTGAAGCCCGGCACCAGCTCGGGGTTCTCGTCGTAGACCTCCTGCAGCAGCGTGAGGTCGAAGAGGGAGTCGGTGCTCGTGTCGATGCCGGCGGCACCGAGCGAGTCGACGGCCTGCTCGGCGAGCTCGGGCGTGATCGTGAAGATCCCGTCCGTCACCGTGTCGTCGGTCAGCATGAACGAGGGCAGGACGGTCGCCGAGCTGAGCTGCAGCGCCGGATCCAGGTCGTTCTCGTCGCCGCCGTACTCCATGGCGATGTCGGCGATACCCTGCGGGCCGTCGGTCAGGCCGGAGTTCCAGCCCTGAATGACCGACTTCATCAGCGCCTTCAGTGCCTCCCGGTCGTTCTCGAGGGCATCCTTCGTCACCACGACCGCGTCGCCCATCTGGGCGTAGCCGGCATCGGAGAACGACAGCGTGACGGCGTCGCCGCCCGCGGCCTCGACGGCGAGCGGATAGTTCGTCAGGAAGCCGATCAGCGCATCCACGTCGCCGTTCAACAGCGGGTCGATGCCCGCGGGCACCGACGCGAAGGTGACGGTGTCGGCCGGCAGGTCGTTGGCCTTCAGCACGGCCTCGACGGCCAGCTTGCCGCCCGCGTCGACGCCGATGGTCTTGCCGGCCAGGTCGTCGATCGAGCTGATCGGGTCGCCGGCGAGCGAGACGAAGCCCACGGGGCTCTTCACGAACTGGGCGCCGATGATCGCGAGCGGTGCCCCGTCGTTGATCGCGCCGGTCACGCCGGTGAGGTCGGAGGCGAGGCCGATCATGGCCTGGCCGGTGAGCACGGTGTCCCACGAATTCGTGGTGCCGCCACCGGCGATGACGTCGACCGAGTCGAAGCCGTTCTCGGTGTAGTCGCCGTCCTTGTCGGCGTAGAAGTAGCCCGCGAACTCGTAGTTCTTGATCCAGCTGAGGGCGATGCCGGCGTCGCCGAAGCCGTCGGTGCCGGCGGCGCCCGACTCGGGGGTGGCCGCCGGTGCGCTGCTGGAGCAGGCGGCCAGCGTGACGGCGAGGGTGAGCCCCGCCACCGCGGCGAGGCCGCGGGCGGCGCGGCGGGCGGCAGGGCGGGAAGCGGTGGTGCGGGTGCGGGAAGACGTGGTGCGGGAGAACGTGGAGCGGGTGCGGGTGGTGCTCGTGTAGCGCGCCTCGGGGTGTGTGGCGCGCTCGGTCGGGTTCGTCATAGAGACCTCCATCTCGATCGCAGGACCACGCCCAACGTAAACCTTTTACGTTTCGTGAAATCGTTCCCCCCGTTTCACGGACGTTTCATTTCTGCCGTGCTAGCATCTGCTATCACTTCGGAGGTGGAGATGGCAGCGATCGTGGTGCGCAACCTCGACGACGACGTGCAGCGCCGGCTCAAGGAGCGGGCGGCTCAGAACCACCGCTCGATGGAGGCAGAGGCTCGGGCGATCCTGACGTCGGCGGTCTCGGGATCCGGCTTCGTGCGCGCGTGGCTCGAACTGGGTGCTGCGCAGCCGGGCGACGATCTGGAGCTGCCGCCGCGCTCCGCACCGCGGGCGATCGACCTCTCGTGATCGTGCTCTCGTGATCGTCCTCGACACGAACGTGCTGAGCGAGCCGCTGCGCCGACGCCCGTCGCCGGTGGTCATCGACTGGCTCGCCTCCCTGCGCGAGCCCGCTGCCATCTCGGCGGTGACGGTCGCCGAACTGCTCCGCGGCGCCCGGCTGCTCCCCGAGGGCCGGCGGCGCGACGAGCTCGTGGCGGGCATCGAGGCCACTGTGCGGGCGTTCCGCCACGACGTGCTCCCGTTCGACGAGCGCTCCGCCCGCGCCTATGCCGAGCTCAACGAGCATCGCTCCCGGGCGGGCCGGCCGCTCTCGGTCGAGGACGGCATGATCGCGGCGACCTGCCTGACCTTCGGCGCGACCCTCGCCACCCGCAACGTCCTCGACTTCGAGGGCCTCGGCATCGATGTCGTCGACCCCTGGATGGGCTGAGGGAACCCGCCCCGGCCGAGGTGCAGGAGAGCGCTCGCCGTAACGCAGAGTCATCCGGGGCCCGATCGCGCGGCGCCGCCGTAGCCTGATCAGGCAGTGCGCACAACGAGGCCCCGGGTCACGCCTGCGACACCTTATCCGTGGAGTCGCGTCAATGCGGCTTCCCTACTCGAGGAGCTCACCGCCATGGTCACCATGATGAACGCCCGCACCGGACGCACCGTACGCACCGGGATGACCGGCCTCACCGCGATCGCCCGGGCGGAGTCGTGTCGATGACGAACGTGGCCTTCTCGATCGACAGCACCCGCCTGGACGAGGACTACAGTCCCCTCCCGAACTCCCGCATCACCACCAACTTCGCCAATCTGGCCCGCGGTGAGAAGCGCCAGGAGAACCTCCGCAACACCTTCACGATGATCGACGATCGCCTGAACGAGCTGGCCCATCGTGACAACGCCGATGGCGCGCGCTACTCCGTCGAACTCGACATCATCTCTGTCAGCGTCGACATCGACGGCGAAGGCCTCGGTGACGCCGTCCCGCTGATCGAGGTGCTCCAGACGACCATCGTCGACCAGCTGACCGGCGAGCGCCTCGAGGGCATCGTCGGCAACAACTTCTCCTCCTACGTCCGCGACTACGACTTCAGCATCCTGCTCCCGGCGCACGCCGCGCATCCTGGAGCCGACGGCCTGCCCGAGGACTTCGGTGACCTGCACGGCCAGCTGTTCAAGGCCTTCCTGCGCTCGGACGCCTATGCCCGGCGATTCAGCAAGTCGCCCGTCATCTGCCTCAGCGTCTCGAGCAGCCAGAGCTACCACCGCACCGAGAACGAGCATCCGGTGCTGGGCGTCGAGTACCGGCAGAGCGCGTACTCGGCGACCGACGCCTACTTCGAGAAGATGGGGATGCGCGTGCGCTTCTTCCTGCCGCCGTGCAGCGCCGCCCCGCTGGCCTTCTACCACCTCGGCGCCCTGACCGGCGACTACAGCGACCTCGAGCTCGCGGCCACGATCGGCACGATGGAGACGTTCCAGAAGATCTACCGACCGGAGATCTACGCCGCGAACCACACGGCCGGGGACACCTACCGGCCCAGCCTGACGAACCCCGACTTCACGAGGACGCCGATCACCTACGACCGCGAGGAGCGCAGCCGCCTCGCGCTCGAGCAGGGCAAGTTCGCCGAGGAGTACTTCATCGAGCCGCACCGGGCCGCCCTCGCCGAGTGGTCGGCCGACTTCGCAAGCCGAGATCTCGCCCTGCAGGGAGGCCGCTCATGACCAAACTGCTCCCCACCTCCACCGCCGGCAGCCTCCCCAAGCCCGTCTGGCTCGCCGAGCCCGAGAAGCTCTGGTCGCCCTGGAAGCTCGACGGCGACGAGCTGGCCGAGGGCCGGCGCGATGCGCTGCGGCTGTCGCTCGCCGACCAGCAGCGGGCGGGCATCGACATCGTCAGCGACGGCGAGCAGACCCGCCAGCACTTCGTCACCACCTTCATCGAGCACCTCGGCGGAGTCGATTTCGTGAACCGTGAGACGGTCAGGATCCGCAATCGCTACGACGCCTCCGTCCCGACCGTCGTCGGCGCGGTGACCCGCGAGAAGCCCGTCTTCGTCGACGACGCGCGGTTCCTCCGGGCCCAGACCGACCAGCCCATCAAGTGGGCGCTTCCCGGCCCCATGACCATGGTCGACACCCTCTACGACGCCCACTACGGCAGCCGCGAGAAGCTGGCCTGGGAGTTCGCGACCGCCCTCAACCAGGAGGCCAGAGAGCTCCAGGATGCCGGGGTCGACATCATCCAGTTCGACGAGCCCTCGTTCAACGTCTTCTTCGACGAGGTGAACGACTGGGGCGTGGCCGCGCTGGAGCGGGCGATCGAGGGCCTCACCTGCGAGACCGCGGTGCACGTCTGCTACGGCTACGGCATCAAGGCCAACACCGACTGGAAGGCGACGCTCGGCGCGGAGTGGCGCCAGTACGAGGCGATCTTCCCGAAGATCCAGGCGTCCGACATCGACATCGTCTCGCTCGAGTGCCACAACTCGCACGTGCCGATCGACCTGATCGAGCTCATCCGGGGCAAGAAGGTGATGGTCGGCGCCATCGACGTGGCGAGCAACACCGTCGAGACTCCCGAGGAGGTCGCCGACACCCTGCGCCGAGCCCTCCAGTTCGTGGACGCCGACAAGCTCTACCCCTCCACCAACTGCGGCATGGCCCCCCTTCCCCGCACGGTGGCCCGCGGCAAGCTGGCCGCGCTGGGCGCCGGCGCGGCCCTCCTCCGCTCGGAGCTCTCGGCCTAGGCCTCGGTTCAGGCGGGCGCTCACGCGCCGAGAGCCGAGCGGATGCGCGCGACGACCTCGTCCGCGTCGACCACGCCTGCGCCCCCGACGACGACCGGCTGCTCGTCGGCGCCCGGCACCTCGAACCCGTCGAGATGCCGGGCGAGCACCACGGCCTGCACATCGTGCCGCACCGGATCCGCGCGGTTCGCCCGCACCCGCCGCTCGATCTCGTCCCGGGGCGTGTCGACGAAGACGAGCGCGAACGCGGCGCCGGCCTCGCGCGCGAACTCCCGCCACCCGTCCCGCAGGAACCGCATCGAGCTCGTGTCATCGAGCACGACCGACCGCCCGCGCCCGAGCAGCGCGCCGACTTCGTCGCGGGCGATCCCGTGGGTGCGCCGCCACTCCCCGACGGGGATCTCGTGCCCGCTCGCCAGCCCGCGCCGCTCGTTGATCGCGTCGAGGCTCACGACCTCGGCGCCCCACCGCTCGGCGAGCGCGGCGCCGAGCGTCGACTTCCCCGAGAAGCTGCGCCCGCACAGCACGATGAGCGTGGGCAGTCCAACCGTTTCATCCACCCGCAGGTCACCCCCGTCGCTCGTCGGATCAGTCTGCCCGGTTCGCCGCTCCCACGTGCCGACCGGCCGCGTAGCCGAGTCCGACGGCGGTCGAGAGCCCGTTGCCCGAGGCGTAGCCGCCGGCACCCGCGCGTCCCGAGATGCCCGCGGCGACTCCGCCTCCGGCGTGCAGCCCGGGGATCGGCTCACCCGATCCGTCGAGCACGCGGGCATGGCGGTCGACCGACACCCCACCCTGCGTGTGGAACATCGCCGGATGCGTGCGGCAGACGTAATAGGGCGCCTCGAGGGCGCCGCCCGTTCCGAAGTCGGTGCGCCCGAACTCGTCAGCCGCCATACCGCCCGCTGCGGCGGCGGCGGTGCCGAGGGTCGCCTCGAGCGCCGACACCTCGCAGCCGATCAGAGCGGCGAGCTCCTCGATGTCGGCGGCCCGCTGCACACGACCGAGGTCGATGATCTTCACGAAGCGCGGCTCGTGGCGGGCCACGTAGTCGTGGATGCGCTCGTCCATCACGGCGTAGCTCTCGGACGCCTGCGCCGCGATCACTCCGGCGAAGTCGGAGTAGCCCACCGACTCGTCACCGAGGCGTCGCCCGTCGGGGCCGACGATCACGGCGCCGCGCTCGACGGTGGTCCAGGAGAGGATGTCGCCCTCGTCGGTCGCGACCGCCGCATAGGCCTGGTAGGCGGTGGCGTTCGCGAGCGTGGCGCCGAGCTGCTGCGCCCAGCCGATGGCCTCACCGGTCGAGCCGGCGGCACCGTGGTAGGGCGCGTCGGCCATGGCCGGGATGAACTCTCGCAGCAGCGAGCGGTCGGCGCCGAAGCCGTTCGAGGCGAGCAGCACCGCGCCCGCGGTGATCGTCCGAACTCCGTCGGCGGTCTCGGCGACGACGCCGGTCACGCGCCCGTCGGCGGTGGTGAGGGAGGTGACGGGTGTGCCGGTGACGATCGGCACGTGAGCCCGGGATGCCGCCCGGACGAGATCGGCGGTGAGGTTCGCCCCGTTGCGGTCGGAGGGAGCGTGCAGCCGGGCCACCGAGTGCCCGACGTGCTTGTAGTCGGTGATCAGGTGCAGTCCGATGTCGTGGTCGTCGACGAGCCACTCGATGACCTCGGCCGAGGTCTCGGCCATCAGTTCGACCAGGTGCTCGGCGTCGTGCGGTCCACTGGTGCGCAGCAGGTCCTCGACCATGCGGGCGGGGGAATCCTCGATGCCCGCCTCGCGCTGGAACCGGGTGCCGGCGCCCGGCACCGATCCGGTGCTGAGCGTGGTGTTGCCGCCGGGGGAGTCGAGCTTCTCCAGCACCACCACCGAGCATCCGGCATCGCTCGCGGCGAGGGCCGCCACCAGCCCGCAGGCCCCGGCGCCCACCACCACGAGGTCGTACCGGTCGGCGAGCACGGCGTCGGTGATCGAGGGTGCGGCGCTCATCGCGCGCCCGCCCCGTCATCGGCCGGGGCGGCCGGAGCAGGCGCAGCGGCCGACTCCGCCGGCGCCACCCCCGACAGCAGCTCCACGACCTCGCCGGTCGACGCCACGTCAGCGTACTTCTGCCCCATGTCGAACAGATTCACCTGATGCACCGTGGCCGACCGGTCGTACACGGCGTCGTGCGGCACCAGCACCCGGAAGTTGTACGAGAAGCCGTCGACGACCGTGCCGCGCACGCAGCCGCTCGTCGTCGCACCGGTCACGACCAGCGTGTCGATGCCCCGCTCGATCAGGAAGCTGAGCAGCGGCGTGCCGAAGAACGCGCTCGGGTGCCGCTTCGGCAGCAGGATCTCGCCCTCCTCCGGCGCGATCAGGTCGACGAACTCGTAGCCCTCGTCGGCGATGGTCATGATGCCGGGCACCTTGGCGCCGAGCCGCCCCTGGTCGAACGACTTCTTCGGGGCGACGTAGGGATAGATGACGGGCCAGCCCTTCGCACGGAACAGGGGGAGCAGCCGGGCGACGTTCGCCAGAGCATCCCACCCCACCTCGCCGCAGCTCGTGGTGAAGTCCTGCTCGACCGACTCGAAGAAGGGCTTCGGGGTCATGCCGACGGTGCGGTACTGCGCGTCGATGATGAGCAGCGCGGGCTTCGACCCGATGCCGCTCGGCCGGCCGAAGCCGGCGGCCTCGTAGCGGCGCAGGTCGTCGTCGGTGATGACGTCGTTCCAGGGTGCGGTGCTGTCGGTCATCGGGCTCCTCCCACGGTGCTGATCGTGCTCTCGCCGGCCAGGGCGTCGAGGGCGCTGCGTCCGCTGAACCGGCGGGGCACGTAGTCGCCCGTCACCTCGGTCAGCGCGCCGTCACGCACCGTGAAGCGCCCGGCGAGGATGGTGTGTTGGATGCTGACGCTCGAGGTCCAGCCCTCCCAGACGCTGTACTCGGCGCCCGAGTGCTGTGACGCCGCTGCCACCTCGAAGGGGCGCTCAGGGTCGACCACCACGAAGTCGGCGTCGTAGCCGACCCGCAGCAGGCCCTTGCGCTCGCCGAAGCCGAAGAGCTGCGCGGGCCGCGTGGCGGTCATGCTCACGACGGTCTCGAGCGGGATGCCCCGCCGCAGCGCCTCGGACACGAACAGCGGGAACATGGTGCCGCTGCCCGGGAAGCCGGCCGACGCCGACCAGATGTCCTTGTCCTTCGCGCTGAAGTGGCGCGGCACGTGGTCGGAGCCGAGCACGTCGATCCGTCCGGCGGCGATCGCGTCCCACAGGGCCTCGTTGTCGGCGGCTGTGCGCAGCGGCGGGTTCACCTTGCCACGGGACCCGATCGGCGACTCCTCGTTCAGCGTCAGGTAGTGCGGGCAGGTCTCGACGAAGAGGTTGCCGTAGTGGCTCTTCTGGCGCTCGATGGCGGCGAGCGACTCGGGGCTCGTCACGTGCACGGCGTAGGCGGATGCTCCGGTCACGCTGGCGAGGTAGCCCACGCGGCCCTCGGCCTCGGCCTCGACGTACGGCGGGCGGATCGCGTTCCAGCCGGGCAGGCCGGCGTCGGGCTCCTGCGGGGTGCGCTCACGGAGTCGCCAGACCAGTTCGATGTTCTCGGCGTGCTGGGCGATCATCCCGCCGGCCTCGGCCGCCGCCTCGAGGGCGTCGAAGAGGAACGCGTCGTCGTTGCCCGGCAGGCCGAGGTAGGCGCCCTCCTGCCCGCGGAAGTTCGTGAACACCTTGTAGCTCGACACCCCCAGGTCGGCGGCGTACGAGGGGATGCTCGTCACCTGCTCCGGCGTGACCACGCAGAAGTGGAAGCCGAAGTCGGTGTGCGCATTGGCCTGCATGACCTCGCGGGCCCCAGGGAAGACCTCCTCGTACGGCTGCGGACTCATCAGGTAGGCGATCATCGTGGTGACGCCTCCGGCCGCGGCCGAGGCGGTCTCCTTCTCGGCGTCGTCGACGGTCTTCGGGGCCGAGATGTCCTGGCCGAGGTGCACGTGGGCGTCGACGACGCCGGGCAGCACCCACTTGCCGTCGACGTCGACCACCTCGGCGGCGTCGAGCGTGGTGCCGGGCGCGACGATCGCGGCGATGCGACCGTCCTTCACGTAGAGGTCGGCGTCGGTCAGGCCGATGCCGGGGAGCACGGCGCGGCCGCCGCGGAGGGAGAGATCGAAATCAGGCATGGTGCAGATCCTCAGAGGGTGTGGAGCGGTGGGTGGAGGTGAGGGGTTCGAGCCCGAGCACCGAGAGCGTGTTCGCCAGCGACGCCTGGAGGTGCTCTTCGAGCAGCCGGGTCGCGTCGGCGGTGCGGCGATCGCAGAGCGCGTCGAGGAACGCGAGGTGCTCGTCGTTCGCGTGCTCCCGCCGGGCCTGGGTGCGCTCGGTGTGGGTGAGGGCGAGGTACAGCCGGTGGTTGACCTTGAGCGCCGCGGCCGTGATGGCCGAGTTGCCCGAGAGGCTCACCATCCGCTGGTGGAAGTCGAGCTCGGCGACGTACGGTCCGGCGGTGCGGGGCACGTCGGCGCCCGGGTCGAGCGGGGGAGTCGGCGGGATGGTGCTGCCGGTAGTGCCCTGAGCATCCGTCTCGAGAAGCACCCGCAGGGCGGCCAGGCTCTCGTCGTCGGCGCGTTCGATGACGAGCCGCACCGCATAGAGCTCGAGGGCGATGCGCAGCTCGTAGGCCTCGATGATCTCGCGCGGCTCGTACTTGCGCACGAAGGCGCCGCGGTGGCTCTTCAGCTGCAGCAGGCCCTCGCCGGCGAGCTTCTGGATGGCCTCGCGGAGGGGACCGCGACTGACGCCGAGCGAGTCGGCGATGGTCACCTCGTTGAGGCGCTCACCGGGGGCGAGGGTGCCGTCGAGCACCATGTCCCGGAGGATGGCCTCGGTCTGGCGCGACACCGTTCCCCGGTGGATGGCGGCGCGGGCGTCGGATTCGGGCTGGGGGGTCACTGTCATCACACCTGGCTCAGTTCGATTCCCTTGGTCTCTTTCAGACGCAGGGCTGGGATCAGGGTAATCAGCGCGGTGACGATCACGAAGAAGGCCGGCGCGAGCGGGTTGCCGGTCAGGCCGATCAGCCAGGTGCAGATATAAGGAGCGGTGCCGCCGGCGAGCGCGGCGCCGACGCTGAACCCGAACGCGATGCCGGTGTAGCGGATCTCGGTGGGGAACATCTCGGCGTAGGTGGAGAGCGCGACGCCCATCAGCGCGGAGTCGACGAGCCCCAGCAGGATGTGGGCGAGGATCGCGACCACGCCGCCCTGCTCGAACAGCAGGAACGCGGGCACGGCGAGCACGAGGGCGGCGATGGTCGCCCCGAGGAACACCGGCTTGCGGCCGACACGGTCGGAGAGGGCGCCGAAGAAGGGCATGGCGATCACCGAGACCAGCAGCGTGAGCGTGGTCGAGAGGTAGGAGAAGTTCGCGTCGAAGCCGAGCACGGTCTGCATGTGGATGTTCACGTAGACGTAGGCGACGTAGTACGCCGAGAACAGAAGGATCGAGAGGGCGACGACCCGGAGCAGGGCACCCGGGTGACGCATGAACATCGTCTTGACGGGGGTCTGCTTCACGGTCGCGACCGACTTGCGGGCGGCCTTGAACTCCTCGGTCTCCTCGAGGCCGTTGCGCACCCAGAGGCCGAACAGCCCGATCGGGATGGCGATCAGGAACGGCAGGCGCCAGCCCCAGTCGTTCATGACGTCGCTGCCGAGGGTGAGGTTCAGCACGGTGACGGTGACCGAGGCGATCAGCGAGCCGGCGAGGGCGCCCATCTGGGTCGTCGAGGTGAACAGGCCGCGCTTGGCGCGGGGCGACTTCTCGGCGACGAACGAGGCGGCGCCGCCCAGCTCGCCACCGGCCGCGAGGCCCTGCAGCGAGCGGGCGAGCACGAGCAGCAGCGTGGCGCCGACGCCGATGGCGCCGTAGGTCGGGAGGATGCCGATCAGTCCGCTGGCGGCGGCCATCAGGATGATCGTCAGCGCCAGCGCGTTCTTGCGACCGAACTTGTCGCCGAAGTGCCCGAACAGCAGGGCGCCGACCGGTCGCAGCACGAACGCGACGGCGAAGGTGGCGAGGGTGGAGAGGAGTGCGGTGACCGGGTCGCCCTCGGCGAAGAACTTCACCGCGAGGATCGTGGCGACGTAGCCGTACACCGCGAAGTCGAAGTACTCGACGATCGAGCCGACAGCACCGGCGGCGATGACCCGCGGCGAGATGGTCGTGGGGTCGTGGACTGCGGGGGCGGTGCTCGAGCTGCTCATTAGCGTCTTCCTTCTCCGTCGAACGATTTGCCCTATGCAAGCAGAGGGCCTGCCAACTGTCAACAGTTTGCAGTTGATCGTTTACACGCCGGAAACGCGAGCCTGCACGGCCGCTACCGGGTGACTGCGGGGGCGGAGCCGCTGGTTCCTCGAGGTCAGCGCTCGATCTCGGGCGGCAGCACGCGCCAGCCGCCGAGGAGGACGAGCTGCTCTGCATCGGCCCGCTTGCGTCGCTGCACCCGCAGGAACAGCAGCACCGCGACCACCACGAGAGCGACCCCGATCGCCAGGCACAGCGCGCCGCCGAGCGGTGAGTTTTCGGTGAAGAAGAAGACGGAGGCGACGACTATGAACGACCCCAGCAGGCAGAGCAGGAACGCCAGCACGGAGCGGAGGCGAAGCGCCGACCCCACCCACGCCGCGAGCAGGGAAGCGGCGAGGCCGCGGGTCTGCACCTCAGGGTCGTCTCGCGAGCGCTCGTCGAGCCAGCGCCGGCCGAGGCGGCGGACGTGGCGGAGCTGCGCATCCGAGGCCGCGCACAGCCCGATGTAGAAGAGCAGGCCGAGAAGCCCGGGCCCGATGATCAGCGCGACGACGAGGTCGTCGTCGAGCGACCCCAGCAGGCCGTCACTGCTGTCCTCCCCGACGATCGCGAGCACGATCGCGATGACGGCCACAGTCAACGAGCCGACCGTCAGCCAGAAGAAGAGGCGCCGGAAAGTCTGAGCTCGGCCGGGGTCGGCGGCGAGCATCCGCTCGGCGTGCTGATCGTCGGCTTCCCACTCACGCTCCAGGCGGGCGGCCTCGCGGGCCGAGATGACCACACGATCACCGGCCGGCCGGTGTCGACGAGTGGATGCCGGCGGCAGATATGCGGGCTCGTCATCGGCCGGTGCCGCGGGCTCGAGGTGGTCGCCGTCGGTCGGCTCGTCGGCGCCCAGCTCGGTGAGCAGCGTCTCGCGCCCGACCCGGGACTTGCCGCCGCCGGTCGTGAGGGATACCGCAGCGGCGCGCTGGCGATCGGTCAGCCGGGGAGCGTCGGTGTCGCCGAGGACGTCGGGGCGAGCATCCGGAACCACCAGCGGCAGCTCGCGCACGAAGCGCGCCAGAGCCTTCACGCCGGCGGCGTCGAGCCCCTTCATCGGACGTCCCGCGACGAGCAACCGCACCGACGGCCCCTCGGTCGAGACGAAGCGGTAGACGACGTAGGTCGCGGTGCCGTTCGAGCTGAGCGACCGCCACGCCTCGGTGATCGTGTCGACGGGCACCCGCCGGCCGCGCAACTCCACCGCCCGCTCGGACGGGTACCAGACGAGGCCGCCGTAGGCGAGGTGGAGGCCGAGCAGCAGCGCGCCCGCGATGATCGCCCACGCGGTCAGGAAGCCGAGCACCCAGCTCCATTCGCCGAGCCCGAGTGCCACGTAGGCCGCCCCTGGGAACGCCGAGAGCACGCCGCCGCACACCGCCGTGACCACCAGCACGAGCTTCCAGCTCCCCAGCCCGGGGTTGCCCCCGATGCGCACCGCGTCACCCCTCGTCGACCTCGCCATGGCTCCACCGTCTCACGGCGCGTGCTCCGACGCCCGTCGGCCCGCCCCGCCCGTCACAGAACGCACCCTCGCCCCACGCCCGTCGGCCCGCCCCGTCCGTCACAGAACGCACCCTCGCACCACGCCCGTCGGGCCGCCCCGCTTGTCACAGAACGCACCCTCGCACCACGCCCGTCGCAGGCCCCACGCCCGCCACAGAACGCACCCTCGGGAATGCCACGACGCCCTCGCCCGTCACAGAACGCACCCTCGGGAATGCCACAGCCCCCACGGAGTTGCACCACCTCATGACCTCGAACGAGCTCGCCTCACCCGGCACCGCCAGCACGGCCACGATCTCCGCGCCGGCCGCGGGCTCCGGCACCCCCACTGCTCCGAACACCCGCCCGTCCGACACGGGCACGACCCCCACTCCCACCTCCTGGCTCGGCGTCGTCTCGCTGGGCCTCGGCGTCTTCGCCATCGTCATGGCCGAGTTCCTCCCCGCCAGCCTCCTCACCCGCGTGGCGGCCGACCTCGGTGTCACCGAGGGCGTCGCCGGCCAGTCGGTCAGCGTCACGGCCATCGTCGCCGCCATCGCGGGCCTGACCATCCCGGTGCTCCTCCCGCGCGTCGACCGCCGCTACCTCATGCTCGGCCTCTCGGCCCTCGCCGTCGTCTCCGACCTCCTCGTCGCGATCGCCCCCAGCTACTCCGTGCTCCTGATCGCGCGCGTGCTCCTCGGCATCTCCCTCGGCGGATTCTGGGCCCTCGCCATCTCCATCACCGCCCGCCTGGTGCCCGCCGACCGCCTCGGCCGCGGCCTCACGGTGGTGAACGTCGGCGTCTCGCTGGCCACCGTCGCCGCCATCCCGCTCGGAACCTGGCTCGGCGAGCTCTGGGGCTGGCGCGCCGTCTTCGTGCTCGCCGCGGTCGTCGGCGTGATCGCGGTCGTCGTGCAGCTGCTCGTGCTGCCGAGCGTGCGCTCGACCGGCGCCCCGGGCTTCCGACCGCTGCTCGCCACCCTCCGTTCCCGCTTCATCCTGCTCGGCCTCCTCGCCACCGCCCTGATCGCCGCCGGCCACTTCACCGGCTTCACGTACATCCGACCAGCGGCCACCGACATCGGCGGTCTCGACCCCTCGCAGCTCTCGCTGCTGCTCGTCGTCTACGGCATCGCGGTCACGGCGGGCAACCTCGTGGCGGGCCCCCTCGCAGACAAGCGGATGCGCGTCGCCGTCCTCCTCTTCCCCGTCCTCCTAGGCGCAGCGATGATCACCTTCGCTCTCGCGGGTTCGACGACGCCCGGCCTGATCGCCGCGGTCGCCGTCTGGGGCCTCGGCTTCGGAGCCGTGCCCACCACGCTCACCACGTGGATGGCCCGCGCCGAACCCACCCGCCTCGAGAGCGTCGGCGGCCTCCAGTCGGCGACGTTCCAGGTGGCGATCGCCCTCGGCGCCATCATCGGCGGCCTCCTGGTCGACGGCATCGGCGTGCAGACGGCCCTCATCACGGGCGGCGTCTCGGCGGCCCTCGGCGCCCTCCTCCTGGTCTCCCTCAAGCCCCGCCCGGCGGCCCTCTGAGGGTCCGCCCGGCCGCCTCCGACCGTGAAGGCGTGCCCGGGCGATCTCAGTCGGGGAGTGGGCGGCCCACCGATCGAGGGTCCGGCCCTGGCTCGACCTCCGCAACGGGATGCGACGCCCTGATGGATGCAAGCATTTTGCGGGCTGCAGCGTCGGCCCGGACATTGTCCTCCAGTTCGTCCATAGCCGCGATCACCAGATCGCGTGCGACATCTGCGGCAGATCGTCCGGTGACGTCGACCAACGCAGAGAACCGCGCTCGCTCGGCTGAACCCAGTTCAATGGATATTCTCTGGGCGCCTGAACTCGAGCTCTGAGCGTTCGCGTGGGGGCGGCTTTGGTTTGCACGATGTGCACGCTTCGGCATGGTTGTCCTACTTTCGCGGTCGTCGGAACGGCGTGAGTGTAGGGATTGCGGCAACTATAGAGGCGATCGCCGACATCCGGCCTCCGGTCACCGCCAATGCGCTCGGATCGACCGGATCAGCCTTGAAGAACCTGCCCCACATCGACCTGGCAATCACCGGCGTCGCTCCTCAAAGCGAGCCGCATCACCTGGTGCCGCACCTCGTCTTCGCGGCCGAACGTGACTGCCACAGCCTCGAACGAATACGGAAGGTCGGGATTCAGTGGTCGCACCTCGAACCGGACGGCCCCCTGGACGGTCGCCCCGATGAACTGTCTCGACGACACGATCGCGTTCGAACTGCCGAGCGGGTCGATACTTCTGATGTACCAGTCCGGTCCCGTGCTGCCGGCTTGCTCCAGCGGAAGGGTGACCGTCGTCGTACTGCCTCGCACCGCCGACACCACCGAGCACTCCGCCTGCTGGGAGGTGTCGGCGTAAACCGGAGCGTCCTGCGGCATCACGAGAAGCAGGAACAACCCGGAGAAGAGCATGGGAACAGCGAGCATGAGAGCTACGCCGCTCAGCACAGCCCCCGTGAGCCGAAGGGGTTCGGCCGACCGGAGCTCCCGCCGGTGCCTCGATCCGCGCCTAATCACGCCTGATTCTGGCACGACAGCCCGCACGAGCTCGAGCGTTCAGGTACTCAGGCCGTCAGGTTCTCGAGGTCGGCGAGCAGGCGGGGGTGCGTCGGCTCCCAGCCGAGCTCCGCGCGCGTGAGGGCGCTCGACGCCGGCTGGTCGGTCGCGAAGACCGGGCCGATCGGGCCGAAGTCCTCGAGGGGGCGCGGTTCGACCGGCAGCCCGAGGCGCCGCCCGATGACCGAGACGATGTCGAGCACCGTGTCGCCCTCGTCGTCGACCGCGTGCCACGCCCGCGCGGCAGGCGACCCCTCGAGCGCGAGCCGGAACAGCATCGCCGCATCCAGCGCATGCACGGCCGGCCACCGCTGAGTCCCGTCGCCCGGGTACCCCGCGACCCCGGTTTGCCGCGCGAACTGCGTCAGCAGTCCGGCGAACCCGCCCTGCCCCTCGTTGTGCACGGTGCGGGGGAGACGGATGGCCGAGCTGCGCACTCCGCGCGACGAGAGGCCGAGCATCCGCTCTACCGAGATGCCGCGCCCGCCGACCGGCCCGTCGAGGGGCAGCGGGTCGTTCTCGGTCGACGCGCGCCCCGGGATCCACGGCGTGCCCGAGACCGTGACGAACGGCTTGCCCGTGCCGACGAGGGCGTCACCAAGAGCTTCGAGAGCGGCCGACTCCTCGGCGACGTTCTGCGCAAGCGCCTCGGCCGAGCTGAAGTCGTTGCCGAACGCGAGGTGGATGATTCCATCGGCGTCGGTGGCCGACGATCGCAGCACGTCGAGGTCGACGAGCGAGCCCCGGACGACGGTGGCGCCGGCTGCAAGAGCCGCGGCCGTCGACGCGTCCGAGCGGGTGAGAGCGATGACGGAGTGCCCGTTCGCGAGCAGTTCGGCCACGACGGCCGAGCCGATGAGTCCGGTTGCCCCGGTGATGAAGACGCGCATGAGAGACCTCCACAGATGATGCGACTGATGTCCCATCACCATAGCACCCTGATGAGACAGATATCGCATCACGTAGAATGACCTCATGCCCAGATGGAAACCGGATGCGCGCGACCGCCTCGTCGAAGCGGCCCTCGACCTCTTCACCGAGCAGGGCTACGACGAGACGACGGTCGCCCAGATCGCGGAGCGCGCCGAACTGACCCGCAGCACGTTCTTCCGGCACTTCAGCGACAAGCGCGAACTGCTCTCGGCGGGGCAGGAGATGCTCAGCGGCCTGCTCGCCGAGGGCATCCGCGAGGCGCCGGCGGAGGCGACCCCACTCGAGGCGGTGGCGGCAGGGCTCGCGCGCGCATCCGCTGCGATGACCGACTTCAACCGCGGCCTCGGCCCCCGCCTGCACGCGGCCATCGACGCGAACGAGGAGCTGCGCGCCCGCAACGCGATGAAGAGCATCGGCCTGGCGGCGGCGATGGCGGATGCGCTGCGAACCCGCGGCGTCAGCGACACCGCGGCGCAGGTCGCCGCCGAGCTCGGCGTGCTCGCCTTCGGCCTCGGCTACCGCCGCTGGTCCGACCCGTCGCACGACGACACCCCGGGCGAGCTGGCCACCTACACGGCGGCCGCCTTCACCGAGCTCCGAGCGGCGGCCGCCGAACTCCGCTAGCGCCGGGGTGGCTCAGCCGGAGTCACGCGCTGAGCAGTGGCACGATCTGATCGAGCTCGTCGCCCTTCGCCTCAGTCACCAGCTCGAGGTCGTACCGCGTCTGCAGGTTCGTCCAGAACCGATCCGAAGTACCGAACGCCCGAGCGAGCCGCGACGCGGTGTCGGGGGAGATGCCGCGCTTCCCCAGAACGATCTCGTTGATCCGCCGCGCCGGTACCTTGATGGTCTGCGCCAGTCGATACTGGCTGACGCCCATCGGCTTCAGGAACTCCTCGAGAAGAACCTCGCCCGGGTGAATCGGCTCATGTGCGGTACTCATGGTGTCTCCTCTCAGTGGTAGTCGACGATTGCCACGTCAACCGGGCCGGTTGCGGTCCAGGTGAAGCAGATTCGCCATTGTTCGTTGATTCGGATGCTGTGCTGGCCGGCTCGGTCGCCGGACAGCTTCTCCAGCCGGTTGCCTGGCGGTATTCGAAGCTCGTTCAGGTCCTCAGCCGCGTCGAGGAGAAGGAGCTTGCGATTCGCCATTCGCTGCAGATCGGGCCCGAACCGACGAACGTGCTGTCGGTACCAGACCCGTTCGGTGTCGAGGTTGGCGAACGAGTGGATCATGCCCAATGGTAACGGGTTGCGTTACTAGAGGCCACTGAGTAATTCCTGCTCAGGCCAACGCCGGGTCGACCTTCGAAGCGATCGTGACCGGATGCCCGCTCAGCGCGTCGCGCCGAGGAACCTCTCGATCACGGCGAACGTCGCTGCCGGCTGCTCGAGGTGGGGGAGATGCCCGGCCTGCTCGACCTCGGCGAACTCGGCACCGGGCACGGCGGTGGCCAGGGCGCGCCCGTACGACGGAGTCACGACGCGGTCGCTCGCGCCCCACACCACCAGCGTCGGCACACTCACCGCGGAGAGCCGGCCGAGCAGCGTCGGGTCGGCCATCCCGCTCCCGGCGATCGCCTTCATCGCGTGGGCGTTGCCGGCCAGCACGGCCCGCTGCTCGACCGAGAACCCCGCCGGATCCAGGTATCCGCGATCGGCGTCGTGCCACGCGAGCTCGGCGAGCTGCCGGGGGCTGAGCGAGAAGAAGTCGGCGATCGGCTCGCCCGCGACCTCGACGCCCACCGAGTCGATGACGATCACCGACCCGATCAGGCGTTCGAAGCGCGCATCCTTCGCCGCTTGCACCGCCATCTCGAGAGCGATCCACCCGCCGATCGACGACCCGACGACAGTCACCCCACCGTCGCGGGGCTCCTCGGCCAGTAGCTCCAGATAGTCGGCGGCGAGCTGCGCCACCGATGTCAGCGACTCGGGCAGTGCCGTCCCCTCCCACCCCGGATGCGTCGACGCGAGCACCCGCCGCCCTTTTCCGAGATGCCCGACGAGAGGCGCGACCGTGCGTGGCCCGCCACCCCCGTGCAGCACGAGGGCGAGGGGCTGCCCGACCTCGCCGGCTTCGACGACGGATGCGCGGGATACGAACTCCAGAACCATGACCACTCCGAATCAACATGTTTATACAAACCTGCTGATACGGTAGCACCATGTCCACCGATCTGGAACTGCTCGGCCAGGCGCTCAAGCGAGCGCAGTACCGAAACCACCGCACGATGGACGCCGCCCTCCAGGACGTCGGCGTCAGCCTCGTGCAGTGGGACGCCCTCCGCGCGATCGACCAGGCGCCCGGCGCCTCGGCTCACACCCTGGCGGTCGCGACCTTCCAGAGCGACCAGGCGTTCGGCACCCTCGCGACTCGCCTCGTCGCCCGCGGCCTGGTCGCCCGCACCCCCGGCCACGGCCGCCGCCTCGAGCACACCCTCACTCCCGCTGGCGCGGATGCCCTCGCGGCCGGCCGCCGCATCGCGGCCGCGCAGCTACCCGCCCTCTTCGCCCCCCTCGACGAACCCCAGCGCGCAGCCCTCTTCGAGGCTCTCACGGCCCTCAACTCGGCCTGAACGCCCTGACCAGGAGCTTCAACCGTGACTCACGTACTGCGCCGCTCGGGCATCGACGTCAGGGGCGGGCGCGTCGGCGACGCGTAGTCAGCCCAAGCGCGACGACTGCTGCAGCGATCGCCACCAGGGCGCCGACCAGGGGAAGCACCGGCAGCGGCTGCCCGGTGGCAGCCAACGCCGCCGAGGGCGATGACGACGGCGAAGGCACGGGCGCCGGACCCGGAGAGGGCGCTGGCGAAGGCGCGGGCCCAGGTCCAGGCGCAGGCGCAGAAGTCACCGCCAGCGAATACTGACCCAGCGACCCGTACTGAGGCGCCGCCGGAGACGCGAACTCGGTGTTGTCGTCGAGATCACCGAACCCGACCCCCGACACCGTCGCCACGTACTCGCCCGCCGGCAGCACCAGCTCGGTCTCTGCGTCCAACCCGTTCGCGTAAGGGGCGAAGTACGTGCCGGCCTCCTCGGCGGGCGGGTCGATCCGCGCGACCTCGGCGCCCGATGCATCGGTGACGGTCAGCAGGATGTCCAGGTTCGGCCCGATCGGAGCAGGCCGCGCCCACAAGTGCACCGGCCCACCGACCGAGGTGAACCGGAAGGCATCACGGTCGGTGTTGGTGCTGATGATGCCCTCGACCTCGCTCGGCGCATCCGTCGACTGATCGAGGGTCGTCGCCGAGGCGGGGTCGTCGCCGAAGTCGTCGGAGCGGTAGGCGATGCGGCCCGTCACGCCACGGGCGATCTCCAGCCGCAGTGCGGGGTCGAGGTTCGGAGTGGTGGGGCAGGTGTCCTGCTCGAGGGGGATCATCCACGCGATGCCGTCGACCTCGCAGTACCCCTTGTCGCTCGGGAGAAGCTCGCGGCTGCCGGGAACGTAGACCGTCTCGGTCGTGATCTGCGCTTCAGGGGTGGTGATGACGGCGAGGTCGTCTTGGACGATGGTCGAGTGCGGGTAGAGGTTGTCCGACCAGCGCACGAGCGGGCGGTCCCCCAGTCCCATGACGGGTGACCAGAGACCCGATTGCGGGCCGTAGTACTCGTCGGGCACCTGGCCCGAGCGCGAGAAGCCGCTGTGCGCCAAGCCCAGGGTGTGTCCCGCCTCGTGCGCCACGACGGCGCCGAGATGACTGGCCGAGGTGTACTCGCCGTTGTTCGACACCCAGAAGTAGTTCGATCCGAGAACGCCGAACGAGCCCTCCTGCGCGACCCCGAGCAGCCCGTCGAGCCCGCGTGCGGTGATCATCGCCGTGGCACCGTACTCGAGGTCGTCGGCGCTGGTCCGGTCGAGCTTCTCGACGCCCGGGTACACGGTCGTCACGTTCACGTCGAACGGCGCGAAGATCTCGGCCACCCGATCGAAGATCCGGCTCCGCAGTTCGATCGTGTCGACGTTCACCGGCGGGTAGACGATCGGCGTGGCGGCGTCCTGCTGCCAGAGAGTATTCCATGGGGTGTACTGCAGCACGCCGCCGTCGAAGTTCAGCCAGAGGGTCGCCGCCGCCCCGGGCTTGCTCGACAGTGCGACCGCGTTCGCCCCGGGTGAGTTGGGCACATGGGTCGGCGGGTGGTACAGCCCGTCGTCGGCTTCGGCGCCGGGTGCGCCGGGGCTGCCGGGTGCGGGAATGGTGTCGGATGCCCGTTCCTCGCCGCTCGCGATCACCGCACCCCGGGCATCCGTCGCCGGCGCAGCAGCCGCCGGCAGAGCCCCCGCCATCGCGACCCCCGCTACGACGCAGGTGACGGCCGAGGCGGCGAGCGCCCGACGGAGACGGGGAGACTTCACGCGTTTCGAGGGCACACTCGACAGTAAGGATGCCCGTCCGACGAGCGCGTCCCCCCAATCGGGCCAGCCGGCTCCTGGTCAGACCGCCGCGCCGAGGATCGCCGACGTCCTCCCCGCCGAATCCCGCACAGCCTCACACCGCGCCTCATCCGGGTTCTCCGTCATCGAGATCACCTCATCCAACCGCCCCCGAGCCACCTCGAGATCCGCCATGAGCTGCGAGATTCGGTCCCGCTCCCGGTGCAGGCTGAGCAGCATCTTCGGCGGCGCATGCCCCGTATCCACGCACGGCAGAATCAGCGCGATCGTCCGACTGGCCAGCCCCGCCGAGAACAGATGCTGAATCAACCGCACCCGATCCACGGCCGAAGAGCCATAGACCCGCTGCCCGCTGGCCGTCCGCGACGAGTGAAGGATGCCCTGCTCCTCGTAATACCGCAGCGCCCGAGTACTGACTCCCGCCCGAGCCGCGAGCTCCCCGATCCGCATCTCGACCAGCGACTCATCCAACAACACCATCAGCACACCCTCGACTTGCCCTTGACGTCAACGTGAGGTCTTAGCCTACGAGAGAAGAGCCGCCCCGTGCGGCAGAACCCGAAGGGACACCCATGAATATCGCCGGATCCGTCGCCCTCGTCACCGGAGCCAACCGCGGCATCGGCCGCCGCTTCGTCGACGAACTGCTCGACCGCGGCGCCGCGAAGGTCTACGCGGCCGTCCGCAACCCCGACAACGTGAAGGAGACCGAGTTCACCGACGCTCGGGTGGAGGTCCTCCGCCTCGACCTGCTCGACGACACCTCCATCGCGGATGCCGCCGCCCGAGCCACCGACCTCACCCTCCTCATCAACAACGCCGGCATCACCACCGGCGCCAACCTCCTGGGCGCGAACGACCTGGACGGCCTCCGCCGCGAACTCGACACCCACCTCTTCGGCACCCTCGGCGTCATCCGTGCCTTCGCCCCCGTGCTCGCGGCCAACGGCGGGGGAGCGATCGTCGACATCCACTCGGCCCTCTCCTGGTTCTCCACGAACGGCGCCAACGGATACGCCGTCGCCAAGGCCGCCGAATGGGCGATGACGAACGGCGTCCGCCTCGAGCTCGCCGCCCAGAACACCCTCGTCGTGGGCATCCACCTCGGAGCCGCCGACACCGACATGATGGCCGGCTACGACGGCCCCATGACGCCCCCGCGCGAGGTCGCGGCCGCCGCCCTCGACGGCGTCGCCTCCGACGCGATCGAGGTCCTGGTCGACGACTGGTCCCGCCTGGTCAAGGCCTCCCTGGCCAATGACCCGGCCGACTTCTACGCCGAGGCCCTCCGCAGCGCCTGAGAAGAGCGGATGCTCGACCCCGCCCACCCGTTAGCCAACGTGTGGGCGGACGAGACGTTCCTATTCGGCCTTTTAGTCTCGGGTTCGACCTCCCGTCGGCAGACTGAAACGGCCTTCCTTCGGCGCTCTAGGGCTCGTGTACCCGCCGCCCTGAGCCAATAGAGTCACTGCATGAGTTCCTTCGGACGTGTTATCGGCGGCGCATTTCTCGACGCAGGGGTTACTACCGCGACATTCGGAAGCGACTTAGTTGTGCAGACCGGGATCAAGGGTCGCAAGATCATTGCTGAGAACGTTCAGTCATGGCAGGAAACACCGATAGAAGAAAAGGACACCGCGATCACCGCGATGGGTAAGGCCGCAGCCGGTGTCGCCTTGCCTGGCCGGTTCGGCAGAGCTGCTTCTGCAGCAGTGGGTGCTGCCTTCGATTCCAAGAAGCCTGATCGCCGCGTGCGCATCGACTGGGCAGACGGAAAGCAATCGCTCTTGAAGCTGCCGGAAGCGCTCTTCACGCATCTCGAGCTCGTACTTTCCGATAGGCGCATTCCGAATGCGGAGCCGGTGAGCGCCGCTCGGGCGGCTGGGGACGAGATCCAGCCCACCATTGTTGATAAGACCTTCGATCTCGTCTCAGGACTCGTTAAGGATCGATTCCCCACGAAGACGCAGATATCAGCCGAGGTTGCAGCAACCCCTGCGGTCCAGATTGACGTTGCCGAACAATTGCACAAGCTGGCTTCGTTGCGCGATGCCGGCATTCTCACGGATGAAGAATTCGCGACGAAGAAGGCTGAGCTATTGGCTCGACTCTAATGACCAAGTTCGGGCTCGACTGCGAATCGACACGCGGTGCTTCGACCCAGCCGGTAGCGCCCACCCCACGCACCCCCACGTCACGATGGCGACGGATGCGCGCCCTGCTCGCCCTCTCAGCCCTCGTCGTGGCGACCGCCCCGCTCGCGGGTTGCACGCCCGCGGCCCCGGGCCCGACCCCCGCCACGGCAGCCGCCCCCTGCCCTCCCGCACCCTCCGACGCGGATGCCGCGCCGGTCGTCACCGCCGCCGAGCTGTGCGCGATCGACGGCCGCCCCTGGTCGGACTCGGTCTTCACGACGGTCGTGAACACGCCGGCGTGGGGCGACACGTCTTCGGCCTGCGACGAGGCCCGTCAGACCGCGTTCTACGGAGCCTGGAAAGACGTGCAGTCGCAGATCACCACCTTCGACCTCGCCAAGGACTTCGGCGAGAACGCTCGCCTCCTCGGCGGTGTGGGCGTCGCCGTGCTGAGCGCGCCGGACGCCTCCGTACCCATCGCCCTCCTCGACGCCGAGGTGGACGCGTGCCTCGGTACCTCCACCCAGACCCGCATCGACCACGGCCCCTGGCACGGCGTGCGCGGCCCGCTCTCGGGCGACGACGGCGAGCAGCTCACCTGGTGGGCGGAAGGCCACGGCCACTGGAGCCTCGTGCAGGCCTACATTTCGGAGACCCTCGCCGCCGACGACGCGGCCTCCCTCGAGTCGGCCCTCGACACCCTCCTCGACGCCCAGGCCGCCCGCCTGGCGGAGTGAGCTCGGGCTCGCACCAGGGGCACGGCTCGCTGATCGACCGGCCGATCTTTCGACCCGCAGCCCGTGCCGGCATGCCGCTGCCAACCCAGGCATGACCATCGTGGGCAAGCGCGGAGCGCGCGGCAGCCCCGCGCTGCAGGACGGTCGGCGGCTGTCCGACGGATGCTGCCGCGCGCTTCGCGCTTGCCCTCGACGACCATGGCCGGTCAGGAGGGCGGGCGCGCCGGATCAGGCGGCCGGTCGGTGGATGGTGCGTCGGCGCGTGGTCGGGATCGGTGTCTGCTCCGTGTCGACCACCTCGGCGGAATGAGGTGAGGCACCCCGGACTGCATGGTCAGCTTCCACGCTGCTTTGTGCAGGTGCGAGTGGTGGACGTGGCGCAGCAGACCCCCGATGAGCCCCTACCGCGCTGATCGCTTGTCCTCGGTCGCCTTTCCGGGCTCCCGAGTCAGGCTGCAAATTCGGGTAACGCGAGCCCCTTTAGCGGTAGATCGCTATCGGGTGCAACAGCACTCCGGGGAACTCTAGGGTTATATCGCCAGGAGTGACCGTTAGGCCAAGACCTGCGGCGGGCTCGATGAAGTTCTTCAGAGCTTCAGTGATGGTCTCTGTTTCCTTGGGCGTTGGTGGCGTTTCACGAAGTACACGGATCGCAGGGACAGCGCTCCCCTGGTTGATGAGCTGTTCGACCTGAGCAATGACCGTGAACTCGCCTTCAACGACTCCAGCACCATTCACGAGATAGGTCTCGGCTAGACGCGCGAACACCCGCGGCGTGGCAATACCCAGGGGAGCTATTGAGGAGAGGATGCTGCGGGCGCCGTCACGCCCGCCCATCCAGTTGTTCATCTGGCTTGCGATCTTCTTAGTTTCGGC
The DNA here is from genome assembly GCF_013409865.1 of Herbiconiux flava. Lineage (NCBI taxonomy): Bacteria > Bacillati > Actinomycetota > Actinomycetes > Micrococcales > Microbacteriaceae > Herbiconiux > Herbiconiux flava. The sequence continues at coordinate 2,235,096 of NZ_JACCBM010000001.1, forward strand.
GAGCTTTGCCGTCGGCTGTTTAAACGGAGAAGAGGGGTCGCCAGCCTGCTTGGCGAAATCCATGAACGTGAGCAGTACCTGCTGAACGGGGGCGAGACTGACCGTCGCGGTGAACTTTATTGTGTCGCCGACCTCGATCTCGTTTCGAGTCGCGAGATCCCATTCGTCCAGTTCACCGAATGCATCGGCGGCATCCAAGCGTGAGTGCCATGCTTCAAACGCTGAAAAATGGGTTCGGGACCGGGTCAACTCCTCCTCGACGTTGGCGGTCTTCTTCTTTGAACCGCCTACCTTCGCAGCGCCGTAACCAAGGGATCCTTCGAAGCCGCCCTCTCGCGCCTCGCTCACCTTCTCGATGATCTCATCAATTTTTCCAGCCTCCAGGCCTGACAGGGCGTTGATGACGGTGTCGTGATTCAGGTACACAAACTCGTGATGCAGCCTTGTTTTCGGTTTCCTATAGCCAGCCATAGTGAGACTCTAACTAGGTTGAGCGATCAATTCCGAGTCAATGAAGGGGCCCCCAATCGGCTCCGTCCAAATTCAAGGTTGAATATCCGGTGAGTCGGCTCGTGCTTACGGCTCTCAGTTTCTGGCCAATTGAGACTGTGTTGGGAATGAGAGTGGCCACAGTCCCACGCAGATCGCCTTGGCCCCATTTTGAGTCGACGACACAGAATTCAATTCCTGAGTATTAATCGCACTCTCGCGGGTCGGCATCTAACCTAAGCCAATGACCTGGCGCAAGCTCTTCCTCCTGTGGCCCACCGCTGTAGCGCTCGGCGCTTTCGGGGGAGGGGTACTCGGTGCCATTGGCAGTGCGGCAAGCCAAGCGAACCTCCCGGTAGGGGACATCTACGTGCCGCTGCTGCTTGCGACCTCACTCATCACGGCGGCCATGGGCGCATGGAACGGACTTGTCGCGGGCCTTACCGCACTCGGCGCCGTCGCGCTGTTCGATCGACGCCTCCACCTGCCCGCCCGCCGTCGCGGCCTGATCGTCGGCGCGGCAGCGGGCGGAGGTGGTCTCATGGCGCTGCTCCTTTTCCGCTCAGGCCCGTCAAGCCTTGAGAGTCCCTGGACCTTCCCTCTCTCGGGTGCTGTAAGCACGGTTGTAGCGTTCCTTGCAGTCAGGCTGTGCAAGGCACGCAGCACTCGCCGCAAGAGTGGGGTGACGTCGTTCTAGAACGACAGATTGTTCGCGAAACCCTGCGATTGCACGGTCGCGAACGCGACATAGACCGGATTCGGTAGCCCACCCGGGAAGTCGTTATGAACCATGCCGGAGACGCAAAACCGCGTCTTAGCTGTCGTCTTGTTCTAAATGATGTCGAAGAAGATCGCAGACCCGAGACCATCGACATGCCCAGTGGCCGACGTGAGTTACCACCCCCAGGCGCTTGGCTTCCGGTCGTAGGTTGAGCCCATCGTGCAATGGAAGTTGCTGGTGACCGGGCCGAACTTCACGACCAACGGAAAGTCACTTCGAGTGGTCGGGTACCGAGCCGGCGCGCCTTCGATAGGGAAGTGGCAATTGAAGCAGGAGTGGAGCTGAGTCCATGCCGTCCCTGGGTTCGCCGAGCCTAGCGAGTAGTCGACGCCGTACTGCCAATCAGGATCAGCAATCACCGGAAACCTGATCTTCGGATCACTGAGGTCAACGAACTAACTCAGCGTCGAGCCGCTCCATTCGAAATAGGTGGGCACGCGCGATCCCTTGGAGTCGAGCGCCAATGGTGCCGCGAGGGCTCCGATGCGCTCCCCATCCGGCCTGACGAGGTTGAACGTCTTCCGGATATTCGACGACGTCTCCGAGATGCCTGCGGAAATCGTGCGCCGAGACCGCGAGGACGGCCTTTAACTGTACTGGGCCGTGACGTTGGTGACACTGCGGGGCTTGTGACGTAGCGAGGCCTCCTGGCTTGATGGAGCTGCTTAGTTCACACATCAGCCAGGAGGTCTCGTGCTCCACGGTACCCGTTTGACGACCCATGGGAGGGCTATGCAGATCCGCAGAGTCGTTGATGATGGTCGGCCCGTGTCTCATGTCGCGAAAGAGCTTGGCGTTTCGCGCCAGTGCGCTCATCGGTGGGTCGCCCGGTTCCGGCGCGAGGGGCCTGCTGGTCTCGAGGACCGCCCCAGCCGGCCACATCGAATACCGACCAGGACGAGCCCCGATCGGGAAGCCGCTGTCCTTGACGCCCGGACCCGGTTGCGGTTCGGGCCCGCGAGGCTCGAGGCCGAGACTGGTGTTCCTGCTCGGACGATCTCCCGGATTCTGACCCGCCACAACGTTCCGCCTCTGGCGTGGCTTGATCCGGTCACGGGGGCGTCGATCCGAGCCTCACGCACTACGACGACCCGATACGAACGCGACTGTCCCGGCGAATTGGTATCGACGTGAAGAAACTGGGCCGGATCCCCGACGGCGGCGGGTGGCGTTCGTTGGGCCGGGTCGACGGTAATCGTGACCGGAGAACCAAGATCGGATTCGACTACGTCCATGCCGCCGTCGATGACCACACGAGGCTGGCCTATGCCGAGATCCACCCCGATGAGAAGGGCATCACGGCTGCCGGATTCCTGATCCGGGCTGCCGAGTACTTCGCCGCGCACGGCATCACCAGGATCGAGCAAGTCATCTCCGACAACGCATTCGCCTACCGACGATCAGTAGCGTTCCCATCCGCGATCGCCGAGCTCGGCGCTGTCCAGAAATTCATCAAGCCGCACTGCCCCTGGCAGAACGGGAAAGTCGAACGCTTCAACCGCACCCTCGCAACGGAATGGGCCTACCGGCAACCCTTCACCTCGAACCAAGCCCGTCACGACGCCCTTGCACCCTGGATCGAGCACTACAACACTGGACGAATCACTCAAGCCACGGACTCACACCCGCAGCCCGAGTGACACCAACCTGATGGCCAAGTACACCTAACGCCTGGTCGCGGGCTACGCCTGGAAGTGGAAGGTGAAGGGCAGTAAACCGGTCCACGAAATCGAGATCGGAAAGCTGCGGATGCGCTGGAACAACACCCAAACAGACTGGACCGGGTCGCCTCGACGCGGTGGATTCGATCCATAGGGTGCAGGGCTACGACCTCAACTACGCCGGTCAGATCATCGGCTCCGACGTCCGATTCGACACGACCTCCGGCCGCATCGCAGTCGACCACATTGAGCTCGCCTTCACCCCGCAGAATGTGCTGCTGTCGGCACGAAACTGTTGACCGCAGTCGACGCGTGGCATGCCGCTGGTCCCCACATGTCGGAGTTAGTCGTGCTTCAGCCGAGGTCGTGGCGCTGGATGTAGTCCCGAAGAGCCTCCCGTACTACGTCCGTAACAGTGCGACCTTCGTCGGCAGCCTTGGCTTTCAGCACGTCGTAGATCTCTTCTGGAATGCGGAAAGCGCGGAGTGGAGTTTTCGGCTGATTCGGCACGCCGCAATGGTTGCACATTGGTGTTATACACCTGCTACATTAGACGGCATGAAGGAGGCTCAATATGGCCATGATCGTCATCGACGAGGGGATGTACTCGATCCTCCAATCGATTTCTCGAGACACGCAGATGTGCGTGACGGCACCTATCGATCAGATTCTGACTGAGTTGGAGGCGCCGCGGTGACCATGCACACGCTGGCCCTGCTTGTCGCGCGCAGGCGGTGCCGGGCATGCGGACTAGTCGTTCAGAGGCGAGATCTGGTTCAACCATGGCACGCGTGCTCCGAGGACTGTGCCGACGACGTGTGGCGCCGGCTGATACACCCGGCGAGGATCTCAGATCACTGGCTGACGCTCTTGACGTGTCTTGCGCTCTGCCGAGCAGCCTGGAGACCGACAAGAAGAAGGAAATCTCAGGCAGCCGCAAAAGCTCCCGCCAGCGCGCCGTGATCCCGCCAAGTATCTTCTTTGGCTCGGCGTCCGGTCTTATAGCCCCAGGGATGCATGAAGTCTCACTTCGACCGTAACGATCGACATGCGACCCGCAGAATTGAGCGGGCGAAAATCCCGAAACTAGCTTTCATGTTCCTTGAAATCGGATTGGCCTTCAGTTATGGAGAAGTTGGATGGATCTGTGCGAGTGTCGACGCAAGGCAAGACACCGATCGGCAACTGGCGGACCAGGGTGGTTGCTGGCGTTCGGCGTGATGATCTAGAGGGTGATGGCGGATTTTCTGTCGCACGCTCGATTCGACCGGAGCGCAATCCAAGAATTCGAATACGGAGACAGGCGACGGGTGACCGGCCTAGTACTCTGCCCGTAGAACGGAGCCGATGCTCTATGAGCGACTCTACGTGCCAGACTGAGTTGATGCGGCCACAGGGGACGGATCGGCAACACCGGATTAGTGCTCGGCCTTCAGGTTGGTGGCGTCTCAGCTGTTGGAGTGAGGTCGCGATCTGAGCGCGACGACGGGGGAGGGCGACTCGAAATGTTCGGTTGTCGGAAACTCTTGGTTCCGAGGGATACAAAGGGTGCCGCGTTGCAGTGCGGTGTCCGGAAGCTGCTCCAAAGGGATCCACTATCCGTGCGAAGTCGGTGAACGGGGAGGGATGACAAGTTCGCGCAACGATGACAGCGATTTCACTCTCGGCATGCTAAGGACGACCGCCAGCCACACAATAGGTATTCCCCACCTGGTCGAGCTTTTGCGCGAAGTACCGCCGGACGCGTCGGCCGACGAATACCGTGAGGCGGTGATCGACGACAATGTCCTTGCCCGCCCAACCCAAGCCGGCCGGCAGCGTTCGTTCCGCCATATACGCGAGTTGTACCTACTGGACCCTGCCCGCCCGGAGTTCGCGGCGCTGAGGCATTTCTGGGACATTGACCCGCCGTCGCGCCCGCTGCTTGCTGGGCAGTTGGCCTTCACTCGCGATGAGCTGCTCCGCGCATCGTTCACTGCGATCGCGGACCTCCCTGCGGGTTCGATCGTGACTTCGTCAGATTTCACCGCTGCCGTCTCTGCGCTGTTCGGAGACGAGATGTCGGAGTCCACCCTCGGAAAGACCGGCCGCAACACCGGAGCCTGCTGGACCCAAACCGGGCATCTCGTTGGTCGCTCTAAGAAAGTACGTACCGGCGTCCAGGCCCGCCCAGCAGCCATCGCCTATGCGGCCTACCTAGGGCACCTGGCCGGCGGTCGCGGCCTCGGTGTCCTCGATAGCCCGTGGTCGCGTATCCTCGGCATCGCGCCTAATTGTTCCCTGGATGCGCTGCGCAACGCGCATACGCAGGGACTGCTCGACCTGCTAGTAGCCGGCAACGTGGTTGACGTGTCGTTCCCTGCCGTGGGTGGTGTGGCATGAGCCGTATCTCCGATCTCGTCGACGCCTATAGAGCCGAGTTGTCTCTAACGTGGAAAGACAAAGTTTCCGGTGGCGAGCGCGTCTGGATGCTTGTCTACCCGCCGGACCTAGAGCGTCAAATACGGCACTCGCTGCCGAACTTGGGGCTGGCGACGACCCAGGCAGGTCATAACTGGATCGTGCTCGATGTGAGCGACGACTTCGGGCACTGGTTGTCGTCACACCGGCACGCGCGGGCGTTCTATGAGGAGCCGAGTGACCTCACACAGTCGATCCTCGATCAGTTCGAGACGAAACTTGTCGCGCGCATCCGCCAGACACTTCAAGCGGCTCCCGCGGGCGCCGTCGTATCGCTGGTCGGTATTGGCTCGATCTACCCGTTCTTGCGTGCGTCGAGCGTGATCAAGTCTGTCGATTCTGCTGTCGCCGGCCGCCTCCTCGTTCTCTTCCCGGGACTTCACGACCCGGAGACTCACTCATTCCGCTTGCTCGACGCGCGCGACGGGTTCAACTACCGTGCCCGCGTCATCGATCCTCTGAAGGACCTCACGTGACGATCAACAATGACCTGTTTATTCGGCCCCCGCTGAGCTTCGAGATTCCGAACGACGGTGTCACCAACGTCGATCGTCCAGAGGACTCCAACCAGTGGGATGTCCTCAAGTACGAGCTCGAGAGTTTCGTCTGGGAGGGTGAGTACGAGCACGGCCTTCAGCGCATCCTTGACTCGTACGTCGGCCACCGGGACAGGACGACGCAGCCTGCCGTGTGGGTCTCGGGATTCTACGGCAGCGGCAAGTCCCACCTCGTCCGTGTGCTTCAGCACTTGTGGGCAGACACTTGCTTCCCGAACGGTGCTACTGCGCGAGGCCTGACCTACATCCCGCGGGGCATACAGGACCAGCTGACCGAGCTGACCACGCTCGGCCGCCGGGATGGCGCCTCCCCCTGGGCAGCCGCAGGTGCGCTCGACCGGAGCGGCGACACACTCAATTCGGTGTTCCTCTCCATCATCCTCGGGGCGGCCGGGCTGCCTACGCGAGTCGCGCCCGCTCAAGTGGCTCTCTGGCTGGCGGGCAACGGGCATCTCGTCGCCGTCCGCGATCACATCACGGACAACGGTGGGGACCTCATCGAAGAACTTGGCGAGTACAACCTCAGCACGAAGCTTGCGAACGCCATCCTCGCCTCCGACACGGAGTTCGCCACATCAGCCAAGGATGTGCGTGCCGCGCTTCGGAGTCAGTTCCCGCCGGACACGCGGTCGTTCTCCACTGACGAGACCGTCGCGCTGCTCAAGAAGATTCTTGAATACGTCGGCGATGGTCATATCCCGCCGTCGTTGATCGTCCTCGACGAGGTGCAGCAGTACATCAGTGGGGACGGTGGCCGCGCGATGGAGGTGCAGAACCTCGTCGAGTCGGTGTCCCGTGAACTCGATGGTCGCGTGCTGCTCGTCGCCACGGGCCAGCAGGAGTTGACGGCGGACTCCACACTCCAGAAGATCCAGGACCGTTTCACCGTCAAAGTTGTGCTCAAGAATCAAGATGTCGACGCCGTCGTCCGTCGTGTGCTGCTGAGTAAGGAGCCTGCGAAGAAGCCGGGTCTCGAAGGCGCCCTCGCGTCGGTCGCTGGGCAGATTTCCCGGCAGCTCGTCGGAAGTAAGATTCAGCACACCGCGGAGGACGACAAGAACCTGACCGAGGACTATCCGCTGCTTCCTGTTCGGCGTCGATTCTGGGAGAGCGTGCTCCGCCAGGCCGACGCCGGCCGCGCCGGACAGCTGCGCTCCCAGCTCCGGATCGTGCATGAGGCGAACCGGAAGGTTGCGCCTGAGCCACTGGGCACCGTGGTTGGTGCGGACTTTCTTTACTCCCAGAAGAATGAGGACTTGAACGGCGCAGGGCTTCTCCTCAAGGAGACGCAGACTCTAATCCATGAACAGCGACAGAAGAACGCCCTGCGTGGTCGCGTCCTCGGCCTGATCCATCTCATCGGTCTTCTCCCGACCTCGGGGCACGGGGACATCGGCGTGCGCGCCTCGGCGGACCATCTCGTCGACCTGCTCGTCGAAAATCTCGCCCATGATGGCGACAGGCTTCGGCAAGAAGTGCCTGCCGTGCTCGAGGTGCTCGCATCAGAGGGCATTATCCAGCAGGACGGCGAGGAGTTCCGTCTTCAGACGAAGGCGGGCCGCGATTGGGACGAGGCGTTCCGCAGGCACCACGCCCAGGTCACCGACAGCGAGGTGAGCACCGAGCGCGATGCGCTGTTGCTCTCAGAGGTCGGTCGGTCTCTGCCCGCTTCGATCCAGCAGGGGCGCGCCAGAGAATCGCGCAAGCTTGCCCTGCACGCCGATGCGTCGCTCCCGCCCGACTCCGAGGCGATCCCGGTGTGGCTCCGCTCAGAGTGGGACGAAGGAATCACTGCTAAGCAGTTCGATGAGGCCGCCCGCAGCCTTGGCGTCGACTCGCCGATCATCCTCGTCCATGTTCCGCGGCTCCAGGCCCCCGCATTCGCAGCGGTGGTCCGCAACAAGCTCGCTGCACAGCGAGTGATTGACCAGCAGGGCATTCCTCAAGACGATGAGGGCAAGCAAGCCAGAAGTGCGATGCAGACCCGCCTCAATCGCGCGACGGACCAGGTGGACGCCCATGTCCGCAGCGTCACATCCAAAGCAAACGTTCTCCTCGGCGGCGGGACCGCACCCAGCGGAGTTAGCCTGCGCGAACGCATTGAAGCTGGCGCGCAGGACGCCGCGACGCGGCTCTTCCCGCGGTTCGCCGAGGCAGATGACAATCGCTGGCCGCAGGTGATCGCCAGGGTCAAGAGCGGGTCGGCGGCTGATGCACTTAAAGCCGTCCATCACGACGCCGACCCCGAGCAGCATCGCGTTATCAAAGAGGTGCTCAGCCGCATCGGCTCGGCTGGCACCTCCGCGAACGACGTCGAGAAGGCGGTCACTTCCAAACCGCTCGGCTGGCCGAGGGACGCGCTCATGGCTGCCCTCGGTGTGCTCCTTGACACCGGGGTGATTCGAGCGACGCTCAATGGCAGTGAAGCAACAACTACCGACGTACTGAAGCAGACCCGCCTCGGCAATGTGCAGCTCCGCCGTGAAGTAACAGTTCTCAAGCCTGCCGAGAAGATTCAGGCGCGCCAAGTGCTGAGCACCCTCGGGTTCCCGACCGACAACGATGGACTCGTCTCGGCGGTCGAGCAGGCCGTGAAGTCGCTCGATCAGCGCGCGAAGGATGTGAGCGGACCGGCGCCGCTCCCGGACATCAGCGTCCCGAGCAACATCCAGGTCATCATCAGCAGTTCCGGCAACGATCGAGTGCACGCTTTACTAGGCGCGAAAGATGAACTCACTAGTTTCAGCGACAGGCTCGGGGAGCTTGAGGACCGCAGCAAGAGCCGAACCACAGCCTTGGCGCTCGCTCGCTCGCTCGCTACCTCCTCTGCCGGATTAGAGACCGCGATGACCGTACGGGACCGCCTCGACGCACTGGTCTCAAGCCGTGATCTACTCGCCGACGCCGACCCTGTCGCCCCGATCGTCAAGGACCTGGCCGACGCGCTTCGTGACGCGATCCACTCAGCAGCGGGTGCGTTGAGGGACGCCCGCAAGCAGGCTGTCGAAAGCCTCGAAGCGCAGTCTGTATGGAAGCCGCTTGAACAGGAGCAACGCGCGTCGCTCCTCGCGGACCATCACCTCACTGCAGAGCCGGAGCCCAAATTGGCTGATCCATCGGCTGTACTGGCGGCGGCGCAGGCGCGACCTCTGCAAGGGTGGACCGCCGAACTGGACGCGATCCCGCAGCGTGCGTCTCGCGCTCTGGAAGCGGCCATGCGGCTGACGACCCCTGCGGCGAAGACCGTCACGGTCACCGTCTCGACTGCGAGCCTGAGCAGCTCGGACGAGGTCGAGCGGTACATCGACGAACTACGGTCGCAGCTTCTCGAAGCCCTGAGCAGCAATGACACCGTCGTGGTGAAGGGCTAATCATGACCGAAGCCACGATTACGGTCCTAAATTCCGACCAACGGCGCTTCCTCGATGCCCAGACGCAACGTGCCCGCGAGGCGGCACAGCGCGCAGCCGAGGATGCCTTGCGCGCACTCGCGGTCGGTGAGCCGAGCCGGCCTGCCTACCTGAGCGAGGAGCAGAACGGGCTTCGCCTGGCGCTTCGCGACAAGGGCCGGCAACTCGGCGACGACACGTCGCGAGCGGGCGCGCCCCTCACAAACCTTGTTCATGACGTCGCATATGAGCAATGGCACCGCTTGCTGTTTGCTCGCTTCCTGGAGGTCAACGGACTCCTGCGGCACGCCGAGTACCGCGACATCCCGCTGTCGTTGGAGGACTGCGCCGATTTCGCGCCCGACCTCGACGAGCCCGACGCGTGGGCCGTTGCCGCTCGCTTCGCCTCGGAGATCCTGCCCGGTGTTTTTCGCCTGACCGACCCTGCGGTACAGGTACGATTCGCGGCTGAGCATCGGAACGCGCTGGAGCGTTTGTTGTTAGAGATCCCCGCTGAGGTGTTCACGACTGAAGACGCGCTCGGCTGGGTGTATCAGTTTTGGCAGACGGCCGAGAAGAAGCGGGTGAACGACTCCGGGGTCAAGATTGGTGGCGCCGATTTGTCTCCAGTCACGCAATTGTTCACCGAGAATTACATGGTCCGATTCTTACTGGAGAACTCGCTCGGCGCTTGGTGGGTCGCACGGCACCCCGAGTCGCCCCTGGTCGCCTCGTGGGAGTATCTGCGTCATAACGACGACGGCACACCTGCCGCGGGCTCGTTCAGCGACTGGCCCGAGCGCGCCGCCGACGTGACCGTCATGGACCCTTGTTGCGGCTCCGGTCACTTCCTCATCGCCTTGTTCGGGATGCTCTGGCGCATGCGCGCCGAGGAGGAAGGGATCACCCCGGCCGAGGCACAAGACGCCGTCCTCCGTGACAACCTCCACGGCCTGGAACTAGACCCACGCTGCACCCAGATAGCGACGTTCAACATTGCACTCGAAGCGTGGAAGCAAGGCGGGTTCCGCGAGCTTCCAACACCCCAAGTGGCATGTTCGGGAGTACCCATTCGTGCTTCGCGTGCTGAATGGGAGTCTCTCGCCGGTGAAGACGATGAGCTTCGGAAGGTCATGACTCACCTTCACGGTTTGTTCCGGGATGCAGATTCGCTCGGCTCGCTAATCGACCCGCGACCGGCTATCGAGCGCGATGGTGGGCTCTTTGGCCGAGACCTCAGCGTTGGAGTCGAATGGGACAAAACACGCACACTCCTGTCAGAGGCGCTCCTGGCTGAGTCGGGTATTCCCGCCGTCCTGGGGAACGCGGCCGAAGATGTTGTGAACGCAGCGGGCATGCTGGGACGCGACTACGTACTTGTCGCAACGAACCCGCCCTTCCTATCAGCTAGTCGCCAATCTGAAGCACTCAAGGAGTTCACCAAGTCTGTAGACGGTCCGGCCAGCGGCAATCTCGCTTACACGATGTGGCGTCGGTGGAGTGGGTGCGGGACTGCGTTCGTCTTGCCGCAGAATTGGCGCTTCCAAGTCAGCTACTCCACTTTAAGGAAGGAGATTCTGAGGCGGGGTGCTCGTCATTTAGTGAGTGCTCTCGGCGTCAACGGTTTCTCGACGAGCATGTGGGATTTCAATACAGACCTAGTCATATCAACTCCTGCCCGCGTTCGTTCGCTGGCGGGAATTGATGCCGGTCGTGGGGCGAGCCCCACGGAGGTCGGTGACTTCCTGCGACAAGGTCCTCTGGTCTCGGTCTCGGCCGACAGCCAGATCGAGAACCCCGATCATCGAATCACGCTAACGTCGATCAATCGATCCGCTCTCTTGGCAGCACTCGCCACCTCCTCGCAAGGCGTGACTACGGGGGATAATTCTCAGTTCATTCGCAAGATGTGGGAAATTCAACTCCCTCACTCAGAGTTCCGCCCGATCCAGAGTTCGGTTAGCGGAACAGCTCACTTTGCTGGCCGAGATCAGCTCATCTGGTGGCAGCAAGAGGGCGCTGCGCTGATCGGAAACCCTCAGGCCCGAATTCAGGGGAGCGCAGTTTGGGGTAAGCGAGGAATAGCGGTCTCGCAGATGGGCAGTCTGCCAGTGACGCTCTACACGGGCGAGATATTTGACATGAACGCGGCGGTTGTAGTCCCACACGATGAATCCGATCTGCCGGCATTGTGGGCGTATCTATCCAGCGCGGAATACAAGCGCGACGTTCGAGCAGTGGATTCAAAGCTCAATGTGACCAACGCGACGCTCGTGAAAGTGGCATTCGATCGTGATCGTTGGCAGGGCGCGGCAACCCAGGCTGGGCCGCTACCGCAGGCCTACACGGATGACCCAACGCAGTGGTTATTCAATGGGCACCCTGTCGGTTCACCCCAGCCGCTCCAGGTCGCTGTTGCCCGCGTGCTCGGATATCGCTGGCCCAGGCAGAAACCAGATGAGCTTGATCAGTTCGCTGACAGTGACGGAATCGCCGCTTTGCAGTCGCTGCCCAACGAACCAGACCTCGCCACTCGCTTGCGCGAGCTGCTCCTAACTGCCCATGGCGCGGATTGGTCGAGCAAATTTGAAAGGAAGCTTGTCACTGACGCCGGGGGAAAAAGCGGACGGCTGGAGGATTGGCTCCGCGACTCGTTCTTCGCTCAGCATGTCAAGGTCTTCGGCAACCGGCCGTTTCTGTGGCACATCTGGGATGGACGCAAGGACGGGTTCTCTGCGTTCGTTAACTACCACAAGCTCGACCGGCGGACGCTGGAGAAGTTGACCTTTACTTCGCTCGGCGCGTGGATCGACCGGCAGAAGCACGAGGCTCGCGCAGAGCGTGCAGGTGCCGATGCACGCCTGGGCGCCGCTGAGGATCTTCAGCGCAGGCTGAAGCTCATCCTTGAAGGCGCGCCCCCGTATGACATCTATGTGCGGTGGAAGCCCATGGCCGAGCAATCGATTGGCTGGGAACCGGACTTTGACGATGGTGTGCGGCTCAACATCCGGCCGTTCGTGACCGCCGACGTGCTCCGGTCGAGGGTGAACGTTCATTGGCGAAAGGACCGCGGGACGAACCCCGACGGGTCCGAACGCCATAACGACCTGCACCCGACACTCGATGAGCGCCGTGTAGCCCGGAAAGCTGCGGAGGCAGCCGAATGACGCTCGTCCGTGCCGTGGTCGCCAAAGCCCTGCGTGATGTCGCAGTTTTCAACGCGGGTGCAAACTCCGCTCCTGCGACCGTGCTGTGGGCCGACCCCGAGCGCACATGGGAGCCGGTCATCCGCTGCCTCCAGGAGGCGGTGCCCATTCTCGTTCTCGGCGAGTATGACCCCGACTCTGCCGAGGGCCCGGCACTCTGGCTTCGAGCCGTTCTTGCCTCACCTGAGTCAGCGAAGCTACCGTCTCATCTTGCCGAACGCGATGAGCGCAACCCGTGGGTGATCTATCTGCCTGGTTTCAGCCGAAGTTCCGTGGCCGAGGCATCGGTTCTCAATGACTCACTCGCACCGCTCGCCGAGATCGTGATCCGCTCCAACTGGTGGCCCTCGGCCCACGGCCAGTCGCCGTGGACGCCGCACTCATTCCTCTCGTCAAAGCAGGGTGTCGGCCTAGACATTGCTGGTGACGCCGCGACAAAGGCGGCACTCACGCAGGTGCTGGACAAGTTCCTTCTCGAGGACATCGATGACCTCAAGCGCATGGGGCGTCTCGACTCGTCGCGCCTGCACCACCTCGTGCTCAATGACTCGGTGCGCACGCTCCTTGAATGGATGGATGATCCGAGCACCGTGCGAAGCTCACTCGAGGGCGCGCGATGGCAGGCGCTCATTGCCTCCTGCAAGTCCGTCTACGGCTTCAGCCCTGAGAAGGACGGCGCGCTCATTGCGGCCAGCAAGCTCGGAAGCCGGGCTGGCGAGTGGAGTGCGGTTTGGCAGCGGTTCGCGGAGAATTCCGCCCGCTATCCGAACATCGCCAAGCTCCTCGATCAGGCACGCCCCTCTGTCGTGCCGCTATTTGGAGACACCGACCCGCATCCTGACTCGTGGCCCTCATGGAATCGCGACCAGGAGGAGGCCTTGCGGACTGCACTCGGTGCGCTCGCGACTCACCCGAACCCGGGCGATCGGGTCAAGGGCCTCGCTGCGGCACATGCGGCGCGGGAAGACAACGTCTGGGCGGCCCTCGGGCAAGCGCCGCTCGCACGGGCCGTAGGCCACCTCGCCGAACTGGCAGACCGCGCTGCGACCGCTAAACCTGCGACAGACCTCAAGAGTCAGGTCGCCTGGTACGGCGATGAGGGCCACATGATTGACGACCTCGCTCTGCGAGCGATCGCGGCAGCAAAGACCGCGCAAGACCGCGCCGCAGTGACCACTGCGCTTGGCGCGCTCTACGACCCCTGGGTCGACGAGTCGGCGCGGGGCTTCCAGAAGGCGGCAGTGACCAACTATCACGGGCGAACCGGCCTCGACGTCGGAGCGGGAACTGCCGTCGTCTACGTCGACGCGCTCCGCTTCGACCTGGCTACACGCGTGGCTCGGCGGCTATCACCACTCGAGGCTGCCGTAGAGACTCGGTTGGCTGCGTTCCCCAGCGTGACTCCGACCGGGCAGCCGGCGGTAGCCCCCATCGCTATGACCATGGGCGGCGGCACCTCCTTCGACGCGGCCGACGACCAGGGCCGATCCCTTAAGGGCGCGGTCCTGCGCTCGGCACTCGCGAGTGCTGGTGTTCAGTTCCTCGATTGGGACGCCGCCGAGGTCGGAGATCCGACCGGAAAGGCGTGGACACAGACGAACTCGATCGACTCGCTCGGTCATTCTCAAGGACATGCGCTCGCGGACCTCGTCGATCGGCAGCTCGACCTCGTTGCAGAGCGCGTCCGCGGGCTGCTCGACGCGGGGTGGCGGAAGGTTGTCATGGTCACCGATCACGGGTTCCTATTGCCCGGCCGGGCAGCGCAGAAAGTCACCTTGCCGTTGCAAGTCACGGAAGGAGACGCGGCACGCAAGCCTCGTGTGGCGAGATTGAAGGCTGCAGCGGCGCGCCCGGACTTTCCCATTCTGACCTGGACCTGGGATTCGTCTGTCGATATGGTCAGCGCGCCGGGAACCTCAGCGTTCGAGGCGGGTCGCCTTTACGAGCATGGCGGCTTGAGCCTTCAAGAGTGTGTGATTCCTGTGGTGACAGTGACGACCGGCGAGGCGGCCGGTGCGCCCGTTCAGATCGATGCTGTCCGGTGGACCGGACAGCGATGCCGCCTGGACTACAGCCCTGCGGAGGCCGCCGTTGTCGCAGAGATCCGAATGCGCCCCGCCGAACCGTTGAGTCTGGTGGGCGGCCCAAAGTCGCCCGTGGAAGCGGGCGAGGTCAAAGTACTTGTCGATGAGGAGCTAGCCTCCGCGGGTGCTGTCGCGTGGATCATGCTTCTAGACCCAAACGGGAAGGTTCTGGCCCAAGCGCAAACCACGGTTGGAGGCGCAGGATGAGCGAGGCAATCACGCTGGATGAGATTGACGAAACCGCGGCATCTACCTTTGAAGGCTACGTCGTCCGCAAAGATCTCGCGCAGCAATTCAAAGGCGCTTACCCCGTGCCTACGTACGTGGGGGAATTTCTCATCGGGCGCTACTGCGCCACCACCGATCCCGAAGAGATCGAAGAGGGACTTCAGGTTGTGCGACGTCTGCTCGCCGACCGCACCGTGCGCGCAGGCGAGGAGGAGCTGTTCAAGTCGCGCGCTCGCGAGCGCATGACGATCAAACTCATCGACCTCGTAAAGGCTCGGCTCGACGCAAAGTCGAACGCCTACGTCGCCGAATTGCCGAGCCTTGGACTGCGCGACGTGCGCATCGACGACGCCGTCGTCCGCGACAACGAGCGAATGCTCACCGGTGGCTTTTACGCCGAGATTGACCTGTTCTACGACGCTGCGATCGCGGATGAGAAGAACGGCAAGCCCTTCGCTATCGGCTCACTGCGCCCTATTCAGCTCTCAACGCGCGACTCACTCTCGCGGCTGGCCGAAGGACGCTCGCGGTTCACGACTCAGCAGTGGAAGCACCTGCTGCTTCGATCGGTGGGATTCGAGCCCGCGCAGCTCAGCGACCGCGCGCAGGACGTGCTGCTACTTCGGATGGTTCCGTTCGTGCAAAGAAACTTCAACATGGTGGAGTTGGGACCGCGTGGCACTGGTAAGTCGCACCTCTTCCAGCAGGTATCCCCGTATGCGCATCTGATCTCAGGCGGCAAAGCGACCGTCGCCCGCATGTTCGTAAACAACGCGACTGGGCAGCGCGGACTCGTCGCGCAGTACGACGTGGTTTGCTTCGACGAGGTCTCCGGCGTCTCCTTCGATCAGAAGGACGGCGTCAACATTATGAAGGGTTACATGGAGTCGGGCGAGTTCTCCCGCGGCCGGGAGTCCATCCGTGCTGACGGCTCGATCGTGCTTGTCGGCAACTTCGATGTTGATGTCGCTCATCAGCAGCGCATCGGCCACCTGCTCTCGCCCCTGCCACCGGAAATGCGCGACGACACCGCGTTTATGGACCGCATCCACGCTTACCTGCCCGGCTGGGACGTACCTAAGCTCAATCCCACGTACTTCACCCACCACTTCGGACTGGTGAGCGACTTCCTCTCAGAGTGCTGGTCGCGACTCCGAGACCAATCGCGGCTTACGTCGGTCCAAGGGCGTGTGACCTACTCCGACGCACTGTCTGGCCGTGACCTCTCAGCGGTGAACAAGACCATCGACGGGTTGCTGAAGTTACTGTACCCCGACGCGGAATCTGCCATCTCAGACGAAGACCTCGAATGGGCAGTGCGAATAGCGCTGGAATCCCGTCGTCGAGTCAAAGAACAGCAGCGGCGTATCGGTGCCGCCGAGTTCCGAAACACCCAGTTCGGCTACCGCCTAGGCGAGGGCGTCGAGCGATTCGTCTCTACCCCCGAGCTGGCGAGTCCGGACTCGATCGGCATCGACCCGCTGCCCCCGGGTCAGGTCTGGGCGATCTCCGAAGGGAGCGGTGATGCGGGCCCTGGGCTTTACCGGATCGAAGCGGCCGACACGCCTGGATCGGGCGCACGTGGGCTCCTCAACCAGGCCGCGCCTGCCACGCTCCGCGAGAGCTTCAAGGTCGCCGAACAGAACATCGTCGCCCAGGCGAGACAACTCGTGGGCGACCGTGATCCCCGTGAGCACAACCTCACGGCTCAGGTCCGGGCCTTCGACGCCGCCAAGACCGGAGCTGGGCTTGGGCTACCGATTCTCCTCGCACTTGCCTCCGCGATGCTTCAACGGTCGGTGCGTGGTGGGCTAATTGCGGTCGGCAACTTGTCGCTCGGCGGCGGGGTCGAGACGGTGCTGAACGCCGCGGCGCTCGCCGAGCACGCCATGGAGAAGGGCGCCTCCGCACTGCTTCTGCCGGTGTCCGCACGTCGTCAGCTCCTGGATGTCAGTGACGAAGTCGCTACGAGAGTCTCGTTCATGTTTTACAACGACGCCCAACATGCGCTCCTCAAAGCCCTCGGTGAGTGATATGTCTTGTCCGGGCGCCTGCCGTCGGGGCTACCGACGTGCGTGGTCTTCGCGAGCGACTTTCCAAGCGTCATAGTGGGCGGACGTGTGCCATGCATCCTCGCCCTGCGCACCGGTTCGTTCTAGCATCATTCCCCCGCCATGTTGCTGCTTCGAGCACAGTGAAGTCCTTGGACACCCTTGTCTTGTAGGCATTTTGGGGCGCCACCCCTTTTAGTGTCGCCCGGCGCGCAGTGGCGCAAAGAGCGGGGTACATGTCGCTCGATAAGGATCCATGTCCGCTCGTCGCTAGGCTGCGAGTAGCTATCTCGATCCCAAGAATCACGGCAACGACTGCCCACAAGTCGGGCAGAGATCGTCGTCCGCGAGAGGCGTTCCCCAGCGTGGCGCATTGAGTTCAAACTCCGCGGCTAAAGCCGAGACATCTCGTTGAATCGAAATCCGGTACACATCCACTCGCGCCGCGTCATTCAGGTCGATTTGACCAAATGGATTGGCGGAAGCCAGCGTCGCAGCGATCGCTCGACTTATACCGGACGTGAGGTCGTAGATGTGCTTCAGCAGCGCCTGCGCTTTCGGTTCGAACGTTGAGTAAGGGCGCGTGATCTGTCGACCTGCTGCATCAGTGCCTCGCGCGATTAGTCGTCGGAGATCCTTCATCGTCGACAGCATGTCTGACCAATTGCCCTCGACTCCTCGAGAGTCATGTAAGGCCGGCCGATCGAAGTGGCGGAGGATCTCCTTGACCTCTTCCTTATCGTTGTGCAGATTCAGGCCCTCGACGGTTGTGAGTCCGTGAAAAACTCGCTCGACAGCGTCGAGTTGCCCGCTGGCGAGATTGCGTACGTCCAGTCCAAGGAGAAGCGAGTAAGTCTTCACCGTCACATCTTTGTCGAGCCGAAGCACTTGAGTTCCCATAGATGGTTTCGCGCATTCGAGACCAACGATGTGAAGTTCCGTGACGTTTTCGAGAGGACTCCCCGCTTTGGTGCGCTCAGATTTGAAGAGCGCGATGGTGCCTTCGACCTTCGCTTTACTAACTGCTCTCGTCGCCTGCACCGCAAGAGTCCGATTCGGGTTGAGGTGGTCAACAGCCTTGAGATTCGGGTAGTCGGCGTTAGCATTTCGCAGCGCCAAGCCGAAAGCCGCGTTCAGCGATTGCTGGATTACTGTCTCGCAATAGTCCGCCAACAGATGCCCATTCGCGTACATGGTCTTGGTTTGATATCGCAGTATGGATTCGTACCTGAAAATGCGGCTTCGCGTCTCGACGTCGTTCATCTCCTGAGCATATTGTCGGAAGTCCGCCCACGAGCTACGTGTGCAACGAGCTCTTCAATGTGCCGCTGAGCCGGCTGAACGTGTGATGCGCACTCCAACCGCCTCTTCGCGGCATCCAGCGGCGACGGGCTCGACTAGGTCGTCGACGATGCACCGACGTGCGTGAGGCGCGCTCACCAGAGTTCGCACCGGTGTCGCGCAAAAAATCGGTCGGGAGCGCATCCGCCTGGGCCGCCGAAGCCGCCTCGAAGCGGCGACGGATCTCGGCCACGATCGCCTCGGCCTCGGCCTCGGCCTCGGCCTCGGCCTTGATGCGGTTCGTGCGCAGCTCTTTGCCCCTGCCTGAGCGGTTGAAGGTGCCGTTCACCCGTGCCATCGTGAACCCGTAGCCGTCGCGTGACTCGAGTTCGGCCGACCTCAGCGGCGCCGGGAACGACGAGAGCCGGCTCTCGTAGTAGTGGTAATTGCTGAACGAGATGAGCGACTCGTCCTGACTGCGGTAGTGCCACGACAGCCACTTGCTCGGCTCCTGCGCCTGCACGCACTCCGAGAGGATCGACTCCTCGTCTTGCACCACGACGGCCTCGAGCTCGACCTCGTCGTCGGCATCGAGCGCCGTCTCGCCGAAGCTGGTGGGCGGCATCTGCTTGCAGTCACCGACCACCACGACCGAATCGGCGCGACCCATTGCACCCATGGCATCCGCCACCCGCGTCTGCGATTGAAGGTCACGGTGCGGTTCAGGTCATCAAAGTGTCGTTTGGAGCCCCCACCGTGATGCCGGCTTGAAAGCTACTCGAACTGATCTACCACGTAGACGTTGCGGAGGGGGATGATCGAGCGCCAGCGGTTCGCAAACTTCTCATAGTTGGCGAGAACGAGGTCGATGACCTCGTCGCCATCGATGAGGCGGAGGTCTTGACGGTTTCGTTCCAGTGCTTTTGCCTCTCGGCTGTAGGACCCGAGGCTGACAAACAAGCCGAGCTCCCCGCGAGCGAGCGTGCCCGTGAGCTGGTTCACCTCTGGGGAGCCAATCGTGCCTGTCAGGTGTTTGCATTGCACCTTGATGACGGGCGGTTCGAGACCGAAGGGATCACGGTGAGCGATCACGTCGACACCGCCGTCATTTGAGTATTGGGTGGTGCGTGCCTGGTACCCGACGGCGCGCAGGAGCTCGGCGACGAATTCTTCGAAATCTCTATGACTCATTCCACGCAGAATCCGATCAGTGACGAAGTCCCTGGTGTAGTTCTCGATGCGATCGGCGTCGGGCGTATCGTCCGCTCTGCGCACCGCCTGCTCTGGTTCCTCGCTTTGGCGAGTGACCAGTTGCTGTACCGCTTCCGCGGAATCAGATGCGACGAAAGTGCGGAACTCGTCTTCGTAGTTCCTCACGCGGAAGAGTGTGACGGCGGAGCCGATCTCGTAAAGAGCGTCCTTCGAGAACACGGAACGG
This sequence comes from Herbiconiux flava, assembly GCF_013409865.1. Taxonomy (NCBI): domain Bacteria; kingdom Bacillati; phylum Actinomycetota; class Actinomycetes; order Micrococcales; family Microbacteriaceae; genus Herbiconiux; species Herbiconiux flava. Next base: position 2,254,721 of record NZ_JACCBM010000001.1, read on the forward strand.
GGCACGGCGTCCCTAATCCACCGCACGCCGACGCGGTGTTTGTGGTCTGAGGCAGATGCATCCCAGTAATACCCGGACGTAACTTCGCCGAACGCTAACGTGCGGTCAGCCTTGCGCGGCGCAATGATCAGGTCTCCAGGCGAAATCTCCTCAGCGAATCGGTGGAGTATGCCGGCCCAGATCGGTAGGGCGCCCTCTTTCGCCTCAGGGTAGGACTCTCGAAGTAGCGCCTTCAGGTCAGATCGTTCGAGCGAGATTGTTCGTAGATCTGGGATGAGATTCCAACCGATACTGACAAAACCGCCCGCGATGAGGTCCAGTGAAGTGTCATTGTGAATGCCCCAGGTCGCCGGCATGTGATGATTCCCTTCGCGCGAGCGGCTCGATTCTCGAGCGATCCTTTCGACATTAGTAGACCCACCCATCCCGACGGGCGAGAGTTGTCGGTGGTGACTAGCACATACCCAGAACGGGGCGGAGATGCGCGAGCAAGCTGAGAAGTGTTCCGCCTGGCGGGACGCAAGACGGAACTCGCGAGGTTTGCCTCCCGTTCGGAAACGAGAGTGAGACGACAATGCGTAGATCTGTTGGACCGAGGGCGACGGTTAGCGCGGTCTGAAGATCGCGCCGGATCGCGGGCTTCGCGCGTACCACCCGCGCGCAGCGTTGGGGCGGGCCGCCCGGCGTGCGTGGGCCTCCGCACAGTCGGCTCGGGCTCGGTCGGCCCGCTCGAGGAACGCGGCCTCTGCCGCGGTGTTCGTGGCCGGGTGCTCGCTGCGGAGCAGAGCGACCGCCTGAGGGTCTTCGAAGGAACGGTACTCGCCGGCGAAGAGAGGGCCGAGCTCTTCGGAGACCGCGCGGGCCAGTTCGAGGCCGCGCGCACTGAAGTCGTGCAGAGATGCCTCGGGGCGCCAGTGGAAGTCGGGTCGAGGGTGGCGTAGTACTGGCCCTCCCAGTCCTCGAGGAGCGCGATGAAATCCGGGGTCAGCCGGGTCGCGGCGTAGGCGAGTGGCTCGCTGAACCAGATGACTGAGCTGGCGTAGTCCGGTAACACGCGCACCATATCCGTCGCGTAGACATTGGGCGCCTCATTTCATGGCCCACACTCTGCGTCGTGCCCCACCTCGAGGGTCGGCGTGACCGCGACGACGCGGGCGCCGGCGTTGCGGGTCAGGGGTCACGCTAGGCGTCGTCTCGGCGGGCGGTACCGCGCACGCCGTGATCCTCATCGCGCGGCTCCGACGCGGCGGAGTCGATGTTCTGCACCGCCCAGTCGGCGAGGGCGATCGCGTGGGGGAGCAGGGTGCGGGCCTTCGGGGTGAGCTCGTACTCGACGCGGGGTGGCACCTCGGGGTAGGAGGTCCGGGTCACGAGGCCGTCTTCGGCGAGGTGGCCGAGGGTGCGGGTGAGCATCCGTTGCGAGATGCCCGGGACGGTCCGCTGGAGGTCGGTGAAGCGCAGGCGGGTGTCGTGGAGGGTGGCGATCACGAGCAGGGACCACTTGTCGGCGACGCGGTCGAGCAGGGCACGGATGGCTCGGCCCTGGTCGCCTCGGATCAGGCAGACCTTCTCGTAGTCCGACATCCGCTCGCCCCTTCGTTACACGCGTGTGCCTTTTGTAAGGCGGATCGAAAGCGCCCATGCTTGCGATGCTTACTGATCGTAACCATTGGAAGAGGTTCGCCATGTTTATCGCCTACTGGATCGTCGCCGGGCTGCTGGCCGTGTTCTACGTGTACTCCGGTGGGATCAAGGCGGTGCGGTCGAAGGAGGCATTGCGGCCGATGATGGGGTGGGTCGACGACATGCCGTTCGGTGTCGTGCGGGCTATCGGTGTTGTTGAGGTGCTCGGGGCAGTCGGGCTAATTGTGCCGCCACTTCTCGCGGTCGCGCCATGGCTCGCCTTTGCCGCAGCTGTCGGGCTCGTTCTCGTGCAGGTGGGGGCGGGGGTCGTGCACCTTCGGCGTGGGGAGAACGTGTGGATGAATGTGGCGCTCGCCGTGGTCGCGGGAGTAGTGGTGTGGCTGGCGACGGTCTGGCTCTGAGGCGCGGTCGTCGTTGATCGCTCCCTAACCGTTTGCCAAGCGATTTCGCGCAATGCTGTCAGGCGCGCTCGTATCGGGTACATTTCGGGCGATGACATGCCGTTTGGCGAGTGCGCGAACAGCGCGGCTAGGGCGCAGGATTGCCCGGATCATTGCCGTTCACGCCGACTTCACCACGTGCATCTAAGTGACGGGCCAGGACCGATGCGCCGATCAGAACCAGTCCGAGGGTCATGCAGATCTCGCGAACGATCAGGGCGATGGCGCCGGCGATCACGTTCGGGACTTCGGCCGATTGAAAGATCACCGTCAACCATCCGTCCGTGACGAGTGCAAGGGCAACGCCTATCGCTGCGAGCACGACGCCCGTGACGAAGATCTGACGAGATGTCAGCCGGGGAGGCATAAGCGATCCGTTCGGTTTGTATTGCTAGCTCCAAAGTCGCTACACAACGGCTCCAGCCCTCGGGCCACGGCTGAAAGACCAGATGCGATGGCCAGATCATGCGGACGCGGCGGGCGGGATTTGGTTGGTGTGGTCATCGTTGACTCTTCGGCTGGCTGGTAGCCGGTCTCCGCCGGCGAACAATGAGCAGGGTATGCGCCTGAGGAGTATTCAGCAAGAGGGAGATGGTGGCACCTTCGGGCTGGGTAGCAATTACTCACGTGGGGGTCGGCGGTCCCGGAGGCAGCCTGAAGGTACCCCTCGTTCGGGGGTGAAGTTATTGGTAAGAGTGAAGGGAACGAAGTCATGAAGTCCAAAATCCTCTCGATGACCGTCGTCGTCGTTACTGCCCTCGGTGCACCACTGGCGTTGACATCGACTGCTTCAGCCCAATTGATGCCCGATGAGAGTACGCAGCCTCTCAATGTCTGTGACGGCAACACACTCTCGACGGTCGATCACGACGGCGAGCAGCTGAGTGACGAGGCGCTTGACCTGGCGCTGCGGCAGGTCCGTCAGCTCTGCGATGCCGGTGTCGGATCGGCGATCTCGATCGACGAGTACATCGACTCGGTAGAACGCGATGCTCAACTCACCGACGACTACGCGAACGTGGTTGCGCAGATCAACACCAGGCCGGGCAACATGGGCATCAGTGCTTACGCGAATTCCATCCCGCTCGACAAATTGAGGAAGGAGCTGTCGTGTATCTACCGGATGCAACCGGTGACGGGGCCTTCTACGTCGTGGGAGAGCTGCGGGTCGGAGTCCACCAGCACCGGCACATATCTCACCACCCGCGGCAACGACTTCTGCCCGGTGCCGGGCACGCGCTGGGAGGCTGTCGCAGACCTGTACGTGAACGGATCGCTGAAGCAGAGCGACGGCGCGATCGCTGTGGCTCTGTGATGCTCGACCGTGTGGAGAGACGGCGATGAGGGGTGTGCCAGAGCTGATCGTGGTTCAGAGGAGAGCGGCTCTGCCCAGCGGCGCGGCCTATTTGCTGTCCTTCGTCGAACTGTGGCCCGGTCAGACCGTCGTGCGGTTCGTCGGTCTCGGCGCCGGCGCAGAACGCGAACTCAGAGGGCTGCGCTTGACGCTCACCGACGACACCGGCGCGGAGTACGCCTGGCGGGCGACCTCGTCGGGCGGCATGGTGCTGCCGGATGAGGTGAGCGTGGGGTTTCACGGCCCACTGGCCGAGGCCGCCGACTGGATCGTCATCAGTGATCCGGGTGGGGCCATTGATGAGCGCATAGCGCTCGACCGACGGCCTATCTAAACGAACTGATTTACCCCACCTCGTACGCCGGTGGCGCCTCGTCGCCCTCCGTTCAGGACGCCGACTGGATGATGCCTGCTTCGGCGCGGCGGAGGCGGCCGTTCTCGACGCCCCACTCGAGGGCTGCGTCAAGGCGGGTGCTGATCGCCTCGGTCATCCGGCGGCCGCCGAAGACTACGAAGGCCTCGCGCTTCAGGTCGGGCTCGGCCAGGCCCGCTGATGCTTCCGCGACGATTGCCATGGCGTTGGCGATCTCGATGAGGGAGACGTGGTCGGGGGAGCGGCCGTCGCCCTGCTGGGATGAGCGGGCGCCGCGCCAGGTCGTCGGGTCGATCTCGGTCGGCCAGGCGAAGGGCTCCGTCGAGTGGGTCGTCATCTCGGCGGGGACGTGGCGGAGGATTGCCGCGGCACGGGACTGGGCGACCTTGTTCAAGTCGAAGGCTGCCGCCACGAGTTTCGCGAGGCGCACCAGGTGCACCGGGCCCTCGGTCGTCACGATCTCGCGGATGACGGCCTCGACGGCTCGGGCGGCGTCCTGGCGGGGGAGCGCGTCGAGGACGGCGATCGAGCCGACGCGGCGCGGCACCCAGGGCGTGTAGTGGGAGAGGAGGTCGTCGGCGGTCGACGCCGGTGCCGCCGTCGCGATCGACCGGAGGAATAGGCCTCGCTCGGCGTCGGCGATCGGGGTCGACGGCGCGACGGAATCGGGCTCGGCGTCGTCGATCTCAAGGTCGTCCTCGAGCGCCTGCTCGACCATCGAGTCGACGCGGGCGACCTCTGCGTCGTCGTGAGCCGCAGACAAGGCGTCAGCGATCGCCAGCTCCAGGCGGTCGAGCACCGCCTCGCGGGCGTGCAGCCACTCCGGGAGCCAGACGCGTTCGACCGCCGGCCAGTGCATCAGGTTCTTCAGCACCTCCGTGGGGAGGCCGTCGCGGTCGGCGACCGTGCGGCGGGCCCTCCAGGAGTCGCCGTCGAGGAGGACCGCGAGGAGGGGGCGGTCGGGGGTCGCGGCCGGCGCGACGCTGAGGTCGACACGGAAGTCGGAGAGGCCGACGTCGGTCTTGACGGCCAGGCCGCGCATCCGCAATTCTGCAGCGATGTCGTCACGGTGGCGGTCGAAGATCGCCGTGCGGCGCGGGTCGGCCTCGAGGGCGTCGGAGCCGCGGGAGGCCATCTCGAGGTAGGACTTCAGGTGCTTCACGCCCACCGAGCTGGTCTGCTCGGCGCGGAGTTCGGAGGGATCGAAGCTCGCGAACAGGAGCACCTGGCGGCGGGCCCGGGTGACCGCCACGTTGAGGCGGCGCTCGCCGCCGGCGCGCTGCAGGGGGCCGAAGTTCAACGGCAGGAAGCCCTTGTCGTTCACGCTGAAGGCGATCGAGAAGAGGATGGCGTCGCGCTCGTCGCCCTGCACGTTCTCGAGGTTCTTCACGAACAGGCCCTCGCTGTCGTGGTCGAGCGCCTTCAGGATGCGCTCGTCGCCGGTGTCGCGCAGCAGGTTCTCGGTGAAGTCGCGCTGCTGGGCGTTGAACGTGACCACGCCGAGCGACGGGGCCTCGAACTCGGCCAGGGGCACGTCCGCCTGGGCGCGCGAGGCGGCGTCGAAGCGACGGCGGATCTCGGCCACGATCGCCTCGGCCTCGATGCGGTTGGTGCGCAGCTCCTTGCCCTTGCCGGCGCGGTTGAAGACGCCGTTCACGCGCACCATCGAGACACCGTAGCCATCGAGTGCGTCGCGCTCGGTCGAGCGGAGGGGCGCCGGGAACGACGAGAGGCGGCTCTCGTAGTAGTGGTGGTTGCTGAAGGTGATGAGCGACTCGTCCTGGCTGCGGTAGTGCCACGACAGCCACTTGCTCGGCACCTGCGACTGCACGCACTCCGAGAGGATCGACTCCTCGTCGGCCACGGCGACCGCCTCGGCCGAGAGCTCGAGCTCGTCGTCGGCGTCGATGGCCGCCTCGCCGAAGCTGGTCGGCGGCATCTGCTTGCTGTCGCCCACCACGACGACGGAGCCGGCGCGGCCCATGGCGCCCACCGCATCCGCCACCCGGATCTGCGAGGCCTCGTCGAAGACCACGATGTCGAACAGGCCCGGCTTCGCGGGGAAGAAGCGAGCGACCGACTCGGGCGACATCAGCGTGATCGGCAGGATCTGGGTGATCAGCTCGCCGAAGGTGTCGAGCAGGGTGCGCACGCTCATCCCGCCCCGCTGCCGCTCGAGCTGGCGACGCAGCAGGCCCACCTGGCCGGCCGGCGCGCTCGAATCGAAACGCCTCAGGGCCAGCACGTGCGCCGGGATGGCGTTCGGTAGCTCGGCGCGAATGGCCAGCGCACTCGTGGTGAAGCGCTCGATCGAGCGGTTGTGGGCGGTGGGGTCGAAGTCGGCCAGGCCGGTGCTCTGCTCGCGCTCGTCGACGGATGCCGCCGCGAGACCCTTCTCGAACGACAGGCGGGCGTCGTCGGCTGAGAGGTCGCCGGTTTCCAGAGCGCTTACCGCGTCGGTCAGGCTGCGGCGGCGGAGCGGTTCGAGGGCTCGGGAGAAGGCGAGCCAGCGGTCGAGGGCGACCGGGGTGGGGGAGTCGACGGCGCGGCCGGGGCGGGTGGCGGCCCAGGCATCGAAGAAGCCGCGGTGGGTGGGGGTGGCTGTCGGCTCGCTCGGCTCGTGTGCTGTCGCCCAAGCGGCGAGGCCGTTCGCCGTCGTGTGCGCTGCGGTGATGAGGTCGCCCCAGGCGGTGCTCAGTGCCGACAGGGCTGCTGAACGATTCGCTTCGGGTGCAGTGGTCTCGTAGAGACGGCGGCTCTCGGTGGTGAACGGGTCGGCCTGGTCGCCCGGGCGCACGCCGATGGTCGAGCCGACCCAGCGCAGCCAGGCGATCTGGGTGCGGGCCGCGTCGGCGTCGCTCGGGCGGAGCGGGTTCCAGTCGGTGGCGAGGTGCACGCCGGGCAGTTGCTGCACGGTGGCTCGGAGTGCGTTCAAGTGCTCGGCCGAGGCGGCGATCTGGCCGGTGAGAGTCGAGAGCTGCTTGAGGTCGACCGCATCCGGGGTCTTCAGCACCGGGGCGAGGCGGGCCGCGACCGCGCGGCGGCGCTTCTTGCGGCCGAAGAAGCCCGACTGGTCGGCGGCCAGCGCCTCGGCGTGGATGCCCGCCGCGTCGAGCGCGATCGCCTCGGGCTGCGCCTGCTGCAGCCAGGGCGGCGGGGTCTGCGCCAGGGTGGCGAGCTGGTCGAGGACGGACTGGGCGTGCTGATTCCAGGGGCTCGTCGTGTCCCGGGCGGCGTCGATCACAGCGAGCGGCTCGCGCTGGTAGCCGTCGATGCGCGACCAGTCGGCGAGCTGCTCGGGGGTCTGCGCCAGGTCGATGAACTCGGGGGCGTTTCCAGCGTTGACGGCCGCTGCGATCGCGCTGTCGAACGTCTTCGCCGCGGCGTGCGTGGCGGCCGCGTCGATCGGCGCCTCCGGCCGGTCGACCACGAAGCCCCACGGGTTCACCCGCTGCGGCCGCACGTAGTCGGCCGTCTCGGGCAGATCGCGCAGCGCGGTGCGGATCGCGTCGAAGTCCTCGGGCGAGCCGCTCGCGACCAGCGACGCCGGCACCGGCAGCGCGGGCACGAAGGCGTCGGCCGCCAGCTCGCTCGTGCGCGCCGAATAGAGGGAGAGCCCCGCCGGGTTGCTCTCATGCAGCCGGTCGGCGTAGCGGGAGAGCGTGCGGCGGTTCGAGTTCGCGATCTCGAGGTTCGTCGTGAGCGCGGCGCCGTCGGTCGTCACCCGGTGCTCGAGCGCCGACTTGATCTGCGCGCGCACCGCCGTGGGCCGCGCGCCCTTGTCGTGCAGGTCGAGTGAGAACGGGCCGAGGCCGATCTCCTCGAGGCGGCGCTGCACCACGCTGAGGGCCGCGCGCTTCTCGGCGACGAACAGCACGCGCTTGCCGTCAGTGAGCGCCTTCGCCAGCAGGTTCGTGATGGTCTGCGACTTGCCCGTTCCGGGAGGGCCCTCGAGCACGAAGGTGCGGCCCTGCGCGGCCTCGGCGACGGCCTCGAGCTGCGACGAGTCGGCCGGCACCGGGCACTGCGCGCTCAGGGCGTCGAGGTCGACGGTGCCCTCGGCCGCGGGCGGCACCGGGTCGGAGAAGGCCGCGGTCGGCGTCTCGATTAGGTGCTTCACGAGGGGGTTGGCGGCGAGCGACTCCCAGTTCTCGTCGAGGTCCTTCCAGAGCCGGAACTTCGCGAACTGGAGGATGCCCAGATTCACGGTGTCGTCGACCCGGAAGGGCAGTCCGGCATCCAGAACCGCCTGCCGCGTCGCGGTGAACGCGGCCTGCAAGTCGATGCCCGCGCCATCCTGAACAGGCTCGGCCAGCCCCGGGATGCTCAGATCGAACGCCTGGCCCAGCTTCTCGAGCAGGCAGTAGTTGGGGGTGGACGCGCCCGACTCGTCGAGCGTGAGCCGGTAGAGCGAGCCGCGGTTGGCCGTCGTCAGCGTGACCGGCACGAGGATGAGCGGCGACCGCAGCTCGCGGTCGTTGAACGTCCAGTGCAGCATGCCGAAGGCGAGGTAGAGGTTGTTGGCGCCGGTCTCCTCGACGATCGTCTTCGCCTTGTAGGCGAGGTAGCGCAGCTTCGTGGCGTACGACTCGTCGGTGATGTCGATGTACGCCTCCTTGCGGTCGGCGAGCAGCTGCGCGCGCGTCTCGTCGGGCAGCTCGCGCCCGTACTGGATCTTGCGCTCGCGATCGACGGCGCTGACCGTGTTCGAGGGTCGCAGAGACAGCTGCAGCCCCGAGCTGATCTGGTCCTCGAGCTGCGCGAGGGAGCCGCTCGGCACGGCGAGCGAGTAGCCGGCGCGGTCGGTGAAGTTGATCAGCCGGTTGCGCAGGCTCAGGTCGAGCAGCGAGTTCTTCCACTGCGCCACGCGGGGTGGGGCGGATGCTCGCCCCGCCCCCTCACCGCCGATCGCCGTCGTCGCGCGGCCGTCGCGCGTCGCCACCCGCGGGGCCACCCGGTACTCGGTGACGACTACGGCGCCGTCGGCGTCGACCGAGCGGGACGGCAGCGGGAAGATGCTCGCCGACCGTGCCGCGCCCACGTCGACGGCGCCGATGAACGTGCTCGGCGCGCCCTCGACGCGCGCTCTCGCGGCGCTCTTCGCGGCGCTCATGGCCGTCTCGGAGTCGCCGGCTCGCTGGTCGGTGACGGCCGTCGTCTCGATCAGGACGATCTGGCCGAGCGCCACGCGGTTGATCAGGTCGGCGGGCTCGAAGTCGACCACCGAGCCCAGCTCGCTGTTGTGGCGCCAGTAGCCGAGCAGGGCGTGGCCGTCGAAGATCCACAGCGTCGAGTTGATGCCCGCCTGCTCGAGGGCGGCGGCGAGCACCACCGTCGTGTCGAGGCAGGTGCCGACCCGGCCCTCGAGTACCTCGGCCGGGGTGCGCACCTTCTGACCGGTGCCCGCCCAGCTGGCGGGCGGTTCGGCGTAGCGGATGCCTCGTTCTCGCATGGCTTCGAAGATCGCCGCGACCGTCGCATCCACCCGGCTCGGATCATCGAGCTGGTAGCCGGTCATGCTGCGGTCGCCCGTGGCCTGCTCGAGCAGCTCACCGGCCTCGTGCAGGAGCGGCTGGATCACGGCGGCGTTCGGCTGCACGTAGGCGGGGAGCAGCTCCATGCCGAGCTGCACCGGGGTGGTGCGCCATTGGGAGGCGGCGAGGACGTCGACGTCTGCGGCTGCCTGGGCGATCAGGGTGCCGTCGGCGTCGCTCAGGCGGGCGGTGATGCGGCCGGGGCGTTGCTCGTCGACGGCGAGCATCCGGGCGGGGTCGAGGTGGAGGGTTCGCTCGTCGAGGGTGATGGTGGCGTGCTCGGCCAGGTCGATCAGCGTGGTGCTCGGGGCGCCGAGGGAGCCGAAGGCGTCGGTGGCCTCGATCTCGAGGGTGGCGCCGCGGCGGGCGGGGCCGTCGTTCGTGATGGTGACGGCTTCTAGCGCGGAGAGGCGGGCGTTGGCTTGGGCGTAGCTGACGACGCCGGCGGTCGTGAGTTCGAGCCTCGCTGTTGCTGCTGTTGCTGCTGCTGTTGCTGCTGTTGGCGTCACTGGCGCCGTCGCCGTCGTCTCGCGCTCGTCGGCGCCTTCGGGCGCACGGGTGACTTCAGGGTTGTTGCTGTCCATCGAGCTGCTCCCGGCGCTTCACGGCGATCGAGCGCGCAGCGCCCGCCCGCCTCGTCACTGCGTCAGACGAGCATACTTCCGGCCGCTGAATCGGCCGCACGGGGCGGGTCCGCTCAGGTCCTCTCCGAGGGTGCGATCGAGAGCCGCTTGATTTCGGTCATCGCCCGATCGCGCTCGTGCGCATCCGCTCGAGTGACCACCTTGTCGAACATCGCGACGAGGGGCTCGAGGTCGTCGTCGTCGGATCCCGCACGAGCGGCCGCGTGATTCTCCTCGCCGTGGACCGGTCGCCAGTCGAGCTGCCAGCCGGCTTCGAGGGCGATGCGGTTCCAGAAGATCCGTTGCGTCCTGCCGTTGCCCTCTCTAAACGCGTGGATGTAGTTGATCTTCTCGTAGTGGAACGCGAGCCGCTGTATGAAATCGTCGCGCCCAAGCCTTTTCAGGTGCTGCTCCTCCGCCAGTTCGCCGAAGCAGATCTCAGCAGCGCGCTCGATGTAGCCGACCGGTAGGAAGAACTGTGCGCCTGGCACGTCTTTTCGAACATCGACCGAGCGGACTTGGCCGGCCCAGTCGAAGACGTCCTGGAACAGGTGCCGATGAATCGCCTTGAACTCGCGGAGATCATTCGTGGGCCTGACCGGATTGTCCAGCAGCTCTACCGCGCGAGCGAACGAGAGATCGGCCTCGGCTTCGGCCAGGTCGGTAGCGGTGACAGCCCCGACGAGGTTGCAGAGGACGGTTGAGCCGGGTATCAGGTACGGGTCGATGAAGTCAGGAGAGGCCATAACGGGCACGGACACGGTCGACGAGTTCGCTCGAGTCGATCACGCCGGCTACATACGAATCAGCATCAGCCCGGGTGCTGTCACTCACTGTCAGGCCCTCGATCTCGGCGCTGTGAATCGCCGCTTCGACTTGCTGTGCTCGCGTTTCAGTGATGGTCATCGAGATCCTCCTGATGAGCGATTCTATGTGTCGCGTCCGACATCCGGCGTGAGCATGACCCCCGAACTGGTGGAAGCGGTGGCAAAGCGATCGGCGGCAGGGTTGTATCCCGCTCAATGGTGAACAGATGTAGGAAAGCCGCTCGTGCCAGAACGATATGTAGTCGATCCGAAATCAGGCGAAGAGATCCTTCTGGCAGACGGTGAGTCGCCGACGGCGGGCCTCCGCCGCCGGCAGATCGAGAAGATCGAGGAAGCTCGTTCGGACCTGGCGAGGCGAGCGGCGACAGCTCGCGCAAAGCCACTCGCGGCGCAACCTCCGGGCACAGGGTCGACCAAAGCTGGCAAGCCGGTACAGACAGCAGATGAGGCCGCCGCTCGCTCACGTCGGATCAGACTAGGGCTCATCGCGGGTGGCGTGGTGTTGGTCCTCGGCATCGCCGCGATCGCCACGACCTCGGCGGTTTCCGCCGGCATCCGGGAACAGGAAGCTGCCGCTGCCGAGCAAGTGAGGATTGAGCGGTTGGCAGAGCAGGAGGCCGAGGATGCCGCGGCAGACAAGAAGGCAGAGGAGCAGGCGCTGGCTGATGCCCTAGCCAGCGGGCGAGAGCAACTCGACTCCTCACGTGACTTCGCGACCGCGTCGGCTGCCTATGCAACTGACGCGCAGAAGGCTGACCTCGAAGCGAGTCGCGCAGGCCTCGAGGAAGCGATGGATGCGAAGGTGAGGGCCGATATCGTTGTCGCACTGGAGAGTGTGAAGGCCAGCGTCAAGCTCATCGGCACGGCCGAGGAAGCTGCAGCCCGCCAAGCTGCCGAAGCGCAGAAAGGGGTGGACGATCAGTACCTCTTGGCCGCTCAAGCGGCCGGTGCCAGCGTGACCGATCGCGAATCCGCCCTTCGCAGTGCCCATTCGTACTGCGATTCGCTCACGTCCGGCGATCAGACGTTCGAGGTGCTCGTCGCGACCATTCACAGCCGTCAGAGGAACGACGCGGCGATCTCGTCCTACTGCCCGCAATTCGCTGATGCTGCCGGGGTCGCATCTCAGGTGTTCAGCATCGGCTCGAAGGTGGTGGGAGCTGACATAGCCGAGGGGACCTACACCACGTTGAAGAAGGGTGTGAAGGACTGCTATTGGGAGCGATCTGACGGTGGGGGAGAGATCATTGACAACAGCTTCATCAGCTTCGCGCCCGACGGCGTCTCGGTGACCGTGCACAACGGTGAAGGCTTCACGACGAGTGGCTGCGGTCTCTGGATCCTGCAGTGACTCCTCTGGGACCACGGCGGCCGGCGGCGGAGGGCGCGAATCGTTCGGCCGCGAAGAGCGCGATGAGGAGCGCCACCACGCCGGCCAGCGCAGCGAGTGGCGCGAGCATCCCGAGCACTGGAACGACGGCGACGAAGAGCGTCGCGATCGCCAAGCGCGCGACGTTCCAGGTGCCGAGCAGACGGCGGGCGAAGGCCGCGGTGCCGGCGAGGTAGCAGGCTGCTCCTCCGCCGAGGGCGGCGGCGCCGAAGAGGCCGAGGGGGTCGGGGGTCTCGATGTGGGCCATCGCGACCTCGAGGCCGAGCGCGGCGAGCACGATGCCGGCGACCAGGAGGAGGTGGAGATAGGTGTACGCGGCCGTTGCCGTTCGTCCGCGGTCGGTGGCGGGGACGACCAGGAGGGCGTGCTCGGCCTCGCCGCTCAGGCGGGTGAAGTAGGCCCACCAGAGGGCGATGCAGATCAGCATCGACAGGATGACGCCGCCGAGGATGCCGACGCTGATCGGCTCGGTCGCCGCCCCGGTGCCGATGCCGAGGATCGACTCGCCGAGGGCGAGGATGACGATCAGGCCGTGCCGCTCGGTGAAGTGGGCCGTCGAGCGCACGGGCCAGGCGACGCCGACGCTGGTCTTGGCCGAGACGATGGGCTCGATCGCGACGGCGGCGATCGTGAGCCAGAGCTGCCAGGTCCCGCCGAGGAGGGCGCCGACGACGAGCAGCGCTCCCGACGGGATGACGGAGAGCGTGACCGTGAGGAGGGTGCGCCGACGCAGTGACGGCTCGGCGAGCCAGACGAAGACGATCGCGTGGGTCATCCGGGCGACGAGGTAGGCGCCGACGAAGACGAGGGGGCCGACGAGGCCGTCGGGCGGGTCGTCGTAGGCCTCCAGCACCACGAGGCCGGCGACGAACATCGCCGTCATGCCGACGATCATCGCCACGCGCACCACGCCCCGGTCGGCGTGGGCGATGTTGGTGAGCCAGCCGTACGACGTCCAGGCCCACCACAGCAGCGCGAGGATGACCAGCGCCTGCAGGATGCCGAGCGCGTCGTGCTGCTGCGCCATCAGCCGGCTGAGCTGGGTGAAGGCGAACACGAAGGCGAGGTCGAAGAAGAGCTCGAGGGTGGTGACGCGGTCGCCTTCGCGGCTGGTGACGGCGGCAGTTGCGAACCGGGCGCTCACAGCGCGTAGCCGCCGGTCGCGAGGATGTCCTCGCCGGTGATCCAGGCCGAGTCGTCGGAGACCAGGAACGCGATGACCTTCCCGATGTCGGCCGGCTCGCCGATGCGGCCGAACGCGGTCTTGGCGGCGAGCCCGTCGATCACCTCGGGGAATCGCTCGAAGGCGTTGTCGCCGAGACGGGTGCGGGTCGGGCCGGGCGAGACCGAGTTCACGCGGATCGCCCGGCCGCTCAGCTCCTTCGCGAGGTAGCGGGTGGCGGTGGCGAGCCCGCCCTTCATCGCCGCGTACCCCGAGTAGCCGGGTTCGGTGTCGCCCGGCCGCACCGCGCTGCTGGAGGTGTTCACGATCGCGCCGCCGTGCTCGATCAGGGGCAGGAGGGCCTGGGTGAGGAAGTACGGGCCGCGCAGCAGCACGCGGTAGTAGGCGTCGAGGGCGTCCTCGGTCATCTCCTCGAAGGCCAGGCCGCCGCCGAAGCCGGCGTTGTTCACCAGGGCGTGGATGCTCGTAGCGCCCCATTCGCTGCTCAGCACCCTCGTGAGGGCGGTCGTAAACGCGGGGAAGGTGTCGGTGCGGCCGATGTCGAGGGGGAGCGCGACGGCGGTGCCGCCGGCCTCGCGGATCTCCTCGACGGTTCGCTCGGCACCCTCGGGGCGGGCGTTGTAGGTGACGACGACGCCCATTCCGCGGGCGGCGATCTCGATGGCGGCGCCGCGTCCGATGCCGGAGCTCGCTCCGGTGACGACGACGATCTTCTGGTTGCTGGTCTGTTCGCTCATACCTTCAGCCAAGCGCCGGCGGCTCGCTGCGGGTTAGGGGATTCCGCTCGACTCCTTGCACAGAACTGCTGCGCACGCCACAAATGGATGCCCTGAGCCGCCGTTGCTGCTTCACTCGTCTCATGTCGTTCGACGAGTTCCGCAGCCTCGTGGCGCAGCATGCCCCTGGCGGCATCACCCCGACCGCCATCCCCGGCGTGCTCGTGTCTCGGATGGACGACGGGGGCGCGCAGGACGAGTCCACGACCGGCACTATCCTCGCGATCGTGGCGCAGGGCACCAAGCGCATCTCCGTCGGAGGGACGGTGCACGACTACGGCGCAGGCCAGTACCTCGTCGCCTCGGTCGACCTCCCCGTTTCGGGGCACTTCACCGACGCTTCGCCTGACCATCCGGCGCTGGGCTTCGGCCTCGAGCTGCGCCCTCAGGTCATCGCCGAGCTGATGCTCACCGCAGCTGCGGCTGACTTCCCCCGGACGTCTCGGGGGCCATCGCCGTCGGCGATCGCCGTGGGGGACACCTCGCCTCGGCTGCTCGACGCCGTGCTCCGGATGCTCCGGCTGCTCGATCATCCCCGCGACATCCCGGTGCTCGCCCCGCTGATCGAGCGCGAGATCCTCTGGCTGATCATGTCGGGCGAGCAGGGCGCGACCGTGCGCCAGCTCGGCCTCGCCGACAGCAGCCTCAGCCGCGTGCGCCACGTCGTCCGCTGGATGCGGGAGCACTTCGCGGAGTCGCTCCGGGTCGACGACCTCGCGTCGCTCGCGCGGATGAGCCCCTCGGCGTTCCACCGGGCGTTCCACGCGGTGACGTCGATGAGCCCGATCCAGTACCAGAAGAGCATCCGCCTGCAGGAGGCCCGCCTGCGCCTGATCGCGGGCTCCGGCTCCGGCTCCGGCTCCGGCGACATCGGCGCGACTGCCTACGCGGTCGGCTACGACAGCCCCTCCCAGTTCAGCCGCGAATACCGCCGCGCCTTCGGCGCGTCCCCCACCCAAGACGCCGCCGCCCTCCGCGCCCCCGCCCGACGCCAGTAGTCCTCCTGCCGGATCTCGTCCCGGGAGAATGGAACACCTGCGGGGCGAGCGGACAGTAGAGGGTATGGGGACGGAAAAGCAGGAGGCGGCGACGTGGACGGCCGCATGCGCGGGCGACTCCGCGGCGTTCGCCTCGATCTACGATCTGCATCGGGATCGGGTGTTCGGTCAGGCGCTGAGACTGATGCGGGAGCCGCACGACGCGGAGGACGTGACGGCGCTCGTGTTCCTCGAGGCGTGGCGCAAGCGTGCATCCGTGCGGGTCGTCGACGGGTCGGTCGTGGCCTGGCTGCTGGTGGCGACGAACAACGTGGTGCGGAACCTCGAGCGCAGCAAGCGGCGGTATCGCGCCGCGCTGTCCCGGTTGCCCAAGCCGTCGTGGCAGGACGAGCAGCCCGACCATGCGGACTCGGTGGGGGAGCGGATCGACCGGGAGCAGCGCGACGCCCGGGTGCGCCAGGCGTTCGCCCGGCTGTCGAAATCGGACCAGGACGTGATCACCCTCTGCGTGATCGAAGGGCTGACGCAGACGCAGGCCGCCGCGGCGCTCGGCGTGCCCGACGGCACCGTGAAGTCGCGGCTGTCCCGGGCGAAGAAGCGCCTGGCCGAGCTGAACGAGGACGAGGACCAGGCCATGAGCACCGCAGGAGGTGGGAAGTGAACGAGTCACGATTCGATCCGGAGCGCAGTGCGGCGATCCGCAGCATGCTCATCCAGACGGTCGACGCCGAACCCGAGCGAGCCCGCCGGGTGCGCCTCCGCGTCGCGCTCGCGACGGTGCTCGCGGCGATCGGGTTGACGTTCGGTGGAACGGCGGTGGCAGTGGCGCTCTCGGGCGGAGCGCTCTTCACCGTCGGGGCACCCGCGCCGGTCGAGACGACGTCGGCGCCGGTGGCATCGACGCCCACCCCCACCGAGGTGAGCCGGCCCGAGCCGACCGCCCCGGCGCATCCGCTCGTCGTCACGGGCGACCGCATCCTGCCCCATGACCTCGTCTCGGCACCGGCCTCGTCACCCGCCTGGTCGATCGATCTTCCGGTGATCGGCGGGGTTCCCGGATGCTCGTACGACACGATCACTGACGTCGCGGACGGGTATGCGCTCGTGCAGCAGACCCTGATCGTGGGCGACACGACCCCTGCGGTGTGCGACTCGTCGGTCAACCGGATGGCCGTGACACTCGTGGACACGGCCGTCGGCTCGGTCGTGTGGAGTCGGGAGTGGAGTTGGGACCACACCGGGGTCGATTCGACCACCGCGCGCCTGCTGGGGACATCGGGGCGAGTGCTGGTGTGGGATCCGGCAGCCGGTGCGGGGCCGGCCGAGGTGCTCGATCTCGCCACCGGAGAGACCCTCGGGCCGGTGACCGTGCCGGAGGGATACGGTGTGGGCAATCTGAGTCTGGTGACGGGGGACTCCGGCGATGTGGTCTACCCGGCGCAACGGCTGGACGCCGAGAGTCAGCGGACGACGGCCTGGTCGATCAGGCGGGCGGATCCTTTGGACCTGGGGAACCCTCGGTGGTCGCACGAATTGGAGGCCGAGGAGGTGCTGGGCTATAACGCTCCCGGCAACTCCAGCTCGATCGTCGACGTGCCGTTTCATCGGAGCGGCGGACCATGGATCGACGACGTGCTCGACCTCGACACCGGCGCCGTGATGGCGTCAGGGGTGCCCGACCGCTCATATCTCTCCTTCGACGGGTTCACCCTGCGGGCGAGCGGGTACACCGAGCACTTCGTCCCCTCGGCCGTCGCGGGTATCGACGACGCCGGGAACGAGGTCTGGACGCGGGAGGACGCGACAGGGATATCCATCGTGCCGATCGACCTGCCGGGGCAAAAGCCTGCGGCGGTCGGCCTGAACGATGGCAGCGAAGTCGCCCTGTACACCGGTGACGGCCGGCTAGAACTCGTCGACGGCATCACCGGCGAGACGAAATGGGCCGTGGATGCCCCCGGGTGCGTGATCGACCCCGGCGCCTTCGATCGGAGTGCAGTGGCTCTCGAGTTGCAGCCGGACGGGGTGCTGTTCGACCCACGGAGGGGCTGCGCGTTCGACCACGAGACGGGGGCGTCCGTCGATCCCGGTGGGCGGCGCGAGGCGGACCTGGGTTCGGCCGTGGTCTACGAGCTCCGCGGAGGAGCGGGAACGGGCGGACGGAGCACGATCGATGGGGTGGTGCCGGGTTCCGGAACGGCCACGACTCTCGACGCGGTGACCGGGGAGGAGTTGTGGACACTCCCGATCGCGTCCGACGAGCGGTGGTGGTCGGCTGGCGGGTACATCGTCGGCACCTCGAACGGCCGGATGTTCGGGATCGGGTGACGGGGTGCGGCGGCGCGTTCGTGCCGTCGACCCAGCTCGTCCGCTGAGCCCGACGTCGTCTTCGAGCGGCCCTGCGGTCAGCGGCGGACGCCGCCGCGACGGATGCCCAGCACGATCAGCACTATGCCGATGACCGCGAGCGCCAGGCCGATGTAGAGCCACGTAGGGTCGCCCGTCATCGAGCTGCCCGGGATCAGGTTCGCACCCTGACCGGCGAAGACGCCCCCGATCACGAGCGCGACCACACCGACGATGACGAACCCGAGGCTTCTCATGCTCGTCACGCTACTCGTCTTTACCGGCGGGGGAGTTGCGCGATCCACTCGGCGAAGGTCTGCGTCCCCCGGTCAGCCGCGGGGCCCGCCAGGATCGTGCCGTCGCGGAGCGCCGTGCCGAAGCCGCCGGGCAGCGGGACCTCCACGATCGGGCCGCGACCGCCTGTCGCCGAGGCGTAGGCGCGCACCATGTCGGCCATCCGCAGTTCTTCGCGGCCTGCCAGATCGGTCGCGTGGCCGGAGGGGCCGGCCTCGGCGAGGTCGACGAGGCGTGCGGCGACTTCTCGGGCCGCGACCGGCTCGGAGTGCATCCGCGGCACCAGATTGATCGGGCCGAGCTTCACCTGGCCATAGATCTGCTGGGCGAACTCGTGGAACTGGGTGGCGCGCAGGATCGTCCACGGGACGGGCCCGGCGATCACGAGCTGCTCCTGCAGCGCCTTCCCCGCGTAGTAGCCGAGCGGCGCCCGGTCGCTGCCGACGATCGACAGGGCGAGGTGGTGGCGCACGCCGGCGGCCCGGGACGCCGCGAGGAGGTTCGTGGTGACGGCGCCGAAGAAGGCCCGCGAGACCGTGGCCGACTGCGTGCCGACCGACGCGGCATCCACCACCACGTCGACCCCGGCCAGCGCGGGCGCGAGGCCGGCGCCCGACGTGAGGTCGACCCCGGTCGAGCGGGCGAGCACCACCACGTCGTGACCCCGGCCGCGGGCCGCGTCGACGATGTGGCGGCCGACGGTTCCGGTTCCTCCGGCGACGGCCATCATCATGAGGGTGATCCTTCCAGAGTGACGGCGTGCGAATCGGCAGGCGCGGTGCGGGTGTGCGCGCGAGAGCGAGGTCGGGAGCGCGCCGGAAACAGCAACGGCACGGGCAGCACCACCGTCAGCGCCAGCGAGATCGGCTCCACCACCGCGTCGACCGCGTCGAGCCCGTGCAGGTGCAGCAGGTGATAGAAGAGGTGCGGCGCCGAGAACACGATCCACGCGACGCCCACCGCCCGCATCGCCGTGACGCTCGTCGACAGAGCCGCGACGACTCCGGCACCGGCCAGCGCCAGGTACATCGCCCCCACGTCGCGGATGAGGTGCTCGTTGAAGGGCCCGTCCGCGAGGATCCACTGTCCGAGCATCCCGTCGGCCACCCCGTCGGGGAAGGTCGCGTACCACTGGGCGGGCCAGATCATCGACCAGCCACCGATCGCCGCAGCCAGCGCGGTCAGCACCCACAGGATTGCCCGGCGCATCCGGAATTTCGGTGATGGTGAACCGATGCCGATCGGCTCGGGTCTGTCGGGAGCGAGGATGTCCATGGTCCGCCTTTCGTGCGGGCAGCACCGTGTGCACCGCCCACCCAGTGAGACGAGACAGGGGGTGCGAATGTGATCAGGCGCGGGCGAAGGTGCGGAGCTTGTCGGGGGTCATGGTGAACCAGAGGTCGGTGATGACGCCGTCCTTCACGTCGAAGCTGACCACCCCTGCGACCACGGCGCCCTGCCGGAACACCATCGCCATGCGCCCGTTGACCGTGTCGAACGACCCCATCAGCCCGCTCGGCTTCGACAGGATGCCCAGCACGAACCGCGCCACGCGATCCGCGCCGTAGATCGGCCGCAGCGCCGCCCGCACCTTGCCGCCGCCGTCGACGCGCATCTCCACCGCCGGGTCGAGCAGGCGCAGCAGCTCGGCGAGCTCGCCCGTGCGGCAGGCCGCCCAGAACTCCTTCACCACCGCCGTGTGCGTCTCGACGGGTGCCTCGCGCCGCCGCCGCTCGGCCACGTGCTTCCGGGCGGTGGACGCGAGCTTCCGCGCCGCCTGCGGAGTGCGTCCGACGATCTCGGCGATCTCGTCGAACGGCACCGCGAACACGTCGTGCAGCACGAACGCCACCCGCTCGGCCGGCGAGAGCGACTCGAGCACGACCAGCAGCGCCATCGTCACCGAGTCGTCGAGCAGCACCTGGTCGAGCGGGTCGGATGCTCGGCCCACCGGCTCCGGCAGCCACTCCCCGGTGTACTGCTCCCGGCGGTGGCGCGCCGAACCGAGCACGTCGAGGCAGACGTTGCTCGCGACGCGGGTGAGCCAGGCCTGCGGCGAACGGATGCCCGTGCGCTCGTTCTCGGGGAGGCGGAACCAGCGAGCGTAGGTCTCCTGCACGGCGTCCTCGGCGTCGGCGGTGGTGCCGAGCATCCGGAAGGCCAGGTTGAGGAGGTGGCGGCGCTCGGCGAGGGCCGCGGTGTCAGCTGCGGTGTCGGGTGCGGCAGTATCGGCGGCTGCGGCCTCGTTGCTCACCGGGCTCCTTCGGTCGTCGTGGGGTCGGGCAGCGCCACGCTATCGCGGGTCGGGCGTCGTCGGTGGGGTTGCCGGTGTCGGTGTCGGTGTCGGTGTCGTTGCCGTCGCCGGTGCCGGTGCCGGTGCCGTTGCCGGCCTGCGCCTGCGCCCGCTCCAGGGAACGTGGATGCGCGTGCGGTAGTTTCGCTGATCGTGTCGGAGCGTGAGGGTCAGGAGCAGGTCGTGTCGCGGGCCGCGGGCATCCGCGTGCGCGAGGTCGATCTGGGTGGGCGCGCCCCGATCGGCAGCGGGGCCGCGACCGAGGTGCTCCGGCTCGACAGCTTCACCGTGCCCGGCCATCAGGGCGGTGTCGCGTTCGTGCGGGTGCGCGACGGGAAGGCTCCGGAGTGGGACTCGGCCGTGCTCTCGCGACTCGTCGCCCTGCGCTGGGCGCTCGACGCGCGCGAGCGCGGGATGCTCGACGCCGTCGCCGCGTGGCCGTTGGCCGTCGTCGAGGGGGACGGCGGCGGGGTGGTGGGGTGTCTCGTGCCGTTGGCCGCACATCCGTTCTATTACGTGCCCGCCGACGACCCCGAGCACCGCAAGGTCACGCAGAACGCGAAGTGGCTGATCAGCGCGCCGAAGCGGGCTCGGCGGGCGGGGGCCGCGGCCGTGCCCGAGCGGGACGTCGTCGCCCGCGCCACCGTGCTCGCCCGTGTCAGCCTGCTGCTCGAGGTGCTGCACCGGAACGGCGTCGTCTTCGGCGACCTGTCGGAGCGGTCGGTGCTGTTCGGGGCGGGCGAGGTCGCGTCGGCGTTCGTGGTGGGCTGCGAGGGCGCCGCGTTCGCGGGCGAGGGTGTGCTGCAGCGCAACAGCGCGGGGTGGGCGGCGCCGTCGGCTTCGTCTGACTTCGACCTGTCGCGGGAGCCGTCGGTGCAGAGCGTCGAGACCGACCGGTACAAGCTCGGCCTGCTCGTGCTGCGGGTGCTCGCCCCGGCCGGCGACGGGCTCGACCGCAGCCGTGACGCGTCGCGAGCCGCCGGTGTGCTCGACGAACCGGGCCAGCGGATGCTCGACCGCGCCCTCGGCGACGACCCCGCCGCCCGCCCCACCGCCGCCGACTGGTATGGCTACCTGCGCGGGCTGGTGGCTTCACAGCTCGCCGCGCCGGTGATCCGGGGCGTGTCGGTGAGCCCTTCCCTGGTGGCCGAGGGCGACGAGGTGCGGCTGACCGTCGAGGTCGACGGCGCGCGGGAGGTGGTGATCGAGATGCCCGGGCGGGCGGACATCCGCCGCGAGGTCGCAGGACGCCTCGTGACCGAGCGCTTCACGGCCCGCCAGAGCGGCCGCATCGGCGTGCGCGCCTCGAACGCGCACGGCTCGGCCGCGGCGCTGAACGACGTGGTGCGGGTGCTGCCCATCCCGACCCCGGCGCGCATCGCCGTCGCGTCGCCGTCGGTGCCGGCGGCCCTCGGCGTGCTCCCCGACCTCGCCTCCCTCGAGGCGGCCATGGGCATCTCCCTCCCGCCGGGCAACCCGCGCTCGTCCGCCGCCACTACCCGTTCTTCCGCCCGTGATGACTCCACCCGGCCCGTGGGTACCTCCACGGCCGACAGCTCTGCGACGACCGCGAGCGCCACTACCGCCGGATCCACCCCGCCCGACGTCTCCCCGTTCGACCGCGTCGCCGCGCTCCGCGCGCGCCTCGAGGCCGACGCCCTCCCGCTCCACGACATCCTCCGCATCGGCATCGAGGCCGAACGCGCCTCCCGCGAACCCCTCTTCCCCACCGTCGAGCACTTCCTGGCCGACGTCGACCTCCCGAACGCAACCGACATCGACCCTCAGAAGCTCCCGAACGACGAGCCCGAGCACCCACCGCAGGCCGAACGCCGAGAGCCCGCCCCGGATGAACACCGAGAGCCCGCCCCGGACGAACGGTAGTCGGAGCGCCGATGCCGGCGGTCAGCGCGCGAGCCGGATCATCTCTGCCGCCTGGAGGCGGACGCTCTCGCGGCTGTCGGTCAGCGTGACGCCGTCCTCGCCGAAGATCTCGAACGCGAGGTCGACGATCTCGTCGGGGTCGGTGATGCCGAGATGCCGGATGAGTGCGACGATGTCGTCGCGATCCTTCAGCCGCCCCGCCGCCATCTTCATCGCCAGCAGGAAACGCGGCGATGCGAGACGGATGCTCATCCCGTCGATCTCCAGCGAGCTCGCCTCGGCGTCCTCCATCTCGAAGTTCATGAAGGCGAACGCCCGCTGGTTGATCCAGTGCTCGGGCAGACCGTGATCGCGTGCCATGAGCCGGGCCTCCTCCTCGACCACGCCGGCGGGCCGGAAGACCCCGTCGATGTCCTCGGTGGAGCGACGCGAGCCGAGGCCGATCGCCATCGCTGCCCCACCGACGAGATAGGCGTCGACCGATTGCCCGCGCCGCTTGATGCGCTCGCCGAGCTCGTCCAGGAGGGCGCGGAGTTCATCTGCGGTGAACAGCCTCGACGCACTCATGCCGACGCCAGGTCGCGCGCCCTCACCACGATGCCCTTCTCCAGGAATGCGGGCTCCGCGGCGGCTCTGAGGTAGGCGATGTACTCATCCGAGTGCTCGGTGTCGGGCCCCGGTACCCAGTCGGAGGTGAGGGGTGGTCGATCGGTCCAGGTCGGCGGAGTGATCCCACGCTCGCCGGCGTCCCAGGCGACGGCCGTGGCGAGCAGCGTGTCCCAGCGCTCGTCACCGATCGGCTCGGGTTCTTCGAGGAAGTCGGCGATCTCGTTCTCCGACCGCGCCTGCCGGAAGTGATCGATCGCCTGCGACGTCAGGCGCAGTGCGGCCGACGGGTCCGCTGAGCGCAGCTCGGCACCGATGGCCTCGGCTGCCGACCGGGCGCTGAGCAGGTGGCGATCGGCCATCGTCGCCGGTGAGGTCGACGTCGTCAGTCGCTCGCCGAGGGCCTCGAGGGCCCGCTCGAGCGATGAAAGCTTGATCGTGCCGGCGCGCTCGGACCGCTCCAGCTGGGAGACGGCCCCCGCCGTGACCCCGAGGCGTTCGGCCAGCCCGTAGATGGACAGGCCGAGTCGTCGGCGGGCCGATCGGATCAGCTCGGACATGGATCCTCCTTGTATAGCTGCAACTATACATCCGCCGAGGGTTCAGGCGCGTGCCAGGGAACGCCGAGGCGGGTGGGGTAGTTTCGCTCCTCGTGTTCGGCGGCGGCCGGAGTGCCGTGCGTGCATCCGCTCGTCGTGGGGCACGTCACCCACCCGAAAGGTCGTCGCGCAATGGCTCGTCGTTACAACTCGAACCCCGTCTCGAACTTCATGTCGTGGCTGGGTGGCGCTCGGCTCGACGTGCTGCAGGATGCGCCGGGCGACCGCGCGCGGTTCGTCGCGATGGGCGGCGTGATCCTGAGCACGGCGTTCCTGTCGGCGGTGTCGGCGGCGTTCGCGCTGGTGATGGCCGTCGGGGCGCCGATCGTCGTGGCGGTGATCGTGGGGATCTTCTGGGGTCTGATCATCCTGAACCTCGACCGGCTGCTGATCATCGGCATGGCCAAGCAGAAGGGCGTCTGGCGCAACCTCGCGCTCGCGATGCCCCGTGTGGCGCTCGCGCTGATCATCGGCACGGTCATCTCGACGCCGCTGACACTGCAGATCTTCCAGGCGGAGATCAACTCGGAGATCCAGGTGATGCAGGCCGAGGACAAGTCCGCCTTCGAGGAGCGGATGGCGAACGACCCGCGATTCGCCGCCATCCCGTCGCTCGAGGAGTCGATCGCCGCGAACCAGGCGATCGTCGACAAGGGGCTGCAGACCGACCTCTCGTCCGACCCGAACTACGCCGCTGCCGTGGCGGCGACCGCGGCGGCGCAGGCCGCGTACGACCAGGCGCAGGCCGCGTACCTCGCCGAGATCGACGGCAGCGGGGGCACGGGCGTGCGCGGCGACGGGCCCGTGACGGCGTCGAAGCAGGCGGCGCTCGACGCCGCGTCGGCCCGGTTGCAGGCGGCTCAGGATGCTCAGGCCGCCGCCGAGACCGCGGCCTCGTCGAACCTCGAGGCGTCGGCGCAGAGCCGGCTCGAGGCGGCGACCTCGCAGCTCGCCGCGGACAAGGCGACCCTCGCGACGGCGCAGGACCAGCGCAGCGCCGAGCAGGCCGCCTATGACAACGCCGTCGACAACAGTGCGGGGCTGCTCTCGCGGCTCGAGGCGCTGTTCCGGCTGGGGGAGGCGAACCCGCTGCTGAACGTGGCGCACATCATGATCGCGCTGCTGTTCATCTGCATCGAGCTGCTGCCGGTGATCGTGAAGACGCTCGCGAACCTCGGCGGGCCGACGGCGTACGACCGGCTCGTGGACGTGCGCGAGGACGGCGAGGTCTCCGGCGGATCGGTCTGGGCGTCCAAGCGCGCCGAGGCGATCGAGGTCGAGGCCGGCGTGCAGGTGTCGGTCGCGGCCGACCGGGCCGAGCGGCAGGTCGAGTTCGGGCGGCGCGTGAACCAGGCGGTGCTCGAGCAGCAGGAGGCCGTGATCTCGCGGGCCCTCGAGGTGTGGGGGCGGTACGCGGGTGAGCGGGCCGAGGCTCGGATGGGGGAGTGGGAGCGATCGCTCGAGGCGTCGGAGGGTGCGGGCGCTGGTGGTACTGGTGCTGGCGTGCTCGGTGCAGGCGCGGCGACTTCCGCTGGAAGCGGTGCTCCCGGTGTGCTCGATGCCGGTGCGGCAGCGGCAGCGTCTGCTCAGGTGGCCGGCCGGCCCGAGGTCGGGTCTGCGGCTGCGGCGACCGGTCGCGACCAGCGGTCCCCGGTGGCGGATGCTCGGCGGAACGGCGCGTGGTGGCGCGGTCTCAGCGGCCGCGACTCCGCGGCGGCGAAGGTCGAGGCGGCCCGCGAGGCCGAGGCGCGTGATCTGGCCTTCGACGACGCCGCCGAGCTGGAGGCGCTGTTCGGCGACACCGGCGTCACCGAGCGGATCGACACCGGCCGTGACGCCGCCGAGCGCCTCGACACCGGGCGCCCGGATGCCGATCGGCTCGAGACCGAGCGCATCGACAGCTACGCCGGTCGCGCATCCGCTCGCGACGACACCGAGACGAAGCCCCTGCCGCAGAACAGCGACCGCGCCGCCTACCTGCGCCGCGCCGGCCTGCCCGAGGACTTCTAGGCCGAGGAGCCTGACCGGCGCGGCCGGCAGCCCGGGTGCGACCGGCAGAGCTAGGCCGACCCCGACCCCGACCCCGACCCCGAGCCCGCGCCCGTGCCCGCGCCCGGTGCGACCGACGCGTCGTAGATCGCCTGGATCGCCGCGTCGAGCGTGGTGTCGAACTCCGCGTCGCTCTGGCTGACCGACAGCCCCTCGGTCAGCGCCCGGCTGAAGCTCGCGATCTCGCCGACGTCCTCGGTGAGCAGCGCGTCGGCCTCCGCGCGCGAGTACCCGCCCGACAGCGCCACGACCCGCATGACCCGCGGATGCTCGACCAGCGGCCGATACAGATTCGGAACCGTCGGCAGCGAGAGCTTGACCATCACGCGCCGATCCGCGGGCAGCCGGTCGAGCTGCTCGACGAGCTGCGCCAGCAGCAGCTCCTCGGCGGCCGCCTTGTCGTCGATCGTGATCGTCACCTCCGGCTCGAGGATCGGCACCAGCCCGTGCGCCAGCACCTGCTCCGCGACTTCGAACTGCTGCGCCACGACCGCCGCGATCCCCGACGCCCACGCGGCTCCGATCACCGACCGCGCCTTCGTCCCGAAGATCCCGTGCCGCACCGCGCTCTCGAGCAGCGCATCCAGCCCGGAGATCGGCTTCATCAGCTGCACGCCGTCGGCGGCATCCGCGAGCCCCTGGTCGATCTTGAGGAACGGCACGACCCCTTTCACGTGCCACAGGTACGCCGCCGCCGGCCGGTCGCCGAACGACCGCTCCATCGTCTCCTCGAACAGGATCGCGGCGAGCACCCGGTCGCCCGTGAACGCCGGGGACATCACGATGCGCGTGCGCATCCGGTGGATCAGATCGAACATCTCGGCCTCGCCCGAGTACGAGCCCTCCTCGATGCCGTAGAGCGCGAGCGCCTTGGGTGTCGACCCGCCGCTCTGGTCGAGGGCGGTGATGAAGCCCTTGCCCGAGGTCATCCGTTCGGCCTGCACCTGCGTCACGTCGTCCACCATGCGCCGAGCCTATGTCTCCGGCCCGACGGTGCCTAGTGACAGAATGGGGCCGTGGAGCTCGAGGCCATCGACGTGATCGATCGCAAGATCATCGATCAGCTGCGCCTCGACGGCCGGCGCTCGTTCGGCCAGATCGCCCGCTACGTCGGGCTCACCGAGGGCAGCGTGCGGCAGCGCTACAACCGGCTGCTCGCCCTCGGCGTGGTGCAGGTCGTCGGCATGCCGAACAGTCCGCGCATGGGCTACGTCGAGGCGCACCTCTCGATCCGCGTGCGGGGCGCGACCGTCGAATCGGTGGCGAAGGCGCTGGCCGCGCTGCCGCAGGTGAAGTACGTCGGCGCCTGCATCGGCTCCTTCGACCTGAGTGCGGATGTGCGCTGCGCCGATCAGGCCGAGATGAACCGTCTGCTCACCGACACCGTGCGGTCGATCATGGGCATCGACGTGCTCGAGACGGCGGCCGTGCTCGAGGTGATCAAGGACGAGTACGTCTGGTCGGGCTTCCGGGAGCCGGTGGGGCGTCCGACCCGGCCGCATCCGGCCAGCGGCATCACGCGGGGGGCGTAGGAGCCGCGCCCACCGAGCCGCCGACGGCGCGTTCGCCCGACTGGTCGCGCAGCCCGTTCCAGGAGTAGTCCTTGAACAGCCGCGTCAGCACGAACTGATCGATCTTCGCGACGCCCGGCGTGCGGCGGATGTCGTCGAGCAGATCGGCCAGCTGCCCCAGGTCGCGCGGGGTCGCCTCGAGGTAGATGTCGTGCGCCCCCGAGGTGAGTGCCACGTGACCGATCATCGGCAGCGAGGTCAGCGACTTCGCGACGTTCCGTGGCGTCACACCGTGCACGCCGAGCAGCAGCCGCACCGACTGGTGACCGAGCGTGAGCGGGTTGCAGAGGGCGACGATGCGCAGCGTGCCGTTCGAGGTGAGCCGCTGGATGCGCGCCCGCACGGTCGCCTCCGAGACGCCGACGATGCCGGCGATGTCGGTGTAGGCGCGCCGGCCGTCCTCGCCGAGGAGCTCGACGAGCCGCCGATCCAGGTCATCCGCCGCCATGTGCCGATTATCCCCGAGGACGGCCCGCCGGTCGACTCAGACGCCGAGCGGCCGAGCCGAAGGAGCCGACGAGGCCGGCGAGGCCGACGAGAGCGACAGCGAGCCCTCCAGCGCGCGGGCGAGCGTCACCATCGCCGCGTTGTCGGGCGCCACCGACCCGTCGTCGAGCACGAGCATGTCCTCGAACCCCACGCGCACCTCGGCGCCGTCCTCGATCGCCGCCCGCACCACGGGCCAGGCCGTGCCGTCGTAGCCGTGGTACAGCAGCGGCGCGGTCACGCCACCGGCACGCAGAGCGGCCGCGATGGCGCGAGCGTGCGCCACGGCGTCGTCGGCCGACTCGTCCTCGGGCTCGATCAGGATGCGCACGTTCTCGCGCAGCGTCGGCGATGCCAGCAGGGCCGGAACCTCGTCGAGGTGCCACACCGCGCTCTCGAGCACCATCCCGCGCTCGACGACGAGCGCCGCGGCCTCGGCGGCGCCCTCCTCCGAGAAGGCGACCGAGGCGAAGTCGGGCAGCGCATCGGCCGGCCAGGCGGCGAGGTGGGCCATCCGCTCCTCATGCCCCGAGCAGGTCCAGAGCCCTGTCGTGGTGCCGACGACGATCGCCGGGTCGACGGCCCGCACGGCGCGCACCATCGAGGCCACCGCGTCGGGGGCGATGCTCTGCCCGCCGTCGGCCGTGCGCACGTGCGCGTGCACGACGTCGGCTCCGGCGGCCACCGCGGCGGCGGCGGCCGCGGCGATCTCGGTGTCGGTGAGGGGGATGGCGGGGTGCTCGTCGCGCCCGCGCCCTCCGTTGATGGCGGCCTTGATCAGCATGGTGCTCCGTGTCCAGATGGCAGAGGTGGCAGAGGTGACAGGGGTGTCAGCGGCGAGGGGGTCTGGGGCGGGGTCGGGCGGGTTCAGGATGCGCCGAAGCCGGCCACGGCCTCGCTCGCGCCCGTGAGGTCGCCGAGTCGCGCACCGCCGCGCAGCTCCGCCACGAGCTCGGGCTCCTCGGCGTCGTCGGCCAGCGCCGTGTCGACGATCGCCTCGACGACCGCGACGGACGCGAAGAAGACGCCGTTGCGGTCGGCGAGCACGACGTCGCCCGGGTTCACCGTGACCCCGCCGCAGACGACGGGCACGTTCATCCCGCCGGCATCCAGGGACAGCAGCTTCGTGGTGAGCACGCTCGAGCCGCGGGCGTAGACGGGCAGCCCGAACGGCTCGACCTCGTCGAGGTCGGTGACGACGCCGTCGACGATCACCCCGGCGGCCCCGCGGATGGACAGCGTCGCGGCGAGCACCTCCCCGACGGGCGCGTGGCGGGTGTCGCCACCGGTGTCGATGACGAACACGTCGCCCGGCTCGCACCAGCCTGCGGCGTGGTGCAGCACGGTGGAGTCCTGGCCGGTGATGCGCACGGTGACGGCGCGCCCGACGACTCGGGCGGTGCCGGTGAGGCGGCGGATGCCGAAGTCGGCGAACCCCTCCTCCAGGTAGTGGCCGAGCGTCGGAAATGACACTCGGGACAGCTTGGAGAGGAGCTCGGCGGGCAGCGGTGCGGGCGCGGGGCCGGCGATGAACGGCATGGGGCTACTCCTGGACGGTGACGGTCGAGACGAGGCGGCGGTTGGCCAGTGCGGGCAAAATCTCCCGCACCTCGGCGGTGCGGTCGAGCGAGATGCGCACCACGGCTACCCCGGCGGCGATCGGCCCGAGTCCGGCGCGCTCGACGCCGAGCGGGTCGAGCACCAGGCTGTTGCCGATGCACTCCGGCGACGACGAGGATGCCGCCAGCACCCAGCAGGTGTTCTCGATCGCGCGGGCCTTGAGCAGCGTCGACCAGTGCTCCTCCTTGCGCGCGCCCGCCACCCAGGCGGCCGAGACCGAGAGCACGTCGGCACCACGGGCCACGAGGTCGCGGCTCAGCTCGGGGAAGCGGATATCATAGCAGTTCACCAGGCCGATGGCGACGCCCTCGATCATCACTACGGGAGGCACCTCGGTGCCTCCGGTGACGTAGTCGCTCTCGCGGTACGAGAAGGCGTCGTAGAGGTGCAGCTTGCGGTAGCTCTCGACGAGCTCGCCGCGCGGGTTCACCACGACGAGGGTGTTGAACGGCCGGTCGGTGCCGGTCGGCTCGTAGCCGCCGGCGATGATCCACACCTCGTTCGAGACGGCCAGCAGCGACAGCTCGGCGAGGAAGCGGGGCCACTCGGCCTCGACGACCGCGCCGAGGGAGCCCGGCACGTCGCCCGCGAGCAGCATCGACTCCTCAGGCAGCACGACGAGCCGGGCGCCACCGGCCGCCGCCTCGGCGACGAGGGCGGCGATGGCCCCGCGGTTGGCGGCGGCGTCGACGGTGGGCGCCAGCTGCGCGACGGCGGCGACGAGGGACGGGTTCATGCGGAGACCTCGATGGGGGAGGGGACGGAGGAGACGGGGGTGCCGTCCGCGGGCAGCACCCGGGCATCCGAGGAGGCCCAGCTGAGCTGCACGGGGGAGCCGTCGGCGATCGCGCCGAGGGCGGCCGCGGTGGCCCCGCTCGGCACCGACACGGTCATCACCGCGTCGGAGGCGAGCCGCACGTGGAACGTCCACTCGTCGCCGAGGAAGACCCGCTCGACGAGGGTGCCCAGAAGGGCGCCCGCAGGCGCAGCGGCCGACCCGGGCGACATGGTCACGCGCTCGGGACGGATGGCGAGGGTCACGCCCGAGCCCGGTCGAGCATCCGCGGGCACCGAGGCCGGCAGCGCACCCAGGCCGGGCACGACGACGCCGGTGCCCGCCGCGTCCACGACCCCGTCGAGCACGTTGCAGCTGCCGATGAAGGTCGCGACGAAGCGCGAGGCGGGGGCGTCGTAGATCTCGGTGGGGCTCGCGACCTGCAGCACCCGGCCCTCGCTCATCACCGCGATGCGGTCGCTCATGGTGAGCGCCTCCTCCTGGTCATGCGTGACGTAGATGAAGGTGATGCCGACCTCGCGCTGCATGCGCTTGAGCTCGAACTGCATCTCCTTGCGGAGCTTCTGGTCGAGGGCGCCGAGCGGTTCGTCGAGCAGCACGACCGCGGGGCGTCCGACGACGGCGCGGGCGAGGGCGACGCGTTGACGCTGGCCTCCGGAGAGCTCGGCGGGCTTGCGCTCGGCGAAGGCCTCGAGGCGAACGAGGGCGAGAGCATCCTGGACCCGGCCGTCGATCTCGCGCTTCGGGGTGCGGCGCACCCGCAGCTCGAAGGCCACGTTCTCGTAGACCGAGAGGTGGGGGAACAGCGCGTAGCTCTGGAACAGCATGTTGAGGTCGCGCGACTTGGTCGGAACGCTGTCGACGTTCGTCCCGTCGAGCTCCACCGAGCCGCCGGTGGGCGTCTCGAAGCCGGTGATCATGCGCATCAGCGTGGTCTTGCCGCATCCGGACGGGCCGAGGATGCTGAAGAACTCGTTGCGGCCGATCTCGAGGTCGAGCGGCTCCACGACCTGATTGGCTCCGAAGCTCTTGGTGAGGCCGGTCAGCTTCACCGCCGGCGACTCGGTGGTCTCGTTCATGACTGCTGTTCCTTCGGGAGGGGTGCGGAGCCTAGGAGGCGCGGACGCGGGTCCAGCCGTCCTGGAAGAACGCCAGGGCGTCTCCCGGGTCGACGATGAACTCGGAGTTCTGCAGGGACTCGGCCGGTGCGTAGATGGCGGGGTTCTCCACCTGCGACTGGTCGGCGACGAGCGGGAGAGCGGCCTCGTTGGTGGAGGCGAGCGAGGCGTCGTCGGTCACGAGCGCGGCGACCTCGGGGCGGAGGGTGTAGTTCAGCCACTGGTAGGCGGCGTCCTCGTTCGCGGTGCCCTTGACGATCGAGAAGCTGTCGGTCCAGAGGGTGCCGCCCTCCTCGGGGATGATGTACTTCACGTCGGGGTTGTTCTCGACCGCGGTGGCCGAGGTGGTGCCCGAGTAGGCCTCCGCGATGCAGGCGTCACCGGTGCCGACGAGGTCGGCGTAGTTCGTGCTGTTGTAGCCGCCGAGGAGCGCCTTCTGCTCGAGCAGCGAGTCGGTCGCGGTCTCGATGTCGGCCTCGTCGGTCGTCGTGGCGCTCAGCCCGTTCACCTGGAGACCGGCGATGTAGGCCGAGAGCATGTTGTCGAGCATGTAGACCTTGCCCGAGTAGGCGGGGTTCCACATGTCCTTCCAGCCGGTCACGGGTGCACCGGTGCAGGCCTCGTTGTACAGGATGCCCGTGGTGCCCCAGGCCCACGGGATCGAGTGCTCGTTGCCGGGGTCGAACGAGGGGTCGACGAACTTCTCGGCCAGGTTGTCGAAGCCCTCGAGCTTCGACTGGTCGATCGGCGCGACCAGGTCGCGCTCGACCATCAGCTGCACGGCGTACTGGCTGGGCTCGACGACGTCGTAGCCCGAGTTGCCCGCGGCGAGCTTGGAGATCATCGTCTCGTTGCTGTCGAAGGTGTCGACGGTGACCGTGATGCCGGTCTCCTCCTCGAAGCCCGAGATGACCGAGTCGGGGATCTCGCCCGCCCAGGCGTAGATCGACAGCGAGCCGTCGCCGGCCGCTCCCGAGGAGGAGGCGTCGCCGCCGGCGGAACAGCCGGCGAGCACGGTGGCCGAGGCCAGCGTCAGGGCGCCGAGCGCCAGGACCTTCTTGTTCATGTGGGTGTCTTTTCGTGAGGGGTCGGATGGTGCAGGAGGGTGGGTGGTGCGGTGGTGCGGTCTGATGTGGGCCGGTCCGGCTCGGGGCCGCGCCGGCTCAAGGAGTGGTGGTGGGGCCCGCCAGGATGCGGCGCATCTGCGAGACGCCGACGGCGAGGATGACGCCGAGGGTGGCCACGACCAGCAGCGTGCCGAGCGCGTTCAGCTCGGGGGTGAGGCCGGTGCGCAGGGTCGAGTAGATGCGGAGCGGCAGCGTGGTGGTGCCGACGCCCGCGGTGAACGTCGAGATGACGATGTTCGAGAACGAGGTGGTGAAGCTGAGCAGGAAGGCCGCCAGGATGCTCGGCCTCAGCAGCGGGAACAGCACCCGCCGGAACGTCACCCACGGTGACGCGCCCAGATCGGTGGCCGCCTCGGAGAGGCTCGGGTCGAGCGAGCTCATCGCCCCCATCAGCACGAGCGTCGCGAGCGGCAGCGTGATCACGACGTGACCCAGCACCAGCGTCAGCAGTCCGGTCGGGATGCCCGCCGTGCTGAACACGGTCAGCAGCGACACCCCGAGCACGATCTCGGGCACGATCAGCGGGATCAGGATGGCGCCGACGAAGAACGCGCGGCCCTTCACCCGGAACCGCACTAGGGCGAAGGCGGTGAGGAAGCCGATCACGGTGGCGAGCAGCGCGGCGATCAGCCCCACGACCGCGCTCGTGCGGAGCGCCTCGAGCAGCATCCGGTCGGCGAACAGCTCGGCGTACCAGCGGAAGGTGAAGCCGTCGAAGCGGTAGCTGACCTCGGAGGAGTTGAAGGAGTAGACGATCAGCGCCGCGATCGGCAGGTAGAGGAAGACGAAGACCGCTCGGGCGATCCAGGAGGTGAGGCGATCCATCACGCGGCCTTTCGGGTGGCGGTGGTTCGGGCGGCGCCGGTCGCGGCGGCACCCGTGCGTGTGGCGCGGTTGCGGCGGGCGCCGTTCCGCAGCAGCAGCCCCGCCCCGGCGACCGAGGCGAGCATCAGGATGAGCACGACCATCGACAGCGCGGCCCCCAGCGGCTCGTTGCGGAACTCGGTGAACAGCGTGACGATCAGGTTGCCGACCAGAGGGTCCTTGCCGCCGCCGAGCAGCACCGGGATGACGAAGACGCCGAGCGTGGGAACGAAGGTCAGCATCACCGCCGAGGCGAGTCCCGAGGCCGACAGCGGCAGGAAGACGCGAGCGTGGGTCTGCCACCAGCCGGCGCCGAGGTCGGCCGCCGCCTCCTTCAGGCTCGGGTCGATCGAGCGCATCGAGGCGTAGATCGGGAACACCGCCACCGGGAGGAACGCGTAGAGGAGGGACAGGGTCACGGCCAGCTGCGAGGGCACGAGCGATTGCGCATCCACCCCGAACGCCCTGAGTAGCGAGATGAACGGGCCGCCCGAGCCGAGCAGCGTGATCCACGCGAAGGTGCGGACGAGGAAGTCGGTGAGGAACGGGATGATCACGAGCACGAGCAGCACCGGCTGCAGCGAGGCGCGGCGGGTGGCGATGTAGTAGGCCACGATGTAGCCGACGACGGTGCAGACGACCGCGTTCAGCAGCGCCATGCCGAGGCTGTAACCGAGCGTCTTCAGGTACACCGGGTCGATCAGCTTCGCGTAGTTGTCGAGGGTGAATCCACCGAGGTTGCCGCCCAGAGGGTCGCTGATCGCAAAGCTGTCGCGGGCGATGACGAGCATCGGCACGATCACGAGCAGCACGATCACGGCGAGGGCGGGCAGCAGCATGAGGCAGCCGGCGGCCGACGGCGCGATGCGGCCCCGGCGGGCTGATCTCGATGCGTTCACGGTTCGTTCCTCGGATGTTCGGCGGCAGTATCGACGGGACCGGCAGTCTCATCGTTTGACGTCCATCCTGCGATACCCGGCGAGCCGGTCTCGCGGGGAGTGCCTCGAAATCCGTCGGCGCCGTGTTTCGTGTCGACGCATTTCGCAGTGGCCGCC
The DNA here is from genome assembly GCF_013409865.1 of Herbiconiux flava. Taxonomy (NCBI): domain Bacteria; kingdom Bacillati; phylum Actinomycetota; class Actinomycetes; order Micrococcales; family Microbacteriaceae; genus Herbiconiux; species Herbiconiux flava. The sequence goes on from NZ_JACCBM010000001.1 coordinate 2,288,571, forward strand.
GAAACACGGGGGCTGCCGCCCCGGGATTCCGGGCCCCGTGATGGCGGAGATTCGCAGGCGGTCACGAATCGACGGCCGGGTGATGAGGAGTCAGCCGGTGGCGCGGCGTGCGGTCGGCCCGGCCAGAATCACGGAGACGCCCTGGTCCCGGATGCCCGCAGCCACCGGTTCGCTGAGGCCGGCGTCGGTGATGATCATGTCGACGTCGTCGAGACCGAAGATCCGGTATCGGCCGAAGCTGCCGTATTTGGAGGAACCCGCCACGAGCACCGACTCGGAGGACACGGCGATCGCTGTCTTCTTCAGCTCGACCTTCGACTCGGCGGGCGTGGTCACGCCACGGTGCAGATCCCACGAGCTCGAGGAGAGGAAGGCGATGTCGACCGACAGCTCTCGGAGCGCCAGCGCGGCGAGCCGACCGACGGTCGACTGGTTCGCCTTCTCGACGCGGCCGCCCAGAGCGATGATGTCGGCGGTCGGGTGGTCGAGGAACGACCCGACGACTGCGAGGTCGTTCGACACGACCGTGAGGTCGGCCAGCGAATCGAGGTATGGGCGCATGGCCTGAATGGTGGTGCCGGCGTCGAGGAACACCGTCATGCCGTCTTGCACGAGCCGGGCGGCCTCGGCGGCCATCGCATCCTTCTCGAGCAGGTCGCGCGTCGACTTCTCCAACCGCGACGGCTCGACGGACAGGCGTGAGGAGATCTTCGCGCCGCCGGGAGTGGCGAGCACGCGGCCGGCCGACTCGAGGGCGGCGATGTCGCGGCGGATGGTCATCTGGCTCACGCCGAGCAGCGCGGTGAGCTGGTGATAGCTCATCACCGACTCCCGGCGCAGGTGCTTCACGATCAGTTCGCGACGCTGCTCGGGGATCAGCGGCGTCTCATCCGGATCGGACACGTCACCTCCTCGACCCGACCAGCTTAGGGGGTCGACCGAACGGCGGCGGCGGTCCACGGAGTTCCCCACTTCCGGCTCAGCGCCGCGATGTCGGCCTCGGGCAGCAGGCGACGGGCACGCCCGTCGGTGAGCAGGGCGATCCGGCACGCCTCCTCGAGTTCGATGGCGGCTTCGACGGCCCGATCCGGGTCGAGGGCGCTGACGATCTGTCCGTGGTTGGCGAGAACCGCCGCGTGGAAGGGCAGGTCGCGCTCGAGCACCAGTTCTCCGAGCTCGGGGCTGCCGGGCACCCGGAACGGGATGAGCGGCGCCTGGCCGACGCGCATGACGAAGTAGGGCGTCAGCGGGGGCACCGCGGAGTTGTCGCTCCAGGGCTCGAGGCAGGAGAGCGCGACGGCGTTGGGGGAATGCACGTGCACCACAGCGGTGTGCTCGGGGTTCTTGGCGTAGAACGCGAGGTGCAGCGACGTCTCCTTCGACGCCCGGGGCCCGTCGAGGTGGCGGCCGGAGCGATCGAGCACGGCCACGTCGTCGCGCGTGAGGCGGCCGAGGTCGGTGCCGGTGCCGGTCGCGTAGATCAGATCTTCGTGCACGATGCTCACGTTGCCGCTCGAGCCCGGGCTGACGCCGGCCGCCGAGATGCGGGCGCCCATGGTCATCACCACGTCGACCGGGGCCCGGCGGCCGATGGTCGGGGGAGTGGAGAGCGCGGATGCGTCGGTCACGAGAGAACCTTCCAGGCGGTGGTGAAGAGGTCGTCGGCGCCGAAGTTCCCCGACTTGAGGGCGAGGGCGACGGTCGGGGGGTGCGCGCGGGCGGCAGCGCCCGCGGCAGACCGAGCGGACACGTCCTCGGTGTCCGCGAGCGCCCAGCAGACGCCCGGGGCGAGCTGGGGACCGATCAGCAGGCGGCGACATCCGAGCGCGGTGGCGACGGCGCCCGAGGTCTCGCCCCCCGCCACCACGATGCGCCGCACACCGAGACGGTGCACCGCCTCGTGCGCGATGCGGGCGAGGACGCGCTCGACGGCGGCGGCCGGGTCGGCCGTGGAACGCGCATCCGTCGCCCTGATGTCGTCGAGCGTCGCCACCGAGTAGATCACCGGGAGGGAGTCGTCGGCGAGACCCGCGAGCCAGGAGAGGGTGTCGGTGAGCAGACCATCCGGGTCGGCCAGGGCGCGGTCGATGTCGAGCTTGAAGCCCTGGGCGCCGGCCGCGAGGGCGTTCGCTATTTGAGCGCGGGTCTTCGCCGAGGCGCTGCCGCACAGCACGAGGCGACGGCCGTCCGGTGCCTCGAAGGGCTGGGCGGCGGGATCGTGGTCGCCCTGCATCCCGAAGGCGAGCCCGGCGCTGCCCGAGAGCACTCGCCAGTCGGCGGTGGCCGCATGGATCGTCGCCAGGTCGTCGTCGGTGACGGCGTCGACCACCGCGTAGGCGGACGCCGACTCCTCGAGCGCCGAACGAACCTGCTCGGGCCCCTGTCGCACGATCTCGAGCGAAACCTCGCTGATCGAACGAGGCGTCTGAGGGGCCAGGATGTCGGCCACCCTCGACTCGGTCATGGGAGTGAGCGGGTGGTGCCGCATGGGGGAGTCGCTCAGCAGCTCGCCCTCGACGAAGAGTCGCCCTTGGCGCACGGTTCGCCCGTTGTCGGGGAACGAGGGGACGACGACGGTTCGGGTGGCACCGACCTCGTCGAGCACCGCGTCGAGGATCGGGCCGATGTTGCCGGTGCGGGTGGAGTCGAAGGTGGAGCAGTACTTGACGAAGTACTGCTCGGGCTGGAGCTCCGACAACTTCTGGATGGCTGCGAGTGACCGGTCGACGGCCTCGCGAACGGGCGCGGTGCGGGTCTTGAGGGCGACGATGACGGCGTCGAGTCCGTCGGCTTCTCCGGCTCGGGGCACCGCGTCGGGGTCGAGTGCCACCGCCACGCGGAAGCCCCTCTCTCTCAGCGATGTCGCGAGGTCGGTGGCGCCGGTGAAGTCGTCGGCGATGGCACCCAGGCGCAGCACGGCGTCCTCCTCTTCGAGCTGTCTGAACACGATGCCGTCATTCCATCACATGTGAATCGGTGTTGCAAAGTTTGAAAATTTGATCACGCAATGTGTATGGTTGGCGAATCGTCGACGGCTCCTACCGGCCACGACGCACGATCTCGACCAACGAACGCGCGGAACGAACCGTGCAGACGGGACCAATGGTGAATTCCCCCGAGCTCCACCCGCCCATCGGAGCGGACGTGCGCGTGGCCCTCACCGGGGCGCGCGGCGGATTCGGCCGCACGTTCCTCGCCCAGCTGAGGGCGGTGCCACGACTTGTCGCCACCCAGCTCATCGACCCCGACACCGCGGGCGTCCGCGCCATGCTCGACGAACTCGGATTCGACGCCGCCCGCGCTGCGCCGGCGCTCGTGCCCGACGCCGAGCACATCGACTGGAGCGCGATCGACGTGCTGGTCGAGGCCACCGGTCGCATCGACGCCGGCTACGACTACGCGTCCACCGCGATCGCGCACGGCGTGCACGTCGTGATGGTGAGCAAGGAGGTGGAATCCCTCGCCGGAGTCACCCTGGCCGAGGCGGCCCGAGTGGCCGGGGTGCGCTACCTTCCGGGCGACGGCGATCAGCCCGCCAATCTCGTGCGGCTCGTCGACTGGGTCGAGCGCACCGGCCTCGAGGTCGTGGCGCTCGGCAAGTCGGGGGAGTACGACCTCGTCTACGACCCGCGCGCCGCGATCGTGGCACAGCTCGAGCAGGAGATCGACGGTTCGGCGCTGGCCGATCTGCTCGACCTCGGCGATGACATCGCCGGCCGCCTCGACGCCCGGGCCGCGGTGGTGTCGTCGCTGAAGCGCTCGGCCGCCGCCGACGCCTGCGAAATGGCGGTCGTGTCGCTCTACACGGGTGCCGTCGCCGACGTCGACACTCTGCACTACCCGGTCGCCCGGCCCGACGAGCTCGCCGACATCTACTCCCATGTCTCCGAAGGCGGCATCCGGATGCGCGAGCGCTCGCTCGACGTCTTCTCGATGCTGCGGCTGCCGGGCGAGGCGAGCTTCGCGGGCGGCGTGTTCGCCGTGGTCCGCACCAACGATCCCGTCACCTGGGATCTGCTCCGCGGGAAGGGACACGTCGTCTCCCGTTCCGGTGCGTACGCCTGCCTCTACTGGCCGTACCACGCCATGGGGGTAGAGACCGTGCTCACGGTCCTCGACGCCGCCGATGGAACGGCTCCCGAGCGCCGGCCCCGCCAGCACACCGTGCTCGCCGCCCGGGCCACCGCGCCGCTTGCGGCCGGCACCCGCTTCCGCGTCGAGGGCCACCATCACGAGATCGCCGGTGTCGCTCCGGTCATCCTCGACCGCGATGTCGCCGCGCACCTCGACGACCCGGCGACGCCGCAGCTCGCTCCCTACTACCTACTGAGCGGCGCGGTGCTTCTGCGCGACGTCGCCGAGGGTGAGCAGATCGCCCTGGCCGACCTCGACGAGATGCCCGAGCGGGCACTCGCCGCCTTCTCCTCGGGCTTCGCGCTGTGAACGCCGCCGTGCTCGAGGGCCGCGACCTGCCCGAGGGGTGGACACCGCGCATCCTCGACGCGCACCACCACTTCTGGGATCTCGAGGGCGACGGCAGCTGGCCCTGGATCCAGGACGAGTACAACCCCGACTTCTTCCTCGGCGACTACAACGCCATGCGGCGCACGTTCCTGCACGAGCAGTACCTCGAGGCCACGCGGGGCTGGGACGTGATCGGCACGGTGCACTGCGAGGCCGAGCGAAGTCGCGACGAGGAGGTGGCCGAAGACGACTTCCTCGAAGGCTTGCACGGCGTCGACCGCCGCTTCCCCGCCGCCGCCGTGGCGCACGCCTCGTTCCTCCGGGACGACCTCGACGAGGTGCTCGCCGCCCACGCGGAGCGCCCGCTGGTGCGGGGCATCCGCTCGAAGCCCGTCATCGCCCGCTCCGCTTCCGAATCGGTGGTCGGGCAGTCCGGAACCCTGCAGGATCCACGGTGGATCGCCGGACTCCACCGTCTGGCCGACCACGGCTTCTCCTGGGACCTGCGGGTGCCCTTCTACCACCTCGCCGAGGCAGCCGACCTGGTCGCCGAACTGGATGGCATCCCCGTCGTCGTGAACCACTGCGGGCTGCCGCTGGATCGCAGCGACGAAGGCTTGGCCATCTGGCGCAACGGAATGCATCGGCTCGCCGCCCTGCCCGGCACCACGGTCAAGGTCTCCGAACTGGGCCTGTACCCGAACGTCTGGAACCCGGAGTCGAACGTCTCGGTCGTGCGCGAGACGCTGCAGATCTTCGGCCACGACCGTGCGATGTTCGCCTCGAACCTGCCGGTCGCGACGCTCACCGCGGCCACCTTCGACGACGTCATGGACGTGGTGCTCCGCGGAGCGGCTGGTTCCACCGACGCCCAGCTCGACGCCCTCTTCCACACCACCGCGGCGCGCGTCTACCGCGTCGACCTCACCCCCCTCCTCACCACAGAAAGCTGACCCATGACCACCGTCAACGACGACAAGCTCTTCCGGAAGGTGATGCTCCGCGTCCTTCCCCTCGCCATGCTCGGCTTCTTCCTCTCCTACCTCGACCGGGTCAACATCGGCTACGCGCAGGAGACGATGAGTGCCGACCTCGGGTTCTCCTACGCCGTGTACGGTCTCGGCGCCGGACTCTTCTTCGTGGGCTACTTCATTTTCGAGATCCCCTCGAACCTCATTCTCGCCAAGGTCGGAGCCCGGAAGTGGATCGCCCGCATCATGATCTCGTGGGGCATCATCTCGGGCCTGATGTTCTTCGTGAACAGCGAGTGGATGTTCTACGCGCTCCGGTTCATCCTCGGTGTCGCGGAGGCCGGGTTCATCCCGGGAATCCTCTTCTACATGGCGTCGTGGTTCCCGCCGAGCCGCCGCGGGCGCGCCTGGGGCATCTTCTACATCGCACTTGCGTCGTCGGGACTGATCGGCGGACCGGTGTCGGGCGTCATCCTCGCCGGGATGGACGGCGTGGCCGGTCACGCGGGCTGGCAGTGGCTGTTCTTCATCGAGGCCATCCCCACCGTCGTGCTCGGTGTCGTCATCCTGTTCGCACTCCAGGAGGACTTCCGCACGGTGAAGTGGCTGAACGGAGCCGAGAAGGACCGGCTCGGCGCGCTGCTGGCCGCCGAGGCGCCGAGCGGAGGGCATACGCCGCTCCGCGAGGTGTTCAAGAGCAAGCTCATCTGGATGCTCACGGCGGTCTACTTCTCCTACAACTTCGCGCTCTACGGCATCAGCTTCTGGCTGCCGAACCTGGTCGGTGAACTCGGCTTCGCCGGGCCCATCGCGATCGGCTTCATCTCGGCCATACCGAGTCTCGCGGCCATCGTCTCCATGGTGACGTTCGGGTTCCTCTCCGACCGCGTCGGCGAACGCAAGAAGTTCATCGCGGCGGCCTTCGTGCTGTCGGCGCTCGGATTCGCCCTCTGCATCGTCGCCGGCACCGACAACCCGATCCTCGGTGTGATCGGCCTGAGCCTGGCCAACGCGGGTGCTCTGTCGATCCCGGCGATCTTCTGGAGCTTCCAGACCTCGATGCTCGCCGGCACCGCCCTGGCCGGTGGCATCGCGCTGATCAACTCGACCGGCAACCTCGCCGGCTTCGCGGCGCCCTACCTGATCGGGGCCGTCAAGGACTCGCTCGGGTCGGCCACGGTCGCCCTGTACGTCACGGGAGCGATCATGCTCGTGGGTGCGGTGCTCGTGCTCACGATCAAGCGGAGCGGCCGCGTACCCCGCGAGGGCGATGCTCCGGCCGAGATGCGGAAGGTCGCCGAGCAGAACTCGATCTGAGCGCCGGCGAACGGCGACTGACGGTCTGCTGGGAGGTCGGGCCGGGGCCTGCCGGAGGGTGTCGGTGAGGCATATCGTTGAGTATCGTTCGCGATCACAACGGAGGTCATCATGAGCAACTCGTTTCCCACCGGCGGTTTCGGCGCCGGCATGAACGCCGACAGCATCTGGCAGGCCATGGAGCAGTTCCGCGCCCGCTTCGAGAAGAAGACCGGCACCCGTGTCGGCAAGGGCGACGTGCGCGCCGCCGTGCTGGCCCTGCTGGCCGAGCAGCCGATGCACGGCTACCAGATCATCCACGAGATCGAGGAGCGCTCGGGCGGCAGCTGGAAGCCCAGCGCCGGCTCGGTCTACCCGACCCTGCAGCTGCTCGCCGACGAGGGTCTCGTCAGCGCCGAGGAGTCCAACGGACGCAAGACCTACGCGCTCACCGAGGCCGGCCACGTCGTAGCCGCCAACGAGGGCGTGAAGTCGACCTTCAGCGGTGACGACGAGTCGCCCGGCGAGAGCAAGCGCGACCACGGCGCCCTGCCCAAGGCCGGCTTCGAGCTGGCCCAGGCCGCCGCGCAGGTGGGCCGCACCGGCACGCCGGCTCAGGTCGAGCAGGCCGTCAAAGAGCTCGAGGACGCGCGCCGCCGGCTGTACGCGATCCTCGCCCAGGACTGACCCGGGTGAGCACGGTCCGGCCCGACCGCGGAGACGAGGTTCCCGCGGCGCGGGTCGCCCGCGCGCGCTACAACCGCATCCTGCGCTTCGCCGGCTGGAACCTCGCGGTGACGTGGTTCTTCGAGCTGGCGCTGCCGCGGATCGGGCTGGTGAAGATCGCCGAGCGCACGCGCACGCGGCGCATGCAGAAGTTCGCGCGCAAGTTCCACGTGCTGGCCGTCGATCTCGGCGGGCTGATGATCAAGGTGGGACAGTTCATGTCGTCGCGCCTGGATGTGCTGCCCCCGGAGATCACGAAGGAGCTCGAGGGGCTGCAGGACGAGGTGCCGGCGGTGCCGTTCGAGCTGATCCGACGGCTAGCCGAGGCCGAGCTGGGCGTGCCGCTCGCCGAGGCCTTCGCCTGGGTCGACGAGACACCGGTCGCCGCCGCCTCGCTCGGGCAGGCGCACCGGGCCCGGCTCGGGCCGCTCGACGCCGCCGACACGGGGCTGGATGCGGTGGTGCTGAAGGTGCAGCGCCCCGGCATCGACGAGATCGTGCGGGTCGACCTCGCCGCGCTGCGGAAGGTCGGCGGGTGGCTCAGCCACGTGCGGCTCGTCTACTCCCGTGTCGACGCTCCGGCGCTGGTCGAGGAGTTCGCCGCGACCTCGCTGGAGGAGATCGACTACCTGCACGAGGCGCGCAGCTCGGTGCAGTTCGCGGAGATCTTCGCGAACGACGCCCGGGTGAACGTGCCCGAGATCGTCTGGGAGCGGAGCACCCGGCGGGTGCTGACGCTCGAGGACGTCACCGCGATCAAGATCACCGACCACGAGGGGCTGCTGGCCGCGGGGATCGACCCGGCCGAGGTCGCGCCGGTGTTCGCCGCGGTGATGTTCGATCAGCTGTTCACGACAGGGTTCTTCCACGCCGACCCGCACCCGGGGAACATCTTCGTGACGCCTCGGGTGGTCGGGGCTGCGCTGGTCGCCGGGGCCGTGCCGGTCGCCGGGGCCGCGCCGGTCGCCGGTGCGGCGGGTGCGGCGTCGGGCGCGCAGGGTGATGCGACGGATGCAGCGGTCGAGCATCCGTTCACCCTCACCTTCATCGACTTCGGCATGATGGGCATGGTGCCGCCGTCGACGCGCGCCGGCCTCCGCAAGATGCTCATCGCCGCCGCCTCGCGCGACGGCAAGGGGCTCGTGGATGCGGCCCGCAACCTCGGCGTGCTGCTTCCCTCGGCCGACACCAGCGAGCTCGAGCGGGCGATGACGCAGCTGTTCGCGCGGTTCGGCGGGATGGGGTTCGCGGAGCTGCGCGAGGTCGACCCGCGGGAGTTTCGCGAGTTCGCGGTGCAGTTCGGCGACGTCGTGCGGGCGCTGCCGTTCCAGCTGCCGGAGAACTTCCTGCTGATCATCCGGGCGATGTCGCTGACGTCGGGGGTGGCGAGTGCGCTCGACCCCGCGTTCAACCTGTGGGACTCGGTCGAGCCCTACGCGCAGCGGCTGATCCGCGAGGAGCGCGGCAACGTGGTGCAGGACGTCGCGCGCCAGGCCGCGGAGAGCGCCCGCGTCGCGCTGCGACTGCCGGGGCGGCTCGACTCGCTCGCCACGCAGTTCGAGGAGGGCACCCTCTCGGTGCAGAGCCCCGCGATCGAGAAGCGGGTCGCGCGGCTCGAACGCTCGATCGGGCGGGTGGTCTCGGCGATCGTGTTCGCGGCGCTGCTCGTGGCGGGCACGGTGCTGCGGGGCGACGACGTCGTCTTCGGCACGGTGGTGATGGCGGTCTCGGCCCTGCCGCTGCTGCACGCGCTCTTCTCGGGGCGCCGCGGGCGCTAGGCGAGTGCTGACCAGTCGCAGCCGCTCGGCTACGACGCAGGTGCGGTGGACGTCGGCGTCGGGAGGGCGGGGAGACCCGGGATCGGCCGCGGCGTGCGGTCACGCTGCGGCGGGTCGGGGAGCACGAGCGTGCGGTCGCCGAGCGGGGACGCGAGGGGGATGCGGACGATCAGCAGGTCCTCGGCGTCGGGGTCGCCGAACCGCAGGCTGTCGCCGCCGCAGGTGACGGGCTCGTCGAGCACCTCGAAGCCGATGCCCGTGACAGCCGCCGTCACGGTGGTCTCGGTCTCCGTGACGAGCACCGGGCCCGGGCGGCAGCCGCCGGCGATCACCGCCACCAGCAGGTCGCCCTCGTCCACGTCGCCGATGTCCCCGACCGGGTCGACGCCGACGACCGCCGAGCGGTACACACGCAGGCCCTGCGTCTCGCCGCTGTAGCCGCCGATCGTCGACTGCACGCTCGACACCTCGCGCACCTCGGGGTCGAGGTCGATCTCGAGCTCGTCCGAGGAGAGGTAGCGACCGATCTCCCACGCCTCCTTCAGCGACGCGCGGTCGCGGCTCTGCCCCTGGGTGACGAGCGTCACGATCACCAGCACGACGGCCACGATGAGCAGCACCACGCCGGATCCGCGGGTGTAGGCGATCCACGCGGCGCTCGGCATCGCCTTGTCGCCGTCGGCCAGCTGCCAGCGTGATCCGAAGAGCATGGCGCGGGGCGGGGCCAGCAGGCACCAGAGGCCGGCGAGCGCGATCACGGCGGCGAGGAGGTAGAGCATCCGCCCAATCTAGCGAGAGTGGGCGACACCTGTCGGGCGGCGGGGTGGGGCGGGCGTATCGGGCCGCCGGGTGGGGTGGGGCAGGCCCGCCACGCGGGAGGCGGCGCGGCGCGGCGCGGCGTGCGGTCAGGAAAGGCGGGGCGGGCGTGCCGCGGGGCCGCGTGCTGTGGCGCTGGGCGTCGGCCCGCGCATCCGGCCTGGGCGTCGACCGCGAGGTCGTGGGCGCGCCCTTGCCGTGCGTCGCGATGTGACTAGGTTGGCGAGCATCACCCGCTCCGAGCGAAACGGCATCGCCATCCCTCACACCTCTGCGGCTCTCCCCGAGGAGCTGCCCACCCTCGTCTGCCTGCACGCCCTCGGCTCCAGCCGCCACGCCTTCGACGAGCTCGGGGCCCGGCTGGAGGGCAGGTTCCGGATGCTCGCCCTCGACCTCCCCGGATTCGGTGACGAAGCGGCGCGGGGCGCGACCACCGTCGAGGAGACGGTGCAGTACGTGCTGGCGCGGATCGCCTTCGCCGCGCCGCAGCGCTTCCTGCTCCTCGGACACTCGATGGGCGGCAAGATCGCCACCATCGTCGCCTCCCGCCTGCTGAGCGGCGAGGCCCCGGTGTTCGGTCTGGCCGGCGTCGTGCTGCTGGCCGGCTCGCCGCCGTCGCCCGAGCCCATGGAGGAGGAGCGCCGCGAGCAGATGATCGGCTGGGCCAGCTCCGGCCCGGTCACCGGCGGCGACGCCCGCACCTTCATCGAGGCCAACACGGCCGGACCGCTGTCGCCGGCCGATGACGCACTCATGCTCAGCGACCTCGCCCGCACCGCGCCCGAGGCGTGGATCGCCTGGCTGAACCGGGGGAGCGAGGAGGACTGGAGCCCGGTCGTCGAGCCGCTCCCCGTCCCGGCACTCATCGTGAGCGGTCGCGAGGACGGCGACCTCGGCGAGCAGGCCCAGCGCGAGCTCAACGGCCCGCTCTACCCGCGCGCCACGTTCGCCGTCGTCGACGACGCGGCGCACCTGCTGCCACTCGAGCAGCCGGGCGAGGTCGCCGCCCTGATCGAGAGCCTCTGGCAGCTGTCGGCCGGCCGCGGGCCGGCGATCCCGCGCGACGTCGCTGCCGTCATCGCGTCCGACCGAACCAGCCGCCGCACCCGCGGGATCCTCGCCCGCCGGGCGCTCGGCGACGACGTGCTGTACGAGCTGCAGGTGCTGACCGCGGCGCAGCTGACGACGCTGCGGGCCGTCGCGGCGCGGGTGGTACCGCAGGAGGGCGAGGCCATCGACCTGGCGGCCCGCCTCGACGCGCAGCTCGCCGCCGGCACGGGCGACGGCTGGCGCAATGCCGAGCTCCCGGCGGACCCCGAGGCGTACGCGCTCGCACTCGATGCGCTGGCACGCGCCGGCTTCGAGAGCCTGGCTCCGGACGAGCAGGACTCGCGCCTCGAGCGTCTCGCCGCCGGGCAGGGACCGGCCGCCGGCACCCTCTCGGCCGAGCAGCTCGCGAGCTGGTTCGAGGACGCGTGTGCGGATCTCGTGAAGCTCTGGCTCGCGCATCCGGCCTCTCTCGCCCGCGTCGGCTTCGACGGCTTCGCGGCCGGTGGCGACGGGGTGCGGAAGCAGGGCTTCCAGCTGCTCGTCGCGGGGGCGCGGGAGGAGTGGGAACCGGCGCTGCGACAGCGTTCCGCCGCGACCCCGTCCCACCGTGACGCCGACACCCCCGGTCCCCGCCATGCCGCCGAACACGCCCGGCCCACCACCGCATCCGCCCCCGACCCGAAGGCCCACGCATGAACCTCACCGGCATGAAGCGCTACGCCGAGACCGAGGTCGTCGACGCCGTCGTGATCGGCACGGGAGCCGGCGGCGCCCCGATCCTCGCGAGCCTCGCCGCGCGCGGCCTCAGCGTGGTCGCCCTCGAGGCCGGCCCGAACTTCGAGCCCGAGCAGCACACCCCCGACGAGACCGAGGCCGTCGAGATCAACTGGATGGCCGAGCGCCTGAGCGGCGGCGACGACCCCACCGCCTTCGGCCAGAACAACAGCGGACGCGGCGTCGGCGGATCGACCCTGCACTGGGGCGCCTTCACACCCCGTCCGCAGCGCGCCGACATCCGCCTGAGGAGCGACTCGGGCGTCGGTGAGGACTGGCCCGTCGACTTCGACGAGCTCACCCGCTACATCGAGCGTGCCGAACGCGACATCGGCGTCTCGGGCCCGACCGGCTACCCCTGGGATCCGGCCCGCCGCTACGACTACCCGGCCACCCGCCGCAATGCGTCCAGCGACATGATGATGAGCGGATGCTCGGCCCTCGGCATCCGCGCCACCGACGCCCCGGCGGCGGTCCTCACCCGCGACCGCCACCAGCCGAACGGCGGCCCGCGACAGGCCTGCGTCTCCTGCGGCGCCTGCCACCAGGGATGCCGGACCTCCTCGAAGGCCAGCATGGACACCACGTACCTGCCGGCCGCGGTGGCATCGGGAGCCGAGATCCGGGCCGAGGCCATGGTGCACGCCATCGAGACCGACGCCTCGGGCCGCGTCGTCGCCGTCGTCTACCGCCAGGACGGGGTGGACCACCGCCAGCGCTGCGCGAACCTGTTCCTCTGCGCCGGCGGCATCGAGACGCCGCGGCTGCTGCTGCACACCGGCCTCGCGAACAGCAGCGGGCAGGTGGGCCGCAACTTCATGGCGCACGGCGGCACCCAGGTCTGGGGCACCTTCGACACCGAGATGCGCGGCTACCGCGGCTACCCCTCGTCGATCATCAGCGAGGACATGGTGCGCCCCGCCGACGCGACCTTCGCGGGCGGCTACCTCATGCAGAGCCTCGGCGTGATGCCGCTGACCTACGCGACCTCGCTGACGCGGGGCGGCGGTCTCTGGGGCCGTGGACTGATGGACGCGCTCGACGACTACGCGTTCGTGGCCGGCGTCGGCATCAACGGCGAGTGCCTCCCCGCCGAGGGGAACCGGCTCGAGCTGGCTTCCGAGACCGATGAGTTCGGGATCCCCAAGGCGCGCATCCTGTTCTCGGCCGGCGAGAACGAGAAGGCACTCGACGAGCACGCGACCGCCACGATGCTCGCGATCGTGGAGGCGGCCGGCGCGACCAGCACGCGGGTGCTCGCCCGCACGGCGCATACGGTGGGCACCGCGCGGATGGGCGTCGACCCCGGCAGCTCGGTGGTCGACCCCGACGGGCGCTCGCACGACATCCCGAACCTCTGGATCGCCGACAACTCGGTCTTCCCGAGCTCGCTGATCGCCAACCCGGCCCTGACGATCATGGCCCTGGCGCTGCGCACGGCCGATCGCTTCCTCGATGTCGCCGGCGTCTGACAGGGTGGAGTCATGACCTACCCGCCGCAGCCCCCGTACTCCGCACCCGCCGGGCCGCCCGCCGCCGGCCTGCTGCCCAACAAGCTGGGGCTGGCGGCGCTCTGGGTGGGCATCGGGGCGTTCGTGGCCGCGCTCATCCCGTTCATCAGCTACTTCGCGATCGTGGTGGCGCTCGTCGGCATCGTGCTCGGCGTCATCGCGCTGGTGCTGCCGCGGCGGCGCAAGAAGGCGGCGACCGCGGGGTCGATCGTCAGCTTCGTGGCGCTGATCGTCTCGATCGGCACGTCGATCTTCTACACGGTCGTGCTCTTCGGCAGCCTGATCAGTGCGATCACCGGCTCGTTCGAGACGACGCCGACCCCGCCGCTGGGTGAGTCGAGCGTCTCGCTGAGCTACGAGGTCGACGGCACGGGTTCCGATGTCGACATCACCTACACGACGTTCGTCGACGGCATCGACAGCACCCAGCAGGAGACCGGTCAGCGGCTGCCGTTCGAGCGCGACTTCGATGTGGCCTACGGTGGCGCGGCCACCTACAACAGCTACACGCTGACCGCGGTGAACGGTGACGACGGCGGCGACGTGACCTGCCGCATCTCGCTCGACGACCGTGTGCTGATCGAGCAGACCGCGTCCGGGGCCTTCGCCACGGCGACCTGCACGGTCAGCGGCACCGAGCTGCTCACGCAGTAGGGCGCGCCGCGCCGAGCAGCCCGCTCCGAGGCACCCGCCCGCTCAGTAGTCCTCGCCGGGCGCCAGGGTCTCGTCGGGGTTGGCCTCGCCGTAGCGCGCGGCCGAGGTGCGGTCGTTGACGCCGATCCGCAGGTACAGGTTCTTCGCGTGGCTCTTCACGGTGTTGACCGAGATGTACTCCGCCGCCGCGATCTGCTCGAATCGGTAGCCCTGCGCGATGTACCAGAGCACCTCGCGCTCGCGCTTGGTGAGGGAGGGGCGCTGGGGCCGGTCATCCGCCTCACCGAGATAGGGCAGCAGCTCCTCGAAGCGCGAGGCGACGGAGCGCACCCGCTCCTGGGGAAAACTGCGGAGCAGGTAGTACAGGTGCTCGGTGCGGATCGTCTCGAGCGCCGCGTCGGCCGGCGCCTCCGCCGATTCCTCGTCGGGCGCCGTAACGGCTAGGAGCAGCCGCATGCTGGCGCCGGTGCGGAGCGAGACGACGGGCTGGTCGAGGTCGTCGAGGGCGATCATCCGCGCCGTCTCGGTCTTGCCGTCGTCGAGGGCGCGCAGCGCGATCACGAGATCGGCGTACTCGGTCACCGATGAGCCGCCGCTGCCCCGCTCGCGACGGGGCACGCGGGCGTCGACGCGGTCGAGGATGCGCGTGGCCGAGTCGATCAGCTCCCAGTTCACGCCGCCCGACCACTGCTTCGGGTAGTGGGCGAGGCAGGTCGCGCGCAACCGGGCCATGCCCGAGACGTGTTTGCCGTCGATCGAGGCGAGGCGCGCCTCGACGAACGCCAGGTCGGCCCAGCGCTCGGAGGTCGAGAGAGCCTGCGCCTCGGCCAGCTCTCGCTCGGCACCGGGAAGGTCGAGGGCGTCGAGCGCGAGTGTGGCGCGGGCCACGGCGGCCAATGCCGCCGCCGAGCCAGGGTCGTCGGGGTCGGTGCGGTCGAGCCACTGGGACGCGTAGCGGCAGTCCCCGTTGAAGGCATGCACCACTGCGACCGCCGCGGCGGCCTCGCGGCGGAGCTCGTCGAGGTCGAAGCGGCCCGCCTGCTCCCAGCAGCGCTCCCAGCCGCGGAGGGCCAGCTCCTCGTCGCCCTGCAGCGTCGAGGTCAGCGCCCACTCGGCGCGCATCGGCACCAGATCGGGGCCGAGGTCGAACACGGTGTCGTCGTCGAAGCCGTCGAGCAGCGCGTGGCAGGCCCGCACCGAATCGACCGCCGCCGAGAGGTCGCCCGCCTGACGCTTCGCGACCCCCTGGTGGGTGAGTTCGTCGAGTCTCAGAAGCGACTCGATGTGTGATGCCAATGGCGCTCCCTGTTCACCCGGGCGACGCACACTGCTCACCCTCTGTGCCCCACGTTTGCACCAGGGCGGCCCGATGGCAAGCGTCCCCGAGCGGGGGCGTCTCGGTGTGGAGGACTTTCTCCGGTCGCACTCAGGCGGTTCTCCGATCCAGGATGCCCTGCCAGTCGCCTGAGCTACTCGGGCCCGCTGCAGGGCTGCAGCGCCTGCACACTCGGCGCGAGGGCCGCGGGTCCGCCGAGCAGCGTGACTCGAGTCGCCTTGAGAGTGCCGATCTCGGTCAGCACCGCGGGCGGCACGCAGGTGCTCGGCACGACGAACAGGGGAGCGTCCAGCTTGCCGGCCAGGGCGGCGCCGGCGAGGGCATCCGGGAACGTCGAACCCGTGGCCAGGAAGACGCGGCCCGACGCGCTGAAGCCGTCGCGGTTGATCGCGATCGAGCTCTGGTAGCGGTCGGCGCCGCTCAACCGCACGACCGAGTCGAAGAGGTAGTCCAGATCGGAGACGATCCCGGGCGAGACCGCAGCCGGACCACCGGCGACCTTGATCGTCGTGAAGTCCTGTGCAGTGAGGGTGCCGGAGGTGGCCGCATCCAGCTCGCCCTGTGCGCCGTCGACGAGCACCACCGGTGCATCGACCGACCCGGCGGCCGCGCCCGCCGAGAGGGCGTCGGGGAAGTTGCGGCCGGTCGCCACGTAGGCGATCGGGCCCACGGTGGAACCGAAGGCGTAGTCGAAGAGCTTCCGCGAGGTGTCGTAGCGGTCGGTGCCCTGCACGCGGGTCACGGCCGGTGCCGAGACGACTCCGGCGAGCTGGGACTGCACCGCGGCCGAGACCGAGTTCGGGCCGCCGACGATGATCACGAGATTGGGCTTCAGCCGGTTGAGTTCGCCGAGCACGACGGGCGGGATGGTGTCGCGGGCGGTCAGCAGCAGCGGACCGTTGGTGTGCACGGCGGCCGGAGCGGCCCCGAGGGCGTCGGGGTAGTCCAGGCCGGTGACGAGGTAGGCGACGCCGTTGCCGTCGGGGTAGCCCTCCTTCGAGACGTTGACCGCGACGGTGAAGCGGTCGGCGCCGCCGATGCGGTCGACGGTGGGGGCCGCCGCCGCTGCTTCTGCTGCGACCTGATCGCTCTCGGTGGCGGACGTCGCCGACGCGGGGAGTGCCGCGCCGGTGAGCAGCACGGCGACGGCGACGGCGGTGACCGCCGGCACGAGCGGGTGGCGGGAACGGCTGGGGTTCATGATTCCTCGATCGCGGTCGGAGCGGAATGGAACGGAACGGTCGGGTCACTGCGCCGATCGCGCTCGGAGCCCCGCGTCGATCTCCCCACGGCGAGAGTAGACCCGGCGGCCCGCCGCGTAAAGGGTGTCGGGCGGGGTGGGCGGCACGAGCATCCGGAACCCCGTGGCCGCAGCAGCGCGGCGGATGCGAGAGCATGGAGGGATGACCGCAACGCTCGTCGCCAAGGGGCTCGCCGGGGGCCACGACCACCGCACCCTGTTCAGCTCGCTCGATCTCGTCGTCGCGCCCGGCGACGTGGTGGGCGTGGTCGGCGCGAACGGGGCGGGGAAGTCGACGCTCCTGCGCATCCTCGCGGGGCTGTCCACGCCGCTGGAGGGCAGCGTCTCGCTCGCGCCCACCGATGCGTTCGTCGGCTGGCTGCCGCAGGAGCACGAGCGGATGCCCGGCGAGACGGTGGCGCAGTACGTCGGCCGGCGAACCGGTACCACTGTCGCGACGGCCGAGATGGACGCCGCGGCGTCGGCGCTCGGGGACACGGCGGAACGTGCATCCGGTGCCCCCGACCCCGCCGACACGTACTCGGCCGCGCTCGAGCGCTGGCTCGCGAGCGGAGCCGCCGACCTCGACGAGCGGCTGCCGGTCGTGCTGGCCGAACTCGGCCTCGAGCTGTCGGCGGATGCGCTGATGACCTCCCTCTCGGGCGGCCAGGCGGCGCGCGTCGGGCTCGCGGCGCTGCTGCTCTCGCGGTTCGACATCGTGCTGCTCGATGAGCCGACGAACGACCTCGACCTCGACGGGCTGGAGCGACTCGAGGGGTTCATCCGGGGCCTCCGCGGAGGGGTGGTGCTCGTGAGCCACGACCGGGAGTTCCTGGCGCGGAGCGTGACGCGGGTGCTCGAGCTCGACCTCGCGCAGGGCACGAATCGGGTCTACGGAGGCGGCTACGACGCGTTCCTCGAGGAGCGGGAGGTCGCCAAACGGCACGCGCGCGAGGAGTACGATGAGTTCGCGGCGAAGAAGGACGACCTGGTGTCGCGGGCCCGCACGCAGCGGGAGTGGTCGAGCCAGGGCGTGCGGAACGCGATGAAGAAGTCGCCGGACAACGACAAGATCCGGCGCAAGGCCTCGGCGGAGTCGTCGGAGAAGCAGGCGCAGAAGGTGCGGCAGATGGAGAGCCGCATCGCGCGGCTCGACGAGGTGGAGGAGCCGCGCAAGGAGTGGCAGCTGCAGTTCACCATCGGGTCGGCGCCGCGGTCGTCGTCGGTGGTGTCGACGCTGTCGGCGGCGACCGTGACGCTGGGGTCCTTCACGCTCGGGCCCGTGTCGTTGCAGGTGACCGCGGGCGACCGCATCGGCATCACCGGGCCCAACGGGGCCGGCAAGTCGACGCTGCTGACGCTGCTGCTCGGGCGGCTCGCGCCCACCACGGGCACCGCGTCGCTCGGCACCTCGGTCGAGATCGGGGAGATCGACCAGGCGCGGGCCGTGCTCGCCGGGCCGGGGCCGCTGGTCGACCGCTTCTCGTCGCTGCTGCCTTCGTTGCCGATCGCCGACCTCCGTACCCTGCTGGCGAAGTTCGGCCTCAAGGCCGACCACGTCAACCGGCCGCTCGCCGAGCTCTCGCCGGGCGAGCGCACTCGGGCCGGGCTCGCGCTGCTGCAGGCCCGCGGCGTCAACCTGCTCGTGCTCGACGAGCCGACCAACCACCTCGACCTGGTGGCGATCGAGCAGCTCGAGCAGGCGCTCACCTCGTACGAGGGCACGCTGCTGCTCGTGACCCACGACCGGCGGATGCTCGAGACCGTCGAGCTGGGGCGGCACTGGAGTGTGGCGGCGGGGGTCGTGACGGAGGTCTGACCCCCCGGTTCGCGTCACTGCGTCGTCCGCGTGCTCGCGCTCGTTCTCACCCGCCCACCTGGCCGTGTCGGCGGCTGGAGGTAGGGTCGGGGCCGTGACGGCGCTGGAGCGGACGTATCGGAACGGGCGGATCGCCATCGGCGGCACGGTGGTGCTGATCGGCATCGCGGTGGTCGTGACGTCGGCTCGCGGCGGGGTGCTGGGGTCGATCAGCGCCTATTACTACACGCCCGCGCGCAACGTGCTGGTGGGTTCCCTGCTGGCGGCGGCGGTCGCGATCCTGGTGCTGTCGGGGCGGGGCGCGCAGCGGGCGCTGCTCGACGCTGCAGCGGTGGTCGCTCCCGTGATCGCGCTGGTGCCGACGCCGGTGCGCGCGGGGGCGGTGCCCGGGGTGGCGGTGGTGTGCGCATCCGGTGACCGCTGCCTGCCCGAGGGGGTGCTGCCCGACGTGGAGGTCGGGGTCGCGGTGTATCTCATCGCGGGAGCGCTGACGGTGGGGGTCGTGGTGGTGCTCGCGGCGCTCGGCGCAACTCGCGATCGCGCGGCCTGGCTCGGCGCGGATGCTCGCGGTAGCGCGGCGGGACAAGGATCGGCGCGGGGAGCGCTGGTGTCGGCGGGGGTAGCCGCCGGGGTGCTGGCGGTCGTGGCGGCCGGGTGGATGCTCGAGCGGGACGTCTTCCTCGCGAGCGCCCACGTCGTGGCGGCGGTCGTGTTCTTCGGGCTGGTGGCGGCGGTCGCGGTGGTCAATGCGGTCGCGCCGCCGTCGGGGCCGGGCGTGCCGACGGCCCCGTGGCTGCGCCGCAGCTACGGCGTCCTCGCCGTCGCCCTCGTGATCGACCTGACCGTGACGGTGGTCGCGGTGCTGACGGGTCACGCCGACGACACGGCCCCGCCGCCGCTGTTCGTGGGCGAGGCCGTCGCCTTGGCGCTCTTCGTCGTGTTCTGGGTGCTGCAGTCGGTGCAGCGCTGGGACGATCCCGACCCGGCCGTGCGCGGTTCGATGCCGCCGCTGCCTCGGGGCCGCGTTCAGCGGTAGGGGCGGAAGAAGGTGCGGAGTTCGTCCGCGTAGCGGGCCGGCTGCTCGAGGGGCGCGAAGTGGCCGCCATGAGGGGGGTGGGTGACGGACACGGTGTTCGCCGAGCGGTCGAGCCACTCCTGCGGCGCACGATCGCGGGGGAGGGCAGGCCGGCGTCCATGCGGTGCACGGCGACGACCCGGGACGGCGCGTCGAGCGCGAGGTAGCGGCTGACGTGGCTGCCCATGTCGCCGCCCGCCGCCGCGAAGCGCTCGTAGCCGAGGCCGGTCATGAGCTGCGCCCACAGGGCGGCGACGTCGCGTGAGTTCAGCGCCTCGACGGGCTGATCCGAGTAGCCGAAGCCCGGCATGTCGGGCACGATCACGTCGAAGGCGTCCTCGGGGTCACCGCCGTGGGCCGCCGGGTCGGTGAGCAGCTCGATGACCTTCGAGTAGCGCCAGAACGAGTCGGGCCAGCCGTGCGCGGGGATCAGGGGCAGCGGATGCGCGCCCGAGGCCGCGCGGACGTGCACGTAGTGGATGCCGATCGTGCCACCCCCTGTTCCATCGACGCTGCCGCTGCCGCTGCCGCCGCCGGTGCCGCTGCCGTTGCCGCCGGTGTCTGTGCTCGCGCGCACACCCATGTCGAGCGTCGCCCGGAAGCGGGGCAGCTCGTTCAGGCGGGCTTCGGCCGCGGACCAGTCGAAGTCGTCCGCCCAGTACTCGACGAGGGTGCGGAGGGCGGCGAGGTCGGTTCCTTCGGCCCATCCGGCGTCGGCGGGGGTCGCAGGCCAGCGGGTCGCCCGGAGGCGGCGGCGGAGGTCCCCGAGCGCGGCGGGATCGGTGCTCGACGTGAACGACTCGGGACGGAGTGGAACTGGCGGCATGGATCGACCGTAGCCCTGCGGGAGCGGCGGTCGCGAGTATCCGGAACCTGTTCGCTCGGGGGCCTCGACGTCGGCAACGGCTCGAGCGTGTGCGTAGCATTGACGGGCGCGGCTCCGACCCGGTCCGCTCAGCGGAGGAGGGGGACGACGATCGCGCTCGCAGACAGCACGGCACCGCAGCAGGAGATCACCACGCGGGCGGCCCTGCGCAGCCCCGTGCTGCTCAGCCGGGAGGTGCTCGCGGGGATCGTCACGACCCTCGCGCTCATCCCCGAGGTGATCTCGTTCTCGGTGATCGCCGGGGTCGACCCGAAGGTCAGCCTGATCGCGTCGGTGGTGCTGGCGCTCAGCATGTCGGTGCTCGGCGGCCGGCCCGCGATGGTGACCGCGGCGGCCGGATCGGTCGCGCTCGTGGTGGCACCGCTCGTGAAGGATCACGGGGTCGAGTACCTGCTGCCGACGGTGCTGCTCGCGGGGCTGGTGCAGATCGCGTTCGGGGCGCTGGGGCTGGCGCGGCTCGCCCGGTTCATCCCGCGGAGCGTCATGGTCGGGTTCGTGAACGCGCTGGGCATCCTGATCTTCGTGGCTCAGGTGCCGCATCTGATCGACGTGCCCTGGTTGGTGTACCCGCTGTTCGCGCTGACGGTGGCGATCATCCTCGTGCTGCCGCGGTTCACGACGGCGGTGCCGGCGCCGCTCGTGGCGATCGTCGTGGTGACTGCGATCGTGATGATCGCGCACCTCGGCGTGCCGAACGTGGGCGACGAGGGGGAGATCGGCGGGGCGCTGCCCGGGCTCACGCCGTTCCTCGCGCCGCTGGACCTCTCGACGCTCGCCCTGATCTGGCCGACCGCGCTGAGCGTGGCGTTCGTGGGGCTGATGGAGACGCTGCTCACCGCGAAGCTGGTCGACGACATCACCGAGACGCGTTCGCACAAGAACCGTGAGTCGTGGGCGCTCGGGGTCGCGAACATCCTCGCCGGTTTCTACGGGGGCATCGCCGGATGCGCGATGATCGGCCAGACCGTCGTCAACGTGAAGCTGGCCAGGGCCCGCACGCGCATCTCGACCTTCGTGGCCGGGCTCGTGCTGCTGGCGCTGGTGACGCTGCTGAGCGACCTGATGGCGCAGATCCCGATGGTGGCGCTCGCCGCGGTGATGATGGTCGTGGCCGTCACCACCGTCGACTGGCACAGCGTTCGGCCGTCGACCCTGCGGCGGATGCCCGTGCCCGAGACCCTCGTCATGGCCGTGACCGTGGCGGTCGTGGTGGCGACGGGGAACCTCGCGATCGGGGTGCTCGTGGGGGTGGTGCTGGCGATGGTGCTGTTCGCCCGGCGGGTGGCGCACGTGATCACGGTGACGCGGGTCGTGGTGCCTGGTGTCTCACCTCGTGCTTCGTCGACGGATGCTCGTCCCGGTGCCGCTGCGGCGGGGGCGACCGATGCTCGTGCCGACCTCGGGCCCGACGGTGGCGTGCGGTACGTGGTGCGAGGGCCGCTCTTCTTCGGCAGCTCGAACGATCTCGTGGAGCACTTCTCGTACGCGGCCGATCCGGCCCGGGTGGTGATCGACTTCAGCGGCTCGCAGATCTGGGACGCGTCGAGCGTCGCCGCCCTCGACGCCGTGGTGTCGAAGTACCGCCAGCACGGCATCGAAGCGCAGATCGAGGGCCTCGACGACCGCAGCTCCCTCTTCCACGGAAAGCTGACCGGCCTGCTCCGCTGACGCCGACTTCTCGGTCGGTGCGCTTCCGCCGGTGCGCGTCCAGCGGTGCGGTTACTCGGTGTGGCAGAGTTTCAGGGTGTCGAGCGGGGTGTCGAGGCTGGCGGTGCCGCCGAGGATGACGACCTTCGACGGGACGAGACGGCCGATCGTCATCGCAGTCGGGGCCGAGACACAGTTCTGGGCGGTGATCGCCAGGGCATCGCCATCGGCTCCCGCTGCGGCACCGCCGCTGAGAGCGTCGGGGAAGGTGCTGCCGCTCGCGAGGTAGAGCGTGTCGAGCGGCGCCACGAACGACCTCGCGGTGAGGGCGGCGTTGACCTCGAAGCGGTCGACTCCGCCGACCCGAGAGGTCATGTACGACTTCGCGATGTCGGTCTCGAGCGAGAGGCTCACGGCGAGCCCGCCGCCCACGATGGTGGCGGTGGTCGCTCCGAGCCCGGTCAGCGTGCTCTTCTCGGCCGCGGTCAGGGTCGACGCCGCCCCGTCGACCAACAGGACCGGGGCGTCGACCAGTGCTGCCGCCGGCGAAGCCCCGAGGGCGTCGGGAAAATTCGTGCCCGTGGCGATGAAGACGTCCTTCGACGATGCGATGCCGAACGCGTCGTCTCCGATCAGGTTGCGGGAGACCTCGAAGCGGTCGGCTCCTCCAATACGCGTGACGGTCACCTTCGAGCCCAGCACGGTCTGAAGCTGGTCGATCACCGCGGGGGCGACGGCCGCCGGCCCGCCGACGACCACGACGTTCTTCGGGGTGACCCGGGCGATCTCGGTCATCACCTCAGCAGTGACCTGGGTGGAAGGGGTGAGCAGCAGCGGGCTGCCATGCGCAGCGGCGACGGAAGCCGCACCGAGCGCGTCGGGGAACTTCTCGCCGCTGGCCAGGTAGACCGTGTCGACATCGGTGAAGTTCGCCCTCGAGACCAGGGCGCTCTGCGCGAAGCGGTCTTTCCCGCCGATGCGCGAGACCGAGGGAGCGGGTTTGACCGAGAACGAGCAGCCGAACTCGACGGAGAAGGAGGACCCGCCGTTCCTGACGACTGCATAGACGCCGACGGATGTCGTCTGCACCTTCGTGGGCGACCCGTGAAAGTAGGCGCGATGGTCATCGCTGTAGAACCTGACCCCGTCGGGAAGCGTGCCGCTGAGTTCGACTTCCAGGACGGCCGGTGCGGCCACCGGCGTCACCAGATCGGTCGGGGTGATCGGGAAGCCGACTGCCGACAGCTCCTGCGGGCAGTTCGGGACGAGTGCAGCGGTCGTGGCCGACGCCCCGACGGTGGGCAGCACCGCGGCGGCGAGGGCGGCGACGGCAGTGAACGCGCCGAACGCGAGCCGCCGGGGGGAGAGGATCAGGGTCATGGAGCAGCCTTCGATCGATGCGGGTCTGGGCACCGATCCTGTCGGCGAATGAACCCGGGGCGTTATGGGTACTTGCTACTCAGCCGAGGTCGAGGTCGATGTGGCCGTGACGGTGGTGGTGGGGCCACGCTGAGCGCTGGCGGAAGCGGTTCGTCGAACGGCGACGAGGCCCCCCGGTGGAGGAGCCTCGTCGGTTCGATTCCCGGGCCGGGTTACTCGGTGGGGCAGAGGGTGAGGGTGTCGAGCGGTGCGCCGAGGCTGGCGGTGCCGCCCAGGATGACGACCTTGGACGGGACCAGGCGGCCGATGCTGAAGGCGGTGGCACCTGAGACGCAGGTCGGGGCGGTGATCGCGAGCGGGTTGCCCTGGACGCCCGCGGCCGCCCCACCGCTGAGGGCGTCGGGGAAGTTCGAGCCGCTGGCGAGGTAGAGCGTGTCGACGCCGGGCTTGAAGGCGGCTGCGTTCAGGCCGGCGTTGACCTCGAAGCGGTCGCCGCCGCCGAAGCGGGTCGTCGTGTACGACTTCGCCAGGTCGGCTTCGAGGGCGGCGCTGACGGCGAGGGGCCCGCCGACGATCGAGGTGGTCTTGGCGCCGAGGGAGGTCAGCGTCGCCTTCTCGGGAGCGGTGAGCGCCGAGGCGCCGCCGTTCACGAGCAGCACGGGCGCGTCGATCAGCGCGGCGGCCGGAGAGGCACCGAGGGCGTCGGGGAAGTTCGTGCCCGTCGCGATGAAGACGTCGTCGGAGGCGGGGATGCCGAAGGTGCGGTCGCCGATGAGCTTGCGGGAGACCTCGAAGCGGTCGGCGCCGCCGATGCGGGTGATCGTGGCGGTGGTGCCGAGGGCGATCTTCAGCTGGTCGACGACGGCGGGGGACACGGCGAGCGGTCCGCCCACGACGACGACGTCCTTCGGCGCGAGGCGCTTCAGTTCGGCGACGACCTCGTCGGTGACCCGGGCGGCGGTGGTGAGCAGGAGCGGTGCCGAGTGGTCGGCGGCCACCGAGGCGGCGCTCAGAGCATCCGGGAACTTCTCGCCGCTCGCCAGGTAGACCGTATCGGCCGTGGCGAAGGTGTTCTTCGAGACCAGGGCGCTCTGCTCGAAGCGGTCCTTGCCCGCGATGCGGGTGACCATGGGAGCGGGCTTGACGGTGATGGTGCACTCCGTGGTGCCGGTGCTCATCGTGCCGCCGGACGTGACCTTCGCCGTGAGGGAGAAGGTGGCCGTCTGAGCCCTGGTCGGCTTTCCGGAGACGTAGGCGCGCTCGGCGTCGGCGTAGAGCGAGAGACCGTCGGGGAGGGCACCCGTGAGCGTGACGGCCAGGGTCGTCGGAGGCGAGACGGGCGTGACGATGTCGGTCGCGGTGACCGGGAAGCCGACCGCTGCGAGAGCCTGGGGGCACGCGGGAGGCACCTCAAGAGCCGAAGCCGACGTGGCGACAGCGGGCAGGAGGGCGGCGCCGAGCACGGCGGCAGTGGCGAGGCCGCCCAGCGTGAGCCGGCGGGAGGGGGCGAGGGGCATGAGAGGTCGCTTTCGATCGAGTCGGGGTAGAGAAACGATCCTGACGGCGGGGCGACCGCGCGTGTTATGAGTACTTCGTACTCAGTCGAGCTCCGTCGGCCGCGGCGACTCCGCGAGCAGCGCCCGGGCGGCCAGCCCGATCACCGCGCTGTAAGTGGGGTACGCGAACCTCACGTTGGCGAGTGTCGACACGTCCACGCCCGCCGCCATCGCCGTCGTCACCGACTGCACCACCTCGATCGCGTTCTCGCCGACGGCGTGCGCGCCGAGGATGAGCTCCCGCCGCCGGTCCGCGATCAGCTTGAGGAAACCCGTCCCGCGATCGTCGATCACGGCCCGGTCGACCCCGCTGAACGGCACCGTCGCCACGACGCACTGCGGGTCGCGCTCCCGCGCCTCGACCTCGGTCAGACCGACGCCGGCATAGTCCGGGTCGGTGAAGCCGCCCGCCGGGAGCAGGTGCTGCGGGGTACGACGGTTGACGCCGAGCACCGCGTTCTCGGCCGCGGCCTCTCCCTCGAACTGGGCCGCCTGCACGAGCATGTCGCGGCCGTTCGCGTCGCCGACGGCGAAGATGTGGGGCACAGCCGTGCGGAAGTACCGGTCGGCCGGGATCGCCGACCGCACGACCTCGACGCCCGCCTTCTCGAGACCGAGGTCGTCGACGTCGGCGGGCCATCCGGTGGCCATGATCACGGCGTCGACCGTCTTCGTCGCCGAGGCGCCGGCCGCGCGCCACCAGACGTCTATACCCGAAGAAGAACGAGAGAGCCGCTCGACGGTCTCGATCCCCGTGTGCACCTCGATGCCCTGCCGCGCGAACGCGTCCGACACGACCGACGAGATCGCCGCATCCGACGCCATCAGCACGCGCGGCGCCACGTCGAGCAGCGTCACCTCCGAGCCGAACGAACTGAACACGGTCACGAGCTGCGCCCCCGTGTTGCCCGCTCCGATCACCGCGACCCGGCGGGGCAGCTCGGGCAGGTGCAGCACGTCCTCGGGCACGGTCGCGAGCTCGGCCCCCGGGATCGGCAGCCGCCGCGAGTGCCCGCCGACACAGATCAGAACGGATGCGGCCCTCACCCGCCGCCCGCTGTCCAGCACCAGCGTGGTCTCGTCCTCGAACCGCGCGCGACCCTCCTGCACGAGGGTGATGCCGGCGGCAGCGAACCGCTCCGCCTCGCGCTTGATGTCGCGCACCCGGTCGACGCGGGCGTGCACGTTCGCGACGGTGGCCGCCCAGTCGATCCGGGGCTGCCCGAGCTGGATGCCGTAGTCGTCCGCGTGCCGCGCATCCCGCATCAGCCGCGCGGTCTTGGCGAGCACCCGGGTCGGCACGCACCCGGTGTTGACGCAGGTGCCGCCGACGCGCCCGGCCTCGAGCACGACGACACGCGCCCCCAGCTCGGCGGCGCGCAGGGCGGCGGCGGTGCCGGCCGGACCGGCACCGATCACGGCGACGTCGAACGTGTCCCCGTCGGCGATGGTTCCGGATGCGCGGGTCGCCGGCTCCGCGTGAGGTGCGATCGCCGGGGTGGTGCCGGATGCGGAGGTCGCCCGGGCGGTGCGGGGTGCGGCAGCTGGGGTGGTCGGCTCGGGCATGGTGCGGCGTCCTTCGGGTGGGGCAGCGCATCCGTCGTCTCGGAGCGCTCGCGGCTGAGGGCCTGCCTTCAGGCAATCACGCTTCGCGGCCCGGCACCACGGGACTTCTCAGGTTTCCCACCGACAGCCGAGGCCGCGAGCGGGGGTGGGTCAGTCGCAGCCCCACCCGTTGCCGTCGCGATCGAGGTCGTAGATGTCGGAGCCGACGACCTGAACGGGTCCGGGAGCGTAGGACGGGCCGTTGCCGCTGCCGCCCGGGCAGTCGACGTCGGAGTCGATCGGCACGCAGCCGCCGGCGTAGTTCGGGTCGCAGCCGCCGCCGTCATCCGGCATGGGCGCGGGCTCGGGGGCCGGTGGCGGCGCCGGCTGCATGCTCCCGATCGCGATCAGTTCGTCGACAGGGGCCACGGTGACCGTCTCGGAGACGAGCGTGCGCCCGGTCTCGGCGCCGTCGGTGGTGGTGATCTGCCAGCGCTTGACGAGGGTTCCGGGCAAGCCGGCCGTGACGGTGACCGCGGCGCCCAGCTCGAGCGTCGGTTCGTCGTAGCTCGACGAGGCGTAGGCGACTGGCTCGGGGACGTCGACCATCTGCGTCGCGACGACGGGGGTGGGGGTCGGTGAAGGAGTCGGGGACTTCTTCGGTGCGGGAGTCGCGGTGGTGCTCGGACGAGCGGTCGGGGCGGTGGCCGCGGGGGACGAGATCGCCGACGGAGCCGAGTCCGCGTCGGCCTGGGGTGCCGGTGCGGAGTGCGGCGCCAGGAGCGAGCCGACCAGCAGGAGCGCCGCCGAGATCCCGAGCGCCGCCCCGCCGGCCTGCTTCGTCGGCGCGAGGTTCAGGAAGCTCGGCCGGCGCTTGACGAGCGTGTAGACGCCCGCGCCGATCCCGAAGAGTGCCAGGCCCACGAGGAAGCCGCCGACCCCGTTCGTGCCGGCGCCGATGATCGAGACGAGCACCGCCAGCGCACCCACGACGTACGTCGACAGCGTCGGCCGCCACGAGCGACGGGCGCCGGCGGGCTGCGGCGCCACCGGTTGGAGAGGTGGGGTCGACGCGGTGGGTGCACCCGGCGCCTGCGCCCAGGCCGACGTGAACTGGGTCCACCGCGCCCCGTCCCACCAGCGCTGTGCGGCAGGGTTCTGAGGGTCGGGGTACCAGCCGGCAGGCGTCGTCGTCATCGGGTCGCAATCGGGTCGTCGGGCGATCGGGCCCTCGAACCCTACCGACGTCGACGGGTGTCGTGTAAGTCCCTGGACGGGGGGTGACTAGGGGCGCGCGGCGGCCTCCGCCGCTCGGCGCGCGTCGCGGGCCGCGTCGGCCGCCGCCGCCTCCTCGGGCGTGGGGGCGGTGCCGCCGAGGTGGCGGGGCTGCCACCAGGCTCCGGTGCCGTCCGCGGGGTAGGAGCGCT
This sequence comes from Herbiconiux flava, assembly GCF_013409865.1. NCBI lineage: Bacteria > Bacillati > Actinomycetota > Actinomycetes > Micrococcales > Microbacteriaceae > Herbiconiux > Herbiconiux flava. The sequence continues at coordinate 2,316,522 of NZ_JACCBM010000001.1, forward strand.
GGAGGGCGTCGGTCTGCGACACCAGGGTGTCTCGGAGCCGGGAGGTGGCCTCCGCCGGGTCGTCGGTGGGCGCGACGACGAGCGGGGCGCCGAAGGAGAAGTGCACGGGGATGCCGATGCGGTCGCGCATCCGCAGCTTGCGGTTCTTGGTGAGGAGGCGCTGACCGCCCCAGACGGCGACCGGGATGACCGGCACACCCGCCTCGGCGGCCAGCCGCACGGCGCCGGTCTTGAGCGAGCGCACGGTGAAGCTCGCGCTGACGCCCGCCTCGGGGAAGACGCCGATCAGTTCGCCGCGCTTCAGTGCGAGAACGGCCTGCGCGTAGGCCTCGCCGCCGGCCGACATGTCGACCTCGATGTGCTTCATGCCGCGCAGCAGCGACCCCACGACGGGTTTGTCGAAGGCGCGCTTGGTGGCCATGAAGCGGATGCGCCGGCGGTTGTGCAGCCACGTCTGCCACTCCACAAGCGCGAACTCGAGGTAGCCGAAGTGGGTCATCGCGATCACGGCGCCCCCGGTGTCGGGGATGTTCGACAGGCCGGTCGCGTGGCGCTTCAGGCGCCAGGAGGCGAACAGGGTGCGGCCGATCGCGATGGCGGCGGCGTAGACGGGCTCGGGTCGGCGGCGGGTCATGGCTCCACGCTACGACGACGGGATGGGAAAGCGCCGGGGCGTCGACGGCCGGGTCCGGTTCATCTCCGCTCGAGGCACTCGACGAGCCGTCGCGCCGCCGTGAGGAGTTCGAGGGCCTTCGCCCGGCCGATCAGCTGGCCGGAGTACTGGGTGGTCGACTTGGCGGTCAGCAGCCGCTTGAGCTGCGCCGGTGCGGTGCTCCCGGGTTCGACCGAGCGTCGCAGCAGGTCGACAGCATCCAGATGGTTCTCCCCGGCTCGTTCCCCCCGCGCCTCGCCACAGATGGCATCGGCTGCGGCGATCCCCGACAGGACGGCCAGGGAGCCGATCAGGTTCGGCACGGCTTCGATCCCGGCATCGTCGCCGAGCAGGAGGATCAGCTCGGCGGCGTCGAGGAAGGCGTGCGCGTGCCGAGAGCGCACGGAGACTTCGGCCGGTGTGATCCGGCGCAGTCGTCCGCTCACGCAGCCGCTCGTGCGAGCAGCTCGCCCAGGTCGGGACCGGCCAGCGTACAGGCGTCGTTCAACCAGGAGGAGATGAGCGGATCGGCGGCCACGCTGAGGCGCTCGAGATCGCGGCGGTCGAGGTCGACCACCTCCAGACGGTTGCCCGTTGCCAGTTCCACCTCCTCGGCCAGACGGCGTAGCAGATGGTCTCGTTGGGCCGGGTCGCCTACGGCGGCGGACCAGACGATGACCAGATCGACGTCACTGTCTGCGGCCGAGGCGCCGCGGGCCACTGAGCCGTACAGTGCGGCGGTGGTCTCGTCGTCTGCCAGTGCCGCGACGAGATTGGCGATGAGGAGTTCCACGCGGCTGCGCGACGACAGGATGTCCCGTATCGGTGGCCAGAGGACATGATCCCGGTTGAGCGTGAACAGCGCTGACGATCCGACGGTCTGCCGAAGAACGAGCCCCAGGGAGGTGAGCCGCTCCAGCGTCCGCCATCCTGTCGACCACGGGACCTGGGCCAACTCCGCAGCTCGCCTACCGGTGATGCCACCGTTCAGTCGGGCGAGGTGACTCAGTAGTCGAGAGGTCGCGGGGCCGAGCAGGGCGTCGCCCGGATTGGACAGATCCATGGCCCGATTATGAACCATGTGTCCCTGAATTGGAATACTCAGTGATGAATCGTCACTATAAAACGGTCTTCGACCCCTCCTAGGCCGGGAAGATCTGGCCGACGGGCTCGCGCTTCTCCGCCTGGAAGGCGTCCTCGGCGCGGCCGAAGGCCCAGTAGGCCGAGAGCGACAGGCGGGCGCGCGGGATTCCCCAGGTGTCGAGCAGCAGCGGCCGCAGCGACTTCATGGCCCCGCGTTCGCCGTGCACGAAGGCCTGCGTGTCGCCGGTCGGCGCCCTCAGGGCCGCGAGGGCGTCGACGAGGGCCGTCGAGGCGCCCGCGGCGGCACCGCCGCGATGCACCCAGGTGATGCCCACGCCCGAGGGGGCCACGAGCGGGAGCTCGTCGGCCGGGCCGTCGACCTCGATCAGGGCGAGGCCGCGCGCGTCGGCGGGCAGCGATTCGAGCGCGGCGGCGATGGCCGGGACCGCCGACTCGTCGCCGGCGAACAGGTGCGACGAGGCTGCCGGGTCGGGCGCATAGCCGGAGCCGATGCCCGAGATCACGACGTCGTCGCCAGGACGGGCGGCGGCAGCCCAAGGTCCGGCGACGCCGGTGGTGCCGTGCACGACGAAGTCGATCCAGACCTCGTTCCACGCGTGGTCGACGCGGCGCACGGTGTAGGTGCGCTGCGAGGGCAGCTCGGCGGGGCCGCGTGTCGCGCGCAGGGCGGCCAGGTCGAACGGGGGTCGCAGCAGCGAGCCGGCGGGCGCGAAGAGCATCTTGGCGTAGCGATCGGTGTGCGGGGTCGAGGGGATGCCCGCCACCGCCTCCCCGTGCGCCACGACCCGCACGAGGTGCGGCGTCAGCTGCTCGGTGCGCCGAACCTGCAGCACGCGCTGCGGCTGCGGCGGGCGCGCGGGACGGCGTCCGGCGTCGGTGGGTGAGGCGGAGACAGGGGTGGTGGGGGCGACGTCGGTCATGGGGAGCTCCAGAGTTTCGCGCGAAGGCGTGTCGAGAGGGCAGCGGATGCACGGGCATCCGTCGCCCTCACGACCACGCTAGCGGTTCCGCCTGAGGGTACCCTTACCTTCCGAGGAACTCGGCCCCGGCGGCCGCCACGTCGGCGGCGAAGGTGCCCTGAGTCACCGCCGTCGCGCCGCCGTCGACGGGCACCACGGCCCCCGTCATGAAGCGCGAGAGGTCGCTGGCGAGGAAGACCGCCACATCGGCGATGTCGTCGGGCTGGCCGACCCGCCCGATCGGCTGGGTGGGGCCGAGCCGCTCGCCGAGGAAGTCGGTGAACTCCTGGGCCCGGTCGAGCGGCACCCCGAAGGAGCGCGCCATGATCGGGGTCATGATGATGCCCGGCGCGATGGCGTTCGACCGGATGCCGAGCGGCGCGAGCTCGGCGACGGCCTGCCGCACGATGCCCACGACGGCGTGCTTGGCGATGGTGTAGCCGGCGGCGCTCCACCCGCCCTGGAGGGCGGCGGCGCTGGCGGTCGAGACGATCGCGCCGCCGGTTCCCTGCGCCTGGAACTGGCGCGCGGCGTACTTGTGGCCGAGCAGCACCGAACGGGTGAGGAGCGCCAGGGTCCGGTCGAAACCCTCGGAGCCGACCTCGAGGATCGACGACGGGTCGCCCTGGGCTCCGGCGTTGTTGTAGATGACGTCGAGCCGGCCGAAGCGGTCGACGGTCGTGGCCACGAGGGCCTCGATCGCCGCTTCGTCGGTGACGTCGGTGTGCACGTAGAGGGCTGCGTCGCCGAGCTCGGCCGCGAGGGCGGCCCCGGGCTCGTCGGAGATGTCGGCGATGGCGACCTTCGCGCCCTCCTCCACGAAGCGTCGCACGGAGGCGAGGCCGATGCCGCTCGTGCCGCCGGTGACGATGGCGACCTTGCCGGTCAGGAGTGCGGTCATGGTGGTTCCTTCTTTCTTTCTCTGGGGCGTTCTTTCTCTCGATCAGAGCGAGGGGATGCCCGCTCCGAAGTGCTGGAGGTGCAGGGCGAAGGCCGCGGCCGGGTCGGCGCCGTCGGCGACGAGGTCCTCGAGAGCGAGGCGGGTGGCGCTCGCGACCGCGGCGGCGGCGACCCGGGCGCTGGACGAGGCGGGATCGACACCCAGGCGCGCGGCGATGGACGGTACGAGCGAGAGCTCGCCGAGATGCACCGAGCGCAAGAAGACCGACCACATCTCGTCGTCCCGGAAGACGAGGGGGAAGAGCAGGCGGGTGCGCTCCGCGACCGCGCCGCCGAGCATCCGCTCGAACCCGGTGCGCAGCAGCTCGTCGAGGGAGCCGGCGGGGGCGTCGCGGACGTGCTCGTTGAAGGTGGCGGTGGTCCAGTCGAAGAGCGGTTTGACGCACTCGGCCTTGCTCGCGAAGTAGCGGTGGAAGGTGCGCACCGGCACGCCGATGGACCTGGTGATCTCGGCGACGGTCAGCTTGGTCGTACCGCGCTCGATGAAGAGCGCGCAGGTCGCTTCTGATGCCCGGAGCATGGCCCCGTCGACTCGTACGCTAACCATGCTCGCGACCCTACGCCGGTTTTGGCAGATTGTGCCAAAACCGGCGTAGGTGCGACGCTAGGCTGCGGGGATCGTCCGGGACGCGATCAGCGTCGCGTACCAGAGCGCACTGTCCTTCAGCGTCCGCTCCTGCGTGTCGTAGTCCACGCGGATGATCCCGAACCGCTTCGAGTACCCGTAGCCCCATTCGAAGTTGTCCATCAGGCTCCAGACCTGGTAGCCGCGGAGGTCGACGCCGGCCGAGAGGGCCCGATGCGCCGCGGTGAAGTGCCGCTGCAGGTAGTCGACCCGCAGGGGGTCGTGCACCCGGGCCGCGCCGTCGGCATCCCTCGTCGGCGAGTCAGCGAACGCGGCGCCGTTCTCGGTGATCATCAACGGCTGCGCCGGGAACTCGGCGTGCAGCGCCAGCAGCAGCTCCTCGAGCCCCGAGGGGTCGATGTTCCAGCCCATCTCGGTGTACGGGCCCGGCTGGGGGAGGAACTCGATGTCGTCGGCGCCCGGCCAGGGCGAGCCGCCCGCGTCCTTGTGGCCATCCGCCATCTGACGCGGCGAGACGCCGTCCCACACCGCCACGAGGGTGGTCGAGTAGTAGTTCACGCCGAGCACGTCGAGCGGCTGGTTGATGATCTCGAGGTCGCCGCTCTCGACGAACGACCAGTCGGTGATCGACGCCGTGTCGGTGAACAGGTCGGGCGGGTAGGCCCCGTGCAGCAGCGGCCCGGTGAAGGCGCGATTGGCGATCGCGTCGATGCGGCGCACGGCCTCGGCCCCCTGGTCGCCCGAGCCGCGCAGCACGTGCAGGTTGAGCGTGATCGAGTACTGCGGATCGTTCGTCACGACCTCGCGGAGCGCCTGGATCGCCAGCCCGTGCGCCAGGTTCAGGTGGTGCACGGCCTGCAGTGCGGCCAGCGGCGAGGTGACCCCCGGGGCGTGGGCGCCCGAGCCGTAGCCGAGGTACGCCGAGCACCACGGCTCGTTCAGCGTCGTCCACACCGCGACCCGGTCGCCGAGCGCCGCGCCGACGAGGCGGGCGTAGTCGGCGAAGGCCTCGGCGGTCGAGCGCACGGTCCAGCCGCCCTCGTCCTCGAGCGCCTGCGGCAGGTCCCAGTGGTAGAGCGTCGCGATCGGGGTGATGCCGCGCGCGATCAGCCCGTCGACGAGGTTCGAGTAGAAGTCGAGGCCCGCCTGCACGGCGGGGCCGCGACCAGTCGGCTGGATGCGCGGCCACGCGATCGAGAACCGGTACGACTCGAGGCCGAGCTCCACCATGAGGTCGAGGTCGCTCTCCCAGCGGTGGTAGTGGTCGTCGGCGACGTCGCCGGTGTCGCCGTTCCAGACCTTGCCGGGGGTGTGACTGAAGGTGTCCCAGATCGAGGGGCCGCGGCCGTCCTCGTCGTAGGCGCCTTCGATCTGGTACGACGCGGTGGCCGAGCCGAAGAGGAAGCCGTCGGGGAACGTCAGCCCCGAGTCGCGGTAGTCGGGGTTGCCGGTGGTGGAGCTCATACCGGGAGGGTCGCCTTTCCGTCGGACGACGACGCGAGGTCGCCGCGATTCATAGGGGCGCAGCCTCGCACCCCTCTCCATGATGCCCGTGAGAGCGCTCTCTTGTCGATCCCTGGCGCCTGGTGCGACGGATGCTCGCCGCGCCTCCCGGCAGCCCCGACGCTCCACGCGCTAGGGTTCCTGCGTCGCCCGGACGGGGCCGCGAAGCGGAGGTGGAACGTGGATCGCAGGCTGATGATGGCGGTCTGGGCGCTGTCGGGGCTGACGACGCTGGTGTTCGCGGGGTACTGGGCCTGGTACGCGGTGCGGCTCGCGGGCGGTTCCTCGTCGTCCGGTGGTTCGTCGCCGGGCGTCGCCGGCGGTTCTGCCGAATCCGGCCTCGCCGGGGCGCCGGCCGTGGTCGGGGCGGCGACGGCGGTGCTGGTCGTGGCGCTGATCGGCGTGAGCGGGCAGCTGCGGCTGAACCGGTTGCGACGTCGCTTCCCCTCGGTGGCGATCGTGCGGGCGCGCCCGGTCGGCACCCTGGATTCGTTCGCCGACCGGTATTGGCTGGACACCGGGCGGCCGCTGCCCGCGATCTCCGGCCCGCTCTACGCCTCGTTCGGCCCGCGGATGCTCACCCTGCTCGCCGGCGACGGCACCGAGGTCGTGTCGTTCGACACCGCCTATGCCCGCCTCGGCGTCGAGGAGCGCGGCGGCTTCGCGGGTGGGGACGCGACGGTGGCGGTGGCGATCGAGGGGTATCCGCGGCTGGTGCTCGGGTTTCCGCGGGCGTGGTCACTCGGTGCGCTGCAGCTGCCGTCGGCGGCGGTCGAGGGGCTGGTGGCGCGCACGCGGTAGGGCGGGGCGGAGCGGCGGGGCGACGCGGTGGGACGAGCTCGGGGTCGGGGCGGCGGGGCGGGGCGACGAGTTCGGGGTCGGGGCGGCGCGGCGGGCGACGAGTTCGGGGTCGGGGCGGGGCGACGAGCTCGGGGTCGGGGCGGAGCGGCGGGGCGACGAGCTCGGGGTCGGGGTGCAGGCGCGGGCAGGGCCGCCTAAGATTCAGCGCGCCTGTGACGGCAGGGCCGCCTCGACGGCGTCGGCCAGCGCGTCGACACGGGCGAAGGTGCCGAGCGAGCGGGTCACGAACGCGAACGAGTAGTCGTGCTCGGGGGAGTACCAGGCACAGCTGCCGCCGATCCCGCCCATGCCGATCTCCCCGCCGTCGACCCGCAGGCCGAGCGACCACTCGACCGGTCCGTCGACGAAGAGGTCGTGGCCGACGGCTTGCGGCGCGAGGTACTCGGCGTGCAGCGCGGATCCGAGTCGGGCGGCCACACGGCCGTCGGGCCGGTGCACGTCGTCGTAGAAGCGGGAGAGGCTCAGGGCGGTGGTGAACAGCCCGGTCGCAGGCATCGAGGCCGAGCGCCAGGGTGGGGAGTTCAGGCGCGCGGGGTCGAGGTTGCCGCGGGGGCGGTCGAGCATCCGCCGCCCGTCGTCGCGGGCGAGGTAGCGGGAGACCCAGGCGTCGTCGACGATCTCGAGGTCGGCGACCGCGGATGCTCGTTCCGTTCGACCCCGAAGTGCAGCTCGAGGGCGCTGTCGCCGGGCGCGGCGCCCGAGCGCCAGAGGGCTGCCAGGCGCGCGGCGGCGGTGCGGGCATCCGGAGCCCCTGCCTGCGCGAGGAGCCCGTCGATCAGGGTGCCGTAGGTGAGCGCGTGCTCGGCGATGACCTCGCCGGGCGGGGCGATCGGGGGCGACGCGACTAGGTCGGCGAGCAGGGCGGTGTGGTCGAGGGGGTCGATGCCGTCGGCTGTGCCGGCTGCGTCGGTCGCGTCGGTCGCGTCGGCTGTGTCGGTCGCGTCGGCTGCATCGGCCGCGTTCGAGTACGCAGGGAGGCCCGCGCGATGGCTGAGGACGTGCCGGAGGGTCGTGGCCTCCTTGCCGTGCGTGCCGTACTCCGGCCACCAGCGCACGAGCGGGTCGTCGAGGGTGAGCCGACCGTCGGCGACGGCTGTCAGCGCGGTCAGGGCGGCGATCGGTTTGCCCGCCGAGAAGACGCGGCTGAGCGTCCGGTCGCTGAAGGGGCGCGTGCGCGCGGTGTCGGCCCAGCCGCCCGCTGCGCTCAGCAGTTGCCGGCCGCCGCGGTGCACGGCGAGGGAGGCGCCGAGCTCGTGGCCGTCGCTGAGCATCGCACGGAAGACCTCGGCCACGGGCTCGAGCTCGGGCACCGCGTTGAAGGACAGGGGTGGGGATTTCGGCACGGGGCTCCTCTCGACAGCCCTCCAGTCTGCCGGATCGCGGGCCCCGCGGGCATCCCCGTGCCCTCGCCGCCAGGTCGCAGCCGTGTCCCATCGCTTTTCGCCGGAGCGGGCCAGGGGCGAGGGGTGCAGGCTGGAGGTGGGCGGCGCATCCGGTGCGGCCCGACGGGAGGCAGTGATGACCGAGCACCACGACGGCAGCGGCGACGACCACGACACCCCGGGCACGGATGTGCCCGACACGGCCGAGACCGAGTCGCCCGACGCGGGCAGCGGCAGCTCGGACGCCCCGAACGGCTCGGACGACCACGAGCCGGCCTCGCCCGGCGGATCCGCCGACACCGGGCCCGACCCCTACGACATCGAGTCCGACCTCGGCCCCGACGGCGTCCCCACGACCGAACCCGAGGCGGAGTGACCGACCCCGAGCCCCGGCCCGCCGCCGTGACTTCTTCCGGCCCGGTGTCGCCGCTTGCCGCCGCGTCCGCGTCCGGCCCGGTGTCGCCGCTTGCCGCCGCGTCCGCGTCCGGCCCGGTGTCGCCGCTTGCCGCCGCGTCCGCGTCCGGCCCGGTGTCGCCGCTTGCCGCCGCGTCCGCGTCCGGCCCGGTGTCGCCGCTTGCCGCCGCGTCCGCGTCCGGCCCGGTGTCGCCGCTTGCCGCCGCGTCCGCGTCCGGCCCGGTGTCGCCGCCTGCCGCCGTGCCCGGTCCGGTATCGCCGCCTGGCGCCGCGTCCGCGTCCGCGTCCGGTCCGGTGGCGCCGCTTGCCGCCGCGTCCGCGTCCGGCCCGGTGGCGCCGCCTGCCGCCGCGTCCGCGTCCACCTCGGCGGTCGCGCCGGTGTCGCCGTCGGCTCCGGCGTCCTCACCCGCGCCGACGACAGACAGTGCGGGCGAGCCGGCCCTCGGCGACGCCGGGCGGCCCGAGCCCGAACAGGCGCCGACCCTGACGGGCGATGAGGCTCGCAACGTCGTCATGGTGCAGACGTCGGCCTCCACGTGGGACGTCCGCGTGAGCGGCTCCGACGAGGTGGTCGGCACGATCACCAAGACCGACGACGACTACCGGGCGACGGATGCGCGGGGCGACGACCTCGGCCTCTTCGCCTCGCCCGAGCTCGCCATGTTCGGCGTCATCACGAAGTTCTGACCCGAGCCGGCCGGCCGGTCTCGGCGGCTCCCGCGCTGCCCCGCAGTGCAATGAGCCGAGAGCCGAGAGCCGAGAGCCGAGAGCCGGGAGCCGGACGGCGTGCATGCCCGTGTCCGCCGTCCGGGTAGCGGATGCCGATCATCCCTCGGTTGTCAACCCGGTGCCGGACTCCGGCCGCGGGGGTTGGCTGGGCTTCAAGACAAGCGGAGGGCGGTCGATGATGATCGGTTACCAGGAGACGATGACCATGGCGGCGGCCACGACCGCGACCGAGACCACGACCACGACCACGACCGAGCCGGTGGCGTGGCGGTGCGTGCAGGCGGGGCTGTGGGTGGCGTCGGGCGATCACGGCGAGCCGCTCGGCATCGTTTCGGAGAAGTGGGGACGCGGATTCGCCGTGACCACCGCCTGGGGACTCGACCTCGGGCTGCACGCGACACTCCCGGCGGCCAAAGCCGCCCTCGAAAACGCCCGCTGACCGGACGATCGAGCGGCTGAGCGGCCCCGGTAGCTGCCAGTGGTTCGCCCGTGCCCGGTGTCGGACGGCGCGGACGTCGGTCGTGACCTGTGGCACCGCCCTCACGCATCATCGTCGTCTACGGGTGGGCCGAGGTCGGGCGGGTGGAACGGGGTCCCGTCGTCCGGGTCGACAGGCACCAGCTCGACCTCCAGCATCGGAGGCATGGTGCGGCCGCGCGGGTGAAAGACGCCGTCGAGGTCGTGGTCGCTGCTGGGTGGAGCACTTCCAGCCTGGCGCATCATCGACGGTGGGAAGGCGAAGCGGTCGGAGATCGCCGCGGGGGTACCGCGCCGGCGGGGGGTGGGGTCGTCGGGGCCGCCGAACCGCACGGTGACGATCGAATCGTCGTTCTCATCGAGCTCCTCGGCGATGCCGAGAACGGCGCTGTGCCCGGGAGTGCCGCTGTGCCCGGAAGCGGCGCTGTGCCGGGAAGCGCCGCTGTGCCCGGGAGTGCCGCTGTGCCCGGGAGTGCCGCTGTGCCCGGGAGTGCCGCTGTGCCCGGGAGTGGCACTGCGCCCGGAAGTGATGTTGCGGTCGGGGCCGACGGGCAGTGGGGTGCGGCACTGCCATCCGCCCCGCTCGCCCCGGCGCTCATCGATGCGCGTGGTGGGTGGCGGGACCGGGGTGTGACACGAGCACCGATGAACGCAGTCGGCGACATCGGTTCGGCAGCGGTGATGAAGCCGTGCGCGGCGGTCGCGCATCCACCGGGCCAGCCCGGCACTGGCGATCGTGGCCAGCAGGGTGAGCGCGGCGACGAGCGCCACGACGGCCGGCACCAGCTCCGCCCTCACGATGACGGCTCACAGAGATGCCCCAGCGCGAAACCGGGGGTCGGGCCAGGCAGAAGGCGGCGACGAAAAGAAAAGCGGCGCCAGGGACACCGAGAAGAGCAGGCACACCGAGAAGGACAGGCACACCGAGAAGAGCAGGCACACCGAGAAGAGCAGGCACACCGAGAAGGACAGGGACAGCGAACAGCAGCAGGCACAGCGCACTCCAGCAGTACCGCAGCCCGTTCCCGTCAGGCACGAGAAACCTAGCAGCCCGAACGCGGAAGCCGCCGCGCCCCCTCCACGACTGTGGACGGGCGACGGCGGCTCAGCGATGTGCAGGAGCAGGACCCAGCAGGACCCCAGCAGCAGACGACGCGGGTCAGCGCGAGGAATGCTCCTCGTGCGCCCGCTCGACGGCCGACTTCAGCGACTCGTCTCCGAGCACGGCCTCGCGGTGCTTCGGCGGGAGGGCCGACGCCTTCGAGTGCGTCTCGCGCAGGCGGTCGAAGGCGGCGGCGCGCTCGGGCGTCGGCTTCGTCTCGTCGACCGCGTCGGTGGCGTGCCGGCGGATGGCCGCCGCGAAGTTCTGCGCCCGCCCCTTGGGGCTGAGCAGCGATGCGACGACCGTGACGATCAGGATGCCGACGATCACCGTCAGCGAGAGTCCCGTGCTGATCTCGAACACCGGCACGTGCTCGCCGCCGTTGATGAACGGCAGCGTGTTCTCGTGCAGCGCGTGCAGCACGAGCTTCACTCCAATGAACGCGAGGATCGCCGCGAGGCCGATCGACAGGTACACGAGCCGGTCGAGCAGCCCGTCGATCAGGAAGTACAGCTGACGCAGGCCGAGCAGCGAGAACGCCGTCGCCGTGAACACGATGAACACGTTCTCGGTCAGGCCGTAGATGGCGGGCACGCTGTCGAGCGCGAACAGGATGTCGGTCAGCCCGATCGCCACGATCACGAGCAGCATCGGCGTGAGCACGCGCTTGCCGTTCTCGACCGTGAAGAACTTGTCGCCGTCGTAGTGGTCGCTCGTCTTGATCATGCGCTTTGCGAGCCTGACCATGAGACTGTCGCCCGCGTGCTCGTCGTGCGGCCGCAGCAGGTTGATCGCCGTGACGATCAGGATGGCGCCGAACAGGTAGAACACCCACGAGAACGCCGAGATCGCGGCGGCACCGATGAGGATGAAGCCGGTGCGGGCGATCAGCGCGAAGACGATGCCGAACAGCAGCACCTTCTGCTGGTCGGCGCGCGGCACGGCGAAGCTCGACATGATGATCAGGAACACGAAGAGGTTGTCGACCGACAGCGCCTTCTCGGTGATGTAGCCGGCGAAGTACTCGCTGCCGGCGGTGGCGCCGCCGAAGACGAGCACGCCGATGCCGAACAGGATGGCGATGCCGACGTAGATCGACGACCAGATGGCCGCCTCTTTCAACGTCGGTTCGTGCGCTTTTCGCACATGGAAGATGAAGTCGAAGGCCAGCAGGCCGATGATGCCGACGATGGTCAGCGTCCAGACGTATCCGGGGACGTCCAATTTTCCTCGTTTCGGGGAGCGGGGCGGGCGTGAGCGGGTACCGGGTGGTAGTACTGCGTACAGTAATCAGCTCTCCTGGGAAGGTACTGGGGTGGGCGGCCCGAGAACGACCCGATGAGGGGCCGGATGCGCCTCCCGGCTCGGCCCGTTCGCCGACCCTCGGCCCACTGACCGGCCCCCGACCGGCTCCCGGGCTCCGGGCATGGCAGACTCGGGGCATGGCACCGCGGCTGCTGCGTCACCGCGTCGCGGGCGTCTCGACCCTCGATCCCGCCACCGTCTTCCGGGCTCTCCACGGCGACCCGGCCTCCGACGCCTTCTGGTTCGACGATGCCCGCGGCTGGAGCATCATCGGAACCGGCCCCCGCTGGCAGTTCCACGGCCCGCTTCTGCCGGCGCTCGCCGCCCGAGAGCAGGCCTGGCGCGACGACCCGCTGACGGTCGACGCCGACGTGGAGGCACCTCCCTTCCGCCCCGGTCTCGTCGGCTGGCTGGGCTACGGGGTCTCCCGCGAGACGATGGGGGTTCCGGATGCGCGTCCCACCCGTCATCCCGACGCCGCCTTCCTCCTGGTCGACCGCGCTGTGGCCCTGGGTCCTCTGATCGAGGGGGAGCGGCGCATCGAGCTGCTCGCCGCGGCGCCCTCGTGGACGGGCGAGCTCGACGCCTGGCGCCGCCGCACCGATGACGACCTCTGCGCCCTGATCCGAACGCCGTCCCGCCCCGAGCCCGCACTCCCGGACCGTCCGAGCGTGCGCTGGCGCGATACCCGCGCCGAGTACCTCGCCGCCGTGCGCGCCTGCCAGGCGACCATCACCCGGGGGGACGCGTACGTGCTCAACCTGTCGACCGAGATCGAGGTGACCACCGCATCCGGAACCGGCTTCGACCCCCTCGACGTCTACGACCGGCTGCGCGCGATCTCGCCCGCGCCGCACGGCGGGGTGCTGCGGATCGGTGGCGTCACCCTGCTCAGCTCGTCGCCCGAGCGCTTCGTTCGCGTCGCCGACGGTCGCGTCTCGACGCACCCCGTGAAGGGAACGCGACGACGGTCGGGGGACGCGCGCGCCGACGCCGCGCTGCGCGCCGACCTCGCGGCGAGCATCAAGGAACGGGCCGAGAACGTGATGATCGTCGACCTGATGCGCAACGACCTGGCGCGGGTGAGCGTGCCGGGCGGTGTGGAGGTGACGTCATTGCTCGAGGTGGAGACGCACCCGCAGGTGCATCAGCTGGTGAGTGCGGTCGAGGCGCGGCTGCGCCCCGGGGCGGGGGTGGCCGAGGTGCTGGCGGCGGCGTTCCCGGCGGGGTCGATGACGGGGGCGCCGAAGCGGAGCGCGGTCGAGATCCTGGATGCACTCGAGCAGCGGGCCCGCGGTCTCTACGCCGGCGCCTTCGGCTGGATCGGGCGCGACGGCAGTGCCGACCTCGGGATGACGATCCGCTCGATCGTGCTCGACGCGCCCGCACCCGGATCGCTGCCCACGAGGGCCACGATCGGCGTCGGGGGCGGTGTGACCGCGCTCTCCATTCCCGAGGAGGAATACGACGAGGTGCTGCTCAAGGCAGACGCCCTGCTCGATGCTCTCAGGGCGCCCCGGCCGCCCGCCCACGGCTGAGCACCGCGACGGCTGAGGCCTACTCGCGCAGCAGGGCGTCGATCTGCCCCATCGCCTCGCGCATCCCCTCGTCCATGCCCATGGCGAGCAACTGCTCGAGCTGCTCCAGCGAAGCGAACGTCGAGACGACAGTCATGGTCGTGGTGCCGTCTTTCTCCTCGAGGGTCGCGACGGCGTGCGTCACCGGCATCGACGGGTCAGGGCGACCCTCGGCATCCGCGAAGCCGTCCTCCCACTCGAAGCGCTCGGTGGGTGACACGTCGATCGCGCGCCACCAGCCGCCCGCCTCGGTGCCGTCGGGGCCGGTCATCACGTAGTGCGACTCGCCTCCCGCGACGAAGTCGTGCCGCCGGAACGTCGCCGGCCAGCTCGGCGGCCCCCACCAGCGCTCGAGCTGCCGCGGATCTTCCCAGACCTGCCAGACGCGGGCGGCCGGCGCGTCGAACTCGGCGACGAGGGTGAGGGTGAGCGCGTCGGTGTCGCGCTCGGTGCTGATGACCGGCATGGTCGGTTCCTTCCTTCAGGGGTGGGTATCGGTGTCGTTCGTGGGGTCGTCGGATGCTCGTTCCGCCGGTGGCCCGTCGAGCAGCAGGTCGATCCGGCCGACGCGGTCGCGCCAGAGCCGCTCGAACTCGGCGAGCAGGCCCGAGGCCTGAGCGATCCGCTCCACCCGTGCGTGGACGAGCTGCTCCTTCCCGAACCGGTGCTTCTCGACGAGCCCGCAGCGATCGAGCACCGTCACGTGCTTCTGCACCGCGGCGAAGCTCATCTCGTAGCGCTGGGCGAGGGCGCTGATCGACTGGGGGCCGGTCAGCGTGCGCCGCAGGATGTCGCGCCGCGTGCCGTCGGCGAGCGCACGGAAGACGGCGTCGGCATCGCTGTCGCCGAGGCGGGGTGGGGGATCGATCGTTCGTGCAACCATTTGGTTGTACGTTAGACCGCGGCGGCGATTGCGTCAAGACCCGTCGCTCAGCCTGCGCGAGTCGTGGTGTGCGGTGCCGGCGTGCCGCCCAGCAGCTGCTCGAGGGTGACGAGGGTGAAGCCCCGTCCGAGCAGCCCGTCCAGGATGGCCGGTGTCATCCGAGCCGTGTTCTCGTGCACGTCGTGCAGCAGCACGATGTCTCCGGGGTCGACGCCCGTGACGGCCCGGCCGAGCAGCACGTCGTCGTCGGGGAGCTGCCAGTCGAGGGTGTCGACCGTCCAGAGGATGGCGGGCAGCGCGGTGTCGCCGAGCACCCGTGGATCGACCGCGCCGTAGGGCGGCCGGAAGGTGGTGGGCGAGGCGCCGATCGTGGCCTTGATCAGGACGCTGGTGCGCTCGAGCTGCGACTTCACCTCCTCGTCGGGGAGTTTCGTCAGGTCGGGGTGGTTCCAGGTGTGGTTGCCGATCTGGTGGCCCTCCGCGTCGGCGCGCACGAGCATCCCGCGATTCTGCTCGACCCGGTAGCCCTGCACGAAGAAGGTTGCCGCTGCTCGGCGCTCGGCGAGGGCATCCAGCACCGCGCCGGTGTGCTGGCCGGGGCCGTCGTCGAAGGTGACGGCGACGCAGGCGAAGACCGTGCAGTCGACGGTCTCGTCGCCGCGCGGGCTCGCGGCGGGCAGGCTGAGCGGGGCGCCCGAGGTGAGGGCCGCCTGCACCTGGCGGCCCTGCTCGCTGAGCAACGGGGTGGCGAGGGCGGCAGGCACGGAGACGACGTGCGGCCGGCCGATCTCGGCGCTGGCCGCGGCGAGGGCGTCGAGCTCGGGCACCGTGAAGCCGGCCGCGACCCGCACGGTGAGGGAGCCGTCGGCGCCGAGAGCGAGGTGCGAGAAGAGGTCGCGCAGCTGATCGGGCGCGAAGTCGTCGGCGCTCTGCACCATCTCGGGCCGCATCGCCCCCGCTTCGATCTTCAGTGCCTGCACGGTGTCGCGGAGCAGCTGACGGAGCCCGTCGTCACTGAGGAACGCCTCGCTCGTCACCGTGAACGCGCCCGAGGTCTCCGCGAAGTAGACCGTCGTCTCGTCGGACGTGACCTGCCCGGCGGTCGACGTCAGGATGCGCAGCGCCTGGGCGATCACCGTGCCCGCGCCGGCGACGACCTCGCAGGTGATCGTGAGCGTCGGCGCCCCCGCCTGCGCCGGCGGAGTGAAGGCCGGGTCGGCCAGCAGCTCGGCGGCCGGGCGCGACGTCGATCCGGCGACGCAGCCCCGCGCCTCGGGCGGAAGTCCGGGTGCATCGGCGGCCGGCACCCAGGCGACGCCCGTCGCCGCCGCGTGCTCGGTGACGGCGCCCAGCACGCGCTCGCGCAGCATCGCCGTGAAGCCGGCGTCGCCCGGGATCTCGGCCCACCGAACTGCCACCGGCGAGGCCGGGTCGGCACTGTAGAGCAGGCGGGTGTCGAGGCCGGTGGCGGTCTGGGGCGCGGCGGGCGAGGTTCCGGATGCGGTGGTCGCCCCGTCGTCGACGCTCACGTCCACCACGGCCGGCTGGGCCTCCCGCGGCACCCACGGCCCGGACGCCGGCGGCACGCTCGCGCACCCCGCCAGCACTCCCGCCGACGCCACCATCAGGACGGCGGCCGTGACGCCCGCGCTCGCCCGCCGCCTCACCGCTCATCCCGTCCGCCGCGAGCCGCCGGAATGCTGCCGTCGGGCGTCGGGGTTCCGCTCGGCCTGCGGGTGACGGCGGCGGTCGCGGCGAGGTCGGCGGTCACCGTGCGGTAGCGGGCGGCATCGGCGGTCGCCACCGTGGCGACGAGGGCGAGCGCCGGCGCCCCGGCGGGCGGGTGCGGCGGAACAACGAGCGCGACCGTCGTGGTGCGACCGCCGTGGACGACGTCGGCGTAGCTCACGGTCGCACCGCTCACCAGCGTCTCGTGGCTCCACTCGGCGGTCACTCCTGCCGCGCCGGACGAGCCGGTTCCGGTGGACGCAGCATCCGTCGACGTCGCGCCGCCGGTGCGGGCGAGCAGGGCGCCGAGCGCCTCCGGGTCGAGCGCGACGGGCGAGGTGGGGGCTGCGGCGTCGGACGGCCGAGCGGCGGGCTCGAGCGTGAGCACGAGGCGGTAGGCGTCGTCGGGGGAGACGAGGGTCTGAGCATCCGCCGGCAGGAAGGGGCCGACGCCGAGCAGCAGCCAGCCCTCGCCGAGCGTCACGGTGGCGGACGTCGCGGCGTCGTGCACCGTCACTGCGGCGTCGGACGCCGTGAGCCGTTCGCGCGGAGTGCCGGCCAGCACGGGCGGGAGCAGCCAGACGGCGAGCGCCGCGCCGGCGCCGAGCAGGAGCGCCAGCACGCCGCCGATCACGGCGACCACGCGGCCGGGCGAGCGGCGGTGCTCGAGGAGCTCTCTGCTGGACATCCGACCGTTCCCGGGTTCGTGGTTCGACGGCGGCGCGGGGCCACGGTGCCGGGACGCGCACCCGGCACGGCCGCCCGAGGCCGGCGTGTGCCGCATCCGCCCCCAGGGTAGGGGAGACGGGTGTCGAGCAGACGGCGGCGCGACGCACCGCACCCGAACTGGGGGTCGGGCATCCCCGCCGCTCGGGCCGCGCCTCTGCCAGCATGAGGGCACGCCGGGGCGCCGTGAGCGGCTCGCCGTACGACCGGTCGGAGGACCCATGACGCTCGCCCCGCACCGCTCCCCTCGTGCCGCCCTGCGTTGGGCGTCGGTCGTGTCGGGTCTGGCTCTGCTGCTGGCGGTCTCCGGATGCACGGCGGCAGCCTCCTCGGATGCCGCCGCATCATCCGCCCCGGCCACACCGGCGGCCACCGCTCCGGTCGACGCGACCCCGACCCCCGCGCCTCCCGCGACCGACGCGCCGATCGTCGTGGAGGAGCTCGGCAAGGGCGAGCAGGACGCCGCCGTGGACGTGGAGGTCGCCGGCCCGACCCAGGTGGCGTTCCGGCGGATCACGATCAAGCCGGGCGCCGGCACCGGCGAGCACTGCCACGCCGGCCAGCTCGTCGCCGTGGTGGAGCAGGGCGAGCTCACCCACTACGCGCCGATCTACCCGGGCGGGGTGCACGTGTACGAGACGGGTGACTCGATCGTGGAGGGCGAGGGCTACGTGCACGAGGGGATCAACGAGGGCACCGAGGACGTGGTGCTGCTCGTGACCTACGTGATCGCCGAGGGGCAGCCGCTCGCGCAGACCGACCTCACCCAGTGCGACCCCCTGGCGACGCCGCTCCCCACCCCCTGACCTCACCCGGGTAGCACCGCTCCTCCCGACCGACCCGCCTCGCTGACCCCCGCTGCCGCCCGGCCTGCCGCTGCCCGTCGAGTCTGCCGCGCGATTCGCCGTGGCGCGCGCGCAGGCGCGGTGACGGGTCTCCTCGTCGTCCCCGGGACGACCCTGCACCCGACCCCCGACATCCGGAGTCGCCGCGAAAAAAGAATCAGAGGATTAATCAAGAAAGCATGCGGCACGAACGCCATATGTGTCTAAGCTGTGCATGCGGACAGGCCGGGGGAACGGTTCACTCCGATGAAAGGTCACTCGATGTCACGACTCCACCGACCCCTGCTGCGGCGCGCCTCCGCGGCGCTGGCCGTGGTCGCGACCGCTGCGGCGGCCACCCTGATCACCCTCCCGGCAAGCGCGAGCGCGGGCGCGCTCGCGGCCAACACCAGTCCACCCCTCTCCGACCCCGCAGCCGTCATCGCCCAGGTCGCCCCCGAGCTCCTGACCGAGACGAGCCGCCCGCCGACGACCGCCGAGGCCGATGCCATCGCGGCCGAGCAGGGAGCCCGTCCGTTCGAGCTGCGGCTCTCGACCGGCGACGGCGCCCCCGTCGTCGACCTCTCGCCCCCGCAGACGGAGGGTGCCGGCCTCCCGATCTCCCTCACCATCGACGACGCGCACGGCCCGGCGGCACGAGGCCAGGGCGACGCGGGCATCGACTCGTTCGCGATCGGACAGAACGCCGCCGCCTACGTGCAGCCGCTGATGAACGGCGTGCGCCTGCTGACCGCCCTCACCGGCCCCGCGGCGGGCAGCGAGTTCGACTACACCTTCGACCTCCCCGACGGCACCACGCGCACTCAGCTCCCCGACGGCGACACCCTGCTCGCCGACGCCGCCCACCACTACATCGGCACCCTCGCCGCCCCCTGGGCGCGCGACGCGGCGGGCCGCGAGCTGCCGACCCGCTACGAGTGGTCGGGCGACACCCTCACTCAGCACGTCGACCTCGACGCCCAGACGGCCTACCCGGTGCTGCTCGACCCCAACTGGTACTACTCCTACGACTTCTCGGCCGCGCTCCCGCTCTACAGCGCCCGCTACCCGAAGGCCACCGAGCTCGCCGCCAGCCACCTCCTGCACACCTGCTTCAACTGCTCCTTCCCGATCTTCGGCGCCCCGCGCGGCTACCCCGTCGACGGCCAGGTGCTGAACCTGAACGCGAGCCCGTTCTCGCTGCAGGCCTTCGCCGCCCCGGTCAAGGTGCAGACGGCCAACGGCGGCGCGATGCAGTTCGTCGCCCTGCCCGGCCACTTCGACGGAGCCGGCTCGCTCATCACCTTCTCCTGGTACAACGACCCGAGCGGCTACCTTCATCTCTATGTGCACGCGATGGTCAAGGTCGACAACGGTCCGACGGTGAACATCGCCAACTCCCGCGTCGCCGGGGCCAACTGGATGCTCTTCTGGCAGCGCGTCGCCGACCACGCCGGCGCCTCGGGCGGCGGCGGTGTGTGACCTCGTCTGAGGCGCGGCGCCCGGGCATCGCACTGCGCGGTTCCCGGGCGCCCGCCGCGTTCTTCGCCCTGCTCGCAATCGCGGGCGGGATCGTGGAAGGTGCCTTCTTCGGGTCGTTCTTCGCTCTCATCGCCTTCCTGCCTCCACAGCTCTTCGACCCGTCGAGCGCTGGCGGCACCGGGTCGGCCGGGCTGACGTCCACCGCGCTGCTGATCGGCGCGGCCGTCGGAGCCGTCTCGGGCGGCTTCCTCGCGGTGCCGGCCGCGCTCGGGCTGCTGCTCGCCTGGGCGCTCCGGCTCGCGGCGCCGTGGGCGGTCGGGCTCGCGTCCGCGGGGCTGGTGCTCGGGCTCTGGGCCTACCTGTTCGTGCTCTTCCCGCCGGATCCGCAGTTGATCGCCCTGGCGGCAGCCGCCCTCCTGCACGCCGTCGCCGGGCTCGTGGTGATCGACGGCCTCGGGCGCCGGTGGCCCGACGCACAGCGCCCCGGCCCGAGGCGGCAAGACCGGAAGCGGCCGGAGCCGCCCCACCCCCGACCACCGCAGGCCGGGCCACCGCACCCCGGGCCGCGCTGGCCCGACGCACAGGGGCAGGGGAGCATCCGGTAACACGGGCGAAACGGGGCGACCGGTAGCGTCGTCGTATGAACGGCACCACCGGGGGCACCGAGCAGGGCGACGCGGCCGTGGCGGCCGGGCTCGACTCCCTGCTCGCGGGCACGGTGGCGGCCTTGCGGCGAGCGGATGCGCGCACCGAGGCCCTCGCCCGGTTCGACGAGCGGCGCGCGATCCTCGGCATCCGGCGCGGCCCGGTGATGACGCCGCTCGGTCGCGTGTGGCGGCTCGGCGTGCTCCTCCTCGACACGGATGCGCAACTGCACGGCGTCGGCCGGGTCACCCGCGCGATCGAGCCCGGCCGCGTCACGAACCAGAACCCGCGGGCCGAGGAGCGCCGCGACTACCGGCGCGCCGCTCACGGACGCTTCGCCGACGGCGACACCGTGAACTTCGACACCGTCGAG
Organism: Herbiconiux flava; assembly: GCF_013409865.1. Classification (NCBI taxonomy): domain Bacteria; kingdom Bacillati; phylum Actinomycetota; class Actinomycetes; order Micrococcales; family Microbacteriaceae; genus Herbiconiux; species Herbiconiux flava. The sequence goes on from NZ_JACCBM010000001.1 coordinate 2,336,794, forward strand.
CTCGCCCTCGATCCGTCGACGCTGCGCGCTCAGGCGGCGGCGGTCCAGGCGGGCGACCGCACGCCGCTGCTGATCCTCCGCGGCGACACGGTCGCCGTGCGCTGGAACGCCCAGCCCGGCGAGAACGCCTTCACCCCGCTCGGCCCGTACCTCGCCGAACGCGCCGAGCTGCTCACCGCGCCGCCGCCCTGACCCGACCCCGAGACGAACACGAGGAGCCCCATGGAACCGCACCGCACCAGGCCGTCGCATCCGTTCGCCGTCCGTCCACCTTCGGTTAACCGCGCGGTACCCGGTGGAACCTACGCTCCGACGATCACCGCCACCGCAGGCACGACCGACACCGCCGGCCACGAGCCCGCCCGATCCCGAAGGAGCCCCCGCGCATGATCGACCGCGTCGACCCCTTCATCGGCACCGAGGCCACCGCCCTCCCGCCCCAGACCGGCCTCGCCGCGACCTGGTGGTGGCCGAAGCCCCAGATCGGCAACACCCACCCGGGCGCCACCTACCCGCTCGGCATGGTCTCGGCCTGCGCCTACTCGGGCGGCTACCCCACGGGCTACGGTCGCTACGACCTCAGCCTCGAGGGCGTGCCGAGCACGATCCACGACACCCTGCTGGCCAGCGGCTTCACGCACTTCCAGCAGTCGGGTACCGGCGCCATCCGCAAGTACTACAACTACTTCCGGGTCACGCCGATGGTCGAGCCGCTCGACGTGCTCGGCCGCAGCTGGGACATCACGGACGAGACCGCCGCCCCCGGGTACTACTCCGCCACCCTCGACTCGGGGGTCACCGCCGAGATCACGGTGGGCCCGAAGAGCGCCGTGCACCGCTACACCTTCCCGAAGCACGCGAACGCCCGCGTGGTGATCGACTTCTCGCTCGGCGGACTCGGCATCCCCTACGGCGCCACCATCCCGCTGCGGGCGAACCTCGAGACCCTCGAGCCCGGCGTCGCGCGCGGTGAGATCGTCGCGGAGGGCGCCCCGATCGCGGTGCACATCGAGTGCGACACCCCGCAGTGGCGCCAGATGCTCTGGTACGACCGGCGCCTGATGCCGGGCGGCACGAAGCTGGCGCTCGACCACATCCGGCCGACGACCCTGCGCCCCTTCGGCCTGATGTGGGCGGGGCCGAGCGAGCCCGGCCAGACCATCGAGCTGCGCATCGGCTTCTCGCTGCGCGGGGTCGAGCAGGCCGAGGCGAACCTCCGCGCCGACTGCGGCCCGGGCCCGGGGCGCTTCGACGCGCGCCGTGAGCGCACCCGCAAGACCTGGCGGAAGCACCTCAAGACGATCTCGGTCGATACCCCGAGCCCCGAGCGCAAGACGGTCTTCTCGACCGCGCTCTACCACTCGCTGATCAAGCCCTGCTTCGCGAACTCCGAGAGCCCGTTCTGGCCGAGCGAGGGGCCCTTCGCCTTCGACCTGTCGACGATGTGGGACATCTACCGCACCCAGCTGCCCCTGCTCATCACCCTGTTCCCCGACAAGGCCGTCGAGCTGGCGAATGCACTGTTGACGATCTGCGAGGAGGAGGGCAACTTCCCGATCGGCTACCGGCTCGCCCGCGGCGGTGATCGCTTCTCGCGGCAGGGCAGCGCGCTCGCGCACACCTTCCTGGCCGAGCTCTGCCAGGCCGGGCTGCCCGGGATCGACTGGGAGTGGGCGCTCGTGCACATGAGCGACGACCTGCGCCGCACCTACGGCGAGGAGTTCCTGCTGCGCGGGGAGGCGCATCCGATCAGCCACACCCTCGACCTCGCCTTCGGCTACTGGTGCACCGCCAAGGTCGCCCGGCACGTCGGCGACACCGCGCTCGCGGCGCAGTTCGAAGCGCTGGCCGCCCGCTGGATCAACGCGTACGACCCCGCCTCGGGCCTGCTGAAGGACTCGACCTACTACGAGGGCAGCCGCTACAACTACTCGTTCCGGCTGCAGCACGACATGGCCGGTCGCATCGAGGTCAGTGGCGGCCGCGACCGCTTCGTCGAGCAGCTCGACGCCTTCTTCGGCTACGGCGCCGAGCCCGTGGTGCAGCCGGGCAACAAGCCCGACGCCCAGGACCTGCTCGCGGGCTACGTGCTGGGCCGCTTCGAGGGGCTGAACAACGAGCCCGACATGGAGGCGCCCTGGGCCTACCACTACGCCGGCCGGCCCGACCGCACCGCCGAGATCGTGCAGAACATCGTGCACCAGCAGTTCGGCACGGGCCGCGGCGGGCTGCCGGGCAACGACGACTCGGGCGGGCTCAGCTCGTGGTTCGTCTGGGCGTCGCTCGGGGTGTTCCCGGTGGCGGGGCAGAACCTCTTCCTGGTGAACGCGCCGTCGTTCCGTGAGGCGACGGTGGCGGTGGCCGGGGGAGACTTCGTCATCCGCACCGAGAACTTCGTCGAGCCGGTGGCGGGCGGGCCGGTGCAGTACGTGCAGCGGATGTGGCTCGACGGGCATCCGCTCGATCGCAGCTGGCTGACGGGCGAGGAGTGGCACGGCGGCGGGGAGCTCGTCGTCGAGCTCGGGCCCGCGCCGAGCGAGTGGGGCACGCGTGACGTGCCGCCCTCGCACCCGGTCGCGGCCGGCGCCGCAGGGCCGACCTCCGCCGAGGCGGGAGCGGCGGCCGCCTTCGCGACGGCGCAGCAGGTGGCCTCCCTCGTGGCCGAGGCCCTCCAGACCGAGCCGTCCGAGCACCCCGAGGCGCTGCACGCCGAGCCGTCCGACCACCCCGAGGTTCGCAGCGAGGTCCCGGATGCTCCGCCCGCCGCCGCCCCGGAGGACACCCTCCAGCTTCCCAACGGCTCCGTCGAGACCGAGTCCGAACCCGACCTCGACGACGAACCCACCCCACCGACCCCGGCCGAACCGGCCACCCCACCGACCACCGAGCAGCCGGGCGCCGCCCGCACGACAGGAGACACCCCATGAACGCCATCCGCAACCGCCTGGTCATCGTGGTGCGCGCCGATCCGGTGATCTGCGGCCACTCGGTCGAGGGACGCAACCTCGCCGAGACGGCCCTCACCCGCGGCTTCGACGAGGTGCGCATCGTCACCTGGCCGATCGACCGCCTCGAGGCGGCCGGCCTTCCGCTCAAGCCGCTCGACTCCGTGCTGCCCTACAGCGACGGGATCATCGTCGAGCGCCCGGCCCCCGTCGGCGACTACAAGGTGCCCGACGGCCGCTACCTCGCCGGCATCACGGGCCGCCTCGTCGAGCTCTTCACCGACGGCGTGCCGACGGTCGCGCTCTCGCTCTACCTCAGCCCGCACACCATCGCGGTGGCCGACGCCGTGCGCGCCGCCTGGGGCACGGGCCTGCCGGTCGACGTCACCACCATCGCCGAGGCGGTCGGCAGCGACGTCACGAACGTGGTGCGCACGGCGGTCGAGGAGGGGCGGCTCGGGGCGGCCGCGCACATCCTCTCCTCCTACCTCTCGCAGGACCACTGCGTCGCCGTCTCGGAGTACACCCGCGACCTCATCATCAGCGAGGCCGAACGGGTCGACGAGCAGCACGGCACCCGCTTCGCCGACCAGTGCCGGGAGCGCATCGAGGTCTCCTACCCGGCGATCGACGCCGCCCAGTACCTCGACCTCGACCCGGGGGCGAAGGCCGCCGAGCTCGAGTCCCGAGGCCTCGTCGACGACGGCTACCTGCTCTTCCTCTCGCGGCTCACCGACGCGAAGGGCGTCGACGACCTGATCGCGGGCTTCGAGCGCAGCGAGGTCGGACGCACGACCGAACTGCCCCTGATGATCGCGGGCCGGGGGCCCCAGGCCGAGGCCCTGCAGGAGCTGGCGGCCGCCTCGCCGCTGGCCCACCGCATCCGCTTTCTCGACGACGTGGGCGATGCCGAGAAGCCGTACCTGATGGCCGGATGCGCGGCCTTCGTGCTCCCGTCGAAGCCCCGCCCCGAGTTCGTCGAGACCTTCGGCATCGCTCTGGCCGAGAAGATGCTCGCGGGCGGTGGCCCCGTGATCACGACCCTCACCGGAGGCATCGGCGAGGCCATCGGCGACCACGCCATCGTGGTGCCGGTGAACGACCCGGACGCGGTGGCCGCCGCCATCGACCGCGCCGTGCTGCACACGACCCCCGACCAGCGGCGGCAATGGGCCGACGAGGCCCGTGCCTACGCGCTCCAGTTCGACCGCCACGCGGTCTTCGACAAGCTCTTCGCCCGCTTCCCCCGCCCCGAACAGGTCCCGGCCACCTAAATCGAGCCGCCTCCGGCGTGCGGGGCTGAGTCGCGGGAAAGGGCTGCCGAACGGGCTGAGTCGCGCCGAAATGCAGCACTTCGGCGCGACTCAGCGGGGCCCGCCGCGGGGCGGGCTACGCCTCGGGGCGGACGACCGTGGTTTCGAGGGGGATCTCCTTGACGAAGCAGAGGAGGAGGGCCGCCACGAGCATCAGCGGCACCAGGTAGAGGTACACGGGGCTGAGCGCGTTCGAGTACGCCTCGACGATGATCGTGTGCACCTCGGGCGGCAGCGCGTTGATGGCGGCCGGGGTGAGGGCGTTGGTGTCGGTCGGCAGGGCGCCGCCTCCGCCGCCGAGCTGAGCCGCCGAGGAGGCGAGCTGGTCGGTCAGGCGGGCGACGAAGAGCGAGCCGACGACGGCGGAACCGAGCGAGGCGCCGATCTCGCGGAAGAAGTTGTTGCCCGCGGTGGCCGTTCCGACCATCGAGTGCGGCACCGAGTTCTGCACGATCAGCACGAGCACCTGCATCGCGAGTCCGATGCCGAGGCCGAGGATCGCGAGGTACACCAGCACCAGGCCGAGCGGGGTGTCGGCGCGCATGGTCGAGAACAGCACCAGGGCGCCGGCGACGACGAGGGAGCCCACGATGGGCATCCACTTGTAGCGGCCCGTCCTGGAGATCAGGAAGCCGCCGCCGATGCCGGTGACGAGGAGGCCCGCGAGCATCGGCAGGAGCATGAAGCCCGAGACGGTCGCGTTGACGTTGTTCACGATCTGCAGGAACGTCGGCATGTAGCCGATGGCGCCGAACATCGAGATGCCGATCGCGAGGCCGCCGAGGGTGGTGAGGGTGAAGTTGCGGTTGGCGAACAGCGACATCGGGATGACCGGCTCGGAGCTCCTCCGCTCGATCAGCACGAAGGCGACCGCCGCGACGACAGTCGCGATGATCAGGCCGATGATCTCGGGGGAGTTCCATTCGTACTCGGTGCCGCCCCAGGACGCGGTGAGCACCAGCGCCGACGCGGCGATCGCGAGGGTGATCATCCCGGCGACGTCGATCTTCGGGCGGGCGGCGCGGTTCAGCTTCGGCAGCTTGATCAGCGCCACGGCGGCGACGATGGCGGCGATGCCGAGGGGCACGTTGATCCAGAAGGCGTAGCGCCAGCTGAGGGTGTCGGTGAACAGGCCGCCGAGGAGGGGGCCGGCGACCGAGGAGAGGCCGAAGACGGCGCCGATGAAGCCCATGTACTTGCCGCGGTCGCGGGCGGGGATGACGTCGGCGATGATCGCCTGCGAGAGGATCATCAATCCGCCGCCACCGAGGCCCTGGATGAACCGGCCGGCGATCAGCCACTCCATCGACATGGCGAAACCGCCGATCGCGGAGCCGAAGACGAAGATGCTGAGCGCGATGACGAAGAGCGACTTGCGGCCGATCAGGTCGCCGACCTTGCCGTAGACCGGCATCACGATGGTCGAGGCGAGGATGTACGCGGTCGCCACCCAGAGCATGTGGTTGACGCCGTCGAGCTCGCCGACGATGGTCGGCAGCGCGGTGCCCAGGATGGTCTGGTCGAGCGCCGAGAGCAGCATGGCGACGAGCAGCGCGGCGAAGATCAGGTTGACGCGGCGCTTGGTGAGGCCGGTGGACTCGGCCGGGTCGGGGGCGGAGGTTCCGGAGGCGGAGACGGCGGCGCCGTTCACGTCGGGGTTGGCGGTCATGGGTTCCTCGGGGTCGTGTGGCTCGTGAGAGCGGGTCGGGCAGGGCGGGAGTCGAGCGCGGTGGGGCGATGGGGCGAGGGCGGTGGAGCGCGGCGGAGCGGTGGATCGCGGGGCGGGGCGAACGAGGTGGGGCGGTGGAGCGAGGTGAGGCGGTGGAGCGCGGGGCGGGGCGAACGAGGTGGGGCGGTGGAGCGAGGTGGGGCGGCGGAGCGCGGTGGGGCGGTGGGGCGAGGGCGGAGGTTGAGCGCGGGGGGCCGGGTCAGGCGTCGCGGGCGACCGCGCGCAGGGTGCGGAAGGCGATGGTTATGTGGTCGGCGACGGGGGCGCCCGAGCCGGAGTCGCGGCTCCAGCGCTGCATTGCGAGCCGGAGCACCGCGCCCATCAGCGTGACCACGGCCCACGCGCGGTCGTCGCGCTCGCCGGGCGCCACGACGCCCTCCTCGTCGAGCAGCCGGCGGGTGACCGCGACGAGCTCGGCCTCGATGTCGCCCATGGTCTGGAAGTCGCGGGCGAGCAGGTGCGGGTTCTCGAGCAGCACGTGCCGCTTCTTGGCCTGGAAGTCGGTCGTGCCGAGCTCGATCGAGCCGAGCTCCTGCACCACGCCGTCGAGCAGCGTCTCGACGATCGAGCGGCCGGGCCGCTGCGTCAGCTCGAGGAACTGCGAGCGGGGAAAGGCGCGCGAGACGCCGAGCACCGCGTCCTCCTTGCTCGCGTAATAGTTGAAGAAGGTGCGGCTGGTGACGTCGGCCCGGGCGCTGATGGCCTCGATCGTCGCCTCGCCGAGCGACTGCTCGGCGGCCAGCTCGACCGCCGCCACCTCGATGGCCCGCGCGGTCTCGCGCTTCTTGCGCTCGCGCAGCCCGGGCGGAGCCGACGGGGATTCGATCGTCATGGGGCAATGCTTGCACACGGTAAAACTTTTCGCAATGCGAAAGAAAGCGACCGACCGGGTGTCGCCGTACTGTCGAGGGAATGGATGCGTGCTCCCGCCTGTGCTCACTGGTCGCGGCGATCGACGAGGGGGCCCCGGCGCGCTGGTCGACGCGCCGCTTCCTCGTGGAGGTCGGTCGCGCGGGCGCCGGGGTGCGTCTCGGTCCGCTCTGGATGCTCGACGCGGCGACCGGGGGTCGCAACGTCATCCGGGGCCGCGGCTTCGCCCCGGAGTACGACGACGCCACTCGCGGGCAGGCCCGGCACTTCGCGGGGATCGTGGCGGTGGCCGCGCGGGTAGGGCCCCGGGCGGCGCGCTGGGCGAGCATCCGGATCGGTGGTGACCGACCTGACACCGCTGACGGGCACCTGACGGATGCGGCGGTCGAGTTCACCCGCCTGCTGCGGTCGGGTGCGCTCCCGCGCTCCGAGGCGGCGGACTGGCTGCGCGAGCGGCTCTGCGCCTGAGGCGGACGCGGCGCGGCGGACCGGCTGCGCGAGCGGCTCTGCGCCCGGGCCCCCGAGCGATTAAGCTGAGGTCGAGGAGGCGCACCATGGCACGGCGGCGAGCGAAGAGACCTCGCTGGCTGGCGAGCGGTGCGCCGATCGCGCCACCGGAGCCGCTGTCGGCCGACGAGATCGACGCGGCCATCGCCGACGGGCTGCTGATCGCCCGGTTCTCGGCCGTGCTGGCGCTGAAGAACCGGCTGATCGTGTCGGCGCTCCGCGACGACGAGTCGTTCGACCGCGCGCGGGCGGCCGAGGCGGCGCGCGAGGTGCTGCAGGAGCTCGCCGAGGAGCAGGAGAACAACCTCGACCACGCCCTCGAGGTGATCGAGGAGGCGCAGAGCGACCGCGGGGTCGCCCGGCACCAGCACGACTACAAGGCGCGCGACCTCGAGCTGCTGTCGGCGAGGCGTCGGGTGTACCGCGACGTGGCCGACAGCATCCGTCGTGACGCCGCCGACGACGTCGCCGTGGCGCTGCTCGTCGACGACGCCCGCAAGCGCGCCTGGGAGGAGATCTCGCGCGAGATCGAGGCGCGGCTCGACCAGGTGCGGGCCACGTCGAACCTGGTGGTCGACGAGGAGTACCGCCGGCACCGGGCCGAGCGAATGCGGCGGGTGCGCGAGTTCGACCTCTGGGAGCTCGAGGACAGCCGGGCCCTCAAGGCGCGCCGCCGCCGCTGACCCGAGGGGCCGCGCGCGAGGCCGCCGCCGCGCGCGCCTCCGCCGGAGTAGGTTCGTCCTCGGGAGGTCGAGCCGTGCCGGATGATGTCGCCGAAGCCATACGGTCGTACGGCGACGCGCTGACGCCGTCGTCGATCGTGGTCGACGAGACGCGGCTGCTGCGAGCGCACGTCGGCGGGGCGTTGCTGCACAGCCCGCGGGTGCGCCGCATCCTCGACACCGGCTCGTTCGCGCACGGCACCGCCGTCGCGGGCCGCAGCCGCCTCGACTGCCTCGTCGTGCTCGAGGGATCGAAGCCGCGCACGCTGCCCAAGGCCATCGACGCCCTGCGGGCGGCTCTCGTCGAAGGGGCCGGCTCGACCGGTGCCCCCGCGTCGGCGCTCGGCGTCTTCGCCTCGCGACTCGAGAACGGCGACTCGCTCGTCATCGACCGCCCCGGCACGGCGGGGCTCCGGCTGATCCCCTCCTACGAGGCGAGGGACGCCGGCGCCGTCGACACCGTCTGGGTGCCCGACGCCGCGCACCGCTGGGTGCCGCACCTCCCGGGTTCTCGCGAGCTGCTGCTCTCGCGGATCGACGACGACGGCGCGCTGCGGGCGCTGATCCGGCTGCTGATCGCGTGGAAGCACGAGCACGGCATCGGCATCACCTCCTACTACCTCGAGACGGTCGCCCTCCGCCAGGCGCTGCAGCAGCGCTCGTTCAGCCTGCTCTGGGACGTCTGCTGGGTCTGGGAGCGGCTCGCGAACGACGGACTGCTGCCGCTGCCCGATCTGACCAGCCCCACCGGAACGCAGCGGGTGCTGCCCAAGGCGTCGCTCGCCCGGTCGATCGAGGAGCAGTTCGCCGTCGAGCGGGCCGCCTCCACCGCCCGCGCGGCGATCAACGCCTACATGGACGGCGACGCCGAGCAGGTGGGGCGCTGCCTCCGGGCCCTGTTCGGGCCGGGGTTCCCCGGTCTCGGCGAGCAGGGGCTGGGGGAGTAGACACCAGGGCGGGGAACGCCGGCGCGAGCAAGGGCTGGGGGAGCAGCGGGCCCCCTGGTACGGTCACGAAGATGACCGCACCCCGAGCAGCGCTCGTCTACAACCCCATCAAAGTCGACCTCGACGCGCTGAAGGCCGCCGTCGCCGCCCAGGAGGCCGAGTCCGGCTGGGCCGAGACCCTCTGGCTCGAGACCTCCGTCGACGACCCGGGCCAGGGACCCACGAAGAAGGCGCTCGAGGAGGAGGTCGACCTCGTGATCGCCGCGGGCGGCGACGGCACGGTGCGCGCCGTGGCCGAGGTGCTCGGCGGCACGGGCGTGCCGATCGGGCTGCTCCCGTCCGGCACGGGCAACCTGCTCGCGCGCAACCTCGACCTCACGCTGGACGACGTCGAGAACGCGCTGCAGACAGCGTTCGGCGGCACCGAGCGGGCCATCGATCTCGGGCAGGTGCGCATCCGTCATGAAGACGAGAAGGTGACCCAGCACGCCTACCTCGTGATGGTCGGCCTCGGTCTCGACGCCAAGATGCTGGCCGCCACCGACGACGAGCTGAAGGCGAAGGTCGGCTGGCTGGCCTACGCGAAGGCGATCGCCACCGTGCTCCGCGACAAGAACCAGCTGCGGCTGCGCTACAGCCTCGACGGCAAGGCGCCGCGGAACGTCAGGGCGCACACGATCATGGTGGGCAACTGCGGGTCGCTGCCGGCGAACATCCTGCTGCTCCCCGACGCCGCGGTCGACGACGGCCTGTTCGACATCGTGCTGCTGCGGCCCGAGGGCTTCTTCGGCTGGCTCCAGATCATGGGCAAGATCTTCTGGGAGAACGGCGTGCTGCGGCGCACCGCGGCCGGCCGGCGGCTGATGGGCTCGGCGCGGGAGGTGCGTGCGCTGAACTACCTCCGCGGCAAGGAGCTCGTGCTGCGCCTGCGCCGCCCCGAGGAGATCGAGCTCGACGGTGACGGCTTCGGCACGGCGATCGCCATGAAGACGTGGATCGAGCCGGGTGCGCTGAAGGTGCGGGTGCCCGCCGACGCGAGTTGACGCATACACGAGCAGACACGATGTGACAACCCCGTAAAACCTGACGAACTTATTGCTAGTCTCTCTAATAATCAGTCATGGTTACACAGAAGGGCTCGTCATGGCACTGCTCACGAACATCACCGCGGTGCGCGCACCGCGCATAGAGGAGTCCGCTTCTGTCCCGACCATCGCGACTCCGCTCAGCTGGGCGACGCCCGAGTCGAAGCTCTGGATCGCCTCCCGCAACGGCGAGTACGCCGGCATGATCGAGTACACCGAGGGCCACTTCCTGGCCACGGGCGCCACGGGGTTCGACCTCGGCGGCTTCAGCGGTCTCGGCCAGGCCATGTCGGCCGTCGACCGCGGGCCGATCGCGGGGCGCCTGCCCGTCGGCGTCCTCTCGAACGTCGCCATCGTCTCGGCGGTCGTGGCGCTCTCGATGGTGGGCATGGGCCTCACCGTCATCGCGGCCTGACCCCGGCTTGATCGCCTGCTGCACGCTCACGCGGCTTCTCTCGCGTCGGCCGTGCTGACCGCGGGGGTCGATCTCGCGGCCGAGACCGCCGGCACCGCCCTCGCCACCATCGAGTGGTCGTCGTCCGCGGCGGTGCTGCGGTCGCTCGAGACGGCGGTTCCGGATGCGCGGATCGCCGCCGTGGCCGAGACCGCCGTGTCGACGGGCATCGACTGCGCCTTCGGCTGGCCCGACGAGTTCGTCGAGTTCGTCGCGGCCCACGCCCGGGGCGAGCGAATCGCCGGCGAGCTCGCCGGCATGCCCTGGCGTCGCACCCTCGCCTACCGCGAGACCGACCGGGTGACCCGCGAGGTCACCGGACGCTGGCCGCTCAGCGTCTCGACCGACCGCCTCGGGCTCACCGCCATGCACTGCGCGGCCCTGCTCGAGTGCGTCGGCGACCGGATCGGCCCCGTCGACCGTTCGGGCGCGGGCCGGGTCGCCGAGGTGTATCCGGGGGCGTCGCTGCGGCTCTGGGGCTTCGGCACGCGCGGGTACAAGACTGACGCCTCGGTGCGGGCCGGTCTCCTGGCCGAATTCGGCGAGCGGATGCCCTGGCTCGAGCTCGGGGCGATGGCCGACCTGATGGTCGCCGACGACGACGCCTTCGACGCCGTGGTGGCGGCGCTCGTCGCACGGGCGCACGCCCTCGGACTCACGCCTCCGCCGCCCGCCCGGCACCTCGACAGCGCGCGCCGCGAGGGCTGGATCGCCCTGCCGCCCCGGGACCTCGCGGAGATCGCCCCTGCCGAGTGGCGCAGCGCCGACCCGCGCTGACCGCGCGATCAGCGCCGCCCGCCCGCGTCCCGCTCAGAGCGCCCGGCGCTCCGCCTTCTTCACCCGAGGCCGCCGCGCGTAGTCCCGCGCCCGCCCGCTCGACAGCGCGATCAGGATCAGGATGTCGAGCGACACCCCGATCAGGTTCGTGCCGAGCGTGATCTGCGCACCGCCCAGGTGATCGATCAGCGCGATCACGATGTTGATCGTGCTGAACAGCATCACGAGCACGCGGGCCACGTTGCTGCCGAAGAACATCAGCACTCCGAACAGCAGCTGCGCCAGCCCGAACAGCGCCGAGATCACCACCACGCCCCAGAGCACGACGTCCCGCGCATCCACCCCCGAGGGCACCACGTCACCGGTGTCGATGCTGATCAGGCCGCGCACACCCTGCCAGTCGAACACCACCGCGGCGATCACGAACAGCGGCGAGAAGGCGCGCAGCACCACGACGGCGGCGCCGAAGACGATCTGCGCCGGGCGCCGCACCGTCTTGTCGGGAACGGGCGACGCGTTCGGCCCGACGTGCGGCGTCGGCACCGGCGCGTGCGTCTCGGCGGCCGCCTCGGCCGTCGGCGTCACCGCGCGCAGGTCGATCACGGGCAGGTCGCCATCGGTCACGATGGCGTCGCCGCCACCGTTCCGCGAGTGGTAGCCGGTGGCGAAGTCCTTCAGAAGGTCGACCTCGGCCGCGGGCACCGACTGCTCGATCGTCGCGACGATGTGGTCGCGCTCGACGTCGGTGTTCTCGTCGATCTTGTGCGTGATCTGCAGCGTGAACAGCGAGAAGCCGACCGCACGGTCGTAGGTGCCCGCCGCCAGCCAGTCGACCTTGTGCCCGCCGGGCAGCAGCCAGTCGTCGGGGCAGCGCCAGAACCGCACGTGATGGCGCTTGGACGGGTTGCCCTTCACCTCCTGCTGGTAGGCGAAGTCCTGGTTGCGTCCGAACAGCATCAGCGGGCTCACCGGCGCCTCGTCGTAGCTCCGGCGCAGCACGGTGGATCGCACGATGCGCAGACCGCTGCCAAGGCTCAGGTCGTCGGCGCGGGTCCAGCCGGCGGCGCGCATGGCGGTGTGCAGCTGCTCCTCGGCGCCGAGCAGGCCGAGGTTCACCGGGTCGCCGAGCAGCCCGTCGCTCGTGCGGGTGCGGCCGATGAAGTAGTTCGGCACGTAGATGTTGGTCAGGATGCGGTGCAGCCGCGGCAGCGCGATGTAGGCCACGAGCACCCAGAACACGAGGTAGAACCACACCTGCGCCCAGCCCGAGTCGAAGCCCTGCGTGAGCACCAGGTAGGCCAGCCAGACGGCGGCGGCCCCGGCGATGACGAAGAAGAGGTTGTCGAGCACCGCGTTGATCGAGAAGCGGCGGATGCGCGTCCGCGGCCCGTGCCCGGGAACACGCTCGCCCACGGCGGCGGGGGCCTGCGTCTCGGGCATGCCCCCACGATAGCGGCCCGCCGTGTCACGCCGCGCGGCAGGCCCCGGACGTGACGGGGCGGCCGCGCATCCGCTCGGATCGGGCGGGTCGGATCGGGCGGGTCGGATCGGGCGGGTCAGATCGGGCGGGCGATCGTGACGCGCGTGAGGTACGGGAGCGGGTAGCGGTCGCGCCCCGCGAGGTCGGGGTGGGTGTCGAGCAGCTCGTCGAGGGCGGCGAGCAGTGCGGCCCGGGCCGGCTCGTCGAGCGCGATCACGCTGCTGCGGGAGGAGACGAGGGAGTGCAGGGCGGCGCGATCGAGCTCGTTCGTCCAGTGGAACTCGGCGTGCGCGTCGCGGCGCAGCGGTTCGGCCACCGGGGGAGCGACGGTCTCGTACTCGTCGGCGATCGAGGCACCGATCACCTCGGTCAGCCGCCGCACCCAGTCGACCGCCTCGTCGCGCACGTTCCAGACCAGCGCCAGCACGCCGCCCGGCCGCAGCACCCGCGCGGCCTCGCGCGACGCCGCCTCGACGTCGACCCAGTGCCACGACTGCGCGTACGTCACCACGTCGGCCGAGTCCTCACCGAGCGGCAGCTGCTCGCCGGTTCCCTCCACCGCGACGACGGTCGGCAGGTTCGCCGCCAGTCGCGCGCGCATCAGCCCGTCGGGCTCGACGGCGGTGACGGATGCGCTGCGCGCGACCAGCGACGCCGTGAACTTGCCCGTACCGGCTCCCACGTCGACCACGTCGGGCCGGGCGTCGTCGTCGGTGGCGGCGCGGGAGAGCAGCCACTCCACCGCGTCGTCGGGGTAGCCCGGCCGGCCGGCGTCATAGGCGGCGGCTTCGGTGCCGAAGCTCTGGGCGTACTGCGGATCCTTCGCCATGCGACCATCCTCGCACCCGGGGCGCGGTGGGCGGGTAGTCTCGTGCCAGCGGGCGGGTCCGCTGACGGGGTACAGCTGCGAGCGGGACGGCCGCGAGGCGACGAGGGGGACGACGTGGTGGGATGGCGGGCCGGCGCGGTCGCGATGCTGCTCGTCGCGGCCGTCGTGGGCACGGCATCGGTGGCCTCGGCCTCCGCTCTGCCCGGGAACGCGGCCTCTGCACTGCCCGGCGACGCCGCGCCCACCTCCTCACCGCGCCACAGCGGAACCGCGGGCCCCGGCCCCATCGGATCGGGGGAGCCCATGACGCCGCCACCCAGCGCACCGCAGGACGACCCGGCCACCGCGACCCCGGCCACCGCCGCCCCGGCGACCACCCCGGCGACCACCCCAGCACCCGGCCCGGCATCGGCCCCACCGCCGGTCGTCGGCGACCTCTCGGCCACCCTGCCCGGCCCGCTGCACACCGACGGCGGCCGCATCGTCACCGCCGACGGCAGCACCTACGTGATCAAGGGCATCTCGTGGTTCGGTATGGAGACCACCAACTGCGCCCCGCACGGCCTCTGGTCGATCAGCCTCGACGCCGGGCTGGCGCAGATCGCGTCGCTGGGGTTCAACACGATCCGGCTGCCGTTCTCGAACGAGTGCCTCGCGCAGCCCGTGACGACCTCGATCAACGCCTTCGAGAACCCCACCCTCGTCGATCTCACCCCGCTCGAGCTGATGGACGCCATCGTGCAGGCGGCGAAGTCCTACGGCCTGAACGTCATCCTCGACCGGCACCGGCCCGACTCGGCCGCGCAGTCCGACCTCTGGTACACCGAGCGCTTCCCCGAGGAGGCGTGGATCGCCGACTGGCAGATGCTCGCCGAGCGCTACCGCTCCGAGCCCTCGGTGATCGGGGTCGACCTGCACAACGAGCCGCACGGCGCCGCCTGCTGGGGCTGCGGCGACTCCTCGGTCGACTGGCGGGCCGCCGCCGAGCGCGCCGGAGACGCGGTGCTCGCCGTGAACCCCGAGCTGCTCGTCATCGTCGAGGGCGTCGAACGGCAGGGCTCGGGCGGCACCACCTGGTGGGGCGGCGGGCTGGCGGATGCGGGCAGCGACCTCGTCTCACTGGCCGTGCCCGACCGGGTCGTCTACTCGCCGCACGACTACCCCGCGTCGATCTACCCGCAGACGTGGTTCTCCGACCCGGCCTACCCGGCGAATCTGCCCGAGGTGTGGGACGCGAACTGGGGCTACCTCGCCCGCGAGGGCATCGCCCCCGTGCTCGTCGGCGAGTTCGGCTCGAAGCTGCAGACCACCAGCGACCGGCAATGGTTCGAGAACATCGTCTCCTACCTCGGATCGACCGGCATCAGCTTCTCGTACTGGTCCTTCAACCCCAACAGCGGCGACACCGGCGGCATCGTGCAGGACGACTGGGTCACACTCCAGGCCGAGAAGGTGGCGGCGCTCGTGCCGCTGCTCGGGCCGGGCTCGGCGGTCGCGCCGCACGCCGCGGCGCCCTCGGCCGGCGGGTCGTCGTCCTCTGCGCCCACGGCCACCCCGTCTCCCACTGCGGTTCCGGATGCTCAGCCCGGCACCCCCGGCACCGCCACTCCTTCGACCGCCGCTCCCGCCCGCCCCGCGACCCCCGGTTCCCGCATCGGCGGCACGGCCCGCGACGGCGCACCCGGACCGGTGACCGGCGCCCCCGGCTCCTCCGCCTCCACCCCGACCCCCACCACCCCGGGATCGGCGTCCGCCGACTACCTCTCGGCGGCCTGGGCGCTGCAGAGCACGTGGGACGAGGGCTACGTCGCCGAACTGAAGATCACCAACACGGGCGGCTCCACGGGCTGGACCGCGTCCTGGGCCGACCCCGGCGCGACCGCCGTGGTCAACGCGTGGGGCATGCGCTGCGAGCTCGCCGCCGGCGTGATCACCTGCACGGGCGCCGACTGGGGCACCTACATCGCGCCGGGCCAGACCATCACGGTCGGCGCCCAGGTGCAGTCGACGTCGACGCCGACGGCGCCCGCGGTCACCCTCACCGCGAAGTAGCTCGCGCCGCCGTCAGGCGAGGCGGCGAGCGACGGCGCGCGGAGCCGCCGGCCGTCAGGCGAGGCGGCGGGCTACCGCGCGCGCGATCGGGTGCCGCGCCACGCGGGCGAGCGAGGTCTCGCCGCGGCAGAAGCGCGCGAACCAGCGCGCGCCCCAGCGTGTCCGCAGCAGGGAGTGCACGAGGCCGCGACGCGTCTCGAAGAAGCGCAGCAGTTCGGCACCCAGCACCTGTTCGGGTTCGAGCGCCAGACGGACGCGCTCCGCGTAGGCGTCGAGGGCGGGCATCCGCTCGTCTGACGAGCCCACGGCTGCCGCACCTCTGGCGCTTTCCCCACGCCACGGGCCGACCGCCGCAGCGGCGGCCTCGCCCGCCCAGGTGCCGGAGCGGAGGGCGAACGAGATGCCCTCGCGGGTCCACGGTTCGAGGAGGCCGGCGGCGTCGCCCGCCACGAGCACGCGGCCCCGGCGCACGGGGGAGCCCGGCACCCGCCACTGCGTGAGGTGTCCCGAGGAGTGCAGCGTCTCGGCGTGCTCGAGCCCGAGATGGCGGCGCCAGGCGGCGAGGTACTCGCGGGTCTCGTCGGGTCGGCCCTTCCGCTGGATGACCCCCACCGTCAGCGAATCCCGCTTCGGGAAGACCCAGGCGTAGCTGCCGGCCGCGCCGCCCCAGTCGAGCCGCACGCGATCGCGCCAGGCGCGGGCGTCGGCGGGCATCGCGACCTCGTCCTCCAGCCCGAGGTCGACGCCGCCGATCTCGACGCCCACGTGCCGGGCGGTGCGCCCGCCCGTGCCGTCGGCGCCGATGACGACCCGGGCGGCCGCTGTCGCGGTGGCCGTGCGCACGAGCACCGGTCGGGCGGGGTCGTCATCCGCCTGGATCTCGCGCACCGCCACCCCGTCGACGAACACGGCCCCCGCCTCCGTCGCCGCCTCGACCAGCGCCTGATCGAACTCCGCCCGCCGCACCATCGCGAGGTACGGCGACGGCCGCCGCAGCACGAACGGCCGCGCGAAGCGGTCGGTCACGAGCGACGCGCGCACCCGCGACTCGATCGTGTGCCGGGCCGCCTCGGGCACGTACCGCAGCGACTCGCCGAGCAGCCCCCCGCCGCACGTCTTGTACCGCGGGAACGTCGCGCGGTCGACGAGCAGAACGGATGCTCCGCCCTCCGCCGCGGCCCGCGCCGCACTCGCCCCGGCCGGCCCCGCGCCGATCACGATCACGTCCCAGACGATGCGGTCGGCCGACCACTCGTGCGCAGACTCGACGTTCTCGGGCATGATCCCGAGCCTACGTGCCCCACGTCTCCATGCCCCTCACCTCCATGCCAGCGGCCGGTGGTAGCGTCGGCCGCATGGTCAGGCTCGCGGACATCGCGCCCGAGGGCATCCTGCTCGCCGGCGCCGGCCGGGCGATCCTGCTGCAGATCGCGATGCCGGGGGTCGGGTACGGCGTGGCGCGGCACAGCGACTTCGCATCGCGGCCGATGAGCCGCCTGAACGCCACGCTCAGCTACATCTACGCGCTCTCGAACGGCTCGGCCGACGACGTCCGCCGCATGCGCAAGGCCGTCAACCGTGCGCACGCGCCGGTGGCGAACCCGCCCCGCGGTCCCGCGGCCGGCCCGCCCGAAGCGACCGCCGATCCCCACTACGACGCGCGGGACCCGGAGCTGCAGCTGTGGGTGGCGGCCACGCTGTACGACACCGCGATCGCCGTGTACGAGCGGGTCTACGGGCCGCTCACGCCGGATGAGGCCGAGCGCGTGTACCGCGAGTACGCCGTGCTCGGCACCGCGCTGCAGATGCCGGCCGAGCTGTGGCCGGCCGACCGGGCAGCCTTCCACGCCTACTGGGAGGGGATGCTCCCGCAGTTGTCCGCCGACCCGCCCATCCGTGCCGTGGCTCGCGAGCTGCTGAGGGCCGAGAGGGCGGCGCTGCCGATCCGGGTTGCGATGCCGCTGGCCCGCTTCGCGACGATCGGCCTGCTGCCGCCGAGCGTGCGCACCCTCTTCGGCTTCCGCTGGACGCCTGTGCAGCAGCACCGCCTCGACCGCCTCTTCCGGGTCGTCGGTCCCGTCTACCGGCGCCTCCCGCGCGCCCTCCGCCACCTCCCGCAGCGCCGTTACCTCGCCACCCTGGCCCGCCGCTACCCCTGACGCGCCAGCCGCGCGCCGGGCTGCCGTCCGACGTGGCCGGGCCGATCGTGGTCGCTGTCGGGGTGGGCGGACCGCGCATCCCTCACCCGCCCGTGGGGCGGCGGGGCGGCGGTCAGGCGCGGTGGGCGGCCGAGTGAGCGTGCCAGCGGCCGTGGCGGTGCTCGATGGCGATGGGGTGGGCGAAGGCGGCCGTGACGTTCGCCGTCGTGAGGACGGTGGCGGCCGGGCCGATCGCCGTGACGCGGCCGTGAGCGAGGAGCATCGCGTGGGACGTCGTGCTCGGGAGCTCCTCGAGGTGATGCGTGACGAGCACCGAGGCGAGGCCCGGGTGCGTCTCGCGCACGCGGTCGAGGGTCTCGAGCAGCTGCTCGCGGGCGGCGACGTCGAGGCCGGTCGACGGCTCGTCGAGCAGGAGCAGCTGCGGATCCGTCATCAGCGCCCGCGCGATCAGGGTGCGGCCGCGCTCGCCTTGCGAGAGCGTCGTCCACGGTTCGGCGGCGCGGTCGGCGAGGCCGAGCAACTCGACGAAGGCGTCGGCGCGCTCGCGATCATCCGCACCCGGGGCCCACCGCGGCACGAGCTCGACCGACCCGGTGAGCCCGGTGAGCACCACCTCGCGGATGCTCAGCCCCGACCCGAGCGGATGCCGCGGATTCACGTGCCCGATCGACCGCCGCAGCGCCTGCAGCTCGACGCGCCCGATGCGCTGCCCGAGCACGTGCACCTCTCCGCTCGACGGATGCTGCACCGCCCCCGCGAGGCTCAGGATCGTGCTCTTCCCGGCCCCGTTCGGCCCGATCAGCGCCCAGTGCTCGCCGGACCGCACCTCGAATGACACGTCGTCGAGCAGCACCCGCCCCTGCCGCACGAACCGCACCCCGCGGAACTCGAGCACCGCCGCATGCGCGCTAGCGGGCGCCTCGAGGTCGATTGGCGCACGCGTGGCGCCGACCGAGCCGCTATTCGCCTCGGTGGACGTCTCGCGTGGTCGAACCCACGCTCCGGGTTCGGGGGAGGAGGGCGGAACGCTCATCCGTCCATTCTCACCCGGGCCGGGGACGCGGGTGGTGCGCGCGGTCAGCGGCGGGAGGCGTCCTTCACCCGGTCGACGAGGTCGCGCCACGGTCCGTCGAGGTGCTGCTCGGGCACGCGAGCGCCATGCTCGACCTCCGGCTCGTCGGGCGCGTCGACGAGCACGCGGATCGTGTAGACGAAGCGGTCGGCACCGGATGCCCCGTCCCCGTCCCCGTCCGCCCCGGATGCTCCGCTCCCGTCGGCCGGATCGGGTGCGTCCCACGGGCACGACTCCACGAGCGACAGCCACGAGTCGACGTCGTTCTCCTCGGACGCCTCGATGCTCCACTTCGGAGACATGCCGGCGACGCCGCCCGACCGCGCGACCGTGATCCGCAGTTCCCGACCACCGGCAGCGGACTCGGGCGCACCGGCACCGGCATCGCCGTCGTCGCCCACGGGCTGCGGTGCTCGCGCGGGTTCGGTGTCGGGTTCAGGCGGGGTCTGGTCGGTCATCGCTCCTCACGCCCACGGTAGCCCATGCCGACACGATCGCGGCAGCCTCGGTGGAGTCGTCGCCGAAGCGCGAGCGGGCCGCCGCCACGGTGGCCTCGGCGAAGGCCGCGAAGTCGGCGGTCGGCGCGAGCGACCCGGTGATGGCGTCGTACCAGACCTGCCCCGCCCGCTCCCAGGCGAAGCCGCCCAGCTCGATCGCCGCCAGCGCGAACGCCCGGTTGGGGATGCCCGAGTTCAGGTGCACCCCGCCGTTGTCGTCGGCGGTGTCGACGTAGTCGTCCATCGACGCCGGCTGCGGATCCTTGCCGAGAACGTCGTCGTCGTACGCCGTGCCGGGCGAGAGCATCGAGCGCAGCGCCCGGCCCTCGACGGCGTCGGTGAACAGTCCTTCGCCGATCAGCCAGCTCGCCTCGGCGGCGGTCTGACCCAGCCGGTGCTGCTCGACGAGGGCGCCGATCACGTCGCTGAACGACTCGTTCAGCGCGCCCGACTGCCCCTGGTACTCCAGTGCCGCCGTGTACTGCGTGACCCCGTGCGCCAGCTCGTGCCCGATCACCGACAGCGATGCCGTGAATCGGCCGAAGACCTCGCCGTCGCCGTCGCCGAAGACCATGCGCTGCCCGTCCCAGAAGGCGTTGTCGTAGTCGACGCCGTAGTGCACGGTGGCGTCGAGCGGCAGCCCGCGCCCGTCGATCGAGTCGCGCCCGAAGGCTTCGGCCAGTAGCGAGTGCGTCGCACCGAGCCCCTCGTAGGCCTCGTTCACCGCCGGGTCGCCCGACACCGCATCGCCCTCGCGCCGCACCACCCGGCCGGGCAGCGTCTCGGTGCCCCCGGCGTCGGAGATCGTGCGCTCGGGAGCGGCGTCGTCGGCCGCCACCGGCTGCCCAGGGACGGGCGGCACGAACGCCTCCCGGCGCCGCTCCTCGCGCAGCGGCGGATCGGCCAACAGCGAGCGACGAGCCGCCTGCGCGGCCCGCTGCATGCCGTCGGCCTCGGTCTCGGCGATACGGGCCAGCAGGTACGGGGGAACGATCGAGTGCGCCATGCCCCGACCCTACGGCCACCCTCCGACACCCGCACCGGCCGGGGCGGCCGACCCCTGCACCAGTCCCGAGGCCGCCGCGCCCGGCCGATCAACCCCGCCCCACCGCCGTGTCCGATTCCCGCTAGAAGCGAGCGGATGCCCGTGCGAGACTCCCTCCATGGACTTCGCCGAGCGCTACCGGATCATCTCCTCGCGCGACCCCCGCTTCGACGGCCAGTTCATCACCGCCGTCCGCTCCACGGGCATCTACTGCCGCCCCAGCTGCCCCGCGCGCACCCCGAAGGAGCAGAACGTCACCTTCTACGAGACCAGCGCCGCCGCCCACGAGGCCGGCTACCGCGCCTGCAAGCGCTGCCTCCCCGAGGCCGTGCCCGGAACGCCGGCATGGAACCTCCGCGACGACCTGGCCGGCCGCTCCATGCGCCTCATCTCCGACGGCGTGGTCGAGCGCGAAGGCGTCGACGGCCTCGCCCGCCGCCTCGGCTACTCGACCCGCCACCTCGCCCGCGTGCTCACCGAGGAGCTCGGTGCCGGCCCGCTCGCCCTCTCCCGCGCGCACCGCGCCCAGACCGCGCGCACGCTGCTCACCTCGACCGACCTCCCGATGGCCGACATCGCCTTCGCGGCGGGCTTCTCGAGCATCCGCCAGTTCAACGACACCGTCGCCGAGGTCTTCCAGCTCACTCCGACGTCGATCCGCGAGCGCCAGTCGCGGCACGACACGGCCGCCCCCGGTTCGATCACGCTCTCCCTGCCCTATCGCGAGCCCCTCGACATCGGCGGCCTCTTCGTCTGGCTCGCGGTCCGCGCGATCCCGGGCGTCGAGCACCTCGGAACCGACGCCGAGGGCACCTTCGACTCCTACTCCCGCTCGCTCGCGCTGCCCGGAGGCCCTGCGTGGTTCACGGTTCGACGGATGCCCGGCGGCAGCAGCCCGCGCCTCCTCCTCGACGCCCACCTCACCGCTCTCGGCGACCTGCCCGTGCTGGTCTCGCGCATCCGCCGCCTGTTCGACCTCGACGCCGATCCGGTGGCGATCGACGAGGCGCTGTCGGCCGCCGCGCAGGCCTTCGGCGCCGAGGGGGGCGCGTCAGCGGTGGCGGGGCGGGCGCTGGCCGCTCGGGTGGCGGCGACCCCGGGCATCCGGATGCCCGGGGCGGTCGATCCCGCCGAGATGCTGTTCCGCGCCATCGTCGGCCAGCAGATCACCGTGGTCGCGGCCCGCACCCTGCTGCACCGGTTGACGCTCGCGGCCGGGTCCGCGTTCCCCGCCCCGCCCCCGGGCGCCGCCCCGGATCCGTCCACGCCGACCCTCCTCTTCCCCACGCCGGCGCAGATCGCCGAGCACGCCGGAGCGGTGCTCACCGGCCCCCGCGCCAAGATCGCCACCGTGGTGAACACCGCTGAGCTGCTGGCCTCGGGCGCCCTCGAGCTCTCGTTCGGCGACGACGCGGCCGAGCAGCGGCGGCGCCTCGTCGCCCTGCCGGGCATCGGCGACTGGACCGCCGGCTACCTCGCCATGCGCGTGCTCAAGAACCCCGACGTGCTGCCCACCGGCGATGTGGCGCTCCGAACCGGTGCGCGCCGCCTCGGGTTCCCGGATGCTCCGCGGGCGCTCGCGGCCTGGGCCACCCCCTTCGCACCGTGGCGCACCTACCTCTCCCTGCACCTCTGGTCGGCGTCGGCCCCACCGCCTCGCCCGCCCGAAGCCACGCCGACCCGGCGGACAACCGCCACCGCGGCCACGCGCACGCCAACACCCACGACTCGCCGGAAGCCGCCCACCATCCCCACCGAGGAGACCCCATGACCGCCGTCATTCAGTTCGTCGACACCCCCGACGGCCCGTTCGGCCTGATCGCCGACGCCGAGGGCCGCGTCATCGCCTCCGGCTGGACGGCCGACCCCGCCGCGCTGCTGGCGCGCCTCGCGCCCGCCCTGCAGCCGGCCGAGCTGGAGCCGGGCGAGACGAGCGCCGCGGAGGCGGTCGCCGCCTACTACGCCGGCGAGGTGAGGGCAATCGACACGGTCGAGGTCGCCCAGACGGGAGGGGGATTCCACCGCGCCGGATGGGAGGCGCTGCGGACGATCGAGCCCGGGCATCCGCTCAGCTATCAGCAGTTCGCCGCGCACCTCGGACGCCCCACCGCCGTCAGGGCGGCGGCCAGCGCCTGCGCGCGCAACGCGGTCGCGCTGTTCGTGCCGTGCCACCGGGTGCTGCGCACCGACGGCACCCTCGGCGGATTCGCCTGGGGCACCGCCGTCAAGCGCTCGCTGCTCGCCCGCGAGGCCGAGGCCGCCGCGGCCTGACCCGCCCTTCGCTCGCCACCTGACACAACATGTGGCACCTCGGCGCGACTTGACGCAAGTTGTGGCAACTGGGCGCGACCTGACGCAAGTTGTGGCGACTGTGCGCGACTTGACGCACGTTGCGGCAACTCGCCGCACAGCGATCAGGCCGGAACCGGCGCCTCCGCCAGCAGCTCCCGCACCCGCGGGATGACCTGCGTGCCGTACAGCTCGATGCTCGTCATGAGGTTCGCGTGCGACAGCGGCCCGTTCCCGTACTTGAGGTCGAAGCGGTCGACGCCGAGCACCCGCACGGCCGACGCGATCTTCTGCGCCACCGTCTCGGGCGATCCCACGTAGAGCGAGCCGTGCGGCCCCGCCTCCTGCTCGAAGTGCGCCCGCCCCATCGGCGACCAGCCGCGCTCGCGCCCGATGCGGTTCATCTGCGACTGGTAGTGCGGCCAGAGCTGCTCGCGCGCCTCCTCGTCGGTGGCGGCGACGTGGCCGGGGGAGTGCACGCCGACCGGCTGGCGCTCGAAGCCGAACTGGTCGAGGGCGCGGTGGTAGAGGTCGGCGAAGGGGGCGAAGCGCACCGGGTCGCCGCCGATCACCGCGAGCATCAGCGAGAAGCCGTAGCGGGCGGCGCGCACGACCGACTCGGGGCTGCCTCCGACGCCGACCCAGGTCTTCAGGAGGCCGGTCTCGAGCTGCGGGAACACCTGCTGGTCCTTCAGCGGAGCGCGCGTCGAGCCCTCCCAGGTGACCGGCTCGCCCGAGCGCACGGCGGCGAAGAGGTTCAGCTTCTCCTCGAACAGGCGCTCGTAGTCGCCGAGCTCGAAGCCGAACAGGGGGAACGACTCGGTGAACGACCCGCGCCCGAGGATGACCTCCGCGCGCCTGTTCGACAGCGCATCCAGGGTCGAGAACCGCTGGAACACGCGCACCGGGTCGTCGCTCGAGAGCACCGTGACGGCCGAGCCGAGGTGGATGCGCGAGGTGCGCGCCGCCACCGCCGCCAGCACGACCTCGGGGGCCGAGACGGCGAAGTCGTCGCGATGGTGCTCGCCGAAGCCGATGAAGTCGACGCCCACCTCGTCGGCGAGCACGGCCTGGTCGACGAGGTTCCGCAGCACCTGCGCGGCGGGCAGCAGGCTGCCGTCGGGGGCCGCGGTCACGTCGCCGAAGGTGTCGAGTCCGAGCTGGAGCTGCTCTGCCATGATCTGAAGTCCTGTCCGTCGGTGCCGCGTCTCACGCCCATTATCCATGCGTGTGTATGAAACCAGCCAACCGGATGCTCGCCCGCAGTATTCCGCGCGGCCCCCGCCTGCCAGACTGGAGCCCAGTCACCCGTCGTGAGGAGCCCTCCATGCCCGCCCCCATCCTCGTCGGATTCGACGGATCGCCCGCCGCCCAGACCGCCCTCGACTGGGCCCTCCGCCGCGCGGAGGCCACCGGCTGCGACCTCGAGGTGCTCTACGTCGCCGACACCTCGTGGGACTCCGAGGCGTTCACCGCCGCCCCGCTGCTGCAGCAGAAGGGCGAGGTCGTCGCCGCCGAGGCCGCCTTCCATGCCGACAGCAAGGCGCCGCACGTCACCGTCACCTCGAAGGTGCGGCGGGGCAACCCCGTCACCGAGCTCGTCGCCGAGGCCGAGGCGATCGGCGCGAGCCTGCTGGTGGTCGGCAGCTACCGCAAGGACCTCTACGAGCGCCTGACCACGAGCGCGGTGAGCCTGCGGGTCGCGGCCTCGGCGACGGTGCCGGTCGCGGTGATCCCCGACGTCCCCGCGACGAAGCGGCACGGCGTGGTCGTCGGCATCGACGGCGGGCCGTCGTCGGCGCGCCTGGTGAAGACGGCGCTCACAGAGGCCGGGCTGCTCGGCGAGCCGCTGCAGATCCTCACGGCCTGGACCTTGCCGCCGCTGATGCAGCCCGAGTTCACCGACGGCTCCGAGCTCTACGAGGCGCTCGAGCAGCGCGCGAAGGACGTGGCCGAGGAGACGGCGGGGGAGGCCCGCGGCGAGGGCGGCACCGAGACGCCGGTCGAGACGCGCGTCGTGCTGGCGGCTCCGTCGGCCGCCCTGGTGACCGCGGGCAAGGAGGCCGCCCTGCTCGTCGTGGGCAGCCACGGCCGGCACGGCATCGGCCGCTTCCTGCTCGGCTCGGTGAGCCACGACGTCATCCTCGGGGCGCAGTGCCCGGTGCTCGTGCTGCGGGTGACCGACAAGGTGTCCTGACCCGGGCTACCCCGCGGCCCGACCCGCGCCACCCCGCAGCCCGACCCGCGCCGACGGCCGGAGCGTGCGATTCCGCTGACCGCGCATTCGGCGAACACCCCGGAAACGCCCGGTATCGTGAACGCGTGTCCGACAGCCCTCTCGCCCAGAGCCCCTACGAGGTGCTCGGCGTCGGTGCAGCGGCGACTCAGGACGAGCTGAAGAAGGCCTACCGCCGCCTGCTCCGCGAGACCCACCCCGACACCGGCGGCGACGCCGTGCGCTTCGTCGCGGTGCAGCGGGCCTGGGAGCTCGTCGGCGCTCCCGACGACCGGGCCGCCTACGACCGCGGGTCGAGGGGCGGAGGCGCCGGCAGCACGCACACCGCCGGAGCGTCGGGCTCGGCGTCGACCCCGGGGTCGGGCTTCGGCCCGGCGACCGGCGGCCGCGCATCCGGTCGCCCCGCCAGCTCGACCGTGAAGGCCCGCACCTACGGGCACCCCGGTGGACAGGAGCGCGAGGTCTACCTCACCCTGCTGCGCGAATGGGTGGGCCGCGGCGTCGAGATCGCCGACCCCTACGACCCGGCGCTCGTGCGCAGCGCACCGCGCGAGATCCGCGGCTGGCTGGCGAAGGCGATCGCCGAGGAGTCGACCGCCGGCCTCGTCTCGACGCTCGGCATCGGCTACACGATCTGGAACAACGTGCTCTCGGGCCGTTCGGCGAACGGCGTGCCCGAGACCATCGACCACGTCGTGCTCGGCCCCTCGGGCCTCTACGCCATCCAGTCCGAGGACTGGGGCGCCGAGGTGCGGCTGAAGAAGGACGAGCTGGTGGGCGAGTCGGTGCACCCCGACGAGGAGCCCATGCACGAGCTGCACCGGGCCGCGAAGTCGCTCGGCCGCTCGCTGGGCGTGAAGTTCACCTCGCTCGTCGTGGTGGTTCCGGATGCGGCACTCGCCGAGCCCGCGGAAACGGTCGATCGCGGCCGGCTCTCGGGCTCGGTCGTGGTGCGCCGATCGCTGCTGCCGCAGCTGCTGCGGAACGGCGTCGACGGGGCCTCGGGCGGGCGCGGAGGCTGGGGCGGTGGCGCCGAGCGCACGAGCATCGACCGCGTGTTCGAGCTGCGCACCCGCCTGCAGAACGGCATCCGCCTGGCCTGACCGGCCCACCTGCCCGCGCCCGCGCCAAACCGCTACCGGGTGGCGGTGAGTCGCGCCAAACCGCTGCACTTACCCGCGACTCAGCTCCCAGAGCAACACTCAGGCGCGACTCAGCCTCGGTGCGCTCATGCGGGCTCTGCCGGGCGACCGCGCGCCTCGCCCGTCAGCCGGCCGGTCAGACCACGAGCAGGATCTTGCCGATGTGCGCCGAGGACTCCATCAGCCGGTGGGCATCGGCCGCGTCGGCGAGCGGGAAGCGTGCTCCGATCACCGGCCGCACCCGCCCGTCGGCCAAGAGCGGCCAGACGTCCTCGAGCACGCTGCGGATGATCTCGGCCTTCTCCTCGTCGGGCCGGGCGCGCAGGCTCGTCGACCGCAGCGTGCCGCGTTTCCGCATCAGCGCCCCGAGATCGAGGGCGGCCGGCCCGCCGCTGGAGGAGATGTTCGCGATCCGCCCGTTCACCGCGAGCGCGGCGACGTTGCGGTCGAGGTAGTCGCCGCCCACCACGTCGAGCACGACGTCGGCGCCTCCGGCCTCGCTCTGCACCCGCTCGACGAAGTCGTCGCGGGTGTAGTCGATCAGGATGCTCGCCCCGAGCTCCCGGCACGCCTCGAGCTTCTCGGCCGAGCGTGCCGTCACCGCGACCCGGGCGCCGAACGCGCGGCCGAGCTGCACCGCCATCGTGCCGATGCCGCTGGATCCGCCGTGCACGAGCAGGGTCTCGCCCGAGCGCAGTCCGGCGAGCTGGAAGACGTTCGACCACACCGTCGCCACCACCTCGGGCAGCCCGGCGGCGTCGACGAGATCGACGGAGTCGGGCACCGGCAGCACGTGCCCGGAGTCGACCACGACCCGGGTGGCGTAGCCCCCGCCGCCCAGCAGGGCGCAGACCCGGTCGCCCACCGCGAAGCCGGAGGCCTCCGCACCCGGCCCGAGCTCGCCGACCGTGCCCGACACCTCCAGGCCCGGCCACGCGGGAGCCCCGGGCGGCGGGGGATAGTGACCCTGCCGCTGGGCGACGTCGGCGCGGTTCACCCCGGCCGCCGCCACCTCGATCAGCAACTGACCGGGGCCGGGGCGCGGGTCGTCGACGTCGGAGAGTTCGAGAACGGATGCGTCGCCGGGGTGGGCGATCAGAACGGCCTGCATGACGGCCACGCTACGCCCCTGTCCGCGCTCGGAGTCGCACCCGCGAGAACGCCGGAGAACTTGCGAGAACTCCTCGATTCGGTGTCGAATAGGCCAACGACTATCGAAGGAGATAGCTCATGACCCGTTCGTCCTACCCCGACGTCGACATCCCCGACCTCAGCGTCTACGACGCCCTCTTCTCCGGCATCGCGGAGTCCGACCTCGACCGGGTCGCCCTCGTCGACGGGCCGAGCGGCGACGAGACGAGCTACCGCGCCCTGATCGCCCAGATCGACGCGCTCGCCGGCTCGCTCGCCGCCCGGGGACTCGCCGTGGGCGACCGTGTCGGCATCCTCTGCCCGAACGTGCCGGCCTTCGCGACGGTCTTCCACGGGGTGCTGCGGGCGGGCGGCACCGCCACCACGATCAACTCCCTCTACACCGCGGAGGAGATCGAGAACCAGCTGACGAGCGCCGGCGCCACCTGGCTGTTCACGGTCTCGCCGCTGTACGCCCACGCCGCGGAGGCGGCGGAGAAGGCCGGCATCGGCGCCGACCATCTCGTCGTGATCGACGGCGCCGAGGGCCACCCGTCGCTCCGCGACCTGCTGTTCGAGCGGGCGGCGCCGCCCGAGGTCTCGTTCGACCCGTCGACGCACCTGGCCGTGCTGCCCTATTCCTCCGGCACCACCGGGCGGCCGAAGGGGGTCATGCTGACGCACCGCAACCTGGTGGCGAACATCCACCAGTGCCGCGACGTCATCCCGCTCTCCCGCGACGACCGGGCGCTCGCCGTGCTGCCGTTCTTCCACATCTACGGCATGTCGGTGCTGCTCGACTACGCCCTCCTGCAGCGGGCCGCCCTGGTCACGATGCCCAAGTTCGACCTGGTCGAGTTCCTCCGCACGGTCAGTGACGAGCGCTGCACGTGGGTGTTCATCGCGCCACCGATCGCGGTCGCGCTGGCCAAGCATCCGCTCGTCGACGAGTACGACCTCTCGGGCGTCGAGGTGATCTTCTCGGGGGCCGCCCCGCTCGACCGGGAGCTGGCCAAGGCGGTCGCCGGCCGCATCGGCTGCCAGGTGCGTCAGGGCTACGGCATGACCGAGACGAGCCCCGTGACGCACGCGATCCCGATCGAGGGCGACATCGATCTGTCGTCGATCGGCCTGGCCATCCCGAACACCGAGTGCCGGCTGGTCGACCCCGAGACCGGTGCCGACATCGAGTTCCCGGATGCCGGCACCAGCGCCCCCGGTGAGCTGCTGATCCGCGGGCCCCAGGTGATGAGCGGCTACCTCAACGACGAGGAGGCCACGGCCCGAACCATCGAGGCCGACGGCTGGCTGCACACGGGCGACATCGCGACCGTCACGGCGGAGGGCGTGTACGCGATCGTCGATCGGCTGAAGGAGCTGATCAAGTACAAGGGCTACCAGGTGGCTCCCGCCGTGCTCGAGGCGGTGCTGCTCTCCCATCCCGACGTGGTCGACGCGGCCGTGGTGGGCGTTCCCGACGACGACGCGCAGGAGGTGCCGAAGGCCTTCGTGGTGCGCCGTCCCGACGCCGGCGCCGACTTCGACGAGACCGCGGTGATGGCCTTCGTCGCCGACCGGGTCGCGCCGCACGAGAAGGTGCGGCTGGTGGAGTTCATCGACGCCATCCCGAAGTCGACCTCCGGCAAGATCCTGCGGAAGGACCTGCGCTCGCGGGTGGGGCGGCACGCGCTGACCTGAGGGGCGGGGTGTCGCCCGCGGCAGCCGACCGCACCCGTCCACGGGACTGTCGGCGGGAGGTGGTAGACCGAGAGGATGACCGACTACAGCTCCACGCACCAGGCCCTGCTCGACACCGTCCCGCTCCGCGAGGGGGCGCGCATCGCGAGCGAGCGTGTGCACTACGACGAGGGCGGTACCGCGCTCGACGGCTTCTTCGTCGCCGACGCCGCGATCGACGGGCCGCGGCCGGCGGTGCTGGTGCTGCACGACTGGACGGGGGAGCAGGAGTACACCCGCGTGCGCGCCGAGATGCTCGCTCGCCTCGGCCTACTGGCCTTCGCCGCCGACCTCTACGGCGCCGGGGTGCGCCCGACCGGTGACGACGCGGCCACCGAGGCCGGGAAGTACTACGGCGACCTGCCGCTCCTGCGCCGCCGGGTGCAGGCGGCCTACGACGTTCTGGCGAGCGACCCGCGGGTCGATCCGTCGCGCATCGTCGTGATCGGCTACTGCTTCGGCGGCTCGGCCTCGATCGAGTTCGCCCGCACCGGAGCAGCGCTCGCCGGGGCCGTGAGCTTCCACGGCGGTCTCGTCACGCACGAGCCGGCCGACGTCGAGAGCATCCGCACGCCCCTGCTCGTGCTCACCGGCGCCGACGACCCGGTCGTCCCCGACGACGCGGTCGTCGCCTTCGAGGACGAGTTGCGGCAGAACCCCGCGCTCGACTGGCAGATCGTGCTCTACAGCGGCGCCCCGCACGCGTTCACGCTGCCCGAGGCGCCGAGCTGGCGGCCGGTGGCCGACGCCCGCAGCTGGCGGGCCTTCCGCGCGTTCCTCGACGAGGTGCTCGCCTAGTCCGTCAGCCGGAAGCCTTTACCCGCCGCCGGAGCCGTGGCATTGTGGACACTGTACACAGGAGGTGCACATGCTCACGACCACCCACGGTTTCAGCGGTTTCAGTGTGACCGACATCGAGGCGTCCACGACGTTCTACCGCGAGGTCCTCGGGCTCGAGGTGTCGGCGAACGAGATGGGCATCCTCGACATCGCCCTGCCCGGCGGGGGCGCGCACGTGCTCGCCTACCCCAAGGACGACCACGTGCCGGCGGTGTTCACCATCCTGAACTTCGCCGTCGACGACATCGACCGGGCGGTCGACGAGCTCGAAGCGGCCGGGGTGGCGCTCGAGCGCTACGAGGGCATGCCGCAGGACGAGCGGGGCGTGATGCGGGGCAAGGCCGCTGATCGCGGCCCCGACATCGCGTGGTTCCTCGACCCGTCGGGCAACATCCTGTCGGTGCTCAGCGACTAGCCCGGGTTCGGCGCCCGGGCGGGCGGCGTCGCGCGAGCATCCGTCGCCCGAGCATCCGTCGCCCGAGCATCCGTCGCCCTAGCATCCGTCGTCCGAATATCCGTCGCCCGAGCAACCGGCGCTCTAGAGCGACGAGCGCAGCTCGATCGACACCGGGTCGATGATGTCGTCGAAGTCGTGGTGCTTCTCGACGTAGCGCACGACGAAAGGGCAGATCGCCACGGCCCGGAGGCCGGCGTCGCGCACCTGCTCGAGCGTGCCCTTGATCAGGGTGCTGCCGTAGCCGTGCCCCTCCTGGGCCGGATCGACCTCGGTGTGCAGGAAGACGCGGTCGACGCCGCGGTCGGTGTACTCCGTGAAGCCCACCTCCTCGCCGTCGACGAGCAGCGCGTAGCGGTTCTGCTCGGGCTGGGGCACGACCTCGACGGTCGCCTGGGGGTTGTCGCTCTCGTTCTCGCTCATGACCCCAGCGAAGCAGATTCCGAGCGGATGCGCGAGCGGCGCACCTGGCCCCGCCGGGGTCACCTCGGCGAGCCGTCGGGCGCCCACACCCCCGAGCTGCCCCGGCGATGACTGCCGACCAGATGCGTGTCGAGGATCCCGACCGCCTCCATCAGCGCGTGCATCGTCGTCGGACCGACGAAGCGGAAGCCCTTCGCGCGGAGCGCCGCCGCCAGCGCGGTCGACTCGGGGCTCACCGTCGGCACCTCGGCCATCGACCGCGGAAGCGGGGTGCGGGCCGGCCGGAACGACCAGATCAGCCCGGACAGCCCACCCGGAGTGGCCGGATCCTCGCGCAGGGCGACCGTCGCCCGGGCGTTTCCGATCGTCGCGAGGATCTTGGCACGGTTCCGCACGATCCCGGCATCGCCCAGCAGCCGGTCGATGTCGTCGTCGCCGAAGCCGGCCACGGCCTCCGGGTCGAAGTCGCAGAACGCCGCCCGGAACGCCGGCCGCTTCCGCAGGATGGTCGCCCAGGACAGCCCCGACTGGAAGCCCTCGAGGCTCAGCCGCTCGAACAGCCCGCGCTCGTCGCGCACCGGCACACCCCACTCGGTGTCGTAGTACTCCCGCAGCAGCGGATCGACCGAGGCCCAGGCCGGGCGGGCCAGGCCGTCAGGACCGGTCACGACGTCGGAGCCGGACACGGCGGGGGAGGCGGCGGGGGCGTTCTCTGCGGGCGGCACCCGTCTAGTATTGAACGAAGCCACTACTGAGGAGGATCACCGGATGAACGTGCTCGCTGCCATCGGAGCCATTCTGCTGTTCCTGCTCGGCATGTTCCTGTTCGGCACCCTCGCCAACGCGTGGGTCTTCTTCGCCGGCATCCTGTGCGTCTCGGGCTCGGTCTTCCTGGCCACGTCGATCCTGTCGACGCAGCGCCGCCACTAGGAGACCAGCTCCTCCAGCGCCTTCGCCAGGCGTCGCTCGCGCGTGGCATCGGTCTTCGCGTCCTGGATCGAGAGCGCGATGCGCTTCTTGTTCGTGAACGAGAGTGCGGCGAAGGCGGCCGCGGCATCGGCGTCCCCGGCCAGAGCGGCGGCGAGGGCATCCGGGAGCTCGACCTCGCGCGGAGCCTCGTCGAGCTCGACGCCGACCACGACGGTGTCGCCGGCGACCACGCCCGCGGCCGCCCGGTTCTCGGCGCTCAGCGCGATCAGGTACTGACCGGTGTAGAACACGATCGAGCTTCGGTAGCTGTGGCCGCCGACGGTGACGACGACCGGGATGCGCTTGCCGCGATCGAGTGCCGTCACCACGCTCTCGGGCACCGGGATGCCCGTGTTGTTCTTGCCGCTGGCGAGGATCGTCGTGCTGAACTCCATGTCAGCAGTATGGCCCAGCGGAATGGCGTCAGGCGGCGATGCCGCGCGCGTCCAGGGCGTCCTGCACGATGGTGAGACCCTCGAGCCCCGGCATGCGGGCGATGTGCGCGTCGATCTTGGCCGCCTCGCGACGACCCTCCGGCCCGCCCATCAGGTGGCCCATGACGTGCTTCACCTCGTCGTCGCTCATCACGCCCGAGCCCACGGGCCCCCAGAAGTTCTTCAGCGCGAAACGGGCCAGCACCTGGGCCTTCTTGCTCTTGCCGAGACGCTCGCGGGCCTGCGTGGCGTAGAAGGCCACGTGACGCGCCTCCTGCTTCGCGATGCGGCGCAGCAGCTCGGCGAGCACCGGATGCGCCTCGAGGTCGGCGAGCCGGTTGTAGGCGGCGACGGCCGACCACTCGTTGGCCGCGCCCCACACCATGTGCACGGCGATGAAGCCCGAGCCGACGATGTTGCCGAGCAGGGACTGCTTCACCGGGTCGAGACGGTCCTTCCAGCCGAGCTTCAGGCGGGTGGCCTTCAACTCGTCGAAGTCGACGATCACGTCGTGCTCGGCCAGTACGGCCGCGAGGGCCTCGCCGTGCCAGAACTCCTCGCGGTTCCACATGGTCATGAACGCCGTGACGTCCTCGTCCTTGTGGGAGGGGGTGACCAGCATGTCGCGCAGGTAGCAGACCGTGTGGTACTCGATATCGCACATGTAGCGGAGGCTCCGCAGCGTGCCCTCGGGAAGGGGGTGCTCGCGGAAGTCGGAGAAGTCGAGATCCTGCCACGCGACCTTCGTGGAGGTCTCCGTGTACTTGTCGATGTCGAATGCCATGCGGGTGTCGGGGGAGCGTCAGGTGGCGCTCGACCGGTCTCCTTCCTCGGGTGCGGATGCCGGTGCGTCGGGCAGCAGAGCCAGATTAGCCGGTGTGACGGGGCGATCGGATGAACGTCTGGTCCAGTCCTCCACCGTCCACTTCATTCGTTGCGCGTGCCGATACAGATCGGTGTCGGGATTCACGACCGAGGCGTTTCCCAGCAGCTTCAGCCAGGCGACGTCGGCGAGGCTGTCGCCGTAGCCGTACGACTGGGTCAGATTCGCGCCGTGACCGGCCGCGTACTCGCGGAGCCAGGCGGCCCGCGCCTCGTCGACCAGCGGGGGAGCGGCGAGGTAGCCGGTGAGCACGCCCTTCGAGGCGTGCATCTCGCCGGCGACGACCTCGTCGAAGAACGCGGAGAAGGGTTCGGCGGCCGAGCTCATCGCACCCGTGACCAGAACCGTGCGGTGCCCGGCGGCGCGGTGCTGGGCGACGCGGTCCAGAGCATCCGGAATCGCCCGGCTCAGCATGGCGGCGCCGAAGCGGCCCTGCACGAGCTCCTGCAGCTCCTCGACGCGGATGCCCTTGTAGCGGCGCACGAGGGTGCGGATGAACTCGCCGCGGTCGCGCCGCTCGGCCCGGAGGAACCCGGGCACCGAGACCACGAGGCTCGCGAACTCCTGCGGCCACTGGGCCTTCGGGGTCATGCCGAGCCGCATCCAGAGGTACTGCTCGACGAGGTTCGACTCGACGACGGTGCCCTCGAAGTCGAACACGGCCAGCACGTCGCTGCGCACCGGCAGTGCGCGCTTGGCTCGGACCCGGCCGGCGGGCCGCTTGGCGAACGCCTTCGTCAGCCCGGTGATGGAGGGGAAGTGGATGCTCTGGAAGTACTCGTGCCAGTCGATCTCGGCCACGTCGAAGCCGCGGTCGGCCTTCAGCTCGTCGGGGATCGAGGCGTGCAGCGCCCGCGTGTTGCGGTCGTCGAAGATGAGCTCGGTCTGCACGTAGGCGCGGTAGAGCTCGGCGAAGTAGCGCAGCTGGTCGAGGCCCTGCTGGCGGCGGCGGAGCGTCTCGGTCCACTGCCGCGTGCGCGGGTTCGAGGGCATGCGGATGACGGCCTGGTCGGCGACCGAGGCGATGCGCTCCTGGAGGCGGAGCGTCCGCTCGACCGAGCGGCCGCCGGGGAAGCGCCACGACGGGACGGCGATGCCGCCGTCGTCGCCCGGCATGGGGTTCTCGGTGAAGAACTCCTTGACGTTCTCGTACATGGTGTGGAACGGCAGCGGGTTCCGCGCGCCGGACACGACCTGGTAGTAGCGCGGCTCGTCGACGGGCGCCGGCGTCACGGCGGCCGCGAGGATCGCGTTCACGACGAAGTCGACCGGGATGACGTCGAGGATCGAGTCGGGCACTCCCGGGAACTCGGGCAGCTGGCCGCGGCCGTAGGCCATGATCAGCGGGTCGGCGACCTTGAAGCCGTCGAGCCAGCCCGGGAACGGGTGGCGGAGGGCGCTCTCGATGATGGAGGGGCGGACGATCGACAGGCGGTGCCCGGCCGTGCCCCACAGCTCCTCGGCGGCGCGCTCGGCGAAGGCCTTGGTGAGCGTGTAGACGTCGGTCCAGCCGAGCGACTCGGCGCGGATGCGGCCGTGGTCGATCAGGCGCTTGGTGACCCACTCGATGCGGGCGGCCTCGGCGTCGGCGGCGACCGCCTGCGGGCCGACCTTGCCGAGCTTGGCGCGGCTCTTCGCGAGCAGGCCCCGCAGCACCTCGGGCTGGCGGGAGGCCATCTCGACGCGGCGGCGGGCCGACTTCGCGGCGGCGTTCTCGGCGCGCCAGTCGATCTCGTGCTCGAGCGGCGCCTCGGGCGAGACGCCCTTGCGCATGCCCCCGACGTAGGCGGTGGAGACGTGCACCACGTGCGGGTCACTGCCCGAGGCGAGCAGCGCGCCGTAGAGGCCGGTGGCTCCGTCGACGTTGGTCTGGAAGGCCTCGTCGATCGGCGGGTCGAACGAGACGGTGGAGGCGCCGTGCAGCACCACGTCGATGTCGCCCGGCAGCTCGCCCGGGTTGGCGAGGTCGCCCTGGATGACGGTGAGGCGCTCGCTGATGGCGCGCTCGACCTCGGCCTCGCCGACGGCCTCGCGCCAGGTGCGGAACACCGGCTTCTTCAGCAGCGTCTGCAGGCGGGTCTCGCCGGTGGTGCGCGACTTCGGCCGGATCAGCAGCGAGACCCGGGTGTCGGGGTGCGAGGAGAGCAGCCGTTCCAGCACCGCCTGGCCGACGAAGCCGGTGGCGCCCGTGAGCAGCACACGGGAGCTGCCCAGAGAGAAGGCGGGGTCGGCGGGGGTCGTCGTGGGGTCGGTGGGGGTGGCGTCGGTCATCCGGTCGCTCCGCCTTTCGTGGAGGTCGAGGTGGTCGAGGAGGTCGAGGTCGTTCGGGTGGATCGGGTCGTTCGGGTGGATCGGGCCGCTCGGGCGGGTGCGAGACCGTGGCGGAGGCCGGCGAGGCGGCGGCCGAGGGCGTGCCCCGCTCCCCGCGAGGGGGCGAGCGCGCGCTCGCGGGCCGCCCGCACCACGTGCAGCGCGCCGAGCCCCGGGAGCTCCCGCACCTTCGCGTCGACGCCGGCGGTGAGCTCGGCGTCGAGGAGTTCTTCGTAGAAGAAGGCCGAGGCGGATTGCTGCACGCTGGCCGCGCCGATCGGCCACGGGGTGCGCGGCAGGGCGCGGCGGGCGAGGTTCTGAGCGCGGCGCGAGGCGGTCAGGCGCGCTCGGGCGTCGGGCTCGACGAAGGCGCGGTGACGCTTCTTCACCTCGAGGATGCGCTCGAGCAGCGAGACCAGCTCGGGGTTCGGGTCGAGCGTCTTGAGGCGGAGATAGGCGGCCTCGGTCATCCACTCGTCGACCGCCACGGTGGTGAGGTGCACGCCGATCACGTCGGGCCCGATCGCGTTCGCGCGGAACGACTCGACGATGGGCGTCGCCCGCTCGGACAGCTCGAGCGCGATCGCCTTGAGGCGGGGGAGCTCCTCGATCGCGGTCGGGTCGACGCCGTGGGCGCGCACGATCACCTCGAGGGCGTCGGCGATCCAGTACTTCTCGAACGCCCAGGTGGTGAGGAACGCGGTGACCCGCGCGTCCTTGTGGGTGGGGGTGACGAGCACGTTGCGCAGGTAGGTCATGGTCGAGCGCTCGAGCTCGCGCAGGTAGGCGAGCAGGCGCACGGTGCGATCGGTGAGCGGATGCTCGGCGAACGCCTCGAGATCGATCTCGCCGCGGTGGCTGCCGACCGCGGTGCGGGCGAAGTCGCGCACGTCGAAACGCTCGGGAACTCGTTCTTCGACGGACATCTGGTCTCTCCGAGGCGGACTGTCCCCGGCGTGGTCGGCGAGGAGGGGTGAACGGATGCGCTCGTCTAACGCTACGCACTCCGTAGCGTATCCTAAGCACCATGGCGACGGCTCTGGTGACCGGTGGAACCTCGGGGATCGGTGCAGCATTCGCCCGGGCCCTCTCCCTTCGAGGGTACGACCTCGTCCTCGTCGCGCGCGACGAGGAGCGGCTGCGCGAGACGGCCGCCGAGCTCTCCCGCGACGGCGCGACGAAGGTCGAGACCATCTCCGCCGACCTCTCCGTGCGGGCCGATGTCGACCGCGTCGCCGAGCGGCTCGAGTCGACGGATGCGCCCATCGACTTCCTGGTCAACAACGCCGGCTTCGGCATCCACGGCTCGCTGCTCGAGCGCGACGTCTCCATCCACGAGCGCGCCCTGTCGGTCATGTGCCTCGCCGTGCTGGTGCTCGGCGGTGCGGCCGGACGGGCGATGAAGGCCAGGCACAAGGGCGCGATCCTGAACGTCTCCAGCGTCGCGGGCACCATCGCGACCGGCAACTACTCGGCGGTCAAGGCGTGGACGACGGCGTACACCGAGGCGCTCGCGGTCGAGCTCAAGGGCACGGGCGTTCAGGTCACGGCGGTTCTGCCGGGCTGGGTGCGCACCGAGTTCCACGAGCGGGCGGGCATCCGCACGAAGTCGATCCCCGAGTTCCTCTGGCTCGACGCCGACGCGCTGGTGGAGGAGTGCCTGCGCGACGTCGCACACGGCAAGGTGCTCTCGGTGCCGTCGAAGCGGTTCCGTTTCCTCATGCTCTTCACGCGCCACCTGCCGCGCCGTACCATCCGCTGGATCTCGGGCCGCATCTCGTCCAGTCGAAGCAAACCGATCGTGCCGTCGGAGGCGAAGACCTCATGATGACCCACAACCACCCGCACCTCATCCGCGCCCCGAAGGACCGCTTCACGAGCGGCGTCATGGCGAACATGCGCTTCGTCGCGCAGCGGATGCTGCTGAAGCCGGTGGTCTGGTCGATCACCCGCGTCAGCGTGCACGGGCACGACGCCGTCAAGGGTGTTCAGGGCGCGTTCATCGCGGTCGCGAATCACTCCAGCCACCTCGACGCTCCGCTGATCATGTGCGCGCTGCCGCGGCGCATGGGCCGGTACCTGGCAGCCGGAGCCGCTGCGGACTACTTCTTCGACATCTGGTGGCGGCGCATCCTGACCGCCCTGTTCTTCAACGCCTTCCCGATCGACCGCACCGGCACCGCGCAGAAGCAGGGCGTGTCGAAGAAGCTGCTGAACCGCGGGGTGCCGCTGCTCGTCTTCCCGGAGGGCACGCGTTCGAAGACCGGCGAGATGGCCGACTTCAAGGCCGGCGCGGCCGCGCTCTCGCTCGCCTGCGACGTGCCGCTCGTGCCCGTCGCGCTGGTCGGCGCGAGCGCCGCCATGCCGCGCGGACGCAACTGGCCGATCCCTGGGCGCCCGCCCGTGGCGGTCATCTTCGGGGAGCCTATGATCGGACTGCCCGGCGAGACGCCCGACCAGTTCTCGAAGCGCATCAAGGCCGAGGTGCAGCGACTGCACGCGACCGGAAGCAGCACTCTGAAAGGATCCTCATGACCGACGTGAAGCACATGAAGTGGTGGGGCTGGGGCCTCGAGGGCGTCGGATTCCACTTCGAGGACAAGCCCGACTTCGCCCCGTTCGTTCAGAAGGCGGTCGCGCTCGACATCAGCGTGCCGCCCGTGCCGCCCCTGTCGTTCGACGAGCTCACGGTCGAGCCGCCGCGCATCACGGCGTCGTTCGAGGCCGAGCTGGTGTCGATCGTGGGGGCGTCGCACTCGACGACGGATGACATGGCGCGGGTGGTGCACACCTACGGCAAGAGCATCCGCGACCTGCTGCGCGTGCGCCGCAACGAGATCGCCCGCGTGCCCGACGTCGTCGTCTACCCGGCCGACGAGGCCGAGGTGCAGCGCATCGTCGACGCCGTCGTCACCGAGGGCGCCGTGCTCATCCCGTTCGGCGGCGGCAGCAACATCGCCGGCAGCCTCGAGCCGCTCGCCGACGAGAAGCGCACGATCGTCTCGCTCGACCTCGGCCGCCTCCGTCGCGTGCTCGACATCGACGAGGGCTCGGGCCTCGCCCGCATCCAGGCCGGCGCCCAGGGCCCCGACCTCGAGGAGCAGCTGAACGCCCGCGGCTGGACGCTCGGCCACTTCCCCGACAGCTTCACCCACTCGACGCTGGGTGGCTGGGTCGCGACGCGCTCCTCGGGCATGCAGAGCGACAAGTACGGCGACATCGCCGACATCGCGCGCGGCCTCCGCATGGTGCGCCCGGGCACCGTCGTCGTGCTGCGCCCGCTGCCCTCCACCTCCACCGGTCCGTCGGTGCGCGAGATGATCATCGGCTCCGAGGGCCGTCTCGGCGTGATCACCGAGGTCACCGTGCAGGTGCACCGCCAGCCCGCCGTTCGCGAGGTTCAGGCCTACTTCTTCCCGAACTGGAAGGCCGGCCTCGCGGCGATGCACGAGATCTCGGAGTCCGACGCGTCGCCGTCGATCACCCGGGTGTCGGATGCTCGGGAGAGCGGCTTCTCGCTCGCCACCCGCAAGGAGTCCAAGGGTGTCTCGTCCTTCGTGACCAAGACGCTGATGTCGGTGCTCCAGCGCCGCGGCTGGGTGCTCGAGGACATGTGCCTGTCGTTCATCGGCTTCGAGGGCAGCTCCTCGCACGTCTCCTACGAGAAGAAGCTCGTCTCGAAGATCGTGCGCAAGCACGGCGGCCTCGGCGTCGGCAAGGGCCCGGGCGCCCTCTACGACCAGAAGAAGTTCGACACGCCCTACCTCCGCGACTTCCTGCTCGACCGGGGCGCCGCCGCCGACGTGTCGGAGACCGCGGCCCCGTGGTCGAAGCTGCAGAAGGTCTACGACGACACCGTCGCCGCCGCGAACAAGGCCTACGACGCGCTCGGCGTGCACGGCTGGATCATGTGCCACCTCTCGCACTCGTACCACTCCGGCGCCTGCCTCTACTTCACCTTCGCGTTCGTGCACGGCGACGACCCGATCGCCCAGTACGAGGTCGTGAAGTCGAGCATCCAGCAGGCCTTCATCGACGCCGGCGGAACCCTCTCGCACCACCACGCAGTGGGCGTCGAGCACTCGCCGTGGATGGAGCAGGACATCTCGGCCGGCGGCGTCGCCCTCATGCAGGGCCTGTTCGACGCGGCCGACCCCGGGCAGCAGTTCAACCCGGGCAAGATCCTCGGCACGCCGATCACGCCCGAGGAGGTCGCCGACCGCGTCGCGCACGCGCCCCGCGCCGGCACCCCCGCCCACTAGCGGACAGGGCTACTGCGGGGGAGTCAGGGCCGGCCAGAGCAGCGTGAGCAGCCGGTCGGCCCACTCCTCGTCGGGTTCGCCGCCGCGGATCACCTGACCGACAGCCGAGCCGAGCAGCACGCTCACCACGAGCTTCACGTCGAGGCCGGCCCGCAGGTCGCCGCGCTCGACGGCCTCGTCCAGGAACGAGACGAGCTGGTGGCTGCGCATCCGGATCATGTCGCGCAGCTGCTCGGTGAAGGGCGCGTCGCCGTCGTCGACCAGGATGGCGGCGACCGTGCCGCGTCCCACGATGTCCTGCACGCGCACGCGCGCCGCTCCGAGCAGCCAGTGCAGCGTGTCGTAGGTGCTCATGCCGCTCGGCAGGGTCACCTCGGTGGTCGCGGCGTCGATCGCGGCGGTCAGGAGCGCCTCGCGGTCTTCGTAGCGGCGGTAGATCGTCGTCTTCGCGACGCCGGAGG
This sequence comes from Herbiconiux flava, assembly GCF_013409865.1. Lineage (NCBI taxonomy): Bacteria > Bacillati > Actinomycetota > Actinomycetes > Micrococcales > Microbacteriaceae > Herbiconiux > Herbiconiux flava. The sequence goes on from NZ_JACCBM010000001.1 coordinate 2,376,848, forward strand.
TCGCGGCCACCGCCTCGACCGTCACCCCGGCCGGGCCGCGGTCGCGCAGCAGCTGCAGCGTCGCCGCCACGATCCGCTCGTCGGCGGCACCGCGCTGCGCGCCGTCGTGCTGCCCCGCGGGGGCGCCGGAGCCGCTCATCCTGCCATCATGCCAGTCCCGATGGGTGCGCTCACGTGGCTTGACATGAGCTATGCTCGCGTTCCATGAGGAAATTGATCCTGATCCTGGCGGTGCTGCTCGCCGTCGCCGGCGGGCTCGTGGCAGGGGCGCCACCCGCGCAGGCTCTCGGCTGCGTGCTCGGGCCCAGCCTCGCCAGTGCGGCCCGTGCCGTCGGGATCAGCTGCCCCCAGATCGACGGAGGCTCAGGCGCTGAGCACTGGGGTGCGGCCGGTGGGGCGTGCAACTTCGGCTGGGAGTCCACGAACCTCCCGCCCGGCCTCCTCGACTTCCTCTCGGCCACGATGATCACCCGGGCGCATTTCACGTCTGACGGCGACTCGGTGACCGCGACTTTCTTCCGGAAGAGGGGGAAATTGGTCGGCGCCATCACGATCATCTCGAGGCCCGACAAGACGTTCACCATGAACGTCGATGTCTATGGTCGTGACGGCATCGGCTGGGAAGGCGTCGGCTTCGACTGCAAGACCTCGAAAGACGGTCCGATGTACAAGATGGAGCCCTTCCTCGAGACGAAGGTCCTCCCGGATCCCGGTGGCACCCGATCCGCAGTGACGAGTTTCGTGTCGGTGCGCGGTTCGATGACGGCGGTGGGGACGGCCACTCATCTGCTCCGGGTCGACGTCACGAACAACGGTACCCATGACACGATCGCCGACGTGCAGCTCGATCTCGACGGGTACCGGGTGACGGGTGTTCCCACCCTGCCGCCGGGTGCCTTCTGCACGCCGGCGGAGGGTTTGGTCTGCATGGCCGACGGAATCGCTCCAGGGGCCACAGCGAGCTATGTGCTTCTGCTGCAATCCGACGGCGACTTCGCGGCAGGGGCCTCGATCGATGCCGCTGTCTCGAGTCAGGGGCTCGTGAAGTCGAAGACCTCGATCGGAGCACCGCCGGTCAGGAGGGCTGGTCTGGTGACCGACTTCTTCGTCATCGACCGGCCATGACGCCGACGGGGCGGGTCAGAGGCCGCGGTCGACCATGTCGAGGAGGCGGGAGGTCGCGAAGTCGACCATGCGGTCGTCCAGGCCCCGGAGGGGGCCGTCGATGATGAGCATGCCGAGGCCGTGCACGGTGGCCCAGGCCAGGAACTCGGCGTTCTGGCGGCGGGCCGCGGGCATGGCGCCGGTTTCGACCATCGCGTCGAGCGCGAGGCCGACGAGCTGGAACGGGGTGCGGCCGGCGCGGCCCGCCTTGGCGGCGTCGAAGGCATGGCTGAGGTCGTCGGGCACCGAGTAGGCGGTGCGGAAGAGGCCGGGCTCCTCGCGGGCGAAGGCGAGGTAGCCGAGGCCCACGGCCCGAAGCATCGCGCGGGCGTCGGCTTCGGTCAGCGTTCCGTCGGGGCCGGTGGGCGGATGCTCGGCGAGCTCCCGCTCGATGCGATCGGCCGCGAAGCCGAGGCAGCTGTCGCTGACGGCCTTCAGCAGCGCCTCCCGGTCGGCGAAGTGCCGGTAGGCGGCGTTGGGGGAGACCCCCGCGCGGCGCGTCGCCTCACGCAGAACGACGGCGTCGGGTCCGCCTTCGCGAGCCATCCCGATTCCGGCCTCGAGCAGCGCCTCGCGCAGCCCGCCGTGCCGGTAGGTCGACCGCGACGGCGGTGGCTCCTCATCGCTCATGCTCAGCCTCTGGGGGTAGGGATGCGTCCGCGGGTGACGGACGCTCTTGTGGACAGCGTACACATGGCGACGCCGCTCCTTCCGCGAATCGGGCGGAGCGACGTCGCCAGGCGAACCGGTTCTACTCGTCGGCGCCCGCGATGGCGTTGAGCACGAGCACGGCCGAGTCGTTGGCGCCGATGGCGTACTCGTTGGTCTCGTCCTCGTCGCAGAGCTGGCCGGTGGCGATCTCCTCAATCTCGGTGACGAGGGCCCTGGCCTGCCGCAGCTCGACCTCGAGCGTCGAGGCCTGGGTCGACCGGTTGGCCTGGGCGGCCATCAGCGCGTCGCTCAGCTTCTCGCGGTCCTCGAGCGAGATGGCCGCGTCGGAGAGGGCGCGGTCGCGCTCGTCGGCGAGGATGCCGATCTCGGTGCGGGCGGCCCGCAGTTCGCTCTCGAGGCGGGCGACCCGGTCGCGGGCGTCGTCGAGGTCGTCGCCGCCCCCGCCGAGGCCGAGGGCCTCGAACCCCTCGGGCTCGCGCTCGGTGTCCCGGCTCGACACCGAGGCCGCGGCCGACGCGGCGGCGGCCGCCGTGGCGGCGGCGGCATCGGCGTCGCGACGCGCCTGAGCGGCCTCGGCCTGCGCCTCGGCCAGCTCGCGCTCGAGGGCGTCGACCCGGCCGCGCGCTTCGGCGAGGGCCGCTTCGTGCTCGGCCCCCGCATCCGTCGCCGGGGTCTCGTCGGCGAAGGTGGCCGCCGTCGCGGCGTCGCTCTCGGCCCGCGCGGCCGCCAGCTCGTTCTCGAGCTGCACGACCCGCGCGCGGCTCTGCTCGAGCTCGTCGGCGGTCTGCGCGATCGCGGTGGCCGCGCCCTCGCCGTTGGCCGACAGGGCGGCGACCGTGGTGGCGTGGTCGCTGCGGAGCTGCTCGATCTCGGCGGTGAAGCGCTCGGTGAGGGTGGTGTTCTCGCTGCGGAGGCCGTCGAGCTCGGCGGCGGCCGCGGTGCGCTCCTGCTCGAGCTCGGCCTCGTGCTGGGTGCGCAGCTGCTCGAGCTCGGCCTGGTGGGCCGCGGTGAGCTGCTCGATCTCGGCGACGTGGGCGGCGCGCAGCTGCTCGTCGTGCATCCGCAGCTGGTCGCTCTCGGAGGCGTGACCGGCGCGCAGCTGGTCGGTCTCGGCCGCGTGCGCCTTGCGCAGCTCGTCGACCTGGGCGGCGTGCGCGGCGGTGAGCTGCTCGATCTGACCCGCGTGCGAGGAGCTGAGCTGCTCGAGCTGGGCGACATGGGAGCCGCGCACCTCCTCGAGCTGGGCGGCATGGGCCGTGTGCAGCCCCGCGATCTGCACCTCGTAGCCCGAGGCCATGGCCTGGTGCTCGTCGGTGAGGCGCGAGGTGGTCGACGCGAGCTCGGTCTGCAGGCGGCCGGTCTCGTCGAGGCGCTGGGCCTCGAGTCGTGCGGTCTCGTCGGCCAGCTGCGCCTGCAGGGCGGCGGTCTCGGAGGCGAGGCGCTGCTGCAGCGCCGTGGTCTCCGACGCGAGACGCGCCTGGAGGGCGAGCAGCTGCTCCTCGCGCTCGGCCAGGTCGGCCGCGGTGGAGTCGAGGGTGGCCTGGGTGCGCTCGTAGCGCGCAGTCATCTCGGCCAGGCGGTCGCTCGTGTCGGCGAGGCGCTGCTCGGCGTCGGCGCGGGCGTCGTCGCGGAGGCGCCGGTCGTCGAAGACCAGGCCGAGCTGCGAGCGGATGATCTCCAGCGGGTCCGTCTCCTCGACGTCCTCGATCGGCGGCACGGGCGGCGGCTCGTAGGCCGGGTGCGCCTTCGGGTCGATGAAGTGCTGGCGGTAGAGGTCGTCGATGACGGCGGCGTAACGGGCCCGGAACTCGGGCGTGCCGATCTTCAGCGAGGCGCCGACGAAGCTGAGGGCGGTGCGGTCACGCCCGGTGAGCTCGTAACCCGGGTCGGGCTCGGGGGCCGGCTCCGACGCCGGGGCCGTGTAGGCGGCGGTCGCGGCGGTGCCGGAGGCGTCGTCGTCGTGCTCGGCGAGGCTCGCGAACAGGTCGGTCTCGGGCTGCGCCTCGTCTGCCTGTGCGGCGGGCCGGGCGGTCTCGGCCCCGTCGACCTGGGGGTGGGTGGTGTGGGGCCGGGTGGCGTCGGGGTCGGTGGGGGTGGCGTCGGACATGATGCTCCTACTGGCCTCGCGGGGTGGTGGTGAGGGCTGCCGCTCGTCGTCGCGGCTCGTCGTGGTCAAGGGTACTGGCCGTGCCTGAGTCCCGGGTCTCCGTCTTCGTCGTCGCGCGGGCCTGCGCCCGTACCGAGACCGCGCAGCCGCTCCAGCTCGCGCCGATCGCGCTTGGTGGGGCGCCCGGTTCCGCGATCGCGCACGGGCACGGAGGCCACCTCCTCGCGCGGCGGCGGCGGCGGAGTGAGGTCGGCGAACAGCTCGGCCGCGACCGAGGCCGAGCCGCGCTTGGCGCCCAGCTTCTGCACAATCAGAATGCGGTCGAAGCCGCTGATGCGCGCCCGCACCTCGTCGCCGGGCCGAACGGGCTGGGCAGCCTTGACGCGGTCGCCGTTCAGCTTCACGTGACCGGCGCGGCACGCCGCGGTGGCGAGCGAGCGGGTCTTGTAGACGCGGGCAGCCCACAGCCAGCTGTCGATGCGCACGCCCTCGCTCATCCGTCAAGCCTCGCACAGGCCGCCGTAGGCTGGGGCACGTGATCTCCACCCCCTCCCGCCCGGCGATGCCGCAGCCCTTCGACCCCGATGCGGCCTACGACGCCTTCACCGAGTGGGCGGCCGAACGCGGCACCCCGCTCTACCCCGCGCAGGACGAGTCGGTGCTCGCCATCGTCTCGGGCGAGAACGTCATCTTGAGCACCCCCACGGGCACGGGCAAGTCGCTGGTCGCGGTCGGTGCCCATGCCACGGCACTGGCCCAGGGCATCCGGAGCTACTACACGGCCCCGATCAAGGCGCTGGTGAGCGAGAAGTTCTTCGACCTGGTCGAGATCTTCGGTGCGACGAACGTGGGCATGGTGACGGGCGACTCGTCGGTGAATCCGGATGCTCCGATCATCTGCGCGACCGCCGAGATCCTCGCCAACCTCGCACTCCGGCACGGGGCCGACACCGAGGCCGGCCAGGTCGTGATGGACGAGTTCCACTTCTATGCCGACCCCGACCGCGGCTGGGCGTGGCAGGTGCCGATCCTGGCGCTGCCGAACGCGCAGTTCGTGCTGATGTCGGCGACCCTCGGCGAGGTCGACTGGCTGGCTGAGGACCTCTCCCGCCGAACCGGCCGCGAGACCACCGTCGTGACCGGCGTGGAGCGTCCCGTGCCGCTGACCTTCAGCTACGCCACGACGCCCATCCAGGAGACGGTCGAGGAGCTGCTGCAGACCCAGCGCGCCCCCGTCTACATCGTGCACTTCTCCCAGCTCGCCGCCATCGAGCGCGCGCAGGCCCTGTCGAGCATCAAGGTCGCGAGCCGTGAGGTGCGCGACGAGATCGCCGAGCTGATCGGCCCGTTCCGCTTCACGACGGCGTTCGGCAAGACGCTCGCCCGGCTGATCCGCATGGGCATCGGCGTGCACCACGCGGGCATGCTGCCGAAGTACCGGCGGCTCGTCGAGCGCCTCGCCCAGCGGGGCCTGCTCAAGGTCATCTGCGGCACCGACACGCTGGGCGTCGGCATCAACGTGCCGATCCGCACGGTGCTGCTGTCGGCGCTGACGAAGTTCGACGGCACACGGATGCGCCAGCTCACCGCACGCGAGTTCCACCAGATAGCGGGTCGCGCGGGCCGCGCCGGCTACGACACCGCGGGCACGGTCGTGGTGCAGGCGCCCGAGCACGAGACCGAGAACCTCAAGGCGCTCGCGAAGATCGGCGACGACCCCAAGAAGCGCCGCAAGTTCATCCGCAAGAAGGCTCCCGAGGGCTTCGTCTCGTGGGGCGAGCCGAGCTTCGAGAAGCTGATCGCGGCCGAGCCCGAGAAGCTCACCTCGCAGCTCACGGTCACCCACGCGATGGTGCTCAACACGATCGCGCGCGGCGGCGACGTCGTGGCGAACATGCGTGCCCTGCTGGAAGACAATCACGAGCCCCGCGCGAAGCAGCGCGAGCTCATCCGCCAGGCCCTCGCGATCTACCGCACCCTCCGCACCGCCGGAGTGGTCGAGCAGGTCACCGATGCGGTCACGGGCATCACGATCATCCGCCCCACGGTCGACCTGCAACCGAACTTCGCGCTGAACCAGCCGTTGTCGCCGTTCGCGCTGGCGGTCTACGACCTGCTCGACGAGGACTCGCCGTCGTTCGCGCTCGACGTGGTGTCGGTCACCGAGGCCATCCTCGACGACCCGCGGCCGGTGCTCTCGGCGCAGCAGTTCGTGGCGCGTGGCGAGGCGGTGCAGGCGATGAAGGCCGAGGGCATCGAGTACGAGCAGCGCATGGAGCTGCTCGACGAGGTCACCTACCCGAAGCCGCTGCTCGGCCTGCTCAGCGAGGCCTTCGACACCTACCGGGCCTCGCAGCCGTGGATCGGCGACTTCGACATCTCGCCGAAGTCGGTCATCCGCGACATGTACGAGCGGGCGATGTCGTTCGGCGAGTACATCGCGTTCTACCGGCTGCCCCGCTCAGAGGGCCTGGTGCTGCGCTACCTCTCCGACGCCTACCGCACGCTGCGCTCGACCGTGCCCGACGAGCTGAAGAACGACGACCTGCTCGATCTGATCGAGTGGCTCGGCGAACTCGTGCGCCAGACCGACTCGAGCGTGCTCGACGAGTGGGAGGCGCTGATCGACCCCGCCGCCGTCGAGGCCGCCGCCCGGCGGGAGGAGTCGGAGGAGGCCGTGGTGCCGCCGGCGCCGAAGCTGCTGACCTCGAACCCGCGGGCGTTCCGCATCCTGGTGCGCAACGAGCTGTTCCGCCGGGTCACTCTCGCCGCGCGCGAGGCCTGGGACGAGCTGGGCGAGCTCGACGGCTCCTCGGGCTTCACCGCCGACCGCTGGGCCACCGCGATGGACGACTACTACGACGTGCACGACTCCGTCGGCATCGGCCCGCACGCCCGCAGTGCCGCCCTGCTCATCCTCGAGGAGCAGCCGACGGTGTGGCGGGCGCGGCAGATCTTCGACGACCCGGCCGGCGACCACGACTGGGGCATCACCGCCGAAATCGACCTCGCGGCCTCGAACGAGGCGGGCACGGCGGTCGTGCGGGTGACGGCGGTCGACCAGCTCTAGGCTGCTGCCTCACTTATCGCTGCTGCCTCTCTTATCGCTGCCGGCGTCTCTTATCGCTGCCGGCGTGGCCGGCGACGAACGGATGCTCGGCCGGCGTTCACCCGTCGGCGGGCCGTTCCAGGCAGACGAGCCCGGCGCGCGGGTCCCACGACGCCACCCTCCCGAAGCCGAGCCGCTCGTAGAGGGCGATCGCGGTGGTCCGCCACTCCCAGACCGAGAGCCGGAGCCCGCAGCCGTCGGCGGCGGCGCGGTGGGTGGCCTCGACCAGCAGATGCCTCGCTGCACCCCGGCCGCGGGCCTCCGGCTGCACCCAGAGCCGCTTCACCTCGTGCCAGCCGGAAATGGCGGGCGTGAGGACGAGCATGCCCAGAGATGCCTCGCGCGACGTTTCGCCCGCTGCTGCCTCGTCCGCCCGGTCGGCGGCGCGTCCCCTCGCCAGGAGCACCGTCGAACCCGCGAACGCCGCCGCCGGGTCCTCGGCCTCGGAACGGTAGCGGCCGGGCAGCTCGACCGCCCGCGACCCCTTCTCGCTCTCGGTCTGTTGGTGGTAGCGCAGCACCATCGCCGCGACCGCGGCCCGGTCTTCGGCGTCCGCCGGGTTCCAGGGTTCGACGTGCAGCGGGGCCGTCGCAGTCACCGTGCCGCCCTGCTCCAGCGCGAGAGCAGCAGGCTGCCGCTGCGGAGGAGACCCGCGAGCTCGAGGTGTCGCGGCACGACGGTGTCGCCGCCGGCCCGGGCGATGCGCGGGCCGATGCCACCCTCGAGCACCGGGCTGATCGTGAGGCAGAGCTCGTCGACGAGATCGGCTGCGATCAGGTCGCCGAAGAACGACGGACCGCCCTCGCAGAGGATCTGGGTGAGGCCCCGCACGTGCAGCTCCCGCACGACGAGGGTCGGGTCGACCCGCTCGTCCCCGGCGTCGACGACGTCGGCGACGGGGGCGAGCCGCCGCCGGGCGTCCGGCGGCGCTGCCTTCGAGGTGAACACGAGGGGTCGGCGGGGCGCCTTCGCGAAGAGGTCGGATGCCGGGTCGAGGTCGAGCCGACCGCTCACCAGCGCCATGGCGGGGTGCACCGGCATCCGGAGTGCCTCGCGCCAGCCGTGGAAGCGCTCGTCGACGGTCAGGGCGCCGTACCCTTCGGCGCGTGCGGTGCCGGCGCCGACGAGCACGACGTCGGAGACCCCGCGCAGGATGTCGAAGACGACCTTGTCGGCCGGGCCGCCGAGGCCGCCGGAGAGGCCGTCGACGGTCGCCGATCCGTCGAGACTCTGCACGAAGTTGACCCGGAGTCGCGGGGTCGCGCGGTCGGGAGCGTACAGCGCGAGCAGCTCCTCGGGGGCGAGCGGGGCGGAGGGCAGGGGGAAGAGCTCGACGATGTCGGGGGTGGGTGGGACGGTCATCCTGAGGCCTTCTCTCGGCAGGGGGGTCAGACGTTGTGCGACAGGAAGGAGGGGTCGCGGAAGCCGAGCACGGTCTCGAGCATGCGCATCGACGCGACCGAGGCGCGCACGTCGTGCATGCGTATGATGCGGGCGCCGAGCATCGCGCAGACGGTGGCAGCCACGAGCGAGCCCTCGAGACGGTCTGGCTTGGCGGCGTCGAGCGATTCGCCGACGAAGTCCTTGTTCGACACCGCCGCGAGGGCGGGCAGGCCGATCGAGGCGATCTCGTCGAAGCGGCGGGTGAGCTCGAGGCTGTGCAGCGTGTTCTTGTTGAGGTCGTGCCCGGGGTCGATGTAGAGCGCGCTCTCGGCGACGCCGGCGTCGACCGCGCGTTCGACCCGCTCCACGAGGAAGGACCGCACCTCGTCGACCACGTCGTCGTAGTGCGGCCGCGGATAGGGCGTGCGCGGCTCGGCGAGCGAGTGGGTGATGACGAGCGATCCGCCCCCGTCGGCGACGGCTGCGGCCATCTCGGGGTCGCTCAGCCCGGTCGTGTCGTTCACGACGTGCGCGCCGGCGGCGAGGCAGGCGGCGGCGACGGATGCGCGGAAGGTGTCGACCGAGATGACGACGTCGCTCGCCCCCGCCAGCTGCGCCACCACCGGCAGCACGCGGTCGAGCTCCTCGGCCTCGCCGATCTCGGGCCCCGGAGCGAACTTCGCCCCGCCGATGTCGACCCAGTCGGCGCCCGCCTCGGCGGCTGCGACAGCACTCGCGACCGCCTTGTCGAGCGCGAAGGTGGCGCCGCGGTCGAAGAAGGAGTCGGGCGTGCGGTTGACGATCGCCATCACAGCGATGCGCCGATCGAAGTCGATCACCCTCTCGCCGAGCCGCGTCGGGAAGCGCCGCAGGGGGTGGCGGAGCTCGGGTGTGACGATCATGTTTCCATCATGGTCGTTCGGGCGGGTCGGCCGGGCCGCACCGTGAGAAGGTGGAGTCATGACGGCACCTCCCCCGACGCATCCGCGGGACAGCGGCGACGCCTGGGTCGAGGGGCCGGACGGCCGCCGGTTCTGGGGGCGCTACGGTGCCGCGGGGCTGCTGGTGCACGACGAGACGGCGGGAATCCTGCTGCAGCACCGCGCCGAGTGGAGCCATTTCGGCGGCACCTGGGGGCTGCCGGGCGGTGCCCGGCACGAGGGCGAGTCGGCGGTCGACGGCGCCATCCGCGAGGCCGAGGAGGAGGCCGGGGTGCCGGCTGACGCGTTGCGGCTCGCGTTCACCTCGGTGCTCGACCTCGGCTACTGGTCGTACGTGACCGTCGTGACCCGCACGGCGCGTTTCTTCGACCCCCGCATCGGCGACGCGGAGAGCCTCGAGCTGCGGTGGGTGCCGCTCGACGAGGTCGAGTCGCTGCCGCTGCATCCCGGGTTCGGCTCGGCCTGGCCGGCACTGCGGGAGCGTCTCGGTGAGCGCATCCGGGTCGTGGTCGACGCGGCGAACGTGGTCGGCTCGGTGCCGGACGGGTGGTGGAAGGATCGCGCGGGCGCTGCTGCCCGGCTCATCTCGCGGCTGGAGCTGCTCGGCGACGCCGGCATCGCCACCTCGGAGTTCTCGCCTGAGGCCGGGGCGGGCCGCAGTTGGCCGCAGTTCAGTGTCGTGCTCGAGGGGCAGGCGAAGGATGCGGTGGTCGCCTCCTCGGGTCAGGTCGGCGTGCTGCGAGCGGCCGGCTCCGGCGACGACGCGATCGTCGACGAGGTCGCGCGGGCTGCCGCGCTGCCGGTTCCCGGCCGGATCGTCGTGGTGACGGCCGACCGCGGGCTGAGCGAGCGGGTGCTGGCGCTCGGCGCCGAGGTGCGCGGGCCGGGCTGGCTGCGGGGGCTGCTCGACGCAGTGGAGTGACGCCGGTGCGTGACTCCCGGAGGCGACGCCGTCGTGGGATCGCGATGTCTGGGGCATGACTCTCGCAGGTGACGTCGGCGTGCGACCGCGATGTCCGGGGTGTGACGTAGTCTTCATGCCACGATGAGCTCCCCGACCGCTTCGCCCCAGGTGCACGCACCCGGGCTCGAGACGGTCTACCGGCCGCGGGGGCGGCTCGATCTGCGGGCCACGCTGGCGCCCCATCGGCGTGGGCCCGGAGATCCGTGCACGCGGCTCGACGAGAACGGCGGGGTGTGGATCGCACTGCGCACCGCCGGTGAGAGCCCGGGCGTCGCGACCCTGCTGCTCACGCCGGTGTCGGGCGAGGTGAGGGTGCGGGCCTGGGGGAGTGGAGCATCCGCTGCTGTGTCGATGGTGCCCGAACTGCTCGGCGAGGGCGACGACTGGAGCGATCTCGACACCTCGGGCCACCCCCTGCTCGCCGACTCGGCGCGCCGCAACCCGGGCCTGCGGCTGACGCGCTCGGGACGGGTGCTCGATGCTCTGGCACCGGCGGTGATCGAGCAGCGGGTGACGTCGGTCGAGGCGTTCCGGGCGTGGCGCATCCTGGTGACGGCGTACGGCGAGCTCGCGCCGGGGCCGCTCGGCAGCGGGGCTGTCTCGCACGGTCGCGCTCGCCCGGCCTTCGGGCACGCGCCGCTGCGGCTGCCGCTCACGCCGGAGCAGTGGCGGCGCATCCCCTCGTGGGAGTGGCATCGGGCCGGAGTCGACCCGGGGCGGTCTCGCACCGTGCTGCAGGCCGCGACCGTGGCGTCGGGTCTCGAGCGCACGCTCGCGCTCGGCCGCGGCGGCGACGAGGTCTGGCGACGGCTTCGCACGGTGAACGGTGTCGGCGTGTGGACGGCGGCCGAGACGGCCCAGCGGGCGCACGGCGACCCCGATGCGGTGAGCTTCGGCGACTACCACCTCGCGGCCACCATCGGCTGGGCGCTCGTCGGGGAACCCATCGACGACGACGCGCTGGCCGAGCTGCTGGAGCCGTGGCGGGGTCAGCGGCAGCGGGTCGTCAGGCTGGTGCTCGCGAGCGGGTTCCGGCCACCGCGGCGGGGGCCGCGGATGACGATCCAGGATCATCGGGGGTACTGAGGGGCGCCGGTCTGCGCTCACGTGGGTCGTGCGTGCCGCGGGGTGCGGCTCGGAGGGGTGCCGGGACGGCTCAGTACCAGTGGGGGTTGCGCGCGTTCCAGGCCGAGAGGGCGCCGCAGGGGGTGCCGTAGCGGTCGGAGATGTAGTTCATGCCCCAGATGATCTGCGTCTCGTGGTTGGTGACGTAGTCGGTGCCGACCGACGCCATCTTCGACGCGGGCAGAGACTGCGGGATGCCGTACGCCCCGCTCGAGGGGTTGTAGGCGTTCGCGCGCCAGCCCGACTCGCCGATCCAGAGCTGCACGAGGCAGCCGAACTGGTCGCCGCCCCAGCCGTAGTTGCCGAGGATGCTCTGCGCGTAGGCCTGCGCCACCGACGCCGGGGCGACCTCGCCGGGCACCCAGGCACTGCCCGGCGCCTCCTGGTCGGCGAGGGCCTGGCGCTGACGCTCCTCCTCCTGCCGCTTGGCCTCCTCGCCGGCGCGGTAGCGCGACTCGACGTCGGCCGTGACGTTCTTCAACGAGGCCAGCTGGGTGACGAGGAAGTCGCTGCGGTCCTGCTCCTCCGCGAGCTGGGCGTCGGCGGCGGCCTGCGCGTCCTGGGCGGCCTGCAGCCGCTCGTCGGCGGCCGTCTGCAACGTGTCGCGCTCGTTCTTCGCCGTCTGCGCCTGCTTCTCGAGGGCCTGGGCGGTGTTCTTCGCGGCCTCGGCCGCATCCCGGATCTGGCCCGTGCGCTCGGTCAGCTTCGTCATCGTGCCGAGCTGGTAGAGCAGCGAGTCGGAGTCGTTCTGGTTGAGCACGAGGTTCATCGTCGTGTCGCCGCCGGAGCGGTAGAGCTGTGCGGCGAGGGCGCCGACCTGGGCGGTCGCGGTGTCGGCCTTCGCGGTCGCGTCGTCGGCCTGGGTCTGCAGGGTGGCGGCGTAGGCGCTCGCGGCCTCGGCGGCGGCCTTGGCCTGGAGGTACTCCTGGCCGGCCTGCAGCGCCTCGTTCGCGCGCTGGGCCGAGACCGACGAGAGCTCGTCGAGGAGGGAGGTGATCTTGGTGACCTCGGCGGCGGTGGCCTGCTCGTTCTGCTTGGCGGCGTTGACCTCGTCCCAGCTGGGGTAGTCGACGCGGGGGGCGATGGCGACGGCGGCCTGCACTGCCTGGGCCGTGCCGGCCTGCGCCGAGCCTGTCTGGGCTGTGCCGGTCTGTGCGGCGCCGGGCGTCCCGGCGGCCGCGCTGGCCGGCACCCCGGCGCAGGCGACGAGCGCGCTCACGACGGCGACGGTGCCCCAGCTGCGGGCGGACGGCTTCCACATGGCCTCCAGGGTATGTGACGAAAGTGAAAGATGGGACGATCGCACCGGGCGCGTCCGCCCGCTTCCACGCCGATTCGGAGCTTCGCGTCACGAGCCCGGAATAAAGCTGTGCTTTCATGCATTTGTATAGACCGTGGGGACGGGTGATCGCTCCCCGCCATTGCTCACACTCACGAAAGAGGAACACATGACCGACACCATCGAGATCCCCGGGTACAAGGCCGGCACCTGGACCGTCGACCCCTCGCACTCCGAGGTCGCCTTCTCCGTCCGCCACATGCTGATCAGCAAGGTCAAGGGCAAGTTCGAGAAGTTCGACGCGACCTTCGTCACGACCGAGAACCCGCTCGAGACCAAGGTCACCGCGACCGCCGACGTCGCCTCGGTCAACACCAACGACAAGAACCGCGACGGCCACCTCGCGACCAACGACTTCTTCGACGCCCCCACCCACCCCGAGCTGAAGTTCGTCTCCACCGGCGTGCGCGTCGAGAACGGCGACTACAAGATCGACGGCGACCTCACCATCAAGGGCGTCACCAAGCCGGTCACCTTCGACTTCGAGTTCGGCGGCTTCGGCACCGACGCCTACGGCAACTACAAGGCCGGCTTCGAGGCCAAGACCGAGATCGACCGCAACGACTTCGGCGTCAACTGGAACGCCGCGCTCGAGACCGGCGGCGTCCTCGTCGGCGACAAGGTCACCATCTCGCTCGACGTGCAGGCCGTCCTCTCCGCCTGATCCACCCCGTCCCGACGGCCCGGCTGCGCCCTGCGCACGCCGGGCCGTCGTGCGTCCGCGGCCCTGCCTCCTCCACAGATCCCGGATGCGCCCGAGCCCTCCACAGATCACCCCACGAGGCGGGTCGCCTCCGCCCCCGCCGCTCACACTGTGGCCATGACATCGTCGACCGCCCCGAGCGCGCTCCCCACGACCCTCCCTCCTGCCCCTCGTCACCCGTCGCCTGGTGCGGTGACGCTCGATCAGGCTCCGCCTCCACCGCCCGGTGCCGGCCGGCCGCCCGCAGACGGTCACCGCACTCTGCGGCAGCGCGAATCAGCTCCGACGGCGTCGCCCCAGCCCGACCGACCTCTCGAGGTGAGGATCGTGGCCGACATCGTCACCACACTCGGCTTCGTCCCGCGCGGGAGTCTGGCTCTCCGTATCCGCCGCCGCCGGCGCCCCTTCGCGGTGCTCCGACTCGATCTGCCACCTGCGACCGATGCCGATGCCGATGCCGATGCCGATGCCGATGCCGGTGGCGGTGGCGGTGCCGACTCGGGTGCCGACTCCGACGCGGTCCTCCACGTGGCCGGCACCCTCACGACGCTGCTCTCCCGCCTGACCGGCGTCGCACGCGTCGACCTCGTCTCCTTCGCCCTGGCCGGCGGCGACGATTCCCTCACTGCACCACCCCGGCGACCACGCCGGGCGGGAGTAGATGCGGGCACTGCCGCGGACCTCATGGCGCTGGCGGCGCGCCTCGACGCGGCGGGCTTCTCCGTCGGAGCACTGCTCGAGGTGTCCGAGAGCGCCGTGCACCGCCTCGAGCCCGACTCGTGGCGCGGCGACCGGCCACGCCGACCGCGAGCGGGAACGCCTGTCCCACTTCCCGAGTCGATGCTCTCCGCCGAAAGAGTGCCGACTGCTGCCTCTCATCACCTCCTCGGCGGCGATCGATCAGGTGGCGAACCAGCCGGCGACCCGCACCGGGGCGCTTTCGTCCCTTTGCGCCGGGCGCCCGAGGAACTGACGAACGCGGCACTGGCTGCCCTGGGGCTGCCGGCCGACGACCACGACCGCGCCGAGGTCGATCCGATGCGGGCGCTGCAGCTGTGGTGCACTGCCCTCGACCCGGCGGGTGGCCTGCCGACGGAGCTCGGCGCGATCCGCCTGGCATGGCCCTTGAGGCGACGACTGCTCCGAGACCTGGTGCTGATGCAGTGCGCCTGGGGGCTCGACGGTGCGGTCACCGCGCTGGCCGAGTCCCTCGACGGCAGTGACGCCCGAGCCGGATCCGTCTTCTCCACCTTCCTCGGTGCCGCCGCCGACGCGCCGCGTCCGCAGACCCTCTGCCGCTCGGTCGACGTGCTGCGCCGGGTCGCCGAGTGCGTGCCGCCCTCGCTCGCCGCCTCTCCGCTCGTGATGCTGGCCTGGCTCGAATGGTGCCGGGGGCGCGGAACGGTGGCGGCGGCCTACCTCGACGAGTGCCTCGCCGCCGACCCGGCCTGCTCCCTGGCCCACCTCTTCCGCCAGATCCTCGACCAGGGCCTGGTGCCGCAATGGCTCGATTGACCCGTCCGCACAGCCTGTGCCCCACGCCGCCTTCGCCGGCCCCCGGTGCGGCGAAGGTGGCCGGCGATGCTGTCCGTCGTGAGGGCGGCGCGGAGATCGACTCGGTGGCCCGAGACCGGGCGCTGGCTGCCCGTGGGCGGGCACCGGCCCCCGACGACCCCCATCGTGAGGGCGGTGTCGGCAGCTCGCGGCTGGGGTCAGTGACCCGTCAGGGGGCCGAGCAGGCGGGCGGCGAGGGAGGGGCGGCCGGTGAGTGCCTCTTCCGTGTCGGCGGCGGTGGTGCCGAGGAGGCCGAGGTTCGCGCCGAGGAAGCGCAGCGGCTCGGGTTCCCACTTGGGCGAGAGGTGGTTCACCCACGGCAGCACGGTGAGCTCGGTGTCTCGAACGCCGATCAGGTCGGCCAGGGTGCGGCCGGCCAGATTGGTCGTGCTCAGCCCGTCGCCCACGTACCCGCCCGCGAAGGCCACGCCGGTCCGCGGGTTGAAGCTCGCGGTCGCGTGCCAGTCCCGGGGGACTCCGAGCGGCCCGCCCCACCGATGGGTGATCTCGGCGTCGGCGACGGCCGGGAACAGGTCGACCAGTGCGCGCTCCAGGTGGGCGAAGACCGGAGCCGAGCGGTCATGGCCCGGGGTGATGCTGCTGCCCCAGTGGTAGCGGGCCCCGCGCCCGCCGAAGGCGAAGCGATCATCCGCGGTGCGCTGCCCGTAGACCAGCAGGTGACGGAAGTCGGAGAAGGTGGTGCCGTGCTCGATCCCCAGCTCGTCCCAGAGCTCGGCCGGCAGGGGTTCGGTCGCGATCATCAGCGAGTACAGCGGCAGGATGCGCCGCCGCACTCCCGGCAGGCCCGCCCCGTAGCCCTCGGTGGCGATCACGACCGTGTCGCAGTGCACCAGCGACTGCCCGGTCTCGCCCTGGCAGAGCACGCGACGCGGCGCCCACTCGACGACCTCCGTCTGCTCGGCGATCACCACGCCCATCGTCTCGACGACCTCGGCGAGCCCCCGCACGAGCTTGGCAGGATGAAGCCGGGCACAAGACGGATCGAACGCCGCGGCCGACGACCTCGTCGCCTCGAGGGCCCGCACCAGCGCAGCCGTCCCACCCAGCTCGTCGGCGTCGCCGGTGCCCGAGTCGGAACCACCGGCACCGCTGCGGGCGGCTGCCGTGATCAGCTGCAGGCGGTCGGGCCCGAAGGCGCTCGCCGCAGCGACCTCGGCGCGCGCCGCCGCGAGCTGCACGTCGCTCCGGGCGAAGGTGAGCGTTCCGCCCTTGACGTAGTCGCAGTCGATGCCCTCGGCCGCGACGACGCGGCCCACCTCGTCCACGGTGTCGATCATCGCCTGCCGCATGGCGATCGCGGCCTCGTCGCCGTAGGCGCGCCTGAGGGCGTCTGTCGAGGTGGGGAACAGGGCCGAGCACCATCCGCCGTTCCGCCCCGAGGCCCCGAAGCCCGCGATGTGCTTCTCGACGACGGTGATCGCGAGCTCCGGATTCGCCCGCTTCAGGTAGTACGCCGTCCAGAGGCCGGTGAGCCCGCCGCCGACGATGCACACGTCCGTGCGCTGGTCGCCGACGAGGCCGGCCCGCGGTGTGAGGTCGTCACGGCCCGATCCGGCGAGCGAATCGAACCAGAACGAGAGGTCTCGGTAGTCGGTCGCAGCCATGTGGGGCGGGGCCTACAGCCGCGTCCAGGCTTCGGACAGCACGCCGCGGAGGATCTGCTCGATCTCGTCGAACTCGCTCTGCCCGATCGTCAGCGGCGGTGCCAGCTGGATGACGGGGTCGCCCCGGTCGTCGGCCCGGCAGTACAGTCCGGCGTCGAACAGCGCCTTCGACAGGAACCCGCGCAGCAGCCGCTCCGACTCGTCGTCGTCGAAGGTCTCCTTCGTCGCCTTGTCCTTCACCAGTTCGATGCCGAAGAAGTAGCCGTCGCCGCGCACGTCGCCGACGATCGGCAGATCGGTCAGCTTCTCCAGTGTCTGGCGGAACAGCGGCGAGTTCTCCCGCACACGCTCGTTCAGCTTCTCCTCCTCGAAGATGTCGAGGTTCTCGAGGGCCACGGCCGCCGAGACCGGATGCCCGGCGAAGGTGTACCCGTGGTAGAACGCCGTCTGACCGTGCTTGAACGGCTCGTAGACCCGCTCGTTCACGATGGTGGCGCCGATGGGGGAGTACCCGCTCGTCATCGCCTTGGCGCAGGTGATCATGTCGGGCTGGTAGCCGTAGGTGTCGCAGGCGAAGTAGTTGCCGATGCGGCCGAAGGCGCAGATGACCTCGTCGCTGACGAGCAGCACGTCGTACTTGTCGCAGATCTCCCGCACCCGCTGGAAGTAGCCGGGGGGCGGCGGGAAGCAGCCGCCCGAGTTCTGCACGGGCTCGAGGAAGATCGCGGCCACCGTCTCGGGCCCCTCGAACTGGATCATCTCCTCGATGCGGTTCGCCGCCCACAGGCCGAAGGCCTCCTCGGTGCCCTCGAAGCCCATCTCGTGGGCGCGGTAGTAGTTCGTGTTCGGCACGCGGAAACCACCGGGGGTGACCGGCTCGAACATCTCCTTCATCGCCGGGATGCCCGTGATCGCCAGGGCACCCTGCGGGGTGCCGTGGTACGCGATCGACCGCGAGATGACCTTGTGCTTGGTGGGCCGGCCCTGCAGCTTCCAGTAGTGCTTCGCCAGCTTGAAGGCCGTCTCGACGGCCTCACCGCCACCGGTGGAGAAGAACACGCGGTTCAGGTCGCCGGGCGCGAGATCGGCCAGGCGGTCGGCGAGCTCGATGGCCGACGGATGCGCGTACGACCAGATCGGGAAGAAGGCGAGCTCCTCGGCCTGCTTCGCCGCGACCTCGGCGAGGCGTCGGCGCCCGTGCCCGGCGTTCACCACGAAGAGTCCCGACAGGCCGTCGATGTACTTCTTGCCGGTGGAGTCCCAGATGTGGTGGCCCTCGCCCTTGGTGATGATGGGCACACCGCCGCCCGACTCCATCACCGACTGGCGGGAGAAGTGCATCCACAGGTGGTCCTTCGCCATCTGCTGCAGCTCGGCGTCGGAGCGCGCGGCCCGCCCGCCCAGTGGTGCGCCGGTGCCGGAGGTCGTGACGGGCTGTTCGGTGGTGGTCATCGTGTACCCCAGTTGTAGAGCTGCTTGTGCAGCTTCAAATAGACGAATGTTTCGGTGGACTGCACGCCGTCGAGCTTCCGGATCTCGGAGTTCAGCAGGGCGATGAGGTCGTCGTCGTCCTCGCAGACGACTTCGGCCAGGATGTCGAACGTTCCCGCGGTGAGCACCACGTAGTCGACCGCCGGCATGGCGGCCAGGGCGTCGGCGACCTCGCGGGTGTCGCCGGAGACCTTGAGGCCGATCATGGCCTGACGGTAGAAGCCGAGCTGCAGGGGGTCGGTCACGGCCACGATCTGCATCACGCCCGACTCGGTGAGCTTCTGCACGCGCTGTCGCACCGCCGCCTCCGACAGCCCGACCGCCTTGCCGATCTCGGCGTAGGAACGGCGCCCGTCGTCTTGCAGCTGCTCGATGATCGCCTTGGAGGTGTCGTCGAGAGCGGAGGGCTTCGGCTTCGTGCTCATGCTTCGATCCTGTCAGGTGATCGGCCCTCGGGCAAGCGAATCCGTAGGTGGATGGCCAGAACAACGCGGATTCCGTCGTTATGGACGTAACCCTCGACCGCAGGCGAGAGCGAGGGAGTCCATGCGGCGGGATTCGGCGGTCGCGGGCCGGTCGGCTATCGTCGGAATCGGCGTCGGGAACCGCATCCGCACCCCGCCGCAAGGCCGAACAAGCACCGGGATCACACCGTAGGGTTCCGGAACGTCGTCAGGAGTTGTCACCGTGACCCAGATCGGTCGAACGAGTGCGCGCGTGAGCGTCACGCGCGAGGGCGCCGTGCCCCGGCAGGTCACCCTCTCCTGGGCGGCCATCAGCGACAAGGGCAACAAGCGCGCGGGCAACGAGGACAGCTCGATCTCCGACATCCCGATCTTCGCCGTCGCCGACGGCATGGGCGGCCACTCGGCCGGCGACGTCGCCAGCGCCGCCGTCGTCGACCGGCTCGGGGAGATCGGTGACGCCGTCACCACCGCCGACCGCATCGAGGAGGCGCTCGCCGAGGCGCTGACCGACATCGACCGCGTGGGCGACGAGTCCGTGCTGGGCACGGGCACCACCGTCACCGGGGTGGCGCTCGTCGAGGTCGAGGACGATCTCGCGTGGATGGTGTTCAACATCGGCGACTCGCGGGTCTACCTGCTGCAGGACGGCGAGCTCCAGCAGCTCACCGTCGACCACTCCGTCGTCCAGGAGCTCA
Source organism: Herbiconiux flava (assembly GCF_013409865.1). Classification (NCBI taxonomy): domain Bacteria; kingdom Bacillati; phylum Actinomycetota; class Actinomycetes; order Micrococcales; family Microbacteriaceae; genus Herbiconiux; species Herbiconiux flava. Next base: position 2,396,187 of record NZ_JACCBM010000001.1, read on the forward strand.
TCGACGCCGGGCTGATCACGCCCGAGCAGGCCGAGCGCCACCCCGACAGCAACGTCATCACCCGCGCGGTGGGGTTCCACGAGAAGCCGATCCCCGACTACTCCACGATGCCCGTCGTCGCGGGGCAGCGGGTGCTGATCTGCTCCGACGGGCTGACGAAGGAGCTCACCGACGTCGGCATCCGCCACTACCTCTCCATCTCGCCGACGGCCGAGCGGGCCGCGAACGAGCTGGTCGCCGCGTCGCTCGCCAACGGCGGGCGCGACAACGTGACGGTCGTCGTGGTCGACGTGGAGTCCGACGAGAACGACGGCGCACCCGCGGGCGACGCCGATGAACGCCCGGGCGACCGCGGCACCTCGCAGCCCTAGACCGCACCGTGCCGCGCCGCCTCCCCTCACCGCCCCCCACGCTCCCCGGGTTCACCCCGGTGCGCGTGCTGGGCTCGGGCGGCTTCGCCGACGTGTTCCTGTTCGAGCAGAACATGCCTCGCCGCCAGGTGGCGGTGAAGGTGATGCTGCCCGAGGTCGTCGACGAGCAGGTGCGCCGCATGTTCCAGGTCGAGGCCGACCTGATGGCGGGGCTGAGCGCGCATCCGTCGATCCTGACCGTGTACGAGGCGGGCGTGTCCGGTGACGGCCGGCCGTATCTCGTGATGGAGCTCTGCTCCTCCTCGCTCGGCCAGCGCTACCGGCGGGAGCCGCTGCCGGTGGCCGAGGTGTTGCGCATCGGCGTGAAGATCGCCGGGGCGCTGCACACCGCGCATCAGCAGGGCATCCTGCACCGCGACGTGAAGCCGTCCAACATCCTGATCACGGCCTACGGGGCGCCGGTGCTCTCCGATTTCGGCATCGCGCAGTCCACCCGCGGGCGGGCCGCGGGTACCGACGCGGTCGGGCTGTCGGTCCCGTGGTCGGCTCCCGAGGTGGTGTCCGACCAGACCCAGGGCACGATCGCCTCCGAGGTGTGGGGGCTCTCGGCGACCCTGCACTCGCTGCTGGCGGGGCGCTCGCCGTTCGAGGTCCCGGGCGCGGCGTCGACGACCTCGTCCGAGCTCTCGTCGCGGATCGTCACGGCCAGGCCCGCCCCGATCGGCCGTACGGATGTGCCGGATTCCCTCGAGAGGGCGCTCCTCCGGGGGCTGTCGAGGAAGCCTGAGAACCGCCCGGCCTCGGCGCTGGAGCTGCTCCGAGACCTGCAGTCGATCGAGACCGGGCTCGGCCTTCCTCAGACCGAGGTCGAGGTCTCCCGAGCCGAGTGGGCCGCCGACTCGAGTCGAGACCACCCCGACCGCACCGTGCTGCAGGCACCGTCCGGCGAGACCCGTCGGATCCGTCAGGGCGGCGGCACGGAAGGGCTCCGAGCATCCGGAACCGAGCGACGGACAGGCCGGGGACACCGGCGAACGCGAGTCATCGCGGGCCTCGTCGCCGCGGCGGTCGTCGTGGCCGGGGGAGCGGTCGCCGCGGGTCTGGTGCTGCTGCCGCGAGGCGACGACATCCCGGCGGTCGGGGCGATCAGCACGGAGGTCGACGGCGGGCGCATCCTGTTCCGCTGGAACGATCCGGGTCTCGCCGAGGGCGACAGCTTCCGCGTCGAGACGTCGACGGGCGAGAGCTCGGTGCAGCGCAGCAGCGAGTTCGCGGCCTTCCCCGCCGACGGCACACCGGTCTGCATCACCGTGACCATCGTTCACGCGGGTCGCTCCGGCGACGCCGGCACCGAGAAGTGCGCGAGCCTGCCGTGATCCGGGTGATCCGGGCGATCCGGGAGCGCGACGAGGGAGGCCGGCACCGTCGCTCGTCGGCCGCCAGCATCGGGGTCGGCGCCCTGATCACGGCCGTGGTCGCGGTGACGGCCGTCGTCTCGTCGGGGTACAGCGCGCAGAAGGTCGACCTCGACGACGCCGCCGTCTGGGTGACGAGCGACCTGCACCAGGCGGTCGGCCGGGCGAACCCGCAGGTCGGGGAGCTGAACACGGCCATCCGCATGGAGTCGGGCTCGCTGTCGGTCGCGCAGTCGGGGCAGAACGTCGTCGTGCTCGACGAGGGCGGCGGCGAGGGGCGCCTCATCGACACAGCCTCGGCGGGAGTCTCCGACACCTTCCCCCTGCCGGCCGGCGACGTCGAGGTGGCGCTCGCCGGAGGCGTCGCCGTGGTCACCGCCCTCGCTTCGGGCGACGTCTGGGTCGTTCCCGTCGCGTCTCTCGCCACCTTCGATCCGGCTAGCCCGGCCGACCTGACCCTGGGGGCGGGCGGCGCGACCGCGGTGACCGCCGACGGCACCGTCCTCGCCGTCTCGGCCGCCAGCGGGTCGGTGTTCAGCGTCGACACCGACGCCCTGGCTCGCGGCGAGCGAGCGGATGCCCGACCGCTCGACGTCGCCACCGACGACGAGCTGGCGATCAGCGCGGTCGGCGACCGCTGGGTCGTGCTCGACCGTTCGGCGGGGCGTCTCATCACCGCCGACGGCACTGTGCCCGTCGATCTCGCGGCCGGCACGGGCGCGGGTGACGCCGGAGGCAGCCCGCAGCCGGGCGATGAACCGGACGAAGGGACAACCGATCCCGCTGGGAACCCGCCCGGTGCCGAGAGTCGGCCCGTCTGGCTGCAGAGCCCGTCAGAGGACGCCGACAGCGTGATCGTCGCGACCCCGGCGGCCCTCCTGTCCGTCACCCTCGCCGATGGCTCGGTGGACGTGCTCTCCGACGGACACTCGGGCACCTCCACCGCGCCGGTGCAGATCGACGGCTGCTGGTTCGCGGCCTGGACCGACGGCCGCAGCTGGACGGGCTGCGACGACTCCGGCGCCGACGGCCGGAGCGAGGGCGGCACGACGGCCGGCGGCCCGGACGCGGGCCCGTCGGCCGCCTCGGGCGGGGCCGACGGGGTCCTCCCGGGAGCAGCATCCGGAGACCGTCTCGTCTTCCGCACGAACGGAACCGGCGGCGTGCTGCTGAGCGACGCGGCCAGCGGTCGCTCGTGGGACGTCACCCGCGGCAACGCCCCCATCGACGACTGGGACGCCCTGCTGCCCGAGAAGCCCACCCGGCCCACGAGTGCCCAGACGGTCGCCGACGACGACCAGGCTCCCGACCCCGACCAGCAACCGCCGGTCGCGACTGACGACGAACTCGGCGCCCGCCCCGGCCGCTCGATCGTGCTGCCGGTGCTGCAGAACGACTTCGATCCGAACGACGACGTGATCGTGATCGACTCGGTCGCTCTGCCCGAGGGCGCCGGCTACACGGTCGACCTCGTCTCCGACGACCAGCAGCTGCAGCTCACCACGCCGGCCGCCGCGGGCCCCGGCGGGGAGGCCGGCGACGTGCTCGAGTTCGGTTACACGGTCTCCGACGGCCGCGGCGGAACCGACGACGCCGTCGTGAGGGTGACGCTGCGCGCAGACGACGAGAACACGGGCCCCGTGCAGAGCACCCGCGAGACGCTCGACGTGGCGCTCGGCGGCCGGGCCGAGCTCGACCTGCGCGGCGACTGGTTCGACCCCGACGGCGACGCCTTCTATCTGCAGTCCGCCGCCGTCGCGGCCCCCGACTCCGTCAGCTGGACGCCGGAGGGCGTGGTCACGGTCACCGACGCCGGCGCCACCACCGGAACGAAGGAGGTGACCGTCACCGTGGGCGACGGCGTCACCTCGACGACCGGCTCGTTCACGGTCGAGGTCCATCCGCCCGACCAGGTGCCGCTCCGGGCCGAGGGCTTCGTCGTGCTGGCCCGGGTGGGCCAGGCCGTCGAGATCGACCCCCTCGCGCACGTCACGGGCGGCGACTCCGAGCTCCGGCTCGCCGCCGTGC